>NZ_CP173382.1:3312500-3378009 GCF_045002895.1 Eubacterium ramulus | reverse complement strand
AGTGTTCTGTCCTCCTTTCAGTTTTGGGGTAAAAAGGTGGGGTGGCATATTGCCACCCCATCCCTGCGATTATGGTGTTTACTGGTCAAAATCCGGATACAACTCCAGCTCGGCAAACTCGGCATCACTCATGGCCTGGAGCTTGCCCAGTGCGCTGTCTGTCAACTCCCGCAGCTCGGTTTCCTCCGGGGCCAGCTCGCCGCGCATCTCACGCAGGCTGTCGATCAGTCCGGTGCGGCTGCCGGTATTGTAAATGCACATCAGGTTCATTTCCTCAAAAGTAAAGTTTCCCATATCAAATCTCCCTTTCCGCACTCTTTTTTGGCGCTATCTTTTTGTGTTCTGCCTTGGGCTGGCTTTTCAGCTGCTCCATGACGGACTTTTTCTTTTCCCGTTCCTCCCGATGGGCAGCGGCAGCCAAATCCATGAGGGAAATGGGCTGACCGTTGCGGGCCTGCTGTTCCAGCTCTGCCACCGTAGGCTCTTTTGCGCCATTGTTGATGATACCGTCGATCATGCCGTAATCGTCCTCCACGGCCATCTCCGCATTTTTCAGCGGATTTTCCGGCAGGAATCCGTGTATCTGGGTAAAACCAACACTGTCACAGTAATGACAGGATACCTTACCATCCTGCTTGATCGCAACGATGTCACTGACACTCATAGAAGGACTGTGAAAATCCGCCGGTTTTTGCAGATTAAACTGCTCATATAGTTTTTCCAGCTGCTCCGGTACCGTGCCAGACTCCCTCAGCGGAGCAGTGTAAATGAGATCATAATTGCTACGGTCTATGGAAATGTCATGGGACTTTAGCCAGTCCAGATTCATAAAGCGCACATTCTGCGGATCGTCACGGCTCACCTGATAGATGGCAAAGCAATCTCTGTTCTGAGCAAGAAATGCCTGTTCCCGTTCCTGCTGATGTTCCTGGCGCTCCATGACCTTTTCGTGGAACTGAGGGCTTTTCGCCCATTCCTCACGGTCCACACCGAAAATGCCGCCATGATCCATGATTTCCTGCGAGTCAAATACCATACTCTCCGTATTGTCCTCATGCAGCACATAGACAGTCAAACCAGCGGCATCCAGTTCCAGCGCCCGTTCTCTGGTGACAGGGAGCATCCCATCATAGAAGTAGCCGTATTCCTGCATATCCGGTGTGGATACCTGCTCATCAGGCATAGGGTATTCATCCAGCGCCTGCTCTTGTGCTTCCGGCAGCTGAGAAGAAGCAGCCATCTGACTGGCCTCTGCCTGCATCTGCTGGTAGGCAGCTTCCTGCAAGGTCTCAATCATGGACAACGGTGCGTATTTTACCGAGTCTCTGCCCAAATCGTTGTCATCACAAATCTGGAGAACTGCCTTCATGCGGGAAATCTCCGGCATATCCAGCTGACCACCATCCAACTCTTTCATGGACGCGGCATCGTAAAGGGTATAGTCCCAGCCGCTGTCACAGGACTGGATATGAAGATAGGTGGCATCGTCAATCAGAAACAAAGCCTCCTGCTGGTTGGCATCCGCCCCCAGCACTTCCATTTCCGGCATTGCCGCAGCCAGTTCCTTTACCGCTTTTTGCACCAGAGGATTATCACGGTAATAGTCGATTGCCTGGATGGTGTCCAGGTCAATGGTCTGGCCGGTCAAAATCGGAAAAGGTCCTTCATAGTCGCTTCCGTCTTTCAGCTCAAAACCAATGCCCTTGATCCCGTTCATTCGTTCTGCCGGAATCTCCTGATAAATGCGGATTGCTTCCTCCAAAGACAGGTTATCGTGGTATTCTCCGAGGTTTGGAAATTCCATGCACTCTGCTACATAGTAGGTCAGATCACCGGTCGGCTGTCTATCAGATACCTTAGCGGAATCTGCTGGCTGCTCTATCGGGGCGGTTTCCGGCTCTACCTTTGCATGAGGGTCGATTCCGCGCTCTTTGCAGATTTCCTTATAGTGGCGCTCAATGTCGGAGATCAAAGTGCCGGAGGTTTTGTTGATGGTCTCCAAACTGGCTCTCAGTTCTTTCAGCTCCTTGCCCTGACTCCAACTGGCAATATAGCCAAAGCTGTTTTCTCCTGTCTCAATGCCAAAATATTTGCAGACTGCATAGGAGATGCTTTCAGCCTCCACTTCCTCCGTGTGGCGGTTTTTGATTGCCTGTTTTTCTGCGGTTGCATCTTCCTCGACTGCAAGACGCCATTCAAACTGATTTTCGTCCACATAGCGCCAATCCATATCAGAAGCAAACTGTTCGGCTTCTTTTTCTGTGGCAAAATCCAGCTTGAAATCATGCTTGGTTTCACCTTCACTCTCCTGCACAACCTTCCATGACGGTAGCATTTCATATTTTTTAGGGTCATGGAGCTTGCTGTGGGCAATCTCGTGTACTGTGGCTGAAACCGTCTGCACCTCACTCATGCCCTGACGAATGGCAATTTTCTGATGATCGGCAGAAAAATAGCCGTCCGTATCGGCGGCCATTGTTTCAAAAGTGATTGGCACCGGTGCGCTGCGGCGCAGGGTCTCCATGAATGCCTCATAATTTGGCACATTGCCGGAAAGGGAGGAAGCAAGCTCCGGCAAAGGTTTCCCATCGGTCTGGCTCACATCAAAGACCTTGACCGGACGAAACATGGGGATTTCGATTTCTTTTTCCTCTGTGACGATCTTTCCGTCTTTATCCAGAATCGGAGCCTTGGTATCCGGGTCCAGCTTCTGTTCCTCGATTTTCTTCTTATACGGTGTGGGGGCGATGATGGTAATGCCATGCTCGCCCTTTTTTACATGACGCTCAAACTGGTCTTTCCACTTATTGTATCCGGCTACCAAAGTGGCGTCCGGCTTCTGCATATAGATGAGCATGGTGTTGTTTACCGAATAGCGGTGGAAGCGGGACATAACGGACAGATAGCGCATATACTTTTCACTCTCAAACAGTTCTTTGATGCCCTGCTCGATGCCATCTGTGATTTCCCTTAGCCGCTCTCGGTTGGTGGGTTTGTTCTCAGCCATGATTTTCAATCTCCTTTCCAAGTGTGTGATTTCTGCTGTGTGTTCTGCAATCCATGCCCTTTGTTCTTCTTCACTTTCATACAGAAAAAGGTCCAGCAGGTACTCTACATAGGTTTTTTTCTGGATTGCTTCCACAAAACGGGGGTGCGGTTCTTCCTCCAGTGTCCGGGGAGAATTGTCGGCCTCCCATTTTTTCAGCAGATAGTAGTAATCGGACAGTACGCGATAACACCGCTGCCGGTCCTCCCGAAACTTTTGTGCCTCGGTTTTCTGCCGGACATATCTCCTGCGGGGAGGGGCCTGACTGTCATAGATCAGGCCAAAGTCCTGTGCCAGTTTCTCCGCCGCTTCTTTTGAGGAGAGGTCAAAGAGCTTTGCGGTAAAGTCGATCACATCCCCATCTTCACCGCAGCCAAAGCAGTGGAACCGCTGGTCTACCTTCATGCTTGGGTTCTTATCATCGTGAAAGGGACAGCAGGCCATGCCATTTCGTTTGACCTCGATCCCATAAAACGCTGCCGCATCTCTGGTGCTGACCGACTGCTTGACTGCTTCAAATACATTCTCTGTCATGTGCCTTTAACTGTCGGACTTTCGCATAGGAGGCTGGTATCCGGCGGCTTTCGCACGCTCACTGGCGGCTTTGCGGCGTTCTGCGCTATATGGCTCCCGGACTGATACACACCGCTTGGGGACGGTAAAGTTATGGGCGTCCTTTCGGGTGATCTGGTCGGGGTGCTTTTTTGCCAGCAGATCCAGCTTCTCCATCAGACGGGGATCATGAGTATAGATCTCAGCCATTGGTTCTGCCTGGTTATAGAGGAGAATGGTTTCCCGTTCCACTAAAGAGAGCTTCATCGGCTGCCTCCTTTCCGCTGGTCAAATTCCAGCTTGAAGTTGGCGTACTGTCCATCATCCTCCAAAACCACAGCGGCATCGTAGGTCTTTCCGGTTTTCTCCGAATATAGGCCCGTCACACGGACACGGCCATCGTTAAGCAGTGCAGACACCACAGCCTTGGTCGGCTGTTTTTTCTTGGCAGCCCACCATTTGTTGTTTTTCCAGATTGCAAATTTGCAAGAATCATTCTGACAGAAGAAGCCTTTTTGCAGTTCTGCAACTTCACCGCCGCAGCGAGGGCATTTGCCCACCACCTCACGGGGCGGAGTGAACAGGTACTCAGTTCCCTTGATGACCTGATAAGTCCCCACCAGATCTTTCAGCATGGTGCTGATCCCGTCCAAAAACTCCTCCGGGGCAAGCTGCCCGCGCTCGATCTCGCCCAGTCGGTACTCCCACTCGGCAGTCAGAAGCGGCGATTGCAGTTGTTCCGGCAGAACGGTGATCAGGGAAACTGCATCGTGGGAAGGGAGAAGCTGCACCGTTTTCCTGCTCTTTTTTCGTTCCAGAAAACCGGCAGATACCAGCTTTTCCAAAATACCGGCACGGGTGGCCGGTGTCCCCAGACCTTTTCGCTCGGCATCCTCCGGCATATCCTCTTTTCCAGCAGTCTCCATCGCGGACAATAGGGTGTCCTCCGTAAAGTGCAGGGGCAGACTGCTTTTGCCTTCTTTGACGATTGCAGCAACAACTGAAAGGGTCTGTCCTTCAGTCAGCTCCGGCAGGGCTTTCTCTGCACCCTCTTTTTTCGGCTCTGCATCCTTCGTTTTGGCACGGTAAGCGTCCTCCAGTGCTTTCCATCCGGGGTGCTTCACCGTTTTTCCCTTGGCGGTAAATTTCCCACCGGCACACGCTGCAATCACAACGGTTTCCGAATAGATATGGGGCTGGGCCACGGCGCACAGCAGGCGCAGGGCCACCAGCTCCAGCACTGCTTTTTCTCCCGCAGGAAGGGCAGAAAGGTCTGCATCCTTGAGATTTCGGGTGGGAATTACTGCGTGGTGGTCGGTTACTTTCTTATCGTTGATGACCGCACCGGCATCACAGGAAATGGCGATCCCTTTCCGAAACGGCATAGCATTGGCAACCAGATTCACCAGCACTGGCAGGCTGTCTGCCATATCACCGGTCAGATAGCGGCTGTCAGTACGGGGATAGGTGCAGAGCTTCTTTTCATACAGGCTTTGCAGATAGTCCAAGGTCTGCTGGGCCGTAAATCCAAGCAGACGGTTGGCATCTCTTTGCAGGGTAGTCAGATCATAGAGGGCAGGCGGCTTTTCGGACTTTTCCTTGCGCTCCACCTTTTTGATT
The DNA here is from genome assembly GCF_045002895.1 of Eubacterium ramulus. Taxonomy (NCBI): domain Bacteria; kingdom Bacillati; phylum Bacillota; class Clostridia; order Eubacteriales; family Eubacteriaceae; genus Eubacterium; species Eubacterium ramulus. The sequence goes on along the minus strand of NZ_CP173382.1, from coordinate 3,372,791 downwards.
GTGACATTTGCACCCTGACAGGCTTCTTTCAGCTGTTCGGCAGCAGCTTTATCCGCCATGCGCTCCCCGGATATGGTAAGACCGGGCAGCTCCAGCGCCACGGCATAAAAAGGAACCGGCTGAAAGGTGTCGATTTCAGCTTCTCGCTGGACAATCAGTGCCAGCGTTGGGGACATCACGCGCCCGATGTTGAGGGTGCGGTGGTACAGCACGGAAAAAAGCCTTGTGGCATTGATCCCTACCAACCAGTCGGCCTTGGCACGGCAGAGAGCAGCATCCCGAAGTCCATCATAATCTACACCTGGGCGCAGGTTTGCAAAGCCCTCCCTTATGGTGGAGTCCTCCATCGAAGAAATCCAGAGCCTTTTCATCGGCTTTTGGCAGCCTGCCAGCTCATAGACGCTGCGGAAGATCAGCTCGCCCTCGCGTCCGGCATCACAGGCATTTACTACCTCCGTCACATCCGGGGCGTTCATCAGCTTTTTGAGAATATCAAACTGCTTTTTCTTATCCTTTCCCACTACCATCTGCCAATGCTCCGGCAGAATAGGCAGGTCATCATATCGCCACTTGGCATACTTGGGATCATAACTGTCTGCATCCGCAAGACCGGCCAGATGGCCCACGCACCAGCTGACACGCCAGCCGTTACCATCCAAATACCCGTCCTTACGAGCAGTTGCACCGATTACCGCAGCCAGACTTTGTGCAACCGATGGTTTTTCAGCGATTACCAGTTTATATCTCATCATCTTCAGCCTCCCATTCTTCCCGCACAGGCGTGTGCAGTTTTTTCTCTATGCTGTTTTCCTCATCCAGTAGCAGGTTATAACCAAACCGGTAGTCATAGCGGTACAGTTTCCCCAGCAGGTCATTGATGATGATACGGCAAGCCAAAATGACACGGGTTTTATCCACCTGCATCAGCTGGTAGCGTTGATAATTGCTGTAATATTCTTCGTGACGGCGGGTATTGCAGGCGGCATCTTCAAATAAACTATCTACTGCATCCTGACAACCATCTTCTTTTTCCCCTTCCATGCAGTTCAGAAGTTCCATCATCAAAGGAAAGCTCTGTTCATCCATAGGAGCTTCTGCTGCAAGAAAACCGATCAGAGCGGATAAGAGCAGACGAGCCGCCGTCTGTTCTTGTTCCGTCAGCACGGCCATTGTTTTCTCCGCATTTGGCAGGATCTTTTCTTCCACAAAATCTGCCGCATCGCCGGAATAAAGCTGACGGATAGAATCTATGGACAATGAAACTGTCACGGTATCTAAGGAGAAATCAAAGGGGTCATCTTGCTTTGGCTTTCTCCGAAGTTTGTTTAACATGGTAGAAAGAATGTCGCCGCCAAAATACACGGCGATCACCAGCAGGTCAAAAACAGCAATCAGCTTGATAAATATAATCAGAACACTCATTTTTTTCGTTTCCTTTCTTTGAGCCAGCGTTCCATCTCACGATGGCAGATACCTACGCAGGGGCTTCCATAACTCCCGCAACCATAGCAGGGGTGGTTGTAGGGTAAAGAAGGAGGACGGGAAGTTTCCTTCCCGCCCTCCGGCCTGCGTGTCATCATGCGTTCATAGGGACTGTCTGTGAAACGGGTCATTTCACACTGTCCTCATCATCTTCTTCTGTGCTGCCCCCGTCAGCATCCGGTTCTTCCGACTCCTCATCCTCGGTTTCCCATTCCTCGGAATCTTCCTCTCCATAATCATAATCGTCCAGACTGTCATTGCCCTTGGTCTTAGGCTTGTTCTTAACGAGCTTCAAGTAGGCAAATACGCCACCGCCGCCCAGCAGAGCCAGCAAAAGGACTATCGCAGCCGGGTTCAATCCGGCAGGCTTCTCCTTTTCCGGCTCCGATGTTTCTGCCGGAGGTTCCGGTGCTTTGCCCGTACATTTACTCTTATCAGTTGCACAGATCGGACAAGTCGTATTGACTGCCCCTGCTTCACATTTTGTCGTGCAGCTACACACAGCAGACGGCTTCTCTTTGACATTTTCATCTTCCATCAGTGCCATCAAATCCGCTTCATCCACCTGATTCAGAAAGTGAACAGCAGTCTTTTTATCCTCATTCGCCCTGTCAATCAGGATGTAAAAGTAATTTCCAGCCTTGGTGGTAACAGTAATAAGCTGCTTATTGCCTCCAAAATCATCCACCAGTGCCGCATTCCCCTCCGGTGTAAGTGCCGGTGCTGGTTCTGTTTCTTCCACAATCACATTGCTGTCATTGGTAGAATCCTCTGCCGGTGCCGCCGGAGCCTGTTCTGACCCCTGTGCAAAAGCAGGGATCGTAAAGCCAAATGCCACAACCATTGTCAGGCAAAAGGCGGAAAGTGTTCGGAGCAATCGTTTATTCCTCATAGCTGTTTTCCTCCTGTTCGTTATTGTCATCAGCCAAACTGCCGGGAACTGTGCCACCGGACAGCATGGCGCTCAACTGGGTCGGGGTCATACGCAGGGCGCGCACCATCTGGACGATCTCCAGATTTTCTGCCTCGGTTTTCTGTGCTTCCAGCGCCTTGAGCTTTTCCTGATACTCTGCGATCTTCTCGCGGACCTTTGTAATCTCCTGGTCAATGCGCTCAATTTTGTTCTTTGCCATCGTCTATCACTCCTTCTTAAAAATCTCTGTTACCAGTTCATCAGGCCGTAGCCCTTAATGCTTTGATAATTCAGGTCATAACTTTTAATCTTGCAGGCATCGCCGGAATTTCCCTCCACGGTATAAACACGGCTGCCATCCGTACCGATCACGATACCTACATGGTCTGCTGTCCCATCCAAATCCCAGTCAAAGAAAATTGCATCTCCGGGAGCCAGATTGTTATAGCCTCTTGCGCCCCACTGTCCATGAGACTGGAACCACGGAACGCCCTGCCACTCACAGCCTGCAAAGCGCGGCTCACTTTTTCCAGCCTGGTTATAACACCAGGATACAAAGCAGGCGCACCACTCCACGCGGCTGTCAAAGCCATACCAGCTCCAATAAGGATAGCCGCCCACATTGCCCACCTGACGCTTGGCCAGCTCCACCAACTGCGGATTTCCGGGACGGGTTCCATTTACAAACTGTACACCGGTCAAGTCCTCGGAATTGCTCATGTCAGGGGAACCACCGCCAAACAACAACGGCTTATTGCCCATGGTCTGTCGGTAGACCTGATACATTTCCATCTGCTCCGGGGTCAGAATCTCCGACGCCACAGCGGAAATGGGCTTGCTGGTGAGTTTCACATTCAAAATGTAATACTCATAGGGGACTTCTTCTGAGGTGGTCTCGCCGGTCTCCGGGTCGGTGGAGGTCTCCGTGCGGTAGCGAATCTCCACTTCCTCAGTAAGCGTCAGCTGATACTGTGCTGCAAACACACGCGCCAGCTCTGCCTGAGCGCTCTGCTGGGTGTAACCTTGCAAGACGGCAGACAGAAATGCTGCCAGCTCATGAGGGTCATGGCCGATCATACCAAGGTCATAGCGATACTCGTCATACCCTGGGTGGCTGCTTTCAATGTTGTCGATTTCCTCCTGCAACTGGACTTCTCTGGCTGCATAATCTGCCTCCACTGCCAGCATTTCCGGGTCATCCGACGGATAAGTGGTGCCGGAGAGAACGGAACCGATGCTCTGCGCCATCATGGAGCAGGAGGACATGGTATTCATCAGCATACAGGTAATGAGGAACAAAACCCCTGCCATCAGGAAACCCTTCTTGTGGCGCATGACGAATGCCCCTGCCTGCTGTACCTTTTCTTTTACCGTCCTTGCGGCTTTTCCGGTTTTGGATGCAGCCTGGGCGGTATTTCCGGCAGTCTGACCGGCGTGTTTGGCGGCGGCATACTGCTTTTTGATGGCCTGCTTTTGCTGCCAGCGGGAAAGAGGGTTGCTGGCAAACTGGGGATTTTCCTGCAAAGATTTCTGGTACAGAACATTTACATTTGCCTTTTCCAGTTGACGCTCTGCCTGGGCTGCTTTGCGGTACGGCTTCAGCTTGTGGCTGCGATAGCCCTCCCGCACCAGATAAGCACCGGTCTCCACCGCTTTCTCGGACTTGTGGGCGCTTTCCACGCCCACATTGTCCTGCTCTGTTTCCCGGATCTCTTTGTGGAGCTTGCTCGCAACCAGATGAACGGGAGCTTCCCTGACTCCTTGAGAAACTTTGGAGGGTGGCTTTTTCTTGCCCTCAAAGGTCAGCTTCGAGGTCTTTTTTCCGGTATCCGGGTCAATGACCGTCTGCCTGACCTTTTTCTTTGGGATATTGGCCTGCGCCTTATCTGCTCTGGCCGCAGCTTTCTCCGCTTTACGGATCGGCTTTTCCAGTGCAGGATCAGACCGTTCCTCATCAGTAAAGCGCAGGCGCGGCTCTTTATTCAAACCATTCTCCCAGCATGAGGGAGGACATCATGTAGTGCAGCTCTGCATAAATGGCCATTCCCACAGGATCGTTGAACATACAGCCGGACAGGTAGGCATAAAACTGTGCCACCACATCGGACAGGATCTTCGCCTCTGTTCCTTCCAGAATCAGGCCGCCCATACCTTCTTTAGCACGAATGGCGCTCCAGACCTCTGCCAGACGGAGAAGCCCCACCTGACCGGTCTCATTCAGTTCGGCTGCCTGATCTGCCGCCGTGCGGCACTCACTTACCGCATCGGCCATGACCGTAAGCAGCTGGCTGCGCTGGGCATTTACCGCCCTGTCAAAAAACATCAGCGGGTTTTTATTCAAAATGTTGGGGTTCATAATCATTCATCCTCCTTTTTCAATTCTTGAGGTTTGGTAGTCATAATGCGGTAAAGTTCGGTGTTCTTCGGGAAGTGGTCTACAAACGGCAGGATCGTGGAGCCATAGAACAGCAGGCCCTCGCCCTCACCGGAGTGGGTCACATAGCTAAGCTGGTGCGTGGAAATCCCCAGTTGCTTCGCCAAAATCTGACGGTCTCCGCCTGCCTGGTTAAGCATATACACGAAGTCCGAGTTTTCAAAGATGTTCTCTACCTCGCGGCTGCTCAAAAGGTCTTTGACATTCTGGGTGATACCTGTCGGAATACCGCCCCATTTTCTGAATCGCTTCCAGATTTCCACCGTATAGGCGGCGGTCTGCTCCTCCTTCAAAAGCAGGTGCATCTCGTCGATGTAGTAACGGGTGGACTTGTGGGCGGCACGGTTGATGGTAACGCGGTTCCATACCTGATCCTGAACCACCAGCATACCGATTTTTTTAAGCTGCTTGCCCAGTTCCTTGATGTCATAGCAGACAATCCGGTTATCAATGTCCACATTGCTCTGATGATTGAACACATTCAAAGAACCCGTTACATAGATTTCCAATGCCGTTGCAATGTACTGAGCTTCTTTTTCTTCCTGCTCCCGCAACAGGTTATAAAGGTCCTCCAAAATCGGCATATTCTCCGGCTTCGGGTCATTGAGATATTCGTTGTAAACCAACCGTACACAACGGTCAATAATGGTTTTCTGCACCGGCTGCAAGCCCTCCTTACCGCCCACGATCAGCTCACACAAGCTGAGGATAAAGTCAGACTTGAGTGACAGCGGGCTTTCATCATCCGAATAGTCCAGATTCAGATCCATCGGATTGATATAGTTGGTTGAAGTAGGTGAGATCTTGATGACCTGCCCATGCAGACGCTCAACAAGAGGTGCGTACTCCGCTTCCGGGTCACAGATAATGACATCATCACTGGTAAGCAAAAAGCAGTTGGCAATTTCTCGTTTTGCGCTGAAGGACTTACCGGAACCCGGCGTACCCAGAATCAGGCCGTTGGGGTTTTTCAGCAGCTTTCTGTCCACCATGATGAGGTTGTTGGACAGAGCATTGATGCCGTAGTACAGAGCTTCTTTCCCGTTCTGGAACAGTTCCTGCGTAGTAAAGGGCACAAAGATAGCTGTGGAACTGGTGGTCAGTCCTCGCTGAATCTCAATCTGATTGAGACCCAGAGGCAAACAGCTCATCAGCCCTTCTTCCTGCTGGAAGTCCAGCCTGGTCAGCTGACAGTTATACTTCTGGGCAATAGAGCCTGCCTGAAAGATGTTGTTGCCAAGCTGACGGGGATTGTCCGCTGTGTTCAGCACCAGAAAAGTCAAAAGGAACATTCTCTCGTTGCGGCTCTGCAAATCCTGCAAGAGTTTTTTCGCTTCACTGCCGTAGGTAGCAAGGTCAGATGGAATGATGTCCATGTCGTATCCGGCACGGACTGCTTTTTTCTGTTCCTCGATCTTACTGCGGTCCAGGTCGGTAATCTTTCGCTTTACCGTTTTGATGGCTTTCACCTGATCCACCGACTGAATGTGCATACTCACAATGAGCGAGCTTTCCATATCCAGAAAATCAGCCAGCAAACGGTCATTCAGTTCCGGTGCGAGAATCTGCAAAAAAGAAACAGTCCCGTATTTCTTACCCATACGGAACTGCTTGCCGGTGCGGAACTCAAAGGAGCTTGGTGCAATAAAATCCTTTGTGGACAGACCGGAAGGAGCCAGCCAGTCCCATTCAAACTGAAACGGGAGTTGTTCATCCATGTGGAATACCGCATGAAGCTGAAAAAGCCTTTCTTTACCGTCCAGCGTTCTGGCAGCTACACCAAGACGCTTGAAGTTATTAAGTATATCGGTCTCAATACGCTCCAGACGGGGCTTGGCGGCTTTGATGCTGTCCGCGTCGATACCAAAGGTCAGGTATTTGGTCTTGATGAGACCGTTGTTACCTCTGGCCAGCTGATTTTGCAGCATTGTGGTGTATTCCTCGCGGATACTGTCAAAGGCGTCCCTCTGGGGCGGGATGGAAATGGAGTTAGCAAAGGTCTCCTCCGATGCCGCAAGATTCAAAAAAGACAGCTGGAAATGAATCGAGCTGTCAAAATAATTGAGGAAATCACACCACCCCTCAAAGATTGCCGTCTTATCTTCGTTTTGGGATAGCTGATAGTTGATGTCCTGAAACTGGATGGTCTTTGTGTAGTGGCTGTCCGATACACGGCAGATTCCGTCCGGCCACATCCGTTCATAAGGGATACTGTCCTGCGCAGATTTTCCTTTTTTGTCCGTGCGGTTAGCGCGGGCAATGGCCGCTTCGATCTGCTTCTTATCGGCGCGGGACAGCTTTTTCTTTGTCTTTACCGGCTGCACAGTTTTTTCCTCGGTTTTTCCGAACATCCGATGCAGCCATTTTTTTATTGCGGTGAACAATGTCATACACCTCCTTATCGAGCATTTCCTGCCGCTTTAATACGGCATAAAAGTTGTTGGTCTGGTAGGGACGCTGCTTGGGACGGATCACAGCTACTTTGAGAATGTTGCCCACGATCTTTTCCAGGGGCTGTCCATGCTTTTCGTACATAGCCAGCATAAAGAAGGGCAGCATAACCAGCATCATACACATAGCCGCTACACTGTTTCCGGTAGGTTTTCTGAGCAAAAAGAAAAGCGGTACGCCAATAAGCGCTCCGCCCGTAAAGCAGATAAGCTGCCGCTTGGTCAGATTGAACATGACCTTTGTTTTGACTTTTGTTAAGTCCTTGGGTACGGGTACATAAGCCAATGTGGAAACCTCCTTCCGTTTTAGTGTGCCTGAAAGACTGATTTGGCGAGACTGCCGGTTTTGAACAGCGTAAAACATAGCAGTACGGTGTAGCCCACGCAGCTCCAGATTGCCATGATGATGTCATCTTCCAGAGCGATGTTCTGCACCAGCACAGCATAAATTGCCACGCAGACGATAATGAGAAACGCCTGAAAGCCCAGTGCCAGCAGAGATCGGAGGTAATTCTGTCCCATACCGCCCCATTCTTTGCCCATCATTGCAGCCATTGGAACGGGAGCCACCGAAGTTACAAGGTAGATCTCGATCATACGGCCATAAATAACGATAAAGATACAGATATACAACGCCCACATGGTAATGCCAATAAAGAGGGATTGGAACCACAGTCCGAACAGCGGTCCCAAATCCATTTCCATCAGCCTCGGTTCCAGATCGGTCATAACTGAGGAAATGTCAATGGACGCATCCGAATTGATAATCCCTGCCGCCTGCGCCACCACGCTCTGCGCCATATCAAAGACGCCCATCACGATATTCCATGTGTTTGTGACAATGAGGATGGCAGCAGCTGATTTGAACACCCACTTGAAAATCATCCAGGTATCCACATCATGCAGGTTGTTCTTGTCTGCAATCATCTGGATCAGGTCTACGGTCATCACGATAGCCAGGATCACACCTGCAATCGGTACCATGATGGAGTTGGACAGATTCTCAATCATATTGAAAATACTGCCATTCCATCCCTGTGGGGTCTGTCCTACCTGTACGGATATATCCGCGACCTGTTGGTTTACGCTGTCAAACATCCCCGAAAGGTTGCTCATAATACCGCCCACCAGCATTTCTTTCAGCCAATTTGTCAGGGCTTCAAGTAAGAAATCCATACGGTGTCAACCTCCTTTCCGCCGCCCCCGCAGAACTGCGGGAGCGGCAAGGATTTCATGCAGAAACGCTTAGACAGAGAACAGCCCGGAGAGCAGAGGTACAAGGACCATGCCAACAACGGCTACACCAGCACCGGCCATGAGCTGCTTCATGCCCTGGCTCTTGGCGCCGGGGTTGTCGTTGCCGTAACCTTCCAGCAGGTTGATGACACCCCAGATACCAAGACCAGCACCCAGAGCGATAACGAGAGTCTGAAGAACGGTAATTGCCTGTTCAAAAAATGCCATAAATAATATTAGCCGGAATCATTTGAATGATTAGTTAGGTTTGTTTCATAAGCGCACAAAAGCCGGAACAATCTGCCCTCGATATATGAGAGCCTGATTCCGGCTGTCCTCCTTTTTCATTATTTTGTTGATGATTGCCCGCTTTGTACGCCAATGGCCTCAACAGAGGCAGTTGCGGCAAATAGATACGATCACTCCTTTCTCAGCGGAACCGTATTACACGCCCTCCGTGTCTACTTCATATACATCGCAGACCTCATCAGGCTTGAGTTTTAGTCTGGCAGACAAAAATGCTTCAATATCAAAGGTATTTCGCTTGTCTGCATCAGCTGTATATTTGAAATTAGGGTGTCTGGTAATGTCATACTTGTCTGAAAGAAACGGACGCACACCGCGCAACTGCAAGATGCACTTGCCGCCATCCATAACAGCAAGCTCATCCTGGCTCATCAGCTCTTTTCCCAATTTTTGATAGTTGAGAGAGTGGGAAGTTTCCCGGCCACGGCTCTCTCCGGTGTTGTAGGTGTCGATGGTTTCCTTGCCCAGCACGGCAGCCAGCTCTTTGAGGGTAGTCGGCTCTTTACCGCCCAGGAAGATGGAAGTATCCATGTTTCCGATAATGGTATCGGCGTTATCCTTATAGATCGCCTTGAGCTGACTCTGCGCCTGCAACACCAGACAGGCTGAGATCTCACGGCTTCGGATAGTGGCCACCAACTTTTCCAGCTTCGGAATCTGCCCGATATTGGCACACTCGTCAATGAGACAGCGCACATGGACTGGGAGCCTGCCGCCATACACATCGTCGGCTTTTTCGCAGAGCAGGTTAAACAGCTGGGTATAACACATGGATATAAGGAAATTAAAGCTGTCATCTGTATCACTCATAATGAGGAACAGAGCAGTTTTTCTGTCTCCCAGCGTATCCAGTTCCAACTCATCGTAGGATGTAACCTCGCGCAGCTCCGCAATATCAAATACGGCCAGACGCGCACCGCAGGAAATCAAAATCGACTTAGCGGTTTTGCCAGAGACGAAAAGTCAAGGACTTTTTCATCAAATTCAAAAAGAACTCTCTGTTGTTCACCACCGGAAAGCTGATAAACTTTTTTGTTAACTTCCTTTGATAACCCCACACGATTAAGAGCTTCTTTAAGTGATACTTTAGTTCGGCTTGATTTTTTAATCAAACTTAAATTTTCTTTAACTGTCTTATTTTCAAGCAGTGCAAAATTCTGAAAAAGAAACCCCACTGTATCCGCAAAAAAACTGTTTTTATTTTTAAGCCGGGTAATATTCAGCCCTTCGATTATGATACTGCCGCTATCCGGCTTTTCGATACCACCAATCATATTGAGCAAAGTGCTTTTTCCACTGCCGCTATCCCCGCTGATTACTACAAAACTTCCATCCGGAATTTCCAAATTAAAGTTGGAGAAAATTATTTTCTCTCCAAATGCTTTATTTAAGCCACGAATTATAATCATAAACATCCACCTTTCAAGGACTTTGAGATATTTGTTTTTTCAACCCACATAACATTTGTGAAAATGATTGCCATTTCAATAATGGTGAGCAATGCTCCAACCAGTAAAGCAAATTTTCTTGCATAGAACCAAAACAGCGGCTTTCGAGGACGCGCCTCTGTAAATGGCTCCTCCTGGGCGAAAGGAAGTGTTTGCATCACTCGGTCAATATCCGTTGAATCCATGTCATGCTGAGATTTGCAATCTTCCCGGATTGCTTCTTGAATTTCCTTTACCGTACACATAGTCATTCCTTTCCTTTCGTTGTATGGGTTTATGAGCGGCGGCGTTTTCCCGGTTTGAAATCGAGGATATGTCCCTCAATCACACGAGCATAACGCTTGATCTTGATCTCCCGGCGCTGCTGGCTTTGCAGGGCAGCCTGATACCCATCCTCGGTCAAAAACAGCCGCATTTCCTCTCCGGGGCTGCCGTAAGCTGTGCTGGGACGCAGGACGGAAAACTCAATCATCCAGCGTGTGTTATCCCAAAACCTCTCTACGGCGAGAATGTTGTGTCCTTTCAGCTCACGGGCTGAAATATCCATCATAGGCGGCTCCTTTCATCGTTCCTGGTCTCTCTGACGCTTTTTCTGCCATGCCTCCAGCAGCTTGATGATGGTTTCCTGCATCCGCTGGGGCGTATAGCTTTTAGGGAAATACTTTCGCAAGGTGTCAGAGGTAAATGTCACTCGGTCCAGATCGCTTTTCTTTTCCTCACCCATGATGACACGCATCATATCGAGGGTCAGATGCCCCTCCTGACTGTATTTTTTGAGCCGCTGGGCTTGAGAAAGAGAAGGGGTAGCCTGTTCGCTGTCCATCGCGTCCAACAGGTCTACCTGTTCCTCCTTTTTGAGAAAGGACAGCTCATAGGCAGGGTTCAGGGCAATCTTCTTTTCATCCACCATATCCATCAATTCAGGAATCAGCTCTGTCAGACGGATATAGCGCTGAACTTGATTTCTGCTTGAACCAGCCTGCTGAGCCAATATTTCATCGGCTCTCAACTTCGTCCCAACTTGGGACGAAGTTAAATCAACTCGCTCTCCCTGATGTTTCATGGCATCCAGCTTCATCTTGTAGGCAAATGCTCTTTCACTGGGGAGCAGACTTTCTCGTTGCAGGTTGCTGTCAACCATAATGATCGTGGCGGCATCATCATCCAAATCCCGAACAATGACCGGCATGGTCTCCTTTTCTGCCAGCTCACTGGCTCTGTGCCGCCTGTGTCCGGCTACCAGCTCATAACCGCCCTCCGGGTCCGGTCGAGCAATCGCCGGAACCAGAACGCCATACTGCTTGATACTGTCTGCGGTCTCCATCATGGCTTCGTCATCCTTGACTTTGAATGGATGCCCTTTGAACGGGTGCAGTTCCGACAGCGGGATTTCTACTACTTTTTCTCTCTGAGCATCGGCACGGCTCTCCTCCGTAGAAAACAGATCATCTACCGATGCCAGCTCTACTTTTTTCGCGCTGCTTTTCAAGTTTTATCACCTCCTTGGTCAGATTCTTGTAGCCCTCGGCCACCTTGCCATTAGGGTCATGGGCAAAAATGCTTTTGCCCTCGGCGCTAATTTCCTTTGCCCGGACAGAATGGGGAATCTCGGTGCCGAACACCTTGATTTTGCTGCCGTAGGTTTCTCTCAGCAGGGCGGCGATCTCCTTGGCGAAGTTGGTTCGGCTGTCCACCATCGTCAGCAATATACCGTCGATCTGGAGCTTGGGGTTGATTTGCCGCTTCACCTTATTTACGGTCTGGAGCAGCTGTTCCAGGCCCTTGGCGGGCAGATACTCCGCCTGAACGGGGATTATGACCCTGTTGGCGGCGGCCAGGGCGTTGACCGTGAGCATACCCAGGGATGGCTGGCAGTCAATCAGGATATGGGAATACTGTCCCTTGAGCGTGTCCAGATACTGCCGCAGGATGGTCTCACGGCTCATGGCATTCACCAGGGAGACCTCCATACCGGAGAGCTGGATGTCGGCGGGCATCAGGTCAACCCCCTCTGGGTGGTGCAAGATACCCTCGCCAGGGCGCAGCGGCTCGTCCATCAGGATACGCCCCATTGCGTCTGACAGCGTAAATGGCAGCTTGTCAGGCTGTGGATTGCCCAAGCTAATCGTCAGACTCCCTTGCGGATCTCCGTCGATCAGCAGGACTTTCTTTCCGGCCTGCGCCAGCCCGATTCCCAAGTTGGCACAGGTCGTTGTCTTGCCAACGCCGCCTTTCTGGTTGGCAATGGCAATGATTTGCGTGTTCATTGACTTCACCTCATTTCTAATTGTTGCTATTGCTTCTGGAAATAGAAAAAGCCGCCACTTCAAAATCATAAAGTGACGGCCCTTTCTAACGCCGGAATCTTTTTCCCTGAAATGAAAAAAGCACCCAGTTATTTGGTAAGCGTCAAATAAAACAGTGTATAGAAAAATAACCGTCAGCCTTTTATACTAAAAGGTCAACGGTTATCGACAGAATTCTTTTACAAGAGGATTCCAAGGCAGATAATCATCCAGATATTCAGGATGTTCAAGAAAAGCACTCCCCGGCATGTCGGACAGGATATATTTTATATATTTCATCGGGGCAAGCCCATTCGCTTTCGCTGTCTCTACCAGTGTATAGATTCCTGCACTGGCTTCCGCCCCTTTCGGACTGCCGGAGAACAGCCAGTTCTTTCTGCCGATCACAAAGGGACGGATACAGTTTTCCGCAAGCGAATTACTGATGGAACAATTCCCGTCTTCCAGATAATTCCAAAAACCTTCACGGTTATTTAAGGCGTAATGAAAAGCTTTTGAAAGTTTGGATTTCGGCAGCTCTCCGATGGCACTTTTTTCTGCCCATGACCAAAAAGCCTCGAGAAGCGGTTTCTCGCGGATAAGACGTTCTTTTTTCTTCTGATCAGGAGGGAGCGCCTCCAACTCTGACTCTATGTTAAAGAGTTGATTCAGACGGAGGATTGCTTCCGCAGGTTTTGATGCTTCCGAATTATGGATGTCTTTTGGGAGCGCATCCACGAAAGCCCGGCGCAGATGCGTATAGCAAAGACATCTTTTTACTCCTGAAACTGCATTGTATCCGGAGTAAGCGTCTGTATGGATATAACCTTCATATTCCCTCAGAAACGCTTCCGGATATTTCCCGCTTCGTCCCGGCTGGTACTCGAAGTAGCGGATGGGATTTACAGCATCTCTGATGCTGCAGTAAACCCACATATAGGAATCGGACGTATTTTTCCGTCCCGGTTCTTTCAGCACCTGTACATGTGTTTCATCGATATGAAGGTATCTCTGTTTCAGAAGTTCCAGCTTCAGACGGTGGACGATGTGTACAAGCCAGTCCCGATAGACAACCAGAAGCCAGTTTGACATAGTCGCTCTGCTTAAACGTAATCCCAAAGCCTCCCATTCTTTTTCCTGTCTGTACAGCGGGATGCTTAATTCAAACTTCTGGTGGATGAGCCAGGTGATGGTAGATGCAGATGCCAGAGAATGCAGGACGGGAGGATATGGCACCGGAGCCTTCTCCATATAAGGAGTTCCGTTTTTCCGGCATGACCTGCATTCATACGTTTCCTGGTAATGGTCAATCACCTTGAGTTTTGCAGGGATAAACTGTACTTCTGTGCGGACGAATTCTTCCCCTACTTTCACCATCGTACTCCCGCAGTTATCGCATATCTGTTCCCTTTCATCTATGGTATGGAGTACTTTGCTGTGAGGGAGATTTTTTACCAGTTCTTCTCGCTGACCGGTGTACTTCCTTTTACGTAGGTGCTTCTCTATCTCAACAAGCTCCGGTTCGTGTGCATCAGGATCCGCACAGGTTTCGATTTCATTAAAAAGAGACATCTGCCCCTCGATTTCGAGAGTAGATGTCTTCTCGGATTTTGTTCCATAAAGTTTACGGGTCAGGAAATCAACCTGCTCTTTCAGGAGCCGGACCTGCTGTTCCAGTTCTTTGATATGATTTTTATACTCCTGTTCCGTAGCTGACATAACCTGAAAACCCTTTCGCTTCGATAGGATTATTATACCATAGAATCGTCAGATTTCACAGCATTTCTAAGGATTTTCAGTATTTTCAGATTTATGCGGGAGCCATTTCTGAACCGCCTTTGGCTGCTCCGGGTTCAAACCTTCCAGAAGCCAGCGCAGCTGCTGATCAGAAATCTGTTTTGCTTCTTCGCCGGTCCGCGGCCATTGGAGACGTCCGTTTTCGTACCGTTTGTATAAAAGGCAGAAACCGTCTCCCTCGTAATGGACTGCTTTGATCCGGTCAGCCCTCTTTCCACAGAACAGGAATAAGGAATTGCTGTAAGGATCCAGTTTGAAGTTGTACTGGATGATATCCAGCAAGCCATTGAGCTGCTTCCTCATATCGGTGTAGCCGCATCGGATATAGATTTTCTCCACATGGGAAAGATCTCCTAACATGACTGCACGGCTTTCAGAATGTTTTCCAGCATCTGGGCAGATGTGCCTTCATAAAGTTCCACTGTTATGGATCCGATATGAAGTATGGCTGCAGGAGTGGAACGGGAAATGTTTCTGTCCGGAAGTGAAAGCTCCGCAAACTCAGCCGGGGATTCCGTTAAAGCAGTTGACTGTTGGTCTGTACACATGTGGATGCCGTTTTTCTTGCGGGGCAGTTCTTCCAGGGCAAGCTTTCGAATTTTGGAAAGCCAGTAATAATAACTTTTCAAAGAGATATCGTGTTGTTCACACCAGATCTGATTTGTCAGTCCTGAGGCCCTGCATTGCCGTATTACATCCAGCCAGTATTGAAGTTTCACCTGTTTGTCTGGAGTCAAAGAAGAAAGATCCATAAGCCTGCTCCTTAGATTAGATTTAGAGTTTTTAGAGTCAACTCCCAAAACTCTAATCAATAGTTTACATGCAACAGCCAGAAATTTCGATACACCCTCTTATTGGACGCTTACGTTATTTGTTGCTGAGTGCCTGCATTAGAATCGTATTTAATTGTTCAGATTTGGTCAGATTATGCCAAACTCTCCAGCGAAAAATTTGGTGTCTGAGAGTGCCAAAATCGCCCTCAAAAATACCCCCGAAATTGCTCTCTGGTTGTCCTATTTTTTAACCACTAAGGCTGTTTTTTGACCCCATTTTTGGCGGTTGTCCTATATTTAACCACTAAAAATTGGGTGAAAACGGCTCTCGTTTTGCCAAATTTGGTCAAACCATATCAGCCCGTTTAGATATAGCAAAAGCCCGGAAAACCTTGATTTTCCGGGCTTTTTGAACCATTTTGATATAGTCTGAGCAGTCGATTATCGCTTGCTGAACTGCGGAGCGCGACGAGCTGCTTTGAGACCGTATTTTTTACGCTCTTTCATTCTCGGGTCACGTGTTAAGTATCCAGCTTTCTTCAGAACTGGTCTGTAGTCAGCATCTACTGTAAGTAATGCACGTGCGATACCATGTCTGATAGCACCAGCCTGTCCTGTGTAACCGCCACCTTTAACGTTTACCAGTACATCAAATTTATCAACGTTCTCTGTAGCTACTAACGGCTGACGAACGATAACTTTTAATGTCTCAAGACCAAGATACTCATCAATATCTCTTTTATTGATTGTGATTTTACCTGTACCCGGTACAAGGTAAACTCTTGCGATAGATTTTTTTCTTCTTCCTGTTCCGTAATATTTAGTATTAGCCATGATTATTTACCTCCTTCACCGATTAAAATGTCAGAACTTCTGGTTTCTGAGCTGCATGTTTGTGATCCGGTCCAGCGTATACAAATAATTTTTTGTACATCTGACGTCCAAGAGGTCCTTTCGGAAGCATGCCTTTCACAGCGTACTCTATAACTCTTTCCGGATGTTTAGCCAGCATCTCTTTTAATGTAGTCTCTTTCATTCCGCCTACATAATCAGAGTGATGATAGTAAATCTTCTGATCTAATTTTTTACCTGTTACTTTAATCTTCTCAGCGTTTACAACGATTACATAATCACCTGTATCGATGTGCGGTGTGAAGACAGCTTTGTTTTTACCTCTTAAAATCTTAGCGATTTCAGAAGATAAACGTCCTAATGTATATCCTGTAGCATCAACTACATACCATTTTCTTTCAACTTTGTCCGGGTTGGCCATGAATGTGTTATTCATTGATTTTTCCTCCTTGAATAAATTTGCGGCTTCCACAAATGTGAATGTCCGGACACATCTGCTTCCTGCCTGTTATTTTTGAATAATGTGTCTGCATTATCCGGGTATCGTTTTCTCTGACTTGTGGAGAATCATCAAAAACTCTGCCCTGCGGTCGGGTCCCAACCGACTGCATATATATGAAATGCTTTTTTGCACACAAAAAACACTCTTTGTCAGACTTGTATATTATAGTACAGCAGACAGCCTGTGTCAACGATTTTTTCCTGCAAAAGTATACAAAAAATGTGCTGCCACACATTTTCAATAAACGCTGTGACAGCACATTTCTTTTTAAGTCACGCAGATATTCGCAATCCGGTAAAGCGGACATTCGCAATCCGCTTTCGCTACTTGCTCATGAACGCAGTCGCTTTGCGACCTGTCAGTGGGAGCTTTTAACTCCCACTGGCATAAGCATCCCCCCTTACCCACCGCTTAATGCTCTACGCACTTGAATCGGGGAATGCTTATTCTGCGTTCACGCTGTTTGCTTAGAACCGGATGCTGCCAAACATAACCTGACCACTTTTTACATTATAAGCCGTACCATACCATGTTACAGTTCCTGTATAGGCAAAATCTACCTGACCGTTTTCTACATACCACCAGCCATGTCCATTGTGAGCCAGACCGTTATATCCAAAGTCTACCTGACCACGTTTCACATACCACCAGCCGTATTCATTCGCTGCAAGTCCAGTATAGTCAAAGTCGATCTGTCCGTTTTCTACATACCACCAGCCGTATGCATTCTGCGCAAGTCCGGTGTAAGCAAAATCAATCTGTCCCTTCACTACATACCACCAGCCATATGCATTCGCTACAAGTCCGGTATAAGTATCATCTACTCGGCCGCCGCTTACATACCACCAGCCATATGCACTGTTTACCAGTCCGTTACAGTTAAAATCTACCTGACCGTCACTTACATACCACCAGCCGTATTCATTGGCTGCAAGTCCGGTATAGGTGAAATCTACCTGACCGTCACTTACATACCACCAGCCATACTCATTTGCTACAAGTCCGGTATAAGTATCATCTACTCGGCCGCCGCTTACATACCACCAGCCATATACACTGTTTACCAGTCCGTTACAGTTAAAATCTACCTGACCGTCACTTACATACCACCAGCCGTTCTCGTTCTGACCGAATCCGGTATAAGATAAATCAAGTACGCCGCCTTTTACATACCACCAGCCATATTCGTTGGCAGTAACGCCGGTATAAGATCTGTCTACTTCACCTTTTACGTTCGCATAATACCATCCGGTCTGCTCGCCGACTGTGATATATCGCAATGCATAGGTACGATTCAGATCCGGATCATCCTGTCCGCAGTTTGTGCAGGTTCCGTTTACATAATTATGACCTTTGGCTGCGATCACTTCACCTTTTCTGACAACCTCATCACATACGGTACAAATTTCATCTCCTGTGTAACCTTCTTCTGTGCAGGTTGCCTTTGCTGCACCACGTACTTCCGTCTTGTGACCAGCTGCCTTGATTACTTCACCTTTTTCGATGGTCTGACCGCATGCGGTACAAACTTTATCTCCTGTATAACCATCCTCAGTACAGGTTGCTTCTGCTGCTCCCTGCACTTCTGTCTGATGTTCCAGTGTCTTGATGGCTTCACCCTTTGCAACGACTTCACCGCAGTTAATACATACTTCATCTCCGGTATAACCTTCCTCTGCGCAGGTTGGCTCTTTTGTATCAACCACAACAGTGGAAGCATGGTCACATACAATACCTTCTTCTTTGACTGCTACAAAGTAAATCACATCTCCGACTTTTACAGAGGTACTTCCATTTGCCACTCCGGTAAATGTAATGGTAGAACTTGCTGTCGCTGCCGGATTTACATAAGTTTCATCGGAAACTTTTGCCACATGCTTGTAGTTGATGCTTTCCAGCGTCGGGTTCATGATATAGTAATTTCCACCGACTTTTGAAGTGATCAGATATTCGCCGCCATCCTCGACTCCGGATACACCATTGACGAGTTCATATCCCGGTATTGGAGAATCTGCCGGGGCATTTGCAGACGGTTTATACAGTTCAAATTCACAGGTCAGTGCAGCCAGTGTGGAGTTTCTGTCATAGTATAATCTGGATGCATCGTGCCAGAAGTACAGATAACGCTGGCTTGTAGTGCCATAAAATCCAATGGTCTGATTACTTCCTGACTGCAGTTCAATGGTTTCACCCACATTCCGGTTCGGAATTCTTGGTGTTCCGATATTTAAGAATGTGGTGCTTCCATCGGTTGTATGTCCGGAAATAACATAGCGGTTTTCATCTACTTTTTTAAATGTATACAGATTATCGGAAATTGCTTTCTTATTCTCTGTAGTAAATGTTGCCACATCGGATGCAGCTAAAACTGCCTGTTCACTGGATGAAACTGTTTCTGTGACTAATTTTGCCACATGATCATATTTTTCCGTTCCGGTGGAAGGAACCAGCACATACCGGCTGCCATTCGTATCTGCTTTTGTAACGATCAGATAGTTTCCGCCCGCTTTCAGTTCTGCAGTACTTTTTACTTTTTTATAACCGTTGATCAGCTCATAATCAGACGCTGAATCAGACGGCATATAGATTTCAAAGTAGCAGTTTGCATCTGCTGTATTCTGTCTGTCAAAATGAAGCTTGGATGCATTTGTATGGTGGAAATACAGATATTTTCCTGCCCCTCCTGTGGAATTATCCATCAGGCTGAATGTATCATCAGAAGCGTTTTTTGTAAATGTGATCAGCGGCTGACTTGCTGTTACATTTGGAAGTCCGGATTTGCTGGAAGCTTTCGGCCCCAGATAAATTGCCGTACCGTCTGCACCCATTGCTTTTACTTTATAAGTATCTGTGCCGCTTCCTGCCTCCAGTGTATACAGGCATTTATTCAGATTTACTCTCTGCCCGTTGAAAACTGCAATGGCTGTGCCAAGCTGTGCACTTGTTTTTTCAATGGTCTCTTTTATATCTGTTCCATCGATGGTCACATTTGCAACTTTACTATCTACGGAAGAAAGATCTGTATCTGCATAATTTACACCTTTGATATCAACTGTTTTTGTCTCGCCTTTTTCAAGATCAATGACTTTGTAATTTTCAGCATCTGTTACAGTGATATTCATAACCACAGATTCATCTTCTGATGTGACAGTTACTTTTACCTGTTTTAAACCTGTGACATTAGATCTTGCTTTCAGTGTCAGTTTTCCATTCTTATAAGTTGCGCCCACAACCGCTCTGTTGGATGATGAAACCTGTACATTAGCATCTTCTTTTGATGTATTTACCTTATAAGATACTGTTTGATCCGGTTTCATTACCGCAGATTTCACGACTTTGTCATTCTCATCGGTAACCCATACTCTGTCGGTTGACACATTCGGTGCCACATCCTCAAATGCAAGTTTTTCAAACTGCAGTTTGTTATCATCATACTCATACAGAAGTCCCAGGTCACCATTTTTCAGTTCTGTAATGCAGGAGTATGCATAATGAGAACCGTTGGTCACTACATACGGATCGGACTGCCACTGGATACTGCCATTCTCCTGCACCAAGCCCAGCCAGATCCTGCCGGAATTGCGCGCACTTGTATCGGATGGTCCAGCAAACAGGATTGCTGTCTTTCCATTGACTTTCTTGGAATAAGTGATGGCTGTCAGCTGGCAGTTATTATTGTAACTGATGCCCATGGATTTCGGCCCAGACCATGTCGTTCCGTTATCCTCTGATACATAGTAAACATTCTGTCTGCGGACAAACATATAGACTCTTCCGTCTGCCTCTGTCATAACTGCCTCAGAACTGATCGCAGACATAGACGCTCCACGATGCCAGGTCGCACCATTGTCATCCGAATAAATTATTGAACTGTTCTTGTCTCCGCCGGTAAACTCATAACAGGTAAACATGATTCTTCCGGTGGATGTCACAATACCACGTCCCGGTCCAACCAGAAGTGTCTGCTCACTTTCCTTCTTTACATTTGCGAGCTGTGGTGCAGACCATGTGGCTCCGTTATCTGTTGATTTTACGATATAAATAAAATCCGTCGGATATGGGAAATATGGAGAATCGCCGCAGAACAGGTTTGTATCTACTGCATTTTCTCCCTCTATGCTCTTAATATTGAAATGATCATCGATCACATATCCTGCAACTGTGTTACCCTCATTGTCTTTGATCTCATAATAAGAATCTGCTGTTGCATCTGATTTTTTCTCCAGATGATAGCTGAAACTTGCCACGGAACGCAGAGCAGAGTTTGATACTCCATTCACGTCTTCTGTAACTGCTGCCAAAAGCAAATTTCCATTCGCATCATATCCGGTGCTTCCGGTCTTTGGCGCATAAGCCGCACTGTTCAGCCCGATGGCTGCCGGATACAGATCACAGGCCATATAGATGGCATCTCCTTTGGTAACCAGAGCCGCATCGATAAATGCGCTGGAATAATAGTTGAACTTGTTTCCATTATCTCCCAGATAATTTGCCACGGTGTAGGACCAGTTTTCTCCATCATCTGTAGATCTGGAAACAACCGTATCAATTCCGCCGCCATCGCCGCATTTATCCCAGCGGATATCTGTCGCCGCCACCAGTGTGCCATCCGCTGCGGTGGTCAACGCCGGAATACGGAATCTGGTATAACCGTTTGTGGAATTGTGCTCTCCCAGAAATAATTTTTCCGGAAACGGCTGAGACACGGTTGTGCCATTTGCCGGTCTCGCTCCGTCTCTTACATTGTTTGCCGCACTTGCAGTAATCGGTAATCCCCCAAATGCAAGAACGCCTGCCAGTAAAAGTGCCAGGATTCTTTTCTTGTTTCTCATATGCTCTCCCTTTCTGTTCAAGACCTGTCCGCAAATGTTGTGGTATTCTTCGTTTTCATACAATCATTACAACTTTTTTTGCATGACAGTTTTATCAATTTAGTTACTATAATTTCTATTGTATCTTAAACAGAAAAAAACTGCTTGGGATTACTTGCGTTCTCTTCAGCAGTTTTTATATAATTTGGAACTTATTCCTCTATTTCTCAGTTAATTTCCCACCTGGCCTCATCAGGTTCTCCGGCAGAATCTCATATTCCACTCCAATCATAGTGAGACCGTGAGCCGGTGCAGTCGGCCCTGCCGCTTTCCGATCTTTTTTCTCTAATATCGCTGGAATATCCTCCGGTGCAATTTTACCGATTCCCACATCAAAAAGCGTTCCTGCAATGATCCTCACCATATTATAAAGGAATCCGCTTCCGGTGACACGGATGGTCAGCAGATCACCCTGCTGTTCTAATTCGCAGGAATAAATCGTGCGTGTGGTGTCCTCTACTGCCGTATTTACCGAACAGAAACTTTTAAAATCATGTGTTCCCTCGAACCGTCTTGCTGCCTCACACATCGCCGGAATATTCAGTTTTCGATAAACAAACCATGTATCCAGCCGTCGCTGAGGCATCGGGAATTCGCGATTCAAAATGCGATACTCATATGTTTTACGGCTGTTACAATGACGCGGATGCCAGTCCGGTGGTACCTCGCAGGAATTCTGCACTACAATATCCTCCGGCAGCCGCTGATTTAACGCATAGGAAATCTTTTCTGCCGGCATACGGGCATTCGTATCAAAAACTGCCACATTTCCATAAGAATGTACGCCGGAATCTGTACGGCTCGCACCGATCACCACAATATCTTCCTTCAATAATTTACTTAATTCCCTGTTCAGAACACCCTCTATCGTAATTCCGTTTGGCTGCACCTGCCACCCACAATAATTGGTGCCATCATAGGCCACCACAAGTTTCACTCGTTTCACACTCATCTTTATCCGTCTCTTATGTTATTATATAGAAATTCTAATCACAATAACCACTGCCAGATACAGTACCATCACCACATACGCTTTGTAATCCACAGAAATATAATGCAACGGTTTCATCTTTGTCCGTCCTTCACCACCATGATAGCAGCGTGCTTCCATCGCTGTCGCCAGATCATTTGCTCTACGGAACGCTGACACAAACAACGGTACCAGGATCGGTACCATCGCTTTTGCTTTTTGAATGATATTACCCTCTTCAAAGTTCGCTCCTCTTGCCATCTGCGCTTTTTTGATCTTGTCCGCTTCCTCTGCCAGGATTGGGATAAAACGCATGGCAATGGACATCATCATGGCAATCTCATGCACCGGAACACCGATCTTAGAAAGTGGTTTCAGTCCTTCTTCCAAGCCGTCTGTCAGCTTATTCGGTGTGGTAGTCAGCGTCATTACCGAGGTTCCCACAACCAGATACACCAGACGGATCGTAAAATAGACCGCATTGCTGACACCGGTATCTGTAATATGAATAAATTTCCAGGCGAAATAAGTCTGCGCTCCCTGTGTGAAAAACAGGTTACACACCGCAGTGATGACCACCAGGAGCCAGATTGCCCGCACACCTTTCAACATAAAGGAAAACGGTACATGTGACATCCGAATAATGGCTATCAAAAACAATGTCACCACGATAAATCCCACAAAATCATGAAACAGAAACAGAGACACAATGTACATCAGTGTCGCCACCAGTTTCACCCGGGGATCCAGCCGGTGAATGACTGATTCCGTCGGATAATATTGTCCAAGTGTAATATCCTTTAACATAACTTTATAATCTCTTTCTTTGCTTCCTCGATCGTTGTCACTGTCGTATCCACAGGAAATCCGGCTTTTTCCAGATCTTTCATCAGATAAGTCACCTGCGGGGCCGCCAATGACACCTGTTCCAGCTCTTGCACATGGGAAAATACTTCTGAAGGTGTTCCGTCCAACATCAATGTTCCATGATTTAAAACTACGATCCGCTGTACATAATTTGCCATATCTTCCATACTGTGTGATACCAGAAGCACCGTCATGTCCATCTTTTCATGTAATTCCCGGATCAGGTCAAACAGTTCATCCCGCCCCTTCGGATCCAGACCGGCCGTTGGTTCATCCAGGATCAATACCTTCGGATTCATGGCAATGACTCCGGCAATGGCGGCACGCCGTTTCTGTCCGCCGGACAATTCAAAGGGAGACATTTCCCAGTATTTCTCAGAAAGTTTTACCCGCACCAGAGCCTCTCTGGCTTTTTCCAATGCCTCTTCCTCAGAAAATCCCTGATTCTGCGGGCCGTATGCCGCATCCTTCAACACGGTCGTCTCAAAAAGCTGATACTCCGGATATTGGAACACCAGACCGACACGTCCCCGCAGGGATCGCAGAGAATAGCCTGGTGCATAAATATCTTCCCCGTCATAATAAATATGTCCTTCATCTGCTTTGATCAGGCCGTCCAGCAGCTGGATCAGTGTAGATTTTCCTGAACCGGTATGACCAATAATGCCAATAAATTCACCGTCGTGAATCTCAAGGCTCAGATTTTTTAACGCATGTATTTCATATGCACTGCCTTGTGCATAAGTATAACTCAGGTTTTCGATTTTAATTGACATATTGCCTCCACCAGTTCCTGTCTGCTCAAGATTCCATCCGGAAGCGGCAGACCTTCCTGCTTCAGTTCCCAGGCCAATCGGGTAATCTGTGGAACATCCAGTCCGTATTCCAACAATGTATCCACCTGTGAAAATATATCACGGGGCATGCCCTGCATCACTACATGTCCATCATCCATGACAAACACATAATCCGCATCAATGACTTCTTCCATATAGTGCGTGATCAGAATGACTGTCACACCTTTTTGCCGGTTCAGACGATGCACCGTGTTTAATACTTCTTTCCGTCCATTTGGATCCAGCATGGCGGTAGGCTCATCCATAATAATGCACTTCGGCTCCATCGCCACGACACCGGCAATCGCCACACGCTGCTTCTGTCCGCCGGACAGACGGTTTGGGGAATGATAGCGATATGCTGTCATGCCGACTGCCTCCAGGCTCTTTCCGACACGCTCCCAGATTTCCTCCGTCGGAACACCGATATTTTCCGGACCAAAGGCCACATCTTCTTCCACGACTCCGGCCACGATCTGATTATCCGGATTTTGAAAGATCATACCGGCTTCCTTGCGGATATCCAGAATGTTCTCCTCTTTTGACGTATCTTTTCCATCTACCCAGACAGTACCTTCGCTCGGTGTCAGCAATGCATTCAGATGTTTTGCAAAAGTAGATTTACCGGAACCGTTATGCCCCAGAACGGCAATAAACTGCCCTTCTTCTACTTCAATATTCACATCATCCAGCGCCAGCGTCACATCTTCTATTTCTCCCTGTTCATCCCGGCGTACAAATTTATGTTTTAACTTTTCTGCCTTAATAAATGCCATGTGTAAGAATCCTCTTTCACGCTTATCTTCTCATTTTCTGTGAATCATTACATTTTCACACAAAATAGCTTAAGCACATTATTCTATATAATCGTCAAACTTTGTCAGATGTCCCATCAGCTGCATCTGAGAAAAATCATTCTGGCGCAGTGCTTCGTACAGCACAACGGCTACCGAATTAGACAGATTCAGGGAGCGGATTTCACTCAACATCGGAATCCGCACGCATCTGTCTTTGTTATGTGCCAGAATCTCTTCCGGAATTCCGGCGCTCTCTTTTCCAAACATAATGTAACAGTCTTCCTCATAGGACACTTCTGTATACACATTCTGTCCTTTTGTGGTTGCCATATAAATCTTTGCACCCGGATTTTTCTCCAGAAATTCCTGATAATTCACATAAGTGGTCACATCCAGATCTTTCCAGTAATCCATTCCCGCACGCTTGATCTGCTTCTCATTCAAACGAAATCCCAGAGGTTCGATCAGATGCAGGCGGGTACCTGTTGCCACACAGGTACGCCCGATATTTCCGGTATTTGCCGGAATCTCCGGCTCATACAGCACGATATTTAACTTTGCCATAATCTATGCTTCCTTTTTCTCTGCACGAAGCTTCTGTACAAAACGCTCCATGCGGTCTAATGCTTCTTTCAACGCTTCCAGTGAATATGCATAGGAAATTCGCAGAAATCCTTCGCCGCATGCGCCGAAAGCGGTTCCGGGAACGACTGCAACTTTTTCTTCCTGCAAAAATCTGGTGGCAAACTCATCAGAAGTCATACCAAATTCCTTAATACACGGAAATGCATAAAATGCACCAAACGGCTCAAAACACTCAAGTCCCATCTCTTTAAAACGATGCACAAGATAACGACGGCGGCCGTTGTATTCGTCACGCATATGTGCCACATCCTCATCCCCGTTTTTCAGTGCGGAAACACCTGCATACTGGCTGGTTGTCGGTGCACACATAATAGCAAACTGATGGATCTTCAGCATCTGCTTTAAGATTACCTGCGGTCCGCAAGCATATCCGATACGCCATCCTGTCATCGCATGGGATTTGGACAGACCATTGATATAAATGGTACGATCCCTCATTCCGGGCATTGCAGCAATGGACACATGACCTTCCTCTGTATAAGTCAGTTCAGAGTAGATTTCATCCGTAATAACATACAGATCGTTTGCAACAATGACATCCACCAATTCTTCCAGATCACTGCGCTCCATAACCGCACCTGT
This sequence comes from Eubacterium ramulus, assembly GCF_045002895.1. NCBI lineage: Bacteria > Bacillati > Bacillota > Clostridia > Eubacteriales > Eubacteriaceae > Eubacterium > Eubacterium ramulus. Next base: position 3,346,745 of record NZ_CP173382.1, on the reverse strand, counting down.
CGGATTATTCGGAAATGGAAGTACAAGAATCTTTGTCTTCGGTGTGATCGCTGCTTCCAGTTCATCTCTGGTCAGTCGGAACTGATTTTCTGCTTTCAGTTCAATGACCACCGGAACACCGCCTGCCAGTCTTGCACATGGCAGATACGATACATAGCTTGGCTGTGGAATCAGTACTTCATCCCCCGGATCCAGCATGGCACGCATTGCAATATCGATGGCCTCGCTTCCGCCGACAGTAACCATGATCTCATGGTTATAATCATAATCCAGACCGTATTTCCGGTTCAGGAAATTGGAAATCTCAATTTTTAATTCTTTTAAACCTGCATTTGATGTATAGAAAGTTCTACCTTTTTCCAACGAATAGATACCCTCATCACGAATATGCCATGGTGTGTCAAAATCCGGCTCACCAACACCAAGAGAAATTGCATCCTTCATTTCACTTACAATGTCAAAAAACTTACGGATACCGGATGGTTCAATTTCTGTAATTACTTTTGATAATGGGTTTCTCATGGTGTCATCAGCATCCTTTCATCTTTTTCTTTTTCTGCCATAATGGTTCCGTGGTCTTTGTACTTTTTCAAAATAAAGTTTGTCTTTGTACTAAGCACGGACTCCAGCGGTGAAAGTTTGTCTGACACGAACTGTGCTGCTTCACGCAGAGTACGTCCTTCAATAGTTACCAGCAGGTCGTAGCTTCCGGAAATCAGGTAAACTGCATTTACCTCCGGATAGTTGTAAATACGCTCTGCAATCTTGTCAAATCCCTGTCCTCTCTGTGGGGTAACACTTACCTCGATCAGAGCAGTTACTTTTTCAATATCAGTCTTATCCCAATTGATCAGCGTATGATAGCCGCAAATGACATGATCTGCTTCCATCGCAGCCAGCTCATTTGCCACACTAAGCTCATCCTCGCCGAGAATAATTGCCAGTTCTTTGATATCAATACGACTGTTTTTTTCTATAAATGTTAAAATTTTTTCACGCATTGTCAGTTCTCCTTCACATTTCTCAACATTTTATAACCACTGGTTCTGAAGAATACCAGCATTCGACGGTTCTATATCTTGAACTCCATACCGTATACCTGAACCCCCGCCCGCAGCGGTTCTAAAAATCTGCGTTCGTCCTCGTTGATCACAACCCGGTCATTGTCCGCTGTGGCTTTTCCGATCACAACAGCCGGAATCCCCTGCTGCTTCAGATCCAATACCAGACGATTGCCATCCGGCGCAGCCAGCAACAGGCTTCCGGTGGACCCCAGCTGATATGGATTCAGATCAAAAAACTCACAGATTTCTACGGTTTCCTGCCGAATCGGTATCTTCTTTAATTCGATTTCCAGTCCGACGCCAGAAGCTTCTGCCAGTTCCCACAATGCACCGAAAATGCCTCCTGTGGTCACATCATGCATGGCTCTCACGCCAGACTTCACGGCGGTAGCAGCCTCCGGAATCACTGAAAAATACTGTTGAAACCGTTCTGCATCATCCAGAAGATGCCGTGGATATCTGGAGAGTAATGCCTCTCTGCGGCTGCGGGCAAGTTTTGCCGTCGCCTCTAGTGCGATCCATTTCGTCACAACAATGTCGTCCCCCGGCTTTGCACCTGTGGTAGTGGAAAGCATTCCCTTCTTTGCTTTTCCTACCGCCGCAATAGAAACAACCGGGCGCTTCACTGCATCGGTCACTTCTGTATGTCCGCCCAGGATCTGTACCTGCAATGGTTCACATTCCTGTGCAATCATCTGAACCATCTGACGCATCTGCGCTTCCTCAATCTCAGGCGGAAGCAGTGCTGTCAGCATCAGTCCCACAGGTTCCGCACCTCCGGCAGCCAGATCATTCAGATTCGCATGCACGGCACACCGTCCATCCAAAGAATCTTCCCAGATTACCGGGTCGGCAGAGATCACTGCTACTTCATCCTCTGCCACCGCAAAAGCTGCACAATCCTCTCCGATACCCGCTGCCAGCAGTACATCCGGACGTTTCAGATGCAATTGTTTGAAAATGGAACGTTTCAATACGCTCTCTGCTATTTTTCCCTGTTTCATAATTTATGTTCCCTTATTATTTCCGAATATTCTGTCAGACCTACTGTGCTGTCTGTGCCGGAACAGTTGTCTGCTGTGTCTGATCCTGTGTCTGTCCCTGCTGTGCAGAATCTGCCGGCTGCTGTGTCATATCTGTTGTTGTATCTGCTGCCGGCTGCTGCACTGCATTTTTCCACTGTGCCGCTGCTGCCCGGATCGTTGCCTCATTCTGGCTTGCAATCGCTGCTTTCATTGCCGAAACAGCTTCCGGATTGGCAGATGACGTACCTACGGCATAGATCTTCGGTGAGGCTTTGTATGTCGTCTTATTAAATATTTCCCGGCTCTGCTCCACACCGTCCACAGTGACCACCTTCCACAAACGGGCCGATTTTCCCACATGCGCACTCTGTGTCTGCGTGATTGTTCCTACTGCATCTGAAGAAGCCTCGAATTTCACACCCGGATCGGTAGTACTTAATGTCTCACTGACAAAAGAAACTTTCCGGTTTGCAGCTCGGGTCTCCTGTCCGTAAATGGTAAAAGATACATTTGATCCGCTGGCAGATCCTTCTATATAAATCGGTGCTTCAGTATTATTTTTAAACTTAAAATCTTTATACTCTCCGGCAATCGCCGCATCTGCGGAAGGATCGACATAACCGACGATCATGGAATGACCGGAACGCTCCGTCACTTCCAATTCTGCACGGATGACTGCATTATACAGGGTAGTAGATACCTGACAGATTCCACCACCATATGCATCCACAGTGGTACCGTTTTCATAGGCGCCTGCCAGCTTATAGCCATTATCCGCATTAAACGGTGCCACAGTCTGATATACGGAAAATTCTTCTCCCGGATAAATCACACTGCCATTGATCTTCTTACTTCCGTTGGCAATATTTGCCTTTCTTCCGGCTGCAGAAGATGCATAATTCGTGCTGAAAGTTCCCAGTACATCTTTTACTTTTGACAGTTCCTCCTCCGAACCCTGCGGTTTTGTCACCTCTGCCGCCAGTTCCACGGTATTGTCATCCTTCCAGCCTTCTTTCAGGCTATCATCAATGGCATCCACGGATTTTTTCACATCCACAACGATTCCATCCTGCCCTTCGATGATCTTGAATGCTCCATTTTCACGGGTCAGACCGAAATCAACGGCTTCCCGGTTCAGTTCTGATGTATGATCCTCCAGATATGCGGTTGTCTTTTCTGCATCCACCATCAGCGGAAGTTTGAATACTTTATCCTCATGTTCCAGATCTTTGCCCGCTTTATAACGTGCGATCAGGTTGCCGCTTTTTCCGTAAGCCACAGCCTCTTTCACACTCTCCTGATCTTCCCAGGTAAGTCCCAGTTCCTCTGCTGTTGCCTCCACAGAAACATCATTGATGGTAAGTGTAATAGTTTTATCCCCCAGATCCTGTACATAATCCTGTACCGCATCCACAGCTTCTTCCTTTGTCATACCGCCTACTGCAACATCCCCGATAAAGATCCGGTCCGCGATCACCGGATGTTCTCCTTTTTTTGCCTGTGCCGTCTGATGACCGAATCCCACTGTCAGCAACACGGCTGCCCCGAGAACCGGTAATACTCTGATCCATTTTTTCATGTTCTGTTCACCTTTCCAAATCATATCAGAAATGCAGATAAAATGCCGGTTACTACCATTGCCACCAGCACGATCAATACTACAATTGACGCTAACAGTCTTTTTTTCTTTGATCTTTTATACATTGTCCGAACCCTCCTGTTCCGGAATCCTTCCATACTGCGCATAAATCTTGTCAATCATACGCGAAGCCTCACTTTTTGTCAGGCTGTCGATTTCAATATTAAATTCTATTCTATGATAAATCATCAAATGATTCAAGTCTCTTTTTTGTGCCGGAGTCAGTGGTCCCTGCTTTTTCACCTTGTAATGCAACGGCTTTGGTACAAACAGTCCCGGCTCCTGCTGCTGATACTTCTGTTGCAGCATTAAAAACAGTTCTGCCGTTGCTTTTGCATCGTCCACCGCCCGGTGCGCATGTTCCCGGTCAATCTGAAAATATCCGCACAGTGCCTCCAGCGATTTTTTCTCCGGCTCCTTCAGTACTTTTCTGGCAATCTTCAACGTATCCAGGGCACTCCGCTCCAACGATATCTTATGATTGACTGCACATTGTTTCAAAAAACTGTAATCAAAGATCACGTTATGTCCAAGAAATGGCGCCTCTCCCGCAAACTCCAGAAATTTTCGCAAAGCCTCCTCTGCCTCCGGAGCATCCTCCACCATCTCCGGCCGGATTCCTGTCAGTTCCGTAATCCGTGCATCAATCCTGCGATGCGGATTCACAAATGTCTGAAACGTGTCCCGCAACTGTCCGTCCACCAGACGCACCGCACCAATCTCCAGGATCCGGTCTGTTTTAACCTGCAGTCCGGTCATCTCCAGATCCACCGCAATCAGTTCTCTGGTCGGTTCCATGTGGTATCTCCCTCCATTTCTGCTTCGCTGATTTCGGTAAATGCTGCTTCATTTGTTAACGGATCACGTACTTCATAGTCAAACAGTAACCACATCGGCTGTTCCTTCTGCCTCAGAGTTCCCCGTGCATCCAGCCAGTTAAATTTCTCCAGATGACAGTATTTTTTTTCCAGTCCATGTGCCCGCAGATAAGCGGATGTTTTCTTTTTCTCTAATGCCAGGTCCCGTGCCCATATCGGCCGGCTCTTGGATTTTTCAATTTTATACAGGTCAAAAATCAAAGCCTCTTCATAAGCCGCCCGATGTCCGGCATCCACACTCTCTGCAAATTCCAGTACTATTTCGGTCCTGCGCACACGGTTATGGCTACAATCCAGATACCCATGACTTCTATAAAAATGTCCCATATCAAGAAACATTTGAAAAGCACTTGCATACCGTTGCTCCAGAACAGCCAGATATGTCAGAAACTGGCCACTATTATAATGAAGTTCCAACATTTCTTCCACCAGGCGGATTTCCAGCATCTCATCATAGGAAACCCATTTGCTGGCCAGCACTTCATACGGCGGTTTCGTCCGGTAGATCAGTCCATATTCGGATGCATGCTCATACATATAGGAACCTTTCAGCACTTTCAGAAATCCCAGCTGCAGCTGCTGCGGATGCAACGCATAAATGTCATCAAAAGACTGCTGAAATCTCTCATAATCTTCAAACGGAAGTCCTGCGATCAGATCCAGGTGCTGATGTATATTTTTCCCTGCTTTCACCCGGTTCACAGCCCGATACACGTCCTCTAACCGCATAGTACGGTGAATCTCACGGATTGTAGCTCCGTTCGTAGACTGTACACCAATCTCAAGCTGAATCAGCCCCGGCCGCATATCAGAAATCAGTTCCAGTTCATCCTCGCGGAGCAGATCTGCGGATATTTCAAAATGAAAATTCGTAATACCGTTGTCATGTTCCTTGATATAATTCCAGATTCCCATAGCATGCTCATGCCGGCAGTTAAAGGTACGGTCCACAAATTTCACCTGTGGCACTTTTGCATCAATAAAAAACTGCAGTTCCCTGTATACAAGCGGAAGACTACGAAACCGCAGCTTCTTGTCTACCGAAGACAGGCAGTAACTGCAGGAAAACGGGCAGCCACGGCTGGATTCGTAATAAATGATCCTGTGTTCAAAATCCTGCAGATTCGCATAACAAAATGGAAGTTCGTCCATGGGAAGCAGGCTGCGCAGTGGTTGGACCGCCACCGTTCCGTCCCCTCGCCGATAGGAAATACCGTCGATTTTTTCCAATGAGCTTTCCTGTTCAAAACTGGTACACAGTTCAGTCAGTGTCCGTTCCCCTTCCCCCATCATAATTCCGGTAATCGCAGGATTTTCCTTCAGAAAACGTTCCGTCTCAAACGAAACCTCAGGACCACCAACCCAGATTGGCACCTCCGGCCGCAGCTTGTGAAATTCTGCCGCCAGTTCCCTTACATATTCAATGTTCCAGATATAGCAGGAAAAAATCAACACATCCGGTTTCTGGCAATAGATTTTTTCCAGAATATCATCCAGCTGATTATTAATGGTATATTCCGCCCGTTCTATCTTATGTCCCTGTGCTTCTGCATACGCCTGCAAAGAATAAACGGCCAAATTTGAATGGATATATTTTGCATTAATCGCGGTCAATAAAATCTTCATCTAAAATCTTTCATCTCTTTTCTCTCTTTATGATCCGCATTCACCGATCATGTATCTTATTCATCTCAGTCTGAGTCAAATAAATCTGACTTGAACTTTTCATAAGTATTTCATACGATACCACAAACCCCAAAAAAAGTGAAGCGAAAAGGAATACAAAAAAATCTGCATTCCTCTCAGTCTGAGATGAATATGTCAGTTTACGCCGACCAGAATCACGCACCAGATCTCACGTGCATTCGACTTGAACTATGCTTGCACATTTTCCCTGCAAAAGTTAAAATAATTTGTAACTATTCAAGAATTTTGAAAGGACGATTCTCATGATTGAAAGAACAGATATTTTTAACATTAACTTCTATAAAAAAGAGCGGTTTCACGGCAGCTACAAAGGCATGCACTACCGCATTGAAAAACATGAACCGGAAGAAGGGGACACTGTGCTTCGGGTGACTGTATGGCCGGGACCTTATAATTTTGATACCACACCGGATGAACAAAAAAACTGCGCCAGCTATCCATTTACCGAGGATGGTCTGACGCAGGTATGTGATCATTTGAACGAATTTTATGCGGCACATTTTTGTAACTGAATCAATTCTTGTTTGTCTTGTTGTTGGCTGAAATTTAATTTTTAATACGAAAACGAAGCATCCTGTCAGGACGCTAAACGCTCACTACCCTCGTTTCACGTCGTTTTCATCGCGCTCGTTCCCACGCCTGAAAAAGAGGTCGTTCCCACTCGCGCAAAAACTCGTGAAACTCGGTCGTTTGCTTAATCGCTTTCCCTGACAGGATGCTTCGTTTTCTGTATTTACACAGTGAAATAATCAGCCATTCACACGACGCACTGCGTGCCACACATGCATATAAGCTGATAGCATAGTCTCTGTTGACTTTAGCTTCCGTGTCATTCTTTGCTCTATATAGATTTGTGCATGCGACATAACGAATATTATGTCATCAGCTTATGTGCATGCGTGGCATACGGTGCCGTCAAGTAAATGGGGCAAATCCGGAAGCAAAATCCAAGACAAGACGGTAGGTTGATTTTCGTCACCGTAGCGAGCATAGCCCGCCTCCGTGAGTGTGTCTGAGCACGCTGTTTTTGCGTGCGAGTTCGCGGGAGGAGGCGGAAATAAGCGGCGCAGCGGAGGTAGAAAATCATCCGTGTCTGTCTGGATTTCTGCTTCCGAATTTGCCCTTTACACAGACAAACAAGAATTTATTTTTCAATCGCTTCCGTACGAATAATAAATTTCACACTTCCGCTCATATCATCTTTTAAACCGGAGAAGGTATGATAAGACTGTCCTGCATCCAGTACCAGATCCACGCGGTCTAACAATGCTTCCACATCTCCGTGATATGCATCACTCAGTTTCTGAATACCTTCCTCATCGAACTGAATCATGCCGTCACTGAGTGTCTGTGCACCATCTTTCAGTTTTGCGGCTCCCGAGCTTAAATTTCCACTGTTATTATCCAATGCCGTAACTCCTGCTTTGAGTTCACCGCCTTTGCTGTTTAAGGTATTGACTCCTGCTTTCAAGGTTGCGCTGTTGCTGTCCAGTGTTTCAACTCCGGCATTTAATGTCTGGATTCCTTTCATCAGTTCCGGAACACTGTTGTTCAGACTCTGCATACCGACTGCCAGCGGTTGGATCCCTTCACCATATAATTTCCGGACACCTGCGCTTAATGTCTGAGCGCCTGATACCAGACCACCGTTTTCAATCTGAGAAGCGATAGCCGATTTTGCAGAAGCGATTCCACTCTTTGCACCTGCCACAGCACCCTGTTTTGCAGCTTCTGCGGCCATTCCGCCAATCTGGGTGGATGTACCGTCAGCAATTCCACTGATAAGCTGGCTTGAGACATTTGACACAGAAGATGCTGACGCTGCTGTCATCTTATCTGCATATGCCTTTGCATCCGCTTCCAGTGCATCGCTCTTTCCTGCCTGTGCATATGCTTCTGCATTCAGCTGCTGATATGCAGTTTTGTATGCACCGTACATTGCCTGGCTAACACCATTCTCAACTTTGGACTGAAGTTCATCACTTCCTGTTAAAGCTGTTTTATACTGACCGGCTGCCTTTTTTGCGATTTCCTGATAGGTCTCGCCGTCTTTTGCAAACATCTGATTTACAGTTTCCTCTGCCTGAGCTGCTTCTTCCTCTGTCACTCCTGCATGCAAAGCAGCATCCAGCTGATCGATTCCGGCAGAAATCTTTTCTGCACCACTGACAATGCCATTATCACCTTCGAAATAAGTCTGCACCTGCATCGCACCGCTCACCAGCTGTGTAATACCATCTTTAAGATCTCCCGATTTATCTGCCAGCTGCTTCGTACCGCCTGCCACCTGAGCCACACCGGCTGTATAACTGTCCACACCGTTTTTCACCTGTGCCACACCATCTGTATAGGCGTTGATTCCACTCTTCAATGTGGAAACACCGGAAGTATAAGCATTGATACCGTCCAGCAAGGTACCTGTTCCGTCTGCCAGTTCCCTGCTTCCGGACACCAGCTGTGCAGATGCATCACTGAGAGAATCGATCGCATCTTCAATACCGGACAGATCGATATCCTGATCCACATCCAGTTCCTGTAAAATATCACTCATCACGAACGTCATCGTCATATCCAGTGAAAAATCTTTGACATCTGCAGTCACTTCCATATAATCCGGAATATTCACATCCTCCAGATTCTTGCTGTCAAGATCCAGGCTCTCGGACAAACCAGGAAATGCAAATCCCACAACCACCTGATTATTTCCGTCACTGACTACTTTTCCGTTTGTCACTTCCACATTTGTGAAGTTTTTATTCAGCATCATCCCGGTTACTGCCGCAAACGGTACATAGACACCATTCTCTGCTTTTTCCTTATTTGTGTAATCCGCACGGATCGTCACTTTTCCACTCTTGCCAGCCAGTTCCTCCGGTGTAATCTCCTCACCGTCCAGATAATATGTCATTTTCATTTCGATTGGGAGATTACGGTCTGTTTTTCCCTGATAGTAAATATCATTGCCATCTGCCTGCCAGGTCAGTGTTCCGTCTGCATTCTGCGTAAATTTTTCATCACCTTTTACATTTTCAATATCTGTCAGATCACTGACATCCTCGATGGTATCTGCACCGAGATAATTTTTCAGCCAGTTACTTACAATAACCTCATTGGGTGTTCCGTCCGGATCAGCCACCACATAAACGGTTTCTTCCTTTTCTGCTGCCGCGTCATTATCTGTTTTTGTCTGAGTTTTGAGCACCTGGGTCAGAACATCCTCCGCATCTGCAAAACGGTCTTCTGTGTCAGCACCACGCTCCTGTGTGGTTTCCTGAGCCGTTTTTGCTTTTTGTCCATAGACATGATACGCACCCACACCACCGGTCACGATCACTGCTGCCAGTACACAGGCACCGGTACGAATTACTTTTTTTGATTTAAGAAACTGTTTTACTCTTGAAAATTTCATTTGCTTTTTTCTCCTTTTTCTTTACTCCAAAACCTGCGCTTGTTGCACATATTACCTTGTCAAATACCATATACATCGCCGGCAGTACAAAAATAACGACTACCATACTGATCAGGGCTCCCCGAGCCATCAGAATACACAGCGAACTGATCATGTCGATGTTGGAATACATACCAACACCAAATGTAGATGCGAAAAAGCTCAACGCACTGACTACAATAGACTGGGCGGAAGATGCCACTGCATGCTGCACCGCATCCTTTTTCTCCATCCCAGCTGCCCGTGCACTCTTGTAATTGTTTGTCATCAGGATTGCATAATCAACAGTCGCACCCAGCTGAATGGTTCCGATTACAATGGATGCAATAAACGGAATTGATGTGTGCGTGTAAAATGGAATTGACATATTTACAAAAATTGCAAACTCGATAACTGCCACCAGAATGATTGGCAGCACCAGCGAACGAAACACCATTGCAATGATCACAAAAATAGCCACGATTGAAATCGCACTGACTACTTTAAAGTCTGTATCTGTAATAGTAATCAGATCCTTCGTACACGGCGCTTCACCAATCAGCATACCGTTTTCATCATAATCTGCCACAATTTTATTGATCTCATCAATCTGAGTATTTACTTCATCCGAAGCGGTCTTATACTCTGAGCTGATCAGAATCATCTGATATTTATCATCCTCGATGATTTCCCGGACGGACTGTGGAATCATATCTTTCGGTACCGAAGGGCCTACGATGCTGTCAATACCGATAGCCGTTTTGACACCATCTACCTTATCAATACGATCCAGCATTGCCTGCGCATCTTTTGCTTTCATATGACTGTCTGCCAGCAAAATGTGAGTGGAATTCATATCAAATTCTTCATCCAGTTTCTGGTTTGCCATGAAGCTTTGCAGATCCTCCGGCAGTGTACCGGCCAGATCATAATAAACTTCCGCATTTTTCTGTCCGTAAACAGCCGGAAGCAGAAGCACTGCAAAGATCAGCAGAAAAACAGGGAAACGTTTTGTCACAAAACCGGACAATTTTCCAATATCCGGAAGAATTGCTTTGTGTCTCGTTTTTTCCAGCGGTTTATCAAAAATCAGAATCATGGACGGCAGGATTGTAACACATCCGATCACACCGAATACAACACCTTTTGCCATAACGATTCCCAGATCCATACCCAGTGTGAAACTCATGAAACACAGAGCAATAAATCCGGCCACCGTCGTAACAGAACTTCCCACAACAGAGGTAACGGTCTGGGCAATGGCATGTGCCATGGCATTTTTATGATCCTCCGCAAATATTTTCTTCTGATTCTCATAACTGTGCCACAGAAAAATCGAATAATCCATGGTCACACCGAGCTGCAGCACCGCACTCAACGCCTTGGTCACATAGGATATCTCTCCCATAAACACATTTGTTCCCAGGTTATATATGATTGCCATACCGATACTCAGCAGGAAAAAGATCGGAATCAGGAACGAATCCATGGTCAATGACAATACCACCAGCGACAGGATCACCGCCAGCAGTACATACACCGGAACTTCCTTGTCAGACAGATCCCGAATATCCGTAACAACCGCTGACATACCACTCAGGAAACACTGTTCATTGGAAATGGCACGAATCTGCTCCACCGCTTCCATTGTCTCATCCGCCGACATTGTCGTATCATACATGATAAACATCAGTGTACCTTCGTCGCTGAGAAATACTTTCTGCATCTTTTCCGGCAGCATATCTGTCGGAATACTGATATCTGCTACGCTGTCATACCAGAGCACTGTCTTGACATGATCCACATCTTCGATTTTTGCCTTCAGGGCACTGATCTCTTTATTCGACATGCCGTCAACCACAAAGGTAGAAAACGCTCCTGTTCCAAATTCATCTACCAGGATATCCTGGCCTTTCATCGTCTCGATATTCTCCGGCAGATAGGAAAGAATATCATAATTCACTCTTGTGTGCAGATAGCCAAGCACGGAAGGGATCAACAGCAGGATTGCTGCAATAAATATGATGATCCGCGACTTGACTACACCTTTTCCAAATTTCAGCATCTTTTCTCATCTCTTTCTATTCTATATTTTATAACTGTATCAGCACCTCATAGGCAGGTGCCTGTTCGTTGTAATAGAATAGAAAAAAAGATTGGATAATAGAATATCCAATCTTTTTTGAGTGTATCATTTTTATACTCATTCTCTTGTATATGCATACGTTCTATATACATATGTGTTGTTTTGTATATGGAAAAAATACGCATATGTGTTGTTTGTATTTATACTACTTACATTACCTGCTTATCAGCAAACTGTACAACTTACCAAAAGGAGTGTAAAGCGGACATTCGCAATCCGCTTTCGCTATTTGCTCATGAACGCAGTCGCTTTGCGACCTGTCAGTGGGAGCTTTTAACTCCCACTGACATAAGCATCCCCCTTACCCACCGCTTAGTGCTCTACGCACTTGAAGCGGGGGAATGCTTATTCTGCGTTCACATACCTCCCACCTTTAAATATCTGCCAGCACATCTGCCAGAGAACGTGTAATCATAAAACCATATACCTCCACCAGCTCTTCCGGTGAAATCTCCATACCGCTCTCAATCCAAGTCATCATGATATACGTCATCGTCTGGGAATAATAAGCCGCAATCCGCTCCGGGTTAAGCCACTGGTTTTTCGGAACTTTTCCTTTCATCTTCTCCTCAATCATGCCGGTAAGAAGAGAACGGATGCCGATCTCCACCATCTCCCGGAAGGAATTCTGACCTTCCATCCTTCCGACACACATGTAAAAATTTTTTTCTTTCTGCATCTTGGAGAAAATAATCTGCATCGCCTCATTGATCATACCATTTTCCACCAACGGCTGAATCGGAAGAAGGATATCCTGCACCAGAATCCACTCCAGCAAACCGTATTTGTCACTGAAATGGTGATAAAACGTCGGCCGGATCACTCCTGCCCCATCCGTAATCTGTTTGATTGTAATCTTTTCCACCGGCTGTTCACATGCCAGCTTCTTAAAACTCTGTGCCAAAGATACATTCACCGGTAGTTTCTGTCCGTCATTCATGTTAAATTCCCCCATACATTCAAGTCGAACGCACGTGAGACTTGGTGCGTGATTCTGGTCAGCGAAAGCTGACATATTCTTCTCAGAATCACTGCACATCTACACTTCGCTTCGGTCGGCGCAAAACCATTGTCTCCCAGACAATGTGCGCCCTCGCGGAGCGTTTATCTCAGTCGGAGATTGAACTCCCACTGAGAAAGATTTGTTATTACTCACCACTTGCAGAAGTGGGAGTCTCAACTCAGACTGAGATAAAAAATACAGTTCACCCGCGCCATTCGCAAAGCGCCCATTCGGGTTTCCCCGTAGCTGCGCTACTATCTTTGCTCATAAAAAGGCGCCCCTTCATCATTATGTACTCAGGTAATTCCTCATGCAAGCATAATCATTACATGAATACATATGATGAGTGAACTGTAAAATAAAAAAAAGCGGGTGATGGGAATCGAACCCACGTATCCAGCTTGGAAGGCTGGTGTTCTACCATTGAACTACACCCGCATGTACAATATTTTGTTGTGTCAACTCATCGACAGGTGATATACTATCACATTTATACTTTGATGTCAACACTTTTTTTATAATAAATGCCCAGTTCCGGAATCGAACCAGAGACACGAGGATTTTCAGTCCTCTGCTCTACCAACTGAGCTAACTGGGCAATTGATTTGTTTATTCTATCTTATTTTTCTACTCCTGTCAAGACATTGTTCAAGTCAAATCGTGCGCCATTCACTCATTCTGTTACAATTCACAGCGTCATTCGCACAAAATACCCATACTGGGCTTACGATCAGCAGAACTTGTACTGGCAACATAGCAATATACGTTGCATCATCTGATAACGTATATTCGCAAAATCTACCGCTTATTAATATGATTCCTGCAACACATGTGCGAATGACGGTAGATCAATTTTCGTCGTTGGAGCGAGCATAGCCCGCCTCCGTGAGTGTGTCTGAGCCAACAGCTGTTTCTGCTGTGGGCGAGTTCGCGGGAGGAGGCGGAGATAAGCGGCGCAGCACAAACAGAAAATTGTTCGTGTCATTGCACATGTGTTGCAGGAATCCATTTATATCGTAAATTTTGCGTTCATCACTTCCAAATTATTTAGCGATTTTCCATTGTCTCGAAATACTTCTGTGCATTGATCAGTTCCCCATCCTGCACGGCATGTACATACTGGCCATCTGCCATCTGTATTCTCGCCTTCACATTATCGGACATGATCACATCGAAGATATGAAGCACACGTTTTTTGATATCTTTATCATAAATCGGTGTTGCCACTTCCACACGCCGTGTGGTATTTCTGGTCATAAAGTCTGCAGAGGCAATATATACCTCATCATTTCCGAAAATATAGATTCTGGAATGTTCCAGGTAACGTCCCACAATGCTGCGTACAGTAATATGATCTGTCGCTCCCGGAACTCCTGCGATCAGACAGCAGCTTCCGCGCACGATCAGCTCAATATCCACACCAGCCTGAGACGCTTCCATCAGTTTCTCAATAATCCGTTTATCTGTCAGGGAGTTCATCTTTGCACCAATATATCCGGGTTCTCCGCGTTTTGCCAGTGCAATCTGTTCATCCATTTTAGAAAGAATCTTGTTACGCAGACATTTCGGTGCAACCATCAGATATTTGGTCTCCTGCATCACCTGACCGAGACAAAGTTTGTGGAATACTTCATTTGCTTCTGCGCCAATCCCCTGATGCGCTGTCAGCAGTGAGAAATCTGTATATAGTTTTGCTGTTTTCTCATTATAATTTCCGGTTCCGATCTGTGTGATATAAGAAATATGACCTTCCTGTTTCTTTGTGATCAGGCAGAGTTTGGAATGAACTTTCAGTTTATCCAGACCATACAGGATCCGGCAACCTGCGTCCTCGAGCCGTCTGGACCACTCAATATTATTTTCCTCATCAAAGCGGGCACGAAGTTCCACCAGTGCCACAACTTCCTTGCCGTTTTCTGCAGCATTGATCAGCGCCTCAACGACTTTACTGTCATTTGCCACACGGTACAGTGTCATTTTAATAGATACGACATTTGGATCTTCTGCCGCTTCATTCAGCATATGGAGGAATGGCTGCATGCTGTCATATGGGAAGAACAGGAAGCGGTCTTTCTGCTCCACCTGTTTCATGATGCTTTCTGACATATCGATATCTGCCGGGATCTGCGGTGTATACTTGTCATAAAACAATTCCTTTTTACTTCTCAGCAAATCACGGATTCTTGAGAAAAAGGACAGATCCAGCGGTGCTTCCGAATGAAAGATATGCTTTTTCTTCAGATCCAGATAGCCACACAACGTATCCAGAACAGACTCATCCATCAATCGTGTATACTCCAGTTTGATCGGACATAATTTTCGTCTGCGGCTTACCAGCTGTTCCATTACCTGACGGAAGTCTGTATCATCATCATACATTTCCTCATCCGGATCAATATCAGCATTTCGGATGATACGGATCAGTGATTTACTCTTAATCTTATACCGGTCAAAAATCAGCGGAATATAATGCAGAATCAGTTCCTCACGGAGCATGAAACGATTCTCATGTCCCGGGATCCGCACCAGACGCGGAATCACATCCAGATTACATGGCACGATCCCCAGTTTGTCCCGGTTTTTCTTTTCCAGCACAACCACTGCATAAATATCTTTACTTTTTAAAAACGGAAATGGCTGTTTTTTACCAATGATCTGCGGTGACAATAACGGGCGTACTTCATGTTCAAAATAGGAATCCAGAAATTCCACATCCCGTTTTTCCAGTTCGGAATAACTGCAGATTTCCACTCCCTGCGTCTCCAGTCCACGTTTCAGTTCTGCATAAGCAGCATCTTTACGCTGTGTCAGTAGTTTCACCTGCTCAAAGATTGCAAACAGCTGTTCCTGACAGGTCATATTTGTCTTATTATCACGGATATCTTTGGATACCAGCATCTGATCATACAAAGAACCGACACGTACCATAAAAAATTCATCCAGATTACTCTGAAAAATAGATGCAAAAGATAAACGCTCACAAAATGGATTCGATGTATCCTCAGCTTCCTCTAAAACTCTTGTATTGAACTTTAACCATGATAATTCTCTGTTGTCATAACATGAATGAACCATTGTTCCCCCACTCCTCATTATCTGTTCTGTTGTTACCTGTACTTCTGTCCCATGTCCATCTCTTTCCGATACATTTGCTTCCACCATATTTCCATCTGCACACTGTGCCTGTACGGTTGTTGCATTTACCGTCTGTAATTCCATATCTGATACCTCTTTCATCATTTTTGCTTCCACAGGTATCTTCTGAATCACATTTTCATGCATTGGCTGTACACTTTTTTCACCGTCACCCCGGGGTGCCATACTGTCTTTTTGCTGATGCACGGGTTTTCTGCCAAATAATCCCCGTATTATATTTGCAATTCTGCTCATATTTATTTTATCCTCTTATGCTTTCTCTTATGCTTTGCAAAATCCCTGCGTATTACTAATAATATTTCTTTTGAAATTTTGCCGCTATCAGCATTTTATAAAAATCTTGTAAAATCAATGTAAAACACAATGCCTAAAACAGTTCTTTTTTCTTACTCTACGATAACCAATTCGTCGCCTACCTTGATGGTTCCGCCTTCTAATACTTTAGCAAACACCCCTTCCCGCGGCATGATGCAGTCTCCTACTACTTTATAAATCTCACAATGGCTGTGACATTCTTTACCAATCTGTGTCATTTCCAGCAACACATCATTGCAACGAAATTTTGTACCCACCGGAAGATTTCGAAAATCATATCCATCTACAATCAGATTTTCTCCAAATGCACCAAACTCCACAGCCACACCTCTGGCACGAAACTCCTCAATCTTCTGCAGTGAAAGCAGACTTACCTGACGATGCCAGTGTCCGGCATGCGCGTCATTTTCGATGCCCCAGTCTGAAACAAATTTCGCCTCTGAAACTTCATGCTTCTGTGTCCCTCTCTTTTCACTGATACAGATTCCTCTTACAATTCCCATATTCCATACTCTCCTATCCCTGTAATATCTTTATTCTACCATCTTTGGAGGCAAAAAAAAAGGACTTCCGAAGAAGTCCTCTTAAATAATGGGCGGAGAAGGATTCGAACCGTTTTGGTTTCTTTCCTCTGATTTCTTTCTCTGTATACGAAAAAGGACTTCCGAAGAAGTCCTTTTTAATAATGGGCGGAGAAGGATTCGAACCTTCGAAGGCATCGCCAGCAGATTTACAGTCTGTCCCCTTTGGCCACTCGGGAATCCACCCATTTAACGAAATGAGACATTTCTGCGCTCATTTCGTCATTTACTATATCACGTTCTTGATTTTCATGCAAGCACTTTTTTCAGTGCGGCTTCATCTGCAACCAGCGTAAAATCCGGATGCAACTGAAGAATGGATGCTGGTACTTCCGGTGTCACAGGACCGAAAAATGCTTTCTGTACCGCATCGGCTTTATCTTCGCCGGATACAACCATTACCACTTTCTTTGCCTGAATGATATCACAGATTCCCATCGTAAATGCCTGACGCGGTACATCATCTGCACTGGCAAAGAACCGTTTGTTTGCTTCAATGGTAGATTCTGCCAGATCTACGCAATGTGTGCCTTTTGTAAACACCTGATCCGGTTCATTGAAACCAATATGTCCATTACGGCCGAGTCCGAGAAGCTGCAGATCAATGCCGCCCAGAGATGCAATCTGGTTATCATAACGCTCACACTCAGCAGCCACATCTGTATTTTTTCCATTCGGGATAAACGTATGATCCTCACGGATATTGATTGCATCAAAAAAGTTATGACGCATGAAATATACATAACTCTGATCACTTGTAATATCCAGTCCTACATACTCATCCAGGTTCACGGAATAGCATTCTGAGAAATCAACATCCCCTTTGTTATACCAGTCAATCAGCTGACGGTAAGTGCCAATCGGGCTGCTTCCAGTTGCCAGACCAAGTACACAGTCCGGTTTCATGATTACCTGCGCGGAAATAATATTTGCCGCTTTTCTGCTCATCTGATCATAATCTTTTGCTTTAATAATTTTCATTGTAAAAACCTCCTCATTTTATGCATTATTCATAGAAAATCCATTTCTTTATGCTACTGCCAGATCTGTCCACCGATAATAACTTTTTCCAGTTCCAGGTGTTCATCCAGAATCAGTAGATCTGCCCGTGCACCTGTCCGGATACATCCAATCTCCCGCTCCATTCCAATGGCCTTTGCCGGAGTAGAGGTAGCTGCCATTACAGCCTGTTCCAATGGCACACCAAAAGATACCGCATTTCGAAGCCCATCCATCAGATGAATGGAAGAACCCGCAAGCGTTCCGTCTGCCAGTGTTGCTTTGCCCTCTTTCATCCATACCGGCTGACCGCCAAGCTCATATTCTCCCTCAGGCATTCCCGCACAACGCATGGAATCCGAAATCAAATTCAATCTGTCGCCAAACAAGGCAGCTGTCATCCGAACAACTGACGGATGGATATGAAAACCATCACAGATCAGTTCGACGGTAGCACCTGCATCAAATGCAGCACCAATGATCCCCGGCTTCCGGTGATGAATTCCATTCATGCCGTTAAACATATGCGTAACATGGGTAGCACCTGCCTCGAAAGCCGCCTGTGCCATATCGTAGTCTGCCACAGAGTGCCCCAGGGAAACCGTACAAAGCCTGCTGGCCTGTCGGATAAATGCCAGATCCCGATCTTCTTCCGGAGCCACTGTGATCATGCGTACCTGTCCATCGCAGGCTGCGTTTAATTTTTCCAGTTCTTCCATATTCGGTTTCTGCAAATACTGTGCATTCTGTGCCCCGCGTTTTTCATAACTTAAAAACGGTCCCTCCAGATGAACTCCCACACAATGTGCCCCATCACTTTCAAAATCACGGATGGCATGCATTGCATGCAGCAGTGATTTCTCCGACAGCGTCATAGTAGTCGGACACCAGGATGTTACACCTCTCTGTGCATAATATCGTGACATCCGGCGCAGACCATCTGCATCTCCATCACTGGCATCTGCATTTACCGCTCCATGTGTATGAATATCCACAAGTCCCGGAATGATATATTTTCCGGTCGCATCTATCATTTCTCCATCTGGCAACTCCTGTACTGTCATATGGGTATCACCACCGGTTATGGCAGTAATCCGATCCCCACATAAAATATCTGATTTTTCAAATCTTCCTTCAGGCAGAAAGACCTGTCCGTTTGTTATATACATCTCTTCCATCTCCTTCGCTACGCATATCTTGCATCTTTTTTCAAAGAATTGCAAGCCTTTTTTTCTGCATTTTTTACGCTTCTGTTTTGACCCTGTTTCCCCCCTGTTTTCTTCCGTTTTATCGGTTGCACTCCTCAAAAAATAAACGTATAATAAATAAGGTTAACAGAGAACACGCAAAAGAAGTCTGACATTTCTGCTATTCTTTATTCCATAGCATATGTCCGTCTTCCAAGGAATATATTTCACAAACACAGGAGGATATGAAAATGAAAAAACCAATATTAGTCGTTATGGCAGCTGGAATGGGCAGTCGTTACGGAGGATTAAAACAGATGGATCCGGTTGGCAGTCATGGAGAAGTAATTATGGATTATTCCCTGTATGATGCCCGCCGTGCCGGATTTGAAAAAGTTATTTTCATCATCAAACATTCCATTGAAGATGCATTTAAAGAAGCCATCGGTGATCACGTTTCCAAATATATGGAAGTTGCTTATGCATATCAGGACCTGGATGATCTGCCGGAAGGCTATTCCGTACCGGAAGGCCGTGAGAAACCATGGGGAACCTGCCATGCAATTCTTGCAGCAAGAGATCTCATTGATGCACCATTTGCTGTGATCAACGCAGATGATTATTATGGAACTACCTGCTTTAAGATCATTTATGATTACCTGTCCACACACAGTGATGATGACAAATATCGTTACTGCATGGTTGGCTATCAGTTAAAAAACACTGTTACAGAAAATGGTTCTGTTGCCCGCGGCGTGTGCACGACAGACGCTGATTCCAATCTGATCAGTGTTGTTGAGCATACACAGATTGAACAGCACGAAGGCGGCATCCGCTTTACTGAAGATAAAGGTGAAACCTGGCATGAGATCGATGGAAATACCATTGTGTCTATGAATCTCTGGGGATTCAGTGAAAGCTTTATCAAAGAAGCAAAAGACCGCTTCGCAGCATTCCTGGATGATGCAATGGTGAATAATCCGCTGAAAGGGGAATACTTCCTTCCATCCGTTGTCAGCCAGCTTCTGGATGAAGGCAAAGCATCTGTAAAAGTATTACAGAGTCCGGACAAATGGTACGGCGTTACTTACCGCGAAGACAAACCGGGAATCGTAAAAGCACTTGCAGACAAAGCTGCCGACGGATTATATCCGACACCATTGTGGCAGTAATCGTTATACAGATAAAGGAGAAGATATTATGATACAGATTAAACCTGAGATTTTTCAGGAAGTTCTTTCTGCCTATGACCTGGGTGAAGGCACTATAGCTTACAAGGCCTATGGGGAAGGTCACATCAACAATACAAGCCTGGTAACCGTTACCGGCAAAGAGACACACAGATTTATCCTGCAGCGCATTAATACAGATATTTTTACCAATCCGAAATCCCTGATGGAAAATATCTGCGGCGTTACTTCTTACCTGAAAGACATCATCGCAGAACGCGGTGGAGATACAGAACGTGAAACCATGACAGTTGTATACACCCGTGACGGTCAGCCATACTATACTGATTCCACACAGGGTGCATGGCGTATTTATAAGTTCGTAGAACATACCATCTGTCTGCAGCAGTGCAGAAATACTGAGGATTTCTACACTTCCGCCAAAGCATTCGGACAGTTCCAGAAAAACCTCTCCGGATACGATGCTTCCACACTGCATGAAACGATTCCGGATTTCCATAATACCCCGGATCGTCTGTGCAAATTCAAAGAAGCCCTGGCAGCCGACACAATGCACCGTGCCGCTGACATTCCAGAAGAGATTGATTTTGTACTGAACCATGAGGCAGACTGTTCACACATGACTGATCTGCTGGCAGCCGGAAAACTGCCTCTCCGTGTTACACACAACGATACAAAATTAAACAACATTCTTCTGGATGATAAAACAAACGACGCACTCTGCATCATTGATCTGGATACCGTCATGCCGGGTCTGGCAGCCAACGATTATGGTGATTCTATCCGTTTCGGTGCAAATCACAGTGCCGAGGATGAACCGGATCTGACAAAAGTAAACTTCTCTCTGGAACTTTTTGAGGCTTACACAAAAGGATTCCTTGAGATTGCAGGAGATGCCCTGACACCATTGGAGATTGAGACTCTCCCTTGGGGAGCTAAACTGATGACACTGGAATGCGGCATGCGTTTCCTGACCGATTATCTGGAAGGTGACCATTACTTCGCTGTACATCGTCCGGGACAGAACCTGGATCGTACCCGCACACAGTTCAAGCTTGTCCGTGACATGGAAGCACATTGGGATGAGATGAATGCTATCGTACGCAAATATGCAGCTGTAGCTAAATAGATTTTTTCTTATGTGGTAAAAATTTAAGATTTTAAAAAGGAGATTGTGTCATTTCATCTCACGAGCTAATAATCGCTCTATGAGAAAAATGACACAATCTCCTTTATTTATACATAAAGAAGCTTTTAATTATTGCAGCTCACAATTCCTTTTTTGCCATCCAGTGTCACAAAAGCACCGGATTTCAGAATCTGTGTTGCATTTTCTGCCCCGATCAGTACCGGAATATCAAGGCTCAGTCCTGCAATCGCACCGTGACAATTTATACTGTTTTTCTCAAGGATCAATCCGGAGGACAGACGAATCTGCTCCATCATTTCATTACAGGTGTCTTTTGCAACGATAATATCTCCAACCTTGAATTTCTCTTTCAGTTCCTCTGCGGAGTTTACCACACACATATTGCCGGAATCAACTTTATCATTCAGACCTTTTCCCTGCATCAGGATATGTCCTGCCACATGCACTTTGATCATATTGGTAGTACCGGAGATACCCAGTGGTACACCGGCAGTCAAAACAACGATCTCACCCTGTTTGATCAGTCCCATCTCCTCTGCTTTATCAACTGCATGATCAAATAACTCGTCAGAGTTGTGTTTTAATTCTACCAGCAGCGGTGTAACGCCCCAGGAAAGACTCATTTTTCTGCATACGTCTTTGTTTACAGAGCATCCGATGATCGGGCAGGCCGGACGGTATTTTGATACCATACGTGCAGTACGACCGGAATTTGATACTGTGATGATTGCAGATGCATTCAGATCCATGGCTGTGGTGCAGGTTGCATGTGCAATAGCATTGGTAATATCCGGGTTTGTCAAAATGCTGCGTTTCTTCAATCGAGACATATAGTTGATATCCTGTTCGGTACGGGATGCAATCTTCACCATAGTCTGCAGTGCTTCCACCGGATAATCACCGGCAGCAGTTTCACCGGAAAGCATGATGGCACTGGTTCCGTCATAGACAGCATTTGCTACATCCGTTGCCTCCGCACGGGTCGGACGCGGGTGTTTCATCATGGAATCCAGCATCTGTGTCGCTGTGATAACCTGTTTTCCTGCTTTGTATACTTTTTCGATCAAGATTTTCTGGATAACCGGTACATCCTCCATCGGAATCTCAACTCCCATGTCACCACGTGCTACCATGATGCCATCAGATACCCGGATAATATCATCGATGTTATCCACACCCTGTTTATTCTCAATTTTAGCAATAATATTGACACTCTTGCAGTCATGTTCTTCCAGAATCTTACGGATCTGCAAAATGTCATCGGCAGTTCTGGTGAAGGATGCTGCAATAAAATCAAATCCATTCTCGATACCAAACACAATGTCGCTGTAATCTGTCTCACTGATAAACGGCATAGAGAGTTCCACGTTCGGCACATTGACCCCTTTTTTGTTAGAGATCATACCACCGTTGATTACCTCACAGACAATATCTGTTCCATCCAGGCGAACAACTTTCATTTCGATCAGACCGTCATCGATCAGAATACGATCACCAGCTTTGACATCATTGTGAAGATCCTCATATGTGATGGCAACACGACTGGCATCACCGACAAAATCACCAAGTGCCAGTGTAAATAACTGTCCTTCTTTCAGTTCTGCCTTACCGCCTTTCAACTCTTTCAGACGGATCTCCGGACCTTTTGTATCTAACAGTGCTGCTACCGGAAGATCAAGTTCCTCCCGCAATGCTACCAGTTTATCCAATCGTGCTTTCTGTTCTTCATGGGAGCCATGTGAAAAATTAAAACGCGCAACATTCATTCCTTCCTGCATCAGCTGACGGAGTACATCACCTTTATCTGTGGAGGGTCCCAGTGTGCATACAATTTTTGTTTTTCTGATTTCTCTCATATTTCTATATTCCTTTCCTATGAAAAAGTGCAAAGAGGATAATACACGATCTGCATTATCCCCTTTCTATTTTATTTCTTTATAATTGTACCTGTCTGCCCGGCCATAGCTGCTTCAATACTTCCAAGCTTTGTGATCAGAACACTACGTGTTGCATAATCACCAATATAGGAAATGGCTGTTTCAATCTTCGGAAGCATGGTCCCCTCTCCAAACTCTCCCTCAGCGATATATCTCCGTGCTTCCGCACAGGTCATCTCACGAATCGATTCCTGTTTATCTGTTCCGTAATTCTTATAAACGCTCTCCTCGCCGGTCAGAATGATCAGCATATCCGCTTCTACACCGTCTGCCAGCAATCCTGCAATGAGATCTTTCTCAATGACTGCACTTGCGCCTTTTAAAACAGTGCCCTGCTCCAGTACCGGAATTCCTCCGCCACCGGCTGCAATGACAACCTGATCCGCATCCATCAGTGTATTTACAGCATCCAGTTCCACAATCTGATGTGGCATCGGTGCCGCAACGATTCGACGATAGCCCTCCTCGGTTCTAACAACATGGTTTCCTTTTTTCTCTTCTTCTTCCGCTTCTTCCTCAGTCATAACACGACCAATAATCTTACTCGGTTTGTAAAAAGCCTCGTCATAAGGATCTACGATAACCTGTGTCAAAAGTGTGGATACGGTACGGTATACACCGCGGTTCATCAATTCGGTACGAATCGCATTCTGCAGATCGTATCCGATGTAGCCCTGACTCATTGCTGAACATACAGACATTGGTGTCGCTGTATAATCTGTATACAGTCTGTGAAACTCAGACATCGCTGTGTGGATCATTCCAATCTGCGGTCCGTTGCTGTGTGTGATAACCACCTGACAATCATCCTGTATTAAATCAGCAATTGCTTTTGCTGCGCGGCAGGTTGCTTCCTTCTGCTCCGGAAGCGTTGTTCCCAGTGCGTCATGTCCAAGTGCAATTGCAATTCTTTTCTTCTTCATCTCAACTGCCTCCAATACTCGTAAAAGTCTGTTTCATACATTTTAGCACAAGATAGGGACAGCGTAAAGCAGTTTTCATACAGAAGAAAGATTCCATTCAAATTGATGACTCTGCATGATGTACCGTTTGTTCATTTATGATGATACCGTATATACGACAGGCATGCGTGTTTCCTTAGTTTCCATAGCCAAAAAACTGTTCCAGACTATTGCTGCCTCCGTTGTTTCCATATCCTGGGATAGAATACTGTCCGTTGGAACCAGACTGACCACCGTTGTTCTGATTTGTTGTATTAGTCTGCTGCTGAGATGCATTATCCAGTGTAACTTTTAATGTCTGCTCCTGATAACCTTTTCCGTCACTGCTTCTCTGGATTGTAACCTCTACAGTCTCACCGGCTTTGTAATACTGAAGTTCCTCTTTTAACTGAGAAATCGTGGTAATGGTTGTATTACCAAGCTTTGTGATAATGTCGCCTCTCTGGATACCGGCATTTGCTGCTGCACCGCCATCTGTGGTTCCGCTGACATAAACACCTTCCGGAACATTATATTTTTCTGCCTCTTCTGATGAAACATCCTGTCCTGTAATATTTAGGAATCCATAATTACTGGTCAGTTTGTCTCTGGTCTCCTGATTCATCAGATTTTCAATGATACTCTGTGCTTTGGACATCGGGATTGCAAATCCCATACCTTCCACTTCATCGCTGGCATATTTTGCACTGTTGATGCCGATAACTTCACCTTTCATATTGAACAGCGCACCGCCGCTGTTACCAGGGTTAATAGCTGCATCTGTCTGTAACAGAGTTGCTGTTGTATCATCGATAGTAACTTCACGGTCAACTGCACTGATGATACCGGTTGTAACAGACTGGCCAAAACCAAGTGCATTTCCGATGGCAACAACCTGATCACCGACTTCCATCTGCGTGGAATCGCCCAGAGTTGCGATGGAGATACTGTTTAACACGTCCTCGCTGATATCGGAAAGCTGGATGGCAATAACAGCCAGATCGTTATTGGGATCCGTACCTTTGATCTTTGCATCAAAAACGGCGTCTTTATTATCATTGAAGCATACCGTTAAGGATTCTGCACCGGATACTACATGGTTGTTGGTTGCAATCAGAAGCTCTGTATCATTCTTTCCGATGATAACACCGGAACCACTGCCGGTACTCTGCTGCTGCATAGTTCCGAACATGGTCTGTACTTCCTGCACACTCTGATTTGTAATCGCTACAACCGAGGATTTACACTGCGATGCAATTTCTGCTACGGTATAGGTTCCATCAGTGGAACCAGATGCATCGGTTTTCTTGTTGCCGGAGTTTGTGCTCAGTTTTGCAGCATTAGTCTCCAGATTTGCAGCTGCAACTGATTTTGCTGAATTCTTTCCGATTGCGAAAGATCCAAGGATCATACCACCGGAAATTGCACCAAATAAGATTGCACAGCACACTACTTTTGCATATACATTCATGCTGTGTCTGTGTTTTCTTCTCTGCTGTGGTGTCTCCTGATGATTGCTGTTCCGGTCACCGCCAACGTGATCCTGTTTCTGATGATTCTTGATATAGGAATAACGGTACTGGGAAGCGCCCTCGGTTCCTTTGATATGATCCTCATCAGTCTGAGCTTCACAATTCTGCGTCTGATCTGTCTCGGAAGTCTGAACGGTATCTGCCTGTGCAGCATCTACTGTTTCTTCCACATCCTGTGGCGGTGTCACAAAATCGGATTCCTCAAACATTTCCTCAGTAGCTTTGTTCGTAGCAGAATCCTCTGCATCATTTTTTACAGTTTCTACATTTTCTATATTGCTTTCATTTTTTACTTCTGATTCATTATTTTCTGTGTTCATTTTGTTTTCTTCATTCTCAAGCATTTTTCTCTGCCTCCTCATCTTTGATGAGTATATCATACGAAACGATTGTAGTAAAACTTTGTTGAGATTGTGAAAGAATTGTGAATTATGAATCGTTTTCTATCCTGCGCTGCCTCAATGTCATCATTACCAATGATAGACGGCATGTAGCCGCACTTCTTATTATTTGCCATACACTTCAGCATATCAACCGCGGAAATATCATTGGCGCAATAGATCGCCGTGGGGCGATCCTCCTCGGTCAGCAACTGTTCCATCATTCGGAAGCCTTCCCTCTCTGTCTGCCGGCGCAGACAACTTCATCCGTAATACCGCTCTTTACCCGAAGTAACGTATCATTTTAATTTATCATCCCGAAAAACGTTCCACTTCCACAATTCGATTTCCCCGTTTTTTCTTCCAGATCATCAGATATACGTTATATTCCACAGAATCCTGCGCTGTTGTAAATGGTTCTTCCCGCACCAGTGTGACCTGCTTTCCCTGAGCTTCCAGCTCCATTTTACGCTGTACTGCCTGCATCAGAATTTTCTCATATAACTGCTGTGATATTCCTCCGACTGCCGATACAGTTCTCTGCTCTGATGCTTTTGTATCACATACTTCTCTTTTTCCAATTTCTTCCTTCTTGAATCCGGCGTCTTCTGATTTAAGCGTTTCTGTTTTATAGCTGCGCACCGGGTAACCTTCGCTTGCCCGCATCAGTTTTTCTATCAGCAAATCTATCACAGCTCCATGTCTTGTGCGATGCATCATCCATGCCAACAATCTGCTCATCCCCTTTCCTTGATACTTTCGATAGAATGTTAACCACCAAAGCAGACTGTGATCATCAGCTTCTGCTGCCAGTTCCTCCATGATGGAAATTGCCTGCTCTGTCGGTTCCCAGACCCCATCCATCGGCACAATATATTTTTGTGAAACAGCCGGATAGCAAGCATAGTTCAAAGGTGGAAAATGCACCAGTTCCGCCAGTTTTTGCTCTTCTTCGCCGGCAGCATCCGCCCCCAGATACTCGCATTTTGTATGCAGAATCGCAATGCGGTATTCTAACTGTCGTAAATATTCGTATCCCTTCACCCAGAAATGCCCCAGATCTCCGTATCGGTACAAATGTGTCTCAACTTTCAAATCCTCAAAAAATAATGTCACGACACTGTCACCCTGATGAACTACCAGTACATAGATACAGCCATCCTCCGTATCTTCCTTGCTCAATTCTGCTTCCAATTCCCCCTCATAATCCGGCTGATACTGACCGGTCATTTTCGCATTGATAAAGACCAGAAAACTTTCTACTGCGTCATTCATCAGATAGACAAGACGGAGTTCTGACTGTTTTTCATTTTCCGGAAAAATCAATTCAAACTGATCCTGCCAGAGCAGTTCCTCCAGCATTTCAAAAGGATTCAATTCTGTTCTCAAATCATTCTTTTCCAACGTATATGTCCTCGTCTTCTTGTATTTCTTCTGATTTTATACTACCTCTTCCTAAAATGTAAACAGGGATACCTGTTTTTTGACAGATATCCCTTAT
Source organism: Eubacterium ramulus (assembly GCF_045002895.1). NCBI lineage: Bacteria > Bacillati > Bacillota > Clostridia > Eubacteriales > Eubacteriaceae > Eubacterium > Eubacterium ramulus. The sequence goes on along the minus strand of NZ_CP173382.1, from coordinate 3,318,987 downwards.
ACAACCCTTTATTTTCTATTCCCCAACACCTTTCCTTGTTGGAACAGAACGCATACACTGCTATTTTCTACGTTGCAATCTTACTATCATCATTCTGCTTTTGGTCTACGGATTCCGAAAAACACAACAGCCCCTGCCAGAATCAGCACCAACAGCATGATTAGTGCGCTCATATAAGACTGTGTGCTTTCATACAGTTTTCCGGCCACAGATGCAATGATCAGGTTTGTATTAATCAGGGAAAAATATGTGTTTTTACATTGCTTATTATTTCGTGTATAATAAAGAACAGACAAAGAAGGAGGGAACATGTACATAGGATTAAAACAAATTTAAAACCAACTGACGGATTGCCCAACCCTGCTGACATCATCCGATGGCATACATGCACTGACCGGTTGGAGTAATTTGAGTGAATCCAGCCGGACCTTCTGCCATCCGAAAATGCAGTTTCTGCTGGACTATGACAAAAAACATCATTCTGAATTTGCCTATACGCTGTACATGTATCTGACTCACGAACGAAACCTGGTTGCTACCTCAGAGGCCATGGATATGCACCGTACCTCTCTGATCTATCGTTTCAAAAAAATCAATACCCTGATCGAGAAAGATTTTGACGACTACCGGGATCGGATGTACCTGATTCTTTCGTATGAATTCAAGTCGAACGTACGTGAGACTTGGTGCGTGATTCTGGTCAGCGAAAGCTGACATATTCTTCTCAGAATCACTGCACATCCTCGCGGAGCGTTTATCTCAGTCGGAGATTGAACTCCCACTGAGAAAGATTTGTTATTACTCACCACTTGCAGAAGTGGGAGTCTCAACTCAGACTGAGATGAACCGTCCCACTGCATAAATACTGGGTTGCAACCGGAAGTTGCGCAATCGCTCACGCTGATTGGTAGACATTTTCCGATGATTCTTTATACTGAAATCAGACAAATTCAAGAATGCTTCGGCATTCTTGCTGCGAGGTGCGCGTCATGCAATTGCATGACATACTTCTACTGCCCACCTCTGCAATCCTGCCGGAGGCTATATCAGCTGAGGGATTGACTCCCAGCTGATACATCACACACTATGTATTTTGCATTTCCGGAAAGTCACACAACATCAGCTGGATTCTGTATAGAATCATCTTTTTTCCAGACGGAGGTTCCTTATGACATTAGGTGAAAAATTATATACATTACGAACAAAACAGAATATGACCCAGGAACAACTGGCTGAAAAACTTCAGGTCTCCCGCCAGTCTATTTCCAAATGGGAATCCGATGCCACACGCCCGGATCTTGGAAAATTAAAATTCCTGGCAGAATTTTACCATGTATCACTGGACGCATTATTAGATGAAGATGTGGATATTTTTGCTGATAAAACAATTTCTGCTTTGAATGAAAGCACAAACACTGCCTCAGATAAAAACGAGTCGGTGGGACAAAGATCAGCCACAGATTCTGCTTTTACAGATGATAACGGAAATCCCGGTACCGGTAACACTGACAATCATTCGTCATACAGTGTTTCTCCCGAAACCATCGATTGGATCACTTCTGAGATTCTGGATAAAAATCACAAACTCTGGAAACGGACAACCATCGGATTGGGTAGTGCATGTCTGGCACTCACGGTTGCCCTGCTCGTGGTCGCAATAACTTTTTCCGACAAATTAAGCACGCTTTCTGCTCAGATTGCACAGCAGCCAGCTCCTGTTTATGTAAACAATGATTCTGATTACACCACGGAACAGGATACTTATTTTCAAAGCTATCACACGATTGCAGATTCTGTTTCCGAAGATGGTAAAAAACTGCATGTCAAATTTACGGCTGTCTTAAAAAACTATCAGGATAACACGATTCTGACTATGCAGCTTCAGAATACTTCGGATCAGAGCAACATTCCGGTAACTTTCATCTGCGAAAACGGAACTTACACTGGTTTTGCTGATTTACCGATTAATACAGACACTTATAACGCAACCGCCTGTATCGATACGGACGGTTCCAAACAGACCGTAAATCTGAGTGAATACGAGACGTTATCCGTCCTTGGATTGACAGACTGGCAACCCACTGTTGAAATTACAGGAAATAGCTTCGATAATCTTTCACGGACTAATTCCGGTGACCTGAATATAAGCTGTCAGCAGCCTGCATTTGTTTCCAATATCACAGATGCTGAATTTCAGGTTGTGTATAACGATACGCTGTTGTATACACGTAGTCTGCCACACGATGATCTGGAATCGTTGTCAGAAGTATATGGAGAAAGCTATTTTCCATACAACTTTAAAGTTCCAAAAGATAGCAATGCCGACGATTATATCATAAAGTTCCGTTGGTATAACTCTTTTTTGAAACAATATATTACTTACGAAACCCAGAATAACTGGACATTTAATAGTACTGATTCAGAAAATGCTACAAATATTCTGTTTGACTCCGACACAGATATTGACAGCACTTCCCATCCGGAAAAGGTTACATTTTCAACCGAACCGTAAACAGTAGAAGGCGAACAGGTCATTCCTGCTCGCCTTCGTTTGCTTCTTCCATATCAATATGTGTTCCTCTATTACACTGGAGATTGTTCTATATGGTATTATGCAACCCACAATGCATATTTCTCTTTTGTAAAGCGGACATTCGCAATCCTCTTTCGCTACTTGCTCATGAACGCAGTCGCTTTGCGACCTGTCAGTGTGAGCTTTTAACTCCCACTGACATAAGCATCCTCCCTACCCACCGCTTAGTGCTCTACGCACCTGAAGCAGGGGAATGCTTATTCTGCGTTCAAATCATCTGATTTCTTCTGCCTGCAGCGCATGTTCCGCAAACATCCGCTGTACAAATGCATAACTGCCCAATCCCGCTATCATACAATCTGCTTCTATTCCGTCTCGCTCCAGGATATTTTTCCAGGAATTCTCATCTTCTCCTGCCATATCATTTCTGGCATGATCTCCCGCCACCAGCATCAATGGTGCCAATACGGATTTTTGGCAGGACAGTTGTTTCAGTTTTTCCTTTACATCCGTAATCTCCGGATATCCTTCCACGGTACCGATCCACACATTTGTAAATCCCTGAGCCTGAATCTGATGCTCCAGTGCCGGATAGCATGCATTGGCAAAATGTCCTGTGCCATGTCCCATAAATACAAACGCATCAGAAGAACTTCTGAAATCAAAAACTTCATTCAGGCCACAGATCAATTCTTTATAATCGGACTGCTGGTGAAGCAGCGGATGTCCCAGCCGCACAGACTCGAATTGATTCAGATATTCACGCAGGATTTCCACCAGTTCATCGTATTCATAACCATGGATCACATAGGTAGGCTGTACGATCAGCTCTTTACACCCGGCCACAGCCAGAGTTTCCAGAGCCTCCGAAACTGTATCAATGCATATTCCGTCCCGCTCCTTCAGTTTTTTTATGATCCGGCGGCTGCCGTATGCCCGCCGCATCTCATAGCCCGGCAGTGCCGCCGAAATCGCCTGTTCCACCGGATTAATATTCTGTGCTTCCGCCTCCCGGTAAGAAGTTCCAAAACTTACAATCAATACGCCTTTTTTCATTGGTCTTACGCCCCCATATTTCCTTTTTTAATGCAAAAAAATACCGCAAACCCTTGTTAATCAAAAGTTTGCGATACTTTACGGTACGTGCGTGAGAGGATTCGAACCCCCGACACCTTGGTCCGTAGCCAAGTGCTCTATCCAGCTGAGCTACACACACATATTTTATAAAATCAGCTTAAAAGCTAATGCCGGCGACCGGAATCGAACCGGTACGATGTCGCCACCACAGGATTTTAAGTCCTGCGCGTCTGCCAGTTCCGCCACGCCGGCATGATGCTTTAGCATCGATGGGACCTACAGGGCTCGAACCTGTGACCCTCTGCTTGTAAGGCAGATGCTCTCCCAGCTGAGCTAAGATCCCATAAACGACCCAGACGGGACTCGAACCCGTGACCTCCGCCGTGACAGGGCGGCGCTCTAACCAACTGAGCCACTAGGCCAAATCGTTTATTATATGTTCTTACAAAATGGACCTTCGGGGACTCGAACCCAGGACCGACCGGTTATGAGCCGGTTGCTCTAACCAACTGAGCTAAAGGTCCATAAAAAGCCGATGATCGGACTCGAACCGATAACCTGCTGATTACAAATCAGCTGCTCTGCCAATTGAGCCACATCGGCATAAACATACAGAAACAACTTTCTTACTTACCATACTCATTGTTTCCTGAGTCTAATGTTTATCAGCCAACAGACCTCTGCTACTTTACGAGCAATTCTGCTAACATATAAATGACTCCAACGGGAATCGAACCCGTGTTACCGCCGTGAAAGGGCGATGTCTTAACCGCTTGACCATGGAGCCATAACTCCCCGAGTAGGGCTCGAACCTACAACAACTCGGTTAACAGCCGAGTGCTCTACCATTGAGCTATCGAGGAATAAGGTACATGATATATACCTTCAAAACTTCATACAGGTGAGATCTTAGCTTCTTTTATTCAATCTCGTGTTCTTGGTCAAGCCCTCAAACGATTAGTAACAGTCAGCTCCATGTGTTGCCACACTTCCACCTCTGCCCTATCTACCTCGTACTCTTCAAGGGTTTTTACTCCTTTATAAGGATGGGATATCTCATCTTGGGGGGGACTTCACGCTTAGATGCCTTCAGCGTTTATTCCTTCCGGACTTGGCTACCCGGCGATGCCATTGGCATGACAGCCGGTACACCAGTGGTCCGTCCAGCCCGGTCCTCTCGTACTAAGGCCAGCTCCCCTCAGATATCCTACGCCCGCGCCGGATAGGGACCGAACTGTCTCACGACGTTCTGAACCCAGCTCGCGTACCGCTTTAATGGGCGAACAGCCCAACCCTTGGGACCTGCTACAGCCCCAGGATGCGATGAGCCGACATCGAGGTGCCAAACCACTCCGTCGATGTGAACTCTTGGGAGTGATAAGCCTGTTATCCCCAGGGTAGCTTTTATCCGTTGAGCGATGGCAATCCCACTTTATGCCACCGGATCACTAAGTCCTACTTTCGTACCTGCTCCACCCGTCGGTGTCGCAGTCAGCCTCCCTTCTGCCTTTGCACTCTTCTAATGGTTTCCGACCATTATGAGGGAAACTTTGAGCGCCTCCGATACCCTTTCGGAGGCGACCGCCCCAGTCAAACTCCCCGCCTGGCATTGTCCCACCGCCGGATCACGGCGGCTGGTTAGAAACCCGATATTGCAAGGGTGGTATCCCAACAGCGCCTCCCCTGAGACTGGCGTCCCAGGTTCATAAGCTCCCACCTATCCTGTACATGCAATACCAAGCTCCAGTACCAAACTGGAGTAAAGCTCCATGGGGTCTTTCCGTCCTGGCGCGGGTAACCAGCATCTTCACTGGTACTTCAATTTCACCGGGTGCATTGTCGAGACAGCGCTCAAATCATTACGCCTTTCGTGCGGGTCGGAACTTACCCGACAAGGAATTTCGCTACCTTAGGACCGTTATAGTTACGGCCGCCGTTTACTGGGGCTTGGATTCAAAGCTTCGCCGAAGCTAACCTCTCCTCTTAACCTTCCAGCACCGGGCAGGCGTCAGCCCATATACATCACCTTACGGTTTCGCATAGACCTGTGTTTTTGCTAAACAGTTGCTTGAGCCTATTCTCTGCGGCCCACTTGCGTGGGCACCCCTTCTCCCGAAGTTACGGGGTCATTTTGCCGAGTTCCTTGACAATGCTTCTCCCGCCGGCCTTAGGATTCTCTCCTCATCCACCTGTGTCGGTTTACGGTACGGGCGCATGGCAAACAATAGCGGCTTTTCTCGACAGGAGGGGGCACATGCTTCACTACTTTAGTTCGCTCCACATCACGGCTTCGTCTCATGCACAGCGGATTTGCCTGCTGTGCGACTACCCCGTTTGTACCGGACTTTCCATTTCCGGCCCATGTTTCCCTCCCGTGTCCCCACAGTTCTGTTACCATGCGGTACAGGAATATCAACCTGTTGTCCATCGGCTACGCTTTTCAGCCTCACCTTAGGTCCCGACTTTCCCAGGGCAGATCAGCTTTACCCTGGAGACCTTGGATATTCGGCCACAAGGATTCTCACCTTGTTCTCGCTACTCATTCCGGCATTCTCTCTTCTTAGCACTCCACAGCTCCTTCCGGTACTGCTTCTTCGCGTTAAGAATGCTCCTCTACCAATGACTATGTCATTCCCAAGCTTCGGTGGCATGTTTTAGCCCCGGACATTTTCGGCGCAGGACCTCTCGACTAGTGAGCTGTTACGCACTCTTTGAATGAATGGCTGCTTCTGAGCCAACATCCTAGTTGTCTTAGAGATCCCACATCCTTTTCCACTTAACATGCACTTTGGGACCTTAGCTGCGGGTCTGGGCTCTTTCCCTTTTGACTATCCAACTTATCTCGTATAGTCTGACTCCCGTTCATCATCTGTATGG
>NZ_CP173382.1:2857500-3307500 GCF_045002895.1 Eubacterium ramulus | reverse complement strand
CACGGGCCACTTTGTCAAAAGCCTCTCCGGCCGCATCATCTCTGGTTCTGCCAAGAATCTCATATTTACCATAATCTGATACTTTTACAAGGTGGGTATGACCGCCGGATACCACCAAACACAAAAATGGCGGCTCCAGATCTTTATTTTCTATATAATTGGCACTGATATGTCCCTCAATGTGATGAACACCAACCAGTGGGATTTTTTTCGCATAGCTGATTGCCTTTGCTGCCGCCACACCTACCAGAAGAGCCCCCACCAGCCCTGGTCCATAGGTGACACCGATAGCATCAATGTCATCCAGGCTCACATGTGCTTCATCCAGTGCTTCCTGAATGACCTGATTAATCTTTTCAATGTGCTTTCTGGATGCAATCTCCGGAACTACACCTCCATATAATGTATGTAATGCAATCTGTGATGAAATCACATTGGACAATACTTCTCTGCCATTTTTGACTACAGCAGCCGCTGTCTCATCACAGGAGCTTTCTATTGCAAGAATCAAAATATCTTTTTCTGCCATAATATTCTCCCATCTGCCGCATCTGATACGACACTTTTATCTGTTTATCCTTTTATCTGTTTATCTAACAGACGCCCTGTCTCTCCATCTGACCATGATCAGTTTTCTTCAAATTCCAGTTCTATGCTGCGGCCGTCTTTTCCAAGGGATGCCTCCGGAAAAATTTTGCGCACTTCGTCCATATAGCTTTCTGCTTTCGTCAGGGATGGGCTGAAATGGGTCAGCCACATAGCTCTGGCTTCTGCACTTTTTGCCAGATTTGCAGCCTCATAAAAAGTCATATGCTTGTACTGACGAGCCTTTGCCTCTTTCTCTTTCTCTGCATACATGCCCTCACAGATAAAGAGATCCGCCTGCTTCGCACATTCTGCGATTACCGGTACCGGGCGCGTATCGGTACAGTACGTCAGCTTGATTCCTTTTCGCTGCGGACCAAGAACCATATCCGGTGTCAAGACGCGGCCTCCATCCTCAATCACCTCACCCTTCTGCAGACGGCTCCAGTATTTCTGCGGAATCTCCTGGTCACGGGCGCGTTCTACATCAAATCTGCCCTGCCGTTTGATCTCCAGCGTATAACCATAACAAAGTACATTATGGTTTACCCGGAACGCATGGATGCAGTATCCATTCATCTCAAAATCCTGTTCACGCTCCGTAATCTCATGATATTCGATTGAGAACGGCAGTTCCGGTGCGATGATCCGCAATGCGTTTACCACACGTTCCAATCCTTTCGGACCGATCATGTGAACCGGTCTGGTACGCTCTGCATTTCCAAGGGTCAGCAAAAGACCCGGCAGTCCGCTGATATGGTCTGCATGATAATGAGTAAAACAGATCACATCCAGGTCATGTACACTCCAGCCTTTTTCCCGGATTGCCACCTGCGTGCCCTCACCGCAGTCAATGAGCAGATTACTTCCATTATATCGCGTCATCAACGCAGTTAATTTTCGGTACGGAAGCGGCATCATACCACCGGTACCAAGTAAACATACATCTAACATTCAAATATTTCCGTCCTTTCCACGGTTTGCGGCGGAATCCGAAACTGTGCGATCCACTGTTCCATGCAAAATTCACAGATATCCGCCGTCTGCCTGGTTCCATCTTTGCCGGAAAAATATCCCCAGGTCTTCTCAAAGTGAAAAAAGTCTTCCGTTTCCCGGCTATATCCCTCCGGAATCTTTTTTCCACAGCAATTACAATATAATATACCTGCCTCTCTCACGCTTTTATCCTCCGTGTCAGATCACAACACATGACAATGGCATGCTCTGTCGGTTTTCGATAAAAATTCTTGCGAAGCCCACAGGACTCAAATCCATGTTTCTCATACAGCTGCTGTGCGGGAATGTTGCTCTGTCGCACTTCCAGATAGATTTTCTCTGCTCCACGCTTCTGTGCTTCCATAAAAACAGTATCTAAAATAGCATCTGCAATCCCTTGTTTTCGACACTCCGGCCGCACAGCCACATTTGTAATCTCTCCTTCATCCAGAGACAGATAAATGCCACAATATCCCACCGGAACCTGCTGTGTATCCTCTGCCACCATCATCAATGCCTCCGGCTGTTTCAGAGCATCTGAAAATGCCTGCTCACTCCACGGTTCTGAGAAACATTCCGCTTCGAGAAGTGCCACCGAAGGAACATCCTCCGGCCGCATCTCACGAACTATCCGTTTTTCTTCTCCAGTCTTCATACTTTTGGAAACGTCCTCATCACATTTCAACGTATTTTCTTCGCATTTTTCCATATTTTTCAAAATGTTACTCATACTATGCCCCGGTATGCTGCTTTTCTAACATTTCCTGACGTTCCCGCTCTGCCTGGGACAGACGCAGATAGTCCGGACAGTGTTCTGCCGCTGTCTCAAATCTGCCTTCTTTTGCATACTGAAGGCCCAGCCATGCCACAGCACCCGCACGCTGCTTGTTCATATGTGCCGGTGCATAATCATGCTGCACCTGACAGTTTTCTTCTATATAGTCGCGGAATACCGCCACACCGTCACCCAAAAAGATCACCGGTTTTCCGATCTCATTAATCTGTGCCACGATATCGCTGATGCCGACGGCACATTGCTGCTGAATGGTCTGCAGCTCTCCGTTTTTAAATTTATAAATACCGGTATAGGTCTGCCGGCGTCTCGCATCCATCAATGGACAGATCAGTGCCTGATGTCCCCAAAGGTTGCAGGCAAGGGCGTCCACAGTCGGAATATGGATCAGTGGTTTATCCAAGGCCAGCCCCAGCCCTTTGGCAGTTGCAGAACCGATACGAAGTCCGGTAAAAGATCCCGGTCCTGCTGCTACTGCAATGGCATCAATGCTGTTCAGATCCAGATCGATCATTTTTGCCACTTCATCCAACATCGGAAGCAGTGTCTGTGAATGCGTTTTTTTATAATTTACCGTATACTCGCCCAGCATGTTGTCATCTTCCACAAGAGCCACACTGGCTACGAGTCCGGAACTGTCTAAGGCTAAAATTTTCATGCGCGATGCACCTCCCTGATGGTTATTGTACGATAGTCAAAGCCTTTTTCCAGATCTTTTTCAATCTGTACTTCCTGGTAATCCTGTGGCAGAATCTCTTCGATCAGGTTCGCCCACTCGATCATGGTGACACCGCTGCCATAGAAATAATCCTCATAACCGATCTCATCCATCTCCTCGATATCACCAATCCGATATACATCAAAATGATAAAACGGAAGTCTTCCTTCCTCATACACCTGCACAATGGTAAAGGTCGGGCTGCTGATGGGTTCTGTAATCCCGAGTCCATCTGCAAATCCCTGGGTAAATACCGTTTTTCCCACACCGAGATCACCGATCAATGTCAGAACATCCCCCGGTTTTGCTTCACTGCCCAGCTTTTTTCCCAATGCATAGGTCTCTTCTGCTGAAAATGTCTCTATCTTCATATATCTGTTTCCTCGTCTGATTTATTTATCTGCTTTTATCTTCATAGTCAGTGCAATCCGTTTCTTTGCCACATCCACGCTAATCACCTGAACATCTACGATATCACCGACGGATACTGCTTCCAGCGGATGTTTGATAAAACGGTCACAGATCTGTGAAATATGCACCAGACCGTCCTGATGAACACCTATATCTACGAATGCGCCAAAATCAATGACATTCCGCACCGTTCCCTTTAAGATCATTCCCGGTTTCAGGTCTTTCATCTCAAGGACATCCGTGCGCAGGATTGGTTTTGGCATGTCCTCACGCGGATCTCTGCCTGGTTTTTCCAGTTCCCCGACAATATCCCGCAGAGTCAGTTCACCGGTTCCAAGCTCCTCCGCCAGTTTTTTATAATCACGGATTTTTTTATGCAGTCCCGGAACTGCACCTTTTTTCAGTTCATCTTTCGAGTAACCAAGCTGTTTTAACAATGCTTCTGCCACTCCATAGCTCTCCGGATGGACGCTTGTGGCATCCAGCGGCTGCGTGCTCTCACTGATGCGCAGGAATCCCGCACACTGCTCAAAAGCCTTCGGTCCCAGTTTTGCTACTTTCAACAATTCTTTTCGATTCTTAAATATACCATTTTCTTCCCGGTATGCAACAATATTTTTTGCAATTGTTTTGTTAATGCCGGATACATGCTCCAACAATGGCACAGATGCAGTGTTCAGATCCACACCTACTTTATTGACACAGTCTTCCACAACGCCTTCCAGTGCCTCACTCAGACGCTTCTGGTTCATATCATGCTGATACTGGCCAACACCAATGGATTTTGGATCGATCTTTACCAATTCTGCCAGCGGATCCTGCAGTCTCCGGGCAATAGATGCGGCACTTCGCTGTCCTACGTCAAAATTCGGAAATTCTTCCGTAGCAAGCTTGCTGGCTGAATATACGCTGGCCCCTGCCTCATTTACGATCACATACTGTACCGGAGTTGAGAGTTCCTTCAACAGTTCCACAATCACCTGCTCTGATTCTCTGGAAGCAGTTCCGTTTCCTACCGAAATCAGGGTAATATGATATTTTGCGATCAGTTTTTTCAAAACAGCCTTCGCCTCTGCAACTTTGTTCTGTGGTGCTGTCGGGAAGATCACTACGGTGTCCAGCACTTTTCCCGTGGCATCTACCACAGCAAGTTTACACCCGGTACGGAACGCCGGATCCCAGCCAAGTACTACCTGACCGCGGATTGGCGGCTGCATCAGCAGCTGCTCCAGATTTTTTCCAAAGACACGGATCGCACCCTCCTGTGCGGACTCTGTCAGTGCATTGCGGATTTCCCGTTCAATAGCCGGTGCGATCAGTCGCTCATAACTGTCTGCCACAGCCGCTTTTAAATATGGTGTTGTATATGGATTATCCCTGTGCAGCGTTTTTTTCTCCAGATAACGGATGATCTCATCCTCCGGAGCCTCCAGTTTTACCGTCAGCACTTTTTCCTTTTCTCCACGATTTAATGCCAGAATCCGATGTCCGGCCAGTTTTGCCACAGGCTCTTCAAAATCATAATACATCTCGTATACAGATTCTGTCTCTTTATCCTTCGCACCGGAAGTCAGAGTACCTTTTTTCATAGTTTTCTCACGGATATAGCTCCGATAATCTGCCTCATCCGCGATAGCCTCCGCTACAATGTCCATGGCTCCCTGAAGTGCATCCTCCGCCGTCGCCACACCTTTTTCCTCTGAAATGTAGCCTGCGGCCTCTTCCAGCGCCGGATGATCCAGCTGCTGCAGTAACAATACGTTCGCCAGCGGTTCCAGTCCACGCTCCTTGGCAATGGTGGCACGAGTGCGGCGTTTCGGGCGATACGGGCGATACAGATCATCCACTGCCACCAGTGTCTCCGCTGCCAGAATTTGCTGTTTTAATGCATCCGTCAGCTTACCCTGTTCCTCAATGGAAGAAATGACCTGTTCCTTCTTTTCCTCCAGGTTTCGCAGGTAATTCAACCGTTCATATAGATTTCTGAGCACTTCATCGTTCAGTGCTCCGGTTGCTTCCTTTCGATAACGGGAAATAAACGGAATCGTATTACCCTCATCGATTAATTTGACAGCTGCCTGTGCCTGTCCCGGTCGTATCTGTAATTCTTCTGCAAGTTTTCTGATAATATCCATATATCTAACTTTCCTTTCTTAAACGGCTATAGTGTATCATACATTCTTCCGGTTGTCATTTTCTGATGCACATGTTAGAATCATTGTCTAAAGGAGGCACAAAAACATGTATGAACAAAATGAAAATCCATGGAACGATCCTCAAGATTCGCAGAGTCAGCAGGAAATGTACCATCGCAATCCCGAACCGGGAAATGCATCCAACGGTTTGGCTGTCGCTGCCCTGATCTGTTCCGTTCTCAGTATTGTATCTGTTTGTTGTCTGTACGGTGCATTTGTCTTTGGCGGTCTTGCAATCATTTTTGCACTGCTTTCCAGAGGCGCCCGAAAAAAGACATACGGAGCTGCACACACCGCCCTGCTCATAGGAACTGCCGGTGTCCTGATCAGCGTAGTCATCACCATCGGAAGTTTCATTACTGTCAGCCGTCAGTATGGTGGTTTTGACAAATTTCTGGAGCGTTATACTTACACTCTGGAACAAAATTTCGGTATCGACCTGAATCCAGGCAGCGATAATTCCGGGACCGACAATGGTTCCAACGGAACTTCCATCTTTGACAATAATGGTTCCGGAGACTATTTATAAAAACGGTTCCACACCTGTTTTTATATAAAACAGATTTTTTACTACAAAATGAATGACCACAATAACAAGGGCGGCATACACCCATGTGTCACGGTATTTCATGCCGATGGGAAGCCGGTGTCCGCTGATGCGGTCTATCGTCTGGCTGATCATAAACCAGGCAAATACGACTGCTGCATAAAATATCATCGGAAAATCCACCGCACTCACGAAAATTTTCCCGGAAAGCAATGCCCGAAGACTTCGGGTTCCGCCGCATCCCGGGCAAAAATAACCCGTCAGCGTATAAAATACACACGGACGCGTTCCAAAGGACAGGACAAAATGCGGAAACAGCATCTTTTTTGCAATTTTCCACACACAAAGGATGAGCAAAAAAATCCATCCACAACGATATAATCTTGTCTCCAGCATTGGTTCTGATTCTTTCATTTTTGCTTTCTCCTTGTTCTCACACTATTTTAACAGATTGGAGCATGATATCAATATGAAATCTTTTGCAGATTTAAAAGCAAATGCCAGAAGTGCTTTGCTTGGACGTTACAGTGTGCTCATTGGTGCCGGCATTCTTGCCTGGCTCATTGCCGCACTGCTTGAAATTCCATTTTCCCGCATGCTGCAGGAAGGATTTTACTATATCCACATATTCCGGGTTATCTGGGCTTATGCCGGCATGCTGTTTGTCGGCCTGATCGGAGCGCTGTTCAATATCGGCATCACTCACATGCATATGGAATCAGCCAGAGACATCCGACCACAGTTTTCAGATCTTCTGTATCCATTTCGAAACCGACCGGACAAGTTTATCGGCTGTGAGCTTATCCTTATCCTGATTTCCTTTGTCTGCACACTTCCGGGAGCTGCTGTTTCCGCGATTGCAGCATTGCGCTCAGCCGTCCTGACATCGCTGGTACTCAGTTCTCAGCTGATCACCGGATTGATTCTGCTGGCTATCGGTTTCGTTGTCCAGCTCATACTTGGTCTGGCTTTTTCCCAAGCTACCTACCTGCTCCTCGATCATCCGGATTACCGGGTATTGGAAGCACTTCGCGAAAGTTTTCGCCTGATGAAAGGTCGTAAACTGCACTATTTTCTGCTGCAGCTTTCTTTCATCGGCTGGTGGCTGCTTGGTATTCTGACACTGGGTCTTGGTTTTTTGTGGATCATTCCTTATATGCTTCAGACAAATACCCAGTTCTATCTGAATCTGAAAGAGTTCTCATAACAAAGTTCTCATTCAGAACATATGCTATCGCACAAAAAAGCAGGATTACTTCTATCCAATGAAATAATCCTGCTTTTTCTATCCAAGTCGAACGCATGTAAGGCTTGGTGCCTGATTCTGATCAGCGAAAGCTGATATAATGAATAAAATCGGAACGCTATTAGTCCTCGATAAATCTGTCATGTGCTGCACGCATTGCTTTATCTACATCTTTCTCATCTACCAGAACCGTTACACGGATCTCAGATGTTCCGATCATACGGATGTTTACACCAATGTTATACAGCGCCTCAAACATACCTGCTGCTACGCCCGGATGTGTCTGCATTCCGGCTCCGACAATAGACAATTTCGCAACGGTCGGATCTGCTTCGATTTTCTGAGCTTTGATACGTGCATGGTTCTCCTCCAATGCTTTTACAGCCTCATCCATCTGATCACGGGATACGGTAAAGGAAATATCCTTTGTGCCATCACGACCGATCGACTGTAAAATGATATCTACATTAATATTTTTCTTTGCCAGAAGATCAAAGACCTTAAATGCCATTCCCGGCTCATCCTTAATACCAATAACTGCGATTCTCGCTGCATTTTTATCTACTGCTACGCCACTAACAAGCATGCCTTCCATTTCTGTTTCCTCCTTAACAATTGTTCCCTCTGCTCTGTTTAAACTTGAACGTACAACCAACTGCACACCATATTTTTTCGCAAGTTCAACAGAACGGTTGTGAAGAACTTTCGCTCCAAGTGTTGCCAATTCAAGCATCTCATCGTATGTAATTTCTTTCAATTTTTTTGCGTTTGGAACCACACGCGGATCTGCGGTGTATACACCCTCTACGTCTGTGTAGATCTCACAGGCATCTGCATGCAGTGCTGCTGCCAGGGCTACCGCTGTGGTATCAGAACCTCCACGTCCCAGTGTTGTGATATCGTCGTATTTATTGACTCCCTGGAAACCGGTAATGATAACAATTCTTCTCTGTTCCAGTTCATTGAAAATACGCTCGGTATCAATTCGTTTGAATTTTGCATTGCTGTACGCTGATGTTGTATGCATAACTACCTGAAATGCATTCAAAGATACGGCAGAAACGCCCAGAGACTGCATAGCCATGGACATTAATGCAACAGATGTCTGCTCTCCGGTTGCCAGGAGCATATCCATCTCTCTCTTGGAAGCTTTCGGATTGATGTCGCGTGCCATCTCAATGAGACGGTCTGTTGTCTTTCCCATTGCGGACAGAACAACAACCACATCATTTCCTGCTTCATAATCTTCGATACATCTCTTTGCTACATTAAAAATTCTTTCTTTATCAGCCACAGAACTGCCGCCGAATTTTTTTACAATTAGCATGTCTTCCTCCCAAATAAGTAATCTATGATTTCATGGCCACACGCCACGTAGTTTCCACTGGCCTCACCTTCAGCTTCATTGTACTTCCAGTCATGTTGCTGAGGTTTTGTGCTGTCATATAAAAGATACGGCACACTGTCAGATGAATGCGTCCGCATGCAGATTGGCGTAGGATGATCCGGAAGAACTAACATTCGAAAATCCTCTCCCGCTGCTTCAAGTCCTTCCTTCACTGGCTTGATAATCCGTGAATCCAGATATTCAATTGCCTTCACCTTACGCTCAACGCTGCCCTGATGACCCATCTCATCCGGAGCCTCAACGTGGATATACGCAAAATCATATCCCTCTTTGGTCAATACGTCAATTGCTGCCTGCGCTTTTCCTTCATAATTTGTATTCAGACCACCGTTTGCGCCCTCTACTTCCACGACTTTCATGGATGCACCTACGGCAATTCCTTTCAACAGATCTACGGCAGAGATCATCGCACCTTTCAGCTGTGTTTTCTCTTCAAAGGAAGAAAGAGCCGGCTTTGTACCCGCACCCCAGAACCAGCAGGAGTTTGCCGGATTCAGGCCGTTCTTCTTCCGTTCTACATTAATCGGATGGTTTACGAGAATATCATAACTTTTCCTCATCATCTCACGAAGTACAGCATCCTCCGGAAGATACTGTCCGATTGTCTGCCCCAGCACATCATGTGGCTGTGTCAGTTCAACCACTTCTCCCTTATCCCAGATCAACAAATGGCGGTAGCTGGTTCCCACATAAAACTTGTAAGTTTCATTCTCCAGCCCTTCCCGAACTGCATCTAACAAAACTGCTGCATCTGCAGTGCTGATCTCACCGGAACTGTGATCGATAATCGTACGTTCCTCATAATTCTCCTCTTCCTCAGACAAAGTCACCAGATTGCAGCGAAGTGCAATATCCGTATCCTTCATGTCAACGCCAATACTCAACGCTTCCAGTGGAGAACGTCCGGAATAATAAATTCTCGGATTATATCCAAGCACTGACAGGTTCGCGGTATCACTGCCCGGCTTCATGCCCTCCGGAATCGTATGAACCATTCCGATTTCTGATACTGCTGCCAGCTGATCCATCTCCGGCGTGTCTGCATAGGAAAGCGGGGTCTGATCACCAAGTTCCGCAATCGGACGGTCTGCCATTCCATCTCCTAAAACCACCACGTATTTCATCACTTTTTACCTCTGTTTACTTTTTTATTTTCTTATCAACAAACAATCTATCATCTCTGCATCTTTTTACGCAGTAATGATTCTTTATTTTACACGAATGGACTGAAGCACAGCACCGATCTGCCCCTCTGCTTTATCATATGCAGCCCCATCCATCTCGGCTGTTATAAATGCACACTCTCCGGTAACACCTTCTGCCTGTACATATTCCACTGCACCAAAAGCCTGCTCAATAGCAGCTTTCTCTGCTGTAGTACGGACAAAATATCTGTTTTTCAACTGTTTGTAATCAGCAAGTTCCAGTTTTTCCTCACGCCATTCCACCGGAATATTTTCATCCAGATGTCTTGCAATCTCAACAATATCACCCACAACAGCACTTGCGGTCGGAAGTTTGCCTGCTCCACTTCCGTAAAACATTGCATCGCCCAGTACATTGCCATGTACAAACACTGCATTGAATACATCATTGACATTGTACAGCGGATGTTCCGGTGCCAACATAAACGGTGCTACCAGTGCACAGTAACTGTCTCCGGTCTTGTAGCTGGAAGCAAGAAGTTTGATACTTCTTCCCAATGCTTTCGCATATTTGATATCGGTTGCTGTAATCTTTGTGATTCCTTCTGTATGGATGTCCTGGAAATCAACCTGCTGCCCACATACCAGAGATGTGAGAATCGCAATCTTTCTGCAGGCATCATGTCCCTCGATATCAGCGGTCGGATCTGCTTCTGCATATCCTTTCTGCTGTGCATCTTTCAGTACATCTTCGAACTCAGAACCTTCTGAAGACATTTTTGTCATCATATAGTTGGTTGTTCCGTTCAGAATGCCGGATACTTCCTCAATCACATCTGCTGTCAGGCAGGAATTTAACGGACGGATGATTGGAATACCGCCACCTACACTTGCCTCAAACATACAGTTCACATTTTTTTCCTTTGCAATGCGGATGAGCTCTGCACCTTTCTCTGCAATCAGTGCCTTGTTAGAAGTAGCAAAATGTTTACCACTCTCCAGCGCCTGTTTCGCAAATGTGTATGCCGGCTCCACACCACCCATGGCTTCCACCACGATTGCGATCTCCGGATCGTTTTTGATAACCGCATAATCATGTACGATCTTATCTTCCATCGGATCTCCCGGAAATTCACGCAGATCCAGGATATACTTGATAGATATTTCGTCTCCTACGCGCTTTGTGATACTCTCTTTGTTTACTTTTAATACTTCCGCCACACCGGAACCAATCGTACCGTAACCTAATACTGCAATCTGAATCATCGTTTGTCACTCCCTTGCTAATATTTTTAAATAATGAATGCCCTGTTGCTGCTCAATGGTATCTACCATCTGCGAGATATCACCAGTTTCATTTAACACATCCACGCTCAGTGTCAGTGAAGCAATTCCGTTGACCGGAATACTCTGATGAATCGTCAGGATATTGGCATGATAATCTGCCACGATCCGCAATACTACGGACAACAGTCCCGGTTCATCATCCAACTGAATCACCATGGTGATTGTCTTTCCCTTTGCATTATCATGAAATGGGAAAATATCATCTTTGTATTTATAAAAAGAACTCCGGCTGATGCCGACATTCTCTGCTGCCTCCTGTACGGAAACTGCCTTGCCTGAATCCAGCAAACGTTTTGCCTCTACTACCTTCAGTAAAACCTCCGGCACTGCTTTCTGCTTCAGAACAAAATATTTTGTTTTTTCTGCCATTGTGTCCCCCTTATGTGTGTTTCACAGAAATACATCTGTTTTCACAGTAAAGATATAGTATCATAATCAAATCTTGTATGCAACCCTGTTTTTTGTGTTTTTCAAGATACCAACGATGTCAGCACACGAAAAACTGCTCTTTTTTGATAAAAAATCCAACTTGATCATACAGATTGCTCCGTGCTTTGCACTCCCACAATCCTTCTGATAAAAAAAGACCGGGGATTCTTAAAATCCCCGGCCGCCGCCACCAAATGTGCGTCCGCCCGCACCCTGATGAACCGTGCTTGTATTTCCGCCATCACCATTTTTCGGTGGATCTTTCGGAATTTTTCTGCGCGTCACATATTGACGCACAAAATGATCTTCATTTGTACGCAGCTTTACTGTCGCATGTTCTCTGGCATTGTACCGGTATCTTCCAAATTTCAACCGGTATTTTCCGGTGATAAACAGGCAGAACCCCGCGCACACCACTCCTCCGATAACAATTGCCAGCAGGATATCCTTCAAATCCAGCAGCCGCACATTACTGCCGGATACATCCCGATAGATTCCCTGATCGGCATCATATACAGAAGAATGATCCGGCTTTCCTTCCTGATAAAAAGTCACAGTATCATTCAACATTGCAATCATCGCCTGATAATAATCTCCGTCTCCAGCATATACCGTGGCATCATCCAGTAATTCATTCAAACGTGTATCGCCGACATACTCATAAGCTTCGCCGCCAGTTGCAATATAAAACAAACGTGCATTCATATCCAGTACAAAAGCAATTCCGTTGTCTTTTTCTGTGTATTCATTAAATTTTTCTTCCGCATAACTCTGCGTCGATCCTACAGAACTGTCATTTACCGTCAAAAGCATAAGATCCCATCCGGTTTCTTCCTCTGCCACATTAACAGCTGCTGTAAGCTCTGAAATCTCACTGTCGGAAAACAATCCCGCATCATCATATACCTGACGCCCTGCTGCCTGTGCAGAAACTGCCGCACCCACGCTGAGCATAAGACATACTACGATTCCTGCCAGCCAGAGCAGCCACTGCTCTCTTCTTTTTGTCATTCTCATTTTCCTCTCCCAGAATCAGAATATAAAGTAGCCAAGCAACAGCATGATCACCAGTGCTATACCGCCACACAACGCACCAAACAGAAATACTTTTTTCCGGTCAACCGGAAGTTCTCCATACGTTTTTCCATTCTGACCATTCATGGAGTAATAATACATCTTCCCATTCATCCCTTTATAAGTCACAGTCCACACCGGAAGCAGCGTGTACTTCCACTGTTCCCGGATCGGTCTGATATGATCTGAAAGTATATGTACGCCGTTATATCCGTGAATCGTATCTTCCAGCAGATCTCTGGTGCAATTTTCCACTTCGCGATGTACTTCCTCCTCCAGTTCTTTCCGTTCAATATCACGTTTTTCCGCATAGAAACCGGACAGATATCCCATCCGGAATTCTGCTGCTTTGGAAAAATCATAAGGAAGTACACCTTCCGCCAGTAAATTATCGGTTTTTTTCAGTGCATGCTTGGTGATTTCCCGCAGTGACACATGGCCTTCCCGTTCCATACGATAAATTCTTGTCTCCGTAAATTCCTCATCTCCGGAAACCCACACCCGCACTTTATTTCCTTCTGCTGTCAGGCTTCCTTCCACCTCTGCATCACAGACCCAATATGGGAAATAAATGCCTGTCAGTTTTTCAATCTGATTTTTCTGAAAAAATGCATTCGGCACAAATTTCTTTTTCTGTACAAAATCAAGGAAATGTTCCTCTGCCTGTTTCCGGTCAATCTCAAATGGAATGATCTGATCCGGATGAAATGCTCCTGATAATTGTTCTGAGAGCAATACCGGATTGTGACAGTAATAACAAAATGTTGCTGCTGTCGTCTGATCGGTCACGATCTGTGCCCCACAGCTCGGACAGGTATACAGCACTGCCGCATCTTCAGCACCTGCTGTTCTTTGCTGTGTGTGATTGTCAGCGGTATCTTCACGCTCCTGCACCACATCGGATACCGCCTGTGTCGCTGCCTCTTCGGTACTGATCTCATCCAGAGCAAAATCAGAACCGCAATATTCACATTTATATTTCTGACTTTTCGGGTCAAAAATCAATTCGCCCCCACAATTCGGGCATTTCATACTGACTGTCGCCATATTCATCCTCTTATGCTTTCGGTTTTCCACATTCTGCACAGAATTTTCCGGTATTTACGGCTCCACAGGAACAGGTCCACGGTGCCGCCGGTGCCGGTTTTCCACATTCCGTACAGAATTTTCCGGTATTTTCTGTCCCACAGGAACAGGTCCACGCAGTCGGCATCGGTTTTCCACATTCCGCACAGAATTTTCCGGTATTTTCTGTTCCACAGGAACAGATCCATGTAGCAGCTGCCATGTCAGCCGTCCCGGCCGCCTGCGCATGCTGACGGTTCATCTCCATCTGACGGAGGTTTGCCTCAGAAGCTGCCCCCATTACACCGGATCCACCCTGCATACTCATCCCCATGCCCATAAAACCGGACACAGATCCTGCTGCATTGGAACCTGCTGCCTCCATGCCACGAGCCACAGATCCCTGCACATAACCTTCCCGTATTGTCGGATCAGAAAGCATAGCTCCCTGATTTCTCATATTGATGAGCTTAGTGGATTCCTCATCATAGGAAATGCTCGCAATTCCTACAGATGCAATCTCCACACCACGGTTCTGCTTCCACTCCTCATCCAGAATATCCGCCATGTATTTGCCAAGTTCCCGCCCTTTGGATGTAACAAAGGAAATCCGGATACCATCTGCAGACATCTGATTAATGGCAGACTGCAAGGCTTCCAGAAATTCATCCAGAAACTGCTCATTTACATCAGACACTTCCACCTGATCCATATTTCTCGGAATAACTTCCGCATAAAATCTCAATGGATCGGTAATACGAATAGAATAGGTTCCATGCGTCCGCAGAAACAGCTCTGCATTATAAAAGTTATCAAAATAGTTGATCGGATTTCTTGTACCGAATTTAATACCCTTGATTTCCTGCAAATTCAGGTAATACACCTTCTGCTCTGTAGGGGACTGACCACCATACTTCACACGCTCAAATGTCGCCTGCATCGCGCCGGAAAAATCTCCGTTAAACAGAGACGGTTCTGCAGCATTGTTCACTTCAAAGTAACCTGGCTCTGCGGTGTAATCAATGATTTTCCCTCCATCGGTCAGAACCATAAGCTGATTATCATATACATGGATCACTGATCCGTCAGAAATCACATGTCTGCTTCCTTTGCGGTTCTGTGATTTTCGATTCACCATAATGCCCGGTGTCATCAAGGTCTGTGCACCCATATCAGAAGGCTCAATGACTTCCAGCCACTGATCTGCCAACCCTGAACTGAGACTTTTTGCTGCTGCTCTGATAATACCCATGGTAATTTCTCCTCTTTATGCCTCCTGATCTTTTTTGCTCAATGTAATCCATTTCAGATATGCATTGATAAAAAGATCAATATTTCCATCCATGACACTGTCTACGTTTCCTGTCTCCGCATTGGTACGATGATCTTTCACCATTGTATACGGCTGCATAACGTAAGACCGGATCTGATTGCCCCAGCCGATCTCTGTGACATCGCCGCGAATGTCAGCTGCTTTCTCCGCATTTTCCTGCTGTTTCAACAGATACAGTTTTGCTTTCAACATCTGCATTGCCTTATCTTTATTCATATGCTGGGAACGCTCATTCTGGCACTGAACTACGATACCTGTCGGCAGATGCGTAATACGAATTGCAGATGAAGTCTTATTGATATGCTGTCCACCGGCTCCACTGGATCGGTAGGTATCGATGCGCAGATCATCTTCGTTGATCTCCACTTCCACATCTTCCTCGATATCCGGCATAACATCACAGGATACAAAGGATGTCTGCCGTTTTCCAGCCGCATTGAACGGGGAAATACGCACCAGTCTGTGGACCCCTTTCTCGGACTTCAGATAACCATAGGCATTCTCTCCGTGCACCTGGAATGTAACAGACTTAATGCCTGCTTCCTCACCGTCCAGATAATCCAGCACTTCCACTTCAAATCCTTTGGCAGATGCCCATCTGGTGTACATACGATACAGCATACTTGCCCAGTCACAGGACTCTGTTCCACCGGCACCTGCATGCAGGGTCACAATGGCATCGTCTCTGTCGTATTCACCGGACAACAATGTTTTCATACGAATATTTTCAAAACTTGCTTCAAACTCATCCAACAATTCCTGGATCTCCGGAATCACTTCCGGATCATTTTCCTCATATCCCATCTCGATCATAAGTTCCATATCTTCCATCTGGGATGTGAGCCGATGATAAATTTCCACATCATCTTTCTTACTTTTAAGCTCTTTCATAAGCTCCTGGGAACGCTCCGGATTGTTCCAAAAATCCGGCTCCTCCATTTTCCGCTCTAATTCCTGAATCCTCTGCTCTTTATTAGCGAGGTCAAAGTGAATCCCTTACTTCCTGGAGCGGGTGTCTGTATGCGTTCAATGTTGTTTTGAACTGGTCTAATTCAACCACCTGATCACCTCTTTCTCTTATTTTTTACGGAATACTACCGCACTTTTTTGTAAAATACACGCTCTGTTATATCTCACATTTTTCTTCTGTGCATTTCACATCCGGTATTCTTTTTTAAGCTATATGCCCCTTGGATTTGATCACATCGATCACCTGATCCACATATTTTTCACAGAGGCTTTCTGTCTCAGCTTCTACCATGACACGGATCACCGGCTCTGTGCCACTCTCACGAACCAGAATTCTTCCGGTATCACCAAGCATTTCTGCCACTTTTGCCACAGCCTCCTGTACATCCAGATCATTCTGCGCTTCCGGTTTGCTCTTTACTCTTACATTTTTGAGCACCTGCGGATAAATGGTAACAGGCTCTGCCAGCTTGCTCAGCGGCAGCTTCTTTGCCAGTATTACTTCCATCATCTTCATAGAAGTCAGGATACCATCACCGGTTGTTGCATATTTGCTGAAAATAATATGTCCAGACTGCTCACCACCGATACGATGACCGTTCTGAACCATATTTTCATAGACATATTTGTCTCCAACAGCTGTCTTCTCGTAGTTAATACCTGCTTCATCAAAAGCTTTGTACAGACCAAAATTGGACATGATCGTGGTAACGACGGTATTGTTTAATAATTTTCCTCTCTCTTTCATATATTTTCCATAAATATACAAAATCAGATCTCCATCAACAACATTTCCTTTTTCATCCACTGCAATACAACGGTCTGCATCGCCATCATATGCGAATCCAACATCCAGATTATTGTCTTTTACAAATTTCTGAAGCACTTCAATATGAGTAGAACCTGCATGGTTATTGATATTCGTTCCGTCCGGCTCTGCATTGATGACATAGGTCTTTGCTCCCAGTGCATCAAACACGCTCTTTGCGATCATCCAGGAACTTCCGTTTGCACAGTCCAGTCCCACACGCATATTTTTATAAGAATAAGTTGCCAGTGAGATCAGATATCCCACATAGCGGTTTCTTCCTGCTGCATAATCAACGGTGCATCCGATTTCTTCGCGGACTGCAAACGGTACATCTGTCATCTCTTCCCCGAACAGATTCAATTTGCCATCAATGTAATCCTCAATATAGGAGATCGTCTTCTCATCCATCTTCTCGCCGTTTCCATTGATCAGCTTGATGCCATTATCATAGAACGGATTGTGGCTGGCAGAAA
Organism: Eubacterium ramulus; assembly: GCF_045002895.1. Classification (NCBI taxonomy): domain Bacteria; kingdom Bacillati; phylum Bacillota; class Clostridia; order Eubacteriales; family Eubacteriaceae; genus Eubacterium; species Eubacterium ramulus. Next base: position 3,289,955 of record NZ_CP173382.1, on the reverse strand, counting down.
TCATAATACCGCAGTCAAAATCCTCGGTTCTTGTCACATAAGAAACAGATGGTGTAGTCGTTACATGAAGCAGATATGCATCTGCCCCGGATGCTGTCAGACCAGCTACCAAAGAATATTCAAACATGTAGCTGGAACGTCTGGTATCTTTTCCGATTACCACTTTACATTTTTTTCCTGTCATCTGATGATAGTACCATCCGATAAAACGACCCACTTTGTATGCATGTTCCACTGTTAAATTTTTGTTGGCCTCACCACGGAAACCATCAGTTCCAAAATATCTTCCCATTTTAATTCCTTTCCATTTTGGGTTCACTTCATGATTATATCATTTTATATAAGTTACAGCTGATTTTTCAGCTGTTCCAAAATCTGATCCACGCAAGCTTCCACACTGAATTTGCTGGTGTCGATCACGACATCGGCATGCTGTGGTACTTCATACGGACTGGTCACACCGGTAAAATGATCCAGTTCCCCTTTCCGGGCCTTTTTATATAATCCCTTGACATCTCTGCGCTCACATTCTTCCATCGGAGTGCTTACGTATACTTCCATAAATGCATCTCCGATGATTTCACGGGCATTCTGGCGATCCTGTGCAAAAGGTGAGATAAAAGAAGTCAGCACGATCAGACCAGCATCATTCATCAGCTTGGACACTTCTGCAATCCGACGGATATTCTCAATCCGGTCAGCCTCACGAAAACCAAGATTTCTGTTCAATCCCATCCGGACATTGTCACCATCCAGCAGCATCGTATGTTTGCCCATAGCAGCCAGACGTTTCTCCAATTCATTTGCCAGCGTAGATTTTCCAGAACCTGACAGACCGGTAAACCAGATTGTTTTTGCAGTCTGCCCCAGCTGTTCCTCCCTGAAACTCCGTGTAATATCCATATTGTGCCAGGTCAGCTGATTCTCTCTGTTCAATGTATGTTCCACGATTCCACAGGCCGACGTCATATGGGACACACGGTCAATCAGAATCAGAGAACCCAGTGCATTATTTTTTTCAAATTCATCAAATACCAGCTTGGATGCCGTGGAAATCTCACACAACGCAATCTCATTTTTGTAAATCGCATCCGCATATACTTCTTCTCCGGTGTTGACATCAATCTTATACCGGATCTTCATAATAGTCGCCGGAACACTCTGTGTGGCAAGCTTTAACAGGAAATTTCTGCCTGGCAGCAATTTCACATCATCCATCCACAACAGAGTCGCGGCAAACATGGAATTTACGTTCAATGAAGTATCTCTGATCAGTACACAGCCTCTGGAGACGTCAATCTCCGTATCCAGCTGAATAGTGACTGCATGTCCTGTGGCACTGGTCTGCACTTCTTTATCGCCTTCATAAATCAACGTCACTTTCGCAGATTCACCGCTTGGCAGTACCTTAATGGCATCTCCCACAGAAACGCTCCCGCTCTCAATCTGTCCCTGAAATCCGCGGAACGTATGATTCGGCCTGCAGACACGCTGTACCGGCATGGTAAACCCTGTTTCTGCCGGATTCTCTTTTACATTAATGGTTTCCAGATAATCCAACAATGTCTTTCCCGTATACCATGGCATATGCACAGAACGTTTTGTAATGTTATCTCCTTCGGTTGCAGATACCGGGATCATCTGCGCAGTGCTGTACTCAAACTCTGCCAGCAGCACTTTTATATCCTTCTGGATCTTCTGAAATTTTTCCTGTTCAAAATCGATCAGATCCATTTTGTTTACGGCAAATACAAAATGCTTAATTCCCATCAGGGAACAGATTCTGGTATGGCGTCTGGTCTGTGTCAACACACCCTGGCTTGCATCTACAAGAATAACCGCCAGATCGGCAAAGGAAGCTCCTACTGCCATATTTCGCGTATATTCTTCATGTCCCGGTGTGTCAGCCACAATAAAAGAACGGCGCTCTGTCGTAAAATAACGGTAAGCAACATCAATGGTAATTCCCTGCTCCCGCTCCGCCATCAGCCCGTCCAGCAAAAGACTGTAATCTATTTCACCACCTCTGGATCCCACTTTGGAATCCAGCTCAAGCGCGCGTTCCTGATCCGCAAAAAGCAGTTTTGCATCATAGAGCATATGTCCGATCAGTGTAGATTTTCCATCATCCACACTTCCACATGTGATAAATTTTAATAACGCATTCATCCTAGAAATAGCCCTCCCTTTTCCGTTTCTCCATACTGGCCGCTCCACCATCCTTGTCAATAACACGGCTGGTACGCTCAGAAGATACCGCACTTAATGTTTCCTGAATAATGGCATCCAGGGTATCGGCATCCGACTCCACCCCGCCGGAAAGCGGATAACAGCCGAGTGTACGGAAACGTACTTTCTTCATCATGGGCTTTTCCCCCGGAAGCAGACGCATACGTTCATCATCTACCATGATCAAATTACCATCACGTTCAACCACCGGCCGCTCTGCCGCAAAATACAGCGGGACAATATCGATATTTTCCCGCTTAATATACTGCCAGATATCTTTCTCTGTCCAGTTGGAGATAGGAAATACCCGGATGCTCTCACCCTTGTTGATCTCTGTATTATACAGTTTCCACATCTCCGGTCGCTGATTTTTCGGATCCCAGGCATGCTCCGCATTACGGAAAGAAAAAATACGTTCTTTCGCACGGCTCTTTTCCTCATCTCTTCTGCCGCCACCAAAAGCTGCAGTAAATCCATATTTATTTAATGCCTGTTTCAGAGCCTGCGTCTTCATGATATCCGTGTAGGCTGCGCCATGATCAAATGGATTGATCCCCTGGCGTACACCTTCCTCATTGATATACTCCAGCATTTCAATACCATATTGTTCAGCTACTTTATCACGAAATGCAATCATTTCCTTAAATTTCCATGTAGTATTTACATGTAAAAACGGAAATGGCGGTTTTTCCGGATAAAATGCTTTCAGGGCAAGATGCAGCATCACAGATGAATCTTTTCCAATAGAATAAAGCATCACCGGCTTTTCACACTGTGCTGCCACCTCCCGCATGATGTATATTGCTTCTGCTTCCAGTTCATCCAAATGGTCCATACGATTTTCCTCTTTTCCTGTTATTCCCCCAAACCGTTCTGTATCACTAATACAATTCCTGCCAGCGCTTCTTCTTCATCTTCTCCCTCACAGACAAATTCAATCTCATCATTGTACTTAATGCCTGCCGCCAGCACACTCAAAAGGCTCTTTACATTTGTAATCATTGTTCCTCTCTGAAAAGAAATCTTTGATTTGTATTTGATCGCCTCGTCGCATAATTTTCCCGCAGGACGCAGATGCAGTCCCGCAGGATTTTTAATTTTTACTTTCTGACAAACCATCTTGTATCCCCTCCAAATACATCTTAGGTGTTTCTTCTTATCCTTATTTTACTGTGAAGAGCTGTTTGCTCCTTCTGAATTACTGTCACTTCCACTGTTTCCGGAAGATGATTTTTCCGTCACGGTAACAGCCGTATATATGGTCTCACTGACACTGTAATTTCCATCCAGCTTTACTTCCGCTGCCAGAACTCCGGTGTTAAATCCGGAAGCATCAATAGTTCCTGTGATAGATTCCGGATTGATATCTGCAAAATCCTCAGCAAATCCCAGAATGTTCACCGTCACGGTATCTGCATTAAATTGCATGGACAGATTTGACGGTAGATTCTTCACTGTGATATTCTTCACCGGAACAGCAAAAGCCTTTGCCGTTTTTCCTTCTATAACCAGTGTCACATTGATCTGTTTTTGCTGATCTGATGCCAGTTCCACTCCATCCGGCAGGAATTTCGTCAGATCTACACCGGCAGTCACATCTGATGTCGCCCCCGCAATACTCATCTGTGACCCGGAGATTTCCAATTCACTGATACCGGCAAGTGCTTCACTGCTGCCCACCAGCTTAACGCTGGAAACGCTGCATTCTGCTTTTTCATACCGATATCCGTCTGCCGGGGTTCCATTTGTAGTAAATTTCAATGGCACCGATTTTCCCATTGTAATTTTCACATCTACCGCCACCGACGTACGGTTCAATGTCAGACGATCCTGAGGAATCTCATTTCCGGCTTCATCCAGCAGAACAACCTTGCTGTTTGTTGCCATATCTTCCCCGACACCACTGACATCCACGATTGTTTCCACAGTTGCAATCTGACTCAGAACGGATTCCGGACCGGTGATGGTCACTTTTTTAGGATCCGCGGTCGCAGTCTCCACATAACAATATGCCGCCGGGGTACCCTTAGTCACAACTTTCACCGCATATTTCTCAGTTTTAAGATTCTCCACACTGATTTTTAACGTTGCATCCCGCTTATTGATCTCAATCTGCCCCGAATAACGGGAAGCAGCCACACTGACCGGAACGGTGGTCAGTTCATCATTCACATTCTCCATATTTGCCACTGCGGTAAAATCAGAATCTGATAATTCTTCAATGATTGAGCGTTTACCGGTAACTGTAAAGGAAATCTTGTCTGAATTGTTCAGAATATCATATGTCTTTCCCATATCAGTAAGGTAGTCACTGTTCTCTATTGTTACCGGGATTGTAAATCCCTTTGTTTTTTCCGGATCTTCAATATTTACAACTACCAACCAGATGACAATTGCAAATACAACTGCCAGCACTTTGAGACCGAAATTATTTGTAATCCGCTTTGTCAGTTTGCGCAACATGTTTCAGCCTCCTTTTCAGTTTTGTCAGATACGGTTCGGTGTCCTTCGAAAGTTTTGCTGCAAATCTCAGCTTACTTTTCAGGAAATTCGTATCAATATTACGATACAGAGTACCTTCCACGGCCAAGGAAACAGCTCCTGTCTCTTCTGATACAACAATAGTCATAGAATCACTGACCTCGCTGATACCAACAGCGGCACGATGACGGGTTCCCAGTTCTTTACTAAGTTCCATATTATCCGATAAGGGCAGATAGCAGGTCGCAGACACGATCCTGTCTCCCCGCACAATGATTGCACCGTCATGCAACGGTGTGTTATGTTCAAAAATATTGATCAGAAGCTGGCTGGAAACCAGAGAATCCAGAGGTATTCCGGTGCGGATATACTCGTTCAGCATCACATCACGTTCAATAACAATCAACGCACCTGTTTTCACCTTGCCCATCTCATAACAGGCTTTCGCAATCTCGTTGATCGTCTTCTCGGAAAAACGCACCGGATTTGACTTCTGAAAATCAAAATTAAAAAACGCGGTAAGAAAATTCTTCCTGCCCAGCCGTTCCAGTGCATTTCGCAACTCCGGCTGAAAAATAATGACCAGTGCGATCGCTGCAACATTTACAACTTTTCCCGACAGCCACAGGATCGTGTTCATCTGGAACAACGCTGCCAGCAAAAGGAATATCAGGATCACGATAATTCCTTTAAACAGCATCCATGCCCGTGTATTTTTCACCCATACCATAACATGATACAGTACAAAAGCAATAATAATGATCTCTATAATATCTGTCGGTCCTATCTTCGGTTTATCAATCCAGGAAAGATATTTATCCATAAATGCATATAATGCTGATCCAATCTCCCGCATTTTTTCACTTCCTCTCCTTGCTCATTATCCCTGCGTTTATTCTATTTATCATGCAGTTCTTTCAGAACTTGTTCCTCCAGTTCATCTCCGATTTCTTTCTCGGTATTCACATGAACAGAGTTTACTTTTTTTCCACGGGTACTCTTCCGCTTCTTTGTCCGTTTAGCATTGATATGCTTGACCTGCTTATCCTCCACTGATACAAAAGCCTTCGGAACGGCTCTGACATAGTAATAATATTCATCATCTTCAAACTGTGTATGCTCCACCCGGCTATAATCCACACTGAGGATCATAAAATCAAGCACCAGTGCAATAACCAGCGATACCATACAGCCCAGGATTACCCGCACGATCCGACCTGTCTCACCAAGATAAATCTCACCGCTGCAAATCACGCCAAGCTGCACGGCAATACCGAGGACGATTGCAATCGTTCTTGCATGATCCACACTAAGTCTTCTGACACAGGAAACGATAACTGCCGCTGCTGCAAATGCTGCCAGATAGAAATACATCTCTTTATCGGTAAAAATCTGCAGCACGGCAAGTGTCACCACACTTTTCTTTGTAATAGTCTCTTTGGCTGAAAAAAGTGCTGCATTCTGATTCACACTTTTTAACAGAAAGTATACAAACTCTCCACATACAACTGCTACTACCGTATATATCCGGTCAAGAATTCCTGCTGCCACCGGCATTACATAGGGAATACCTGCAATTCCAAGTACTGAAGTCAGTACCGTATAAATGCCTTTTTTGCTGGTAAAACGATAATAAATGCAAAAAAGAGCCACAAAGATCAATGCCACAATACCGCATAACTCCAGTGACAGTGCATAACAGTTCAGCAATATGAGCAGTGCACCGAAAAACAGCATCATGCCGGAAGGCAAAAATGAACACAATAATGCACAGAGCAGTGCAATCGGATACTCTTTTAAAATGTCCATATAACCAATCTGATGATTGATCAGCGAAAATGCCAGAAAAGCAACCAGAAACCGAAAGACTGCCATTGCATAGATCTCATATTTTCCGATAAAACGATAGATGTGTTCTTTTATTTTCAAAAGTTGAACCATTGTTTCCTCCTGACAATCCTACTCTTCCCCTGCTTTTTCCTCAGCAAGATAGGATTTATTCAATCGGTGCAGAAAATGCAGATACAGATTGCGTCGCTCCCGACACACCTTATGCCGGTGAATTGCCACGGCAACACAGATTACCAGATATACTGCCATAAATATTCCATAAAAAATCAATAACTGCTTTAACAGTGTCCCATAATGAATATCTGAAAGCCACTGGTTAAATATGTCCCATCTGGAACAGCCCCAAAGCAGCAACACAGTACAAAAACAGATTGTTCCAAAGAAAAATCCTTTGACCATCTCAAAAATCACATAATCACTCCGCCGATATGTGCTGATTTTCAATTCTCGTTCGCCAACCCCACTCTCCAGAATGGACGATCTGGTCATTTCCCGGACTCTATCCTGATTGATCATATTCTTCACCCATTTTTACTCATTCAAGAATGCCCTCGGCATTCTTGCTACTCACCACCTATAAAGGTGGGAGTCATCTCACATCTGATATACTTTATGACGAGTATAACATAAATCGCCATGCAAGAAAAGTTTTTTATCCCCCGATTGCAACCGCTGCCACATACACCTTACACTCCCCCGCTGCTTGCAGACATCGGGCTGCTTCATCCACGGTGCTTCCGGTAGTATAAATATCATCCACCAGTAAAATACAGGCATTCGGCGGCAATGCACATTTTACAGAAAAAGCCCCTTGCAAATTCTGCTTTCTCTCGATGTCATTCAGTTTTTTCTGCGGTTTTGTCCGCCGCACCCGGTACAAAGTGTGCGTATCCACCGGAATATGCAATACATCCGATATCCCTTTTGCAAGCCATTCCGCCTGATTATATCCGCGTTTCCGTTTTCTCGACGGATGCAGCGGAACCGGAATGATCAGCCCGATACCGCACTGACAGATCCACGGTCCCAGTCTGTGTGCCATGGTCTGTCCATACACCCTCGCGTATTCTCTCCGATTGCCATATTTCATACGATACAGCGATAATTTTACCGGACCACGGTAGGACAGCAGTGCTCTTCCACGGACAAAAGCATGCTGCCGTCTGCTGCAGTCCCTGCAGTATTCTGTTTCTGCTGCTTCCAGAGGCTTACCGCATTTCATACAGTAATGCTCTTTCACAAAAAAAAGTTTCTTTGTGCACACCGGACAGATACCATCGGAACTGATTTCACCACACACCGGACAACGGGGTGGATATAAATAGTCTAAGCATTTCCAGAATTTCAAACTTTATAATTCCTCCAGGCGGTCTCTCAGACCACTATAACGTTTCTGTTCATTTACATTTGCTTCCATATTGTAAAAGGCTTTCTCGTCTCCCACCAGCGTTACACATTTACGGGCTCTGGTCACTGCGGTATAAAGCAGATTGCGGTTCATAAGCATCCGAGGCCCCGTCAGTAACGGGATAATGACTGCCGGATATTCACTTCCCTGGGATTTATGTATCGTAATGGCATAAGCCAGATCCAGCTGATCAAGTTCTTTAAAAGGATATTCCACCATCCGGCGTTCTTCATATTCTACGGTCAGTGTCTCAGAAAAACTGTTGATTTCCCGAACGATTCCCATATCACCGTTGAACACACCCAGACCTTTTTCAATTGGAATATTATAACGACTCCGGATTTCCCACTCTGCCTGATAATTATTTTTAATCTGCATAACCTTGTCGCCCACACGGAAAATTGTCTGCCCATGTTCCCGCTCTGCCTTTTTTCCATCCGGCGGATTCAGATACTGCTGCAAAATCGTATTCAGACGTTCTACTCCCAGCAGCCCCTTCCGCATCGGAGTCAGCACCTGGATATCAAATGGCGATGCGTTTACATACTTTGGCAGTTTCTGCCGGATCAGCTGAATACAGATACTGATGATCACGTTGGCATCATACCGTTTCAGGAAAAAGAAATCCCTGCTTTTATTATCCAGAGAAACCGGTTCCCCCCGATTGATCTTGTGGGCATTGACAATAATATCACTCTCCGATGCCTGTCGGAAAATCCGGTTCAGCCGCACCACATTGCATGCATGGGAATCGATGATATCTTTCAGCACACAGCCCGGACCGACACTCGGAAGTTGGTTCACATCCCCCACAAGGATCAGACGGGTTCCTGCCACAACAGCTTTTAGCAGATTATGCATCAGCGTGATATCTACCATAGACATCTCATCGATGATAATGACGTCTGTCTCCAATGGGTTCTGTTCATTCCGCTCGAAACCTGCATGTTCATCCATGCCGCCAGACAGCTCCAGCAGCCGGTGAATTGTTTTTGCCTCGTAACCGGTGGTCTCACTCATCCGCTTCGCTGCACGGCCGGTAGGCGCTGCCAATGCAATATCCATGCCTTCTGATTCAAAATACTGAATGATCGTATTAATCGTCGTAGTCTTTCCGGTACCAGGTCCTCCGGTGATAACTAACAGTCCGCTCCGTACCGCTTCCTTTACAGCGGTGCGCTGCATCTCATCTAATTCCAGTTCCGATAATTGCTCGATTTTACGGATTCTCTGCTCCACCGCAGTTTCCGAAAAATCGTATTTTACATTCAGTTCCCGCAGCATCACTGCCACATTAAGTTCCATATAATAAAATGTGGACGCATAAATCTGTACTTCTGCTTCCGACTGCTTCAGGATCAGTTTCCGATCAATGGCCATATCCATATAATGCTTTTCCACCCCGGAAGCATCCACTCCAAGGAGTTCACATGCCCTGCGGGTGAGCAATTCTTCCGGCAGATACGTGTGTCCTTCCAGCGAAGCCTGCTGAAGCACATACATGATCCCACTGCGAATACGGAAATCCGAGTCCAGATGGATCCCTACCCGATGGGCAATCTCATCCGCAATTTTAAAACCAACGCCAGTCACATCCTCCGCCATCCGGTAAGGATTTTCCTGAATGATCCGATACATATCCAACTGATATGTCTGGTATATTTTTACCGCCAGTGACAATGATATCCCGTAATTCTGTAAAAAGATCATTGCCTGACGTAATTCTCGCTTTTCTTCTGTCTGCTGTGCGATCTCCTGCGCTTTTCGTTCACTGATGCCCTTGATCTCTGCCAGACGCTCCGGCTCTTCCTCAATAATACGGAACGTATCCTCTTTGAACTTCCGCACAATCCGTGCTGCCAGCGCTGCTCCGACACCTTTGATCGCTCCCGATCCCAGATATCGTTCAATCGAAGCAATATCCTCCGGTGCTTTGATACTGTATTGCTGCACTTTGAACTGCGGACCATAGGAAGGATGTACCGTATATTCCCCGGTCAACTCCAGACTTTCTCCTTCGCTGATCATCTGAAACACACCCACGCAGGTAACCTCATCCTCTTCATTGGATGCCAAATTTAAAACTGTATATCCATTCTCTTCATTCCGATATACGATATGTTCTACAAATCCGGTGATTGTTTCCATAATTCTCCCTGTTTAAGCAAAAGAGACAGCCTGATGACTGTCTCTCTCATTACTTACTGCTCATCTCTTTTTCCGGAAAGGAATTCTACATATTTTCCGGTTCCAATGGCAACACAGGTCATCGGATCCTCTGCTGTCATGGTATTGATTCCGGTATGTGACTCGATCAGTTCTTCCAGTCCACGAAGCAGTGCTCCGCCTCCGGTAAGAACGATTCCACGGTCTGCCACATCGGCTGCCAGCTCTGGCGGTGTCTTCTCCAGGACACTGTGTACGGCATCTACAATCTGCATGGTCGCCTCTCGCAGCGCTTCTTCTGTCTCCTCGGAAGAAACGGTCACGGTCTTCGGCAGTCCGGTTACCAGGTTTCGTCCTCTGACATCCAGTGTCATCGGCTCCGGCAACGGATAACATGTACCAATCTTAATCTTGATATCCTCTGCGGTACGCTCACCGATCAGAAGATTATGTTTCTTTCTCATGTAACGTACCAGTGCTTCATCAAAATCGTCTCCAGCAATTTTGATGGATGTACTTACTACGGTACCTCCCAGTGAAATAACAGCGATATCTGCCGTACCACCACCGATATCTACGATCATATTTCCACATGGTCTGGAAATATCAATACCAGCTCCGATTGCTGCTGCAATCGGCTCCTCGATGATTTTTACATCTCTGGCTCCAGCCTGGAATGTCGCATCTTCTACAGCTTTTTTTTCAACCTCTGTAACACCACTCGGCACACAGACACTGATCAGCGGTTTACGGAAGCTTTTTTTGCCAACGGCCTTCTGAATGAAATATTTCATCATTTTTTCAGTTACCGTATAATCAGAAATAACACCCTGACGCAGCGGTCGTACTGCCACGATATTTCCCGGTGTTCTTCCAAGCATCAGTCTTGCTTCCTCACCAATTGCTTTTATTTTATTTGTATCACGGTCAAATGCTACAACAGACGGCTCTTTTAATACAACGCCTTTGCCTTTGACATAAACAAGAATACTTGCTGTTCCTAAATCAATTCCAATATCAGTTGAAATCATCTCATTTTCTCCTTTCCTATCTTATGCTTCTATTTTTACTGCTCATGCTTCTAATACATTTATCAATCTTACTTAAAATTCATTTTCGCCGAACTCTTTTCAGAAGATGAATCGGCATACGCGTTTTTATTATATACAAATAATTGCATTTTTCAAAGTGTTTTTTTTCTTTTCAGAGAAATCGACGATGATTTAACCATTTCTTAATATTTTTTTAGGAAAAGTAATTCTTTTTTTCCAAAATGTTCGCATTTTTATCACAGAATGGACACATTCTCTTTTTATACTAACACTCGTAATCGATTATAAAAGGCTTACGCTTTTTATAATAAATTTTTCATAACTCAAGCTTCCCGGATCCCCCAAGTCCGGGAAGTACTCCCCGAATATTCAGGCACCGCGGATGCGGTGCCTTTTGTTATTAATACTTCTTCAGAGCCATTCGAAAAACATCTTTTCCATGCTCTATTCTTCTCATGCCTGGCTTCCCGCCAAACAGATTGGTATCCAAAAGTGTTCATTCCTGCAAGCATGATTCACACTTTTCCCGGAAGAATTACAGATATTTCTTCACATATTTTCCGGTATAGGAAATCGGATTCTCCGCCACCTGTTCGGGTGTACCTTCTGCGATCACCGTTCCGCCGCCATCGCCACCTTCCGGCCCCATATCAATGATATAATCCGCAGTCTTGATAACATCCAGATTGTGTTCGATAACAACCACCGTATTTCCACCATCTGCCAGTCGGTGCAGAATTTCGATCAGTTTATGCACATCCGCAAAATGCAGTCCCGTCGTAGGCTCATCCAGAATATAGATAGTTTTTCCGGTGCTCCGTTTACTCAGCTCGGTTGCCAGTTTGATACGCTGTGCTTCTCCGCCGGACAGTGTTGTGGAAGGCTGACCGAGCCGTACATAAGACAGTCCCACATCGTACAGTGTCTGAATCTTCCGTTGAACAGACGGCACATTTTCAAAAAAGGTCAATGCCTCCTCAACAGTCATGTCCAGCACATCATATATGCTTTTTCCTTTATATTTGATCTCCAGTGTTTCACGGTTATACCGTTTTCCCTGACATACTTCACAAGGTACATACACATCCGGCAGAAAATGCATTTCAATCTTCAGGATGCCATCACCGGAACATGCCTCGCAGCGTCCCCCTTTGACATTGAAGCTGAAACGCCCTTTTTTGTAGCCCCGTGCTTTCGCATCCGGCGTTGCTGCAAACAGATCACGGATCTGATCAAACACACCGGTATAAGTCGCAGGATTGGAACGCGGTGTTCTTCCGATTGGCGACTGATCAATACAGATGACTTTATCCAACTGCTCCAGGCCATCAATACCTCTGTGTTTACCCGGAATACAACGTGCACGGTTCAGTGTCCGCGCCAGATGCTTGTACAAAATCTCATTGACCAGAGAACTTTTTCCGGAGCCTGACACTCCTGTCACACAGGTCATGACTCCCAATGGGATCTTCACATCCACATTTTTCAGATTGTTCTCCTTAGCACCGCGGACGGTAATAAACCCGGTCGGCTCTTTTCGCTGCTCCGGTACCGGAATGATCCGTCTGCCACTCAGATATGCACCTGTCAGTGATTTTTCACATGCCATGATATCCTCGACGGTGCCGGCCGCCACGACTTCTCCACCATGTTCTCCGGCTCCCGGTCCGATATCCACGATATAATCCGCTGCACGCATAGTATCTTCATCATGTTCCACAACGATCAGTGTATTGCCCAGATCTTTCAGATTCTTTAATGCCGCAAGAAGCTTATCATTATCACGCTGGTGCAGACCGATGCTTGGCTCATCCAGAATATAGGCAACGCCCACCAGACCGGAACCGATCTGTGTCGCCAGGCGGATACGCTGGGCTTCTCCTCCGGACAATGTTCCCGTTGACCGGGACAACGTCAGATATTCCAGACCCACTTCTTTTAGAAAGCCCACACGGGCACGGATCTCTTTTAAAATCTGATCACCGATCAGATGTTGTTGTGGTGTCAGTTCCAGATCTTCCAGAAAGACACACAGATCCTTTACTGACATGGATGTGATCTCATGAATATTTTTATCCGCAATGGTAACCGCAAGAGATTCTTTTTTCAGTCGCTGCCCATGGCAGGCTTTACACGGCGTGATCCGCATAAATGTCTCATATTCCTGCTTCGTCATATCCGACCCTGTCTCACGATAACGACGCTCCACATTGCGGATCAGCCCCTCAAATGCTACGTCGTAAACACCGACACCACGCTGACCACAATAATGTACCACCACTTTTCTGCCATCTGTTCCATGAAGGATCACATCCCTCACTGCTTCCGGCAGTTCCTCATATGGTGTATTCAAATCGAAATCATACTCCTCTGCCAAAGCCTTCAAAATCGCATAAGTGTAGCTGGATGGATCACGGGAAGACTGCCAGCCCATAACCTGGATTGCTCCCTCTGCCAGAGACAGACGCTTATCCGGGATCATCAGATCCTCATCAAATTCCATTTTGTAACCAAGGCCGAAACACTCCGGACAGGCACCAAAAGGATTATTAAACGAAAAGCTTCTTGGCTCAATCTCATCAATGCTGATACCGCAGTCCGGACAGGAAAAACTCTGGGAAAACTGTATCTGTTCCCCGCCAATGACATCCACCGTCATCAGACCGTCTGCCAGTTCCAGAACATTTTCAATGGAATCCACCAGACGTTTTTCAATGCCTTCCTTTACCACCAGACGATCAACCACCACTTCAATGTTGTGTTTTTTATTTTTATCCAGGCTGATCTCCTCGGTCAGTTCATACACACTTCCATCAATCTGTACACGGACATAACCGCTGCGCTTGATGCTGTCCAGCAGCTTTTGATGGGTCCCCTTTCTGCCCCGCACCACCGGTGCCAGCAGCTGGATCTTCGTCCGTTCCGGAAGCTGCATGATCTGATCTGCCATCTGATCTACTGTCTGTTTTTTGATCTCTTTCCCACATTTCGGGCAATGCGAGATACCGATCCGGGCATACAGCAGACGGAAATAATCATAAATTTCTGTCACGGTTCCCACGGTAGAACGTGGGTTGCGGTTTGTGGATTTCTGGTCAATAGAAATCGCCGGAGACAGTCCCTCAATCTTCTCCACATTCGGTTTTTCCATCTGTCCAAGAAACTGCCGGGCATAGGATGATAAAGATTCCATATAACGGCGCTGTCCTTCCGCATAAATGGTATCAAAGGCCAATGAGGACTTTCCGGAACCGGACAGGCCGGTCAGCACGATAAATTTATCCCTTGGAAGGGTCACATCGATATTTTTCAGATTGTGCTCATTGGCTCCTTTAATTTTAATATATTGTTGTGCCATATCTGTTACTCTCTCTTCTTTCACTGTGTTAGTTCTGTTGCAGTCTATGAATCAATTTTTTGCAGCATTTTCTTCAGTTCCACCATCTGGTCACGCAGCTGGGCTGCTGACTCGAAATTCAGTTCCGCCGCAGCTTTCTTCATCTTTTTCTCCACATCCTGAATAAGCTTCTCCAGTTCTTTCTTACTCATAGATTCCGGATCTTTCTTCAGCTGCATCTCCTCCCTCGCAACCTTCTTGGAAATACTGATCAGATCCCGGACAGATTTCCGGATCGTCTTCGGTGTAATACCATGTTCCTCATTATATGCCATCTGAATTGCACGGCGGCGCTCCGTCTCATCCAATGCCAGACGCATGGAATCCGTAATCGTATCTGCATACATGATAACATGACCTTCACTGTTTCGCGCCGCACGTCCGATGGTCTGAATCAGAGAAGTTTCAGAACGAAGAAATCCTTCCTTGTCCGCATCCAGAATCGCCACCAGAGTAATCTCCGGAATATCCAGCCCCTCTCGCAGAAGGTTGATTCCAACCAGTACATCAAACACATCCAGACGCAGGTCCCGGATAATTTCTGCACGCTCCAGCGTATCAATATCAGAATGCAGATATTTGACCCGAATACCGATCTCACGCATATAATCGGTCAGATCTTCTGCCATTTTCTTTGTCAGTGTCGTAATCAGAACTTTATGACCGCCAGATGTTTCTTTATTAACTTCGCCGATCAGGTCATCAATCTGCCCTTCCACCGGACGCACTTCCACATACGGATCCAGCAGACCTGTCGGCCGGATGATCTGCTCTGCACGCAGTAGTTCATGCTCCTGCTCATACACATTCGGTGTCGCAGACACAAACAGCATCTGATCGATCTTGCTTTCAAATTCTTCAAAATTTAACGGTCGGTTATCCTTTGCAGAAGGCAGGCGGAAGCCATAATCAACCAGTGTCGATTTTCTTGACTGATCTCCGGCATACATGCCCCGCACCTGCGGGATGGTGATATGAGACTCATCCACAATGATCAGGAACTCATCCGGAAAATAGTCCATCAACGTGTAAGGCGGAACCCCGGGTTCCAGTCCTGCCAGATGTCTCGAATAATTTTCAATACCGCTGCAAAAACCGGTTTCACGCAACATCTCAATATCAAAATTCGTGCGCTCTGCAATACGCTGTGCTTCGATCAGTTTATCTTCACTTTTAAAATAACGCACACGCTCTTCCATCTCTTTTTCGATCTCTTTCGTGGCCTCATTGATTTTTTCCTGCGGAACAACATAATGAGAAGCCGGAAAGATCGCACAATGCTCCAGACGGCTCTTGATCTCACCTGTCAGCACGTCAATCTCCGTAATCCGGTCAATCTCATCACCGAAAAACTCCACACGCACTGCCGTATCTGTATTATTTGCCGGAAAAATTTCCAGTACATCACCGCGCACCCGGAAAGTACCTCGATGAAAATCCATATCGTTTCTCATGTACTGGATATCAATAAGTTGCCGGATCACATCATCCCGGTCACGTTCCATGCCCGGTCGCAGAGAAACCATCATATTCTGATAATCCACCGGACTTCCCAGACCATAGATACAGGAAACACTGGATACAATGATAACATCACTGCGTTCTGTCAGTGCCGCAGTTGCGGAAAGACGCAGTTTGTCAATCTCCTCGTTGATGGCGGAATCCTTCGCAATGTAGGTGTCTGTCGACGGTACGTATGCTTCCGGTTGATAATAATCGTAATAGGAGACAAAATATTCTACTGCGTTATCGGGGAACATCTCCTTGAATTCTCCGTAGAGCTGTGCAGCAAGTGTTTTATTATGAGCGATGACCAGTGTCGGCTTTTGTAATTGCTGGATCACGTTTGCCATCGTAAAAGTCTTTCCAGAACCCGTAACCCCCAGTAAAGTCTGGCATTGGTTGCCTTCCTTGAAGCCTTTCACAAGCTCTGTAATCGCCTGTGGCTGGTCTCCGGTTGGCTCATATGGGGCTTTCAATTTGAACTCATTCATGGTAAATCCCTCCATTTGTGACTTTTACTATGACCAATATCAGCCAAAAATTCGTATCCGGATTCGTAACGAAAAGCTCATTTTTATGGTGAATAGATGTTGTTTTCACCTCGTTACGAATAAAAGTCACAAAACTGATTTTTGCGGATAAAACAGCACTCGGAAATACCTGATGATACCAGGCTCCGGTTCTGTCATATTTTTACTGTTTGTTCTTGTAACAGTCCCTATTATATCAGACATTTTTTTGAAAGTATATAGATGAAAGCAAGAAAAAAGTACAAATGTTCGATTCTCATTTGTACTTTTCTATCTTACTACTATTCTATTTTTTATCATGCTGCGTTGAAATATTCCTCCAGAATTAAGTCTATTTCAATCACTTCTGAATAATCATAATACTGATTTTTCCGCTCTTTTGGAATAACTTCTTCAATAAATGGTTCCAATACATCCAGACAGTCTTCTATGATTTCCTGCGTATCTCCATAGACATCTACTGATATGATTTCCTTAGCATGTCCCAATAAATGCGAAACACCTTTTGAATTAAAGCTATTCTTCAGCAAAATAGTTGCATAGGTATTTCTCAACTGGTGAAAATGAATATCAGGCAAATCCAAGGATTTCAACAAGTCTTTATAGTATTTCTGATGAAAACCTTTACTCCTTGGATTCCCATATGTAGAAGAACAAATATAATTCCAGTCCCGGAACTCTTTTGGTCTGCGTCTGCGGTTCTTCTCATAGGTTTTCCGTTCTTCCAGAATGGCTTCAAATACATAATCCGGTATTGGAAGTTCACGCACACCAGCAGGTGTTTTTGTTTTTATTTCCTGCTTTGTCAGCATCTTAGGTGCACAGTCTTCTGCTTTACTGTTTGGCTTCTTTCCCAACTGACGCTCGACTCTCAACGTCCTGTGAATGTAATCGACATCACTGTATTTCAGACCATTTATTTCACTTCTTCTAAGTCCCATCAATACCGCAAACAGAATTTGCATATGAATCGGTGTCTCCTTGCTTGCCTCGATCAACCGAAGCACCTGCGGAAGTGTCAATGTTTTCTTCTCGTCAATTTTCAGGACACGATACTCTGTCTTTTTTATTTTTTTCGGTAAATTGATTCCCTTCGCTGGATTTGTTGCCAGTACATTTTTGTTAAATGCATACTCCAATGATGTTTTCATGATCGTCCTGACATTTTTCGCAACTGATTCGTACTTTTCTGCAACTGTATTATATAATTTTCTGATATAACCCTGATTCAGTGTAGACATATACATTTTTCCAAGCTGTGGAACAATATAATTCCTAATGGCACTTTTGTAAGTTGTATATGTGTCGTCTGTTATTCGGGGACGCATAATATCTTCCAGCCAGAAGATCATAAACTCCTCTACCCGGATTTTCCCATACACAATATAGGTTCCGGTATGTAGCTGTCCAATGACTTCATCACGAAATGCATTGGCTTCTCTTTTGGTCGTGAATCCCGCATGTTGCTGCGTCTTTGTACTTTCGTCTGCAAACGTCAGCAACACACGAAATCCATATCCCTTTTTGATTGTTGTCACCGAATAGACCTTATATTCTACATATTTCTTAAAATCAAAGGTCTTATGCATGGCTATCCCTCCGTTCCGGTTTGTTGTGGTACAAACGTATTATTTACAAACGCAATAATCTTATCCTGCTCGTCCATAATCTCACAATAGTATTCATAAGTTGTATGAACGGAACTATGTCCTAACAGACCAGATATTTTAAACAAAGGAACTCCAAGCTCGATCAAAATGGTCGCAAACATGTGTCTGAGTCCATGTACAGTGATATTAGGCAATCCATTTCTTTTACAGATTTTTGTGAGTGCCTGATTCATTGCTGTCAGCGAACGTGGTTCACCGTTTTCCTGACAAGATACATAATCATAATCCTTGTACGCTACCCCCATATCTGCTTTACGCTTATCAATTAACTGTTGTCTGTGTTTCACTTCCCGCATCACTACTTTCGGAACTCTTAATATCCGATAACTGTTCTCGGTCTTTGGATTCCGTTCAATAACTGCATATTCCGTAACCGTAAATTCTTTTTCTTTCAGTTTCAGGTTTCCAACAAGCTGTCTGCTGATTCTGACGGTCTGTTTTTCAAAATCAAAATCCTGAAATTTCAATCCAAGAATTTCTCCTTTTCGTAATCCACAAAACAGTCCCAGTAAAATTTCCAGATACCAAGGATTCTTGCTGGCAGCTTCAAGAAAAACCTTCAATTTTTCTTTGCTTAATACCCTTACCTTTGGTTTTGCTCTCGGATATGGCTTTGTCTCAGGCACTGGATTATAGCTTATGAACTTATCTCCTGCTGCATCTTTCATGGCGATACTCAGAAGTTCCCGCCCCTTATTTCCTGCTGAAGGACAGATTTTTGCAACACGTTCCAGTAGAGCATCTAAATACTCTACTGAAATGTATTTTAATTTGATATCTGCTTCCATACTCGGAAGAATCAGATTATATAACGTATATGCTCCAACCATCCTCGTGGTTGTCTCAATTCTCGGACTAAAAATATTTTCAAACCAATATTCCAGATAATCTCCAAGCATTACATCTGTCTTTTGCATTTTTGCAATCTGGAGATCTCTCTGCTTCTTCTGGTATCTTTTTTCATATTCCCAGTAACTTTTCTCTGCTTCTTCCGGCGTTTCAAAGCCACCTTTTTTCCCATATTTTGTCGTCAGATCGTCCTGCAGCTCTTTGGTTCTGTGATACCATGATTTTCCTTCAAAAAAGACAACTCTCTTTTCCTTTGACATTGTCTCCTGCTGCGTTTCTTTCTGTTTCATTCTGCTCTCACTCTTTCTCTCTCCTCGTCTCCATTCAGCCACTTATCAAAAGAATTGCATGGGATACGATACGATCTGCCAATCTTCAACACCCGGAATGGTTTTCTGTCATAATAAACATTTTCTATAAATTCATATGCCTTGGAGCATCCCAGCCCAAGCAAATTTTGAACATCTTCTACTTTATATACTTTCTTTTCCATTTCATTCTCTATCATTGCCATGACGTTATCCTCCTCGTCCTAATCTTTGCGCTTTACTACCGGTAGTTTTTAGCTGTGTAACATCTAAAAACGGTACACCACTAAGATATCCATTTTCGTCTACATCGTCCAATGTGCGAATTTTCAAATCGCACACTTGACTTTTGCGTGTTACTTGTTCTTTCTTCCTATATAATAGTCGTACCCATTCCGGACATTGCAGAACATACATAATTCCTTATATCGCTGCTCCGGATTCACCCGCCGGATATAATGTCCCGGCACCTCATAAAAATTGCCTGCACATACTCTACACAAGCTCACGACTAACGGTTTTTCAATTATCTTCGGTATCCCGGTACTTCTTCGGATTGCTTTATTGATTTTCTCCATTTCAGTACGATCTAAGGTACACACATAATTTTCCAACCGTCTTTTATCTAAAGTTCTAAGCTGCTCCAACAGCACTACAGAATCCTTTTCCAAACCTTCCATTTCCGGGACTGCAATGTGTGTCGGCAGTTTCATTTTTTCTTTACTAGTAATTGCTGCCACGATCACTGTCGGACTGTATTTATTTCCTATATTATTCTGAATCACCAGCACCGGACGATAACCGCCCTGTTCACTTCCAAATACAGGATCGAGGTCGGCGTGATAAATATCCCCACGCCTGACGTTTCTATCTTCCATCTTTGCTTTATCTCCTCTCGACTTTCTAACTGTTGTTATCCCTAAATATGTAAAATACAAGCCTATTTGTCCGCGACGTCCCGACTTGTAATTGGGAAATCATCAGACGGCTGACTGCTAATCAGCTCCACAGGATTTTATTTAAAATAAATATATGGGATTGGGATTTTTCCTCTCCAGGGATCTCCTGAAGCTGCCCTCACTTGTTGCGGCATCAAAGAAATATTTTGTATACACGACTTTATGACCGGACAGGAGTATCATTATGCCTGTTGTCTGTCATCGCCCTGTCAGAAGCAATCTGACAATTATAACCAAATATTTTTCGCTCAACAGTCTGGACAATACAACCTGAAACCAAAAGGAAGTATACGGGTGGGATTTCGCTGTCTTTACCCAGCCTGTGTTATGGCGTATTTGTTAATGTGGCTTACGCTCATCACGATAACAACAGGAATGTGCCTGATGAATGTATATGAATTTGTCAAGGTTCTTCCCGCTCCCCAGTCTTTTCGTGACAAAAGAAGAAACAGGTGGATCAAAATATTTCTCTTTCCACCTGTTTCCTCACTTAAACGCTATTTTTCAACCCACTATCTCAAAATCTTTTTCAAATTTCTGATTGCTGCTTTTACAGACTTTGCTACCATCTGAAAAGAGCAGCCTTCTTCCTGTGCAATCTGCTCATAATTCTTATCTTCAAAATAATACTTCATCAATCGTCTTCTCTGAATTTCCGACAACTGCTGAATTGCACTATGTAAACGTTCCGCTTCCAGTTTATTCAGAACAGTATCCTCTACACCTTCCTCTTTCTGAAATACCCGTTCATATAAACTGGAATCCCAGATTTCTGACTGTTCCAAATGCCTGTCCACAACATTCATATGCGACACATCCTGCAATTCAAACGCATTAAAAGCTTCATATACATTCTTTCCTATTTCCAAATCCTTGTACTCTTTTTCACCATTATGAAATGAAACATAATATTTTCCGTCCTTCTCATAGATTTCATATGGGTTATATTTATCTTTTCTTCTTTTTGGCTGTCTGCCTTCCATGTCCTTTCCTCCAATCTGAATTTTTTTAAATTCAGATCAGTAGGCGGGGCACGACATCGATATATTGTCCGAGTATTTTCTAAAAATTGGAAACAAAAAACGCCAGATTTCCGCGATGGAAAACTGGCGCGCCAAGAACAGCCATTATTATACTGAATTACATGGAACGATAATGCCGATGCAATGTTATACTTGCCAGGAGGAGGAGCAATGCTTTTTTTAGCTGATGCAGTTCACGAGAATGATGAAATAATAAAATGGACACGGTGATACCTCCTCGGATGCCGCCGTGTCCTCAAAAAAGGGCGACTTTAATACACCCTCCGTAATCCAATTTTTCAAAAGGAAAACGGCGGCCTGAAATGCAATATTTTCAAGTCGCCGTCATCTTTGCAAAGCCGGACGGCTTTTGCTCAGGTGTTATTCGATATTCTCAATTGTTTCAACAATGTTCATTTTTGCAATAGAGTGCAGCGGGATCGCCGTTGCCAGCAGACAGGCAGCAACAGAAACCACAGCAGCCTCTATAATCGCAATAACGGGAACGGCAACCAGTTGTAAGGCATCCGTCTTTGCAGCCCCGACAAAGATACAGCAGACATAGCCCAGCACTGCGCCAATCGCAGAGGCAAAGATAGCGTAATAGGCACCTTCCCACAAGAATGTTTTATAAAGGCTTGCGGCACTCATGCCAATAGCCCGCTGCATACCAATTTCATTGACACGTGTATGGATGTTGCTGTAAACGGTGTTTATGATATTCAATATGCCAATGATGCCAATAAAGATAATCAGTACCCAGCAAAGCATTTTGATTTGTTCAAAACTCTCTGCCATTTCATTGCTGCTTTCAAGGTAAGAAAGCCAGTGAGCACCCGGATATTTGCTACACCAATCATCCAATATACTTTCAAAAGAATTCGTATTTACGCCATCCTGCAATGTCAAATAGATTTCAGAATAGGTATCATCCTGCATCAGCGAGCAATATATTTCTTCGTTCACGATAAGTTGCACACCGTTGGTGAAACCTTCATTGTTGATTGTAATAGGAGTATCAATTATCCCTATCACACGAAGCGCCCTGCTGCCCAACTGGATCGTATCACCAATAGAAAGCTCCGTATGCTCCACAGGCGTATCCCCGTAAGAAAAGGGAATAGGATTTTTGACAAGGCAGCCTGTTCCATTATTTAGCGCCTGCTTATCCTGATCAGAAAGATTGGGAGCGTAGATTTCTAATAGCCCATCGTCAATATTGACAAGCTGAAAAGTTTCGTGGTTCTGCACGGACAAATCTGTTTCAAAGGGAAGTTCGTCACCAGCACCCGGCGTAAATACAGAAAGCCTGACAGTGGAAATGTCTTTTACAGTGTCGTTTGCCTCCAATGTGCTTATAGCTTCTGCCGGAATACCTGATGTTTCATTTGTAACAGCATAATCGCTGAAATACATATCCTGAATCGAACTGCTGGCATCAAGCAGCCCAGTAAAGCTCTGCAGAGCGACAAAGACGGTAATGCTCATAACAAGAGACAGTATTGTAAGAAGCGTCCTGCCACGCCCGCGTTTCAAATTGAGTCTTGCATAGTAGGCTTCAAAATTGTAGATTTTGTGATTTCTTTTTCTGCGGCGTTTGATCTTAACAGACTGGCCAGACATAGCAACTGTCGGGGATACACGCGATGCGTACCAAGCAGCTGGAAAGGCAGCCATTAGCGCAAATAAAAGTGTGACCGCAATACTTGCAAGGAGCATGGGGAATTTTACCGCACTGGCAGCGCTGATTGCTTCGTTTAATTCGGAAACACTATTTGCCATGAATATATCAGGATTGAGAACACCCGTAGCAGCAATTAGCGTAGCCTTTGCTGCTAATGTGCCAAGTACCAGCCCAATCGGAATACCGATTCCGCAAAGGATCAGGAGCTGCAAGGAAACAAGACGATAGATTTGTCCACGCTCTCCGCCGATTGCACGAAGTGTTCCATATTCTTTAATTCGTTTTGTAATGGAAATTTTTAGAATATTATAAATTACCAGTCCAGCTGCAAACAAAACCAACAAGCCTACCAAAACACACGCCACCGTCATAAAGGAAAAACCTGCACCAGCATCACTATTGGATGTCTCATCATAAGAAATACCGACAGCATCAAGAAGAATCCAGTTATATTGGATATACCGATCCTCTACATCCAAGTTCTTCGCAAGATCATAAACGATGCTCTGAAAGTTTTTCTTGTCATGAGTCTTAAAGTCAGTAGAATAAAGCAGATATTCTTCTGGTAATAGTTTTTCTGCGGTTCCGTTTCCTACAATTCCTTCAACTGTACCTGTTGAATAGCCGATATAGCTGCTTTCAAGAATACCCGTTAATATGAATTTTCCGCAATATTCAAATTCAGGAAGTGAACCATCCATAACAGATACGCGCATATCCAAAGAAACGGTATCTCCAACCGCAGCATCTAATCCAAGATACTTCAAGCTATCCTCTGATAATGCAATTTCACTTGCTTTCTCCGGCAAATTCCCCTCTTTTATCTTGCTGATTGCTGGGTACATCGCCAAAGCGTTATCATGATACTCTCTGAGATACAAGTTCAGGCTGCTATTACCAAGGGTTGTGCTGCCTACAAAGACGGTATCTCCTACATCATATACTCGATCATCCTCGTGGAGTTTCTGTGCTTGTTCCCTGCTGAGTTGATGAAATGTTACATATCGGTTTCCGTTTAGGCTCGCAGCCTGCTCTATTCTCATAGACTGCAAAATTCCAATGGACTGACCAACAACGGTTGTTATGATCGTTGACATGATAACTGCAATCAGGATTAAAGTCGCTGTAATTTTTTGCGTTTTTAGTTCTTTCCATGTAAGAGCTAAATAGGATTTCATCTTACTGTCACCTCCGAAAGCACTCCGTCAATGATGGTAAAACGACGCTCTGCCATTTCTGCAATATGAGGGTCGTGAGTAATGACAATAAGTGTCTTTTTCATTTTCGCCCGAAGATCACAGAGCATTTCCATAACCTCGCTGCCGCTTTTGGTATCAAGATTTCCTGTCGGCTCGTCGGCGAAGATGATGTCTGGCTTTGCGATCAGAGCGCGGGCGATTGCCACGCGCTGCTGCTGCCCGCCGGACAGTTCATGGGGCAGATGGTTCAAACGGCTGTCGATCCCTAAAAAGGCTGCGATCTCCTGTAAATAGGCATTGTCCGGCTGGCGCTTGTCGAGAAGCAGCGGCATGATGATATTCTCCTGCGCTGTCAGCACCGGGAGCAGATTGAATTGCTGGAAGATGAAGCCGATCTTTTGGCGGCGGAACGCCGATAACTCCTTGTCACTGCCGTGATGGATGTCGGTATCGCCATACAACACCTTGCCGGAAATTGGCGTATCCAATCCGCTGATGATGTGAAGCAGCGTACTTTTGCCACTGCCTGACGGCCCCATAATGGAGATGAAGTCACCGGAGTGGATTGTCATATTTGCATGGCACAGCGCAACGACTCTGTTCTCGCCTGTACCATAGATTTTGGAAACATCGTTTACTTGAATATCCATGAAAAAACTCTCCTTATCGTTTTGATAAGGAGAGTATAAAAGGGAAATCTCAAAAAACTCTCAAGAGTTACGAGATTTTCAAAATTGCGGATGCAACAGCCCCGGTATTGGTATTTGCAATTTTCAAAGCACCTCCGTGTTTGTGGCAAAGAAGATCACAGATATAAAGTCCCATGCCCAAATGCTCTGCTTCTTCTGTACCCTTACGGAACGGTTGAATGCCATTTTTCAAAAGATCCGTCGGAAATCCATCACCATCATCCGTAACTTCTAATATCAGATTTTCACCTTCTATGGTAAGTTTTACCGCGACATTCTCTTTTGCAAACCGCAGAGCATTTGTTGTGAGATTTTCAGCAATTTGAAACAACATTCCTTTATCCAAAGAGACAGTGCCACATACAGACAGGCCATGAAAGCGAAGCTGCTTACCATATTCGGTTATAGAAAAGCCAAGAGCTTTTTCCAAATCTGCACTCAGGGCACCGGTGTCAAAAAGAGCTTTTTTCGGCTGAACTTGCTCCAACCGTTGAACCTTGCTCATAGTTTCTACATAGCGTTCGATGCGTCCTGTATAGGCATCTATACGCTCAAGATCGTCCATAAGCTGCGGTGTGTTGCCGGTGCCTGCACAGTGTTTTGCCATTTTCACTGAGCCTTTCAGGACTGTTATCGGATTTCGGAGATCGTGGGCGAGCGCCGCATTTAACCGTTTCCGTTCTTCCGTTTGTCGCCACAACTCACGGTTGCTGTTCAAAAGTGATTGCCGCATGGTTTCAAACGTGACACAGAGCTGTCCCAGTTCGTCCTCGGACACGGCCGGAATGATAAAGTCCAAGTCATTCTGCATCATGCGATTTGCACCATCCATAAGAATAGCAAGTGGCTCTTTCAGCTTACAGCGATAGAACAGAGATGCAGTTAATATCAAAGCGACAATGAAGAATAGCATCGGCAAAACGAACTGAAAAATGGCCAACGCATTTCTAACTGCGGTTGCTCCTGCTACCGGTTCCGGAAACTCTGTCTTTATTGTGGAATCTGCTCCAACGATAATTTGCACGCCAGATGGGGCAAATACTGCACTCAATTTTGTGCAGCCCACAAAAACAACAGCCGAAAGGCTTAATGCCAGCAATAGGTTGATGAGCGTCAGCGTGAACAAGGACTTTTTCAGGCTCATATTTTTTATCCATTCCATTTGTAACCCACCCCCCAAACTGTTTCGATATAACTGTGATGCGACAAGGCAGTAAACTTGCTTCGAATTTTTCGGATATGCTCCATAATGGTATCACTGTTGCCTTCGCCATCAAGTCCCCACACAGCTTCATAAATCCGTTCCCGGTCAAATACCTGCCCGGCGTTCAGTGAAAGCAGCTCCACAATGTCAAATTCTTTTTTTGATAAGTTGACAGGCGTTCCGTTGATAAATACCTCCCGTTTGGAGTAGTCGATCACCATTTCAGAGAAAAAGCGGAGTTCGGATTGCCCCTGCTTTCTGTTTTCCCGCCGCAAGTGTGCAGCGACCCTTGCGCCTAATTCATCAATGTCAAACGGCTTTATGATATAGTCATCCGCTCCAACCTGAAACCCTTTGATCTTATCGGCGGTTTCTATTCTGGCCGTCAAAAATAAGATGGGACAAGAAATGTGGCTGCGGATTTTCTCGCATACGATAAGTCCGTCCATGCCGGGCATATTGATGTCCAGCAGCACAAGATCAGGATGGCAAGCCGCCTGTTTCAATGCTGTTTCGCCATCATACGCCGTATAGACCACAAAGCTCTGCATTTCAAAATAGCTTTTCAGAACATCAACGATGCCTTTTTCATCATCAACGATGAGTAGCTTTTCGTTCACAAATCAACGCCTCCTTTTGCAAGCATATAGTATCGCATGAAAATCTCAAAAATTTCTCAACTTTTTCGTTCTTCCATCAACAGGCTTTTCAGCGTCCTTTGGTATCAACCACATACGGCTGAATTTTGCAACACCCGGTATTCGGTTTTCTTCGCACAGCTTTTGAACCCGTCGTTCGGAAATGCCCCACTTTTTTGCCGCTTCTGGGGCAGAGATATATTCAAACATTTTGCTATCCTCCCGTAAAAAATCCTTTGTCATTATTATATACGGTTAGACGAATGATAGCAATACCGAGATATGAAATATAAAATGTATGTGGGTGATGTTGAATGGCAAAAGTGAAAGACTGCCCTGGCTTTGAAACCTTCGGTGCGGATGTAAAAGAAGCACGGAAGGCGAAGAACCTTGCACGAAAAGATTTAGCCGAAAAGGTGAACATTGATACCAGGTATCTTGCCAACATTGAAAACGAGGGCACGATCCCCAGCCTGCCTGTGATAATCTAGTTGATTAAAGTCTGCTGACTTTTCATCCCTTTCAACCCCTTACAAAAATCGGCATAATCAAGCCTATTGACCGGTATAATAACAGGTCTCCGCTGGCGCGGCTGTCATAACTCCGCAGCACCGTTCGTATCGTGCGCCGCAGGGTTCCCCCCCAAGTCTATGGCGGGCCGTGAGGAAGTATCTTTAAGCCCCCATGCAGTCATCGCGTCCCAAAGTGCCACTCCCTGGGTTCCAGGTTTACGCTAATCGCTCAAGACAGCCCTATTCATCACCTCCTTAGCTGTGTCCATCTTGGCGGCACGCCTGATTCGCTCGTACATGGGTTATGTACCAGAAATGCCGTCTATTCTCTTGTCAATGTGCCTAAGAAGGGGAAGGTTGTCCTTCTAATTACACTGACAAAAAATCAGTAAAACAGGCGTGTGCAGGAAAAACTTAGCGAAAAAGTTTAGAAAGATTTTTCAATCCTCGGCGGATGCTGTCTCGAACGCGACTGACATCCACTTTCTCGGCTTTGGCAATCTCAATCGGCGTCATTCCCAGATAGAACCGGGCATATATCCGCTTAGCCTGCTTGTCCGGCAGTGTCATTACCGCAGCATAGAGTTGATCCCGCAGCTGTTTGTCCTCCATGACTTCTTCCAGTGTCTGCGGCTTCAACAGCACCGCATTTTCAATGCCATTCTCGCAATCCAGAGAATACTGTGCTTTATAACGATACATCTTTCGCTCATACGCAGCCTCCGCACGTTCAGCTGCCCGAATAGTCTCCATTACTTCCTCTGTCACATCTACAAAAAAGTCTGTCACATAAACATCAGGATAAAGTTCCCGAAGGTTAATTTTCTTCATTATGTACCTCCATTTCGATTCACGGGTGATTGACGGGTGAATCGAATGGAGGCGGAGACCGACACCGGCAGACAACCGGGTCATCTCCGAAAAAATGGCAACAAAAAACGCCAGATTTCCGTGGGGGAAAACTGGCGCGCCAAGAACAGCCATTATTATACTGAATTACATGGAACGATAATGCCGATGCAATGTTATACTTGCCCGGAGGAGGAGCAATGCTTTTTTAACTGATGTAGATCATGTGAGCTTTGAAAAAGCAAACGAAACACGGTAAATCAACCTCCAATCGGCTACCGTGTCCCTGCAAGTCGTCATTGATTTGTGTAAACGCAAAGAAACGGCGGCTCTGGAAATCAAAGCCGCCGTTTCATAGGCGCGTGAAAATGTGTCTGCTCTGCGACGGCTTTTTTTCTTTTGCCGTCGCGCGGCAGATAACCTATTCGTTCTATTCTGAATTTCTTTTATGCTACCTGATGTCTGCAATAGGAATGAATCGCCAAGAATGTAAACACAAATAATTCAATTCCTGCCGAAATCAAAATAACATGCGGTGTCCAGAAACTCATTCCACCGATATTCAGGTAATTGAAATCTGCAAGCTGAGAAAGGAAATTGTTCTGCATACCAATTCCGGCAGATGGAAGTATGGTAGAGAGCCATGTTGCTCCCATCGCCACATAAGCAAAAAGCGGCATGAGAAGAACTACAATAGAGATCAGCAAAACTGTCAATGTGTCTTTACATTTTGCAGACAGGAACAACGTACAGCTAACCGTTGCTAATACAGAAAGTAAGCCCGCTGCTGCGAGAATTATCTGCAACTGCCCCAGATTGATGTTTGGCAGATTAATGATAGAGTATCGCATCTGAAACGATGTTTTTAAGCAATCCGTCCCGAACGCTGCATCTAAAATCAGAATGTGTACCGTGATCCCGACAAGGAAAGTAACAACGAAAAGTGTAAATGCCGCCAGAATTTTGGTAATTGCTAATTGTTTATGCCCATATTTGGTGGTTCGCAGGATGCTATCACCGCCCGTTTGATATTCTCCGGCGAAAGTAGGTGCTGCGATTGCCACACACAAAATAGCAAGGAACAAAATATAAAACTCAATATAATCAAATGCATCTTTAGAAATTCCAGAATGAAGATAAAATGGCGTATCAAGTTCTGAATATTTTTCAAGAGCTTTCTGCTGTGCGGTTTCGTTTTCTCTTTGCTCATTCCGCATGACATCCTGTAAATGTTCTGCGCACTTTTCGTAATAGGCTCCGTCAATGTCATTCGGGTCAATATCCATTAAATCAGCACCAATGCCTGTTGATGGATCAGCAAACGCTTCGGACAGACCCATCAGCAAGTGACGGAACGGGACGATTTTTTCAATATATACCGTCAGAGGAAAGCCATCTTCCTCGACCGGCCCATATTCTCGAACGCAGCTTTGATAAGTTTCCAAAGCCGATTTGATCCTATCCGGGGTCACTTCACCAGCGGATGTTTTATATAAATCTTGTTTGTACTTGATAGCTGCCAAGCCATCTAATTCTGTAACCGTGCCATCTTCGTTTGGACGGTTAATACCCTCAAATGAAATAGGCAGGTATGCCATGGCTACGGAAAGCAAAAGTGCGATTGCAAGTAAAATCATGGTACGCCGTGACTTCAAAATACGTTTTAGTTCAAGTCTAAAGAGCCGCATATTATCTGTCCTCCTTTTCCAAGTCTGTCTGCGGGAACAACCACAGATACAGATCTTCCAATCGTGGCTCCGTTGTAACAGACCCATCAATTTCCGAATGTTCGGACAGATAACGAATAGAAACCTGATTGTGATCTTCGCCTCGCTGATTGATAATGCGCAGCCGCATTTCACATTCCGGCAGCTTTGAGGTCGGAATTATGCAATTCCAAACCTTGCCCTCAATCCGCTTGACAAGTTCTGCGGTAGTTCCGACATCAACAATTTCTCCGGCTTTCATAATTGCGTTGCGCATAGAAATATATTCTATGTCAGATACGATATGGGTGGAAATCAACACGATTCGATCATGCGAAAATTCGGAAATGAAATTCCGCAGACGCACGCGCTCTCCGGGATCAAGTCCTGCTGTCGGTTCGTCCATGACAAGTATCTCCGGGTCGTTCAACATAGCCTGCGCAATACCAACACGACGCTTCATGCCGCCTGACAGATTGGAGATTTTTTTCTTTTTCACATCGGAGAGCGAAAGAATGTCCAACAAATAATTGATCTTTTTGGTAGTTGCCCTTGTAGGAATATCTTTCAGCGCAGCCATATACTCCAAATAATCTTTGACCGTAAAATCCCGGTGATACCCAAAATCCTGCGGTAGAAAGCCAAACTTGCTTCGGTAGACTTCACCTAACTCTCGAATGTCTTTTCCGTCATAGTAAACCGCTCCGTTGGTTGGTGTCATAATATCAGCAATCATGCGCATGAGCGTGGTTTTCCCTGCACCATTCGCCCCCAAAAGTCCCCAAACGCCGGGAGTCAACGTCAGATTGACATCATTTACTGCTGTTTTGTCTTTGAACTGCTTGCTTAAATGCTCTATTTTCAGTTCCATGCTTACACTCCTTTCTTTTGCTTCAGCTGAACAATAAAAAGCCCTTGTTCGATATCATTGTACCGAACAAAGGCTTTTCAATCTCAAAAATCACACGCTTAAATTCCTAAGTAATTCCTAAGATCACATTCTTATTTTCCTAAGCGGAAAGGGGTAATGTAATCACAAAGTCTATGGTTTCATTTTGACTGGATGCAGTAATCTTTCCACCATGTAAATGTATAATTTCTTCCGCAATAGAAAGGCCAAGCCCCGCACCACCTGTATTAGAAAGCCGAGCATCATCCAAGCGATTGAATTTTTCAAATATACTGTTAAGCTGTTCCTGTGGAATTGTTTTTCCACGATTTTCAAAATTGATCTGTATATCATGCTCTAACCGTTTGGCGGATATAGTAATCTCTGTCTGCGGGTAGCTATATGACGCTGCATTTCGTAAAAGGTTACTGAAAACTCTCGCCAGCTTTTCGGGATCAGCGTTCACAGATAAGTTGTCCTCCGCAGTAAATACCGCCGTGTTGCCATTTGCAGAGAGTGTCGGGTATATTTCATCTATTACCTGCGCAATCAAACAATGTAAATCTATATTTTCTTTTTTGATAATGACCGTATGTGCATTGTACTTGGTAATTTCAAAAAGTTCATTGATGAGCTTTTCAAGGCGTTCTGCCTTATTCAACGCAACTTTTACATACTTTTCCTTTTGCTGTTCAGGCATGTCAGGGGCTTCATGGAGCAGGCTCAAATAGCCGATTACCGTTGTGAGAGGGGTGCGTATATCATGTGCCAGATACATAATAATTTCATTTTTCTTTTCTTCTGCCTGCTTTGCAGCCCGTTTGCTCAACAGAACAGACATTTTGATTTGATTGAGTTGTGCCTCCAATTCTTTCAGTGGGTCAGACAATGATACGGTATGATTGTTCTGCTCATAGACCGTTTGGGTCGCATCAATTACTTCATCCAGATAGCCCCACGGCTTTTTCCAATAGTAATTGAAAATACATACAAAGCCGATCATCAGATACAAAATAAAAAGCAGATCGAGCCGCCAGTAGAGCCATGCAAAAATACCGTTGTCAAATTTTGAAAAGATGTAGTCCAAGATAAGGGTCAAACCATATCCAACAACGGTATAAACCAGCAATGATAGGTATAAGCGCACTTTAAGGCGCTTTTCTGTTGTCATTTCTTTCTTCGACATGAGAATACACCTCCTACCGATTAGCAAACAGAAGACAGCCAAGTAGGCCAATCACGACAACACTTACTATGCCTGCCAGAATGGAAAACAGTCTGTTTGCTTTTATTCTATTTCCGATTAACCGGGCTGCCATCGAATATACAGCAAGCCCCAAAAGACCACCTGCCGTATTTGTGAGTACATCAGTAATATCAGAACGTCCGACTGCTAAGATATACTGCATAGTTTCCAATAAAAAACTTGTTCCAGCAATCAGCATGAACTTCACATATAATTTTGTTCTTGGCAGAAGCATTTGAAGATAAATACCCATAGGAACAAAAATCAAGAAATTTTCGAGTACCTCTGTTAAGTGAAATGCTGCTCCAATTTCCTTGTCATAGTGAAAAGGAATAAGGTTTATACTCCTTACTTTATCCAGATCACTGATTGAAAACTGTAGTTTGAACAGTATGATCCAAACCAGAAGTGCCAGATAAATTAAGAATAAAATAGTTGCCAAACAATTTGATTTTCTCTTCATAGCGTTCTCCTTTCGCTTAAATTTTGTAGCCGACACCCCAAATCGTTTTAATATACTGCGGAGTATCGGAAGTATCGTTCAGTTTCTCGCGCAGATGCCGGATATGCACAGTAATTGTGCTGCTGTTTTTAGAGTAGTATTCATCTTTCCAAACCGCATGAAACAGTTCCTCAATGCTTACAACATTTCCAGCACTTGACAAAAGGACGTGGAGAATAGAAAATTCTGTCGGGGTTAGAGAAACAGGTTCCCCATCCAACAAACATTCGTGGGTTTGAACATTCAAGCACAATTTGTTATAGGAAAGTTCCGATGGAACTTTCTCTGTGATGATACCGGGCGAATATTTCTTGTAACGTCTTAACTGCGCTTTCACTCTGGCAACTACTTCAAGTGGGCGAAAAGGTTTTGTCACATAATCGTCCGCGCCCAATGTCAGCCCCGTTATTTTATCCGTTTCCTCAATTTTAGCCGTTAGCATTATGATTGGATAAGTGTATTTCTTTCGGATAAGCTGGCAAAGTGAAAAGCCGTTCATATCCGGGAGCATAATATCCAGAATGGCAAGATCAATGTCACCGCTTTCAATACACGACAGGGCATCCGTTGCGCAGTAAAATTTATAAACGACGTAATTTTCGTTTTTCAAGTAGACCTCCAACAGATCCGCTATATCTTGCTCGTCATCTATAATCAATATCTTTTCAGACATATTTTCAACTCCTTTGCTCATATATCCAATTAAGTATAGCAAATACAACATCTAAATTCACAATGGATTGCCTGAGAAATTATTAAGGTTTTCCTAATTTCTGAATTTAGACAACAAAAAAATCACTGAAACTTATTTCATATTTGATGTTTTTATGCACTATACATCCTCTAACATAATACATTATAGTTCTCTACTTATTGCAATACAAGGTTAGCAAGATTATTCCTCAATATAAATCGGTATAATTAGTCCTTATATCCGGCATGATAAGGTTATTCCTTTGTATAAACCGGAACGATACAATATTATTGAGGTGAACGATTATGCCGATTGATGATTTAACTGCTTTAGGGCAGAAAATGCGGGAAGCCCGAAAGAATAAAGATCTGACGCAGCAGGAGCTTTCTGATCTGAGCCATGTTTCTGTAAAGCAAATCGCCAATATCGAAAAGGGGAAAATGAATCCTTCTTATTTGATTTTAAGAGCATTGGCAAAGGTCCTGCACATCTCTTTAGATACGCTTATAAATCCAGATATTTCTCTGGAAGATGAAGGTGTCAATCAGATGAAAATGCTTTATTCCAGCTGTCCGCCAGAAATGCGTGACACCCTGTTACATCACACACAGGAAACGGTGAAAGAACTGACAGAGTTGTCCGAAAAATTTGAAACGAATTGAGCCAGTGAGTGAAATTTAACGATTCTCTCACTGGTTCTTTTCATTTAAAAAAAGAGATTTACTTTTATAAATATCTCCGCTATTATTCCAAACAACATTTTTCTCTAATATGCCGGAACACCATATCCATAAATGTTACTGCTTCCGATACTGTAACTTCGTCTCGCCACTTTATCCCCACTATTGCCTTCAATGGTATTTACAGTTCCACCACTGACGCTCTCTACAATTCCAACATGGTCAATCGTTCCATTATTTCCCCAGTCAAAGAAAATAATATCTCCTGCCACCGGGGTATAACTTCCGTCACGGAACCTACCTTTACTTTCAAACCACTTCACACCGTCCGAACAAAGAGAAAATTTCGGAATGACTCCACTCTGAATATAACCGCTCTGGTCTGCACACCAGGACACAAAGCAGGCACACCACTCTACCCTGCCTCCAAATCCATACCAACTCCAATAGGTCGTTCCGCCTTTTCCTTCCTGCGATGCTGCCACCTGAACGATTGCCTGATTACCGATACCTGTCGGGATTCTTCCAAATGTATAATACTGAAGCACATGTGGTACATACTGCTTGTCCCCATAGCTGCTCCAGCCCATTCTCTGTGCCATCATATCGGAAAATTCTGCTGCATTCGCAAGGGTATATCCACCTCTGGCTTTCGCCCATTCCAGATATCCATTTCCGTAGTTGTAACTTTGCAATGCCAGTTTAATATTTTCCATATCCAGAGGATTTTTTACTCCTGCACGTTCCAGACAGCTTTTTATCTCCTGCACTCCGCAAGAAATCGAATACTCTGGATCAGTGATTCCATTCGGCTGTTTGGGGTATTTTGTATTAAAGCTCCCTTCTGAACACTGCATCGGGTCAAGTCCTCTCCCACCGGATTCCTGCATCATAATCGCTTTGATCAGTTCCACATATTCTCCAATACCATATTGATTTGCATACTGACGGATTAGTGGTTCGTATGCTTCTACTTCTGCACTAACCGAAGAAACCGTACTGGAATTATCCCCACCTGTCATGCATAGAAATCCACCAAATAAAATGACGATAATCAAAATCATAACCGCAATCCAACCGCCTGCAGTCAATGCACTCAGTAATGCTTTTGTAGCTTCAATCAACGCTTTTATCGCATGTGTTACCGCTTTTGCTGTCTTTTTCACTGCAATCGTGGTATCTCGTGCTGTCTGTCTTGCTGTCTGCACTGCTTTTTCTGCCTTTTTCATGGAATAATGCATTGCCTGGACATAAGCATTTGCTGTCTGCTCCGATGTTTTGATACTGGTCCTTGCCGTTTGTTCTGCAGTCTTGACCGCTTTTTCAGAAGTCTTGATAATACCTTTTCCGGTATTCTTTACAACCTGTTCCGATGCTCTCCCGGTCTTGATGGTTCTTTTATCCCGTTCAATGGTCTTGATTTTTTTGACAGCAAGTTCTCGCCCCTGTTCCTGTGCCTTTTCTCCGCCTGAAGGCGATACTGGTCGCATTTGTTCTTTCGGCTGGTAAACAGTTTCTTCGCCTGCCGAAGAAACAGAAGCTTTCTCTTTCTTCCGTTCAATAAGCTTTTCTGCCTGTCTGCGTACCTGATGCCCTGTTTCGTGAAAGATGCGGTCAGCATACTTGCTGGCCGCATCTTCTGCATACCCTACCGGATTATTCTCTCTATCACTAGATTTCTCCGTCGATTGCATGATATTTTCTTTTGTTCTGACATAGGACTGCTTGACATGGTCTGTCACTGTAACTGTCTTATCTAATACTTTAATATCCTTATGGACTTGGCGTGTTTTTATCTTACGATCCATCGCTTTCCTCCATTTGAATCTTTATCTAGCGTTCATGATTAGTTTCTTTTTTATTCACCTGTGGCAGTTCCCGGCAGTATTCTGGATACTTTATGCGGATTGCTTCATAAAAATATGGTG
Source organism: Eubacterium ramulus (assembly GCF_045002895.1). Classification (NCBI taxonomy): domain Bacteria; kingdom Bacillati; phylum Bacillota; class Clostridia; order Eubacteriales; family Eubacteriaceae; genus Eubacterium; species Eubacterium ramulus. Next base: position 3,254,110 of record NZ_CP173382.1, on the reverse strand, counting down.
CATGACCGCAATCAAACATCTCGTATGGGGTAGACAGACTTTCTTCTCCTTTCTCCACATATCCATTCCACAAGTTAAATGCCAGTCTCGTCAATCGTGCCGAACCGCCTGTCTGCCACCCTTCATGCAGTGCTTCCGGTTTAATCAAACGCTCCTTAAAATCAAACATGCGGTCAACATGATTTCTGGTATCTTCAGAAATTCCCACACAATAGAAAAATGAACTGTAATAACTGTCGTGCTTTCCGCATTTTGCTAACATCTGATAAAAAAACCTTTCGTGTTCCTTTGATGAAAATCTGATTTCTGACATATTTTTCTCCTTTTCCGGCACTAAAAAACGCCACAAATTGTGACGATTTCCGGTGCCATTCTCTTAAATTGATTATTGAAGTTACATTCTTCCCCGGTTGATACTGTCCTCTCCCGGCTTTGTGGTCATCAGTTTATACAACCTTGTATTGGTTGGGAATCTATTGACGAACGGTACAAGCGAACTTCCGTATTTCACCAGACCACAACCGGCATCTGCATTTGTGATATATCCCATCTGTTCTGTGGAGATATTTAGTAGTGTTGCCAGTTTTGCTCTGTCCGGCTCTGCCTGATTAAGCATCACGATATACTCACTGTTGGAAATCATCGTACTTGCAAGAACAGAATCTAACAGATATTCCACGTTCTGTGTGATTGCTGTCGGGAATGCATTACGCTTACGAAATCTTCGCCATGCAGAGTTAAAAAATGCTCCGGAATACTCATTTTCAAATACTACATGAAACTCGTCTAAGAAAATATGGGTTCGCTTTCCCTGTTTCCAGTTCTCCGTTACCCGGTTCAACATTGCATCAGTGATTACCAGAAGTCCCATGGTCTTCAACTGCTTTCCCAAATCCAGAATGTCGTATACCATGATACGGTTATTCACATCAACATTACTTTCATGTGCAAATGCGTCCAGACTTCCATTTGTAAATAACTCTGATACCAGTGCCAAATCCTGTGCTTCCGGTTCTTCCTGTTCCAGAAACTTTTCACGCAACACCCGTAAAGTCGGCACTGCTCCGCCATGCTGATATTCCTCATAGACTTCCCCTACACATCGGTCAATAATGGAACGTTCCTTCGCATTGATCCCTTTTTTATCCAACTGCTCAAACAAAGATAAGATAAACTGTGACTTCTCAATTACCGGATCACCGCCATCTCCATATCCGTCTACCATATCCATTGCATTGATATGGTCCCGACTTCCTGCAGCAATGCGAACCACTTCTCCGCCCATTGCTTCAACTAATGATGCATACTCTCGCTCTGGATCACAAATCAGGATATCGTCCTGCGTTGCCAGTGCTAGGAATACAATCTGCATTTTTGCATTAAAGGATTTTCCACTTCCCGGTACTCCTAAAAGGAATGAGTTTGGATTTAACAGTTTTTCTTTATTACACATGATTAAGTTATGGGAGATTTCATTTTCACCGCAATAGATTCCTCCTGCGTCCATAATCTCCTGCACCCGGAATGGCATCAACACTGCTACACTCTCCGAAGTCAGTGTGCGGACTGCCGGAATCTTCCGGTGTCCGATGGGTAGTGCTGTATTCAGTCCGTCCATCTGCTGAAATTTCAAAACTGAAAACTGGCATAACTTTTTCCGTCCAATGGTCAGAAGTGTTTCCGTATCTGCGTCAAGCTGCTTTTTCGATTCTGCAGTATGCACCATAGTCAGTACACCGAACATCATACGCTGATCACGTGTAGTCAGATCGTCCATGAACTCTTTACTTTCTTTTCTCTGCTGTTCCAAGTCATAAGGAATCACTGCGGAAAAGTTATTGTTGGCATTCTGCCGTCTCTGCCAGTTTGTGATATTCGTCTCCACACCAAGCAGACGTTTTTCCACTTCCTGCACTGCTTCATCAGTAGGAACAGGAATCACATCAATGCTCAACATCAGATTTCGATTCATGTCGGTCAGTTCTGCTATCATATCGTCTTTAATGTAAGAAGCATACTCCCGAAGAAAGAGTACCCTTCCGTAACGCTCTCCCATGCGGAAATAATCTTTTTCAAATTCAAAGGTATCCGGACAGATATAATCTTTGAAGCTGTGTCCTTTTCTCATATTCTCCTGAATATCAAAATGGAAACCAGATTCTTCTCCTGTACGGTAAAAATCATGCAGAATCCGTAACTTATCTTCTCCATTTACCTCTGCACATTTGGAACCCAATCTTGCAAAATGGCTGTTCAGCTCTGTTGTCACTCGTGCAAAATAGGTTCTCGCTTCTTCGATCGTTTTCTTATAGCAGGATACTGTCACGTATTTTTCCTGTACCATACTGTTAGAACTGGTTGCCTTATTTAAAAGCATGTTATTGTACTCTTTCCGATATAAATCCAGTCCGTCCTCTTGCATTGGGATCAGGATTGCTTTCTCAAAATCTACCTTATTTAAACGGCGGTTGTTGATCGTTATTTTTGTTGTTCCACCGCAATCGAAGGAATTTAACAGATCCATATATTCCAGGAACATTGTTTCCTTATCTACTTTGCTTGCCACCGCATAGTTAATATCTGTAAATTTATAAGTACGTGCAAATTTATTTCTCCCGATTTTAAAAATCCCGTCAGACCAGATGGTCTCGATGGGAATTACCTGCTGTACGCTTCTTGGAATTACAAATTTTTCTTTATCCTGCTTGAAAATATTACTCAGCGTTTTTATCATTTTTCTTGCGTCCCTCCTTTTTCAGACTTTCTTTCTCACATTTTTTGATGATTGGTTCTACCGCATCAAAATAAAGATTTTCTGACCGGAACACCAGTTTTTTCGGCATCAGGATTTCCGATTTAATCCATGCCCAGATAAACTGCTCCGCTGTCATTCCATGATATTTTACAAACCCGAACACTACACATGGGGCAGCTCCCAGTACACAAATCCAACTTACTGTTTCCATACTCATGTATGGGTGAAGCAAAAAATAAAGCCCAACGGCAATCCCGCAGGCTAATCCTGAAAAGATAAACTGTCTTAGGGACAATCCGAAAAAGATTGCTTCCGTGTAATCCCTGATTTCCTTGTTAATTTTTACTTCCAAAACGATACACCTCCAAATCGCACATTTGTTATTTTCCCCTATTCTGTTATACTTGGAATAAATGAAAGGGGGACTGACCTATGCCAATCACTGTTATGATTTCACTTGTTGTTACTGTTGCTCTATTCCTGATTTCTCTGCTGTTTCGGATTGCTGCCAGATTAAATCTGACCTTACCGCTGTTATACTTTCTTGCTGTTTCCACAATTCTGAATCCATGGGCAGCAACTCATGAGAAACTTGCATTTGCAATCCTCTATCTGCTGACTGCCTTTTCTGTTCTCAGCTGGATTTTTGCTCTGCGACGCAAATGGCAGGAACATCAATACTACAAAGCTATGAAAGATGATATGTCCTTCCAGATTTCTCGTGCCAGACAGAGAGGGCTTCCTTTAGATTCTGTTCATTTTGATTCTCAGGGGAATATGCGGTATAACAATAGCAACAACATTGTAGAATAAATTTTAAGGATGCTTTCGGGCGTCCTTTTTACAATCCCATCATTTCCCTCACTACCCTGTCTGACATCTTCACTGCTCCGACCAGTACAAGCATATTGAAAATCAATTCTCCAATATAGCTCCACACCATAGTGACTGCAGCTGCGTCCGGATCGACTACTGGCGGTGATGATGCAAATAATGAAAAAATAATGCAGGCAAGTACCACGATTGCTCCCTCCAAACACACTGCTGCGTATGATTTCAAAAAACTTCTTCCGATATTCTGGCTCGGCTCTCCTGCGAAGGAAGATAACGGAATCGGTGCAATGGCAGTATAAAGGTACAATCGAAAAAATCTTCCATATACACTCATAATCATAATGAAACTCAACACTGTAATAAACAGTCCGCCTATTAACGTTACTGCCCATAGTGGGATACTTTCAAAAAATCCACAATCTTCTACCGCTTCTATGATTTCGTCCGGTAAAACAGTATCTTCCGTACTTCCAAATCCTGCGGTCTGCATGATCGTACTGGTCACTCCCTGTATGATATTGAATAATGCCATCATCAGCTCCAGTCCATACGTGACTACGCCTTTTGCAATCGCAAAACGTATAAAAATTTTCAATGCATGTTCCGGTCTTTTTACCTCTGTAAAACTGCCACAAGTTTTGACCACTCCAACTACAAAGAAAAGCACTAACAAGGCATAGCCGATTGCCTGCAATGCTCCATGGATCTGCACAATCACCTGCCAGATACCTCCACCCTTAAAGGTCTCCGGCGACTGTGTGAGTATCTGCCAGATTTCCGCAAGTTTACTGTTCCAGGTGTCCAAAGCATTTTGCAAGTTCTGTACTACCCAGTTATCTGACACGTTCTAAACACCTCCTGTCTTAGTCGGGACAGTGCGGTTCCATGTGGCCCTGCACAGTCCCGTTTTCTTACTCCTTGTTTTCTGTTCTGCTTAACCTGTAATCAGATTCAGGATTTCTTTTGCGAATGTAATGATTACACCACCTGCTAATGTTAAGAACCCATTGGCTCTCTGGCTTGGATCGTGAGACTTCAGTGATAAACCAACCTGCACAATTCCAAATCCCAGTAAAATCATGCCGATGGCACGAATCAGTCCAAAGATAAATGTGGACAGATTATTGATAACGGTCAGTGGATCGTCTGCCGCAAATACGGTACTTGCTCCTGCTGTCATAATCAGTACCATTGCAATATACACTGCAATGGCACGTTTCATTTTTGCTGTCATTGGCAGCTTCTTCGTTGATTTTGTTGTTTCTTTCTTCTCCTGCTTCTTTCGCATATCTAACTTCATTTTTTAATAGCCTCCTATATATTTTTCTTGGATTTACACATATTTCTGGATAATTTCTTCCAGATCTTCATCGGATAATAATTCGTAATCTTCCGATTCCAGTGAATCGTCTGTGAGTTCACCTTCTAAGCTGTCTCCCAGTGAGATACTTGCCACTGCCCAGTCAACTGCTCCATGCAGATACGGCTTTCCATTCCCGTCAGTTGTAAGTCCCACATTGGGGTGTTTTAAAATATCGAATTTCTCGTCTAAAATTGGTCTTTCTCCACGAATAAAAAGAATCGCATATCGGTTATCCAACATGCGAACTTCATCGGGTGTCATCAGCTCCCGCCCTGTATTCTGATAATTGGTGGAATAATTCCCGGAATGTCCCGTTGACTTTCCATAGGTGTTCGTGTCAATCGTTGCCTTTCCCAGAAGTTCGCTGACATATTTATGCGTCCCCTGCTCGTTGCCACCTAAATATAAAAATTCGTCACAGTTTCCCATAATGCTTTCCCATTGCTTTTCAAACAGTGCTTTTAACTGTGCTAGATTCTGCAAAATAATACTGACTGACACTTCTCTGGAACGCATAACGGACAGAATCTTATCGAAGTCATCCGGCAGTGAAACATTTGCAAATTCGTCCATGAGGAAATGCACATGAACCGGAAGTCTCCCTCCATATTTATGATCTGCCAGATAGAACAACTGCTGAAATAACTGGGTATACAATATTGACACCAGAAAGTTATAACTGGTGTCGTTGTCCGGGATTAACGCAAATAAAGCCACTTTCCGCTCTCCCAGTGATGGCAGGTCTAAATCATCTGTTGCAGTCAGTGCCGCCAGACTGGATAAGTTAAATTTCTCAAGTCTTGCTGCGAGTGTAATTTGAATGGACTTTAATGTCTTTGCACTACCAGAGTGATAATCTTTGTAATACTTCACTGCAATGTGTTCTGGATTTTTCATTTCCAACCGCTCAAATAATTCATCAAGTGGTGACTGATACTGGTCATCGTCTTCTCTGACTTCTCCGGCACGTAACATTTCCATTACCATCGGAAAATTCTGTTCTTCCTCTGGTGCTTCATACCGTAAATAGAAAATCAGTGCCAGCAACAGCATGGAAGCTGCAGTATCCCAAAACGGATCGTTTGACTGACTTCCCTTGGGTGTAGTCGCTTTGAATAGGTTCGTTACCAATCTCTGCACATCGTTATCGTCCTTCAGATATACAAACGGGTTATAGCAATGGCTCTTTTCCATGTTGATCAGGTCAAGCACTCTTACCTCATATCCTTTTTCTTCCAGAAGATACCCGGTATCTCTCAGATTTTCCCCTTTTGGATCAAGCACCACAAAAGAGGTATTTGCCTGCATCAGATTCGGCTTTGCAAAAAATCTGGTCTTTCCTGAACCGGAACCACCAATCACAACCGTCAATACATTTCGCAAATGTTTCCGCATATTGTAGCTGATTCGTACATGCATGGTCAGCAACTTATTTTTTGTAAATCGCTTCTCCCTGTATCTGCGATTGATTTTCTTCACATTCCCCCATTTTGCAGACCCATGTTCTTCACCTCGTCGGTAATGTTTCTTGGTAGAAAGATAAATCCCAATTCCCATACCGTAAGACAGCAAAAAAATAAGGACAGTTTTTACACTGTCCCCACATAACTGAATGGAAAACGGATGGTTCATCGCTTCCGGAACTCCATCCAGAATCCCCATAAGACCAGACGAAAGATAAGGTGCGACAAGTAACGCAAACCAGATAACCGGGATAATTCCAATCACTTCTAGTATCAAACCACTCTGCTCATCATCGTTCTTCATGGCTTCTGCGTCCTCTCTTTCCTTTATCCGGCGGTACTTCGATTTTCTCTATGACTTTCATTAAGACGTCATCGACAAGCTCCGTATCTTTTCCCTCTTTCAGCATCTGATTCCGCTTGTCCTTCAGGGAATGGAACACTACACCGCTCTCATATTTGTCCAGTTCTAACGTAATCGTATCACTGCTCATTTTGTTTTCTCCTTTCCCGGATGTTCTTAGCGTGCCATACCACGGTCATGCTCCTGTGTTTTCTGTTCGCCTGTTTTTGCTTCAGATTCTTTCTGACCATTCTCTGCTCTTCCCTGCTGACGCTGGTTCAGATTTTTATCCTGTTCCAACACTTTCGCCATTCTTCCGGAAATTGCATTGGCTGCATCTCTCGCTTTGGAAAGTTCTCCTCTTACCTCCTGCGGTTCCATATTTTCAAAAAACTCCGGTGCATGGGTAAAATCAAACTGGCTGATATCCATTCCATACTTTTTAGACAACATATAGGACGCACAATATGCGTGGAACGCATCTTCACTCCTGTCATAGTCCGGATTGCCTTCTGCATATCCTGCAAATACCAGTTCCGGCACAAGGCTCTGAAAAATTTCCTGTGCGTCCATGCCCTTTCTTACATAGATGCATTTTTCTTCCGGTTCAAAATATGCCCCCTTTTCATCAGGCATCTGATCAGGCTCTGCTGCAACAATATTTGCCGGAGGATTGCTCACTAATGCCCGGATCAGGCTTCTCTCATCATACTGATTTTCTTTTGCCGTCTTATCCGTCATCGTTGTCTGGGAAATATCATACAACTTTTTCGCATTGTAATACGTTCCTATCGAACCGTCTTCACGTTCATAAGTCTTTCCCGGCTCCATGATCAAAATTGGATTTTGACGCTCCATACGTTTTACATAAGTTCCATGGTCTCTCCAATATCCATAATCCCCTAATCTCTGTGCATCTGGTCTCTGTGCAAGAATCAGAAGTGCATTATTTGCCGTATAACGGTCAAAGGTACTCTGCACGTCCAGATATTTCTGGAACATCTGACCGTCTGTCGCTACCTGTGCGGTTACCTGTTCTGACAACTCATAGCAACGATTCCGGTTATTCTTACTCTCTGCGATAAATGCCTGTACCTTATCGTCCTGTGGTACGGCAGATACATTTAATAAAGAATCAAAACTGTTATCCATAAAATTTACCTCTCTTTCCCTTTTCTTGGTTTTCGTTTCTGTTGTGGCTGTTGGTGGCGAATCTGATTCCGGTCTTTATTGCCCTGATTTCTCACCGGATCATTTCTATGCTCACGCCGCTCCGCTTCTTTCTTCCTTGCATTCTGTATCTCCCGAAGTTCCTTTCTGACCGATGGTCTCTCTGGTTTTTCCGGAGCGTATAACTTAGAAGTACCCTCTGCGGTTTTCTCTTGCTTCTTTGAGGTAGGCTCGGACAGACGGGATTTGGTTGTCTTTGCCAAAGAGGGGTTTTGCTCCTTACCCTCTTTCTTCACCAGCTCTCCTAACAATTCGTCCATAAGCTGATCCTCCTTGGATTTCTGTGGATAATCTTTCTCCGGCTCCGCCTGTCCCTGTTTTTCCTGCTGAGTCTGTACCTTTTCCGGTTTCTTTTCCTGCTTCTCCGATTTTCTGGCTTTCGCTTTTTCTGCACGTGTCCGTTCAATTTGCGTCTTAATCTTCGCCGCTTCTGTAACAGATGCGAACTGGAATCTGTCTACGATACGGTTGATTCTTGGTGCATCTTCTTCCTTTACAATCACATCTACCAGTCCGTCACTGCTTCCTTTAGGATTTCGGACTGCACAATACAACACGCCATATCGTTTTGCTTCCTGCACAAACTGCTTCAGGTCACTTTCTTTCACTGAAAACACCGTCAGTGGTCTACCCGATTTGACCAGTGTCTCAAGTCTTGCCCTGCCTTTTGTCTTTTTCTTCTCTTTTAAGACTGCATACAACATCACTGCCAGATGCTTCGCACCTGTACCGCTGATTTTCAATGCAGCTTCACCGACTTCCAGAGACATTCGTACCACCTGGTCAGCGGCTTCGCCTGATGTGTTCATGGCTTTGTTCCTCCTTCTTCTCTTTTTCTTCCCGCACCATCTTAAATTTTTCTTCAATCACCTTGGAACGTGCGGCAATCCCATCGCAAAGCACCACCTCCTTTCTGAGCGTTCCAATTTCTTCTGTCAGACCTTTTATCTGTTCTTTCAGGTCCTGTATTTCTTCTTCCGGTCTGTCCGCCCGGATCTTATAACGCAGGTGCTTCCGTTCCTCCACGCACTGCTCCATTTTCTTCTGCAACCTTTCTTTCAATGAAAAAAGCTTCTCTGCAGTATCTATGTGATAATGGCAGAGTAGCTTCGCCTCTTTTGAAATAGTATTCAGTTTTAACAAATCCTCCCGGAGCAAGACATGCACTTGTTTGGAAGATATTGACGGGTGGATCTTTGGCAGGATTCCCAAAAGATAACAATAATGTAAATATAATCCCCGAAGTCCTCCAATCTTCCTTGGCTGATAGGAATTCCCGGATATTCGAATCCGGTAATGCCCTAGAATCGGAAGTTTTTTCTCGGCGAGTAATTCATTTTCTTCCAGAATTCGAACCCGGATTGCTTCCAGTGAATAATTCTCTCCAAAATTCCGCTTTAGCTTCAGACCTCGCTCCCGCCCTTCCGGGCGAATGGTAATGTCTTTCCCGAACTTAAAAGAATATCCTTTTTCCCGCAAATAAAAAAAGAACTGTTTTTCAGTCCTCGCTTTTCGGATTGCTTCATCAACATCTGCTTTTACCATGCTGTGATAACTCGGCTTTCCTTCCTGTTCTGCCTGCCACTCGGCATAATGTTTTCCTTTTCCCTGTTCTGGCTGTTGCACAACCGATAGCTGATATTCTTTACATAAACGGTCCGACACCATTCGCATATCACGATAATCCTGATTTGTCCTGTGGTATCTTTTTCCGTCAAGGAATGAAACTGCGTTCACCACAAAATGATTGTGCAGATGATTTGCCTTATCCAAATGGGTTGCAATCAATACCTGATACTGACTGCCCCACAATTCTTCTGCCAGCTTCTTTCCGATCTCATGTGCCATTGCCGGATTACATTCTCCCGGTGCAAAAGACTGGTATCCATGAAATGCAACAATTCCGTCCTCTTTTCCAAAACGCTTTTTGACTGCGATCATTTCTTCTCTGGCGGTTGTCGGTGCACAATTAACTCCAGATACATACTGTTCCATCAGTTCTTCCGATTCTCCGACAAGTTCCCTTTCCATAGATTCAGATTGTCCCCGTCTGGTCTTTTCAGTATTCACCGCATAGGTAATTACATCCTCTAATCCCTGTGTGGATTGTGATTGATTCTCAGATATCTGCCCTTCATTGTTCTCTTTCGTCTTGTCCGGGTTCTCCGCATACTTAATTACTTTTCCTATCCAACCTTTGATACTCCAGATTGATGTCACTGCCATGATTCGTTTTTCTCCGGAAGTATTACTGCTTCTGTAATCTTACGGACTGCTTCATTGAACTTCTGCACTTCCTGATCGTATCGCTGCATATCTACCACATTTAACACATGTGCTTTCTGTGCAATCTGATTTAAGTTATTTCCAATTTTGTGAAGTTCCCGCATCATAGAATAATAATCTGGCGGCGGTGCATCTTTGGGAACAACACCGGAGATTAACTGTCTCAGGTACGCTTCTCGGTTCAGTCCGCTTTTCTTTACTTTCTTATCCAATACCTCGGCTTCCTTTTTGTTCAACCGAAAAAGAATTGCTACATTACGTTTTCTCAACGCTCCATCTCCTTTGCTTTCTGTATAGAATCTGGTTCCTGGCGAATCTGGTGTTTTTCTTTATCGTATCTGTAAACTCTGTCTGAGAGAACCTCCTCACGCTTAACCTCTGCCCGGTTTACTTCCCGCACCATTTCGCCCAATCTTCTTGGTTCAACTTCGCCATTATCCGGTACAATCAAAACTTCATGGACTGATGACGGAAGAACATAAAATCCTTCTGGAAAAAGCTGATTGAGTTTATTTAAAACCTCTGGTTGAGTAATCATAGATGCTCCATACTGGTTTTCCATATTCGTAAGTACATAGGCTGTTTCATGCGAACTAAGTCCAAATTCCGTTGTATTCTCATCTAATAGATTCTTTACACATGCGTCTTCATCAAAAAGGCTTTTCCATGTTCCAAACATTGTCTGAAGAACTGGTGTATTTATCGGCTGTGTGTTTGCCCTTGCCTGTTGAAACAACGCTTTTTCATCAATATTCCAAATACTGAGATATTGATTTCTTATCTCCATAGTCGCTTTTCCTTCTCTAGAATCTACTGGGAAATCCACATAGCAGATAGCAGATAAATCTTCAATATTTTCATGAGGCATTTCCTGCAGCATCTTTCGATTTGCCTGTGTGTTCACAAGTTTAATTGCCAGATGCTCTTTTAACGAATCATAGTTTGTCAGATCAATCCCGCTATTCATAAATGGAGCCCGGCTCGATTTCTCTATACAACTTGCAATCCTGTTCATTACACGCTCAACAGGTTCCCCTTGTCGGATTTCATCAAAGAATTGTTCCATATAAATAATCGGACTTGCATTTCTTTCCGGAAGATTTACCTGTACTCCTATTAACTGAATTCCATTATTTTTATTTTTCTGCACGACCTGAAAATCTGCATCTTCGTACTCTGGTGGAAGATAATTACGAATATCCTTTGCCACTCCTTCCGCAAATACTTTTTCTGCTATCATTTCTTCTGTTCCCCTTTCTTCTGTTCCACTTTCTTTTTGCCCAACTTCTTTAAATACGCTTCATACCGTTTTGCTTCTTTTTTCTTATTTCTAATTGTCAAATCAATACTTGCCATTTTCTTTCTCCTTCACTTATTTTCTGTTCACCTGTAAAATGCACATTGCAATTACACCGACCGCACTTCCTACAAATATTCCTGCAACAAATAAAATCATTTTCTTCATGTCTCCTGTTTCTCCATATTGTAAATTTTTCTAAGGGTTTCAGGGATTCTCCCTGACAAGCTGCCGCTGGACTGACAGACAGGAAACCTGTGTGGCAATCCAAAGGCGTTGCTTGCTGGTATTGTGTATTCTTCTGCACCCGTCTCACGGTTCCGGGTATCAGAAGATTTACTTGCCGAAAAGCAAATGTTTTTTTATTCTTTCAGTTCACATATCCTGCAAGTTTCACACTCTGTGCATCGTACATTTTCATCAGTTGCCATGCATTCTTCACTCACCGGGCAATACTTTTGACAACTTTCACACTGCTCCGTACAGTCTTCTTCTGACACTTTCTCAGCAATAATTCCAAGCAATTCATTCTGTTCTTTTTCTTCTTTCACCTGTGTTTCCAGAAAAATCTTCAACAGTTCTTCACTGTCCACATCATCTTCCATCGTCAAAATCAACTCTTTCTTATGCACAACCTTCAGCTCATATCTTGCAATTTTCATATCTTTTTTCACCTTCTATCTCTCATATTTTTCATGACCAGGCATACTCTTTTTCGTGCTTTTTTCCCGCTTTGTAATTGCCAGATTTAACTTGATACAGAGCAGATCGTTATAATCTTTTCCTTGTTTTGGCGGTACATCTTTTACCTGATATTGCTTCGGAAGTACTGTAGAAATTGCTTTTGTGGCAAGTCTTCCAATACGGTCATTGTCCAAATGCAGAACGATTGTCTTCACCTCTGGATGCATTTTTAGTGCTCTCGCCAACGCTGCAGGGACTTTACTTTTTTCAATTTCTTTTGCTGGCTGATAGACACCTGCCAGTGACAATAAATGTTCTCTTCTCCACTCCTTCCCCTCCAATTTCTGCAATGTTGCATAAGATAGCAGATCAATGGCTGACTCAAACAGATGCACCGTATCATTGGGTTTCTCTGTAAAAATGGAAAAAGAGTAATTCTTATCGCTTCCATTTGCTTCTCCGATAAAACTGGTTCCGATTCCCCTAATAGCTGCATATTTCGGATTTTCTTTCTCATCCATCCCTACAAACACCGTATTGTGATGAAATTCACTTTCATAAACTCTTCCGGACTCCAGACAAAACTGAATGATTTCCTTATCAATCCCACGTCCTGAAAGATACACAATCACTTTCTGATCATCTTGATTTTTCTTTGGCAACAGTAACTGTTTTTCCATCGGAACATTCTCAGATACAGAAAGTGGCGGCTGAATATTTGCCCGTTCTGCAAGCAATTCAACCGCCTCTAAAAAACTGTATCCTTTTACTTTGATCAGATAATCCAGTGCTGATCTGCCACCGGTTCTCTGACTCCACCACATCCATTTCCCATTTGATATTTTCAAACTATCGTGTGTTCTGGTAGTGTAGGTGTTGCCAGAAAAGTGAACTAATTCGTATGGTTCATAATTTTTCAAGTACGTAAGCAAATCCATCCGCTTGACCTCCCGCACGACCGATGGTGGTATATATGGCATAATTTTCATCTCCTTTCTTGCCTTAGATTGATATTATTGGGGATAATATCCGGGCATGAAAATAGCCAGGTGATTCCTTGAGTTGGAACCATCTGGCTATGTAAATTTACTTTTACTTTTTTACTATCTCCTCAATCAAAACATCTATTCTATGCCTTGACATATTATCACAATCTTCTTTTATTTTTTCACAATACTGCAAGAATTTTTCAGCATCTGAATGATACAAAACATACATAATATTATAACACGTATGATATCTATCCTCATCCACATTGTCTACTGGAAAAGAAATTTTATTATACAAATTGTCTATCTCTGATATGATAATATCATGATAATAACTACTATCAAAATTATTTCTAAGTTTATATGAATACTCATAAGCCTTTTTCCCATGAGTTGTTTTTTTCAAATATCCCACATATATCTCTATTAAAAATTTCATCATTTCTTTATTTTCTTCTTGATATATTCTTTTTGTCTTTTCCGATGACATGTGAAACAAATCATATGAATACGATAGCATTTCCTCTTTCCCATCTAAAACAGTTTTTTCCAGCATTTCTTCTAAAATATTTCTATATTCTGATAAAACACTTTCATTATTTTCCTCTAAAACATCACTCCAAACAACGTACGCATCTGCAAATTCATTTAATTCTGCTAAACTCTTTGCTTCAAGCATTTTCTCTCTTAAAATAGGTAATACACTCCTTATTTCCTCATCTGACTTATAATAGTTAGGCTTATCTCCTGAATTAAGAAATAACTTGTATTCAGCCTCCAATTGTTCTTCATTTAGTACCCCTTCCTCATAATATTTCAGTATCATTTCTACCAAATTTGTACTACACTTTATTCCATAAAGATATCTGCCAATTCTATGCTGAAGCATATTTCCAATCGTATTTGTCATTTTTTCTACAGAATCAGTATTAGTATTATCAGAATCAATTTCTTTATAGTACAAGTTTTCTATACTCTCCACAACAACAGCAAAGCATATTAACCTTAATTCTTCTTTAAATTGCTCACTCATGTCACTATTACAAAACAATTTTACATCTTCAAAAAAACGTTGCGCCTTTTCGAGCGTCCGTAAATTTTTGACTTTATGGATTTCCAAGAATTTTTCAACAAAGTCTGCATGGATATTCATTTTACTCCATGTCACTTTCTCTGCACGTTCTGTAATATGATATATTCTTTCAATGACCTTTTCATTATACTTTTCAAATACAACTTTTTTGTCCGATTGTATTTCATCTGTATTCGCAATCACAATAACTTTTACATAATTACATTGCTTGAGTTCTTCTATAATTCCAAATATATCTTCCAAATTTATGTCATCACTCATTCTTTCCAAGTCATCTATTACAATAATATGAACAGAAGTAAACTCTTTTGACAATAATAAAAACAATTCTCTTTCATTGGCAATGCTTTGTACTACTTCCTTTGCCTGACCAACTTTATCCCAAATTTTCGATAGACCATCTAAAACATTATTAGCAATTTCACCTATTTTCCCACCAATATTATTCTTTAAAGCCAATTGAAATAACGCTTCATGATATATTTGTTTTGGGTCTTTTAAACCAAACATTGATATTTTACAAACATTGGGATTTGCTTCTAATGCCTCATTTACCGCATAAGATTTTCCAATTCCCCATGTTCCATCAAATAAAATTGCTCTATACGGTAGATGATCTATGTCACTGATTATATTTTTTATATTATCTGCTTTCATACTGTATCTTTCCATCCCTATTTTTCATCTAACAACTTATTTTCCATCATCATTCCGAATATCATCAATAATCCGACCAATATTACATGTAATCTGTCCCTTACACTGATGAATATCCTCATTGATTTTCTTTTCCTGCTCAATAGCAATCTCTATATTCTTCGCCAGTTCTCCAATTGCAGAATTCTTTTTGGGATTGATTCCTGTTCTGGCAAGTAACAGCTTATAGATAAATGTCTGATGTCCATCTTTTTCATTCTGGATAATCTGTTCAGCATTCGGCTCAATATCATCTTCATATGAATTTTCATAATGTAACAGCAGGAACAATTCAAATGCTGGATTGCTAACCGCTAATATATTATTCTTTTCACCTTCTGCTACTAGTTCATCATAATCAAGTACTTTTTCTTCAAAAATATCTCCATCAAATACAACAATCATCTTATCCCGTTCTTTATCAAACGCTATTTCCGGATTTTCTTTCTGATTTTCTGCAAATTCAATCAAACGTCTTGGAAATGAAATGTCCCTGTCTCCCTCTGTTTTTTCAAGTAACCGGATATCGATCAATGGATGAATATTTAACTCTTTTCGGATATCAATTAACTTTTTGAAATACCATGTTTCAGTATTTGCACCCTCACATATGAAAAAGTACTTACGATAAGGCTCAATCTGTTCTTCTTCATCTGTAGTTCTGCTATTCCAATTCGTATAACTTCTTACTGGAGCCAAGGCTACTCCTCCTCTCTAAAGTCGAATGTTGAAAATACCGGTATCGCACCATATCTTCCTTCCAGATATGCCTTGCTCAACACCTTATCATACCTCTCCTTGAAACGATCTAAGGAATAAATAGAGCTTGCATTTTCTGCGTTACGTTCTACAAACCAGATTTCATCCCTTCTAAAAATAGCCTGATCCATAATGGATGATTCATGTGTAGTGAACAATAGCTGCATACGCTGCTCATCATGTAGCTGCATAAACAATTGCAAAAATCGTTCTGTCAGCTTCGGATGTAAGCTTCTCTCCAATTCATCCACAACATAAAGAACATCTTCTCGTTTATTCAACAGCATATCCATCAAATCGAATAATCTTCTTGTTCCATCAGACTCTTCATCAAAACCGAACTCATAAAATGACTTATTATGATGCAACCGGATTGTTGTGACCTTCGGTTCAGAATGTCCTTCAACTTCGATATTAAAGAAAGTTTCCTTCGACCTCATCGTCATTCTGAATGATGGTTCTTCCTGCTCTTCCATTCTATTTTTTACATGCTGCATCATCTTATCAAATACTGATTTCGGCAATGCATTTGATAACTCATCCAATGTAATTTCTTCAATTTTTACCTGGCTGATACCCGTATCAAATGTTTTGATCAATTTGTTAATCAGCTTCAGCGAATTATCATCATAATAATATTCCAAATCAATCAATGGCGTATCCGGTGTGATAATCGAAATATGATTCTGAATCCAATCATATACATCCCGGAAGAATAATAATTTAGATCGTGTGCTATATTTTTTTCCACGATTCATTTCTGTCAGGAACAAAGATGTTTCATTTCCTTCAAAATCATCTGCATAGGTTTCAAATTTATTTTTTTCTGTGTTTGTCAGCGTAATACCATCATTTAACACCGGACGTTTACTTCCTTCTCGTTCAAAGAGACATTTTGCTGAACCATTCTGATATAATTCATATAACCATTCTCCGGTTACTTTTCGTCTGCTTAAAACTGCAGAAAAACCATAGGCATAAAATTTGTCACCTACAGTAATCTGAATTTCAAAACTACTTTCTCGTTCTTTATTCTCCTGCCGATTCTTACAAAACATCTGTGTAGCTTCTATCGGAATACCATTGCAGACACTATCTTTAAAAAATTTAAAGAACAATGCCAAATTGGTCTTTCCAGATGCATTTGCTCCATAAACTACTGCATATTTTAATAACTGGGTACTTTTTATCTTTAACCTGTGATTTGCATTTGTTCGTATTTTATTTGAGGAAATCATTGTCAGCTCTGCTGCTTTATCAAAAGATTTAAAATTTTCAACACTTACTTTTACTAACATTCTTATACACCTCCACCTTTATTATATGTTTTACTCTTCTCTCAGTCAATGTAAATTCTCTTATTTAGAGATTTTTTCGTTATATATTGTTTCTTTTTCTATTTTTAACAATTTTATTTTGAGTTATGCATATAATATCAATGTATAAGTCAGCTTTTTGTAGCGACACTATTTTACTAATGCCGCTACATGAAATATTACAATAAATAAAAACTTCTAATTCTTTTTTCTTCTATCTCTCCCAATCCATCCTTCCTGTCACATTCAACATCTTTTCTTCTCGGAAGCTGAGCATCTTTCCATTAGTTCCACCGACAATGATATGATCCAGCAATTCTATCCCCAGTAGCTGTCCGCACTTCTGCAGCTTTCTCGTAACAATCATATCCTCTTTTGACGGTTTCACATTGCCACTGGGATGATTATGAAGTCCAATGATTGCAGAAGCATTTGCCAGAATACTGCTCTTAAAAACTTCTCTGGGAATTACCAAAGATGCATTGATTGTTCCAACACTGACCAGATTCATATTGATTACCTGCCCATTATTTTTCATATTCAGGATGCAAAATACTTCTCTGTCATATTGCGATAACTCCTTCGCCATCAATTCTACAACAGCCTGTGGACTGTCCAACGTCTGCTCACTATAAAGAGACGGCTCTTTTACCAGACGGATATTCACAACTTCCAATTCATTCTCCATCCTTCTGATCTCCTTTTGGAAATTCTACAACCAAAAAAATATTACTCTCTGAAGATTCCACATATGATTTCAATTGTGATAATGTCATTTCCAAATATTTAGGTTGTTCCACCATAATCTGCTCCTTTCGTTTCTTCCTTTACTTCTTTTTTTCCTGACAAATAGCTTATCACTTTGTTTGCCTTAATGCTTTTCTGCAGCTCACTGATAATGCACAGATCTGCTACATTCACTCCCGGCAAAGCAAGCATTTCATCCATCGCCATATTGACAATCTCTTTTTCCGTTCCGTATCCGGCATCAAATAAACGCTGTAATACTTTTATTGCTTTCTGATTTTTTCCCATTTCATCATCAAAGGGCAGCTTATCGCCGCCCTCTGTTTTACTCCTCCTCTTCTTTCTTTTCTTCAATTCCTAATCTCTTAACCTGTTTCTTTTTATTCCAGATACGAACTCCTATGATTCCGGCTGCTGATAATACCAGAATAGCTATCCATAAAATTGCATTTGCAGTGTCTCCTGTTTTCGGAGGGTTACTGGTTTTTGTAGTAGTACCCGGTGTCTCTGGGGTTGGTGTTTCCGGTACTTCTTTGATGGTTACAGTCTGACCTTCATCGTTGATTTCCTTATGCTCTGTTACCTTTTTCGGTTCTTCCAGATTTGTTATATCATACAGTTCTTCAAAGGTTACAAGCTGTTTTCTTCCAAGAGTGCTACCATCGAAAGTAAACTCAATCTGCACTTCCATGTTTTCCTTGTCCGCTGTAAATTCATAATCATTGGTAACTTCTTTGCCATCAATGATCAGCTTTGCATTTTCTTCCTTAATCATCTGCCAACCAGACAATTTATACTTTGTACCGATTTCCAATCCTTCTAATGTAACTGTATCCACAATCGTCAGATCTTTTCCGGCTTCAATTTCTTTCTTACCGTTCTTATCCGTTGCTGTGGTATGAATCGAAATCTTTCGCTCTGTAATCAGGACTGTCTGACCTTCATCGTCAATGTCCTTATGCTCTGCAACTTTTACAGGTTCTTCCGGATTCTTCAGGTCATATAATTCTTCAAATGTAACCAGATTCTGTCCGCCAAGTTCTGATGCATCAAACGTATAAGAAACTTCTACTTTCATTTTCTCGCTGTCAGCAACAAAAGTGTAATCACTCTCCACACGCTTTCCATCAATGAGCAGTTCTGCATTTTCCTCTTTCAACATCTGCCAGCCTTTTAACTGATACTTTCTGCCTTCTTCCAGACCGTCCAGAGTAACTGTATCCACAATCGTTACTTTCTTTCCTGCAACAATTACTTTTTCGCCTGTTTTCTTGTCTGTTGCAGTTGTATGAATGGTAATCTCTTTTTCATACTCATCAGTCAGTGTTCCAAGGTCGATAGTTACTTTATTTCTGCTCACAACAACTTCAAATGCCGGAATCAGCTTCATGCCTTTGTTGGATTCACAAGATAACTCCTCAATCTCATAAGTGTCATAAAGTAATGCACCTTTGCTATCGTCCGGCTCAGAAATTCCGAACCAGATACCGTCCTCACTGGATGTTCCGGCATTTGTATTTTTCTTATGAGACGCCCAATCGGAAGCAGTTGAAAACTGACCGTTTTTATCTGTTACTACGATATGGCTCTCTCCGGTTGTTTTGCTCGTAATCTTAAAAGGAACATTGGCAAGTCTCTTATGTGTGCCTGCTCCAATCTTTACTCCCTCCAAATCTCCACGTTTAATCTGGTTGTAAATGGAATGGCTTTCGCCTGTTAAATCCACTATTTTTCCATTTTCCGTAATCGAAAATTCAATCGCTTTTGCCCCGTCAGTCAGATAACCTTCCGGTGCTTTGGTTTCTTCCAGTTTGTATTTACCATATGGAAGTAAATCTGCCGATGTTGTTGCTACTCCGTCAATTCCTGTCTGAATTGTCTTAACTGTCTCATTTTTCTTGTACAGTTTTCCTTCTACCAGAACCGGATTCTCGTTCAGAGAAATAATTGCAAATGCTGCATCTTTTAATGTGGCACTTCCCTGTGCCTTAGTGTCTTTTGTCTCCATATCACGTTTCTGAATCTTCACACCACCTCGGATTACCTGATCAGATACGGAATACTGGTTGCTTCCGGAAAGAACTGCAAGTTCTCCGTCCTCTGTGATCTGTGTCAGATACATTCCTTTGATCTGCTCTGTACTGTCTCCTGCCTGCATATAAGCTCCGTCCAGTAAATATCCGTCTGGTGCTTTGGTTTCTTCAACAGTCAGTGTTCCAAGTGGCAATACGCTTTTTTCATTCTGGGTGTAAAATGTATCTCCTGATACTTTGTAAGCATCTGCCAGTTTTGTCACATAATGAACAGTTCCATTACTGTCTTTTTCAGCTACCGTCTTTGTAACCCAGGTACATGTTGCTCTCTCTGGTAAATTGTCTTTTGTATAAAGTCCGTCATAATAATGCCAGGTAAATTCTGCTCCTGTCAGTGCTGCATTACCCTGTGCGGTTGCTTTTCCCGTCTCCATATCAATCTTGAACAGGTCTACCAGTGTCTCTGTCACTTTCGGAACATCGGAAACATTTAATACGGCTGTTTTTCCGGCTTCAACCTTCAGACTGTGTACTGTCGTATCCAGCTTATATCCCTTCGGTGCAGAAAGCTCTTTGATGTAAACATTCCCTGCAGTCACTTCAACCTCATTTGTCTCACCATTCTCATTTGTTGTAAGTGTTC
Source organism: Eubacterium ramulus (assembly GCF_045002895.1). Lineage (NCBI taxonomy): Bacteria > Bacillati > Bacillota > Clostridia > Eubacteriales > Eubacteriaceae > Eubacterium > Eubacterium ramulus. Next base: position 3,233,579 of record NZ_CP173382.1, on the reverse strand, counting down.
CAATCTGATTGCTGCAATTCTGGTCTGAGAATATGCCAAAGGTTGCTCCGGCAATGGTATACATTGCATTTCCATTTGTGACAATCTCATTTGCGGTTGTCTTTTTTACTTTTGCATTTCCGACATTCAGTTCTGCCCAAAACTGTCCGAGATCCTGTCCCTCTCCAGTATAGATATATCCTCCACATTTATACCGACCTTTGTTCGCCTGTACAAATGCTCTCGCTCCTGCATACACTTCATTCTGAATATCCTGTGAAATCTCAGAATATGCAGCTCGTACATTATCACACTGCCAGCCTAAATATTCACTCAGTCTCTGCCATACTACACACTGTTCCAACAGATATCCCTGATTCGCATTCAGGTTGCTGTGACTGCCCCTATACTGCTTTACATACTCCAGTGACAATGCCACATCTTCGATCTGTGCAGTACTCATACTGGCACTTGCATCGTGTCTGGTTTTATATCCATTTTTAAATCCGGTGTTAATATCTACACAATAGGCTGTTTCGCCCTCTACTTTCATGTGACCTTCATTGAATGTCGAATGAATGGTTCCATCATTCATCACATGTTCAATATATCCGACTCTCTCTGAGGACTCTGTCCAATACTGTGTTTCTGCTGCGTAAACCGATGTAGTCGGTAATGCAGTTAAAATTGTGGTCAGAGCAAGAAGCCCCGTACACACTCGTTTCCATATCTTCTTCATTTTCTACAATTCCTTTCTTTTCAATCCAATAAAAAAAGACGTCCGTCTGGAACGCCTGCTGTTTACTTCCTGCTGTCATGCAGGGTATGGGAATCTCTAACCTGCCGAAAGAGAAGATGTTCCCGGCTCCTTATTGTCTTTTCGGCTGGTAATCTGCTGGTAAACCAAAGGGGTAGGGTGTGGGGAGGGGAAAGCAGAAAAAGGATGATTTCTCATCAAACCAAAAGGATAGACTTCTCCCTTGGTGTCAAAATGCCTATCGTTCTCTGCTTTTCTCCCTTTTCCGGTATAATTCCAGTGCTTTGATAATGGTTTCTTCCATTTTCTGCTGTGAAGTTCCCGATGGAAAGTATTTTTTCAGTCGGTTCTTCGGGATTTTCCACTGCTCTACCTGATTTGGCTTTTCTTCTGACATAATCGACAGCAAAACATCTTCATTCAACCTGCCTTCTGCGGAGAATCTTCGGATTTTGATTGCCTGTGCATGACTTGGGGTACAAGCCTCCGACTCCATGGTGTCGTACAATACCTCCTGTTCCTCTTTCGGCAAATAAGACAGCTCTACCGCCGGACGCATAGAAATCTTTTTGTCATCGACCATTTCAAGGATTTCCGGTATCAAATAGGTTAATCGAATATATCTTCTGATTTGGTCTTTACTTTCTCCAACCTGCTCACCTAATAATTCATCAGAGCGTTTCCCTTTCAACTTTGTCGCCAGTGGCGACGAAGTTAAATCGGTTCTTTGTCCCTGTCTTTTCATTGCTTCTAATTTCATTTTGTAAGCAAATGCCTTTTCTGATGGTAAGATTTCTTCTCTTTGAAGATTGCTGTCAACCATGACAATGACTGCTTCATCATCACTAAGATTCCTTACTATACAAGGCATATTCTCAAATCCTGCCAGTTCACTCGCCATTTTTCTACGGTGTCCGGAAATCATTTCATACCCACCTGTTGGCTTTTCCCTGACAAGTGCTGGAACTAATACGCCATGATTACGCACGCTTTCGATAGTTTCCAACATCTTATCATCCATTTTTACCTTAAACGGATGATTCGGAAAATCTGTAATTTCATAAATAGAAATATCTTTTACATATTCCTGATTCTTCTGGTCTCTTTCTTCCTGCGTCGTAAAAAGGTCATCTACTGAAGGAAGATTCATGTTTATTTCTCTGCTTTTCGCCACATTGAATCACCTCCCTCGTAAATTCTGCATACGCCTTTGCAACAGTTCCATTCTTGTCATACTCATAAATGCTCTGTCCTGCTGCACTGCTTTCTGCTGCTGTGATAGCCACTGGAATAACAGTTTTGAAAATCCTAATATGCTTTCCATAATTCTCTCTAAGGCTAGTCTCTGTTGTCCTTGCAAGTTTTGTTCTCATATCTGCAAGTGTCAGCAATACTCCATCAATCTTCAGATTAGGATTTAGCTGTCTCTGTACCTTACCGATTGTTTTCATTAACTGTGTCATGCCCTTTAATGGAAGATAATGAGCCTGAACTGGAACAATTACACTGTCTGCGGCAGCTAATGCATTGATAGTCAACATCCCCAAGCTAGGCATACAATCAATCAGGATATAATCATAATCTTTTTTCAAATCTGCCAGATACAGCTTTAGTGTCTGCTCTCTGCTCATTGCATTTACCAGGGAGATTTCCATGCCCGATAATTCAATGTTAGTTGGAATAATGTCAACTCCTTCTTTATGGTGTAAAATGCCTTCATTATACACAAATGGTTCATCTTGTAATATTTTCTTCATCTGTGTATCCAACGTAATCGGAAGATTATCTGCATTAGTCCACCCCAATGCGGTTGTTAAGTCTCCCTGTGGATCAGCATCGACCAATAATACTTTTCGCCCCTGATGTGCAAGACCAATTCCCAGATTTAATGTCGTTGTGGTCTTGGCTGTCCCTCCCTTCTGATTTGCAAGGGCGATTACTTTACACTTGGTCATATGGTTTCCTCCTTCCTCGATAAATTTAATAGCCAATTCTTTTTACGGAACTGGCTATGTATAAAAATAGGCATGAAAAAAGCCGACTGACTCATAATTTGAATCAATCGGCTATGTAACATCTAACTTAAATCTTTTCAATTTGCATAATATCTTCCCACTCTTTTAATGTCTTGTAATAATTTTTCAGTTCCAATTCTATGCAATCTTTCAAATTTTTTTCATTACTATTTTCCTTTTTATATGAAGCGCTTATAAAAACAAGACTTCTCGCATTTGTAACCAGCTCATAACTTTTATCATGAAATTTTTCATATTTACTATATGGCATAGGAAAACATGCATCATCACATTGATTATATACTGCTTGCAACTCGCTATAAATTTCATTAGAATGCTTACAAAATTGATTAATATCCATATCTCCAATCTTATAAGAATGATACTCTCTGTCAAACTGACTAGTTTTTCTTATAACTATTGCTATTTGATTTTTCCAAAAAGAAATAAGTTCATCATCTGTAAAAATATATTGAAGCCTCATTTTTTTCAAATATTGATATAACGAATTATAATCCCATGAATAATATCCTTCTTTATTGATTTTTATTACATTTTTCTTATGCCAATTGTAATCATCATACAATGTCCATACCGCCAAGTATTTGTATATATTTGCTTTATAATCGATATAATCACTATAAAATAATATATACACTATCTCAATTGGGTGATTTTTTAGGAGAATCTGATTTTTAGAACTCAATGGCAAATTAGCACCTTTAAGTGTTTTTACTACTTTTGAAATTTCTTCCACAATTGTTTCTTCCGTAATATTTTTTTTCATCACAACTTTTATGCTATAGTATTTTCTATATTGTTTATTTTTTCCTGTTTTACAATCATTTTCTATATCTAATATATCTACTTCCCGTGTCTCAATAAAATATTTTTGTTTTTTTCTCTTTTCCTTAAGAATCCGTGCAGGTAAAGTTAATGTCCCTATCATGCTTGTTCTCATAACCGGTGTTTGTTCTTCTCCTGGATGTTTTCGATTATAATTTTGTGCATAAATTGAAACCATATTTTGTAAATCATTAAAATATACTACATTATCTCTAATTAAATATTCGCTTTTTAGAGATTCACATAAAAATTTTGTAAAAACACTTATTTTCCCATCTTCTGTCGTTGACTCTTCCCACTTTTTACACGCACAGAATACAGTAATACCCTTTCCATAAAATTTTTCAACAACTTCCTCTTCATCTATGGGTGGAATGAATTTATCACCTACATCTGAATGACAACAATCTAAAATAACTACTTTTGATTTTGCTTTAGAACAATTTAAAAAGTTAATAATCTGATCTGTATATACATATGTCGACTCATTCAAACTATTAGTCATTAGTAAAAAACTATCGTCATGTTCGTCTACTCCGCCGTGTCCAGAATGAAATACAACCAAAATATCTTCCTCTGAAGATGCGTCACAGAATTCCTTTAATCTCTTACAATATTCCGTATTACTAATTTCACCGTCATCTGTTGCAATTGTAATATCTTCTTGGTTTATAATAATGTTTTCTTGAAATGCACTACAAAATTCTCTAGAATCATTTACACAAAAGTCCAAATTAATAGTACCTCTATATTCATTTACTCCACACGCAAATACTTTAACCATTTTATCCTCCATCAAATTATTTATTTTTGAATATGTGCCGTATTTTCTAAACTCCCTTCCAATGAATCAACTTGTTCATTAGCATATTCCGCTCTCTTTTTCCATGCCTCTAATAGCCGCTTTCGTTCATCTTTCTGTCTTTTTTCAATCTGCTCATAAGATTCTATCTCTTTACTAAAATTGGCGTATTCTTCTAAATAACTCAAAGTAACCAAATCTTTCTCTTTTGCAAATTGATTTGTTATATGTATAATTAAAAAAATTATTGATGCAGCTAATAATACAACTGCCAAAATTCCAATCCAACTTTTATCAACACCAGGCACATTGATAATAACTGCTAACGTTGCAATTGCCATAGATATAAACGGAATGAGTATAAGAATCCACTTATCCAAATGAACACTCCTTCCCTTTAGTTTTACCTTTAATTCAATAATTTCTTTTGATGATAGTTTCTTTACTTCATTTTCTGCTTGATCAATTCCTTTGTTACAATTTTTAACTATTCTTTTTATCTTCTTTTTATCCATATAGTATTCTGCTTCCAATCTCTTTCCTTTTTTATTTCTATTATACCAGCACTTCAACCACTATACACCGCTTTTCTCAAATTATATAATCAAAAAGCAGGCGACAAAAAGTCACAAACCCTCTTCATCCACCCGCTTTTCACCTATGCTCTCACCACTACCAATTCCACAACATCTGGATGTTCAACCACACACATACCACAAAATACCACCTGTTTTGTGACTTTCTCATGCTAGGAGACAAAATATTCCACTGCGTTGTGTGGAAAAAATTCCTTCATCTCCCCGTAAAGCTGCGCCGCCAACGTCTTATTGTGTGCAATGATCAGCGTCGGTTTGTTCAGCTGCTGAATAACATTTGCCATGGTAAATGTCTTACCGGAACCTGTGACTCCAAGCAACGTCTCGAACTGATTGCCTTCCTTGAAGCCTTTGACCAGTTTTTCGATTGCCTGGGGCTGGTCTCCTGTGGGTTGGTATTCGGAATGAAGTTTGAAGATTTGTTGTGAATCCTGCACAAAAGCACCTCCTAGTTTTTATATCAAAAAAGTTCGTCTATCAGGCAGAAATTCGTCGAAGCACATTCTCCGATTTCGCCCAAATATGCCTCTTGACGAATTCTGTTCACCACCTGACATTTTATAGACTTATAAAAAGTAGTAAAACTAACGTGGGCGAATTAACACTCAAATGTAAGAGCTATTATATCATGGAAATATGGATTTGTATACGCAAAGCGAACATTAGTTCTATGAGATTCTTCTACATTTATCAGCGTATCCAAAACATTTTCTATATTATCCTTCTTCTTTTCCGGTAATACTTCTTCCATATAAGAAAGCAATTCCGGTGGAATCTCCTCAGCTATAATATTTCCATTATCTCCATATACATCCATGGTTATCAACTCTCTTGCATCTCCCATCAACTTGGCTACTGCCTTAGGAGAGAAATTATTCTTTAACAACAGAGTGCAATATATACTTCTCAGATCATGCCAGCGAATAGCAGGAAGTCCTGTCTCCTGCAGTAGCATGATCCACCCTTTCATTTGTATTCTCCTGTATTTTCCTCTGAAATTCTTTAGAATATTTTCCGATATCATGCAGCATTCCACAACAATATCCCCATTCCCTTTTACCAAACTTCTCTGCAAATTCTCCTGCTCTTTCTGCTGTTCCTCTGCGAAATATCCGCTTCTCCATCCCATTTCTACGTACCATAATCTCCGTATCCTGCACATGATAATAATTCATAAAATATTATTCACATTTCATCCTATACAAATCATCGGATCAATGATATAATTTACTTGTTTTAATGGTTACAGATATATTAAAAGTATTGTGGTATATGCAGGATTGTCATTGTAATCCCTATTCCGCTAATAATACCAGTAATACATCGCCGTCGATTGTTGCTCAGGATACCAAATATATATTGGGCAATTCCATCAATAACAGTCGGGCATATCATAACAAATGATATCCACAGTGGAAATATCATGTTCAACCAAACATGTGCTACCAGATACGTTATAAGAATACTGGTAATTAATGCAAAACAACGCCAGCAGACAGGAAAACAAAATTTTCCTAAATGTGGCGCGGTATCCGGTTTTTCATTGCAAAATGGTATTTTTCCAAAATTTTCTTTTATATATCTGATTGGTTTCATATTCATAAACAAAGGAGAATTATATGCTATACATTTTATTAGTCATCATTGCCATTTTAGTAATCTGTGTATTATGTAAACATCTTAAAAACTAAGACTACTATAACACAACCCGTTTTTTCATACAATAATTGAAAAACATAGTCTCAAATAAGGATTCTAATGCATCACCATATTATATAGGATCCTTATTTTTCTGTAAATTTTTCGTAAATTATCGTTTTTTTCTTGACGAATCTATTTTTTCGTATTAAACTAGCCAAGGTTTTGAAGCAAACAGCTGAAAACAATTCAAATTTACAATAATTCAAATCCAAAACTCTTTTACAAAAGAGTTCAAAACTTTTCAACAGGAGGTGTGATCATGGACAATTGTGATAGTACAGGACGAAGTATGATCTGCGGTGGCAGACAATGGAAACTGAATATGCAGCTGTTCCATGTGATTCACTGATTCCTGCATTTTCATTTCCAATTGAAGATAAGATTGTTATAAAAATATTCGAAAAAACAGTTTGTTTATATATTTAACGGATTCATTCGCTCAATAGAATTGTTCATTATTTCCCATATTTTTATTTCATTCATTTTCCCACCGTATACGATCAGTTCATATGTAATTCGTTGTAATTCGTAAATGAACTTTAAGAATTCCTATACTGCACAGTCTGCAACTGTAACATTAGCTTTCGGAATTTCGTAAGCGGTGATTTTTTATGCCCTTTTTTCAGAGGTACACTATTGCATAACCATTCTGCCTTTAAAAGATGACAAATGTACCTAAGTACCTGAGGGCTGTCAGGAGGAAATGAGATGAAAAAAACATTAAAAAGACCAAACTATGCAGAAGAATTACTGAAAATCATTCAGAGCCCGTTAAAAAATGAAGTCCTGCTGGATCGGCTGAATGACTATCATGAGAGAGATATTGCGGATGCGCTGGAACTGCTGTCACCACAGCAGCGCAAAAAACTGTACCCGGTACTCGGTGCCGAAAGGCTTGCAGAGATTTTTTCCTATCTCGAAACACCGACACAGTATCTGTCTGAGCTCAGCATCAACCAGGCTGCAAAGATCGTATCCTTCATGGATTCTGACGATGCGGTAGATATTCTGGAACAGATGGAAGCATCCGCAAAAGAGAAAATCGTAACACTGCTGGATGCAGATTCCAGCCACGACATCCGTCTGATCCTCTCCTACGACGAGGACGAGATTGGAAGCATGATGACTACAAACTTCGTAGCCATCCGCAAAGATCTGAGTATCCGCCAGGCCATGCGGGAACTGGTGACACAGGCTGGTGAAAATGATAATATCTCCACGGTTTACGTGGTAGATGATGCGGATAAATTTTACGGTGCCATCGATCTGAAAGATCTGATCATTGCCCGCGAAACCGATGAACTGAATGGCATCATCAGTACATCCTATCCGTATGTAACAGATCATGAAAAAATTGATAACTGCATCGAAACCATCAAAGATTATGCCGAAGATTCTCTGCCGGTTCTGACTGACAACGGAAAACTGATCGGTATTCTGACTGCCCAGGATATTGTGGAAGCCGTAGACGATGAGCTTGGTGAGGATTACGCAAAGCTGGCTGGTTTGACCGCAGAAGAAGATCTGCACGAAAAAACATCCACCAGTATCAAAAAACGTCTGCCATGGCTGATCATTCTGCTGTTTCTCGGCATGGCGGTATCTTCTGTGGTCGGTGTATTTGAGACAGTTGTTGCCGTACTGCCCATTGTTATGTGCTTCCAGTCCCTGATCCTTGATATGGCAGGAAACGTTGGTACCCAGTCTCTGGCTGTTACCATCCGCGTTCTGGTAGATGAGACACTGACTGCAAAGCAGAAATTCAACCTTGTTTTGAAAGAAATGAAGGTCGGATTCCTGAACGGACTTTTCCTTGGAATCCTTTCCTTCATATTTATCGGACTTTACATCTGTGTATTAAAACATTATCCAATGGGACATGCATTTTTGATTTCCGGCTGCGTTGGATTTTCCCTGATGGTAGCCATGGTAATTTCCAGTATGGTCGGCACTTTGATCCCAATGTTTTTCCACAAGATCAAAATTGATCCTGCAGTTGCTTCCGGTCCGTTGATTACAACCGTCAATGATCTGGTTGCCGTTATCACTTACTATGGACTCGCATGGCTGCTTCTGATCCATGTGCTGCATATGATTTAATTTACAGACAAAGACAGCTGTATCCGAAACAACACGTTCGATATACAGCTGCCTTTTTAATTGCGATCAGTCCCCTATCACCTACATAACACTTAACCGGATCAGCCGGACTTCAAATGGCTCGAGGTGTTCGTACAGACAGATACTTCCATCTTCCTGACGATTCACATAATCAGTCGTGTGAAGCGGCTGATTCTTTTCGTTGATATAAACAATATCCGCAGATGAAATCCGCGCTGCTCTTCTATAATTTTTGCAAAATCCATACGGATTTCCATTATTTTCATTCAGCACACTCGTTGCTTTCAGATACGTCCGCTCTTTTGCATGTTCCAGACAAATTTCATAAGTCAGATCATGTTCTGGCTCCAACATCCCCGGGATGATTTCATTCTGATCCAGCTTTCTCTGACAATATGCTTCTGACAGGTGCAGATAATTATATAATAAAATCTGAATTTCCCCGTCCTCTGACTTCGTGATCAGGTAGTTTTCCCCTTTTTTGATAAAATAGGAACCCATTTTTGCCAGCATCTCATACACATAGTAAGAAGGTTTTTTAATAAAATCATAGGTAAAGATCCCACGTTTTCCCTGAAAAGACCCCTGTATCATCTGATCCTCTGAAACATTTTCCAGCGGATCCATCACTCCAAAGGCAATCCCCGTCTGCCAGCAATCAACCATACTTTTTACAATATATGCCGGATAAAACATGGTATCCTGAAGGGCGTTGTTCCAGCCCAGATCGTAATTCCACTCCGCCACATACCAGGTCCTCACCTTCCATCCACAATCCTCATTATTGTTCAAAATCCTCCGTATCACATCATACACTGCATCCCTTTGCTGCATAATGCCGGCAGGCTGACGTCTCTGGATACTTTGCGGCGTATCATCCACGGTATACAGATTCATCATGACAAAATCCGGTTCGCAATGCTGCTTCTGATAAAAGGATGTAAAACTGTCCATCCACTCCGGATACAGTAAATTTACTGACATTAAAGCCGACGTACCAACCTGAAACCGCTCATCGATTGCTTTGATCACCTTCCAGGTAGACAAATACAGACGATAATAATTTTCACGCTGCAGTGCAGAATAATTGATCCGCGGATTATCCGGCGAATTCCACACACAAAATTTCCATTTCAACACCTGACTGCGGCCATACCGTTCCACCATATGTTCCACCACATGGTATACCAGCCGATCCCATTGCTGCATATCCGTCGGCATATCGGAGATAGAATTGCGCATCAGTGCGTCTTTATTTACATTCTCCACCATAAGAAACGGTACAAAAGACAGTTCTACAAATGGGATCAGACCGCACTCTGCAATAAAATCAAATAGCTGATCCATCCGGTAAAAGCTATAATGCGGTCTTCGATCCCTTTCTTTTACATAAATTTCCATATCATCATGAAACAGTTCATGAAAATAAATACCGGTAAAATGTAATTTTTCCGCAAGCTCCCGCACCATCTTACGCACTGGATGAAGCAACAGATAGCTGGCTTTCCGAATCGTCAGAATCCCTCCGGGCTGATCCAGACTGACAAATTCATCCAAATCTACTCCGGTAATCAGCTGTTTTTTCCCGGGATGTCTGATCAGTTCTGCCCCGGCAAGATCCGCTTCCAGTTCCTGCAGAAACGCTGCCAGTTCCTGCTCCTCATCTGCCTGCAGCCGTGCAGGTGCTTCCGTCTTCTGCTGTCTGCGGTATTCACTAGGCAGAATCTGATAATACTCCCGAAATTTGGTGCTGAAAGATCTGGCATTTTTAAAACCGCTCTCCTCTGCGATCTGGTCAATGGTTTTCCTGGCATCCCGCAGCTGTCCCGCTGCATGCAACAGGCGAATCTCATTGATATATTTCAGAAAACTGGTGTCCAGCTTCTCCCGGAACATTTTGGAAATATACGAACTGCTGACAAAAAACTGTTCCGCCAATGCCGCCAGAGTCAACGCTTCCGTATAATGCTGCGAAATGTAAAACAGCACATTCTGCATCATCGGGAACTCTGTGTCCGGTATCTCTGTCTCAACCCGGAAGTCACGCAGCAGATGCTCCAGAAGCTGATAAGACCATTTCATTTCACGGACATATGCACACACATTTTCCTGCTGTATCTCCTGCACTAGATGTAAGATATCGCAGATTACTTCGTGATACCGTTCTTTGTGGAGTTCCATGACAGAATTGCACTCCAGCCTTCCCGGCGCCGCTCCCTGCCCCGACATCAGCTTTGTCAGGTCAACCCCGCAGAGCAAACAGCTCCCGGAAACATCAGACAAACTGAAATACTGAAAGGGTTCAATCATTACAACATCCCCCTTCTTCAGTTCCAGAATTTTCTTTTTCAAAAAAAGCTTCACTGTCCCGGACAGCGGTATCAGAAAGCTATAATCTGATGACCACTCCGGCTCCTGCCGTCCTTCTTTCCTAACCATAAAATGAACCATTTTCATTCTCCCAACATGTTATTTCTTATCCCATGTTTTCTTTTATCACATTTTATTTTACTGCGCAATTGCCTGCATGTTATCTCCGTCTTTTTCACGATTGTACAACAAAAACCGGGGGAATAAAACCCCCGGTTCTGTCACGCTCTATGATCAGAATACTACTTTTCCGTTTACTACATTCCACCAGCCATACTCATTTGCTGCACGGCCTGTATAACCGAAATCGATTTTTCCACCATTTACATACCACCAGCCGTACTCATTCGCTGCCAGTCCGGTGTAATTAAAGTTGATACTTCCATTCTGGACATACCACCAGCCATACTCATTTGCTACAAGTCCGGTGTAATTAAAGTCAACTTTTCCACCCTGTACCATAAACCATCCATTTTCATTAGCGGCAAGTCCGTTGTAGCTGAAATTAATGCTTCCATTCTGGAGATACCACCAGCCATACTCATTTGCTGCAAGTCCGGTGTAAGCAAAGTTGATACTTCCGTTCTGTACCATCCACCAGCCATACTCATTTGCTACAAGTCCGGTATAGCCAAAGTCCACCATGCCGTTTACAACCATGAACCATCCCTGGTCGTTTGATGCAAGTCCGGTATAAGTAAAATCAACTTTTCCGTTCTTTACATACCACCAACCATAAGCATTTGGAGCAAGGCCGGTTGCATCTGTGGCAACTTTACCATCGATATAATAGTTCCAGTTTCCATTTTCGTCTGCCTCATTTGCAAGTCCATCTGGAATCGTCACACCTGATGTTACAAACTGGATTCCTTCCACTCTTGCATTTGCATTTTTAAATACCAGATATACGTTATGAACACCTGATGCACCGCTCAGATCAGTAGAGGCTGTTGTATAACCAAGCTCTGTGTAAGTTCCGGCATCCACGCCATTTTCCGAAGTACGTGCACTGGTAACAGCTTCTGTTGCACCGTAGTTTACCGAACCGATCAGTTTTCCGTCCGGAGCATCCAGACGAAGCTCGATACCATTCTGAGCCTCTGTGGAAGCAACATTCAGGACAGCCTGTTTTACCTGATTCAGATCCACGTTCAGAAGTGCTGTGTATGCACCTGCTTTTTTTGCCATAACTGCAAATATCTCATCGCTGTCTGCTGCTGCGGCTTCTGCGGTATTTCCTTTGGAATACTCTACATATTTTACATCAGATGCTGTAAAGGAAGAGGACCATACATTCAGTTTTTCTGCAGTATCAGCGTTGCTGAGTGTACTTCCGGATACTTTTACTTTTTTGCTCAGTACATTCTCACCCTTCAGATCAGAAGAATGTGCCGCATACAGCTGGTAAGTACCGTCTTCTACCACATACTCACCTGCGTTGACATCCCATACTTCCAGTGCGGAAGCGTCTACATGAATGTCTACATTTGCAGATTCTCCTGCTTTCAGAGCAACCTTTTCAAAACCAACCAGTTTTTTCTGCGGTGCTGTATCACCATAAGATGAATCCGGATTCGATGCATAGATTTCCACAACATCAGAAGTATCTACGTTTCCTGTATTTTTTACAGTTACAGATACATCGATATTTCCATCTTTATCTGCTTTTGCATTCATACCGGAGTAAGTAAATTCTGAGTAAGACAGACCGTATCCAAACGGATAAGTCACATCTTCATTATCTGCATACATATAAGTCAGATGTGTCTGCTCCATATCTGTCTCTGTCATATCTACGGTCACATTATCGTCAATGTCATCCAATGTCAGACCTTCTACCAGATCCGGTCCGATGTTTGCCATGGCATTCTCCGGAAGTGCATATTTATCAATAGCCGGAAGTGCATCCTTGGATTTATACCAGGTACTTACGAGACGTCCGGTTGGTGCTGCCTCCCCGTAAAGGACATTTACAAGTGCGGTTGCATCATACTGTCCACCGAATGCGTTAAATACGATGGCAGATACATTTTCATCATTCTGTAACGCTTCTGCTTCCACCGGATATTCGGTATTGATGATAACGATGGTCTTTTTACCCTCTTTCGCATAGTTTGCTGCAACGGTAGATACCATGTCCATCTGATCCTCACTGAGACTCAGATATTTACGGTCAATACCCTCACCGGAAATACCGTTGTACGGCTGTCCGATAACTACAATGGCATAATCCGTATCTGCTGCCAGTTCTTCGGAATCCGCACCAGCCTCTTTTATCGTTTCTTCTTTGAAAGTATATGGTGTCTTATCTTCTGCACTTTCAAATGCTGCGATACCGGTTGCCAGATTTCCTCCGAGAAGGAACGGAAGGTTCGGTCCCTGAATCGGCTGTGCATCACCATTTAATTCTACTTTTCCATCCTCTGTTGTCTGCAGATACCAGCCTAATTTATCGCTGAGTGCCCAAGTGGTAGAAAAATCAGTATCATTGTATTTATCACCCATTTTCAGGTAATAATTTCCATCCTCATCCGCTGCACGTTTTGACAGGAAAGTCGGCATGTTGCTGACTGCAGTTGCCATTCCGGCACTTGCTTTCATGCTGTAAGATCCGTTATTGGAAACTGCCGCATCATACAATCCCATGGTATTGCCCGGCAGAGAATTGTTTTTCACACCTGCATTGATCCATTTCTGATTTGCCAGAGAAAGCAGACTGAATGCATCCTGTCCCCAGTCCGCATACTCAAATAAATACTTAGACTGATCTGCTGCCTGTGTGCCCTCTTCCGGGTTGGAAACTGTGAGCTGTGCACCGTTCTCATCCTCGGTGGCTGTTACATATCCACCGGCTGTCTTGTACGCAACCACGCGGTTTCCGGTGGAATAAGATACATTATCGCTGCCAATCTGGCTCTGTACTGCCTCCACTATATTATCGCCTGCGCCCTGTACATAAGTATTATATTTCTCATCATTGACATCCAGTTCGGAAGAATACTGTCCGTACTGCATCGTTTCTGCCATCACACCATAGACACCGGCTTTGGAATCACTGGATAACGGAAGCGTATGATTTTCATTTTTCAGCAATACCACAGACTCTTCAGCCATCTGAAGCTCTGTCTCCTGGCTTGTTTTGGAAGAATGATCTGTCTTGATATCCGTATACGGATAGTAACGCGGCTGACCGTTTTCATCTCGTTCATCCAGTGCGCCGGAACGTGCCATGGTTACAATTGTCGGACGTGCTACTTTATATACATCATCCTCTGTCAAACCTTCCACATGATTCTCCACCGCGGTTTTGATCGTCTGTGCAATGTCAGCATCTGCAATACCGGTGGTTCCTCCCTGAATATGACCAGCCAGAATCATGGATGCGGTACGATCCAGAAGGGAAGAAGAATACAGCTTATCATATCCGTTGGAAAATCCGGATGCATTCAGTCGGTACTGCTCGTCGATATAACCATACTCAGCCATAAAATCACAACCTGTAGTCACACCGTCTTTGCTTATTTTCTGTGCGAAATCATGGATAAATGTGGATGTCGTCGGTACACGGTTCATGTTTCCGTAAGAAGACATATAACCGGTGATCGTTCCATCTGAAAATGGCTTCTCAGCCGCTTTTCCATAATACTCATAGAATGTACGAGTACTTACGTTGTTGCCGCCCTGCAGACGGAAAAACTCGGAGTTGTACGTGGTCCAGTGCTTTGTCTGCGGAATGGATTTCATATAAACGTCAGACTCATCGCCAACCATACCGCCGGCCCAGGCGTCTGCCATCTCTCCGATCATAAATGCATCTTCACCGTATCCCTCATCGTAACGTCCGGATAACGGATTCATACGGGCATCAATCTGTGCCGCATGTGCGCCCACTGCTGTGGTTCCAATAGATGATGTCGCATATTTAGAACGCATCTCATCGCCATATACCGAACCGGCCTGTTTCAGCAGATCTGTATTCCAGGTCTGTGCCTGTGCCAGCTGATTCGGCCACTGTGTCTCTCCATCCAGACCCACATCTGCCGCACGGTTTACTGTAATCGGCACATTGTATGTTTTGCTCTCTCCATTCTCATCGGCGTAAGTACCAACCGGAGATTTGCCTGCCAGAATACTGATCCAGCCATCCACTCCGATCTCGTCCATGATCAGATTCACATAATCATCCAGATCCTCTGCATTTCCGTTGTACAATGGCATTCCCTCATAGCTTACATCGCCATCCTGATATGCGGCAGATGCGCGGTTGAATGTTTTTCCGTTATAAGTAGCGGTTGCACTTCCGGCACTTTCCTGTGTCTGCACCTGTGCGGCCTGTACCTGCATGGTCAGTCCCGGCACCTGTGCACTTCCTGCTACGATAGATGCTGCCAGTAAAATGGTCAGTAATTTTTTCATCTTCATAACTACCTTGTCCTCCTTATCCAAACCTTGATATCTGCATTTTATCAAACCTCACACCATCTCATAAGTCCAAAACATGGCGAATCCAGTAGTGCTTTTCACACATTTTTCACATTTTATCCGCGGGCAATTTCATCTCAGGCAAGAAATTACACATATTTTTAATTTTTATGTGATTTTCGGTACACTCAGACAAAAAAATGCAGGAGCCACTCGTTCTCCTGCACTTTTCGTTTCTTTTTCATTCTTTTTCTGTGTACAAATCTGCACACGATTCTGGTTTACATCTGCTTTCTTACAATACTGTACTCATCTCCGGCACGATAATACGGACATTCCCGGAACTGCCCGGTGATAAACCGATACATCTCGTCCTGATCCAGATCCTGGGTACAGACATAGTACTCATAATCCTCATCATATTCGTAATTCATACAGTATTCGCAGCTGGAACCGGCACTTTTCTTCTTTTTATCCATACGTTATCTCAATCCTGTCTCTGTTTTTGCATTTTGCATTTAAGAATATGAATGTTACAGACATTCTCTGTTCATACAGCTTACTATAACATTAACTGCCGCAAATATCCACAGGTTACATGGAAAAAACAGAGACTCCGTTCAGACTGCGCGGATCGAACTATAATACAACCGGACCATTTTCTTTGATGTAACGCCATCCCTCAGCAGTTTTCTCTACTTCCAGGCAGCACTGTACATTCTGTGACGGATCCGGATGATTTTTCCATAAATCATATAATTTCGGTAAAAATACCGGCCACTGACTTGCTTCAAAATCCTCATGTTCGGTCAGAAAGTTCGGTACGATCTTCGCATTCGGATCTTTTTTCAGGATATCAATGATAAAGGCCGGCGGTGCAGATACTTTGGAGTTCTGTACGGTTGCTGTAATATGCACACAGCCACCTTCTACATCTTCCCACATATGAACCGTAGAATCCACCAGTTCACCGAGATCGTTGTATACACCTTCGCAGATCACATGTTTCAGACATGTGGTGAACGGGAAGAACTCTTTCAACGCAAGTCTGTGGATTTCAACACCTTCGCCACCAAATACAGCTGCACCCGGTTCACATGCTTCGGAGATCATATGAACGGAAGCTTCCATACCGTACTCTACCGGTGTCTTTACCCATGTAAATTTCTTGTGAGAGCCCGGAGCCCACAGATAATATCCTTTTTCCATATTTGCCCAGAACCAGTCCATCATCTCAGATGTTACCCCGGGAAGAAAATGCTGTTTCTGTGACGGAAGTACATATCCTTTGTCAATGGCATCCTGATTCAGCTCCAGCTCAGGCAGTAATGGATTCGGTTTGGCCGGTTTCTCATAAGATGCAAAAGGTACCTTTACATTATCCTGACATGGCTGGTAAGTCTGTCCTCCGTTTGCCACATATGTTATATGTTCACTCATAAATAATCCTCCTTTGATCCAGCTCCTCTATGTCAAACTCTCTTTTTTGGTCTGCTGGTCTTACCTAATTTTCATTGTAATAGTTTTGCGATTCTTTGTCCAGAAAAAGTTCGCAAGACGAACTTCTTTCTGAATCTTTCTTAAGAAAACATGCTACAACTTCATAACTATGCTATGATGTGAGTGATAAACGTTAATTTACAAAAATATATGGAAAGGTTCGTTATCATCATGGAACAAGCAGCCATTTTAATCGCAGACGATAATCCCGAAATCCGGGAGATCATACAGATTCTCCTCTCCGGAGAAGGTTTTCAGGTACATGAAGCCGCCAGCGGAACCCAGGCTCTCGGCATGTTAAAAGAAAACACCTTTGACCTGATCATTCTGGACATCATGATGCCTGGTCTTAATGGTTATCAAACCTGTCTGGAAATACGCAAGAGTACAAACGTCCCGATCCTGTTCTTAAGTGCCCGCACCCAGGAAAGTGACAAAACGCTTGGTTTTTCCAGCGGCGGCGATGACTACCTTGCAAAACCTTTTTCTTATGCGGAACTGGTAAGTCGAGCCAAAGCCATGATACGCAGATATCAGGTGTATCAGGGAAAGCCAGCGCAACCCTCGCAACCGGACAAAATCACTTATCACCAGTTACAGTTGGATGAACTGACGCAGGAAGTGACCAAAAACGGTCTTCCTGTGGAATTAACAGATACTGAATACTCCATTTTGCTCCTGCTTCTGATGCATCCTGGACAGATTTTCTCCACAGAGCACCTTTATGAATCTATCTGGAACGAACCATATTACTATGGGGCGAACAACGTCATTATGGTGCATATCCGGAATCTGCGCCGGAAGATTGAGGACGATCCGAAAAATCCGACACTGATCAAAACTGTCTGGGGAAGGGGCTACCGCTGTGACAAAGAAAATTAAACACAAAGAATTGCGTTCCCACACAAAACATTTTACTGTCCTCTGTGACAAAAACCCCCTTTGGAAAATTCCACGGATCCGCTTGCAGTTTCTTGTCACGATCCTGCTTTCCTTCATGCTGGCCGTTGGTGGTTTTTCTCTCACCTGGCATATGATGCCCTGTGCATGGAAAATTGCCCGCCACATTCCCGGTATGGATCTGGACCGCGAGACTCTTAAGACAGAGCTCACAGAACGTGCCAAAAATTACGACCTGCCTTCTTCCGAAAATAATAAGCAGGAGCAGGCAGCGTTCAAACCATTTTTTGACTGCCTGGATTCTTACACTGGCATCGCAATTTACAGTGGGTCTGAACGTTACTTTCGTACACAGCATACCGCCGACATCGTTCACAGCAAGAACTGGAACTTTTTTACCAACATGATCTTTCAGATCACATACAGTAATTACGCAAGCGTGTTACCTCTGAACGGAATCGAAGATTATTTTCAGATAAAAGTAGAATTTAAAAACGAAACCGGCGAACTGTATGTCTCCAGTTTCCACAACTCCAAACTGACCATTCCGTGGTTCCTGTTTTCCATCGGAGTTGCACTCTTTCTGTTGCTGTTACTGCCACTTTTGTTTTTGCGGAAAAAAGTACAGGACATCGGCATTCTAAAAGACCACATTTTGCAAATGTCTGGTGGGGATTTAAATCATCCCATCGCTTCCATGGGAAATGATGAGCTTGGTGTCCTCGCACGGGAACTGGATCAGATGCGCAATACCCTGTACACCAACATACAGCAGGAAGTGGAAAGCCGTCGGGCCAATCAGGACCTCATCACTGCCATGTCCCATGATCTGCGCACACCACTAACCATTTTACATGGTTATCTGGATATTCTGGCACTTGGCCGCAATCCAGAGCAACAATCTGAATATGTCCGGCGCTGTCTGCAAAAAACAGAAGACATCCAGCAGCTGACCGACCGCATGTTTGAATATTCTCTGGTTTACGAACCCCCGCAATCCCCTCTTCTGGTTCCGGTTCCTCTGAAAAATGTACAGCACATGCTCTCCGAGCATCTGGATTTTCTCCGGCTTGCCGGATTTCAGACATCAGAAACCATAGCTCCATTGTACGGACAGATCGAAGGCGATGAAACATCCCTG
Source organism: Eubacterium ramulus (assembly GCF_045002895.1). Lineage (NCBI taxonomy): Bacteria > Bacillati > Bacillota > Clostridia > Eubacteriales > Eubacteriaceae > Eubacterium > Eubacterium ramulus. The sequence continues at coordinate 3,214,429 of NZ_CP173382.1, read as the reverse complement.
AAGCGGTTGTTTCAAAATCTGTTTTCTAATGTTTTGAAATATGGGGATAAATCGGAACCAGTGACTTTACAGATTTCTCAGAAAAATGATATTTTCCAGATCATACTTTCCAATGCAGTAAAAAAAGACCTGACCGGCATTGAAAGCAACCGCATCGGATTAAAAAGTGCGGAAAAAATAGCCAAAATGCACCATGGAACCCTGACTTTTACGCAGAAAGATAAAACGCTTTTTCTTGTCGAAGTAACGTTTCCTTTGCCGTAATCCTCCACGACATAACGAAATTATTTTCGCTGTATATAAAAGATATTTTCTGTCAAAATTAACATCTTTTCACCCAAAAATGGCACCTGACGATATCATCGTTCAGATGCCATTTTTTTATTTCATATAGTATTTTACACTTTCTATGCCTTTCTTCCGCAGCACTGTTTGTATTTCTTACCGCTTCCGCATGGGCACGGATCATTTGGATATACTTTTTTAGTTTCCCGTGTCTTCGGTGCTCTCTGCAGGGAATCGTCTTTGTTTGTTCCGGTTACTTTGGCAACCTCCTCACGTTCAACCTTCTGCTCTACTTTTACATGGAACAGCAGGCGGATGGTTTCTTCCTGAATGTTTGCCGTCATCTCATCAAACATTTCAAATCCGGCCATCTTGTACTCAACCAGCGGATCTCTCTGACCATATGCCTGAAGACCGATGCCTTCACGGAGAATCTCCATATCATCAATATGATCCATCCACTTACGATCAATGGTTTTCAACAGAACGACACGCTCCAGCTCACGGATCATCTCTTCCTCCGGGAACTCTGCTTCTTTTGCCTCATATAACTTCACTGCACGCTCTTTGAGCATATGTTTCAGTTCGTTTGCGTTCAGACTCTGAACCTCATCGTCCCCTAACGGCTGCATCGGAATGACAGGGATCAGCAGTTCATTTAACTCCAGGACATCCCACTTCTTACCTTCTTCATCCGATACACAGTGATCTACGGTATCTTCCACACGGTCTGTGATCATCTTATAAATGGCACTGCGCATGTTCTCTCCATCCAGGACACGACGGCGCTCGCCGTAGATAATCTCTCTCTGATCGTTCATAACCTGATCGTACTCCAACAGGTTTTTACGAATACCAAAGTTGTTACCCTCGATCTTCTCCTGTGCTTTCTCGATTGCACTGGAAAGCATCTTATGCTCAATCTGCTCACCATACGGAACACCCATTGCGTTGAACATATTGATCAGTTTTTCAGAACCGAACAGACGCATCAGATCATCTTCCAGAGAAATATAGAAACGGGATTCACCCGGATCTCCCTGTCGGCCAGAACGTCCACGCAGCTGATTATCAATACGGCGGGATTCATGACGCTCGGTACCAATGATTTTCAGACCACCGGCAGCTTTTGCCTCATCATCCAGTTTGATATCGGTACCACGGCCTGCCATGTTAGTTGCGATCGTTACTGCACCATGTACACCGGCCTGCGCTACGATTTCAGCCTCAAGTTCATGGAATTTCGCATTTAATACGCTGTGCTGAATACCTTCTTTTTTCAGCATTCTGCTCAAAAGTTCGGAAGTCTCGATCGTGATCGTACCAACCAGAACCGGCTGACCGGTTTCATGTGCTTTCACAACTTCCTGTACAACTGCCTCGAATTTCTCCTGTTTTGTCTTATATACAGCATCTTCTCTGTCGATACGTGCGATCGGACGGTTGGTCGGAATCTCGATAACGTCCATGCCGTAGATATCACGGAACTCTTTTTCCTCTGTCAGGGCTGTACCTGTCATACCTGCTTTCTTTGCATATTTATTGAAGAAGTTCTGGAATGTAATAGTTGCAAGCGTCTTGCTCTCACGTTTTACTTTTACATGCTCTTTTGCCTCAATTGCCTGATGAAGTCCGTCAGAATAACGACGTCCCGGCATAATACGTCCGGTAAACTCATCAACGATCAGGATCTCATCATCTGCAACTACATAATCCTGATCACGGTGCATCAGGTTATGTGCACGCAGTGCAAGGATGATATTGTGCTGGATCTCAAGATTCTCAGCATCTGCAAGGTTGTCAATCTTGAAAAATTTCTCGACTTTTTCCACACCTTCCTGTGTCAGGTTGATGACTTTATCTTTCTCATTTACGATGAAATCACCGGTTTCCTCGATTTCAATACCCATGATGGCATCCATTTTGGAAAATTCCTGACTTGCCTCACCACGTTTCATCTGTTTTGCCAGAATGTCACATGCCTCATACAGCTTGGTGGATTTGCCGCTCTGTCCGGAAATGATCAGCGGTGTACGTGCCTCATCGATCAATACAGAGTCAACCTCATCGATGATGGCATAGTGCAGATCACGCTGTACCAGCTGCTCCTTGTAGATAACCATATTGTCACGCAGATAATCGAAACCAAGTTCATTATTGGTAACATACGTAATATCACACTCATATGCTTTCTTACGTTCATCATGATCCATATCATTCAGAACCACGCCTACGGTCAGTCCCAGGAACTCATGTACTTTTCCCATCCATTCAGCATCACGTTTTGCCAGGTAATCATTGACGGTAACGATATGAACACCTTTTCCTTCCAGTGCATTCAGATATGCCGGAGATGTGGAAACAAGTGTCTTACCTTCACCGGTCTTCATCTCTGCGATACGTCCCTGATGAAGAACGATACCACCGATGAGCTGTACCCGGTAATGCTCCATGCCAAGCACACGTTTTGCAGCTTCACGGACAGTTGCAAAAGCTTCCGGAAGAAGATCATCCAGAGTTTCTCCTTTTGCAAGTCTTTCTTTATATTCTTTTGTTTTACCACGCAGCTCCTCATCAGACAATGCCTGCATCTGAGGACGATAACTTTCGATTTTATCCGCGATCGCATAAACTGATTTCAGTTCCCGCTCGCTGTGGGTTCCAAAAATTTTTTCTATAATATTCATGTAGTTCTCCTGTACCTTTCCTTCTTTGCGGCTATAAGCCGCTAAACATAATCTATATTTTACCACTGAATAAGTCATCGCACAATACACAAACCGGTAAACGATTTGTGAACTTTTTATAAACGAAGAACTTTTTCTATACACCTCTTTTCAAAGTATGCTATACTTAATTCTTGAAATCAAATTTTCCCGGAAATCAGATTTCATCTCAGTTTTTACTTTCAAGTCGAACGCACGTGAGACTTGGTGCGTGATTCTGGTCAGCGAAAGCTGACATATTCTTCTCAGAATCACTGCACTCTACACTTCGTTTCGGTCGGCGCAAAACCATTGTCTCCCAGACAATGTGCGCCCTCGCGGAGCGTTTATCTCAGTCGGAGATTGTACTCCCACTGAGAAAGACTTGTTATTACTCACCACTTGCAGAAGTGGGAGTCTTCTCGACTGAGATAAAACATGGAAGAAACATGCACGCTCGAAATCTATAAAGAATTCTGAGCACACACAAACACAAAAGGAGGATTTTATCATGAGTTATTTATACAAAACAAAAGGCACCTGTTCCACAATGATCGAAGTTGAGCTGGATGGACATATTGTAAAGGATGTCAAATTTACCGGCGGATGCAACGGTAATCTGAAAGCCATCCCAAAACTGGTGCAGGGTCTGACGGTTGAGCAGGTAGAAGAAAAGCTTTCCGGCATCTCCTGTTCCGGACGTCCTACGTCCTGCGGAGATCAGCTGGCAAAAGCCTGTCGTGCTGCCCTGGAAGCACAGAATGCATAGCTGATGCATGACTGATAATAAAGAAAAAGGATTCGAAGCATCTGTACCTCTGTGTTCCATGTACAGATGCTTTTTCTTTCTCTATCGGTCGTAATTATCTGATAACTTAACATTGTATCTCGATCATTTCTGCCTATTCTTATTTATTTAAAATATTTTTTCACTTTTCTATTGACATATCATGTTTTATCTGTTATATTGAGTACAACAAATAAAGAACTTACAGTTCTTACAAAATTAAAGAAAGAGAGGTACAGTCCACCGGAAACATAATTTAAACTTCAAAAAACGATACTAAGCATAGGAGGTACGGTCCAATCTACATTTAAATTTTATCTTCATTTATTATAACGAAAGAGGTACAGTCCAATGAAATAGTTATTCGTTTTCCATCAATTTAATTTTTCGAAAACGAGGTATGGTCCAATGAAATAATTATTCATCTTTCATCATTTAAATTTTTGAAAACGAGGTACAGTCCAATGAAATAGTTATTTTCTTTTCATAATTTAAATTCTTGAAACGGAGAACAGACCAATGGACAGGTAAATGAATTAATTTAATCTTAGAATACATAGTTGGAGGTACAGTCCACCAGAGATTAAAGTAATCAGCAGTTTTTCCTGATACCAGAATTGAATACATGACAGATACCATAGTAAATCAGAAAATCAAGGTTCAGATGGCAACGTTCAGATATGAATCGGATTTAAAAGGTCATGATAGAAGGAGATTTGAAAACGTAACGGGAAAGGCTCAAAAGAAAATTGAATCAAAAAATTGTATAACGAGACATATCGAAAGATTAAGGAGGAAAAATCCCTTGGAGAGTATATGTTATTAAGGCTACATTGATATCTGTAAAAACAGTATTGATGTAGCCTTTTCTAGTACAGTGTTTCTGAAATAAGTAGCATATAGAACGCAGGATGTTTTTACAAGTGTGTGATTCCAAAAATGCAGGCGTAGCGGGCTACGCCGAGGCTTTTGGAATTGCGCAATTGTGAAAATAGACAAGTTATATGTGGTACTTATTTAGAAATCGCTGTACTAGTACCGTGTTTCGTAAATAACTGTACCAATGCCTGCTTTTTGCATTTCCTTCCCTCTTCTACTCCCTTTCTGCTCATCTTCAAAAATACTCTTTCTTTTACATCATACACGTTACTGTTCGCAGATCCGCCGGTTACCTTTCCCTGATTTCTATTGACACACTTCTCTTATAGGTGTAATCTAGTATTGAAAACTAGATGTTGTCGTTTTAGCAGACAACAAGAAAGGTATACAACTGAAATGAGAGAGATTATTATTTCCACTGAAAGTGGCTCCGATCTTCCGGAAAACCTTGTAAAAAAATACGATATAAAAGTCATTCCCATGCATATTGTCATGGATGGCACTTCCTATGCTGACGGAACCATCAGCGTAGATAAAATTTACGAATACCATAATGAGACAAAAAAAATCCCGACAACTTCTGCGGTAAATGTCGGCGAATACATTGATTTCTTCACACAAATCCGCAAAGAGCATCCGGACTGCGTTATTATGCATCTGGCTTATTCCTCGCTGGCATCTTCTACTTATCAGAATGCAGAGATTGCCATCCGCGAATTTGAGGATATCTATCTGATCGATACAAGAAACGTATCCGGTGGCTGTACGGCACATCTTGCAAAAACATATGAGATCGTTCAGGCGAAAAAAGATACTGTCACCGACTATAAAGCATTGGCTGATGAAATCGAATCCTGGAACAAAAAAGTCTTCTGTTCCTTCATTCCGGGAAATCTGGACTATCTGAAAGCTGGTGGACGAGTGTCCAATGCTGCATACCTGGGTGCTACACTGCTCCGTCTGAAACCACTGATCGAGATCGTGGACGGACAACTTCTTGCCTCCAAGAAATACCGCGGCTCTATTGAAAAATTTGTGGATACCTATATGGAAGAATATCTTGCGAAACATGATGTTTCCAGAAAATGTCTGTATCTGATGTATTCCAAAGGACTTTCCCAGGTTGCCCTTGACCGGATGAAAGAAAATGCAATCCGCTTCGGCTTTGAAAGCTATGAATATGTCATGACCGGATGTGTTATCAGCTGCCATAGCGGTCCGGGAGCAATCGGACTTGCCGGATGTTGTGAATAAGATTTTTTACATGTTTTTTAAAAGATAAATTCCATTCAAAAAATCCCATATTTTTCATCTCGCAGGCTAAAACGCCTTACTCTGATGAAAAATATGGGTTTTTTCTTTACATTATGGGCATTCTTTTGTAAAGCAGACATTCGCAATCCGCTTTGTCTGCTTTCTCTTTTTACTTATTTACGAATTTGACAGCCGTACCGTATGCAATGACTTCGGCCGCTCCCTGGATGATAGCTGATGTCGCAAAACGAATATTTACCACTGCGTCTGCACCAAGTCCTTCGGCTTCTTCTACCATACGCTGAATCGCCAGATCTCTTGCTTCGTTCATCATCTCGGTATAGGCTTTCATTTCTCCGCCTACCAGATTTTTGAAGCTTGCACCGATATCCCTGCCAATATTTTTGCACTGAATGGTACTTCCTTTTACCATTCCAAGCATCTCCAGTTCTTTTCCTGATATATAATCTGTGTTTACTAATACCATAAGACTGTTCCTCCCATTTTTCGCCGTTTGTCAATTATGCAAGCATATTGGCTCACTTACGCTCATTATATCATAGGGTGTATGAAATATGTCATTTTTACTCCAAATTTAATTTATTTTTCAAAAACCATGTCGTCACAAAGAAGAAGATGACACTGTAAATGGCATCGGTGATGCACTGTCCCGCCAGAAGTTTGACATATCCGGCTACGACCATACCTTTTCCTGCATCAGCATGAACTCCGATACCGGCATTATCCACTGCCATGGAACCGTTGAGCATCTCAATCAGATTAAAGTTTGTCAGCGTACCGATAATTGCAATAATAATCAGAATTACGATAAAGGTCAACACACTGTAAAATACTTTATGTCTCTTTGCAGCAGCACCGATTGCCATAGCCGTATAAACCAGCAGAATGATACGAACAATCTGAATCACCGCAGTTACAATGGTCAGAATGATTTCTCCCGCACTTTCCTGAAAAAATTTGAAGAAATCTCCCCATGGAAGGGAACACCAGTCAAGTGCAAACAGATTTCCACTGCCAGCCACACTGGTCAGCACAAGTACAAACACAGATACGATCAATGTTATGATACTCAGCAAAACCCAGATCAGAGAACTGATGGTTTTAGATGCAACCAGCATCCATGTAGGAACCGGAAGGGTATGCATCAGATAACCTTCTCCTTTCAGCAGATTTTTATAAAATCGCTGAAGGATCATAACAACCGTCACGATCATCAGTGTCATGATCAATAGTGTATAGATCAGACCGCTGACTACAACTGCAATTGCATTCCCCTGTGTCGCCTGCCAGATAGTTCCTCTGGCAAGGAATCCAACTATCGCTGCCACGATCAAAACAGCCAGATACAGCACACCCATCAGCCTGCTGGTCGATTTCAACTCATACTTCAATAATTTTCCTAACATCTGAATACCTCCCTGAACAACTCATCTACTGATTTATGTTCTGTTTCACGAATTTCATCCACACTGCGATGAAAAACAATATTGCCCCGATTGATAAATACTGCCTCGTCCAGTACACGCTCAATGTCTGAAATCAAATGTGTAGACATTACGACCAGTGCATCTTCAGAATAATTCCGAATGATAGTATTTAAAATATAATCTCTTGCCGCCGGGTCTACACCGCCGATTGGCTCATCCAGAAAATAGATTTCTGCATTCCGGCTCATCGCCAGTATCAGCTGTACTTTTTCTTTATTACCCTTGGATAATGTTTTTAGCCGGTCTTTCTCCCGTAAATTCAACTGTTTTAACATTTCCTCCGCTTTCTTCCGGTCAAAGTCTGCATAAAAATCGTCAAACATTCCTACCAGTGCTTCCACATTCATCCAGTCCGGCAGATAATTTGCATCCGGCAGATAAGAAACGAATGCTTTTGTCTCCGGCCCCGGTTTCAAACCGTTTAACAAAATTTCTCCGGATGTGGGCTGAAGCAGACCATTTGCCAGTTTGATCAATGTGGTCTTTCCGCTTCCATTCGGTCCAAGTAATCCTACGATTCTGCCACTTTCTAACGTCAGATTCACATCACTCAAAGCCATTACATTTCCATAATCTTTTGTCAGATTCTTACATTCCAGTCTACTGCTCATGACACGCTCCCTCCTTGTCCTCTCGGATCAAATCTATAATTTCCTCTTTTTCAAACCCCATATTTTTCATCTGCTGTAAAAATGTCTGTATGGTTTCCCTTGCTGTCTCACGTTTCATTTTCTGAATTCTCCCTTCATCATCTGTCACAAACCTTCCACTTGTTCTCTGCGAATGAACCAGTCCCATCCGTTCCAGCTCTGCCAGGGCCTTCTGCATTGTATTCGGATTCACCTCCGCCTCACTGGCAAGATCCCGCACCGATGCAAGCTTGCTGCCCGGTGCATAATATCCGGTTGCTATTCTGTTTTGAATAATATCAACCAGCTGAAGATAGATTGATTTGTCATTTACAAAATTCCACGCCATATCCATTCTCCATCCTTTCTTTGTTTCTCTGTGTATCTCTATGCATCGTTTGTATTATTGTACTGTTGTATTACTTGATTAATACAATAATACTTATGAATCGTTTTGTCAATAGAAAAAAAGAATTTTTATAATATTGCTATACGGTGTTGTCACTTCTGTGCTATGATATCTTTATTCAACAATGTGGTGGGCATTTGCAATCGGATTCCGCCACTTACTTACGAAAACAGTATTTCAGAAATATAGCCAGTACATCGTTTCGTAAATAACTATACCGGAATGACACATTTAAAAGATTTCAAGAATACACAAAAATAACATGGAGGGTTTACTCTTATGAGATTAGGAACATACAAGGGCATTCATATGACACGCCCAAATACGGAAGTGACCAAACACGAAGTCCTGAACGTTTTAAAAAAGAAACAAAAGGAATATGCCGTTGCCACAAACATTGATGACCGCAGCGCACAGGAAGGCGATCAGGTAATCCTTGATTTTCAAGGCATGTATCATGGACAGGACATCCCGCATGGAAACGGTTCAGATTTTGCACTGACCATCGGTGCCAAAGCTTTTTTACCGGAATTTGATGACGCTCTGATTGGAAAAAATATCGGTGATACCTTTGATATCAATGTTACATTCCCGACAGATTACCGCATCAGCACTATGCAGAACCGCTCTGTTGTATTCCACACAACATTAAAAAAAATCCGTCTGATGGACTATCAGCCGATTGATGATGAGTTTGCAAAGGATTTTTCTGAATATACAACACTGAATGAATGGGAAAATGAAATTTTTTCCCATCTGCAGGCTCGGCGAAAAACTTCGGTACAGGAAAAATTGACCCGGGAAGTAATGGCAAAAATCATTGCCGATTCTGATATCCCGATTGATGATGACATGAAGGAAGAAATAACACAGATTTATTATGATGACTTTCTGGATGAACTGGAAATGAATCAGATCCCACTGGAACTTTACTGCAAGCGTTCCGGTCATACCGAAGATGAAATCTATGCTGACAAAGAGCAGGAAGCTATTAAAACAATTCAGGCACAGAGTGTACTCCATGCCGTTGCTGCTGCAGAAAAAATCAGCATCACGCAGGAAGAACTGAATACGGAACTGCAAAATATTGCACAGGAAGAGGAAGAAGATCCGGAGGAATTCATGGCAACACTGGAAGAGGAAGATGTAGAAAATATAGCCGATCAGCTAACGATGGATAAAACGATGGCCTTCATATTGGACAGCGTAGTTTGGGATGATTAATAGGATGATCGTCATATTTGGCAGCGTGATTTAAGTTCATAAAAGGAGAAGAACTCAGATGAGTACTTCTCCTTTTTTACGTTTTCAAGTCGAACGCACGTGAGACTTGGTGCGTGATTCTGGTCAGCAAAAGCTGACATATTCTTCTCAGAATCACTGCACATCCTCGCGGAGCGTTTATTTCAGTCGGAGATTGAACTCCCACTGAGAAAGATTTGTTATTACTCACCACTTGCAGAAGTGGGAGTCTCAACTCAGACTGAGATGAACACGCGGTCGCTATTCCGCCCATGAGCTGCAAGCAGTACTGCTCTACGTTTTTCCTTTTTATGTTATACACACGCACACGAATCACTAGTTATACGACTTTATGGTCAAGCCATTTTCTTCTGTGGAACCGGATTGTAAACACAATACTCCGCACGGTCCAATCGGTAAACATTCCGATCCACACTGCGATCGGTCCAAATCCCTGTGCCCGGCAAAGATAGATGCACAGGCTCACTCGGAAGATCCACATGGAACAGGTGGACAAAATCATGGAAAATTTGACATCTCCGGCTGCACGCAGTCCATACGGCGGGATAAATGCCGGAACCCAGACGATTGGTTTTACAATCGTGATTACCGTCATCATATAAAAACACATATCCGCACTGGCTGGTTCCATACCTGCGATCATTGTAATCGGCTTCGTCAATCCCCAGATGATGAGACAGCAGATGATAACAACCACCTCGGACAATACGGCAAGTTTCTTGATATAATACACGGCCTGTTCTTTTTCACCGGCACCGATACACTGACCGACAATGGTCATCAGACCAATTCCAATACCAATTGCTGCAATACCGTTTAAATTCTCTAATATGATCGTCATGGCCTGTGCTGCAATGGCGGTAGTTCCAAGTGTGGACACTGTGGACTGGATTGCCAGTTTACCAAACTGGAACATACCATTTTCAATACCGGACGGGATTCCGACAGAAAGAATGATCAAAATCAGTTTCATATCCGGACGGATACTAAAATAATCACGGATCACAATCTCCTGCTTCGGCACACGCTGACGGCAGATCATAATGATGGACATCAGAATCCGGGAAGCAAGTGTGGAAATTGCCGCACCGGCTACCCCCATATGGAATCCAAAGATCAAAACCGCATTTCCGGCAATATTTACCAGATTACATAATGCAGAAATCGTCATCGGCAGCCTGGAATTTCCCTCAGCCCGGAAAAATGCCGCATTCGCATCAAACAGACCGATAAATGGGAACGACAGAGCTGTGATCAGAAAATAAATCTGGGAATTATCCATAACATCCTGTTCCACATTACCGAAAATCAGCCGCAGCAACGGATGACGAAAGGCTATACATACTGCCATTAATCCAATGGAAATGACCAACATTGACAGCAATACCTGACGGGCTGCCTTATTGCAGGCCTTCACATCTTTTCTGCCCAGATACTGTGAACAGATGATGGCACCTCCGGCGGTCAGTGCGGTGAACACCTGAATGACCAGCACATTAATGGAATCCACCAGAGAAACAGCAGAAATAGCTGCACTTCCAACATTGCTGACCATCATACTGTCCACAGTACCCATCAGAGAATTCAACAACTGTTCCACCATCAGAGGTATCAGCAATACCTTCAGATCGTGATTGGAAAAGAGCAGCTTACCCGCATCTATCTTCTGTTTTTTTGTTCTCAACTCAATCTCACCTTTTCTCCTTCCTCCGGCAGAAAACTGTCAAAAATAAACATATCAAATGTACCGCGGGCAGCTTCCAGCTCGGCCTGACTCTTTATCGTCCATGCCGCGGTTTTTACTTTAAATAATTTTCGGCACATCCGAAATCCCCGGATATGTCGGTCTTTGTGATTATACGATATAAAATCCGGTTTTGCACAGAAATTCAACAGCAGATTTGTCAGGAAAAAACGCACAATCTTCGGCATCTTATCCTCGCTGTGAAAGAAATCCATAGACAATTGTCCCCGCAGTACCTTTGGATTATGTCTGCGATACCAGACCAGTGCCAGCGGATTAAAGCATTCCATACAGTAAACACCGCTGTATTGAGATAACATCTCTGCGGCAGCTTCCGTAGTCGCCTTGTAATCATAACCAACTTTGATTTCAACCACAAGCGGTGTTCTGCCCGCAATCAGATCCAGCACAGCAGAAAAAAGCGGTATCTTTTCTGTACTGCCTTTCAAAGAATACTGCTCTAATTCTGCATATGTTAATTCTGTTAATTTCTTATGTATGCCGCACATACGCTTCAGGTCAAAATCGTGAAAAACCACAAGTTTTCCATCTTTGGTAAGCTGCACGTCCAGCTCAATGCCAAAACCTTGATCTACCGCTTTTCGAAATGCTGCCAGACTGTTTTCCGGTGCTTCTGAATGATTATCAAAAAGACCACGATGAGCGATCATTGTATGATCAAAAGCTGCAAAAGACCGTGTTTTTTCTGTTTCCGGTCGAAGCATATATAGACTTAAGCCCAGTAAGCCAAACAGGATTGCGGCAGCAACAAAAAGCCATACCAGTATCATTTCTGTATTTTCCTCCGCATCTGTACATTTCAAGAATGCCCAGGCATTTTTGCTGCGAGATGCACGTCATGCAATGCATGCAAAGCTGGCTATAACTCCAGCCAGCTTATGTTCTTTCACTTGCTCAGACAAATGGCATCTCTTATCTTTTCTATGCCTGCACCTTGTTTAAGAAATGCTCCCATTCCACGACAGCTTTTTCAAACTCTACTTCTATCCAGTAAGTATCTTCCTCTACATCCACAGCGATCTCACAGCAACATGCGCCACCGTTTTTTGCAGGTTTCGGTGTCACTACAAATACTTTTCCATCTTCCTGTATTTTCCGGAAAATCTCTTTAAACTGTTCTTCCGGAATATCCTGATCCGGCACTTCCCGCTGCAGCACATTGTTTGCGTCATAATACTTTGCGCCTTCCAATAAAAATCTTGTAATTACCGGAGATTTGAAACGAAGTTCTGTGTCATCCAGATATCGATCAGTCAGAGTATCATTCGACGGATTGTTATGCTTTGCTGCTACGCCCAGCAGAACCATCGTCATAAGCCCCGGATTTAACTCCATTTTCTTTACTTCCGCATCCTGGAACATAAATTTATCCAGTTCGTTTACACATTTAAACGCCATATCCTATTCTCACTTTCTACTAATTCAGAATCTTTTGCTAATTCAAGTCAAACACACGTGAAACTTGATGCGTGATTCTGGTCAGTGTAAGCTGACATAGACTAATTATAAGTATAATACACTGTTTTTGCAAGCCTGATTCCATTCGAGTCAAGAATGTCGTTACAGTTCACTCATCATATGTATTCAAATATTGATCATGCTTGCATGAGGAAATATTTGGATACATAATGATGAAGGGAGCGCCTTTTTATGAGCAAAAGTAGCAGCGTAAGCGTTTGCCTTCTTGAACCAAGTTCAAGAAGTATCGCTCGCAAGCGAGCTCTTTTGCGAATGGCGCGTGTGAACAGTAACAGAATGTCCTCTGCATTCCCTGTGCGCTAAAGGATATGTGAAAAAATAGGTGCTACAATAACCGTCAGAATACCTGCAACGGCGATGGATAAACCACCCATTGCCCCTTCGATCTCACCCATTTCCAGTGCTTTTGCAGTACCGATCGCATGTGCGGAAGTACCCAGTCCAACTCCTTTTGCCACCGGATGTGTAACATGGAATAACTTGTATACAAAATCCGCCAGCACATTTCCAACCACACCGGTGATAATAATAACCGCAACGGTAATCGTCACAATACCATTCAGTTCTTCTGACACACCCATACCGATTGCTGTTGTGATAGACTTCGGCAGCAATGTCACAAACATATCATGCTCCAGATGGAAGATCAGGCACAATACCAGAATACAGACAGCACTGGTCAGGACACCTGAGATAATACCACCCATAATGGCTTTCCAGTTCTTCTTCAGCAGTTCCATCTGCTCGTACAGCGGAATTGCCAGACATACGGTGGCCGGTGTCAGCAGATAACTTAAAAGCTGTGCACCATCATTATATGTATCATAATCAATATGGAACCCTACCAGGATCAAAATAATGATCACGATAGAAATCAGTAACGGATTTAACAATGCAAATTTAAATTTCTTTTTCAGCAATACTCCGACTTCATATGCAAGGATACTCACCAGTACGCCGAAAAACATAGAATTATTCAGAATGTCCTTCATTTTTCTTACGCTCCTCTGCTTCAATCATCGTCTGTGTTACTTTTCCGGAAACACCCATAACTACAATTGTGGATACAAACAAGATCACAATTATCGGAATCAGCACTGGTTTTAATGTATCCCATGCGTTCAGCAGACCGACACCTGCCGGAATAAACATCATCGGCATGATCTCGATCAGAAATTTTCCCGCATCCTGAACCGCTTCCACCTTCAGCACTTTCGTTTCCAGCAGGACAAACATCAGCACAAGTCCGTAAATACTTGCCGGAATCGGCAGCGGCAATACATATTTCAATGCCTCTCCTATAAAAGAAATAAAAAGAATAATGACAAATTGACGAATATACTTCATAATAACGCCTCTTTTCCCTGGTCAAAAAGTCTACATTTTACGATAACATTTTCCTAAAAATGCAATTCAGTTTCCCAATCATTATAGCAGAATTCAAATATTTTTCAATACATTGGTGCTACCAATTTCAAAAAATTCAAGCGTTCATTCGCGTGTACGATTCCGTAGGGCTGTTCCTGCTGCCCATATTCCAAACAATATTACAGACAGCAGACTTGCCATAATCCCATACCGTTGTCCCGGCGGTTCAAACTGCAGATCCACCGTGTGTGTACCGGCAGTTACTTTCGCACCGGCAAAAGCAGTATTCACTTTTTCCAGTTTTGTCACCTTTCCATCCACATACAGCTTCAGTCCGTTTTGCATTGGAATAGAAGTAATGAAATAACCATCTTCTCCTGCAGTAATTGCACAACTGAGTACACTGTTTTTGTTCCATTGTTCTTCCGGAAGCAGCGTCGCAGACTGCACCTGCTTTTTCTGAAACAATGTTGTCGGAAAACGATAGCACGCGATGTCAGTCAGGTCATAAGTTCCGGCAGACAGCTTCAAAGAAATATATTTATCCCTGCCTTTTTCCTTTAACATATAAGAAAAGACATTATTTTCATTTGGATACGGTGCATCCAGACCGGATAACTTATTTCGCCTTCCATTTGCTGAAATGACCACCGGATCCGCTGTATGATTTTCTACCTGAAATCGGAAATACAGTGTTCCGTTTTTCATATCCGGATCCAGCGGAATCCGGAGCACACCGCTCTCTGTAGCTGTGATCCGATAGCCGTTCTTCACCGGTGTGACCTGAATCTGCTTATCACGGCTGACTTCCTCTGCATCCAGCCCCGGCAGTGCAATTTCATCCATCTCAGATACTTTCACCGTTTTCTGTCTATCATTTTCCACCACGGTATATCGGCTCAATGCTGTCATTTTCTCCATATCATCCAAAGATGCAAACTGTTTATCCGAAATGCAGTCCGCTGTAGTATAGGCAATTGGCAGTACATCCGTATTTTCCGCAATGACATATCTGCCCTTCTGCTGCAAAATGGAATAGCCCGAAGGCATCTTATTCTCCGTAGTCAGGATATAGCGTTCTCCCATCAGCTGTGCAAACAGCGGGTTCCGCTCTTCCAATAATGCTGTCCGGTTATTAATCTGAATCGGCATTTTCACTACATTGTAGTAGAAATTCTGATACAGCGGATTTGTGACAGAAGAATACATATTCGCACTCTGCTGACCATAAAACAGCAACGCATTGCAGTCTTTTTTCGTATCCGTCAGCTTGTCGCAACGGTACAGCCGGTTTCCGCAAAAAGCCTGTACTTCTTCCTCTGTAAATTGCTCTGATTCCGTGTCAGTATCTGTATCCGAAACTGCACCGTTTTCCGTACCGGTATGCCAAACGACACCCGCGCCCAGACTTTGATCGGTATCCGTGCTCATTGTCTGCTCTGTATTTACACCGGATGTCTGACCGGATTCTGCATTTGGGATTCCCTGCCAGCCTTCCATAGCCGCCGCCCCCAGATAAATGAAAAAGGGCATGACAAACAGACCGATATAGCGAAACATTCCTGTCCCGTACAGACTCTGCCGCGCTTCTTCTTCCTCCGTCAGATGCGCATGTTTTCGCAAAATCAGATCAACCAGGACAATGGTCAGCAGAATCGCTCCATCCAGTGTTACCCAGGCAAACCATTCCTGGTTCCGCTGGGTCAGCATTATAACAGCAAAAATCAAAAGCGGCCACAGACGCCACTGCGTCTCACCCTTCCGGATTTTCTGAAACACCTGCATACAATAATAAATGACCACCGGTACAAAAGGCATCAAAATCTTTCCTCTTGCATACAAAGTTGCATTCAGCACATAAGACGCAACGCCAAAAAGGCTTCCCGCTAAAAGCAGAGCGCACTGCCAGCGCACTTCCCTCACCCGCAGTCCAAGCACCAACAGATACAGGCACAGCAGCGTCAGCCCAAGACCATAAGGATCATACAACAGGTTTTTAATATTCGGCATCACCAGATCCACCCATGTGGTAGCTTTTTCTCCACTGTGCTTATGCTCCAGAATCGTCATGAATGTCGGAAGAAGCAGCATCATTGCCATTCCAAGCGACAGGATAACGCTGGTAACACCCTGAAACAACAGGTGTCTGCGTCCCCTGACATCTTCCTTGCGGAGCATTCCCACTGCAAACCAGCCGATCACTGCCAGACAGGCTATAGCATAATAGAAGCTGTGCAGATAAATCAGCGTCAGGCTGATGCTCATCAGTGCAAATCTGCGTTTTTCCAGGAAAATCAATGCCAGCAATAAAAACGGCATATAATTTACAAACATGATCTGCCGGTGTGTCTGGAAAAAACAGCCGGCCAGCAAAAAAAGCATACTTCCAAAGAAGGCAGCATACGGTGTCATTCCCTTCATTCTGAGCCAGAGCTGCATCAGGAGTACCGCCGCCAGATAGCTGCTCAGTGCATAGACCGGGATCAATACTGTCATAGGAATCTGTGGAAACAGACAGCCTATGATAATATCCGGGCGGTAATAGCCATAATACGCAAACTGAAATCCATTGCTTCCGCCTCCGAGGGAAATCCAGGACGGCGCCAGTGTCCGCTCCTGCATGCACACGTTTCGAATTGTCTCTGCCAGCGTCACATGCTGATTGTACCAGTCCGTAGTAGAACCATAAAAGCACCCATCCGGCCAGACCAGACGAATCAGCAGTACAAAGACCGCCACCAGAATTCCGGTAAAGATCATTGTCTGCAATTTTTCTATTTTTTTATCTTCACTTTGTTTCATCATTCTCACATACCTCACCCGTCACACACATTTAAAACAAATCGCTTTCGCTTTTATTCCTTAATATTTCTCTTTCTTAACGTTTTCTCTTGTATGACTTGTCCAGTATAGCAGAGTTTTTTGAAAATCCCCCATGAAAATTCTGAATTTTTCTTAATATTTAAGATGATGCCAGGGGCAAAACACCCAAATCTATTTCACAATCAGCTGCGCAGCCAGTCTGCATAACAGCAGATTACATGCTGAATCCGGAACAGTTCCGATTCACGGCTCACACTGCGCCACAATGCTTTGTAATCATACAGCCAGTATTCGAGTTCTTCTGCCAGTGCACAACGCTGCCCGCTGCATGTTTCATCTGATGTCTGATCACCCGCCAATACCATGCCCAGTTTCTGTAACAAAATCATTCCCTGTAATGCAATCAGATATGCGTGGATCTGTTTTTTCTGTTCTACCGGAAGATGTGACACAAATGCATACAGTTCACCTTTTATCTCTTCCAGCTGTTCTGCCGCTTTCTGATAAACTTCCATCGAATATAACGGTACTTCCCGAAGTTGTTCCAGCCTGTCTACCGCATTGCGCCAGGTAAACTTCCAGCTGACAGAGATTTTTGCCAGCACAGACACAAGTGTTTCTGAGACATCTCCATAAGCAATCCGGGATATCTGTCGGTTGATTTCGTCAAAGGCCGGAATCTCCGGATTCCAGGAAAATGCTGCTCCATAGATCATTCCAACCAGACTGAAATCCGGGTGATTGATATGCCCACAATCCCCCCAGTCCGTATTCAGTACACCATCTGCATGATAATCAACGGCATAGTGACACATCCTGCTGATATTTTCATAGGAAACTCTGATCTGATTTACCAGCTGATCCCAGCCACTCACCCCCGGGCAGTTATAAAGTCTCGCTCCGGCCCCGGAAAGTTTTCGTGTGGAATCCTCCGGCCAGTCAGCGTCATATCCCCAGTTCAGACAGATGGTTTCCTTTGGCAGTTCCTGTACAGCCTCCGGAAACGCACAGATGATATCGCCCCAGAACATCGGGATTTTTCCTTTGCTCACCACATACCCGCACAGTTCTTTGACAAAATCCAGGTACATACGCTGTGTACCTTTTGTCTCTGCCAGCCCGGCACTTTTTCCTTTTCCAAGATCAAAGGTTTCATCCGCACAGATATTAAAATACTTTGATGTAAACAATGGCATAAATTCATCGATCAGCGATTTTGCCAGCTGCATACTCTCCGGGTTTGATACATCCAGTGTGTGGTGCTTCATGCGATCCACAAACCCAAATGGCTCCTGTTCCATATCCGGAAGTTCACACAAATGGCAGTACGTTCTGGTACGAAGCACTTTATACAAATGACCAAAGCATGCAATACTCGGAATCAGTTCAATGTGGCGCTTTCTGCAGTAAGCATCCAGTTCCAGAATATCCTCCGGTGTCAGCGGTGTATCATCCCGCCAGACTTCCGAAAATTTTGCAAATAAAAATGTATGTTCCATGTACAGCTGTAACTGATTCAGCTTATATGCAGCCATACGGTCCACCAGTTTTTTCAGATAATCCATGGTCGGAATCCGGCCTCTGGTCACATCATGATAAAATCCACGATGTTCAATCTGAGGTCTGTCCTGAATGCTCGTGTACGGAAGACAGCAGCCCTCCTGCTGCGTCATCTGACGCAATGTCTGCATACCATAAAAAAGTCCACAGGCACTACCGCCGGTTATGATGATTCCGTCTGCATTTATATGCAGCTCATACGCCTGTGCTTCCAGTGCTTCATCCAACCGCAGGCTAATATCCCCCGGACACGCACTGCCTCTTGTGATACGCAGTGTAAATCCCAATGATTCACAAAGAACCTGCTGAAACAGCTTTGCATCCTCATAGACCTCAGGTGGACAGCTGTTGTCCACTACAATGGCGCGGTTATAACAAATTGTAAAAATCCCCTCTGTCGTTTTCCACTTTCGTGGCTTTGGTAACAAATACATCGTTTTCTCCTCCATACTTCAACGAAAAGGGCAAACCCGGATTTTTCCTCCGGATTTACCCTTTACACTTAACATTTTATACCTAAAGCTATAAATGAGCAAATTTGAAAAATTGCACAAAACTACACTGCGAATTTCATAAATGAATCAAAATCATTGCTTTCCTTTGCGCATTGAAAAAGATAACGATACTTTTCCAGCTGAATGGTATCACAGATTTCGTGATATCCAGTTTCAAACGAACAGAACCTACCAGTACCCACTGCACACATGAAATGTGCCAGTGACATAAGTAGCCAGTACCTTTTGATTCCCTGTGCAGAGCGTATCTGATAGCTGTCCAGTGCCAGTTTATCCTTACACTGGCGGAAAAATACTTCAATCGGCCATCGACACACATACCAGGAAAGAATCTCCTGTGTAGACAGGGCTGCGTTTGTACTGATGAAAGCACGCAATGCTTTGGGATTACCAAATGCTTTTTCCGGATAACTCAAAAGAACTACCGCATTTTCTATGCCGTTGAGGTTTCCCTCGTACCGGTACACATAATAGTTTCGTTTTTTGACTGTCACAAGGTCAAATTCACGATGTGTAACAGACAATTCGGCGGCCAGTTCACGAAGTTTCTTTTTCATTCCCGATGGATACAGCAAACGGTTTGTTTTCAAAGCACCGATGGTATGGAACCCTCTCTGTGCAAAGGTATTGATTATCTTTTCAGAAACATACCAGCAGTCGCAAAGAAAATAGGACATTACCGGTGGAACAGGCAGCTCCTTTGCAATGCTTTGTACAATGTCAATCTTGGAAATTGACTTATTGTACATTACAAAAGCATAGTTCAGAACAATGCCATTGCAGGAAAGCATAACAGCAACTGCCTGATGCCCGTAATCCGGTTTTCCCTTTAAATGGGATTGGTGAAAATACGCATCTTCAATCGGATGTAAAGCCTGTGACGAAGGCTTTGTCTTTGAAGCAATCGTATCGTCCACAATACAGAGAACAGGTTTTCCGGTGCGTGCTGCTTCTGAATAAATAATCTCAATGACAGAGCATTTTAACGTATCTGAAAGTAAGGAATCATCCCATTTTCCGGAATTGAGGAAATGGGCAATCGTAGTTCTGTGGCAGGAACTGTTTTTAGCAAAGTCCGTGGTTTTTCCATGATATCCTGAAATGAAAATACTGATTAGGATACTCATAAGATGGTTTATTACTCGGTTCGAATAAAATTTGCATAAGTTTAATTTTTTAAACTGGTTGTATATGAATGAGGAATGATGTATAGTATTTGCGAGAGACACCTTCTTTCGTAAATGTTGCAAATGTTTGTTTTGGCACTTTCATTATACAACACATGGAATCGAGGTGTCTTTCTTTTATGCAAAATCACGAACTTGCTCATTTATAGCCTAAAGTACTTTCGATAAAAATTCCTGTAGTCTCGGATTTTTCGGATTCTCGAAGAAATCCTTCGGATTATTCTGTTCTGCGATATTTCCGCCATCCATGAACAGAACGCGGGTACCCACCTCACGGGCAAATCCCATCTCATGTGTTACGACTACCATGGTCATTCCGTCATCAGCAAGCTCTTTCATCAACTGAAGAACCTCGCCTACCATTTCCGGATCCAGGGCGGATGTCGGCTCATCAAAAAGCATGACTTCCGGGTTCATGGCCAGGGCGCGGGCAATTGCAATTCGCTGCTGCTGACCACCGGAAAGCTGTTTCGGATATGCCTCCGCTTTATCCGGCAGACCGACACGCTCCAGAAGTTCCATCGCTTTCTGCTCTGCTTCGCTGTCTGACATGAGCTTTAACGTCACTGGTGCAAGCTTGATGTTCTCCTTAATAGTCAGATGTGGGAACAGGTTAAACTGCTGGAACACCATTCCCATTTTCTGACGCACCTTATCGATGTCTGTCTTCGGATCTGTGATGTCCTCGCCATCAACGGTAATCGTTCCGGCTGTCGGCTCCTCCAACAGATTTAGACAGCGCAGAAACGTTGATTTTCCGGAACCGGACGGTCCGATGACAACGACCTTTTCTCCCGGATAAATATGTTCATTGATTCCGGCCAATACTTTATGATCGCCAAAAGTTTTTTCCAGATTTTTAACGTCTATCACTGTTTCTCATCCTCCTCTCAATCAGTGCAAGTAGCTTGGATAAAGCGATAACGCACACAAGGTAGATCACTGCGATGCTGATGTACGGCATGAATGCCTGGTAAGTAACAGCCTGTACGGTCTGAGCTGCTTTTGTCAGATCCTTTGCTCCGATAACAGTCATCAGAGATGTATCCTTCAGTAATGTGATCATCTCATTTCCCAGTGCCGGCAAAATATTTTTGATTGCCTGTGGGATAATGATGTGGCGCATGGTCTGTGTATAGTTCATACCCAGCGAGCGGCCGGCTTCCATCTGACCTGCGTCAACAGACATGATACCGCCTCGCACGATCTCCGCTACATAAGCACCGGAGTTGATACCGAACGCCAGTGTCGCTACTGCCACCTCATGTCGGCTGGATGAAAATACTACGAAATACATGATCATCAGCTGAACCATCATAGGGGTTCCCCGGATAATGGTCAGATAAACCTGACAAATTGCATTTAAAATGTTTAAGATCACATTGCCGAAGCCATGTGCATTTTTCTTTCTGGAATCATGTTTTGTGCGGACGATCGCCACCAGTACACCGATCGCAATACCCATCAGAAGGGCAAGTATTGCAACGCGGATGGTAACGGTAAATCCTTTTGCAAATAACTGCCAGCGATCTTTGGTAATAAAGGTCTGGGCAAAGTCATTTGCCAGTTTTGCAAACCATTCCTGCATGTTCATTTCTCCTCTTTTTATATACTTCCTGTAATCAGCAAAATGGGGGCAGCATAGCATGCTACCCCGTTTCATACGTTTCCTAACGTGGATTACTCAGCCTTGATATATTTATCAATAATGGACTGTAATGTTCCGTCTGCTTTTAATTTTGCCAGAGTCTCATTGATCTGATCTAATAACTCTGTATTTCCTTTTTTCACAGCGATTGCATAATCCTCTGTTACATACTCTGTATCAAGGATCTTTAATCCTGGATTCTCAGCTACGAAAGCTTTTGCCGGCTCGTTATCGATAACAACTGCATCTACTTTACCGGTCTGTAATGCCTGGATTGCACTTGCGCCGTTCGGATAAGCGGTTACATGATCCTCACCGAATCCACCGTTTTTCGGTGTATCGGAGCAGTAGATGTGACCTGTTGTTCCCTGCTGAACACCGATCATCTTGTCATTTGCCAGATCATCCGGACCTGTGATATCGGAATCTTCCGGAACGATGATTACCTGAACACCGGTTGCATAGCTATCAGAGAAATCTACATTCTCTTTACGCTCGTCAGTGACAGTCATGCCTGCCAGAGACATGTCAGCTTTTCCTGTTGTGATCGCCGGGATAATGGAATCAAAATCAATATCATCTACTTCCAGCTTTTTTCCCATTGCATCAGCAATTGCCTGTGCAATCTCGATATCGATACCTTTGTACTCCTCTCCATCTACATATTCATATGGCGGGAATGTTGCGTTGGTTGCCATAACCAATGTATCACTGTCAGATGTTTTTGTTGTCTCTGCTGCTGCGCTTCCGTCTTTTGCATCGGAACTGCTGTTATCTGTGCTGCCACATGCTGCCATGGAAAGCACCATTGCTGCAGCTGCCACCAGGGCTACGATTTTCTTTGCTTTCATATTTTTTCTCCTCTATACAATCCTATCTGAAATGTTTACTAGCGTTTATTATAGTTGCAATGAGAAGAGAATGCAATGGTTATTATGCATAAAAATAACTTATTTATGTATTTTTTTTCAGTCTTTCCTTATACTTTCTGTATTTTTGCGATTAAAAATATACGTTTATGCATTTTTTATGCATCTTTTATAAAGGTTTTTAAAATGAAACTGCTTTTCACCGGATGCATAATCTGCCACGATCTGTCCACTTCCATACAGTTTGTATTTGTAGCTGACCAGACCTTCCAGTCCCACCGGACCCCGGGCATGAAGTTTTCCTGTGCTGATCCCCACCTCTGCACCAAATCCATAACGATATCCGTCCGCAAAACGCGTGGAACAGTTCTGATATACCCCGGCGGAATCCACCAGATTCATAAAATGCTCTGCGGTCTGTGGATTTTCAGTGATGATACAGTCTGTATGATGAGAGCCGAAGCGATTGATATGCACAATGGCTTCCTCCACACTTTTCACTGTTTTTGCAGAAAGAATGTAGTCCAGATACTCGGTCCTGTCATCCATCTCCGTAGCCGGTACACAGTCTACCACAGCTGCAATCTCTTTTGTGCCGCGCAATTCCACCTGTTTTGCATCCAGCGCCGCCTTCAGCATTGGCAGCAACTGCTCCCGGACATCCTCGTGAATGAGAATTGTCTCCACGGTATTGCAGGCAGACACATACTGCGTCTTGGCATCCACAATGATCGGAACTGCTTTCGCCAGATCTGCCTCCTTATCCACATAAATATGACAAATGCCATCTGCATGTCCCATTACCGGAATCTTGGTATGGTTCATAATATACTGCACAAAGGCATTGGAGCCACGCGGAATCAGCAGATCCACTGAATCATGACATTCCAGGAGTTCGTTGATCTCAGAACGGGCCTCCAGCTGCATCATACAATCTGCCGGAAGTCCTGCGTTGATCACAGCACGGTGGATAATATCAAACAGCGTTCTATTCGTGCGCAGAGCTTCACTTCCCCCTTTTAAGATCGCACAGTTTCCGCTCTTGATACACAGTGCGGAGATCTGTACCAGCGCATCCGGACGCGCCTCAAAAATCACACCGATGACACCGATGGGACAGGTGACACGTTTCAGTACCAGACCATCATCCAGTTCACGGGCAAACTGTGTCTGAAACAGCGGATCTTCCATACCGGTCAGATCTGAAATACCTGCCATCACATCCCGCAGTTTTCCTTCATCAAATTTTAACCGTTTCCGGACCGGACCGGAGACACCATCTGCCTCCGCCTGCTCCATATCCTGCCGGTTTGCCTCAAAAATCTCTTCCTGATGCTGCTGCAGTGCTGTCCGCACCGCTGCCAGAGCTGCATTCCGCTGCTCATTTGTGGTGGCTGCCAGCTCCGGCGCCGCCTGTTTTACCGTTTTTATCTGTTCCTGAAATAACATCGCTTCACTTTTCCTTTTCTCTCTTTATCTGCTACTGCCGGTTGACATTTCCGTTGACTACCTGATAAGTTCTGTTACCGTCTGTTACCGTTCCGGTATAGCCAAAATCTACCTGACCGTTCCGGATGTACCACCAGCCAAAATCATTCTGGGCGATTCCGTTGTAGCCGAAGTTGACTTTTCCATTTTCGATCCGCCACCAGCCCATCTCATTATCCGCTACGGTACTCCGGAAGATGACCTGGCCGCCACGGACATTCCACCATGCAGTATCTCCGTTTATCGTTCCTTCCAGCACGCTGTTTTTATCAAAATCTACTGCGCCATTCCGGATATACCACCAGCCGCCAACATTTTGTGCCAGACCCGTATAACCAAAATCTACTTTTCCGTCTGTAATCTTCCACCAGCCATACACATTTGCACATACATCATTATCAAAAATAACCTGGCTGTTCACTACTTTCCACCAGCCATACGTACCGTTTACCGTTCCTTCGATCACATCGGTATCGTCAAAATGCACCTGACCGTCACGGCAGTACCACCAGCTGTTTCCATTCTGACCAAATCCGGTGTAGCCAAAATCTACCGCACCGTTGTGGATATACCACCAGCCACCTGCATTCTGTGCCAGGCCGGTATAATCGAAATCTACTTTTCCGTTTGTGATCTTCCACCAGCCACTGGCATTTGCACATACATCATTGTCAAAAATAACCTGGCTGTTTACCACTTTCCACCAGCCATACGTACCGTTTACCGTTCCTTCGATCACGCCATTGTCGTCGAACTGTACTTTACCTCCACGGCAGTACCACCAGCTGTCTCCATTCCGGCCAAAACCGTTATAGCTGAAGTCCAGCACACCGTTTAAAATGTACCACCAGCCATATTCATTTGAAGCCAGTCCGGTGTAAGTCGTATCAATTTTATCATTTACCTTATAAACCCATCTGCCATCTGTATCCTGGACCAGACCGGTAACGGTATTACCGATGATTTCAGAACGTCCGTAGATTGCCTTATTAAAATACAGTCTGCGGATCAGCTCACGGATTGTATCCACGCCTGCATCTCCATCCACAGATAATCCGGTATTCTGCTGAAATGCCCTGACCGCAGCCTTCGTCGCCGGTCCATAGCTTCCATCCAGAGAAAGGCCTGCGTTCTGATACTGATTCAGCGCATTCTGCAGCCACTGGATTCCAATCTTGTTGGCAGCCGGTGAAGCCGACGGCATCCGGTAATCCCCTGCGTTACAGTATGTCCAGCCGAGACCGGAAGCATCGGTATATGCATTGATCCTTCTCGTAATATAACTTTTCCGGTTGGAATCTGACTGACTGAGCCAGCTGTTTCGGTTCGTATATGCATAGCATACGGTAGTAATATGTATCTCATTCAGCGTCAGATCTCCGAGATTTCCAAAATTCTTTGCATAGGATAAAATCGTCTTCACACCACCGGAACCACTCTGATTTTCAACATCTGCCAGATAAACAACAGCTGCCGCATTACGGATACCGCGATTGTAAATGTCGTTGACATACCCTGTCACATCGGTATTTTCCTGCACATCCTGCGCCAACTGACTCTGCGTGGTGGCAAGCAGTGTCTGCATCTTTTTTGCCTCGTCAGTCGTCAGGATCCGTTTGCTCCAGCTTGCATCACTGAGAATCTCGTTGTACAGTGCATCGCCAAGGATCGCCTGTGCACTTGCAGCATCTCCGGAAATAATAATCCGCAGAAGGCTTTTCGCACGATCCGCATGCCACTGCATCTTTCCGATGGAAAGTGCCCCGTTGTCGTTCGCATTCACAGAGCTGTAACTACCCTCATATTTACGGATCATTACTTTGGCGGCATTTATAATATCGGTAGTAGCCACACCACCAATGGTGGACGGTGCTGCCGCTGTCAGTAAAATTCCATCATTGGAATAAGAAGCGATCTCCTGCTGCAACTCGACTGCCTCGCTGTCACTCAGAATATCGGTATCTGTCTCTTCCGCCTGATCCATCTGCTGTACAGCAGTAGTTTCCATATTGGAAGCCGCCGGGACAGCTGCTGCAAAAGCGGCGGAACTGCTGCTTGCTGTCAAAGCGATCACAAGCCCGAAAGCTGCTAATTTTTTACGTTTCATCTGTATGTACCCTCCTTACGGAACCACGAATTTTATGTATGTTATGTATGCTTTGCAGATCGTGATTCATTGTTATTGCTGTCTGCTTGTAGCTGTTTTTATCATCTTCATAACCCCAAATTATGTTCTGTTTCCCAGCTGCCAGAATGCCACTGCACTGGCTGCTGCTACATTCAGGGAATCCACCCCATGTGCCATGGGAATCTTTACGGTGTAATCACAGTCCGCAATGGTAGTTACACCCAGACCGTCCCCTTCCGTACCAAGCACGACTGCCAGTTTGTCCTCTGCCATCAGCCCGGCATCATCGATACTGACGGAATCATCCCGCAATGCCATGGCTGCAGTTTTAAATCCCAGCTTCTGCAGACATGCCATACCGTCCTCCGGCCACTTTTCTTTCTCCGGAAAGATCGTCCACGGCACCTGAAATACTGTTCCCATACTCACGCGCATCGCCCGGCGGTACAGGGGATTGCTGCATCCCGGAGTCAGCAGCACCGCATCCATATGAAGTGCCGCCGCAGAACGGAAAATTGCTCCCACATTGGTAGGGTTTACGACATTTTCCAGCACTGCGATGCGATGGGCTTTCTGACATACCTCTGCAACCGTCGGCAGCACACGTCGTTTCATAGCACAAAGCATTCCTCTGGTCAGTGCAAAGCCGGTCAGCTTCGTCAACACTTCATATTCTGCTGTATAAACCGGAATATCTCCGCATCGTGTAATCAGCCCTTTCGCCTGTGTCTCAATGTGTCTGTGCTCCACCAGCATGGAGATCGGCTCATAACCCGCATCCAGCGCCCGTTCGATCACCTTTGGACTTTCTGCGATAAAAATCCCCGGTTTCGGTTCATGGATCCGCAGTAACTGAACCTCCGAATAACGTGCATACACATCCAGTTCCGCTGATTCAAAATCTGTTATTTCTATTATATTTGCCATATTTTCATTTATACTCCTGTATCCTTCGTGCAAAATCTTTATTCCATTTCGAAGAATTACTTTGTAATCTTGTAAAGCGGACAAGTAAATTTATCTGATTTATTCTCCATTTTAGCATAATTTTCAAAAATATGGTAGGTAAAGCGGACATTCGCAATCCGCTTTCGCTACTTGCTCATGAACGCAGTCGCTTTGCGACCTGTCAGTGGGAGCTTTTAACTCCCACTGACATAAGCATCCCCCTTACCCACCGCTTAGTGCTCCACACACTTGAAGCGGGGGATTGCTTATTCTGCGTTCACACTCTTTGTTTTTTAATTTTGCCGGTAGATCTGTTCCCCTGTGACTGGTGTATAACGAATCAGTCCGGCAGCATCCAGATTTTCCTTATGCATGTCAACTGCGGAAATCCGGTGATTTTCATAGGTTGTATAATAATAAATCCCACGATTCAGATTACAGCAGGAAGTATACAGGGTAATCTCGTATTTTCCTTCCGACACTTCACAGCATCCACGCTGTTGATCCACGGAACCTAAAATGTGAAAAAACTGACTGACACTTCCGCTTTCCGAATCATCGGATATGGAATGCAGTCGTGTAAATGCCACCCGTGCAAAGCGAGAACTAGAAGACAGATCCCCGGGAAGTCCCAGTGCACCCATGCCACGGCTATATGCCTGCAGATCCAGCTTATCTGAAAAATGATTTTCCGGCTGGCTTGGAGACAAATGCATATATTGGTTCAGCAAAAACATCTGCTGTGGAAATGGCGGATTATTGGTCAGCACCTCTGCCGGATTGTCATACACATGCAAGCCATCTGCCATGCACTCCACCACGATACAATCTTTCGCATCTGCGATCATCCAGTGAAGCTGCGCCGTCGGAAGACTTTCATGAAACGGAGTCCCCACCAGCTGCATCTGCACCAGACAGTCTTTCGCTTCCTGCACCGTGGCACACTGACGCAAAATCCACAGAATAAATTCATACTGTGCCACATTTTTCTTTTCATTTGACAGTTCCTGATATACTGCATTTCCAACAAAATTCAGTCCTGCCATACCCAGCCCTTTTTCATTGATCGCATCATAATAAAGCGGATAATTTCCGACTACATGCGCCATTCCAAGGATTGCATAATTTTTCTCAATGGCTCCTATATGACGAAACTTCAACGGATAGTTCCTGGGAGTGATGGTCACTTCATCCCCATAGGAAAATTCGTAATCCAGTGTTCTGCCAAAATACGTATCTTTTGTTCGGTAAACTGCTGCTGTACACATGCTGCTTTTCCTCCATTTACTATATCAATTTATTCTTCTCAGAATCAATGCTCATCCTCAAACACCTCTGTAAGACATTTTGCAAAAGCTTCCGGTTCATCAGAAGCAAAATTATGGTATCCCGGAACTGTCAAATACTTCCAGCCTTTTTCTTCTGCCGCCTGATGCGCCGAACGATGAAACATTCCCATTCTGTCATCGGAACCACATGCCACCGTTACCGGAACGGATATATCAAAATCGTCCAATTTCAATCCAGAAAAGCTGTCCATTTCTTTTTCCAGAAACAGTTCCAGATTTTTCAGATTGCGGCTCTGCTGCTCCATGGACTGTCCTTCTTTCTCCCGGTTCATACCCCCCATGGCATTCACAAAATGCATCATGCAGGTGATGATCCGATGCTTCTCGGTGCCCTTTCGCAGCTTCTCCCAGAAAGCATCCTGTTCCGCTGCCAATTCTCCGCTTCCGCGCATCAGAGGTTCATGCAAAAATACCTGCCGCACCAGTTCGGGGTATTTCGTTGCCAGAGCTGCTGCCACCGCACCACCGGCACTGCAGCCAGCTACAAACACACCCGTGCTCTGGTCTGCTTTTCCATTGCTCTTACCTGTGCAACATTCATTAATCTGATTTTCTTCTCCCTTGCTCGGGGCTGCACTACATCCGTCACTTTGCAATCCTGCTTCTACCGGGCACTGCCCGTCTTCAGCCTTCCGTTTCTGCTCCAACCGAATGATCTCTGCCGCATCTTCCGCATGCGCCCAGACAGAAAAATCGTTCTCTCCCTTTGCCGCAATGCTCCGGCTGTATCCCCGCCGGTCATAACTGATCACGGTAAACGTTTCTGCCAGAAGTTTCGATGTCTCCCGGAAAAATTCACTGTCACAGGCTACTCCATGTATGAGCAGAAGGATAGGGCCACTGCCTTCCCTTCTGCAAAACAGCCTTCCATGCGCTGTCTCGATCTCATATTCCATTTTGCGCTTCCTCCATCATCTATAATTAATTCAAGAATGCACTCGAAACATTGGAATGCTTATTCTGTGTTCAAACACTGTTAGTTTAACATAGATTTGAAGTAATAGAAATGAAATCTTCTTTTGTCGGTTTTTACTTATGCACTCTCCGTATCCTACTTCATCATAGCCAGCTTTTATATTTCCTGCTTCAGACAGGTTTTGATATCGTCCTCCGCATTGCTGATCAGATGCAGCTGGAACGTATCCACCAGATACTGCACCACATTCGGGCTTAAAAACGCCGGAAGAATCGGTCCCAAATAAATATTTTTGATGCCGAGACTCAGCAGTGCAAGCAATACCGCCACAGCTTTCTGTTCATACCAGGACAGAATCATGGACAGCGGAAGGCTGTTGACATCCGTGTCAAAGGCATCTGCCAGTGCCGTCGCAATGCGCACTGCCGAATATGCATCGTTACACTGTCCCACATCCAGCAGACGCGGCAGCCCCGCTACGGTTCCGAAATCCAATTTGTTAAACCGGTATTTTCCACATGCCAGGGTCAAGATTACACAGTCCTCCGGCACCAGCTGTGCAAATTTGGTAAAATAGTTTCGTCCCGGCCGGGCACCGTCACAGCCGCCGATAAGAAAAAAGTGGCGGATCTGTCCGTCCTTCACGGCCTGCACGATTTCTCCCGCATGGCTCAGTGTAGCCTCATGGGCAAAACCAGTCAGAAGTTCGTCCACCTGCTGATACTCCGGACAGTCAGAAGGTTCTGTCGGACGTACATCCCGATCTGTATCATATCCGCCAAGCGCCAATGCCTGCTGAATGATCTCGCTGAAATTTTTTTCCCCGTTTTCCTTTCTGGGAATATATTTCACACCATCCCATCCAACCACGTTTGTGCTGTATATCCGGTCTTTATAACTGTCCCGCGGTTTCATCAGACAGTTTGTCGTCATTAGAATGCAGCCCGGAATATTGTCGAACTGCTTCTGCTGCTCCTGCCATGCACCACCGAAGTTTCCCACCAGATGCGGATATTTTTTCAACCCCTCGTAACCATGCCCCGGCAGCATTTCTCCGTGGGTATAAATATTGACACCGGTCCCCTGGCTCTGCGCAAGCAACATCTCCAGATCATGAAAATCATGTCCGGAAACAATGATAAACGGCCCTGCCTTCAACGTCATCGGTACGGCATGCGGCGATGGGTTACCGTAAACGGTTGTGTTTGCCTCGTCCAGTTTCTGCATGATCTCCAATGCCATAGTTCCTGTCTTCATCGCCAGCTGGATCAGTTCTTCCACCGTCAGCTGATCGTCGGTGACTGCCGCCAGTCCCTGAATATAAAAATCATCCACCGTATCACTGTAATATCCCAGTTCCCGTGCCTGGTGTCCATAGGCACTGATCCCTTTCAGACCATAGATCACCAGCTGACGAAGAGAACGGATATCTTCATCCAGATTCTGGTCATACATAATACCGGCAATCTGTGACGTGCGCAGCATCTCACTCTTTGTCTCCGGCAGCCGGTACGCCATATAAATATTTTCCGTTCCGGTGCCACCGGTCTGCTGCCGCAGTTCATCCTTAATCTTCTGTGCTTCCTGTAAAAGTTTCACATGCACTTCCGGGTCAAAATTTACATTGGTCAATGTCGTAAACAGGCAGTTCTCTACAAAGGACACCACACGTTTCTCCGGCCGCATCCCTTTTTTCAGAAGGATGTCACCATAACAGCTGATTCCCTTTAACTGAAAAATGAGCAGATCCTGCAAATTGGCTACTTCCGGGGTTTTTCCGCACACACCTTGTTTCGTACAGCCTTTCCCATTTGCTGTCTGCTCACACTGATAACAAAACATCTCGTATCCGAGTTCCATATTATTCTGCATCGCAATTCCTCCGGTTTCTCATAATCATATTTTTGACTTTATTTAAGATTCCTGTTCCACGAATTTTTATGCATACAAAATAATCTGAAAAACGGTCCGTCCTGCAATTCTAAATAAAGAACATTGTAAAATTGCAGACAAAAAAACGAAGCCACAGCGCATAACTCTGTGACTCCGCTTTTTTACATTTTTTGGTGAATTGAAAATTTATATGGTTTTTACTCTTCTGCTGCTTCTTCGTCAGCTTCCTCATCCTCCGGGATGCTGTTTCTGATTGCATCAACCATCACAACGATAGCTTCCGGATCGGTGTGGATATCGACATCCGGGTTCTTAGAGATCTCAAGATCTTTGACACGGATCACGTCGCCGACTTTCATGCCTGCTACATCAACGGTAACATGGTCAACCAGTGCTGCCGGTAATGCTTTGTATTCAATCTCCTCCAAGCACTCCTGCAGAGCACCCTCAAGAACTTTCTCACGGTTTTCAATCTGAACTGCTGCTGTTGAGTGAACTTTCTCAGTACTTACCAGTGCCTGGAAATCAATCTCATCAACACAGCGTTTCATTGCATTATAATCTACCTCTTTGATCAGAACATCGTAATCCTGACCTTCTACGTTCAGCATGATCTGGCTTCCTTTGTGATCTGTCTTTAACAGACGTTCCACTTCGAATCTGTCCATCTTCAATGGAATAGAGCCCTCGATCGCTTTACCGAACAGGTTACCTGTTACGAATCCCTCTCTTCTGAGTTTCTTTGCTTTGACATCCATGCTTCTTTTTTCAGCTTTTAAAGTATTCATTTATCTTTTCCTCCAAAAATCTGAATTGCTTAGCAGCCTTCTACAAAGAGGTTTTGTTAAGTAGTTCTTTATTTGTTACAGCGTCATTATAGCAGGTGTAGCAGAAACAGATTAACCAAAATTTTAGAAAATATGATGTTATTTTTGGTTATTTTTCAACTTTTCATCCGTCATTTTTGTTATACAAGCAAAAACGCTATGTTCATTCACCTTTTTCTCATACCGCTTACTTGTGTTTACATCTTACATATGATAAGAAAAATCTACTTTTCCGCCGCGTACATACCAGGTTCCATATTCATTGGTTGCAAATCCGTTGTAATTGAAATCTACTTTTCCGGCAGTTACTTTCCACCAGCCGTACTCATTCTGTACCAGTCCGTTGTAAGTGAAGTCAAGCGCTCCATTTACTACCATGAACCAGCCATATTCGTTTGCTGCAAGTCCGGTATAGCCAAAGTCTACTGCTCCGTTTACTACCATGAACCAGCCATATTTGTTTGCTGCAAGTCCGGTATAGCCAAAGTCTACCGCTCCGTTTACTACCATGAACCAGCCATATTCGTTTGCTGCAAGTCCAGTGTAGCCAAAGTCTACTGCTCCGTTTACTACCATGAACCAGCCATATTCATTTGCTGCAAGTCCGGTGTAACCAAAGTCTACTGCTCCGTTTACTACCATGAACCAGCCATATTCATTTGCTGCAAGTCCGGTATAACCATAATCCACCGCATTATCTCTGTATACATACCATTTTCCATCTTCTGCCATCTCATTTGCCAGTCCGTCTGCATGTGTCGGTTCCGGTTCCGGAATTATGATATTTCTGATTTCTACATCAAATGTAGCTGTCTTTCCTGCATATTTTACAGTAACTGTCTGCTTTTCTGTCACTTTACTGCTGTCAAAACCAGTTATGATTACTTTAGAAAGATCTACAACATCTTCGGTTCCATCTTCATAGGAAGCAGTAACTGTCATACCGGTTGTGTCAAATGACTCTCCCAGATCATATACCGTTTTTGTCGGTGCATTTACTTTAATTCCGGAGATTGCCACTGTCTTTGTACCTACCAATGCCGGTGCCATATTTTCTGCATTTTCAAAATTCTTTGCACCTTCTTTACTTACAAAGAAAATACGATTAGCTTTGTCAACCTGTTTGTCAACCACATTTACAGCCAGTGTAACACTGTCCTGTCCGGCTGATTTTGCCACTGCAACAAGTGATGTGACATCTGCGGTTGCTACAGTACCATTTGGTGTGCTGATCTGTCCAGGATCATTACTTACAATATCTCCAAGGTTAAATTCTTCTGAAATAATTACTCCATTTACATCTAAAATTGCCGGTTTATTTTTCCAGTTCAGAGTATTTTCTGTCCAGTCTGTATTTTCTGTCATGGCAATCTGAAGCTGTGCATCCAGGTTTGCAGCTTCATCATAACGTACACCCAGTAAAGTCATCTGCAATTTTACACGGTCAACCTGTGTAAGGTCAATCTGTGACACGTCAAATTTCAGATATGTGACTTTATTATCACTTCCGCCTGCTGTTCCCAATGTTCCTTTAGAGTCTGTTCCATAGGAAGTACGCAGGAAATTCTTTGCACCAAAGTCCGCTGTCTGATCTCCGCTCCAGCTGCCTGCAAATGTATCCTGTGACACAACGGTTCTGGATACTTCCACATCTTTTCCAGGAACCCTGTCAGATTCAATATTGATGGTAACCGTTTTCTGTGTGGAAGCACCATACTCATCCAATGCCTTAAACGTAATTTCTCTCTTTCCACTGTCACTGTCAGAGGTTTCCCATGTAAATGCGCCAGTTTCAGCATCAAATGATGCACCTTTCGGAAGTGCGCCGACAACCGATAAGGTCACGTTATTCTCTTCCGGATCAGTTGCATTTACCTGGAAAGAAACGGTTTCTCCTGCTTTCACATGAAATGGCTCGTTATCCGGATTTTCAAATACCGGTGCCGCATTTTTCTTAATATTTTCACCGTTTACAAGGAATGTAAAGTTTTTCACGCTGTCTGCAACGGTCAGATCAACCTGTGAATCATACTCTATCAGCTTTCCGCCCAGATACAGATTATCAATCGTTACATTATCAATGCTTTTGAATGAAAACGGTGTGTCCGCATCTTTAAACCAGCAATCCTTAAAGGTAACGTTCTTCGGATTAAACTGATTGAGGTCGTTTCCACTCGGAATATTTGCAACATTGTTTCCGTTATTTGCCGTAAAGGAACAATTATTAAATATCAGATTTTCATAATTTGGGGTACAGCCACTCGTACCGTTCTGAATACTCAGTGCACCGCCACCACCATTCGTTCCATAACCTGTAACATGCAATGTATTGACATTATTAAATGTGTAATCACGCATCTGATAGCTTCCGCCATCTGCTTTGAAGCGTGTATTGTGTCCCAGTCGGACTGCATTGGCAAAGGTGCTCCAACCCAATGTATTGCTGATATTTACATCTGTTGTATCGTCTGTATCCCACTGCAGTCTGTCTTTGTTGTAAATTGCCGCTGCTGCTGCAATGTTCTGATCTTCCGTAGACAGATTGTTTAAATCTTTCTTCTTCAGACGTCTCTGCGGGAATTCATTACTCGGATTATAGTGTCCGGATGCAAAGGTATCATCGTTGCCCATGGTAATTGCACCATTTAAATGAATTCCCTGTCCGCTTGTCAGATCCAGTCCATCCACCCAGGCATGCTGAAATGGGCTCAGACCTTTGATATTATTATAATTGATGTTTTTTACCGTGTGGCATTCCCAGTTCCACTGTTTTACATCTCTGACATAAGTATCATTAAACGTAATATTCTGAGAGCGAACTACCATACTTCCGCCCTGATGAGAGCTCAGTTCCGCATCCGCTTTGTCCCAGCTGTAGTTATAAGTTCCCTGACCATCAATAATGCCCCGTCCGGAAACAGTAATGTTGGAGGAATCCCAGATGCCGATCGCTGGTTCCATCGCCTGTGTGCACTCCTGCAGACGATTTACAAGCAATGCATCTTCATCCAGATAGATATTCAGCTTTCCGTCTTTTCCATTTCCATCCCAGTTCTTAATGGACAGACCGGACCAGAGATATGTACCTGCCGGAAAATAAATTGTATCCAGTGTATCACTGTTTTTCACTTCTGCCAGTGCTGCCTGAAATGCTTCTGATACATCATTTTTCTGACGGACACGCTTGTTCGGGAACATAACCTTTTTTGCATCATAAGCCACATATGTTCCTTCCCCGTAGGACCAGGTGTACTCTTTCCCATCATTCATAGATGTATCTGTAACCGTACCTGCCTCTGTGCAAACTTCGCCTACGGTATCCGTAATCGGATGCTCCTGCAGATATTTTTCTGCAAAATCTTTAAAGTTCAGTACATTTGCCGCTGTCACATCCGGTTTATCTGTTTCTGTCGCATCATTAATAATTGCAAGCTGCGGTTTGCCATTGGTATCATTGATGCTGCCATTGATATTTACAATACAGTAACGTAAGTCTGCTGACATTTTAAATTTTACAGTTTTCTTATCTGTACTGATTTCAAAGGAATCTTCCGGATAATATCTTTCCGGTGATACATAGATACTGTCAATGGTTGACCCGTCTTTCATGGTTATCTCAAAAACCGGCTCCGCATCATCGGAAGAAAATCTTGCAATATCCATATGATAATGGCTTCCCGGATCCGTCTGTTTCTGATATTTATAAACAGAAACCGGTGTTCCGTTTACTTTTAACTCATACTTTGTAGATTCCTGATACTGTGCGGATCTCAGTACATCAGAATTTGCAACAATTGCGGATTCATCCACATCCGGTGTTGCCGGATCATCTCCGGTTTTTCCATAATCATGAATGTTTCCCCCGGTTTTATCCAGCACCTGTACTTTTTGGGCCACATTCTGACCTTCCTCCGCAAAAGCAGGTACAGGATACACCGTAACCGCCATTGCCGCTGCCATGGATAGTGCCATTACTCTGGCTGATATTTTTTTCCTTCTGTGTGAGTGTCTGTTCATTGTTCTCCTCCTTCTCCTTTTTCCATCCGCTTTCAGATCAGCATATTTTTCCATTTTTCTGTTACTTTGCAGTTTTTTCTTTCTTTTACATTATATTTCAACCGGCAGTCTGATTTTAAGAGGACTTTTTTTGTATTTCCTTTCATTTTTCACACAAAAAAAGCACATGGAAGTTTGCGTTTTCTTCCATGTACTTCTAAAAACTACCCGTTTTTTTCTGTTTTTACTCGTCAGTATCTTCCACATCGGATTTTTTCGGAAATCGAAGGGTAATTTTTGTACCCAGACCCGGTGCGCTACTGCAGGACAGTTCTGCATTTTTTTCATAAAAGAGCCAAAGCCGTGTCCTCACATTGGACAGACCGTAATGTTTTCCACTGTGTTCGGACAGGTTTTCTTCTGATAAAAGCGCCGGATCCATACCGACACCATCATCCTGCACTTCCAGAATAATCTGATCCTCCTGGATCCGCCCGGACAGGCGGATGGTTCCGCGACCGCCCTCTTTTTCATCGATTCCGTGCAGCACGGCATTTTCCAGGATCGGCTGCAGCGTGATCTTTGGAATCAGATATGGATAGATCTCCTCATCCACATCCACTTCAAACTGCAGCTTGTTCTTTTTACGCAGCACCTGGATCTCCATATAGGCCTGACACATGCGGATCTCCTCGCCGATAGTGATGATGTAAGCACCCCGGCTCAGCACCATCCGATAAAACCGTGACATGGCGGACAGCACTGCCCTTATATTATCCGTCTCACCTTTTACCGCCATCCAGTTCATCATGTCCAACGTATTATACAGAAAATGCGGACTGATCTGTGCCTGCAATGCATGCAGCTGCGCTTCGGATTTTTCCTTACCAAGTATATACTGCTCTTCCATCAGACGCTGGATCTGTTCCACCATGCCGTTATAACGCAGGATCAGACGCCCCAGTTCATCCCGGCACTCCGGCACATCAATGGGCTCCAGGATTCCCTGATCCACAGCCTCCATGGTCGTATCCAGCCGGTGTACCCGGCCAAGAAACTGCCGGCTGCCCAGTTGAAGCAGTACAAAAGTAAGTGCACAGATGATTCCATAACAGATCAGCATTTCCCGGATGATTCTGCCTGACTCCTGCACCAGAACATCCCGCGGCACCAGCGAAACCAGTGTCATACCGCCCTCCTGCAGCAAACCGCTGCGTACCATCCAGGCTCCATTGGTTTCATGTGTCTCCGAGACCGTTCCCTGCAACTTCGGCATCTGCAGATTCTGTGCCTGCTCGTTTCCACCGGATACAAGCACCGTCCCCTGTTCATCCAGCAGATACATGCTCTGCATGTGCATCACATTATTCATACTCTCTTTTACCGTATTTACCGGAATCATCACCGCCACGATGCCAAGCCGCTGCGTATACTGTTCTGTATTCCAGATCACACGGAAGTTTGCCAGATAACTCTTCCGCTGTCCATAGCGGTTCTTCTCCTGTATCACTTTCCAGGAATCACCGGCGGTCTGCTCCATCGTCTCCGCATCCACGCTCCACTTTGTCAGTTCACTCTCCGGGCGATAGCAGGTATTTCCGCTACCTGAAATCAAAAACTGATCCGGGATATAATACAGGATTGAGATATCATCGGAACTCATCTCCAGCTGATAAGTATAATCCGACAGTCTGTCAAACCTCTGCAGTTCATCTACCAGACTGTCCTGCTTATTACTGCGCAGGGCATCTCCCACTTCGTCTGATACCATAATAAGTGATGCGATTCGTTCCATCCGCTCCTGAATATTTTCAAAATTCTGTACGACACGATCATAGTTCTGATCCATGGTATACAGCTGCATCTGAATGGAACTGCATACCATACGATACATTGTGATCCCCAGTATCACCGTGATCGGCAGCACACAGACCCCCAGAAACAGCAGCAGCAGTTTCCTGGACAGTTTCCAGTGATAAAAAAATGGCAGCTTACGTCCTTGGTTCTTTTTCATAACGCT
Organism: Eubacterium ramulus; assembly: GCF_045002895.1. Taxonomy (NCBI): domain Bacteria; kingdom Bacillati; phylum Bacillota; class Clostridia; order Eubacteriales; family Eubacteriaceae; genus Eubacterium; species Eubacterium ramulus. Next base: position 3,175,931 of record NZ_CP173382.1, on the reverse strand, counting down.
TCTCCATCTGTTTGCGATAATCGGTCGGTGACATGTGCTGATTCTCACGGAACGCCTTAGCAAAATAATTGCCATTGGAATAACCGCACTTTGCCGCAATCTCATCCACCGTATCATAAGTCTGTGTCAACAGTTCTCTGGCCCGCTCCATCCGCATCTCGCTGATATACTGCTTGATGGTCACAGATAGTTCCTGCTTGAACAGCTGGTTTAAATAGGTCACAGACAGATGAAACCGATCTGAGATCATCTGCCCTCCCAGGGTATTGTCCGATAAATTCCGGATACAAAATGTCCGGATATCGCTCACTAGCCGGCTGTAACGGTTCTGCTCTACCAGGCAACGCTCCATGCCATTCAAAAGCAAGTCAAACTGCTGTTCCGTCTCCCGGATGTTACTGGTGCGCTCCAGCTGCCGCATATAGGTCTCCACATCGGACTCTCCGACTGCCGTCAGGCTCTCCGGATAGTCATTTAAAATCTGACTGGCAAAGGTCCTTGTCAGCGCAATGATCTGTGCCCCCTCTGTCATAGCCTGTTTTTTCGTTGCAAACTGCTGCAGCAGTGCCTGGTACCACTCCCGGATACGCCATGGATTTTCCTTATATACCTGTAAAAATACCTGATAAATTCCCGGATCAATGTATTTCCGTTGTACCAGACGATCCACCTCCAGATAATGCACTTCCGGTTCGAAATATCCACGCTCCATGGCTATCTGTGCCAGTCGGCTGCTGTTGTATACACCAGACAGGGAATCCACAAAATACTCCACCGCAACCGTGTACTCTGTGTATTTGGATACAAACATCCTCAATTTCCGTAGAATCTCGGACTGACGTTTCTCTTCACAGGCAAACACAGCCACACACTGTTCCGCATCCGGCAGCCGGGTACTCAGAACAAACTCCGTACCCTCCGCAAAATACTGCTGCAAATATAGATCACACTGTGCATCATCCATTGCGGAACCCTGCTCCCAGATCCGAATACATAGATACCGTTCCTGACGGGTGCAGAAAAATCCACAGTTTCTGCAAAGTTCTTCCAGCTGCTCCTCTGTAACTCCCTTTTGCAGCATTGCCTGCAAAAAACGATTCTTCTGATATGCTTCGTTTTCCTTTCTCAGCCGGGTGTGTTCCTGATGCTTCTGAATCTTTCCCACCGCTTTTTCCAGTGCTTCCATTACTGCTTCCGGCTGAATCGGTTTTTCAATAAATGCCACCGCAGACAAATCTATCGCATCTTTCAGATACTCCGTCTGCATGTAACCGGTAATAAAAATGATCTTGCAGTCCGGTACCAGACGAATCGCTTCCCTGCAGAAATCAATGCCGTTTTTCTGCGGCATCCGGATATCCGTAATGATCAGATCCGGCAGATACCAGGACACAGTATGCAATGCCTCTTTTCCATTCTCCGCCTGCATGACATCATCAATGCCATACAGGTTCCAGGGAATCGTCTCTGCCAGTCCCTCTCTGGTATAGATATCATCATCTACGATAAGCAATTTCATGACTTCTCCTCCCAATACGCATCTAATTGCTGTTGCAAAATGTCCAGATACTGCTGTAATCCTGCTTCATACAATTTCCGGATTGCTGTCTGATAATCTTCCTCAATGTTGTCAGAGACCCCGCAGCACAACGGCAGCAGATAATCCCGGCGCACTTCCTCCAACCGGCTTTCAATCTCTTTCAGTCCATTATCTTCCCATGAAAAATCCATCAGCAGGTCATCCGGTGCGGTCTCACACAACTCCTCTGTCCGTTCCTGTATCTTCTGATATTCCTGTTCCCACTGCCTATCTTCCATATACTCCGGCTGTTCCAGAGTAAAATCCACACACCCCGTCCAGTATGAAAATAAATTTTCCTCCGGAATATTTTCATGGGAAACCTCACCATCCTTCAGCTCATAATGAATTCCCGATACACCCTGCCGGATCAGTGTGTAAAACTTCTCATCCGTATGCAGTTTTTCCAACAGCTTCACCGCCATCTCCGGCTCTTTGCATTTGGAGGATATCGAAATGCAGGACACCTCTTTTCCCTGCTTTCTTTTTGTAATATTCCCATTGTTCATCTGATAAGAGAAAAATCCATACATCCACTCCGGATGTTTGCGATACAAAGCCGGAACATAACTACTATTCACGGTCCAGATCGGTGCATTCGTCTCACACGGCTTTTCATCTGCCAGCATCATCTCAAGAGCTGTCACCCCTTCATTATCCAGGGAAGCCAGTATTCCCGGATTCAAAATGCCATCTACATACCACTGATGCAGTACATCCAGCGTCTTCCGGAACTCCGGTGTCTCAAACCGGCTGATCACAGTCCGGCAACTCTCCCGGTCTGTCACTGCATAGGGAACTGTCTCCAATGTTCCGATCTCCTCATACTTTTCATTATTCAGATACCACAGCGCATTCCATGCACGGTTGTCCGTGATCAGCGCCGCATCCTGATATCTTCCGTCCGCTTTTGCCGCATACAGATACTGCTGCATGCTGTCAAAGTCTGTCACCTCCGGCAGATTCCATTCCTCCAGCAAATCTGTCCGGTAGAAAAATCCTCCACCGGTGTCGCTGATGGTATCTTTGTTAAACTGTGGAATGCCATACAGACCACCGTTCCACTCAAGATTCGTCAGATAATCCTCCCGATAGGACTCATAATGTGCAAACAGCTCCGGTACCACGTCCCGATAAGCATTCAGATTTAGAAATGCTCCCTTCGCCACCTGCTGATAATAATCTGAAAAATTTCCATTTGAGATAAAATCATATTTCCCGGATGCGATAGCCATGTTCAACTGGGAACGCTCATCCCCCCACGGGATATAATCAAACCGCAGATGACATCCCAGTTCCTCTGTCATGGCATCCAGCTCCTCATAAAATTCGTCCATTCCATTTTCCGGCAATTGTCCAAGAGTGATTGCCTTCAGTGTTACATAGTTGCCCGTCTGTGCGTCATTGCTGTCCGTCTGCTTTTTGCTGTTGTCCCCTGCCTGTCCACAGGCCGACAGACACATTAACACTGCCACAAGCAACACTGCGAGTATCTGCTTTGCTCTTCCCATTATTTCTTCTCCTGTTTTTCCACTTTTCCTCTATTGTAAAAAAACATAATTTATCTGTCAATTCAAGAAATATCATTCGTAAAGGAGCCTTAGCACAAAAAATCCCCACACAGATTTCTCTGCATGGGGATCTATTTTCTATTTGCTCTTTTTCCGATGGATATACATCCAACTGTCTGCATAATCCATTCGTTCCTGTTCCGACATCTTGACATACTGAGTATATTCCAATTTCACCGGCTGCATCATCACACCGTTGCATTTGAAACATTCCACAGAAGCCCGTCTCGAAACAGTACGCATCCACCCGCATTCCGGGCAAATGAACAAACGCATCATTCTGTTGTATCCTCCGTTGAACCGGATCCATCATCGGTTGTCTGTGTTCCGTTTCCAAAGAATTCATCCTGTCCGCTGAAACGGTTATCCGCCTTCCTTTCTGCCGTATATCCGCTCACATCCACAATGTGTTCGCTGTACTTTTTAACAGTCTCAGACGGTGTATAATTGTCTGTGCCATACAGTCTCTTGTGCAGCTCGATAACATTACTCTCCAGATCACATGGTGCTACCACGCTTCCGATGCTCTTGCTCGGAGTAAAGGTATCTTTGCTGTACGGGAATCCACCACTGTTTGCCATATCATATTTGATCATGACAGTTGCCATGCTGATAATGTCCTTCTTGTCCAGATCTGTAGAAATCTGTGGAAATACAGTATTGATCAGGCTGTTTAACTCTGGCAGACTTGCAGATTTTGCCTTCTTGATCATCTCTGTCAGAACACGGCGCTGACGCTCTGCCCGTTTGTAATCATCACCTGCTGTATAACGGATACGTGCATAAGATACTGCCTGTACACCGTTTAAGGTCTGCAATCCGGTATGTTCTACTTCTTCATCACTTCCACCTACATACTCGCTGGTGTAAGATACATAATCATTCAGATATTTACGTTCTTCCTCACTCTCAACATCAATATCTACACCACCGAGAATATCAATCGCCTGTGCAACCGCTTTGAAATCAAAGGCTACATAATTATCGATATCAATATCCAGGTTACGGTTCAGCATCGTCACTGCCTGCTCCGGTCCACCGTATGCGTAAGCCGCATTGGCTTTCTGGAACTTCTCCTCCTGTCCCTCACCGGCAACATTCAGATAGGTGTCACGATATACCGACATCAGATTTACTTCATGCGTATCATTGTTGATATTCATCAGCATGATCACATCACTGTTGCCGGACTCGTAAACACCCTGTTCACGGTTGTCCAGACCAAAACATGCAATGGTAGTATATCCTTCAAATGTTTTCTGAGTTTCTTCGGAAACCTCATTTTTTCCAACCTTTGTATTATCCAGTTTCTTTGATTTGATCAGATCCAGTTTACTGTACACAAACAGTGCACCTGCAACCAGGATCAAAATAATAATCTCAATAATAAATAGAATCAGTTTTCTTTTTCTTCTCTGTCTCTTGGAATTTTTTTTATTTCTTGCCATTTTTTATCTCCGTGTTTTCTTCGTCAACTCTTACCATTCAACGTTTGTAACTGCCCCGCCGGGACATGGCAGGACTATGCACGGTCAATTTTTTACATGCATGAAAATATCATACTCCAAGGACTATAAAAACTCAACTATTTATTTTCTTAAATTTTTTTAAACACTGCGGAACCGGTCGGCAATGATTTCTGCATCAGTTCATATACATCCTGACAGAATTTCTCTGTATGTTCAAACACAAGGATGTCAAAACGTGCATCCTTCTGCAGCTCATCTTTATCTCTCATGCGCATTGCAAAAATATACTCCCGGTTCCCGCCATCTACCAGACTTCCTGCCGGTGTCATGATATGATACTCCGGTGCATTTGCGTATGTACCGAAGAATCTTGCATCTTCCGCATTCGCCATATAGATCACACCATAATGCGGATCCGGCTCACCCTCGCCAAACGGACGCTCAATATCTGCTTCTGTCATGGGAAGCCATTCCAACTGTTCTTCATCCCACTTACAACAGGCATAAAACAATGCCAGATCAAAATTGCTGGTGAATTCCAGCCATTCCTCCGGACCGCCGGCACATTCTTTTCTGATCCCCGGAATATATTTGTCCGCAACATCGTACTTCTGCAGATTTTTTCCTGTCGGTGCATATGCATTTTCACCCCGGAAATAATTAGGCAGAGAAAACTGCTTGGTAAAGGTGCCATTCGGCAAAATGATACTCTGATTCATCTCATACCTGCGGCGGTCTTCCAGCGAAAGAATACCCTGCGTCGGTGTCCACGGAATCCCCTGACGTGCACAGGCATCGAGTTCCAGATTTAACAATAATGCTTTTTTTCGTTCCAACTGCTGTGACAAATGCATTTCTGCAATGTCCCTGATAGATACTCTCTTTTCCATCTCTTTTCTCCTAACATTGTAATATTCTTCTCAGAATCTCTGCAACATTCTGATTTGCAACTATTTTATCAATCTAGTCGTGTTTTTCAAGAGACTTTTACATAATTGTTTAACATCTGCTCACCTGTCGACAGCATTCGACACGATTTCGACAAAATCCGACACGGATTCGACAGCAACGCGCATAGAAAAACACAAAAAAACTCCGGTGAGAATTTTACTTCCCACCGGAGTTTTCGATACATATTTATCTTATTTTATGCTATGTCTGTCTGAATGTCCGATATCGGGCATTCCTTTTAAGGAACACACATCCGAGCATCCTGTCAACAAAAAATCCTGCTCCGGGCATTAGCCTTCGATAGAGATGAATTTATTTTTCTCCTCTACGGCCTTCTGTTCCTTCTTCGGAACGATGAAGCTCAGGATACCATTTTCATATTTCGGATGGATATCCTCTACATCAACGTGCTCGCCTACATAGAAGCTTCTGCTCATTCCGCCTGCATAACGCTCACGTCTTACATATTTTTTCTCTTTGTTCTCTTCATCTTTATCAAGACCTTTCGCTGCGCTCACGGTCAGTGTACCATTCTCCAGCTTCATGGTAATCTCGTCCTTCTTGAAGCCCGGAAGATCAATATCTACTTCATATCCGTTCTCGGTATCTTTGACATCAGTTTTCATCAGATTTTTTGCATGTTTACCATACAAAGCTTTCTCAATATTTGCATTGTCCGTAAAATCCGGAAATGCAAAGTCATTCATAAAATCATCAAATAAGTTTTCTCCAAAAATTCTAGGCATCATCATAGGTCATTACTCCTTTCAGTAACTATATTTTGTGCACATTCGGAGAATCCGAAGTGTTGATTACTTGAGCAACCAGATTTGAAATCTGCGGAACTTTTCTGTGTTCCTTTTATCTCTCTTCCTTTGTTCTAGTTGTAATATAGCACTTATTATTAGCCATGTCAAGCATCGAGTGCTAATTATTTTGTGAAAAATTTGTGAACGCTACGAGCCATGCACATTTACGTGAAAGAGCCATCTTTCAAGCTTGCTTGATAAAGATGGCTCTTTCATGGAAATGTATAGGGCGACAGCCCGACAGCGAGGGAAGTCTTTCCCGAGCTGTGCATGGCGGCTGCCACTACTTCACAGGGATTTTTCACTTACTCTCGCACTCAATTTTCTTGGTTTGACCACATTTTTACGACAAATTCTTGGAAAAATATATTCGTCTGATTTTCTTACCACGCCGGATTTGATATAAGTCCCATCTCATATTTGTAGCCAAATCATCTACTGAAAGTATTTTTTTACAGAAAACGCATTATCTCCCTTCCGTACTTTTTACATAAATAGTGCTTCGTGCCGCACCCTCTTTTCTTAAATAACCGTCCTTAACCATATTCAGCAAGATAGCTCTGGCTCTACGATGTTTTACATCTAAAATCTGTACTGTTTCAGCAGTAGTAATAGAGCCATTTTCCAATACATATTTATAGATTTGTTGTTCCTGTTCACTATCCGGCATTTTCTCAGTCGTATCTGGCACTTCATTGCCACTATTCGGCATTTTTTTCATATTATCTGGCACTATTTCTGTTTTATCCGGCACTTTATTGTCACTATCTGGCATTTTGTCAATAGTATCCGGCACTTTAATGGCATTATTGAGGTCATTGAGGTCAACAGTGCCGTCAACCTGTCTTCGATAAATATTGATACGCAAATCAACTTCGCCACCAATAAACTCCGGCTCCTGCAGTCCGGCAGCTTTTACTTTGTCTATAATTCTCGGAATACCGCTTCCCCAATGTTCAATCAGATTCATGTAAGCAAACGCATGAGCAAGAGCTTCATTTCTAATTTTAGAATAACCTTCTTTCATACGCTCCAGCGTTTGTCCCATTGGCAGCTTTCCTGGGGAAGTAATTTCTAATCGATTGTCATATACCGCCACCTGTATCGTACCATGATCCAGATAACTACGATGTACCATAGCATTAATAATCAACTCACGAATGGCATCCGGTGGAATCTCATAAACGTCCTGGCGATAAATTCCCACAATAGTAGCACCCAAATGAATATTTCTCAAAACAAACTGAAATGCTTCGTCTATCTGCTCCCAAAGCGGACCGGTATATTCTCTACGGTCAACAAATACTGCTTAAATCTTGAATATTATCTTCACTTATTTTCATGGAATCATACAATCCTGCCGTCTGTAAAAAATCAGCAAATACATTAGCTTTATCAGAAACTATATTGGATGGTATTGAATCAAAAATATTATGTCTCACTTTATTCTCACCTTTACTACCGCATTTTCAGGCACTTTCTCCTCATATTCCTGTTTCAATTCCTCTGCCAAATACGCATCACTCATGCAGTGCATATCGGAGACACCGTCACGAATCAGCTGATAAACCTGGGAATGATAAAAGAAATCCAATGCCGCATCCAGTGAAAGTCCCTGCTGTTTAGCAAAACATTCAATAATACGGCTATATTTTTTCTGAAGCAAAATTGGATTTGCTGTCATAGTGTTTCACTCCCTTCAAAATGCAACAGAGACAATGCTTTCTCTGTGCGGAAACATATTTGCAGGTTCGGCTTTTCATAACGCAGGCGATTGATAGCTTCCGCCTTATCAATCAGCCCATCAAAGAACAGCTCCACAGTATTGAACACCTTATCATTGGCAACACCACCCACAACAAGGTCATAATCTGTCGAATCTTTTCCACTGCGGCAGTTCAGAATGAAATCCAGCCATTCTTCAGAATAAGAATCGAATTTCAGCGTTTTCAGCTCGTTTTCTTGACTTTCATCGTATTCATACCGGGAGATAATGCCATCTTTCCCACGGCGTTTGAATTTACCGCACCACTTCGCAGCCTGTTCATACAGCGGCGTGACATAAAAGCCACGCCCAAAATCTACGTTAGGGCGGGAATGAGCCAAATCCGGCTTTACAATCTCTAAGAAAGAACCATGATAGAGAATCATACTTCCACACCCCTTTCTTTCATCAGATCAAGGAGGTCATCAACGATATATTCCCGGCTCTGGGTATGCAGCACTTCATATTCTGGGACAATATATCCGTTCAGAATGTCACTCTGTTCGGTAAATGCCTGATAAACACGTTCTGCATCCACCCCCAGCTTTGCCGCTACATTTTCAATGCAAAATACAGTAAACTCTAGCTCACTGGAATTTTTGATTTTTTCATCCGTCATCATACGCAAGTCCTCCTTACTTTATTTTAGTCAAAACATCCTTGGAAATTGCATAATTCTTCTTGCCATCCAGTACCAAATGTTTCTGTCTTGCTAAAAATGCAAAATCCGATCCCATTTCCAGAATAAATTTTTCCAATTCCCTTATATAACTTGAAATGCCAAATTGGCATTTCAAAACCACACTAACTGCTTACTGTTATATTACCCTATTTTTCTCATTATGCCTACTGCTATTTCATGTTCTCACATAATAATGAGGTTGCAATCCACGACCTCATCACTTTCATTTAAATATAAATCAATTCCTTGAGAATAATCTCTTCCGCAATCGCTCTGTGTTGATTATCAGCTCTTACCCATGCCATTTGATCTACAGGACAAAAATCGATTTCCATTATCAAGAGTTGAGTGCTAATTTTTTTTGAAATTTTTTGAGAGGAAATTACGATGAATTTCCTCTCAAAAAGAGCAAAGCGTCAGCAGGTGTACTCTGTCCAGAACAAAGCACTTCTGCTGACGCTTTCTTTTATCTCTTTTTCATCCATTTATTTTTTATACAGCGGACACCTTCCCGACGGAAATAATTTCAGATCAAATCTTCTGATATTCTCCTTATAACGACACGCATAGGGTACATCATTCAACTACTCCGCTATGTACAATGTGATACGTCGTGTATCTCAAAACCATACTATTTAATAAAATAGCCTGCTGCACGGATTTGTTTGGATCTCATATTCTCTACATACACATAATAAGTGCCTGTGGTCTCGCAGTTAAATGTCTTTGTAACCTGATGCATTCCGTTGACATAAAGCATCGAACCATCCGGTCTGCGGATACCGACATGATGATATCTGTCATCATATACATAGCAGGAAACAACAATAGTGGAACCAGCTTTTTTAATAAAGCCTACTGAACGAGCAAAATTATTTCCCGGTATTTTCCAGTCAAAATTTCTCTGTATGCTTAATGGTTCTAATAACGCATCGTCATAAACAATCGCATTGTCCCATTTTTCCTCATCCACCTGATCTGCCGGAATCACATACTCCTGTAAATCGTCGTTATCCACTACGTCCACTTCTTGCACTCTAGTCTTGCAATATAAATTATTCTGCTGACTTGCTACCTGTACGCTTGATGCAAATGCTGTCACCGAACTGCCAATCACCAAAGTCAGTGCCAATAATACACTTACTCCCGTTTTCTTTCCTGCTTTCTGCCATCTAATCATATACTCCACTCTCTTTCCCAGTGACTGTTCACTGTTTAGTTTCGAAACAAAAGCAGGTAAATTTTCAGAATACTGTTCTTCCATCTGGCTAAATCGCCATAAAAGATCAAAATATTTTCTGGCATGTCCACCTAAAAAGCGGCTGCACACATGAATATCACAGGAAATATCGCCCCATGCATCCAAGTCTTTCAGATAAAAGCGTAACACAGGATTAAACCAATTGATAAGAACTATGACCATTGCAATTTTCTTTCCCAAGTTATCTTTACGTACAATATGTGTACTTTCATGCATTAAAATTATCTCAATATCTTCTTTTGAATAATTCAATGTTTTGAATGCAATCGTATGGTGAAAAATCCCCATAACACAAGGCGAATCAACCGTAAAATTCGTACAAAATCTAATACGATTCCAATTTTTCTTAGGATAAAAACGCCTCAAAATTGCACGGTACTCATCTCCACGAAACGGAAGATTATTTCGATACATTATACGGTACTTTTTCCACTTTCCCGCATAATATACTACACAAATACCAATCATACCTATAATCCATGTCACTAGGCATAGCTGAATCAGTAAATGAATTTCGAGATTCCCAAAAAAGCCATCTCCGATAGTGGCTGATCCATAGAAAAATCCAACTTTGCACCTGATATAGATATATCCCAACGGCACAATATAAAACAGCAATACCAGCCGATACAGCGGATATATGATCCGTATTGCATTATATTTCTTTGCGACCAGTGCCAGAAGTTTACACAACAGATATGCAACCGTACCGGTCAGCGAATTCAAAACAATTACATAAAAGAAAAAATTAATCCAGTTCATCCATTAAGCTTCTTAAATCTTTCAGATTTTCTTCTGAATTTTTTTCTTTCTCACCCTTTACAAACAATGCTGAAAGAAACTCTGTCGGTGTTCCCGGTTCTCCCCAGTAATGAACTAACTCATCCATCTGAGATGAACGGTATTCTTCCTCTGTTACTTCCGGATGATAAAGAAAAACTTTTCCAGATCTGCGCATGGTAAGATAGTTCTTTCTCACCAGGTGTGCCAGATAGGTAGAAATTGTCTGCGGTCTCCAGTTTTTATCAAACCGCTCATTCACCATTGTTACCAACTGTGATAAGGCCAGTTCTTCCGGTGTATCCCAGATACATTTCATTATCAACATCTCAATATTTGTTAAATCATTCTCCAGCATAGCCATTCCTCCTGATAGATTCCTTATAAACCTATATCTTTTTCTTTTGTTTTTGCGAATCAGACACTGTGCTACAATATGATAGGTCTATCCCGATTTCTGGTATTACAAGTTACACAGCGTTTCATTCGCTGCGCTCATTGTACCATGTCACTATTTGTTTGACAACAAAAGAAAGTATGAATACTGCTATACTATGAATTCTTTTAAAAATAACACCTACGATATTAAAATGTTGAACATGAAGTTTGTTCTGAATCTTACAAACTTTTGTTTCATCACCTCTTGTTACGATTCAAGTATAGCATAGCCTACATGGCTTATTCAACTAATTCTGTCAGATTAAATTAGTGTTTATATGTGTTGTTTTAGTCCTCTTCTGACTGATGTCGCAACACAACAGCAGAATATTTTGGAAGCGTCAGTTTCAGATAGCTTCTTTCTACCTGATAGGTTACCGGTGCCATGGAATAATTGTCTTCCGAAGAATACATGATCTGCGTCATCTGACAGGAAGACGGTACCCCGGCTCCACACACGCCAATCTCCATACTTCTTGTATAACCATCATTATTTACTACAATGATAAACTGCTGTGCCCGGTTAAATCTCGCATAACAGAGGATATTTCGATCTCCGCGCAGAAACTTGACAGAACCGGTGCGAAGTGCAGGATTTTCCCGATGAATCCGAATCATATCCCGATGAAAACGGATCAGAACTTTATCCTCTTTTCCCCACGGATACGTTCTGCGGTTATCCGGATCCGTAAATCCGCACAGACCTGCTTCATCTCCATAATACAGTGTCGGAGCACCCGGCCAGGTCATCTGAATGACAACTGCCTCTTTCATGATCCCTTTATTGACACCTTCCGAAGCTGCCTGTGTTCCCAGATTTGCCGCCCGTCCCACCTTATGGTTTGTTCTGGTCAGGAAGCGGGAATGATCATGATTGGACAGCTGGTTCATTGCACACTGCAGAGAGGATGTTGCAAAACTTGCCATATAGTGTGTCATGGTATTCTCATAATTTTCTATATTGCCCAGCATATAGTCTTTATATTCATCACTGTGTTTTTCCATACCGGTCAGGAACCAGGTCATCGGCTCCATAAAAGCATCATAGTTCATGACGCTGTCCCACTGATCACCCTGTAACCAGTCTTTCGGATCGCCGTAATGTTCTGCCAGGATCAGTGCTTCCGGGTTTGCCTCTTTTACCACGTTACGGAACTTTTTCCAGAACAGGTGGTTATACTCCTGGCTGTGTCCCAAATCAGCTGCCACATCCAGACGCCAGCCGTCTGCATTGTATGGCGGAGATACCCATTTTTTCGCCACATTGAGAATATAGGCTTCCAGTTCCGGAGACTCCTCATAATTCAACTTTGGTAAAGTATCGTGTCCCCACCAGCCCTCGTATGTCAGATTATCCGGAAATGCGTTGTCATTCTGGAAATGGAAATAACTATGGTATGGGCTGTCCTTTGTTGCAAAAGCACCTGGCTCAAAGTCTTCTGCATCATCGTATATTTTTTCCCGATCCAGCCATTTGTTAAAGGATCCACAGTGATTGAACACGCCATCCAGAATGACACGCATGCCACGGCGGTGCGCCTCCTCGACCAGTTTGATAAATAACTGGTTGCTGGCCTCCAGATTTTTCTTATTTGTTACACGGGCCTTATACAGAGAAGCCTGGCGATTGTCGCAGCAGTCCTGCGGCATCGGTTCGCCGCCATCCTCTACGATCACACCAAAATGTGGATCGATATAGTCGTAATCCTGTGTATCATACTTGTGACTGGATGCGGACACAAACAACGGATTGAAGTAGAGCACTTCCACACCAAGTTCTTCCAGATAATCCATTTTGGACAGTACACCTGCCAGATCACCACCATAGAAGTTTGCCACGTCGAAATCTTCCGGACATTTATCCCAGTTTTCTACCTGCTTTGTCTGACGGTTGATGTAATAATATTCACCGGTTTTCACGTCATTGGAGGTATCTCCGTTACAGAAGCGATCGGTAAAAATCTGATACATAACCGCACCTTTTGCCCACTTCGGCGTAGAAAATCCCGGAATGATGCAAAACTCGTACTGTGGTCGGAAATCTCTGGATACACCTGCCCGGTCATAGGTACAGCGCAGCATACCGGATATGATTTCAAAATGATATTTGTACTGTTCCTCACCGACACGGATTTCCGCCTCATAATAGTCAAAATCACGATCACAATCTGTCAGATACATTTCAATGTGCTCATCTTCATGGCAGAGCACCACCAGGTCCACATTATCGGCAGCGGTCCGGAAACGAATTTTCACGGTGTCACCTGCCTTTGGTTCCGGCGGCATCCGGTAATCTGCTGTTCCATCAGAGAATAACGCCCGCTTTCTCAGAATCGGCCGCATCTGCAGAATATAATTTTCCACACTGTTAAATTTCTGTACTGAATCATATGTCATTTCTTTTCCCTCGGTAAATACTTATTTTTCTATCATACTATTAATGCAAACAGTAGCATCTTATATGTTTTTTAATATTATTTGTTACACATAGTGTGCTTTATCAGCCAACATTATAGAAACAGAACACACATTTTACATAACATAAGAAATCGGGAAATCTTTTCTCGGCAAGCGATTTAGCGAGTGACTGATTTTCACAAGGTTTTGCGCGAGTGGGAGGCGACCAGCTTCTATAGGAGCCGGGAACGAGCGCGATGAAACCGCAGTGAAATGAAGGTAACGAGTGACTAGCTGCTGAGAAAAGATTTCCCGATTTCGTATTATCTCAAAACGTTCCGTTTAACCACAAAAAATAAAAGAGACAGCCAATCGATCTGCTGTCTCTTTCAAAAGGAGAAGGTATTTTTTACTATGGGGGTAGCAAAAAACTATATAATGTATTGGGGGTATTTACAGTTAGTATAATAGCAAATCCCAGTAAATAAGTGTGCATAAAGTTCACAAATTTTGTTCATTGTTTTTATGCACTTTCGCCATTACCCGCAAGTAACCTTCTCCGCATTTTACGGAAATATCGCACAAACCATGGTACATTTCCAACAAATTCTTACTCAGCAGACGCTTCTACAGTTTTTTCCTCAAATAACGCCTCGAACTCATCACGGTTGATTTTTTCTTTTTCCAGAAGCAGTTCTGCACAACGATGCAGCACATCCTCATGCTCACGGATCATCTGACGTGCTTTTGCGTAACACTCATCCACGATCCGTTTGATCTCGCCATCAATTCTGGTAGCCACTGTCTCGCTGTATCCTCTGGTGTGTCCCAGATCTCTTCCGATAAAGACTTCCTCCTCATCGTCATAGCAGATCAGTCCCACATCTTCAGACATTCCGTACTTGGTAACCATAGACTTCGCCAGAGAAGTAGCCTGCTTGATATCCTGGGATGCGCCTGTAGTGACATCCTCAAAAATCAGTTCTTCCGCCACACGACCGCCAAGATCTACGATGATTTCCTGAAGCATCTGTCCCTTTGTATGGAACATTTCGTCTTTTTCCGGCAGCGGCATGGTATAACCTGCGGCTCCCACGCCTGTCGGGATAATGGAAACTGTATAAACCGGCCCCACATCCGGAAGCAGATGGAACAGGATCGCATGACCAGCCTCATGGAATGCTGTAATTCGTTTTTCCTTATCTGTAATAATGCGGCTCTTTTTCTCGGCACCGATGCCTACTTTGATAAATGCTTTCTTGATATCATTCTGGCAAATGTACATCCGCTGATCTTTTGCTGCAATAATGGCAGCTTCGTTCAGCAGGTTTTCCAGATCTGCACCGGTAAATCCTGCCGTAGTCTGGGCAATCTGTTTCAGATCCACATCATCTGCCAGCGGTTTGTTTTTCGCATGAACGGAAAGGATCTGTTCACGACCGCCCACATCCGGACGCCCCACATATACTTTACGGTCAAACCGGCCCGGACGCAGCAATGCCGGATCAAGAATGTCCACACGGTTCGTTGCTGCGATAACGATGATGCCCTCATTGATACCAAAACCGTCCATCTCTACCAGCAGCTGGTTCAATGTCTGCTCACGCTCATCATGTCCGCCGCCCATACCGGTTCCACGTCGGCGTCCGACTGCATCGATTTCGTCAATAAATACGATACACGGTGCATGTTTTTTGGCTTCTGCAAACATATCGCGGACACGGGAAGCACCGACACCGACAAACATTTCCACGAAGTCAGAACCGGAGATAGAGAAGAACGGTACTCCCGCCTCACCGGCTACTGCCTTTGCGATCAATGTTTTTCCGGTACCCGGAGGTCCCACTAACAGAACACCTTTCGGAATACGTGCCCCGAGTTTTGTATATTTGCCCGGATCCTTCAGGAAATCAACCATTCCTTCCAGTTCCTCTTTTTCTTCATTCAGACCTGCTACATCTTTGAAGCGGACTTTCACATTCTCGCCCATGGTCAGCGTCGCACGGTTTTTACCGAAATTCATCATCTTGGAATTACCGCCGCCTCCGGCCTGCGCATTCATACTCATGATAAAGAAAATGAGAATACCTGCCATCAGCAGGGTCGGTAAAATCTGTACTATCCAGTTTTCACCCGGTACATCTTTCAGTGTATAATTGTCAAAATCTGCCTCTTTCAGTGTTTCCTGAATAACCCCTACATCCGATACATTCATCAGTTCGCGGGTTCCATCCTTCAGCAGAATCGTCACCGTACCGGTAGGAACTTCCTCGTTCTGTTTGATCACGATGGAATTGATCTTGTCATCCTCCAGTGCCTGCTCAAATTCTGCCTGTGTGCAGGTATTTGTTCCGATTCCCCTGGAAGCGAAAGAATACCAGCCCAGAATGATGATCAGGAAAATCACCACATACAATCCAAGGCCTCTAAAATTACGTTTCAATTTCAAAGTTCCTCTCTTTCTATTCAAATTCCACAACACCGACATACGGAAGGTTGCGGTATCTCTGCGCATAATCCAGGCCGTATCCTACGACAAACTCATCCGGAATCTCATAGCCGATGTAATCTACCGGCACATCTACCACACGGCGGGATGGTTTGCTCATCAGTGTGCACAGACGCACGGTTTTGGCTCCACGGCTCTTTAAGTTCTCTACCAGATAGCTTAATGTACGACCGGAATCAATGATATCCTCCACGATCAGCACGTTCTCACCTATAATGGAATCATCCAGATCTTTGATGATACGCACAATACCGGATGACTCTGTACCGTCACCGTAACTGGACACGGACATAAAATCAATAAAAACCGGGACGGTGATACGTTTTGCCAGTTCACACGCAAAAAAGCTTGCGCCTTTTAAAATACAGATGATTTTCACCGGTTCACCCTTCATATCTGCACTGATCTGTGCTCCCAGTTCTTTAATCTTTTCGTTTACCTGTTCTTCTGAAAACATCACACGAATTTTTTCACTCATTTTTTTCTTCTCCTCCATTGACGCACATGGACAGAATGCGTTTTGTCTCCTGTGTTATTTTATATGCCTCACTGATCCGCATCCCGACAACCCAGATGATCTCTTTTCCGTCTGCCAGAAGCACCAGTGAATCCCGCTGATTCTGCGGGATTTTGCTGTCAATCAGATAATCTTTCAGTTTCTTATGACCGCCTCCGGATTGCACCTGGATCCGGTCTCCGGGACGGCGTGTTCTTATCTGAACAGTATTTTTAATTTTATCATAATCAAACCATTTCGTATATGTTTTTTCCGGAATTTGTTGAAAATTTCCATCAAAAGGAAGTAATTCAGCGGTTATTTCCAGTCCGTTAAACTGCTGTGTCATACCGGAGATATCCAGTGTCTGCACCGGAATCGCCCTGCCACTTTCTTTTCCGTCACCCTTCTGCTCTGTCTTTCGTATATTCCCGGATATCTTTTCTGTATAATCTGTATTTTCAGCATGATTGCTTGCCCTTTGTGGGTTACGCAGATTCTTTGTATTCTTTTTCTTCAGATAAATCTCATCATAACCGGCTTCTGCCCGCATCTGATAAGGAAGGTCACTTTGTTTTCCAACCTGTGCGGCAAACAGTGCCTGCACCTGTTCCACATGCAGCGCCGTGATATCCTTACGGCTGCCTGCCAGTTCCCCCAGCAGCCGCTGCAGGAGATTTCTCTGCAGCACACCGGGAAGATCTGCAAACCCACTGCGCCGGATCCGGATTTCCTGTGGATGCTCTGCCTCCGGCACATATTGGATCAGATGTGCCCCTGCTTCCCAGGCTGCCGCATCCAGATAAGCACATACTTCTTCCATATAACCTGCCGTCCGCACCATATGCGGAACTGCTGCAGAATTGATCTGACGAAGCTGCGGCAGCACCTGACTGCGAATCCGGTTTCTGCTCAGGTTTTCATCCAGATTTGTGCTGTCTGTCCGGTAATCCTGGTCAAAATCCTGCAACAATTTTTCAATTTCTTCTCTGGTCAGACATAATAATGGCCGGATCAGTGTGGCTTCCACCTGTTCCAGCTTACGCACCGGCACGATACCACACAGTCCCCGGATGCCGGTTCCCCTGCTCAGATGAAATAGCAGCGTCTCCGCACAATCATCTCCGTGATGGGCCACCGCCAAACGATTTGCCCCCAGCTGCCTGCATGCCGCATAAAAGCTTTCATACCGCAGATCCCGGGCTGCCTCCTCCAGAGACTGATGCCGTGCACCGGCCCGGCCCGGAGCATCCACAGAAAAGGACAGCAGCGGAACTTCCAATGCCGCACACAGTTCTCTGACGAATGCTGCATCTGACAGGCTCTCCGCGCCCCGTATGCCATGCTCTACATGCACAGCCGACAGGGAAAATCCCATGCACTCCCGCAACTCACACAACACCCGCAGAAGACAGACAGAATCCGCTCCGCCGGACACTCCGGCCACGACATGATCTCCATTTTCTATCATATGATATTGTTCCATAAATATTTGTATTTTCTTTTGCATTCTTCTCTCCGTTCGCTACCGGCTCCAGATTCCGGCAGTCAGCACCGTCATATCGTCCCGGACACGGCCACCGGTATAGAGCAGCACCTGTTCCAGTACCAGTCTGGAAAACTCTGCCGCATTGTTTGTATCAATTCCACGGATCACCTCGCAGATAGTTTCTCCCGCATCCCGGACGTGCAGATGCTCCAGCACGCCATCCGTTACCATAATGACAAAATCTCCGTCTGCCAGCTGTTCCGTCACCTTCGGTACCTGCTGTCCCACAAACACCCCTACCGGCATGCTCTTCTGTGTGACCATCCGCACCTCTTTTCCATGGCGGATAAACGTCGTGGCGGCACCAATTTTGTAAAACGCCGCCTCTCCACTGTCCAGATCCAGCCGCATAAGATCCACAGTAGAAAACAGATTATGTTCTCCATGGGTCACCATGGCGGAATTCATCATGCGCAGTGCCGTATCCGGCAAAAAACCGGCTTCCATGAATTTCTCTATTAAATCTATCACCATTTCACTCTCTTTACAAGCTGCATAACCACTTCCCATGCCATCGGATACAGCCATGACACAGCAGCCGTTATCCAACATCTGAAAAGAGAAATTATCTCCGGACACCTGCTCGTCCTCCCGCACGGCACGCGCCACACCGTATCCGGCCGTCAGGCGGCTGTTCTCACAAAATATCAGTGACTGTGATTCTGTCCCCAGCAATGCCTTACTGTCTTTCGCCGGTGCAAATCCCCGTCCGCTGACACCACTGATTAGTCTGGCCATTTCCCGGACAGATATACACTTGCTGCCCCTGGTTCTTCCCTGAAACAGCACCTGCCATTTTCCATGACTGTTCTCCAGGATCCTCAGCTGCTCCACCAGCACTCCCAACTCCTTCCAGGCATAACGCATGGATGCTGTAATTTTGCCTTCCTTCGCTGTCACATCCGTCTCTTCATTCGCGCAGTCCTCCATAATATATGCCATGGCATCGAGCTGCTGTGCGATCACATCCCGGTTTTCCTGCAGCCGGTTATACCAGGCCATATTCAAATGCGCTTTTTCAAATACCAGCTGTACCTGCTCAATCAGATCTTCCCGATACGGACAGTATTCCCCCAACTCGGTGGCACGCTCCTGCACATCTGTCTCCCTGCCCCGCTGCAGTGCCTGCAGAAACCGGTACAAGATCTGATACATCGGCATCGTATCCTCTTCCCAGCAAATCGCACACTGATTACAGGACGCACAGATCCGCCCCGTCACCTCCGTCTGCATCCGTCCCAGTTCCTCTGCGGAAAAATCCTCTTTGTATCGGTTCATTTTCCGAAACGTACGGGACAGTTTTTCAAAAGATTCCGCATACTCATTCAGACGCCGGCCACCCGGTGCATACATAACCACCGGCATCTCACTCCGGGGCTCCCAGTCCGGGATCATCATAACCAGCCGACTCACCACATAGATAAAGCCGGTCACCAGAATGCCTTCGCAAATGCGGATCACAAGCCCGGAGGTCCCCGGCAGATGCAGTCCGTTCCAACACAGTCCAACCACTACCGTAACACCGCCACACAATGCTCCCGCCACATGGGTACGGCAATGCCCTGTATACTGTTCCAGCCCCCACACCAGTGCCGCACTCAATAATATAACCAGTGCATATTTGACCATCACAGACACCGGTGCCAGGATCAGCAGACCACAGATACTGCACAGAAATAACAGGCTGCGGTTCACACCACATACAAATCCCGTCATAAAAAGTGCCGGAACCAGCGGATATACTCCCGCCAGCTGAAACTGTGGCGACAACAGCGCTGCCATACACACCAACATATGTTTCAGATTAAAATTGAATCGTCTCATTTTACATTCCTCCCTGATTTTGTTTCATTCAAAAATCTTCAGGAAGTAATTCTACGTCCGGCACCGTAAAATCTTTGTCAAATACCTGTTCGTTTTTCCGAAACATTTCGTCAAAATTCTTTCAAGGATGGAACATTTCATCGAATGGATGCACTTCATGTTTTTTAACCAAAGAGTGGATGTACTTCATGTTTTTTAACCAAAAGAATCCTCCTGCGTTCAATTCCAACGCTTCATTTCATTTATTCTTTTCAGCGTCACCCCACACAACAGCAAAAGCCACGGAACAATATTCCATGGCTTCTTAGTATTGATAAGTATTGAATAAATCATTTTTCTTTAAATACAATCTCGTCCGGATAGGTCATGCCAAGTTTTGATTTGGCTGTATCCACAATGTACTGGTCAGACCCAACATATGCTTCCTTTTCCTGAAGCTCCGCGGAACGCTCCTGCTCATCCTTCAGCTGCGCCTGTTTGGTCTTCTCATCCTGTTTGTAACCTTCATTAACCTGATATAAATGTCCGATCTGCACGGACATGATCAGTGTCAAAACAACTACCATGCAGGAAATACAAATTTTACCTGTTCTATTTTTACTTTTCTTTCTTTGTTTCATTTTACGCATCTGCAATCTGTCCTCTAACTAAATTCTGCTGCGGAGTAGATATTAACAGAATCATTACATTCCATATACAATCCAACTCTGTCCTTCTAAAGCTTATATAAACCCATTCTAACTGCTTTCCACAATTTTTTCAATCGTTTTTTTACATATCTGTTTCTTTTTTTACAAATTTGCCTCAAACACTGTGCACATTTACCAACGGGGCTCACCATAATTTTGACAGGTTTCATAATTCCCCGAAAAAAACTCCTTGCACCGCCACACAATCTCTGAAGCAGAAAGGTTCCACCCTTCACCACACCCCGGCTGAACAGCCTGCCATACAGCAGCATGCCGAGAAACATGGCCAGGATCACAAATCCCCGTACCTTGCCATCGTCCTCCTGATACAGAAATTGAAACAGCACAAAAGCACTGATCACCCAGAAAAACATATCTTCCACTGCGATCCAGACAACGCCATGTGCTGCCACTCTGCGGAAAATTCGGACCAGATCATACACCAGCAGCATACAACATCCAAAGAGCACCGCCTGTCCAAACAGCTGCACCTGATGTACGATCTGCACACTGCTCATTATTTAAACAGCCGCCCCAGCAGCGACTCCCCCTGGGATCCTTTTCCTTTGTTGACGTCAGAATACTGGATGGAATCAATTTTTCCAGACAGATCCACCTCGCCTTTTTCCAGAGTCAGCCGGTTCACATGCAGATCGATCCCCCGGATCATCAGCATCCCCATCTCTGTTTCCAGTAAAATCTCATTAACATCAAAGGACAAGATATCCGATATTCCATTTAACGCACAGGTGCCGCGATTTGTCAAAATGACCCTGTGCTGTCTTGATGCCTGTCTCTCTTCCATATAAAAAACCTCCCTTACTGTTTCCAGTATATGGGAGGTTCTATAAAAATATGACTCCTGTTCCGGCTTATAAATAGCGGAACATTTCCTTTGCTTCTTCCTTTCGGGAAGTATCTGTCACAACCAGAACTTCTGCTCTGACAGATTTGTTTCCAAATGCGATTTCAATGATATCACCGACTTTTACATCCTGGGATGCTTTCGCCACTCGGCTGTTGACCATAACTCTTCCTGCATCACAGGCTTCATTGGCAACAGTACGCCGCTTGATCAGACGGGATACCTTCAGATATTTATCTAATCTCATCTTGATTCTCCTAGTAGAAAGGGGCCTGTCCCGGTTCGGAACGGCCCCAATTATCATTTACATTACAGTAAGTGAAACAATCACTGATTATGCGTTTACGATATCTTTTAATGCTTTACCAGCTTTGAATTTCGGAGATTTGGAAGCCGGGATCACGATATCCTTTCCTGTCTGTGGATTTCTTCCTGTTCTCTCAGCACGCTCAGCTACTTCAAAAGTACCAAATCCTACTAACTGAATCTTGTCACCGTTTTTTAAAGTATCTGCCACAACATCTGTGAATGCTGCTAAAGCTTTCTCTGCATCTTTTTTGGATAATTCAGCTTTCTCTGCGATTGCTGCAACTAATTCTGTTTTGTTCATTATAAGTTCCTCCTGTAGAACGAAAAAATGTCCGTTTTTTATTTTATTATAGACTATTTATACTTGTTTTCCCTGTATTTGTCAAGGAAAACAGGTCACACAGCCGATATTCGTTAGTGCTCATATGCACCATCAGCCTAACATCGGCTCTACGATAGCCATAACTGCTGCGCCAAGCTCTGCTGCTTTTGCATCTGCTGCTTCCATGCTGTCTGCTTTGACACCATAGTAGAATTTCAGTTTTGGCTCTGTACCTGACGGGCGGAAACATACCCATGCCGCATCCGGAAGTTCATAATACAGTACGTTGGAATTCGGCAGACCCGTCGGTGTCACTGCACCTGTCTCCAGATCTGTGATCGTATCCTTCTTGTAGTCTCTTGCTTTCAGCACTTTGTGTTCACCGATCTGAGCCGGTGTATTATCGCGCAGAGTTGTCATGATCTCCTGGATTTTGGCAAGTCCTTCAATACCCTTTAAGGTAATGGCTTTTACATCATCTTTGTAATAGCCGTATTTCTCATAGAGATCCAGCATCGCATCCCACAGAGTCTTGCCCTGGGTCTTATAGTATGCTGCAGCCTCACATAATGCCATGGAAGCAACCACTGCATCTTTATCACGGCAATATGTACCAGGCAGACATCCGTAACTTTCTTCCATTCCGAAGAGATATGTGCCGTTTCCTTTTGTTTCAAACTCCAGCATTTTCTGACCGATAAACTTGAAGCCGGTCAGAACTTCATACAGTTTTACACCGTAGTCTGCCGCAATGGCATCTGCAAGATTGGTGGAAACGATGGATTTTACAAAAGCACCGTCTGCCGGAAGTCCCTGTTTTTCTTTTCTCTGGCTGATCTCATATGCACCGATCAGGCATCCGGACATATTTCCGGTCAGGGAATGATATTCGCCGGTTTTGCTGTCTTTTACATATACGCCGAGACGGTCAGCATCCGGATCTGTTGCCAGCACCAGATCAGCATCCAGTTCTTTTGCCATGCCAAGTCCCAGTGTGAAAGCTTCTGCCGCTTCCGGATTCGGATAACTTACGGTAGGGAAATTGCCATCCGGAAGTTCCTGCTCCGGAACCACATAGACGTGCTTGAAACCAAGCTCTTTTAATACACGGCGAACCGGGATATTTCCGGTACCGTGAAGTGGTGTATATACAATCTTCAGGTCATCTGCTACTGCATTGATGGCATCCTGATTCAATACCAGCTTCTTTAACTCAGCAATGTACGGATCATCAATGTTTGCACCGATCACTTCATACAGACCTGCTGCCACTGCGTCCTCTTTGGACATCGTCTTTGTCGTTGCATAATCTGTCACAGCTTTTACTTCTGCCATGATGCCGCCGTCGTGTGGCGGTGTGATCTGTGCACCGTCCTCCCAGTATACTTTGTAACCATTGTATTCCGGCGGATTATGGCTTGCAGTCACATTGATTCCGGCTGTACATCCCAGGTAACGGACTGCATAAGACAGCTCCGGAGTCGGACGAAGGCTCTCGAAAATGTATGCTTTGATACCGTTCGCTGCCAGACATAAAGCTGCTTCATTTGCAAATTCCGGGGACATTCTTCTGGAATCGTATGCAATGGCAACACCCTTTGCCTGTGCGCCTACTTTGATAATATAATTTGCCAGTCCCTGTGTCGCCTTACGAACTGTGTATACATTCATACGATTAGTTCCGGCACCGATGACACCTCTTAAACCGGCTGTACCAAATTCAAGATCCATATAAAAACGATCTTCAATCTCTTTCTCATCATTTGCAATGCTTCGCAATTCTTCTTTTGTATTCTCATCAAAATACGGATTGCTCAGCCAGGATTCATATGCTTCTCTGTAACTCATGATCGAACCTCCTGCGTTTCATTCATTGATATTTTGTAATATCAGCATTGATCATCCTATCATGAACAGCATCAGTTCATGATCAATACCCGTCAACCATTATATCACACTAATTGCCAAATGGAAACTGCTTTTCTCGGCGTTTTCCGCCACGTTTCGACCTGATTTATACACATTGAAGCAGTTACAGATGCACCTTATATTTCTCATTTTCCGATCAGCCACACCAGGCTCTGAGGGCATGGAGGAACTGGCTGCGCGCACGGTTCTGCCGGATCTCCCGGTACAGCTTTTCATAATTCTGCCCCGAATCCCATACCTTTCTGCTACAATAATAGCGATTCGCGATCTTCCAGAATTTTTCCGGATATGCGAGCCGGTAATACAGTCCCCGCAGATCCTGTTCGCTCAGCGGATGTATCCGGCAGTATTCCCGGATCAGCTCCATACCAAGCTGCCGGTTCCAGTCATTTTTCTCCAGAATCTTGCGCAAAAATTTACCCACGTCCGTAATCTGCGCTCCCACATGGGCATGTTCCATCTGGATCAGGGCCGGTCCGTCGGAAGTGAACAGGATATTGTGCTGATTCACATCTCCGTGGCAGACACCAGTGGTATAGCCGCCATCCTGTTCCGGATATCGCTGCAGAAATTCCACCACCTCCGCAGACTGCCGCGCAAATGCTTCATAGCATTCCAGATACAGACGCTCAAATTTACTCTTATTGTTCCGCTTCAGGATGTACTTGCGGATATGCTTCAATTCCCGGTTGTGCCGCACATATTCTTCCCCAAGCTTTGTCATTTCTTCCTCTGCGCTTTCCTCCTCCGTTTGTTCCACCCCACTTTCGGAACAGCACCGGTGAAAATCCGCCAGAAAGGAAACCGTTTCCAACAGTTCCGTCCGGTTTTTCACCTCACACTCCCGCCCCCGTACCCAACGATGAAACGTGTACGGAATCCGATCCGGTCCTTCCGTAATCAGGTTGCCATCCTTGTTTTTCAGCATAGAATCACACAGGATTCCCTGCTGCTCCAGACAGATTCCCAGCCAATATAAAAACTCCGCCTTCTGTGCGGAGCCAAAATATTCCTTTAATGCGAACAGACCCTGTTTCGCTTCGCAGATTAGAAGCCCACGCCCTTTGTAAAATTTTTCAATCTCCGGTTCCTGTTGTTCCAGTACCTGTTCCACCTGATAATACATAAAAACACCCCTTTATACGATAAATGTCTGCTAAACAACCGTTAGCCCTTGTTTATCATATGAAGAGGTGTTGTTATTTATGCTTTGAAGTACCAGGCAAGCAATACTTCCTTCTCATTCAGTTCTGGTTCTTCCAGAACTTTCTCCAGCATCTGATGCAGAATTTCTCCGATCTCTTTTCCGGGCTGAATACCTCGGGCAATCAGATCCGAGCCGTTCACTGCCAGTTCCTTTAAGGACAGACATTGCTCTTTTTCCATAATCTGCTGATACATATGCTCATACCGGTCGACATACAACAGTTTTTCCTGCTGCAGAAAACTGCTCTGTGCCAGAATATCCGCCCGTTTTACCTCAAACAATTCCGGATACTGTTCTGTGCCGTTCCGGTAGATTGCCCGGCGTACACTTCTGCCTTGCAGCGGTGGCCGGTCATCGTGTGCCCGCACCAGCGCCATTACCCGGTGGATCGTATCATTGTCGAACTTCAGTCTGCGAAGGATCTTGCGGCTCATCTCTGCTCCCACCTGTGGATGTCCGTGAAAATGATGGATCCCGTTCTCATCCTCGGTGCGGCAGACCGGTTTCGCCACATCGTGAAGCAGCATGGTCAGACGCAGCACTTTATCTGCCCGGATATACTGCATGGAACGGATCGTGTGCTCGCCCACAGTATAGATATGATGCGGGTTATGCTGTTCCGTCTCCATCATGGTGCAAAACTCCGGCAGAATCACTGCCGCGATTCCGGTGTCATAGACGTTCTGCATTTCCTCCGGATGATCCGATGTCACCAGTTTTACCAGTTCCACCTGGATCCGCTCCGCACTGATCTTTTCCAGATTTCCGCACATGTCACGGATGGCCTGTTCTGTCCGCTCCTCAATGGCAAAGCCAAGCTGTGCTGCAAAACG
Source organism: Eubacterium ramulus (assembly GCF_045002895.1). Taxonomy (NCBI): domain Bacteria; kingdom Bacillati; phylum Bacillota; class Clostridia; order Eubacteriales; family Eubacteriaceae; genus Eubacterium; species Eubacterium ramulus. The sequence continues at coordinate 3,149,697 of NZ_CP173382.1, read as the reverse complement.
GACTGCGCGGAGCATACGCAGTGCATCCTCCGAAAAACGTTCTGTCGGTTCTCCCACGCATCGGATCCGCTTTGCGTTCAGATCTGCAATACCGTCAAAGGCATCCACCAGACCGGTCTCATCGTTGTATGCCATTGCATTGATGGTAAAATCCCGGCGTTTCAAATCTTCCAGCAGATTGGAAGTAAAAATCACGTCTTTCGGATGGCGTGCATCCTCATATTCGCCGTCAATACGGTAAGTAGTGACCTCAAATCCTTCCTTATCCATCAAAACTGTCACGGTACCATGCTGGATCCCGGTATCCACGGTTCGTGGAAAAATCGCCTTCACCTGATGCGGTTTGGCAGATGTCGTAATATCCCAGTCTCCGGGGGTACGTCCAAGGATACTGTCTCGGATACAGCCGCCCACAGCATAAGCATCATAACCATGTGCTTTCAGCTCAGCAATGACGGTCTTTACTTTTTCCGGTAACTCGATCTTCATAGGCACCCTCCTTTAAGCAGACATACTAAAAATGACTGTTTTTAATATGCTTTGCCCCAGTATACCAGTTTTTTCGCCGGTTTTCCACAACATACGCATACATCAGAAATATGTTCCTGATCATTGAACGGCATACATCTGGATGTAGCAGCGGTCTCTTCTTTGATCTTGTCCTCGCAGGCACGATCTCCGCACCACATACCACGGATGAATCCCGGTTTGTTCTCAACAGCATCACAGAATTCCTCATAATTGTGTGCATCTGTGATATGAGCATCACGATGTGCTTTTGCACGTTCAAACATATCTTTCTGAATCGTCTCTAATAATTCCGGAACTTTCGTTTCTACTTCATCCAGAGATACGACTACTTTTTCGCGAGTATCACGACGGACCAGTACACACTGATTGTTCTCGATATCTTTCGGTCCTAATTCCACACGAAGCGGGATACCACGCATCTCCTGCTCGGAGAATTTCCATCCCGGACTCTTATCGGAATCATCTAATTTCGCACGGCATACTTTTCCCAAACGTGCCTGTACTTCCTGTGCTGTATCCAGAACGCCTTCTTTTCTCTGCTGGATCGGAATAACCATTACCTGGGTCGGTGCAATGTGCGGCGGCAGAACCAGACCGGAATCATCACCGTGAACCATGATGATCGCACCGATCAGACGGGTCGTCATACCCCAGGATGTCTGATGTACATACTGTAACTTATTCTCTTTATCTGTATACTGGATACCAAATGCTCTTGCAAATCCATCACCAAAGTTGTGGCTGGTTCCTGACTGCAGTGCTTTTCCGTCATGCATCAATGCCTCGATGGTGTAAGTAGCCTCAGCACCTGCAAATTTTTCTTTCTCGGTCTTCTGTCCGCGGATTACCGGCATAGCCAGCACTTCTTCACAGAAGTCTGCATACAGGTTCAACATCTGTACGGTACGTGCCTCAGCTTCCTCGGCTGTTGCATGCGCTGTATGTCCTTCCTGCCATAAGAACTCTCTGGAACGAAGGAACGGACGGGTCTCTTTCTCCCATCTTACTACAGAACACCACTGGTTATATACCTTTGGCAGATCGCGGTAAGACTGGATATCATTTTTATAGAAATCACAGAATAATGTCTCAGATGTCGGACGCACACAAAGACGTTCCTGCAGTGGGTTTAATCCACCATGTGTTACCCATGCCACTTCCGGTGCAAATCCTTCTACATGATCTTTCTCTACGTTCAGAAGGCTCTCCGGAATAAACATCGGCATATATACATTCTCTACACCGGTCTCTTTGAAACGGCGGTCAAGCTCTTTCTGGATGTTCTCCCAGATCGCATATCCTGCCGGTTTGATGACCATACATCCTCTGACACTGGAATAATCGGTTAATCCAGCTTTTTTTACTACATCTGTGTACCACTGTGCAAAATCCACATCCATGGATGTAATGGCTTCTACTAATTTTTTGTCCTTTGCCATAACGATATCTCCTTTTCTCAAAATAATTATTTCCTGTAAGGTCAAAAAACGCCGGAATCCCAGTCCACATAGGGACCGGAACTCCGGCGGTACCACCCTGCTTATATACGTGACTTTCTCACACGCATATCCACTCAAAAACCGTTAACGCCGGTACTACGTCGTACTCCTCGCACGAAGCTCAGGGCCCGGTTCCAGATGTTCCAAACAAGGATGTCTCAGCTTTAGTGCCACTGCACTAACATCCTCTCTCTGTAGAATCTTCCACCTGTACTATCTCCCGTCTCAGCCAATATCTCTCAATAAATTATAGAACGGATCAGTCGTTATTTTAAGTGAATTCAGCGGGAATGTCAAGGGGCTTGAAGAATCCTCTCTGCATTTTCCACCCGTTCTTTTTCCGGTGGTCTGATGCCCTCCAGCGGATATGGAATTCCAAGTTTTTCCCATTTGAATACGCCTAACGTATGATACGGAAGAACTTCTACCCGCTCCACATTGTTCAGCGTATGGATAAAATCTGCCAGACGGTGCAGATACTCATCCTTATCGTTCCGCTCCGGTACAAGGACATGACGGATCCACACCGGTTTTCCCATATCCGACAATTCCCGCGCCATAGCAAGGATATTGTCGTTTGGCTGACCGGTCAGTTCCAGATGACCTTCCGGATCAATATGCTTGATATCCAGTAAAATCAAATCTGTATACTGCATCAGTTCTTTCCATTTGGAATAAAAAGGTTCTTTTGTAGTAAATGGATTTCCACTGGTATCCAGGGTGGTGTGAATTCCCCTTTCCTTCGCCTTGCGGAACAGTTCTGTCACAAAATCAATCTGAAGCAGCGGTTCTCCCCCACTTACAGTAATACCGCCCTTCTGTTTCCAGTAAGTGCGGTATCGACAGGCTTTTTCCAAAAGCTGATCTGCTGTGTATGGCTGCCCGCCCGCCATATCCCAGGTATCCGGGTTATGGCAGAACTGGCAGCGCATGGCACAACCGGAAAGGAAAATCACATAACGTACTCCCGGCCCGTCCACGGAACCGAAACTTTCCAGGGAATGCACGTAACCTGTGATGTTTTCCATATTTTCCTCCTTACAGCTGCGTATGGCAGGTACGTGAGATTACATCCATCTGCTGTTCTCTTGTCAGATCAATGAATTTTACTGCGTATCCTGATACACGGATGGTGAAGTTTGCGTACTCTTCTTTCTCCGGATGCTCCATAGCATCGATCAGCTTCTCTACGCCGAATACGTTTACGTTCAGGTGATGTGCACCCTGGTCAAAGTATCCGTCGAGAACATTTACCAGATTGTCTACACGTTCCGCTTCATCATGTCCCAGAGCACCCGGGTTGATGGTCTGTGTATTGGAGATACCATCCAGTGCTTCTTCATATGGAAGTTTTGCAACAGAGTTCAGGGATGCTAATAATCCGTTCTGCTCTGCGCCGTAGGATGGGTTTGCTCCCGGTGAAAGCGGAGCACCTGCTTTTCTTCCATCCGGAAGGGAACCGGTTGCTTTACCGTATACAACGTTGGATGTAATGGTCAGGATAGATGTCGTAGGCTCAGAATCACGGTATGTATGGCAATATTTCAGTTTGCTCATGAATGTGCGCAGCAGCCATACAGCGATCTCATCTGCTCTCTCATCGTCGTTTCCGTATTTCGGGAAATCGCCGGTTGTCTCAAAGTCAACGACAATTCCGCTCTCGTCACGGATTGTTTTTACTTTTGCATATTTAATCGCGCTCAAGGAATCTACTACATGTGAAAATCCTGCGATACCTGTTGCGAATGTACGACGTACATCGGTATCGATCAGCGCCATCTCAGCTGCTTCATAGTAATATTTATCATGCATGTAATGGATCATGTTCAGGGTACCTACATAGAGATGAGCCAGCCAGTCCATCATTACATCATATTTTTTCATTACTTCATCATAATCAAGATACTCGGATGTGATTGGTGCATATTCCGGAGCTACCTGATCGTGAGTTTTCTCATCCATACCACCGTTGATTGCGTAAAGCAGGCATTTTGCAAGGTTTGCACGGGCACCGAAGAACTGGATCTCTTTTCCTGTCTCTGTGGCAGATACACAGCAGCAGATGGAGTAATCATCGCCCCATACCGGACGCATTACATCGTCGTTCTCATACTGGATGGAACTTGTCTCAACAGAAATATGAGCTGCATATTTCTTGAAGTTCTCCGGTAAGTGAGAAGAATATAATACCGTAAGGTTCGGTTCCGGAGCCGGTCCCATGTTTTCAAGTGTATGCAGGAAACGATAATCTGTCTTTGTAACCTGGTGGCGGCCATCCATGCCGATACCTGCTACTTCCAGTGTAGCCCAAACCGGATCACCGGAGAACAGCTGGTTGTAGGACTCGATTCTTGCAAATTTTACCATACGGAATTTCATTGTCATATGGTCAATGAGTTCCTGTGCTTCTTCCTCTGTCAGAATGCCGTTTTTCAGATCTCTCTCGATGTAAATATCAAGGAAGGTAGATACACGTCCAACACTCATGGCTGCACCATTCTGTGTCTTAACAGCTGCAAGGTATCCGAAGTATACCCACTGAACTGCCTCTTTCGCATTTTTAGCCGGCTGTGAAATATCATAGCCATAGATAGCAGCCATTTCTTTCATGCCTTTTAACGCACGGATCTGCTCTGCGATCTCTTCTCTTAACTGGAAGTCACCACGACGCATACCCTGACGGTTGGTTGCATCAAAATCTTTTTTCTTGAACTCGATCAGTTTGTCGATACCATACAGAGCTACCCTGCGGTAATCGCCAACGATACGTCCACGTCCATAAGTATCCGGAAGACCTGTTAAAATTTTGTTGTGTCTTGCAACTTTCATCTCCGGTGTATAAATATCAAATACTGCCTGATTGTGAGTTTTGTGGTATTTTGTAAAAATCTCATGAATTTTTTCACTTGGCTCATATCCGTACATTCTGCAGGATTCTTCAGCCATCTTAATTCCACCGTACGGCATGAATGCACGTTTCAGCGGTTTATCTGTCTGCAGACCAACAACCTGCTCCAGATCTTTTAATTCTTCATCAATGTATCCCGGACCATAAGCTGTCAGGGAAGTAACAATTTCTGTCTCCATGTCCAGAACGCCGTTTTTTGCACGCTCTGCTTTCTGCAACTCCTGCAGTTTGCCCCACAGACGGTTTGTTGCATCTGTCGGTTCAGCCAGAAACTCCTCATCTCCATCATACTGTGTGTAGTTGTTCTGGATAAAGTCGCGGACATTTACTTCTTCTTTCCACAAACGTCCTTCAAAACCATTCCACTGTTCAAATTCCTTCATGATCGTCCTCACTTTCTGGTTAGTAACTATTAATCAATTCCACGGCAGTAGAATAGCAGAATTGTATGCAGAACACAACACCTTTTTGTTAATTTTTTATCACTATCATCTTTTGTTTCAAGAAAAAAACAGCCCGAATCTACTTAAAAAAGTAAATTCAGGCTGAATTCCCTATATTTTCCTATCCCTATTGTGGTTCTACCAGTTTACCTTCTGGTTTTTCTTGTTATTTTTTTATCAATGCTTCAAAGTCGTCCTAAAAATTCTCGTCGATGTAGTCTGCGATTGCCTCACCAGCCATACGTCCGGAGTTAATAGCAAATCCCATGGTGTTTCCGCACAGTGTAAAGTTATAACTATCACCATAGATGGTATTTGCATCAGATCCTGCACTGTAAAGTCCCGGAATCGGTTTCAGATTTGCATCCATTACTTCGCCGTATTTATTGATTCTGACACCGCCGACTGTTCCATAAGCAGCAATGTAATATTTACCTACCAGGTAGCCTCCCTTACCTGTGATCGGATGGAGATACTCATGTTTTTTGTGGAACTGAGCATCGTATCCCTCATCACACATATCGTTGTAATCGTCCAGAGTCTCCTCCAGTTTGTCAGCGTCAATACCAAGTTTCTCAGCCAGCTCTTCGATGGAATCTGCGCGGATGAATCCGTCATATCCTTCTTCCTCCGCACGGTCAAACTCAGCATCAACTGCCAGGAATGCATCTTCCGGATGAACGATATCAAAGATATCCGGGCCATTTTTCTTGTAGTTTTTCAGGATTTTAGCATCCATGATGCAGTATCCGTAATTTCCAGGCTGAAGTGCAAGCGCATTACCTGTGTAAGTTGTGTTACCCATCATGCCCTCGTTCATGAAACGGTCACCGTTCTGGTTGATCAGAAGGTTTGGCTGACGAAGAACTGCGTCTAACAGGAACCAGTTCATATTGTCTTTTAACTGATAGATCATCTCGATATTTGCACCAAATTTCTGTGCACCGGCATCCCACATCATGTTCAGACCGTCACCGGTTGTACCCGGAACATTGAACGGGAAGTAGTTTTCCCAGAGGTCATAGCCAAAGTTTTCTTTGATCATCTCTTTGTTTGTACCAAATCCACCGGTTGCAACAACGACTGCTTTACCGCGAGCTTCAATCTCTTCACCGTTTTTATCAACTGCTTTTACACCAACGCATTTGCCGTCTTCCATGATCAGGCCGGTTGCCGGTGTCTCAAGGTAGATTTCAGCACCAAGTTCTTTTGCTTTCTCTGTCATTGCACGAACCATCGGTCCTGCTGCACGAGGTCCGATCACACCATTCTCCGGTTTTACAATATGCCATGTTGCCTCAGACTCTCTGAAGTAACGGAATGCGCCTGCGAACTCAACACCCATATCCTCCAGCCACTCGATGGTGTCTGCGGATTTATTGAAGTATGTCTGAACCAGATCGCTGTCTACACGGTAATGTGTATACTCCATATGTTTGTTCAGTGCTTCGTCTACTGTGATATCGCAGAATGCTTTTTTCTGGTATTTTGTACCGATACCAAGCGGTCCCATACCCATGTTTGCTGCTCCACCGGTTGTGTTGGATTTTTCAAATACGATTGCTTTCAGATCGTTCTCGCCTGCTGTGATTGCTGCCGCAAGGCCTGCAGGGCCGGCTGCTACTACAATTACATCTGCTTCCATTGTTTTCATAATGAAATACCTCCATAAAATTGTGTTATTGTGAATTCCTTAAAAGGAAAAGTTTCTCTTTGTCCGATGACAGCCTGAACGCTGTCTGTATAAAACATTCTGTGCTTAGTGACGTTTTTTAAATTTACCGCATTTTATCAGACGGGTCGGCAGCTTCGGCAGACGGCCATTTGTCTGGATAATTGCATCATTCTCACATGCGGAAATACATTTTCCGCACTTGGTACATTCAAATTCATCGATCATGTGGATATAGCCGCTCTTGCCCTCAATGGCATCAGCCGGACAGACATCCGCACATTCCTCACATCCTTCACAAAGATCCGGATCAATGTAAATGCTCATAAATGCGGAACATACATTGTTTGCACATTTTTTCTTCTTGATATGATCTTCATACTCACCTGCAAAATATTTCAGGGAACCCATTGCAAAATCAGATGCAGTCTGTCCCATGGTACACGGAGTAGAAAATGTCATGGCTTCTCCGATTTCTTCCATCATATCTGTAAATTCTTTTTTGCCCTGTCCTTCTGTAATTTCTTTTACCATAGTATGAAGCTGGATCAGACCCTCACGGCAAAACGTACATTTTCCACAGCTCTGTTTGCGCTCTGCCAAAAGCACCTCTTCAGTTTCATGGATCATACAGCATTTGGAACTGTAAACCGTGATCACACCGTTTCCGATCTGGGTATCTGCTTCAATCACCAGATCCATAGCGGATGCGTCGTACAGTTTTGTACCGATGGCGATGGCTTTCACATCTGCATCTCCTACCAGTTCAGCCACTTTTGTACCAAAGGATACTTTCTGAAGTTCACCCATTTTGCCGTCTTTGCACACTGCCATATAAGTACACGGCTCGTAGCTGTCTGTGAAAATATCAGCCAGTGCAGCCATAGTTAAAATGTGATGGAATGCACCGCCGCGGCTTGCTCTGCGATTGACGATCCCTGTCTGGATCCGGATGCCGTATCCGGCAGCCTCTGTCTCAAGTCCTTTTGCATACTCAACTTCTTTCTCCGGAAGGTACAGATACATTTCTTCTGCATTTACTGCCAGCGCTGCGATTGCCATACCTTCCATTACTTTTTCCGGATCAGCTTTCAATACTTCCAGCTGAACCCCTGCGATATCCGCATTATTTAAACCTGCAACCACACGGATCGGATTCGTCTGAAATTCTCGTTCTGCATTTACCTGATTCCATTTTTCTGTCACAACACTGCGCTCTACACCGAATTCCAGTAATCCGGAAGCCGCAGTTTTTGCCAGAATATCTTCAACACTCATGTTTTTTGCATTTTCTAAAGCACTCATCTGTCTTACGCCTCCTTCTGATTCGAATATTCGGTCCACAGTCTGGACGGATGGATCTGAAGTCTTAAGTCACACTGCAGACAGCGGCTTGCCTCGCCGCAGATATCCGCATCACAGATACCATGGTCTACCTCGCTGAAGTTGTCCTGTCTCTCTGCTGCCGGTGTTACCTGCGTCTTGGTACGTCCAAGGTAACCAAAACCTTCTATTTTGCCAATCTTCGGATCTGCATGCTGCTCCGGAGCAAGTGTCTCGCTGATGTCTCCGTCGCCACCAAGATATTTATCAATTTCAACCGCCGCATCCCGGCCGGATGCAATGGCAAGGATTACGGATTTTGTTCCATATACAACGTCGCCGGCTGCAAATACACCTTCGGTCTCAGTTGCAAGGGAGTTTTCTTTTACAACAATGCTATTTGCTCTGCCCAGGGCCAGACCTGCTTCTTCTGTCAGATCCGGGCGCTGACCGGTTGCAAAAATAACCGTGTCTGCATCAATGTGATGCTCGCTGCCTTCCTCTTTTTCGATGATGGCTCTGCGGTTCTCATCGAAGGTAAACGATTTTACATTCATAAAGTCTACGCCGGTAACAGCATCGGTTCCTGTGATACGCTCAAAAGTCTGCGCCGGATGCACGAATATGCCTTCTTCTTTTGCCTGCTCGATTTCTTCATCATCAGCAGTCATGGCTTCTCTTGCCTCCAGACAGGCCAGATGGATTTCCTCTGCGCCCAGACGTTTTGCGGTTCTCGCACAGTCGAAAGCTACGTTTCCACCTCCGAGAACAATGATACGCTTGCCCATTCCGGTCTCCTGACCAAGGCTTGCATTACGCAGGAAATCAATATTTAACAGAACACCCGGAAGCTCGCTGCCTTCCATCGGAAGACGGACACCTTTGTGTGCACCGATGGTCATTAAGACCGCATCGTACTCACTCAGTAATTCAACCGGTTTGTCTACTTTTGTATTTGTCTCGATGACTACGCCCTGCTCCTCGATTACGTTTGCTTCCTGTGCAACGATCTCACGCGGAAGCCGGTAGGACGGGATTCCATAAGACATCATACCACCAACGGTCGGAAGTGCTTCTTTTACGGTAACGGCGTGTCCCTGTTTTCTCAGGTAATATGCTGCGGTCAGACCTGCCGGTCCTCCACCTACGACGCATACTTTCTTGCCGGTATCGGGAAGCTGTTTTCCTTTTCCCTTCCAGTAACGGCCGGTGTCATGCTCTGCGGCATAACGTTTGATGTCACGGATGGACATTGCCTCACTGACTTCTTTTCGTTTGCACTCCAGCTCACATACATGACTGCAGACATGTCCCAGTGCGTTCGGGAACGGTACTTTCTCACGGATGACCGCTACGGCTGCATCATAATCGCCTTCTTTTACAAAACGGATGTAACGTGGGATATCCGTATGAGCCGGACAGGCGGTACGACACGGCACCAATGCCTCTTCTTTTTTCAGGTTCGTTGTCAGAAGCTGTAATTTATCACGGATGGAACCGGTCGGACAGACTTCTGCACAGGCCGTACAGAAACGACAGTCTTCATCTTTCAGCAATTTGCCATGTAAGGTTCCTACATATGTCTCAAGATCTTTTTTGTTGTACTGCAATACGCCTACGCCTCTCAGTTTGTTGCAGGCACGTACACAGCGTCCGCACAGTACGCAGCGGTTCATGTCATGAATGAGCAGCGGATTGCCCTCTTCCATCTTGATACCTTTGATACGGGTACGCATACGTGCGTTGTTTGCACCGATATACTGGATCAGTGTCTGAAGCTCGCAGTTACCGTATTTCGGACACGTGGAACAATCTTCCGGATGTCCGGCAAGCAGTAATTCCAGAGCCAGGGTACGCAGTTTGTTGATCCGCTCACTTGTGGTATGTACTACCATTCCGTCCTGTGCACGCAGGGTACAGGATGTGGTCACGCCTTCCTGACCTTCGACTTCTACAATACACATGCGGCAGGAACCATTCTCCGGCAGATCCGGATGGTGGCAGAGGTGCGGAATATAAATTCCGGCTTCCAGCGCACATTCCAATACATTTTTATTCTCCGGCACTTCCAGGCGGGTGCCGTCAATCGTAATGACTGCCATGTTTTTTCTCCCTTCTGTTCTTCATTCAACCTTTGTCGCTTTGATGTTCATCTCACATCCGATATATTTTTGACGTGCACGGTACTATTATGGTACACTGTCACTATAATCACTGATAAAATTATAACATGAGGATTTCAAAAAAGCTTCAAACAGCTGTTGAAAATCCTCACACCTTTTTGATTTATTTTCAACAAATGTCGAATGGGCAGACTGCCCTTTCTTTTTAGGGAGATTCTTATGATCACATTAAAAACACTACTTGACCAGCTGCAGGATATTTGTCGCTGTATGGTTAGAAATGACTATGATACAACACGTTTTATCAGCCGCATCGATATCCTTCGGCAGAATACGGTTCTGTGTCCGGACACCCTGTATCTGTGCCCGGATGACATTCCGGAAAATCTGCTAAAACCAGATGCTTTTTCGGCACCGGCTCCAGAGCAGTCACCGGTACTTCTGATAGACGCTGTCCTCTGGGAGACCTACGCAAAGACATCTGCTGCAGAGTATTTACCAACAACCGGAGATTTTTTGCATACAACGAATAAAGCCACCGCTTTGCAGGACAGATTTTCTGTCATCCCGGTAGAAAACATGCCTGCACCGGAAGATACTTTTCTGTTGTTGAACCAGCGGCTGACCTTTGAACTGCGATTGCAGCAGGAAATCAATGATCTGTATCATCTGCTTTACAGCGGTCATGGTCTGGACGATCTGATCCTCCGGGCAGAATCTTTTCTCCACCGTCCCATGTCTGTGCTGGACGCCAGTTACAGCATGATCGCGGTCTCCCCGCTGATGCACCAGCTTCCGTTTGGTATGGAAAAAAGTGAGGAAGGAAGCATATTTTTAAGTTCCCAGGAAGTGGAAAGTCTGCGCCGCCTGCAGATTGAACATCAGATTTACAAAAATAATCAGGCATTTTTTATCCAGACGGAAGACCACCCGGATACGAACTGGATTTTCTGTGGCATCCGCATCCAGCATGTCATGACCGGCTATGTAGCACTCTGTCTGCCGGATAAAGCGGAGGCCAGTGAACATGAGCTGCGACTGATCACCGCTTTTTCCGATATCTGTGCGATTGAAATGCAGAAGCATGAATTCTTCGTGCAGAAAACAGGCTTACAGTATGAAACGTTTCTCACGGAACTACTGGAAGGACGGTTCAACGATGTAAACATCATAGAAGCCCGGCTGAAACTGCTGAATCGCCGTTTCGGAAAATTCTTCTGTCTGGCGATCCTCTACTGTCCGGAACCGCACAACAGCGACCTGTTCAACAAACGTCAGATGGCGTCACTGCGGCAGGTTTATCCGAATGCCATGTCCGTGGTATACAAAAATAACATCATCCTGCTGATCAATCAGGATACGCCGGTACAGCTGAGTCCTGAACTGACGGATCCACTGGAGCAGTTTGCGGAGCGCAATCACCTGAAAGTCAGCTTAAGTCAGCCCTTTGCAGATATCCTGAAAATCCGGATTTTTTACCATCAGGCACTCCACACCCTGGAGCTGTCGGACCTGCAGGCACCGGATCAGACACTGTTTTACAGCACCGATGCCCTGCCGGAATATCTGTTTTCCAAATGTAATTACCAGGAGCTGGAAGTTGGGATCCATTATCATATTTTCCAGCTGCAGGATTATGATAAAACATACCATACGGATTTTGTAGAAACGCTGCGGGCCTATCTGGATCATGACCGGAATGCTGCAAAAACGGCAGAATATCTGCATATTCACCGGAGCACTTTCTTCTATCGGGTAAAAAAAATAGAAGAGCTGCTGGAAATTTCCATTTCTGACAGTCATCTTCTATTTCTGTATGAATTATCCTTCAAAATCTGGGATTATTTGTGCCGCTGACGGGTGTTACCACTCCAGCAGTTTGGAAAGCCGCAGTAACGTCAGACGGTTTCTGACGTATGGGCTGCTCTGCAGCGTCAGTTCTACTTTTTCTTTGTCGATTCCAAGGTTAGATATCTCATGTACGCAGCCTGCATCATGCAATTTTGCATACATATCGTCAGCATCCGGGAGGTCATCGATGAGATCTTCGATCTCCGGAAGCTGTTCTTCCAGTTCTTCCAGATCGATATCCTCCAGTGGATTCGGCGTATTCTCTGTCAGAATTCCTTCCAACAGACCTTTTTTACCAAATGTATGTTCCAACAGACTCATTTCAAGTCCTTTGGCTGTTTCCGATTTTACAGTTACATTTTTATGTCGGATGGCATATCCGAGCTTTTTATAATAATCCGTCACGATCAGAAGACCGAGGCCTACCTGCTCACCATGCAGCGCATTGGTTTTCTCATTCAGCACATTCAGATCCCACAGATGAGATACCATATGTTCTGCTCCTGATACCGGGCGCGGACTTTCCACCATCTGCATGCACAAACCTGACAGAAGCAGGGCATACATCAGCTTTTCGATGGCATCTTTGTCTCCAAAACGGATATCTTCCAGTACCCGGCTGACATCGCGCAGTGCCTTTTCCAACAGATCGCATACTTCCTCACAGATGTACTCACCGGTAACGAGATGTGCGATCTTCCAGTCAAGAATGGATATATACTTTCCCAGAAAATCGGATACACCGGAAGCGGTAAGCCGCGACGGTGCTGCACTGAAAATATCGGTATCTGCCAGGATCCAGCGCGGAGACACACCGGCAACGGTCCTCTTCAGCCCATCCCAGGTCAGTGCCGCCACATTGGCTGCATAACCGTCCACACTTGCTGCGGTTGGTATAGAAACAAACGGGATATCGTACTCGGTCGCCGCATAGCGGGTCAGATCATGGATCGTTCCACCGCCGATCGCCACCAGCACATCCACAGAGACACTGCTCAGTCCTCTGTCACAATAATCCAGCTGTTTCATCACTTTGTTTACACCACGGTTGTCTGCCTGAAGTCCTTCCGGATTCAGTTCAATGACCGGATAATCTTTAAATTCTTCCTCTAAAAACGGTTCCGCCGCCGTCCGCGTATTGCTGTCACATATAAATACCGGATTCTGAAACTCTTCCAGAATCTCTTCCAGTTGGCTTACTGCTCCGGACTCGATGACGATCTTCTCCACATCGATGTTATGTTCCATTCCGCAGGCGCACGGCTCTCTTAACTGCCCAAGGTCTACGTCCATCTATCTATCTCCTTCACTTTTCTGCACTGATAGTTTTCCCACAAAACAGTAGTTTGGGTGAACTATGTTTTTTCACAATTATCTCTTATTTTCTCACATCTTGCGTTAGAACACAATATCTATTTTTGATTTTTCAAAAATCCCATCAAATTGCAATCCATGTAATCAAGTTTTGGGTGTTTTGACACCAAAATCATATGAAACAAAAAATACCGACAAATCAATGTCGGCATTTCATGTTTATAATTGTATACTTGCAAAAAGGATATCCTCTTCCGTCAAAAGCCTCATTTCAGTTTCCCGACAGGTAAACAAAAAGATCTGATTTTCCTGTTCCGCCAGCCACCGCAGCGTCTGACGCAGCCGTTCTTCATCATAGTTTGCAAAGGTCTCGTCCAAAAGAAATGGCAGCGGTTCTTCCTTCATCAGCATATGCCCCGCCGCCATCCGATAAGAAAAATACGCCTGCTGCATCGTTCCCTGACTGTATGCCTCCGGGGTACGCTTCTGCAGCTGCTCTGCCAATACGATACCTTGTCCATCCGTCACCTGCAGCTGCTCATGTACATTTCCCGTAATCTGCGCCAGAATCTCTGACATTTCTTTATCTAATGTATGTTCCAACGTCTTTGACATCCGGGCGGCAAGGCTGGACATGGTTTCCGCTGCCAGTTCCAATGCGTCCCTGTCTTCACGGGCATGCTGCTCATCCAACGTCTCCTGCTGCAATTCAGCCACCTGTTCTGTCAGATTTTCCAGTTCCACTTCTTTCTCCTGTATCTGGCTTTGCAGCTGATCCCCGGAACCTTCCTGCCGGGCCGCCTGAAGCTGGAGTGATTTTTTCTGATCCTTCAGTTTCTGCAGCTGTTCTTCCAGAGTAGATTTCTGCTGACAAACACGCTGTAACTGCTGATCCGGGGCAGCTTTCCTTCCCTCCCGCTCCACGGACTGTAAATTCGCCCGGTCATTTGCCCGGCTATCTTGCTCCCTGTGATTCTGCACAGAGTCATTTACGCTTTGTCTGTGTTTCTGTCCAGAGTCAGCCGTTTTCTTCTCTCTGCTTTTACGATAGGCTGACACAAGCCCGGCCAGGATCAGAATGATACAGATAATATTCAAAGCCGGTGCTATCTTCTGAAATCCATCCATGGCAGACCTTAAAACAGGGGCCAGAATCAGACCCGCCACACCGATCAGCAAAAGCGGTGAAAATCCTGCGTTTTTACCGGATTTCTGCTGAAGTGCGTCCGTTTTCTCCTGCTCCCGTCGAAACTGCTCCCGCTTCCATTGTTCCCGTTCAGCCTGCTCCCGTTTCCATTGTTCCCGTTCAGCCTGCTCCCATTCCAACTGTTCCTGTGCTACCGCGCTCTTCAGCTCCTGTTCCCGCCGGCAGACCGTCTGATAAGCTGTCTGTACCGGTTCCATCTGCTGCTGTAGCGCTCTTACCTGCTCCTGCACCGTACCCTGCTGCGTACTCTGCTTTTCCTGCTGCGCTTTCAGCCCGGCGATATCACGTTCCAGCACCTGTTGGTTTACTTCCAGCTGATGGATATGCGACAGCCGTTGCTGTTCCAGTTCTTTCCGGGTCTTCTCCGCATTTTTTCGTTTCTGCTCCAGTTCCTGCAATGCCTTCGACAACTGAAAATCCCCACTTCCGGTCTGTGCCAGATTGCTGCGTTCATCCTCTAAAAGTACACCAAGTTCCCTCCCCGGAAGCAGCTGTTCCTGCCCGATACAGCAGGTATTTTCATAGGCTGCTGCACTGACATTACCAAGCAGCATGTCCAGATCTCCGTATTCCACAGAAAGTTCCTCACCGTCCCGGATGTTCACCAGCCGCGCACGTTTTTCCTTATAATAAAAATTCCGTTCCAGCAGAAACTGCTGCCCGGTCTCAAACATCATGGAACCGTAAAAATAGGCCGGAGTATCCCATGGTTCATACCGGTTATAAGTATCCAGCGTCTTTCTCACCCTTGTTTTTTCCAGGCCAAACAGCATCGCCTTCAGAAACTGCATCAGGGTGCTTTTGCCGGATTCATTGGCTCCGTAAATAACATTGATCTGTGGTGCAAACTGATACTTCTGATTTTCCAGTTTTCCAAACTTTCCTATGTTCGCCTCTCTGATAATCATCCTATGTCTCCTGTCCTTCCCCCATGGCATTCAGCATGGCCTGCACACCATAATACAATGCTTTCCTTCCGGATGCCGCATCCGGATACGCCTCCAGTGTCTCGATATACTGCGCCAGAAGTGTTCCATCGTATCGCTGTTTCAGCTGGTCAAACGGATAATCCGGCTCGGTCTCATCCACGACACGCACCACCCGGTTCAACTGCGCCAGTTCCTGCACCGGCAGGACAATATCCGCATCCCGGTATCCACGCAAAACCAGATGGGAAATCTGATAGGGCGCACGTTTTGCCAGCTCCTGCTGCGCCAGTCCCACCATCGCATAAGCGGACATCTCCGGTGTCACCGGAAGTTCCTGCCGGATATATTCACACTTTTTGATCGGATAAAAAGAAACCCGGCAGCCGGCCTCCGTCAATTCCCCTATCCAGAAACCGTGGGGGCCGAAATCATTACAGTCTGTCGGCTCCAGGGAACCAGCCATTACCACCCGGTTCGGGATCAGCTGCGCCGCCTTGTGGATATGTCCAAAAGCTGCATAATCATATCCTGCTGTCAGTTCATTTGCCCGGAACGGATGATGCCGGTCATCGCCGCCGTGTCCCAGCAGAATCTGAAACTCTGAATCCATCTGCCGCTGATGTTTTCCATACACCGCTCTGTCATCTTCCTTATCCCAGAAGCTGCAGCCCCATACCGTCGTATGGATCCGCTCCAGATGCACCGGTGTGAGATCTTTATTTAAAATAAAATGCACATTATCCGGCCACGCAAAGGTGCGGTAATAAGACTTCGGATGCAGATAATCATGGTTTCCCGCGATCAGTACAATCTCTGTGTCCGGTATCGCAGCAAATCCCGCTGCCACTTCTTTTAATTCACGCTTTAATGGCTGTCTGTGAAACAGATCACCGGCGATCAGCAGCAGATCTGCCTGTTGTCTGCGAGCCTCCTCCAGCACCATATGAAAACTGTTCCAGATATCCTTGCCCCGTTTCTCACTCCAGGGCATTCCCGCATCCGGGGTAACTCCCAAATGCACATCTGCAATATGTATGAACCTCATAATTTCCTCCATAATACAATCTTTTTTCTCACCGCCGGAAAAAGCGGGAGACCTCTCTTATCTGATATATTAACACAAGCACCAATAGGTACTCAAATACTTCTCTGTATTGTCGTAATGTCTTTACCCTCATTTTAATCAACTTTATAATGGCATTGAAGATTATCTACAATATCAACAATTGATTATCAAGCAATGTTCGCTAGCGAAACATAGAACTTTCTTAATTTGGTAAATCGGACATTCACAATCCGCTTTCGTTACTTTCGTATTCTGTGGTAAAGCGGACATTCGCAATCCGCGTTCGCTACTTGCTCCACCGGTTCTGATCCATAAATTCAAACTAGATAATCCGGAAAGCATCTCGCAGATATTTGAAATAAGCTATGAAGCTGCCAGTTATGCTCACGATTATTACAAAAAATGGCTAAGATTTGGTGGTAATGATTATACCGATTATGAATCTCAGCTTCTTCAACTCTTTGACCAGGCAAGTTAGATAACAGGGAGGTGGTTGCTTTGAATGTAAAAAATAAAACGTATTAAAAAGCTGTTGGCGCAGCAATCTAATACGTTTTATCAGTGGGTATGCTATTCGCATTTCTCAATCAAAATGAGTATAGAATATCCTTTCCGCAGGCGCAATTCGCAAATTATACAAAAAAGAATTGCTTAACACATGGTTCCTCCGATTGGAGGGGAAAGGATTTTTAACAAGAGCTAGCAAGAATTCTCCTCGTATTATATAGTAGTAGTTTTTATAGACCCTCTCCAAGGTCTTTACAACTATTAGGTCATAGTCCATTCTTTACCTCTTCTGTAGGTTCGGCTATGATATATAAGATGCTGTGGATTGGTTTATTTCTCCTACCACTTGATGGTTTTAGGAAGGCTCCAACCACAGTCTCTTTGTTCATTTGTTAATCAGTTAGATACCGCATGACGGTTTATTTAGAACGAGGTTACAATCGCAAGGAGCACCCTGTGGTTTTAAAACAGCATTCATACATTTAAAGGAGATTTATTATGATTTACATAGGAATTGATGTTGCAAAGGATAAGCATGATTGCTTTATCACAAACTCTGATAGCGAAGTGTTGTTTAAAGCATTTACCATCGCCAACAACTTAGATGGTTTTAATGATCTCTATCAAAAGATTGAATCCGTTATGGATGATGTGACAAAAGTAAAAGTAGGACTGGAAGCCACTGGACACTATAGTTACAATCTCCTTGGATATCTCATTGATAAAGGTCTGCCCACCTATGTTATCAATCCGTTACATACAAATCTGTACAGAAAAAGTCTAAGCCTTAGACAGACGAAAACGGATAAAGTAGATGCCCGCACGATTGCTTCCATGCTCATGTCTGATGTGAACTTAAAGTCCTACTCAGACACATTTTACCACAACGAAGAGTTAAAGTCATTAACTCGTTATCGTTTTGATAAAGTAAAAGAACGTGCCAAGCTGAAAACTTCCGTTTCAAGACTGGTCTGTATCTTATTCCCTGAATTAGAAAAACTTGTACCAACACTTCATATAGCATCTGTTTATGCATTGCTTTCTGAATTTCCCAGTGCTAAACATGTAGCCACTGCACACCTTACCAGACTTACAAATCTTCTTTCCGAATCTTCCAAAGGTCGATATGGTAAAGATACTGCTATTACTTTCAGAGATGCTGCAAGAGCTTCTATCGGCTCAAATATGCCAGCCAAATCCCTTGAATTGAAGCACACCATCAAACTTATTCAGGAACTTGATTCAGAGATTGATGAAATCGAAAATGAGATTAAAATCATCATGGATGAAATCAACTCTCCAATTCTTAGCATTCCCGGAATCAACTATCGCATGGGAGCTATGATTATTGCCGAGATCGGTGATTTCAATCGTTTTGATTCTCCTGATAAGATCTTAGCTTATGCCGGCTTTTCACCATCAACATATCAATCCGAACAACTGGATGGTGCCTACGCACATATGGAAAAACGTGGCTCCAGATACCTGCGATACGCTTTGTATAATGCCACCAAATATGTCTGCCACTGGGATCCAACATTTGCAGCCTATCTTGCTAAAAAACGAGCGGAAGGTAAGCATTACAATGTTGCCATATCACACGCTGTAAAAAAATTGGTTCGAGTGATTTATCATCTTGAAAAAACAAAGCAGCAATACATAAAAGTAGCTTAAATCTTTCTAATTCAATACTCTTTTTTTGAGCACCTATCACGATGCTCTTTTTGTCATGCAGTTTTCAAGGTTCAAGGAACTCTAATTGAGTTCCAAATATATCTAAAATACATTTCTGTACTTTATTCAAAAAATATCATTTTAAGGCTTGACTTTTAATAGTTAGTCTTCCTCTACAGGTGGGAGATGAATTGCAAAATAAATACAGCAAATACAGGCAGAACACTTGTTCTGTTTAAAGGGATATAGTATAATATAATCAGTCGAAACGATGGAAAGCGAGGCTGATCATATGGAAAAAATAACTCATAACATAGCTTACCGTTTTCGTATATATCCAAACCGAGAACAGGAAGTCCTGCTCGCAAAAACATTTGGCTGCTGTCGTTTTTTATATAATCAGATGTTGAATGATAAGATACGGGAATATGAAGCATCGAAAAAAATGCTGCGAAATACACCGGCGATGTATAAAAAAGCATATCCATTTTTGAAAGAAGTGGATTCCCTGGCACTTGCAAATGTGCAGCTGCATCTGGAAAAGGCATATAAGAATTTTTTCAGGGATCCGAAGATTGGCTTTCCAAAATTCAAATCAAAGCACAGAAGCAGAAAGAGCTATACGACAAATGTGGTCAATGGAAATATTCAGGTAGAAGATCATCGGATAAAACTTCCAAAATTGAAATGGATCCGTATGAAAAAACATCGGGACATTCCGGCAGAATATTGCCTGAAATCCGTAACAATAAGTATGGAACCGTCCGGAAAGTATTATGCAAGCCTTTTATATGAAAAAACTGACTGTGAAAACCAAGCAGAAGAATTTGATTATGAAAATGCAAAGATACTTGGGATTGACTATGCAATGCATGGGATGGCTGTGTTTTCTGAAGATATACAGAAGGAAAATGAAGGATATTTCAGAAAAAGTGAGGAGCGGCTGGCAAGAGAACAGAGAAAGTTATCCCATTGCGTGAAAGGAAGTAATAATTATTACCGACAGAAAAAACGTGTTGCATTATGTCATGAAAAAATCCGAAACCAGAGGAAAGATTTTCTGCATAAACTGAGTCATGAAATAGCAGAGGCATATGATGTTGTTGCAGTAGAAGATATTGACATGAAAGCAATGAGCCAGTGTATGCATTTTGGAAAAAATATCATGGATAACGGTTACGGAAAGTTTCGGGAATTGCTGGAATATAAGCTGACATGGAGAGGAAAGAAATTGGTACGTGTAGACCGTTTTTTCCCTTCCAGTAAAAAATGCTGTAAATGTGGCAATATAAAGAAAGAACTGAAACTTTCGGACAGAGTATATCTTTGTACATGTGGAAATCGGATAGACCGGGATCTGAATGCGGCAATCAATATACGTGAAGAAGCACGTCGTATGTTGTTAGCAGGATAGATGGGAAGTGTCTGTATCCAGACAATGAAAATATCCCATAACTGGGTAAAAATGAATCGCGGGGCACGCGAGGATAGCTTGTAGATACTTGGCTCAGTAGAGCCATTGAGCAAGAAGCCCCCACTTCAAAATCTGTGATTTAAGTGGTGGGAGCATGTCACTATGATTAGTAGCACAAGTAAATGTATGCGTAATGACCAGCTGTTCATGCGTAACGAGTACGATGGTCGTGGAAAATGGAATATTCCACTAGTAAAAAAAACAGGCACTCAATGTCAATAATCTGTCACTGATCGCTTGTTCAGACACTAAATCAAATGATTCCGCTGTAAATACACAGAATGGTGTTCATTTTTTCGTTGATGATTACAGATTTAACGGAATTTATAACAATCCTGAAAAATCTCTGGCAAAATACTCTCAATATGCTTTTCTTCTAACACCAGATTTTTCTACTTATGCAGATATGAGCTTATGGCGGCAGATGGAAAGCGTTGCAAAAAACAGATGGTGCGGTGCTTATTGGCAGAGTAAAGGATTAACCGTTATTCCTACAATCAGCTGGAGTACACCAAGCAGCTATGACTTCTGCTTCGATGGTGTTGAAGATAACTCTATTGTTGCTATTGGAATGATTGGTTGCAAGCAGAACCGGCTTAACTTCATGCGTGGATACTATGCCATGTTAGAAAAAATTCATCTAGAAACTATTATTTGTTTTGGAACACCCTTTCCAGAAATGCAAGGAAATATTGTCACTGTAGACTACCGTTCCTCTCGAAAGGTGGTGCGTTAATATGGGCGGACGTGGAACTTTCGCTGTGGGAAATAAAGTCCCTTATAGTTATGAAACAGTTGGAACAATTGATGGAGTTAAAGTATTACAGGGAACTTCCGGAAAACATGGATTACCTGAAGAAGCTCATTCGAGCGTTGCCTATATCAAGCTCAAGCCAGATGGAACATTCCATGAAATGCGTTTTTATAATGAACATCACTATTTAATTACGGAAATCGCATATCATCCTGAGCCAAATTTGAATAATGGTAATCGTACCGAAAATATTCTCCATGTTCATGAATATCCTCAACAGGATAATTTTCGGATACGCCCTGCTCATCGAATTACAAAGCAAGAATACGAAAAATACAAAAAATTCTTTAAGGGGGTGCCTAAAATTGAAAAATGGTGATGTTCGTGAATTTGTTGACCACATTCATTACGGTGATGAACTATGGTTTCTCTATGACGGAAAAAAATACTTTCTGGAAGGATGGACGAATAACGGCAATCTTGATCTTTGCTTATACGAAATGGCAGACAATGGAGAACAGCATACCTGGAAAGGGAATACAACACATTATCCAGTTGAAGCATTCTTAGAGGCTAAAATCTGGAACGGAAAATCTTTCTGGGATGTCGAGCAGGATATGGAATGGGCAGATGACTAAACAAAGGAAGTGCCGAGAGCGATTAAACTTTCAGCACTTCTTCTTTTTATTTTTATAGAGTCCCGTTTCATAATTTATGCCGGAACACACACAATCACACGGAAAATGTCTTACTGTTCCACCTGTTTCGCCAGGAACAGTGCCGCAGCTTGTGCCAGTTTTCCCTGCAGTTCCCCGACACTGTCCTTATCTGCGCCGTTGCACAATGCCACCGCGCCGATGGCATCCCCTTCACAGATGATGGTTGCCAGTGCCTGGGTCTGATATTGCATGGCATCGTCAAGGGTCAGTTTCTTGCAATTTTTCTCCTGTGCATCCGCCACCTGACAACCTCTTGCTTCAATAAACTGCTCCATTTCCGGGCTGATCGGTTTTCCATCATAATTCTTTTTGCCGTTTCCCTCCGCTGCGATGATGTGGTCACGGTCCATGACACATACAAGGCTCCCTGCTGCTTCCGCCATGCTTGTGGCATACTGAGCGGCAAATGTACTCAGCTCCCCGATGGGGGAATATTTTTTCAATACAATGGCTCCGTTCTGTTCCGTAAAAATCTCCAGCGGATCTCCCTCCCGGATGCGCAGCGTTCTGCGGATTTCCTTTGGCACTACCACGCGCCCCAGATCATCGATCCTGCGCACGATTCCTGTCGCTTTCATATCGTAAAAACCTCCTGTTTCCTCTTCTCAATTACCAGATTTTTGTTGTACATCTAGTATGTGGAAGCAAAAGGTTGATTATACCATAAATTTTTTCACATAATTCCGCTAAGATATCGCATTTTCTTTCATCCTGTTTATGGCACTATCTTACAGCACTTACCTTACGCCTGCTTATTGTAAAGCGGACATTCGCAATCCGCTTCGCTACTTGCTCATGAACGCAGTTCCGCATGGGTGCGGTGTACATGCCGCCGCACGAAGTAGAAGCAGATCACCTGCATCACGATCGTAAGGATCCAGGATGCCGGATAAGAGATAAACAAGATCGCCAATGACCTGTGCTGTGGGAAAATACCATAAATCCAGACAATACGGGTACCTACCGTTCCGATCACGGACAGAATCATCGGTACTGCTGAATGTCCCATTCCACGCAATGCTCCCGGAAACAGATCCATAAGACCACATAAAAAATAAGTAACTGTGGTATACAAAAGGATTTCCATCGCACACTGGATAACCGCAGGATCCGTAGTATAAATCTGCAGGATTTCCGGACCAAAAACATACACACCAACGCCCAGTGCCAGCGATACGCTGACGGACAAAATAATGCAGTCACGTAGCACCCTGTCCATCCGTTTCAGTTTTCCCACACCATAATTCTGACTCGTAAAGCTCATACATGCCTGTGTCACAGAGTTTACGGATACATATAAAAATCCAAACAGATTATTTGCGGCTGTATACCCGGCCATGGCTGTGGAGCCAAAAGAGTTCACCGAGGACTGCAGCAATACATTTGACAAGTTGATGACTGTACTCTGGATACCTGCCGGGATACCAACCTGAAAAATCTGTATCATGTATGCTTTTTTGATCTTCAATTTCGAAAAACGCAGCTGATAACTGCTGTCTGATTTGTACAGACAGCGCAGAACCAGCACACAGGAGATCATTTGGGAAATCACCGTTGCAATACCGACACCTGCCACACCAAGATCAAATTTAATGACCAGCACCAGATTCAACACTGCATTGGTGGAGCCTGAGATCAACAAAAAGATTAACGGCCGTTTCGTATCACCCACTGCGCGCAGGATCGCAGCACCATAATTGTACAGCATAAAAAATGGCATGCCGCAGAAGTAAATCCGCATGTACAGTGTGGATAACCGAATGACATCATCCGGTGTCCCCATCAGTTCCAACGCGCCTCTTGCAAAAAGCACTCCAATAAAAGCCATTGCAATACCACTGATCAGAGCCAGTGTAATGGCAGTATGTACGGTCTCTGACATCTCCTCATCACGGCCGGCAGCATAAAACCTTGCCCCCAGTACATTTGCTCCCAGAGAAATCCCGATAAATAAATTCGTAAACACTGCGATCAGCGCAGTGGTCGAGCCTACTGCTGCCAGTGCCTGGCTCCCACTGAACCGTCCAACAACAATAATGTCAACCGCATTGAACATCAACTGCAGGACGCCTGACAGCATCAGAGGCAGTGCAAAGGAAATCAGTTTGTCCATGATGGAACCATTGCACATATCAATCTCATATTTATTCTTCTTCAATTTTTATTCTCTTCTTTCTAAACCTTTATAAACCTTAATCATTATACTTCCAGATCTGACCGGATCGCCCAGCGCATTTTTGTGGAGCGGGCGCGTCCGTTCTGTGCACACTCCTGTGCGGACGGCCGGATAACATCTTTTGCATAATCTGTATAAATGCCGGACTTATATCCATCCTTCAAAGCTTTTTTCACCAGACGATCCTCTCCGGAATGAAAAGTCAGAATCGCCACTCTGCCGCCTGGTTTTAACGCACCCGGAAGTTTCTCCATGAATTCATACAACACTTCAAATTCACGGTTTACATCGATACGAAGTGCCTGGAACACACGCTGACAGGTCTTTTTCACGGTATCTTTCCGCTCCTTCTCCGGCAGAAATTCCAGCGTATTTTCAATCACCTGACGCAGTTTTGTCGTAGTATCGATCCGATTGCCCCGGCGGATTTCTTTCACAATAGCCTCCGCAATTTCCTCGCAATACGGTTCATCCGAATTCTCATCCAGCATTCCGGCCAGTTCTTCAACAGAAATAGTATCAAGACGTTCCGCTGCACTGATACCTTTCTCCTGGTTCAGACGCAGATCCAGTGGTCCATCCACTTTATAAGAGAATCCCCGTTTTGGATTGTCGATCTGCATGGAGGAAACGCCCAGGTCTGCCAGAATAAAATCAAAACCTCCCACTTCCTTTGCGATCTCGTCAATCGTACAGAAATTCTGCAGCTTTACTGTCAGCATATCTTCTCCGAATCCCTGTTCCGCCAGACGCTTTCTCGTCTTGGCAGACTCCTCCGGATCCACATCTGTGGCATACATATGTCCTTCACCCTGTAAGCATTGCAGCATAGCTTTTGTATGACCGCCATAACCTAATGTAGCATCAAATCCCACCTGTCCCGGTTTAATCTCCAGAAAATCCAGAATTTCTTTTACCATAATGGAGATGTGCATACCAGCCGGCGTATTCCCCTTACGGATCACATGTTCAACGGTGTCCTGATATTTTTCCGGCTGAAGTTCTTTATATTTTTCCTCGAATTTTTTCGGATATTTTCCTTTGTAACGCACACGCCGTTTGTGCGGTGTCTGTGCCCCATTTTCCGTATGTTCCATAGAAAACCTCCTCTTTCACTATTTTTTCTCCAGTATCTGTTAAGCAAGAATACCGAGGCATTCTTGAATTTGTGTCAATCATTTTTATTATACCCAAGACAAATCAGCAAATCAAGGGCAGCCTGTGCACTAAAAATGGCAGTAAAAGGATTTCACTTCCTTTCACTGCCATTTTTTTTTTCTGCATTTTAAGCAGAATGTAGACTTACAGAAGTTTTACTGTGCAAAAGTCTCCAGGATCACATCCGTTGCTGACGCACCGCCTGGTCTGATCACAGATTTTTCCGCTTTTTCTGTAATGTATGCTTCTACATCCTGCGCATTGGAATAATCCTTACTGTTTCCGATCATCTGATTCATCAGCTTCGTCTGCAGATTTGAATACCAGTAACTGTAATACTTGCTAATATCATATGCAGTCAGCCCGTAGCTGTCTGTGGTATCTGCGCTGTCTGACTGCGCATTATTTTTTTCTTCCATCTGCGCTTTCAGATCTTCAAAGGTATAATCCTCTGTCACCTTCCATTCAACCGCCAGATGCTTGATGGCATAATTTTCCGTCAGATCCTGCGAGATGATCGTCTCCAGCTGCTCTGCCGGCACCTTTCCGTCGATCTCCTGTTCCCAGAAATCCGGCTGGTTCACCTGTTCTGTGGTATAGCGCATCAGAATGTCATTTTTATGGTTTTCTGCCAGCAGGACATACTCTTCCACAGAAACTGCGTCGCCATCTATATAGCAGACAACATCGGTATCTGCCTGTGTATTCTCCGCCCCGGCTGAGACTTCCACCGAAACGTTTGTCTGATCATTCTGATCTGTGTTCTGTGTTCCACATCCTCCGACAAAAGCCATTGCGGCAATGAGAATCCCCATTGCCGCAAAGCCTGCCGGAATCATTTTCTTTCTTCCGAACATATAAAACTCCTGTTTGTTACTGCCAGATTTTTTTATTATGCGGTAATTACTTTTCCACCTTCTACACGGTAAGTTACTCCGTAATAAGCAGCATACCCGTTGTAATTGAAGTTGATCTTGCCGCCTTCTACATACCACCAGCCGTACTCGTTGAGTGCGAGTCCTGTGTAGTTGAAGTTGATCTTGCCACCTTCGACTCTCCACCAGCCATACTCATTTGCTGCGAGTCCTGTGTAGTTGAAGTTGATCTTGCCACCTTCTACATACCACCAGCCGTACTCGTTTGCTACAAGTCCTGTGTAGTTGAAGTTGATCTTGCCACCTTCTACATACCACCAGCCGTACTCGTTTGCTGCGAGTCCTGTGTAGTTGAAGTTGACCTGACCATTCTCTACATACCACCAGCCATACTCATTCTGTGCAAGTCCGGTTGCGTTAAAGTTGATCGCACCGTTCTCTACATACCACCAGCCGTATGCATTCTGTACCAGTCCTGTGTAATTAAAGTTAATCTGGCTGTTTTCTACATACCACCAGCCATAAGTACTGTCATTTACAAGACCTGTTACATTGAAGTTGATCTGACCGGCTTCTACATACCACCAGCCATATTCATTTGCTGCAAGTCCGGTATAAGCAGTATCTACTTTACCGTCTTTGTAGTAGAACCAGTTGCCGTCTTTGTCCATACCGAGACCATCTGCCGGTTTTGCATCTTCATCTGCTTTCTTAACAGTTTCGTTTGCTCCGATATCCGGTGTGCCGTCTGTCAGTGCATTTCCATAGTAGTCAACAGATGGGATTTCTGCTTTGTTTGCTGCCAGCTCGCCGCCAAGTGTATCGTCGGTGTAGGACGGAGCTTCCGGAATTGCCATACCTGCATCTACAGCCGGTGATGTCTTTGCAATGCGGAATCCTTCTGCGGTTCCCAGCGTTGTCTTGCCATCTGCCCAGCTTCCTGCTGTGTAATCTGTCACATCTGCAAACTGCGGATCTGCATAAACTGCATGTGCATCGTTTGCCAGAGCCTCGTATACTGCCTCAGCACTTCCGTCACTGCTGTATACCAGGTTGTTGGAGTAAGTGATACCCTCTTTTGTGCTCATGCTGTCTGCTTTTGCCGGTCCGTAGAAGATGTTGTTAAATACAGATACTTCTTTGATATTCGGACCTTCCCAGTAAGAATCCGGTGTCAGTGACATTGTATAGCCACCGTTATTCTCCCAGTAAATGGTATTGTTGTAAATCTGAACACCGAGAGAACCATATTTACCGGTACCCATACGGATCACCGGTGCACCGTCGTATTTACCATCATTTACGCTGACATTGTAGCGTGCGATGTTATTTACGGTTGCCCCCGGTCCCGGGCAGAGCATCAGGAATCCACCCAGGTTGTCATGGCTGTAATTGTACTCGTATACACAGTTCTGTACACCATAGTCAAAGTCAAATGCCATGCTGTCGTTTCCAACTGCGGATCCAACGGAATGTCTGGATGTGTTGGAAGCTTCGTTATAACGGAATGTTACATTGTTGCTGTCCCATGACCAGATTGCTGCATGGTTCGGGTTTGCACTGTAATTCCAGCTGCTGTCTGCAGAGTTGTCAACCAGGTTGTACTCTACCATTGCATCTGTGGTGTTGATCGGTACAATACCGTCACCTGCAACATCATGTACATAGTTGTTGCTGATCGTCACATTGCTGCTGCCGATCCATTTGCTGTTTCCTGCATTCTGATATCCGGTATCACTGCTTGTTCCACCTACCAGTTTGCGGCTTGCCCATACGCTCTCCATGTAGATTGCTTCGTGGCATACATTGTATACTTCATTTCCTTCAATGGCAAGTCCTGTGTAGTAAGACTCTACGGTACCGGTATGATTGCTGCCGTTTCCTGTCACAAGAACGATCAGTCCGCCTGCGCCTTTGTCTGCGCCACCGGCCATCTTACCATTGACATCATGGATCTTATTGTTACGGATGGTTACGTTTGTCAGTTCACCGCCGTCACGGTTCTCTACTACGAGACCGGATAACAGTTTGCTGCTCTGTTTGTAGCTTCCGATTTCTCCTGCGGAGAGATCCCAGTTTGTGATCTCAAGGTTTTCAATCACGATATTCTGGCTGTTTCTGATATGAACAGCTGCCAGATCTTCCTTGGTAGAAGCGGACCAGTTTGCTCCGTTTCCGTTGATGACAGGTTTTGCACCCTCACCGTAGCTTCCGATCACGATCGGAGCGTCTGCGCTGCCGATGGCATTGTCGATGAACAGCTGCTCACCATTCCATACACAGCCTGCTTTCAGTAAGATGCTGCCGCCTGCTTTCAGCTGACGGATGGAGGACGCTTTTGTCAGTGTCTTCCATGCTGTCTCCGGTGTGGTACCATCGTTTGCATCATCACCGTTTACAGCGTCTACGTAGTACGTTACATCACCCGTTGGCTCATGAATGGAGATCAGTTCGCCTTCAGCTGCGTTTACTTTTGCGATCATCTCGCGGATATCGCGCTGTTTTGTTTCATTTGTTGCATTTGCTTTGAAGTCTTTTGCTTCTTTTACAACTGCCTGGAATGCACTCCAGGAGTCTGCTGTCCAGTCAGCCTCATTCAGCTGGTCTTTCTTAGCGATAACTGCATCGAAATCTGTCCAGTCAAGTTCACCGCTCTGTACATCATTTGAAATGATACCGATCCAGCTTAATACCGGATCACTTCCGGATGCTTTGCTGATAGTTACAAGGATATGATCAGAACCTTCCGGAACGGTTACATCCACACTGCTTCTGTCCTCTGTCTTACCGGAGGAAAGGCTTGCGCTGCCTGTGCCGAGCTCTGTCTTTTTGCCATCAGCATCTACAGAAGAAACTGTGATCTTGATACCTCTGGAGCTGCTCCACCACTCATGGAATCCGGTTGCTACCGTATAAGTACCCGGTGTCAGTTCAAAACCGTACTCGATCTTGCCGCCGCTGGTTGCCCACCAGCCGGTATCGAAGAAGTCGCCGGATCCTTTGGATCCCATATCCTGGGAACTGCTTCCGCCGGATGCACCCGGTGTACTTGTGTAACCCCATGTTACGCCATTGTCATCACCGTATGCCTGATCGGATACCATGTTCTTCAGGTCAGTTGCTGCTGCTGCAAATTTTTCATAAATAGAAGATGTATTATCTCCGTTTGTGTAACAGTCTGCGAAGTATACCAACGATTTCGGACAGCAGAATACCTGAATGGTAAATTCTCTGTTCAGATCTTTCAGTGTACCTGTTACTGTTACATAGCCAAGTGCCGTCTCACCTGCGGACTCGTCTACGGTCCAGGTTACTTTTGCATCTTTTACTACTTTTGTACCGATTGTTACATCAATGGTTTTCGGTAATGCTGCTTTGAGTGCAGTCATATTTTCAACGGTCTCCGGAAGCGCTGTATTGATAGAGATCGCACCTTTATCTTCCAGTTCATCCAACGTCCAGTCTTTGTAATTCTTGATCGCGATGGTATTGTTGGCACCGAATTCAATCGGAAGCCATACATATCTGGAATCGCTCAGATCTTTTCCGTTATCCGGATTGTACCAACGGTCACCCATGTAGATGAATTTGCCGTTCTCAGCATCTACCGGAATCACGCATGTACTCTGTGTCTCAAATGTATTGTTGGCGGTATCTCCGACACACGGATTACCCATGTTGGTCCACGGTCCCAGCGGGCTGTCTGCGACTGCATAACGTGCCTGGTTCGGAGCCCATCCGGTACAACCGGATGTGATCAGGTAATATTTACCCTGATATTTGAACATTGCCGGAGCCTCTCTGGAATCGGTACTACTGATACAGAAGTCTTCTCCCAGAACCATCTCATCTGCGTCTTTTGCAAGACCTGTGTAAGTGTCATTCAGTTTTGCGATGTACATTACCGCATTACCCTCGGAAGAGTACATTACATATGCGGTTCCGTCATCATCCTGGAACAGGTTCATGTCTCGTACATGTCCGCCCACGGAATCAAATCCATGATTGCCGTAATCACTCGCCAGCATATAGCTGCCTACCAGTTTGTACGGTCCGTTGATGTTGTCTGCAATTGCGATACCTGCTTTTGCTTTTGCGTAGTTGGAACCGCTGTCATCAGAATACGGACTTGTTCCGTCTGCATGGAACCAGATCACATATTTGCCTGTTTTTTCATTATAAAGCATCTTCGGGCGTTCCATAACGCATCCCTCTGCCCAGAGATCTACATAAATGTCTTTCTTCTCATCATCGCTGAGATCACCGTACAGATTCTTGAAGTAATTGTCTGTCTCGAACTGGTCATAATTGTCCATTGTTCTTAAAACAACGCCTTCGTCTTTCCAGTTGTACAGATCTTTGGAGGAGTACATATGTACACCCGGCATCGGTCTGTAACCGTTGGTTCTGTCTTCACCGATCCAGTAGTAAGTATCACCGATCTTCTGGATCTGTCCGCCATGAGCCTGAACCTTTGCACCGTTGTTATCGT
The DNA here is from genome assembly GCF_045002895.1 of Eubacterium ramulus. Lineage (NCBI taxonomy): Bacteria > Bacillati > Bacillota > Clostridia > Eubacteriales > Eubacteriaceae > Eubacterium > Eubacterium ramulus. The sequence continues at coordinate 3,119,002 of NZ_CP173382.1, read as the reverse complement.
AGATTCTTGCTGCATTGGTACCTGTGATGGAATCATAGGTCTCAAAATGAGCTTCTACCAGACTGCTGTATGCTTTCTCAATGGCTTTCTTTGCTGCTGCAATTGCATCTGTGTCCGCAGAATTTTCATCAATGAGTTTCTGTGCATCTGCAATTGCCTGATCAAATGCTGCTTTTGTTGTAGTGGTATAATCTTTACCCGCTACTTTTTCAAGATATTTCTGAACGGTTACTTTCAGAACTGCCAGTGCATCTGCCTCACTGCCCGGAATCGCTTTTACAATGATGTAGTTTACGATCGGGTCATCACCGGCTTTGGAACGACTGGTTGCCTGAACAAATACATTCAGTTCACCGTCTGTTACGGTCACCTTATAAGTGCCTTCAAAATCTTTGGCTGTCAGTCCGGATTCTACTTTTTCACCTTCCAGAAGGATGTCTTCTGTCTTGGTTCCCCACTGATGCCATGGATTGTCGATACCTACGGTTACTTCATAATTGCCTTCCGGCAGCTCGAAACGATAATCAATACCGGATTTTCCTGCTTCGTAAGTGATTTTATCTGACTGATAACGGTAAGAGCCTTTTAATGTAGTGTCACCGCCTCTTGCTGTTGCAGTATAAGCAGCATCCTCCACATAACCCCAGCTATATCCTGTGTCAGAATCTTCTGCATAAGCCTGATCCAGACTGCCCTGGTATAATCCCATGTTGGAATCAGCCGGAACAGAGGTCACATCAGAAGTACCTGCGTTTGCCAGATACAGCACATAATTGTTTGCTGCGATCTCAGCATCGCTGAATTTCTTTCCGCCGGACTTGCCGCATACGGTAATCCAGTTTACGATTGCCTCGTTTCCTGTTACTTTCTTAACAGTGATGGTTACTTCTTTTTCTTCATCCAGAGTAATCTCACCGGATGCAACACCTTTTGCACCTGTCAGATTCAGATCTGCGAGTTTCTGTTCTTCACCATCTACAGTGTAGTATACCGCACTCTGTCTGGTTGCATTCCACTGTGCCCACAGTTCGTTGGAACCTACCATGATGGTATGTGTACCTGCCGGAAGTGTCACAGTGTACTGTACACTTGCCTGATACCATGCAGCTGCATAGGAATCAGATGCATTTTCACTGTTATAAGCATTATAGCTTCCCAGGTAACCCCAGGTATTGTCGTCTGTCTTCTTCTGATCTGCAACCGTATTTACCATGGATTTGATACCTGCTGCCTGCAGATTCTTGAATGTCTGTGAATCGTTATTGTTACAATCGATCATATACTCGATGTATTTCGGCACTACCTGAACAGTTGCGTTTGCCTGTACATCGCTGTATCCCTCTACGGTACCAGTCAGATTCAGGTAAGTATATGGAGTTACGCCAAAGTCAACACCCTCCGTGTTCCATGTAACGTTTGCTTCTTTGGCTGCTTCTCCGCCTTTCTCTGTCAGTGTCAGAGTCTTAGGAAGAGATAATGTTCCATCCGGATAAGCGAGACCGGATACCGGCTCTACCGTATAGTCAGATGCCGGCTTGTATACTTTCAGTTCGGAAAGGTTGCAGGATCCGTTTGCATCTACTGCGTATTTGATATAGCGGTAGGAAACCGGTTCTGCGCCTTCTTTGTAAGTATTGAACTCGCTGTAATATACCATGGTGTCTTTGTTTGCAGCCGGTGTGGACTCAATGGTATATAACTCTGTCCAGTTTTTACCGTCTGCGGATCCATAGATTACAGCTTCCTCGCAGCGGCTCTCATAGCCTGCACGCGGTGCGTAGCTTACAGCTGCGATCGGCATCTCTGTCTTGAGATCCAACGTAACATATCCGTTTGCAACACCATCAAAGAATGTGGAAAAATTATTGTCAACAACGTTTGTTCCCACATTTGTGGTTCCGTTGTTCCATGCTGCACTGGATGTAACCTGATCTTTGTTTACGATAATCTGCTCAACATCGATCGGCTGTACTTCCGGCACTTTTTTGATTCCATCCACACCTTCAATTGTGTATGTTGTGATAGAATTTGCTTTCATAGTGGCAGTAAAATACATGTTCTGTGTATCAACTGCAATGTTGTCGGAATCTGTTACATCTGCCCAGTGTTCACCGTCTGCCAGTGTTCCGCTGGTACGGATGGCTGTAATCTTACTGCCCATAGTCTCGAACCTGGACAGATCAAATTTCCATGTCTTGTCAGAATCAGATGTATTGGATGCAACAACGACTACTTTCTTACCTGCCTTATCATATGCAGCAAGTGTCGTACCTGTCTTGTTGGTGCCGATAATGGTATATCCCGGACGGATATATCTGGAAAGCTGTCCGTATGCATAATATTTCATACTTACAGTGATGGTTTCATCATCATGATTTGCTGCTGCAAGTCCCCAATATCCGTTGGATGTCGTGGATTTCCATGATTTCTCCAGGGCTTCCATAGAAAGGAAATCATTCGCACTTCCTTTGTTTACCCAGGACTGACCATATTCACTGCTGTCTGCATGCATATCGATGGCATTCCACAGAATCCATGCGGAGCATTTCAGACCGTTTACTTCTGTCATCATTGCACCGGCCAGACCAAGTGCTGCGCTCATCTCGCCAGCCTTTGTACCTGCGGTATAAGATCCGTCAACCTCGGACATCCACAGGTTTTTACCCTCAGACTGTGCCAGTGCACTCAGATCTGATAAGGAACTTCTTGTGTATGTATGGGTATCGATTCTTCCCAGAACGGCTTTTGCTTCATCGCTGAGCTTGTTGTAGGAATCGATCTGTCCACCCTGTCCGCCATTATATCCGCTGTTTGTCTCGTCTGTACCGGAAATAATGATGTTGATGCCTTTGTTCTTTAACTCCTCATTCAGTGCAACCAGGATCTTGGACTGAGATTCGCCCTGGCTGAAGTGACAGCCTTCCTGTTTGTTGCTGTTTGCACCCCAATAGTTGGTTGCCGGCTCATTCATCGGATCAGTACTCTGGAATGTGATCACACCTTCCTTGTTCCAGTGCTCGATAACGTCTGCCATATAAGCTGCAAATGCATGGTAGGAATCCGCACGTAAGTTGTCTGTGTTAGAATTTGTATTTCCTGATGAACAGCCGCTGACTGTCATAAAGTATGGCGGCGAATTGGAAAATGCTTCCGCAAGGAAATCCTCTCCACTGGCTTTTGCAGCTGCTTTCAGAACGTTCATCTGATTCTTGTCTGCATCCCAGTCATAGTTCCATGCATAGCCGCATTCTGCATCTGCACGGTCAAAGTTTTCTGTATACCATGTAAGGTCATGTTTGCTCTCATCAATCTTTGTTACGTCTACTGCGTATCCCGGAACTCCGCTGTCTGAGCGGATAATATGTGCAGCATGTTTAAATGGATCTGTCTCCGGAAGAACACCTTCCTCACCGGATTTGATCACTGCCATTTTTACAAAATCAAGTGTCCAGTCTGCCTGACCTGCAATATTGATGGTGTTTTCCCCCGCATTTAATGCAACATCAGAAAGTGTTACACAGAACAGCATGCAGTGGCTGGAATTGTTGGTACCCTCAGCGATGATACTGCTGTTGATAGTATCTTTATCTGCCACGTAATCTGCCTGGCTGTCTGTTCCGGCATTCACACGGATAGCCACATCACGAGTATTTGTACCTTCCAAAGTAAGAAGCAGTTTTACGGTATAGTTTCCTGCTTCGTTTGCATTTACCTTATACTGCAGATTATCTCCGCTGCCGGGAGTATCACCCAATTTGTTGATCCATCCAAGTTTGGAGAATTCTCCAACTGCGGTACCTTTTGTAATACCAAAATCTGCGTCGGATGCAGAATAGGTCATACCTGCCATTTTACTGTAAGTCTCAACCTTTCCGCTGGTTCCTGCATAGGTATAAGTGCCTTCTGTCAGATCATAAAAGCTTGCTTTTTCATTGACTTTTACTTCTTCGGAAGTTGTGTCTCCGATATCGTCACCGCCACCTACATTGTAGCGTCCGATATTCATGTTTAATCCGTCTTCGCTGAAGAAAAGCTTTGCTGCTTCATTCGTCAGTTTTTCACTGTAACCAATGCGGTTTGCCCACCAGCAAAGCGATGTACCCCAGCCCTGAAACTCGCCAAGTCTGTCACTATTTGTGTCGTTAAATGTCGATGCCTCAGAAGGCTTCAGTCTTACTGTGGAATCCACTGCAACGGTCTGTGCTTCTTCTGCATGTACATCCAATGCGCTGATCGGAACACTAGTCACAACCATTGCGGCTGCTGCAATAAGACTAATGAATTTCTTCATTTTCCTCATGATTCTCTCCTCCTCTTTTCCTCATGCTGTGATGCAGATGTCTTCCGGGATATTCAGACAAACATCACGTTATGGTATTAGTATAAAATAAAAAACAGCTAAGGTATATCAAATAACTTAGCTGTTTTTTATTTTTCTTAGATTATTTTTGTAAAATTCTGTCTATTTCTGATGTCAAATCATAACTTTTCCATTTACGACCGGGCACATAACACCGAGAATCTTCACCAGTCCTGTGTAACCAAAATCAATCTTTCCTCCGGTCACATACCACCAGCCGTACTCATTGCGAGCCACACCGTTGTAGGTAAAATCTACTTTACCGTTCGTCACTTTCCACCAGCCATATTCGTTGGCCTGAAGTCCGTTGTAGTTAAAGTCGATCTTTCCGTTGATGACCATCCACCAGCCATACTCATTGGCTTCCAATCCGGTGTAGGTGAAGTCTACCTGTCCGCCGGTTACTTTCCACCAGCCATACTCGTTGGCTTCCAGTCCGTTGCAGTTAAAGTCAACCACACCGCCGACGATCTTCCACCAACCATATGCATTCTGTGCAAGTCCGGTGTAGGAGAAATCTACTTTACCATGATTGATATAAAACCAGCCATATGCATTCTGTGCCACAGTTGTAACACCCTCTGCTACCTTGCCATCCAGATAATAATACCAGCTGCCATCTGCTTCCGGGCTGTTTGCAAGACCGTCTGCATGGGCCGGTTCCGGTGTCGGATCCGGATCTGGGGTTGGAGTCGGATCTGGGTCTGGGGTTGGATCCGGGTCTGGAGTCGGATCTGGGTCTGGGGTTGGATCCGGTGCCTTTGTCACATCGGAAATACTGATCCAGCTCAGGATCGGATCGTCACCGGCTGCTTTTTTCACAGTCAGGGTCACAACTGCTTCCTCTGGCAGCTCAATAGTTCCCTCTGCATAAGTCTCGCTGGATTTTACTGCGTCAAAATCACACAATTTGGACTCCGCGCCGCCATTTACGGAATAGTATACATCCATCTCACGGCCCATGCTCCACCAGCCGGTGCATCCCAGCATGATCTGATGCTCACCTGCCGGAAGTGTTACCTGATATGTGATGTTCTTGCTGCCACGGGCCCACCAGCCACCTGCATACGGATTGGTCGAGCTGACCTCGCTGTAACCTTTCATATCTCCGGAGTCACCCACAACACTTGTGTAACCCCAGCTGTTCTCCTCTGTCTTTGCCTGATCTGCTGCCTCTGTATTCAGCAGTTTATCGCTGACTGCTTTTACATTTTCCCATGTCTGGGAACCGATGTTGTTGCTGTCGATCATGTATTCCACATTTTCCGGGATCAGCTGTACCTGTGCAGTTGCCGCTACGATGCTTCCCTCCACGGAACCGGTTACAGTTACATAGCTGTATGGATTACCGGCAAAGGAAACACCTTCCAGGTTCCATGTAACTGCTTTTTCTGCACCATTTACGGTCACAGTTTCCGGAAGCTGCGGCTCCTGTCCCATGATGGTGGTTGTTGTCACGGTCTCCGGGGAACTGTAAGCTGCCATGATCTTCTGATATTCTTCAGAGGTCACACGGATCGGTGTACCATGTCTTGCGCGGCTCGGCATCTTGTATGTACCACTCTCCGGTTTTGTGAATACACCGCTCTCCAGATCGGTTGTTACCAGCGGGTAATATCCGCCGCCGCCAAAATCATCCACCAGCAGACACCATTTGTCTGTTCCGTCGGTGTCATCCTGATTCAGCTTGAAAATGGTCGGCCCCTCTACATACTGATTGCTGTTCAGGGAATCGGAAGCAATCTGTGTAAAGTTGCCAAGTACGCTGTCACTCTTCTCCAGGAAAATGGTCTTTGTCTTTGCGCCAAGGCTGTTTGTGCTGTCGCCTTCATTTTTTGTAAAACGATAATACGTTCCATTATGTTCGATCATCGTCGTATCAATACTGGACTGATCTTTTTCAATGTACAGTTTCGGTTCTGTAAATGTATAGAAATCTCTGGTTTTTACATAGTACAGACGCTGTTTCGTATCTACACTCGGTGTTCTGGATGCCCAGTATATCACATATTCGCCGGTCTTCTCATCATAGGTTGCTTCCGGCGCCCAGGTGCAGCCTGCACCGATGGCTGCGGATACTTCCACCATACGTTCATCGGACCAGTTTACAAGATCTGTAGATTCCCAGATCATCAGACTCTGACTTCCGTTGTTCTGCGCTGCATCCCATCCGTTTCCACCGTTGATCTTCAGGTCTGTCGCGATCAGATAGAATTTGTCGCCTTCCGGAGAACGAATGATAAACGGATCACGCACACCTTTTTCACCTAATGTAGATGTAAGAATCGGATGGTTGTTGTTCAGATCATCCCAGTTCATACCATCCTGGCTGGATGCAAAATAGATCTGCTCGCCGTCAGAATAACCTTCTCCTGCAAAATATGCAAAGAAGTAATCAGTGTACTCAGCATCTTCGATCTGTTTCGGTGCTGCTTTTACGGTAAACGTAAAATCTTTGGTCGTGCTGAGTCCTTTCCATGTGATCGTAGCGGTCAGTGTAACATCGGTATCTTTCTCCGGTCTGGTCACAGCCCCCGCCGGCATTGCATCATAGCCTTCTACCTCATGCGAAGCGACATCCACGATATCACTCTGTTCTGTGGACCAGGTCACTTCTGCTGCCCCGATGGTCTCCGGCAATGTAATATTGCCATATACCTCAGAACCACGCTCGGTAGAGTATGGTAACGTCAGCTGATCTGCCAGTTCTTTCAGCATCGCATTCTGATCCAATACGGTTACTTTATACGTTTTTTCCCCAACTATTTTCTCTCCGTCTTTCATGGTAGCTGTCAGTGTCACTTCCTTATTACCGTCGGTAGGGATCGTAACTGTTCCATCTTCTTTCACAATATTGACATTGTCGGAAGTCCATGTGATGGAAAGTCCGTCGGAAGAAGTCCGGAGCAGATTCAGATTACCGATAATATGATCCATATCTCCCAGCGCAGTCTCAAGTTCAGAAGCTGCTGCTGTCACGCGGTCGTTGTCATACAGGCGGGTTCCGGCAACAATTTTCAGATTGTCCAGCTGCATGCTGGAATATTCTCCGCCACCCCAGGCTGCTTTTCCGATCCAGAAGATGCCGTTATCACCCAGGATATCTGTCAGACTGTAACTGCTTGCCATTTTGCTGACACGCACACCGTTGAGGTAAGCAACCGTCGCATCTTTTGTGTATACAATGTCCACATGCTGCCATTGGGAAGCTGCCATTTTGATGGTCGGATTTGCAGGTCTGGATCCCGTGTTGTTATAACGCTCAATCTCTGTGGTTCCGTTTTTTACCAGAACGCCGAGATAACGCTCTTTATTTCCATTATCATTCCAATTCAGGGAATTACCATTCTCCGCTGCATAAAATACCCAGTGTGAATTACTCATCTCCGGCAGAATATCATAGGAAATCGTCACTTCATCATGGCCCTTTAACAGACTGCTGCCGTCTGCTGCACGCACCTGCATCCAGTCCTTGTCGGATGCCACGAATTTTGCAGCTTTTCCTCCATCATGATCTACCAGTTCAATGCTGCCGCCCCCCACGGTTGCAATGGCATTACCGCCGCTGAAGCTGCCATCATCCCCAGCCTCATTAAAGTCGAAATCCGCCAGAACCACTTCATCGGAAGTTTCTTTCGCATCCTGCAAGGCAATCGCTGTCTGAGTACCGGTGCCGGCAAAAGCCGTAGTCATCGGGGTAACTGCCATGGACACTGCCAATACGCCGGCCAAAAGTGCTTTTCGGTTACACCATTGTCTGTACTTCTGATTTTTCATAAATCCCTTTTCCTCCTTTTATCAAACGCTTTTCACATATTAATAACTATAAACGAAAAAACAGCTAAGATATATCAAATTTCTTAGCTGTTTTGTATAATTCTTAGTTTTATTTTACTGAATCTTCCATTTCTTCCGATTGGTAAACTGCCTCTTATAATGCCCCGGTGTCTCCCCTGTGATCTCCTGAAACACCTTACAGAAATGGCTCTGAGAGCTGAAGCCCAGATAGAAACTGATTTCCTGAATACTGTAATCCGAATACTGTAACAGATTCCGGCTTCGGCGGATTTTTTCCTGCAAAATATAGCGTTTGATGGTAATATGTTCCTGCTCCTTGAAAAGATGGGACAGATAATCCGGATTAACCTTCAGATATTTCGCAATATCTGTAATCTGGATACTGTCATGGAAATGCTGAAATATATAATCCTTCACGGCAGCAATCAACGGATTCTTATAACCGCCCTCATTCGCCTGCAATTCTTCCGCCACGACATCTGCGTACATCCGCTGTGCCATCCGCTTGAATGCTTCCACTTCGGTAACATTGTCAATTTCTTCAATCTGCTGGATCATACTGTCCGCCATAGTAAAAGATTTTTCCACGCTGACTCCCGCCTCCACTGCGGTCCGCGATGCCAGTGTGATATTTCCGATTGCCACATTTTTGTGATGGCGCAGAGGATTCTTTGCAAGCTGTCCGATCTTTCCCTCATAGGTCTCAGAAATACTCCTATTCAATGCCGCCACATCGCCATGTCGGATTGCATCCTGCTCTCTGCGCTCCTGTTCATAAGGATTATGAATCCCTGCCTGCTCCTGATGTGCAAACAAATCCCTGCCCAACTGTTCATGAATCTTCTGAACGCTTGGAAATTCTTCCTTATTGTATTCGAGAAACTCTGCCAGGGACAGTTCTTTTCCCGTCAGGTATCCATAATACAGGATCATACCGGCTACCAGTGTATTCAGTTCACAGATCTGAAGATGCAGCCCTATATCTTCCAACTTGCCGAATTTCCTGCCTGCGTGCTGAAACCGCGCTGCATTCGCCGGTGCCAGAAGGATCGGTCCGAACAGGATCCAGCTATCCTCCTGTGCCGGATCCCGTATTTCACCGGCAAGAATATCCGGCTCCAGAGCATAAATTCCAGGATACTTCCTTTGTTTCAGTTCAAATATATTCTTCAGAAACGATGTCTCCGCCTCCGAAAGTATCTTACTACCTGCTGATTCTCCAAAGCTTTGACACTGTGCGCCAGCCCCGTCATATCTGCACACAGAAATATGCATCAGATTTACCAGCATTGTCCCCAAAAATATCTCCTGCATCGAATGACTGCCCGCTCTTATTTCTTATCCAGTGAATACTGCACGAGACGCTCCAGCAGATCTACCGTTCCATCGATACCGTAGCATGCGCTGTTAATGCAGATATCAAAATCTGCCGGATTACCCCATTTCTTACCGGTATAATAATCATAAGATGTCTTTCTGCGCTTATCTGTCTTACGGATAAACTCTTCTGCTTCCCGACGATCCTGATTGTTGAGCAGCATTTTTCTGCGGACACGGTTCTCATATGGTGCACCGATAAATACACTGAGACGCGGAATACCGCCCGTCATCAGCACATGACCGCAGCTTCTTCCGACAATGACGCTGTCACCTGCTTTTGCAATCTCTTTGATCACATGGCTCTGTTTGATAAAATGCAAATCTTTTCCACCGATTCCCGGCATCTTTTCATCCAGTTCATCAATCATCAGATCCAGAACCGAATCATCATAAAAAGAGAATCCAAGCCGTCCTGCCAGACGGGAACCAATCTCATGACCACCGGCGCCGGTCTCACGGGCAATGCAGATTACAACATGATCTTTTTCGGTCTTATACATCAGCCCATGACGATCCTTTGTAAAATCTTTTGAAATCTGATCCCGGAATCCATCATCTTCCATCACAGCCATCATATCGTTGCACAGATGCTCATAACGGATAAAAAGTTCCTCATATCTGCCACCGTTTTCCTCAATGATCTTAATCATATTTCCGATCAGAATCAACTCATCTTTCAGCTTTTCTGTATCCTCACGCTCGAAATCCTTCAAAATCTGCTTTACAGAAATATGCTTTGGTCCAGGAAACACTTTTCCCAGTTCACTTCCGGATGCTTCATATACTTCTGTATCCAATGTGTAAAAACGTTCTGCCAATTCCTGATAGTTTACCTTGCTTCCCTCTGGTTTCATAAATCAATTCTCCTTTCGCTGCAACTTCATAACTGTCTGTCCATCTGAATTTTTCAGTATCAGTGAATCCTGATTCTCATCTGCCTCATAAGTATATACCGATGAGCTGCTGCCTCCGATCAGCTCAAAATTATCTTTATCTGCTGCATATTTCATATGTGCCCCAAACACAAACGAGCCATCCTCATGCAGTTCAATATAAGATCCGCCATCTGCTGTATAGGAAGCTTCCAGTGCTGTATCTGTAAAGATTGTGTCTGATCCGCTCTCGAACTTCATCTGTGTCCCGCCGGCAAAATCTGGTTCCTCACCTTCTGTGAGTTTGCACCGCGTATAAGTGCCGTCTTCATTTTGCTGAATCGCATAGGAATCATAAGCCAGCTGCGTCTGGGCATCATCCTCCCCTTCCTGACCATAGTAGATCAGGTTCAGTACCCGGTAACCTGCTTCACTGGTGCTCAGCTGATAAATCCCGGTATAACCGTAATCACAATTACCGTCTTTATCCAGTGTCATCTGTATCTTCAGAGTATCCCCTGCTGTATAGACTCCGTCAAATTTCACTTTTGATTTTACAGAATCCAGCTTTGTCTCGGCAGCTGCACTGCCTCCATCTGTGGTTCCCGCATTCTTTGTTCCGCATCCTGCCAGAGCGACCATAACAAGCAACAGTACTCCCAGTAGTTTTCCGGTGTGTTTCTTCATAATAAATGTTCCTCCAATAACTGTCTCTCCAGAGATTTTCCCATACTCTGAGTATTTCTATTTTACCACTTTACGACACTTCTCACAAGTGTTACAGTAAGTTTGTAACACTATGGAAGGAGTGCCTTATTATGAGCAAAAAACAACCACGCAACACCAAGGGTAAAATTATTTCCGCTGCCTGGAAACTCTTTTATGAACAGGGATACGATGACACCACCATCGATGAGATCATTGCGGAATCCGCTACCTCAAAAGGCTCCTTTTATCATTATTTTGAAGGAAAAGATGCTCTGCTCGGATCTCTTTCCTTTCTGTTTGACGAAAAATATATGGAACTGGAAGCACAGCTTTCCGACTTTGCGACACGCTATGAACAGCTGATTTATCTGAACCAGGAGCTTTTTTCCATGATTGAAAACAGCATTTCACTGGATCTGCTGGCACGGCTGCTGTCCACACAGCTCATTACCAAAGGAGAAAAACATCTGCTGGACCGCAACCGCTATTACTATAAACTGCTGCGCCGTATCATCCGGGAAGGGCAGGACGGCGGGGAATTCCGCACAGATCTCTCCGTAAATGAAATGGTGAAGCTGTATGCGATTGCGGAACGCGCCCTGCTCTATGACTGGTGCATCTGTAATGGAGAATATTCTTTAAAAACGTACGGCTCTACAGCGATGCCCATCTATCTGGCACAGATCCGGATCAGGGATATCTGATTGATTTATTTTTATTCTATATTTCATTCCATATCTTAGTCTATTTCTATTTTTCCTTTATTTCAGCAGGTTTATATCACCTTTTATGCTTATTTTCTGTACTTTAGTCTATACTCCGTTCTGTATTGCAGTCTGTTTTTATTCATGGTATACTGGCAGAAATTTGTTGAAGTAACGTAATAAAGGAGATTGATTTTTATGAATGCAAACACAATTGGAATGCTGATCATCATGATCATCTATCTGGGTGCCATGGTCCTGATCGGTATTCTCTTTTCCAGAAAAAACAACGACACCAGTGATTTTTATCTGGGTGGACGAAAGCTTGGTCCGATCGTGACTGCTATGAGTGCCGAAGCCTCTGACATGAGCAGCTGGCTTCTGATGGGTCTGCCGGGTGTCGCATATCTGTCCGGTTGCGCCGAAGCAGGATGGACTGCCATCGGACTTGCTATCGGAACTTATCTGAACTGGCTCATCGTCGCAAAACGTCTGCGCCGCTATTCCCACAAAGCAAATAATTCCATTACGATCCCATCTTTTTTTGCAAACCGCTACCGGGATAAAAGCAATTCCCTGCTGGCAATTTCTGCCATCATGATCGTAATTTTCTTTGTACCGTACACTGCGTCCGGATTCGCTGCCTGCGGCAAACTCTTTGCCACACTCTTCGGTGTTCCGTATATGCCTGCCATGATCGTAAGTGCCATCATTATCGTTGCTTACACTTCTCTGGGCGGATTTCTGGCCGCAAGTACCACTGATCTGATCCAGAGTATTATCATGACCGGTGCCCTGGTCGTCGTACTGATCTACGGCGTACATATGGCTGGTGGCATGGATGCTGTTATCACAAATGCACAGTCACTGAAAGGCTACTTAAGCATGACAATGTCTCATGATGCAGCAACCGGCGGAAGCACACCGTACAACGGGCTGACCATCGCCTCCACTCTGGCATGGGGACTGGGCTATTTTGGAATGCCGCATATCCTGCTGCGTTTCATGGGTATTGAAGATGAAAACAAATTAAAAACATCCCGCCGCATCGCCTCTGTATGGGTCGTTATTTCCATGTTTATCGCCATCTTTATCGGTATTATCGGAAATGCCATGACAAAAGCAGGTGCTATGGATGTTCTGGAGAACTCTTCCCAGTCTGAAACACTGATCGTCAGAACCGCCGTACTGCTGAGCAATCACGGATTCCTTGCCGTGCTGATGGCAGGACTGATCCTTGCCGGAATCCTGGCAAGCACCATGTCCACCTCCGATTCCCAGCTGTTGGCAGCATCTTCCAGTATTTCAGAAAATTTGCTGCAGGACTGCTTCGGAATCAAATGTACAAAAAAACAGTCCATGCTGATGGCTCGTATCACTGTTCTGGTCATTGCCGCCATCAGTGTATTCCTTGCCCGTAATCCGGACAGTTCTGTCTTCCGTATCGTATCCTTCGCATGGGCAGGATTCGGTGCCACTTTCGGTGCTGTTATGCTCTTTGCACTGTTCTGGAAACGTTCCAACCGAAACGGTGCTCTGGCAGGAATGATCGTAGGTGGAGCCATGGTATTTATCTGGAAATTCCTGATCGCACCACACGGCGGACTCCTTGGTATTTACGAACTGCTGCCTGCATTCCTGTGCTCCGCAGCTGCCATCGTAATCGTCAGCCTGCTGACCGCTCCGCCGTCACAGGAGATCATCGATGAATTCGAAAGTATATAGACTTTTTGTAAAAAACTATGTCTGTCCAGCATGATTTTTTATTTCCTTTCAGGCTGATTTCATGTATACTGAAAAATAATTACAGTAGCTTACATATCTAATCATTGAAAGGATCACCATATATCATGAGTTCAAAACTTCAACTTCCCGCACTTGCAATTTTTGACATGGACGGCCTGATTTTTGACACCGAACGCCTTTTTATGACGACCAAAGATGGTGTCATGAAAGAATACGGCTATACGCAGCAAAAAGACGATTACATCCATACCATTGGAACCTGCGGTCAACAATTACTGGATATTCTGCACAGACTTTACGGGGACGATTACCCGGCAGAAGAGATCAGTCAGAAATGCCGTACACTGGTCACTGAAAAGATCCACCGTGACGGTCCTCCCACAAAGCCGGGAATCCCGGAACTTCTCGCATGGTTCACAGATAATCATATTCCATGCTGCGTGGCATCTTCCACAAAGCATGACCTTGTCATGGAATATCTGCGTCTGGCAAACCTCGACAACTATTTTGCATTTGTTATTGGCGGTGATCAGGTACCGCGTTCCAAACCAAACCCGGATATTTTTCTGGCAGCATGTCAGCGGGCGGGCATTAGACCGGAAGCTGCACTTGTGCTGGAAGACTCCGAAAACGGTATTTTAGCCGCATCGAATGGAAATATTCCCGTAGTCTGTATCCCGGATTTGAAAATGCCATCCGAAGAAACAGCAAAAAAAACTGCGGCAATCGTGTCGACCGCCGCAGATGTAATTTCGCTATTCCGTTAAGTTTTCTGTGAAGAAACTCTGGCAGAATAAACATTCCCCCTGCTTTATTGCTTTGTGCAATGGAAGCAGGGGGATTTTCTATCTTTTATTTCACTATCTTATTTAGATGTTTTTCATCAGATTTACCATTTCAATTGCGGAGCAGGCTACATCATATCCCTTGTTTCCGGCCTTTGTACCTGCACGCTCGATAGCCTGCTCAATATTGTCAGTAGTCAGGATACCAAAGAGTGTCGGTACGCCGGTCTCAAGACCAACCATAGCAGTTCCTTTGCTTACCTCAGCACATACATAATCATAGTGGCTTGTGGATCCTTTGATTACAGCACCCAGGCAAAGCACTGCATCATATTTTCCGGAAGCTGCCATTTTCTTTGCAACGATCGGAATCTCAAATGCACCCGGAACCCATGCCAGATCGATATCCTCATCTTTTACACCGTGACGTACACAGGCATCCTGTGCACCGCCAACCAGTTTTGATACGATAAACTCGTTAAAACGCGCTGCTACAATACCGATTTTAATGCCCTCTGCTACTACATTTCCTTCTAAAATTCTCATTTTCTTATCCTCCTGATTTTTTAATTTCATTGCAACTGTTCTGAAGCGTTACATTTTATTTATAGTTTGTCATATGATCCATTTTTTCCTGTTTTGTTTTCAGGTAAAAATAGTCAAATTTCTGTGCTTTGATCTGGATCGGCACACGCTCTTCAATGGTAATACCATATCCTGAAAGTCCTGTGATCTTGGTTGGATTGTTTGTCAGCAGACGCAGACGTTTTGCTCCGATATCCCGCAGAATCTGTGCACCTACGCCATACTCACGCATATCTGCCGGGAAACCAAGTTTGATATTTGCTTCTACGGTATCGTAACCCTGCTCCTGCAGTTCGTATGCTTTCAATTTATTGATCAGGCCGATGCCGCGTCCTTCCTGACGCAGATACAGCAACACTCCTCTGCCCTCTTCTGCAATCGCTTTCATGGCCGCATCTAACTGTTCTCCACAGTCACAACGGCTGGATCCAAACACATCACCGGTCAGGCACTCGGAATGTACCCGGCAGAGCACCGGCTCACCGTCTGTTACATCGCCCATCACAAGCGCTACATGATGATCTCCGTTTAAAATATTTTCATATCCGTAAATTTCAAAGTTACCGTATTTTGTCGGCAGTTTTGCATCCGCTTCTCTGCGGATCAGGCTCTCATGCTGCAAACGATATTCAATGATATCTGCAATCGTAATAACGGTCAGATCATGTTTTTCCGCAAACTGTAACAGTTCTGTGGTACGCATCATCGTTCCGTCCTCACGCATGATCTCACAGCAGAGTCCGCATGGTTTCAGTCCGGCAAGTTTTACCAGATCCACTGTCGCCTCTGTGTGACCGTCACGCACCAGCACACCGCCCTCTTTTGCACGCAGCGGGAACATATGGCCAGGTCTGCGGAAGTCCGCCGGTCTTGCTCCATCTTCTACGCATTTCAGTGCAGTATAAGAACGCTCTGCTGCGGAAATACCGGTTGTGGTGTCTACATGGTCAATGGATACGGTAAATGCCGTACAATGATTATCGGTATTTACATTTACCATCTGATCCAGTCCCAGTTTGTCGCAGAGCTCACCGCTCATCGGCATACAGATCAACCCCTTCGCTTCACATGCCATAAAGTTTACATTTTCCTGTGTTGCAAATTCAGCTGCACAGATCAGATCTCCTTCATTCTCTCTGTCCGGATCATCAATGACCAGAATTACTTTCCCATCTCTCAAATCCTGTAATGCTTCTTCTACTGTTCCGATTTTCTTTGCCATTTTTTTATCCTCCAAAAATTTTCCTGTACGGTTCACACGCGCCATTCCTCACTATGCATTTAGATAACTCCTCATGCAAGCGTGATCATGATCTGAATGTATGTGACGAGTGAACTTAAAATCCATATTTTTTTAAAAAGTCTTCGGTTATTCCACTTTCTTTTTTTGTTTCCTGCTCTTCTGCCGCTGGCGCCGGACGCATCAGTTTTTCTACATATTTTCCAATGATATCGCATTCCAGATTCACGATATCTCCCACCTTCCGGTCATGCAGCGCCGTCACCTGCTGTGTATGCGGGATGATGGACACTTTAAAACAATGATCATCTACATAAGCCACCGTCAGGCTGATGCCATCAATGGTGATAGAACCTTTTTCCACAATATAACGCAGTAAATCCGCTTTCGCCGCAATGGTATACCACACGGCATTATCATCCGGTTCAATGCTCTGAACGGTTCCTGTCCCATCGATATGACCTGATACGATATGTCCCCCAAATCTGCCATTTGCAGGCATCGCCCGTTCCAGATTAACCTTCGCCCCGGTGCTTAACTGTCCCAGAGAACTGCGGTTCATCGTCTCTGCCATAACATCTGCGGTATAGTAACTGCCACCCATACTTGTCACCGTCAGACACACACCGTTCACTGCGATACTGTCTCCGATCTGGCTGCCTTCCAACACCGTCCTGCATCCGATCGTCAGCACACAGGACCGGGCACCATGCCGTACACTCTGAATGGTTCCTACCTCTTCAATCAATCCTGTAAACATGTTTCATTCCTTCTTTTCACTTTATCTCTGCCTTTTTATTATTTCACATATCCCACGATGCAGAAGTCATCGCCCAGCTTCTCAATCTCCACATTTTGCAATGTGATCGCATCTGCCATCCGGTCAATTCCCATTCCTTCCACCGGAGAACGGGCATCCATACCGCCGATCAGCTTTCCGGCGATATAGGCATATACTTTATTCACAATACCATCTTCCAGTGCAGAAGCATTCAGGGTTCCGCCGCCCTCCAGCAGAATGCTGTCAATGTTCTGCCCGCCAAGCTTCTTCATCAATTCCACCAGATTGACTCCGTGTGCACCTTCCGTTCCAATGATCTGAATCCCGGCTTCTTTTAATCTTCTGATTTTTTCCTGCTTTCGTTCCGATTCCAAGGCTTCCTGACTGCAGGCTACTATCGTCTCAATATCTGATGCAGTTTTTACAATCTGGCTTTCTGTCGGAATGTGCAGGTTCGAATCACAAATGATCCGCACCGGATCCACACCGCCTTCCACACGACAGTTCAACATTGGATCATCCGCCAGCACCGTTCCGATTCCTACCATGATGCCACGGTAACGTCCCCGCATCCGATGTACCTGCGTTCTGGCAATTTCCCCGGTAACCCATTTAGAGTCTCCGGTGGCACAGGCGATTTTTCCATCCAGTGTCATGGCATATTTCATCACCACGAAAGGGGTCTTTGTCGCAATGTAATGATAAAATACTTCATTTAACTTCCGGCATTCTGCGTCCAGGATCCCGGTCTCTACATAAATGCCATGATCCCGCAGGATCTGTACACCTTTTCCTGCCACCAGTGGATTGGAATCCATGCTTCCCACAAATACTCTGGCGATTTTTTTCTCAATGATGATATCCGTACACGGTGGTGTCTTGCCCTGATGGCAGCACGGCTCCAAAGTTACATACAGATCCGCACCGGCAGTATCTTCCGTGCAGCGGGTCAGTGCATTGCGCTCCGCATGGAACTCTCCGTATTTCTCATGATACCCCTCACTGATGATCCGTCCGTCTTTGACTACTACACAGCCGACCATAGGATTTGGTGATGTATGGCCTTCCCCTTTTCGCGCCAGCTCCAGCGCCCGTCTCATATATTCTTCTTTTTTTTGCATAAAAAAATCACTCCCTCCAAGCTTCCAGGGATTTTCCTCTTCCATAAATCTTTGCGCTTCCTGAATTTTTTGCTTTTCTTTGCCTGATGCTTATGTTAGCTTTATATAACATTAACATCCCGGCTTCGATAAATTCTTTCGGATCAAAAATTTATGGTAAAAGAAAATCCCTGAGACATAAATCTCAGGGAGTGAAAATCTTTTATTAAAGGAATCTCAAAATCTGTTTTCCATTGAACTGGTTAAGTTTCTCTGCCAAACATCATTTTCTGATTCTGTTTAACTTTTATTTTCGCTTGTTCTTCTTTCATCCAGACTATACTGTCGGCTTTGGAATCTTCTGCTGATCAGAATCACCAAATCAACGCTTTCACGCTCGCGGGCTTTACCGCCGGTCGGGACTCTCTGACTCGAAGTTCATTCTGTTCAGATCACCCTGCCCTGAAGATTTCTTTGCTTTTTCTGCACATATGATAGCACAGACTTTTTGTAAATGCAATCTTTTTTTACGAGCATCCCGCTTCGAATTGCAATCCCAGACGTTACTCCTACAGCCAACTCATCCCAGGCACCCTCACGGCACACAAGAGATCCTACTTAGGGCTGCTCCATTCCTGACCTGACCCGGTTCGTAAGTTCCTGTTGCGTGAGACCCAAAAATCTACGCCGCTTATAAGAGGCAGCTCTACAATTAACAACCCTCTGCGGGATATCACCCCAACTCTAGCGGATTGATGGTACAAGGTACCGCTACCACCCCGGCTGCTCGAGTTTTAAGTATATCATTGAATCTCGGTAACTGTCAATAAATTTTCGCTCATTTCTCTCCAACCTGCTCCGGTGCATGTTTCTTCCGCTTTTTCTTTTCCCGCAACTCTTTAAAAAAATCACTCAGCATCACGGAACATTCTTCCTGGCAGACGCCCTGCACGATCTTCACCTGATGGTTAAATCCTGCGATCTGAAGCAGATTCAATACCGATCCGGCACAGCCGGCTTTCGGGTTCATGCTCCCGATCACCACGCGGTCGATCCGTGACTGCACCAGGGCACCGGCGCACATCTGACAAGGTTCCAGCGTCACATACATCGTGCAGCCTTCCAGCCGCCAGTCACCCAGTTTTTTGCTTGCCTTGCGAATTGCATTCAGCTCCGCATGGGACAGTGTATTTTTATCCGTATTCCGGCGGTTATATCCACGGGCAATCACCTTGCCATCCTCGTCCCGCACAATGATACAGCCGATGGGGACTTCATCGATGGCATATGCTTTTTTTGCCTGTTTTATCGCTTGTTTCATATATTTTTCATCTGTCGTCATTACTGTTATATCCTTTACCAGTTGATATTTTGTAAAGCGGACATATTCTCTTCAGAACCACTGCACGCTACCCTTTGTTTCAGTCAGCGCCAAACCATAGTCTGCCGGAAAATGCCACATGGGGCAATTCATAAAACGTACATTTTGCCGGACAGATGGGCTTGTACAACGGATCTGCCACAATGATTTTTGCATCTCTCAGAGCTTCCTCCATCGCTTCCTCTCCGAGTACAATAGCATCTTTCTCTCCGACCAGATTTTCACATTCTTTCAATGGGCAAAACACGCGTACAGAATGTCCGTATTTTTTCTCAATACCTGCTGCCAGAGATCCCATAGTTACAGGTTCCCCGATCAGGGTAATTTCCGCTTCTTTCTGCATGCGATTCTGCAGATATACCATTTTCCGATCAGATTTTCCGGATTCCAGCTTCGTATTCTCTGTGCTGCCGCATTTTTGTATTACCTGTGTCCCGGATGCTGTGCCCGTGAATTTCACATCTGATAATTGCTCCGTTTGTTGTTCTGCCGCCTCTTCCAGTGCTTCTGAAATAGTCTCTGCCAGCCATTCATTCGGTGTTCCAATCACATACGGCGTTCCGAATTTTTCCTGAAGCACCTTTGCTGCCCGCAGCCCCACTGCCGATACCACCAGATTGACATCCGCCGTTCCTGCCTGCTGCAGCGTTTCCAACGTATCTCCCATCGCCCAGGCAGAAAGAACATTCCAACCATAGTTATACAGATTTTCTTTCATAATTTCCACGTTTTTCTGCGGGCCAAAGTCTAACGGCGTCACACCCAGCAGATTTACACTGCGGCCAGATCGCTTTTCCTTTTTCTTTGGATTCACGTTCACCACCGAATCCGGAAACCTGCTATCATCTGTCGTTTCTGTTTCAGCACTTTTATTTGCAGATGTTTGCTTCTGCGTATCATTCTCTATCTCTGTTTTTCCGGCAAACCGTTCCGCAATTTTCTCCAATGCGATGCCCGCACCATACACATAATCATGCATGCCATTGGTAGGCACGGAAAATGTCGGGATTCCGGTTTCTGCCTCAATGACCCGGGCGATCGCTGGAAAATCTGTTCCATTCATAAAAGGAATCGGAGAACCCGCCAGAGCAATAAATTTCGGCCGCAGTTCCCGGGCTGCATGTTCAATATCATCAATAAATTTGCGGTCATTTCCCATGATTGCATCAATCTCTGTCAGACCGGAAATAAAGATCAGACTGTCCTGATCGTACCAGCGGATCTCGTCGTGAGTATTGTAAGTAGAATTGCAACCGGAAGGATCATGCATGACGGTCATTCCGCCCAGCTCGTACAATGCAGAGCAGACTCCGGACACATCTGCCGTATAAATCGGTATGATTCGATAGGATTGTCTCATAGGCAGCACTCACACCCCCATCCCTTTTGTATCACAAGTTTTTCAGTATCTTTTTCTTCCCGGTATGCATCCATCATCAGTTCCGCAGTTCTGCGGATTCCGTCAAATCCGTACAGGCCTTCCCCCTGCACCAGATTAACAAAATGGCGGCTGCGGCAAAAATAGGCTGCCTTTTGTCCGATGGCAAGCACTTCCTCTTCACCACCCCTTGGCAACACCCGCATTTTCACCTGGATCGTTGCGATCAGTTCCAGTTCCGGTGCATGCTCCCGCAGCCAGTCAAATGTTTCCTTTTCCTCCGGGCTGATACCGTCAAGATACACTGCTTTTACTTTAAATCCATGCATCAAAAGTATTTTTGCCAGCCCTAATGGTCTCGGATGATACAGATAGTCCAATGTGACCGGCATATCTCCAATCAGTTTCTTTGCCTTTGCCAAAGCTGCTTCGCAGGCAGACCGTTCCGCATCCAGTGTTTCTCTGCTTAATTCCGGAAGTCCTAGAGCAGTTGTCAGCTGCCGCATCTGCTGCTCAATCTCATCATAATCAAAACTGCCCGGCAGATACAGATGCTCCCGGCCTAACCGCCGCGCCTGCGTCTCCATCCCGTATTTTCCGGCCGGATAAATATCGAGAAACAGCCGTCCCCGACTCATAGCCAACAGATCCTGCCAGTTCTCACAGGTGGGAAGCTCCCGCACCGTATAGTGATATCGTTTCAATAACCGTTTGATATCGCTGCTCTCATCTAATGCAAAGTCACTGCCGAATATCGACACCGTTTTCGCATCCGGCTCACACTCCGACAACGGATCATACATGGCTTTCCGCAACTTCTGATCCGGCGTCAGACCATGTTTTTGCATAATCGGATCCATATAGCAGCGTATAAAACAGATATCCGGGAAACGATGTTCCAGCTCTTCATAAATATAATTCAGATTACTTCCCACAAAATGATGCAGACACACGGTAAACAGCAATACCGCTTTCGGATGGTCGCTGCGCTTATTCAGTATATCTGTCACACCTTCAATGGTGATGTCCTCCAAATTGCCATTTAAAACATGCTGTTCCTCCACAATGACAAAAGAAAAACGATCTGCCGCATTCATCTCCGCTGCTGTCAGTACAACGCCGCGCATACAATTATCCGCACAGACATAGATCTGAATTGCCTCCGGAACCAACATTCCCGTATGCACGATATTCCAGTTGCCATGCACCGGAGAATTATATTCCAGCTCGGATGCAAAAGGTGCCGGAAAAGATGCATTTTTTATTTTTACCACTGCATCTTGTGGATCTACTGTTTCACCTACACGCTGCAACATCTAGTTTTCCTCCTGCACAACCGTATCGACTGTGTTTTCGCTCTGATTTTTCTGTGACACCGCTTCGTTTTTTTCATACCCACTCTGTACTTCTGCAGTATCTTTCTTCTTCGTCATATCAGACTTTGCATTTTCCGGCAAAATGCCACCACATGTCGTATACATCTGTTTCGCAAGGGCACGGTATTCCCCTGCCATAGCACTGTCCGGATAACATTCCATCAATGTCATACCCTGTTCTTCTGCCAGCGCCACCTGTTCACTGTGGGATAATGTACCAATGACAGCGGTATGAAAATCATCTGCCAGTTCCGCAACTTTTTCCGCTTCCCGCGGAACATCCCTGCGGTTTAAAATGATGCCGCCAAGTTCCGCATAACCACGGTTTTTAAAATTTTCCACTGCCATGGCAATGTTTGCCGCTGCATGGATCGCCATGTTTTCTCCGGAAGTGATGATAAATACTTTGTCCGCATAGCCGTTTCGCATCGGCATGGAAAATCCACCGCAGACTACGTCTCCAAGAACATCATACAGAATCACATCCGGCTTATATACTTCATATGCGCCGGTTTCCTTCAGTTTTTCCAGTGCTGTGATAATACCACGGCCGGCACAGCCAAGCCCCGGTGTCGGTCCGCCGGCCTCCACACAGATGACATGGTGGTAACCGATACGGATCATATCATCCAGCCGCAGCGCCTGTTTTTTTTCATTATATAAACTCAGCACGGTAGGAACCGCCTCTCCGTGACGCAGCTGTATGGTGGAATCTGCTTTCGGATCACAGCCGATCTGCATCACCGTCAGACCCATCTCTGCCAGAGCCACTGCCACATTGGAAACCGTGGTGGATTTTCCGATTCCACCTTTTCCGTAAACTGCTATCTTGATCACTATTTTGTTCCTCCCTCTGCCGGAGTAATAACATTCGAGTATGCCGTTTTTGCAGATACGCCTTTTAAACGCCCAATTTTTCCGGAAAGTGCACTGATGACATCCTGCGGTGCATCAATGGCAATACTGATAATGCTGATTCCCTTCGGTCGATACGGGATGCCCATCCTGCCGACAATGTACTGTCGTGCCTCGTGAAGCAGGGTATTCAGTTCTTCGATAGCGTCTTCCTGTTCCACAATAATTGAAATAACCGCCACTCTGGTATCCATGTCCGGTCTCCTCCTTTTCTAGCAAATACGCGGGAGCAGTTCACCACCTGGCTGCGGGAGCAATGCCTGCGTACCGATCTCTGTTTCCATTACGACTCTGCCCGGTTCTTCTGCAATGACTTCACCAATGATGGCTGCATCTGCGGAATACGGACATTTATGCAGTGTTTCCACGATAGCATCTGCCTCTTCCTTCGGTGCCATAATGACCAGTCGGCCCTCACAGGCAAGGTACAGCGGCTCCAGTCCCAGCATACCGCAGACGCCTTTTACTTCCGGCTGCACCGGAACGGCTGCTGCATTCAGACGGATACCTACATTACTCTGTCCGGCGATCTCATATAAAACCGTTCCGACACCGCCTCTTGTGGCGTCACGGATCACATGCAGATTGTATGTCGTGTCCATGACTGCTTTTACGGTTCCCCATAATGGTGCACAGTCACTGGTTACATTTGCATCAATACCGAAATCTTCTCTTTCCAGAAGGATCGTGCAGCCGTGGCGGCCGATATCACCGGTCACGATAATGGCATCTCCCGGTTTTGCCAGTTCACCGCCGACAGTGACCCCTTCCTGAATCTCACCCATTCCGGTGGTGGTGATAAATACTCCGTCTACCTGACCTTTTCCGGCTACTTTTGTATCACCGGACACGATATGTACACCGGCTTCTTTTGCCGTTTTTTCCATTGCAGCGGCAATTTCTTCCAGTTTTTCCATCGGAAATCCTTCTTCGATGACAAAGGCGCAGGTCAGGTACAATGGTTTTGCTCCCATGCATGCAAGGTCATTGACCGTACCGCAGATAGACAGTTTTCCGATATTTCCACCCGGGAAAAATGCTGGCGATACGATAAATCCATCGGTAGATACAGCCATTCTTCCTGCCGGCGGAACCAGCACTGCCGCATCATCTGCTGTCAGATCGGAATTTGCAAAATGTGCCTTAAACACCTGATCAATTAATTCGGATGTCTGTTTTCCTCCGGCACCATGTGCCATTGTGACTGTTTTATTTTCCATTATGTTTTCCTTCTTTCTGTTTCATTTAAATTTATGGTAACGATTCATGAATACTGATAGTATGCGGAGCAGGCTCCCTCCCCGGATACCATGCATGCCCCAATTGGATGCTGCGGTGTACAGCCTTTGCCGAACACTTTGCAGTCGGACGGTTTGCATTTTCCCTGAAGCACATCTCCGCAGCGACAGGCCGGATTTGGTCTGCCTTCCATCTTTGGCATCTGATATTTGATGCGGGCATCAAACTCCTGCCACTCCGGTCTCAATTTCATGCCGGATGCCGGAATCACGCCCAGACCGCGCCATTCAGAATCGCAGGCTTCCATCATTTCATCCACCAGCACCTGTGCTTCTCTGCTTCCGTCCTGTGTCACCACACGTGGATAACAGTTTACAAAAAATGGTTTGCCCTCCTGAAACTTCACCAGGGAAACTGCCAGCGCTGTCATCAGTTCTTTTGCGGTAAATCCTGCCACAACACCGCTGACACCTTCCTCGGTCAGTGCCTCGCACAAACGTGTTCCGGTGATGGCGTTGACATGGCCCGGATACAAAAACACATCCGCACTGCCCTTTAATGCCTCATAAGCCTGCGGCATGGTTTTGTTCGCAACCAGCAGGGAATAATTATCCAGGCCGTCCTCTTTTGCCGATTTTACGGACAGACAACCGGCCGGTGTCGTTGTCTCAAATCCCACCGACAGAAAGGTTACCTGCTCCTTTGGATGTTCTTTCGCATATTTTTCAGCATCTGCCGGAGAATAAACAATGTGGATCTTTCCTCCCTGTTCTCTGGCTCCCGCAAGGCTCATCTTTGTACCCGGCACGCGCACCAGATCACCAAACGTACAGATCGTCACTCCTTTTTCCAATGCCAGATAAATCGCTTCATCGATAAAGCTGACCGGCGTCACGCAGACCGGACATCCCGGACCGGAGATCAACTCCACCTGTTCCGGCAGCAATTTGCGGATTCCCAGACGAAAAATCTCATGGGTATGCGTACCGCACACTTCCATGATCCGCACCTTCGGACCGTTATAGTTCTCAATGATTTCCCGGGCCGTTTTCTTTTTATTATCGCCGTTTGTCTCTCCCATTACAAAAATTCCTCCATAAGCTGATCTGTCTCGCTGTCATCTTCATCGGTAATCTTTGCAATTGCCACACCGGCATGAACCATGACGTAATCTCCCGGCTCCAGATCTTCCAGAAGCTGGGAAGAAACTTCTCTTTTTGCTCCGCCTGCATCAATGACAGCTGTGCCGTTACTGATTTTTACTACCTTTGCTGATAAACCTACACACATTTCTTTTCCCTCCTGAAAATGCAGTTATTTGTTATTGCGTGCAGAACACACGTTTGTTATAATATCTTTGGGTGCTACCTTAAACGGTAGGCGGTTAGTCCTTCAACAGAGGGACTGAACTCTCTGATTACATAGAAATCCTGTTATCAGGAAATTTAATGAAAGAGGGTTTTCTTTATGAGTGATTTCGAACTGCTTTCCCTTATTATGATGATATTAAATATTATCGTAATGATATTGATTGCATATATAAATCAAACAAAAAAGTAACCGCCCACAGTCTGCAAAACTAAGCGATTACTTTTTGTAATAGTATATTTTGTGACTAACCGTCTATCGGTAGCACCTTTTTCTTTCAAATTTATACTATCATTTCGCTTAATTTATGTCAAATGTTAAATCTCTTTTTTCACATTCTGTAAATAATACAATCCATAAGCCGCCTGTCCAATGGCAATTCCACCGTCGTTTGGCGGAATCATATGATGCCGCAGCACTTCAAAACCTTCCTGCTCCAGACCTTCTTCTGTCAGACGCAGAAGTAATCGGTTCTGAAATACACCGCCACTCAAAGCCACTTTCGCTCTGCCTGAATGCTCACGTGCCGCCTTGCAGGCTGCCACGATCTGTTCCGCCAGCGTCCGGTGAAACAGATAAGCCAATGCTCCGCTGTCAGTGCCTTGCAGTTTTGCTGTCACAATCTGCTGAACCAGTGCCTCTGTATTCAAAATACACGATACATCCGATACAGATAAATTCTCCGTTGTCTGCTTCCGGTAAAGCATACATTCGAAATCCGCTTCCGCTGCCTGCTCATGAATGCAGTCGCTTTGCAACCTGCGTTCAAATGTTTCTGCCGCAAACTGCAGTGCTGTGGATGCCTCACCTTCAAAACTCGACTGCCGCCGGATTCCGAGAATCGCACTGACTGCATCGAAAAGCCGGCCTGCACTGGTAGACATCACTGCATTGATCTTACGGTCTGCCATTGTAAACTGCACCTTGCTTTCCTTTTCACTGCATAGTCCCAGTTTCTCAATGATCTCCCACGCTTTTTCCCGGTCTTTGGTAT
This sequence comes from Eubacterium ramulus, assembly GCF_045002895.1. Lineage (NCBI taxonomy): Bacteria > Bacillati > Bacillota > Clostridia > Eubacteriales > Eubacteriaceae > Eubacterium > Eubacterium ramulus. The sequence continues at coordinate 3,092,292 of NZ_CP173382.1, read as the reverse complement.
ATCCGTAGATCATGGATACGGCAATACGCCATCCCTCTTTTGCAGAGGCGTCTCCGCCGATCTGTAAAAATGGGGTAATGCTGCCAAATCTTGTAAAATCCTGATAATCCGCCAGCAGAATCTCTCCGCCCCAGATCGTACCGTCCGTACCGTATCCGGTTCCGTCAAAGGAAACACCAATCACCGGTTCCTGACAGTCATTTTCTGTCATACAGGATAAAACATGTGCATAATGATGCTGCACCTGAAGCATCGGATAACCCAGGCTTTCCGCGACAACCGTGGAATTATATTTCGGATGCAGATCACAGACCACCACCTGCGGTTCCACTTCCAGTAACGTCCGGAACCGATGAATTGTCTCCTGCAAAGCTTTTACTGTCCGAAGATCTTCCAGATCCCCCACATATGGAGACGGATAAAACCGGCTGTCCACGCCGATGCAGAATGTATTTTTCAATTCACCGCCCACAGCAAGCACCTGCCCTTTCCAGTCCGCAGATGTCATAAAAGGCAGTGGTGCATAACCTCTGGAACGCCGGATCATATACGGCTCATTTTTATAAAAATCCATGACCGTGTCGTCTGCACGGATCCGGATTTTCCGATCATGTGATAAAATAGCATCACATAAATGAGACAATTCGGCAACCGCTTCCTCATCATCACGGCAGATTGGTGCTCCTGATGTATTTCCGCTTGTCATTACCAGCAGATCCGGCATTTCGATCCCATCATCATACTGAAAAATCAGCAGCTGCACCGGTGCATACGGAAGCATCACACCGACTTTTGGATTTCCAGGTGCCACAGAAGGTGCCAGCCGTGTTTCAGATATATTTTCCGACTGTGGTTGGCTTTCTTTTCTATGTTCCTTTGATCGTCTGTCCAATAGTAAAATTGGTTTCTGATGCCCGGTCAGGATCACTTCCTGCTCCGGTGTCACGATGCATTCCCGTTTTACCACCGTTTCATCCTTTGCCATGATTGCAAAAGGTTTCGCCGGACGGCATTTTAATGTGCGCAGACGGCTGACTGCTTCTTCGTTTGTCGCATCACAGCACAAATGAAAACCGCCGATTCCTTTGATCGCCACAATTCCGCCGTCGTGGATCACCTGCCGTGTATAAGTGATGGCATCCCTGCCCCGTTCGCTTCTGCCGATCAGATACACTTCCGGTCCGCAATCGTTGCAGCACACCGGCTGTGCATCATACCGCCGCGTCTCCGGATCATAATATTCTTTCGCACAATCCGGACACATAGGAAATTCTTTCATGCTGGTGCGCTCCCGGTCATAGGGCAGCGCATCCAGTATGGTCAGCCGGGGACCGCAGCAGGTACAGTTGATAAACGGATGCAGATACCGCCGGTTCTTCGGATCATACAGTTCCTCTTTACACTCATCACAGATCGCAATATCCGGCGAAACAAAGATCTCCCCCTTTGTTTTTTCGCTTTCTATAATGTCAAAATCCGAAAACTGCGGTACCTCCTCTGCCGGAACCTCTTCCGTATTTATTTTTAAAATCGCCGCACGTTTCGGTGGATGTTCCTCCAGATCTTTCAAGAAACCATCCACCTGCTCTACTGCTCCCTGTGCATAAATCTCCACATACGGCCCTTTATTACAGACATTTCCACGAATCCCGTTTGCTGTGGCATGGCGGCTCACCGTCGGGCGGAAACCAACGCCCTGAACGATACCATACACCCGGATCCGCTTCGTAATCTCGCTCATATCTCTCTTCTTCTCCTAATTTGCTTTTCTCACATATCCCTGATACACAGCATTTTGTTACGCCAGACGCCCTGACACTGCAAAATGCACCGTATCTACAAAGATTCCCGCAAACTTCGGTGTCATCCGCTCCATGCAGTGATCCGCATAGATCACGTCAAAACCGCCCTTTTCCACCAGTTCGACATAATCATCCTCATCCCGTAAATGCAGATCGCCCTCCTGTCTCAGCTCCGGTTTCATCATAAACCAGCTTGCCACCGTCACTTGTGCATCCGGCGCCTGTTTCAAAATTTCTTCCCGGATGGCGGTTCCCATCACCTGCTGCTGTACAACCAGCACTTTTTTACCGTTGTAATCCAGATCAGAAACCAGTTCGTCCACCAGCGGATAACCGATCTCATACGGAGTTCCGTAAGTCCGCTCCAGATATTTCGCCGCTTCCAGTGCCGCCGGTGCCACCACGATGTGTTTTTCCACATTGGAAACAGATTTCACATCGTCCAATCCATTTCCCATACCATAGCAAATAGCAGTTTTCCCTTCTGCTGCAAAATGCTCCCGGATACGGTCAGCCGCGCGCAGATCACTGATATCCTGCGGTGTCATGCCCAAAATTCCGATATTTCCCGGAATCACATCTTCTTTTTCACCGGCAAACACCCGGAACAGCTCCTGCCATGCTTTTTCTTCGCCTTTGTCATATAATTCCATGCCATCGGTGTCCACCGTCAGAATCGGCAGATCCACTTTTTTCTCCGTCATACGCTTTAAGGCATGATAATCCGTCCCGATAACGGCCGGAACCGGTGTTCCGATGATCGCTGCAAACTTTGCATCCAGTTTTGTCACTGCATCTGCAAGTTTTGCCACCAGACGGTCATCCCGTCCAAGGATCGCATCCATATCGCGAAGACCCGCACTGAACAGTGCACTTTTACTCTCAAACCAGCGCGGCTCATCAAATCCACAGATGTTTCCGGTACAGCCACCGGCATCACAGATGACGATGATCCCGCCAAATTCATATAATACAGATACTGCGCCGGACTGATCCGGTGCAAATGGTGTCAGATATTTTCTCAGTCCTCTCATTGCCCTATACCTCCGCCAGTGCCTCAAACAGTCTGCGCACGCCGGCGTAGCCGTACGGCTGCCGTTCCCCGTTCCAGAGCACGTTTGGACAGTTTTTATGATAATAACCGGCATCTTTTCCGATGGTCAGAGTTACCCCGGAATCTGTTCCGTCGTAATACAGCATCGTCGGTTCCAGATTGGAAAACACTTTCGTCTCCGGACTCAATGCTGCCAGTTGTTTCACATAGATAAAATTTTCACCGGATAACGTACCATATATCTCCGGCACCCGGAAACCGTAACGCACCAATGCGAGTGCCAGTTCAAACGGATCTCCGTTCATCCACTCACCCACGGCAAAGGATGCCTCCGGATGTTTTTCCTTAAATTTTACGACCGCATTTTCCGCTGCTCTCCGTGGTTTTTCGTCATCAAACGTTACTCCCAGAGCTGCACCAAAAGCACGATACTGACTGGCAATCTTATCAATCTGATACAGTCTGCGCAGTTCGATGTACGGGATTTTCAGTCTGTCGTGAAAGTCCTCTGCCGCAAACCTTGCCTCCGGATGAAGCACCAGATTAAAATTTGCCTCAGACATGGTCTGATATTCCGCATAATCCTTACATCTTGATATTTCATGGATCGTTTTCACACCGGCATCATGAAGCAGATCATATAATTCACAGTCATCCACCAATGGGGAAAAATATCCTAATAAATTCACCACATTTCCTTTTTTCTTCTTTGGCTCCAGCAAAGAATAAATCGACTGTCGCACATGCACCATCGGCGGCTTGCGTCCCTCTCTCGTTAATGCATACATATAACATGGTTTTACCGGAAGTCCTGCAACTTCCTCCGCCTTACGGCAGACACGCTCCATATCCGTTCCCAGCAGTGCATCCACACAGGTGATACAGATCATCACAACGGATGGTTTTTTCTCCAGTCCCTCACAGATCTCCGCTACCGCCTTTGGGATTTTTTTCAAATGACGGCCGGTTACGATATCCGTCTCATCCATCAGCAGATAATAAAAACGGTCATGGTACGCTCGCATAGAACTCAGAACCGATGTATTTCGGCCGCAGCATCCCGGAGCCACGATCAGCATAATAGAACCCGGAACCGCCAGACCTGCACGTTTAACGCCAAATCCTTCCGCTCCCGGGGAGTTGAATGCCAGCGTTGCCGGGGAACTGTAGATCAGATGCGTATGAGAAATGAGCTGCTGCGGAATATTCTCTTTTCCAAGGCTGTTCAGTTCTTCTATCGTACAAAAATATGCTTCCTGTCTCATATATTTTCCTCTTCTTTCCATAAGTCAGAATACTTGCTGCCTTATGCATTTTCCTCTTCTTTTAGTAATAATTCCGCCAGATCAAAGAAACATTTGCTGATTTCAGAATCCGGATTTCCTTCGATCACTGTTTTTCCCTGATCTTCCCAGCGGATAATTTCATCGCTTCGCGGCACTTCGCCCACAATCGGCACACCGATTTTTTCAGAAAATGCCTGCACTTTTTCCATCTCATTCTCCACATTCCGATGATTCAGTACGATGCCAAACACCCGGGCATAACTGCGGTCTTCAAAATTGCGCACCGCACTGGAAATATTGTTTGCCGCATACAGCGCCATCTTTTCTCCGGACGTAACGATCAGAACTTTCTCTGCATACCCCTCTCGGATCGGTGCTGCAAAACCGCCACAGACCACGTCACCCAGCACATCATACAACACCACATCCGGCTTGTAATGCGCAAACAGATCCATGTCTTCCAGAAGCTGGAATGTCGCAATGATACCGCGGCCTGCACAGCCAAGTCCCGGTGTCGGTCCACCGGTCTCGATACAGAGGATCCCGCCGTAGCCTTCCTTTGAAATCTGCGCCAGCTCATCCGGCTCCTCGTCCTCTTCCCTCATAAAATTCATCACCGGACGAAGCGGTTCTCCTCCCAGTAAATTAATGGTGGAATCCGCTTTCGGATCACAGCCGATCTGAATGACACGTTTTCCCATATTTGCAAAAGCGGCTGCCAGATTAGAAGTCACTGTAGACTTTCCGATGCCGCCCTTTCCGTAAATCGCTACCTTTAACATAATCTCCTCCTGAACCTAAAAAAACCATTTTTCCGGCAATCCGTCGGAAAAATGGTTCTGTAAATCCAATCCTATCAGGTCTTACTTCTATCTGATCAGAACGACTAACCTGAATAAAAAATATATGTTTCTGCAAAAACAAATATCACCTTATAACAGGTATCATCAACCTGCCATTCAGCAAAAACGTTATATTTTATAATTTTACCTGTATTAACCAACTATTCCCGCTCGGATCTTCCTTGCCGTCAGAGTTTTCTTCATTATACTTATTATACTTTAACTACAATGTTAACATGTTATTTCGCATTCAGATAGATAAAATCACTCCGTCTGCATTTTTCAACTCAGTAGACATATTGTACTTGTTTTAATGCAAGTTAGTCAATTGCAACTCTACCGGATATTCCTGAAAATAAACCGGCGATGTGATACAGTCTGATTCCACAACCGTAAACTTCGCATGTTTCGCAAAATACTCCGGATACAATTCTGCCGCCCTCATAATACTTTTCGGCGGACAACGCAGACAATCATAAGTTCCTGCGGGTATGCACTTATATTCCGGCAGTTCCTCGCAGTTTTCATACACTTCCACATATACAAAATAAGTAAACGTCCCATCTTCCACATCCAGCATCATTCCGGACGGATAATTTGCTGACAACTGATGCTTCTGTGCCAGTTCAAACAGTTCACTCAGCTTTTTGTGAAATTCCACAGAAGACAGACCTTCTTTGATTTCTCTTCTTAAAATATTCCGTTCCGGTATCTCTCTCCTGTAAAATCCATCACAATCCCGGTATTTTTCCGTATCCTGAATGCCCCGTTCCGCCAGCTGCAGCCGTTTCAGGCAGCTCTGCAATTCGCCGATTTTTTCATAGGCTCGGATCTGGCCATCCCGCAATAAGCCCTTCAGGTCAAACTCGCCTGTCGGTTCCACATACTGATTCCAGTTTTTCAGTGGGATATCCAGAATCTGTAAAAATTTAATCATGTCAATGGCCAGCATCTGCTCATTTTTATAATAGCGATACCCCGTATCCGGATCACAATAGGCCGGTTTCAGAATTCCGATTTTCTCATAATAACGCAGGGCCTTTATGGAAATCTGTTTTACCTTCGCCACTTCCCCGATCGTCATATATCCATCCATGTATGCCTCCACATTTTTATATAATTTGATGTTGTGGTAAAAAGATACCATACGAATTGTTCCGTACTTCGTACTCCCACAATTCTACATCATAATTTTTGTATACATTTTCTTTTTCCTTGACTCTGCCCTTAGGGCAAGGTTTACAATTATTTTATCAAAAACAGACAGCTTCTGCAAGAAACTCCCATTTTCTATGAAGAATATGTCAAGTCTGCACTGAGCCGAATCACACACCCGGTCCCACATGTGTTCGACTTGAGCTGGTCTTCCGTTATAACTGGATTTTTGCAGAGTAAAAATATCATTTATGGAGGTATTTCTAATGGCAGTAATGAACAAAACACTGATCATCCACCACATTAACGACATCGACAACATTCCGGCAATGGAGCGCTGGTTCGTGCACCATCATTGTCCGGAAGTAATGGCTCAGGAGCCATGGCTGACACGTTACGTTATGTACCGTGTAATGCCGCCGGCAAAAGGCATGGAAACCATGGGATTCTTCAATTACCGTGTACATGAGAATCTCGGACTTGACGTAGAAGGCAGAAGAAGCCTGCGCGGACTTCTTGGTATGACACCAGAACCGGTAGAAAACGCTATGACAGTTGCGATTGCAAATATTCCGGCTGAGCCGACAGAGGATTTCTTTGGTCAGACAATGAATCACGCCGGAAAAACATTCATCCGTTTTGTATACATGATGTCCTATCCGAAGGGCGTTTCCCGCGAAGAAGGCGAAGACTGGTTCTTAAATCATTTTGCACCGGAGGCATGCAAATTGCCAGGACTGCTTCGTTTCTTTTCACACAAAGCATATGACAAACAGTATTCTCCGATTCCGCTTCCGGAAGGCGACGGTACTCCGGAATTCGTAGATGTCAGCGAGGACAATATCTTCTTCCATCGCTGGGATCGTGTCTGCGAACTCTGGTTTGAGAACAACTCTGCATGGACAAATGCATTTATCAACAATCCACCGGCATGGACGATTCCATCCTGGGCAACACGCGATACTTTCCCATTCGTAGAGCCGATGAAAGATTTCGTATGCACAAGCCTTCTGGAACGGCCGGATCAGAATATGCTGAAACACTATGATGGCTGCATTTTCTAATGTGCCTGACGGAACTGATTTTGGCATAATTTAATTTTTTATATTTAATACGAAAAGGAAGAATCCTGTCGGGTCGCTAGACGTTCACTACCATCGTTTCACGTCGGTTTTATCACGCTTGCTCCCGCGCCTGAAAAAGAGGGCGCTCCCACTCGCGCAAAACTCGTGAAACTCCGTCGTTCACTTAATCGCTTCCCCCTGACAGGATTCTTCCTTTTCTCTATTTACACAGTGAAAACTATAACAACGCCAGTAACTACTGCTTCAAGTGATGCCGCAAGCCTTATTTCTTTTTTACTGATCCACCTATAAAACGGGTTCATTCGATTCTTCTCCTCTTCCGATCTGACAGACGGCAGCAAACGAACTTTCTAATCAGGCAACTGACGATGGAAACTGGTACTACTATGTAAACAGACAGGTCGTATTTTCCTAAGACAGCTTATTAGAATACTTTCTTAAATTTCATTAATAATTTACTGTTGCCCGCATTTTGTGATAAAATGAATAGCATATCGTTTAATCATACACAAAGGAGAGTAACATTCATGAAAAAACAGCAACTTGCAGCATTATGTTTGGCTGCCGGACTTGCTTTAACAGGAATTACATCTCCGGTGTCAGCAGCACAGACTGGCACCGGTATTTCCATGTCAGCAAATTCCACTGATACAACTATTTTCCCGGAACAGGCGGTTCAAACTACTCAGATAAGGTCTGAAGACCCGACCGATACAACAAATCCAACGAATCCTTCCGAACCGACAGACCCAACAAATCCGACGGATCCTTCTGAACCGACAGACCCAACAGACCCAACAGATCCGACAGAGCCATCCAATCCGGAAAAACCGGATACCACGGTAAAAAACGGGGTCTGCTATGATGAAGATACCGATACCTGGAACATTTACAAAGACGGCGAACTGGCTGAGCCATGCAACGGTCTGTATGACACAGAAGAAGGCTGGCTTTATATCGTGGACGGCAAATTTCAAAAAGACTACACCGGTCTTGCCCCAAACGGTGCCGGATGGTGGCGTATCGTTGACGGAAAAGTTGATTTTTCCTGCAACGGTCTTGTAGACAGTGAATATGGTTGGTGGTATCTGCGCGGCGGACGGATTGATTTCGAGTACACCGGCCTCGCAGAAAACGAGTACGGATGGTGGTATATCGAAAACGGCGGTCTGTATTTCAATGCTACCGGTCTTGCTCAAAATGAATATGGATGGTGGTACGTCCGCGACAGCAAAGTAGATTTTGGTTTTACCGGTCTTGCAAACAATGAAGTGGGCTGGTGGTATGTCCGTAACGGTCAGATTGATTTTTCCTATAATGGACTGATGTGTTACTTTGATACCTGGTGGAAGATCACAGGCGGAAAAGTAGATTTTGATTACACAGGAATTGCACCAAATGAATATGGCTGGTGGCGTGTGAAAAATGGTCAGATTGATTTCAGTTTTAACAGCATTGCATCCAACGAGCATGGATGGTTCTACCTGAACGGCGGAAAAGTTGACTTTGGCTTTACCGGCGTTGCTGAAAATGAAAACGGATGGTGGTATATCCAGAACGGATTTCTTGATTTTTCTATTACCGGAAACTATGTGGATGGCATCCGCACTTACAATGTTTCCAACGGCAGAGTCATCGGCTGCAACTTCTACCTGCCACAGACATCCATCATTCTGCCGGACGGCGGTTACAACCTGTCCACCGCAAATATCGGACTGAAAGTTATCAAAGTAAATCAGGCCGTATGTGGAAACAGCAGCGAGCGTTATACTTCTTCCACCGCATCTGCTGTAAAGACATTCCAGCGTACACACGGGCTTGGTGTCACTGGAATTGTAGACATCACCACATGGAAAGCAATGGGTTACTCCGAATATGACTGGTACAACCTCGGCACTTACCGCACACCGATCAAAGTATTCAACGGTGCCACCCGTGAATACCGCATCAATGCGATGCTCCAGACTGCTGCCGAATATGCATCTGCCGGCACAAAATACAAAGTTGGCTGTTCCGGAACACCGGGAACCTATGTAGATTGCTCCGGTCTGATCTACCAGTGTCTGTACGCGGCAGGTATCAACCCGGCTTCCAACATTGTAGATCACGCCCTTGCCATCTACGAATATACATCCGCAAACCTTGCTGCCGATAACAGACTCGGCATTGAAGTTGCATCTTACGATCTACAACCGGGCGATCTTGTATTTTATGCCAAAAATGGTAAAAGCAGCGTGTGCCACATTGCTATTTATGCCGGAAACGGATGCATCTATGATTCTTGGCCGGGCATCGGTGTTTCCTACCGCTCCTTAAATATCAGCGGTTACCATACCGTAAAAATCAGACGTGCCTTCTAAATACCGGCATAGGTATATTATTCATCAAATTTAACACAATGATTTTCTATCCCCTGTTTCTGCTCAGTCTGATTCAAGTCGAACGCACGTGAGACTTGGTGCGTGATTCTGGTCAGCGAAAGCTGACATATTCTTCTCAGAATCACTGCACATCCTCGCGGAGCGTTTATCTCAGTCGGAGATTGAACTCCCACTTGCAGAAGTGGGAGTCTCAACTCAGACTGAGATGAAAGCTTCTGCTTCTGTCAGTACCGGGTAAGAACAGGGGATCTTTTTATCTCAGTCAAAAACAGACTCCTACTTCCTGCTTCTTACTATTTTACGTAGTAGAAACAGGTGGTCTGACTTTCTTTGCTAAATCTCGATAAATCGATACCAGTAGCCAAACTCTCCCGTTTTCTGCCGGGTCATCTGTTTTGTCCGGAATTCCGGAAATCCGAAAATCCCTGCCATCAGTTGTTCCTGATTGGAAAACACGCCCGGAACCCCAAGAAACCACTGCCGCTGCTCCGCCTCCATATATCCGAACAGCACCATTTTATAGTTAAAATAACCATGCAGCAGAAAGCTGTTATTTGCCAGATACTGATATTCCTTTGGCAAAATTTTAAAATCCTGCATCTGCAGCTTCACGGCGTACACATTCCCATCCTCATCAAAAGGACAGCATAACGGATGTGCTGCACAGAAACATTCCCACTGCTTTTCCCAGGCGCCGACCGCCGGACAGAGATTCTTCTCCTGTGTCCGCGGAAACGGTCGGTTTTTCTGATATAACGCATCTCGGTTTTCTTCCGGTATGGATATCTCCTCTGCCGTCTGGGTTGCATGAAGTTCCCCGGTTAACTGATTTTTCTGTTCCTGCACAGGTTCCCTAGAGTCTCCTTGTCCCTCTTCTTCTGTATCCGCTTTCTCTGTGTCAGCTTCCTTCTGTCCACCGATCGGATCTATCTGATTCGTCATTTCTTCTTTTTCCACATCGTTTTCCACAGAATCTTCTTCCGCGCGATTTTCTGCTTCTGACTCTGTTCCTTTCTGCAATTTCAAATTCCGCCACACCGTTCCGACATCATCCCACTGACTGGCAACGAATCTGCCCGGTTCTTCCTGCTGACAGATATAGAGACCTCGCATTTCCTGCATGGAATGTGTCGTCTCCCCGACATGATCCGCATCGCACAGGAAAAACTGGCGGGCAATTCCCTCCTGAATCCGCAATTTTCCCAGATAAATGCCCACCGGAACATACGCATCCTTAGACAGGAAATAAACTTCCGCTTCGCTCCCCTTCATTCCCGTAATCTGAATCTGCACCCGGCAGTGGCCCTGCCTGATCTCTATTTTGGCAAATCCGCAATTCTCCTGCTTTTTCTCATCTTTGTACCGAAACATGTATGTAACAAACCTCTGATATCCGGGCATACGTTCACTCCTCATATAACACACTCTTTCTATAATGTATGAACTTCTTTTTCAATTATTCAGAAATAGCCCGCTTATTCTTATCCGGTGCACTGAATCATTGCAATTTTTTTCGAAAATTTCTGATAATTCTGTTGACAAACAGGATGTCACATGCTATATTAATTTCAACAACAATAATCATTATCATTTTCGAAAGGGAGATAGATGTTAAAACACAGCAAACAACGAGATGCCATTGAACAATTTCTGGCTACCAGATACGATCATCCCACCGCAGAAACCGTTTACCTGAATCTGCGGGAAGACTATCCAAAGATCAGCCTGGCAACTGTTTACCGCAATCTGTCGTTGCTTGCCGAATTAGGTAATATTCAGAAAATACCTACCGGAAACGGTCCGGACCGCTTCGACGGCCGACCGGAACCTCACAACCATTTTCTGTGTGATGAATGCGGCAGCATGATAGATTTACAAATGAACAGTATTGATCATGTAGATGAGATCGCCGCCCAGACATTTGACGGATTGATCAAAGGACATTCCATTTTATTCTATGGCATTTGCCCGGAATGTCTGAAAAAAGAACAACAATAAATGAATAAACCAGCCGAAAACGACTGATTTTAATAAAAATGATATTTAAACTTATTTCAAAAGAAAGGAAATGAATTATTATGAAAAAATTTGTATGTACAGTATGTGGTTATGTTTATGAAGGCGAGAAAGCTCCGGAAGTCTGTCCAATCTGTAAAGCTCCTGCTGAGAAATTCAAAGAGCAGACCGGCGAGAAAGTATGGGCTGCTGAGCATGTAGTAGGTGTTGCACAGGGCGTTAGCGAAGATATCCTTGCAGACTTAAGAGCAAACTTCGAAGGCGAGTGCTCTGAGGTTGGTATGTATCTGGCAATGGCAAGAGTTGCTCACAGAGAAGGATATCCGGAAATCGGATTATACTGGGAGAAAGCAGCTTACGAAGAAGCTGAGCATGCTGCAAAATTCGCAGAATTACTTGGTGAAGTTGTAACAGACAGCACAAAGAAAAACCTTGAAATGCGTGTAGATGCTGAGCACGGCGCAACAGAAGGAAAATTTGACCTTGCAAAACGTGCAAAAGCTGCAAACTTAGATGCAATCCATGATACCGTTCATGAGATGGCAAGAGACGAAGCAAGACACGGAAAAGCATTCGAAGGACTGCTTAAGAGATACTTTGGCTAAGCTACAAGCCGAGCAGGATAAAAAGAAAAGCAAGTCGGGAGGGAATTTATTCACTCCCCGGCTTGCTTTTCTTTTTAGACGTGTTGGGCGACAGCCCTCCATTCATAGCCCGCAAGGGCTATGAATGGCTCGGCGCAGCCTTATTTTAACTCCATCGCCACTTCCACATCATTCCCCACAGAAGTCACCTTTGCATAGCTTCCACAGATCAGCGGCATCGCCGGTGGAATATGTCCGATATCCAGATCCATAATGATCGGGACATTATATTTTCCAAGAATTCCTGTCACAGCCTCATACTGATCCAGCCCTAAGAATTCCTCTCCGTTACAATATGGACGGCCGATCAGAAATCCTTTGACATGGCCAAACCATCCGGCCTGCTCCATCTGCCATAATGCACGGCGGATTCCCATGACATTCAGATCACAGGCTTCGATAAACCAGATGATTCCGTCCTCTTTGTAGCGCTCGGTAAACGCCTGTACTTTATCGTATTTTGTACCAAGAAGCAGTGTCAGTACATCGAGACAGCCGCCGATCAGACGTCCTTCCATTTTGATATCTGTATCCGGTACTTTTTTACGGATGCATGGCTCTGTCACATTATAAGGTAGTAATGGATTTTCCTCATCCTTTAATCCTTCTTTTTCATACAGATCATAACCTTTGATCGTCAGTTTTTCTCCGGTCAGCACGTCAAATGCATCCTGAATCGCCGGATGCCACGGCTCCATGCCAAATGCTGCCGCACACGGTCCATAGACAGATGCCACATCACAGAGTGTGGTCAGTAAAAATGTCATGTTCGTATTGTCCGAATATCCCAGATACCATTTCGGTTTTGCCATTCTGATCTTTTCAAAATCCACATAGGGCAGATCCTCACACATCAGTTCCCCACCACCGCAGGAAATCAGCACATCGCTGGTATCATTGCAGTAATACTCCATCAGTTCCTGTCCGCACTTCTCCGGCGTGTTACTGATACCGATGCCGCATCCTTCGTAACAGTTTGGTCCCGGTTCCGTGCGGTAACCCATTTTTTCAAATTTATCCAACGCGTGTCCAAAAGCTGTCTTGTACGGCTCAATGTTGCAGCCAAAGGATGGTGCCACAAAGCCGATACAGCCATTCTTTTTTAAAAATTCCGGATATCTCATAATTTTTACTTTCCTTTCTACTATTGCCTAAATCTAAATTTATTTAAACATTGTCAAACAAATCATCCAAAACAATTACATTTGAAAATGCACTGCTATATTCATTATAATTCAGACCGAAAGTTGTTATCAATGTACTGTGGATTGCAAATTTAGGTGAAATCCTTTCAGCCAATATTGCTTGTCGTCTTAAAATTTTTTCGTAATAACTTTTGGTCACTCTAAACTCTCCACTGTAATACTTTATTTCACACATATTGATAACATTATCGTTTCTGCAGATCAGCAAATCTATTTGTGCTCCTTCCGTATCATCTTCTTTTTTTGACCATGCACTTGTCTCTGTAATCACTCCAGATATCCCAAGAGACCGCTTAATCTGTTCTATATGATTGAAGCATACATTTTCAAATGCAAAACCTCTCCATATAGAAACAGGTGCTGATGTAGTATTTTGCTGCCAAAATTTTTCACTTATTTTCTTTTGTTTCCAGATAAAATGCAAATAAAAAATACAAAATGGATCCACAAGTTTATAGTGTTCTTCTCGCTTTCCATACCCAAACGGAACATACTTCATAATAAAATCACTGGATATTAATGCATTTAGATTGCTGGATAATCTCCCACCATCAGTTATTTCAAGTTTTTCAACAATTTCTTTTCTGGTGAATCCTGCATTTCGCGTATATAATAATTGTACAATATTCTTAACCATATCCGGATTTACAAACACAGATGCAAACAGTCGATTATATTCATCTCTTAAAACAGCATTTTTCCCAAAAAATAATTTGTCTACATTCTGCGCCAAACTCATTTCCGGATTCACGTAACCCATATAATATGGTATCCCACCAAATATCATATAACTTTGTGCAATATCATATCGAGACATGTTTACATTATTACTTTTATACAATTCTTCACATTCTTTTAAATTAAAAGGTGATAATTTTATCTCATAAGTAACACGATTATATAGCCCTCCATGATTATTTAACAGTTTATCTTGTATCCAGGAATTTGCGCTCCCACATACAATTACCATTAAATTTTTACGATGACATCCCCAAGTATTCCAAAATGCTTCAAATGCTCGTATAAATCCAGATTTTGGTGTATCCAGCCACGGCAATTCATCAAGAAATATCACCTGTCTGCTTCCATCATCCCTATTTTGCAAAAATTTTTCCAACAACACAAAAGCATCTAACCAATTTTTAGGTTTTTCACATTTTTCCATTCCCTGAACGTTTAACGAATTATAAAAATGATCCAATTGTAATCTTAGTAAACCTTTTGAATTTTCATCTGCCGGAGAAAGACCAGCATGACGAAATGTAATTTTTCCCTCAAAAGTCTCATCTACAAGGTATGTCTTTCCTACTCGTCTTCTCCCGTAAATAGCAACTAGTTCTGCCTTATTTCGATTATATAATCGATTTAATTCTTTGACTTCCTGCTTTCTGCCAATCATATATGACCTCCAAAAGCGGCGGTCAATACTCATTTTTATCAATTCACCGCCGTTTTAATTATTATAAAATGTTTTAAAGCGGCGGTCAACACTCATTTTTATCAATTCACCGCCGTTTTTAACATTTTGTGTGCATATTTAACAAGAAAGTGTGCTATCACACACTTACGCGTTTAAAATTGTCAATAGCACATCTTTCTTGCCCGCGCCGAGCACGCTTGCAAAGCAAGAATCTCTTCTCGTGCGAGTGCGCATCGTTTGCACGAAGTGCTTTTGTTTGATAGGAAATTCATCGTAATTTCCTATCAAATTAAAAAAAATGCCGCCAGTCCAAAAGACTGACGACATTTTCATATTTTATATTAATTTGAACATGCTCCCTTCTTGAACAAAGTTCAAGAAGTATCGCGTTTGCAAAGCAAGCACTTTACTCCAGTTCAAACGCACCGGTATACAGCTGATAATATTTTCCTTTTTCTTCAATCAGCTTCTCATGGCTGCCACGCTCAATGATATGTCCCTGCTCCAGAACCATAATAACATCCGAATTCTGTACGGTAGACAGTCTGTGGGCGATAACGAATACGGTACGCCCTTTCATCAGTGCATCCATACCACGCTGTACGATAGCTTCTGTTCTCGTATCAATAGAAGAAGTTGCTTCATCCAGAATCATAACCGGCGGATCTGCAACGGCCGCACGGGCAATGGAGATCAGCTGTCTCTGTCCCTGGGATAAACCACTTCCATCACCGGAAAGTACCGTGTCATAACCGTTTGGCAGCATCCGGATAAATCCGTCTGCATTTGCCAGTTTTGCTGCTGCGATACATTCTTCGTCCGTTGCATCCAGTTTACCGTAACGGATATTCTCCATTACAGTTCCGGTAAACAGGTTGACCTCCTGAAGTACCACGCCCAGGGAACGGCGCAGATCTGCTTTTTTGATTCGTCCGATATCCAGTCCGTCATAAGTGATCGTACCTTTCTGAATATCGTAGAAACGGTTGATCAGGTTTGTAATGGTCGTCTTACCGGCTCCGGTTGCTCCTACGAAAGCAACTTTCTGTCCCGGCTCTGCATACAATGTAATGTCATGCAAAACCGTTTTCTCCGGGACATAACCAAAATCTACATCGTGGAATTTCACATCCCCACGCATCTCTACCAGCTGAACGCTTCCATCTGCCTGCGGCACTTTCCATGCCCAGTGACCGGTACGCTCTGCACACTCGGTCAGTGTATCGCCATCCTTTTTTGCACGGACCAGAGTGATAGTTCCCTCATCTTCTTCCACTTCTTCATCCAGAAGTTCAAAAATACGCTCTGCACCGGCAATGGCCATAACAACGAAGTTTAACTGCTGGGAAACCTGACTGATCGGGTTTACAAAGCTTCTTGATAACTGCAGGAAAGATGCGATGGCACCAAGTGTCAGTACGCTGACACCTGTCAGGCTGATGTTTGTCACACCACTGATAGCAAGAGCTCCACCTACGATTGCTACAACAACGTAAAGGATAAATCCGATATTGTTCAGAATCGGCATCAGAATATTTGCATAAGAATTCGCCTTTGTCGCATTGACGCAGAGTTCTCCGTTTTTCAGATCAAATCCTTCTTTTGCCTGCTCCTCATGGCAGAATACTTTGACAACCTTCTGTCCGTTGATCATCTCTTCGACGTAACCGTTTACATCACCCAGAGAAACCTGCTGCTTGATAAAGTATTTTCCGCTTCGGCCAGCCACAGAACCGATTACTTTCAGAATGATAAAAACAAAAGCAACCACGATCAGCGTCAGCCAGAAACTGATACTCAGCATGGAAATAAATACGACCACGATCGTCATAACAGAGTTCAACAGCTGCGGAATACTCTGTGAGATCATCTGACGCAAGGTATCGGTATCGTTGGTATAATGACTCATAATATCGCCATGTGCATGAGTATCAAAATATCGGATCGGCAGTTTCTGCATATGAGAAAACATCTCATCACGGATTTTTTTCAGAATTCCCTGTCCGATGACAACCATAAAACGGTTATACAGGTAAGCGGCTATCGCACCTGCAAACAGGATCACCGCAACTTTAATCAGATACTGCTTCAGACCGGTAAAATCAACCTGGGACTGTGTCAGTAACGGGGTAATATAATCATCGATCAGATCCTGGATAAACACAGCGGAGTAAGCAACCGTTGCTGCAGAAACCGCAATACAGATGACTACAAAAATGAAGCGGAGTTTATATGCGCTCAAATATCCAAGGAGACGTTTCACGGTTCCTTTTGTATCTTTTGCTGCAGACATACGTTTTTTATTACTGCTCATCGTCACTTCCTCCTTTCACCTGTGATTCATATACTTCACGATAAATATCGCTACTCTTCAATAATTCTTCATGTGTACCGTAAGCACTGATCTTACCATCATCCATAACAATGATGTGATCCGCATCCTGAACGGAAGAAACACGCTGCGCAATGATGATCTTGGTCGTATCCGGAATCTCTTCCAGGAAAGCTTTGCGGATTAGTGCATCTGTCTTGGTATCTACCGCGCTGGTAGAATCATCCAGAATCAGGATCTTTGGTTTCTTCAGTAATGCACGGGCAATACACAGACGCTGTTTCTGTCCGCCGGAAACGTTATTTCCGCCCTGCTCGATGTACGTATCATATTTATGTGGGAATGTCTGTACAAAATCATCAGCCTGAGCCAGTTTACATGCATGGATCAGTTCTTCATCCGTTGCTTTCTCGTTACCCCAGCGTAGATTTTCCTTAATAGTACCTGAAAACAATACATTTTTCTGAAGTACCATAGCTACGGAATCACGCAGTGTCTCAAGATCATAATCGCGCACATCTACGCCACCGACTTTGACCTCACCGGAAGTAACATCATACAATCGCGGAATCAACTGTACCAGACTGGATTTGGAAGAACCGGTTCCACCGATGATACCAATCGTCTCACCGGAATTGATTTTCAAGTTAATGTTATCAAGTACCGGTTTATCCGCTTTTTTCGCATAGGAAAATGCAACATTTTCAAACTCGATGGATCCGTCTGGAACTTCTGTCACCGGATTCTCTTTGTTCTGAATATCACTTTCCTCTGTCAGAATCTCAACGATACGCTCTGCAGAAGATCTTGCGATGATAACCATTACAAATACCATAGAAATCATCATCAGACACATCAAAATCTGAATTGCATAGGAAAACAGACTCATCAGTTCACCGGTTGTCATACCACCGGCAATACCCGGTGTATTTCCACTGACAATGATCGCCTTAGCTCCGATCCATGCAATAGCCAATAAGCAGACATTGATGGCACACATCATTGCAGGCATATTAAATGCCAGCATTTTCTCTGCTTTTGCAAAATCCACATAGATTTTTTTTGAAATTTTTCCAAACTTCTGATCCTCATGCTCCTCACGGATAAAGGATTTTACGACTCTGACTCCGTGCAGATTCTCCTGAACCACCTCATTCAAACGGTCATACGTATTAAATACACGTTCAAAATAAGGGTGTACATGCTGCGCCAGCCAGATCAGAATAAATCCAAGTACCGGAATGGTTGCCAGAAAGATCAGGGAAATCTTCACATTAATAGTGAATGACATGATCATTGCGAAGATCATCATAATCGGTGCACGGACTGCAACGCGGATGAGCATCTGATATGCATTCTGTACATTTGTCACGTCCGTGGTCAGACGGGTTACGATACTTGCCGTCGAGAACTTATCAATGTTGGAAAAAGAAAAGTTCTGGATCCGATAGTACATATCCTTTCGCAAATTCTGTGCGAGACCGCAGGATGCGATCGATGCCTGATGGCCTGCCATTGAGCCGAAGGCAAGTGCGATCATTGCAAGTACTAAAAGGATGATTCCATATTTCCAGATGACGGACATACTTCCGGCTTCAATGCCTTTGTCGATCAGACTCGCCATAACAAATGGGATCAGCACTTCCATGATAACTTCTACGGTTACATAAACCGGCGTCAGAATACTTGCCGTTTTATATTCCCGTATGGATTCCATTAACTTTTTTACAAGTTTCACGTTTTGTTTTCCTCCTGTTTCTTATTTTTTTAAACCTATATTACAAAAACCATCTTTCATATTTTGCTGCATGCGGTGCATATAATCAAAGAACTGCTCCAGTTCCTGCTCGGAAAAACCTTTTGACAACGTCTCCTCCACCACACTGAAATCCTCCAGCATGAGCTCATCGATTTCTCTTCCCTTATCTGTCAGAATAAGTTTCTTCAGACGTGCATCCCAAGGTACACTCTGTCGCTCCACCATGCCCTTTTCTACCATCAGATTAACTACCTTTGATGCCGTAGACCGGGTAATCTCAAAATTTTTCTCTAAATCTTTCTGAAATACATCTTCGTTATTTTTTGTTTTATCCGAAATATATCCAATGATCCAGGCATTGGCACCTGTAACACTGTCTATTTTCTTTTTATTCGGTGAATTTTCGATCCAACGGTGAATCTGATGTGACAGGATCCGGATATCATTCCCGATGCAATCCTTTTTCATAACGCTCCTCCTTCCCAAAGCTTTGTTATTATAACGCAAAAAATGTTTGCTGTCAAACAGTTTGACAGCAAACATTTTTATGTTTTATGATACTTTTTATTCAAATCAACCACTGCAGTTTTTATTTTTTGAGGTTATGTGTGTACTCGGTTGACAGTATATAACCATCCTTATAATGTAGCCAATAACGACAAAGCTTAAAATGAAACATAGTACGAAAAAAATGGTGGAATGATTGGCGTCATGAAAACGTTTTAAGCCAATTATATAATCGTATACAAAATATAAAATATTGATAATTATAAAAATAACAGTGGACAATGTTATTTTATCTGCAAACCAGGTCTGCCAGGCACTGAAATATACAATTTGAATAATTGTGTAAACGAGGATGCCAATAATAAATAGGCGCCAGAAATCATATCTGCCAAGATAAGACGATTTGCCATTAAAGTGTTTCATAATATCTCCCCCTTGTCTATTAGGGTAGTGTCAAAAACTACCTGTTTTTTATTGTTCTAAATCCTATGAATATGGTCTTTATCCGTTTCCATATATCTGATAATAACACTGTGCCTTTGACATATCTCATATGAATACTGCTTTATATCATCTGATATCTGTCTCGAAACCAGTAATTTCTTCCTATATTTGCAGACGAAAATAATGTGATATTGTAATAGGTATTTGTGTCTGTTTTTAGATTTCCATGTTCCCATGCCATGAGTATACCATAATTTCTGTTTTTTTGCTACCTTAACCCACCGTCTAAAGCCAGTGGGATTGCGGTAGCCTTATTTCAAAAAATAAAAAAATTTGTGTTTTTGAAAACGACATCTTGCATATACTATTAGCAGACAGTATACTAAGTACAACGAAGCGGTTTCGAAAAATGAAAAAACTTCAATTTTTGAAAGTGGGTGAGTAAATGAAAACAATCACGAGAGCAAAATATCTCGATAGAATCATTGAACTAAACGGCACTCCTGACATCAAGATTATCACGGGTATTCGTCGATCTGGTAAGTCCAAACTGATGCAGGCGTACATTGCGTATCTGAAAAGCAACTTTGAAAACATCAATATTATCTTCATTGACTTCATGGATTTAGCGTATGAAGAAATCAAGGAATACCATGCCTTACACACCTATGTGGAAGAACATTATCAGGAAGGCAAAACGAACTACCTGTTTGTAGACGAGGTTCAGATGTGTCCCAAGTTTGAGCTGGCAATCAACAGCCTGTACTCTAAGGGAAAATACGACATCTATGTAACAGGCTCTAATGCTTTCCTGTTGAGTGCGGATCTGGCAACTCTGTTTACCGGACGTTATATTGAAATTCATGTGTTTCCTTTCAGTTTCCAGGAATATTGCCAGTTTTATGATGATATTAGTGACAAAGATAAGCTCTTTGATGAGTACGCTATCAAAGGCGGTTTAGCAGGTTCCTATGCTTATAGAACCGAAAAAGACAGAACAAACTATATAAAAGAAGTCTACGAAACCATTGTTACAAGGGACTTAGTACAGAAATATGCTCTGCCGGACACTTTGGTTTTACAGCGTCTGAGCGAGTTCCTTATGGATAATATCAGCAACCTGACTTCTCCGAATAAGGTTAGTCAGCTACTGACAGCAAATGAGACTCCAACCAATCATGTAACCGTTGGAAAGTACATTAAGTATTTGTGCAATGCTTTTGTATTTTATGATATTAAAAGATACGACATCCGAGGTAAGAAATACCTTGAAAGCTCTGAAAAGTTCTATTTGTGTGACAGCGGTATTCGATATGCAATACTGGGAAGCAGAAATATGGATTATGGCAGAGTATATGAAAACATCGTTTGCATCGAGCTTCTTCGCCGTGGATACGATGTCTATGTCGGCAAGCTCTATCAAAAGGAGATCGACTTTGTTGCTCAGAGAGGTAGCGAAAAGATTTATATTCAGGTCAGCGACAACATTTCCGGGCAGGAAACATTTGAGAGAGAATGTTCTCCTCTGCTTCAGATTCGAGATGCTTATCCGAAAATGATTATTGCCAGAACCAAACATCCTCAATATAGTTATGAAGGAATCGTAATTCACGATATAGCCGATTGGTTACTACAAGAATAGGCAGGTCGAAATATCTCCGTCATTCTCTTTTGAAATGATGGAGATATTTTTATGTGCGCCTTGCGGCGCAGGTCACTAATCTGGTATTATTTTTTTCTATATCATATCTCAAATCCAGAAAAAATTTAGGATGTCGATGCAGACAATATCTACCTGATCAACACCCTGTTTTCTGATTAAAAAATAATATCAGATTTGTTTTTTAATAATACAATTCCGGAAATCAGAACCAGTAATCCGATGATCATTGCACACACACCGGCGATAATCCCCAAAATACCGGAATGTTTCATCTTAAAATAAATATTTTCCATCTTTTTCTCTCTCCTGTGTCATACTCGATTTCATGTTAGCAATCAGGTTTTCTCTCACCCAATTGCTTTATATAAATATATTTTACCATTATTCTAACCGTATTCCCATAGTTTTTTCTAACTGAAAAATAAATTTTTCATAAAAAGGCTCACTTGCGAACGATACTTCTTGAACCGCCGATAAAAAAATACGACCAGCCCACAACTTTTGTGAACCAGTCGTATTTTCTATTTTTTATACAAATGTAAATCTCACTATGTGATAAGTATAATCACTTAAGCTGCTTATCTCTGAGAACGTCCGATCTCAAGACCTTTCTCGAAAGCTTCTTTGTTCAGCGGAAGTAATTTTGCTTTTTTCGCAAGTTTATGCTCGATGGTTCCCCATACAACTTCCGGAGATACAACCTCTGTATAACCAACGTATACACCAAGCATGATTACGTTTAATACTTTTGCATTTCCCATTTCCAGAGCCATCTCTGTAACCGGTGCTTTTACAACTTTCACGTCTGTTCTGTCGATATCCTCTTCCGGAACGATAGAGCTGTTGATGAAAAGTGTACCACCCTGTTTCAGAGTCGGAAGGAATTTCTGCAGGGACGGACCGTTCATAACGATCAGGTCGTCCATAACATCACCCAGAGGTGCTCCTACCATCTCGTCGGAGATTACAACGAAGCAGTTCGCTGTACCACCACGCTGCTCAGCGCCGTAGGACGGGAAGAAAGTAACGTTTTTATCTGTAGAATCACAGGTTGCAGATGCAAGGAATTTACCAAGAGTCATAACACCCTGTCCGCCGAATCCGGCAACACATAAATTTGTTTCCATATTGACTTCCTCCTATTTATCTCTGATTACGCCCAGCGGATATTCCGGAAGCATTTTCTGCTCGATGAAATCCAATGCGTCTAACGGCTCAAGTCCCCAGTTTGTCGGGCAGCTTGTTACGATTTCTACCATAGAGAAGCCTTTTCCGTCGATCTGATTCTGGAACGCTTTCTTGATTGCATTTTTGGTTTTGATAACATTCTGCGGAGTGTTGCAGCTTGTTCTCTCCAGGTAAGCCGGAGCTGTCAGCTTGTCTAAAATCTCACACATATGCATCGGGTAACCATGCTCTTCCGGGATACGTCCTTTCGGAGCTGTGGAAGCTTTCATGCCAACCAGAGTAGTCGGCGCCATCTGTCCACCTGTCATACCATAAATACCGTTGTTAATGAAGATAACAGTGATGTTCTCACCACGGTTAGCTGCAGAAACAGACTCTGCAAGACCGATGGAAGCGAAGTCACCATCACCCTGATATGTGAAATACAGAGTATCCGGATTGCTTCTCTTCATACCTGTTGCTACTGCACAGGCACGACCATGCGGTGCTGTAATTGTATCATATGCGATATAATCCATATGAAGACCACAGCATCCGATGCCGGTAACCATAACTGCTTTATCTACAAGGTTCATCTCTTCGAGAGCCTCACCGATTAATTTTACAACCGTGCTGTGCATACAGCCCGGGCAGAATCCGGATACTTTATCTTCCTGGATTGTTTTTGTTCTTGAATAAACTAATTCCATGTTCCGTATCCTCCTTATTATCCTAAAATCTTTTTAACAGCCTCGATCACTGCCTCACGGCTCATGATGTTACCACCGGAGCACAGGCATGTCTCGATAGCGCAACGACCTTTAACACCCATCTCTACGTCCTCAACGAACTGTGCCGGAATAGACATCTCTACGTCAAGAACTGCTTTACAGATATCGTAGTTGATCTTGTCATAAGAAGCATATGGGAACGGGCTGACTGTAATAGGACGGATCAGACCGATCTTGTAACCTTCCTTACGAAGAATGTCTACAACAGATTTGCAGATACGGGCGGAGATACCATAAGCTGTAAGTACAAGCTCAGCATCCTCGATCTGATACTCTTCAACCATGATATCTTTTTCCCAGCTGGCATACATCTTTGCAGCATCTTCGTTCCATGCCTGCATTTTCTTTGTATCCCACTGACCCGGCTGGATCCAGGAACGATTTGCATAGTCAAGTTCATGACCAATACAAGCCCATTTCTTTTTGCTCTCTTTGATTGCTGCGATCTCTTCATCAGATTTCATCTCTGGAAGTTCAACCGGCTCCATCATAGTTCCAATTACACCGTCTGCAAGGATCAGAACCGGGTTCATGTCACGATCTGCATAATCAAATGCTGCATATGTAAGATCAACTGCCTCCTGTACAGTAGACGGAGCCAGAACCATCATACGGAAACCACCGTTACCGGAAGCTTTTGTAGCCTGGAAATAATCCTGCTGAGCTGGCTGGATTGCACCTACACCAGGGCCTCCTCTGGAAATATTGGAATATACAATTGGAACACGTGCTGCTGCACAATAGGAAATTCCCTCACTCTTTAATGAGATTCCAGGGCTGGAAGAAGATGTCATAGATCTTGTTCCTGCTGCTGCTGCTCCGTATACCATGTTTACAGATGCAACCTCAGATTCACCCTGTACAAAGTTACCGCCTACTTCCGGAAGTCTTCTTGCAAAATACTCCGGGATCTCGTTCTGCGGTGTGATAGGATATCCGGCGAAAAATCTACAGCCGGCTCTTACTGCTGCTTCAGCGATAGCTTCACAGCCTTTCATTAATACTCTTGCCATAATCTTTCTACCTCCTTATTTGTAGATCTCTATCGCACCATCCGGACAGATACGTCCGCACATACAACAGGCGATACAAGCATCCATGTTTGTCGGTACCACATACTCATAACCCTTAGAGTTTACTTCATGTCCGATTTCCAGTACGTTCTTCGGACAGAACTTAATGCAGTAACCACAGCTTTTACAGCGTTCTGATTTAACCACGATTTTTGCCATCGATTAAATCCTCCTCTCAAGATAATAAATACTTGTTATAATTGATTATTTTTAAACATCGATATACACGATGTTTGAAAGCTTGATTCTCCGGGAATCATCCCCGTCCCGGAACCGGCTGACCATCTGCAAAGTCTGTCTGCAGCCAGGGATAAGTCAGAAACAATTCAATCGGAAATACCGGCACATCTGAGGAATCTTTTACGTCCTCGTACAGATCTTCCCTGACACATGCAAAATCCACCGCAATATACGGTGTCACCATTTCAGACATCTTACGGCTACCCTCGATAAATTCCTTTGCTGTTGTGGTGATTCCATTGTTCGGATTGTTCACCATATGAAGTTTACCAAGCTGTATATGGGAAACACCGAGAATCTGTCCCAGTGTACCATCGATATGATCGATATCATTGGACCACGGTCGATATGCATTCAGCACATAATACACAATGGTATTGTCTTTGTTTAGCTTTGGCGCATAACCGCCGATGGCGCGCGCTCCGATGTGATCTCCGCCGACATCCATAACCACGTAACAATCTTCATCCTTCAGCAGACGATTGACACCTCCGACAACCGTCGGTGCATCCATGAACTGTTTTTCATGATGACAGATAATTCCCAAGGCTTCCATCTGCATCTCTACATCTCTGGAGCGAAACAGTGGCTTGGTCATATCCATGTCAAAGAAATGTACCGGCTTGTCCTGAAGCTGCACCAGCCATTTTGCGAAATTAATGGAAATCTCGCTTTTTCCGCTTCCGGCTTCGCCGACAAATACAAAATTAATGTTGTCTCCAATGAGCTTTTTTAATTTATCCTGCATTCTGCAGCTTCCTCCGTTCCATTCCCTGATCGGAAATTTTCTCATCGAAGCCATTCTACTACATTTCCTTGAGTTAGTCACGCCTTTTTTTATAAAAAATATGAAATATCATATATTTTGCACGATTTATTATAAAAAAAGAAGAACAAACGAAAAATTTGCTCTTCTCATACGCTTTTTCAAGAATGCCCTCGTCATTTTCGAATAATGATCATGACTTCCTCCCCGTAGCGTTCCGCCAGCGTCTCATACAACATCCGGATAATTTTTGCATGGGCACAGTTTTTTCGGAACGCTCCAACGATCGGAACCGATGCTTCCAAGCGCACATATTTGAATTTTTTGTCATAAATTGGCTGACACCACAGATCCATAATTGCCGCACTGTCCTCCCGATCCATCAGTGACAATAGCGTGGCATGATTTGGCACCACTTTTGTCTTAGGAATAAATTCCTTCTGCACACAGATCTGTTCCAGATTTGCCCTGGAATATTCCACCGGTGCATCCGCTGACAGATAAAAAACAGAATCCTGAAAATCCGCAATATCCTTTTTTGTTCCAAACTCTTTTGGATAAATCACCGCCTGCGGTACCTGGCAGATTTCCATTACTTCCAGATCACTGTGCAATTTCTCCAGCTCCGGGAAATTCATGGTCAGAATAAAATCGAGATTTCCACTGTAAAGCAGATCATACAGCCGCTCATAAGAATGGCTTTCCAGATCCACGTTCAGATATGGAAACTCCTCCTGCAGTGCATCCAGCATCAGCGGATAAAATCCTGTTATACTCCACCCCCGCACATATCCGAACTTCAGCGTCGTGATATCGGTATTTTCACGCTGGATCAGTTCACTCTTCCTCTTTGTCTCTTCAAACTCCCGTCTGCATTTTTCAAACATTTCGTAATATAATTTTCCGCTCTCTGTCAGCTCCAGCGTCTTATGTGCGGAACGCGCAAACAGCTTTGTATTTAATTCCTTCTCCAGCGTAGCGATCATTCTGCTGACCCCCGGCTGTGTCAGATACAATTTTTCTGCTACCTTTGTAAAATTCCGTTCTTTCACAGCTTCTAAAAAACATGCAATCTGCCGGTCATTCATCTGTTGCCTTCTCCTTATTTCCCCATAAGTCCTTAACATTTCAGGGTTTATCATACCATAAATCATATGATAGGTAAACAAATCATTATTTTTCTTCCCGGTCCGTAATTGTTATAATAGATGCAACGTAACCGATGGTTCACTGAATGATATTTCATCTCAGAATCACACACCAAGTCTCACATGCGTTCGACTTGAATTTAATTTGAAGGAGAAGGAAACATGCAAACAAACAAAGAAGCACTGCTGGCACTGTTAAAAGGTGAAAAAGCAGATTTTATCCCGGAAGTATATTCTACCATGAAAGATGTGGTTTTCCCGGGAGACCGATACATCGAACTTGGAGATAAATTCGATCCTTACGGAACCGGCCCGGATGCCTGGGGCGTTCTATGGACCAATCAGGGACCTGATCCTATCATTGACGGAAACATGGTCGCCAAAGATTTTAAACTGTTTGACGATATGGATGAATGGAAAGAAAAAGTCAAATTCCCGCCACTGGATTTCATGCCGATCGAGCAGATCTTCCAGGCAATGTGCGGAGGTATGCACGTAAATCCGGAAACTGATGTGGTTTCCTGTCTGATTCTTTCCGGACAGTTTGAACGTATGAATCAGCTCATCGGTATGGAAAATGCACTTTGTGCTTTCTATGAATATCCGGACGAAGTACATGAGTTTTTTGATGCTATGTGTGAATATAAATTAAAATGTATTGACCTTGCTTACAAATATCTGAAACCGGATGTTATTCATATGCATGACGACTGGGGAACAAATAAAAATCTGTTCTTCTCCCCGGAAATCTGGCGCGAATTCATAAAACCAAACGAAGAAAAATACGTAAAACGTATCCACGATCACGGCATGCTCTACATCCATCACTCCTGTGGTAATGTCGACAAGATCATTCCGGAACTGGCTGAAATCGGTATCGATGCCCTGGAACCGGTTATGCTTTGTAATGATATCGAAGGCAGTCTGAAGACATGTGGTGACAAGATAACCCTTATGGGCGGCATCGATAATCAGATGATTGATCAGAAAGGTACCGATGAGGATGTCATCCGTGCAGAAGTGCGCCGTGCCATGGACACGTATGTTGGAAAAGGACGTTATATCCCTTACTATATCCCGACAAACAAAGAAACGTTCGGTATCTACATCGATGAAGTAACAAAATATGGCAAAGATATTTTCCACAAATAAAAATCTGCGGATGCCACAATGATTCCTAATTAAAACCAGATACATAATTAAGAGTATTTATAAGAAACTTCATATATTTTTAAGATCTCATTGTTATACTAAGAATTATAACAGTGAGATTTTTTTACAGAAAACAAAGGACGTATACGATTATGCATATGAAAAACACCAAGAAGAAAACACTTACCGGTCTGCTGATCTGCATTTTCCTCATTGCAGCTCTTTTTCTCGGCGGAAAACTGTTGTTTTATCATGTTTCTGATGCAGAAAATATCTGGTATTTTTCCGGCGATACTGCTCAGAGGATAGAAAATATACAGATGCTTCCGGAACATGCACTGGACGATTATGATTCTCTGATGGTTGTTGCACATCCCGATGACGAAACAATCTGGGGCGGGGCGCATCTGCTAAAAGGCAAATATGTCGTAGTCTGCATTACAAACGGAAACAACCGCACCCGCAGAAAAGAGTTTGCCGCTGTCATGAAACAGACGGATTCTATCGGTCTTATGCTATCCTTTCCGGATAAAACCCATGGCAAACGCAACAACTGGGAAAGCTGCCGGGAAGAAATCCAACAGAGCATCGACACCATCGTTGCACAGAAAGACTGGGCCACCATCGCAACCCACAATTCCAAGGGCGAATATGGCCATATCCATCACCAGATGACAAGTGCCATCACCACTGCCGCTGCGAAAAAGGCAGATCTGACAGATCATCTGTATTACTTCGGAACTTATGTCAAAGCGAAAAATATGGAAAAGCAAAAAAATCAGCAATATCTCACCAATCCGCTTACCGGCGACGAATTGGAAGCGAAGCTCTGTCTCACAAAGTTCTACGCTTCCCAGCACAAAGTCATGGAGCATCTTGGACACATGCTTCCTTACGAAAACTGGATTCCGGCATCCTGATCCGCTTTCCGGATTTCTTATAATGATAGGGTGTCAAAACGCCCAAATCCTGATTCCACGGACTGCTCCGTGCTTTTGACACTGTAATCTTATAATTATTCTTCTATGCACCTCTGTCGAAGGCACATGCCGTATCATTCGGCAAATTTGGTCAGAGTATCGCCACTCATGCGGTAAATGGTCCAGTCTGCCTGTGGTTCGGCACCAAGAGAAAGATAAAAATCGATACTTGGCTTATTCCAGTCGAGACAGACCCATTCAAAACGTCCGCAGCCACGTTCCACTGCAATGGATGCCAGTTTTTTCAAAAGTGCTTTTCCGTATCCTTTTCCACGATATTCCGGCATTACAAACAAGTCCTCCAAATAAAGGCCTGCCCGTCCAAGAAAGGTAGAAAAGTTATGGAAGAACAGTGCAAAACCGACTTCCGTCCCGTCCACAACAGCAAAAAGCACCTCCGCTTTCTGCTTGTCAAAAATCCATGTCTCCAGAATACTTTCGTCTGCAATCACATCATCCGACATATCCTCGTAAGCTGCCAGTTCTTTGACAAATTGCAAAATCAACCCCGTGTCTTTTCTCTCCGCATTTCGAAATGTTACTTTGTTCTCCATAGATAGTTACCCCCTTAATAATCAGCAGCAGAAACTGCTGCTTTTCACCTGTTATTTTTCAATTCGACCTTATATTTCTTTTTACCACATACCACGTCTTTTATAGAAGCAGACGTTCTCTTATATGTGAGTATATCATCATCTAAAAATTAACACAAATTGTATTTTTTGATTTCGTGTTTTACTTCTGTTCTATCTCCAGACGCTGTGCATCTTCCAGTTCCGTTTCCGCCTCTTTCGCAATTTCCTGCGGACGTTCCGCTTCAAGGACCATGCTGTGTTTTACTACCAGAATCCATCCGGTTGCCAGCGGCACAAAGCCAAGATATGCCGCGCGCACCGCAAAGGCATTGACTGCTACCGCACCATAACATGCTCCGATAAAAAAGGAAAGTACCGTATTGGTATACAAAATACCCTTTTTCTTAAATTCCGAATCTTTTGTCAGAAAATACTGTGTCCATCCAAGCACTGCCTGCTTAAAGTTGTTACTGGAAAAGATGGTTGAGCTGTTATATCCGTTTGCTGAAGAATACACCCCCCACTGAAACGCAGAGCAGAAAAAGATCGGATACAGTCCAACCAGCACCGGTTTTAACG
This sequence comes from Eubacterium ramulus, assembly GCF_045002895.1. Classification (NCBI taxonomy): domain Bacteria; kingdom Bacillati; phylum Bacillota; class Clostridia; order Eubacteriales; family Eubacteriaceae; genus Eubacterium; species Eubacterium ramulus. Next base: position 3,062,226 of record NZ_CP173382.1, on the reverse strand, counting down.
GCAGTAATGAGGATGCCACTAATCCCGCTGCATCCACCACAATGGCTAATTTACGCATATTTATGTTCGTATGGTTCGTCAGAATGTACGAAACCACCACTCCGCCACCAAAAAGCGGTAATGCAAGGAATCGCAGCAACACATCGTACCACTCGCCGGATACCAAAGATGCCGCCATTTCCATGATATTTCCGGTCTGCGCAGAACCGAAATTTCCCATATGTAGTAAGATCGCATAGGCTCCGAGAAATCCACCCACAAGGGCAAAATTCCAGTGAATCAAAGCTTCCCAATTGTCTTTTGTTACTTTTTGTTTCATTGTAGTTGCCTTTCTTTTTCAGAAATTGTAATGTCTTTGATTTTTTCCTTGCCTATCATAGCACTATCTCTTTTATTAAGCAAAAATTTTTTTATATACAAAAACCACCCGGAGTTTGAACGCAGAATAAGCATTCCCCCGCTTCAAGTGCGTAGAGCACTAAGCGGTGGGTAAGGGGGATGCTTATGGTCAAAAAGGAGCCAACCCTTTCGGTGTTGGCTCCTTTGCGCTTCCTTCATCTTTTTTGGTTAACGCCATTTTAGTTTGTTTTATTGGTGGAAACAAGGATTCTAAGCCTAAGTTTTTCTGTGCTAAAGCACACAGTCAAAGAATACTTTCATTCCTGTCACAAGACGCACATCACATAGCAGATATGTGATTTCTTATGTTTGTAAACTTACTTCTTCTTCCTGCTTCTTCTCACTCTGAATTTCGGGCATTCCACTACCTGACAACGAAAGCTCTGCTTGCACTCCTGTCTGCACTCCTGACACATTTCATTGTACTGGATCTCCTGCGCTTCATTCAGCATAAAATCTGCTTCGCCCATGGGCAGGCCATAGATCAGCTCTGACAGATCTAACTGTTCATATGTTTCCGCATTCTCTCTGTCTGAAAATGCTTCCCCTGGCAAATTATTTTTGCTCATCGGCTGCTGCCTCTGTCGCAGTCTCTGCGTCGGTTTCTTCCGCATCCTCTGCAGCTTCTTCGCCTTCTAATGTCTCATCCTCTTTGACTTTTGTGATGCTTGCCACCGTAACATCATTTTCCATGTTGATCAGTTTCACACCTGATGTAACACGGCCAAGGATAGAAATATCGCTGACTTTCATACGGATGATAATGCCTTCTGTATTGATGATCATGATCTCATTGTCATCATTTACGGCTTTCACACCAACCAGGTTTCCGGTCTTCTCTGTGATCTTGTAGCATTTTACACCTTTACCGCCACGGTTCTGAGCAGTAAATTCATCGATGGAAGTACGTTTTCCAAGTCCTCGCTCGGATACGATCAGCAAATGCTCACCCTGCGTATTGAGCTGCATGCCAACTACTTCATCACCGTCTGCCAGACTCATACCGATGACACCCATGGATACACGACCGGTACTTCTTACATCGGTCTCATGGAAACGGATACACTGACCATATTTTGTCACAAGGAAAATATCCTGTGAATCATCGGTAAATTTAACCTCGATCAGTTCATCGTCTTCACGCAGCGTAATTGCTGCCAGGCCTGTCTTTCTGACATTTGCATAGTCTGTGATGGCCGTTTTCTTTACGATACCTTTCTTGGTAGCCATAAACAGGTACCAGCCATCTCTGTAATCCTTGATCGGGATAACGGCTGTGATCTTCTCTCCCGGTGCCAGCTGCAGCAGGTTGATGATGGCCGTTCCACGAGCTGTTCTGCTCGCTTCCGGAATCTCATAAGCTTTCATACGATATACTTTTCCGGTATTGGTAAAGAACATCAGATAATGGTGGGAAGTTGTCATAAACAGCTCCTCGATATAATCATCATCGATCGTCTCCATACCTTTGATACCACGGCCGCCACGATGCTGTGCACGGAAGTTATCCGCACTCATACGTTTGATATAACCAAGTTTTGTCATGGCAATGACTGTATTTGTCACCGGAATGAGATCTTCCATGGAAATATCGTACTCATCATATCCGATGGAAGTACGTCTGTCATCACCATATTTTGCACTGATGACCATGATTTCTTCTTTGATCACACCAAGCAGTTTTTTCTCATCTGCCAGGATTGCTTTCAACTCGGCAATACGTGCCATCAGATCTTTGTATTCTGCTTCCAGTTTCTCACGTTCCAGACCAGTCAGAGCTCTCAGTCGCATATCTACGATTGCCTGAGACTGTGCATCGGTCAGACCGAAACGTTCCATTAATTTTGCTTTTGCTTCCTGTGTCGTACGGCTTCCACGGATGATGGCAATCACCTCATCAATGTTATCCAGCGCGATCAGTAAGCCCTGTAAAATATGGGCACGCTCTTCTGCTTTGTTTAATTCGTATTTGGTACGTCTGGTTACGACATCCTCCTGATGTCTCAGGTAATGTTTCAGCATATCAAGCAGGTTGAGTACTTTCGGTTCATTGTTGACCAGCGCCAGCATAATAACACCAAAGGTATCCTGCAGCTGTGTATGCTTAAATAACTGATTTAAGATAACGTTCGGGTTGACATCTTTTCTCAGTTCGATACATACACGCATACCCTGACGGTCAGACTCATCGCGAAGATCTGTAATACCATCCACACGTTTATCTTTCACCAGCTCAGCGATTTTTTCAATCAAACGGGCTTTGTTTACCATATATGGAAGTTCTGTAACAACGATACGGTTTTTGCCATTCTGCATCGGCTCAATATCTGTCACGGCACGCACACGGATTTTACCTCGTCCGGTGCGATAAGCTTCCTCGATACCTGCGGTACCAAGGATCATACCTCCGGTTGGGAAATCCGGTCCTTTGACCACTTCCAGAATCTCTTCAATGGTAGTATCTCTGTCCTCTTCCACACGATTGTCGATAATCTTTACCACAGCGTTGATAACTTCGCGCAGGTTATGTGGCGGAATATTTGTTGCCATACCTACAGCAATACCTGTCGTTCCATTTACCAGAAGGTTCGGGTATCTGGATGGAAGTACCACCGGTTCCTTTTCTGTCTCATCAAAGTTTGGCTGGAAATCAACGGTGTTCTTGTTGATATCTGCCAGCATTTCCATGGAAATCTTACTCAGACGCGCCTCTGTGTAACGCATGGCAGCTGCGCCGTCACCGTCCACAGAACCAAAGTTTCCGTGACCATCCACCAGCGGATAACGTGTGGACCAGTCCTGCGCCATGTTTACCAGGGCACCATAGATGGAGCTGTCCCCGTGTGGATGATATTTACCCATTGTATCACCGACAATACGCGCACATTTACGATGCGGTTTATCCGGTCCGTTGTTCAATTCGATCATGGAATAGAGAACTCGGCGCTGTACCGGTTTCAATCCGTCTCTGACATCCGGAAGTGCTCTGGATGCGATTACGCTCATGGCATAATCAATGTAGGATTTCTCCATGGTTTTTTTCAGATCCACGTCATGAATCTGATCAAATATCTTGTCGTCCATTTATATTCCTCTCTTTGCTATACATCTAGGTTTTCAACGTATTTCGCATTGGCTTCGATGAAGTCACGACGCGGCTCTACTTTATCTCCCATCAGGGTTGTGAAGGTCAGGTCGATCTCTGCGGTTGCTGCCTCGTCCATGGTGACACGGCGCAGGATTCGTTTCTCCGGATCCATAGTGGTCTCCCAGAGCTGTTCCGCATCCATCTCGCCCAGTCCTTTGTATCGCTGGATCTTGTTACTGGAATCACGGCCTACTTCTGCCAGAATAGCATTCAGCTGTTCATCACTGTATGCGTACCATACTTTTTTGTTTTTCTCCAGTTTGTATAATGGCGGCTGTGCCAGATATACATAACCCTGTTTGATCAGTTCCGGCATAAAACGATACAGGAACGTCAGCAGTAAGGTACTGATATGCGCACCATCCACATCGGCATCGGTCATGATAATGATCTTGTGGTAACGCAGTTTTGTGATATCGAAGTCTTCATGGATACCCGTTCCGAAAGCAGTGATCATGGCTTTGATCTCAGCATTTCCATAGATTTTATCCAATCTCGCTTTCTCCACGTTCAAAATTTTTCCACGCAGTGGAAGGATTGCCTGTGTCGCACGGCTTCTTGCGGTCTTGGCAGAGCCACCGGCGGAATCACCCTCTACGATATAGATTTCACAGTTTTTCGGATCTTTATCGGAACAGTCTGCCAGTTTTCCGGGAAGGGACATTCCCTCCAATGCGGTTTTTCTTCTGGTCAGATCACGGGCTTTACGGGCTGCCTCACGGGCACGCTGTGCCAGCAGGGATTTCTCGCAGATGGTCTTTGCAACAGTCGGATTCTGCTCTAGGAAATAAGTCAGCTGCTCACTTACTACGCTGTCCACTGCACCACGTGCTTCGCTGTTTCCAAGCTTCTGCTTTGTCTGTCCCTCAAACTGAGGCTCAGAGATCTTGACACTGATGATAGCAGTGAGACCCTCACGGATATCTTCACCGGAAAGTGCTGCTTCATTTTCCTTCACCAGTTTGTTTGCCTTTGCATAAGAGTTAAATGTTTTTGTCAGGGCATTTCTGAAACCGGCCAGATGCGTACCACCTTCCGGTGTCGTAATATTATTTACAAAACTGAACGTTGACTCGTTATAAGAATCATTGTGCTGCATTGCAACTTCTACATAAACACCATCACGCTCACCCTCGCAGTAGATGACGTTTTCATACAGAGCTTCTTTACTCTTGTTCAGATACTGCACGAACTCTTTGATACCACCCTCGTAATGGAAGGTTTCTGTGCGCTCCTGCCCCGGTCGTTTGTCAGTCAGAATGATGCGCAGGTTCTTGGTCAGGAATGCCATCTCACGCAGGCGCTGACGCAATACATCATAATCGTACACCGTATCCTCAAAAATGCTTCCATCCGGAGAGAAGGTTACTTTGGAACCGGTCTCTTCCACTGGGCAATCACCAACAATTTTCAACGGATACATCGTTTTGCCGCGCTCATAACGCTGCTGGTAGATATGTCCGTCTCTGCGGACCTGAACTTCCAGCCAGTTAGAAAGGGCATTTACTACGGAAGCACCTACGCCGTGCAATCCGCCGGATACCTTGTATCCTCCGCCGCCGAATTTTCCACCTGCATGTAAAATAGTGAATACAACTTCTACTGCCGGTTTCCCTGCTTTGTGGTTGATATCTACCGGAATTCCACGTCCGTTATCGATAACGGTAATGGTATCACCTTCGTTAATATCTATCTTTATCTCCGAGCAAAATCCTGCAAGTGCCTCATCCACAGCGTTATCCACAATCTCATATACGAGATGATGAAGTCCGCGGGATGACGTACTTCCAATATACATACCCGGTCTTTTTCGTACTGCTTCGAGACCTTCCAAAATCTGAATCTGATCTCCACCGTATTCTGTACTCATTCCTGTCCTCCTACTGTTCTGCTATCGTGCCTTCCCTGACGAAAAACACTTTATTTATGTGAAATCTATTTTTAACAAATTCATCCAGACCCGTACATGTAATAATGGTCTGAATATCATGGATGCTGTTCAGCAGATAATTCTGCCGGTTGCTGTCAAGCTCTGACAACACATCATCCAGAAGAAGTACCGGCGTATCATGGATCAGCTGTTTCACCAGCTCGATCTCCGCCAGCTTCAATGAAAGGGCCGATGTGCGCTGCTGCCCCTGGGAACCGTATTTCCGGATATCTGTCTCATTAATGAGAAAAGAAATATCATCCCTGTGGGGACCGTAGGAAGTCATTCCCATTTTTAAATCCTTGACACGGGCTTCCTCCATCCGGGTTGCAAAATCCTCCGCCGTTGCCGATGGTTCATATACAAGCTGCAGTGTTTCCCGGTTTCCGGAGATATTCTGATGAAGGTCACGGACCATATCATTGAGTTCCTTCAAAAACTCCTGTCTACGCTGAATAATTTTCGTCCCATAAAGCACCAGCTGCTCATCCCAGATCGGAAGCGTCGCTTCCAGATCCGGCCGGTAATGGATATCCTTCAGCAGTTTGTTGCGCTGCTGCAGGATCTTGTGATACTTTGTCAGATTATGCAGATAAATACTATCCAGCTGACTCAGTTCCATATCCATAAATCTGCGGCGTCCCGCCGGACCATCCTTGATGATATTCAGATCCTCCGGAGAAAAAACAACCAGATTCAGGATGCCGAACAGCTCCCCGGCTTTTCGGATGGGAATGCCGTTCACAGCGATGCCTTTTGCACTGTTTTTCTTCAGATGGATATCAATGCGGTTATCCACACCATTCTTCTCTACGACGGTACGGATATGCGCCTCCTCCGCGTCAAAACGGATCATTTCCCGGTCTTTGCTGCCCTTGTGGGACTTTGTCGTTCCACTGACATACAAAGATTCCAGCACATTTGTCTTTCCCTGGGCATTATCTCCGTACAAGATGTTGGTCCCGGCATCAAAAGCGATCCCCAGGGACTCATAGTTGCGAAAATTCTTTAATTCCAGTGATTTTATAATCATTTGCCGATCTGAACACTCTCTCCGTTAAATGTAATGACATCTCCTTCGTGAAGTTTTTTGCCACGCTGGTATTCTACTTCTCCGTTAACCTCTACCTGGCCGTCCTGGATCAGCATTTTTGCATCCACACCGGAGCCTACCATACCGGCAAGCTTCATGGCCTGGCCAAGTTTGATAAAATCATCTCTGATGATAACTTTTTCCATATGTCGCTCTCCTGTCTTATTCTGAAAACCTCTTCAAGAGGTTGTCTGTTATACTGTTGCCGCGTTGAAGTTGACCGGCAGAATCAGATATACATAAGTTCCCGCATCATCCTTGATAAAGCATGGAGCCTTCGGATTTACCATGTATAATGTAACTTCCTCATCGTCGATAACACGCAGTGCATCAATAAAGAATTTCGGGTTGAAACCGATCAGAAGGTCTTTTCCTTCTTTCTCGATCTCGATTTCCTCGTTCATGGAACCTACAAAGGAGTTAATCTTCAACTGCAGGCTGCCGTCCTGGATATTCAGGATGATCGGCTTCTTATCGCCTTCCCGGATCAACAGGGTTGCACGGTCAATACAGCTTAAAAACTCACGTTTGTTGATTTTTACCTTTGTATCGTAATCAGAAGAAAGCATCTGATCGATATGGAAATACTCGCCCTCGATGAGTCTGGACACTACTTTTGTCTCATCAAACTCAAATAAAATATGGTTGTCCGCAAAGAAGATATCTACCATATCCTCTGCTTCGCCGGTAAGGATCTTGCTGATCTCCTGAAGTGTCTTTCCGGGAACAACAACCTTCAGCGGGCTGTAACTTTCTTTTAACTCGATATTACGGATAGAAATGCGGTGTCCGTCCAGAGATACCACTCTCAGGCGGTTCTCATTGATTTCAAAAAGTTCACCGGTCATCAGTTTGTTTGTATCGTTATCCGCGATAGAGAAAATGGTCTGGCGGACAACATCCTTTAATGTAAACTGGGAAATGCTGATGGACTCATTTTTCTCAATATACGGAAGGTAGGAAAAATCTTCACCGGATTTTCCAACGATGTTAAACTTTGCTTTTTCACAGGTAATCGTTGTCTGAAACGTATCATCTGACTCGATGACAACATCATTATCCGGGAGTTTACGAACGATCTCGGAGAAAAATTTTGCATCCAGTGCAATGATGCCACGCTCCACGATCTCGCCCTCAATAACTGTCTCTATGCCAAGTTCCATATCATTTGCAGTCAGCTTGATCTCATTTGCCGATGCATCGATCAGAATGCAGTTGAGGATCGGCATGGTTGTCCGGGATGGAACAGCCTTGGATACGATGCTGACACCCTTTAACAGGCTTGCTTTTGAACAGATTAACTTCATAATGTGAATAACTCCTTTCAGGTATCATATCTTCATGTAATGTATCTATATATAAAATGGTTTTCGCCGTAGCCGTCTTAGGGGCTGTTGATAAGTGTATAACATTGCAACGCCTTACGCTAAGGGGGCTGCCACCATCATTCTTTTTTCTTTTGTTGTGCATAACGGGTTGGGTCAATGTGGGTTAATCTTCTTTCGAATCGTCGCCACCAGCCGTTCCACAGAAGTATCTGTGCTGATGTCATCTCCCACTTTTTTTATCCCATGAACGACTGTGGAATGATCTCTGCCGCCAACAGCTTTTCCAATGGTCTCCAGCGATGCATCTGTCATATTTTTGCACAGATACATGGCGATCTGCCGCGGTTTTGCCACATCATTGCTTCTGGATTTCGAGGTGATCTGATCCATCGTAATGCCAAAATGTTCCGCAACTACCTCCACCACCAGTTGTGGTGTCACTTCCAGCGGAATATCCGGAGAAATAATATTCTGAAGCTCCTTCTCTGCAATCTCCATCGTAATCTCTGTCTGCACCAGGTTCTCATAGGCCACAAGCTTGTTCAGTGCCCCTTCCAATTCCCGGATATTAGACTTGATGTTCAATGCAATATAGTTCAGGATCGCATCATCCAGGGAAACACCGTCCAGTTCTTCTTTTTTCCGCAAAATCGCCATCCGCGTTTCATAATCCGGCGAACCGATGTCTGCCAGAAGCCCCCATTCAAACCGTGAACGGATACGCTCTTCCAGTGTTTCCATCTCCTTTGGCGGCCGGTCACTGGATAAAATGATCTGCTTTTTTGCCACATGAAGTTCATTAAACGTATGGAAAAATTCTTCCTGCGTACTTTCTTTTCCGATAATAAATTGTACATCATCGATCAGCAGCACATCCATACTGCGGTATTTTTCCCGGAAACGGCTCATGGCCATGTTATTTCCGTTTCTGATCGCCTCAATCAATTCATTTGTAAATGTCTCTGAGGAAACATACAGAACCTTCAATGCAGGATGTGTCGATTGAATAAAATGTGCAATGGAATGCATCAGATGCGTCTTGCCAAGCCCCACACCGCCATAAATAAACAGCGGATTGTATACTTCACCGGGGGATTCTGCCACAGCAAGCGCCGCCGAATGTGCAAACCGGTTATTGTTGCCCACCACAAAGGTATCAAATGTATAGTTCGGATTCAGATTTGACCGTTCCGCTTCTTCTGTCGTAGCACGCCGTCTCGGATGCGGCGTTTTCAGTTTCTTTGCCTGTTCCGGGAGAACAAATTCGATCTCATACTCTGTGCCTGTAACTTCCGCGACCGCCACTTTAAGAGGAAGGTAATATTTCCTATTAATATAGGTCAGTCCCATCTGCTCGCCGGACACCAGGATATAGATGCGGTTATTCTGAATGGAAAAGATCTGCAACGGCTTCAGCCAGGTATTGAAGGAAATATCCGTCAATTCATGCTCTCTTTTCACTGTCAGAAGGATTTCGTCCCATTTTTCTTCGACCAGATGCATAACTCGCGTCCTTTCTTACAGTCCTGTAAAATCGCTTACAAACGATTTACAATGATACATTTGGATAGTCGTCCAATGTCTATGATAACTCAAATCGCTTCATTTTTCAATGAAAACTTCGCAATCGCACAGGAGTACACGGAGCGTAAAAAATGGATTTTCGGGCGTTTTACAGGGTTTTCTAAAAGTTTTCAATTTTCTATTGACTAGTCTGACTTTTTTTGTTATCATCGGAAATGATGCTACGAGGAATGGAGGTGTATCACAATGAAAATGACTTATCAGCCAAAGAAGAGACAGAGAGCGAAAGTTCACGGTTTCAGAAAAAGAATGAGTACAGCAGGCGGAAGAAAAGTTTTGGCCGCTAGAAGATTAAAAGGAAGAAAAAAATTAACAGCTTAGGCCACAACGTTTGTGGTCTTTTCTTCTCTTTTTAAACATTTTTGAACAAATTGTTATGAAATCAGAGGACAGGAAATTATGCATTTTTCAGAATCATTAAAGAAAAACAGAGATTTCCGGACAGTTTACCGGGATGGAAAATCTTATGCAAACAGACTGTTGGTTATGTATACGCTGAAAAATGACTCGGACAGAAACAGATTAGGAATTTCCGTTAGTAAGAAAGTTGGTAACAGTGTTGTACGGCATCACATTACCAGATTAGTAAGAGAAAGTTACAGACTGCATGAAGAGATGTTCCATAGTGGTTGGGACATTGTAGTCATCGCAAGGGCAGGCGCAAAAAACGCATCATATCACGAAATCGAATCCGCATTGCTGCACTTGGGAAATCTTCAAAAAATCATGAACCCCGAAGAAAAGAAGATGGAATCACATTGAAAAAAATATTGATTTTTTTAATAAAATGGTATCGTAAATACATTTCTCCGATGAAAACCACGAAATGTCCGTATTATCCTACCTGCTCCACCTACGGGCTGGAGGCAGTAGAGAAGTATGGGGCATGGAAAGGTGGATTGCTTGCGCTCTGGCGCATTTTACGCTGTAATCCGTTCTCTAAGGGTGGCTACGATCCGGTTCCATGATTATAGGAGGCAACCAGATGGATTCCTTATTTTTACTTACACAAAATTCAGGTAAGATTTTAGGACCAATCGCAAAGGTACTCGGTTACCTTATGAACGCAATCTACGTATTTATGGACAAGTTTTTAAACATCCAGAACGTAGGTCTGACAATCATTGTATTTACGATTGTTATTTATTTTTGCTTACTTCCGCTTACTTATAAGCAGCAGAAGTTCTCAAAAATGTCACAGATCATGAATCCTGAAATTCAGGCAATTCAGAAAAAGTATAAAAACAGAAGAGATCAGGCATCCGTTCAGGCTATGAACGAGGAGACACAGGCTGTTTACCAGAAATACGGTGTATCCCCTTCCGGAAGCTGTATCTTTATGATCATCCAGCTCCCGATTCTGTTTGCTCTCTATCGTGTTATTTACAACGTACCGGCATATATCACAAACGTCAAAAACACGTTTGACGGTCTTGTAACCGGTATTATGGGCACCGCCGGATACCAGGATACCATGAACAGTTTCCTGACTTCCGTGTCAGAAAAGAACTCTGTATTCCGTGGTATTACCCTGAACTTCTCAGGTACCAGCCAGCAGGCTCATGACTCTATCATTGATGTTCTTTACAAATGTACCAGCAATAACTGGACTTTATTGCAGGATAAATTCAGCGGTTTATCCGATGTTATTGCAAGCACGCAGTCTGCAGTAGAGCATTTTAATAACTTCCTCGGAATCAATATCGTATATTCTCCGAAGACCATTATCGCTACAAGTTTCCGTGAGGGACACTATGTGCTGATCATCCTTGCTCTGCTCGTACCGATCCTTGCTGCTCTGACTCAGTTTCTGAACATCCGTCTGATGCCACAGGCAGCAAACAATGGCGGACAGCAGGAAGCTATGGCCAGCCAGATGAAGATGATGAACTACATGATGCCGTTATATTCTGTATTCATCGTATTTTTCCTTCCGGTCGGTGTTGGTATCTACTGGATCGCAGGTTCCGTTATCCGAAGCTTACAGCAGTTCCTGCTGAATAAGCATTTCGACAAGATGGATCTTGAGAAAGTTATCAAAGAGAACCAGGCAAAAGCCGCAGCAAAGAACAAAAAGAAAATCGAGAAAAAAGGTGTAGCCGGTGAGCAGATCGCCAATGCTGCAAAAGTTAATACCCGTAATATCCAGTACAAATCCATGGCAGACAAAGCAGCTTCCGTCAGCCACAAGGACACCACACCGGATACAGGTAAAAAATACAAAGAAGGAAGCATGGCTTCCAAAGCAAATCTTGTAAAAGATTTCAACAACAAAAATACAAAATAGGGAGGGCATTGTGATGGATTTTATCGAATTTACGGGAAAAACCGTTGATGACGCACTTACAAATGCACTGGTTGAATTCGGTGTTACAAGTGATCAGATCGATTATGACGTGCTGGAAAAAGGCAGTTCAGGATTCCTTGGATTTAACAGTAAACCGGCAAAAATCAAAGCCCGCAAAAAATATACCGTTGCAGATCACATCAAAAATTTCCTTTCCCAGGTATTTGCTGCCATGGGACTGGAAGTTGAGATTCTGATCAACGCTTCCGCTGAGGAAGAAAATGTATACGATGTAGAACTGAAAGGTGCTGAAATGGGCGTTCTGATCGGAAAGCGCGGTCAGACACTTGACTCTCTTCAGTATCTTACAAACCTCGCCATCAACAAACACTCTGATACATACACCAGAGTAAAACTTGATACTGAGGATTACCGTAAGAGAAGAAAAGATACACTGGAGAATCTGGCAAAAAATATTGCTTACAAGGTAAAACGTACCAAAAAGGCCGTATCCCTGGAGCCAATGAATCCATTTGAAAGACGGGTCATTCATTCTGCACTGCAGAATGACCGTTATGTATCTACACACAGTGAAGGGGACGAACCTTACAGACACGTTGTGATCACATTAAAAAGACAGTAATTTGTGCTTTTATTATTATTCTAAATTTGATTTGGGTGTTTTAACACCAAAATCGTGATTACACGGATTGTTCCGTGCTTTTGACACTGTAATCTAAATTTAAAAACTTTCAGACGAAAAGGATGCGGACACGGATAATTTTCTGTATCAGCTGCAAGCATGACCACGTTGAAAATCAACCTACCGTCCGGCATCCTTTTTTTCCTGAAAGTTTTATTTACGTTATAGAATAAAACTACTATAATAAAAAACATAGGTACCTTGAAACGTAAATTTTTTATTTAGCTTGAGAGATGAAGAAAGAATATGAAAACTGATACTATTGCAGCGATTGCAACCGCCATGTCAAATTCCGGTATCGGAATCGTCCGCATCAGCGGTGACGAAGCATTGGATGTTGCTGACCGCACTTTTCGTCCAAAAAAGGGAAGCCGCAAGGTTTCTGATATGGAAACTCATACCATTCATTATGGCTATGTGACAGATGGTGACGAAGTGATCGATGAAGTAATGCTTCTGATCATGAAGGCACCCCGCAGTTATACCTGCGAAGATACCATCGAGATTGACTGTCACGGTGGTGTACTGGTTATGAAAAAAATACTGGAAACAGTTTTAAAATATGGTGCCCGCCCGGCAGAACCGGGAGAATTCACCAAACGAGCATTTTTAAACGGACGGATTGATCTGTCCCAGGCAGAGTCCGTAATCGATGTGATCAACGCTCAGAACGAACTTGCACTGAAGAGTTCCGTCAGTCAGCTGCAAGGCGCTGTCCTGGAAAAAATAAAAGCGATCCGCGCGGTTGTGCTACACGAGATTGCCTTTATCGAATCCGCACTGGATGATCCGGAGCATGTATCACTGGAGGGCTATCCGGAGCAATTGCATGAGATCATGAGTGATGCTCATTCCAAAGTGAAGAAACTGCTGGATTCCTCTGACAATGGCAAGATGCTCAAAGAAGGGATTAACACCGCTATTGTCGGAAAACCGAATGCCGGGAAATCCTCCCTGCTGAATATTCTGGTGGGAGAGGAGCGTGCCATTGTTACCGAAATTGCCGGTACGACACGCGATATCTTACAGGAACAGATTCAGATTGGCGGCATCGGTCTGAATGTCATCGACACCGCCGGTATCCGGGACACCGAAGATATTGTTGAGAAGATCGGTGTCAACAAATCAAGGGAATATATTGAAAAAGCAGATTTGATCATCTATGTAGTTGATTCCTCCACAGAACTGGATGAAAACGATCAGGAAATCATCGAAGCCATCCAGAATAAGAAAGCAATTGTACTGCTGAACAAATCTGATCTGGATGCAAAAACAGATGCTTCTGTATTACAGACACAGTTAAGCAAACCAATCCTTTCCATTTCTGCCAAAAACAACACTGGGATCCATGAACTGGAAACGCTTATTGAAGAAATGTTTTTCAGTGGAAAGCTATCTTTCAATGATGAAGTATATATCACAAATATCCGCCAGAAAAATGCTCTGGCAGAGGCTCAGAACAGTCTGAAGATGGTATTACAGAGCATTGCAGATGGAATGCCGGAAGATTTCTTTACCATCGATATGATGAACGCTTATGAGGCTCTTGGCACGATCATTGGTGAATCTGTAGGAGAAGATCTGGTGAATGAGATTTTCAGTAAATTTTGTATGGGCAAATAATGCATCACCACTATATATGAGGAGGAATATATGCCAGTTGTAAAGGAAAATTACGATGTTTGTATCGTCGGCGCAGGCCACGCAGGTTGTGAAGCAGCCCTGGCATGCGCACGGCTCGGACTGGAAACCATTCTTTTTACCATCAGCATTGAAAGCGTAGCTATGATGCCCTGTAACCCGAATATCGGGGGCAGTTCCAAAGGACACCTGGTACGCGAAATTGATGCGCTGGGCGGTGAAATGGGTGTCAATATCGACCATACGTTTATCCAGTCTAAAATGTTAAATAAATCAAAGGGACCTGCCGTACATTCTCTGCGTGCACAGGCGGATAAGGCAGATTACAGTGCCAGAATGAGACAGGTATTGCAGAACACTGACCACTTAACCCTGCGCCAGGCAGAAGTTACAGAACTGATGGTAGAGAACAAAGTGATCCGTGGTGTGAAAACGTTTTCAGGTGCGGAATATTATGCAAAAGCAGTCGTATTGTGTACAGGTACTTATCTGAAAGCCCGCTGTCTCTACGGTGATGTGGTAAACTGCACCGGTCCAAACGGCCTGCAGGCTGCAAATCATCTGACGGATTCTCTGGTAGAAAATGGAGTGGAAATGTTCCGTTTCAAAACAGGTACACCGGCACGTATTGATAAACGTTCTGTTGATTTTTCAAAAATGCAGGAACAGTTTGGCGATGAGAGAGTTGTACCATTTTCATTTACCACTGATCCGGAAAAAGTACAGATTGATCAGGTAAGTTGCTGGTTAACTTATACAAATGAAAAGACACATGAGATCATTCGGGATAATCTGAGCCGTTCGCCACTGTTTTCCGGAATGATTGAGGGAACCGGTCCGCGCTACTGTCCGTCTATCGAGGACAAAGTCGTTAAATTTGCCGACAAGAACCGCCATCAGGTATTCATTGAACCGGAAGGTATCCACACCAATGAAATGTATATCGGCGGTATGTCCAGTTCTCTTCCGGAGGATGTACAGTATGCTATGTATCATACAGTACCGGGACTCGAACATGTCAAGATTGTAAGGAATGCATACGCAATTGAGTATGACTGTATCAATCCACGTCAGTTGTATCCGTCCCTGGAGTTCAAGGAGATTTCCGGTCTGTTCAGCGGCGGGCAGTTCAACGGAAGCTCCGGATATGAAGAGGCTGCCGCACAGGGGCTGATCGCCGGTATCAATGCAGCTATGAAAATAAAAGGAAAGGACCCACTGATTCTTGACCGTTCCGAATCCTATATTGGCGTACTCATTGATGATTTGGTTACTAAGGAAAACCATGAACCATATCGTATGATGACTTCCCGTGCAGAGTATCGTTTGCTGCTCCGTCAGGATAATGCAGATCTGCGTCTGACCAGACACGGATACGAAGTTGGTCTGATTCCACAGGAACGCTATGACTATGTTGTTAAGAAGGAGCAGCTGATCAAACAGGAAGTGCAGCGTGTAGAAAATGTACACCTGGGAGCTTCCGGTCCAGTACAGAAACTGATGGCACAATATAACAGCCAGCCTTTGAATACAGGAACTACACTGGCTGAGCTGATCCGCCGTCCGGAACTGAACTATGATATTCTGGCACCGGTGGATCCGGAACGTCCACACCTGACACCGGATGTCTGCGAACAGATAAATATCAACATTAAATATGACGGTTACATCAAACGCCAGATCAAACAGGTAAAACAATTCAAAAAACTGGAAAGCAAGAAACTGCCACCGAATTTTGATTACACCCAGATCAGCGGACTTCGTATGGAGGCACAGCAGAAACTGAATCTGTACCAGCCAATCTCCATCGGACAAGCTTCCCGTATTTCCGGCGTTTCACCAGCAGATATCTCCGTTATTTTAGTATATCTGGAGCAACTACACTATCAGCAGAAAAGAGAACAGGATAAATAAACTATGAGTTATGATCTGGCCAAATTCAAACATGGTCTGGAAGAGTTACGAATCACTCTGACCGATCATCAGATAGAACAATTTTTACAATATTACGAAATGTTGGTGGAAAAAAATAAGGTGATGAACCTCACCGGTATTACGGAATATGAAGAAGTCATTCAGAAACATTTTCTGGACAGCCTCTCTCTGATCCGGGTCATCCCGACTCTGGCTGAACAGAATTTCAAAATCATTGATCTTGGAACCGGAGCAGGTTTTCCGGGGCTTCCATTAAAAATTGCATTTCCGAATCTTGAGATTACATTGATGGATTCCCTGAACAAGCGAATCAACTTTTTAAATGAAGTAATCGACAAGCTCGGATTGGAGAAGGTAACTGCGGTACACGGAAGGGCAGAAGAAATGGCAGCTAATATCACGCACCGACAGCAGTATGATCTCTGTGTTTCACGTGCGGTATCCAACCTTGCTGTACTGTGCGAATACTGTCTGCCATTTGTTGCAAAAGGCGGTACTTTTGTATCATACAAATCTGCTGATTCAGATGCGGAGATTCAGGAAGGAAAGAAGGCTATTTCCATTCTTGGTGGAAAATTAATCAACATTGACAAATTCAAATTACCGGATTCTGATTTAGGCAGAGCATTGGTATGCATTAAGAAAGTAAAGGATACCCCAAAAAAATATCCTCGAAAAGCAGGTACGCCGGCAAAGTTGCCGCTGAAATAGTAGATTCTATAAATTTCTATCTAATGGGAAAGGGACGGCAGAAATGTTTCACGTGAAACATTTCTGCCGTCCCTTTTCGTAATACGTCTTATTCCCAGCATTTACATCCGGCTGTTAAAATCCGTTAATACACGCTTTATGTAAAGCATTCATTCGCAATCCGCTTTCGCTACTTGCTCATGAACGCAGTCGCTTTGCGCCCCATCAGTGGGAGTTTTTAGTTTCCACTGACATAAGCATTCCCCCGCTTAGTGCTCTACGCACTTAAAGCGGGGGAATGCTCATTCTGCGTTCAATTATGCATGCAGAAAAATATTTACCAGCTTCACAAATTTGTCTGGTGCCTCCAGCTGTGGAAGACATGTAGTATTTGGAATATATGCATCTTCGATTGCCGGATTAAACTCTTTGTAATCATTGATGACATCCTCAATGTAAGGATGTTCTTTTCCACCAATCAGGCAAATGCTGTTATTAATTTTCTTAATAGCAGATACAATATTAATATTTGTATAATAACTCTTAATGCTGGCCAGCAGATATTTGCCACCACCGTCACCAATATGTGCAGACTGATAATACGTATGAATCAACTTCTGTGGAACCAAATGTCCTTTATAATAGTAATTGTTTACAAAAGCATCAATAATCTGATTTCTGCTGACTGCCATATTATAAATAAAGGTTCCAATAATTGGAAGTTCAATCAGGAATTTGAGCATATTTTTTCTACGTCCGGGTGCTTTTGCCAGTTCATACAAATCAGTCGGGCAGACACCAACAATATGATCGTAGTATTTTGACTCCATCTGGCATGCCATCACTACAAAAGAAAGAGAATCACCAGTTGCAATAACATCTGTTTTTTCATTAATTACATTCGAAATAAACTCATTCATTAACTGTACATACAGATAATTTGTATATGTCATATTCGGTTTTTCAGAACGTCCGCATCCTAACAGATCAATAGCATATACGGTATGATTTTCTGCCAGTTTTTTCGTTACAGCTTTCCACTCATAAGAAGAAGCTGTAGGATCCAGATCATGAATCAGAAGAACCGGTTTTCCTTTACCACTTTTCGTGTAATAAATGTTTCCATATTTCCAATGATAATATTTACCACCGCTTGGCAGGTAATCTGTCATATGTGAAAAAACACTGATCAGCTTGTTTATAATAATAATCAGACCAGATACGATACATAATAGTAATGCAGAATTTTTAATATGCTTTTTCATCAATAAACCCCTTTCGTACTAATTTTCTTACTCTTTATATTATAATGCATTGACTGCTCAGATACAAATACTTTTCCATGATATCTATTATTATTTTATAAAACTGAAGTGAAAAGTTTATTTTATAAAGAGTACAACTTTTACGGCGCATCACTCGCATATGAACACTTTTGCAAACGACACGCATGGAATAATACAGTTCCATAATATTATTTACGACAAATAAGAGCTTCTTTCATTAATTTTTTATAAATGTTTCACGTGAAACATTCTTTTCTCTGGATATCTAATTTAAAAAGTGATATACTCGTTTAAGTGATACGTCGAATACATTTTATATTCGGCACAGTAGACATATCAATATAGCATTTGTTTCCACTTCTATATTAATATGATACGAGTATAAATTAACAGGAATGAGGAAAAGTATGGGAAGAATTATCGCAATCGCAAATCAGAAAGGCGGAGTTGGAAAGACAACAACGGCAATCAATCTTTCCGCATGTTTGGCAGAAGCCGAGAAGAGAGTACTTACCATTGATATGGATCCGCAGGGTAATACCACCAGCGGACTTGGTATAGACAAAAACAATTGTGAAAATACCATTTATCAGCTGATTTTAGGAGAATGCTCTTTTGATGAAGCACTGATTCATACGGAGTTTGAATATCTGGATTTAATTCCGTCAAACGTAAATCTGGCCGGTGCAGAAATCGAATTACTGAATATTGAAAATCGTGAATATGTACTGCACAATGAAATCGAAAAAATCAAAGACAATTATGACTTCATCATTATTGACTGCCCTCCTTCCTTAAATATGTTGACGGTAAATGCCATGACCACCGCCTCAACTGTTTTAGTGCCGATCCAGTGTGAGTATTATGCATTGGAAGGTCTTTCACAGTTGATGTATACGATCAATCTTGTACAGGAACGTCTGAACCCATCTTTACACATGGAAGGTGTCGTATTTACTATGTATGATGCCCGTACAAACCTCTCTCTGCAGGTTGTCGAAAATGTCAAAGAGAATTTGGATACTACAATCTACAAGACCATCATTCCAAGAAATGTACGTCTTGCAGAAGCACCAAGTCATGGAAAACCAATTAACATATACGACAGCAAATCCACAGGTGCAGAAAGCTATCGCTTACTTGCACAAGAAGTAATTGACAGAGAGGACGATTAAACATGGCAGCAAAAAAAGGCGGACTTGGAAAGGGACTGGACTCTCTGCTGGTGAACAAAGTAAATGCAGATCACAGCAGCGATTCGACAATAGTTAAGGAAAAGAGTACAACTACCAAAAAGAAAAGTACAAAAAAAGAAACACCAGACACCATGGTAAAACTTTCCCTGGTGGAACCGAATCGTGAACAGCCACGAAAACATTTTGATGAAGATGGTCTGCTGGAGCTGGCAGAATCCATCAAACAATACGGCATCCTGCAGCCTTTGCTTGTGCAGGAAAAAAGCGGATATTATGAGATTATTGCTGGCGAACGTCGCTGGAGAGCCGCAAAACTGGCGGGGTTAAAAGAAATTCCTGTCATCGTCCGCAATCTGACAGAACAGCAGATTGTCGAAATTTCACTCATTGAAAACATTCAGCGTGAAGATTTGAACCCAATTGAAGAAGCACAGGCATTTCGCAGACTAATGGAAGAATTTCACATGAAACAGGATGAGATTGCAGACCGTGTATCCAAAAGTAGAACTGCTGTCACCAACTCCATGCGTTTACTGAAACTCTCCAAACAGGTACAGCAGATGGTCATTGATGAAATGATCAGCACTGGTCACGCACGCTGTCTGATCAGTATTGAGGATCCAGAATTACAGCATCAGCTGGCACTTCGTATTTTCGATGAAAAACTCAGTGTACGCGAAACAGAAAAACTGGTACGCAAATTATTACAGGAAAACAATGCTCCGCAGAAAAAGATAAACGATCCTGTATTATCTGCCATTTATGCTGACCTGGCAGATCAGATGAAACGAATCTTCGGAACGAAAGTAGAAATTCATCAGCGTAATGACCAAAAAGGTAAAATAGAAATTGAATACTACTCGCAGGATGAATTGAATCGTCTGATTGAACTTATTCAGAGCATCCAGCAGCAGTAACAGCAACAGCAACAGCAACAGCAACAGCAACAGCAACAGCAACAGCACATGATATAACTTTTAGTGAGGAAAATGCAAGTGGAATATTTAAAATTACATATCGAAGATCTGACCGGCATCAGCCTTGATGTAATCACAGTCGGTCTCGCCGCTCTTGTTTTGATCTTGATCATCATCATGATCGTCAATGGAGTCAAAATGAAAAAACTGAAAAAAAAATACGAAGCGTTTATGGCAGGAAAAAATGCCGCATCCCTGGAAGACACTCTGGTAAAACGTCTGAATCAAGTAGAAGATCTGATTGCGTCTGACGAGCACACACAGGAAAAAGTACAGATGGTTCTGGATCACCTGGATAACACCTATCAAAAAGTTGGTCTGGTAAAATACGATGCATTTAATGAAATGGGTGGAAAATTATCATTCTCCCTGGCACTGTTAAACCGGAAAAACAATGGTTTTATTATTAACGCAATGCACAGCAGAGAAGGCTGCTATACATACATCAAAGAAATTATTGATGGCAATTCCGTGATTATGCTTGCGGAAGAGGAGAAAGAAGCTCTGGAAATGGCATTGGCTGACACTTATGAACAAGGGAAATAATCTATGATACATACATTTTTAAGATCCATTGGTTTCGGAGATCTTACAAAAAATGCTGATTTATATCTCATATTAGAATCCATTTTGAATCGTCCTGACGAGCAGAACATTGTCAAAGATGAATATGGAAATGAATTTGCTTGTTTCTCCAAAAGTTTTGGTACAGACATCGGCATTACCGTCTGTGGAAATTTTATCAATGATAAAGAATTTCGTATGGAATATTATTATCCATATCTGCACGGTTCTCAGATTACGACCTGTGAAACGATCGAAATTGAACGCCACGCTGCCAGAGAAGCCTTTGCTGGAATCTGTGACGAGTTAAAACTTGGAGTAACACTGATTTTCTATATTGAAAATATTGCTGATATCCTCCATGCAAGAAAGAATGCCGTACACAATACAACTATAAGACCAGATAACGCCGTGCTGGCGGGACTTTCCACCGGCGGCAAAATCCTTCTGCCGATTATGAAAACATCAAAACAGCTGGCAAATAAGGAGAAATCCTCAGAAAAACGGCTAAGTCTCATGAAACAGGCCCGGGATGGAAATAAAAGTGCCATGGAAAATCTCACTATGAACGACATGGATCTTTATTCTTCCCTCTCCCGCCGTATTATGAAAGAAGATGTGTTGTCTATCGTGGAAAGCAGTTTTATTCCATATGGTATTGAAAGTGACCAGTATGTTGTCATCGGAGAAATTCTGAACTTCTATGAATCCGAAAATTCTCTGACTAACGAAAAACTCTGGATACTGAATCTTAACTGTAACAATCTGGTTTTTGATATTTGCATCAATCAGAATGATCTGCTTGGGGAACCACAGGTAGGACGCCGCTTCAAAGGTCGCATCTGGCTGCAGGGTCATGTAAATTTCGGGTATTAGAAAAATAAAATCTTTAAATAAAAAACTGATGTAAAACGAACATTCACAATCTGCTTTCGTTACTAGCTCACGAACACAGAATTAGCATGCATAAGGAAATTGATGCTGAATAAATAATGCTAAATTTAAACAAAACTGCATGGACTACTTGCGAAAAACACCTTTCTTTGATATGATATAAAAGTTGATTGCAACATACTTTTTATGCGTAAACAACGAGCCACAAATCCAGCATTTATGCAGGATTTTGGCGACTGCCGCGTCACTGAGCGTCAGCGAAGTAAGCCAAGAAATCGACATTAGTCCTGTTAGTTTAATGGATAGAACAAGTGCCTCCTAAGAGAAAGCCGAGGCATTCCCCAAAGGGAAAAAATGAAAAACAACTTTCAGTGCGAATCTATTCTGAAAAATGCCAAAGGTGACAACAAAGCATTCCCCAATTTGGGGAACGTTCTAATGTTACCGAATCGAAAAAATCTGTAGATTGACAACTCGAAAAAAGAGTTGATAATCTTATATATGGCCGAAGGGAAAAATCCCAGAAACCCAGTAAAATCAAGGGTTTGCGGCATGTGTCGTCATAGCTCAGCTGGATAGAGCACTCGCCTCCTAAGAGAAAGCCGAGGCATTCCCCAAAGGGAAAAAATGAAAAACAACTTTCAGTTCGAATCTATTCTGAAAAATGCTAATGGTGACAACAAAGCATTCCCCAAATTGGGGAACGTTCTAATGTTACCAAATCAAAAAAATCTGTAGATTGACAACTCGAAAAAGAGTTGATAATCTTATATATGGCCGAAGGGAAAAAAACCAGAAACCCAGTAAAATCAAGGGTTTGCGGCATGTGTCGTCATAGCTCAGCTGGATAGAGCACTCGCCTCCTAAGCGAGGGGTCGGAGGTTCAAATCCTCTTGGCGACGGGCTTCAAAGCGTTCGAAAATGTTAGCTGGATTAGCTGACAACGAACGCTTTTGTTATTTTCAAATCACGTTCGTGACACAAAATTCCATTCAAAATAATCAATTTCCAGCTAACGCAATCCGATTTTTGTTAGCTGACAGCTAATCAAAATTACCGTTTTGCAAACATGGGTTTTAAGAAGTCCAGCTAACATTTGGGTTCCGCTCCGTTATCACCCCTTATTCGGGGATGTAAATCAGAGAAAAGGCGGGAAAAGAAACAATCTCTCCCAAACCTGCAAACATGAATTAGCTTAAACAGTATTCAATTCTATTAGCTACAGCTAATGGTCAAACAGCAATGTCTGTTTGGAACTTTACTATCTATAAAAGTTCCAGGCAGGCATTTTTTATTTCATGAATCCTGGAGGAAAGGAGTCAAGATGACTGAGCCAAACAGACAATCAGGAGAAAACGAAGAAAGAATCATAGAAATTGAGATTGAGCGTCTTCGTCCGTTCAAAGAGCACCCGTTTCAGGTAAAAGATGATAAGGAAATGTTTCTTCTGCAGGAAAGCATTGAGAAGTATGGAATATTAAATCCGCTGATCGTCAGACCGGTACCGGATGGATACTATGAGATCATATCCGGTCACAGAAGAAAACATGCTGCGGAGAAACTGGGATATCGTAAAGTACCGGTGATCATCCGAGTATTAAGTGAAGATGATTCCATTTTAAGCATGGTAGATTCCAATCTTCACAGAGAACGGATCAGCTACAGTGAAAAAGCTTTTGCTTACAAACTGAAGAATGACGTATTAAAAAGAAAAAGTGGTCGAAAAAAGAGCCAAGTTGACCACAAAACACCAAGAAAGCGGGCAATAGAAATCATCAGTGAAGATTGTGGTGATAGTCCAAAACAAGTGCAGCGTTATATCTCACTGACAAAACTGATACCGGAAATGTTGCAGAAACTGGATGATGAGATCATTTCTTTTTGTCCGGCTGTAGAGATAGCTGCATTAAGTGAAAAAGAGCAAAAGGAACTGCTTGTAGCAATGGAGTATGCACAGGCAATCCCGTCACTCTCACAGGCCCAGAGGATCCGGCAACTGAGTAAAGAAAAGCAGTTGTCACTGGAAAAGATGGAAGAAATTATGTGTGAGGTTAAAAAGGGTGAAATCACAAGAGTGGCTTTCACAAACGAACAGCTACATAAGTATTTTCCGAATTCCTATACACCGGCAATGATGAAGCGGGAAATACTGGCACTGTTGAAATTATGGAAAAAAGAATCATGGGAAAGTTAAAGGAGGAAGAAATCATGTGTAAAGTTATATCCGTAGTAAACCAGAAAGGTGGCGTTGGAAAGACCACCACAACCGTAAATGTAGGCATTGGACTGGCAAGAGAAGGTAAGAAAGTGTTGCTGATTGACGCGGATCCACAGGGAAGTTTAACAGCAAGTCTTGGATATGAGGAGCCGGATGATCTTCGAATCACACTGGCAACGATCATGATGGATGTCATCAATGAAGAAGAAATCTCCTTGGAAGATGGTATCCTACATCACCAGGAAAATGTAGATCTTCTCCCGGCAAATATTGAGCTTTCCGCATTGGAAGTAACGATGGGAAATGTTATGAGCAGAGAAATGATCATGAAAGAATATATCGATGCGATAAGATCCCGATACGATTATATACTGATCGACTGTATGCCGAGTCTTGGTATGATGACAATCAATGCATTGGTTTCTTCTGACTCAGTTCTGATACCAGTACAGGCTGCATATCTGCCTGTTAAAGGACTTCAACAGCTGATCAAGACTATTCTTACAGTAAAGAAAAGACTGAACCGGAAACTGGCGATTGAGGGTATTCTCCTGACTATGGTAGATTTCAGAACCAATTATGCAAGGGACATTGCATCAAGAGTACATACAACCTACGGAAGCCAGATTGAAGTATTTGAAAATGTAATCCCGATGTCCGTAAAAGCTGCTGAGACCAGTGCAGAAGGAAAAAGTATCTACATGCACTGTCCGAAAGGAAAGGTTGCTGAAGCATATATGAACTTAACACAGGAGGTTTTGAAGAATGAAAAATAGAAGTGGCGAAAAGATCAAACTGGCAAGTATTGATGAACTGCTGGGTGTGGTAAATGAAGAATCTGCAATGGAGATAGAGATCAGTAAGATCCATCCGTTTAAAAATCATCCGTTCAAGGTGCTGGATGATGAAAAGATGCAGGATCTGGTAGAAAGTGTAAAGATCAATGGAGTGCTGACACCGGTACTGCTTCGCATGGATGAAAATGAAGAATATGAAATGGTATCCGGTCACAGAAGAATGCATGCAGCACAGCTGGCAGGACTGACGACAATTCCGGCAATCGTAAGAGAATTATCAGATGATGATGCCATTGTGGCTATGGTGGACGCTAACATTCAGCGAGAGGAACTGTTGCCGAGTGAGAAAGCCTTTGCTTATAAAATGAAATTAGCAGCTATGAAAAGACAAGCAGGAAGACCAAAAAGTAATTCTGGCCAAAATGACCAGAATTTAATAGGAACTGTATCTAGGGATGTATTAGCAGAGCAAGTTGGAGAAAGTTCTAAACAGATTCAGCGTTACATCCGTCTGACAGAATTGATACCGGAACTTCTTGAACTGGTAGATAACAAAAAGCTTCAGTTCACGGTTGCTGTAGACATCTCTTACATTGATAAGGAAGTACAGGGATGGATCTACGAATATATCTGCGACACAGGATTTATCAAACCAAAACAGATTGCAGCACTTAGAAATCAGCTGAATGATGGACCAATCAATCAGATCCAGATGTTATCGATTTTCAATAATTGTGTAATGGCAAAGAAAGTATCCCGGTCTCTTACTTTCTCAGAAAAGAAACTGACAAAGTATTTTCCGGATGATTATACAGCCAAAGATATGGAACAGGTGATTGAATCATTATTAGAAAAATGGATGCAGGAACAGTCCTGTTAAGGATAGAAAAAGCTAATAAAACAAAGTCAAAGAAGTTTAAAAAGAGGACTTCTTAGCAGAAAACGAAAGGAGGAAATTATGGAGAAAAAAATGACATTTAATTATTTTTACGGTACCGAAGCTGATCAGTTCAGCTTCTACCGCATACCAAAAGCATTATTTACAGACAGCTATTTTAAAGATTTATCAAGCGATGCTAAAATTTTATATGGACTGATGTTGGATCGAATGTCTCTTTCCATCAAAAATCAGTGGTTTGACGACAAAAACAGAGCATATATCTACTTTTCCATCGAAGATATCATGGAATTACTGAACTGTGGCAGAAATAAAGCCATCAAATCCATGAGAGAACTGGATGACGAAACAGGAATTGGTCTGATTGAGAAACGCAGGCAGGGATTTGGAAAGGTGAACGTTATCTACGTGAAAACCTTTATGCCTGAGAAAACAGATGAGAAAAAATTTGGAGAGGGATTAGAGAAGTTTAAAAAACAAACTTCTGTGGAAAATGAAGAGCCTGCAGAAGTTTACAATTTAAACTTCATGAAGTCCCAAAATCAAACTTCTAGAAGTCCCGAAAACAAACTTCAAGAAGTTTACATTTCAAACCCTAATAATACTAATCTTAGTGATACTGAAATGAATGATAATAAATCTAATCATATCATATCTGTGGATGAGAAAAGATTTGATAGCGATAACCGCTCTGAGGATTATCAGGCTTATGAAAACCTTGTCAAAGAGACCATTGATTATGAATCACTGGAAGTAACCCATCATGACGATATGCGACAGGTAGATGAAATCGTGAACCTGATCGTAGAGACTGTGATGTGTAAAAATGACAAGATCTTGATTGCCAGCAACTGGTATCCGGCATCACTGGTGAAGAAAAAATTTCTGATGCTGACCTATTCACATATCGAGTATGTCTTACACTGTATGAGTGGTAACACCACAAAGGTGAAGAACATCAAGAAATATTTATTAGCAGCCCTGTTTAATGCACCGTCAACGATGAACGGATATTATCAGGCAGAGGTGAACCATGATATGCCAGGACTGGTAAGATAGGAGGTGCACATGTTTATTTTAAAACTTGCTGGAAAGATATTATTACTGCCGGTATGGCTGATCCTTTTTGTGATCGGCCTGGCAGTGAAGATGACAGTACAGACTTATGTGGTTGTAAGGGGAATCCTTGGTTTTATATTCACTTTGTTGATTATAGCAACTGCATACTGTTACCATGACTGGGTACAGGTTGCATTTCTGTTTTCGCTGAGTGTAATTCTGTATCTGATCCTTTTTGCAGGAGTGTTCGTAGATACTGTACTGGACATGACAAGAGAACGTATTATTGATTTTATTATATCGTGAGGAGGATATGAAAATGAGCGAAAACAAAGATTATATTCAGTTACCACCACTAAAAAAAGACACACCATCTGATGTGGTAGCATTTATGTGGGAGTACATGAAAGTACCGGAGAATTCAAGAGAAAAAGTTAAGAATCTGCTTAAAGATGCAAATGAAAATGGAGTAAAATTAAGTCATCAGGCACCAACCCTGTATGATGTTGTCCCAAAAGAAGAAATTGCTGAATTTGAAGAGCTTATGCGCAAAACCATAGCTGACATTGTATCAGAAGCCAGTAGCGTTGCCTGTTGGGTGTATGTGCAGAAATATGTGAAACAGAAAACTCTTGATGAAATGCTGCAAGAATTGCCAGGAGCAGGCCAGTTTATCATTGTCATGGATACCTGGTTCGAAAGACTGATGGCGGATCAATAGAAGTTGTGATAGAATGAAGAAAACGATTTGATGTGCAAATCGGAAGTTGTAGTAAAGGAGGTTTACAATGGGGTTTTGGATTTTTATGTTGGTTATGGATTTGCTTCTTCCATTTACGATGATTGGTTTTGGAAGATATTTTATGAAAAAGGCTCCCAAGGAAATAAATTCAATATTTGGATATCGGACTTCGATGTCTATGAAGAACAAAGACACATGGGAATTTGCTCATAAATATTGTGGTAAAGTTTGGTATGTCTGTGGAATGGTTATGTTGCCGATAACAGTAATATTCATGCTTTTAGTAATTGGAAAAAATGAAGATTGTGTTGGGAGTATAGGAGGAATTATCTGTGGTGTTCAACTTATTCCTTTAATTGGATCTATTCTCCCAACAGAAATAGCATTAAAAAAGAATTTTGATAAGAATGGAACAAGACGATAAATTCAAGTTTTGAGGGATGACAAGCGGATCAGTATGATATTAATTGAAAATGCGTATATGGTTGATTGGTGTGTGCGGTAATATACTATATTCAGAAAAACTATTCAGGAGGGTGTTAGTGTGAGAAAATCAGATTGGGCAAAATGGTTGATCGTGATTCCGGCAATGCTAGGCATTGTGTTGGTAACCTATGTGGATCGTACAACAGATATCTGGGGATTTGGTGCATTTATCTGCCAGCTGATTGCGATTTTAGAAGTGGCTTATGGTATGCGAATCGCGATGCTGGCACAGAGTAGAAAGAAGTCATACCGGTTAACACCGGAAGAACGACATGAGTATGCACAGTATTTATATGAGAAACAATATCAACGTTACCCTGCTGTGGCGAATCAGATACTTTTGGTTATGGCAAGGATGAGTATACTTCTTGACAATTATGAACGGGCTACACAGGAGCTGGAAGATATTTGTATAGATAAATTTAATCCGGCACAGTTGAAGGTGTATTATTACCTGAAAGTGGTTACAGCAGTAGTGGCAGGAGATACAGAAGGGCTTCAAGAGAGCCAGATGCGTTATGCAGGGATTCCGGATACTAAATGTGTATATCCGCCAGAAGCTGAGCTTGCTGAATGGATAGAGCAGAGAGATACAGTGCAGATGGTAGAAGCACTGAAAAAGGTAGTGCCGGATAAGAAAGAGCATCCGGTACGGATCAGTGTCATTACTTTGATTCTTGCATATAGTACCTTCTTTTACGGATTGTGGTATGGTATAAACCGTGATATGGGATATGAAGTGAGATATCGTTTCGCAGAAATATCGATTGCTGTTATTACAATCAGTCTGGCGATTCTTTTAATCTGGGGAATCGTAAGCTTGTACAGACACAATTGCCAGGCATTATCCATACAGCCTGGTAAAAACAGAGTGGCATTAATAATCATTTTTGGAGCTGCTGCGATATTTACACTTTTGATTATTGGAATGAGTGGTCTGAGTGTAGTGTTCGGAATGGATGGAGCGGAGACGGTGACTGGTCATGACAGCAAATATACGTATATAACCGTGCAGGAGGATTATGGCGGCGAGCGGAGATATCGAACCAATAATCCATTTGTTATGCAGAGTATGGATGGTCTGTGGTGGTCTTCGGATTCTTCGGATATAATGGATGCTGAAGAAGATAACGAAGAATCATCGGATGCGGATACAGAGGATTCCCCAGTGACAGAAGATACTCAGAACGGAGATGTGGTAGAAGATTATGAGGCAGAAGGACAGCATGATGGTCTGACGATTCAGAATGCGATGCTGGCGGTCTATAATTATCTTCAGGAGAATAATGCACTTCAAAATATGGCATTCAGTTACACTGCGAATGCAAAAGGAGAAATCTATGGTGTTGTCAGTGAAACGCAGGAAACAAAAGATGGTAATACGGTAAATGTAAAATATTGTCTGTATGACAACGGGGCGAAGACGGATGCGGATGGTAATTCTTGCGAAGAACTGGTGTTAGAAAAAGTATATCCAGACGGTAATTACGAGACCGAATTGGTAGATTTTTATCTGGTAAATACGGATACGATGCAGGTGACAGATGAACAGAAGAATACGTGGTAAAATAAATTCTGGGGAAGTAGGTGCATTATATGACAATGGGAGAAAGAATAAAACAACTGCGAAGTGCAAATGGGTTTACACAAGAAATGCTTGCAGAAAAAATGAATGTGTCCCGTTCGGCGATTGCAAAATGGGAAGCGGCAAACTAAAATTATTCGGATTGAAAAATCGGAAGTTAAAGGACAAAGCTTATGAAAAGCAAAAAGATAATTATAGGAGTCACTATCGGAATAATCGCAACAATACTTTGGAGCGTTGTTTCCATAAACTCATTAAACAGCATGGCTGGAATTGGAATCGGAATATGTCTGGGTATATCTTTTGGTATATCTGGCAGTCTTATTTTCTCAAAAAAAGATAAGTGATGATACAACTTCAAGTTTGCCTAACTGAATTACTTACTTTCCCTTATTTACGAGGCTTGTGAGCCTTCATATTGTAATTGGATACGTGTTTTCCCTTGTTTTTGCCCTTATGAGGTAGATACAAGGGAAACATTTTTATCCGACTACTTTATCCAAGAGTTTTGCACTGCTTTTCTTGGACTCTCTTGAACCGTGGGCGTATATGTTCATTATCTTATAAGTTCTTATCCGAAAGATACGGGGAACAGAATGTGATATCGGCATATGTACATATGGACGAGACTACTCCACATATGCACTTCCTCTTCATCCCCATAGTAGATGATAAAAAGTGGAACGAAAAGCATCCCGACAAGGAACCAAGGGTTAAGGTCTGTGCCAAAGAACTTATGAATATGACTGAGATGAATGTGTTCCACAGGGTACTACAGGAATACATGGATCAGCACTCTCAGAAGGGGCTGTTCCCGGTTCTTAACGGTACAACTATCGGTGGGAATCGTACCATAGCGGAACTGAAAGCAAAGAGCGCATTTGAGGAAGCAATAGATGCAACAAAGCATGCAGAAGAGATAAAGGAAGTAGCATATCAATCCGTGTTCGATGCGAATGAGCAGGTACGGCAGGTACAAAGCGAAATCGTTAATATACAGGAAGCAAAGCTGATTGCGGAAGAAGATACGGAAAAATGGCTTGAAGAATTAGAGAAAAAGGAACTTCCGGTAATGAAGGAACTTAAGGACGGACTGACAGACCTGGGAGCAGATAAAGATGATTATGACAGTATAACAGGGTTCGTAAAAGCACTGGAGCATCCTGTTAAATCAAGCACTGGAAAAGTTTTTGTAGAGATACCGAATCCCGAAAAGACACTTCCAGTCTTGAAAAAAGTAATGAGAAAACTGACAACGGTAATCGAAAAGACTAAGGATATAGCAAGAAAGATTGCCAGACATGCGGAACAGACAAGGGTATCGGTTAGGGCAAGACTTGCCGAAGCGCAGGAAGAAGCAAGACGACAAAATGAGGAAAGAAAACCGGTACAAAAGAAGAAAGATATAACCCGATAAAGCCGCGTGGTTACTGGGATTTTCATTGAAAACAGTTGCTATTTGTGGTAGGATATATTTTGGTGTTTTGTACCATTAAGATAAGAAAATGTCACCACTGGTGACACTTTTACAGGAGATAGTTTTATGAATAAGGATCGGAGAGATAAATGGAAGCGGTGCACTTGATAGTTTCCTCAAAGAATCCACATATGAAAAATGGTTGGATAAGCTTTTGAGTGATATAGATATTGACAATCCGCAAGATTCAAAAGCTCCAGAGTTAACATAGATAAAACACGCTTATTATATGCTATGAGGTATAAAATGGTTGGATTAATAGTTGCAAGATCGACAAATAATGTTATTGGAAAGAATGGACAAATACCTTGGAAAATTAAGGGTGAACAGAGACAATTCAAGGAACTTACAACAGGAAATATCGTTGTAATGGGAAGAAAGTCATACGAAGAGATTGGACATCCCCTACCAAACAGAAAGACAATAGTTGTATCAAAAAGTAAAAGGTTTGAAGCTGAAAATCTCACTACCGTAAGTTCTATAAAAGAAGCTATTAAGATGGCAGGGAATCAGGACATCTATATTGCTGGAGGATATTGCTTGTATAAGGAGGCAATTCCTTTAGTAGACAAGATGTACATAACTGAGATTCATATAAATGTTGAAGATGGGGATGTTTTCTTTCCTGAATTTAATGAAAATGATTATGTTATAACAAAAGGTGAGACTTTAGGGGACGAAATAAAATATACGAGAACTGTTTATGTTAGAAAACAGCACTGATTTGAAAGGAATAGGATTAGTATGCTATTTGAGGAAATATCTATTCAGGACAAAATGGGTAGAACTGTAGTTTTTAGAAATGCAAGACCAGAAGACTCTGCGGATCTTATAAAGTATTTGAAGACAACAAGTGCCGAGACGCCTTACTTAATTAGAGAACCTGATGAAATAACGATTACGGAAGAAAAGGAAAAGCAGTTTATCCAATCTAAGATAGATGATGAACGTGAGCTCATGCTTGTTGCACTTATTGACGGGAAGCACATAGGAAACTGCTCTCTCATGAGCATTGCTCCATATAAGAGGTACAATCATAGATGTGATGTAGCTATTGCATTATACAAAGAATACTGCGGATGCGGTATAGGGAAGGCTATGCTGCAGACTATTCTAGATGTTGCAAAAAGCGTGGGTTACGAACAGGCGGAGCTAGAAGTGATGGAAGAGAACAAGGATGCTATTGCCATGTATGAAAAATTGGGATTTAAAAAATATGGAACATTACCAAATAACATGAAATATACAGATGAATCCTATATGGATGCATACTGGATGATGAAGAAGCTATGAAAGTAGTCCTTATAAGACATGGAAAAGTAAATTTTAAATGGCGGTTATGGTATACATCAGAACAGTTTAATGAAGCGTGTAGACAGTATAATATGGCTCCGATTCAACAGATAGAATATTCTATTCCAGAAATGGTGATTATGTAGTGGCGAGGACTTCGTAAAAAGCATTTCAACAGTTCGATTGCCCATCAGGTGTTATATTGTGTTACAGTAAATTCTTTCCCTTGTTTTTTCCCTTATCAGCACTCATAAAGCACTATGGAATGATATAACACAAGGGAAATCATAAGGGAAAGTAAAACATCTGCAAATTTAGTGTTTACAAGGGTTTGCAGATGATGAAATAACAAATAGTAATGAGCTATAACATCCTTTGGAATGGTTCATTCCCAATTCATGTTTGTTGAATTAAAAATGAAATAAAGTTCCAGTAATCATAGAGTGTATGGATTCAATTCCATATGCTCTTTTTCTTTACTTGATTTCATGAAAAATGTAAAAATCTAATGTTACGAGTTGCATTAAAGAAAACTCGTAAGAAAAAAAGTAAAAAAATTTGCTTTTGACCACTGTAAAACATGCTCTGAGCGTTTCGTTATATGAAGGGATAATTTTTCTTTCATATTTCAAAGAAAAGAGGATAAAGAAATGTCAGAAAAAAGATGTTATACAGTTCAAGAGTTACAGGAAATCTTAGGAGTCAGCAGACCTACTATTTATAACCTTTTAAAGAAAAAGGAATTCCGGTGGATCCAGTTGGATGGCGGAAAGTATCGCATCTCTAAGAAGAGTTTCGATGACTGGCTCGATAACTTGGAACAATAAAAAACAGGGTGTTGATCAGGCAGATTTTGTCTGCAATCGACATCCTAAATTTTTATCTGGATTTGAGATATGATATAAGAAAAAACACTAACACTAAAAAAGACAGGAAGTGAAGAATAAATGGCAACAGCAATTATGAAACAAAAAGAAGTTCCGGAAATGGACGCTGTTGAAGAGATCATTTCAAAGATATCAGAAGACAGTCCTTACAAACGGCGTCCGACACAAAAGAGAACCTGGATGACCGTGCCGGAAATGGGAAAGCTGCTGGGATTAAAAAAGACAGATCGATACTGGCTGGTGCATAAAAATGTTTTTGAATCTAAAGAGATTGCCGGAAAGATACGAATCAATATTGCCAGCTTTGAAAAATGGTACGCCAATCAGATTAAATACCATAAAGTTACCGGAGAAGAACCGGGGAAAGAATTGAAATCCTGGTCCTATTCCGTTAAGGAAGTTGCGGATCTGTTGGGTGTTGATGAGTATCTTGTTTATGATTTACTCAAGAAAAATCAAATGGAAGTAATGATGTGACAGAAGTGATTAATAGTACATTTTGTGATTATTGTGAAGAATCCCTGACTTAGTGCCCATAGAGTATGATGAAAATAAAAAGGTTTTTATAAATGATAAATTATTTAATACTAATATTGGTACGCAAATAAATATGTATATAACAAACAAATGTTCTAAAAATGAGCAATGCGAATTTCTACAAAATAATTTTAATGAATATAAAGACTTTAAAAAGTTACAGCAGGAATGGTTAAACAGAAAGGATAGATGTAGGAAAATCATTGCTAAATGTCAGAAAAAGAGAGAACTTTTGTCACAAATTGAAGTATTAGAAGAACAAAGAAAAAAACTTATAGAGAGCCGAGATGAACTTTTGGGAGTCTTTGATGAAGCGTGGTTCGATGAATATCAAAAAAATATTGAGTTGAATGTAAAATATTCGACAGATAATAATAAATTAAATAATAGCAGATTTGAGTTGGAAAATATTACTAGTTACATTGAAAGTCTACGACAAAAAGTTATTAAGATTGAACAACAGAAAAACGATGTATTGAAGCATTGGGAAGAATGGAAACAGCAGATTACGGATTTAAATGAAAAGAGAAAAGAATTATTTAAAGAAGATGTTTTAAAAAAACTTATAGAAGAGAAAGAAAGTGTAGATAAACAAAAGCAGATATATCAAAAGGAAGTACGATATTTAAATCAGGTATTTACGGAAGGGTGTGAGAATTTTCTACAATCTATAACTGCGGGTACAACATTAGAGTATCCGTGGATAAAGGGGCATGTAGATTATGAGAATAATAGTAGAGTTGCATTAGCAAAGGCAGTGGCAGAAGAAGCAGATGCAAAATCTCGGTATGAAACAATGCGAGAGGAAGTTGATAACTTAGATGAACTTCTTACTTTGGCAAAAAGGGAAATTCAAAAAAGTAATTCATGCACATGTCCTGTATGCAAAAGTAAATTTAGTAACAAGGATGAATTACTTGGAAAAATAGATTTATCTGGTCAGAGGACTATTCTATTAAAATTAAAAACAGAATGGGTTAATGCGGGACAGAAACTAAAAGAGGCACAGGAAGGACATAAGAAAGGTATTGACAGCATACAAGTATTAATAAATGATCGTATATGTGAATTAAATAAGTTGATTTTAAAGTGTGAAAATGATATAGAGCAATATCAAAGAGAGTATGAAGAAAGGCAATTGAAAATTCAAAAAATAAAACGTGAAGAAGAAAACTTAAAACAGGTTATAGAACAAGAACTGGGGACGAGTATAAAAGACATTTTAAAGGAATCTGTAGATACCGCATGCAGTGAAAAAATAGTCATAATAAGCAATCTGCAAAAAGAAAAGGAAAATGAGATAAATGAACAGCAAAAAAAACAAAGGATGGTTAATACTGAAATTGAACAAATTGAGAAAATATTAAATGATGAGAAAATGAGAATAGATGCTT
Organism: Eubacterium ramulus; assembly: GCF_045002895.1. Taxonomy (NCBI): domain Bacteria; kingdom Bacillati; phylum Bacillota; class Clostridia; order Eubacteriales; family Eubacteriaceae; genus Eubacterium; species Eubacterium ramulus. The sequence goes on along the minus strand of NZ_CP173382.1, from coordinate 3,027,198 downwards.
TTAACAATGATCTTTCTAATTTAGAAAAGCAAAAAATTATGCAGCAAAGACAAATTTTTTCAAATGGACAATTTCAAAGTCTAGTACAAAAATATGTATTGGATATACAGCAGAATGAAGATAAAAAGCAAAGGCTGCAGGAAGAGTTAAACGATTATAAAATATATTACACAGATAATATTGATAAATATAAAAAGCTTTTGGTAGATATGGATGAGAAGTCTATTGATAGAATGGGTCGCTATGACCAATATAAGAAAACTCTTTTTGCAAAAAAGCAAATATCCAAAAAAACTATTATACGGTATCGTAAAAAAATTGAGTCAGAAATAGAGATAGCTAAAGAAAAATTAGATATTTGGAATCAGTGTGACAGTAATGTTGTTGTTGAACAGTTTATAAACAAATATAATCAGATGTTTGAGGAACAGGGAAAATTACAGCAGGAAAAAGAACTTTACAGCCAAAAACAAAGTTTGGCAGAACAAATTTTTAAGAATGTGCAAAGCCAGATGGAGAATCATATAAAGGAAGCATTTGGTGGCGTTACAATTAATCAGATATACTCTAAGATACAACCTCATAAACGATTCAAACAATTACAGTATCAGATAAATATGAATGAAGATAGTGCTCCAGAGCTTTATATCAAGGTAAAAAACGATGAAAGCGAGGGGATTATGCCGGAATTATTTTTCAGTTCTGCACAGCTAAATACAGTAGCATTGAGTGTATTCTTAGGAGGTGCATTATCAAAATCAAATCCCAAAGTTAATACAATTTTTATTGATGATCCAATAGGGCATTTTGATGATCTGAATGTTCTTTCTTTTATTGATGTTTTAAGGACAATTATTACCGAAACTAATTGGCAGATTATAATTTCTACGCATGAAGAGAATTTTTATGAGGTTATGAAGATAAAGTTAAATTCAAAATATTACAATTCAAAGTTTTTTAAATTTAAAGATGAGGGGAATATTGAAGAAGATATGGAGGAATAGAGGATGTCATGAGTTGGGATTTACAATGTACCTTGTGATAAAATTAGAATTATAATCTGGTCATGGCAACAACTTTGGACTTCCAATAGGAGACAGCTATATGAGGACAAAATGTAGGATATTATAGAAAAATTGGGACTGCCGGATGTAGTATTTCACAGTCTGCGTCATACCAATGTTACCTACAAACTGAAACTCAGTAGTGGAGATTTTGGTCATGTGTAGGCAGACATGGTGACGGAAGTATATGGTCATATCCTTGATGAAAATCGAAGAAAGAATGTGGAACCGATGGAGAATGCTTTTTATAATAAGGAAAATCTCAATCCGCAGATGAAAAATCAGGATGAAGGCGGCAGTACAATTACTGTACCGGATGGAGTGGATGCGGAGCTGCTGATGAAAGTGCTGGGAAATCCGGAGATGGCAGCGTTGCTTACATCACTGGCAAAGACGATGAAGGTATAATAAGTGGATTTTGTGTCACCAGTGGTGTCACAAATAAGCAGTTAATTTTGCAACAACTTGTTACAGATTCTAAAGTTATCATGCATAATTAAAATATAAAAGATGTATATAAGGTCGGAACAGAGACCTTAAACCTGTTCCAGTGGTCGGGATGGAGACTGAAAACCCATTCCCATTGCAAAATAATGGTATATGATAAATGACATCGGCATATACTATAGAGAACTGTAGAAATTGCTTGACAAGACGCATAAAGTTAAGTAAGATAAAATACAGTGATCGCGTTGCAGAAACCTGTGAGGCCTGCGACCGGGGGAGAACCTGCGGGGGCTCCTCTTTTTTTATATTAGGGGGATGGTGCATATGCAAAAGATTTTTTTGAACTATGATCAGCAGATAGAAAAATTGAAAAATGAAAAGAATCTGTTGATCAATAATGAGGCATATGCAAAGGAGATTTTAAAACAGACAAGTTATTATTCCCTGATTGGTGGATATAAGGATATCTTTAAGAACCCAACCACTAAAAAATATAAGGACGGAACAAGGTTTGAAGATATTGTGGAACTGTATTATTTTGACGAATTATTAAGACAGTTATTCTTACGGTATCTTATCAAGGTCGAAAATGGAATAAAATCTCAAGTGTCCTATTATTTTACAGAAAAAAATGGGGAAAATCAAAAAGAATACCTTGATACATCAAATTACAATTATTCAGGAAAGAAGAATCAGAGAGATATTGACCGCTTGATTAAAATATTAGAGGGGTATGTCACAAAACCAACGGACTATCATTATATAAATCATTCGCAGAAGAAATATGGAAATGTTCCATTGTGGGTACTTACTAATGCTTTAACGTTTGGAAACATATCCAAAATGTATATGCTGCTTCCACAGGATATACAAATCAAAGTCAGTAGGAATTATCAGTGTGTCAATGAAAAACAAATGGTTTCCATACTGGCAGTGCTTGTTAAATTCAGAAATGTTTGTGCTCATGGAGAAAGACTGTTTACTTATAGAACTGCGGACAGTATTCCAGATTTGCCAATACATAGAAAACTAAAGATTGCACAAAAGGGTTCGCAATATGTGAATGGAAAAAATGATTTGTTTTCTGTAGTGATCGCATTGAGATATATGTTGAATGATCAGTGGTACAAAGAGTTTATAAAGGAACTTAAAGCCCTGATTGATAAATATCTTAAGAAACATGATAGTATATCGGAACAAGAACTGTATGAGAAAATGGGTTTTCCGGAAAGCTGGAGAAAGATAACCAGATACAGAAAACAATAAGATATGCTTGATGCTGTAACATAGAAGAGAGTACGTGTAATTCGGAGTAAATAATGGTCAAAAAACAATCGACATCCGACCTACGGCACGTTATAATATAGTTAATCTAATAAGAAAACCAAGTGATCATTGTTACAAGCTGAATCGTAATGGTGGCCAACTGAGTGAACTCGATGGAACGGAATGGTTATATCCTCCGGGTGCTCCGAGCACCGGACGAGCACCGAAAGGTGCTTTACAGAGATGAAAACAGGTTTTCTTATTTTGACAGGGAGTAACAGAATAGTTAGGAAAACCAAGGATTTCCTTGACTTAGGTTGACTAATCATTGTATGTATTTACAGTGGTATCTCGAGCTCCTAAGCACTAGATGTGGGTTCGATTCCCGCACGGGACGTTGCGGAATGATTAGCAGAAATCGCGAAATCATTCCGTTTTTTATTGGAAACGTATGAAAAACGCTTCCTTTTTCAGCGGAATTGCAAACGAATGGGTGAAATAGGCAAAGCTGATTTTCCAACAAAAACGGGCCCATTTCTAAAATAAAAAAATAATTTTTTCTAAGAGATTATGGCGACAACATTGTTTTCGCCGATACGGTTAGCGTTAAGTAGAGTAAATTACAGTCAAAACCGGCATTTTCTTAGCAAAAATCATTGCTTTTGTAAGTCTATATAAATTTTTGAATGAAAATACTCATTCACAGATCTGTTTATGGTCTTGTGGATGAGTTTTTTTATGTAATAGAAAATTACTTCGTAATGTTCCTATTACATAAAAAACGCTCCGCGAGGATGCGAAAAGCAGATCAGATGATGAACACCGACTATTCGATCCTGCTGTCGAGAAGGTTGTAGAGATTGGTCTGGAGCGTCTGAGGCCATTCGAGAATCATCCGTTTAAGGTAAAAGAGGATGAAGCAATGGCACGACTCATAGAAAGCATTGAGAAATATGGAATTATGAATCCGTTGATCGTAATGCCGACAACGGAAGGATTCTATCGGATCATCTCCGGACATCGCAGAAAATACTGTGCAGAAAAACTTGGATATACCAAGGTGTCGGCTATTATCCGGTATATGAAAGAAGATGATTCAATCATATCTATGGTGAATTCGAACCTTCACAAGGAAAAGATCAGATCCAGATTCGGATATTCATCAACGATGGATACCAGATTCTGTTTTGTGTACCAGCTGTCACAAAAGATGATGATATAATCTTTGCTGTGAAATTCAGGCATAACCTGCCGGATCATGGAGGCTGCCAGTTCCAGTTTAGATTCTTTTTTTTCTGGATGTTTCTGTGATATACTTATACGCGGTCATATCAGACCGGAAAGGAAATATTATGTTACAAAAATTATATGTTTTTTTCAGGAAAGAAACCGTTCTGTCAATTGCAGTGATCCTGGGGTAGTGTAAATTATTCTGTGTAAACCTCTCAGATTGATGATAAAATCATAGATTTATAGAATACAAAAATATAATGTAATGGGCTGAATGGCATACTTTGCTGTTCAGCCTGTTGTTTATTTAGTAGCATGGATTCTATTGCATGTCAAGGGCGCCCGAGAAAATCGGGCGTTTATTTACCCTTGATATGCGATTGAATCTGTGCTTAATCGATATCCTCTGGCTGGATCCGATCCCCAAAATAGATGCATAACTGATCCAGTGTCAGACCCCAGTCCCAAGCCTTTCCGGTCCATTTTTTTGTGGCATCCATCATTGCCAGATAGAGCATCTTGAAAAGTGCATCATCGGTCGGAAAAATAGTCTTGGATTTCGTAACCTTGCGTAGCTGGCGGTTAAAATTTTCGATGGAATTTGTAGTATATATTAATTTACGTATCTCAGATGGATATTTAAAATATGTGGATAATTGTGTCCAGTTATTTCTCCAGGATCCAATGGAAGCAGGGTATTTTTTGCCCCATTTTTCTTCCAGATCTTCCAAGGCTGTGAGTGCAAGATCTTCTGTATCAGCTTTGTAAACCAGCTTTAAATCCGCCATAAATGGTTTTAAATCTTTGTAAGAGATAAATTTTGTAGAATAACGAATCTGATGCACAATACACCTTTGGATCTCCGCCTGTGGGAATACTGCATGGATCGCATCCCCGAATCCGGTCAATCCATCCACAGATACGATCATGATATCCTCTACACCTCGGTTTTTTATCTCGTTGAGGACGGACAACCAGTATTTTGCACTTTCATTTCCTCCTACCCACATGCCGAGGACCTCACGTTTTCCGTTCAGTTTAACACCTATAGCAACGTAAACTGCCTTTTTTACCGTTCGATTGTCCTCCCGAACATGGAAATGTACCGCATCCATAAAAACAATGGCATATTTTCTTTCCAGCGGCCGGTTTTGCCATTCTTTTGCGATAGGAAGGATTCGATCTGTCATATGTGATATCATTTCTGCGGATGCATCCACACCATAAACATCTTTGAGATGAGCGGAGATATCTCTTGTCGTCATTCCTTTTGCATACATAGAAAGTACCTGATCTTCAATGTTTGAGATATCTGTCTGATTCTTTTTCACAATCTGCGGTTCAAAATCTCCCTTTCGATCTCGTGGTATATCCAGATCAATCGTTCCCATTGAAGAGGTGACAGTTTTAGGACTATAACCATTACGGCTATCGTCTGTCTCTTTGTTCTTGTAGTCATACTTGGAATATCCAAGGTGATCATCCATTTCAGCTTCTAACATACCTTGCAGTGTTTCGCCTAACAGGTCTTTCAGCATGTCCTGGATATCCTGAGCATCCTTTGGTTGATAGTGTTCCAACAAGCTGTTGATGAACGCTTTGCGTTCTGGATCCATTTTTCTTCTTCGTGCCATAAAAAAATCCTCCTGAATTGATATTTATTTTAACATCAATCCAAGAGGGTATATAGCTCTTTTAGAGTTTACACAGAATTAATTACAGTCTCGATCCTGGCGCTTCTTTCTATGTTCTGGGTCAGACCGGATAAGGCTTATTTTACTTATATCGATTTCAGGACTCTCGGGCTCCTCTTCTGTTTGATGGCAATTGTAGCTGGTTTGAAGGCTGTTGGTGTTTTTGATATACTCGCCAAAAAATTGCTGATGGGAACATCGGGAACTGTGGGTGTGATCAGGCTGTTGGTACTCTTATGTTTCTTCCTGTCAATGGTGATCACCAATGATGTGGCATTGATTACTTTTGTTCCTCTTGCACTGATCATTGTGCATAAACTGCCAAAGGAACTGGGCAATTACTGGCTTCTTAAAATAGTAGCCATGCAGACAATCGCTGCTAATCTCGGAAGTATGCTCACACCAATCGGAAATCCGCAGAACCTTTATCTATATGCCAGAGCAGGGATGTCCGCGGCAGAATTAATAACCCTGATGCTTCCCTATTCCGCCACAGCACTTATCCTTCTTCTGATATGGATACAGGTAGCCGCTGCCAAAGCACCTCACGTATGCGGTTCCGAAAAAGATAAAACTCTTTTGGGATTCTCTGACAGAAAAGAACTTAACATAGAATACCTGGCCGCTTACCTGATCTTATTTACAATCTGCCTGCTCACTGTTGCTCGTATCATTCCATACCAGATTCCTCTTGTATTGGTTCTTATATATATGCTGCTAAGAAACAGGGAAAATATAAGCAGGGTGGATTACTCCCTGCTTGCCACCTTTATCGCATTATTTATTTTTATCGGCAACCTTGGAAGGATTCCGCAATTCAGCAGTTTTCTGGAAAGAATCATGGCAGGAAGGGAAACACTTACTGCTGTTCTTGCCAGTCAGATTATGAGCAATGTTCCCGCTGCGCTTCTTTTATCCGGCTTTACAGATAATTACCGGGCTTTAATTGTCGGAACCAATATTGGAGGTCTCGGCACTCTGATTGCATCCATGGCAAGCCTGATAAGTTTCAAATATATTGCAAAAGAAAACAGGAATCTGAGAGGGAAGTATTTGGGAATATTCACAGCCTCCAATATTATATTCATGATATTCATGTTAATATTGTATTTTTTTCTTAGATAAAGGTTTTCCCGGAATTACAAAAGCTATAGCAATTCTTTCTTCGCAAAAAATTCTCCGCGGCACTCTCCCCTCCTAGAAGAAAAAGTAAAAGAGCAGGGAAATAGTATTCGATTAAAAGAATGATGGGTGGCAGAGTCATTGAAACAAATACAGATTTTATAGATAACCTATCTGCCGTCTGCCGCCTGCCAGCGTATGAATGATAAGAAAAGATTGCGAACCGCTTGCAATCTGCAATCAAGCAAAATATAATGAAGAAAAAAAGGAGGCGATATCTATGGCAAGAACAGCAAATGTATTTGCACGTGTTGAGCCTGAAGTGAAAGAACAGGCAGAGCAGGTGCTTGATAGACTTGGAATTCCAATGTCCAATGCGGTAGGAATGTTTCTGAGACAGATTGTACTCCAGAGAGGAATTCCTTTTGAAATGAAACTTCCAGCTTATGAGGAGCCTGTTGCATATGGCTCTCTGACAAAGGAACAGTTCAATACAGAAATAGAAAAAGGCATGGAAGATATTAAAGCTGGCAGAGTATATTCAGCAGATGAAGATGAAGTTGAAGCAGAAATGAAACGGGAATTTGGTATATGAAATATAAAGTGATGTATACAGCAGGAGCCAAAAGAGATCTGAGAAATATTTTCAGATATCTCCCAGCTGATATATATAGTTAATAAAGAGAGGTGCATATGCTATGCCAGGTATACTCGTGGTTGAAGATGATGAAAATTTAAATCGTGGAATTACATTCTCACTGAAAAAATCCGGATATGAGGTTTTTTCAGCAGAATCAGTGAAAAAAGCGAAAAAAATTGCAAGTGATCATAATGTGGATGTTACCATTTGTGATGTGAATCTTCCGGATGGGAATGGACTGGAATTTGTAAGGTGGATGAGATGCAGTCAAAATACATACATTATCTGCCTTACGGCACTAGATCAGGAGATGGATCAGGTTATGGGATATGAAGCAGGGGCAGATGATTATATTACAAAGCCGTTTAGTCTTTCGGTACTTCTTTTGAAAATAGAAGCACATTTCCGCCGCAGGCAGGAGAAAACGGAAGTCGGCAAGATGATTTCGGGAGATATCGTATTTATCGCAGGAGAAATGAAAGTCCTGATAAAGAGTCGTGAAATCAGTCTGACAAAAACGGAGTTGAAAATGCTGACTTTTTTTCTGCAGAATCCGAAACAGATTCTTTCAAAAACACAAATATTGGAAAATGTGTTTGATCTGGAAGGGGATTTTGTGGATGAAAATACAATCGCTGTCAATATCAGAAGACTCCGTGAGAAAATCGAAGACAATCCGGCTGCACCGGTCTATATAAAGAATATCAGAGGTCTTGGGTATATATGGAATCAGGAGGTAAGGCAGTGACAAAGAGATATCACAGGAAACTCACATCAGCCTTGTCATTGGTATTGCCGGTCATATTAGTGTTTGCAATATTAAATTGCTTTACCACGTATGTGTTTTATGAAGATTATAAATATAAAATGAATCTTATGACAGAGATTGCTGCAAAGGAAGAATTTTCCGGGCTGGATGCTGTTTCGGAATTGCTTAAGGATAAGGATATTGAAACTAACGAACAGGGAGGGCGATTATTGGAGCAATATGGATACTGGGGGAATAAAGGGAATGCATTTTATTCGCAATTCCAGCATCAGGTTATGGTGACCGGTGCTGTAAGCACTGTGATATGCGTGTTTTTTTTGACTTTTTTACTTTATTGGAAGAAAAAAGAAGATGCGTGTCATCAGAAAATTTTAGACCAGTTGGAAGAAATTCTGATCAGATTCCGTGAAAATAAATTTGATGATTTACTGAAAACGGAAAATTACGCAGAACTGGAAAAATTGAGTGACCAGCTTGAAGCAATCGGACATCATATTCAGTTGCTAAAGGAAGAAGCACGGACAGAAAAAGAGAGTACGAAAGAAATGGTTTCTGATATTTCTCACCAGTTAAAGACACCGGTTGCAGCTTTGGATATATGTTTTAGTGTGCTGATGCAGAATGACTTAAGTGCCACAGAACAGGAGGAGTTTCGTATCCGTTGTCGGAGTGCTCTGGATGGACTGGAGACATTATTGCAGTCGCTTCTTGAAATATCCAAGATGGAAACTGGACTGATTCAGATGAATAAGAAAAAACTTCCACTTATAGATACGGTCATATCTGCTGTGAATCGTACATATCCAAAAGCGGATGAGAAAGAAATGGAATTCGTTTTTGACTATGAAAAAGAGCTGGAAACATGCACGATTATGCAGGATAAAAGGTGGCTTGGTGAAGCTGTGATCAACGTTCTGGATAATGCGGTCAAGTACAGTCCGTGTGGTTCAAAAATATTTATCCGGTTACAAAAAAGAAACGATCTTGTAAGAATGGAAATTGAGGATCAGGGAATTGGTATTCCGCAGAATGAGTATCACAAAATTTTTCAACGATTTTACAGAGGAAGTTCCAAGAAGGTCATGGAAAAGAGTGGTACAGGAATCGGACTTTTTCTATCGAGAGAAATTATCGAAAAACACGGAGGTACAATCATGGTAACCTCCGGCAAAAAGAAAAAAGGAAGCACGTTTGTGATTCAATTACCATATGTTGGTTAAATTTTAAGTGGGCAGAAATCTTACAATTCTGTAAGACTTCTGCTCGTTTTTTGAAAGTGAAATGAAAGATTATCCTGATACAATTTGGATGTAGGTTGAAAATGACCAAATATATAAACAGGCAAAGAAAGCGTGTTGAAAAGGTACGTTTTACAGAATTGAAAAGGAGGCAGCACATGAGTGTGATATTAGAAACCAAGCAGCTTTGTAAGTTTTATGGCGCAGGTGAGAATCAGGTCAAAGCGGTCAATCAGGTGGACATTCAGATTGAGCAGGGAGAATTTGTCGCAATTGTTGGAAAGTCAGGTTCCGGCAAAAGTACATTACTTCATATGCTTGGAGGGCTTGACACCCCAACAAAAGGCAGTGTTACTTTAGCAGGAAAAGATTTATACGGGATGAAGGAAGATGCCCTTGCTGTTTTCCGCAGAAGAAAAATCGGATTTGTTTTTCAGGCATTTAATCTGGTTTCATCTGTTAATGTCTGGGAAAATATTGTACTGCCACTGGGGCTGGATGGAAGAAAAGTGGATGAAGCATATGTAAATGATATTATTGCAACTCTTGGGATTGAAAAGAGGATTTACAATCTGCCAAATCAGTTATCCGGAGGACAGCAGCAGAGAGTAGCAATTGCAAGAGCACTGGTGAATCGTCCGGAAATTATATTTGCAGATGAGCCGACAGGAAATCTTGATTCCAAGACCAGTGATGAGGTGATCGCCCTGCTTAAGATGACAGCAAAAAAATATGGACAGACAATTGTAATGATTACCCATGATGACGAAATTGCACAGGTCGCTGACCGTATTCTGGTGATTGAGGACGGACAGGTGGTGGATTTCAGATGAAGACAATAAGCAGGATTGCATATAGCAATGACAAAAAGAACAAGACAAGAAGTATACTGATTATGATGTCCATATGTCTGACTACGATGCTGCTTGTGATTATCAGTACTGTGGGAAATGGAATGATACGTTTGCAGAAAAGTCAGGCGGCAGGCTCATATGGAAGCAATTATGGTCTGTTTGTCGCAGCAGATGCCTCGCAGTTAAAGGAAGTGGAACGCAGAGCTGAGATATCTGATATCGGCATCATGTGTACGGAGGGCATCCTGAAAGGAAATGAAAATGGCGGCTTTGTCAGTGCGGATGAAACGGTCAGGAAAATGCTTCCCTATAATCAGGAATATGTGTTGAAGGAAGGTACCTATCCGGAAAAGGCGCAGGAAATTGCTGCAGGACGCGCTTTCTTTGATGCAGTGGGATACCATGATGTAAAGGTCGGAGACACCGTAACATTGGAGTACCGTTCCGGCATGCAGTCGGAATACGCACCGGTGGAATTTACTGTCAGCGGGATTTTATATGACCGGGATGAATATACCATCGAGGCTTCCTATGTTGTATTCGGTTCGCAGGATTTTTGTAATGAGCGTATTGCGGAGGGTGACAGGCAATATAATATCTATTTTACCTTGAGCGATTCTGCAAATGTATCTATGAATAATGTTGCGCCTGTTATAAAAGAAATCGCGGATTCCTGCGGCATTGACCAGAAAAACGTGATCATCAATGACCTCTACCTGCAGTGGGTATTGCAGCCGAGCTATGAAATGATTGTGGTTTGTGGAACCCTGATCCTCGGAATCGTGCTGTTTTCCGTTGTGGTCATTTATAATATCTTCCAGGTCGGGATCGCCCAGAAGGTTCAGGAGTACGGAAAAATCAAGGCGCTGGGTGCAACCAGAAAGCAGATGAAGCAGTTGATCTTTCGTGAGGGCATTCTTCTGGCGGTTCCTTCGATACCGCTGGGGCTGCTGTTTGGTTTCCTGATTGCAAAAGTCAGCTTCAACTGGCTGGTGGAGCAGGGAAATCTGGTATCGTCCGGAATCAAGAACCATCAGGTGCCTCTGTTTTCACTGACAATTATGCTCATCTGCATTTTTGTATCGTTTCTTACGGTCGTTTTGGCTCTGCGCAAACCCATGAAAATTGTTTCCCGGATTTCACCCATCGAAGCGACACGGTATCTTGACGGCTCCAAAACGCAAAAACAGGGCAGACGAAAAGGCAGAAAAGATGTCACCGTTTTCTCCATGGCAATGGCAAATGTGACAGGCAATCCGAAAAGAACTATTGCTACGATTCTTACCATGGGGCTTTCCTGTGTATTGTTTGTAATTATCTCTAATTATGTTGGGAATATTGACACGGAGCACGAGGCGCGGATTGCAATCAACCATGGACAATTTGAGTTGCAGCTGGATTATTCCCAGAATTATGATGAAGCCTATTCGGAGAATAATCTGGACACAATCCTACAGAACAACCCACTGAATGATTCTTTGATTAAAGAAATCAAATCCATCCCCGGTGTAACGGATGTACTGACGAGAGAAATCGTCTCTGCAGATTTGAACGGAACAAAATTTCCGGTTGCAATCGTAAATCAAGAGGATTTTGAAATGATGCGCGGGGATGGCGATATCGGTTCCATGGACTATGCACAGGCTGTCAAAAACGGGGATGTTTTCTTTGGCTGGTCCATGTGGATGGAAGCTGACGGGTATTCTGCGGGTGCACCGATTACATTCAACTTTGATAACGGAAGCGGAACCTATACCTATCATGGAAAAATCGCAGGCTCCTTTGTAAACGCGGACACTTATCTGGTCATTCCGGAAGAAGTATACCGCTCTGTAAATCCGAAAGGGACATCTTATGGATACCTGTGGGTGGATTGTGCTAAAAAAGATGTGGCATCTGTAGAGCAAAGCCTGAATGACCTGCTCTCCGATACTTCTCATATCAAGCTGAACACCTATCACGCAGAATTGCAAACCGCAGAATACGCAAGCCGTATGATGAAGCTTGGCTGCTATCTGTTCATGGCAATTGTCGGTCTCATTGGGTTTATGAATCTGGCAAACACCATGATCATCAATATCACCACGAAAAAGCAGGAATACGGTGTGCTGCAAGCGGTAGGCATGACCAATAAGCAGTTGAATCTGAGTTTACAAATACAGGGCTTAATTTTTACGGTTGGCACCATCTGCGTCGCACTTGCTGCCGGTCTGCCCCTTGGCTATGCACTGTTTTCCTATGCGAAGCATAATGGGATTTTTGGAATGAACGTTTATCACGTTCCTCTTATCCCGATTCTTGTTATGATTCTTCTGGTTGGTATTTTACAAATTGTGCTTTCCTGTGTTTTAAGCAGTAATCTGAAAAAGGAAACGCTGGTAGAAAGAATAAGGTATCAGGGATAGCAAGTATTGCTGGGATATCCTCAGTATCATAGTGGCGATAACGAGTACAGCTATTGCAATTTATTTTGGGGAATGGATAAAATCAGTTATTCCTATAGATCTCATTATGTTGTTGCTACTGGTACATATGGTTTATATCAGAATCAGATGTTATGTGAAAGAACGGGGACATTATTAGGGAATAAATAAGATATTGAGAAAACGATGATGTAAACTGTCGTTTTCTCAATTTTTTATATGTTTAAAATACAGCTTGATGAACTTGCCTGTATTCTCTTGGGCTACAAAGATAAAATTCTTTGAATTTTTTTGTATAGTATGCGGGCGAATCAAAACCACATTCCTCTGCCACAATAGAAATGTTTTTATCCGGGTATTCCGTTAGTACAGATGCACTTCGGATCAATCTGTATTTTAACAGATATTGGATAGGAGATTCTCCTGTGATTTTTTTGAAACAACGAAGGTTTTCTCTTTCACTGATATTTACAATTTCAGCAATATTAGAAAGAGTAATATTTTCCGGATAATGTTGTTCTATAAAAGATAAGGAAGAGGATTTTTCGAGAGGATTTTTTGATTATAGATAAGTAGAAAAAGATTCAAATCCTGTGTATAATTAAAAGATAAAGATAGAGACAACTCGAAATTTAAAGAGGAGGAATAATGCAATGAACTTCTTTGAAAATACTCGTAAGCCACAAGGCTTCGGCGGAAAATTGATGACGAAGATGATGAACATCGGTCACGCCAAGTTATCACAATGGGGATTCTCAAATATCTCAGTGAATCCGGACGCTGCGGTACTGGATGTTGGTTGCGGAGGCGGTGCAAATATTGTAGCCTGGTTGGGTAAATGCGGAAATGGACATGTGACAGGAATGGATTATTCGAGGGTCAGTGTGGCAGAATCTCAAAAACTGAACGCCGCCGCCATTAAACAAGGGAAATGTTGCGTGGTTCAAGGTGATGTATCTGCTATTCCTTTTCCTGATGCGGTTTTTGATTATGTTTCTGCTTTTGAGACAGTTTACTTCTGGCCGGGATTGAAAAAATGTTTTTTTGAGGTAAATCGAGTTCTGAAAAACGGAGGGACATTCCTGATTTGTAACGAATCTGACGGAACGAATGACGCAGATGAAAAATGGACAAAGTTGATTGATGGTATGAAGATTTACACATCTGATCAACTCATTGCTGCTTTGAAAGAAGCAGGTTTTACAGAGATAAAAACGTATTCAAATACAAAAAATCATTGGATAAGTATTGTTGCAACGAAATAGCCAATTTCCCGTTTATTGGGAAGTCGCAGAGAACGAAAAATCTGAATTTAACGCTTGAAAAAAGGAGAAATAAACATGGCAAAGAAAGAAGAAAGATTTGAAGTTACATTTAGAGACGGAAGTCAGCTTAAGGATGAAGGAGTTCGCCAAATCCTTGTAGATAAGGAGACTGGGGTTAACTATCTTTGTTGGAAATCTGGATATGGAGCGGCTATTACACCTCTTCTGGATTCAGAAGGAAAAGTCATAGTTACAAAGTAAAATCGGAGTTTGAAGCAGAGGTATGTATTATGAATATAGGATTTTGGTCGTGTATAATTTTGGTAATACCATTTCTGATTATAGGTGTGTTATTTGCGATTTTTAAGGAAAAAGCAGCAAAATTTGTTTCAGGATTTAATTCATTTTCTAAAGAAGAACAGGCATTGTATGATAAAGCTCATATCTCTCGCGATATAAGAAATCAGTGCTTTATGTGGGCTATTATAATGTTGGCAGGAGCATTATTATCCTGCTTTTTAACCCCATATATAGCTATATCAACCTATATTATTTGGTTAGTTCTGTTTTTTAGAGAAGTCCACTTTGATAATCATAAAGCGTTTGAAAAATATTTATTAAAGTAAATTCCAGTTTGACGGACGGATGATTTACTGAAAAAATGTCAGAATAGATAAACGGCAGGTGATCATGTATGTAACAAGTATCAAAGACTACCTGCTTTTCTATGAAAAGATAGTTAATTGGTTATCAACTGCATAGAAATGTGAAAATACACATAAAATAGTAATGGATATTGATTAAATAAATCCTAGATGATATAATTTAATTACTAAAAAGTGTGTAAATTCACAAAAACAAGGAGTTGAACTCATGGAGATTAAAAGAGATGCATACCTTGAACAGTTAAAGATAAGAAAAGATAATGGGATGGTAAAGATTATCACGGGAATCAGGAGATGTGGGAAATCATTCCTGTTATTTGTATTGTTTAAGAAATATTTATTGGAGAGTGGTGTAGATAATGACCATATCATTGAGATTGCTTTGGATGGCATTGAAAATGAGGAGCTGAGAGATCCAAAGAAGTGTTACCAGCATATTAAAGATGCAATGAAAGATGAACAGAAATATTATCTGCTTTTGGACGAAGTACAATTTATGTCACGATTTGAGGAAGTGCTGAATAGCCTGCTTCGAATCAGCAATATTGATGTATATGTGACTGGAAGTAACTCTAAGTTTTTATCCAGCGATATTGTAACTGAATTTAGAGGCAGAGGAGATGAGATAAGAATATATCCGTTGTCCTTCGCAGAGTTCTATGCGGCTTTCGATGGAGATTATGATGATGCTTGGGAGGAATATATGATATATGGTGGTTTACCACAGGTGCTACAGTTTTCTGTGGAACGCCAAAAGGCTGAGTATCTAAAAAACATTTTCACAAATGTTTATATTAAGGATGTTGTAGAACGAAACAAGCTGCGAAATGTTGATGAGATTGATACTTTAGTAGATATCCTTGCTTCTGCGATAGGAGCTCCTACTAACCCAACTAAAATATCAAATACGTTTAAAAGTGAACGAGGCATCAATTACAGCAATAAGACCATATCCAACCATATAGATTATCTTGTGGAGGCATTTTTGATTTCTAAAGCTGACAGATATGATATTAAAGGTAGAAAATATGTGGGAGCAAATCTGAAATACTATTTTTCAGATGTGGGACTTAGAAATGCAAGATTGAATTTTAGACAGCAGGAACCTACTCATATCATGGAAAATATTGTTTACAATGAGCTGCTTATCAGAGGTTATAATGTGGATGTTGGTATTGTAGAGGCGTATGCGAAAAATGATGAAGGAAAAACAACTCGAAAGCAGTTTGAAGTTGATTTTGTGGTCAATCAGGGTAGTCAGAGATATTATATTCAGGTGGCTTATGATATGACCTCTGAGGAAAAGCAGAAGCAGGAATTTAATTCATTTAGAAATATCCCTGATTCATTTAAAAAGATCGTGGTAGTAAACGGAACAAAAAAGCCTTGGAGAAATGAGGAAGGCTTTGTAATCATGGGAATGAAGTATTTTCTGCTTAATGCGGATAGTTTGGAGTTTTAGAAATATTGCTGGGATATTGCCAACGAAAAGTAATTATAGATAGTTTGTCAGACCGGTACCGGATGGATACTATGAGATCATATCCGGCCACAGAAGAAAACATGCCGCGGAGAAACTGGGATACCGAAAAGTACCGGTGATTATCCGGGTATTAAGTGAAGATGATTCCATTTTAAGCATAGATGAAGACAGACGGCGCAATGCGACACTGTTGGAAGATTCCTTTTATAACAGGAAGAATCTGAATCCACAGATCCATGATACAGAATTCTTTGCTGATCTGGAAACCTGGCAGAGGAAGCAAAGGCGGCGGGGGTACAGCTGTGCCTGGCACAGATCGAATATCCGCAAAAATAGAAGTAAAATATGTGTAGATTTCAAAAAAAATTATTGACGAGAGGAAAACCACGTGGTATGTTTTTTTGAAAAAAGAGATTATTTTAAAGGCAAACCTGTTGAAAGGCAGGGTCGCAAAGCCAGAAGGGACTAAAGTCAGAAAGTTTGACCATGTCAGCCGGTTGCCACTGTTTCCATATCATCATAATATATGGAAAAGATGTTTGAACAAAAGAGATTCCGATACCTTTTATACTATATAGATGTGTGATTTTAAAAAAATATAGTAGGGACACTGGCAGATTTTGGCAAGTGTCCTTTTTGTATGCAAAAATGGGTAACAAAACTAGCAGGGACAGGTTTTTTGTATACAGATAAAAGCAAGATGAAAAAGGCATAAGACGGAGAGAGGATTTTTATAAAATGAAAATTTATGAAGACAAAATATATTCCTTAGGTGAGACTGTAACGGGGCAGACACAGGCCATGTCACAGGCCGTACAGAAAACACTGGAAAATAATGGCGGGGTAGGTATAATGACAGGATCTTATGACCAAAACCTGTCTATTTTGTCTGTGAATAATCTGCTGTTGCATAGTACAGGATATACATTCGATACTTTCATGGAACAGACAAAAGGCTCATTGAGAAACTTCTTTTATGACGAGGAAGATATACTGGAGCGAGACCGTTTTTTGCAGCTTCACGGAACAGGGGAAGCACAGATCCTTACAGCAGACGGTACAGTGAATAATGTACGGCTTTGTAAAGAGGATGCGACAGATGAGGCGGGCAGACAGATCTGGGTTATGTCCGTACAGGTCAACTGGGATCATGTAAATTTGGCACTGCTCAATGAGGCTATCTATTCCGGCTTCTGGTATTTTGACTGTGACGAAAACAGTGAGATTGTGAATGCAAACTGGAGTCATGAATTCCGAAAAATGCTTGGCTATCATGACACTCTGGACTTTCCGAATAAACTGGAATCCTGGTCAGATCTTCTGCATCCACAGGATAAAGAAAGAGTAATGGTGCAGCTTCAGGCAGCAATTAAGGATAAGACGAACCAGATAAAATACCAGGTAGAGTATCGTATGAGAATGAAGGATAATCAATACCAGTGGTTTCGGGCATCGGCAGAAGTAATACGCCGTCTGGATGGTTCTGCCAGCAGGATTGCCGGGATTTTTATTAACATTGATGGGGAGAAAAAAGAAATCATGCAGGCACAAAAATCTGCTGCTTTTCACCGGGCTTTTACGAAAGCAGATTTGTGCGAGTATTATGTGAATCTGGAAGCGAATACTTTTGATACCTTTAAGGTTGAACCGTCCCTGATGACCGTCTTTGAACAGAGTCATACGTGGGATGAATTGATCCGGCATTTTGTGGATTCCTATGTTGTGGAGACAGATAAGAAGGCGGTATCCTCTTTTTACGACCGTGGTTATATTGCAGAAAGGCTGAAGGGGCTGGAAACCGAATTGGCTTTAGAATGCCGTATCACTCTGAATGGAGAAGAACGATGGGTCCGCAATGTGGTCATACGTGGCGAAATAGAGGATTCAGAATATGCCATGATCTTTCTGCGTGATATCACAGAGGCAAAGGTAGAGAGCACACGGCATCTGCAAATGGCAGCGGATAATGCTTCCATGGAGCAGCTGATTCAGAGTATTGTGCGTCTGGTTGACCGCTTTGTTGTCTGTGATCTGGAAAATGACAGATATGAATTCTACAATCTGAATGGACAGATGATATATAAACCTCTGGGATTTTATCATGATTTTCAGATTCAGGTTCTTGAAAAATATAAGACACTGGAACCATTGGAAGCTATAGATATCCTGATATCTCCGGATAATATTCGGAAAAAACTGAAAAGTGAAAATGATATTTATAAGTTTGAGTATTGCAGCCTGGATGAAAAGACTTATAAAATCGCTTCTTATATTCCCTTGGAATGGAAGAATGGAAAGCTGGAAAAGGTATTGCTGGCATCCATGGATGTGACACAGGAGAAGAAAGCAGAGATTGAATCCCGTCAGGCACTGAAAGAGGCTTACCGGTCCGCAGAAAATGCAAATCGTGCGAAAACAGAATTCCTTTCCAATATGTCCCATGATATCCGGACACCAATGAATGCCATTGTGGGTCTGACGGCAATCGCAGGAGCAAATATTGAGAGTCAGGACAGAGTGATTGAATGTCTCAGCAAGATTACAGAATCAAGCCGTCATCTGCTGGGACTGATCAATGAAGTGCTGGATATGGCACGTATCGAAAGCGGAAAAATGACGCTGGCACAGGAAGATTTCAATCTGTCAGATCTGGTAGATAATCTTATTACACTTACGAAACCGGTGCTTGATGAACATAAACATAATTTTGATATACACATCAATCATATTGAACATGAGGCTGTCTGTGGTGACAGCTTGAGGATTCAGCAGGTATTTGTGAATCTGATGAGTAATGCGATCAAGTATACACCGGATGGTGGAAATATTACTTTTTCGATAGAGGAAAAGCCCAATGGATTTTCAGAACTTGGATGCTATGAATTTACGATTGAGGATAATGGAATCGGTATGTCACCGGAATTCCAGAAAATCATGTTTGATCCTTTCAGCCGTGCAGATGACCACCGGACAACCAGAGTTCAGGGAACCGGTCTTGGAATGGCAATCAGCAGAAATATTGTGAACCTGATGAATGGTAATATTAAAGTGGACAGTACCTTACATAAGGGAACCAGAATTACGGTAACAATTTATCTGGAGCTTCAGGAAAAAGAAAAAGAACAGGACAAAAATCTGATGAATCTGCCGGTTCTGGTAGTGGATGATGATAAGACATGCTGTGAAAGTACAGTTGCCACACTGAAGGAAATCGGTATTATGGGTGAATGGGTTCTCTCTGGCAGGGAAGCGGTTGAGCGCTGTTATGCACGGCATGAGTTGAAAGATGATTACTTTGCTGTTATTTTAGACTGGAAGATGCCGGATATGGATGGTATAGAGACTGCCAGACAGATCCGGAAACGGATAGGAAAAGAGATCACCATCATTGTATTGACATCTTATGAATTCAGCGAGATTGAAGAAGAAGCAAAGGCGGCGGGCATAGATGCTTTTATTGCAAAACCGCTGTTCCGTTCCCGGCTGACGGCTACACTGCGGCAGTTTACTTCAGGAAGAAAAGAAAAAACAGCGAGAAATTATCTGGAGAAGCTGTCAGAATCAGACTACACGGGAAAAAGGATTCTGCTGGTTGAGGATAATGAGTTGAACAGAGAAATTGCTGGTGAAATTTTGCAGATGACAGGGGCAGAAGTGGAAACAGCAGAAAATGGAAAAATCGCAGTTGAAAAAGTGGAAACTTCTCCGGAAGGATTGTATGATCTTGTTTTTATGGATATCCAAATGCCTGTTATGAATGGTTATGAGGCAACTGCAGCAATCAGGAGCCTTCCGGGTGAAAAGGGAAAGCTGCCTATTGTTGCCATGACTGCCAATGCTTTTGCAGAAGATGTACAGTTGGCCAAAAATACAGGCATGAATGGACATATCGCGAAACCGCTGGATATGAATAAGCTGAATGATGTTCTGGAAAACTGGCTGTAATTGCTTTCCTGGATGCATGGCAGATAATAGCGATGTAAAACTGTACGAAGATTTGTAGGAATAAAAAGACAGAGCATATAAAGTTGTTATACGCTCTGTTTTTGCAATATTTTATCTTGCGAATTTATCATTGTAACGAATATGCATATCTTCCCAATCCATGAACAATACGTAAAATACTTTCCCGTATTGCGAGCTCTCTACAATTCTTCCATGATCAAGAACAGAAAAATAAGTTCCGTCAGCTTTTCGAAGATGAAAGTGAACATAGTCATTTTCATTACCATTGCCAATCTGTTCCCAGATACTTGATTCTATCTGTTGCTGTTCATCTTCACGAATCAAGTTGCGAAAACTTTTCTTAGTAAGTCTGAACAGTTCATCTATATCTTTATATCCAGACATATGAAGAAATTCATCATTTGCAAAAAATAGTTCATCATCTTCTTTGTCAGCTCTGTATATAACGAATGCACCTGGAAGATGTTCCGCGATATCCTTGAATGCGAATCCAAGTTGTTTGCGGGCACCTGACCGAAGACCTTCCCTGTAGGCCATACATCCATTTTTACCATGAAGCTTTATCTCATAAAGAGCTGCATCTGCGCAGCGCATGAGCTGTGAACGATTGGATGCAAAAGTTGGATATTCTGCATATCCTAGAGAAATATAAAATACATGTTCCTTACCATGGTATGAGAATGATTTAGGAAGTTTGGTAAATTGCTGTAGCTGTACATCTGCTTCTTTAAAGGTACAATTTGGTAAAAGAATGCAGAATTCATCACCACCATTTCTTCCTAGTAATGCATCGGATGGGAAAAAAGCCTTCATGCTGTCTGCAAGATTTTTTAATGCCCTGTCTCCGTAATTATGTCCATAGATATCATTAATAAACTTGAAATCATCGATATCAAAGAGCGCGGCCACAAAATGTGCTTTTGGATTTTTTTGAATCATTTTTTCTGCAAATTCATCAAATCCATAGCGGTTATAAATATTTGTAAGAGAATCTGTGTGCGCCAGTATCTGAAACTTTTTCTTATGTTCTTTTGCTACTAACCATACTCTGGTAAGAACTGACAGGAGAAGGGTTATTGTAAGGAACATTCCGATGATGATTATCAGTAGTGTGGCGTTTCTCCATCCACTTTTAGGACTTACTTCAAATTTCCAGTTTTCATCGCCTATTGAAAAAGTATAAGAAACAGGATGATTTATTTGCCCATCTGATTGATAAACCACTTTATAAGTATCACTCCATGGAGCGTCTGTTTTTGAAATTTTGTATTCGTATCCAAAATTTGAAAGTGCACTGATTGAATCTGAAAAAATATCCGGAACACGCAGGATAACAATAGTAAATCCCCAGAAATACTCATGTCCGTTTTTATCTTTCAGGTATACGGGATTGCGGACTGCAATTCCATATCCTCCCTGGTTTAATTTGAAGGGGCCCTGCGTAATGATTGTATGGTTGTCTCTTGCGTAACAGGAAATTTTTCCACGGTCTTTATCATGGATCAAATCAATCTTACCTGCCTCATTTTCATTTGCCGGATAAATATCTGTAACAACACCATTAGGAGCGAGCTGTACACTTTCAATAGAATCAGACATAAGATTTCCTGCAATTGTTTCAAACTGATGGATTTCGCCATCTTCACTTATTAAGATTTGCTTCAAGGTATCTGTGATCTCAATTCCATTTGTAATTTCATTCTTTATTTGTTCGCCATAGGTGGTTACGTTTAATTGTGCTGTTATGTGTCTCTGCTCTTTTTCGTGGGTGTCTGTTTTGTATACAATCAAACTAATAAGGCATATGCCCAGTAAAAAAGTGATAAGAGGCACAAGTGTTTTCTTTTTCACTTGGTTCACCTCATTTTGTCCATGGGAATTTTTATAATAAAGCATTATATCACAGAAGTTGAAAAACAGAATAAGTTTTATGAAAAAAAAGAACTGTGCAAAATCTTTATACATCTATGACAGAAGAATGTATATCGATACTGTAGACGGCGACGTTTCTGGAAGATAATCATTCATATCATAGTCCACTTTTATCAGGTTTCTGCTGTAACCACAAAACAATGTAGCTATCAGAAACAACACCATAATCACATAGCGATATTTGATTACACCACTGTAAAATTTTTTCATGTCTTCCTCCCACTGTCAATTTCGATATCTATATCTATAGATTACTCTGCAGTATTGTTGGCTTTTTAACCGAGATATCGTATTTATTTGACATTTGTCTTCTAATTTATCAGGATAAGTATATGGAGCAAAAAAGCAACGTACAATTAAATAGCAAATGTAAAATAATTGACATCTCTCAAAAATATTCTTGCAGAGGAAATCCAAATTTCCTTTTTGGAGAAACTACACAGAATAGATGCGGTAAAACTCCGGAAAGATATTGTGCCACAGGTTGCAGCTGCTTACTATTCAGGTGGTATTATCCAGATTTTACGTTACTGGGTTATTTCAAGTTCGCAGGGACGACAAGCGGCTCAGTATGATATTTAATTAAATATTGCAATGAAAAGATCATTTACCGTAAACAAGTAGTAGATGGTCTTTTTTATATTTTTTTGTGAACAAGTAGAGACTTATAGCCGGAAATCTATGTTTTATCATAATCTGTGAAATAAGATGGGTTAATTCTTCGATTTACATGTTTTTTAAGGTGTAATGGCATGGTATTATGGTACTTATAAAGAACATATTATGTCTGTTGGAGAGAGCGGTGAAAAGTTATGAAGCTATTATTTAAACAATTGTTTGATGTTAAGCATTCAGTAATAAGCTTGGTATAAAGAACACATCCAAATATTTATCAGAAAAAGAACAGAAAAAATGAAAGACGCATATCAGAATGAGTTTCAGAAGGAGAAAAAAATGTTATCGTTATTATTTGCAATTTGTATGATTTGGTTTGTTGGAAAATTTTTTATATTTGGATTAAAAGCATCCTGGGGAATTATGAAATTACTTTGTACAGTTATTTTCTTCCCGGTTATATTGATAGGTATGGTTGTAGGTGGACTGATGTACATTGCTTTTCCATTATTGATCATTGGTGGCATTATAGCATTGGTGACGTCACATTCATAATGGATCAGGAGGTAGAAAACGAATGGGATATGATATTGAAAAAGAAAAAAGAGAAGCAATTGAAGCTGGGCGTAGAGCTTTGAACAGTCTTCAGACAGCAAAAGAAAATCTAAACAGTGCAAAGAACTGGGGACTGGCAGATATGTTTGGCGGTGGCTTTTTCACTACGATGTTAAAACATTCTAAAATGGATCAGGCCAAACGGAATATGGAACAGGCAAAGTATGATCTTCGTAATTTCAGTAGAGAATTAAATGATGTAAATATGGTATGTAACTTGAATATCGATACTGGAGATTTTCTTTCTTTTGCGGATTATTTCTTTGATGGCTTTATTGTGGACTGGGTGGTTCAGGATAGAATCAATAATGCAAAAAGACAGGTAGAAGAAGCAATTCGAAGAACAGAAAGTATCGTAAATCAATTACAGCGTATGTAAAGGAAAAGGCAATGAGTCAGAAATGGTTCATTGCCTTTTGTCGCGTTATGGATTATTTCAATTTTTCTTTCTCGGCATTTAAGAGCTCAAGATTAAGCCCCTGTTCTCCGGCGGTCTTATCTACCCAAAGATTCAAAGAGTCTATGGCTAAAGAAATTTCATCAAGTTTTTTACTAATATAAGCAAAATCTTTCATTTCATCATCGCTGATCTTACCGTCACGGGCAATCTGGATCAGACGACCGGTAAGAGGATTGATTTCATTTAGACTGGCAATTGTCTCCAAAATGATATTTGACAGATCGGTCACTTCTACTTCTGGAACATAACGGTGGCCGATTTCGCATTTGTGAGAGCAATAATAATTGCAAAGCTCTGGTCTTTTATAGGCATCTGCCATCTGGAGGATATCATAAGGCGTAGGTTCTTGTGTTTCATATTCAAATTTTTCAATTTTTGAATATGAGACGGCATCCATTTTTTCACTGGCCTCTGCTCTTGTAAGTCCTGCCGCTTCTCGGCAAAGCTGGTAAATTGTTTTGTTTTCCCTGGTGGATTGCTTACCCATGAGAATTTCCTCCCCGTATATCTCCAAACATGAGGATTATCAATATTTAAGTCCTCATGCAAGACGTGCATTTCTCGTATAGAGTTTATTATACTTGAATTATCAATTAACAACAAGCTCAATAATGAACATGAAGTCAAAAAGAGCGAAAGAGTAACTTCGAGGTAAATGGTTTCTGTCATTTTCCCAGAATGTTGATGGCTTTTTTTAATAACATCAAGTGCATCCTGCTATTCCTGCAAAAGACAGCCCTATAGAACAGACGGAAATCCGACAGATGTTATTAAATTCTTATATTACGGACATAACCAAATATGCGAATCCGTCAGATACATATGTCTTGAAAAATGATGGCGGGACAATATGTCGCTGTGATATAATAAAATAAGCGATTTGATGTGCATATTCGGTTTTTGGGAAAGAAAATGAACAGTGGTTAACAAGAGTTTGGAAATAATCAGTTGGAGTTATTAATCAAGCTTAAATTTTACGAAATAAAGAAATTGCAGGAATATATATGCCTAGATAGATGGGAAGGAGCCTATGGAAAAAAAAAGAGGAATCAATTCATTTACACTACATATTTTAGCAATGTTATTTATGCTATGCGATCATTTGTGGGCGACACTATTTCCGGCACAGGAATGGCTGACATGCATAGGAAGGCTCGCATTTCCGATCTTTGCATTTATGATTGCGGAAGGATGTTATTATACTTCGAATGTAAAAAAATATATGCAGCGACTTTTTTTATTTGCTGTAATTTCAGAAATACCATTCAACTTGATTATGGGAAGTTCTGCAATTTACCCGTTTCATCAAAACGTACTGTGGACATTTCTGTTAGGTCTGTTATCAATACAGATTATTGAAAAAGCAAAAAAGAAACAAAAGCAATGGATACTGCTTCTTATAATTTGTCTTGTTCTTTTCATGGACTATCTGCTTGGAACCATATCCATGGTAGATTACAATGCAGCGGGAATACTGACAGTATTGCTTTTTTACTTTTTCCGAAAAAAGACATGGGTTTCTTTTGTGGCACAATTTGCCGGAATGTACTATTTAAATGTAGTTATGCTTGGAGATCTGTATTATCCGGTAACTATTCTGGGACATCATTTTGAGATTCCACAGCAGAGTTTTGCATTACTGGCACTTATTCCAATCTGGTTATATAACAGAGAACAGGGATACCATAGCAAATGGTTCAAGTATTTCTGCTATGCTTTTTATCCGGCGCACCTTCTTATCCTGTTTATTATTTGGCAATGGCGTATCCGGTAATAATCCATAAACGGAGAGTGAACTATAATACTTAAAATCTAGCGCACAAGTAAAGTAGATATCTTCCGGGCAGCAGAATTTATAAGAAAATGAGGGGGAAAATAATGCAAACTTATACATATGTTTCAAAAGGAATTTTCAAATTAATGGAAAAACCGAAACCCGTGCTGGTGCATGAAAAGGATGCCATTGTAAAGGTGACACTTGCCAGCATTTGTTCCAGTGACCTTCACATTAAGCACGGAAGCGTTCCAAGAGCAATTCCGGGCATTACAGTCGGCCATGAGATGGTTGGAATCGTGGAAGAAGTTGGAAGTGCTGTAACGAAAGTGAAGCCGGGAGAGCGAGTAACGGTAAATGTAGAAACCTTTTGCGGGGAATGTTTTTTCTGCAGGAAAGGATATGTAAATAACTGTACCGACAAAAATGGCGGCTGGGCTCTTGGCTGCCGTATTGATGGCGGTCAGGCAGAATATGTCCGTGTGCCATTTGCAGATCAGGGACTGAATAAAATTCCAGATAAAGTTACGGACAGACAGGCTTTATTTGTAGGAGATGTTCTTGCTACCGGTTATTGGGCAGCACGTATTTCCGAGATTACAGAAGATGACACCGTCCTGATCATTGGTGCCGGACCTACAGGTATCTGTACCTTACTGTCCGTTATCCTAAAGAATCCGAAGCATATCATCATGTGCGAAAAAGATGAAAATCGTATACACTTCATTAAAAAACATTATCCTGATGTTCTTACTGTTTCGCCGGAAGAATGCTTTGATTTTGTTCAGACAAACACTGAGCATGGTGGCGCAGATGTTGTTCTTGAAGTTGCAGGAGCAGAATCTACTTTTCGGCTGGCATGGGAATGTGCAAGACCAAATGCGATCGTAACGATAGTGGCACTTTATGATAAAGCCCAGCCCTTACCACTACCGGATATGTATGGCAAGAATCTTACTTTTAAAACAGGAGGAGTGGATGGCTGCGATTGTGAAGAAACACTGAAATTGATTGCAGACGGCAAAATCAATACAGAACCGCTGATCACACACACTTATCCACTTAGCAGGATCGACGAAGCCTATGATCTTTTTGAAAATAAAAGAGACGGCGTGATCAAGGTAGCAATAGAATGTTAAATATAATTGCTTGGAAGCAATCTCAACCATGTATTTTATTATTCCATATACTATGATTTTTAGAAGGAGGGCATACATTGAATTTAAAATTAAAAGAAAAAATCCGAGAGTCACTTTCTGCAGTTCTTCCTATTACTGGTATTGTTTTGATGATCAGTATTTTTCTGATTCCTATGGAGCTTGGCACTATTGTGATGTTCCTTACCGGTGCAATTATGCTGATTGTTGGAATGGGATTCTTTCAGCTCGGTGCTGAGATGTCCATGACACCGATCGGAGAAGGGGTAGGTGTACAGATTTCAAAATTGAAAAAGCTCATTACTGTTTTACTGACAGGTCTGATTATGGGAATCATCATTACGATATCTGAACCGGATCTGCAGATTCTTGCTAATCAGGTTCCCTCCGTCCCTAATATGGTATTGATTATAACAGTGGCACTTGGCGTTGGTCTTTTTCTTGCACTTGCACTTGTTCGTATTCGATATAAGATCAGCCTGTCTGTATTATTGATTATCTGTTATGCAGCTCTGATTCTTACATCATTCTTTGTGCCGAAAGAGTTTTTAGCCGTAGCTTTTGATTCTGGTGGTGTTACAACAGGACCTATGACAGTGCCTTTTATTATGGCCGTAGGTGTGGGACTCGCTTCTGTGCGAAGTGATAAGAATTCGGCAGATGATAGTTTCGGCCTGGTCGCACTTTCCAGTATAGGTCCGATACTGGCTGTTTTAATCCTGGGCTGTTTCTATAAACCTACACAAGCAGCGTATGTTCTTGAAGATGTAGAAACAGTTGTTACCACACAGGATGTTGCCCGCATATTTGCCCGGGGCTTGCCATTATATGCCCGTGAAGTTCTGATAGCACTGCTGCCGATCATTGTAGTATTTTTTATATTCCAAATGCTTACCGGACGCTATCATAAATGGCAGATCCGACGTATTATGATTGGTTTTATATATACATATATTGGCCTGGTTCTATTTCTTTGCGGTGCAAATGTTGGTTTTGCACCAGTTGGAGCTTATCTGGGAAAACAATTGGCTGAACTGTCTTTTAATTGGATCTTACTTCCTCTCGGAGCTTTGATTGGTTATTATATCGTAAAAGCAGAACCGGCAATTCAAGTGCTGAACCATCAGGTAGAAACAGTTACAAACGGTGCAATTTCCGTAAAAATGATGGATCACTGTATGTCAATTGGTGTAGCTGCCAGCGTTGCTCTTGCAATGCTTCGTGTGCTTACAGGAGTTTCCATTCATTGGTTTGTGATTCCCGGATATTTTATTGCCCTCGTATTGTCCCGATTTGTTCCAGATATCTTCATTGGTATTGCATTTGACTCAGGCGGGGTTGCCAGCGGTCCAATGACATCAACCTTCTTGTTGCCGCTTAGTATTGGGGTCTGTGAGGCTCTCGGAGGAAACCTGATGACCGATGCCTTCGGCGTGGTTGCACTTGTTGCATTAACACCATTGATCGCAATACAGCTGATGGGACTCGTATACAAACTAAAAACCGGAAAAGGCACCCCGACAGAAAGAGCAGTGATAGCCGATGATTGTGATATGATCGTTGATCTTGAGGAGGATGAGTAAAATGGAAAATGAAAAAAAAGTATCCTTTCAGTTATTAGTATTAATCGCTACACCAAAACTTGCTGACCGGGCAGCGGAAATGTTTCGAAAGGGCGCACTGCCGTTGCAATACCGCTTTCATGCAGAAGGAACAGCTACAAGCGAGATTATGGATGTACTTGGACTTGGAAACATTGATAAAAGTGTTCTCATCAGTATGATTCCGAAAAATTTATCAGAAATCCTGTTAAATAAATTAAATTCTGAATTACAATTAAACAGAGCAAACAGTGGTATCGCATTTACTATACCATTAAGTGGAGCAAATAATCTGATTTTACGCATTCTTGCCCGAAATACAGGAAAAGAATTGCTGAATATAGCAGGAAAGGAAGAAAACAGTATGTCAGAAACAAAATATACTCTTGTTGCAGCAATCGTAAACAGAGGTTTCAGCGAAGAAGTTATGGAAGTAGTGCGTGCGCAAGGAGTAAAAGGCGGCACCGTAATTCGCAGCCGACGTATAGGAAACAAAGAAGCAACCAGTTTTTGGGGACTCAGCGTTCAGGATGAAAAAGAAATTGTTTTGATTTTGGTTGAATCATCTAACAAAGTGGATCTGATGAAATGTATTGGTGAAAAATGTGGCATGCACAGTGAGGCGCAGGGAATTGTTCTGTCCTTACCAATAGATTCGGTAGTCGGTATCTAAATTATGGCAGACTTCTTAGGATGCTTATGTCAGTGGGAGTTAAAAACTCCCACTGAGAAAGACTTGTTTTTACTCACCACTTGCAGAAGTGGGAGTCTTCTCGACTGAGATAAACTCTGCAAGACAATTTCCATAATTATCTGCTAACCATTCCAGCACATCCTTAGCCGCAACATCATCTTCCGGCAACATTTCCTCCCGGGACTTCCAGCATTGCAGCGGCATTCCAGCCAGCTGTAACATCTGTTTTGCAGCCTCAGAAACTTCCTCTATTCCCAGCATTCCCCAATCCATCTGATCCAGCAGATGTGCAAAAAGAGACGTATTTGTCACAAGACGGTTATTTTTTTTTATCCGGTCAAGGCAGGTCATAAAATCTATCCTCGTTCCTGCCGGCTGCTGCCGTTCCTTACAAAGCTTCTGATACCGTTCCCAGAGACTGTCCCGGGTAATTCCGAAACGATCCATCCGGTTCAATATGTCATGCTGATATTCCGGTCCCATATAACAATGATTGTACAGAGCCTGTTTCACAGCTTTTTTCACGACAAGACCTATATATTCACCCAATTTACAATGCTTTCCTGCATTCGTCAGATAAACCCCAGACTCCGGATTGCTGACCACAATCGTACCGTCTGTTCCGGAACCGGTAGCCAATCCATGGGAATATCTGCTCGGTGCCAGAAGTTCCTGTATGGCAGCCGTCTTTGCTTCTGTACAGGTCACCAGCGCATTTACCAGTGCCCCCGGTGCCAGATCAGCATCAATATGAAGTAAAATATTAATCGTTCCGGACATCACCTCGAAATAAGTTCCGGCACGTTCATGCCAGGTCGTCGGATCCCCCACACGCACGGCATTTACATTAATTCCGGCTGTGACAATCGCTGTAACTGTAAAATCTTCATATTTCATACATTCGATTGCTGCATTTTCCATATGTGCAGCAGTAGAAAGTCCGGTGCAGGTCCGCGGATCTAATCCCAGTTGCTTTGATGCCAGAAGCTCCATATGTTTTTCATAAGTATCTGCCTCAATCCCGCAGGGCATTCCTCCACCCGGATTGCAGTCATTATTAAACACTGCCGTCAGATCACGACGATATCCGCCATTGTTCGGTCCGGTACTCACCACATCCCTTGGACCGGAAAATTTCAGAACCAGTGATTTTTTATAATGATATAGTTCATCGCCTCCTGGCAAATCCAGTATTTTCATAATTTATGATATTCCCTCCTCACTGCTTCTGTATGGCTTTGCAGATTCCGGATTCCACCGCATAAGAGATAAATTTCTTCACCGCCGGAGATGCCTGCGCGATAGAAGGCAGTGCAATTCCCATTTCAATATAATGCTCCGGAACCGTCGGAAGTGTCACAATATCCCGGCTGGTCCGCGTCGGAATACTGATTTCATTCATAATACTGATTCCGAGACCTTTTTCAATCATGGCAATCGCTGTAAAGGAATCAAACGTTGACAGATAGACATCCGGCTTGACATGTACTTCATCCAACATGTCAAATACATCCTGGTCCTGTCCATGCTCAGGCATGATAAAACGCTCGTAACGACAGGCCTCCACCGGAAATACCTCATTTTTCGCCATGGGATGATCCTTCGGCAATACCGCCACCATACGATCTTTCATCAGCGGCAACCAGTCATAATTGATCGTATCGGAACAGTTGAAAAATGCGAGATTTACCGTCCGTTCATCCAGATACTGTAAAATATCCTGCTGTGTACCCTCGTACAGCTGAATACGGATGTTTGGATATTTTTTCTGAAATCCACTGATCAGCGATGGCATCCACACCGCCGCCAGACACTGATACGCGGCAATGTTAATCGCACCGATAGACAGCCCCCGCATTTCCGATGCTGTCTGAAACAATCTGTTTTCCGATTCCAAAATCTCACGGATTGTCGGCCGCAGACGACGTCCTTCCAGCGTCAGGCTGACTCCTTTTTTGCTTCGATAAAGCAGTGTAAATCCCAGTTCTTCCTCCAGTGCCTTGATCAGCTGGCTGACCCCGGATGGCGTATAGCCCAGTTCTTCTGCTGCATTTTTAATACTTCCGGTTTCTGCCGCACTCAAAAAAGCCTGATATCTCGATGTATCCATAACAACTCCCCCTGTTTCCAGTATCTATTATCCTGCAATCAAAATAGCCTCCTAAGCTGACTTTCTCATACAAAATCTTACTATTTTATCATTTTATGACTCGCATAGTTTATGTGTTTCAATCACGGTAAAAAACGATCTGACACCATTATATCCGCAACCCAATCCAAACTCAAGATATACATTATTCTGTGTCACAATCAGCTTTACTGTTTTTATAATTAATTCTATTGTAAAGCGGACATTCGCAATCCGCTTTCGCTACTCCCATTATAGAATAAGTTATTATGCACAATTGTAGAAATAGTATTTGTGCATGATGTATACCATTTAGACGATATCATTAAGTTTTACTTAACCCATCCCTAAGATACAGTAGCTTTACTTTTTTCATCATGTATCATATAATAAGATCAACAAAGGAACAGAACACAAATAATTAACATAGATAGAAGGAGGACACTACAATGAAAATGTTCAGAAATTTATATACAAAAGCACAGGAAATGAGCGAAGAGAAAGTATTAGACACAAACAGTATCATAACTGCATTATCTACTGAAATGGATGATTTAAAAGAAGCTTGGAGAAAAGATCAGAAAACATTTTTTTCTGATATTATGCAGGCAGAAGCCAACAGCACAGAAAGCAATTTACGTCAGAGATTCTGCTAATTTATCATCAGAAATATACACAATATAGAATACCTTCCTTTAAGTAAGATGAAACCCCAAAAAGAGATCTTTACAACGATTCTTCCCCGGAATCAAATATAAAGATCTCTTTTTCTATCCTTCACAGACATACATGAGAACTTTAACTCTGATACAATTCTTTGAAATCCAACATATAGAAAGAATTCAGCAGATACAACCGATTCTCGGAATTTTCCAAATCTATCTCCAGTAGTTCCTTCAGCCGTGAAATACGGTAATTCATCGTACTTCGGTGGATATGCAGCTCCGATGCCGTAATCTTGATATTCCGTTCATTGATCAGATAACGCTGCAGCGTATATGTAAACTCCGTATCATGCTTCTTGTCATACTCAATAAGTTTCAACAGCTGCGGTGCACACAGCATCTCCGGCAACAGCACCTGGGAAGCTTGGCGAAAGAAATAGTGGAACGCATAGTTTTCAAAGTAGTAAATCGGTTCCTGCAGATCCTCGCTCAGTCCCACTTCATGAGCAATCTGCGTCTGCCGGTAATAATATCTGAAATTCACAAAATCATGTCCCTGCATACTGACACCGGCCTTCAGATTTCCAAGTCTTAAGAACTCACCAATATACGCAAAAAAGCGGTCCGTCGCCATATTCTCCTGTGTCAGGTTCAATACCAGAATAATCTGATACTCATTCCGGAATACACAGCTGTTCGGAAACATATTTGCCAGTCTGTGGGTCAGATTCGTTGCTGTATGGATGGCATTATCACTCTTCCGACAGAAGATCGTGATGCATTGAAACATATCATCAATATGCCATTTATAATAACTAAACGGTTTAGCCAGCTGATTTTTCGTATAGCTTTTTCCGTCAATCATCTCCTTAAACAGAATCGACAGCACATTGGACACATCACTCACCAGCAACATTCCCTGCTGCATCGCCAATGCGATATTATCCGCGAAAAATTCCAGCAGTTCATAATCCCGCTTCCGGATCGGTGTACCGATCTCATCTAGACAGACACGTCCCACATACACCCATTCAATCCTCAGATTCACATATAATGTACGATAACCGGTGGCTTTTGCTGAGAAAACATGTGCCCCATAAGTGTGCAATGTCTTATGATATTCGTCAGAAGATTTGAAGGTATTCAGAATTTCCAGCGGCAGATAATACTTATCGAACGTCTCATCATACTGCCAGGAAAACTGTCCCGCCATCTCATTTGCAATAGCCAGCAGTTCGTTGTTCCTGTCGTGGATAAAAATCGGTTTTTCAAAGATCGGAATGCACAGATTGCACATTTCCTCCAATGTAGCATTGCGCTGCATCGCCTTTCGAATCTCCATTTCCCAGGAATTATATAGGAAAAATATCTTTTGGATATCATGATAAAGGCTTGTTCTATCTGTATTTTCCGGAAAAATCAGACAAATGTTATTTTTGAACAGATCTTCCGGCGGTTCACCGATACACAGACACCCCCAGGCTGCCGGGACAGGATGTGATACAAAATATTCTACATGTTCCAGAAGCATGTGATCCGGCAGATATTCCTGTCCTTCCATCGCTTCCTGAACACCCATAAATTTTATTTTTATCAGATCAGAATGTCCGGTCATACGCGGATGATATTCGGCCAGACACTCTTCAAAAACCACCATACTCAGATACATAAACGCCCTCCTTTGTGAAAAATCCCTTCGTACATAATATACGAATGAATGATAAAAAAGTCAAACATATTAGTGAATTTTCAAATACATCCATACGGTCTATGATACAGATATAGAAAAAAGTCCGGACCACTTTTTCAGTAACTGATCATTTCTATTGGTATTTTTGGTTTTATTAAGTTATGGTTATTATTTATCAAACATTTAAGGAGGACTAGGTTATGAACTGGGGTGTACTGATCGCAGTACTGATTTATGAAGTGGTATCCATCGTTGGTATCGGTGCCTTTATGGCATACAAAAATAAGAAAAGCGGCGGTGCGGAAAGCGGAAGCTTTGCATTTGCCGGTGGCGGCCTCCCGGCTTCTCTGGTAGGTATCACACTTGCCCTGACGCTGCTCGGTTCCGCACACAACTGGGGAACCTGTCAGAATGCAGCATCTATGGGAGTTATCGCTGCATGGTTTGGTATCGCATGTGTAATTATGATGGTAGTCATCACACAGATCACCGGTCCATGGATTCGCAGAACCGGAGCGAAAACCATCGGTGATTTTCTGAACAAAGTATTTGGTAAAGTACCTGGAACGATGATTTCCTGTGTAAACGCAGCATTAAGTATCGCAATGGTCTGTCTGGAAGTCGAGACCATCGCCATCACACTTTCCTTCCTGACAGGATGGTCTTATATGATCAGTGCCATCGTCGGCGGTATCCTGGCCATGCTCTATGTATTACTGGCAGGTATGAAAGAGATTGCTTGGCTGAACCTGTTAAATGCCATTTTAATGTACGCAGCTCTGATCGTCGTATTCATCTGTCTGTGCTTCAAACTCCCGGGTGGCTGGGATCAGGTAGAAGCAACCATGACAGCAAGTGCTGACACATCCTGGATGACAAGCATCTTCGGAAACAAAGCACTGATCATCGGATTTGCAATTCCGTCCGCACTTGGTGCTACCATGTTCCATGGTATGGCACAGACCGGTTATCAGCCGGTAGCAACCGCAAAAAACAATCATGAAGTAAAAAAATCCCTCTGGTTTGCAGGCCCGATCAACGGTTTATTCTGTATCATCCCGGCCCTCATCGGTGTAGCTGCTTTCTCTATCCTGGCATACAGAAACGCAGGTTCCATGATGATGACACCGGCCATGCTGCTGGATCTGCTGCCGAAGCCGATCATCGCATTACTGGCTGCAGGATTTTTGGGTGTAGACCTTTCTTCCTTCGCTGTTATGGCACTGGCACCGGCTACCCTGATTTCACATGATATGTACACACTGTACAAACCAAATGCAACAGAAAAACAGAAATCCACCTTATCACGCGTGATCATCATCATCATCGGTATCGTAAGTATTGCCATCTGTAACTTCCAGCCGGCAGTTGTAGACATGGTAAACTGGTGCTTCTCCTTCGGAATCCCGGTATTTATCATGGGCGTGATCGGACTTTGGTGGAAACGAAGCACAAAAGCTTCTGTCATTACATTTATCATCACATGGATCGTTGTATGTATCTGGTCCACCTTCGGATTACAGAATGCACTCGGATGGGCCAACTTCCATGTAAACTACATCTCACTGATCGTTGCTCTGATCGTTGGTGTGATCTCAACCGCCGTATTACCGGGCAAAAAAGGATTGTTTGCCGGTAAACGCGCATAAAGGAGGAAGATATTATGCATATGTGTGTGACAACAATTATTTATACTGCTATCATGGTATTTGCAATAACCGGTATCGGATATGCCATTGGTAAACTCAACAAATTCGGTGACAGCGACGAACTGGTCAACCTGGATGACAAATAAGGGAGGGTATGAAAAATGACTACGACACAGATCTGGATGTTATGTTTTGTTGGGGTTATGGTTTTATTAATGATCCTGTCTGCAGTATGGAATCAGATGGGAAAAAAGAACCGGAAAGAACTGGACAAAAACAATTAATTTTCAAAAAGAAAAACAATCTAACACTGTAATTATCAAACAAAAAGGAGAACTGAAAAAATGAAGGAAATGACACCAAAAGAGAGAGTAATGGCCTTTTTCCGCCATGAGCCGGTAGATGAACTGCCGACTGACGAAGGTATCTTCGTTTTATTCAATCCGGAAGCTTACAAGGAGCGTCCTTCCCATGAGCATGGCGGAGTAGACTGGTTTGGAGTTCCGTGGAAATATGAATCCAGCGTAGATGCCATTGCACCGGATCATTCTGTTGAACCGATCATGGAAGACATCTGTGACTGGAGAGAACTGGTAAAATTCCCGGATCTGGATGCATGGGACTGGTCCAAAGTTGAAGAGATTGATCACATCAGTGAGATTGACCGTGAGAATAAAGTATTTGAGATCATGTTTGTAAACGGACCTTTCGAACGTCTCCATATGCTGATGGGATTTGAGAATGCATTATGTGCATTACTGACAGATCCGGAAGAGGTTGAAGAATTCTTCAACACTTATATGGAATGGAAGATCAAACTCATGGAAAAAGTCATCGAATATTACAAACCGGATGTTCTGATGTTCCATGATGACTGGGGTACCCAGAACAACATGTTCTTCTCCCCGGATGTATGGCGTTCCCTGATCAAACCACAGATCAAGAAAGCCGTTGACCGTTGCCACGAACTGGGCGTACTCTTTGATATGCATTCCTGTGGAAAGATCGAAGCTGTCGTTCCGGAATTTGTAGAACTTGGCATTGACGCATGGCAGGGTATGGAAATCAATGATATTCCAAAATTGAAATCCATCACCGGCATGAACCTCGGATATCACACCACACCGGATTATCAGGGATACCAGACAGAAGCCCTGGCCGGCACTCTGACAGAAGAGGATCTGCGCAGACGCGTGCGTGAAGTATTTGAAAAAACTGCTGAAGGATACTGCTACTGCCCGATGTTCCTTCCATTCGGTGGATGGTCCACGGAAGTGATGATCGACGAGATCATGAAATGCGGCAAAACAATTTACAAAGACGCATAAATACATCTGTAACAGATACATTACTTTTATGATGTACAAAAAAACACGTTCCGGATGTATAACAGAATGCTATGACATCAAGCATATTATTTATTTTACACTTTCCCCCTGCTGCTATATAATATAGAATATAAAGTCATAAAAAACTGACAGGTCAGCAGAAAATCATGGGGAAACATTAACCAGAAGAATCCCGATTTTTCGGATATAAACTGACTGACAAACAGGAGGAGGAAAACATTATGTCTATTATCAATGATATTTCAGATGCTTTACAGAGAGGAAAGAAAAAAGAAGTAACAAAGCTGGTACAGCAGGCTATCGACGAAGGTATTGACGCAACAACCATCTTAAAAGACGGACTTTTAAGTGGTATGAACATCATCGGTGAGAAATTCAAAAATGACGAAGTATTCGTACCGGAAGTATTAGTTGCAGCACGTGCTATGAACGCAGGTACCGCTCTCTTAAAACCACTTCTTTCCGGAGATGCCGCAGAACCGCTTGGAAAAGCTTGTATCGGAACTGTAAAAGGTGACATGCACGATATCGGTAAAAACCTGGTTCGTATGATGATTGAAGGAAAAGGCATTGAAATCATTGATCTTGGCGTCGATGTTGATCCTCAGGACTTCGTAAAATGTGCGATTGAGAACGACTGCAGCATCATCTGTTGTTCCGCACTTCTTACAACTACCATGCCAATGCTTGGTGAAGTAGTAAAAGCAGCAGAAGAAGCAGGAATCCGTGACAAAGTAACCATCATGGTTGGTGGTGCTCCGGTAAACCAGGCATTTGCAGACAGCATCAACGCTGATATCTACACAGAAGATGCCGCTTCCGCAGCAGACGCAGCAGCAGCAGTATTCGAAGGTTAATCCAGTCACGGTTTTCATATTGGATTTTTCATCAGATTTTTATTACAACAGAATCTAATTTTTGGCAGGTGCTGCCCCCATGCAGCACCTTGGCCATTATTATTTTTTACTTTTTTTACCTACTAAAACCATAGGTATTGAAATTAAGGAGGACATTTATCATGACAATGAACATGAAACAGTGGGTAGCAGACATACTCGCAAGTGACAAAAAGAAATCATTACCGGTACTTTCTTTTCCATCCATCCAGAAAATGGGAATCACCGTAGCAGAGCTGATCAATAGCAGCGACAAACAGGCAGAAGGTATGAAGATCATTGCTGATTCCTGTCCGACTGCAGCCAGTGTAAGTTTAATGGATCTGTCTCTTGAGGCAGAAGCTTTCGGTTCCACCATCCGTGTATCTGATGATGAGGTTCCAACCGTTATCGGTTCCATCGTTTCCACTGAAGAAGAGGCAGAGGCTCTCAAAGTTCCGGAAATCGGTGCAGGTCGTACCCAGATTTATATTGATGCTATCGAAAAAGCATGCAAACTCATCACAGATCGTCCGGTTCTGGCAGGTGTTATCGGACCATTCTCCCTGGCAGGCAGACTTTTGGACGTATCCGAAGCACTGATCTACTGCTACGACGAGCCGGATATGGTACATATCGTTCTGCAGAAAGTAACTGAATTCCTGATCAACTACTGCAACGAATATAAAAAAGTCGGTGCAAACGGAATCGTAATGGCTGAGCCGCTGGCAGGACTGTTATCTCCGGATCTGGCACAGGAATTTTCTGCTGATTATGTAAAACAGATTGTAGATGCAGTACAGGATGACAACTTCCTTGTGGTATATCATAACTGTGGAAATACAGCAGTAAAGACCATTGATACTATCGTGACAAATGGCTGCCTGATGTATCATTTCGGAAATGCCATCAATATGGCAGAGATGATGAGCCATGTTCCGGAAAACCTTATCGCCATGGGTAATGTAGATCCGGCCGGAGAATTCAGAAACGGAACTGCTGAGAGCGTATACAATCGTACAAAAGAAGTTATGGACGAGTGTTGCAAATACAAAAACTTTGTAATTTCTTCCGGATGTGATATTCCTCCGATGTCTCCATGGGAAAATATCAATGCATTCTTCCAGGCAGTGGAAGATTTTTACGAAAAATAAAAGCAAATTATCTGCTTGATATTACAGAAACAAATATCACTTACCACACAGGATTATATCTAAAATCCATACCCTACATTTTGTTTCTATAATATAATGATGCCAGGGTCAAAAGCCTGAAACCACGATGTGCTTGCACGGGAGTGGTTTTATGGCTTAATGACCCGCCCCGATATTCGCATAAAAGTGGAGCATCAGCTTCACGATATGCGAATATTGGGTAGAATTGTGGGAGTACGAAGTACGGAACAATTCGTAAGGCATCTTTTGACCCCAACATCATATCATTAAGATAAGAGGACAAAAGTTGTCATCCGACCGCTTTTGTCCTTTTATTGCACTCTATAAAAACGGATATAAAATAAACGCAAAGGAGAAATATTTTCATGATAGGTATAGGTATTGACACCGGCGGAACCTGTACGGATGCAGTTGTTTTCGATATAACCGAAAGATGCATTCTGGCATCCGCCAAATCACAGACCACACACGACCATCTGGAGCAGGGCATTGGAAATTCTCTGGACAAACTGCCAAAAGAACTGCTGCATCAGGCATCTTTTCTTGCACTGTCTACCACACTGGCCACCAATGCCTGCGTGGAAAACAAAGGCGGCCGGGTATTCATGATTTTTATCGGAGTCAGTGAAAAAGTAGTTCGCAATACCTACCGCGACTATGGATTTGAAAGTCTGGATGATATTTTATTTGTGGAAGGAAATGCAAAAGAACATACAGAACCCGGATGGGATCTTTTTGAAATGGAGATTGCGGAACGTCTCTCTGCCTATGACAGCGTCGCCATCGCCCAGATGAATGCAGAAGAAAACGGTGGTGCATATGAGCAGAAAGCTGCAGAGTTGGTTCGCAGACATAGTTCCATGCCGATTGTCTGTGCCTATCATCTATTCCATGACCGCAACGTCATCCAGCGCGGAGCCAGCGCACTTTTAAATGCCCGCCTGCTGCCGGTCATTGATGGATTTCTGAAAGCAGTCCGTTCCAGCATGCAGCTACGAAATCTGAATTATCCGGTAGTCATTATGCGCAGCGACGGTTCTCTGATGAACGAAACTTATGCCCTCAACCATCCGGTAGAAACATTGTTGTGCGGTCCTGCTGCCAGCGTTATGGGCGGTGCCTACCTGGGACATTATCCAAAGTCAGTCATCATTGACATGGGCGGAACTACCAGCGATATCGCACTGGTCAAAGATCATCTGCCTGTCCGCGCAGACAACGGCATCCAAATTGGCAGCTGGCGTACCTTTGTCAAAGGTCTTTATGTAGACACCTTCGGTCTGGGCGGTGACAGTGAAATCTGTTATCAGGAAAACAACCTTTTCCTGTCTGACCGCCGTGTTATGCCGCTGTGTATCCTGGCTGCGCAATATCCCGACCTTTTCCGGGTTCTGGATAATCTGGATGACAATTACTGGAAAGGACACTCCAAACCGATGTATTCTTTCTATATAAAGCAGAAAGACATCGCCGGTAATTCACGCTACACGGAAGAAGAGCAAACACTGGTCAGAATGCTGGAAGACGGTCCACTGAGTCTGGCTGAAACAGCACACGCTCTTCACACGGATGTATACAAGTTGAACCTGCAGCGTCTGGAAGACGAGGGCATTATCCTGCGCAGCGGTCTGACTCCAACGGATATGATGTGTATCCGGGGCGATTTTACACTGTATGATGCAAAGGCTTCCCGGCTGGCAGTTGCTTTTCTGGCAAAATCCACCCATCACACACCCGAAGAAATCCCGGCACTGGTGTATGAACTGGTGGAAAAGAAACTTTACAAAAACATCGTCCGCATTTTGCTGGAAGATCGTTTCCGCAAGACAAAAGGCTATGCCTACACGGATGAGATCAACCTTCTGGCAGAAGAATGTTTCCGTTTTTCCAAAGACGGACAGGACAACCCTAATCATCTGATCCAGGCACGTTTTCAGTCCGATGCGGTACTGGTGGGAGTCGGTGCACCGATCCATGTCTTTCTCCCGGAAGTAGCAAGACTCCTTGGAACCACCTGTTTTGTTCCACAGGAAGCCGGTGTCACCAACGCTTTGGGAGCCGTCATCGGTGATATCCGCGCAGAAGTCATCATCCACATCAAAGCCAACTATGAGATGAATTCGGAGGAAGAAACAAAAAGCGGTTACTACGTCTATGGTGTGAGAGAGCCGCAGATTTTCGAGGCATATGCCGAGGCACTTGCCTATGCAAAAGAAGCCGGAGAAACTGCTGCCCGGGAAAAAGCACTGGAACAGGGTGCTATAGAAATCAGCGATGTCATTTTTCAGGAAGAACAGCAGAATGCCATGGCCTACGGTATGGATCTGTTTCTCGGCTCAGAAGTACATGTGGAAGTCATCGGAAAGATGGATTTTACTTCCTGATATAACCATTACAGTTCACTTCAGTTAGGATTCCTATAACTGAGGTGAACTTTTTCTTATATAGACTTTCTTTTTCCTCCATATTATAATAGAACCCAAAAGGAGAATCAGAAAACAAGATGTGGACA
Source organism: Eubacterium ramulus (assembly GCF_045002895.1). NCBI lineage: Bacteria > Bacillati > Bacillota > Clostridia > Eubacteriales > Eubacteriaceae > Eubacterium > Eubacterium ramulus. The sequence continues at coordinate 2,986,181 of NZ_CP173382.1, read as the reverse complement.
GAACGGGATATCAGAGAACAGACAGATGAACAGACTTTTTACCGTGGAAAATTACTGGAAAGCACCAACGGTGTTCTGGAATTTTCCTCCTTTGAGACAGAAGGTGTATACGGTGACAAGGAACTGAATCTGCGTGCCACCATTCATGGCACAAATAAAAATAATTATAAGGTGGAAGTCACCCTTTACTACGATGAATATGGCGAACCGCAGGACATAGATTATTACTGTCCCTGTGAAGATTTTTTAACCTCTGACGGAATCTGCAAACACTGCGTTGCTACCATACTCTACTATATGCACACGGACGGACAGTCAAAGACTGTTACCTCCCCATTTTCCATGCCGCTGCCCTTTGCATCAGAATACGATGACAGGGATACTTTCTATGGGAACACTTCCTCCGTTTTTGCTGAAAACAGCACTGTTTCACAGGAAAGTATCTGGGAACATCCCGCCCGGACAGATAACAGTATGCAGCAGATTCTCCGCCAGTTCGGCAATCAGGAAAACTGGATGATCACCGATGGTGCACTCATCGGCCGCATCCATCTGGAACCAACGCTGGACATTTCCGGAAAAACGCCATCTGTTTCCCTGCGTATCGGAGATAAAAAAATGTATGTCGTAAAAAGCATTCCGGAATTGGTGCAGCATGTACAACAGACAGAGATGCATAAATATGGGAAAAATCTGGCTTTTGTCCATCAGCTGGATGCTTTCGATGATAACAGCCGTTCTCTGATGTCCTTTTTTATCCGTCAGTATCAGGATTACAATTATTGGTACAGTACGGATATCCGTAATTTTACCCTGAAAAATGAACTTCTGGATGCCTTTATTGAGATAGTGGCAGACTCCGGCACCATGCTGGAACCATCCACAAAAAATCAGGGGCTCTGGTATCTGACCGATGAAGAATATAAAAAGACACTGACGCTCACCGCAGTGGAGGGCGGCCTCGAACTGAAATTGGAACAGATTCCATCTGTCTCTAGTCTGGATTGGAACTACATTTTCAAAGATCAAAAAATTTACCACAGCAGCAGACACACACATCAGGCTATCAACCTGTTTGAAGACCGCATGACCGGCTGGTGCGGCGGCAAATCCTTCATAGCTGAATCCGACCTTCCGCTGTTTGCCCGGGAAATGCTTCCGGAACTGGAGAAAAAATATCATATCGTGAAAGAACATTTTTATCCGGAAAATTATCTGCCGGAGGATGTCAGTTTCCGCCTGTATCTGGATCTGCCACAACGAGATATCATCACCTGTGATCTGGTAGCGGATTATGGAAATAACCGGGAATACCATGTTTTTCAGACAGATAGCAAAAAACAACATCGAAATATCCGGCAGGAAGCAAAGGCTGCAGCCCTTCTGTCCGGCTATTGCAATGCAAAAGACGATGCCACAGGCCTTCCCGCCATTGTGGAGGATAACGACAAACTCTATGATTTTCTGACCAGGGGACTGGCGGAATGTGAGAAGATTGCCGATGTGTATATCTCGGATCGCCTGAAAAAGATTCAGGTCATTCAGCCGCCGAAAGTATCCCTTGGTGTGTCCTTAAATGGCAATTTACTGGATTTTAACATGGAAGCAGAGGGCATGAGTCTAGAACAATTGGCTTTCCTGCTGTCAAAATATAACCGCAAGAGAAACTATTATCGTTTGAAATCCGGTCAGTTTGTCGCCATGGAAGAGAGCAGTCTGGATACGCTGGCACAGCTCAGTCAGGGATTAATGCTGACGGAAGAACAACTTGCCTCTGGACACATTTCCCTGCCAAAATTCCGTGCCTTGTATCTGGATGCACAACTGCGGGACAACGAATCTCTTCCTGTGAACAAAAGCCGGGAATTCCGGGAACTGATCCGTAATATGAAAACAGTGGAAGACAGTGATTTTGAGGTTCCGGATACCTTCCGGAAAATTCTTCGGGAATATCAGAAAAAGGGGTATCTATGGCTGGCAACACTATGCAGCAATGGGTTTGGCGGTATTCTGGCAGATGATATGGGACTTGGGAAGACACTGCAGGTCATTGTATTCTTATATGCCCACTACATCGTGCAGGGGGAAAACAACCGGAATACACTGATCGTCTGCCCGGCGTCTCTGGTATACAACTGGGCACAGGAATGTCAGCATTTTGCACCGGAACTTCCGATCTGCACCGTAGCAGGAACAGCTGCTGAACGCCGGGAACTGCTGGATTCCCTGCCAGATCATCCTGGACAGATCCTGATCACTTCCTATGATCTTCTGCGCCGTGACATCGAACAATATCAGAATCTGACCTTTGATTATCAGATCATTGATGAAGCACAGTTTATCAAAAATGCCACCACAAAAGCCGCCCAGGCAGTTAAGCAGATTAACTCCCGGTTCCGTCTGGCACTGACAGGAACTCCGGTGGAGAACCGGCTGGGAGAACTGTGGAGTATTTTCGATTATCTGATGCCGGGATATTTATTCAGTTATTCCAGATTTCGGGAGGAACTGGAACTTCCGATCATTCAGCAGCAGGATGAAGATGCCCTGCACCGGATTCAGAAAATGATCGCCCCCTTCATCCTCCGCCGTCTGAAAAAAGATGTACTGAAGGATCTGCCGGAGAAGCTGGAAAAAAATATGTATGCAAAGATGACCGGAGAACAGCAGGAACTCTATCAGGCTCACGTCCAGCGGCTTCAGATGCTTCTGTCAAAACAATCTCCGGAAGAGTTTGACCATTCCAGAATCCAGATTTTGTCCGAATTGACCAAACTGCGGCAGCTCTGCTGTGACCCAGCGCTTTTATATGAAAAATATACGTCAGGCTCTGCAAAACTTGATCTGTGTCTGGAGCTGATCCACAATGCTATGGAATCCGGTCATAAAATGCTGGTATTTTCCCAGTTTACCACTATGCTGGACCGCATTGCCGAAAGACTGCAAAAGGAACACATTCCTTATTTCATGCTGACCGGAGCCACCACAAAGCAGGAGCGGATCCGTCTGGTAACAGAATTCAACCAAGATGAAACACCCGTGTTCCTCATTTCCCTGAAAGCCGGTGGCACCGGATTAAACCTGACCGCAGCAGATATCGTCATCCACTTCGATCCCTGGTGGAACACCGCCGTGCAAAATCAGGCAACAGACCGTGTACACCGCATTGGACAGACCAATCGTGTGCTGGTCTACAAACTCATAGCACAAAACAGCATCGAAGAAAACATTGTGAAACTTCAGGAACAGAAAGCGGAACTTGCAGAACAAATTCTGGGCGGCGATAATATTGGAACTCCATTCTTCTCCCGTGAAGAACTTCTGGAGTTGCTGCAATAATATAGTGATACTTGGTGCGTGATTCTGAGACGAATACTATTTAACGGACATTTATAGGCTGAGTTACTGACATTTATTGATTAATCCTGATGGTAACTCAGTCTTTTTTTCTATATCTTACTTTATAAAAGAAATAAAAAAGGATTTCTCTTTTTAAAGAAACGGACATTTTTGGGATTACTTGCAGACATTTACTGATTCTTATTGCATCATCTTTCACTCTGTTTTTAAGAAGAAACGGACATTTATAGGATTACTTGCAGACATTTACTGGTTCTTATTGCATCATTTTTTATTCTTTTTTTAAGAAGAAACGGACATTTATGGGACTATTTGCAGACATTTACTGGTTCTTATTGCATCATCTTTCACTCTGTTTTTTAAAAGAAACGGACATTTATAGGATTACTTGCAGACATTTACTGGTTCTTATTGTATCATTTTTTATTCTGTTTTTAAGAAGAAACGGACATTTATGGGATTACTTGCAGACATTTACTGGCTGCTTTTTAAGTCAAACGATGTGAGACTTGGTGCATGGCTCTGGTCAGCGTAAGCTGACATATTCATCTCAGAATCACTGCACATCTACACGTTGTTTCGGTCGGCAAAAAACCGGCAAATTGTCCTGTTGACAACCTGCCGGTTTCTAAATCTCATATACTTATCTTTTTATCGACTATTCGCTTTCTTTTTCCATGTTTGCAAAATGTTCCAGTCTCATCTGCTCCATATATTCATCAAATTCCACCGTTTCCTCCGGTGCCTGACCTTTTACCTTATGGATTGGGTTATCTTCATACCCGTTTTGAATCGCAGAAGTCATCCATCCGATCAGATTACGGATATTTTCCTGCTTGCAGGCCAGTTCATATGCATATTCAATCTTGTTTATATCATAATTGGCAACTTTCAGCAGCGCTTTTGCCTGGGAAATCTTGATTTTTTCATCAATGATATCCATGACTTTATCAATCAGATCATCCAGTTCCACATCATCCGGTGTCGGAACTTCTTCCTCGACCGTCGGCTCTACATTCATATCTTTTTTAGTTACTTCAAAGTCAATACCATAGATTTTACCGCCACGACCGCTTCGCATCAGATCATATTTTACGGAAATATCAGACTTTTCATTGATCTCATTTACCGCAACATCCAGTACACGACGCTTGAAATCGCACCATTTATCAAAAGATTTCAACTTTTCATGCACCAGTTCATTTACAATATAATCATAATCAATCTCTTTTTTCTCCAACTCACGCTGAATATCACGATTGATCTTTCCTTTGTCATCCTTGATCTGAACTGTACCGAGATGAAGTTTGATTTCAGAAACTCCATATTTTATATGGAAAACATTACCGGTTTCCTTATCATATTTTGAATGATAGGCGCGCGAAGAAAGCAGCTCGTACAGACGGTATGACCACCCGGAACGAAATGATAACATCATCGGAATATTCAACATTGTAAAATTAGCTTTCAGATCATAGATATAATCTTTGATCTCCGGTTCAAACTTAATCTCCATAGTACCGGAACCGGATTCATAACTTACCACACCTACCAGACTCATACACTTGAAACTGCCGTCCGCAGATTCAATAAACATAGTACGTCCCGCCAGAGAAGTAGCCACATCCTTCAAATATGTACCCATTGCATTCCCTGTTACATGCAATACTTCTTTAATTTCTTTTGTCCGGAGTGTTGCTACCGGACGTCCCTGATCACTGAGCCGTACTTTTGTCAAGGCCAGTGCAAGCACTTTATTTTCCAAAAGCGATGCCCGGTATACAGAAGAAATAAGGAAATTACTTTTCTTCAATATATCAGGAAACATCGTCTTTTCCGATTTTGCAATTTCGTTCTTTGTCATTGGTGTTTCTCGTCCCTTTATAAACATGAAAAATTATATCCTTAATTATGCCTTTAAATCCTCAATTTGTCAATGAAAAAACTGTCAGACTTTTTCTAAAAAGTTATCAACACCCATAAATGTCCGCTATAACAATATAAATCATCCTATATTTGTCCGTTATTTGGGATACTTATCCTATAAATGTCCGCTATAACTTGTATGTCCTCCTATATTTGTCCACTAAATAGCAGATTTGCTCCCCATAAATGTCCGTTTCTTTATTTTTTCTATCCCACATTTGTCCGTTAAAAACAATCGGTTCCTATAAATGTCCGCTAAAACATCTGTTCGATACCATATTTGTCGTATTGTTCTAAAAAATGGGCCTATAAATGTCCGTTAAAAAAGGGGGCATCCTATAAATGTCCGTTAATTCATCCACTCATATCCTAAATTTGTCCGTTAAAAAAGTATTTTCTGGAACTTACGGCACAATATCTGGGGACTTCCTTTTTTCACTGTATCCCAAAAATGTCCGTTAAAACGTCTGTTTGCCTCATTTATGCCGTTTCTTTCAGAAAACTATCCTATATTTGTCCGTTAGTTAACCAAATATCCACAAATTCATCCCACATTTGTCCGTTAGTTAATAAAAAAGACTCCTATAAATAGCCGTTTCTTTATACAATAGCCTCCCACATTTGTCCGTTTCTTTCGGATTCTAAATTGTAAAACAATTCATTTTTCCTCAATTCTGCCGTAAGTTTCATGAAATAGTCCCATAAATGTCCGTAATTTCGTTAAAATGCATGAAAATTTAGCTCTTTTTTCTTTTTAACGGACAGATATAGGACCCAAATATGCCTTTTTCTTTGCCTAAATATGCCTTTTTCTTCGCCCAGAGCCGGCTTTTTCTTTGATTTTCCGGCCATCCCACATTTGTCCGTTTCTTTACCCATGAATTATCGCAACTTTTCCTACCCCTCACCGTTAATTGTCCTATAAATGTCCGTACTTTATTTTCATAAACCCAGTAAAATCAACACTTTTCGACCTTTTTCATGCCTGTAATATAAAAGAATAGAAGATTGTTGTTTACAAATAAATAAAAAGAATAGAATATTATCAACAACGGCGTTGTTCCCTGTCGATAACCTCCATTTATTTTGCTCTACAATGCCGATTTTTTCTTTTCTTCTTAGAACAACAAGAAAAAAAACTTCAATACTTAACTTAAATTTTTTTTCTGATATACTGGAACAGGTTGTTGTTGATAAGTACAGCAACAATTTATAACGAAAAAAATACATAATTATCAACAGAAGGTGAAAATATGGAAAAAGGGATTGAAATCGTAGCAAGATATCATTGTCCAAAGGAGTATTTTGTAGAAGTTACAACAGAAAAATCTGTTCTGGCAGGAAGAGATTACTGGTTATGTAAAAAAAACAGTCCACGAAAAGTATTTATGTTCAGCGGAAAATTCAAAAATGAAGATCAAGAAGTACATCAGATTATCGATCAGCTGAAAAGCAGTGTAAAGAAATACGAACAACTGTAATAACCGGAAGTTGTATATTTGGAGGGAAGTTTGTCGGAACACCGGCGGTATCATAAGAAATACTTATTATAAAAAAGATGAGAAAAACAGCAGCGAATTCTGTACATTGGATTCGCTGCTGTTTTTTATACATTTAATGTATAATTATTCATTTTAAGAATTGTTTACTGAATGTAAAAACCGGATCCTTTCTGGGTCCGGTCTTATGGGGAGAGTGAGTTATGAAAAATTTATCTATATAAAGGAAATAGTTTTTTGTCGCCTCTGAATGTGCCAGTGTTGGTTAACTGACTACCCTCAGAAGCTTTTTATAAGTATCAAGTCTTACATCTGTTTCACTTGATTTATTTGATACTGTTATATTACTTGGAAATTGTGTTCATTTTGTGGCGTAAATATGAAGAAAATGGAAAGTATCTCTTAACAAATTATAATCATATAAATTTATGTGAATGCTCTTTGTTATCTAAATAGATTTGGGTGTAAATTGCAACAATTGGATCTGCATTTCCATAATGCGTGTGAATTGTAACAATAGGATTTGTGTTTCCTAAATGTATGCTAAGGATTTATTGACGTGTGTTTTTGATAATGATAAACTGGAAATATCAGGATGCAGGCGGTATTCCTGCACGAAAGTATGGGAGGTATTTCATTATGGAACAGCAGATTTTTACCAACGAGAGCATTTTATCCTGGTTACAGTATTTTGCAAAAAATACAGCCATTGATCTGGAAAAAGTAAAGATGCTCGATATCACCCGAAAAAATAAGAACCTGATTCCAACGGTAGAATCACACAGAGCCGTGCTCGTATTTACAGAAGCTGGTATTGCAGATATTTTTTACCGGATGTGGAATGCGGGACTTGGCGATTGTGAAGTCTGGTACAATGAAGGATCTGAGCCGGCAGGCGAGATCAAACATGATAAAGTAAGCAATATGATCAATCGTGGCATCAATGCTTCCGCAGGTATGTTGATTGTCAACGAGCATGCATGCAATACTTACAAGATTGGTATGGACAACCATAATTTCAAACGTGGTTCCATTCATTATGTAGGAAGTGAGATCCGTTCCGTTATTTTAAATAAGATGCATGTAGGTCATCAGGACGATATCTGTATCATCAGCGGCGAGAGTATTGCCATTGAGGCGGCACTGATCGCCACAGAGGGCACTGTCATTGCCGTGGAGTATAATAAGGACGACCGTGCGACTATGGAAGAGAATATCGATCATTTCGGTCTGCACAACATTCAGGTTATCGATCATGTGGACGAGGAGACCATGAAGGACTGTCCGGTTCCGTCACTGGTATTTATGGTGGCATCAGCCAGCATGGAGCAGGAAATCGCATATCTGACAAAATTAAATCCAAAGATCAATATCGTGATCTATACCCTTGATTTTTGTGTGGCTGCATCTATTTCCGCCATGTTTGAAAAATATGGCATCAAAGATACAGAAGTTATCCAGGTATCCGTATCCAGATTGAACAGCAAAAATTCCTTTGAACAGCAGCCGGCTCCATGGATCATTTCCGGAAAGGCAGACTGTTAAGATGGCAAAAGTATTATTGTTTCAATGTGAAAATGAGCGGGAGATCCGCCAGATTCTGACTCCGATGAAGATTCAGGCGGTGTCCGTTCCGAAGACGAAGTTTCATATGACGTTAAAAGAACTTGAACGGGAGGATGATGAGGAAGGCTATTTTGAAGGAGCTTATCCGGAAGGCAGCATGATCGTGATGTGTGACTTCACAGAGAAGCAGCTGGATCGGCTTCTGATGGATTTTCGTAATCGCAACGTAAAAATAGACTATAAAATGGTTATGACGGCTACAAACGCCTCCTGGGACGTTTTACACGTATATTTTGAAGCTCAGCGGGAGAAGATGATGTACGAGATGGCGCAGCGGGACAGAAAGCGTTTTTAGCATCTTTCCTGGTGGCTGAAAATTTTGGTTTGTGAAAGCATCAGCCATCAATCTCACTTTTTTAGTTAACAATCGTAAATGAAAAGAAAAGAAGAAATTTTCCTCTGCAAGCATTTATTAGCTGCGGAGGTAAATTTCTTCTTTTCTTTATCATAACTTATCGTTTAAAAACATTTTTTTAAATTAGCTTAATGCTGCAGTGATGATAGCCATGGAGTATACTTCCAGTGCGTTGCATCCTCTGGACAGATCGTTGATCGGTGCATTCAGACCAAGAAGGATCGGGCCGTAAGCATCGAATCCACCAAGACGCTGAGCAATTTTGTAACCAATGTTACCGGCGTTGATGTCCGGGAAGATAAATGTATTAGCATGTCCTGCAACTTTTGAATCCGGGCATTTTGTCTGTGCAACACGCGGAGATACAGCAGCATCGAACTGAAGCTCACCATCGATAGCCAGATCCGGATTAGCAGCTTTTGCTTTTGCACAAGCGTTACGCATTTTGTCAACATCCTCACCTTTACCGGATCCGAGTGTTGAGTAGCTTAAGAATGCAACTTTCGGATCAATACCGAAAATCTTAGCACAATCAGCTGTCTCAAGAGCAATCTCTACCAGATCATCTTCTGTCGGTTTGATATTGATCGCGCAGTCACCCATTGCCAGTACTTCGTTGTCGCCTGTAGCAGCCGGACGAACGAGGATGAAGCAGGATGATACGATCTTGTTACCCGGTTTTGTTTTGATCAGCTGAAGAGCCGGACGAACGGTGTCAGCTGTAGAATAAGTAGCACCACCAAGTAAGCAGTCAGCAACGCCCATTTTTACGAGCATTGTACCGAAGTAGTTACCGTGAGATAATGCTTCGCGGCACTGATCCTCTGTCATTTTACCTTTACGAAGTTCAACCATCTGTGCAACCATCTCATCCATGCGGTCATAGTTTTTCGGATCGATGATTTCTGCACCGTTGATATTGTAGCCTGCTTCTTCAGCAGCAGCTCTGACTGCTTCTACATTACCAACTAAGATTGGTTTTAAGAATGTACCTGCAAGCAGACGGGAAGAAGCTTCCAGAATACGTGCGTCAGTTCCCTCGGTAAAAACGATTGTACGAGGATTCTCTTTTAATTTCTGTATTAATTTGTTGAACATTGGTTTTGTTTACCTCCATTAATAATTTGATATACTCGTCAGTTCTATTGTAAACGTTTTGCCCTAAAATGCAAGGAAAATGCCTATTGTTTTGTATAAAAAAACGATAAAATCTTTTCAGTTCTACCAGCAAAGTAAATGTAGTAAAAAAAAGGCTGTTTTTATGCTGAAAAAGATACATCGCATTTTTATCAGATTAGCATTCAAAAAGCATCTGATGTATTTTTTCACCGGGTGCAAGCGTCAGAATATTGGAATCTTGTGTCCCTGTAATCAGATGTTCCAGTGTTGTGATATTTCCAGGAACGGTTTTCCGGTCAAAGCCCAGAAATGTGGCAGCCGTATCAGCATACTGTTCCACGGGGGGCAGGTCATAGCATCCTGTATCAAGGACTGTAAGAGTATGATAGCCGTTGTAGAGAGTCTGCAGGATAAAATTACGGGTCTCTTCATCATATGTCTCAGAGAGCATTTTATATTGTTGTAAAATTCCTTCGTGATCCAGAGTCCAGCCCCGGGTCAGATAGAGGGCATCTTTCTGTGTTTGTTTTCTTTCTGTCCTTGGCTGACGGCAGGCAAGCATATTGATACAATCGTCAAATTTTGGCAGACGCAGCATTGTGTTCGGACTGACAAGCCCTGCAGTACCGTTGCCGCACAGACCAAAGGTAAGCAGAATCTCATCCTGGTTTTGCAGCTGGTTAATATGTTCCTGCAGCAGCTGGTTCAGATTTTCCGGTCTGTTGTGAAGGCCACGGTCAATCCATATGACTGGAAGTGTAAGGTGTGTTTTTTCTAAAATGTGGTTTACTTCGTCTTCCAGCATGGCGCAGGAGATGAGTGTGCGTTTTTGGTTTTTCATAAGAAGAACGGCTCCTTTGGTTGGTGTTAATGATGGTATCGTATCATAAAAAACACATAAAATGAATATTTTTTATCAGAAAAAGCTTGCATTTTATTTTTATATCCGTTATAATAGCACTTGCGTTAAAGACGTATGCGCCTTTAGCTCAGTTGGTAGAGCAGTAGACTCTTAATCTATTTGTCCAGGGTTCGAATCCCTGAAGGCGCATTATACAAGGTCATCCAAACGGATGACCTTTTTAAATAGGATGACAGGGATTCGAACCCTACGGGTTCGGTCTTCGCTTCGCTCCGGTCGGTCCAAACCCGAGATCCCCCGGATCTCGTGGACCCCTGAAGGCGCATTATACAAGGTCATCCAAACGGATGACCTTTTTGAATAGGATGACAGGGATTCGGTCTCCGTAAAAAATATATAAGGCATCTCAGAGCAAATTCTGAGGTGCTTTTCTTAGTATACAGGGAGTTAGAACTGCGTATCTTTTGTAAGAAATGTAAAAAAAAGGTAGGGCAGGTATAACTGAAAAATATGTCAGCTTACGCTGATCAGAATCATTTCAAGTCATACGTGCGTTTAACTGGAAGTGAGTAGTTTGTTTGTAAAGAAAGAGAGTGAGAAATATGACAGAGCTATTGATAAAGCTATTTATAAAAAATAGTAAAGATACGAAGGATGTAAAAGTCCGGTTGGCTTATGGTAATCTGGCTGGAATCGTTGGCATTTTGTGCAACGTATTGTTGTTTGTTGGAAAATATCTGATTGGAACGATATTTGGTTCTATCGCGATCGCAGCAGATGCGATAAACAATTTAAGTGATGCATCAAGCAACATTGTCAGTCTGATTGGATTTAAATTAGGTTCAAAAAAAGCAGATGAGGAGCATCCTTTTGGTCATGCGCGGTATGAGTACCTGGCAGGTCTGGTAGTCTGCGTTATCATCGTTGCCATTGGCCTGTCTCTGGCAAAAGAAAGTATTTTAAAAGTCATTCATCCATCTGAGGTGGATTGCAATGCACTGATGATAGTTGTAATGCTGATTTCCATTGCTGTGAAATTATGGATGAGTATTTTTAACAAAAAAATCGGTACGCGAATCGAATCTGATACATTGATCGCAACAGCGGCGGACAGCAGAAATGATGTGATTTCCACGTCAGCAGTTGTAATTGCAACCATTTTATGTAAAGTGACAGGATGGAATATTATTGATGGTATCGCCGGTATCGGTGTGGCAGTATTTATTCTGTACAGCGGTATTGGACTGATCAAAGAAACCTTAAGTCCTTTGCTTGGAAAAGTGCCGGCAGCAGAATTTGTCAATCATATTACAGAGAAAATCCAGTCGTATCCTGGAGTCATCGGTGTGCATGATCTGATGATCCACGATTATGGTCCGGGAAATTTGTTTGCCACGGTACATGTGGAATTTCCGGCGGAAACACCTGTCATTGAGGCGCATGAAATTATGGATGAGATTGAGCGTGATTTTCAGAAACAGGAGCATATGATCCTGACCATCCACTACGACCCTATTGTGGAGGAAAGTGAGGAAGTGGCAAAAATCCGAGCTTTTGTCAGTCAGGCGGCCAAAGAGTTTGATGAGAGACTTTCGATCCATGAAGTACGTCTGGTTCCGGGAAATTTGTCCAGTAATGTAATTTTTGATTGTGTAAAACCAGCTGGATTCAAAGCCAGCGACAGCGAGATTACATCCTACTTGCAGAAGCGGGTGACTGAATGGAATCCGTGCTATCGCTGTGTGATCAAAATAGAGCAGAGTTATGTCTGAAAAATTCGTTTCCGGAAAGATTCCGGTGAGAATGTAAATGTTTCCAGAAATACTTTGTTAAAATAGTAGGTGCTGGAATATCCGAGCATGGATGCGATGCCATTAATTGGAATATCTTTGTTTTTCAGCAATTGAATGGCTTTATTCATGCGGATTTCCGTCAGAAGTTCAGAAAAGCCTTTCCCGGTAATTTTTTTGAAAATACGGATAATCTGACGTTCACTGTAATTGAAAGCAAGAGCAAGTTTTGACAGCGTAACTGTCTGGTAATGCATTTGCATATAATTCAGCAGGGAACGGAAATTTTCATCAGAATTATTGATATATGAAGTGGAAAAAACAGCTTCATCTTCATGGGAACGCATAAGAATCAGAATAAATTCCATGACAAGCAGTTCAATCATTTTATCGCAGTATTTTAGATTATTTTCCCATTCTTCATAGACCTTTAAGACCAATTCTTTTAATGCAGAGTCATTCTGACAGTGCCAGATAATATAGCCGTTAGAATCTCCGTAAATCACATTGGAAAACAGTGTGGATAAATAATTATTGTTATTCAGTAAATGAAAGAAAACAGTATCAAATGTTGTGACACGTAGAATGAAATCAACAATGATGCTGTTTTTATTTTGTGTCTGAAATGTGTGCTGAAGGTTTGGAGGACATAAAATAATATCCCCATCCTGAAGTGGGGTGGATTTCTCCGCATCAATCAGCAGGCTGTGATTACTTTTCAGAACATAATTGATCTCAATAAACTGATGGGAATGCATCAGCAGTGGCATATATCTCAGATTTTTCAAAATACAGACATTTTGATTTTCCGGGATAAAAAAATCTTCAGAAAGATGTCCGGATGAACCGGTGAGAAAAAAAGTCTGATCCGAGAGCTGCTTGTGCCATTCCGCTTCCAGCAAATGCAGCAGATATATATAATCCTGCTCATTTGCTAAGGGATTAATGATTTTGGTCTGATAAACCGGAAATTTTTTCAAAAAATTTTTTAAAAAATGCTCAGTGTCATTAAGTGGAAGCAAATTGTTCTCTGATATCATAATAACTGTCTCCTTTTGCAACAGCTACTTTCGGAATTTTTCTAAATGAGTCATTCCAATCGTATAAGAATGAATATGTGAATGAGTTTTTTTGTCATTTCTTTTGAAATAAATGTCATAAAATTTGTGACATTATAGATTATAATCTCATCATCAAAAGAAAACAAGCAGGAGGTTTGTTATGAAAAGAGAAAAATTAAAGTTGTCAACGATTTTGTCTTATGCATTGGCAACCGGAAGTGGATATCAGATTATGGGTTCTTTAGTTGGGGCGTATCTGATGATCTTCCTGACAGATACGTTTGGAGTACCGGCAGGAGCTGTTGGTGTGATTACTGTAGTTGCTTCTGTATGGGATGCAATTAATGATCCGATGATGGGAACGATTGCCGACAGAACAAAGAGCCGTTGGGGAAAATACAGACCGTATTTTCTGTTTATTCCGGCGATTTTGACGGTTGTTGTAGTATTATTGTTTGCAAGTCCAAATATTGGAACACATGGAAAAATCATATGGACAGCAGTCTTTTATATTTTGTACGGAATGCTCAGAACTGCCATTGAAATTCCAAGTGGTGCACTGATCAATGCTGTTACAGATGAACCATCAGAGAGAAGCAAAATGATCAACGCCTATACAATGGTAATGGGAATTTGCACAACCATTGCAACTTCTTTTGGTCTGGCGCTGGTTTCGCTGTTTGGTGGAGATAATACAGCAAAGGGATATATGATCGTTGTTGGTCTGGCAGGTGTTATCATGACAATTACATGCTGGATGTGCTTTGCAACAACAAAAGAGACTTGTGTACAACATAATGAACAGAAGCCACTGCTGGAAGAAATTAAAAATTTATTTCATGTAAAAGGTCTGTTAAGTGTGATTGCTGTCTGGCTGGCAGCTTATACCGCATATAATATAATGATGTCATCTTCTGTGTATTACATCATGTACTGTTTATGCAGACCGGATCTGATCTCCGTGTACATGTTGGATGTTTCACTGATTGGATTGCTTGGAATTGTTATCATTGTTCCACTGTTTATGAAATTATTCCACAAGACACAAAAAGCATTTGCAATTTCTCAGGTTGCGGTAATTATATGTGATATTTTAATCGTAATTTTCCATGGAAACATGGCAGTATTATTTATCTGCTCTGGCGTTGCATCTATGTTTGCAACGGCATCCATGCCGTTCAGTGCAATGATGATGACAGAAATGACAGATCTGGTATTAATTGATTCTGGAAGAGTTGTAAATGGAACGATGGCAGCTTTGAAAGGATTTTCCAATAAAGCAGGTATTGCTATTTCCAGCGCAATTGTAAGTTTTACACTTGCAGCAACAGGATATATTGCAAATGCCATCGGACAGGAGCCACAGGCGGTTATTACAGGAATCACGGTTGCAAGATTTGTGGTTCCGGTTATTTGTGGAATTGTAATTATTTTAGCATTAGTGAAATATCCGATCACGGATGAAATCAGACAGAAAGTAAGAGCTGTATATGAAAAACAGCATACAGAAAATAAGTAGTATTAAGAGGAATAAAATGAAGTTAACAGATATTAATATAAGAGATCCATATATATTACGTAGTGGAGATTGGTATTATATGTACGGAACCAGAGCAGAGACCTGTTGGGGAGTGGCAGAAGGATTTGACTGTTTTAAAAGTAAAGATTTGGAGAACTGGGAAGGACCGTTTGAAATTTTTCACAGACCGGAAGGTTTTTGGGCAGATCGTTGTTTCTGGGCTCCGGAATGTTATGAAATTAATGGAAAGTATTATCTGGTTGCCACATTTGGTAGTGAAAAACATAAAGGCATTCAGATTTTACAGTCAGATACACCGGATGGAACATTTCAGATTATGACAGAAACACCTCTGACACCGGACGATTGGAATTGTATTGATGGGATGCTTTATCAGGAAAAGGAAAAAATCTATTTGATATTTTCCCATTCTTTTGAGGATGTTCCGGCTGGTGATATGTGTATGGTTGAGCTGGAAGAAAATCTCAGTTGTATAAAAGGTAAAATTATCACATTATTTTCTGCAAAAGATGCGGATTGGGCTGTTCCAATACCTTTTGCAAAAGCAGAATTTGGAATGGATGGTGATGTATATTTTACAGATGGTCCGGCAGTGTATCGTCAACAGAATGGAAAATTGCTGATTCTCTGGTCCAGTTGGGGCGAAAAAGGTTATACCGTTGGTCAGGCAGTTTCTGATTCCGGAAAAATAGAAGGCCCATGGAGACATTTGGAGCAGATTGTTTTTGGTCCAGATGGTGGGCATGGGATGTTTTTCCACACAAAAGAAGGTGCGTTAAAATACCTGCTGCATTATCCAAATCAACCGGGAGATGAGCACCCTCTTTTACTGGAACTGGCAGAAACTGAGTTGGGATTAAAAGCAACTTTAAGTTAGTGCGGTCAATTTACCTTTTTAGAATTTGCATATATATTACTCAATAATTTCTACTTCAACTTTCGCCACAAATTCATTTTCATTTTTTGTGATAAAATTATTTACCACGTCGTATTCAATGTAAAGATCACTGGTCTTAAGCTGATGCTGTTTTTTATAATTCAGCATTCGTTCATAAGTCTCACCGATTGTATTCCAATGACCGACATGATAGGCTGTCAGATATTTTCCAGCGGGAAGTATCTGGCAGTTTTTTATTGCAGGCTTCTGTCCCATGAGCAGAGCAACATTATCATAGGCATCGTAAATACCATGTTCCACATTTTTTCCGTACTGAAAATAAGCAATATCATAATCCAGATAAGGATTGGTCTTTTGTAACAATGAAATCAGCTTATTGAGATTTTTGGAAAAAGACTGATTAGAATTTGGCTCTGCCTCTCTGTAAAGATAGTAACAGTCCGGATAAGTCGTGATTTCAATTTTTGAAAAATCGGTCTGTTCCGCAATCTGAATCTTGTTTCTCTGTTGCTGCATCCATTTTTTCATGGATTGTAGTTTCTTAATCTGCTTTGCAATCTGTGCTTCATGTTCCAGAAATATCTGCTGAAAAAGTTCTGGGGTTCGCTGTGAAACGTATGTTTGAATTTCCTTTAATGGCATGTCGAGATCACGCAAAACCAGAATTGTGTTTAAAATATCAATCTGATCGATGGAATAAAACCGATAACCCTTTTCGTTAATATATTTCGGTTGAAACAGACCTATGTCATCATAATGAAAAAGTGTATGCTTTGTAATACCCATGAGCTGGGTCAGTTCGCCGGTGGTCAGATAATCTTTGCGTTCCATATACTTTAACTTCTCCTGTCTTGTAATTGCAATCTATAGGCATCCTGTGATTCCTATGCATTATGTGATTTGAGTAGATTATAATTTGATAATGATGTAAAAAATCTCCTGCAGACATGTTGTAAAAATCTGCTTGACTATAGGGTTACCCTATAGTATATGCTGTCAGAAGTCAAGATATAAAAGGTGAAAAAGCACATTTGTCACGTTGTATCATATGGGGAAAATGTGCAGATAACGGATAGAAGTATTATAAAAAAGTATGTAAGTTTGAGAAAGCAGGTGTTTTTATGAGTATGTCTTTGAATCAGGAGTTTACTCCTTTAAAATTATTGCGATTTGCAGCACCTTCCATCATTATGATGATATTTATGTCAATGTATACGATCATTGATGGAATGTTTGTATCACGTTTTGTGGGAAGTAATGCATTATCTGCAACTAATATTGTGTATCCGGTTGTGAATATTATGATTGCAATTGCAACGATGATGGCGACTGGAGGAAATGCGATCATCAGTAAATATCTTGGTGAAGGAAAAAAGGAAAAAGCCAAAGAAAGACTTACCATGTTTGTCGTTATTACATTAATTGTCAGTGGGATAATTATGCTGGTTACGCTGAGCTTTTTGAATCGGATTTGTTATATGCTTGGTGCTACGGATGAATTGCTGATGTATTGCAGAAATTATCTGATGATTCTTGTGATTTTTACCCCTGCCTGCATGCTGCAGTCGTTGTTTCAAAGTTATCTGGTAACGGCGGAACGCCCGACACTTGGATTGATTTTGATTATTTTAGCAGGAGTTTTAAATGCTGTGCTGGATTATGTATTGATCGTGCATTGCCATCTGGGAATCCGTGGTGCCGCTCTTGCAACCGGAATCGGGCAGTCGGTACCGGCGATTGCGGGCCTGATTTTCTTTTTCGTAAATAAAAAAGGGCTTTGCTTTATAAGATTTCAGGTAAATGTCAGAGATTTTTTGCATGCATGTTATAATGGATCTTCCGAAATGGTATCTCAGCTGGCAGCAGCTATTATTACATTTTTATTTAATTCAGTTATGATGCGGCTGGCCGGTGCAAATGGTGTGGCTGCCATCACGATCATTTTGTATGGAGAATTTTTATTTAATTCCTTTCATCTCGGATTCGCTGTTGGAATTGCTCCGATTGTCGGTTTTCAGTATGGTGCACAAAATAAAGCTCAGCTGAAACGGATATATAAGACAACTTTTATTTTTGTAGTGGTATCATCTGTTGTGATCACTGTGGTTGCTGCACTTCTGGCAAAACCAATCGTTTCGATATTTACAAAGGATCCGGGAACATGGGAACTGGCTTCTGTAGGATTTCAGATTTTTGCAATAAATTTCCTGTTCAGTGGAGTTAACATTGCGTCTTCCGGATTTTTTACTGCGCTGTCCAACGGAAAAGTATCTGCACTGATTTCTTTTTGCAGAACATTGCTTTTTACCGTTATATTTTTACTCGTGTTGCCGCGAATATGGGGACTGAACGGGGCGTGGGTTGCGATTCCTTCCTCGGAACTGTGTACCTTGGTGCTGTCAGTATGTATGCATGTGAAATATTTTATAAAAAAGAGTGAAAAAAATTATATTTTAGGCTAAAATGAAATGGATGTTATAAATGAAGGGGATAAGGAGGACGCCGTAAAATGGCAATCCATGTAAAAAGCGAAATTGGAAAATTGAAAAAAGTAATGCTTCACAGACCGGGTCAGGAACTGGAGCATCTGGTGCCGGAAGATCTGGAACGGCTTTTATTTGATGATATTCCTTATTTGAAAACTGCAAAAATCGAGCATGATATGTTTGCGGAGATTATGCAGGGACAGGGGGTGGAAGTCGTATACCTGGAGGATCTGACGGCAGAGGTGCTGAAAAATCCTGAGAAAAAGGAGCAGTTTGTTCGGGAGTTTATTGCAGAGGGTGGTGCTTCTGCAACAAAAGTGAGGGAGCAGTTATACGAATATCTGATGAATATTGAAGACGAAAAGGAACTTGTGTTAAAGACGATGTCAGGAATCCGGGCTTCTGAGTTAAATGTAAAAATGAGTTGTCCGCTGGTAAGTCTGGTGAAAAAAGAGAGTCAGTTTTTGCTGGATCCGATTCCGAATCTGTATTTTACGAGAGATCCATTTGCATGTATCGGAAACGGTGTCAGTCTGAATCACATGTATTCCCGGACCAGAAGAAGAGAGACACTTTACGGAAAATATATTTTAAAATATCATCCGGATTTTGCCGGAAAAGTACCGTTTTACTATGACAGAACGATGGATTTTGCCATTGAAGGCGGAGATATTCTGAATCTGAGCAATAAAGTCATTGCTATCGGAATTTCCCAGCGTACAACGCCGGAAGCGATTGAACTTCTGGCACAGAATATATTTGCAGATGAGACATCAGAAATTGAAACGATTATAGCACTGGATATTCCGTCTGTCCGTGCTTTCATGCATCTGGATACGGTATGTACGCAGGTAGATCATGACAAATTCACGATTCATCCGGGCATCATGCAGACACTGCGTATTTTTGAAATTAAACCGGGAGATCAGAAGGGGCAGTTAAAAGTGACAGAGTCCGATGCGATGCTTTCTGATATCCTTGCAAAATATCTGGAACTGGATAAAGTGACATTGATCAAATGCGGTGGCAAAGACCGGATTGCTTCTGAACGTGAACAGTGGAACGATGGTTCCAATACCCTTTGTATCGAGCCGGGAAAAGTTGTCGTATATGATCGAAACTATGTGACAAATGAGATTTTGCGTCAGCACGGTATCGAGGTACTAGAAATGGCAAGTTCGGAGCTTTCCAGAGGACGTGGTGGCCCACGATGTATGAGTATGCCGCTTGAACGGGCAGATATATAGAAAATAGCAGTAAATATCTGGGATAAGGAAAACTAAAAGAAGTATTTCTGCTTGTGTGTATGCACGGAAAACATTTTCTGAAAAAAAGCGAAAAAAATTATTTCCTGTAAAAAGAGGTTTGTTTACCGGGGAAGATGATGCTTTGGTTCTTGCGAAGATCAGGCTGGCAAAGTATAATCGGAGTATAGAGTAAGTCATGTATGAATTGTACCGGTATAAAAGAGGTGGTACGACAGGCAGAGGTGATCCGTATGGGACGAAAAATAGCAATCGGCATCCAGCAGTTTGATACATTGCGGGAAAATAATTATTTTTATATTGATAAAACAGATTTTATCCGGGAATGGTGGGAATCCGGTGATGCAGTTACCTTGATCACACGTCCGCGCCGTTTTGGAAAGACCTTAAATATGAGCATGCTGGAGCAGTTTTTTTCGGTCAAATATGCGGATTATAAGCATTTATTTCAGGAGCTGGATATCTGGAAAGAAGAAAAATATCGGACACTTCAGGGAACCTATCCTGTCATCAGTCTGTCCTTTGCAAATGTAAAGGAAAAAGACTATAAAATGGCGAGAAAAAAAATCTGCTAGTTGCTGACAAAACTATATGCCGATCATTCTTATCTTCTGGAAAGCGGATTGTTGTATGAAACAGATGTTGCGTTTTTTAAACGGGTTTCTGAAGATATGGATGATAGTGATGCATCATTGGCGCTTTACCAGTTATCGGATTATCTGTGCCGCTATTATGGGAAAAAAGTAATCATCTTGCTGGACGAGTATGACACCCCAATGCAGGAAGCGTATGTGAATGGATACTGGGAAGAACTGGTAGGATTTTCCAGAAGTATGTTTAATGCTGCTTTTAATCCATGGTTAGAACGTGCTATGATGACTGGAATTACGCGGGTAAGTAAGGAATCTATTTTTTCAGATCTGAATAATTTAAAAGTTGTTACTACGACTTCTGATGAGTATGCGACCTCATTCGGTTTTACAGAGAAAGAAGTGTTCGAGGCATTGGAGGAGTGTCATTTATCAGAAGAGCGCGAGCAGGTAAAACACTGGTATGATGGATTTATGTTTGGAACACATTCAGACATTTATAACCCATGGTCTATTCTGAATTTTCTGGATACAAGGCGATATACGACATACTGGGCAAATACGAGTTCAAACAGTATGATTGGAAAACTTCTGAGAGAAGGAAACCGGCAGATCAAGGAAAAATTCGAAAGACTTCTGTGTGGAGAATCGATAAAATCACCCATTGACGAGCAGATCGTATATAATCAGCTGGATGGAAATGAACGGGCAGTCTGGAGTCTGTTGCTGGCCAGTGGTTATTTAAAAGTGCTTTCCTACGAGCAATATTCTGAGATTCCGGAAGGAAACCAGCCACAGTATGAATTATCTATCACAAATTTAGAAGTAAAACTGATGTTTCGAAATATGATTGGTCAATGGTTTTCCGCTGCAGAATCGGATTACAATGATTTTGTAAAGGCATTACTTCTTGGAGACGTAGATGCGATGAATGAATATATGAACCGTGTGGCGTTGCTTACATTCAGTTCTTTTGATACGGGAAAACATCCATCAGGCAAAAGTGAGCCGGAACGTTTCTATCATGGATTTGTACTCGGATTGATGGTAAACCTTCAGAATCGGTATTATATTACATCAAACCGGGAAAGTGGATTTGGCAGATATGATATTATGCTGGAACCAAAAAATGAAACAGATGATGCAATTATTATCGAGTTTAAGGTGTATAATTCAAGAAGAGAACAAAGCCTGCAGGATACCGTACAGCATGCGCTGGAGCAGATCAAAGAGAAAAAATATGAGACAGAACTTCTGGACAGAGGAATATCAAAGAAACGCATACGGAGGTATGGATTTGCGTTCTGTGGGAAAGAAGTATTGATTGGATAAAAAATGACGAAAACAGGGATATTACATGAATGACTTTTCATGTAGCATCCCTGTTTTTGTAGTTAAATCATAAAATATAGACAATGTAATAAACCTTTTAATTTTAGTGATTGTTGTAAGATATGTTTATCATCTATTAATTCTGAATATCAAGTGTATCTTTAACAAAAGCGGTAATGGCAGGATTAAAGTTATTTTTAGACCAGTTCATCATAATGGTTGTATAAAATTGGGTGGAATCCAATTCAAGAAGATGAAATGTATTCGGAATTTTTTGACTGGATATTGCATCTGTTACAGAAATTCCGTTTCCTAATCCTACATTTAAGAGACTGGTATCATAAGATACGGATTTTATTTTGTAATTATCGAGATGATAATAGGATGCAAATTTATGAACCATATGTGTGATATCAGTAGAAGCAATCGTCTCTGCCAAATAAAATGTTTGGTTCTGAAAATCGGAAATAGACAGGTCTTTTTTTTGTGACAGAGGATGATTGTCAGAATATACACAATATAGAGGAGAGGTTCCTAATTCATAAGAAATAATATTATTATTACTGTTTGAACTAAAATCGTGAGAAATAATTATATCAGCTTCTCCAGATTCCAGAATATGTGCAAGAGGTTTTAAAGGAAGAGAAATCAACTCTACTTCAATTTTTGGATGCTTTTGTCTGAAATGATTTAAATATTCTGTGATAAAGCTATCCAAGTCCATATAGTACAAAAATCCAAATGTAAGTTTTCCTTGTTCGGCATTAGAACCGTTTTTGGCTAATGCTACTCTGGAAGAAATATATTTATTCATTTGGTTGAAGGCTTCATACATAATTACACCCTGTTCTGTAAGAAGAACTTTATTTTTTTGCCTTTCAAACAGTTTCATTCCAAGTTCTTCTTCGAGAGATGATATATTTCTGCTCATATTTGATTGAGACAAAAATAAAATTTCACTTGCAGTTGTAAAATTTAATTTATCTGCTGCTACTAAAAAGCATTCAATCTGTCGGCTTGTCATAAAAATCTACCCTTTCTATCTACTGCAATATGCATGATGTATAAAAATTATACCATAAATTCAAAAAATATTTTGTTTTCATAATAACAATAATCATAGAAAAAATCAATGATGGTAAAAATGACGAAAAAACATAAAAAAACGCCATGCGATTAATGAATGATGACTTCTGCTTTGCGCATTTTATTTTTGCATATGTTACATGATAAAATCTAAATAACAAAAAACGAAGGGGGTATGAAAAGTGATTATTGAAATTCGTCATTACACTTATTATCCAAGCGAATTCAGACCGTTTTTGAAATATTATGAAGAAGAAGGATTTTCAATTACTTCCAGACATCTTGGTGAAACGGTTGGAATTATGACAGGAATTAGTGGTATTGCAAATCGAACATTTCAGTTTTTTGCTTACAAAAGTTATGAGCACAGGTTGGAATGCAGAAAAGGATTTTTACAGGATCCTGTAAAGCAAAATTTTACCTCAGTAGCAGATAAGGCTATTATCCAGCAGGAAAGTATTTTAATTGAACCAACAAAATTTTCACCATTATTTGGAGAAAAGAGCGAAAAGCCATTAATGAAAAAAGAGGATGGTTCTCTCAGATACTTTGATTTGACTACATTTCATGTAAAACCAGGAAGGAGACAAGAGGTTTTAGAATTACTGGAAAAGAAAATGCTTCCACTTTATAAAAAATATTTGTCATACGAGGTAGGTTATTTTACGAAACATTATGGAGAAACAGACGCTGTTCTTGCTATGTGGGGATTTGACAGTGAACAGCAGAGAATGGATCAGATGAAAGAACTGGAAAATGATCCGGAGTATCAGAAAGAGATCACTAAATTGTATGCATTGATTAACGGAAGAGAATCACAAATGCTACAACCAACAACATATTCACCATTAAGATAACGGAGGAGAAGGAAAATGAAAAAGAAACTTGTGAGCGCATTATTAATATCTGCAATGGCAGTAGGCATGTTGGCAGGATGTGGTGGAAAAGATGAAAATACTGCGTCAAACGGAGGGACAACAGCAGCAGATAGCGGATCATCAGATGTTGAGGCATCAGGAGACAATTCAAGAAGTGTCGATTATGATAGTGTATCTGCAGAATCGTTGAAAGAAGAAGCTCAAAAAATAGCAGACAGTACAGATTTTTCAGAAGCAGTAGAAATTGAATTTGCATCCGCAGGAAAAAAAGGTGCAACAGATGCATCTATTTTTGAAAATTGGATGGAAGAAGTAACAGAGTTATCTGGCGGAAAAATTACATTCAATTATTATTCGGATGGATCAGTTGGAACAGATAGTGATATATTGCCTCAGGTAATGGATGGAACTCTGGATGCGGGAGCATGTGGTATCGGACCTCTTTCACAATATTCTGCTGATCTTGCTAATTTCCAGATGCCGTTTTTGATTACTGATTATGAGCTGGAATATAAAGCATGTCAGACACCAGAATGGCAGGCAATTTTAAATGCGGCAGAAGAAGCAACTGGATGTCTGAAAATTGTGGGACAGTATGATGTAGGACTTCGTCATTTTGCAAGTACAAAAGGTCCTATCGAGACGATTGACGATATGAAGGGATTAAAAATTCGTACTGCGTCTACAGATATCTTACAGGAAGGTATGGCCGCTGTAGGAGCAAACCCGATTACAACAGCTTATAACGAAATCTATACTTCTTTACAGAATAAAGTGGTTGATGCAGAAGAAGTAAATTATGCAACATTTGCAGGTCAGAGCCATTATGAAATCGTAAAGAACTTCTCAGAAATTGGTATGTATCCGTATACTTGCTTTATCTATTTTAACAGTTCTGTTTATGATAATTTACCAGATGGCTATGCAGATCTGATGCAGGCAGTTATGAATGAGCAGGAGTACATTTATCTGACAGAAACTATTGTAAAAGCTGATGAAGAAAGCAAACAGAAATGTATCGACAATGGTGTTGCAATAAATGAAGTTCAGGATCCTGAAGATTTTGAAGCAGCATGTGCAGGTTTGTACGATGAATATGCTGCAAAAAGCGGCCTTGCAAAAGCATTTATTGAGAAAGTTCAGTCTATGAAGTAATAAGAAATATTGGTTTGAAAAGAAATGTGTCTGGAGAAATCTTTCCTGATTTCTCCGGACAGGGAGGAAAGAAAGTGAAAGGCTTTGAGAAAGTATTAGATATCTTATCAAAAATATTGATGTGGATTTGCGCATTTCTTATGCTTGCCATGGTCTTGATTGTATTTATCGAAGTAATCCGACGATATGCATTGCATTTGACCTGGCCATGGTCTGAGGAATTGGTTCGCTACATGATAGTATATGCGACATTTCTTGGTGGTCCTGCAGCATATCGTATGGGTGCGCTGACCTGTTTTGATCTTGTTGTTTTAAAAATGCCGACAAAAACACAGAACATTTTAAAGTATGTGGTAAATACCATTATTATTGCACTTTGTGTTCTGATTTTGAAATATAGCCTTGTAGTAGTTCAATCACCGGCTATCCATCTTATGAAATCCGCAGGATTAAAATTTTCAATGTCAATTCCTTATGCGTCAATTCCAATTGGAATGATTTTAATGATTATTTTTGGAATAGAACAGTATTTTATAATTCATAAAAAAATCAAAGAGAGTAATGTAGAACTGGAAGGAGGTCAGCCATGTTAATTGCAATTGTTGTATTTGTAATCGCATTGATTATTGGTGCGCCTCTGGCCATTGCACTGGGATTATTCGGTGTGGCACATATTGCTACAATGGGCGATGCGACATTTTTTAATTTATGTGTACAACGTATGTTTGGCGGTGTAAATATTATCAGCCTGAGCTGTATTCCATTTTTTATGTTGGCTGGAGAGTTAATGAACGGTGGAGGTGTTACTACCAGATTATTAGATTTACTTCGCAGCATTTTGGGACATGTAAAGGGTGGTCTGGCATATTGTACGGTTGTAATATCAGCCATTCTGGCAGCAATTCTCGGATCTGCACAGGGTGAGGCATCTTTATTATGTAGAGTGTTGGTACCTGAATTGAAAAAGGACGGATATCCAGAAGATTTCTCCGGTGCGTTAATCTCGGCAGCGGCAGTACTTGGACCGGTTATTCCACCATCTACGATGTTTGTTTTTTACTGTATGCTTACCGATGTATCTATTAAATATATGTTTATTGCTGGTATTGTTCCTGGTATTTTACTTGCTGTTGCATATTGTATTGTTGTGGCATACAAGGCAAAGAAAATGGGATTGAATGGAACTGGTGTGAAACCGGAGTTAAAAAAGATTGGAAAAGCTTTTGTAAAAGCAATTCCTGCATTATGCGTTCCATTAATTATTATTGTTGGTATTACAGCAGGTATTTTTACTGCAACAGAATCAGGAGCAGTTGCTTGTGTTGCTGCTATGGTAGCTGGATTGGTATATAGAGAACTTGATATTAAGAAACTGCCTCAGATGTTGTTTAGAGCCGCTATTAGTACAGGAGCTATTTTCTTGATTGTTGCATTTGGAAATATTATTGCATGGTCTATGGCTAAAGATGGTATTCCAGGATTGATTATGACAGCACTGACTTCATTAACATCAAACAAATATCTTATTATTTTGATTATTCTTGTTTTGCTTGTGTTAATTGGATGTGTTTTAGATATGGCTTCTGCAACATTGGTATTTTTACCAGTATTATTCCCACTGGCAATATCCATCGGAATGGATGGTGTTCATTTTGGTATTATCTTCTCTATCATGATTTCTATCGGACTGATTACACCGCCAGTTGGACAGGTTCTTTTTGTAACATCAAATGTAGGAAAAATTGATTTTAATAAGATTGTAAAACAGATATGGGTATTTGTAATCGCTGCATTGGCAGTAACTGCCGCGATGGCTTACTTACCAAATGTAGTATTGTGGATTCCTCGTTTGTTAGGATATGGAGGATGAAAATAAATGAAAACTCTGCTGCTTAGTGCAGGAAGAAAAAATGGAAATAATGAAATTCTTGGGAAACAGGCGCTGATGCAGATTCAGAAAAAATGTGGAAGTGAAATTCAAATTATCCGTTTGCAGGATTTGCATATTGAACAGTGTATTGGATGTGAAAGCTGTATGAGAAGTCTTGTGTCTGGTGGTGATGGAAAATGTATCATGAAAGACAAAGATGATATGGCCTGGTTGCTGGAACAGGTAAAAGATGTAGATGCTATTATTTTATCTGCACCAATATATGATCTGATTCCAAGTGGAAATATGATCACACTTTTAAATCGGGTGTTAGGTGTTGGTCTTGAGTACAGAAACATGTGCAAACAACAGAAAAAGGTAGGAGCAGTCATTGCAGTTGGAGGTTCTGATTGGATTGATCTTACTGAGCCATTAATAACCCTCTCCTTAATAAACCTCTGTAAAGGCAGTATTGTCGTAGACAGATTAATTGTCGGTGGCAATACTGCACCATCCATGGTGCTTTTAGATGATGAACTTATGGAACGTGCAGCACTGCTTGGAGATAGAGTGGCAGATGCATTGACAGATAAAAAAGAACGCTTTTATAAAGGTGAAAAAGGTGTATGTCCATCCTGTCATTGTAATTTGTTGATTCCGACAGGAAAAAATAATGTGTCATGTGCTTTTTGTGCGGCAAAGGGAAAAATTTTATCTGTTTCAGAAGAATTGAAAATTGAGTGGGATCAGGAATCAATTGATCACAATCGTTTTACAGAAGCAGGTGAAATGCAGCATCAGGAGGATATCAGAACAGCAAATAAAAAAGCATTTTGCGTAGATGGAAAGCAATTGATCGCAGATAAAAAGAAAATATATATGGAATATAAGCCATATATACAACCGGAGAGGTAAAAAAATGTTGGATAGAAGTTTTTTAAATGGAGTATATGATTTGCATATACATACAGGACCATCAGTGGCGAATCGAAAACTGGATGCATATGAGATGATGCTGGAGGCAGTGGAAGCAGGATATGCAGGTTATGTAGTAAAAGATCATTATATGCCATCTGCACATGGATGTCTGATGGTAGAAAAACATTTTGCAAGAAATGGTTGCCGTGCATTTAGTTCTATTGTGTTAAATAATAGCGTTGGCGGATTTAACTTACTGGCATTGGATACTGCTTACAACATGGGAACCAGAATGGTTTACATGCCGACAGTGTCGACAAAACTTCATATTGATGATCACAAAGGAAGAAAATTTCTTGGATCAGGAAATATGACAACGACAGATCTTGAAAAGCCAATTTACATTATAGGCAAAGATGGAGAATTGTTACCGGAAGTCATTGAAGTATTGAAGTATATTGCAGAAAAAGGAGATCTGGTTTTATCTACTGGACACATTTCGTGGCAAGAGACAGATGTTTTATTACCAAAAGCGTTTGAACTTGGAGTAAAAAATATCATTGTAAACCATCCGGGTTTTACCGTGAATGCACCGATTGAAAAGGTAGCGGAATGGGCAAAGATGGGAGCATATATTGAAATGACAGCCTGTGAATTTGGTATGGTACTGAAAGATGATGATACATTTTTTAATTCACTGGATTTATTCCAGAGATACGCAGATGCGGGAGTACCATTTGAACAGATGTTTGTAAGTTCTGATTTTGGACAGAAAATTTCGCCGGATCCAGTTGCAGGATTATACAAATTTTTAAATTTATTACAGGAAAAACTGGGATTTACAGAAGAAATGCTGACATCACTTGCTAAAACAGTGCCAGCTAAGATTATGGGAATTGAGTAGGAGGTATTACAATGGCAAAACCGATTCTTTATGATTTAAAAGAACATGATTACATGGAAGGAAAACAAAATGGAAGAATGCAGGTTATTCAGGCTTCACCGAATTGTACAATTCAATATTGTCAGATTCGACAGCCGCATGATGTAGGACCACATAGTCACGATTATGAGCAGATTGTATTTATTCCGGAAGGAGAATGTGTTTTCTGGGTTGACGGTGTTCCTTATGAACTGGATCAGGGATGTTTTTGTGTGGTACCACCAGGAGCTGTGCATTATCTGGAAGCAAAGAGCAATATGTATTGTGTAGATTTTGATATTTTCCATCCTAAGAGAGAAGACAGAAAAGAGACACCACGAGTACGTGACAGACATCATGCAAATTGGGAACCACTAGAAGAGATAGCAAAGGAGTAAAAACGTGAGCAGACGATTAACAATGAAACAGCGTATGCAGGCAGGAAAGCCTGTATTTGGCACATTCTTGAAAAGTTATTGTCCTCAAATTGCAGAAATCATAGGATATTCTGGCATGGATTTTGTAGTAATTGATTGTGAACATTCTAATTATAGTTACAGCGAGATGGAAGATATGGTTCGAGCCTGTGAAATATCAGATATGGCATCAATTGTAAGACCACCAAGTTGTACACCGTGGCATATTCATCATGCTTTAGAAACAGGAGCAACAGGAGTGCAGATTCCGAGTATTTCAAGTGTGCAGGATGCGGCAGATGCGGCAGTAGAAACATCATTTTATCCAGAGGGAACAAGAAGTCCAAATCCATCATTGAGAGCTGCTCATTTTGGTTTCTGGAATGGAGAAAAGAACTTTTTGGATACAGCGAAAGAAAGTAGTTTATGTGTAATGCATGTAGAAGATATAGCTATGGTTCCGCATGTGGAAGAACTTTGTGAAATACCACAAATAGATGTTTTGTTTGTTGGCCCTGGAGATTTATCCATGTCTATGGGAAAACCAGGGAAATTAAATGATCCGGAAGTAGCAGCCGTGATCGAAGACATTATTAGTAGGGGAATTAAAGGCGGAAAAATGATGGGGATGCTTTGTAATACCCCAGAAGCTGTAAAAAAATATGTAGAAATGGGCGTTACTTATATTTTATATTCAAGTGATGTTGGAATAATTGGAAAAGCACTAAGATCATTAAACACAAATGTATTCGATTTATATCGATAAAAGGATAAATAGACATATTTGACAGTATGTATACTGGAGAAGGAAAGGGGTAATTATGAGTAAGCTTTCTCACGATAAGGTTGTTTCAAAAGAAACAGTCGTAAGTTTGTTCAAAAGTAACCTGTCTTATATGACAGGAGGATTTGGACCTGCAGGATATCCATCAATGTTGTATGACTGGTTATATGAAACGGATGTAAAAGATATTACATTGATAACGAATGGTGTGAATCCTCCAGATTATCCATATCAGGTAGGATTTGCAAAATTAGTACATGAATATAGAGTTAAAAAGTTAATTTTAACGCATTGTGCACCGAATCCCAATATTGGAAGAATTATGAATGAAGGACGAATGGAAGTTGAAGTGGTGCCTCAGGGAACATTTGGAGAAAGAATTCGTGCAGGGGGATATGGTTTAGGTGGAGTGCTTACACCAACCGGAATTGGAACGCCTATGCAGGATGGAAAACAAGTAGTGAATGTTCTTGGAAAAGATTATATTCTGGAACTTCCAATGACTGCTGATATTTGTATGATTCGAGCAGAAAAATGTGACAAAATGGGAAATTGTATGTTTCGACATGTAAGCCGTAGTGTAAATCAGGTTATGCCATTTGCATGTAAAACAGTTATTGTGGAAGTTCCAGAAGGACAGGTCGTTGAGGTTGGCGAAATGAAAGACAATGAGGTTATGCTACCGGGAGTGGTTGTAGATTACATTGTTACAGTTCCGGAAGGGAGGGCAATGTTACCATGATGAAAAAACAGGAAATCAGAGAATTTATTGCAAAAAATGTAGCAGAAGAGTTTGAAGATGGATGGTTGGTAAACCTTGGTGCTGGAATTCCAACACATGTAGCAAATCATATACCGGACGATAAATTGGTTATGACACATGTAGAAGCTGGACTGATTGGTTGTGGACCACTGGCTGAACGAGGACATTATGAT
The DNA here is from genome assembly GCF_045002895.1 of Eubacterium ramulus. Lineage (NCBI taxonomy): Bacteria > Bacillati > Bacillota > Clostridia > Eubacteriales > Eubacteriaceae > Eubacterium > Eubacterium ramulus. The sequence goes on along the minus strand of NZ_CP173382.1, from coordinate 2,955,507 downwards.
TATACACTTGTAGATGCATCTACAAGACCGACAACAAAAACATATGATGCGGTATGTTTTGAAAGTCCAATGTCTTTTGGAATAATCAGAGGTGGGCATTTGGATGTAACAGTACTCGGTGCATTACAGGTGGATCAGTATGGCAGTATGGCAAACTGGATTATACCTGGAAAATCATTGCAGGGAGTCGGTGGAGCAATGGATTTGTGTGTAGGAGCAAAAAAAGTAATTGTTGCGATGGAACATACAACTAAGGATGGAAAAAGTAAAATTGTAAAAAAATGTGATATGCCACTGACTTGCTTTAAGGAAGTAAATACTATTATTACGGAATTGGCAATTTTAGATGTTACAGATCATGGATTGCAATTACGCGCACTTGCCCCTGGGGTATCTGCAGAAGAAGTTCAAAAGAAGACAGAAGCAGAAATTATAATACCGGAAACAATTCAACGTATGGTGGAATTGCAGGAGGAGTAGTTTTAATGAATAAATTGAGCAATAAAGTTATTTTACAGGTGGCTACAACTGGATCATCGACAACACGGGCTCATTGTCAGGGACTTCCTTTAACCCCGGAAGAAATTGCGAACGAGACATATGAGTGCTGGAAACTGGGCGCATCTGTAGTTCATCTTCATGTAAGAGATGATGAAGGAAATGCTACGATGGACTATGAAAAGTTTCGTCAGACAATGAAATTGATTCGTCAGAGATGTGATATTGTTATTAATATGACAACAGCAGGAGGATTTGGTGTATCAAATGAGGATAGAATTCGTCCTGTGGAATTGATGCCGGAGATGGCTACGATGGATGCTGGATCTATGAATGTGGAAGATGATTTTGTATTTCATAATAGTTTAAAATTTTTAAGAGATCTTGGAACAAGAACAAAAGAGCTTCACATCAAGCCAGAGATTGAAGTGATGGATACTGGTATGGTATATACGGCAAAACAGTTGATTGATGAAGGATACATAGATGTTCCCCCGCATTTTCAGATAGTTCTTGGCATGAAAAATGGTATGGCGGCAACGGTAGACAATCTGGTTTATATAAAAAATCTTCTCCCGGAAGGAAGCAGCTGGAGCGCCTTTGGTGTAGGAAAGGCGCATTTGCCAATATTGTTAAGTTGTCTGGCACTAAATGCGAATGTAAGAGTAGGATTGGAAGATAATGTATATTTGTCTGGTGGGGTAAAGGCAAAGAATAATATGGATTTTGTTATAAGAACAAAAAATATTATTGAGGAACTTGGAAAGCAGATTGCAACACCGGAAGAAACGAGAAAAATATTGGAATTACAGGATTATTCCAAAATATATTAGTATATACTCCTCATGCTGAGAAGGAGGCAGAGGAAGAATCTGTCTCCTTTTTCTGAATGAAAAATAAGTTAACGGAAATAGAGAGGTATAAAAATGTATGATTTAGTAATTAAAAACGGTCTAGTATATCAGGATAAAAATTTTTATCCATTAAATGTTTGTATTAAAGGAGAGAAGATTGCGGCATTGCTTGCTCCGGATGTTGAGGTAGAGGCCGAAAAAGTATTAGATGCAAGTGGAAAACATATTTTACCGGGATTCATTGATCCGCATTGCCATATGAGGGATCCGGGACTGACTCAGAAAGAGGATTTTTATACTGGAACTTGTGCGGCAGCTCATTCCGGAATTACCATGATCATGCCACAGCCGAACACCAAACCGGTTCCATCTACACTGGATGCTTATATGGAGCAGGTAAATGCAGGAAAAGAAAAAGCAGTCGTAGATTTTAATCCGATCGGAAGTCCTCTTGGAACGGCAGAAGATGTGGAGCAGATTGCAAATGCCGGAACGATGTGGTTTAAGATTTTTGAAAAAGTAGCTACATATCCATATAACACGACAGCAGGTACATTGGACACTCATAAAATTTTTGAAGCATTTCAGAATTGTGCCGCAAATGGTAAATATTGTAGTGTACATCCATTTGATAAATATTTCTTTGATGCAGCAGTTGAAAAAGTGAAAGCAGAAGGAAAAGAGGTAACGCTGAGAAATGTACGGCATCTCTGGTATAGTGATGAGGAAATGACAGGTGCAGCTTATCAGTTATCTTATTATGCAAAAAAGGCTGGTTTAAATTGGTATGCAATGCATTGCTGGATGCCTGGATATATTGATCTTGTGCGTATGCTTAAAGCAAGAGGGGAAATGAAGATTGTTTCATCCTGTGAATACATGCCGGCCATCAATGCTTCTGATGAAATATGGGATATTGAAAATCAGAGATTTATTTACATTAATCATGATGCAGCACCGGATTTGGATAAAATTTGGGAAGGCATTCAGGATGGAACGATTGATATGATGGGATCAGATCATGCGCCATGTAAACCAGAAGAATACAATCCGGATGATGCATTACATACAAGTGCAGGGTTTGCAATGTTAGACTATTATGGTCATTTGCTGGTAAGTCATGTTAATGAAGGACATTATTCTTTACAGCGTCTGGTTGAAATTACCTCTGAAAATTGTGCAAAAACATTTGGATTATATCCGAGAAAAGGTTCTAACATCGTTGGAACAGATGCAGATTTTACAGTTGTGGATATGAATGAAGAATGGGAAATTACAAAAGATGATAACGTATATACCAAGACTCAGACAATTCCATATGTAGGACGTAAAATGCATGGAAAAGTAACTCAGACAATTGTACGAGGTCGCATTGTTATGAGTGATGGTGTCGTAGATTGTGAGCCGGGATATGGAAAATATATTACGGTAGAATAAGTAAAATGCCGCAGACTGCATCAGAACAGAGTCCCCACTCGCTGATAACATCTGTGGCATTTAATGATTAATACAAATAGTAAGATAACAATAAACACACATTTTTAAGTATATAATTTGATATACATAGTGAACATGTATATTATGAGGAATTTGAAACATGAGAAAAATATTACCTGAAATAGAAGAAATATTATCTGAAAAAGGATTATTTAGTCGTTGGTTAATGGTAGAAAAAGCACTGGCAAATGCACAAGCAGCATTAGATATTATTCCACAAAAAGCAGCTGAGGATATCAGTGCGAATGCAAAAGTGGAATGTCTGGAACTTGAAAAATACAATGAAATATATGAAAAAACCGGTCATCCTATGGTATCGTTACTCAGATTATTGGAAAAAGCAGCTGGAGAAGAAAGCGGACAGTATATTCATCTTGGCGCAACGACGCAGGATATTATTGATACAGGAATGGTATTGGCTTTAAAAGAAATGCTGGAAAGAACAGAAGAAAAACTTTGCAGCATCCTTACATCTGTATGTAATCTGGCAGAAAAATATGCGGACACTCCTATGATGGGACGTACACATAATATTCAGGCATTGCCAATTACATTTGGTTATAAAGCAGCTGTATGGGGTGGTGAACTCGGCCGTTGTCTGGATAGAATCAAGGAAAGTAAAGAAAGAGTGCTTGTGCTGCAATTATCCGGCGCTGTTGGATCAATGGTTTCTTTTGGAGAAAACGGAGCACAGATACAGCGGTTGATGGCACAGAAATTAAAATTGAATGTACCAGATATTTGTTGGCATGCATGTCGTGACAGATATGTGGAATTTGCGAATGATATGGCATATATAGGTGGTGCACTGGCAAGAATCGCAAATGAAGTATATTTATTGATGGGAACGGAATTCGGTGAGTTGTCTGAATACTGGGGAGAAGGACGTGTGGGATCATCCACTATGCCACACAAAGTGAATCCGACCAGCACACAGCATATGCAGGCAAAAGCAACACATTTGCGTTATCATTCCGCGCAGATCGCAGAACTTTCGTTAGTGGATCATGAACGAAATATGCAACATTTTATCGGAGAACGAAAATTGATGGAAGAGATTTGTATTTATGCAGCAGAACTTCTGGATCGTGGAGATGAACTTTTAGAGACACTGGTGGTAAATACAGATAAAATGAAAGAGAATATAGCGTTGTTGGGGGGATTAACACAGTCAGAGCATGTCATGCTTGCACTTGGAAAAAAAATTGGAAAACAACATGCTCATCATATCATAAATGAAATTGCAGTTCGCTCTTTTAAAGAAAAAAAGAATTTTGAAGAGGAACTTTGTAAGGATAAACGTGTAAACTGTGTTCTTATTCCAGAAGAAATTCATGACTTACTGGATCCAATGGAGTATATAGGAAAGTGCCCGGAAATGGCCCGTCAGGAAGTAGAAATACTTAGAAAAAAAATACAGTAGAGATAATGGGAGAAAACTATGGATATTAATGAACTTGCTTTAAAAAAACATTATGAATTAAATGGAAAAATAGAAGTAGTATCACGTGCAGCATTGAAAACGAAAGAAAATCTTTCTGTATTGTATACACCTGGAGTGGCAGCACCTTGTCTGGAAATTCAGAAAGATATTACAAAGAGTTATGAGCTTACCAGAAGAAATAATCTGGTAGCAGTTGTAACGGATGGTACAGCAGTCCTGGGATTAGGAGATATCGGACCGGAAGCAGGAATGCCGGTTATGGAAGGAAAATGTCTGCTTTTTAAAGAATTAGGTGATGTAGATGCATTTCCACTTTGTATACAGTCCAGAGATGTAGATACGATTGTTGAGACAGTGGCACAGATAGCAGGAAGTTTTGGTGGAATCAATCTGGAAGATATTTCAGCACCGCGTTGTTTTGAAATTGAAGAAAAATTAAAAGACAGACTGGATATTCCTGTATTTCATGATGATCAGCATGGAACTGCAGTTATTGTGCTTGCTGGTATCATTAATGCATTAAAATTAACGGGTAAGAAAAAAGAAAACTGTAAAGTAGTTGTAAATGGAGCAGGTGCAGCAGGAATTGCTATTACAAAATTATTATTAAATTATGGTTTTGAAAATATCATTATGTGTGATATTCGTGGAATGCTGGCGAGAGATGATGAGAGATTAAACTGGGCGCAAGCAGAGATGGCTTTACGTACCAATCATGAGGTACAGCATGGAACACTGGCAGATGCATTGGTGGGAGCAGATATTTTCGTTGGTGTTTCTGCACCGAATATCATCACTGAAGATATGGTGCGTACGATGAATAAAGATTCTATTTTCTTTGCAATGGCAAATCCAACGCCTGAGATTATGCCAGATCTTGCACGGAAAGCGGGAGCAGCTGTTGTAGGAACTGGAAGGAGTGATTTTCCGAATCAGATTAATAATGTGATGGCATTTCCTGGTATTTTTCGAGGAGCATTAGATGTCAGAGCCAGTGAGATTAATGAAGAAATGAAGATGGCAGCAGCGTTGGCAATTGCAGAAACACTTCCAGACGCGGAACTTAGTGCAGAAAAAATTGTTCCGGATGCATTGGATCCGGATATTTTTCATAATGTATCAGAAGCAGTCAGAAAAGCTGCTATTGAGACAGGTGTAGCCCGTATCTGAGAGAAGATAGCCTGTCGTCGAAAGAAAATTCTGTGAAATATAGCATGTTTATTAGCACATTTTCTTAATAACATAATCAGAAAAACATTCACATTTCTTTTTGTTTGAGCTATGATAAATATATCTGTGAAAACATCAGAAATGCGGATGGTTTTTCACTTTTGTACAGAAATAAATTCGTGGAATTCTTTTTTCAGGGATTCCAAGGACATTGTTGAAAGAAAACTGCAGGAGTAAAAAAGATGATCAGAGAAATCAATGTAAAGGAATTAACCGAAAATATCAGTGAAATGTGTATACAGGCGAATCATTATCTGTCCCCGGATATGGATGCATGTATGAAAGAGGCTGTTCAGACAGAAAAATCTGAACTTGGCAGAAAAATCTTGAACCAGCTTCAGGAGAATCTGGAAATTGCAGACAAAGAAATGATTCCAATCTGCCAGGATACGGGAATGGCAGTTATTTTTATGGAAATCGGACAGGATGTACATTTTGTGGGCGGTGATTTTGAGGAAGCGGTCAATGAAGGAGTACGTCGTGGTTATGTGGATGGATATCTGAGAAAATCCGTAGTAAAAGATCCGTTGATCCGTGAAAATACAAAAGATAATACACCGGCAATTCTGCATACAAAAATTGTCCAGGGTGATAAAGTAAGAATAACTCTCGCACCGAAAGGATTCGGAAGTGAGAACATGAGCCGTATCTTTATGCTGAAACCGGCAGACGGTATCGAAGGTGTGAAAAATGCCATTTTGACAGCCGTCAAAGATGCAGGTCCGAATGCCTGTCCGCCAATGGTTGTCGGTGTCGGCATCGGAGGAACCTTTGAAAAATGTGCACTGCTTGCAAAACAGGCACTGACCAGACCGGTGAACGAGCATTCCGACATTCCATATGTTAAAGATCTGGAAGAAGAAATGCTGACTAGGATTAATAAGCTTGGCATCGGACCGGGTGGGCTCGGTGGTACAACTACAGCGCTGGCAGTAAATATTAATACTTATCCGACACATATCGCAGGACTTCCTGTGGCAATCAATATCTGCTGCCATGTCAACAGACATGCGGTAAGAGAACTGTAGGACAGGAGGAAATTATCATGGATAAACATATACATACACCGATTACAGAAGAAATTACTGTTGACTTAAAGGCCGGCGATTACGTTTATATCACAGGTACACTTTACGTGGCAAGAGATGCAGCACACAAACGTCTGATGGAAGTGCTGAACGCAGGAAAAGAACTTCCGATTGATATCAAAGACGCTACCATTTATTATATGGGACCGTCTCCGGCCAGAGAAGGACGGCCGATCGGTTCTGCCGGTCCGACTACCGCAAGCCGTATGGACAAATACGCTCCGCGTCTGCTGGATCTTGGGGAAAAAGCCATGATCGGAAAAGGAAAACGTACCAAAGAAGTCATTGATGCAGTCATCCGAAACAAAGCAGTTTACTTTGCAGCTATCGGCGGAGCAGGCGCATTGCTTTCAAAATGCATCAAAAAATCTGAGATTGTATGCTACGAGGACCTTGGTGCAGAGGCAATCCGCAAGATTGAAGTCGAGGATTTCCCGGTTATCGTAGTCGTAGACTCTGAGGGAAATAATCTGTATGAAACTGCCATCAAAGAATTTGCGGTAAAAGATTGATCATAATTTTTTAATTTAGAAGATTGTGAAAGAAAAAAATCACACATAGCTTTGATAAGTACCTAATAGTGATAGGAAACATCAGAGTATGTGTGATTTTTTGATAGATAAATTTGGGTGTCAAAACACCTAAATCTTGATTACACGGATTGTTCCGTGCTTTGTACTCCCACAATCCTTCCCGCTATTCGCATATCGTGGGATAAAAATCCCACTTTTATGCTCATAATGTAAAAAGTGAAAAAACAAAACATTTTATATTAAAAAACGTGATATAATATATAAAAAAGTATAAAAAAACGTGAAAAAGTAGGAGGTATGGAAATGTATTTAAAGCGAAAAATAGATAATTATTTGGTGGAATGGAAAAAGAACATGGACAGACTGCCTTTAATTATAAAAGGGGCAAGACAGATTGGAAAAACAGAGTCTATTAATCAATTTGCAATGGATAATTATAAGAATGTTGTAAATATTAATTTTGCATTGGAGCCTAAATATAAGACAATACTGAGCGACGGATATAGTGTTAAGGATATTATAAAAAATATTTCTCTGATAGATCCATCAAAGAAATTTATTGAAGGGGATACTTTGATTATTTTTGATGAATTACAGGAATATCCAGATGTTGCAACTGCATTGAAATCTTTTAAAATAGATGGGAGATTTGATGTTATATGTAGTGGTTCTTTGTTAGGGATAAATTACAGAAGAATCCATAGTAACAGTGTGGGATACAAGACAGATTATGAAATGTATTCTATGGATTTTGAAGAATTTTTATGGGCAAAAGGATATTCGGAGGCACATATTAAAGATATGTTGAAGCACATGAAGACAGGTATTCCATTTTCAGAAACAGAAATGTCTGTATATAAAAAATTGTTTTTGGAGTACTGTGTGCTGGGAGGAATGCCGGCAGTTGTAAAATTGTATATAGAGACAAATACGTTTTCAGGTACTTTGGAACTACAGAAGCAGATACAATTAGATTATGAAGAAGATATTCGAAAATATGCGGAAGGGCTGGATCAGACAAAAATTGTAAGTGTTTATCGAAATGTTCCGGTACAGCTTGCAAAGGAAAATAAAAAGTTCCAGTTGAGTAAAATAGATAAAAAAGCAAGAAGCCGGGAATATATGGGATGTATTACATGGCTTGTGGATGCTGGGGTAATAACAACATGCTATTGTCTTTCATATCCGGAACTTCCATTGAAAGGAAATTACGATGATTCAAAATTCAAGCTGTATTATCCGGATACAGGTCTTTTGATTGCATCATTAGACGAAGAAGCGCAGGAAGATTTACGTGCAAATAAAAATCTTGGTGTTTATAAAGGGGCTTTATATGAGAATTTTGTGGCAGAGGCGTTTGTAAAGCAGGGATTAGGATTATATTACTATAGAAAAGATAACGGAACGTTAGAAGAAGATTTTTTTGTCAGAACAAAAGATGCATTGGTGCCAGTAGAAGTAAAAGCGAATAATAATCGTTCCAAATCTTTACGTCAGTTAATATCTAGTGATTCATATGGAGATATTTATTGGGGAATAAAATTGGCGGATAGTAATATAGGAATTGAGGATAAAATTTGTACATTTCCATATTTTTGTTCTTTTTTGATAAAACGTTATTTAAACGCAGAATAAGCAAAGCGACTGCGTTCATGAGCAAGTAGCGAAAGCGGATTGTAAATGTCCGCTTTACAGAAAATGATGTTACTCTCATAAAAAATTAAGAAATTCATACATTTTTTACAAGGTTTTATCTTATATAATAACATCACTTACATTAGGTAAACACAGGAGGACTGACGGTGAAAAAAAAATTCAAACACAAAAAACTGGTGATCGTGCTGGCTATCATTGTAGCAGCAATTATTGTGCTGGTTGGCGTAGCCAAACGAAAGTTAAACAGTGTAGCAGAAGCGACCAACATTGTACAGTTGGAAAAAGTAGATAAAAGAGACCTGTCCGATTTTATATCTCTGACAGGAACGGTAAGTGGAGAGACGAAGATCAATTATTCTTCTACAGCTGCGACTGAGATCAAAACTGTAAATGTTCAGGTTGGAGATGTTGTAAAAGAAGGCGATGTAATCGCAACTCTGGATAAAGATTCTATTCAGAAACAGATTGATGTGCTGGAAAAATCTCTGTCAAATGCAGCTGCATTAAAGCAGAATGAAAGCAATCAGAATCAGCGAACCCTTGAACGTGCCAGGGAAGATCAGAAAAATCAACTGGCACAGGCAAATGACAGTATCAACAGTGCGGAAGCTGCGTATACAGCAGCACAAAATACTGTAAATTCATTAAATAACCAGATTAAATCTGTATCAGATCAGGTAAATGCGGCATCCGATGAAGATACAAAAGCAGCACTTCAGGAAAAACTTGCCAATCTTCAGGATCAGCTTTCCGGTGCAAAAAGTGATCTTACATCTGCAGACAGTGCCCGCAAAGAAGCAAAAAACAATTATAGCAGTGTAAAATCATCTACAGATGATGCGATTTACTCTGCCCAGAGCAGCATTGAATCTGCAAAATATAATCAGACGGATGACAGTGATACACAGACACAGTTGGATCAGCTGAAAAAACAACTGGACGATTGTACGATCACAAGTAAAAGTGAAGGTATTGTTACTGCAGTCAATGTTTCTGTCGGTGATGTAAATACAGCAAATGCTACGTTAGTAACCGTAGAAAATAATACTGATATGATCGTGAATGCAAGTGTAACAGAAAAAGATATTCTGAAATTGCAGGAAGGTATGAAAGCAATCATTACTTCTGATGCGTTGGATGATCAGGAAATCAATGGCGAGATCATCAAAGTAGTAAAAGTATATAATGCTTCCCAGCCGACGACGGAACAAACCGGAAAGGAGACTTCCGGTGCAGCTAATACCGGCGGATTTTCGGTACAGATTAAATTAGATCCGTGTGATCTGATCAGTGGCATGAGTGCAAAGGCAAAAATCGTTCTGACAGATCGTGAAAATGTGCTGTCTGTACCGTATGATCTGGTGCAGCAGGATGAGGATGGCAAAAGTTACGTTCTCTGTGCAGAAGAAAATAAAGATGGTACTTATACAGCTGTAAAGAAAAACATTACAGTTGGTGATGAGATTAATTATTATACAGAAGTGACCGGTGGCGATCTGAAAGCAGGAGATTACATTATCATGGATTACTCTATATCCGAAGGAGATACTTTCCAGGGAGAAAGAGGAAGTGATGTAAGTGAAACGGAAGATGGCGGTTCTACAAGTGTAAGTTCTGAAGTAACTGCGGATTAATCATGGAGGTTTTTATACATGTCAAATGAAATTATGATCCGCATGGAACAGATCGTGAAGACATATTACATTGGTCAGCCGAATGAATTGGAGATTTTACACGGAATCAATCTTGATATCAAACGGGGCGAATTTGTTTCTATTGTAGGAGAATCCGGTTCCGGAAAAAGTACGCTGATGAATATTATGGGTATTCTGGATCGCCAGACTTCCGGTAATTATTTTCTGGAAGGCGAGGATGTCAACAGCATGGATGACACCGTGCGAAGTGTCATGCGGAATGAAAAAATTGGCTTTGTGTTTCAGAACTTTAATCTGATTCCGAGAGCAAATGCCTTAAAAAATGTAACTTTGCCTTTGATGTACAGTGAGCACCGTCCGAAAAATGCAAAAGAAATCGGTATGCAGATGTTGGAACTGGTGGGAATGGCAGACCGTGCCACACACCGTCCAAATGAGTTGTCCGGCGGACAGAAGCAGAGAATTGCGATTGCCCGGGCGATGATCAATGATCCTTCCATTATCCTTGCAGATGAACCGACCGGTGCGCTGGATTCCCAGACCGGTCATATGATCATGGATATTTTTCACAAGCTTCATGAAGAACAGGGAAAAACAGTCGTACTGATCACTCATTCAAAGGAATTGGCTGCAGAGACCGAGCGAATTGTCACATTAAATGATGGTATGATCGTATCTGATAGCAGAAAAACAGAAAAAGGCTGTGATTTGTCAGGTTATCATAAGATGAATGATGGATGCAATAAGCCAGAAATCGGAGAGGGGGGAACGCTATGCTGATAGAGAATATCAAAGAAGCCTTTCAGAACCTTCTTTCCAATAAAATGCGTTCCCTGCTGACTATGCTTGGAATCATCATCGGTATTTCTGCGGTTATCACGATCACGACCATTGGAACATCTATCAAATCAACATTGAATGCTACATTAAACTCCCTTGGTGGAAACAGTATCAGCGCCAGTGTGGATGCTATTTATCCGGAGGATGATGCGGACTGGTCAAACTGGGAATATCCGAAGATGACAGCAGATGATTATATTACGCAGGATATGCTGGATGAATTACAGGAAACATACCCGGACGAAATCGCAGGTTTTGGTATTTCAGCTTATCTTGGCAGCGGTCAGATTTACAAAAACAGTGATAAATATGCGAATGTGGACGCAACAGGAACGACAAAAGAAGAACTGGAGTACATGAAAATTAATATTCTTCGTGGACGCAATCTGACAAATCAGGATATGAAAAAGGAGAAACGTGTATGCGTTGTATCAGATACGATGGCATCCTATTATTTCGGCAGTGAAGATCCTATCGGACAGCAGATCATTTACAGTGGAAGTGATGGTTATTCTTATGAATTTACAGTAGTAGGTGTGTATGAATATAATGCTGCTATTTTTGGTAAACAAGATACGACGATTCCGGAAAAAGACCGCAGCACTACTATGTATATTCCCGCCACAACTGCAAATAAATTAAACCATAGTGAAGCGACCAATGGTTATACGTATGTAAGTGTCCTTTTAAAAACAGGTGCAGATCAAAATCAGGCAGAAACAGATATTCAGAGCTTTTTTGCAGACAAATATGCGAAAAATGAAAAATGGCAGGTCACAACGTACAACATGTCTTCGGATATGGGGATTATTAATACGGTCATTAATGTAGTAACTGTGGCAATTTCCTTTATCGCAGCCATTTCCCTGATCGTTGGTGGCGTTGGTGTCATGAATATCATGCTGGTGTCTATCACGGAAAGAACAAAGGAAATCGGTATTCGAAAAGCGCTGGGTGCTAAAAATAAGGCCATCAAGCAGCAATTTCTGATCGAATCTGTGGTACTTTGCCTCGTTGGTGGAATCATTGGAATTTTGATTGGAATCCTGTTTGGATTTATCCTCGGAAAAGTGGCGATGCTTGTCATCAACAGCTACTACAGCGATTATGCAGGTTATATTATCATGAATGTACATCCGTCTGTATTAGCAATTATCCTTTCCGTATGCTTCTCAATGCTGATCGGTGTGTTCTTCGGATCTTATCCGGCGAAAAAAGCAGCAAAGATGGAAGTAATTGATGCGCTGAGATATGAGTAAATTTTGTTACTCCAGACTGAGATAAACTGTTGATGATTGTACTTTAAAATGGGATATGATAAGATACGAAAAAGAATGAATAGAAAGTAGTGATACTCATGTCCACACAGAAAGGAACTTTGATCAACAAATACACACCAAACTATGTCATCTTTGACCTTGAGACGACTGGAATCTCTCCGAACTATGATGAAGTGATTGAGATTTCGGCGCTGAAGGTGAAAGGTGGCGAAGTAGTGGATGAATTTAATACGCTGGTGAACCCGGGCCGCAAGATTCCATTTGGAGCGACGAAAGTGAATGGAATCACAAATGCGATGGTTGCGGAGGCACCGGCGTTTTCGCATGTTCTGGCAGAGTTTCTGGATTTTGCGGAAGGTCTTGTTCTGGTGGGACATAATATTGCACGGTTTGACATGAAGTTCATCTGGCGTGATGCCGAGCAGTATTTTGGCGAAATTCCGCAGAACAATTATGTGGATACGCTGCAGGTGGCGCGAAAACATTTGCCGAAGATGGAGCATCATCGTCTGGTGGATCTGGCGGAGCATTATGGTATTTCATCGGAAGGTGCGCATCGAGCACTGAATGACTGTTACATGAACCAAAAAGTGTATGAGTGCATGGTGGCTGAGATGCGTGAGGCACATCAGAAGCGTGTGGAGGAAGCCAGAAAAAAGGCATCGGAAGACGTAGAGGTTCAGCAGCGACCTCAGCATTTTACAGTAAAAATCCGGGGTGTGGTGGAACGCATTACTTATCAAAATCCGGAAAATGGCTACACGGTCCTCAAATGTGCCGTAAAAAGTTACAAAGAACTTGTGACAGTCATCGGAAGTCTGCTGGATGTGAATGTTGGTTCTGTATTGCTGATTTATGGAAATTGGAAAGTGGACAGTCGTTACGGCAGACAGTTTGCTGCAGAGAGCTGGGAAGAAACGCTTCCGGCGACGGTATTTGGTATTGAAAAATATCTTGGTTCCGGTCTGATCAAGGGCGTTGGTCCGAAATATGCGAAAAAGATCGTAGCACAGTTTGGCATAGAAACGCTGGAAGTGATTGAGACGGATATTTCCCGGCTGCAGGAAGTGGACGGCATCGGTAAAAAACGAATCCAGATGATCCGGGACAGCTGGGAACGGCAGAAAGAGATCAAGAATGTTATGCTTTTTTTGCAGGATCATGGCGTCAGTACCTCTTTTGCAGCCAAAATTTACCGTCAGTACGGAAATGAAAGTCTGGATAAAATGAAAGAAAATCCGTTCCAGATGGCAGATGATATCTGGGGTATTGGATTTAAGACAGCAGATGGAATTGCACAGAAGCTTGGTTTTGCGAAGGAGGCTTATGTCCGGTTGCGCAGTGGTATTATGTATACACTCAGTAATCTGGCAGATGAGGGACATGTGTTTGCATATCAGGAGCAGTTGATCGCGAAGGCAGCAGAATTACTGGAAGCGGAAGAATCCAGTATCGTAATGACTTTGGATCAGATGATCGCGGACAAAGACCTGATCTGTGAAACGGTAGACTATAAAACAGATCAGGCAGAAATGAAAGCTATATATCTGCCGGCATTTTATTATGCGGAAGCAGGTGTGGCAGGCAAATTAAAACGTCTGGCACAGGCGCCGGCAGCAGACCGGCTCTGGCATGCACTGATGGATGCACGGCAGAAGACAGGAAACGAAAGCCTGTCCATTGATGTCGGTAAAATTCAGGAAAAAGTACACATGGAATATGATGAGATTCAGGCAGATGCCATTCGAAAAGCAGCCGTTTCCAAAGTCATGGTATTGACGGGAGGACCTGGAACCGGAAAAACCACGACAACGCAGGGAATTATCGCTGCTTACCGTTCGTTTGGATTAAAAATCCTGTTGGCAGCACCTACAGGTCGTGCCGCCAAGCGTATGACAGAAGCAACCGGATTAGAGGCAAAGACAATCCACCGTTTGTTGGAGTGCAAACCGCCGGAAGGATATCAGAAAAATGAGGATAATCCCCTGGATGGAGATGTACTGATCATTGATGAATGTTCTATGATCGATATGATACTGATGAATGCGCTGCTCAAAGCAATTCCGGAGGGGATGCGTTTGATACTGGTGGGAGATATCGACCAGCTCCCATCTGTGGGGGCGGGAAATGTATTGCGTGACATTATTGATTCCGGTGTATTTCCTGTGGTTCGTCTGACCCGGATTTTTAGACAGGCACAGAGCAGCAGGATCATCATGAATGCGCACGCCATCAATGAAGGCAAATTTCCGGATATTTCCAATGGCAAAAATACGGATTTCTTCTATATAGAAAAAGAAGATCCGGAGGAAGCGGTGCAGGAAATTGTCCGGCTGGTAAAAAACAACCTTCCGCGTTATTACAAAACGCCCTGGAATCATATTCAGGTGCTGACACCGATGCAGAAAGGAATTGTGGGAGCAGCGAATTTGAATCTTGCACTTCAGGAAGCTTTGAATCCACAGGGCGACGGTTTGCGTCGGGGAGGATATCTGTTTCGCACTGGGGATAAAGTCATGCAGATCCGAAATAATTATGAGAAAGAAATTTTTAACGGAGATATTGGAACAGTAGAGTCTGTAGATCTGCAGGAACGGACGCTGAAAGTAAACTTTGACCAGCATATCATAGAATATGAAGCATCGGAGCTGGATGAACTGGTGCATGCCTATGCGACAACGATACATAAAGCGCAGGGTTCCGAATATCCGATCGTGGTCATGCCTGTTCTGATGAATCACTATGTAATGTTGCAGCGCAATCTGATCTATACAGGAATTACCCGTGCAAAAAAGGTTCTGGTTATCGTAGGAACCAGAAAGGCATTGTCTTATGCGGTCAGAAATGTGACGGTTACAAAGAGAAATACTTTTTTAAAAGAGCGCTTGTCTCAGGCATAGGGAAAGCAGACATTCGCAATCCGCTTTTGCTACTTGCTCATGAACGCAGCCGATTTGCGACCTTTCAGTGGGATCACGCACCAAGTCTCACGTGCGTTCGACTTGAAATATTGACATTTGGAAATAGTTTCTTTCTATGAATTTCTATAAATGCAGAGCCTTCAAAAATAACTGGTTTTACAAGTGATGAAAAAGTTGTAAAAAGCTATTGACAAACGGAACAAAGTTTTGTATAGTAGATAAAGCGTTACGGCGCATCAATTTTATAAAAAAATATGGAGAAATACTCAAGAGGCTGAAGAGGCGCCCCTGCTAAGGGTGTAGGTCGTTCGCGCGGCGCGAGGGTTCAAATCCCTCTTTCTCCGTTATTTTTTTGCCTTAAAATGAGGGTGAAAAATAAAATTGAAAAAAGTTGTTGACAAGCGCATGGGCTTGTGATAATATATACAAGCTGTCGCGTGAGTGACACGATAAAAACAAATAACTTTTAAATAAAGTTAAAAAAGTTGTTGACAAGCACTTAAACATCTGGTAAGATATAAAAGTTGCTGAACGGCAACAGACAAAGAACTTTGATAACTGAACAGTGAAATAACCTTGAAAGATTCATTGAGAACAGCGAAGCAATTCGCGATTTAAATGAGTTCGAGAGAACAGCAGAGACGAAAGTCAAAGCAACCTAAAACAGTAACGTTTGGAATTAATGAATGGTTAAAATCAGCCAGTTGATTCTGAAACGGGAAAAACTTTTTATGAGAGTTTGATCCTGGCTCAGGATGAACGCTGGCGGCGTGCTTAACACATGCAAGTCGAACGAAGCACTTTACCTGATTTCCTTCGGGGATGATTGTTCTGTGACTGAGTGGCGGACGGGTGAGTAACGCGTGGATAACCTGCCTCACACAGGGGGATAACAGTTGGAAACGACTGCTAATACCGCATAAGCGCACAGCACCGCATGGTGCAGTGTGAAAAACTCCGGTGGTGTGAGATGGATCCGCGTCTGATTAGCTTGTTGGCGGGGTAACGGCCCACCAAGGCGACGATCAGTAGCCGGCCTGAGAGGGCGACCGGCCACATTGGGACTGAGACACGGCCCAGACTCCTACGGGAGGCAGCAGTGGGGAATATTGCACAATGGGGGAAACCCTGATGCAGCGACGCCGCGTGAGCGATGAAGTATTTCGGTATGTAAAGCTCTATCAGCAGGGAAGATAATGACGGTACCTGACTAAGAAGCTCCGGCTAAATACGTGCCAGCAGCCGCGGTAATACGTATGGAGCAAGCGTTATCCGGATTTACTGGGTGTAAAGGGAGCGTAGGCGGTCCTGCAAGTCTGATGTGAAAGGCCGGGGCTCAACCCCGGGACTGCATTGGAAACTGTAGGACTAGAGTGTCGGAGGGGTAAGTGGAATTCCTAGTGTAGCGGTGAAATGCGTAGATATTAGGAGGAACACCAGTGGCGAAGGCGGCTTACTGGACGACTACTGACGCTGAGGCTCGAAAGCGTGGGGAGCAAACAGGATTAGATACCCTGGTAGTCCACGCCGTAAACGATGAATACTAGGTGTTGGCAGGTAAGACCTGTCGGTGCCGCAGCAAACGCAATAAGTATTCCACCTGGGGAGTACGTTCGCAAGAATGAAACTCAAAGGAATTGACGGGGACCCGCACAAGCGGTGGAGCATGTGGTTTAATTCGAAGCAACGCGAAGAACCTTACCAAGTCTTGACATCCCGGTGACAGAACATGTAATGTGTTTTCCCTTCGGGGCACCGGTGACAGGTGGTGCATGGTTGTCGTCAGCTCGTGTCGTGAGATGTTGGGTTAAGTCCCGCAACGAGCGCAACCCTTATCCCCAGTAGCCAGCATTTCGGATGGGCACTCTGTGGAGACTGCCAGGGACAACCTGGAGGAAGGTGGGGATGACGTCAAATCATCATGCCCCTTATGACTTGGGCTACACACGTGCTACAATGGCGTAAACAAAGGGAAGCGAGACCGCGAGGTGGAGCAAATCCCAAAAATAACGTCCCAGTTCGGATTGTAGTCTGCAACTCGACTACATGAAGCTGGAATCGCTAGTAATCGCAGATCAGAATGCTGCGGTGAATACGTTCCCGGGTCTTGTACACACCGCCCGTCACACCATGGGAGTCGGAAATGCCCGAAGCCGGTGGCCTAACCGCAAGGAAGGAGCCGTCGAAGGCAGGTCTGATAACTGGGGTGAAGTCGTAACAAGGTAGCCGTATCGGAAGGTGCGGCTGGATCACCTCCTTTCTAAGGAAATCTAGTAAAGGTTAGTTCACTGTTGAGTTATCAAAAGGATAACTTCATATTTCCGGTGGCGATGCGCTCAGGGGAGACACCCGTTCCCATCCCGAACACGATGGTTAAGACCTGAGCGGCCGATGGTACTATGCTGGAGACGGCATGGGAGAGCAGGTGGCTGCCGGATCAAAAAAAGAAAATGATGTATGCGAAAGTCGCTTGCAAAGCCCCAGCCGCACAGATCGTTTGAACATAGAGGTACGGAATGTGTACCACCCATTACAGAGGGAAGAACTGTTAAGATAGACGCTGGATTTACCAGTGGTCAGAGAGTTCAAAAAGTTTTGAGTTTTCTGATGACTGATAAAACAGTCAATATGTACCTTGAAAACTTCATACAGATAAGTGATTGATCTAAAAGAAGTGGAACATCGAAAGATGTGACACCTCAGATATATCAAGACATCCGAGATTAAATGCAAAATAACTCAATTTAATTGATTAAAATGAATTCAATTTCAAAAAAACAGATGATGGAGTATAACGCTATATACGATCCATTATCAACCCGTAGAAATGAGAAGGACGAATGAGATACAGCCAAAACTGACCGTATCTGTATAGTCCGCAAAAATCCCATTTTTGCGACGCGGTCAAGCGAAGAAGAGCGCAGGGTGGATGCCTTGGCACTAAGAGCCGATGAAAGACGTGATAAGCTGCGATAAGCTGCGGTAAGGAGCAAATATCCATTGACCCGCAGATCTCTGAATGGGGAAACCCACATGAGAACACCTCATGTATCCATACGCCAATCCATAACGTATGGAGGGGAACCCGGTGAACTGAAACATCTAAGTAGCCGGAGGAAGAGAAAGAAACATCGATTCCGTAAGTAGCGGCGAGCGAACGCGGAAGAGCCCAAACCATGGTGCGTGCACCATGGGGTTCGGACTGCATAATTGATTCAATGATCCTAGCAGAATGGTTTTGGGAAAGCCAGCCAAAGAGGGTGAAAGCCCCGTAAGCGAAAGGAAAGTTGACATGGCAGGATCCAGAGTACATCGAGACACGTGGAACCTTGATGGAAGGAGCGGGGACCACCCCGTAAGGCTAAATACTACTTAGTGACCGATAGCGCATAGTACTGTGAAGGAAAGGTGAAAAGGACCCCGGGAGGGGAGTGAAAGAGAACCTGAAACCCTGTGTTTACAAACTGTCGGAGGGCTTTATATGCCCGACGGCGTACTTTTTGTAGAACGGTCCGGCGAGTTGTGCATACTGGCAAGGTTAAGGGATAAAGTCCCGGAGCCGCAGGGAAACCAAGCCTTAAGAGGGCGCGATAGTCAGTGTGTGCAGACCCGAAACCGGGTGACCTATCCATGTCCAGGTTGAAGTTGCCGTAAAAGGCAATGGAGGACCGAACGCACATCCGTTGAAAAGGGTGGCGATGAGGTGTGGATAGCGGAGAAATTCCAATCGAACCCGGAGATAGCTGGTTCTCCTCGAAATAGCTTTAGGGCTAGCCTCGTTTTAGTCTGGTGGAGGTAGAGCACTGAATTCCCAAGGGGGCGTCAAAGCTTACTAAGGGATATCAAACTCCGAATGCCATACAGATGATGAACGGGAGTCAGACTATACGAGATAAGTTGGATAGTCAAAAGGGAAAGAGCCCAGACCCGCAGCTAAGGTCCCAAAGTGCATGTTAAGTGGAAAAGGATGTGGGATCTCTAAGACAACTAGGATGTTGGCTCAGAAGCAGCCATTCATTCAAAGAGTGCGTAACAGCTCACTAGTCGAGAGGTCCTGCGCCGAAAATGTCCGGGGCTAAAACATGCCACCGAAGCTTGGGAATGACATAGTCATTGGTAGAGGAGCATTCTTAACGCGAAGAAGCAGTACCGGAAGGAGCTGTGGAGTGCTAAGAAGAGAGAATGCCGGAATGAGTAGCGAGAACAAGGTGAGAATCCTTGTGGCCGAATATCCAAGGTCTCCAGGGTAAAGCTGATCTGCCCTGGGAAAGTCGGGACCTAAGGTGAGGCTGAAAAGCGTAGCCGATGGACAACAGGTTGATATTCCTGTACCGCATGGTAACAGAACTGTGGGGACACGGGAGGGAAACATGGGCCGGAAATGGAAAGTCCGGTACAAACGGGGTAGTCGCACAGCAGGCAAATCCGCTGTGCATGAGACGAAGCCGTGATGTGGAGCGAACTAAAGTAGTGAAGCATGTGCCCCCTCCTGTCGAGAAAAGCCGCTATTGTTTGCCATGCGCCCGTACCGTAAACCGACACAGGTGGATGAGGAGAGAATCCTAAGGCCGGCGGGAGAAGCATTGTCAAGGAACTCGGCAAAATGACCCCGTAACTTCGGGAGAAGGGGTGCCCACGCAAGTGGGCCGCAGAGAATAGGCTCAAGCAACTGTTTAGCAAAAACACAGGTCTATGCGAAACCGTAAGGTGATGTATATGGGCTGACGCCTGCCCGGTGCTGGAAGGTTAAGAGGAGAGGTTAGCTTCGGCGAAGCTTTGAATCCAAGCCCCAGTAAACGGCGGCCGTAACTATAACGGTCCTAAGGTAGCGAAATTCCTTGTCGGGTAAGTTCCGACCCGCACGAAAGGCGTAATGATTTGAGCGCTGTCTCGACAATGCACCCGGTGAAATTGAAGTACCAGTGAAGATGCTGGTTACCCGCGCCAGGACGGAAAGACCCCATGGAGCTTTACTCCAGTTTGGTACTGGAGCTTGGTATTGCATGTACAGGATAGGTGGGAGCTTATGAACCTGGGACGCCAGTCTCAGGGGAGGCGCTGTTGGGATACCACCCTTGCAATATCGGGTTTCTAACCAGCCGCCGTGATCCGGCGGTGGGACAATGCCAGGCGGGGAGTTTGACTGGGGCGGTCGCCTCCGAAAGGGTATCGGAGGCGCTCAAAGTTTCCCTCATAATGGTCGGAAACCATTAGAAGAGTGCAAAGGCAGAAGGGAGGCTGACTGCGACACCGACGGGTGGAGCAGGTACGAAAGTAGGACTTAGTGATCCGGTGGCATAAAGTGGGATTGCCATCGCTCAACGGATAAAAGCTACCCTGGGGATAACAGGCTTATCACTCCCAAGAGTTCACATCGACGGAGTGGTTTGGCACCTCGATGTCGGCTCATCGCATCCTGGGGCTGTAGCAGGTCCCAAGGGTTGGGCTGTTCGCCCATTAAAGCGGTACGCGAGCTGGGTTCAGAACGTCGTGAGACAGTTCGGTCCCTATCCGGCGCGGGCGTAGGATATCTGAGGGGAGCTGGCCTTAGTACGAGAGGACCGGGCTGGACGGACCACTGGTGTACCGGCTGTCATGCCAATGGCATCGCCGGGTAGCCAAGTCCGGAAGGAATAAACGCTGAAGGCATCTAAGCGTGAAGTCCCCCCCAAGATGAGATATCCCATCCTTTTAAAGGAGTAAAAACCCTTGAAGAGTACGAGGTAGATAGGGCAGAGGTGGAAGTGTGGCAACACATGGAGCTGACTGTTACTAATCGTTTGAGGGCTTGACCAAGAACACGAGATTGAATAAAAGAAGCTAAGATCTCACCTGTATGAAGTTTTGAAGGTATATATCATGTACCTTATTCCTCGATAGCTCAATGGTAGAGCACTCGGCTGTTAACCGAGTTGTTGTAGGTTCGAGCCCTACTCGGGGAGTTTTTTCATAATTATTTCTGGAATGATATTTCTTATATTGACTTATTGTTTTGGAGATGTTATAATGCAAAAGGCTTGTTAATTAAATATGGCGACATAGCCAAGTGGTAAGGCAAAGGTCTGCAACACCTCTATCACCAGTTCGAATCTGGTTGTCGCCTCTTAAGACTTAGGAACTCAAAATTGTTTTTGGGTTCTTTTTTTTGTATATTCAAGAAAAAATGCTATGAATTAATTAATAATACTATAAATGAGCAAGTTCGTGATTTTGCATAAAAGAAAGACACCTCGATTCCATGTGTTGTATAATGAAAGTGCCAAAACAAACATTTGCAACATTTACGAAAGAAGGTGTCTCTCGCAAATACTATACATCATTCCTCATTCATATACAACCAGTTTAAAAAATTAAACTTATGCAAATTTTATTCGAACCGAGTAATAAACCATCTTATGAGTATCCTAATCAGTATTTTCATTTCAGGATATCATGGAAAAACCACGGACTTTGCTAAAAACAGTTCCTGCCACAGAACTACGATTGCCCATTTCCTCAATTCCGGAAAATGGGATGATTCCTTACTTTCAGATACGTTAAAATGCTCTGTCATTGAGATTATTTATTCAGAAGCAGCACGCACCGGAAAACCTGTTCTCTGTATTGTGGACGATACGATTGCTTCAAAGACAAAGCCTTCGTCACAGGCTTTACATCCGATTGAAGATGCGTATTTTCACCAATCCCATTTAAAGGGAAAACCGGATTACGGGCATCAGGCAGTTGCTGTTATGCTTTCCTGCAATGGCATTGTTCTGAACTATGCTTTTGTAATGTACAATAAGTCAATTTCCAAGATTGACATTGTACAAAGCATTGCAAAGGAGCTGCCTGTTCCACCGGTAATGTCCTATTTTCTTTGCGACTGCTGGTATGTTTCTGAAAAGATAATCAATACCTTTGCACAGAGAGGGTTCCATACCATCGGTGCTTTGAAAACAAACCGTTTGCTGTATCCATCGGGAATGAAAAAGAAACTTCGTGAACTGGCCGCCGAATTGTCTGTTACACATCGTGAATTTGACCTTGTGACAGTCAAAAAACGAAACTATTATGTGTACCGGTACGAGGGAAACCTCAACGGCATAGAAAATGCGGTAGTTCTTTTGAGTTATCCGGAAAAAGCATTTGGTAATCCCAAAGCATTGCGTGCTTTCATCAGTACAAACGCAGCCCTGTCTACACAGGAGATTCTTTCCTGGTATGTGTGTCGATGGCCGATTGAAGTATTTTTCCGCCAGTGTAAGGATAAACTGGCACTGGACAGCTATCAGATACGCTCTGCACAGGGAATCAAAAGGTACTGGCTACTTATGTCACTGGCACATTTCATGTGTGCAGTGGGTACTGGTAGGTTCTGTTCGTTTGAAACTGGATATCACGAAATCTGTGATACCATTCAGCTGGAAAAGTATCGTTATCTTTTTCAATGCGCAAAGGAAAGCAATGATTTTGATTCATTTATGAAATTCGCAGTGTAGTTTTGTGCAATTTTTCAAATTTGCTCATTTATAGTAATAATATTCAAAAATAATAATTTGTAAATGGAATGTATAATACAAGAAATGATATAATGAGCGCAAGAGAGTCAGAGGGAGCTTGCTCACACTTGACGAACGGCGAAATTATTGAGTGATGAAATCACGATATAATGAACGCAAACGAGTCAACATACTTGTATGATTGACGAGTGGTGAATGCCAATCATGAACTGTTTTTGTTCATGATATAATATAAATGAAAAGTTGGCGATGTGATATAAAACTTAAAATAATTTGTATTACAACCGCAGAAGCAATTAGATCAGGCAAAGAGGATATTAAATATGAAAAAAAAGACAGTTACGTTAAAAGATTATATTATGGCGATCAGCATATTTCTAATTGCATTAGTTGTTGGTATTTTTATTTTTTATTCCGGTGTACAGCATTCAATCGCAAAAAATTCTCAGGAGCGAATTTCTACAAATGTGTCACGTCAGAGTGAACATTTGCGGACAATATTTGATATTAATTATCAGTACCTGAATGAAATTGCATGGCAGATTGGAAAATCAGAACCATTGATTTCGCAGAATAATATAGATCGTTTAGAAGCTATTGTAGAAAAGACGGACTTAGAACGTGCTGCATTGATTGAACCTGATGGAACCGCACACTATGATAATGGTGTAGTAAAGAATTTGTCTTACCGAAGATATTTTAAGGAAGCCATGAGTGGGAAAGAGACGTTAAGTGATCCATTGGAAAGCAGTGTGGATCAGCAGACACGTGTGGTTTTGGGAGTACCTATTTATAATTCTGATAATGAAATAATCGGAATTCTTGGTGGGTCCTGTAATGTAACATTACTAAGCCATATGCTGTTTGATGATTTGTTTTATGGAGAAGGTGATACACTTGTGGTAAAACAAGATGGTACGATTATTGCTCAGGAAGAGGGAGATTCGCAGCAGAAAAGGGAAATTTCGTATGGAGGAAATTTACTTAATTACTATGAAGAGAAAAATATAAATCAAACGCAGACATTGAATATGCTGAAATCAGACTTTAAAGAGGGAAAGGAAGGATTGGTACAGCTTGGCCTGGATGATACTAGCAAATCAGATTATTATCTGGCATATACACCGCTTGGAATGAATGACTGGATGATCTGTTATATTGTACCGGTGAAAGCAGCGCAGAAATCCTATTCTTTTATCAGAAAATATGAGGCGGTATTTATGCTGGCATTCTGTGTTCTGGTAACAGTGCTTATAATATATATTGTCCGCAAGAACAGTGCAGACAAAGCGGAATTATTACGTTATACACAGAGAGATGCACTGACCGGATTGTATAATAAAGATACTACACAGAGGTTGATTCAAAATATTGTACAGGAAGAAGCCGGGCAGCATGCTTTTATCATTTTAGATATCGATTATTTTAAGTCTGTGAATGATAATTTTGGACATATCGTAGGAGATAAAGTACTGCAGACATTTGGCAGATTTTTACAGTCTCAATTTCGGGAGTATGATGTAGTAGGACGTATTGGTGGAGACGAGTTTGTTATTTTAATGTGCAATTTAGCGAATACAGATGTGGTTGAAATAAAGATTCAAAATCTTTTGAAACAGGTTGGCAGTATACGCGTGGAAGAGATGGGAGAGCAGAAGATGACAATCAGTGTGGGGATTGCTTTTGCACCCCAGCATGGAAGTTCTTTTATGGATCTTTATCGAAAGGCGGATCATGCATTGTATCAGACGAAACGTGCGGGTAAAAACGGATATTCCCTGTATCAATGGGAGAAAGTTTGACAGTGAGAACGTTTTACGTGTTTTTTGCCGGAAGAGATGAAAAGACAGGATTTGTGAAAGCAGATTTCATGTAGCTATCATATTTCTCTGTTATGTTATCAATATAGAAAAAAAGGTACACGGATATCAGCACTGGATAACATAGGAGAAATAGGATGAATGATACGTTAATACAGAGTTTTTTGTCGGTAGCAGAAGAAGGAAGTTTTTGTAAAGCGGCAGAGAAAATCTATGTTTCTCAGCCTAATCTGAGCCGGAATATCGCACGCTTGGAAAAGGAACTGGATACGCAGCTTTTTGACAGAAGCGGAAAACATATTGCATTGACGGAAGCTGGCCGGATTTATGAAAAAGCATTTCAGAAGATGAAACAGTGTTTTGCAGAAGCGAAAGAGCAGGTACAGCAGCTGAATGATATGGATAGGGGAATGATCCGTATCGGATATGTGAATGGATGGAATATCGGTACTTATATGCAGCCGGTGCTGAGAGAAATGCGTCTGGAATATCCGGGTATTAGGATTTCTCTGGAAGCATATACGCTGCAGGAGCTGTCTGCACGTTTTCAGATGGGGCAGATGGATTTGATCATTACACTGCAGGATCGTACTGCAAAAATGTATGATGCGGAGTCGATGCTCATCGACACAGCGCAGGAAATGATTCTTTTTTCCAATACTTTATTTCGGACAAGAAAGAAAAACTGGAAACCAGAGGAATTTCGTCAGGAAACGTTTTTCGTTCTGGCAGATGACAGAGAAGAAATGCAGTTGGATTGTGTGCGTGCCATCGGCAGCAAGTATGGATTTGTGCCGAATATATGCAGTGTGAACAGTATGGAATCCATTTTAATGAATGTGGAAAATGGACTGGGTGTAACTGTGTGCAATTCATGGGTACGAAATGTGTATGAACCTGGATTTCAGTGCTGTCCGTTAGAACATTCCACAGAAATTGCAGTGGCATGGAAGCAGGGACAGGAGAATTCTGCACTTCAGATTTTACTCGGGTATATGACAGAAAAGAACTTGAACAGTTGCAAAATCAGCGCATAAACGATATAGTACAGATAGCAGATATGGCAGTGAACAAGCCGTGTGCTACTGTGAAAATCAGAGGCAGTTGGCTGGAAAACAGTCGGCTGCTTTTATTTAGGTGGACAGGAGATATGAAAAAGAGAATACTGGTTGTGGATGATGAAATATCAATCCGGATGGGGATCCGGGAATTTGCGGAATATCAGGGGTATGATGTGACAGGTGCAGCTAATGGGCGGGAGGCACTGGAATTGTGCCGGCAGCAGGATTTTGACCTGATTATTATGGACATTATGATGCCGGAGATGGATGGTTATGAAGCATATCGGAGAATACGGGAGATAAAGGATATTCCGGCGCTGATGCTGTCTGCAAAAGGAGAAGAATATGACAAACTCCAGGGATTTGAAGCTGGCATTGATGATTATGTGGTAAAACCTTTTTCTATTAAGGAACTGATGGCCCGGGTAAATGTAATCCTGATGAGACATGAACCAAGAGAAGAGAAACCACAGGGTGAAATTTATGAATTTCAGGGACTGACGGTAAATATTTCCGCCAGGGAAGTTTTTGTAGACGGAGTGCATGTGGAATTGCGCCCTAAGGAGTATGATCTGCTGTTTTTTCTGGTGCGGAATAGAGGCATTGTATTTTCAAGGGATGCCCTGCTGGAAAAAGTATGGGGCTTTGATTTTATGGGAGATGACCGCACGGTGGATGCACAGATTAAGATGCTGCGGCATGTGCTGGGAGACTATCGGACATATATTGTGACATACAGAGGAGCGGGGTACAAATTTGAAGCAGAAGAAAAGGCATAAAATGATGTTTGGCCTCTGGCTTGGATTTATGGGACTTGCAGGGGCGATGGCACTGTTATTCTGGATGGTGCTTCATTTTTCTGTAAAAAATAAATATCAGGAACAGACGGAAAATGATCTGAAAATGGCAGCACAGTCTATCTGGGATATGTATGGAGATGCGGATTTTGAGGCGAATATCGCACTTCTGGCAAAGTCGAATGATTATTTTGTGCAGATCGTGTCGGAAAATTCGATGCAGGTGGTCTTTTCTGTTAATAATCAGGGAGAGAGGACAGCACCGCAACAGGCGGATATTGCAGATGAAACGATGTTTGAACGGTTAAACGATTCCGATGGTATTTGTCAGTATTATGTGGAGGATCAGGTGCATGCGTCCCGCTGGGCGGTGCAGGCGGTGGTACTGGCAAATCTCAACGGTTCCCGGCAGGTACTGGTGGTGAGCAGATCCCAGGCGAACATGGATGCACTGATGAAGCTGCTCACCAGCCGTTATCTGCTGGTAACGGTGACTGTGCTGATCCTGGCATTGATTCTATCGGTTTGCCTGGCAGAATATTTTGCACGGCCGTTTCGTCATCTGAATAAAAGCGCATTACAGATGGCAGCAGGAGATTATGAGACAGAGTTCATGCGGGAAGGCCCGCTGGAAGCCCGACAGCTGGCAGATACGTTGGAGCTGGCGGAACAGGAGTTTAACAAGACAGAGGCTTTGCGCCGGGATTTTGTAGCAAATGTCAGTCACGATATGAAGACTCCGTTGACCGTAATCCGAATGTATGCGGAGATGCTGGAGGCATTTTCCGGGGAAATTCCGGAAAAGCGGGAAGAACACGTACGGATGATCCTGGATGAGACAGACCGGTTGACGAATTTTATCAGTGACACACTGGATCTGGCAAAACTGCAGTCGGGAACTATGGAAATGCATCCATCTGTATTTGCGATTCAAGATGTGGCAGAGGAAGTATTGTCCAGTGTGTGTGCAAACAAGCCGGAGTTTCAATTTAAGATGGATTGTCCTGAGTCTATGTTGGTATATGCGGACCGCAAACTGATTTATCGGGTCATTTATAATTTTGCATCCAATGCGGTAAAATTTTCCGGGGAAAGACAGGAGGCACGTATTCTGATACGGCGGTATCAGGGCAGTGTCCGTGTGGAAGTCATTGATTATGGCATCGGAATTGAAAAGGATAAGCTGCCGTATATATGGAACAGGTTTTATCAGGCAAAACCGAATGACCGGCAGAAATCAGGCATGGGTGTGGGACTGAATATCGCAAGTGAGATCCTGCGGCTGCATCATGCACCGTTTGGGGCAGAAAGTACACCAAATGAAGGAACCTGTTTCTGGTTTATGTTGGAGGCTTGTGAAGATGAAACGTAGAATATGGCAGGCACTTGTTGTGGCGGGGCTGCTTCTGGTTCTTTCGAGAACTGCAGTGCAGCGGGATCTGCAGGCGAGTGCATTTCAGGAAAAAATTGAGCAGTGTCTGAAAGCAGGAGAACTTCCGATCGTGGTGCTTTCACAGGAGAGTGGCGAGTATGAATCTATTGGAAAATCAGCACTTTGGGCGGCAGAATATGCTGCAGCTCAGGTTAATAAAAATGGCGGGGTAAACGGCTGTAATGTGCGGATCGTGTCAGAAAATACCGGTTCGGACAACAGCAAAGCATTGAGTCTGTACCAAGGTGCCAGCAGGACTGCTTTTGCAGTGCTTGGCCCGGTGGATGCACCGGAGACAGTGTATATTGCACAAAATGCAGAAAAAAATGGGACGGTCCATCTGGCCGCTTATTCATACGAGGAATCCCGACAACTTATGGCACCGTATGGAATCTCTTATATGAGTGATTCAGAGGATGGTGAGCTGGAGGAAGTGCGGATGTGGGGACAGCAGAACCCTGATATCAAAAATATTGTACTGTATACCATGTCACAGGATGAATCCAAGAAAAATACCACAAAGATGTTTGAGGATACGCTGTCGGATCTTGGTCTGAATATTTTGAAAATCGTGGATGTGAAGCCCGGAGCGGATGAAATGGATGATTCCTATTATGCAATCCAGGGGCTGAATGAGAATGCAGACGGCTATGTATTTCTGATCCGTGGCCGGGAGTGTGCCAATATTCTGGTAAAGCTGCGACAGCATGGCATAGAGGAAGGCCGAAGAATATCTGTTTCTTTTTCTGCTTATGGAAGTGAATTTTTTGAAATTGCAGGGAATATGCTGGATGGAGTGTCTATCTGGAATAAATTCGATCCCTTTTATTCAGGAACAGAGTGGCAGCAGCTGTTGAAAGATTATGAAACAGACAAATTAAATGCCGGAAGTGCGGAACAGATGCCAAGTCCGGTGGCGGATTATTATGATGCGGTCCAGGCAATCTGTAAGTGTTATGAGAAGTTCGGGATTACAAGCGAAAACTATGAAAAATTTATCGGAAATGCGGATGTGGCGCAGTGGTTTTATAATTCTGAATTTCTGGAAGGTATCCAGAGTGATTTTCGATGGCAGAAAGGTCAGAAAATCACGGATTATCAATTTTTTGTATTTGAAGGTGAGACGCCGGTGAACCGGAAGGTCAGACCGTAAAGTGAATTTTTATCTCAGTCGAGAAGACTCCCACTTCTGCAAGTGGTGAGTAAAAACAAGTCTTTCTCAGTGGGAGTAAAATCTCCGACTGAGATAAACGCTCCGCGTGGATGTGCAGTGATTCTGAAAAGAATATGTCAGCTTTCGCTGACCAGAATCACGCACCAAGTCTCACGTGCGTTCGACTTGAAGGTGGAAGTCATATATCAGTTTTGATATGATTTTATAAAAAATTAAGTATTGGATTATAAAAAGTTTATAACTATAAATGAGCAAATTTGAAAAATTGCACAAAACTACACTGCGAATTTCATAAATGAATCAAAATCATTGCTTTCCTTTGCGCATTGAAAAAGATAACGATACTTTTCCAGCTGAATGGTATCACAGATTTCGTGATATCCAGTTTCAAACGAACAGAACCTACCAGTACCCACTGCACACATGAAATGTGCCAGTGACATAAGTAGCCAGTACCTTTTGATTCCCTGTGCAGAGCGTATCTGATAGCTGTCCAGTGCCAGTTTATCCTTACACTGGCGGAAAAATACTTCAATCGGCCATCGACACACATACCAGGAAAGAATCTCCTGTGTAGACAGGGCTGCGTTTGTACTGATGAAAGCACGCAATGCTTTGGGATTACCAAATGCTTTTTCCGGATAACTCAAAAGAACTACCGCATTTTCTATGCCGTTGAGGTTTCCCTCGTACCGGTACACATAATAGTTTCGTTTTTTGACTGTCACAAGGTCAAATTCACGATGTGTAACAGACAATTCGGCGGCCAGTTCACGAAGTTTCTTTTTCATTCCCGATGGATACAGCAAACGGTTTGTTTTCAAAGCACCGATGGTATGGAACCCTCTCTGTGCAAAGGTATTGATTATCTTTTCAGAAACATACCAGCAGTCGCAAAGAAAATAGGACATTACCGGTGGAACAGGCAGCTCCTTTGCAATGCTTTGTACAATGTCAATCTTGGAAATTGACTTATTGTACATTACAAAAGCATAGTTCAGAACAATGCCATTGCAGGAAAGCATAACAGCAACTGCCTGATGCCCGTAATCCGGTTTTCCCTTTAAATGGGATTGGTGAAAATACGCATCTTCAATCGGATGTAAAGCCTGTGACGAAGGCTTTGTCTTTGAAGCAATCGTATCGTCCACAATACAGAGAACAGGTTTTCCGGTGCGTGCTGCTTCTGAATAAATAATCTCAATGACAGAGCATTTTAACGTATCTGAAAGTAAGGAATCATCCCATTTTCCGGAATTGAGGAAATGGGCAATCGTAGTTCTGTGGCAGGAACTGTTTTTAGCAAAGTCCGTGGTTTTTCCATGATATCCTGAAATGAAAATACTGATTAGGATACTCATAAGATGGTTTATTACTCGGTTCGAATAAAATTTGCATAAGTTTAATTTTTTAAACTGGTTGTATATGAATGAGGAATGATGTATAGTATTTGCGAGAGACACCTTCTTTCGTAAATGTTGCAAATGTTTGTTTTGGCACTTTCATTATACAACACATGGAATCGAGGTGTCTTTCTTTTATGCAAAATCACGAACTTGCTCATTTATAGTTTATAAAATATAATATAAGCAGTCATAAAGAGAATTTCAAATATTGAAGGAGGAGAAAGAAAAATGGCTGCATTAGGTATTATAGGCATTATCGTTGGTGTCGCTGTACTGATCTACGGCGCATACAAAGGAATCAGCACAATTATTCTTGCACCGTTGTGTGCATTGCTGATCGCGTTGTTCAACGGAATGAATCTGCTGACAACATTTACAGACACAATGTTACCAAGCGTATGCAATTATGTAACTGCAATGCTTGGACCAGTATTGATGGGATGTGTTATCGCTGCATTGTACAATGCAAGTGGTGCGGCATTATCCATCGCAAACGCATTATATGATTTATTCACAATCAAAGCAAGAAAACAGGCTGCCGCAGGTCAGCAGGTTGTTATGAAACCGGTTCTTGCAATTCTTACAATTTATGTAATTGGTACTGTACTTGCTTACAGTGGAATGAACCCGGTTGTACTTATGTTTATTTTATTCCCGATTGCTATGGACTTATTTGAAAAAGCAAAAATGCCAAGAGCAATGGGACCCGGTGTTGTATTAGGAGCACTTGCAACCGCTGCATGTTCCATGCCGGGTACAACTTCCGATCAGAACGTTATCGCTGTTCAGATGCTTGGTACATCTCCGATGGCAGCAGCTGTTCCTGGATTTATCGGCGGTGCCGTTGTTCTGATCATGAACATCGTGATGATGAATGTTATCTCTAAAAAAGAGATTGCAAAAGGACATGTATATGACGCTGCACCAAACGCACCAAAACGCCCGGAAGGACAGAAGACACCACATTGGGTAATGTCTATTATCCCAATCGCTGTTACACTGATCTGTTTCAATGGTCTTGGATGGAACATTTTGGTAAGTATGATGCTCAATATCATCCTTTCCCTGATTTTCTTCTTCCCATACTATGGAAAATTCTCAGGTCTGAAAGAATTGATCAAACCGGTTGGAGAGCAGACAACTATGCTGGTTCTTCAGGTTGGTTTGCTTGGAGCTATCGGTGGTGTCGTAGCAGCATCTCCGGCTTTCCCGGTACTGACAAACGGATTGTTACATATGGGCGGTCCTGCATTATTCAAGGTAGTACTTGCAATCGCATTACTGACAGGTGCTTCCGGATCTGGTCCTGCCGGTCTGTCCGCAACCTTACCGTACATGTCTGAGACATTTGCAAGCATGGGTATCAATATGAGTGCTTTGCACCGTGTATCTGTATTTGCTTCCCAGACACTGGATACTTTACCGACAAACCCTGGATTTATCATTGCAACAGGTATTGCAGAAGTTGAAATCAAAGATTCTTACAAATATGTATTTATCACAACCGTATTAAATACAACCATTACAGCTTTGATCGTTGCTTTGATCCTGACAATCTTCCCAGGTCTTGCATAAAGAGAACAAAGGCAAAAGATTATGTGATAACATATTTTCTTATACAAATAAATCTGCCGCATGGAATTCATATATTTGAATCCATGCGGCAGATTTAGGTTTTATGCTATAAATGAGCAAGTTCGTGATTTTGCATAAAAGAAAGACACCTCGATTCCATGTGTTGTATAATGAAAGTGCCAAAACAAACATTTGCAACATTTACGAAAGAAGGTGTCTCTCGCAAATACTATACATCATTCCTCATTCATATACAACCAGTTTAAAAAATTAAACTTATGCAAATTTTATTCGAACCGAGTAATAAACCATCTTATGAGTATCCTAATCAGTATTTTCATTTCAGGATATCATGGAAAAACCACGGACTTTGCTAAAAACAGTTCCTGCCACAGAACTACGATTGCCCATTTCCTCAATTCCGGAAAATGGGATGATTCCTTACTTTCAGATACGTTAAAATGCTCTGTCATTGAGATTATTTATTCAGAAGCAGCACGCACCGGAAAACCTGTTCTCTGTATTGTGGACGATACGATTGCTTCAAAGACAAAGCCTTCGTCACAGGCTTTACATCCGATTGAAGATGCGTATTTTCACCAATCCCATTTAAAGGGAAAACCGGATTACGGGCATCAGGCAGTTGCTGTTATGCTTTCCTGCAATGGCATTGTTCTGAACTATGCTTTTGTAATGTACAATAAGTCAATTTCCAAGATTGACATTGTACAAAGCATTGCAAAGGAGCTGCCTGTTCCACCGGTAATGTCCTATTTTCTTTGCGACTGCTGGTATGTTTCTGAAAAGATAATCAATACCTTTGCACAGAGAGGGTTCCATACCATCGGTGCTTTGAAAACAAACCGTTTGCTGTATCCATCGGGAATGAAAAAGAAACTTCGTGAACTGGCCGCCGAATTGTCTGTTACACATCGTGAATTTGACCTTGTGACAGTCAAAAAACGAAACTATTATGTGTACCGGTACGAGGGAAACCTCAACGGCATAGAAAATGCGGTAGTTCTTTTGAGTTATCCGGAAAAAGCATTTGGTAATCCCAAAGCATTGCGTGCTTTCATCAGTACAAACGCAGCCCTGTCTACACAGGAGATTCTTTCCTGGTATGTGTGTCGATGGCCGATTGAAGTATTTTTCCGCCAGTGTAAGGATAAACTGGCACTGGACAGCTATCAGATACGCTCTGCACAGGGAATCAAAAGGTACTGGCTACTTATGTCACTGGCACATTTCATGTGTGCAGTGGGTACTGGTAGGTTCTGTTCGTTTGAAACTGGATATCACGAAATCTGTGATACCATTCAGCTGGAAAAGTATCGTTATCTTTTTCAATGCGCAAAGGAAAGCAATGATTTTGATTCATTTATGAAATTCGCAGTGTAGTTTTGTGCAATTTTTCAAATTTGCTCATTTATAGTTTTATGGTCAATAGCTAGAAAATTATAATAAAATGTAAATATATCAGATGTGAGATGATTGAGAGTTTTCTGGCAGTGGCGGAAACAGGAAATTTTACAAAAGCGGCAGAATCGGGGAAGTTAGATCTGATTTTTACAATCAGAGATTCTGTAAAAAATGTAGAGTTTGAACGCAAGTAGCGAAAGCGGATTGCGAATGTCCGTTTTACTGGGTAAAACTGGCAGAAATGAAAAATACTTCCCTGCAATATATTGTGTTGGATTCCTGTAATGAGGCGGTTCTGGCATGGCGGAAGGAGAATAAAAATCCGGCGTTTTCATGTTTTTTGCAGGAAATTCAGAAGTTGCTGTAACGAAAGTGGAAAAATGGCTATTAATAGATAGAACAACAAAAATACAGATTGTTTGAGTGAGCTTTTTAACAAATAAAATAACTTTGAACGGAAAGGAGGGAAAAACGCAGGTGCAGGATATGGATGCTGTATACCGCCAGCATGCGCAGACGGTGTTTAAATATCTGATGTTGTTGACACATGATGCGGATCTGGCGGAAGAACTGACGCAGGAGACGTTTTATCAGGCGGTACGAAGCATTGACCGGTTTGATGAAAGCTGCAAGATCACGACGTGGCTGTGTGCCATTGCAAAAAATCAGTATTTTTCCTATATGAAAAAACATGTGCGGATGCAAGCTGGTTCAGACGTGGACCGAATGGTTGCCGATGCAGGAATAACAGAAGCCGCGATGTCGGCAGAGCAGGAAGTGATGCAGCAGGTCGGGCAGATGGAACTGTTGAAGAAACTGCATGTGTTTCCCGAACCGGGCAGAAAAGTGCTTTATTTGAGAATGTTTGGAAATCTGTCTTTCCGGGAAATCGGTGAGGTTATGGGAAAGACGGAGAACTGGGCGCGGGTGACTTTTTTCCGGGCGCGCACGAATCTTAGGAAGGAGTTGGAAAAGGATGAAAAATGATCTGACGTGTGAAGTTGTGCGAGATTTGCTTCCATCTTATGTGGATGGACTGACAAATGATGTGAGCAATCAGGCGGTGGAACAGCATATGAAGACTTGCGAGAATTGTCGAAAATTATATCGTGAGATGAGAGAACCGATGAATGGGGATGAGGTGTCTGAGATAAATAATGAACAAAAGGCCAATTTCAAAGTGCCATCTGAAATAGATTATCTGAAAAAGATTCGAAAGAAAAACAGGATGCGGATTCTGGCAGCGGTACTGACCGTTGTGATTGCAGCCGGCGTAGGAATCTGGTGCAAGGCATATCTCATTGGGCAGAAGGTGGAGCAGGCAGAGTTTGTGCAGGCAGATGTGGTAATGAAAGATCATAAAGTGTCGGTGCAGGGGGTGTTGCTGGATCAGACAAAAGGTGTGGCAGATGTGGCGTTTCAGGAGCAGGATGGAATTGTGACGGTATCTCTGCGGGAAACGCGAAAGTCATCGTTTCACACAAATGAGTTTCAGGCGGAGTATGAAAGTTCCGGAGAGGTAAAGAGGGTTGTTCTGGAAAATCGGATTTTGTGGGATGATGGGATTTTGATTGATGGAACGGTTTCGGATCTGTATCAGAGCAGAAATCCATATGTGGGGGATATTTCTGCGGATGGGCGGTCTGTGCAGGCTGCCCGGGCGGTACTTGGAATCAACGACGAGGCGCTACTTTGTTATGGTACACAGCTGCAGACGTCAGAGGAACCTTACGGATGGACATTTTTGAATGTACAAATTTCTTCGTCTGATAATGTGGAACGGTTGCAGCAGGAGATGAAACAGCTTGGGTGTCTGCTCATCGCAGTAACGGACAATCTGGGCTATGTCAGCTTTGAGTATTGTGTGGATGGAACAGAAAATTCGGATGGAAGTACAACATTGACGGTAACGGAAGCAGATGCGGATGCGCTGGCAGGACAGTCGGTGAAGGCAATGTCACAAACACCGGCAGGATTGCAGAAATTAGTGGAATTGATAAAGTAACTTAATAAAAGAAAAGTACACGTGAATTGATTAATTACAATCAGTCCACGTGTATTTTTATATTAGTCTGAAGTTGAAAGTATTTATACTATATGTATTTAGAAAGTATCTTTCTCTTCTGCATATAAGGTTGGCAGAATTGCTGCCAGGTTTGTAAACTCTTTGATGTTGTGTGCGAATAATCCCTGTGGTACGAATGGTGGGATAGATACGCCTTCCGGAATTGCTTTTACGATGTTTCCTTCTTCATCGATGCGGTATCCAATCCAGAAACGGGACTCAAACAATACGCCGTCTTTGTATGGATGCCATTTGTGAGTCATTGCTGCCGCACAGCTGCTTTCGCCGATTGCACATACGAGAGATTCACATTTTTCAGTACCGATAATGCTTTCATCATAACCAAAATCGGCTGGTCTTTTAAAGCAGAGTTTTAAGAATTCCGGTCCCGGTCCGACGTCTTCCATGATGTAGTGATCAACGCCCCATGTTTTCTGGTTCATTGGTACGTTCGGGTTTACGACATAAGATGCCGGATATGCTCTTGCAAAATAGTGATCTTCCGGATCCCAGATTTTGTAACGCAGATCAGATCCTACAGAATGCCATGGAAACCACCAGTCAAGCATTTCGCCTGTAACACCCGGCATGTAAGTTGTATTACATACAAGAGCGGTTCCGTCTGCAGCTACGCCGAAACCGATATTTGCATATTCATCATCTTCACCTTTCAGGAATTTATTTCTTTCATCAAACGGGATACATTTTTCCGGAGCGATCGGTCCGCCCTGTAAAACAGCGATTTTTTCAGCCGGTACCGGAGCTAAATCCTGCTCAAAATATTTGTAGTAAGAAAGTTTTTTCTCTTCTTCGGAAACTCCAACTTTAACACCTGGTGTGCTCATATTAAAATCCTCCTCCATAATAGGTAAGGTTCGACCTGAATGGGAACCTTCGTGTATTTGATGATTTTATTTTAACCGATAGGAAAAAGAAAAGACACTATTTTATTGGATATAAGTATAACTTTTATGTTATGCAAAAGTGTGCTATAGTTTAGTGTAATCTTAAAGAAGATAGAGTGATAATTAATATTTCATGTTACAATGACAACATTTGTTAAAAAGTAATGGCTGATAATAATTGCGTTGTCCGCAGTTACGACAGGTACTGTTTTGTGAAAAAAAGGGCATTATAATCAAACAATGTATAAGTGACAATAGAAGAAACAATTTATTTGCAATATTTTCTGAGTAGAAAAAGGATGCTAAGGTATCAAAAATGATATAGAAAATCCCTATTCGCCATGCCCAAAGCCCTATTTTTAACAAAAGTTAGCAAGAATTCTCCTTCCTCTACAGGTGGGAGATGAATTGCAGAAAAAGAAAACAGAACACTTGTTCTGCAATGCAAAGTGTGGTATACTATAATCAGTCGAAAGAATAGAAAGGACTGATTATATGGACAAAATGGATCATAATGCACATTCAGTATATTTGATGTATTATCATCTGATCATGGTTGTAAAATACCGAAGAAACGTAATAGATGATCCGATTTCGGAACGTGCAAAAGAGATCTGGGAACGTATTGCACCTGATTATGGAATCACCCTGGAAGAATGGAATCATGATGTTGATCATGTGCATGTTATGTTTCGGGCACAGCCAAAATCAGAACTCAGCAAATTTATCAATGCGTATAAAAGTGCAAGCAGCCGGTTGTTAAAAAAGGAATATCCACAGATCAGGGAAAGACTTTGGAAGGAAGCATTCTGGAGCCAGAGTTTCTGCCTGTTGACAGCGGGTGGGGCACCGATTGATGTTATCCGTAATTATATCGAGACGCAGGGAGAGAAAAAAAGATGAATATAGCTTACCGTTTTCGGATATATCCAAACAGAGAACAGGAAGTTCTGCTTGCAAAAACATTTGGCTGCTGTCGTTTTTTATATAATCAGATGTTGAATGATAAGATACGGGAATATGCAGCATCGAAAAAAATGCTGCGAAATACACCGGCGATGTATAAAAAAGCATATCCATTTTTGAAAGAAGTGGATTCCCTGGCACTTGCAAATGTGCAGATGCATCTGGAAAAGGCATATAAGAATTTTTTCAGGGATCCGAAGATTGGCTTTCCAAAATTCAAATCAAAGCACAGAAGCAGAAAGAACTATACGACAAATGTAGTCAATGGAAATATTCAGGTAGAAGATCATCGGATAAAACTTCCAAAATTGAAATGGATCCGTATGAAAAAGCATCGGGACATTCCGGCAGAATATTGCCTGAAATCCGTAACAATAAGTATGGAACCGTCCGGAAAGTATTATGCAAGCCTTTTATATGAAAAAACTGACTGTGAAAACCAAGCAGAAGAATTTGATTATGAAAATGCAAAGATACTTGGGATTGACTATGCAATGCATGGAATGGCTGTGTTTTCTGAAGATATACAGAAGGAAAATGAAGGATATTTCAGAAAAAGTGAGGAACGGCTGGCAAGAGAACAGAGAAAGTTATCCCATTGCGTGAAAGGAAGTAATAATTATTACCGACAGAAAAAACGTGTTGCATTATGTCATGAAAAAATCCGAAACCAGAGGAAAGATTTTCTGCATAAACTGAGTCATGAAATAGCAGAGGCATATGATGTTGTTGCAGTAGAAGATATTGATATGAAAGCAATGAGCCAGTGTATGCATTTTGGAAAAAGTGTCATGGATAACGGTTACGGAAAGTTTCGGGAATTGCTGGAATATAAACTGACATGGAGAGGAAAGAAATTGGTACGTGTAGACCGTTTTTTTCCTTCCAGTAAAAAATGCTGTAAATGTGGCAATATAAAGAAAGAACTGAAACTTTCGGACAGAGTATATCTTTGCACATGTGGAAATCGGATAGACCGGGATCTGAATGCGGCAATCAATATACGTGAAGAAGCACGTCGTATGTTGTTAGCAGGATAAATGGGAAGTGTCTGTATCCAGACAATGAAAATATCCCATAACTGGGTAAAAATGAATCGCGGGGCACGCGAGGATAGCTTGTAGATACTTGGCTCAGTAGAGCCATTGAGCAAGAAGCCCCCACTTCAAAATCTGTGATTTAAGTGGTGGGAGCATGTCACTTTCGTTTTAAAACCATTTGTACAAAATAACAGAATATAGTAAATACATAGCCTAATGTAAAAAGATTGTTCTAACATACTCAAAATAAAATATTTGTCTCAAAAGGAACAATTATATTGTTATATGATTGTTCCTTTTGAAATCTATGCTATCGAAATTAAGGTGCTTACGAACTATCTCATTTACAGTATCATCGTATTCGTAAGATGAGAGTAATTGGTTAGGAATTTCTGAAGCTTGTGCGAAAGATGGAAATAGTATTGTTAAACTTAATGCTAAACCTAAAATCATTGATAAAAAATGTTTCTTTTTTTTCATTAAAATATATCTCCTTATATAGTTTTCAAGATCTTGTGCTGAAAATATAACATATATTCTATAAATGAGCAAGTTCGT
Organism: Eubacterium ramulus; assembly: GCF_045002895.1. Classification (NCBI taxonomy): domain Bacteria; kingdom Bacillati; phylum Bacillota; class Clostridia; order Eubacteriales; family Eubacteriaceae; genus Eubacterium; species Eubacterium ramulus. The sequence continues at coordinate 2,916,288 of NZ_CP173382.1, read as the reverse complement.
GATTTTGCATAAAAGAAAGACACCTCGATTCCATGTGTTGTATAATGAAAGTGCCAAAACAAACATTTGCAACATTTACGAAAGAAGGTGTCTCTCGCAAATACTATACATCATTCCTCATTCATATACAACCAGTTTAAAAAATTAAACTTATGCAAATTTTATTCGAACCGAGTAATAAACCATCTTATGAGTATCCTAATCAGTATTTTCATTTCAGGATATCATGGAAAAACCACGGACTTTGCTAAAAACAGTTCCTGCCACAGAACTACGATTGCCCATTTCCTCAATTCCGGAAAATGGGATGATTCCTTACTTTCAGATACGTTAAAATGCTCTGTCATTGAGATTATTTATTCAGAAGCAGCACGCACCGGAAAACCTGTTCTCTGTATTGTGGACGATACGATTGCTTCAAAGACAAAGCCTTCGTCACAGGCTTTACATCCGATTGAAGATGCGTATTTTCACCAATCCCATTTAAAGGGAAAACCGGATTACGGGCATCAGGCAGTTGCTGTTATGCTTTCCTGCAATGGCATTGTTCTGAACTATGCTTTTGTAATGTACAATAAGTCAATTTCCAAGATTGACATTGTACAAAGCATTGCAAAGGAGCTGCCTGTTCCACCGGTAATGTCCTATTTTCTTTGCGACTGCTGGTATGTTTCTGAAAAGATAATCAATACCTTTGCACAGAGAGGGTTCCATACCATCGGTGCTTTGAAAACAAACCGTTTGCTGTATCCATCGGGAATGAAAAAGAAACTTCGTGAACTGGCCGCCGAATTGTCTGTTACACATCGTGAATTTGACCTTGTGACAGTCAAAAAACGAAACTATTATGTGTACCGGTACGAGGGAAACCTCAACGGCATAGAAAATGCGGTAGTTCTTTTGAGTTATCCGGAAAAAGCATTTGGTAATCCCAAAGCATTGCGTGCTTTCATCAGTACAAACGCAGCCCTGTCTACACAGGAGATTCTTTCCTGGTATGTGTGTCGATGGCCGATTGAAGTATTTTTCCGCCAGTGTAAGGATAAACTGGCACTGGACAGCTATCAGATACGCTCTGCACAGGGAATCAAAAGGTACTGGCTACTTATGTCACTGGCACATTTCATGTGTGCAGTGGGTACTGGTAGGTTCTGTTCGTTTGAAACTGGATATCACGAAATCTGTGATACCATTCAGCTGGAAAAGTATCGTTATCTTTTTCAATGCGCAAAGGAAAGCAATGATTTTGATTCATTTATGAAATTCGCAGTGTAGTTTTGTGCAATTTTTCAAATTTGCTCATTTATAGATATATTATAATTTATAAACACCACTTTTAGGTAAAATTAATGTAAAAAGCTTGTTTGGGTTATTGCTTTATACAATTTTACAGAGACTTCCTAAATGTTCCCCAAGTATGGTATATATAGTAGTAACAGGGAACAAAAGGAGAAGAATATGACCACAAAATCATTAGAATACTTTCTGGTAGTTGTAAAACATTTAAATATTTCAAAGGCAGCAAAGGAGCTTTTTATCAGTCAGCCGGCCTTGAGTAAACAGATCAGTCAGTTGGAAGCAGAACTTGGTGTTAGCCTGTTTGATCGTACAAAACATTCTTTGAAATTGACACATGCGGGGGAAGTGCTGTTGTCCGAGACAAATGAACTGTTTAAAAAGCAGGATGAACTGCGGCAGCGGGTGCGGGCAGCAGGTAACGTATCGGAAGATGCGCTGCGCTTGTGTCATATGCCGGGAGCGTTGAATTATCATGTGGCTGATATCTTGGCACAGTTTCAGGAGAAGTATCCGGAAATCAGGCTAAATCTGATCGGAAGCCTTCCAAGTCAGATTTTTTCAAATTTACTGAATGGAAAAATCGATGCAGGATTTATTCTGGCAACGACGACTACATGTCCGGAGCCTTTGAAAATGCAGACATTACATGAAGCTCAGCTGTCCTTGGCAGTTCCAAAGGGCCATAAATATGAGGATTACCGTGAGATTTCATTCCATGATATATCGGATGAGACACTTTTGTATCTCAGTGAGCAGGAAGCACCGGTGCAGCATGCCTTACTACCGTTTTTCCTGCATGGAAATCACAGGGATTATAATAACAGGATTGAGTATCTGCCAAATATGGAGACGGTAGTTTCTCTGGTGCGGGCGAACCGGGGAGTGGCTTTTATCGCGCGGGATTATTGTGCAGCATCGCTGGAAAATATCACACTGATTCCAATCACGGATGCAATGCCGATTTCGTTAAATCTGGTATATAACCCAAAACATATATCTGAGCAGTTGAAAAAATTGCAGAAAATGATGGGGGAATTGTCATGACGATTACAAAAGATCTTTTATTATATTTTATCAGAGACAGGAAATTGGATGAGCAGTCGGAAATCACGCAGAAACAGGAGTTTTCCGGAATTCAGCACTGGATAGCAGATGTCCGGAAATTAAAAAGAGAGTATCTGTATCTCTGTGATGGCAACCGTGTGCCGGATATAGAAGAAAAATTAGATAAAGATATCTGTCTGCTTGTTATTTTTCCAAATGATCAGGATACGGAAATCCGTCAGAACATGATTCGGAAATGGAAAGCTTTTCACGAAAATCTGATTTTTATGCAGACAGAAAAAACGGTACCGGAAGTGATGAATGACCTGGTGGAAATTTTTTGTCGTCTGGTGGAATGGGATAAAAACATGCATATCGCGGCATTGGAGGGAAAAGATGTGCAGGATCTGATCGATATCAGCGAAGAAATTCTGGAACATCCAATGATTGCCTTTGATGCAAGTTTTGATGTGTTGGCTTACACAAGGCACAGTTCTTCTCATTACAAGATTTTTCAGGAAACAGTGGCGCAGGGATATACGGATGCGCATACCATGGAACAACTGAAAAAGAAGCAGATTTTTTCCCAGATCAAAGAAGGAGAACTTCTGATTGCACCGGCAGCAGATGAAAAATCCGGAACAAATATTTACCTGCAGTTTTTCAGTGGACAGACGTTACTTGGATATACGTCCATTTTCTGTGGAGAAGAAACACCGGAAAGCGGATATTTGGATCTGATTCATATGTTTATGAAAAATATGTCTTTCTGTCTGCAGCGCAATTATGAAAATCGAAGGCACGGGCGTATGATGTATGAAACATTTCTGGCAAACCTGCTTGGAAGCGCTGAAATTCCGGAAGACCGGATTACGGAGCAGGTAAATATGATTGACGGACTGGAAAAGACGGGATATCTGGTACTGGGAATTCTTGATTTTGCCAATCAGGAGCATGTGCCGCTGAAATTTCTGGCGCGTCTGTTGGAGCGGCAGTCATGGAAAATGAAACCGTTTTTATATGAAAATCATATCTGCCTGTTGAAGTATAGTAAAACAGCGATACATCAGAATTTGTCATTTGATGAAAAGGAACTGCATATTTTAGAGCAGTTGTTAGAACAATATGAGTATCGGATTGGAGTCAGCAATATTTTTACGGAGCTGAAACGAATGAAAGATGCTTATGCACAGGCAGTGTTTACGTTACAGTGGAATCAGAAAACGGAGCAGAATACAGAGGTATTGTGTCAGTACAAAGATGTGGTGATGTATCATTTGTTTTCCAGAATGGAGTCAGAGATGGAACCGGTTTCGATGCAGTCGGAATTTTACAGGGAACTGGCCGTATATGACAGAGAGCATCACACTTCGTATGGCAGGACAGTACTTTGTTACCTGAAAAATGACTGCAGTGCAACGCGCACAGCAGCAGAGCTTGGAATTCATCGAAATACCGTGCGAAATATAATTTCGATGGTGGAAGAACGGTATGCGGTTTCGCTGGATGATTCCGAAGAAAAAATGCGTTATATTTTATCGGAACAGATTCAGGAGTATATAAGGTGTATAGAATAATGTTGATTCCAAAGTTAATGTAGAAAAACGAATCAGAGAAGTCTGCGGTGTTTTGAAATTTTGATAAATACAATCGTAAGTCAAAGTGCATTCTGCACAATTATATGCAGTAAAATACATGCGATTTAGGCCAGATGAAAGGTTAAAGTACATAGAAATATTGATAAAATCTCCTCAACAGGTGTTTGAAAAAGAGCAACAGGTGAAGGAGGTTTTATTTTTTATGAAGTTAAAAACAGATCTGGTAATTATGGGAAGTGGCATGGCAGGTATTTCGGCGGCAGATGCAGCACTTGCCCGTGGAAAGAAAGTCATCGTATTTGAAAAGAAACCATATCAGGGCGGAGCAGTTTCCAACTGCCCGATCGCATATGTCAGCATTCGAAAAGACAGGGCATTTCAGAACGCAGCATTTCATTTGTTATATGAGTATTCGAATTACAATGCAAATCCGTCTGTAATTCGTCAGTATGTAAACAATTCCTGGAGAACAAAAGAATATATTGAGCGTCTTGGCATTAAAATGATTCCGACACAGCAGTTGGAGCTGGAGGATATCGGAGATCCGAAATATGCGGATGGATTTCCCCCTGCAGTAATGGCACATGGAGATTTTTATCTGGTTCCGGGACGAGGCAAAGGCCATGGCGGTGCACTGATCTGTCTGAATGCCATGAAGGATATTATCAAACGTGGTGGACAGTATATGCTGAATACACCGATCACAGATATTCTGGTGGACGAAAATGGAAAAGTAACCGGTGTAAAAGCTGTCAACAATGAAACAAAAGAAGAAATCGAAGTGGAATGTGAAGCAGTGATCATTGCCAGCGGCGGTATTATGGAAGATCGTGAAATGATGAAAAAATATACCGGCTTTACTTTTACGGATTATAATTGTTCCGGAGACGGAAACGTACTGTTTAACTGTTATCCGAATTCCGATCAGACCGGAGATGGACAGAAACTGGCATGGAAGCTTGGCGGTGCCCAGAGTGCCATTGCAGTATCTGGTCACAATCTGGTTCCGGGACCGGGAATCGTGGCAAGTTCTCCGTGGATTGTATACAACGAGACACGTACCATTCAGGAGCAGCCATATCTGTGGGTAAACAAAAATGGTGAGCGTTTTATTGACGAGAGCATTTCCAATAACCATATGGCAATCAGCACAGGTATCGCAAATCAGCCAAATGGGGAAAGTTATATCGTATTCGATGAAGATACTAGACGCCATTTGGAAGAAGAGGGTGTGGATTACATGTACTTTATCTTCCCGGTGGAGAAACTGACAGATATTCCGGGACAGTTCAGGACACTGATTGAGGAAAAAGGAAACAAACATGTATTTATGAAAGATACCATTGAAGAGCTGTGCGCACAGTCCGGAATTGATCAGGCAGGTTTGGAGGAAACACTGGATCGTTACAATGGATATTGCGATAATGGTGAGGACGAAGAGTTTGGAAAAAATGCAAAATATCTCCGTCCTGTGCGAAAAGGACCATTTTATGCAATGCGTGTATTCTGTGCCGGTTATGATACTATCGGTGGTATCAAAGTTAATGGAAAAATGCAGGTCGTGAAAGAAGATGGAAAAGCAATTCCGGGACTTTATGCAGCCGGGGATAATATGATGAGCGAGTTTTATGGAAATCCTCCGACAGGCGGCAGCGCCGGTGCTTATTTTGCGATGCCGTTTGGGTTTGCAGCAGGAGACAGTGCGTGTGATTATATGGAGAAACATGCATAACTGATGTTTGCGAAATAAAAATGAAGGTAAGATATACCCATATACCGTAAATCTGGTTTACAGATGGTGAAATTGTTAAAAAACACACATCTGATTTGGATGAGGTTTATTCGAAAACAGGAGGAAAAGTAAAATGAAAGCAGAAATCAAAGAGTATTGTATTCGTTGTGGCATTTGTGTGGGATTATATCCGCAGTTATTTGCCCACAATTTTGAAAAAGACTGTATTGATGTCAAATATGATGAGATTCCGGCGGAACTGGAAGAGACTGCAAAAAATGCAGCCCGAGACTGTGCGGTGACGGCGATTTATTTGAAGAAATAGGGTAGAATTGATATATGGCAAAATAAACAAAAATGATATTATTTCAGGAGTTGAAAAATGAGTTTTTCAACTCTTGATTTTTTGTATGATCAGAAAATACGGGATCGACAGAGAACTTGACTGGTATTGTGCAATTTGCTTAGGTAAAATTTGGAGATAAAAAAGGGCATTGACGAGTGGAAAAGGGCGTTATATACTGGCTGCACTTTATAAATATTATGACGAATGCATTCTCAAAAATGAACGGAAAGAAAATAACAAAATTGATAATATGGTATATATACCATATAATAAGGGAGAATACATATGACAAAATTTGAAGTCATTGCATATGAAACAGAAAATGGCGATAATCCTGTAGAAAAATTTTTAGATAAACTTAATCCTAAAATGAGAGCCAAGATATTTGGAATGTTGGTCATTTTACAGGAAAAACAATTAGCAAAAGCACGACGAGCTGACTATATGGAAAGGATGAAGAAGCTATGAAGACATTAAATGAAATGTTAGAAAATCAGATGCAGGATGAAAAGTTCCGCAAAGAATATGAAGAAATGCAACCAGAGTTTGATGTGATTAGAGCAATTGTAGATGCGCGTACTTCTCAGAATTTGACTCAGAAGGAATTGTCAGAACGTACAGGAATTAATCAGGCAGATATCAGCAAACTGGAAAATGGAACAAGGAATCCATCTGTTAGCTTACTAAAAAGATTAGCAGAAGGAATGGGGATGGTGTTAAAGATTGAATTTATACCAAAACAGAAAGTTTGATGGTTTTGGACAAAGAAAATTACCAAATAAAAACGCCTCTCCCGAAAGAATGAGAAAAGTCGGGAGAGGCAGCAGGAGTAAAAGATGCCTTTTGTATAAGGGATGGGATTGTCCTATTTGATTGTGCAAAAGGCATCTTTTTTATTTTAGCAGAAATCCAGATAAGTATATGTCTGCAATGCAGACCCGGATTTCGCATCAGAAATCAATTCTGAGTTCTGAATTATATATATCTGAAAATGATATATAGCATTGATACTGCAATTACGATCAGTGTTGCCGGAATCGCGTAGGTACAATACTGTTTCCAGGAAATATGATGACCGTTTTTGGATGCAACGGCGATACCAACCACGTTGGCGGATGCGCCGATCGGGGTAGCACTTCCACCGATATCGGTGCCCAGTGCCAGTGTCCATGCCAGAACGGATAAATCTGCTCCAGATGCCGCTGCAAGGTTTTTGATGATTGGAATCATTGTAGCGGAAAATGGAATATTATCTATAATGGCGCTGGCCACTGCAGATACCCATATAATAATGATTACAATAAAGGTTACATTTCCTCCGCTGATCCTGTGGATAAAGTTCGCAATCAGTTCCAAAATTCCTGTCTCTTCCAGACCGCCGACTACGATGAATAATCCGATGAAGAAAATAAGGGTCAGATAATCAATACGACGTAAAATGTGTTTTGCCTTTTTCCCTGCGGTTGCGCAGGTTGCGATAGCGGCAATTATGCCAATGGTGGAAACTGTCAATCCAGTCTGTCCATGTGTCACAAGCAGTACAACTGCACAGAGAAAAATAATGCAGCTGATGATAAAAGAATGTTTGCTGGTAATCGCACTGTCCGGTGATGGCATTTTTGCAATATCTTCTTCTGAAAGATTATTTGTGTTCAGTTTTTTGCGGAAACATAGATAGAAGAAAAAGATCATCAGCACCAGACTCAGGATGGCGATCACGCCGGTATTGAACAGAAAATCGGTAAATGTGTAGTGCAATGCGGTTCCGATAATGATATTTGGCGGATCACCACACATTGTGGAAGAACCTCCAAGGTTCGAACAGAATATTTCTGCAATGATTATCGGAATCGGATCAAATTTCAACAGTTTGCCTTGTGTGATGGTGATTGCGGCCAGAAACAGAATAACGGTGATACTGTCGATAAACATAGACAGTACGAATGCCAGAACCATAAACATCACAAAAATTTTTGTGGTATTATATCTGACTGCTTTTGCAATGGTCAGGCAAAGCCAGGAGAAAAATCCGGAAATTGCCATTCCTTCGACCATGATCATCATGCCAAAGATGAAAATAATTGTCTGCCAGTTGATTCCTTTTGTACTTTCTGTGGCTTCGGCGCCTGCACGCCAAAAATCAACAGATGTAAAAGACTGAAAGTTCAGTGTCTCGAATAACGCAGTGGAACTGTGCATACAGACACCAAACACGAGAATGAGCGTTGCAACACTGCAGAGTGTTGTCGCAATGTGCCGTGGAATTTTTTCCGTGATAATGAATGCAAACATAACCAGGAAAATAATGACGGCCGTGATTTGTGCTGCCATAAAAAACCTCCTCCAATATAAAAAGCCCCTGCATTTATTATGTAGTAAAAAGACTGACAAGTCAAATAGAAGTCAGACATATTTCTGATTTTTCCGGTTACAGACATCAAGGGGAAAAATCTAGATGGCACTGTTCTTATAAATGTTCCAGACCAGCTCATTTGTAAGATTCGTTTTTCGTAGAGTAGGCAAAATTGCCGAAAATAGAAATAAAAAAGTACATAATCAGGAAATAATCTGTTAAACGAAAATTGTCAATCGTGATTTTGCTGAAAAAATATTTTTATAAAAAAACAATTTAGGAAAATTTGCCGATTGCAAAATATGGAAATTGTATTAATATGAATACACGAAAAGACCAACGGGGGTAAGGAGTTTTGGGACAACCACCGGTCTTTTATTTTTCCTTGACAATGGTAGTACCAATCGTGAGAAAACAGTATCAATTACGAGATGTAACAACGATGCTGAAACTGTGATGATTGGGAAACATGTTTCAGGAGAAATAAAGCGGACATTCGCAATCCGCTTCGCTCCTTGCTCATGAACGCAGTCGCTTCGTGATCTGCGTTCAAAAAACAGAAGAAAGAGAAAAGAAGGAGGTGACCGCTACGAACGGACTGGTAGATGAGTTGATCGACCAACTGAGTGTCAAGACGGTGTTCACGATACCCATTTTTGGTGGAATCAAAATCGCGGAATCAGTTGTCGTTATGTGGATCATTATGGCAATTGTCATAGTGGCATCGATTTTCCTGACGCGGAAATTGAGCGTGGAGAATCCGGGAAAGAGGCAGTTGTTTCTGGAAGTATGTATCGGAAAATTTTATGGATTTTTCGAAGGGCTGCTCGGAGAGGAAGGAAAATGTTATATCCCTTATCTGATGAGCGTCGGTCTGTTTATCGGTATTGCAAATGTAATTGGCTTATTTGGATTTAAGCCTCCGACAAAGGACCTGAATTGTACGATCGCTCTTGCGTTGATGAGTATCATACTGGTGGAAGCCGCCGGTATCCGTGCAAAAGGTGTAAAGAAGTGGGCGAAAGGATTTACACAGCCTGTCGCGATTATTACACCGATCAACATTCTGGAGATTTTTATCCGACCGTTTTCGTTATGTTTACGACTGTTCGGAAATGTACTCGGCGCGTTTGTTATCATGGAGTTGATCAAGGCGGTTGTGCCGATGGTGGTACCGCTGGTATTTAGTTTCTATTTTGATATTTTTGATGGATTGATCCAGGCATATGTATTTGTGTTCCTGACATCGTTATACATCAAGGAAGCTATTGAATTACAGGCAGAATAAAAAATTTGAAGTGAGAAAAGGAGATAATTATTATGATGATCGCACTCGGAGCTGGTATCGCAGCATTAGCAGGAATTGGAGCAGGTGTAGGTATTGGAATCGCAACAGGTAAAGCAGTAGATGCCGTAGCAAGACAGCCGGAAGCTGACAGCAAGATCAGCAAGAACTTATTACTTGGTTGTGCACTGGCAGAGGCAACTGCTATTTATGGTATGGTTGTCGCTATTCTGATCATTTTCCTTTGCAAATAAAAACAAAGACGTGAGATTTTGTCTTTAGAAGGAGGATTTCAGGATGCTGAGAATTGATTCAAACCTTATATGGATCATTGTGAACCTGTTGATCTTCTATTTCCTGATCAGAAAGTTTCTGTTCAAACCGGTTTTAAATATCATCGAAAAGAGAAAACAGATGGTAGCGGAACAGTTTGAAAAAGCAGATACGGTAAATGCAGAGGCTTTAGAGTTGAAAACTCAGTATGAGGCATCTTTGCAGGGCGCAAAAGAGGAGGCAGTCCAGATTGTGGCAGATGCCAGAGAACGGGCAGATGTGCAGTACAAGCAGATTGTTTCCGATGCGGAAAAACGATCCGAAGCTTTGCTTGAGAAAACAAATCAGGATATGGAAAAAGAACGTGACAGAGCACTGCAGAGTGTACAGAAAGAGATCAGTACGCTGGCTATGGCTGCAGCGATCAAGATTATCGGAGAGAATAGCAGTAAAGTCACGGATGAACAGCTTTACAATGAGTTTTTAAGTAAAACGGGTGACAAACATGACAGCAACAACGGCTAAATATGTAAGAGTTTTGTGGGAGCTGAAGGCTCCGGTAGAAGATCTTGAAACTGCAGTACAGATTTATCGGGAGAGTCCCGAATTACAGCGTGTGCTGACAGACCCAAGTGTTTACAAAGAGGAAAAACATGCGGTGGTTGACCGTATTTTCCCGGGAAAAAAGTTACAGAATTTTATGAAGATTCTCTGTGATTATTCTGACGTGGAATATCTGGAAGAGATCGTGGAGGAATACAAAATGTATGCAAATGAACATCAGTCAATCGTAAACGCAACATTACGTTATGTGACAGCACCGGATGATAATCAGCTGGAAGGAATTAAAAAATTCCTGATGGAAGAGTTTGATGCGCATCAGGTTGAGCTTGAGATGATCCGGGATGAGCGTCTGGTGGGAGGTTTTGTCCTCGCTGCCAATGGCCGTGAATGGGACTGGAGCATCAGCGGACGGATCCGCGGCATGCAGGAGCAGCTCGGTATGATTCAGAATCAGGCTGAATTATAACAGGCAGAGTAAGAAGTAAAAGGTAAAAGAAAGAGGTGATAGGACAATGAGCGCTATCAGTTCACAGGATATTATTTCCATCCTGAAAGAAGAAATCGAAAATTACGATTTTGAGGCGAAGGATCGGGAAATTGGTCATGTCATCTGGGTTGGTGACGGAATTGCCACTGTCTATGGAATTGACCAGGCGATGTATGGTGAGATCGTTGTCTTTGAGAACGGCGTAAAAGGTATGGTACAGGATGTCAGAAGAAATGAGATCGGTGTCATTCTGTTTGGCCGTGATACAGGGATCAAGGAAGGAACCAAAGTAACAAGAACCAAAAAGAAAGCCGGAATTCCGGTTGGAGATAAATTTGTCGGAAGAATCATCAATGCCCTGGGTGCTCCAATTGATGGAGAGGGCGATATCGAAGAAGATGATTACCGGCCGATTGAAAATGAAGCACCGGGCATCGTGGATCGTAAATCGGTCAGTGTACCAATGGAGACAGGAATTCTTTCCATTGATTCTATGTTCCCGATCGGACGTGGACAGAGAGAGCTGATCATCGGTGACCGTCAGACAGGTAAGACATCCATTGCAACGGATGCCATGATCAACCAGAAGGGAAAAGATGTCATCTGTATTTATGTCGCAATTGGACAGAAAGCATCTACAATTGCAAAAATTGTATCCACATTGAAAAAGCACGGCGCAATGGATTATTCCATCATTGTAGCAGCAACAGCCAGTGATCCGGCTCCGCTACAATATATTGCACCGTATGCGGGAACTGCCATGGCAGAGTATTTTATGTATCAGGGAAAAGACGTGCTTATCGTTTATGATGATTTGTCAAAACATGCGGTAGCTTACCGTGCATTGTCCCTGTTGCTGGAGCGTTCTCCGGGACGTGAGGCTTATCCGGGTGATGTTTTCTACCTGCATTCCAGACTGCTGGAGCGTTCCAGTCGTCTGAGTGACAAACTGGGCGGCGGTTCCATCACAGCCCTGCCAATTATCGAGACACAGGCCGGCGATGTATCTGCATATATTCCGACCAACGTAATTTCCATCACAGACGGTCAGATCTTCCTGGAGAGTAATTTATTCTTCTCCGGTATGAGACCGGCGGTAAACGTAGGTCTGTCTGTGTCCCGTGTCGGTGGTGCCGCACAGACAAAAGCGATGAAAAAAGCAGCCGGAAGTATTCGTATCGATCTGGCGCAGTATCGTGAGATGGAAGTATTTACCCAGTTCAGTTCTGACTTGGATGATGATACCAAAGAGCAGTTACAGTACGGAAAAGGTCTGATGGAACTGTTAAAACAGCCGCTTTGCCAGCCGTTGGATATGGCAGAGCAGGTTATTACACTGTGGACCGCTACACACAAGATTTTCCTGAATGTGGAAGTTAAAAAAATCAAAGAGACCCAGAAGGGTATGCTGGAATATTTCAAAAATGCACATCCTGAGATCATCGCTGAGCTGAATGAGACAAAAGCTCTGTCCGATGAACTTGGAGAAAAGATCCTCGCTGCCGCCAGGGAGTATGTAAAATAGGAGGTCTGTCATGGCAAGTGCTAGAGAGATACAGAGCAGAATGCAGAGTATCAAGGACACGATGAAAATCACCAGTGCCATGTATATGATTTCTTCGTCAAAGATGCAGAAGGCAAAGAAAAGCTTGGCAGATACGGAACCGTTTTTCTTTGCGCAGCAGAATGCAGTCGCGCGTTTTATGAAGTCCGTTCCGGACACAAACAATATCTTTTTCGGAAGAGATATCCCGGATGACCAGAAAAAACGCGGCTACCTTGTGATCACTGCCGACAAGGGTCTGGCAGGAGCTTACAACCACAATGTTCTGAAGCTTGCATCGGAACAGCTGGAAAAGGGCGGACAGAACAAACTGTTTGTGGTCGGTGAGTTAGGCCGGCAGTATTTCATGAAAAAAGATGTAAATATTGACGGAGAATTCAGTTATACCGTGCAGAATCCGACCCTTTACAGGGCGCGTCACATCGGTCTGCAGCTGATTGATGAATATGTACGTGAGGAACTGGATGAGGTTTATATCATCTATACCAAAATGATCAATGCATTCAAAATGGAAGCGGATATGTTTCAATTGCTTCCGTTGCAGAGAGAAGAATATACACACAAAAATCTGAAAGGATACAGTGACAGAATGACCTTTCATCCTTCTGTGGAATCGGTGCTGAACAGCCTGATTCCAAACGTTGTGTGTGGTTTTGTATATGGTGCGCTGGTAGAATCTTATGCCAGTGAACACAATTCCAGAATGATGGCAATGCAGACTGCTACAGACAGTGCAAAACAGATGCTGCATGATCTGGAAATTGAATATAATCGTGTGCGTCAGGCAGCGATCACTCAGGAAATTACTGAAGTTATCGCCGGTGCCAAGGCGCAAAAGAGCAAGAAAAAGTAAGAGAGGTGAAGCGATATGAATAAAGGAAAAATCGTTCAGGTCATGGGACCTGTTGTAGACGTAGAGTTTTCCGACCATAACCTTCCATGCATCAAAGATGCACTCGAAGTTGATAATAATGGAAAAACATGTGTCATGGAAGTGGCACAGCATATTGGAAATGATACCGTAAGATGTATCATGCTTGCTTCCAGTGAAGGGCTTCATCGTGATATGGAAGTAACAGCAACCGGCGCAGGTATCACAGTTCCGGTAGGAAAAGCAACGCTGGGACGACTGTTCAATGTTCTGGGTGAGGCGATCGATGATGGAAAACCGGTAGAGTCAAAAGAAAACTGGTGTATCCACAGAGAACCGCCATCCTTTGAAGAGCAGAGTCCGGTTGTCGAAGTTCTGGAGACGGGTATCAAAGTTATTGACCTTCTGGCTCCATACTCCAAAGGTGGTAAGATCGGTCTGTTCGGTGGTGCAGGTGTCGGTAAAACCGTTCTGATCCAGGAGCTGATCCGTAATATTGCAACAGAGCACGGTGGATATTCTATTTTCACCGGTGTCGGAGAGCGTTCCCGTGAGGGTAATGATCTGTGGACAGAGATGAAAGAATCCGGCGTTCTGGAAAAAACAGCCTTAGTGTTCGGACAGATGAATGAGCCACCAGGAGCTCGTATGCGTGTAGCTGAGACCGGTCTGACTATGGCAGAGTATTTCCGTGACAAAGAACACCAGGATGTACTGTTATTTATCGATAACATTTTCCGTTATGTACAGGCTGGTTCAGAGGTTTCCGCATTGCTTGGACGTATGCCTTCTGCGGTAGGTTATCAGCCGACTCTGGCAAATGAAGTCGGTGAATTGCAGGAGCGTATTGCTTCCACAAAAGAAGGTTCCGTTACCTCGGTACAGGCAATTTATGTACCGGCGGATGACTTAACTGACCCGGCTCCGGCAACCACATTCGCACATCTGGATGCAACAACGGTACTTTCCAGAAAGATCGTTGAACAGGGTATTTATCCGGCCGTTGATCCGCTGGAGTCGAATTCACGTATTCTGGAGCCGGATATCGTCGGTGAAGAGCATTATGAGGTTGCACGTCGTGTACAGGAAATCCTGCAAAGTTACAAAGAACTGCAGGATATCATTGCTATCCTTGGTATGGAAGAACTTTCCGAAGAGGATAAGACAACGGTATACCGTGCAAGAAAAATCCAACGTTTCCTGTCACAGCCGTTCCATGTGGCTGAGACATTTACCGGAATTCCCGGTAAATATGTACCGTTGGAAGAGACCGTCAAAGGTTTCAAAAAAATTATTGACGGTGAGATGGATGAGTATCCGGAATGGGCATTTTTCAATGTGGGAACCATTGACGATGTCATTGAAAAAGCAAAGAACGGCAATCATTAGTGAGGTGTGACTATGAGTACATTTCATTTAAAAATTATTGCATATGATAAGATCTTTTATGATGACGAGGCAGCATCTGTTGTATTACCTGCAATTGACGGGGAAGTTCAGATCCTGACAAATCATGAGGAATGTGTCGTTGCATTGAAGACGGGTGAGGTCCGTATCGGAACACCGAAAGGTGAAGTGATTCCGGCAGTTTGCGGAAGTGGCTTTGCAGAAGTTACTTCTGATAATCAGGTGGAAATTCTGGTGGATACGATCGAACGCCCGGAGGAAATCGATATACGTCGTGCGAAAGAGGCAAAAGAGCGTGCAGAAGAACGGTTACTGCAGCATAAGAGCCGGATGGAATATTATCGTAATACCGCATCGCTGGCAAGAGCGATGGCACGTCTGAAAGAAGCAAATAAATATCGTCATTAGATGTAGATAAGGAAGCCAAGACACAGATTAATAATACGGTCAAAACAGGTGATGTGGCATCTGTCTGGTTCTTCTGTATGTTTAAAAATCTCGAAGTTTTATGTAAATCGCATGAAACTTCGAGGTTTTTTTTCGGAAGTAAATACGCTATAATAAGCACAGGAAAGAAAAGGACAGAGAAATGGGGATTTTACATTATGAAAAAAGAAGTAATGGTGGATATGACTTCCGGACGTATCGCACCGCAGATTTTGAGATTTGCGATGCCTGTGTTGCTGGGGCTGGTTTTTCAGAGAATCTATAATTTTGCCGATTCGTATATTGTGGGGCATTTTTTAGGGGATAATGCGCTGGCAGCGGTCAGTGTGGCAGGCGTCGGTATGTATCTGGTATTTTCGTTGATCATCGGTCTGACGACGGGTGTAACGGTTGTTATGTCACAGTACTATGGTGCAAAGGAAGAGGATAAAGTAGTAAAGACATTTTTTTCATCTATATTTATTGCACTTGGCATGACGATACTTGTAACAGTGATCGGACTGCTTATGACAAGACCGTTACTGATCGTGCTGCAGACTCCAGCAGAGGTGCTGGACGCGGCTGTTTTGTATTTGCGGATCATTTGCGCCGGTTCTGTCGGAACGATGTTGTACAACTGGATTTCTGCCGTTTTACGCTCACTGGGTAATTCCGTGGTTCCGCTGATTTTTCTTGGTATCTCCAGTTTGTTGAATATTGTATTTGATATTTTATTTGTGGCTGTGATCCCTATGGGAGTTGGCGGTGCTGCATTTGCAACTGTACTGGCGCAGATCATATCCGGCGTGGCCTGCCTGCTTTATGCATGGAAGATTTTGCCGATGCTGCGGATTCGCAGAGATAAACTGAAACTGGATACTTATATCGGAAAACAAATGCTGGTGTATGGTCTGCCGGCAGCGTTGCAGATGAGTATTATTTCTATTTCAGATATGACATTACAGGCAGTGGTAAATACATATGGAACGACATTGGTTGTAGCGTATGGTGTATGCATCAAAGTGGAAGGGCTTGGAATGCAGGTGGGCGATGCTCTCGGAACGGCACTGGGAACCTTTACCGGACAAAATACGGGAGCGAAGAACATCGAGCGGATCAAAGCCGGATTTCGCACTACGTTTTTGTTGAATGCCATTGGATATGCGGTTGTATCACCGTTGATCTTCCTGCTGGCACCAGCGATCATGCGGATGTTTACTGACAGTCAGGAAGCGATTGGCTATGGTGTAGAGTATATGCATATCTTTGCACCGTTTTTGATCGGTGTCGGAACATTAAATCTGTTTCATAACATGCTTCGTGCAGTAGGAGACGTAAAAATCACCATCTGGATGGGCATCAGTGAGGTCATTACTCGTATTGGTTTTGCATTTTTGTTTTCCTGTCTGTGGGGATATTGGGGGCTCTGGTGGGTATCTCCAATCACCTGGTGGTGCGCAGCAGGTCTGGGCGGTTTGCGATATCTGAGCGGTGTATGGAAAAAGAAGATTGAAACGACGATTCCCTCATAAAAGTGTAATTGCATAGGAATAATTCCCTCATAAAAATGTAAATACATGTTTTTTAGAAATCTCCGCATTGACTTTTAAAGTGTGCTTTGTTATCATTGAATTCAGTGTGCAAAGCACACTTTTTTTCTGCAAATCTATTCAGAGGGTATTCTTGATTGGAAAGTATTTTAAAAGTGTAGATGCTCAATGATTCTGAGATGAATAATATAGAAAACTCTGAATAACAACTTTTTATTTGGAAAGGAACTATATGAGTACAGTTTTATTTGAAGACTTAAATTTAAATCCGCAGATTCTGCGGGCTATCAAAGAAATGGGATTTGAGGAGGCGACTCCGATTCAGGCACAGTCTATTCCAGCTGTTATGAGCGGCAGAGATGTCATCGGACAGGCACAGACAGGAACCGGAAAAACTGCATCCTTCGGTATTCCGTTGCTTCACAAAGTGGATCCGAAACTGAAGAAGACACAGGCACTGATCTTATGCCCGACCCGCGAGCTTGCAATCCAGGTATCTAATGAGTTACACAACCTGGCAAAATACATGCATGGTATTAAGATTCTTCCAATCTACGGCGGACAGGAGATTGGAAAACAGATCCGTTCTTTAAAAGGCGGTGTACAGATTATTGTTGGTACTCCGGGCCGTGTGATGGATCATTTAAGAAGAAAGACCATCCGCTGTGATTTTATCCATACGATCATTCTGGATGAAGCAGATGAAATGCTGAATATGGGATTCCGTGAGGATATCGAAGAAGTATTAAAATATCTTCCGGAAGATCGTCAGACCGTTCTTTTTTCCGCAACGATGCCGAAAGAGATTATGGAGATCACAAAACAGTATCAGAAAGATGCGCTGACCATCAAAGTTGTAAAAAAAGAGCTGACGGTGAAAAATATTGAGCAGTATTATTATGATGTCAGAAGAAAAGACAAACTGGATATTTTAACAAGACTTCTGGATGTTTATGATCCGAAGCTTTCCCTTGTATTCTGTAATACAAAACACATGGTAGATGAACTGGCAAACGAACTGCAGAACCGCGGTTATTTTGCAGAAGGTCTGCATGGTGATATGAAACAGCAGCAGCGTGACCGCGTAATGCGTAACTTCCGTAATGGCAAGACAGAGATTCTGGTGGCAACAGATGTGGCTGCCCGCGGTATCGATGTCGATGACGTGGAGGCAGTATTTAACTACGATCTGCCGCAGGATGATGAGTACTATGTTCATCGTATCGGTCGTACCGGCCGCGCAGGCAGAACGGGTAGAGCATTTTCTTTTGTAAAAGGAAAAGAAGTTTACAAGTTAAAAGAGATCATGCGTTATTGCAAGACCAAGATCTATGCACAGCCGATTCCGTCCATGCGTGACGTAGAGGAAGCCAAATGCGAAAAAATCATGGATCAGTTAGACCAGATCATCGAAAATGAAGATCTGACTAAGATGGTAAATATGATTGAATCTCAGATCAATAACGGTGATTATACGGCAATGGATTTGGCAGCAGCCTTTTTATATCAGGCACTTGGAAAAGCAGAGCGCGAAGGTGTGAAACAGGATAATTTCGATTTCTCTGATACCGGTGCAGAAGATGGCATGGTTCGTCTCTTTATCAACATTGGTAAAAAACAGCGCGTGCGTCCGGGAGATATCCTCGGAGCAGTTGCCGGAGAGTCCGGAATGCCGGGTGATCTGGTAGGAGCTATTGATATGTTTGACAGCTATACATTTGTGGAAGTTCCGAGAGAGTATGGAGCGGCTGTATTGAAAGCAATGAAAAATGCCAAGATCAAAGGAAAGAGCATTAATGTAGAGCCGGCCAATGCGAAATAGGGTTTTGGACTTTTTGAGCGGCGGAAATTTAAGTTGTGAAGCGGCAGGGATTTAGGCCGTGAAAGAAAAAGAGGTTTCAATTGTATCACGCGAACTAAGACATTCGCTTTGATAAAATTGAAACCTCTTTTTCTATATCAGAATACGGACTGCCGCAGTGTCAGTTAATGAGCCGTCGCAGCGAAGATAGAAAATTGTTCGTGTTTGCATTCGATTCTTTCCGACAGTTCCTTTATATAAAAAATTCCCATTATTTTCCTGCTTTTTTCAGGGCGTTCAGTGCCTGACCTCCCATCGGGTAGAGTGCGATCAGATTGAAGATGGTCATAAGGCCAACACCTACGTCACCGAGATCCCATACTGTGGTGTAGGCTGCAAGTCCTCCGATGAAGAGCATTACAAGAGCCACGATTTTGTAGGCAGTCTGGTAACACCATTTATTTCCGAACAGGTAGGCTACGTTGGAGCGGGCATAGAACAGAATTCCGATGAAGGTGGAAAAACTGAACATTGCCAGAGTAGCTGCAATAAAGATTGTTCCAAATGTTCCAAGGTGGTACTGCATAGCAGTCTGCAGTAGATCCATGCCGACAAGTCCGTTGGTGAGTTCCTGTGGTACGAGAAGCAGGATCATTGCAGTACAGGTACAAATCACAATGGTATCAATAAATACGCCCAGTGACTGTACCAGACCAATTTTAACAGCGTCATCGCTTTTTGCAGCAGCTGCCGCACATGGTGCAGAACCGGAACCGGCTTCATTGGAAAACAGTCCTCGTTTTACACCATTCATTAATACAGCACCGAAACCGCCGGCTGCAATCTGGCGGAAACCGAATGCTTCCTGAAAAATACGTGCAAAAACGTCCGGCATCTGTCCGAGATGTGTAAGAATGATAATGACAGTAAAAATAAAGTATGCACATGCCATGATTGGAACCATGATGTCCAAAACTTTTACAGTTGCATTTTTCCGAAGTACAATAATTGCAGCAAGAACAACAAGGATGATGGTCGTTGCCAGTGGCGGGATGGAAAATGCATTTTCAAAGGCAGAGGTAACAGAATTGCTGATTACCTGACTGATGCCGCACCAGCAGATAAGGCCGGAAATCGCAAAAAGTACAGCAAGTACGGAGTATTTGCGATAAGTACCGTCTTTTCTTTTTGCAAAAAAATGATGCATATAATAAGCAGGTCCGCCATGGTATCCACCATAGAGCGGATCTTTTTCTTTGTGGAGCTGTGCCAGGGTACCTTCAATAAAAGCAGTAGAAGAACCAAGCAGTGCGGTGATCCACATCCAGAATACAGCACCGGCACCTCCGGCTGAGATAGCTGCCACAACACCTACCAGATTACCCATGCCAACGCGGGTAGCCGTGGAGACGATCAGTGTCTGAAACGAAGAAAGACCACCGCGTTTGTCTTTTTTTTCATTTAAGGCGCGAACCATATCAGGAAAAAGGCGGATCGGCAGAAATTTTGTCCGAATGGTAAAATAGATTCCGGTTGGAATCAGTAAAATAACGAGAAGCGGAAGACCTAATGTTCCGCCTCCGGGCAATGGAAGCGTGACCAGATCACCCCATAAAAAGTTGTACACAAGTTCAATAATTGTTGTCATAATGTCCCCCTTAGTTTTACAGATAAATAATGAATCGGTTTTGTATTTCATCGGAAAATCAGCTGTTCAGATTTTGTTTCATATCTGTAATTAGTAAATGATAAAGGCAAGTATAGCATATATCTCTGAAAACATCAACACTTTAAAGCGCGAAACTTTAAAGCAAAAAACTATATGCTATAGTTCACTCGTGCCATTCGCAAATTCAAGAATGTCTCTGCAATCCTGCCGGAGATAAAAAACGAGATTCCGAATGCGGTTTACATTCGGAATCTCATTTCCTAATTTACAGATACTTCTCCGGCAAGGACTTTTTTGTAATCCTCATAATTTTTCTTCAGAAGTTCCGGGGTATTCAGTTCATATGGACATTTTTTTATGCACTGGCCGCATTCCAGACAGTTCTCAATTTTTTTCATTTCTTCCTGCATCTGCGGAGTCAGCCAGCCGGCGCTCGGTGCGCGGCGCAGCATGAGGGACATGCGGGCACACTGATTGATCATAATGCCAGCAGGACATGGCATACAGTAACCGCAGCCACGGCAGAAATCTCCGGTCAGTTCCAGTTTTTCTTTTTCGATATAAGCAGAAATTTCTTCATCTATGGAAGGGGTATTTTCCATATAAGAGAGCCATTCTTCCAGTTCGGATATTTTCTGGATTCCCCAGATTGGCAGAACATTATCAAACTGTGTCATGTAAGCCATGGCAGCTTTGGAGTTGTGGATCAGCCCTCCAGCAAGTCCTTTCATGGCAATAAATCCCATGTTCTGTCTGGAACAGGCTTCTACCAGATGAAGTTCCTGTACAGAGGAAAGATAGCTGAACGGGAACTGCATGGTTTCGTACAGACCGGAAGCGACACATTCTTCTGCGATACCGATCTTGTGTGCAGTGACACCGATGTGGCGGATCATCCCTTGTTCTTTTGCTTTCAGCATACATTCATACATTCCTGTTCCGTCTTCCGGGCGGTAACACTGGTTGACACAGTGGAACTGGTACAGATCCAGATAGTCTGTCCGAAGTAAGTGCAGGGATGTTTCTAACTGACGCCAGAATTCATCCGGAGTCGTTGCGGCTGTTTTGGTGGCAATATAAATTTTATTGCGCATGTGTCCGAACGCTTCTCCCATTTTTTCTTCGCTGTCGCTGTAGGCACGGGCAGTGTCAAAAAATGTCATGCCGCCTTCGTAAGCACGATGCAGGATTTTGACTGCTTCTTCCGTGGATACACGCTGGATTGGTAATGCACCAAAGGCATTTTGTGGTGTCTGGATGCCGGTGGATCCTAATGTAATTTGTTTCATAATGTTTCACCTCATAAATAACTATTTTTTATTATTTTATCCAGAAGATATTATCAGTTACAGATATTGTATACTGACAGGAAGCATGATGCAAGTTCAAGTCGAACCTGTTTATAAGATCTGAAAAGCATAAGATGTATCGAATGCTCATCAAGCAAAGACAAATGTACGTTGTATAAAGAAAAAAGCTTGCATATTGCAAAAACCTGTGATATGCTCTTATACGGATTTGTTGTTGAAATCAGATGCATATTTTTGGCATCGCAGACAAGTTCACTCTGGAGAGTCTTCGCATATGCGAAGCGCCGAAGGTGTCGCGGTTAAGTGATCGGATGATCTGTGCGTATCGTATGGATCGCTCCTTTCAGGTTATAACCGCTTATCTCTCAGGCAAAAGGACAGAGCATACCACAATATATGCATGTTCTACTCTTTAGAGGCTGATAGTTTATCAGCCTTATTTTTTATATAAAAGGGAGAGAAGAAAATGGCAAAATTATTTAATCAAATTCTTACATCAATCGACGGTTTTGTATGGGGCGTTCCCCTGATCGTCCTCATTCTGGCAGTCGGTGTATTTTTGACCATAAGAGTCAAAGGTCTGCAGATCCGGCTTCTGCCACGTGCAATCAAGGAACTTTTTGTAAATGAAAAAAGTGGTGACAGCGGAGAAGTATCCAGTTTCGCAGCATTATGTACTGCATTGTCCGCAACCATCGGTACCGGTAATATCGTCGGTGTTGCAACCGCGCTGGTAGCCGGAGGTCCGGGTGCGTTATTTTGGATGTGGGTAGCTGCATTTGTAGGTATGGCTACCAAATATGCGGAGTGTCTGCTGGCAGTGAAATATCGTACCGTTGCAGAGGATGGTCATATTGTGGGTGGCCCGTTCTACTACATTGAAAAAGGTATGGGAACAAAATGGAGATGGCTGGCAAAGATTTTTGCGTTTTTCGGTGTTTGTGTAGGTTTGTTTGGTATCGGAACATTTACACAGATCAATGGTATCACAAATGCTGTACAGACATTTTTTGATCCGGATAAAACATGGACTGTGCATATGTTTGGAATGGATTATTCCTGGACAGTTGTAATCGCAGGCGTATTGTTATCTATCTGTGTCGCACTGGTAGTTATCGGTGGTATCAAACGTATTTCCAGTGTTTCACAGGTTGTCGTACCGTTTATGGCAGTTGCATATGTAGTAGTTGTATTAATCATTCTGTTAACACATCTCGGAGAGATTCCGGGAGCGTTCAGGACAATTATTGAGAGTGCGTTTGGTCTGCGGGCAGCAGCAGGTGGAGCGCTGGGAGCTGTATTGATAGCAATGCAGAAAGGTATTGCTCGTGGTATTTTCTCCAATGAGGCAGGCCTTGGTAGTGCACCGATCGCAGCAGCCGCTGCACTGACCGATTCTCCGGGACAGCAGGGTCTGATTTCTATGCTGGGAACATTCATCGATACAATCGTAATCTGTACAATGACTGGTCTTTCTATCGTAATTGCAGGTACATGGAATATCGGTCTGGAAGGTGTGGCAGTTACTACAAAAGCATTCCAGATGACATTACCGTTCCCGGAACAGTTTTCATCCTTTATTTTGATGATCTGTCTGGTGTTCTTTGCATTTACGACGATTCTCGGATGGGATTATTACAGTGAAAAATGTCTGGAGTATTTATCCAATGGAAATCAGAAAGTAGTCAAAGGTTATCGTTGGTTATACATTCTGGCAGTATTTATCGGACCGTACATGACAGTTTCTGCTGTATGGACCATTGCGGATATCTTTAATGGACTGATGGCGATCCCGAACCTGATCGCACTGGTGGCACTGAGTGGTGTGGTTGTCAGTGAGACAAAGATTTATCTGAAACGTATTGGAAAAGTGTCATAAAAATTACTTTAATAACTTTAATATATGAAACGAAAATGTGGTATTTTACCTTCGCAGCTAACAATCGCCTGCTTAGGAAAAATACCACATTTTCTTTACTTGCGTTTTCTGACTTTATTCCGTAATATTATATTTTTTTAATTTATAATACAGTGATGACCGGTCGATATTCAGTAGCCGGGCCGCCTTTGCCTTGTTTCCGTTAGTCTGTAACAGTGCCTGAATAATAGCTTCCTTTTCTGTATTCTGTATCTTACGGGACAGATCATTCCAGGACAGTTCACTGGTCTGAGAGGAAGTGCTGATCGGTACTTTGGACTGTGCGGCAGAAATATTCGGTGCTGTCGACAATGGTGTCTGTAAACCGGATGGGGTCAAAGCAGAAGCGGAACCATCCGGATTTGCATGAACAGACTGCTGAACCAGCTCCTGCAGGAAACCACAGCTTTTCATCGTAATGGTACGGTTGTTGTTGATGGTGCACAGGCGTTCTACAATGTGCTCCAGTTCCCGGACATTTCCCGGCCAGTCGTAAGTCTGGAAGAGTTGCAGAACATCCGTGTCAATGGAAATGACGTGTGTATCATGTTCGGCATTATATTTTTGAATAAAATAATCGGTCAGTTCAGCAATATCTTTTTTTCGGTTTCGGAGTGGCGGAATTTTTAATTCTACGGTGTTGATACGATAATAAAGGTCGCTGCGAAAATGTTTTGTCTGTATCAGCTGTTGCAGATCCTGGTTTGTACAGCAGATGATTCTTACATTGACCTTGATCGTATTGATACCGCCGATTCGTTCAAATTCCTGTTCCTGAAGGACGCGCAGCAATTTGCTCTGGAGTGTCTGTGGCATTTCACCGATTTCATCCAACAGGATCGTACCGTGGTTGGCTAACTCGAATTTACCGGGTTTTCCGTTTTTGGACGCACCGGAAAAAGCACCCGGTTCGTATCCGAATAATTCTGATTCCAGCAGTTCGGTAGGAATAGCGGCACAGTTGATTTTTATATAAGGATGGAATTTGCGCGGACTCATTTCATGGATTGCTTTTGCAAATAATTCCTTGCCGACACCGGTCTCTCCTGTGATCAGGATTGGCAGATCTGATGCAGCATAATCCGAAATGATCTGTTTGATCTCAAGCAAGGCAGAAGAATGACCGATGATGCGGTTCAGGCTGTCAAAATGATTCTGCAACATATTTAATTCATGCCGGTAGAATTCGTTTTCTTTGCGGACAGCAGAAAGTTCACGATTCAGTTGTGTGACTGTGGGAAGGACATCCTGCATGATTGTTACGGCAGCAGCGCCAATGACCTGGCCATTTTGAAAAATCGGCATGCGATTGCAGGCAACTGTCACATTTTTCTTCTGGGAATGATCATAAAGAGTCATCAGGTGTCCGATGTCCGGTTTGCCGGATTTCAATACTTCAACCATACGGGTCTTGGGAATCACATCGGTGACAGGCTGTCCGATAGCTTGTTCCCGCGGAATACCAAGGAGACTGGCATAGGATTTATTCAGATAAACAATGGTTGCATTTTTATCTATAATGATAAAATTTGGAAAAGTTTCCAATGCGTCTAATAATAATCTTGAAAGTTTCATTTAAAATCCTCTTTTGGGTAGTGAGAAAGGTTAAATTCAAGAATGCATTGGCATTCTTGCTGTGAGATGCAAGTCATGCAATGTATGACATATTTTTCAGAATCAGTATGACACATATGTGTGGAAAAAGCAAATAAAATGTAGAAAAGTGTAGGAAAATTAAACATGTATAAACGCTGATTGTGTTAAAAAATAAACAGTGTTTTTGCGTAAACCGCATAAATCAAGGCTTTTAAAAGTTGGCACGATTATTGCAATGTATTAGGTAACCTCTTGGAAACCTAAGCGATTCATCGGGCTTTTTTTAAGCTCAAATGGGGGTTTGGGTACTATGATAAAGCTCCGCATGAATGCAGGACGTAATTCTAAGAGACGATCACGAAACTATAATAACTATGGAGGAAAAGTAAAAAATGGATTTCGGATTAAGTAAGAAACACGAAATGGCAAGAAGCCTTTTCAAAGAATTCGCTGAGAACGAAGTAAAACCACTTGCTCAGGAAGTTGATGAAACTGAAAAATTCCCAACTGGAACCGTTGAGAAAATGGCTAAATATGGCTTCCTTGGTATTCCTGTACCGAAGGAACTCGGTGGACAGGGTTGTGACATCCTTACATACGCTATGTGCGTAGAGGAGTTATCAAAAGTTTGTGGTACTACAGGTGTTATCGTATCTGCACATACATCCCTTTGTGTAGATCCGATCCTTACATTTGGTACACCAGAGCAGAAAGAGAAATATGTTCCGAACCTTGCTTCCGGTAAAAAACTGGGCGCTTTTGGTCTGACAGAGCCGATGGCAGGTACAGATGCCCAGGGTCAGCAGACAAAAGCTGTTTTAGATGGCGATGAGTGGGTTCTGAACGGATCCAAATGCTTCATCACAAACGGTAAAGAAGCTGACGTATATATCGTAATCGCTGTTACAGGCAAAATTGAAAAACGTGGCAGAACAATGAAAGAGATCTCTGCTTTCATCGTTGAAAAAGGAACACCAGGATTTACATTTGGTGTAAAAGAGAAAAAAATGGGTATCCGTGGTTCATCCACATATGAGTTAATCTTCACAGATTGCCGTATCCCGAAAGAGAACCTTCTTGGAAAACAGGGTAAAGGTTTCAACATCGCTATGCATACACTGGATGGCGGACGTATCGGTATCGCTGCACAGGCACTTGGTCTTGCAGAGGGTGCATTAGAGACAACAATCGCATATGTAAAAGAAAGAAAACAGTTCGGCAGAAGCATCGCTCAGTTCCAGAACACACAGTTCCAGTTAGCAGACATGGCTACAAAAGTAAAAGCTGCTCAGTTAATGGTATACAGAGCTGCATTAAAGAAAGATGAGTACCAGGCCGGTGCAAAAGTTTCTTATTCTGTAGAAGCTGCTATGGCAAAGCTTTACGCAGCAGAAGTTGCAATGGAAGTTACAACAAAATGCGTACAGTTACATGGTGGTTATGGTTACATCAGAGAGTACGATGTTGAGCGTATGATGCGTGATGCTAAGATCACAGAGATCTACGAAGGAACAAGTGAAGTTCAGCGTATGGTTATTTCTGGTGCATTACTTAAGTAAGGAGGAAAACAATCGTGAAGATTATTGTTTGTATTAAACAGGTACCTGATACAGCAGGTGGAGTAAAGTTCAATCCGGACGGAACTCTTGACAGAGCAGCAATGCTCACAATCATGAACCCGGATGATAAAGCAGGTCTTGAGGCTGCTTTAAGATTAAAAGACCAGTATGGCGCAGAAGTTACTGTTTTAACAATGGGACTTCCGAAAGCTGGCGATACATTACGCGAAGCATTAGCAATGGGTGCTGACAATGCAGTTCTGGTAACAGACAGATGCCTTGGTGGTGCTGATACATGGGCTACATCTTCCACAATCGCAGCAGCAATCCGTGAGATGGGCGATTACGACCTGATCATCACAGGCCGTCAGGCGATCGATGGTGATACTGCACAGGTTGGACCACAGATCTCTGAGCATCTTGATATCCCGGTAATCTCTTACGCACGTAAGATCGAGATCGAGGGAGATGCTGTAAAAGTACAGCGTCAGTATGATGACAGATATCATGTGGTAAAAGCTCAGATGCCTTGTCTGATCACATGCCTTGCAGAGATCAATGACCCGAGATACATG
Organism: Eubacterium ramulus; assembly: GCF_045002895.1. Taxonomy (NCBI): domain Bacteria; kingdom Bacillati; phylum Bacillota; class Clostridia; order Eubacteriales; family Eubacteriaceae; genus Eubacterium; species Eubacterium ramulus. Next base: position 2,889,061 of record NZ_CP173382.1, on the reverse strand, counting down.
ACACCGGGCGGAATCTTTGATGCATGCGAAGCAGAGATCACAACAATGGGAAGAGCAGAACTGAAGACACTGGAAGATGGAAACATGGGTCTTGCAGGTTCTCCGACAAAGATCGCAAAAGCATCCGACAAAGTAAGAAAAGGTGCTGGAGAGAAAATCACACTGGATACAGAAGAAGCTGTTTCTTATCTGCTTGGTAAGATGACAGAGAAACATGTATGCGGACTGTAAGAGAAAGGAGAAATAACAATGGCAGCAATGGAACAATCCTTAATTGAGCAGTACAAAGACGTATATGTATTCGCTCAGCAGGTTGATAATGAGATCAGCCCGATCGCTTTCGAGTTACTCGGAAAAGCAAAAGATCTTGCAAATGATTTAAATGAGAAAGTAGTAGCAGTATTACTGGGACATAACGTAAAAGACCTTGCAGCTCAGCTTGGTGCTTACGGTGCAGATAAAGTTATCGTTGTAGATGACAAAGAACTTGAGGTATACAGAACAGAGCCGTATACACATGCACTTGCATCTGTGATCAATGAGTTCAAACCGGAGATCATGTTAGTAGGAGCAACAGCAATCGGCCGTGACCTTGGCCCGCGTGTATCCGCACGTGTCCAGACAGGTCTGACAGCTGACTGTACATTACTTGAGATCGGTGATTTCCCACTGAACCCAATGCCGGGTAAAGAGCAGAAACACAATCAGTTACTGATGACACGTCCTGCTTTCGGTGGAAATACAATCGCAACAATCGCTTGCCCGGATAACCGTCCGCAGATGGCAACTGTTCGTCCGGGTGTTATGCAGAAGATCGATCCGATCGCTGATGCAAAACCGGAAGTAATTGAGTACAACCCAGGCTTTACACCGGATAATAAATACGTTGAGATTCTTGACATTGTTAAGAACGTAGCTGACGTAGTAGACATCCAGGATGCCAAGATCCTTGTATCCGGCGGCCGTGGAGTTGGAACACCGGAGAACTTCAAAATGCTCGAGGAGCTGGCTGAGGTTGTTGGCGGTACTGTATCCTGCTCCCGTGCAGTTGTAGATGCAGGCTGGAAACCGCAGGATCTGCAGGTAGGACAGACAGGTAAGACAGTTCGTCCGCAGGTTTACTTTGCAATCGGTATTTCCGGAGCCATCCAGCACGTAGCCGGTATGGAAGAGTCTGACCTGATCATCGCAGTAAACAAAGACGAAGATGCTCCGATCTTTGACGTAGCTGATTACGGTATCGTTGGAGATCTGAACAAGATCGTTCCGCTTCTTACTGAGGAGATCAAAAAAGCTCTGGCAGCTAAGTAAAGTTTGCCTTGTGGCTTGAAATTTAATATTTAAGACGAAAAAGTGGTATTTTACCTCTGCAGCTAACAATCGCTTGCCGAGGAAAAATACCACTTTTTCTTTATTTAATTAAAGCAGCATCTGCACAAAGGACACAAATAATTTTAATCCGTATCCGATAATGATCACGCCACACACGATATTGATCCATCGCATAACTTTTGCATTAAATTTACTGCTAATCAGTGAAATCAAAAATGTAAGACCGATGAACCAGGAAAAGGATGCACATGCAACACCTGTGATAAATGGTGTCTCCTGTCCGGCTGCTAATGTTACATGGAAAGCGCCAAGCATCATAGTGCCGTCGATGATCGCCTGTGGATTAAACCAGGTTACGACACAGGCGGATGAGATGGTTTTTTTGATGGACATGGTAGGCTGATCCTTTTCCAGATCCTGTGTCTTTGCACGCAGCAGGCTGATACCGATATAAATAACGATCAGGCTCCCCACACACAAGATCACCATTTGCAGCCATTTGAATCGCTGCATGATTGTTCCGATTCCGAAAAAACATGCAAGTGACAGTGTGATATCAAAAAAGATGACGATCAGTGCTGTCAGCAGTGCCCGCTTTCGCTTGTTTGTCAATGCAGAATTAATGACAAATAAGTTCTGCATTCCTATGGGAGCCACATAGGCCAGTCCCATAGTTAACCCCTGTAAAAAAATATTCATATACCTTTCCTCCATTTGATATGATACTATCATGATAGAAGATTTTATGATGTATGTAACCAACCAAACTAAGCTGAATGATACCAACCAAGGGGGATTTTTACAATGAAAAAGGCAACACCTGTTCAGATAAATTGGAAGCCGGATAAAAATAATCCGGTTCCTTTGTATCAGCAGATCGTAGATTATATTTATCAGAAAATATCCAGCGGTGACTGGCCGGTGGGGACACGCTTGCCGTCTCAGCGCGCACTGGCAGAGCAGTTTGATGTAAACAGGAGTACGATAACAAGCGCTTTGGACGAGCTGACAGCGTTTGGAATTATCCGGAGCGGACATGGTGCCGGAACGCTGGTAATTAATAATACCTGGGGACTGATGCTTCCGGAATTTCAGAAATGGGAAAAATATGTTACTTCCGGCAGTTTTATGGAGAACAACCAAACCATCCAAACAATCAACCGGATGGAATTTGAGGAAAATATTATCCGACTGGGAACCGGGGAATTAGATCCGCGTATTTTTCCAAAGGATAAGTGGAATCAGGTACTGAAAAATCTGACACCACAGATCCAGTCGCTTGGATATCTCGGACCGTTGGGCCTGCCGGAACTGCAGGAAGCTTTAGCGCGGCACCTGGCGTGCTGTGGCATACATACGTCACCCTCCAATATTTTAGTAACATCAGGGGCGCTGCAGGCATTACAGTTAATATCAGTAGCGCTGCTAAAACCAGGATCTACGGTATATACAGAAGCACCAAGTTATATGAAGTCTCTGCAGGTATTTCAGTCGGCAGGTATGCGCCTTTCCGGGGTTCCGATGGATGAATACGGGATTCAGTATTGGAAATTACAAAATAAAACGTCCCTGCAGAGCGGACATCACTCCAGTATTTTGTATACGATACCAACAAATCAGAATCCAACCGGTATTACGATGGAGGAGGGAAGGCGGCAGGAATTGATCGATTACTGTGTTTCCTGTCAGCTTCCAATCATAGAAGATGGAGCATATCTGGAACTTTGTTATGCGCAGGAGCAGCCAAAGACGTTAAAGGAACTGGATCAGTCGGGAATGGTCATCTACCTTGGTACAGCTTCCAAAACACTGGCTCCCGGGCTTCGGATTGGCTGGATCGTTGCACCTGAACCAATTGTGCAACGGCTGGGGGATGTGAAAATGCAGATGGATTATGGTGCAAGTTCAATTTCACAATGGATTTTTGCAGAATTTTTAAACAGTGGGCTTTACGGGGAATATTTACAGGAACTGAAAGCAATTTTACTGCACCGGAGAAACTGTGCATTGAAAGCATTGCAGGAGCATTTTTCAGATCTTGCCACCTGGCGTATACCAAAAGGAGGATTTTATATCTGGCTGACTTTTAAGAAAGAACTTTCTGTGGAAATGATTTTTCAGGAAGCTTTAAAGCATCGGATCTTATTGAATCCCGGAGACATTTATGGATTTGAGAAAACAAATTCACTCCGGCTTTCTTTTTCTTATGTTACTCCGGAGGAATTTGCGCTGGCAGCTGAAACATTAGCGCAAGTTGTACGACATGGAGTGTAGATGTGCAGTGATTCTGAGAAGAATATGTCAGCTTTCGCTGATGAGAATCACGCACCAAGTTTCACGTGTGTTCGACTTGGAGTAACGAATATCTGCTTAAAAAAATGCAAATATTGTAAAAAAAATGTATATACTATACTGCCAACAGGCAAAATGATGAAATGTGTTCACCGTAACGCAGCAAAAAGGGGATGTGAAAAAACTCGATTGAGTTTTTTCGCATCTCCCTTTTTGTGTGTAAAGTTTTCATCGCAAGTTAATTTTACCACAAAAATAGGACCTTTCGCATGAACGAATGGTCCTATTTCTTTTAGGGACTTATTTCACAGCCCCTTATTTTTGAATAATCCCCTGATAACCTGCTTTAAGGAAGAAATCAAAGCAACTCTGGAATCTGCACCATTCCTCATCAGACTTTCCCAGATGCTTTCTGCACATCCCCAAACATCCCATAATTTGAACTGTCAATAAATCTGTTAATGAAGCTTCATCCAATTCCGTCTTGCCACTCATTAAATCAAGAAAATCTTGCCTTAGTGCCGCAACAGTATGCTTTACAGCTTGAAGAAACAACGCTTCTGAGAAAAAAAGCGGCTGATATTTTGGATTCTTTCGAAGAACCCAACAAAGCCCCTTCTTTGAATTTGAATTCGATGCATTTTCTGATAGCAACGCCATATTTTTAATATCACATAATGCATCTGAAAACAATTCATCAACCACCTGCCCTATGTTACCAAAATGAGCATAAAATGTTCCTCTGCTAACACCTGCATATTTGCAAAGATCCGTTATAGTGATTTGCATATAATCCTTTTTCATAAGGAGTTGCAGGAATGCATCTTTAATAGAATTATGTATAAAATTGTCTTGAAATAAAATTGTTTTTTCTTCTTTCATATATTTTTAAAAGCTCCGCAATATATATAATTATAGTATAAATTGACATAAAAATAAAGTATTTTTTCCGGATTTTAGGCTATTTTAAACAATCTGATTAGCTTTGTTCAAACACATCTGAAAGAGATTGGTTTATCGATTTGTTTATGTTATGTTGGGTATATAAGAAGCGTGTATATAAAAATAGAAGGAGGTAGGTATTCTATGGGAGAAACATTATACACAATAGGAACGGATCAGCAACAGGCGTGGATGAAAAAAAATTGTTTCCCACCTAGAGGATATGGTTACTCTGAACCGGGAACATATTCTCTCGATGCTACAGAAGTTGCAGCATACAATGTCGCGAAGTCATTTTATCAAGTCTATCCGGAAGTCTGGAATATCGATTATATTGAAAAAGAAACCGGAATCAAACCAGATGATATCAAGGATCGATTAAAACGAATGTATGATGAACATCTTATCATGTTCGTTATGAATCCAAATGTTGGTGTTTATGGTTGGGGACTTTATTATTGGGTTGTCAAATTAAAAGACGGTACAGATCCAAAGGTAAAAGCTGAATTTGCCAAGTGGTATCAGAATAAAGATGATATTTGTACAGGATATCTCGCAGAGGGCGATTTCGATTTCTTTAACGGAAATCACATGAGAGTTCTGGACAATCTTCTTGCAGATGTTATCCAGCCATGGAAAGACAGACCGGAGGTTGAATATGTACATCTTTGCCCGATCAGAGCAGATGTCAGGGAATCATTGGTAAATCAATGGGATGTTCCGAAAGACAGATACAGAAAATTTATTTTTGGGGAAGAACAGAAAAAGAAATTCCTTAAAGTTCAGAACAAAATAGATAAAAAAGATTTTGCCATTATTGAAGCTCTTAACAGCACAAAATCCATCGCAGATATGTTTGATTTTGATATGCTGGAGAAGTTATCCGGCCTGGATGGCAAGCAGATGAAAAAAGACATTGTAATGTGTGTTGATGAACGAAAATTTATGTTGCCAATGATTTATATTAATTACCGTGCACTCGGAATATCAATGCATATGTATCTGGTCCGTATGTTCCAGAATGTTCCAAGTTACAGAAAAGCAAAAATTGTAGATGAATTCTCACTTATGCCAGAATTTGTAGACATTCTTCAGTTCGGTGACTCTTTCTACGATTGTATGCTGACTGTTTATACTGAGGTAAATGACGTCGAAGCAATCAGAAGAATGTTGGAAGGATACGCTGAGATTGAAGAAGTAAAGGTAGCAAATTCAAAGAGACAGTTCAGACGTTGGGTAGCCCGTCTTGATGATGATAACGGATATTGGGAAGAATGCGTTATGACGGATGACTTTTTACAGAACAGACTGGAATCCGGTTCCGTAAAATGTCGTTTCTCAACTGACTCAGAGGAGGTGCAGTAATATGATCGTAAAACATCCAAGAGAATATGTTGTTGATAAACTTCAATATGCATTAAATCCAAAAACGATTGCCGTAGTCGGAGCCAGCCGTTATTCCACAAAGGTCGGCTATAAAGTTGTTGATGGCCTTTTAACATGGGGATATAAAGGAAAGATTTATCCTGTAAATCCAAGAGCAGATAAAGTTGCCGGATTTACAGCTTATAAGACTGTAAAAGATATTCCTGATGAAATCGATCTTGCTTTTCTTGCTGTACCTGCACACATTGTTAAATCTGTTTTGGAAGATTGTGTTGAAAAGAAAGTTAAGATTGTTGTTATTGCCACAAGTGCATTTAAAGAAATCGGACGTGGAACACTGCAGGATGAACTCACTCAATATTGTCGTGATCATGAGCTGCCTCTGATCGGACCAAACCTTGTAGGAATGGGAAGTCCATACCTTAATTTCAACTGCGGATTTATCCCTTATCTTCCAATTAAAGGTCCTGTAGCAATGATTTCTCAGTCAGGTGCTAACTTGCTTGCAGCACTTGGAACCTCACAGAAAGATCATTTTGGAATGAGCTTCTTCGTAGGACTTGGAAATAAAGCTGACGTTGATTTCTGTGAGTTTATATCCTACGCTGGAAGAGATGAAAACAGTAAATGTCTTGCAATTTATATTGAAGGACTGGATAGTCCTGATGCATTTATTGAAGCTTGCCGCAGTGTTGATAAACCAATCGTAACAATAAAAGTCGGTGGTTCAAAGATTGGTGAAAAAGCAGCATTTGCACATACTGCTTCTGAAAACAAAGGAACAAATGATGCATTTTATGATGATATTTTTGAAAAGGCTGGAGCTATCCGTGCGACCACATGGCAGGAATTCCTTGATATTTCCATGGCATTAGGAATGCAACCGGCACCAAAGGGTGACAATATCGTTATGATTACCAACGGTGGTGGTTCAGGTCTTCTCAGCTGTGATCACTTTGAACGTCGGGGAATGCCAATGCATGAACTGGCAGAGATTTCTCCTAATCTAGCTGGAAGAATCCGTGCATATATGCCAATGTTTGGTTCTCCGCTTAATCCTGTTGATATTTCCGGAACAGCTTCACCTGTTCAGTATAAAGGTGCATTCACACAGGTAATGCGTGACCCGAATGTGCATGGAATACTTGGATCCATCTGTCCGACAGCAGTAACAGATGTTCCGGCTGTAACAAATCTGGTTATCGATATTTACGAGACATATAAGCATCTTGGAAAACCGTTCATTATGGAATGCCAGGGTGGTGAAGAATGTCAGGAAGCTATCATGAAGTTGAGAGATCATGGAATCCCAGCTTATCCGACTGCTGAACAAGCCGTAAATGCTATGGTCGCTCTCTACAAATATGGCCAGATTAAAAATAAGAAATAAATTATGAGCAGACATTTAGATTATAACAGCAGTTGTGCAGACAACTACTTCTCTTCTATAAAAAGCTCTTATAAGAAAGGGGCTGTGAAATAAGTCCCTAAAAGAAATAGGACCATTCGTTCATGCGAAAGGTCCTATTTTTGTGGTAAAATTAACTTGCGATGAAAACTTTACACAATAATTATTGTAATTCAAAACAAGGATATTTACCACTGTTTCTTTCAGATTGTTTGGATCTGCTGGATCCTGTTTTAACATTTGACAGATTGATGGGAGGAATCGATTTAAACAAGTATCTGACGGATATTCCGGAGTACACAACCGGACGACTCAGATATAATCCAGTCAACATGTTAAAAACAGTACTTTTCGGATTTATGACTAGCGGCTACTGCTCTCTGAGAGAACTGGAAGACAACTGCAAAGTTAATATCAGGTTCATGTATCTCATGGATCATCAGACTCCGTCATACAGAACCTTTGGATATTTCATCAATGAAATACTTCAAGATAAGATTGAAAACATTTTCAACGACATCAATCATGCTATCTTTAACGATGAGCATGTAGATCTGCAACATCTCTACATCGACGGCTCCAAGTTTGAAGCAAACGCAAACAAGTATACCTGGGTATGGAAGAAGGCTACCGAAAAGTTCCGTTACAAGCTTTACGAAAAAATCACTGCGGAGATTGAGGAGATTAATGCAGAAATCGCATGGAGCGGGGTGCAGATCACAACAAATCCGGAGTATGTACCGGATTATCTGAATGAAATCATTGAGCAGCTAGTACTTTTATGGGAACTGGATACAAGTACATTTGTTTACGGAAGTGGAAAGCGAAAATCCAAAGAACAGCGTCATTATGAACACTTGACTACTTTCTGTCAGAAACTTCAAGAATACATACAAAAAATTGAAATCTGTGGTCCTAATCGAAACAGTTACTCTAAAACAGATAACTCAGCTACCTTTATGCGTATCAAAACGGATTACATGGGCAATGATCAACTTCTGCCAGCATATAATGTACAGATTGGTGTAGCAGATGAATATATTGCAGTTGTTGACGTGAACCATTATCGTTCGGATATGGATTGTTTCGTTCCTTTGATGGAGCACTTCAAACAAACTTATGGATTCTATCCCAAATATCCTGTGGCAGATGCTGGATATGGCTCATACAACAATTATATTTTCTGTGAACAGAACGGAATTGAAAAGTATATGAAATTTCCAATGTTTAAAAAGGAAACTAAGGATCAGAAATATCATGAAGATCCATTTCGTGCAGTTAACTTCAGAATTGATGAGCAAGGTGTCATGAGATGTCCTAACGATAAAGCATTCCATTTTTTATACAGAAAAAATGTGAGGGGAAATCAATACGGACGTAAGGAAGAATTGTATGAATGCGAAGACTGTAGTGGATGTTCATATGCAGAGAAATGTAAGAAGACAGATAAGAATCGAACCGTTCGGATCAATCAGGAATTAACTTCCATGCATCAGGAAGTGATCGAAAACCTAGAAAGTATCCACGGTGTGTTATTACGAATGAACCGTTCGATACAAACAGAAGGCACTTTCGGAATTATGAAAAACGACCGTTGGTACAAGAGAATTGTCCGAAGAGGTATTCATTCAGTCAAACTGGAAGTTTTACTCGTGGCGATAGGCCATAATCTATATAAATATCAGAAAAAAAGATGAGAAACAGAACTGCCGCATAGATTAAAAAAAAGAATTTCTATGGGGTAGGGAAAGTGCGCTTTCTTTGCGCATGATTTCAGTCATTTATACACAACAGGTACAAAAAGGGAGATGCGAAAAAACTCAATCGAGTTTTTTCACATCCCCTTTTTGTTCGTATCTGTTTAACGGAACTGCCAAAGTGTATGCAAGCAAAAACCTCCGGTTTTTAACCCCCTGGGTGGCTTGTGACCGCCTGTCTGTTTTGCTAAAATCATTTTGGTAAAATGGCACGGAGAGAAGCCGTGCGTGTTGTGAGTGAAAATAGAGAAAATGTACCTTGGAATCTTGCGATAACGATGAATTCCGGGCATACATGAGACATATCAGGAGGAAAGCTATGAAAAAGAAACTATTAAGTTTTCTGCTGGCGACAGCCATGATCATGGGACTGGCAGCTTGTGGAACAGCAGGAAACACGGATAACAGCGTGTCTGGGAATGCGGAAGCGGCACAGACAGAATGGAATACGGACAACACGATTGTGTATGGATCGAATGATTATGTCCGCATCAATCCGGCCATGGATGAGCATGGAGAAATCAATGCACTGATCTTTGACGGACTGACCGATCATGACGGGAATAATCAGGTGATTCCGCGTCTGGCAAAAAGCTGGGACTGTGATGAAGAGACTTATACCTATACGTTTCATCTGGAAGAAAATGTAAAGTGGCATGACGGCGAACCGTTTACCGCAGAAGATGTAAAGTTCACGATTGAAACCATTATGGATCCGGAGAATGAATCAGAAAATGCACCAGATTATGAAGATGTGGAAGAAATTACAGTAATTGACGATTACACCATTGCGTTTCGGCTGAAAGCACCGAATGTGGCATTTCTGGATTATATGACCATGCCGATTCTTCCGAAACATCTTCTGAAAGGCGAAGATATGCAGGAGTCGGATTTTTTCCGTGCACCGGTCGGCACAGGACCATATAAACTGGATCACTGGGATGATGGTCAGGCGATTGTTTTAACAAGAAATGACGACTATTTTGCAGGTCCTGCAAAAATCGAAAACATTGTATTCAAGATTGTGTCGGATGATAATGCAAAAGCATTGCAGCTCCAGTCCGGAGAACTGAATCTGTCACAGGTGACGCCGAAAGACGCACAGAATTTTGCAAACAGTGATACTTATACGGTATATGATATGAAGACATCGGATTATCGCGGTATTCTGTATAATTTTGCAAATGAATACTGGCAGAAAAATGCGGATCTGATTCCGGGTATTAATTATGCGATCGACCGGCAGGCGATTGTAGACGCAGTACTGCTGGGGCATGGGGAAGTAGCATACGGTCCGCTGCAGCGCAATATTTACAATTATGAAGATGTGGAAGATTATGAGTATGATCCGGAGAAAGCAGCCCGGGTGTTTGAGGCGGCAGGCTGCACGAAAGATGCGGACGGTTACTGGTGCAGAGATGGAGAACGCATTGGTTTTACCATCAATGCTTCCTCGACTGATCAGGTGCGTATCGATATGGCACAGATCGCGGCACAGCAGCTACAGGCAGTGGGACTGGATGTAAAAGCAAATGTTCCGGCAGAAGGCATTGACTGGGGCGGTCAGGAATGCTGCATCATTGGTTGGGGATCACCGTTTGATGCGGATGACCATACATATAAGGTATTTGGAACAGACAAAGGAGCCAATTATTCCGGTTATTCCAATCCGCTGGTGGATGAATATCTGACAAAAGCGCGGGAGACAGATGACCCGTCAGAGCGGGCGGAATATTATGCACAGTTTCAGAATGAACTGGCGAAGACACCGGCATATACGTTTTTCTGCTATATTGATGCCATGTATGTGGTGAATGATCATATCAAAGGAATCAGCAGTGATACGGTACTTGGACACCACGGTGTGGGCATTTTCTGGAATGTCTGTGACTGGACGATAGAGTAGGAGAGATGGCAATGTCAGAACTTTTGAATATAGAACATCTGTCAGTGAGTTTTGCGGCAGAAGAAGGAAAAATGGAAGCAGTCAGGGACGTCAGTTTTTCCCTGAAAAGCGGAGAAGTTCTGGCAATTGTCGGAGAATCCGGTTGTGGGAAAAGTGTACTGTGCAAAAGTATCATGAAACTGCTTCCGAAAAATGGATGGATTGAGAAGGGGAGTATTGCCGTTAACGGGGAAGACATTGCGGCATATCCGGAGAAGAAAATGCAGAAACTGCGGGGAAGCATGTTTTCTATGGTATTTCAGGATCCGATGAGTGCACTGGATCCGACGGTCCGTATCGGCAGGCAGATCGCTGAGGCTATCCGCATGCATAACCGGACACTGAGCCGGGAAGAAATCGGGCGCAGAGTGACAGAACTGCTGGAACTGGTGGGAATCGATCATGTACAGGAGCGATGTGAGTGGTTTCCACACCAGTTTTCCGGTGGAATGAGACAGCGGAGTGTGCTGGCGGTTGCACTGGCTGCGGATCCGAATATTTTGATCGCAGATGAACCGACGACAGCACTGGATGTGACAATTCAGGCACAGATTTTGCAACTGCTGAAAGAGATTCAGAAACAGTTGCATACGGCTATGATTTTTGTGTCGCATAATCTGGGTGTGGTGGCAGATATTGCAGACCGGGTTGCGATCATGTATGCAGGTAAAATTGTGGAAATTGGAACAAAAGATGAGATTTTTTCAGATCCGAGGCATCCGTATACCAGAGGATTGCTGCAGGCGCATCCGTCCATGGCCCGGGGGAAATGCAGCCTGAAGACGATACCAGGCATGCCACCGGTTCTGATCAATCCACCCCGGGGGGATGCCTTTGCGGCACGGAATCCGTATGCATTGCCGATTGATTTTGAAGAGCAGCCACCAATGTTTCCGGTCAGTGATACACATTTTGCTGCGACATGGTTACTGGATCCGAGGTTTCGCGGGCAGGAGACAATCATACGAAATCAGGAGAACGGGGAAACAAAATGGCAGGTTTCCCCTGATTTTTGCGTATCGGAGGAAACGCTGGTGGAGGTCAGACATCTGACGCATGTGTTTGCTCATGGCAGCAATCATCCCGCCAAAGCAGTGGATGATGTGTCATTTACTATGAAAAAAGGTGAGATCTTCGGTCTGGTGGGAGAATCCGGTTCCGGAAAATCTACGGTAGCAAGGTGTCTGATGAATATTTATCAGCCATCGGGAGGGGAAATCCTTTTTGACGGGATCAATATCTGTAATAAGAAAGAATTCCGGTCACATCGAAAAATGCTGCAGACGCAGCGGCAGATTATTTTTCAGGATTCTGCATCGAGTTTAAATCCGCGTATGAAAGTGGCTGACATCATTGCAGAACCGCTGCGGATCAGCCACAGGAAAACGGAGCGGGAGAGCACACGTAAGGAAGCAGAATTTCAGCTTCGTTATGTGGGGATGGAATCCATGTATCTGGATAAGTATCCGGCGCAGCTGTCGGGAGGTCAGCGGCAGCGTGTGGCGATTGCAAGAGCGCTGTCCATGGAGCCCAAACTGCTGGTGGCGGATGAACCGGTCGCGGCTCTGGATGTGTCCATTCAGGCGCAGATCGTGAATCTGTTCCGCCATTTGCGGGAGGAACACGGATTTACGATTTTATTTATCGCACATGATCTGGCAATGGTAGAATTCCTGTGCGACCGGGTGGGGGTCATGAATCATGGACAACTGGTGGAAGTCGGGACTACAGAAGACATTTTTTATCATCCGACGCATCCTTATACGAAAAAACTGCTGAAGGCTGTGCCGATGCTGCCCGGCAGCAGAAAACGCTATGGCGGGGCGGAGGAGCAGAGAGAGAACGGATAATGAAATATGCAAGTGAACGCCGGTCTGCCGGCGGACAAATAAGCAGATACGGGTCGCGTGACTATGGAGGAATTATGAAGTACAGAGAGCAGTTTTTTTATATTGGGAAAAAAATAGTGGTATTTTTATGCAGTCTGCTGGTGCTTTCTGTGCTTGTTTTTACGATTTCGCGTCTGACTCCGACCGATCCGCTGCAATCTTATTATGGAGAGCGTGTGGAGAAGATGAGTGTGGAGGAAAAAGAAGCGACCCGGGAAAAACTGGGATTGAATGATCCGGTTCCGACGCAGTATTTTCGGTGGGTGCAGAATGCGTTGCAGGGTGATTTTGGTGTTTCCTACAAATACCGGCAGCCGGTCACGCAGGTGATCCGGGGGAGAATCGGAAATACGGTGATCCTTGGCGGAATTGGATTTGTCATTACATTTGCAGGGGCATTGCTTCTTGGACTTCTCTGCGCAGCAAAAGAAAACAGTGTATTTGATCGTGTGATGTGCAAGGTTGGTACTTTGTCCAGCTGCATCCCGGAATTCTGGCTGTCGCTGGTTTTTATCTTGCTTTTCAGTGTGATCTGGAGAATCCTTCCAAGCAGTGGTGCTTACAGCATCGGGCAGGAAGCGAATCTGGCAGACCGTATCCGCCATCTGATCATGCCGATGGCGGTGGTGATACTGGAGCATCTTTGGTACTACGCCTACATGATCCGAAACCGGCTTCTGGAGGAAACCAGACGGGATTATGTGCTGCTTTGTAAGGCAAAGGGCATGTCCCGGGGACAGATTATGCGCCGCCACTGCCTGCGCAATATTATGCCGACTTATATCAGTCTGATGGCGATCTCTGTTCCGCATATTCTGGGAGGCACCTATATCGTAGAGACGGTATTTTCCTATCCGGGCATCGGAACGCTGTCTTACGAAAGCGCCCGTTACGGCGATTACAATATGCTGATGGTTCTGTGCCTGCTGACAGGTGCAGTGGTGATCTTTTGCAACATGGTCGGACAGATCATGAATGAGCGGATTGATCCGAGAGTACGAAGTGAACGGGGATAATTATGATGAAGAGAAAGAGAGATACAGCCTGTGGAAAGAAAAAGATGCCGGTTGCTTCGTGCGTTATATTGCTGGTCATCGTGCTGGGCTGCGTTTTTGCAGATGTTATCTGCAAAAAAGATCCATCCTATCTGGACCTGATGAATTATACCAAGGCACCGAACGCAGAATTCTGGTTTGGAACAGATACGCTGGGAAGAGATATTTTTTCCTGCATTTGGCACGGCGGACGGGTCTCTCTGCTGATCGGTGTGGCATCAACGGCGCTTTCTACCGTGATTGCCATTGTTTATGGTGCGATCAGTGGAATTGCCGGAGAAAAAGTGGATACGTTGCTAATGCGTTTTACGGAGATTATTTTAAGCATCCCGAATCTGCTGCTGATTATTTTCCTGCAGGCCATTATGGGAAAGGCAACAATCGGCTCGATATCCATTGTCATCGGACTGACAAGCTGGTTTGGAATTGCAAAAATTATCCGTACTGAAGTCCGGCAGCTGCGCAGCAGTGAATATGTGATTGCAGCAAAATGCATGGGAGGAAGTTTCTGGCATATTTTATGGAAACATCTGGCACCGAATTTTGTGTCATCAATTATGTTTATGGTGGTAATGAATGTCCGCTCCGCGATCGTGGCGGAGTCGACGCTGAGTTTCCTGGGCATTGGATTGCCGCTGGATGTGATTTCCTGGGGCAGTATGCTGTCTCTGGCAGAAAAAGCACTGATGTCGAGAGCCTGGTGGATCGTTCTGATTCCGGGAATTTTTCTGGTGGTCGTATTGATGTGTATTACCAGTCTGGGGCACTGGCTTCAGGTGAGAGTCAGCCATCAGGAAGCAAAATTATAACACCTTCCATCTGCGATGGGAAAAGAATGATAGAAATCTTGCAATGAATAAGGAGCAAAACGTTACAATGTGGAACGGCTGTGCCAGATGGTCAGACATATCAAAGAGGATTGCTATTTGTGCATTTTGTATAAGAACAGATGCCAAAATAGCGGTCCTCTTTTTGTCACATTCTAAATATTGTAAAAATGCATGAGTGGATGCTCTTTATTTGCAGCAAAAAATGTATTTATCTAAAAAGTGAAACAAATATAGATGAAAAATCACATAAATCCTGTTAAAATAAGAAAAATATGATCGGCATAAAAATGTTTTGCAGGATTTATGGAGTTGCAAAATTTAGACTTGCAGAGATGCGCTGGAGAATATGTCATGCATTGCATGAGGCGTATCTGGGAGCAAGAATGCCGGAACATTCCTGATCATACAGATGTTGGAGGAAAAAAATGGACGTAACATATTTATCAGATATATTAAAAAAGGTCTCGGACAACAGCATAGATGTGGATACAGCATTAGAATCTTTGAAGCATTTGCCGTATGAAGACATTGGATATGCCAATATTGATCAGCACAGGAACCTGCGGACCGGTGAAGCGGAAGTTATTTTTGGTCAGAGTAAGACACCGGAGCAGATTGCAGGTATCGTTACACATATGATGCATGAGAATGCAAGGATCCTTGTGACCCGGGCATCAGAGGAAGCTTATGAAGCGGTAAAAGAAGTTGCACCGGAAGCAGTATATGAAAAACTTTCCAAAATCATTATGGTAGGAAAGATACCGGTGCCAAAGGAGGAAAAAGGGACGATCGCAGTTGTGACAGCTGGAACCTCCGACATTCCGGTGGCAGAGGAAGCTGCATTGACAGCTGAGTTTTTCGGGGATAAAGTAGACCGTGTATACGATGTGGGTGTGGCAGGAATTCATCGCCTGTTTGGTAAGATCGATCAGATCCGGAGTGCAGATGTGATCATTGTAATTGCCGGTATGGAAGGTGCGCTGGCAAGTGTTGTTGGCGGTCTGGTGGAAGTGCCGGTGATTGCAGTGCCGACCAGTGTTGGTTATGGTGCAAGTTTTGGTGGCCTGGCAGCATTACTTTCCATGCTGAACAGCTGTGCGAACGGAATCGGCGTAGTGAATATTGATAATGGATATGGCGCAGCAT
Source organism: Eubacterium ramulus (assembly GCF_045002895.1). Taxonomy (NCBI): domain Bacteria; kingdom Bacillati; phylum Bacillota; class Clostridia; order Eubacteriales; family Eubacteriaceae; genus Eubacterium; species Eubacterium ramulus. The sequence continues at coordinate 2,873,079 of NZ_CP173382.1, read as the reverse complement.
GTCTGGCAAACAAAATTATGAAGAGGTAGGAACATGGCAAAGGCAAAAAAGTCAATGGTGGAAAAACAGCAGAGTGCCGATGTGGCAGAACAGGCGCACAGACTGGCACATGAATTGGGGCTGGCACATGGACATTCACATACAGAGGAAAATGATCATGCACAAATTTTGGAAAATGGAGGCACGCATGACCACACAGAGGGACATGGACATCACCATCCGAATTCTAAAGCAGTTTCCAATCGTCTGGCAAGAGCTATTGGCCATCTCGAAGCAGTAAAGCGAATGGTAGACCGGGAAGAAGACTGTGCAGAAATTTTGATACAGCTGGCAGCGGTTCGCTCTGCCATTAATAATGCAGGAAAAGTGATTCTGATGGATCATCTGAATCACTGTATCGTAGAAGCTGTTGAGGACGATGATTTAGACAAGATCAAAGAGTTTGGAGATGCAATACAGAAGTTTATAAAGTAAAATAAGTGCGGAGGAGATTAGTGTGAAGAAAATATTATATCTGGAATGTAAGACAGGCGCTGCCGGAGATATGCTGATGGGTGCATTATACAGTTTGCTCACAGAAGAACAGAAAGTACTATTTCTGGAAAAATTAAATGCGATCAGCGAAGAAGTGTGTGTGATTCCACAGGAAATATGCAAACAGGGAATCGGTGGGATTCATATGAAGGTGGAGATCAATGGTACCGAAGAAGGGACAGAAGCACATCACCACCATGAGCATAATCATCATGAAGAAGAACACGGTCATACTCACGACCACGAACATCATCATGAGCATGAACATGAATATGCTGAAGAACATGTACATACTCATGAAGAAATGCATATTCATTCTCATGAGGAAGGACATACACACGATCATGACCATGCGCATAGCCATGCACATGGTCATCATTCCCATACAAGTGTTGCTGCTATTTTGGAGCAGATTTCAAAGCTGGATATGAGCGATACCGTAAAGAAAGATGCTGAGGAAATTTACCGTGAAATTGCAGCAGCAGAGAATAAAGTTCATCAAACTGATATGGAGCAGATCCATTTTCATGAAGTGGGTTCCGTGGATGCTCTGATCGACGTGGTTGGAAGCTGCCTTGCCCTTGAACTGCTTGGCGTAGATGAAGTGCAGGCTTCTCCGGTCTGTGTCGGAAACGGCACTGTTCGCTGTGCGCATGGCATCCTTCCTGTTCCGGCACCGGCCACAGCCGAGATTATTAAGGGGATGCCGGTATACTGCAGCAGTTTTGACGGAGAATTATTGACACCGACGGGGGCAGCTATCCTAAAATATTTTGTAGAGACTTATACAAAAGAAATGCATATGGAAATAGAAGAGATCGGTTACGGCTTCGGAACAAAAGATTTTGCACAGTTAAGCTGTGTAAGAGCATTTCTTGGATATCAGAAATAATTGTTTTTACCTCAGTCTGAGTTGAGACTCCCACTTTTGCAAGTGGTGAGTAATAACAAATCTTTCTAAGTGGGAGTTCAATCTCCGACTGAGATAAACGCTCCGCGAGAATGTGCAGTGATTCTGAGAAGAATATGTCAGCTTTCGCTGACCAGAATCACGCACCAAGTCTCACGTGCGTTCGACTTGAACCGATTTTTTAGAATGAGTAAGAATGCGTGTTTTTCGAAATCAGTAACATTGCGGTTGTTTATAAAATATTGTAAAATAAGGTCATTAAAAATACCCTGCGGGGAAGGATACAAATATTATTACGACATAAGAGAAGAGAGGATTTGCAATGGAACTTAAGATGGAGCTCAGCCAGAAACAGGTTTTATCACAGCATATGGTTCAGTCCATGGAGATTCTTCAAATGAGCGCGCAGGAACTGGAAGGCTATATCGAAAAGCTGGCACTGGAGAATCCGGTGATCGAGCTGGCAGATTCCAGTCAGTCAAAAGCGGATATGCAGCAGGAAGATCTTCAGCGGAAGCTGGACTGGCTGGAGTCTACAGACTTGCAGAATCGTGTATATTATCAGCAGGAGCGCGATGCGGAAAATATGGAAGCAAACTGGCATGACAGCAGACAGTCCGAGGAAAATCTGGAGGAATATCTGCACGCACAGATTCTGCTGGCAGATTATACCGAACTGGAGCGTGTGATCATGGAATATCTGATCTGTTCGCTGGATTCCCGTGGTTATTTTTCCGGGGAACTTGCGCAGGTTGCAGATCATTTTAATGTTTCGGAAGAGAAGGTTGAAGAATTGCTGCAGGATATTCAGGAACTGGATCCGGCGGGCGTAGGTGCCAGAAATCTTCAGGAATGTTTGTTGCTTCAGATTCAGAGGAAGAAGAATTATTCTGACGTGACCGTAGAGATCATTGAACATTACATGGAAGAAGTTGCGAAAAACCATTTACCAAACATTGCAAAGAAACTGCAGGTTTCCCTGGAAGAAGTGCAGCAGGCCTGTGAGGAGATTCGTAGCCTGAATCCGAAGCCGGGAAGTTCTTTCAGTGACAGGGAGCAGCTACGATACATTAGTCCGGATGCGGTGGTTGTAAAATTGGAAAATCAGTTCGAGATTCTGATTAATGAGTATCAATATCCGGGATTTTCCATCAGCAATTATTATCAGGAAATGATGCAGAGTACTACGGATGCGGAGGCGAAAAAGTACTTGCAGGAAAAAGTGCAGCAGGCGCAGTGGGTGTCTAATTGTATTTCACAGCGTTCCTCTACATTATCCAGAGTTATGCATCTTCTGGTGGAAAGACAGCATGAATTTTTCCTGGAAGGACCGGGACATAAGCGTCCAATGCGGCTGGTGGATCTGGCGGAAGAGCTGGATCTTCATGAATCTACGATCAGTCGTGCCATGCGCGGAAAATATCTGCAATGTTCCTGGGGAGTCTTTCCTTTGAACTACTTTCTGACTTCTGTTGCAGTAAAAAGCAGCAATACCGATGGAATGGAGGATAAGACACCGGAGCAGATGAAAACAATGATCCGGGAGATTGTAGACAGTGAAAATAAGAAAAAACCATATAGCGATCAGGCGATCAGTGATCTGCTGATCGCAAAGGGCATCAAATTGTCCCGCCGTACAGTCAATAAATATCGTATCGAGATGGGAATTCCGGATAAGAGCGGCCGAAAAGAGTTTTAATCAGCTTTGGCAGAAAGCTTTCAGTGTGAGTTGCCAGTTTCATCTCAGTCTGAGTTGAGACTCCCACTTCTGCAAGTGGTGAGTAATAACAAATCTATCTCAGTGGGAGTTCAATCTCCGACTGAGATAAACGCTCCGCGAGGGCGCACATTGTCTGGGAGACAATGGTTTTGCGCCGACCGAAACGAAGTGTAGAGTGCAGTGATTCTGAGAAGAATATGTCAGCTTTCGCTGACCAGAATCACGCACCAAGTCTCACGTGCGTTCGACTTGAACAAAAATATCCAGTACAGTTATTTACGAAACGATGTACTAGTATTCGCGTTGCGTTGCTTGTGAAAGAGGGATTTATATGACATTAAAAGATTTTTTTATCAAGTATCCTAAGATTGCTATTGCATTTTCCGGAGGAACCGATTCGGCCTATTTATGCTATATGGCAAAAAAATATGCGAAAGAAATGACGGCTATTTATGTGTCTACCGCATTTCAGCCGACATTTGAAAAAGAAGATGCAATTCGTTTTTGCAAAGAATATGCGATTCCGCTGACTATTCTGGAGCGGGATGTGCTAAGTCAGGAGGCTGTCGTACAGAATCCGGCAAATCGCTGCTATTATTGCAAAAAAGTGATTTTTTCTGAGATTCAAAAGAAAGCACTGGAGCTTGGATTTACCTGTCTAGCAGATGGAACAAATGCTTCTGATGATGCAGATGACAGACCTGGTATGAAGGCATTGCAGGAGATGAAGGTATTATCTCCGCTCCGGATCTGCGGAATTACAAAGCCGGCGCTGCGTGATGTATCGGAACAGCTGGGATTATTTACTGCACGGAAACCGGCATATGCCTGTCTGGCTACCCGCATTCCGACAGGGACGCGGATCACAGCAGAGCAGTTGGAGAAGGTGGAACAGGCAGAAAGTGCTTTGATGGATATGGGATTTTCTGATTTCAGAGTCCGGCATCCGGAAGGTTATGCAAAGCTTCAGGTAAAACCGGAGCAGCTGCCATTAGTTTTTGAAAAAAGAGAAGAAATTCTGGCTGTTTTAGAACCACTTTTTGGAACGGTCTGTCTGGATATGAAGACAAGATAGCACATTTTTTGAGATGTGTATTTAAAAAAATGAAACTGTCCAATTTATAGGGTACATTTTAATAGAGTTGGATTTGAAAAAACTATGAAGTGGCACAAACCCGCAGAAACACTGGACTTGACCAATGGTCGAGTCCTTTTTTTGCATGAAAAGATTGACGGGGATGGGCTTTGCTGTTATAACTGGGAGCACAGACAGAAATGTCGTAGTTGTTCCTGCAGGACAGAACTGAAATAAAAATCAGCAAAGAATGTTTTAAAGGCAGATTCAAGTTGAACGCACGTGAGATTTGGTGCGTGATTCTGGTCAGCGAAAGCTGACATATTCTTCTCAGAATCACTGCACATCCCCTCGTTTCCGGTGCATAGAGCGCTAAGAGGTGGGTAATGGGAAAAGCATCTTTGCGGGATATCGAAAGGAGTCAAATCTGAAATGGAAAAAAGAGAAAATTTCGGAAGATATATAAAAGAAAAACGAAAAGCCGCCGGACTCTCTCAGAAAGAGCTGGCAACACAGTTATTTGTATCAGAATCAGCCGTCAGCAAATGGGAGCGCGGTCTGTCCTATCCGGATATGACACTGGTTACCAGTTTGTGTGAAATCTTACATGTGTCAGAGCATGAGCTGCTGACCGCCAGTGATGATATGCATCAGCGTGAGATTGAGGAGCAGTCCCGTGGATATCTGCGGATATTAAAAGGCTATACATGGGTGACGTATCTCTGTTATCTGGCAGTTTTAATCCCGTGCTTTATCGGGAATCTTGTGACGGAGCACCGCCTCTCTTGGTTCTTTATCGTAGTCGGTGGGCTTGCTATGGTATTTTCTTTTATCAATGTACCGGTGATGACCAAAACAAGACGCGCAGAAAAGTGTTTCTGGTGTTTTTATGGATCGATCATTTATATGCTGTGTGTTTGCCGGATTGTGTTGGGCGGTAACTGGCTGATCATGTCACTGCTTGGCGTCAGCTTTGGTCTGCTGGGTATATTTTTGCCGATTATTTTATGCAGCTGGCATTATGACTGGCCGATATTGCACCACAAAGGTCTGATCTGTATGGCACTTGATACAGTGTTAAGCTATTTGATGGTATTTTTCGGCTGCTTGTTTTATGTGAAAGGCGTGACAGGTGTCATTATTGCTCAGAACTTGTGGGTTCTGACCGTTTTTTCAATACTTGCATGGGGAATTTTTGTGGTGCTCCGATACATCAGATGTAGTCGCTTGATGAAAACCAGTATCACAGTTGCACTTTGTGGTGTATGGATGTTTTTTGCCAACACGCTGATCAGTGTTGCTTACAATAGAGTTGTTAGACCAAGTGTAAACTTTCATAACTGGATGGATTTCGGTGGACAAAATATCGGACTGGTGGTTCTGATCGTCGGTGCGGTGATGGTCGCAGCGAGTATGATCCGGGATGTGAGAAAATAACATCTATTGACAGAGGTATCGCTGTAACGATATAATTATTATGAAAAATGTTATTTATCTCAGTCGAGAAGACTCCCACTTCTGCAAGTGGTGAGTAATAACAAGTCTTTCTCAGTGGGAGTACAATCTCCGACTGAGATAAACGCTCCGCGAGGGCGCACATTGTCTGGGAGACAATGGTTTTGCGCCGACCGAAACGAAGTGTAGAGTGCAGTGATTCTGAAAAGAATATGTCAGCTTTCGCTGACCAGAATCACGCACCAAGTCTCACGTGCGTTCGACTTGAATATGGTTTTTGGACAGAAAAAAGGAGTGCGTGTATGGGCGGAAAACTTACGATTTATCATGGATCACAAAAATTAATACAGCAGCCTGTTTATGGAGCGGGAAATGTGCGGAATGATTATGGTCTGGGTTTTTACTGTACAGAAAATGTGGATCTTGCAAAAGAATGGGCATGCACAGAAGAAAACAGTGGATATGCCAATTGTTATCAATTAGATCTTGGCGGACTTACTATATTGGATCTGTCAGATCACAGGTATCATATTTTAAATTGGTTATCATTGTTGTTGCAAAACCGTGTTTTTAAAATATCGAATGATCTGGCAGCAGAAGGAAAAGAATACATGTTAGATACTTTTTTGCCGGAATACGAAGACAAAGATATTATCATTGGTTATCGAGCAGATGATTCCTATTTTGCATTTGCCAATGCTTTTTTGAATAATACATTATCACTTGCCCAGCTGGAAAAGGCAATGTATCTTGGAAAATTAGGGGAACAGATTGTATTAAAAAGTAAAAAGGCATTTCACCATCTTACTTTTCAGGAAGCTATTTATGCGGAAAAAGAGACTTATTATCCGAAGAAGATGAACCGCGATCAGGGCGCAAGGGAAGCGTTTTGTTCAGAACGGAGCAAAAAGAGAGCTACAGATGCGATTTATCTGATTGATATTCTACGAGAGGAGTGGAAAAACGATGATGCACGCTTATCCGGAAACTTATCTGAATGATGCTATGAATAACCTTGGAAACATGTTTGATTATGGACTTGTAGATCTTCATTATGATCCGGAGCGTTTTTATGAGCAATTTTTGACTTCCGGAGTTGCAAAACAGTTTGAGCAGGGAAACCCGAAATACGTGGCAGGCTTGTCCGGTCCGGAACTTGCAATCGAAGTAATCTATCGCACGGAAGATCACCGACCGACGCAGATGCCTTCCGAAGAAATTGATAAATCACCGGAATACTGGGCAGGCTGGAGCCTTGCCTATTATCAGTGGTATCGGGCACATCGTTTTTCCTATTTGCAGCAGTATGGACTGACGATTCAACGCATATTGTCCATGTATCCGACCTTACATGAGGCAGACTTGTCAAAATTTGTTACGGTAGCAGATGGGATTATCGCGAAAGAAAAATCAGCTCAGATCAGTAACCTGCAGAGAATGAGGAAAAATTGCGGTATGACGCAGAAAGAGCTTGCCGAAAAATCAGGCACATCTCTGCGCATGGTGCAGTTGTATGAACAGAGGAAGCAGGATATTCGAAAGGCAGAAGCGCAGACGCTTGTAAATTTGTCCCGGGTTCTGGGGTGTGGCGTGGAAGATCTGTTTGACTGAAATAAAAAAGGGAATGCACAACGAAAATCGTTTTTGCATTCCCTTTTTCAGCGGAGAAGGAGGGATTTGAACCCTCGCGCCGTGTTACCGACCTACTGGTGTTCGAAGCCAGACTCTTCAGCCACTTGAGTACTTCTCCAAAATAAGACTTAATTAGTATAAACATTTTTCAAAGGTTCGTCAATCCCCGAAAAGACTTTGTAAAAGGTTCGTAAATTTTTCAGACAGGGCAATTAGTCTTGTAATCCCGTAGCTATTTTGATAAAATTCAGAACAGACAATGTGTTTTTTTCGCAGATTGCTTTATAATAGAGATGTGCAAAGAAAGATGTCATGTCTGGGAAAACAGATGATCTGTGAATTGAGAGAGGAGCGGAAAAGATGAAAAGAATCGGAATGCTGACAAGTGGCGGAGACTGCCAGGCCTTAAATGCAGCAATGCGCGGAGTAGTAAAAGGATTAAATGCCAATCTGGATGAACTGGAGATTTATGGTTTTTATGATGGATACAAAGGATTAATTTATGGGAATTATCGTCTGCTGACATCCAAAGATTTTTCCGGAATTCTGACAAAAGGCGGAACAATACTTGGAACATCCCGTCAGCCGTTTAAATATATGCGTGTACCTGATGAGAACGGGTTGGATAAAGTGGCTGCAATGAAGCATACCTATCATAAACTGAATCTTGACTGTCTGGTGATCCTTGGTGGAAATGGCACACAGAAAACAGCAAATCTGCTTCGGGAGGAAGGGCTGAATATCATTCATTTGCCGAAGACAATCGATAATGATATTTATGGTACAGATATTACCTTTGGTTTCGAGAGCGCACTGGACATTGCGACAGGAGTTATTGACTGCATCCATACTACAGCAGCTTCTCACAACCGTGTATTTATCGTTGAAATCATGGGACACAAAGTTGGCTGGCTTCCGCTTCATGCCGGTGTGGCAGGCGGTGCTGATATCATTCTGATCCCGGAGATCCCATATGATATCGATAAAGTAGTGGAGGCAATCAACAAACGAAGCAAAGATGGAAAAGGATTTACCATTCTGGCAGTTGCAGAAGGCGCGATTTCCAAAGAGGATGCACAGCTTTCCAAGAAAGAGCTGAAAGCAAAGAAAAAAGAAACAAAATATCCGTCCGTTTCCTATGAAGTGGCTGCACAGATCCAGGAGCGCACCGGAAATGAAGTGCGTGTTACTGTTCCGGGACATATGCAGCGTGGTGGAAGTCCATGTGCCTATGACCGTGTACTTTGTACACAGCTTGGCGCACATGCGGCAAAACTGATTCTGGATGAGGATTACGGTTATATGGTTGGTATGATTAATGGTCAGACCAAGAAAGTACCTCTGGGTGAGGTGGCTGGCAAGCTGAAGATGGTACAGCCGGATTGCCAGCTGATCAAAGAAGCAAAAATCGTAGGTATCTGTTTCGGAGATTAAAAAAAGAAATAATACTCTTCAGAGCCATCTCGATTACGCTTTGCTTCATCTCGATGTGGCTTCTCGCCAAATAGATTTACAATCAAAAGTATTCATTCATGCAAGCATGATTCATACTTTTGATTGAAATCTGCTTGGCTCTGAAGAGTTAGCATAGAAAGGAGCCGCTATGTCTTATACGGCTTTATATCGAAAATACCGTCCGTCCGAATTTGAGGATGTAAAAGGACAGGATCATATTGTTACAACATTGAAAAATCAGATCAAGGCAGACCGCATCGGACATGCTTATCTGTTTTGCGGCACTCGTGGAACCGGAAAAACTACGGTGGCAAAGATTTTTGCGAAAGCTGTAAACTGTGAGCATCCGGTGGACGGAAGCCCATGTGGGGAGTGTCAGTCCTGCAAGGCTATCGCAGCAGGTTCTTCCATGAATGTTATTGAGATTGATGCGGCTTCCAATAATGGTGTGGAAAATATCCGGCAGATCCGGGAAGAAGTTTCATATTCACCGACGCAGGGGAAGTATAAAGTATACATTATCGATGAGGTTCATATGCTTTCAATCGGAGCTTTTAACGCACTGCTGAAGACGTTGGAAGAACCGCCATCCTATGTTATTTTTATTTTAGCAACCACAGAATCCCATAAAATTCCGATTACTATCTTGTCCCGCTGTCAGAAATATGATTTTCGCAGGATATCGATCGAGACGATTTCAGCCCGTCTGATGGATCTTCTGGAGCAGGAAGGCGTAGAAGCAGAGGAAAAAGCAGTCCGTTATGTGGCGAAAGCCGGAGACGGTTCCATGCGAGATGCCCTGAGTCTGTTGGATCAGTGTATTGCATTTTATCTGGGCGAACCGCTGACATACGATCATGTGCTGGAAGTGCTTGGTGCAGTGGATACAGAAGTGTTCAGCCGTCTGTTGCGTTCTATTCTGGCAAATGATATAGTGGCAGCCATCGAGCTTCTGGAGGATCTGATCGTGCAGGGACGGGAATTGGGACAGTTTGTGACAGACTTTGTATGGTACCTGCGCAACCTTCTCCTGGTCAAAAGTTCGGATGAGATGGAAGATGTACTGGACATGTCCAGTGAAAATCTGGCATTATTAAAAGAAGAGGCAGACATGATCGAAGCTGATGTGATCATGCGTTATATCCGCATTTTTTCTGATCTGTCCGGACAGCTCAAATATGCACCGCAGAAGCGTGTGCTTATAGAAATCGCACTGATCAAACTGTGCCGTCCGTCCATGGAGACAACCCCGGATGCTCTGACAGACCGTGTGGCGCAGTTGGAGAAAAAGGTCGAAGAAGGTGTAACGGTTGTCGCTGCAGCACCGGATTCCGTATCCGCAGGAGGGCGTCAGCCGGCGGCACAGAAGAAAATAAAAGAACCGGTGCAGATGCCGAAGGCAATCCCGGATGACATCCGTCAGGTAGTAAAAAGCTGGAGTTCTATTGTGCGTGAACTTCCGGGTGTGACTGCTACGTATTTAAGGGGTGCTCATTTAAGTCTTGGCGGAGAAAATAAATTAATGCTGGTGTTTGACGACGATTTGGCATATACTTATGTGTCGGAGGAGCGTCGCAGGACAGAAATCACAGAGCGGATTTCGAACCGGATCGGTAAGGAGATTGAAGTAGTCATGCAGTCAAATGATTCGGGGCGCCCATTCGAAGAGAATTATATCGATCTGGAACAGATCGTCCACATGGATATTGAAGTGGAAGACGAATAACCGCGAATAAAATTGCGATAACAGGAGGATGCAACATGGCAAAAAGAGGTGGATTTCCGGGGGGAATGCCGGGAAACATGAATAATCTGATGAAGCAGGCGCAGAAGATGCAGCGTCAGATGGAAGAAGCAACCAAAGAGCTGGAAGAAAAAGAAGTATCTGCCAGCGCAGGCGGCGGAGCAGTAGAAGTGACTGTATCCGGTAAAAAAGAAGTAGTGAAAGTAAAACTGGCAGAAGAAGTAGTTGATCCAGATGATATTGAAATGCTGGAAGATCTGATCGTAGCTGCTACAAACGAAGCACTGCGCAAAATGGAGGAGATTTCTCAGCAGTCCATGTCCAAGATTACAGGCGGCATGGGAATGGGCGGAGGCTTTCCGTTCTAATGGATTATTACAGTAAACAGATCAGCAAATTGATTGAAGAACTGTCTTCTCTGCCGGGAATCGGCAGCAAATCCGCACAGCGTCTGGCGTTTCATATTTTGAATATGCCGGAAGAGCGGGTGGAACGTCTGGCGGACACGATTCTGGATGCCAGAAGAAATATCCGTTACTGTAAGACCTGCTACACGCTGACAGATGCAGAGGAGTGTCCAATCTGCAGCAACAGCGGACGGGATCATTCCACGATTATGGTGGTAGAAACTCCCCGGGATCTGGCAGCTTATGAAAAGACAGGACAGTATGATGGTGTGTATCATGTATTGCATGGCGCAATTTCCCCGATGCTTGGAATCGGACCGGAGGATATCCGCCTGAAAGAACTGATGCAGCGTCTGCAGGGCGATGTGAAAGAAGTGATCATTGCCACAAACTCCAGTCTGGAAGGAGAGACGACTGCCATGTATATCAGCAAACTGATCAAACCGACCGGAATTAAAGTATCGCGAATTGCCAGCGGTGTGCCGGTGGGCGGTGATCTGGAATATATTGATGAAGTTACATTATTAAGAGCCCTGGAAGGACGCGTAGAATTATAGTCAGCAAAAATGTGTATCTGTTTTTATAACAGGAAACAAGACTGAGAATATAAGAAAACTGATCCGTTGGGGCAAAATAAGAAAGGGAGCACATTATGACAAAGTTAGAACTTGAAAAAATTGCTGTAGAAGTGCGCAAAGGAATCATCACCGGCGTACACAGCGCAAAATCCGGTCATCCGGGTGGATCTTTATCCGCAGCAGAGATTTTTACTTATCTGTATTTTGTAGAGATGAATGTAGATCCAAAAAATCCGAAAGATCCGAACAGAGACAGATTTGTTCTTTCCAAAGGACATGTAGCACCGGGTCTGTATGCGACACTTGCACAGAAAGGATATTTTCCGGTAGAAGAGCTGGAAGGACTGCGCCACATCGGCTCCATGCTTCAGGGACATCCTGACATGAAACATATTCCTGGTATTGACATGTCCAGTGGTTCTCTTGGACAGGGATTTTCCGCAGCCGTTGGTATGGCACTGGCTGCAAAAATGGACGGTAAAGATTACCGTGTATATTCACTGGCTGGTGATGGCGAGATCCAGGAGGGACAGATCTGGGAGGCAGCTATGTTTGCCGGAGCACGCAAGCTGGATAACCTTGTGTTATTTGTAGATAACAATGGGCTTCAGATTGATGGAAATATCGCAGATGTATGCTCTCCTTATCCTATTGACAAGAAATTTGAGGCATTTAACTTCCATGTGATCAACATTAACGGAAATGATTTTGATGAGATCGCAGCAGCATTAAAAGAGGCACGTGAGACAAAAGGTATGCCGACAGCTATTATCGCAAAAACAATCAAAGGTAAAGGTGTATCTTACATGGAGAATCAGGCCGGATGGCATGGAAAAGCTCCAAACGATGAAGAATTTGCCATTGCTATGGAAGAATTAAAGAAAGCAGGTGAAGCATTATGTCAGAAGTAAAGAAAATCGCAACAAGAGACAGTTACGGCAATACATTAGTAGAGCTCGGAAAAGAGCATGAGAATCTGGTAGTTCTGGATGCTGACCTTGCAGGTGCAACAAAGACAGCCATTTTCAAGAAAGCATTCCCGGAGCGTCACATTGATTGTGGTATCGCTGAGGGCAACATGGCAGGCATCGCAGCAGGTCTTGCTACCTGTGGAAAAGTTCCGTTTATGAGTTCTTTCGCAATGTTTGCAGCAGGACGTGCATTTGAGCAGGTTCGTAACTCCATCGGATATCCACACTTAAATGTAAAAATCGGTGCAACTCACGCAGGTATTTCCGTAGGTGAGGACGGTGCAACGCATCAGTGCAACGAGGACATCGCCCTGATGCGTATGATCCCGGGTATGGTAGTGATCAACCCATGTGACGATGTAGAAGCAAAAGCAGCTGTTCGTGCCGCTTACGAGTATGAAGGCCCGGTTTACTTAAGATTTGGCCGCCTGGCTGTTCCGGTGATCAACGACGAAGCAACTTACAAATTTGAACTTGGTAAGGGTGTTGTATTAAAAGAGGGTAAGGATGTGACAATCATCGCAACCGGTCTGTGTGTAAATGAGGCAGTAGAAGCAGCGAAACTGCTGGCAGCAGACGGTATCGATGCAGAAGTGATCAATATCCATACAATCAAACCGCTGGATGAGGATCTGGTTATTGCATCCGCGCAGAAAACAGGAAAAGTCGTAACCGTAGAGGAACATTCCGTTATCGGTGGACTTGGAAGCGCTGTATGTGATGCATTGAGCGAGAAAGCACCGACAAAAGTAATGAAAATCGGTGTATATGACTGCTTTGGTGAGTCTGGTCCTGGTGCAGAGCTGATCAAAAAATACGAACTGGATGCAGAGAGCATTTACAAAAAAGTAAAAGGCTTCCTGTCTTAAATTCTTGTTTGTCTTGTTGTTGGCTGAAATTTAATTTTTAATACAAAAACGAAGCATCCTGTCAGGACGCTAGACGCTCACTACCCTCGTTTCACGTCGTTTTCCCTGACAGGATGCTTCGTTTTCTATATTTACACAGTGAAATAATCAGCCATTCACACGACGCACTGCGTGCCACACATGCATATAAGCTGATAGCATAGTTTTTGTTGTGTTGCATGTGCAGATCTACAATTAGGTATGTTATAAAGTACAACAGTGTAGCAGTTCTTTTTAGAGTATGCCGCTTCGCGCTCGACAAGATTTTTCACTCTGGCTCAGAATCTAAAATAGTTAATAGATGACTTTAACTTCAGTGTCATTCTTTACTCTATATAAATTTGCGCATGCGGCATAACGAATATTATGTCATCAGCTTGTGTGCATGCGTGGCATGAGGTGCCATCACGTAAATGAGACAAAACTGAAACGAACTCCAACAAAAGGATCGTTGTAAAATTTTCGTCGTGGCTGTTGCATTTAGCCCGACCGCGTGAGTGTGTCTGAGGCTGCTGTTTTTGCAGCCGAGTTCGCGGAAGCGGTCGGAGATAAGCGATGCAACGGACACAGAAAATTTTTCATGTCCTTGTTGGAGTTCGTTTTAGTTTGTCTCTTTACAAAAAGCGGCAAAGTTTTACAATACTTCCATGGTAAAATTCCCCGAGAAATTTAAAACATTATGACTGTATAAATGGTAGAAAGAGGGAATAGAACATGGAAAATCAGCGTGACAGAGAGTTTGTTTTGCCGAAAAATATCCGTCAGATGGGAAAACTGGGAGAAACGTATAAAATATATGTGGAAGATTTTGTATATACTTATGTGCACCGTACGTTGCGGGAAGAACAGAAAAATCCGGATTTTGTGGCGGCAGTGCTCCTGGGCAGACATTTTTCAAGAGCAGGACAGGAATACATATTTATCAACGGTGCGCAACAAGTAGAATTTTCATTGAATTATGCCATTGACAGCAATATGCATTTTGAAAAACAGATGTCTGATGAGATACAAAATGCAGCATTATATTTTGCAGAAGAGGTGGCGCAGCCGGATGGGGTTACAGATGAGGTGTCACGGGCCGGTGAAGTTGTCACAGATGCCGGGCAGGTTTGTGAATATGAGGAACAGCCTTTTGCAGCGGTTTCTACGCCGGAACGTCAGCAGTTGTTTTGGGAGAGCGTATATCAGGGCATCAAGGAATATTTTTCTGAGTATGAACTGCTGGGCTGGTATTTTGAACTGGATGGCTGTAATCAGGAAGTATCAGCATCCATGCAGCAGTTTTTTGATGCCACGCAGGAACACGGTTCCAGTTTCTTGTATTTGTCGGACAGGATAAATCGTACAGATACATTTTTTGTACAGGAGCAGGGCAGACTGCAGCGGCTGGACGGCTATGCGGTATATTATGAAAAAAATCCCGCAATGCAGGAATACCTGGTGGCACAGAATCGACACAGCGACCCAGTGCGCAATAAAATGGAATGTGAAGTGTCATCTCGTGAAGATGTGGTACGAAATTATCGGGCGATCCTGAACAAGTTAAACGAAAAACCTTCCCGAAAAAAATATCAACCGTTTGTATATGTGGCGGGTATTGCAGTTCTTGCAGTGGTGGCGGCAACCGGTATTTCACAGATTGGAAATTATCAGAATCTGAAGACACTGGAACAAACGCTGCAGACTTTTTCCGGAAATGTACAAAAGGGAGGTATTGCCAATGACAGTTCAGAATTGATAGCGGAAGAACAGGGCACAGCATCCGGTACTGTGGAAAATGGACAGGCATCGGGCACTGAAGGAATGCAGGAGGAAACAGAACAGGCATCAGTTGCAGGTACAGAGGCAGGGAATGGCAGTGATGAAAAGGGACAGGGTGCTCAGAGCACGGGTGATAGTGCGACAGAGACAGGAAATGCGACAGAAAATGCGGGTGAGAATATGTCCGCAAATCTTTCTCAGAGTGCAGGAGCCGATGCATCGGTATCAGATATTTCTCAGAATACAGGAGGTCATAATTTGACATCCGAAAATGCCGCTGATATATCAGGCGGAACAGCAGACAGTTCTGCCCGGTATTATACGGTGAAAAAAGGGGACAGCCTGATGTCTATCAGCAAAGCTGTTTATCATACCACTGCGATGATTCCGGAAATCTGTAATGCGAATCAGATTGAAAATATGGATATG
>NZ_CP173382.1:2000000-2852500 GCF_045002895.1 Eubacterium ramulus | reverse complement strand
AGAGCCCAAACCATGGTGCGTGCACCATGGGGTTCGGACTGCATAATTGATCTGAAGAGCTTAGCAGAATGGTTTTGGGAAAGCCAGCCAGAGAGGGTGAAAGCCCCGTAAGCGAAAAGTGATTCAGCATGGCAGTATCCAGAGTACATCGAGACACGTGGAACCTTGATGGAAGGAGCGGGGACCACCCCGTAAGGCTAAATACTACTTAGTGACCGATAGCGCATAGTACTGTGAAGGAAAGGTGAAAAGGACCCCGGGAGGGGAGTGAAAGAGAACCTGAAACCCTGTGTTTACAAACTGTCGGAGGGCTTTATATGCCCGACGGCGTACTTTTTGTAGAACGGTCCGGCGAGTTGTGCATACTGGCAAGGTTAAGGGATAAAGTCCCGGAGCCGCAGGGAAACCAAGCCTTAACAGGGCGAATGAGTCAGTGTGTGCAGACCCGAAACCGGGTGACCTATCCATGTCCAGGTTGAAGTTGCCGTAAAAGGCAATGGAGGACCGAACGCACATCCGTTGAAAAGGGTGGCGATGAGGTGTGGATAGCGGAGAAATTCCAATCGAACCCGGAGATAGCTGGTTCTCCTCGAAATAGCTTTAGGGCTAGCCTCGTTTTAGTCTGGTGGAGGTAGAGCACTGAATTCCCAAGGGGGCGTCAAAGCTTACTAAGGGATATCAAACTCCGAATGCCATACAGATGATGAACGGGAGTCAGACTATACGAGATAAGTTGGATAGTCAAAAGGGAAAGAGCCCAGACCTGCAGCTAAGGTCCCAAAGTGCATGTTAAGTGGAAAAGGATGTGGGATCTCTAAGACAACTAGGATGTTGGCTCAGAAGCAGCCATTCATTCAAAGAGTGCGTAACAGCTCACTAGTCGAGAGGTCCTGCGCCGAAAATGTCCGGGGCTAAAACATGCCACCGAAGCTCAGGAATGACGTAGTCATTGGTAGAGGAGCATTCTTAACGCGAAGAAGCAGTACCGTAAGGAGCTGTGGAGTGCTAAGAAGAGAGAATGCCGGAATGAGTAGCGAGAACAAGGTGAGAATCCTTGTGGCCGAATATCCAAGGTCTCCAGGGTAAAGCTGATCTGCCCTGGGAAAGTCGGGACCTAAGGTGAGGCTGAAAAGCGTAGCCGATGGACAACAGGTTGATATTCCTGTACCGCATGGTAACAGAACTGTGGGGACACGGGAGGGAAACATGAGCCGGAAATGGAAAGTCCGGTACAAGCGAGGTAGTCGCACAGCAGGCAAATCCGCTGTGCATGAGACGAAGCCGTGATGTGGAGCGAACTAAAGTAGTGAAGCATGTGCCCCCTCCTGTCGAGAAAAGCCGCTATTGTTTGCCATGCGCCCGTACCGTAAACCGACACAGGTGGATGAGGAGAGAATCCTAAGGCCGGCGGGAGAAGCATTGTCAAGGAACTCGGCAAAATGACCCCGTAACTTCGGGAGAAGGGGTGCCCACGCAAGTGGGCCGCAGAGAATAGGCTCAAGCAACTGTTTAGCAAAAACACAGGTCTATGCGAAACCGTAAGGTGATGTATATGGGCTGACGCCTGCCCGGTGCTGGAAGGTTAAGAGGAGAGGTTAGCGCAAGCGAAGCTTTGAATCCAAGCCCCAGTAAACGGCGGCCGTAACTATAACGGTCCTAAGGTAGCGAAATTCCTTGTCGGGTAAGTTCCGACCCGCACGAAAGGCGTAATGATTTGAGCGCTGTCTCGACAATGCACCCGGTGAAATTGAAGTACCAGTGAAGATGCTGGTTACCCGCGCCAGGACGGAAAGACCCCATGGAGCTTTACTCCAGTTTGGTACTGGAGCTTGGTATTGCATGTACAGGATAGGTGGGAGCTTATGAACCTGGGACGCCAGTCTCAGGGGAGGCGCTGTTGGGATACCACCCTTGCAATATCGGGTTTCTAACCAGCCGCCGTGATCCGGCGGTGGGACAATGCCAGGCGGGGAGTTTGACTGGGGCGGTCGCCTCCGAAAGGGTATCGGAGGCGCTCAAAGTTTCCCTCATAATGGTCGGAAACCATTAGAAGAGTGCAAAGGCAGAAGGGAGGCTGACTGCGACACCGACGGGTGGAGCAGGTACGAAAGTAGGACTTAGTGATCCGGTGGCATAAAGTGGGATTGCCATCGCTCAACGGATAAAAGCTACCCTGGGGATAACAGGCTTATCACTCCCAAGAGTTCACATCGACGGAGTGGTTTGGCACCTCGATGTCGGCTCATCGCATCCTGGGGCTGTAGCAGGTCCCAAGGGTTGGGCTGTTCGCCCATTAAAGCGGTACGCGAGCTGGGTTCAGAACGTCGTGAGACAGTTCGGTCCCTATCCGGCGCGGGCGTAGGATATCTGAGGGGAGCTGGCCTTAGTACGAGAGGACCGGGCTGGACGGACCACTGGTGTACCGGCTGTCATGCCAATGGCATCGCCGGGTAGCCAAGTCCGGAAGGAATAAACGCTGAAGGCATCTAAGCGTGAAGTCCCCCCCAAGATGAGATATCCCATTCTTTTAAAGAAGTAAAAACCCTTGAAGAGTACGAGGTAGATAGGGCAGAGGTGGAAGTGTGGTAACACATGGAGCTGACTGTTACTAATCGTTTGAGGGCTTGACCAAAAGGTTGAAATGACTCGGTTCTGTATGAAGTTTTGAAGGTATATACCTTTGATGGCCTAGTGGCTCAGTTGGTTAGAGCGCCGCCCTGTCACGGCGGAGGTCACGGGTTCGAGTCCCGTCTGGGTCGTTTTATATGGGATCTTAGCTCAGCTGGGAGAGCATCTGCCTTACAAGCAGAGGGTCACAGGTTCGAGCCCTGTAGGTCCCATTTAAAACTAATAAAATTGAATATGCCGATGTGGCTCAATTGGCAGAGCAGCTGATTTGTAATCAGCAGGTTATCGGTTCGAGTCCGATCATCGGCTTTACATTAGGCATAGAAATTTGATTTTTGTGAATAATGTTATGGGTGGATTCCCGAGTGGCCAAAGGGGACAGACTGTAAATCTGCTGGCGATGCCTTCGAAGGTTCGAATCCTTCTCCGCCCATTCGCTTTAACAATTTAATAAAAGCGCTAACTAATATCGCGGGATGGAGCAGTCTGGAAGCTCGTCGGGCTCATAACCCGAAGGTCGTAGGTTCAAATCCTACTCCCGCAACTCAATGCCCAGTTAGCTCAGTTGGTAGAGCAGAGGACTGAAAATCCTCGTGTCTCTGGTTCGATTCCGGAACTGGGCATTAAAAACAAAATTTCATATGGGTGTGTAGCTCAGTTGGTAGAGCACTTGACTTTTAATCAAGTTGTCCCGGGTTCGAACCCCGGCACGCTCACTTTAAAGAACACGGAAGTGTTCTTTTTTTGTGCCGTGGTTCGAACCAAGGTTCGGTCTCCGCTCCGCTTCGGTCGGACCTAAACAGACGTCCACCGGACGTCTAGGTCCCCGGCACGCTCACTTTAAGGAATGCGAAAGCATTCCTTTTTTTAAATGCATATCTCATAGTGTTATTCATGCCGTATCGGCAGAGAGATTCAAAATGGTTGAGTTGAAAGTTTACCGTTGACCAATATGCGGTAAAAAATGGTTGGGTTGTAAGTTTACTGCCGATCAATATGTGGCATAAAAATGATAAAAGAGGGAATCGATATCCTACAGGAAAAAGTACCTGTAAGGATGTCGATTCCCTCTTTTTTAGTTTAGCGATTAAAACTTATAATTGATTTAAATAATATCTTTATAAGTAAAGATCCCTTCTCAAGAGCATTATGGTGTTTCGTCGTGAATACGTTCAATGACATATCCATCGATGGAGTCTTCGGCTCTTTTGTATAATTTGTGAAATGAATATAGCTCTATAGAAGCAACAACTACAGCAATGAGAAGAATTGAAATAACAATACGACGTATGATAGAAGATATATGTAATTTCTGAATGACATATTCCGTATCCGCATTTTCATAATATTCGATAATAATATCTTTTGGTGTGCCGATACGAGTGCATAATTCATTATATGTAATTCCTGGCTGCTCACTGCAAATACTCTCTAAATTTTGAAAGATAGTATTTAAAAAATCCTTTTCATATTTTCCTTTAATCGGAATTAATATTTTTAATTTTCTGTAATAAGTTGAACCACCTTTTGTTAAGGTTTTATATTTCATCATGCATCCTCCAGTTGCTGAGTTTTAAAATCAAAATTTAAGATATTCTGGATACTTTGTGTGGTTTTCAAATATTCCTGTGTCAATTCTTCGAGTCGGTTCTGACCGGATGGTTCAATGTGATAATAGACACGGGTCAGCCGTTTCCCAACCTGCTTTTTGTAATCAGTGATATGTCCCTTATCAATTAATTTATATAAAACAGGATACATAGAACCTTCTGGAAAAGAAAGATATTCATTCGTGATATCACGAATGATCTGCCCGATTTCGTATCCGTAGCAGTCCCCTTTGTTATTCAGTATGTGAAGAACTAACAGTTCGCAGGAACCTTTTTTAAATGTATTCCTTGATGTCATATATGTTAATTCCTTCCTATTAGTTGTACAATTATATAGTAATAGAAAAAAACAAAAAAACAATACCTATATAAACTAAATATATATTGACGTATATAACAACCAATGATATGATTGATTCATCAAATGAAGGAGGAGGGGAGTCCAATGGTGACTGAAGAAGAGGTGACAGAAAAATATAATATTAATGATTTTTTAGCAATCTATTTCATTATACTATAAAATTATTGGAGGAAAACAAATGAAAAAAGTATCAAAACAGATGAGTATGGAAATTAGTGGGGGACATACTGTTGTGGCATATCCTAGAAATGGACCTGATAATGAATATGAGGCAAGCAAACCAGGAGTTGCTGGGTGGGTAAGAAAATGTCCTGCGAAAGGCCATACGACATGCCATGAGTATAGTGGACTAACATATGATCCAAAATATGGTGGAAATGGAAGAGTCTATGTATGTCGTAGTAAAGGTTGTAACTAGATAGAAGGGATAATTAGTTTAATAACTATAAATGAGCAAGTTCGTGATTTTGCATAAAAGAAAGACACCTCGATTCCATGTGTTGTATAATGAAAGTGCCAAAACAAACATTTGCAACATTTACGAAAGAAGGTGTCTCTCGCAAATACTATACATCATTCCTCATTCATATACAACCAGTTTAAAAAATTAAACTTATGCAAATTTTATTCGAACCGAGTAATAAACCATCTTATGAGTATCCTAATCAGTATTTTCATTTCAGGATATCATGGAAAAACCACGGACTTTGCTAAAAACAGTTCCTGCCACAGAACTACGATTGCCCATTTCCTCAATTCCGGAAAATGGGATGATTCCTTACTTTCAGATACGTTAAAATGCTCTGTCATTGAGATTATTTATTCAGAAGCAGCACGCACCGGAAAACCTGTTCTCTGTATTGTGGACGATACGATTGCTTCAAAGACAAAGCCTTCGTCACAGGCTTTACATCCGATTGAAGATGCGTATTTTCACCAATCCCATTTAAAGGGAAAACCGGATTACGGGCATCAGGCAGTTGCTGTTATGCTTTCCTGCAATGGCATTGTTCTGAACTATGCTTTTGTAATGTACAATAAGTCAATTTCCAAGATTGACATTGTACAAAGCATTGCAAAGGAGCTGCCTGTTCCACCGGTAATGTCCTATTTTCTTTGCGACTGCTGGTATGTTTCTGAAAAGATAATCAATACCTTTGCACAGAGAGGGTTCCATACCATCGGTGCTTTGAAAACAAACCGTTTGCTGTATCCATCGGGAATGAAAAAGAAACTTCGTGAACTGGCCGCCGAATTGTCTGTTACACATCGTGAATTTGACCTTGTGACAGTCAAAAAACGAAACTATTATGTGTACCGGTACGAGGGAAACCTCAACGGCATAGAAAATGCGGTAGTTCTTTTGAGTTATCCGGAAAAAGCATTTGGTAATCCCAAAGCATTGCGTGCTTTCATCAGTACAAACGCAGCCCTGTCTACACAGGAGATTCTTTCCTGGTATGTGTGTCGATGGCCGATTGAAGTATTTTTCCGCCAGTGTAAGGATAAACTGGCACTGGACAGCTATCAGATACGCTCTGCACAGGGAATCAAAAGGTACTGGCTACTTATGTCACTGGCACATTTCATGTGTGCAGTGGGTACTGGTAGGTTCTGTTCGTTTGAAACTGGATATCACGAAATCTGTGATACCATTCAGCTGGAAAAGTATCGTTATCTTTTTCAATGCGCAAAGGAAAGCAATGATTTTGATTCATTTATGAAATTCGCAGTGTAGTTTTGTGCAATTTTTCAAATTTGCTCATTTATAGTTTAATAAATAAAATTTTTGACTCTTATAACAAATATTGCAGTAGCCTTACTGCAATATTTGTTGTTTGAGATATTATAATCGGGTACATGATTTGAGATAATGAAGAAAGCTACCCACAAGTTTATGGGGATCATACAGATGAAAATGTTTGGGAATGATTATGTAAAGCAACACGATACCAGAGACTGTGCAGCAGCATGTATGGCATCTGTCTGTAATCTATATGGTTTACATATTTCACTACTTCATATGCGAGAACTTTTGAAAATAGATAAAAATGGAACAAGCATGTATGCGTTGATGGAAGTTGCAAACAAAGTTGGATTTTCATGTGAGGTATTGCAGGGAAATTGGCAGGAATTTTCTGGTGAGATACTAGAAAGAAAAATATGTTTACCGGCTATTTGTCATATGCATATAGACGGATTGGAACATTTTGTGATTGTAAAAAAAGTAACCAATAAAGGAATATGGATTTTTGATCCGGCAAAAGGACATATAAAATACTCGCTGGAACTATTTGAAAGTCAATGGACAGGTTATGTTTTAAATTTGTATTCTGTTAATATAGAAAAAGAAATCAGGAAGAAAAAGAAGAAATCATTTCAATATATGGACATTCTCATTAGTTTGAGATGGAAGTTTGTTTTTATATTATTGATTTCGTTTCTGATTGCTGGAATTTCGATAATATACTCTTATTTTTACCAAAAAATAATAGATCAGTTTATTTTACATGAAAGTAACTATTTCGTAAATATAGATACAAATATGGCCGGAGTAAAACATTTGTTACAAGAATTTGCAGTTTTGCTTCAATATCTGCCATATTTGTTTGGAATGATGATCTTTATGATACTCTTTCAGTTTGTTTTAGCTATGATCAGAGGAAAAATATTAGCGACAGTCGAAAAAAAGGTAGATATATTTCTGTCCCAAAAATATGTTTCAAAATTGCTACGTTTACCATTTTCATATTTTCAGCAATGGGAAACTGGAGATATAATGGGACGATATCAGGATATGGATTTTGTACGGAATGCAATATCCGGCAGTGTGCTTACAATTACTTTTGAAACAGTTATGGCTATAGCGGGTTTTTTCATTTTGATAAGAATCAATACAAGATTGTTCCTTATTATTGTGGGAATGTTGATGGTTTATCTTATAATAGTATTATTGTATCGTAAACCTATGCAACAAATGAATCGTGATATCATGGAAGCTGATGCAAAAGTGACATCTGGTATTAAAGAAGGAATCGATGGAATTGAAATGGTAAAGTTATTTGCCCAGGAAGAGTCATATGGGACTAATATTGTCAAGCGCATGAATCAATATATATCATTATGCTATAAAGGAAATATGTTGTCTGTATCAGAGGGACAAATTTTAGCAGTGGTGCAGGGAATAGGAATGGTGTTGGTTTTGTGGTGTGGGACTAGTCGGGTAATATATGGAGATATGACACTTGGAACGTTGTTTTTGTTTGCTAGTTTGATGAATTATTTTATTTCTCCTGTACAGAATTTGATTGGATTGCAACCGCAGCTTCAGGAAGCATGCATAGCAATGGATCGCTTAAATGATATATTAAATGCGACACCGGAAAAAAAACTTCATTCAGGAACACTTTCGCCTGTTGATATTTGTGGAACAATTCATTATGATGGAGTTTCTTTTCGCTATGGATATCGAAAATGGGTTTTTCAACAAGTAACATTTTCAGTCAATGAAGGTGAGCATGTTGCTTTAACAGGAACAAACGGATCGGGAAAGTCAACATTGGCAAGACTTCTTGTTGGTATGCATGAACCGGATACCGGGATTATTACAATTGGTGGACAAAAAATATCGGAAATAGAGTTGGAGTGTCTTAGAAAGCATATTATTTATGTATCACAAATTCCAGTTCTGTTATCAGGAACAATTCGTGAAGGACTGCTATTTGGCTGTACGCATTCAATAAATGATGAATTGTTTGAAAGAATAGCACATGGCTGTGGTGTAGATGAAATTATACGTGATAATCCATTTGGCTATGATTGGATTCTTACGGAAAATGGAATGAATGTGTCAGGCGGTCACAGACAGAGAATTGCAATTGCAAGAGCATTATTGGCAGAACCGGATATTTTAATTCTTGATGAAGCAACCAGCCAGATTGACAGAGATCTGGAAGAAAAAATATTACAGTTTGTATTTGAATACAGGAAAGGAAAAACAATTCTCGTGATTACACATAATGAAAAAATAATACATATGTGTGACCGAGAACTATGCATTGATTTATTAAAAAAGTAAAAAGCTTTGTAGATAACAGGATGCTTAAGATTTACTTAAAAATTAAAATAATATGTAGATAAAAGGTTGACTAAGATTTATAATATATGCAATATCGCAGGAGTTCGGAAATTGGGGGGGTGGCGAGAATATGAGCAGAAAACCTTATAGCTGGCTTGTTGTTGTGGGAATGATTAGTTTGTGCATAGGATTATCAGGATGTGGGAAAAACGTAGATACAGTTGCTGAGAGTACCGTTCCGATAGAAATCGGGGAACATGTCATGTATGGCAGTTATCAGGGAGAACCGGTTGAGTGGCGTGTATTGGATAAAAAAGATGGAGAAATTTTATTACTCAGTGAATATGGACTGGATGCGCAGCCTTTTGATACAAGTGGGAAAAGTCGTGTGGACTGGAAAGACTCAACCATAAGGAAATGGCTGAATGATGATTTCTATAACAGTGCATTTTCAGAGAAAGAAAAAGAGAATATTGTTGAATCGAAGTCAGAAGGCTTTGAAGAATATAATACATCCATGAATTTAACAGGTGGTGGGAAACCTTATGCATATCTGGAACGAGAAATAGAGGATAAAGTGTTTCTGTTAAGCAATACAGAGCTGTGTGCATATTTTTCGGAAGATCCGTATCCGGGATGCTATAGTGATCCCTATGCGCACAAGGAATTATTGTGCTATCCGACTGCATATGCAAAACAGCAGCTGGAAACAAGGTACCAAACAGAAACTTGTGGATGGTGGTTATGTAATCATGTTTATGAAGATGACAGTGTGGAGCTGGTTTCTGCATATGGGCAGGGAAGCGGAACGAGTCGCGAGAATATAAAAGCAAATACAAAATCTATTGCGGTCCGACCGGCCATGTGGGTTACCTGGCAGAGTGATATGGAGATGGTAGAGGCGAATCAGCAGGTTGAGTAAATGTATGAAGTGAGGGAACTGCAGGAATATGAAAAATAAAACATTGGGAATCGTTGCTTTTCTGGGAATCACAGGCTTGTGCATAGGATTATCAGGATGTGGGAAAAACGCAGATACGGTTGCTGGGAGCAGTATTCCGATAGAGCCGGGAGAACATGTCATGTATGGCAGTTATCAGGGAGAACCGGTTGAGTGGCGTGTATTGGATAAAAAAGATGGAGAAATCTTATTACTCAGTGAATATGGACTGGATATATTGCCTTTTGATGATAGTGGAAGCGGCAGCATTATCTGGGAAAATTCATCGATTCGAAATTGGCTGAATAATGAATTTTATAACAGTACATTTTCGAAAGAAGAACAGGAAAATATTCTGGTATCCTCTTCGGAAGGATTTGACGAAAATAATGAATCAGTATCCTGGCAAAGTGAGAAACCTTACTGGCATCTGGAACGGAAGACAGAGGACAAAGTTTTTCTGCTGAGTTATACAGAAATGGTTGAGTATCTGATTATCAATTCTGGATTGGAATTTTATGATCATCAATATGCATATGATGAATTGCTGTGCTATCCGACGGAGTATGCGAAACAACAACTGTATCAGGTATTTGATATAGATACCTGTGGGTGGTGGCTGTGTAATCCGGAATATTCGGAATGCGTTGAAAATGATGATTTCAAGACTTATTCTGAAATGATTACTGCCTATGGTCAGCTTGATCTTGCAAAAATGGACAGCATACAGAATGCGGTCCGACCGGCCATGTGGGTTACCTGGCAGAGTGATATGGAGACGATAGAGGAAGAGTGATATCCGGATAGCAAGGTAAGTATGCCGGCACATTGAATTGGGGGAACAAAGATGAAGAAGATATGGGGAATGGTAACAATACTAGGAATGACCGTATGTTTGCTTGCAGGATGTGGAAATGACAAAAAGGCTGCACAGGATGGAAGCACAAATGTGGAAAATGAGACTGCGATGGAAAATGGTACCGGTTCGGGATCTGTCATCAGTATCGGGGATTCCTACTATTATGATCTGTTGTCGTCTGAAACCGGTGACATTTATGCACTGACAGATGGTGAGGCGGAGAACGGAGAAAAACCGGTATTTGTATGGAAAAGTTCTGATCAGGGAGAAAACTGGGAGGATGAGATGCAGCTTCCCGATACCCTCCCGGAAGACAGCTATCTGCTGGCCGGAACATTACAGGAAAGCACAGATGGTCTGGAAGCGTTTGTGATCGTATCAGATCCGGAAAACAGTGAATCCGATGCGGGCGGATGTCATCTGATGCGGGTGACGGAGAAGAAAAGTGAGGAACTGAACGTCGGAGATTTGTTTACAAAGATTGGTGGATATGCATGGAATATCAGTATGGTAAATGACCATGTTGTATCGGTTGCAGGTACAGAACAATGCGTGTTGTATGATACAGAGCAGCAGAAGCCTTTAAAAACGCTTTCTTATGATTATTGCTCTGCAGGCTTTTTCTCAGTGAAAGATCAGTTTATTGTATATGGGAATGAGATTAAATATTGCCTGAACAAAGAGACATTAGAGGAACAGGAACCGGAAGCCGGGCTGAAGAAATTTGTAGAAGAGATGTGGAACGCAAATGATCGTGAAGTGTTTGCACCGATGAAAGCATTCGGTGACACGGTGATGTGTGTTACGACGAAAGCGATTTATGAATACAGGGATGGAAGAACCGTCAATGTATTGTCTGTTCCTGCTACGGTTCATGGACAGACCTGTTTCAATGGGATGTCCCCGGTATGTAAGGGAAAACAGAATACCTATTATCTGAGTACGCTTACTACCGGAGAGACTACTCTGTGGAGAATCGAGCCGGATCCGGAACAGAATACGGTTTCCTTTACGATTTACAGTCTTACCAAAAATACTGCGGTAACGCAGACTGCCATGCTGTATCAGCAGGAACATCCGGAACTGAAGGTGGAACTCCGGACCGGAATGGAAGAGGAAGCGGCACTTACGAGGACGGATGCAATCAAACAGTTGAATACGGAATTGCTGAGCGGCAGTGGACCGGATCTGATCGTTATGGATGGCCTGTCTGTTGAAAAATATACGGATATGGGGCTCCTGCTTCCAGTGGATCTGAATATATCGGAAGACGCGTATTTCACAAATATAGCAGAGACCTACAGAAAAGATGGAAAATTGTATGCAGTACCGACAGATTTTCTGCTTTATGCAGTGCAGGGAGCGGTTGGTTCCTCCCCGGAAATCAGTTCTGCGTCTGTTACCGGTCAGTGGATTCTGAAACATATAAATGAGGCCGGAATTTCCGGTTATCAGTATACTGCCGACTATCACGCTTTTTCACAGTACACGCAGTTTTTGTATGATATATATGCGGAAAATATGATTCATGATAAGACGGTGAATAAAAAAGCCTTGAAAGAATACATGGAATTATGTGGAAAGCTGGCAGAAACGACCTCGGATAAAAACCTGCCGGAAGATGCCACGACAACCAGTATTCAGGCAGGTGAAGTGGAAATTCACTATAATGATTCTGTAAATGTATCCGCAGGACTGGTGGCAGGAGTGACGGACCTCGGTGCACTTACGACACAGCAACACAATGGAGAAGCGGAGTATGCATTGTATCCGATGTATCAGCCCTGCAATATTCTGGCGGTGAATGCGAATACTGCAAAGGCAGATATGGTAGAGGATTTTATCCGGTTTTCTCTTGAAAATAAGGCCCAGAAGCTGAATATGAACTGGTATGAGCCGGTTACACTGGATACATTTCGCAGTGCAGTCCGGGGCGATGGCATGGATATGGATGAGGATGGTCTGATCTGTGAACTGTATATGGGAGACGATATGGACAGTTTTTATATTTATGCACCATCCGAGGAAGAGAATACATCACTGGAACAGCAGATCCGCCAGATGAATCATGTGTTTACGGATGATGTGATCCTGCGTGATATTGTGAGGGAAGCTCTGACTTCTTATCTGAATGGTTCGACAGGCCTGGATGATGCTGTATCTGCGGCAGCCAACCGGATTGATCTGTATCTTGGGGAATAAGAGGATGAATGATAAGAAGAGGAATGTCCGAAAGAATGGTTCCATGCACGCATATCTGTTTTTACTGCCAAGTCTGACCGGTGTACTGGTGCTGTTTGTGATTCCTTATCTGGATGTGCTCCGCAGATCGTTTCTGGATGGAACCGGGCAGAGATTTGTCGGGATGGACAATTATAAAACAGTTGTTGAAAATACATCTTTTCGGCTGGCAGCGGGAAATACGGTTCTGTTTCTGGCAGTCTGTGTCCCACTGCTTCTGTTTCTGTCACTTTTGATTGCAATTTATCTACAGAAGAATAAGGTGATTGGAAACTGGTTGAAAAGTGTGTTTCTTCTTCCGATGGCGATGCCGGTAGCTTCCATTGTACTGCTATGGAATGTGCTTTTTACCAGAAATGGTTTCCTGAGTGGTTTTCTGGGGTTGCTTGGTGTGGCAGGACAGAACTGGCTGAATACAAGGTATTCTTTTGCTATTCTGGTATTCAGCTATATCTGGAAAAATCTTGGGTATGATATCGTTCTATGGCTGGCGGCACTTGCCACGATTCCTTCTGAGATTTATGAGGCTGCGAGAGTGGATGGAGCCGGGGAAGGACAGTGCTTTTTGCATATTACCATGCCGAATCTCTGGTCCTCGTTATTTTTGATTCTGACATTATCCCTGATCAATGGTTTTAAAGTATTCCGGGAGGCCTATCTGGTTGCCGGGGATTATCCGGAACAGCATATTTATCTGTTGCAGCATCTGTTTAATAACTGGTTCCGGGATCTGGCGGTCAATAAACTGGCAGCAGGTGCAGTGCTGATGGGACTCGTCCTGTTTGTACTGATCATGGTATTTCAGAAGTTATTTGACAGGGAAACGTCATAAGGAGCGGGAAAAGGATGAAAGTGTTTCGGATTGCAATACGGGTTTTTATATTTCTTCTGCTGTTTGTTTTTTCTTTTGCAGCAGTATATCCGTTGATTTTTCTGCTGGGCGGTTCGCTGAAGAGTACAGCGGAACTGGGAAATTCTTTAGCGTCACTCTGGTCCGCAGATGGAACGATTCAATGGACATGGCTGCCATTTGAGCCAACTTTGCGGCATTACGTGGAACTGCTTTTGGATGAGCCGGGGTATTATGTCATGTTCTGGAATTCGGTGAAGATCGCAGGCGGGGTAATCGGCGGACAGCTTCTGCTCAGCCTTCCGGCAGCCTGGGGATTTGCACGCTGGCATTTTCCGGGGAAAAAGATGTTGCTTTCGCTCTACATCGTGTTGATGCTTTTTCCGTTTCAGATTCTGATGCTGTCAGAATATCTGGTCTTAAACAGGATGGGGATGATTGATACCTTGTGGGCACTGATTCTGCCGGGTGTCTGTTCTACGTTTCCTGTTTTCATTATGTATCGTTTTTTTTCAAAGCTATCAAAGGATGTGATCGAGGCAGCCAAGCTGGATGGAGCAAATGAATGGCAGATTTTCTGGCGAATCGGAATTCCACTGGGGATGCCCGGGATTATGTCGGTCATTGTGCTTGATTTTCTGGAATACTGGAATCTGATCGAACAGCCTGCGGTATTTCTCAGAACGGAACGGTTAAAACCGTTGTCATTATATATCTCGACGATCACGAAGGAGAATGCAGGTGTTGCGTTTGTGGCAGCACTGGTTGCGCTGTTACCACCGTTGCTTGTGTTCCTGTGTGGGCACAGATATCTGGAACAGGGAATTGCGGCAATGGGTGGTGGTAGTGAATCATGAGCGAAAGGACAGAAAAGATGAAACAAAAACAATGGGTACAGATTGCAGCTGTGTTTTTTGGACTGATGATCGTACTGACGATATGTTCCAGAGCAGCATCTTCGGCAGTTAAGGCGCGTGTAACTGTGACCAGAGCATCACGACAGAAAATCTCACATGAGATATCCTTAAACGGATCGGTTGAAGCGAAGAATTATGTACTTCAATATGTAACGTCAGGGTTGATGGTGACTGGTGTTCAGGTGTCTCCCGGACAGCAGGTAGAAGCCGGTGATGTGATCTTTACTGTTGATATGCAGAAGTTGCAGGAAAGCATAGCCTCCATTGAGACAGAACTGAATCGTGTAGATGAGAAAGAGCGTTTATCGGTTTCCAGAGCGGAAGCGGCTTATCAGGATGTGAAGGCAAATGCAGAGGAAGAAAAAGCACGTGCATATCAGACTTATGAAAAGGCAGTTGCGGAATATCAGAATTACATCAATACACATAAAAAGACTGCCGGTGTCAGTGCAGAATCGACAGAAGAAAGGACAATGAACGAAAAAGCTGCTTCCGTTTATGATGAGACGGTTGCGAAAGAACTGGAAAACGCAGTGGAATCGGAAAAAAGCGCCTATGCGGCAGTTGTGAGGGAACAGGAGAAACAGATTAGTGCAGCCGCGGATGCAGTACAGCGGACGAAGGAGGATCTGAATCTGTCCCAGGATACGGACACGCTGGAGGAACAGTTAAAAAACCTGCGTGCCTGTGCGGAAAACGGTGGTGTATATCGGGCAGAATACACAGGTGTAGTTGGACAGCTGAATGTGACCGCAGGTACGGAGACTGCGGAGGGCATCGCGGTCATGCTGGCTGATGCAGCGGAAACGGTGCGGTTTGTGGCAGAACTTCCGGAGGAATATGTGGATGAGATTTCCGGAGACAGTGTAATTACGTTACATGGCAAGAATATGTCAGGGATACAGGAAGACTATGAACTTTCATCTGCAACGGTGTCTGGAAATGACGGATCAGAGACAGATGCGTCCGGTGGCTGCCGGCTGACGGCAGATATTCCGGGAGATCTGTATCCGGTAGGAACGAAAATAACCGTAACCGTAGATAACAGGTCCGATACCTTTGACTGTTGTCTGCCGCTGTCCAGTCTGCATCAGAAAGGCAGCAGCCAGTATTTTATCTATGTGATGGAAAAAGAGGATGCTGTGATGGGAACAGAGTTGACAGCAAAGGAAGTGCCGGTGACTGTCCTGGATATGAATGAACAGTATGTGGCGGTAGATGAGATGATTTCCGGAGACGTGATCGTATCGTCTGATAAGGATATTACAGACGGGAGCAGGGTCAGGTTGGAGGAAGAGTAAGCGTATGGGCAGCGGACAGCAGTACTGCGGTCCAGGACAGGACATTTGAACGGAGAAGCAATGAACAAGCGGTGGAATCATTTTGTTAAGAGCAGTGTATTGCAGAATACATGGAAAAAGAAAAAGGCGGCATCTGTACTTATGGTATTTCTGGTTGCCTGCGGGTTCATATGTTATGCGGCTGCTGTGCAGCAGAAACAGGAACTTCTCCTGTATCAGAGCCAGGTTACATTATTTCAGAGAGACCGGCAGTTTTATACCTATGAAGATGCGAAACAGATGCGGCAGCGAAATGAAGAAGCGGAAGAACCACTCTCTTATGCCATCTGGGGAACGGAAGGAATGCATGTGCTGGAAAATCCGGTTCTGAGGCGCAGCAGTATGGTGGAAATCTATGCTGTGGAAGGAAACAGTCAGTTATTATTTCCTTCGGCTGTGATGCTGAATCCGGCACTCACAGGTGGCTGTCTTCTGGGAGAAAAAGCGGCACAGGAATTGTTCGGTGTATCGGATGCTTCCGGTCTTACGTTTACCATGGATGGACACAGTTATCAGGTGCTGGGCATGCTGGAGCAGAAGACGCAGGGAGCAGTGTTTCTGGCGGAAGATCTGCATACAACGAGGCTGGAACGGATGACAGTAGAGACATCAGATCATATGACATTGTCTGTACTGGAACAGATGGTGGAATGGAAAACAGGATTTGCAGGAACTGCATTTGATGTTCGCTTTATGAACAGTATAACCAGTCTGTTCAGTGTCGTTTTCTGTATTTTGCTATGGATATGGCTGCTCCGTCTGCTGTTGGGTGAATGGAAAGGGTATCGGGTGCAGTATACGGCACAGGCACAATATTATAAAGACGGATATCGAATTGCACCTGATTATATAAAAGGGACAATTGTCAGAATCACCTGTATCACAAGTGGAGTTTTGCTGATGGTGATTTTCCTGCATTCTTATGTGAAGATACCGGAAGATATGATTCCTACAAAATGGTCCGATTTTGCATTTTGGAGCGGATGGTTTGCGGATAAGTCAGAGCGGATGTCTGACTGGATACGGTGTGTGAAGTATGCTCCGGAACTGAGATATTTGGAACAGACAGGAAAGGTAATGGTGTATTTCCTTAGTGCTGGTTTATGCTATTTAGGGATACGTTTTTGTGTGTTTGTAATGAAACGAAATAATAAAAATAATGAGATTTAAATAGATTTTACTGAAATTCAGAAATTTATAGTTTGAGAAAGATGGTGCTGAAAATGAGCAAATCGGGGAAATCCGGTAGTTTGGAGGCGTAGAGAATATCAAAGAAGCTCTCTACCAAAAACAAAAATGTTAAGTAGAAAGAGCTTCTTTGATGAACGTATCGTATTGGAAGAAAGATATCATAATTGCTCATATGGGATGATTAGCAGAATCTATGACGTAAATTTCCATTTGCATGATCATATTCTGCCTGCATAGCTTTTCCGAAAAGTGTTTTCTGGTCTTTTCTCCAAACTTCTTTCAAATCATGCTGCTGAGCTGTTAATTTCAGTGTCAGGTCATTTGTGTCTAACACCTGTCTTGTGCTCATTTTCTGTCCTCTGTTATATAATCTTTTTACTAATTTCATTGTCATTGTTATGTCCTCCTTATATGATGAAAAATTGAATTGTTCGTGTGTTCCTTTGTTGACCTTATTATATGATATATGATAAAAGAAGTAAAGCTACTGTATCTTAGTGATATATTAAGTAAAACTTAATGATTAAAAATGCAGTAATTATAAAAAAACACTTATTCCATGCTACTTAATACTTGTGATAATAGCAACTATCTACTATAATATAAAGAAAATATGATGCTAGGCTTAATGACCCGCCTCGATATGAGCATAAAAGTGGAGCGTTAGCTTCACGATATGCGATATTGGGTAGAATTGTGGGAGTACAAAGTACGGAACAATTCGTATGGCATCTTTTGATCCCAATATCAAAATATGGCTGATGTATCAGATTATCAGGTTGGTATGAATAGAAATAAATATATGAGCATAAATACCACGCAGACTGCGTGGTATTTATCTTCATAGTGATAATATGGAATTAGATGGAGTTCAACCAGGAGGACAATATGGATATAAAAGAATGCTACCGGAAAATGGGAGGAAATTTTGAGGATGTAATGCAGCGTCTGGGAAATGAAAGTTTTATCCAGCGCTTTGTAATTCGTTTTTTAGACGATCCCAGTTTTCAAATGATAAAAGATGGAATTGAAAAGAAGGATGCTGAGCTGGCTTTTCGTGGGGCACATACATTAAAGGGGGTATGTTCAAATCTTGGATTTTCAAAATTGTGTGATTTAAGCTCACAGCTGACGGAGATTTTACGTGGAAGAGAATTGAAGGGCTATGAAGCTGTGCTGGCGCAAGTCGAGAAGCAATACCAGATTACGGTAGAGGCAATCAGGGAATTAGGGCAATAAGATAATCAGAGGAATAACATGGATTCAGAGATAAAAATGACAATGGAACAGGCACGAAAGCAAATGGAAATTTTTCGTCAGCTGTTTCATGAAGTACGTTTATTAAATGCATCGGATTTGGGAGTAGAAGCTGGAGACAGTGGAGAGCCGAACATATGGAAGACAAGCTGTGAATGCAGATCGTGCCTGGGACAAAAAAGCTTTGAAGAGGCGTGTATTGCGAGAAAAGTTCTGAAAGAAAAAGGGCAGAAGACAAAGTATGAAAATGCGGGGACAGAACTGAAGGAAATTATTGCGAAATATGTAGAAGTGGATGATACTCCATATGTTATGGAATATGTCCGTCGTGTAGATACGGATGCAGTATTGGGAGAAGTAACGACAGAAAGTGCAAAAACCAATATGACAGAGTTTTACAAGATGCTGTATACGGATGCGTTGTCACAGGCATACAATCGCAGATATTTTGAGGACAGGATCCGTAAAAAAGTGGTGACTGCCGGTATCGCCATGATTGATCTGGATGATTTTAAGACGAGCAATGACACCTATGGACATGAAGTCGGCGATATTTTACTGCGAGCCGTTGTAACTACGATCCGAAGTGTTATCCGATCTTCTGATGCATTGATTCGTTATGGGGGTGATGAATTTTTTTTAGTCATTCCCAATATTTCTCAGGAAATGTTTGAACAGAAGCTAAATGAAATTCTTTATCATATTCGTATGATACAGATTCCGGAAAGTAAGAATCTATATCTATCTGTCAGTATTGGTGCTGTAATGGCCAAAAATCAGGCTGTTGAAGAAGTGGTGCCGAAAGCTGATAAGCTGATGTATGAAGCAAAAGAGACAAAAAATACAATTGTAACGGAGTGGGAACGTTCCGGAGACAAAGATGAAATGATACAATATTCCAGAAAGCATTCACGTCAATGTATTCTGATTGTAGATGATTCTGAAATAAACAGGGCAATTTTGTATGAAATGCTTCATCAAGATTATGATATTCTGGAGGCGGAAAGCGGAGAACGGTGTATCCGGATGCTGGAGGAATACGAAAGAGAGATATCTCTGCTTCTGTTGGACATTGTGATGCCCGGTATAAATGGTTTTGATGTGCTGGAGCAGATGAATCGAAAAAAATGGATCGAGTTTATTCCGGTTATTATGATATCAAGTGAGAATTCTGATTATTATATGCGAAAAGCATATAATATGGGTGTATGTGATTACATCAGCCGCCCATTTGATATCAAAGTTGTTCAGAGACGTGTGAATAATATCATAAAACTGTATGCAAAGCAGAGACGTTTGACGACAATTCTGACAGAACAGGTAAAATCAAAAGAAGAAAGTCGAAAAATCATGGTGGCTATTTTAAGCCAGATTGTTGAATTTCGTAATGGTGAAAGCGGGTTACATGTTAGCCGTGTAAATGCGTTGGTAAAAATGCTTCTGGAGCGCCTGCGTCAGGTGACGGATCAGTATAACATTTCCTGGGTAAAGCAGGATCTGATCGTGATGGCTTCTTCGCTGCATGATATAGGAAAAATTGGTATTGATGATAAGATTTTAAATAAAAATGGAAAATTAACCAAAGAAGAGTTCGAGGTCATGAAAACACATACGTTGATTGGTGCATCTATTCTGGAAAATCTGGAAGAATACCAGAAAGAACCACTGGTTCAGACGGCTTATGAGATTTGCAGATGGCATCATGAACGATATGACGGAAACGGATATCCGGACAGTTTGAAAGGGGACGATATCCCTATTTCTGCACAGGTAGTTTCCATTGCTGATGTATATGATGCATTGGTAAGCAAACGTGTATATAAGGAAAGTTATACACATGAGACAGCTATGCAGATGATCATGAATGGAGAATGTGGAGTATTTAATCCTGTCCTATTGCAGTGTCTGAAGGATATTGCTACGAATATTCCGGATAAAATTTATAGGGGGGGGTAAAACTCTGTTAAGATTAATCTGATTCGCATGAGAAAAATCTGTATAAGCTAGTTTTCTTTCGCATGATGATAATTTTTTGGAAAATAGGAGAGATAACGGATATGGATTTATTTGATATTGTTGGACCGATCATGGTAGGTCCTTCCAGTTCCCATACAGCAGGGGCAGTCCGTATGGGCTATGTGGCAGGGAAACTGCTTGGGGAGCCGATTCAGAAAGCAGAGATACTGCTGTATGGTTCTTTTCTTGCAACCGGAGAAGGACATGGAACAAGAAAAGCTATTGTGGCAGGTCTGCTGGGAATGCAGACAGATGATTACCAGATTGCGGATAGTTATGAGATTGCCGCACAGCGAGGCATGGAAGTAGCATTCGGGGAAGCCAGGCTGGAAGAGGCGCATCCGAATACGGCAGTAATCTGTCTGAATGGCATTAGCGGAAAGCAGACGGAGGTTCAGATTTCTTCTATCGGAGGTTCACGGATCAGCATTGATAAAATTGATGGTATCAATACCGGTTTTTCCGGAGAATGTCCGACGTTGATCGTGCATAATATCGACCAGCCCGGATGTATCGTGGCGGTAACCTCCATGTTAGCTAAGAAGAATGTCAATATTGCAACCATGCAGGTGTACCGTTCTGCAAAAGGACAGCAGGCGGTGATGGTAGTTGAGTGTGACCAGTTGATTCCGGAGGATGGAATTGTATGGCTTGCCGGAGTAGAAGGCGTACAGAAAGTGACTTATTTCCCGGGACTTACGGCGTAAAACAGATAACAGATAACGAAAAATGGGGTACAGGTATATGACAGCAGGATATCATACACTGAGAGAATTGCAGGAACAGGCAGTTTTACAGAATCGTGAAGTTTGGGAGATTGTCCGTAATGCGGATATGAGTGAGAATGAGCGCAGTGCCGAGGCATCATTTGAAAAAATGACCATCATGTATCAGGCGATGAAGCAGGCGGATCAGAGCTATAACGGTGCACTTCGTTCCGCCAGCGGACGGGCAGGCGGTGATGGCGCAAAATTGCAGCAGTATAATGCACAGGGAAAAAATATCTGCGGGGACTTTATCGGAAAAGTCATGGAGAAAGCGATTAAAATGGGTGAGTCAAATGCCTGTATGCGGCGGATCGTGGCAGCTCCGACAGCAGGATCCTGCGGTGTACTTCCGGCAGTTTTATTAAGCTATGAAGAGGACTTTTCAGCAACGCAGGAAGACCTGGTAAAAGCGCTGTACGTGGCGGCAGGCATTGGAACTGTGATCGCTGAAAATGCATCATTGGCGGGAGCTTCCGGTGGATGTCAGGCGGAGATCGGATCAGCGAGTGCTATGGCAGCAGGTGCGCTGACAAGTCTTCAGGGAGGGGATGCAGAGACGATCATGCATGCGGCGGCACTGGCTCTGAAAAATATGCTGGGACTGGTCTGTGATCCGGTAGCTGGTCTGGTGGAAGTACCATGTATCAAACGTAATTCCTGCGGAGCAGTGAATGCGGTAACATCTGCCCAGCTGGCATTGGCAGGCATACGAAGTGCCATCGCACCGGATGATGTGATCGACAGTATGCGGCGCATCGGGAATCAGCTTCCGCCTTGTCTGAAGGAAACCAGCGAGGGTGGACTGGCAGTGACGGAATCGGCAAGAGCATATCAGAGGCATTCAAATAAAAGAAGGATAGAGAAATGATGGAAAAAAAGGAAGAATGTGCAGAGGCTGTTCAGAATAAGAATTTTACGGATGTCTATGTGGCTGTCAGTGCAGATATTATAGGAGACGTTTCCATGGCAGAAGGCAGCAGTGTCTGGTATCAGTCCGTAGTCAGAGGAGATCATGATCGGATTGAGATCGGCGAAGGCAGCAATATTCAGGACGGTTGTGTGCTGCATGCAGATCCGGGATTTCCGGTGCTGATCGGAAGTTATGTAACGGTCGGACATAAGGCAATCATTCATGGGTGTGAGATTGGTGACGGTGCACTGATCGGTATGGGGGCGATTGTGTTAAATGGTGCAAAAGTCGGAAAAAATGCAATCGTCGGAGCCGGTGCACTGGTGACGCAGGGAACGGTGATTCCGGATGGGATGCTGGCACTTGGTTCTCCGGCAAAAATAAGACGGGCAGTGACAGAGGAAGAAATGGAAGAAAATCGAAAGAATGCGTTGGAATATATTGTCTGTGCCAGAGAGCAGTTTGGGCAGGATTCCTGAAATTAAGATCCTCCGGAAAACGCTTCCTACAGGCAGATGGAAAATGTGTGAGCAAAACGATGAAACGAACGCAAAATGACAGAAAACTTATAAAAATATAAAAAATATACAGAAAAAGCATTGACAAAAGCACAAACATGCAATACAATAAAGACAACAAAAGAAGAGAGACAACTTCAGAAAACATTATAACACGATATATAAGTTGAGAAGTTGAATCCCATCTTTCGTTAAATAACAACAGGAGGTCAGTCCAATGGAGTAAGCAGATAAATATAATCTCTTTTGACAGAGTTTATCATTATAAAAGAAAATCGGTTAAAGGAGGAACAATCCATTGAGAGGCAGAGATCCATAGTTGGGACAAAAAAGAGAATATAGAAAGGGAGGTTATATAGTGAAACTTCGATTT
Organism: Eubacterium ramulus; assembly: GCF_045002895.1. Taxonomy (NCBI): domain Bacteria; kingdom Bacillati; phylum Bacillota; class Clostridia; order Eubacteriales; family Eubacteriaceae; genus Eubacterium; species Eubacterium ramulus. Next base: position 2,829,644 of record NZ_CP173382.1, on the reverse strand, counting down.
AACAGGTGAGAGAGCTATCTGATGACGAGAAAGTCGGATAGCTCTTTTTTTGCGTTCATGAGCAAGTAGCGAAAGCGGATTGCGAATATCCGTTTTATATAGGAGATATAGAACATCTAAAAAAACGTCCTTTTATTCTAAAAAAACTTCCTTTTGTCAAAGCGCTCTTTTTGCAATAATATTCCTATCAGTTATTTACTATGTAGGAAGGTTTTTCGGAAAAGAGAGGAGAGCGTATGAACAGAAATTCTAAATTGTTACGGAAGTCTTTGGCCGTAGCAGGGGCAGTAACTCTTTCATTGTCAATGTGCAGTCCGGTGCTTGCAGCGGATGTATCAGCAACAGGAAACAAACTGACGATCACAGATGTCAGCTATGGAGATGAGAGAGCAGTAACATCTACCGGAAAAGCATCTTCCGTCAGCAGTGTCACTTATACACTGGATGGCAAGAGCTATACCAAGACGGCAGAAGATGGAAAAGTGCTGACTCTGGTTGTAGATGGACAGCAGGAAGATCTTACAGTAGGAAGCAGTTATGATGTAGACGGTGGCTATAATATCGCAGAAACCAAAGTTTACAAAAGCGGTGGTCCGAGTGCTCCACCATGGAATGGCCCGGATGCAGTAAAATCTATCTACAACTTCCGACAGGCATTACTTGTAAATGATGGAAAAATTGTAGAGGACGGGTCTGTTCTGGATGCGATTTCCGGTGATTATTCGGATACTGAGGCAAACAATGTAACCGTAAAATCAAACGGTGCACATTTTAATGGTATTTATGTAACAGGAAATTCCAAATATGCGATCAACAAAGCAAATGTGACTGCCAACGGTGACGGTGGTGATGATTTTTCCGGATGGGGATCAGCTGTCATGGCAGATCAGAATACAGATGTAACCATTAATGATTCTTATATCAATACAGCGGGAACCATTCGTACTGCAATCTGGGTTGGAGATAGCTCCAAGACTACAGTAAATAACTCTGTCATCTATGCCCAGGAGACAAATGATGACTATAGTACATATAGCGAACTGGTACCATCCATGATGAAACGTGTACCATTCGCACTTGGTATGGAGGGAACCATCCGTGCAACAAACGTACTTGGTGCAGGCCAGGCAATCTACAACAACAGTATGATCATCTCCACAGGATGGGGTGCTCTGTCCACAGATTCCGGAACATCTTACAACAACACCGGTACATATGCACTTCAGGTAAATAATTCTGTTTCTGGTATCGGTACAGTAGAAGTGGCACAGGCTGCAAAGAAATATACTGCAACACAGACTGTAAACGGTGTGACTTACGGATACACCATGGGCGGTTCCGGATATGTAACCTATGCGGATTCCGGTGTATGGAATAAATACAGCAATGTACGTTTCTACTCTCCGGACTATGTACAGATCCTTGCATCCGGTGAATCAAGTTCAATTTATGACGATTCCTATATGTATTCTGACCGTATCGCATTTATGACACAGCAGGCAGGCGGCGGTACTCTGACACTGAAAGACAGTGACGTAGATACCAAAGATGCCCTGATGCAGATTAAATCCGGTAAGGCAAACAAAGGATACAGCCACCTTGTAGTGGACAATACAGATGTAGATTTCTCCGGCGATTCCAAACGTACTGACGATGGTATCCTGGTAGAGCTGGTAGAATCAGACGATGCAGGTAACCCGGGTGTAACAAGCTACACCATCAATGATGTGGGCGAGGATGCGATCCCGACAGGTAAAGAGATCGATGATTCCAGCGCAACATTCAAAAACGGTGCGTACACCGGTGATATCTGGAACAGTATCTACAACAACAAACAGGCACTGGATGTATCTCTGGAAAATGCACAGCTGACAGGTACTGTATCCTCCTCAGTAGCAGTACATATTGATCCGGAGACAGGAGATGTAGTAGAGAACGGTACTGTTCTGCAGGCATACACAGGATCCGAAAGTGGAAACCATGCAAACTATCTGGCTGACGACGGCACAGGTACGACCGGCGATTATATGACAATCGGAAGCTTCTCTCATACAGCTCACAAGACAATTAATAACCCGGTCAACCTGGATGTTGACAAAGATTCCACATGGACCGTTACCGGTGACAGTTACCTGAACACACTGGATCTGGCAGCAGAAGATTGTATCACAGCAGCAGATCCGGAGACTGTTTATACAACAGCCCTGACAGTTGGCGATGTAGCATATGAGTATGGTACATACACCATCAACAACGTAACCATCAAAGTAGAAGCAAGTGATATTGTAATTCCGGATACCGGTATTGCGGCAGAAGGACAGACTTTCGTAAATGTCCCATATGTATTCTATGTGGAAAATGAGGATGGTACCTACAATTCAGCAGCTGCAAAAGTAGCAACGCTGAATACCCCATCAGGTACGGTACTGTTCAGCGTTGATGTACAGGATGGTTATGAGATCGTTTCTACTACACCGACAAATGGACAGATTGATCCAAGTACTGATTTTGCAGAGTACCCATATGTTCTGAGTTCCACCGGAGGCCCGATGGATCAGATGCAGGTTGTCATCAAAGTAAGAGCAAAAGGTGCAACCCCGGCACTCGATGGTCTTGCAATGGCAGAAGATGGCAACTGGTACCTGTATCAGAATGGTACCGTAGCATCTGGTTACAATGGACTTGCAGCAAACGAGTATGGCTGGTTCAAAGTAACCAACGGAAAAGTAGACTTTGATTATACAGGACTTGCAAGCAACGAGTATGGCTGGTTCAAAGTAACTAATGGAAAAGTAGACTTTGATTACACAGGACTTGCAGCAAACGAGAACGGCTGGTTCAAAGTAACCAACGGAAAAGTAGACTTTAATTATACAGGACTTGCATCTAATGAAAATGGCTGGTTCATGGTAGTCGGAGGAAAAGTAGACTTTGGCTATACAGGACTTGCATCTAATGAAAATGGCTGGTTCATGGTAATTGGAGGAAAAGTAGACTTTGGTTATACAGGACTTGCAGCAAATGAGTATGGTTGGTTTAAGGTAACCAATGGAAAAGTAGACTTTGGTTACACAGGACAGGCATCCAACGAGTATGGAACCTGGAATGTAGTCGGAGGAAAAGTGGTTTTCTAATCTTTACTATAGAAAACAATTATTAAAAAAGTAGAAATAATTCTATAAAATAAAACTCCCACAAAAAGAAGAAGGCGTCGTATCCTTGCGGTATGATGCCTTCTTTTTTCAGGAAAAAGCAGAGATTTCCCTTTGAAAGTAAAGTTTTTTACAAAAGCTTTACTTTTTTTTTGCATGAATCGGATAGTATGAAAAACAGATTCGGGATAAAGTATACCGCGTAAGGCAAACAAGAAATAACTTGCCAACACAATTAAAAATAAGATAGACAGGACAATGATTGTAAAAAGGAGAGAATAAGATGAAATTAAAAAAAATGATGGCGCTTGTACTTTGCGCAACAACAGTAGCAGGACTTGGACTTACAGGATGTGGAAACAGCAGTGACAACAGCGCAGCAGGTGATGCAACAAGCGCAGCAAAAGAGAGTAGTGATGCAGGAAAGACAGACGCATCTGATTTTTCCGGAAATATCACAGTATTATCCCGTGAGGATGGTTCCGGTACAAGAGGTGCTTTCATCGAGCTGTTTGGAATTGAAGAGAAAAATGAAGCAGGCGAGAAAGAGGACATGACAACCGTAGATGCAACCATCACAAACAACACAGAGGTTATGATGTCTACGGTAGCCGGTAACGAATATGCAATCGGTTACTGCTCCCTCGGTTCTTTGAATGATACAGTTAAAGCTGTAAAAATCGACGGTGCTGAAGCAACCACAGAGAACGTATCGAACGGATCTTACAAAGTATCCAGACCGTTCAACATTATTACAAAAGATAGTGTAAGTGATGTGGCACAGGACTTTATCAACTATATCATGAGTGCGGATGGCCAGGAAGTAATCTCCAATGACGGATATATTTCCGTAGCAGAAGGTGAGGCATTTACCTCTACAGGAGCAAGCGGAAAAATCACAATCGATGGTTCTTCCAGTGTATCACCGGTTATGGAGAAACTGGTAGAGGCTTACAAAAAAGTAAACCCGAATGCAGAAATTGAGCAGCAGACAACAGATTCAACAACAGGTATCACATCTGCAATTGACGGAAAATGTGATATCGGAATGGCTTCCCGTGATCTGAAAGAAGAAGAGACAGGTGTAAAAGCTACCAAGATTGCACTTGATGGTATCGCAGTTATCGTAAACAATGATAACCCAACAGATGAGATCAGTTCTGATATGGTAAAACAGATCTTCACCGGTGAAGTTACAAAATGGCAGGATGTAAAATAATTGATTCAGTAAAATAATGATTTCAGAACTACATTTGTTATAGAAAAGTCCCATGTTCTGAATCATTATCATGTATGCGTCATGACAGATTCAAACCTGATACAGCAAGGGTCTGCATGGCGCATTCCCGCAGGGAGAAATAAAATATATGAAACGAAAAGAAAAAGTGTTTGAAATCATTTTTCTGTTAGTTGCCTGCATTTCCATTGTGGCAGTAGCCATGATCTGTATCTTTTTATTTGCAAATGGAATTCCGGCAATGGGAAAAATTGGACTGGGAAAATTCCTCGGCGGACAGGTGTGGAAGCCGGGAAATGATAAATATGGTATCTTTCCGATGATCATCGGAAGTCTGTATATTACAGGCGGTGCCATTGTAGTAGGTGTACCGATTGGTATTTTTACTGCAGTATTTCTTGCAAAGTATTGTCCAGAAGGACTTTATAAAATTATGAAACCGGCAACCGAACTTCTGGCAGGAATCCCTTCTGTCGTATATGGATTCTTTGGATTGATGGTAATCGTACCGGCGGTCCGTATGATCTTCGGAACGGATAACACAGACGGTATGAGTATTCTGACAGCATCTTTCCTTCTTGGAATTATGATATTGCCGACGATCATCGGTGTAACGGAGACGTCCATCCGGTCTGTAAATAACGCCTATTTTGAAGGCGCGCTGGCATTGGGGGCTACAAAGGAAGCAAGCATCTTCCGTTGTGTGATCCCGGCAGCGAAATCCGGTATTTTAGCCGGTGTGGTACTTGGCATCGGACGTGCCATTGGTGAGACCATGGCGGTAGTAATGATTGCAGGAAATCAGCCACGTATGCCGCAGGGAATTTTGCAGGGAGTACGTACACTGACCACAAATGTTGTGCTTGAGATGGGATATGCAACCGGACTTCACAGAGAAGCACTGATCGCAACCGGTGTGGTACTGTTTGTATTTATCCTGATCATTAATCTGGCATTCAGCATCATTAAAGGAAAAGGAGAGAAGGAGTAATGAAAAAGACAAAGAAAAAAATTTATGCCGGCTCTCTGATTTTAAAAATACTGGTTATTCTGGCAGCTGTTTTTACGCTTGTGATGCTTGGTTATCTGATTGTATATATTCTTGCAAAAGGTATTCCGCATCTGACTCCGTCGCTGTTTTCTATACATTATGACAGTGACAATGTATCAATGCTTCCATCTATTATCAATACATTGATCATGATCGGAGTAGCGTTACTGATCGCAGTTCCGGTAGGTGTATTTTCAGCGGTATATCTGACAGAGTATGCAAAAAAAGGAAATAAACTTGTAAAAGTAATCAGAACTACGGCAGAAACTCTGACAGGCATTCCTTCTATCGTATACGGATTGTTTGGTATGTTATTTTTCGTAACAGCCTGCCACATGTCCTATTCTTTAATGGCAGGTATTTTAACAGTAGCGATCATGGTTCTGCCAACGGTTTTGAGAACCACCGAGGAAGCACTTTTAGCAGTTCCGGACAGTTTCCGTGAGGGAAGTTTCGGGCTGGGTGCAGGTAAACTTCGTACGGTATTTCGGATCGTGCTTCCAAGTGCGATACCAGGTATTCTTTCCGGTGTTATTCTTTCTACCGGACGAATCGCCGGTGAGACAGCTGCATTGATCTATACCGCAGGAACTATGGCAACGTTACCGAAGAATCTGCTTTCTTCCGGACGTACGCTGGCTGTTCACATGTATGTGCTTTCCCAGGAAGGTCTGCATACGGATCAGGCATTTGCCACTGCAGTTATTTTGCTGGTAATGGTACTTTTGATCAATATTTTATCTTCCGTCATTGCAAAGAAAATGCAGAGAGATTAAAGCGATACGATTGGCACTGTAAAAAAATCTTTTGAAATAGTTTTTACAAATACCAAAAGAGAACTGGATGAACATAATTTGCAAACAGCAATATGTGAGAGAGGACAACGAAAAGAACATGTTAAAAAATAAAATGACAATCGAGCATATGAATCTTCATTACGGAGATTTTCATGCGTTAAAAGATATTAATCTGAATATTAAAGAAAATCAGATTACAGCGTTTATCGGACCTTCCGGATGTGGTAAATCCACCTTGCTGAAATCCTTAAACCGTATGAATGATCTGGTAGAGGGATGTAAAATTGACGGTCTGATCGCATTGGACGGCGAAGATATTTACGGAAATAATATGGATGTAAACCTGCTGAGAAAAAGGGTTGGTATGGTATTTCAGAAGGCAAATCCATTTCCGATGAGTATTTATGATAATGTGGCATTCGGACCGAGAACTCACGGTATCCATAATAAAGCACAGCTGGATGAGATTGTGGAGAAATCGCTTCGTGATGCAGCTATCTGGGATGAAGTAAAAGACCGTCTGAAAAAGAGTGCACTGGGTGTATCCGGCGGACAGCAGCAGAGAATCTGTATTGCCCGTGCTCTGGCTGTTCATCCGGAGGTACTTCTGATGGATGAGTCCACATCTGCGCTGGATCCGATTTCCACATCCAAGATCGAGGATCTTGTTATGGAACTGAAATCCCAGTACACCATCGTTATGGTAACACATAACATGCAGCAGGCAGTACGTGTATCTGATCAGACCGCATTTTTCCTGTTGGGCGACCTTGTAGAGTATGGTGATACCGATCAGTTATTCTCCACACCGAAAGAGAAAAAGACAGAAGATTATATTACCGGTAGATTTGGTTAATGCAAGGGAGAACATAAAAAATGAGAAATCAATTTGACAGACAGTTAAATACTTTAAACGGTGAATTGATCCAGATGGGTCACATGGTAGAGCAGGCAATCGAGCATGCAATTGAAGCCATGGTACATCAGGATGCAGAAAAAGCAAGACAAAACATGGAATTTGACTCCGAAGTAGATCAGCAGGAAAAAGATATTGAGACACTGTGTATGAAACTTCTGATGAAACAGCAGCCGGTAGCCAGAGATCTTCGCCTGATTTCCGCGGCATTAAAGATGATTACAGATATGGAACGAATTGGTGATCAGGCAGCAGATATTTCAGAATTAGCGTTATGTCTGGTAAATGAAAAAGAATTGCCGATGATGGATCGTATGAAACAGATGTCACAGGAATGTATGCTGATGGTTATGAAAGCACTGGAAGCTTTTGTGGCAAAAGATATTGAGATGGCAAAAAAAGTAATCGCGAGAGATGATGTGATCGATGCTATGTTTGATGATACAAAAAAAGAAGTGATCGAGCTGATCCAGAATCACGGAGCAGGTGCAGAAGTAGCGACAGATCTGCTGATGGTAGCCAAATACTTCGAACGCATCGGCGATCATGCCACAAATATTGCGGAATGGGTCATTTTTTCTATTAATGGAACCCATCCGACGATTAATCCGGAACCGGTTTTGTAGAAATCGGAATAGTTTACTCACACCTTGTCGGGTGATGAGTGGGCTGCAATTAAGTAATAGCGGATGCTGATCCGATATTATAAAACAGGCAATTGCCTGGGTAACTGTAAAAACAGCATGCTTTGTGGAGGATGAGATGAACAAAAATAAGAATTTATGGAAAAAGGGTGTAGTTGTAGCTGCTGCGGCAGCCATGATTACAGGCGTGGTACCGTCTGTAAACGCATTTGCTTATGGCGCGTATGATGTAAGTCAGAGTACCTTCAAGACGGATACCGATAATTCAGCAGATTTTCAGAATTGGGTATCCAATGTCTGGCAGGGCGGTGAAGGCGCTTTTTCCGGAACAGATCAAGTAGCACTGACACCGGGATCTGATGCAAATGATCTGAATTTTGGGTGGTATTCTGAAAGCAAAGGAATACCGGCTGTTATGATCTGGAAAGTCGGTGCGAAAGGAGCGGCTGAGGTATTTACCGGAACAGCATCTGATATCAGTGCAGCAAACTGGCAGGGAAAGACTTATACCGCATCCAATAAAGTACATATTGAAAATTATTTTGCTGAAAATACAAAATATTGTTATCAGTACACGAATGATTACAAAGAGGATGGTACCAGTGTATGGTCTGAACAATACACTTATACCACACAGTCAACCGATCAGTTTTCAGTTATCCTTACCGGTGATCCGCAGGTAGGTGCTTCCGGAAGTTCTTCCGATAGACAGGCAAATGATGCAAGTATCGCAAGAGATGCTTATAACTGGAATAAAACCATGCAGCAGGCAATCAAAACATGCCCGGATGCGGCATTTCTGTTATCAGCAGGCGATCAGATCAATGAGTCCAACTCCAATACAGAAGAAGTAAGAAAAACAAGAGAAAGTGAATATGCCGGATATTTATATCCATCTGTATTCAGAAGTCTTCCGATTGCAGCAACCATCGGAAATCATGATATGAACGGATCCGATTATTCTGCACATTTCAATAATCCGAATTCCGGAGAAAATCTGGGACAGACAGCAGCAGGAAGTGATTTTTACTTTAATTACGGCGATGCATTATTTATTTCACTGAACAGTAATAACCGTAATCAGGCAGAGCACAGAAAATTCATGCAGGAAGCAGTTGCAAGCAATCCGGATGCAAAATGGAAAGTGGTAATCTTCCACAGTGATATTTATGGTTCAGGTCAGCCGCATGCGGATACCGATGCTTCTACAAACAGAATTATTTTTGCTCCGTTGATGGATGAGTTTGATATTGATGTCTGTCTGACAGGTCATGACCATACCTACTCACGAAGCTATCAGGTATTAGACGGAAATGTTGTGGATTATGATATCAGCAGCGGAACAGTTGCTGATCCGGAAGGTACCATGTATATTACAACAGGTTCCGGTTCAGGTTCCAAATATTATAACCTGTTAAACTATACACAATATTATATTGCTGAGAGAACAAATGAGTGTCTGCCATCTTTCTCAACCATTGATTTCACGGATGATTCATTTACGATCAAAACCTATGATTATAATGGAAACCGCTATGCAGATGACTTTACGATTACAAAAACGGAGGATGCACAGTCGTCAGATGAAGTGATCGCATCAGCAGAAGAATTGTTGAACAGTACCGATGTGACTTACACGGAAGAGAGTGTGGCTGCATTAAAAAGCGCTCTGGAAGAACTGAAAACGGTGAAAACATCTCTCGTTACGGAAGAAGATCCGTTTGCAGCAGATGTTATCGCAAAATATGGTACGGATGCAGATCCGGTCAGAGGCTATGGTTCTGTGAAGAATGCTGAGGATAAAGATGGTTCGGTAAACCGATTCAAAAAAGGATTATCCACACTTCTCGACAAGACAATTTATTTACAGGTAACAGAAGGAAAACAGGAACAGTCTGCAGATTATACAGCAGAGAAAGCTCCCGTGATCAAAGGGCTGGATAAAGCAACAAAAGCTGTTGTTGATGCGATGAATGCACTGGAAACCGTGATTCCGGACGGACTTGCAAATGAACCGGCAGCAGACGGAAACTGGTATTATTATAAAAACAATAAAGTCGCAGATGATTATACCGGACTTGCAGCAAATGCATATGGTTGGTGGTACATTCAGAATGGAAAAGTAGATTTTAATGCAACCGGACTTACGTCAAATGAATACGGCTGGTGGTATGTTCAGAACGGAACCATAGATTTTAAAACAACCGGACTTGCAGCAAATGAATACGGATGGTGGTATGTGGAAGGCAGCAAGATCAATTTCAACTATACCGGACTTGTAGCAAATGAGTATGGCTGGTGGTATGTAGAAGGCGGCAAGATCAACTTCAATCATACCGGACTTGTGGCAAATGAGTATGGTTGGTGGTATGTAGAAGGCGGCAAGATTAATTTCAATTATACCGGATCTGCAGCAAATGAGTACGGCTTGTGGAACGTGAAAAACGGCAGGGTTGATTTTAATTGAGGTTCAATCTCCGATTGAGATCAATGCTCCGCGAAGGCGGATGAGATATCGTGGAAAAGGACTCGTGTAACGGGTGAAACGAAAATGGGATGTTGTACTTTTGTATGACATCCCATTTTGGCAGGTGAAGAAAGAAGGATGGATGGTGAAAGAAAGAAAACAAAGTTTCAAATGGGGCAAATACCTTATCGTAATCGGTATTATCATATTGATGTTTCTGTTTTTTCAAAGCGTAGAAAGAAAACCGCTGCTGGCAGACGATCACATGGTTTTTGTAAAGGCTGTTGTGGTTCAGAATGATCATGAAGTACAGCAGGCACAGGCGTCTCTGGACAGCGGGGATACACAGGAGATTGTGCTGAAAATCAAATCCGGAAGTCATAAGGGAGAAACCGTGGATGCTTACAGCCTGAACGGTTATTTGTATGGTGCTGACTGTAAAGTGGGAACTAAGGTAATCGCAAGTCTGTCTGAGTATGACGGAGAACTGTCGGCTAATGTATATAATTACGACCGTGAACTGGAAATCGGGCTTTTGCTGGCAGTATTTTTTGGTCTGATGTGGCTGGTTGGAGGGAAAAAAGGATTCAATTCGATCATTGCACTGATTTTTACGTTCTGTGTCGTGATTATGCTGTATATACCAATGATGTATATCGGTATTTCCCCCTTTGCGTCCGCTACGGTGTCAGTGGTGATTATCACATTTGTCACTTTTGTCCTGATTGCGGATTTTCAGATGAAATCGATCGGAGCTATGCTGGGCACAATTTTTGGTGTAATTGTTTCTGGTCTGATCGCACTTTTATTCGGTCATTTCGGACATGTGACAGGCTTTAACGTAGATGATATTGAGAATCTGATTTATGTGGGGCAGAATTCCAGACTAGATATCGGCGGGATGCTTTTTTCCGGAATTTTGATTGCATCACTGGGAGCGGTCATGGATGTAGCTATGTCTGTTTCCACTTCCCTGCATGAAATTAAAGAACAGCGGCCGGATATTACAGCAAAAGAGATTTTTAAATCCGGAATCAATATCGGGCGTGATATGATCGGAACAATGTCGAATACGCTGATCCTTGCATATGCCGGGGGAAGTCTGGGGCTGGTTATGATCATTTATGCATATTCTTATCAGATGCATCAGATACTGAATATGTACTCCCTTGCGATTGAAATCATGCGGGGAATTGCAGGTACGATCGGCATTATTCTTACCGTTCCGATCACATCGCTGATCATGTCTGTGCTGTTGACAAGAGGCGGACAAAAGATTTCTACAGATAAATGTAAATAGAATGTAAAAAATTTACATACTCTTTACATTAGAATCTCCTGAATTTTACATAGAGTGATTAAAGTGATACATGTAGCAATATGTTAGATAATAACAGGTAAGTACAGTTGTTTTGCAAGATTATTTTTACACAGAATAAAATTCAGGAGGTTTCTTTAGTATGGACATATTTGCGATTTTATCGTTGATTGGCGGACTCGCCCTGTTTTTATATGGAATGAATGTTATGGGGGATGGTCTGACAAAAGTTTCCGGTGGAAAGCTGGAAAAAATTCTGGAAAAACTGACATCGAATCCAATCAAAGCCGTTCTGCTCGGTGCAGGTGTTACGGCGGTGATCCAGTCATCGTCAGCTACGACCGTTATGGTTGTCGGTTTTGTAAATTCCGGGATTATGAAGCTGTCTCAGGCAGTTGGAATCATTATGGGTGCCAATGTGGGTACTACGATCACATCATGGATCCTGAGTCTTTCCGGTATCCAAAGCAGCAGTTTTTTTATCCAGATGCTGAAGCCAACCTCATTTTCCCCGATTCTGGCAATCATAGGTCTGCTTCTGATGATGTCATCAAAAAATGATAAGCATAAAGATGTAGGAAGCATTTTGCTTGGATTTGCAGTGCTGATGTTTGGAATGAATGCGATGAGTTCAGCAGTGGAACCGTTGAAGGATGTACCGCAGTTCACACATCTGCTTACCATGTTTACAAATCCGCTGCTCGGAATGCTGGCTGGTCTGATCCTGACGGCGATCATCCAGAGTTCGTCTGCATCTGTCGGCATTTTACAGGCGCTGTGCAGTACAGGCGCAGTAAGCTTCGGATGTGCGATACCGATTATCATGGGACAGAACATTGGTACATGTGTGACAGCGATTATTTCATCAGTCGGAGCATCGAAAAATGCAAAGCGGACAGCATTAGTACATTTGTATTTTAATATTATCGGAACCGCATTGTTTATGATCGTATTTTATGTGATCAATGCTTTTGTACATTTTGATTTCCTCGGAGATGCGGCGACACCGGCAGGAATTGCAGTTGTTCACAGTATTTTCAATATAGCAGCGACCATCGTACTGCTTCCGTTTGCAAAAGTGTTGGAGAAGCTGGCTTACATGTCTATCAAGGAAGATCATGCGGAGCGCAGAACAGCTGTTCAGGAGACCGAGGAGGAATTGAAAAAACTGGATGTCCGCTTCCTGGAACAGCCGGGTCTGGCTATCAGCCACTGTATGGAAGCAACAGCCTGTATGGCACACATGAGTGAAGAAGCGCTGACAAAAGCACTGACACTTATGGATCAGTATGACGAAGAAAAAGCCGCACAGGTGGAAAAACTGGAAAGTCGTATCGATCATTTTGAAGATCGCATCGGTTCCTATGTCATCCAGATTACAAACCGCAATATGCTGGAGAATGACAGTGCGAAAATGTCTGTCATCCTGCACAGTATCAACGATCTGGAGCGTATTTCTGATCATGCGGTAAACTTAAAGGAAAGCGCACAGGAGATGCAGGAAAAAGGGCTGCAAATGTCCTTTGAGGGAAATTCCGAAATCATGTTCCTGCGCAGAGCAGTGACGGATCTGGTAAATCTGACCGTTCAGGCACTGCGTAATAATGACAAGAAACTGGCAAAAGAGATCGAGCCGTTGGAAGAGGTGATTGATGATCTGAGTGATGAACTGAAACGTCGTCATGTTATCCGTCTGAAAGAGGGAAGATGTACGATTGAGATGGGGTTTGTGCTGACAGATATGACCACCAGCCTGGAGCGTATCGCAGATCACTGTTCTAATATCGGAGTCAGCATCCTGGAGAGCAGTGAGGAAAATATTGGCCGTCATGCGTATCTGAACTCTGTGAAAAAAGAAGATACGAAAGAGTTCCAGGAGCGGTATGAGCATTACCGGGAACTGTATTTCTTTGAGTAGAGGCTGGTTCTTTGCGTTTATGAGCAAGCAGTGAAAACAGATTGCGAATGACCGCTTTACATTGTAAATCAAAAATTGCAGGTTTTATAAATCGAAATCGTGGGTATTTTATCCCGGCAGATGACAATCGTCTGCCAGGAAAACAATCCCCACGATTTTTTTACATATCTGATATAGCGTTTACCAGTTCTGTTGGCGTGGATACAATCTGTGCCGCACCATTTTCTTTTAGAAATTCTGTTGATTTAAATCCCCAGTTTACACTGATACATGGAATTCCGGCATTTGCAGCTGTCTGAATGTCAACCTCGGAATCCCCGATATAAATACAGTTTTCCGGTTTTACATTCAGTTCACGCATTGCCTGAAAAACAGTATCTGGTGCCGGTTTTTTATGGATGGACGGAGATTCTCCGATCGCAACCGGAATAACATCATCAAAAAAGTCCTGCCGTAGTTTTTTTACAGCCGCATCGAATTTATTGGATACAATAGCGAGATGATACCCATGTTCTTTGAGACGGTAAAGTGCATCCATGATCCCTTCATATGGTTTCGTATTGTCCAGCATGTGTGCTTTATAATGAATCGGAAACTCTTTCATGCAGGCATCATAGTTCGGATTGCTGCGACCCTGTGGCAGAGATTTTTCTATTAGTACATAGATTCCGTTTCCAACCTTTTCCCGGATTTCTTCACAGGTATAGGATGGACCGCCGTATTTTTTCATGCAGTAATTTACACTGTTGGTCAGATCCTGTAAACTGTTCAGTAAAGTCCCGTCCAGATCAAAAATAGCTGTATTTCGTGTTGACATTTTAATTCCTCCTATGTCAGTTGAGCATTCAAGTTATATGTGTGCATCTCGCAGCAAGAATGCCGAGGGCATTCTTGAACATTCTGGTCAGCATAAGCTGACATATATGCGGATCGTTCGTATTTGATGACTGATATCGATGCCATTCTAGCAGAAAAAGGTTCGTTCGTCAAAAATGCTGTAAATGTGTTATACTTAATGAAAAGAGTAGGGGGATCACAAGATGCAGATTTTATGGATTCGTCACGGGAAGACGTTGGGAAATGTACAGCGGCGTTATGTGGGGAGAACAGACGAAGGTCTGACGGATGAGGCAAAATTATGTTTGCAAAAAAAGCAGGTTCTGATGCAGGATCTGTGCGTGCAAACAGAAGGCGGCAGGAATCCGGGAAAATGGTATCATGCCGGGGCATTTGTACCGGATTATGTATACAGCAGTCCGATGATGCGCTGCCGGGAGACGGCAGAGATTTTATTTCCCGGACAGGTGTTATGTGTTCAGGAGGGACTTCAGGAGACGGATTTCGGAGATTTTGAATATAAAAATTATGAGGAACTGAAAGAAAATCCGGCGTATCAGGCATGGATCGACAGTGGTGGGCAGATGATGGTTCCAAATGGTGAAAGTGGAGCAGGTTTCCGTCATCGGTGCTGCCGGGCATATGAGCAGTGTGTCCGGGATGCACAGGAAAAAGGTGCACAGCGAATTGCAATTGTGTGTCATGGTGGTACAATTATGTCAGTACTGGAACGATATGGAAGACCGGAGAAATCTTTTTATGAATGGCAGATTGCCAACGGATGTGGGATTCTGACTGAGACGATAGAAGAAGGAGGATATCATTATGGTATTCGGGAAATTGGTAAGTGGGAGTGAGAAAAATGAACAGACACGGCAGGTGGCAGATATCCGCAGCCGGGTACTGAAAGAGGAATGTGGGCTGAAGATTGAGGCAGAGCCGGAGGCTTTTTGCATGTATGCCCTTGCGTATGAAGGGGATACCCCGGTGGCGACCGGAGAAATTACTTTTGACGGTGAAAGTTACCGGATCCAGGAAGTGGCAGTGCTGCCGGAGTTTCGACGGAAAAAATATGGCGATTTTATTGTGCGGCTGCTGATCGACAAGGCGATGCTGTCCGGGGCACAGACGATTGAGGCGGATGTGCTGCAGGGAACGGAAGTATTGTTTCAGGAAGTCGGATTTGCGGAGGCCGGAGCCTGGTATGAAAAAGAAGGCAGGCAGTGGCAGCCAATGCAGCTGCAGGCGGGAAATATCCATAAATGCTGCAACTGTGGACAGTAGGCATGGGGTATGAGTCAGCTTTATTTTTGAAGTGTTCCGAATTATATAAAAAGGATTGAAAAAGTGGTTTAAAAAGGCAAGTTTTTTTCGAAAAAAAGAGATATGATAATGGTGATAAAAAACTCTTTTCCCTTTTAACAGTGTATAACTTCAAATTCCCGTGCCTTCTCCGGCATGGGAATTTTGATTCATTGATAGAAACAAGAAAGATGTGCCATTGATAATTGCAAGCGTGTAAGTGTGCGATAGCACACTTTCTTTTGATGGAAAATGAATTTATTTGACACTACAGGTAACAGGAGAGAATACGGAAAATGAAAAAAAATCGGAAGCAGCACCTTTTACTGGCAGTTCTGCTGGTGGTTGTGATCGGTGTTGTGTGCGGCGGTATCAGGATGGTTCAGAGCCGGAAGGCTGCAGAATCAGAGCCGGCATTTTCACTGACAATTTCGGGAGTGCCCATCAGTGAGGAAGAATATGTACAGTGTATGAAGCGTGTCAGATATGATACGAAGATGGAACTGAAAGGTCAGAAAAAAGACATTACGGAGGACACAGTCTGGACCGAGACATATGCGGACGGACAGACGGGGTATGAAATCCTGGCGGAGCGGACTGTGGAACAGTTAAAGTATATTCATGCGGTATATGATCTTGCAAAAGAAAAAGGCTATATTCAGGATGCAACTTTTACCGGAATGAAACATCGGATGGAACAGGAAAATATGCAGCGGAGTGAAAAAGTAGCCCGTGGTGAGGCAGTTTACGGACTGAAAGAGTACACGCTGGATCTGTATCAGGAATATGAACTGAGTATGATAGAAGAAGCATATATTCTGGATGAGACGAATGAGGGCATGGGATTGACGGAAGAAGAAATTGAAGCCTACTATAATACCCGTGACTGGATCGTCGGAGAGGATGCAAGAAAGGCAGATCTGTCAGAAGCACGGGCAGCCGTCATTGATGAGATGCGCAGGAACCGTTATAAGGAGCTGACAGAACAGAAAGCAGCGGTTGCAGAAGTAGACGGGGATATGGACCAGTTATCTCAGTTTACTTTGAAACAATTGTAATATCTGATTCATGGGGGACGTAGACTTGCAGAGATGCACGAATGGATTTCTTTGTTGATATCAGTTATTACAGCCATATAAGAAGAGGAGGAAGATAATGAGAAAAACTTGGGCAGGCAAATTACTCGCAATGGTACTGACCGGTGTTACTGTCATGGGGACCATGCCGGCATATGCAGTGTTTGCTGAAGAAGCGCAGCAGGGAACTACTTATTATGTAAGTTCTGAAAATGGTGATGATGCAAATGATGGTACATCCGAGAAAAAAGCATTTAAATCTCTGGATAAAATCAACGACATCACATTACAGCCGGGAGATAAAGTTCTTCTGGAAAAAGGATCTGTATTTGACGATCAGTATATTCATGTAAAAGGAAGTGGAAGTGCTGAAGCACCGATCGAGATTTCTACATACGGAGAAGGCGACAGACCACAGATCAATGCAAACGGTAAGGGTGTATGGTATCAGGACTACGGCAATCGTCTGGACAATACCTGGCACAAATATCAGGGTAACGTATCTTCCACAATTTTACTGGAAGATGTGGAGTACATCGAAGTACGCGGTCTGGAACTGACAAACGACAGACAGGAAGGCGACGATGACGGCAAAGCATACAATGACTTTAATGTCATGGACAGAACCGGTGTGGCCGGCGTGGCTCAGAACAAAGGAACCATCAATCACATCGTTCTGGATGATCTGTATGTACATGATGTAGACGGAAACGTTTATAACAAACATATGGCAAATGGTGGTATCTACTTTATCGTAGAGAAACCGGATAATGAGAGTGCAACCGGTATTTCCAAATTTGACGATCTCGTGATCGAGAACTGTCGTGTGGAAACCACAAACCGCTGGGGTATCGCAGCAGCTTATACATATGCATGGTCCCAGTTTACCAGTGCAAAGATTTCGGATGAGATCGCAGAAAAATATGGTTCCACAAACGTGGTGATTCAGAATAACTACATCAAGGGTGCAGGTGGCGATGCCATCACAACCATGTATGCGGACAAACCACTGGTTCAGTACAATGTTGCTGAGGATTGTTCCCGCCAGATGAATACCACAGACTATTCTGCAACCGGCGCACAGCGTGTAGCGGCAGGTATCTGGCCTTGGAAATGTAAAGATTCTGTATTCCAGTATAACGAGTGCTACAACAACCTGAACTCCTTCAACGGAAACGGTGACGGACAGGCATGGGATGCTGACTGGACAGACGGAACTGTTTACCAGTACAATTACAGCCACGGAAATTCCGCAGGTGCGATCATGTTCTGTGGTGAGCAGGCCATGAACACTACATTCCGCTACAACATCAGCCAGAATGAGCTGAGAGGACCGCTGGATGTACCTGGCAACCCGGATGCACACATTTACAACAACACATTCTATATCAATGAAAATGTATCCAGCATTTTCTACCGTACAGGCGGAAATGCTGTGATCGAGAACAACATTTTCTACTATGATGGCAAGAATCCGTTGCGCCAGAACTGGTATCCGAATGGTAATTTACAGTATGACAACAACCTGTACTATAACTTCGCAAATACTCCGTCCGGAGATCAGAATGCGATTGCTGTAAAAGCAGGTACAAAGGTACTGGAAAATGCAGGATCCGGCCCGGCAAAAGCAGTTAATGCAACTGCCATCAAACATGAAGATCCGAGTGAAAAAACAGTATTTGACGGATACAAACTGGCAGAAGATTCACCGGCGATCAATGCAGGAAAACAGATTACAGATCTGAACGGATATGAACCGGAGCATGATTTCTTCGGTCATGAACTGACGGTAATTCCTGAAATCGGAGCAGCTGAGAGTGACAGCGTATCCGTAGCAGTCGCTTCCCGTGTTTATACCGTGACAGAGGATTCCATCAGCGGACTTTCCAGACGTACAACCGTAGATACATTACTGGAGAACCTGGTTTATGATGCGGCAGCAGAAGTAAAGGTTATGTCCGGTGAACAGGAACTGGCAGGCAGTGATATCGTAAAAGGCGGCGACCGTGTGATCGTATCTTATGGTGAAAAATCCAGAGCGTATACCATTACAGCAAGCTCTGACAATGAGTTGAAAGCGTCTGCATATATGGTATCCGGAAAAACCATTGATATTCCGTCCACAGAGAAGAATCCGACCACTGTCAGTGCAGTAAAACAGAACGTAAGTGTAAACGCAACCGCATCTGTCAGTGTGCTGAAAGATGATAAAGTTCTGGCAAATACAGAGACCATCGCAGACGGAATGACACTTCGCATTACCGCAGAAGATGGTACTGTAAACGATTATAGTATTGCAGTAAAGAATGATTACCACTGGGTTGCTGATTATGTCAACGCACAGCAGGGTAACGTATGGTTTGGACAGATCAAGAACAACAGCACCGATACATGGAAAAACATGACAAACTATGATCCGGACTGGCCAAACTGGCAGGTAAATACTTACTATGGACCTGGTGTAGATGCACCGAATCATGCATCTGCAAACAATACACAGTATCACGGACTTCTTTCCGCTCCGCCAGCAACAGATATTTATACTGCAATGGCATATCGTGTACCGAAGAGCGGCGTGATCTCCATCAACATCAAAGATGATGAGCCATACTTACGTCAGAATGGAAACAATGGCGGAAGTGAAACTATCAGCCTGATGCACAATGATACAGAACTCCAGAGCGTGGAACTTTCCGTCAGCAGACAGAAAGGCAACTGGTCATCCGTAGATGCACTGGAAGTAAAAGCAGGCGATTATATTCGTGTTGTAGCAAAATCCAATGGAAATCCATCCAAACCATCCGTACATATCACACCGATGATCTCCTATGTGGATCAGGCAGTGAAAGATACTGTGGCACCGGAGACACCGGAATATGTAACCGTTGCAGACGTAGCGGAGAACCGTGCAGTGATCAGCTGGGAGGAAGCACTGGATAACGTAGGTGTAGTCGGATACAACGTATATGTAAATGACAATAAAGTAAATGAAGAACTGATCACAGATACTTCTTATACATTGGAAGGATTGACAGACGGTACCGAGTATGCGGTAACAGTAACAGCAGTCGATGCGTCAGGACTTGAGTCTGAAGCATCCCAGGCAGCCGTATTTACAACCGTAGAAACAGACAGAGAAGCTCCGAGCACACCGGCGAATGTAACAGCCGGCGATATCACAAGAACCGGTGCAACTATCAGCTGGGATGCATCTACAGACAATGTCGGTGTAACCGGATATGATATTTATGTCAATGGTAAAAAAGTAAATGAGGAGCTCATTCAGGAAACAGCATACGCGCTGACAGAACTGACACAGGATACTGATTATGAAGTAGCTGTATACGCACTGGATGAAAAAGGAAACCGTTCCGAGGCAGGTATGGTATCCTTCAAGACAGTAAAAGCATATGCAGACGGTCTTGCAAATGAAGCAGCGGAAGATGGCAACTGGTATTACTACTTAAATGACAAAGTAGCGGAAGACTTTAATGGTCTTGCAGAAAATGCATATGGCTGGTGGTATGTAGAAGCCGGAAAGGTAGATTTTACATTCAATGGATTTTCCGCGAATGAAGCAGGCGTATGGAAAGTAGAAAACGGAAATGTCAACTTTGGTTATACCGGTCTGGCACAGAGTGATGATCAGTGGTACATGGTTCAGAACGGACGTATTGACTTCCACTATGACGGCCTTGCAGCAAATGAGTATGGCTGGTGGAAAGTGACCAAAGGTCAGGTAGATTTTACTTTCAACGGACTTGCACAGAATGAAAACGGCTGGTTTGTCGTTCAGGGTGGACGCGTCAACTTTGAATGTAACGGTCTGGTACAGAATGAGTACGGCTGGTGGTATGTAAGTGGCGGAAAAGTTGATTTCACTTTCAATGGTCTTGCAGCAAATGAGTACGGCTGGTGGAAAGTGACCAAAGGTCAGGTAGATTTTGGTTTCAACGGTCTGGCTCAGAACGAGTATGGCTGGTGGTATGTCAGCGGAGGCAAAATTGACTTTGCTTATACCGGCCTTGCACAGAATGAAAACGGCTGGTGGTATGTCAGAAACGGCAAAGTTGACTTTACATTCAGTGATGATCTGCTGATCAATGGAAAGATTTACAGAGTGATCCGATAATATCAGATGTGAGATGCACAGAAGAATATATCATGCATTGCATGATGTGCATTTCGCAGCAAAAATGCCGAGGCATTTTTGAATATGAAAAACTGACTGTTCCGAATTATATAAAAAGGTCTTAAAAAGCAGGAAAAAACAGCAAGCTTTGAAAAATAAAAAACGATATAATAATTGTGAGAAATGGTTCAGATATAGCAAGGAACAGATGAGATTGTTTCATAACCATATCATCGTTTTTTATCCGCGCAGCAGTATACATGAGGAGAAATGCTGCAACGGTGACAGGACATCCGTTTTATGATGGGGACAAGGCAGATGTTTTTCAACGCAGGGCAAAATCGGAGGAATCCGGCAATGTTCGATGAGGTCAGGAATAAGCATATAAAACTATATATTTGAACAGTCGTATCAGGTAAAAGAAATCAGACATATCTGTATTCCGAAAAATTTGGATAGCATTCATTGTATTCGGGGGATTGCAGAACGGTTTGAAATTGTGGAGACAGAAATGCTGATTTTTCTTTTGCCGGATCGGAAGTGCTCTTTCCATTTTTAAATGATTATATAATTCAGGATTCCCATACCTTACCGGTATGGGAATTTTGAATCTTATATATAAAGATATGAATATTTTCCTGTTCATATCAGGGACTAGAAATCTTATGGGGATCAAGTAAGAGGAGGAAAAAGATGAGGAAAAAACTTGTAGTGCGGATGCTTTGCCTCGCAATGGCAGCATCTATGATTGGCACCATGGTACCGACCAGCCTGTATCCGGTTGTTGCTCATGCAGAGACCGCAGGGCAGGAAGCTAGCACAGCAAAAGCTGTTCTTGAAGATGGTATCAGGGACAAATGGACACAGGACAATCTCATGGGATTTGATTCTGTATGCAAAGTGGAAGATGGATGGCTGCATCTGAAATCCAGCGTTGATAACGGAAACAATCCTGGATCAAAACCGGCAATGTTTGTCAACTCCAAGGAGTTTGACTTTAATAAAGCCGGATATTTTGATTTCACGCTCAAACCGGCAAACGGAGATGGACGTTTTGGTGTATATCTCGGATATAACTCAGATAAAGTCGGAATGATGATCGGTTATGATGCCGGCGGATGGTTCTGGCAGAAATACGGAGCAAGCGGAGATCCGTGGTATAGCGGCAGTCGTGTTGCTTCTCCGGCAAGTGGCGTAGAGACAAATGTTCATATTGAATGGACAGCAGATAAAAAAGTAAGCGTTAAGATCGGTGACCAGGTTGTATTTTCAAACGAAGATTTCAGCGGTATTACAGGTCTTGGCAACAAGATCGCGTTCAAGGGCGGAACTTACAGCTCTGCTGTAACAGATGTATATCTGAAAAATATTCACTATACCGGACAGGCAGAGGCAAAAACATATGCTGTAACAGGTAAAGTTCAGGATCAGGATGGAAAAGCAATCTCAAATGCAACGGTAACCGTAGAGGGACAGTCTGTAAGAACCGGTGAAGACGGAAGCTATTCTCTTACTCTGGCAACCGGAAATTATGAGATGACAGTTGCAAGAGACGGATATGAGACTGTTGTAGAAAATATTGCAGTAACAGATGCAGATACAGTATTAGATACCGTTTCTTTAGTAAAATCAGCAGAAGTTGAGACTGAGAAACTGTCAACAGAAGATATGGATGTGTTTGTATCCAAAACTTTCCCGAGTGTTGTAAAATACGAGATGAAAGGCGATCTGGCCGGTAAAGTATTCTACGGACAGTCAGAAAAGATCAACACAGTCAGAATTAACAACAGAGATATCCAGCTGGATGATGCAGATGTAAAAGCAACATTCGAAGGAAATAAAGCAACCTATGTGATGACAGTGAAAGGTGACAGCGTAGATGCAGTGATCACTGCTGAACTTGTTGCTGAAAAGAATACACTGGCATTTAACATCACAGATATCAAGAACAATCTGGAAGACAGCGCAACCGGTAATCCGATCCAGACAATTGAGATTCCGGATCAGAGTCTGGTTTCTGTAAGAAGTTCCCAGGAAGGTGCCAACTTCAAAGGCGCAGCAATGTCTTCTAATACAAGAATCAGCGGTGATACTTATACAGATGTAACAATGGATACATCTATGAACAATGATTATATGTATGGATTCGTATCTAATAATGAGCTGAGTGCAGGTCTGTGGAGTAACTCCGAGCATGATGGAAGTTCTGTGGCAACATCTGTAACCGGTGGTTCCAAAAACACCCGTGTACAGGCTGTGACACAGAAAAAACAGGATTATGTATCTCTGGGACTGGGCAGCTGCGCATGGTATTATCATCGTGTGGTAACTGATTCTCATAACAGAAACTTCATGGTAACAGAAACAGATATGCCGAAGGCAAAAATCATCATCAGCGGTGATATGAATGATGACAGTAAGATTGACTGGCAGGATGGTGCTGTATCATTCCGTTCTATTATGAACAATCCATATAAATGCGAAGAAGTTCCGGAACTGGTAGCTTATCGTATTGCCATGAACTTTGGTGGACAGGCTCAGAACCCGTTCCTGACCTCTCTTGATAATGTAAAACGTGTTGCTTTAAATACAGACGGTCTTGGACAGTCCGTATTATTAAAAGGCTATGCAAATGAAGGTCACGATTCCGCACATCCGGATTATGCTGATATCGGAAAGAGAATCGGTGGCGCTGAAGATATGAATACACTGCTGACCGAGGGTGCAAAATATGGTGCAAGATTTGGTATCCATGTAAATGCAGGTGAGATGTATCCGGAAGCAAAAGCTTTCAAAGATGACAATGTACGCCGTGATTACTACGGAAACCTTAGTTATGGATGGAACTGGCTGGATCAGGCAATCGGTCTTGACAGTCTTTACGATCTGGCTACCGGCGATCGTGAGAAACGTTTTGACGATCTGGAAAAACTGGTAGGACAGAACCTTGACTTCGTATATGTAGATATCTGGGGAAATAATACCGGAAGTAGCAATGATGATTCCTGGCAGACACGTAAACTGTCCAAAGAAATCAATGATAACGGATGGCGTATGGCAAATGAGTGGGGTGTAGCAAATGAGTATGATGCAACATTCCAGCACTGGGCAGCAGATCTTACCTATGGTGGATTCAACCAGAAAGGTCAGAACAGTGAGGTTATGAGATTCCTTCGTAACCACCAGAAAGACTCCTGGGTAGCTGATTATCCGAAATATGGCGGTGCAGCTATGATGCCACTGCTTGGCGGCTATAACATGAAAGATTTTGAGGGATGGCAGGGACGTAACGATTATGATACATATATCACAAACCTGTTCACCCACGATGTAACAACAAAATTCATCCAGCATTATGAGATTATTAAATGGGTAGACGGTGATCCTGTATCAGCAGGTGCAGCTACAAACTGGATTCCGGAGATGGAGATTACCTTAAAGGATGATGACGGAAACAAACTGGTACTGACCAGAGGATCCAATAATCCGGACGATGATGCATACAGAGAGAGAACCATGACTCTGAACGGCAAAATCGTTGCAAAGGGCGCACCTTCCCGCGGTGACCGTACAGATTCCGATATTCAGAACGGCCGGAATCGTGGTACAGAGAGCTATCTGCTTCCATGGATCTGGGATTCAGAGACAGGTGAGAAAGTAGCTGCTGATAAAGAGAAACTGTATCACTGGAATACACAGGGCGGTACAACCACATGGGATCTTCCGGAAGGATGGACCAACCTGAAAGACGTAAAAGTTTACAAACTGACAGACCTTGGTAAGACAGAAGAGAAGACTGTAGAAGTTAAAAATGGTCAGGTTACATTAGAGGCTGAGGCTGAGACTCCATATGTCGTATGCAAAGGTGAAGAAGGAAATATTAATGTAACATGGAGCGAAGGCATGCATATCACAGATGCAGGCTTCAACGGTGGTGTGAAATCTCTGGAAGCAAACTGGACAAAAGCAGGCGACGGCAATGCAGAGATTGCTAAGAGCCAGTACAGCAACCCGATGCTGAAACTCAGCGGAGATATTTCCATGACTCAGGAACTGACAGGTCTGAAACCGGGACAGCGCTATGCAGTACTTGTAGGTGTAGATAACCGCAGTGACAGCAAAGCTTCCGTGACTGTAAAAGCAGATGGTAACGTTCTTGATACAAACTATACAAAAAAATCTATCGCAAAGAACTATGTAAAAGCTTATACACACAGCAATTACAGTGCAACCGTAGACGGAAGCAGTTACTTCCAGAACATGTATGTATACTTTACAGCTCCGGAGAGCGGAAAAGTTACTTTGACACTGGCAAAATCCGCAGGCGACGGTGATGCATATTTTGATGATGTACGTGTGGTAGAGAACAATGCTCAGAATATTACCAAAGATGAGTATGGTAATGTCGTAAAATTTGAGCAGGATTTCGAGAACAATGTACAGGGTATTTATCCGTTCGTTATAAGTGGTATCGAGGGCGTAGAGGATAACAGAATCCATCTGTCCGAGCTGCATGCTCCGTATACACAGGCTGGCTGGGATGTTAAGAAGATGGACGATGTCCTGGATGGAAACTGGTCTGTAAAAGTCAATGGTCTGACACAGAGAAATACACTTGCATACCAGACAATTCCGCAGAACTTCCGTTTTGAGCCGGGTGTAACTTACAAAGTAAGCTTCGATTATCAGACAGGAAGTGATGATACTTACGGTGTTGTAGTTGGTACCGGTGAGTACAAAGGCGCAACAAGACTTGAAACTCTGAAAAAACAGATGGGTCCGGATCAGGATGGTCATTATGAGCGTCTGATTACCGGTGATATGTCAGGACAGACCTGGTTTGGTATCTATTCTACAGGTAATGCACCGGATCTTCAGGGAACAAGCGGAAGTGAAGCAAACTTCGGCGGATACAAGGAGATCGTTCTGGATAACCTTGTAATTGAGCGTGTAGATGAGGATATCAATAAAGAAACTCTTCAGGGTCTTATTGATAAGGCAGAAGGTCTGGAAAGAACAGATTATGACAAAGATGCATGGAAAGTTCTTGCAGATGCTGTTGTAAATGCAAAAGTTGCTGTAAATAAAGATAAGACAGATGCACATGATATTCAGACTGCTTACTATGAGCTGAAAGCAGCACTGGATTATGTGGAAGGATACAAGCTTGATCCGGAAGCTAAGAATGATATCTCCGTTAAAGGCGCAAGAGCTACTGCATTCAGTGAAGACAGCGGTACTTACGGATCCAACTATGGAAAAGCTTCCTATGTACTGGATGGTAACACGAGTACGGCATGGATGACAGCTTACAGTGGTTATAATACAACAATCAAAAATAATGAAGGATGGATCGATATTCAGTATCCGGAGCCGCATACGGTAGACGGACTTCGTTACCTGCCGGGACCAAGCATTGGTGGAGATTTTACATCGATTACCACATATGAGATTTCTGTAAAAACAGCTGATTCTGATGAGTATCAGGTTGTAGCAACAGGTGATTGGGCAAATACAGCA
Organism: Eubacterium ramulus; assembly: GCF_045002895.1. Lineage (NCBI taxonomy): Bacteria > Bacillati > Bacillota > Clostridia > Eubacteriales > Eubacteriaceae > Eubacterium > Eubacterium ramulus. The sequence continues at coordinate 2,803,277 of NZ_CP173382.1, read as the reverse complement.
GGATGGAAGACCGCTGAATTTGCACCGGTAGAGAATGTTACAAATATTAAACTTCTTGCAAAAGCTGCAAACCCGACAAACTGGTGGGCAGTAGCTTCAGAGATTCGCGCAACAAGCAAATCAGAAGCAGAAGCAGGAAATAAACCAGGGGCAGAAGTTGTAAATAAAGATGCTCTGAATAAACAGATCGAAGCTGTAAAAGCTCTGGATAAAGATAACTATGCAGCAAATGATGCATGGAAGACTCTGGAAGCAAAACTGGCAGCAGCAGAGAAAGTAAGTGCAGATAAAGATGCAACAACTTATGATGTAAAACTTGCACTTGCAAACCTGAAAGACGCACTTGGTGACATTCAGTTACTTGGCGCAGATTACAGCAAAGTAGATGCCGCAATCGCAAAAGTTCCGGCTGATTTAAGTATCTACACAGAAGAAAGTGTAGCAGCACTGAATGAAGCACTCAATGCAGTAAACAGAGACCTTGATATCACAAAACAGAGTGAAGTAGACAAGATGGCAGCAGCTATCAAGAAAGCTATTGCAAATCTGAAGATCGCTCATGCAGATGGTCTTGCAAATGAAGCAGCAGAAGATGGTAACTGGTATGTTTACAAAGATGGAAGCGTAGACACTACTTATACAGGACTTGCAGCTAATACTTATGGCTGGTGGTATGTAGAAGGTGGTAAAGTTAACTTCAACGCAACCGGACTTGTAGCAAATGAGTATGGCTGGTGGTATGTTCAGAATGGAACTATCGACTTTGGTTATACAGGACTTGCAGCAAATGAGTATGGCTGGTGGTATGTAGAAGGTGGCAAGATCAATTTTGAGCATACAGGACTTGTGGCAAATGAGTATGGCTGGTGGTATGTAGAAGGTGGCAAGATCAACTTTAATGCAACCGGACTTGTAGCAAATGAGTATGGCTGGTGGTATGTTCAGGGCGGACAGATCAACTTCAACTTCAATGGTATCGTACCAAACGAGCAAGGCTGGTGGTATGTACGCAACGGAATGATCGACTTCAACTTCAACGGACTTGCAGCAAATGAAAACGGCTGGTGGAAATTCGAAGGCGGCAAGATTGATTTCAACTTCAATGGCGCAGCTCAGAATGAGAATGGCTGGTGGTATGTTCGTGGAGGAAAGATTGATTTCTCCTATAACGGAACCGTAAAAGTTGGTGGAAAAACCTATACAGTTACAGGTGGAAAACTGAACGTTTAATACAGAGCAGTGATTCGTTTGTAAAAGACATAAAAGAATACTTGAAAAAGTAAGAAAAATGGGCGTCGCAGGAAAGTGCGGCGCCCGTTTTGCAATATTTTTTTATCAAACGAAAAGAAAAAGTATCGTTTTTAATAATAGTCTTTGATATAAGATTTCCGGTAACTGGAGGGTGTTTCTCCAATGATGGTCATAAACAGTTTGGAGTAGTGCTGGGAATCCTTGAAGCCTACCAGCTGTGCAATCTCTGTCAGTGATTTGTCCGACTGCATCAGTTCAATGGACTTATTGATCCGGTAAATATTGATATAGTTGGACAATGTAATGTTCATATATTTTTTGAACAGCGTACTCAGATATCTTACGGAAATCTGAAGTTCTTTGGCGATATCTTCCTGATGAATCTTGTACATATAATTTTTATGGATGTGATCCAGAGTATATGCCACATAACTGTTCTGGATATTTGGATCCACAAAATGGTGATCCGGCTGCTTCTTGTCCAGGATATGGAGCATGATATTCATCAGAGCCAGATTGATATTGGCAGCGGAAAACAGGCTGTCCGAGGAAGCGTGCAGATCAATGACTTTCTGCAGACAGTCGTCCAGGACAGAATCCGATTTCTGATGGTAGTATGTCTTAAAATGAAAGTGTATCGCATGCATCATGCTGATGGGATAGATTCCGCTGTTATCCAGAATGACATTGGCAAAGGTTTCCGGTCGGAAGTGAATCTGCTGGAATTCACAGTCACTGTCTTTTCCAAGATAAAAGGAATGTACAACGTTAGGGAGAATCATGATAAAATCTCCGGTATTGCATGTGATGGTTTCTGTGCCGATATCCATATAGCAGAAGCCGGAGAGAATCCGGTAAAACTCGATCGTTGTATGGATGTGTGCCCCAAATCGGAATCCCGCTTTTTCCCGGCGTGTCAGTGCACCTGTCAGAACATCCGCGGACAGGGGCAGGGTTAATTGTTTTTCAGTTAAATTCGAACTCATGTCGGAGCCATCTCCTTATCCGTAAAACATAAATTGTTTACTGTTTCTGTTTATTATAGCAGAAAGCCATCCATTTGGCGAGAGGTAGTTCCCGATGCAAGAGCTGTTTTGACACCCAAATCCTATGATGTTGGGGTCAAAAGATGCCTTACGAATTGTTCCGTACTTTGTACTCCCACAATTCTACCCAATATTCGCATATCGTGAAGCTGATGCTCCACTTTTCAGACTTTTTCTCCGGAGTTGGAAATAAAAAAATCTTGCAAGATGTATAAAGTTAGATTATAATAGTTTACGTTGCAATGGAGAAATGTTTTTCTCCGCTTTTTTTATGGAATATAGATAGTATAAATTTTTAGGAGGGAAAGTTAGTATGAAAAACTTAAATCGCTGGGTATATGCGATCATCGGTGTTATCACTCTGCTTCTCGCAGGTCTGGTATACGCATGGTCCGTTATGTCCAAATCAATCGGTGCTTCCCGTCCGGACTGGACAGCAGCACAGTTATCTATGACATTTACCATGGTTATGGCATTTTTCTGCATTGGATGTCTGATTGCCGGAATGATGGCAAAAAAAGTCAGTCCGAAGATCTACATTATTCTTTCAGGAATTTTATTTTTAGCAGGATTTATGCTTGCTTCCACAACAGGTGCTTCACCGGCAACACTGTATCTTGGTTTCGGTATCTTGTGTGGTCTTGGTGCAGGATTCGCTTATAATGCAGTTATGAGTACCATGTCTTTGTGGTTCCCGGACAAACAGGGCCTGATTTCCGGTATCCTTCTGATGGGATTTGGTCTGAGCAGCTTCATTATTGGTAAAGTATTTGCTGCTGTTACACCGTCTGACGGAACAGACAAATGGCAGGCTACATTCCGTGTTCTCGGTATTATTATTGTAATCGTAATGGTAATCTGCAGCTTCTTCTTCGTAAAACCGGAAGCTGGTTATAATCCGGGTGCAGGTTCCGCGAAAGCAAAAGCAGTCCGTGAGCCGGCATGTGAAGTAAATACCGGCAAAATGGCAACTATGCCGACTTTCTGGTTCTACTATATCTGGGCAATTCTGGTAAGTGCTGCAGGTCTTGCACTGGTTTCCCAGGCAAGTGGTATTGCAAGTCAGGTTGGTACAACCGTATCTGACGGAAATATTGCGACTGTAGTAGGTCTGATCTCTATTTTCAATGGTATCGGCCGTGTAATCTTCGGTGGCTTATTTGATAAAAAAGGTTACAGATTTACTATGATCCTGGATATGATCATTTTCATTGTTGCTGCGCTGATCCTTGTGCTTGCACTGGTAAGCGGTAACTTTGCGTTTATCGTAATTGGATTTGTGGTAGGTGGACTTGCTTATGGTGGAGTTACACCGACCAACTCAGCGATCATCAGTGATTTCTTTGGCCGTGAAAATTACTCCATGAACTTTTCACTGATCAATACAAACCTGCTGATTGCATCTTTTGCTTCTACTATCGCAGGTAAACTGTACGATGCAAGCGGATCCTTCATGACAACGATTTTCATGATGATTATCGTAACCGTTCTTGGATTGGTTGTATCCTTCGGTGTACGCAGACCGAAAAACAAATAAGAATTTTATCTCAGTCGAGAAGACTCCCACTTCTGCAAGTGGTGAGTAATAACAAGCCTTTCTCAGTGGGAGTACAATCTCCGACTGAGATAAACGCTCCGCGAGGATGTGCAGTGATTCTGAGAAGAATATGTCAGCTTTCGCTGACCAGAATCACGCACCAAGTCTCACGTGCGTTCGACTTGAAAAAATCTTAAGAAAGTGGAGGGACTCTTTTGAGTGCCAGCCACTTTCTTTTTTTGTAAAAATGAGTTACAATGGGCGAAGCCAGAAAACAATATTACAGCCGGATGACTTGCTTAGAAGTTTGGCTGGAAGGAATGTGAAAGATATGAAGATAGTTTTTTTAGATGATAATTCAATAGGAACAGACATTGACCTTAGCGGATTCGAGGTGTTGGGCGAAGTGGTCCGTTATGGAAGCAGCAAGCCGGAGGAAGTGCCGGATCGTGTACAGGACGCAGATGTGGTTATCGTCAATAAGATGGAGATCAATGAGCAGACCGTTGGTACTGCCCGCAACCTGAAACTGGTATGTGTAACTGCTACGGGCACGAATAATCTTGACAAAAAGTTTCTGGAAGAGCGGAATATTGCATGGCGGAATGTGGCAGGCTATTCTACGGAATGTGTGGCACAGCATACATTTGCGCTGCTGTTTTATCTGCTTGAAAAGATGCCTTATTATGACAATTATGTCAAATCAGAGAAGTATGTAAATGATTCCATGTTTACGCATTTTGCAAATCATTTTCATGAACTCGGTAAAATGACCTGGGGTATCATCGGTCTGGGAGCGATTGGAAAACGGGTGGCAGATCTGGCAAAAGCCTTTGGCTGCCATGTGATCTATTATTCTACTTCCGGGAACCATACGGAGGACGCTTATGAGCGTGTGGATTTTGACACGTTACTTACCACATCAGACATCGTATCCGTGCATGCACCGCTCACAGAGCAGACAGAGCATCTGATGAATGCGGCAGCTTTTGCAAAAATGAAACGTAGCGCAATTTTTATCAATGTGGGACGTGGGCCAATCGTGGTGGAAGCAGATCTGGCGGATGCACTGGAGCAGGGAACGATTGCGGCAGCAGGACTGGATGTGCTGAGTGTGGAGCCGATGCGTGAAGACAATCCGCTGCGCCGCATCAAGGATAGTGAGAGACTTGTGATCACACCGCATATTGCATGGGCGGCTGTGGAGACACGCAAGCGTCTGATGGAGATTATTTTACAACAGGTGAAGGAGTTTTTTGAACGCAGATAAGCATTCCCCCGCTTCAAGTGCGCGGAGCACTAAGCGGCGGGTGAGGGGGATGCTTATGTCAGTGGGAGTTGAAAGCTCTCACTGACAGATCGCGAAGCGACTGCGTTCATGAGCAAGTAGCGAAGCGGATTGCGAATGTCCGCTTTACGAGGAAGGTAAATAACGAGAACAAAGATTGTTTCAAGTCAAACGCATGTGAGACGGGTTACGATGGAAGGAGAACGGACCTTTATGAAAAATAAAAAATTACTGGCGAAGCTGATCTTTGTGGCGATTCTGCTCCTGATCATCTGGTATACCTTCAAGGATTCGGCAGAGGACATCGTAGAACAGCTTGGAAAAACATCACTGACTGTGCTGGTGGCCATTATGGCAGCGACAGTGATCTATCATCTGTTCGAGGCATGGATCACCTATTCACTGGCTCGCAGATATAATCCGAAATTCAAATACCGGGAAGCAGTTTACTGTGCTTTCTACTGCTCTTTTTACCGTCTGTCTACACTGGGAAGCGGTTCCGGCGTGGCAGCAATTGTGTATCTGGGAAAAAAGGGCGTGGGATATTCGGAAGCAACCGGACTTTACATGATCCAGTACATGGTGCATAAAGTCAGCGTGGCGTTGTTCAGCGGACTTTTGTTCGTGTTAAACTGGAAAGTAATGTCGTGTAATTACAGAGAATATGGCGTGTACCTTGGTCTGGCATATCTGCTGACTGCCATCATCAGTATTGCGCTGATTATTTTTGCCGTGTCGGCGAAATCACACAAACTGATTCTGGCGATCGTGCGTCATTTCAACAAGAGCGGCAGACTGACACCGGCTTTGACGAAACTGGAGCAGAGTTGTGATATTATGGAGAAATCCACATCAAAATTACTGAAGGACGTGCCATCGCTGATTTCCATGGTGCTGAAAAATATGGCAAAGTTGTGCTTCTGGTACTGTGTTCCATTTTTGATCCTGTTTGGAAGCAATGAAATCTCGTTGCTGGATTCCCTTTCCATCACATCTCTGTCTGTCATGACAGCGGCAGTTATTCCGACACCGGCAGGAATCGGAGCCGTAGAGCTGATCATGACGAACCTGTTTGCGGTGCTGGTGGGTGTACACAAAGCGGGAGCGATTACAGTGCTGTACCGTGTGGCAACCTTTATTTTCCCATTTGTGGTAGGTGGTGTGCTGATTCTGATCAGTAAAGTGGTACATCGTCACAAATAAAATGTGTTTTGGAGTTTTCTTTACGAAAAGAATGAAAGTCGGATGGATGGAGATAGAAACAGATAAAAAAGCCGTGTGGAACAGATAAACGTATCTGCGCTACACGGCTCTTTCTTTTTGCAGTGGACTGAGTAAAGCGGACATTCTTGAATTGAAATTTTTATCTCAGTCGAGAAGACTCCCACTTCTGCAAGTGGTGAGTAATAACAAGCCTTTCTCAGTGGGAGTACAATCTCCGACTGAGATAAACGCTCCGCGAGGATGTGCAGTGATTCTGAGAAGAATATGTCAGCTTTCGCTGACCAGAATCACGCACCAAGTCTCACGTGCGTTCGACTTGAAATAAAATAAGACGAAACAGCGGTCAGGTTCGTGTTATCAGTGAAAGGAGTTAAGGGGGACATGAATGTACTTACAAAAGAGCAGATGGAAGAGATCTACCGGCGCAATTGCGATATGATATACCGTGTCTGTCTGCTTCAGCTGAAACATGAACAGGACGCACTGGATGCAGTGTCGGAGACCTTTGTGCGGTTGTTTCAGAAAAAACCGGATTTCGCAGATACGGAACATGAAAAAGCCTGGCTGATCCGCACGGCCATCAATTACTGCAAGGATGTACAGAAAAGTTTCTGGAAGCGAAAGCGCAATGTCTATGATGCAGCGGCAGAGCAGATGCTGCAGTCGGTGCAGACACCTTCAGAGGACAGAGAAGTGCTGCAGGCGATATGGAGACTACCTCCTGCACATGCGGAACTTTTATATCTGCATTATTATGAGGGATACAGTATTGAGGAGATTGCAGTAATCATGCATAAAAATGCGTCAACGCTGCGATCGAGGCTGAGCAGGGCAAAAGAACTGCTGAGAAAGGAGCTGGGAAAAGATGGATAAACGTTGCAGGAATGCTTTTGATACACTCTGTATGTCAGAGGAAAAAAAAGAACAGGTCTTTGAGGATATCTGTGAAAAATGTGAAAAGAGAAAAACGCACCGGTTTCCGAAAATCGCAGTGGCAGCATGTATTCTGGCGGTGGCTGTTCCGACGGTTGGAATTGCGGGAGAGAAGATATCAGCGTATGTTATGTCTTTGAAAAAGGATCAGATGCATGCGGTATTTCAGATATCAGACAGTGCAGATGAGGGCACAGGAGAGCAGAAGGTGGCATTGGAATATGTGAAACTGAATGTGACAGATCTCGTTGGTTATACAAGGGAGCAGGATAAGGGACTGGATGAAATGAAAGTCATTCATTTTCGTTCCGAAGAATATCCGGATACACAGGGACTGTATATTGAAATTTTGCAGATTGACTGCGATACCGATCAGTTTTATGAGCGGAACGTTATGAATACACAGGAGATGGTATGGAACGGACAAAAGGCAGTTTATATGAAACAGAATCATCTGACTGGAAGCCAGTATGAGGCTGGTACAGAAGGAAAAGAAGTGGCGGTCTTTTATGAAGATTATGGCTATGCACTGCTGATTCAGGGCATGGGAATGGAGGAGATGGATGACCAGACATTTCTTACATTGGCGCAGAAATTTACCCTGGTACCTGCCACAGAACAAACTGCGGATGTGGTACAGCCGATGTCAGAGTATATCGCACAGATGAAGCATAGGGAGCAGATTGATGCGGCAGAAAATGAAGAGCTGCGCAGTTTCCCAACAGATAAAATGTGTGATGTGGGGGATACGCAGATATATAATGGTATCAGTTATCGTATAGATGCTGTTGAAGTGCGGGATAATCTGAGAAATCTGGATCAGCATGGATACCAGGATGAAGTATCAGAAAAACTGAAAAAAGGCATTGGGGTAGATGAAAAGCTGAACCTGCAGTCCTATGAGCGTGAAACCATTACATTCGGGAACGGTTATGACCAGCCGCTCACATATGTGGAGAAAACAGAGCATGTGACACCAAAACTGGTGCTTGTAACAATGACGATTCAGAATATATCTTATGAAGATGAAGAGGATATGCTTCCGGTGGCAAATCCACTGACGTACATCAAAAAAACTGCCGATCATACAGAGTTTGACTGGCGGGAGTTTGAGCGTGGCGACCGGAATCTTTATTACCGGGATAATATGCCGATATGGATTTCAGACAGCGAAGGCGGAAGCTGGTATTACTGTAAGAAAATGAAAAAGGGAGACTGTGTGACACTTCAGCTTGGATATCTGGTAGACGAGGATATGTTGGATAAAATGGTAATGGAGCTGAACTGCGGAGACGGATTGCATGATGGTGCATGGAACTTTATCGATATGCGTTCTGCGGCGGAATAGACTGAAAATATATGATAAAATAGTGTAGAGAATTTTGGGTATTTTTTCCTGTGAAGCGATTGTTAGCAAGCCGGACAGAATACCCAGTATTCGTTTATATTTGAATGAATTGTTTTGAAAACCATTAAAACAAGTGTTTTTTGACTTGAAAAACCATCAAAATAATGGTTTAATAAAAAAGAGGTGGTATGTCATATGAATAATCCAAATTTTGCGATTCAGAAATATGTGACCGGTTCAGATATAAAAAGAGTACGAAAGACATTGCGACTAACGCAGAAGAAATTTGCAGAGTTAGTAGGTGTTTCTAAAGCAACGATGGAACGATGGGAGACGAAAGAAGATAAAATTACAGGACCGGTTGTTTTGCTGTTAAAAATATTAGAAGATCATCCGGAGTATGTTACGAAAATACAGATTCCGGATAAGAAATACGGTTTGCGTATGTGGTATATGCATGAACAAGAAATATGTACGCTGATTGATGTAGATGAACTCAGAAAAAGAGTGAGAATTAAAAATTATACAGATAATATTATGTTCCAGGCATTTGGGAACTTGAAAGAGCCGACTTACGAAGATTATGAGGTTTTTTTGGAGTCACGCTGCTTTCCCAAAAGCCGTGATAAAATGAAACTCATTTTAAAAGATCTGGATCTGCCGTTTTATGATCCGCTGATGATTATTCAGAAGACGGAAGGCAGAATGGCAGAAGATCATTTTTGGATTCAAATAGAGAGGTAACAGACCGATGATTGAGTTGTTTGAACAGAATGAGAGAAAAGCAGACAGACAATCCTCCAAGGGAAATCAGCTGAAGTGGGAAAATAACGGAATCTGGTACAAAGCAGATTGTACCGGATACGAAGGACTTGCTGAGTATATGATCTCGCATTTACTGAAATTCTCTTCTTTACAAAAAGATGAATTTGTTCTGTATGATTATGAACGGATAAAATACAAAAATATATTTTATAATGGTGTAAAGAGTAATAATTTTTTATATGATGACTGGCAGATTATTACGTTGGAGCGTCTGTTCCACAATTTTTTCCAGAAGAGTTTGTATGAGGCTGTATGGCATATACAATCTTCGGTGGAAGATCGGTTCAATTTTCTGGTGACGCAGGTGGAGCGTATTACGGGATTGAAAGATTTTGGAATTTATTTAAATAAATTGATGACGATTGATGCGGTATTTGTAAATGAAGATCGACATATGCATAATGTGGCTGTATTGATGAGTCAGAAGGGTGAATTTTCATATTGCCCCATTTTTGACAATGGAGCTGGATTGCTTTCTGATACAAGTATGGATTATCCGTTGGGAATAGATTTATATGATGCACTTTCGGAAGTGCGGGCAAAAACAATCAGTGGCAGCTTTGAAGAACAAATGGATGTCTCAGAAGATGTATGTGGAATGAATCTGCATTTTAGCTTTACAAAAAAGGATGTGGAACAGATACTAAATGAAATACCGGGTTACTCTGATCAGGAGAAAGAGAGAGTGCGGGATATTTTATTTGAGCAGATGCGTAAGTATAAATATTTGTTTAAAAATTGATTCGCGGTACAAATAGAATATGATACAGCGTAAATTAAAGAATACCGGCTGTTTTTTCCAGTGAAGCGATTGTTAGCGCACAGGACAAAACAGCCGGTATTCTTTTTCCATACATCACTTCAACATTTGCCTTTTGAAGTTGTTGGAATTGGTACCTTATCGTGGCAGATTCCACTCAAAATGTTTTGCCAGGTAACGGATGGCCAGCACCAGGCAGAATCCGATCAGTGCTGCAGCATTTTCCGGTATGAAATGATACAGAATATAGTATCCGATAATACCGAAGATGCATGCAGTGGCGTAGATGTGCTTTTGCAGAACATACGGAATCTCGCCGGCCAGCAGATCACGCAGAATTCCGCCGCCCACACCCGTGATCAGACCCACAAATGCGATCAGCAGAAACTGATCTGTATTCAGAAAACGGATGGTTGTTTCCATACCGAGGATTGTAAATGCTGCAAGTCCGAGGGTGTCAGACAGAAACAGCAGGTTGTGGTACATAATATCGGTACGGCGGGCGATTTTTTCGGTAACCGTATGGCGGTTGTGGATTTTCCAGATGATAAATACAACCACAGCAGTAATGGATGAAATTACTGTACATTTCGGATTCTGAAACATGGCAGGCGGGGTGTTCCCAATGACGATGTCGCGGATGGCACCGCCACCCACAGATGTGACAATGCCGAGAATCAGAATGCCGAACAGATCCATTTCCTTTTTGATGGCCAGCATGCTTCCGGATATTGCAAATGCTATTGACCCAATGATTTCAAATACAGACATTAAGTTTGTCACGTTAATATCCTCCCCCTCTTGTGTGCACCTGTAAGTGCAATACATTTAACATATCACACTTATTATTTTGCTGTCTACTATAAAATGCAGGCTGTTTTTGCGCCGACCGAAACGAAGTGCAGACTTGCAGAGATGCACAGAAAAAGATGTCATGCATTGCATGACGAGCATCCCGCAGCAAGAATGCCGAGGGCTTTCTTGAATGTTACAGTTTACTCAGAATTGTGTATTTGTAAAAGCGATCATGTATAAGTAAAGGATAAACTGGCATGGTTAAAAACATAAAAACTGGAAGTGTTAAAAATACCAATAGACAGGTAAGATAGACATTAAGTAAATCATCGATGAAAATACAAGTAACAATATAATAATGTACAATCAGTTGTTTTTCTGATCTTTATTGCATTTGTATCTATAAGGAGAAGCAAAGGCAGTGATTGCGAGATAAGGAGTGTTTGTTATGGACAATCATTATAATCGTTTTAAAAAGATTGACGCTCATTCCCACATTGGAAAATTTGGCAGTCCGTTCAACATTGACTTTGATCTGCAACGTCTGACAGAGCAGATGGAAGCGTATAATATCGAAAAGACAATTTTATGTCCGGCAGGATGTCATCTGAATGAAGAATTGAAAACAGCTTACCAGGCAGCTCCGGACAAGATCATCCCACTTTGCTGGGTCAATGCCAATGAAGGACAGAAAGCGTATGATATGCTGGAGCATTATCTGCGGGATGAGAATTTTGCAGGTGTGAAGATGCAGCCGTTATTTGATGCGTTTACCGCAGATTCACCGATGGTAGATCCGATCATGGAGCTTGCAGAGGCGTATAAGAAACCGGTATTTATCCACTGTGGACATCCGCCTTTTTCCTTGCCGTGGCAGATTGGCCTGTTGGCAGAGCGGCATCCGCATGTACCAACTGTCATGATCCATATGGGTCACGGACACGGTGTTTATATTGATGGAAGTCTGAATATGGCATATAAATATGACAATCTGTTTCTGGAAGTATCCGGAATGCCGATGGGCTGTCAGATTAAAAACGCCTATGACACCGTTGGTAGTGAGCGTGTGATGTTTGGTATTGATTCGCCATTCCACCATCCGAGCGTGGAAATCCAGCGTGTATATTCCTGTGGTCTGAATGATGCACAGCTGGAAGACGTATTTTATAACAATGCGAAGAAATTTATGGAGTTAAAGACCATTTAACAAAAAATGTGAATTTGGAGAAGTTCCATTTTTGAACCGAATGTAAATGGAGAATGATAAACTGTAATAAGAAAAAGTCAGACATGATTTTTGGGGGTAAATGAGAGGAGAAGACATATGAACGCACAGACAAATGTAAATAATTCCGGACAGAAAATCCGGACCGTAGATATCACAGTGACAGCTGCAATGGCTGCGCTGGTATTTTTAGGAACTTATATTTTTAAAATCCCGACGATCAGTGGTTATGTACATCTGGGAGATTGTATGATCATCCTGACGGTTGCTTTATTCGGTATGAAAAAAGGCGCGGTTGCAGGTGCTATCGGTGGCGGATTATCTGATTTTATCGGGGGATATTTTTATTGGGTAGTTCCGACACTGTTGATCAAATGTATGTGGGCACTGGTTATGGGACTGATCATGCATAAGATTCTGAAAGACAGAAAAGGAGCCTTTCTGATCGGTGCGGTATCAGGCGGTGTCCTTCACATTATTGCCTATACGTTGGTAAGAGCAGCCCTGTATGGCGGACGTACAGCTATTATTGAGATTCCGGCACTGACATTCCAGACAGGTGCAGGTATCGTAATTGGTTTTGTTATTTATATGCTACTGAAAAAATCCGGCGTAGCAGGCCGCTTATCTGGTATGTTAGGTTAAAAAATGTCCGCTTTACCGGATATATGCCCTTTCGAGAAGAAAGGGCATATTTTTTGAAAGAAAAAATACGTTTCGTGTTGCGCGGGCAAGGTTAAGTATGTATAATTACTAAAAGGTAATCAGGGAAAGGTGTGTATTTATGAAAAACGAAATTCAGATTGATTTACAGCCTGTGCAGACAAGAAGGGCGAGTGAAGAAATATATAATCAGATCCGGCAGTTGATCCTGGATGGAGAAATTCATCCGGGGGAGCGGCTTCCGTCTGAGCGAAAGATGATGGATATGATGCATCGCAGTCGGCCGACGATCAGGGAGGCTATGCGTATGCTGGAGCGGGAAGGTTATATTAAGATTTATTCCGGCAGCAGCGGAGCGGTGGTGCAGGAGATTAATGTGGATAATGCGGTGCAGTCTCTTGAGACGATCATCCAGATGAAGCATATGAAGATTGAGGAGATTCTGGAATTTCGTCGTCTGACGGAGTGTGAGGCGGCAAGACTTGCTTCTGAGCGTCGTACTGCAGAAGATCTGGAGAAGATGAAAGAGATTCTGCAGCGTTCCGAGAATGTTCTTGGGGAGTCGGACGCATTCATTGCCTGTGATCTGGAGTTTCATCTGGCATTGGCAGATGCATCCCATAACGCAATGTATTCCATTATGATGCAGGTGTGCAGAAATGTGATCGGAGAATCTTTATCCGATATTCTGATAAAAGGCACAGAGGCAGAACAGGAGATGCGTTACCAGAGAATTCTGGATGTACATAAGGAGACGTATATCGCCATCAAGAATCAGCATGGCGCAGAGGCAGCCCGTCTGCTGACGATACATCTGACAAATGCAGAATCTGATTTTGTGGGAAGAAAGTACTGATTAGATAGAAAATTAGTAGAATAAGTCAAAAAGTAAATATGATAAGGAGAGAAGCATTGATTCTGGCAGAACTGTCAGTTTTGTTGCTTCTCTATTTTTGTGCAAAAGAAGTTGTATTTCTCAGCAAACAGTTCTATAATAGCTATATAACTGGTAAGACCAGACAAAGGGAATCAACATAGAAATAAAGTGCTGCAAAAGTGAAAAATTTTTGAACTACTGTGAAAAACAGTTTCAGCATCTGTCAAGATGATAAGAGGAAATGTTGGTTGAGAGGAGAAGAAGAATGAAGATCGTTGTGTGTATCAAACAGGTTCCGGGTACCAGCCAGGTAGAGATCGATCCGGAAACAGGTGTATTAAAACGGGATGGTGCAGCAGCCAAGATCAATCCGTATGATCTGTATGCATTAGAGACTGCGATGCGTCTGAAAGAGTGCTGCGGGGGAACCGTAACCGCAGTAACGATGGGGCCGCCACAGGCTGAGGCGATGATGAAAGAAGCTTATATGATGGGCGTGGATCAGGCGTATGTATTTACAGACCGTACTTTCGCAGGTGCGGACGTGCTGGCAACCTCCTATACACTGGCTCAGGGAATTACATCCATTTGTGATTATGACATGATCATTTGTGGAAAGCAGACTACGGACGGTGACACTGCTCAGGTAGGACCTGCCATGGCAGAGTACCTTGGAATTCCATGTGCAGCATGGGTTGGTGAAATCACTGATGTAGATGAAGATTTTGTTACTGTCGGACAGGATTTCGTCAATGTACGTCAGCTGGCAAAAATGAAATTGCCATGTCTGATCACTGTGGAAAAAGATATTTACACTCCGCGACTTCCGTCCTATCGCCTGAAAGCAGCAACGAAGGATCGCAAAGTTGAGATGATCACGTTTGCAGACTTTAAGGATCAGGATGTGACACATTATGGATTGAAAGGATCTGCCACTTCCGTAGAACGCATTTTCCCGCCGGAAAGCCACGATGGGCAGATTTTTATGAAAGGATCTGCCGAGCAGACAGCCGGTGAACTGGCAGATATTTTTGCAGAGAGAAAATACATATAATTGTTCAGGCAGAAGCGAAAAATTTGTTATTGCTCATCACTTGCAGAAGTGGGAGCATGTCACGATGTATTCTCGGAAACGGAGGAAAAAGATGGCAACATTAAATTTTAACCAGGATCAGTGCATCCTTTGCGGGCAGTGTGTAGAAAAATGTCCCTTCGGAGCATTGGAGATCCTAGACAATAAGATAGAAATCAATGCATCCTGTAAGATGTGTAAACTGTGCGTGAAATCATGTCCGGTACAGGCAGTTTCGCTGGTAGAGGATGCAGTGAAACAGACAGTGGACAAAGACGCATGGAAGGGCGTTATGGTTTTTGTAGAGCAGGAGGAGAGCGGTATCCATCCGGTAGCGTTCGAGCTGATCGGAAAAGCGAGAGAGCTTGCTGCAAAGATCAATCATCCGGTGTATGCGGTGCTGATCGGCGGCGGGCAGGCAAAGGAACAGGCGCAGACGTTGCTGGAGTACGGTGTGGATAAAGTATATGTCTATGCACATGAAGCATTGGCACATTTCCGCGGGGATGTGTATACAAACATCATGGAAGATTGCATCAAAACTGTAAAACCGACGGTTGTTCTGGTCGGAGCAACTTCTCTGGGACGATCCCTGGCACCGGCCTGCGCCACACGTTTCCGTACCGGTCTGACCGCAGACTGTACGGTACTGGATATGAAAGAAAATACCGATCTGGTGCAGATCCGTCCGGCGTTTGGCGGAAATATCATGGCACAGATCATTACAACAAATACCAGACCGCAGTTCGCAACCGTTCGTTATAAAGTAATGAATGTTGCAGAAAAAACAGAACCGAACGGTGAGGTCGTAACCTGCGAAGTAACTGATGAAATGCTGAAATCCGGTATGGAAGTTATCAGTACAGAAATTGTGGAAAAAATAAAAGGGATTGAGGAAGAAGATGTGCTGGTTGTTGCAGGCCGTGGTGTGAAAAAACAGGAAGATTTAGGTCTGCTGCAGGAGCTGGCAGATGCCCTTGGCGGACAGCTGGCAACTACGCGCCCGTTGGTGGAAAAAGGATGGAACGATGTGACAAAGCAGATCGGACTTTCCGGACGTACTGTAAAACCGAAACTGATCATTACCTGTGGCGTTTCCGGAGCGGTACAGTTTGCCGCAGGTATGGATGGAGCGGAGTGCATCGTAGCCATTAATACCGATGCGGAAGCGCCGATCTTCAAGATCGCAAATTATTGTATTACCGAAGATTTATACCGTGTGGTACCGGCGCTGACAGCAGCAGTGCGGGCAAAACAGCAGTAAAGGGGGATGCCGAAAATGGAATATCAGGTAATTACACCGGAAGGTGTGGAATATTTAAAAAGTGTGACAGCCCCGGACCGTGTTTTTTACGGGGATGAGATCGAATATGATTATGCGCATGACGAGATGCCGGATTTCGGAACTCATGCGCCGGATGTACTGGTGGAAGTTCTGAGCACCGAGGAAGTGTCCAAAGTGATGCGTTATGCCTACGAGCATTGTATTCCGGTAACTCCACGGGGAGCCGGAACCGGTCTGTCCGGTGGTGCTGTGCCGATTTACGGAGGCATCCTGCTCTGTACGGAAAAAATGAACAAGATCCTGGAGTGGGATCTGGATACAATGACGGTTGTCATTGAGCCGGGAGTGCTGGTTATGGAACTGGCAAATGCCGCACAGGAAAAAGGTGTGTTTTATCCGCCGGAGCCGGGGGAAAAGACAGCTTCCGTTGGTGGAAATGTTATGACAAATGCCGGTGGTATGAAAGCCGTAGGCTATGGCGTTACGAGAAACTATGTGGTTTCCATGGAATGTGTGATGCCAAACGGTGACGTGATGCAGTTTGGAAGCAACGTAGCGAAAAATACATCCGGATATGATATCAAGGATCTGGTGATCGGTTCCGAGGGAACCTTATGTATCGCAACAAAACTGCGCATGCGCGTTATCCCGCAGCCGAAAGTATCTTATACCTTACTTGTACCGTATCCTTCACTGGAGCAGTGTGTGGGAACGGTACCGAAATTCATCAATTCTGATCTGAATCCGACTGCCATTGAGTATATGCCGAAGTCTCTGCTGGATGAAGCAGCAGAATATCTGAACAAGATCATGCCGCACCGTACGGCAGATTCTTATCTGATCTTGATGTTTGACGGAAGTACCGTGGAAGATGTGGAGCGCAGATGTGATGCAGCAGCACAGATTTGTCTGGACAACGGAGCAGAAGACGTGTTCCTGTGCAATACCGATGAGCGAAAAGAAGCAGTATGGACCGTGCGAGGAGCATCTCTTGAAGCACTGAAAGCATCCACAACGGATATGGATGAATGCGATATCGTTGTCCCGAGAAACCGTATTGCAGATTTCTCCAAATTTGCCGGAACCAAGATGAAAGAGACCGGGATCCGTATTTCCATCCAGGGTCATGCCGGTGACGGAAACATGCATATCCAGCTGATGCGTGATGATATGGATAAAAAATTGTTCGGGGAGCGCTGCCCGAAACTGATGGAAGAACTGTATGCACAGGCAAAGATCATGGGGGGTCAGGTGTCCGGTGAACACGGAATCGGACACGCCCGTGTCGGCGCACTGGAGACATTCATGGGACCGCAGATGATCGCGTTGTATCAGGCGATTAAAAACGCGTTTGATGAGAAGCACATTCTGAATCCGGGTAAGGTCATCCGTTAAGTATGCGGCATGGCAGCTATATAAAAAATTGTGTTCGTAAAATTAAAAAGAAATGCAGGAATTTCCAATGGCGGGGTTCCTGCTTTTTCTATTCACGGAAGATTAAATGGAACGCATAAAAACCATATTTCAATGATTTGTGTAATATTCATTATGGTAAAATAATACATACGAAATACAGGAGAAAGATGAGTGCAAAAATAAGGTTTGAAAAAAAGCACCAATCTGACTTTGAGCGGGAGAAGGAGTGACGGAAATGCCAAAAGGGAGAAATCATCTGAACACAATCTACATATCGGAGCGTCTGCAGGAATGTCTGCGCCCGATTTCGCAGTGTGCGCTGACTACAGTAACTGCGCCGATGGGTTATGGGAAAACCACAGCAGTGAACTGGTATCTGAGCAGACAGTTGAAGGCAGAACAGGCGGTGCAGGTACGCATCAGCATTTATTCGGATAATCTGCTGATTTTCTGGAAAAGTGTACAGCAGGCCTTTGCATTTGCGGGACTGGATTTTCTGGATGGATGTGAATGCCCGGATGATGTGGCATCTGCGGGATTCCTCATAGATACTATCTGTTATGCACTGAGGGGAAGTTCCGTGTATTATATTTTCATTGATGATTTTCATCTGCTGACGGATGCGCGGGTGGCAGATTTCCTGTGTGA
This sequence comes from Eubacterium ramulus, assembly GCF_045002895.1. NCBI lineage: Bacteria > Bacillati > Bacillota > Clostridia > Eubacteriales > Eubacteriaceae > Eubacterium > Eubacterium ramulus. Next base: position 2,785,084 of record NZ_CP173382.1, on the reverse strand, counting down.
TCTGGCAAATCGTCTGCCGGAGAATGTGCATCTCATCACAGCCAGCAGGGGACGGCTGCTGTCAGGGGAAGCAGTGCTGCGTCTGGGTGGAAAACTATGTCAGATTGAAATGGAGAACCTCTGTCTGAATCATACAGAACTGTCGGTGTACACCCATCGGTGCGGCATGGAACTGAGTGAACAGCAGATCGACAGGTTGCTGCACACAAGTGAGGGATGGTTTTCCGCGGTGTATCTGAATCTGTGCGCTTTTTCAAAATACGGACAGCTGCCGGATCGGAAATCAGATATTTATGAAATGTTTGCAACTGCAATGATCGATCCGCTGCCGGAAGAATACCGGGAGTTTCTGACGGTCATGGGGCTGGCGGATGAGTTTACGCTGGAGATGGCCCGCCGGATTACCGGGTTGGCAGGTGCGGAGGAAATTCTGGTGACACTGACGGAGCAGAATGCTTTTGTGACCCGTCTGCCGGATAACCGCAGTTTCCGGTTTCATCATATGATGAAGGAGTGTACAGAACGCGCATTTGCGACATTAGAGAAAGGAAAACAGAGGCGCTACCGTAACCGTTACGGAGCATGGTATGAGGCAGAGCACTTGTATCTGCATGCATTGAAGTTTTACTGGAAAAATCGGGATTATGATGCAATTCTCCGGGTAATCCAGAATGATGCTGGAATTTTGCTGGCCTCTATGAAACCGGCAGAGGTGTCAGAATTTCTGGAACAGTGTCCGGAACCGGTGTTGAAGCAGCATCCGCTGGCGCTGCTGGTGCTGATGCGCCGGATGTTTACCTGGCGGCAGATTCCAACGATGATGAAACTGAAAGAATTGCTGATGGCAGCCATTGCAGAACAGCCGGAGATGACTGCACAGGAGCGAGGCAATCTATTGGGCGAATGTGACCTGATCATGAGTTTCCTGATGTATAATGATATCACAAAAATGAGTCAGTTTCACCGCAGCGCAAGTGCCCGGATGTCGCGGCCGGCGATCAGTATCCGCAACGAGGGAGGATGGACGTTTGGCTCACCGTCTGTATTGATGATGTTTCACCGGACACCGGGAGACCTGGAGAAAGAACTGGTGGAGATGAATGACTGTATGCCGCACTATTACCGGATTACCAATGGGCACGGGCAGGGTGCGGAGCGCATTATGAATGCAGAGGCGGAATTTCTGCAGGGTCGCTTTGTGGATGCACAGATTTGCCTGGAAAATACTTATGTGCACATTGCGGAAAACGGACAGAAAAATATGGTACTCTGCTGTGATTTCCTGGCGCTTCGTCTGGCGTTGTGTACGGAATTAAGTCTCAGTTACACGATCGCGGAACGGCGGAAGGAACTGCTGCGCAGACACAACATCACATGGGTGACACTGTTTGACAGTGTCTGTGCATATTATTATGCGCTGTCCGGGCAAATCACACAGATACCGGTGCTGTTTCGGGAACATCAGCTGTCCACGGTAAATTTCCTGGCACCGGGAAAACCAATGATGGAGCTGATCGAGAATCAGGTTTATCTGGCGCAGCAGGAGTATGCAAAAGTTATCGGCAGAAGCGAAGGGCTCCTGGCAGTATGTGAAGCGATGCATTATGCACTGGTGGCATTGCATGTACAGATCCAGACAGCAGCTGCGTATGAATGTCTGGGAAAACGCACGGAGGCCAGAAACTGTTTGAAACGCGCCCTTCAAATTGCTTTGCCGGATCAGTTTTATCTTCCATTTGTGGAAAATTATGAATATCTGGAAGAACTTCTGCAACGGGAAATACAGACAGCGGATGCGGCAGAGCATGTATTTCTGACGAAGGTTACAGAACTGGGGAAAAACTGTCAGAAACGATATGGTGCGCTCCGGAAAACGCATATGTTTCCGAAAATCGCTGCCGAGCTGACAGAGCAGGAACAGCGGATCATCGAATTGTTGGCAGAGCGGCTCAGTAACCGGGAGATTGCAGAGAAACTGTTTTTGTCTGAAGGAACCATAAAACAGTACATCAACCGGATTTACGCCAAACTGCAGATCAGTGGAGATGTCCGGACAAAACGCAGACAGCTGATCGAATTGCTGACAGCAGAGTGACCAATCAGGAATGAATTACTAACCTTTCGTTAATATCATTTTGGAATAATCCATCGTACAGTATTACTACAAAGTAAATGTGCGATGGATTTTTTGATGTGCACTTGCACGAGAAAAAGTTATTACTTTGTAATCGTGCTTGGCGAATGTAAATTAAATGGAGGGAGAGGTTATGGAAGAGCGAAACGCAAAAGTATATTCTGATGAGCAGCTTGCGTCAGAACTGAAAAACAAACGTGCAGCAGGCGGTGGTGCGAAAGCACTGAGTATAGCAGGGGTTATTCTGGTGGTGGCCGGTCTGATGACTAGTTTGATCTCTGTGGCGATTTTCGGGGTAATACTCTGTCTGATTGGAGCACTGGTGATGAACAGTCATGAGAAATCCATGAAACAGCAGATCGGGGATCAACTGGTGCGGGGGTTACTGGAAAGCGTGTTTGAAGAGGTGGATTATCAGCCGACGGGACATATTTCCGGAAGTGTCATGGATGCGGCAGTGTTGCCGGTAGAATTTCACACCGTGGAAGGCAGTCATGATGTCAAAGCCGTTTATAAGGGAATGCACATTGAAATGAGCGGTGTGACACTGATTCAGGAAAATGATTATTATAACGACGATGCCGGAATGTGGGAGACCGTCAAAGGGGAAGCATTCAAAGGACAGTGGCTGGTCTGCGATTTTGGTCATGAGCTTTCCACGGAACTGCGGGTCGTAGCACGCACCGGGATCAAGCGACTTTTTTCCGGTTCTGTGGTAAAAACAGACAATGAGGAATTCAATAAAAAGTTTATTATTCAACCGGAAGAAGAACAGAATGTCCGGGATATTCTGACACCGCATATTGTGGACTGTATTGTGGCAATGTCGTCCGAATATGGTGGGAAAATCTATATGAGTTTTTTGAAAAAAGGACAGTTGCATATTGCAATACAGACGGAGCAGCCATTTTTTACACTGAGCAGAGGAAAAATAGAAGTGGAGGAATTGCGTCGGAGGTATCAGAGTGAACTTCGATGGTTTACCGATTTTCTGGATGAATTAATGTGGGTGGATACCCTCTATCTTGGCCGGGAAAGTTCCGTCTGTGCTCAGTTTGAGCAGGCATCAGAGGAAGAGGAGGAGTTATGATGAAAAATGCAGAAAGAGTAACAGGGACAAAGAAAATGTTTCGGGAAAAACGATTCTTACAGAAAAAGAGACTGCTGGCGGTATTGCTGCTGACGGTACTCAGTATCTGTCTGGTCGGAGGATGTGGAAGCAAGCCTGTATCGACACAGGATGCGGATATCCTGTCTTCTTATATAGGATTCTGGCGCTATGAAGGCACACCGACATATGTGACCATCAATGACCAGTACCAGTGGGCGACCACAGATTTTTACGGCAATCAGCTGGATAGCGGTGTGATCACCACGGACGAGAACGGTCTGAACCTGAGCCGGGCAGACGGATCCTTTGTATCTACACTGGCAGTGACAGATACCGGACTGGTGGATGGAGGAGGGAATACGCTGGTGCCCAGCGAAGGGTTGGTATTTTTGCCGACGGCAGCAGATGCCCTGAATCAGACCATTGCATTTCCGGGAAATTTTGGAAATGTGACCATCAATTATCCGGCGCAGATGAATGCCTATCCATATGTGTCTTATACAGACTCTCTGGGATTTGATGCACTGGTGAAAAATGGAACGGACGATTACTATACGAATATTATGATTGGTTTTCAGCCGATCGCAGGCTATGACGACAACATGACCAAAGGACTGGCATCCGCACAGCCATATCTGGAAAATATGATGCAGACGTTACTTCAGAATATGTATGGTGCAAATATGACACAGTTCATTGGCGCCAACTGTATCGACGGTGGTGATCATTACAGTATTGTTGGTTCCATGTGGATGAGCAGTGGTATTTTCGGGGATGGATCATCTGTTCCGCTGCGGGCAAATATGGAAGTCCGTTACTATGGTCCGACAGGATATGTCATGGTGATCATGGTAATCGCACCGGAAAGCCGCCTTCAGAACTATGTGGATATTGCAAACAATATGCTGACTACCTGTGCCTATACTGCAGGATGGAGTACCGCACCGAAGGAAGTACCGCAGGCACCGCCGCAGGATGCAAAGAAATCTGACAGCGCCAGTGATGACGGAGTCTCATATTACTGGTATGACAGCGACGGTGATGTTTGGTACTGGGACGGATATGAGAATCATTTTATCGGATACGGAGATTCCGGTTATATCGATGATGATGGTTTCTATGATTATTACGATGACGGCTATTATGATGACTATGATCCATGGTCAGATCCGGGTGACTATTATGACGATTACAACGATGATGACTGGGATTATTACGACTACAATGATGATTATGCCTATGACGATGAAGGATGGGGCGATTATTTTGACTGAAACAGGCAGAGATGTGAGCAAGTAGCGAAAGCGGATTGCGAATGTCCGCTTTACATGTGATGACAGAAAACAATAATAAAGAAAATTTTAGAAAACAGAAAAGCAGGGAAAAGAAAACGGATGTACGGAAACGGTACATCCGCTTTCTTTTCGGGTCATTTCACGAATTGCAAATTGCCTGAATGACTGCTTCATGGTATGATAATCATATTGAGTAAGAGATAGAACTTATAGATTATTACACATTGTGAAATAGGGGGCTGTTGCGATGAAGGAAATAAATATTCCGGTTGGAATTTCTGATTTTAACAAGAGCTAGCAAGAATTCTCCTTCCTCTACAGGTGGGAGATGAATTGCAAAATAAATACAGCAAATACAGGCAGAACGCTTGTTCTGTTTAAAGGGATATAGTATAATATAATCAGTCGAAACGATGGAAAGCGAGGCTGATCATATGGAAAAAATAACTCATAATATAGCTTACCGTTTTCGTATATATCCAAACCGAGAACAGGAAGTTCTGCTCGCAAAAACATTTGGCTGCTGTCGTTTTTTATATAATCAGATGTTGAATGACAAGATACGGGAATATGAAGTATCGAAAAAAATGCTGCGAAATACACCGGCGATGTATAAAAAAGCATATCCATTTTTGAAAGAAGTGGATTCTCTGGCACTTGCAAATGTGCAGCTGCATCTGGAAAAGGCATATAAGAATTTTTTCAGGGATCCGAAGATTGGCTTTCCAAAATTCAAATCAAAGCACAAAAGCAGAAAGAGCTATACGACAAATGTAGTCAATGGAAATATTCAGGTAGAAGATCATCGGATAAAACTTCCGAAATTGAAATGGATCCGTATGAAAAAACATCGGGACATTCCGGTAGAATATTGCCTGAAATCCGTAACAATAAGTATGGAACCGTCCGGAAAGTATTATGCAAGCCTTTTATATGAAAAATCTGACTGTGAAAACCAAGCAGAAGAATTTGATTATGAAGACGCAAAGATACTTGGAATTGATTATGCAATGCATGGAATGGCTGTGTTTTCTGAAGATATACAGAAGGAAAATGAAGGATATTTCAGAAAAAGTGAGGAGCGGCTGGCAAGAGAACAGAGAAAGTTATCCCATTGCGTGAAAGGAAGTAATAATTATTACCGACAGAAAAAACGTGTTGCATTATGTCATGAAAAAATCCGAAACCAGAGGAAAGATTTTCTGCATAAACTGAGTCATGAAATAGCAGAGGCATATGATGTTGTTGCAGTAGAAGATATTGACATGAAAGCAATGAGCCAGTGTATGCATTTTGGAAAAAGTGTCATGGATAACGGTTACGGAAAGTTTCGGGAATTGCTGGAATATAAGCTGACATGGAGAGGAAAGAAATTGGTACGTGTAGACCGTTTTTTTCCTTCCAGTAAAAAATGCTGTAAATGTGGCAATATAAAGAAAGAACTGAAACTTTCGGACAGAGTGTATCTTTGTACATGTGGAAATCGGATAGACCGGGATCTGAATGCGGCAATCAATATACGTGAAGAAGCACGTCGTATGTTGTTAGCAGGATAGATGGGAAGTGTCTGTATCCAGACAATAAAAATATCCCATAATTGGGTAAAAATGAATCGCGGGGCACGCGAGGATAGCTTGTAGATACTTGGCTCAGTAGAGCCATTGAGCAAGAAGCCCCCACTTCAAAATCTGTGATTTAAGTGGTGGGAGCATGTCACTATCAGATTGTGAATCAGCACTTGCTCAGATTGATGATCGGATGTATGCGAAAGAATTTGAGGATGATTACGACGAAGTATTCTGTTATGGTATTTCATTTTTTAAGAAACGGTGTTTAGTGAAAGGGATAAACTGTTAGTAATAATACGATTTGCAGTGTAGATGATAGAACAATTCAGACAGGAGGAAATCATGTCAAAAGTATTCAATACAACTGCTGTATGTATACCGGAAGAACATTATATGGTAGACATTGTGCAGCGTTTGCAGGAGATAAAAGCACTTGTAGATGATGGAAAATACTTTACAATCAATAAAGCGCGTCAGTATGGAAAGACTACGACATTGATCGAGTTAAAGCGATTGCTGGAAGCAGAATATTATGTTGTATTGATGGATTTTCAGACATTCGGCAGTGCTGATTTTGCAAACGAAAATGTTTTTGCACTTTCTTTCTGTCATTCATTTTTACGGCTGTTCAAAAAATGCAAACCGACATTAAATGACGATTTAAAAGAAACGTTGAATGATTTGAAAAATCATGTAGACAACAGATATGATTATTTTACATTAAAACCATTGTTTGAGGGGCTTGGAGATATCTGTCAATTTTCTGATAAGCCGATTGTTTTGATGATCGATGAGGTAGACAGTGCATCGAATAATCAGGTTTTTTTGGATTTTTTAGGACAGCTTCGTGCCCAGTATATCAATCGTTTTCAACAGCCGGCATTCAAATCGGTTATTTTAGCCGGAGTGTATGATGTGAAAAATCTCCGACACAAGATCAGACCGGATGAAGAGCATAAATATAACAGCCCATGGAATATTGCGGCAGATTTTAAAATCGATATGAGCTTTTCGAAAACAGAGATTGCTGGTATGCTTCAGGAATATGAAAAAGATCATCATACTGGAATGAATGTTGATGAAATAGCAATTCTGCTGTATCAGCATACATCAGGATATCCGTTTCTTGTTTCGCGATTATGTCAGATTATGGATGAAGATATTGCTATAAATTATGACGAAAACGGATTGAAAAGTGTGTGGACCAGACAGGGATTTTTTACGGCAGTTCGTATGCTGCTGGCAGAGAAGAATACATTGTTCGAATCATTGAGTGAGAAGCTGAATCGTTACCCGGAATTAAATGATATGTTACAGTCATTATTATTTACCGGAAAAGCAATTGCTTACAATTATTATGAACCGGCGATCAGTGTGGCAACTATGTTTGGATTTGTGAAAAATAATCATGGCGTGCTGGCGATTGCAAATCGTATTTTTGAGACATGGTTATATAATTTATATCTGTCAACTTCAGAAATGCAAAAGCAACAGATTTATTCGGATGCTTTGTTAGATAAAAATCAGTTTATTGTAAATGGACATTTGAATATGCGTCAGATTCTGGAACGTTTTGTAATACATTTTAATGACTTATACGGAGATAGTGATGAGACGTTTATCGAACAGGAAGGTAGAAAATATTTCTTGCTGTATTTACGTCCAATTATCAATGGCACTGGAAATTATTACATTGAAGCGGAAACCCGCGAACAGAAACGGACGGATGTGATTGTGGATTATCGTGGAGAACAGTATATCATTGAAATGAAGATATGGCATGGTCAGGAATATAATACCAGAGGGGAGAAACAGCTGGCAGAATATCTGGATGCCTATCATGTGAACCAGGGATATATGATCAGTTTCAATTTCAATCAGAAAACAGAAATCGGAGTACATGAGATTCTGATTGATGATAAAAAAATTATTGAAGCAGTGGTATAAAAAATATCGCAAAACCAATTTGTTCAGGTTTTGCGATATTTTTTTGCAACCAACCGGTAAGTTATGACAATATAAAGGTGTAAGGGTAATTAAGATTACCCAGGGAAGACGTCAGAAATGGGAGTTTTAATTAAAAATGGAGAAACAACAGCTGGAAAAATATATCAACGAATATGGCAGAGATATCTACCTGTTTTGCAAACGGCTGACGCAAAATAAAAATACGGCAGATGATCTGTATCAGGAGACATTTTTAAAATTGTGGGAATTGGATAACGTTAACGATACGGAGAATCCCAAAAGCTATCTGCTTGGTATTGCTGTGAATTTGTGGAAAAATCAGTGCCGCAAGCAAATGTGGCGAAAACAGATTGCAGACATTGTACCGGTTTCGGAAGAAAGTCAGATTGAAAATTTTTCGGCAGCAGACAGTGTGGAGGATACGGTGATCTCCAATCAGGAGAAAGTGCTGGTGCAGGATGCCGTAAACCGTTTGCCGGAAAAACTGCGGATAGTGGTGCTTTTGTACTACATGGAAAATCTGAAAGTAGCAGAGATTGCGGAGCAGATGCACGAATCGGTCAGCAGTATAAAAAGTAAACTGATGCGTGCACGGAAATATCTCAGAAAAGAATTGGAGGATTCTGTTTTATGAAAAATCTGGATGATGTATTAAAAAAATCCCTTACTCCGGCTGAATCGGAAGAAGGACCGGATTTCTGGCTGAATCAGAATATTCTGAAACGGGCAGATCGGCAGGAGAGGGGAGCCAAAACAATGAAAAAAAGAACATATAGACCAACAAAGGCAGTGGCAGCATTAGTGATTGCATTGAGTATTTCCGGAAGTGCGGTATTTGCAGCAGAAAAAACAAATTTATTTGGAAATCTGTTTGGTGAAACGAATATGGGACCGGTGGAATCTTATGTAAACGATACAGGTGCAAATGAGAATACAAAGGCATCCTACCATTATCAGGGAGCCGAGTATGAAGTGCAGATTGACAAGGTGGTTCGAAGTGCGGCAACGCATTCCGGAATTATGCAGTTTACAGTGAATCGTGTATCCGGAAAAGGAGAACCATGGTATATACTGACCGGAGATGTTTTACCGGAATATGACTACTGGACGATGGAAACCAGAAACTTACAGGAAATAAATCCGACCGACACAGATATATGGTTGACGGTGGGACTGGAAAGTTCCGGACAGGAAGCACCTGACTGGCGCATTTATTTAGAAAAGGATGCGAGTGATGATGAGACACAGGTGTTTTACATGGTATTTAACGTAATAGGAGCTGAACAGGAAGATGCGTCATTAAGTCTGATTTTTAAAGAATTGGATGGAACTAAGGATAGCAAAACTGAGCTGGTAAATATCACAGTACCAGAAAGTGAGAGCATTCCTTCTTTGACATGGAAGAATGAAAATAGCGAACAGCAGCTTGCGTTGACCAGCTATGATATGTTGATCACAAATCAGGGTGCATCCGATGTGGAACCGGAATATGATGAGATTTCCGTACAGATGAAAGATGGAAGCACTTATGTGATAGAGAGTAAGTCGCAGCGGGTGAAAAATGAATTTTACGGCGAATATGGAAAAAATAATGATCTATGGATCGGATTTGACCATATTCTGGATCTGGAACAGGTAGAATCTGTGACGATTAATGATATGTTGTTTACTGTGGCTGATTGATATGACAGCAAAAGCACTTCGTGCAAACGATGCGCACTCGCACGAAAAGAAATTGTTGCTTCGCAATCGTGCTCGGCGCGGTCAAGAAAGATCTGTTATTCGTAATAGTAAGCGCGTAAGTGTGCGAGAGCACACTTTCTTGTAAAACAGTTATTTCATTTAACCATCTTCGTCCACATGGCGGCACGGGTCGTCTCTGCCCAGGGGTATTCCCCCATATAATCGCCCTGAAACAGTTCCGTCTGTCCCTGGAGATAATCATAATAATCACAGGTGAACTGTTCAGTATGTACACGCATTTTACCGTAGGCAGACTCCACAATCTGTTCCAGATGATAAGGTGCAAGCGCCTGTTTCAGCCGATAGAGGATCGTGCGGCTGTAATTTTTGGAGGAATGTTCCTCGCAGTTTTCCAGCAGACAGAATGTGATTTTATCAATCGGAACCCAGTTTCCTTCATAATGAACGAGAAGTGCAAGAAGTTCTTTTGCTTTCCTGCTCTTGAAGGAGACTGGGGTTTTATTTATAAACAGTTCAAAATCCGGGAAGCAGCGGATATGCGGGAGACTGTTGGAGTGCATTTGTGTATTCCTCTTTTCAGCTGTTGCATCTGGAGGGGTATGGCCATGATTTTCTGTGTCAAAACCGGTTTTTCCCTCAATAGATTCAGCCGCGGCGGCATGGTATTTGAGGACTCTGTTTAATACCGCACTGATCTGCTTCGGGTCATATGGTTTCAGGATGTAGCCAAAGGCACCGATATCCCAGGCATCCAGCGAATATTCCGGAAATGCCGTTACATAAATGATTTCCGGTGGCGCAGGCAGTTCCTCACTGATCTGTTTTCCAAGAGTGATGCCGTTTAACATCGGCATTTCGATGTCGAGAAATACAACGTCCACAAGTGTCCTGCGGATAAAATCCAGTGCCTCGACAGGCTGGGTAAAGGTATAAATATGGTCATTTTCTTTTGAAAATCCATCAAAGCGGGTGAGCATGATCCTTAGCAGATTTAATGCTCTTTCTTCATCGTCTACAAGTACATAATTCATATGAAAAGCCTCCAACATACAGGTCGCAAAGCGACTGCGTTCATGAGCAAGTAGCGAAAGCGGATTGCGAATGTCCGCTTTACAAGATTTCGGGAAAATACCGGGTATCTTATGTTTGATTCTGATAGGGAAGCAACAGTTCCATGACAGTTCCCTCTACTCCCTCCTGCGAGTGAATAATCAGTGTTCCATGTAGCAGATAATCCATGCGGGAGCGGATGTTCTGGATACTGTGATGGGGATTGATCTTCTGTTCGTCAAAACCGGGACCGCTGTTTTTTACCAGAATACAGATGCCTTCAGCAGTTTGTTTCGTCTCCAGCCGGATTGTGCCGTGATTGCCATTTTTGCGGATGCCGTATTTTATGGCATTTTCAATCAACGGCTGGACGGAGAGTGGTGGAATCTGAAACTCTGTCACGGTGATATCTTTTTCAAATACCAGTGCATTGCCAAACCGGGTATTCTGTATATAAAGATAATTTTCGATATGTTCCAGTTCTTTTTCAAAAGGAATCAGGTCCGTGTAATCCATAAAATCAATATTGGTGCGCAGATATCTCGAAAAATGAACGATAAGATCTGCGGCCTGCTCCGGATCCGTATAGCACATTTCTTGAATTGTCGTCAGTGTGTTGTACAGAAAATGCGGCTGGATCTGGCTCGAAAGCATGGCGGTCTGGATGCGGGAAGCTTCTTTTTCCAGGGTCAGCAGGTTCTGGGTATGCGTCAGCAGCTGTTTCTGATAGAGTTTGCTTGCCGTAAAGATCAGAAAGCCGAAAGTGATGATGCACACCGGAAGCAGAAACAATGTTTTTCCGGGCAGACCAAAAGAGTTGTAAATATAATTTGCAAACATTCCAGTTAGCAGGTACAGGTAGCCCAGATGGAATAAAAATCCGTCAATAGAGAGCGCATCAAGTCCCTGCCAGGTTTTGATCAGCCAGCTGATCCCGAGGAACCGCAGAAGGATCTGTCCGGTTACGACGAAAACACCGGAAACCGGGAGGAACAGTGCCAGCGTAAAACAGAGGGCAGCGCCAAGGAGCAGCCCGGTAAACATGCGGTAGATTTTTCGGGAAAACCTTTGGGGACCGGTATGGTGGGAGATCAGGATGGCGAGTCCCCAGCAGGCCAGTACCAGAAGCCGTGAAATATAGGTCAGCAAAAACATTGGGATCACATTGGTGATGCGTTCCATATAGCCGATAATCCAGCAGTTGTTGATGAAAAAGTAAGCAGTAAAGAGCAGACCGGTCAGAAAATATCCCCGGAACCGTCTGGGGTCAATGCTGAAAATGGAAAACAGCAAAATCGCAAAGGTGGCGAACAAAATGGATGACAGGATGATAAAACTGTTTTTGTATGTATCAAAATAAGTCATCGTAAGGCCGAGGCTGGTCAGTCGTGGACAGATATTCAGAATTTCAGAAGTGTTGGACACTTCAATGACGACTTCAATTACCGAACTGTTATCGATGCGGTACAGAGGATAAGACCATGGTGATACCATAAAGGCTTTTCCTGGTTTTCCGTTGATGTAGACACGGTAGTTGCCGGAGGGAAGACCTGGCAGACTGATAGCCATTTTATCTTCATCAATGTTAATATAGCGGTCTACCTGTATAATGGTGCGGTAGGAAGCACAGGTTCCTATCATGCGCTGGCGTTTCCAGGGCTGCGCGTAGGACGAAGGAATAAATATTTTATCTGCATCAGAGTTTGGCAGAGTAGAGGTAAGTGTTTTGGCATATTCTTCTGACGGAGCAACAGAAAGGCGGTTGTGATACCAGTCAGTAAATATTGTCAGGGGATTGGCGGATTCTATATTTCCCGGAACATTTCCATCAGAATTCGCCGAAAAAATCAACTTGTCCGGATAAAATTCCCATTCCCCAGCCAGTTCGTAATCGGCATAAAAAGGATTATCAGAGCGTTCAAAAGAAAAAACGCCGTCTGATGTCTGCCCCATTGCATTTTGTCTGCAGTTCAGGAAAAAGTAAATTGATAAGGTGCTAAGTAATAGGATACAACAAATAGCAGATATCAGAAAAGTAAGCTTTCGTTTCATAAATTACCTCAGTGTTTTTATCAGTATAAAAAAATATTTTTATACAGGTGGCTGTCATTTAGAGATCAATGTATGGAACCTGCATTTTTGCAGATACAAAAATCCAAGTCTATTGTAGAAAATTAGTAAAACTGTGTCAAGAAAAGTGACGGTTCTGTGACGGTCTGTTTTGTATAATGAGGATACAGTTTGCGAAACATATTTTCAGACAAAATTATGTTGGTAAAAATGGTAAAGAGTTTAGGTAAACTGAAGAAATGGAGGAGAATGAAATGTTGCGAAAAAAGATTACAGCATGGGTACTGACCGCAGCGATGCTGACTGGTCTGGGTGCAGCAGCACCGGTTACTGCATTTGCACAGACAGCTGAAGATGTACAGCAGAATCGCTGTTATATCAATGGTGATGAAGTGCGTGCGTATGATGTGGAGGATACGATCTATGTGGTAGTAGATGATTTGTCCGCATATGGATTTAACGTTCAGAAAAGCAAAAAATCTGTTACGATCACAAGTGGAACAAATGGTTATTACTTTGATGAGTCATTTAGTCCTAATACAGAAAGCAGTACCATGGGTACCGGCAGCGTAAAGACAAGTACCATCAAAGGCAAGGTGGCAGATCAGGCAGTTACCCTGTATACCATTGACAACAAACTCTGCATCAAGGCAGAAGATCTGGGTGGACTTGGTTATACAAAATATGACAGCGACAAAAATATTATGAATATCTATTCCACACAGGCCGGTTATACAGAAAATACAGAGCATTACAGAAATATCACGGTTAATGCGGGTGATCAGACCGGAACGATTAAATCTTTCCAGGGCGCACATTATGATCCGGGCGAAGCCGGAAGTGCAACATCCAAAGCTTATATCGAACTGGGTGTAGATATGGTGCGTACACATGATATCGACGGCACACAGGGCGATGGCCGCGGAATCATTTACAATCTGGTACCGAAATATTTTGATACAGATGACGAAGTGGATCTGAATGATCCGTCCAGCTATGATTTTGAAGAACTGGATAAAGTCATCGACAATATTCTTGCAACTGGTTCAGAGGTATATTTCCGTTTTGGTGCCAGCCAGAATGATGACAATAAGTTCCCGGAGGAAGGAACCGAGGAGTGGACACAGTTCTTACAGGATCTGACTACTATGGCAGAGCATATCGTAATGCATTACGATTTCGGCTGGGACGACGGATATTACAATACACTGGATTATTTTGAAATCTGGAACGAGCCGGATTTACAGGATTTCTGGCCAAATACAGCAAATCAGTATTATGAGATGTACAACAGTGTATCCAAAGCAGTAGAAAAACTGGATCCAACCCTTCCAATCGGTGGTCCGACACTGACAACTTTAAATGATGATGACGGAATCGAAGAGAGCTTTATCAAATATGTAAAAGAAAATGACTGTCCGTTGGATTTCTACGCATATCATTTCTATCCGTCCAATAACTGTGATCCGTATGATTATTCCCGCTGGGCATATCATCTCCACAGCATTCTGGAAGATTACGGATACGGTGATGTACCGATGATGCTTTCCGAGTATGGTACTGTATTATTCAACCCGAATGCGTTCAGCATGGCTGACAGTGCAGAGGCATCCTATCTGGCCTCTTTGATGATGTATCTGCAGGATACACCGGTAGAGAAAGCCAATATCTACAATCGTCTGATCCAGACAAATGAGGACGGAAGTGCAACGATTACAAAGACCGGTTATGGCTACAAAGCAATGGGTCAGATGAACCAGACAGAAAACCGTCTGGCTGTAACAGGCGGCGATAAAAATGGTATGGCTGTTATGGCTGGTATCAACGATACAGAGGATCAGATCAATGTCCTGATCAGTAACTATGAGATTCCGACTTCCCAGATGCTGGCAAACTCCGAATCCCATAACCCGATGATCAAAGATAACAAACTCTGCATCCCGGGTGTTGCAAACTGGTCACTTCCGATTGCACGTGTACTTACTTATGAAAACAATGCAGGTTACAATCTGACTGTTACAGATGTTCCATATGACACAGCAAATGTTGTAGTAGAGCAGTATCGTATCGATAATGACAACAACCTGGATCTGATTAATACTGTAAAAGTACCGGTCAGTGAAGACGGAAGTGTAGTATTATCCAATGCGTTAAATACATACAGTGTAGATCTGCTTTCCATCAAACCGGGTGACGCAAAAGTGACCGTAGACACATCCAAAAACGGTCTGGCACAGGATGAAAACGGAAACTGGTACTACTATAAAAACGGTGTTATAGACACTTCCTACACCGGAATTGCACCAAATGCATATGGCTGGTGGAGAGTCGTAAACGGAGCCGTAGACTTCAACTGTAACAGCGTGGAGGCAAATGAGTATGGTTGGTTCTGCATCCGCGGAGGAAAAGTGGATTTTGACTATACCGGAATTGCACAGAATGCATATGGCTGGTGGAGAATCGTAAACGGAGCCGTAGACTTCAACTGCAACAGCGTAGAAGCAAACGAGTACGGCTGGTTCTATCTGCGCGGAGGAAAAGTAGACTTTAACTACAACGGACTTGCCGCAAACACATATGGCTGGTGGAAGATTACTGGTGGAGCCGTAGATTTCAATTATACTGGAATGGCTCAGAACGAATACGGCCTGTGGCATATCGTAAACGGAATGGTAGATTTTTCCAGATAACAGTATTGAATGCAAACTAAACGTTACAATTCACATGATTGATTCTGATGTATAATCAAAGAAAATAATTAAGGCTACCGCAGTAAAGACATATCCGCCACCGACACGATTTACCTGGTCATTGAAGATAATTTTCCAAATGGAAGACCGAAGCTGGAGCGTGCGGGTATTCTGTTTGCAGATTGCCGGATCGTAGAATGCGTCAAACAGATGAATGTTTGCACATGTCTGAATCCGTTTCATACAAGACTTGCTATATTCACTTCTATTGTATTTGGGCAGGATCTTTCAAAGACGGAGTTGGCAGAGCCGGTGATCGGATTTTTGAAAGAAATGCTGACGGGTCCTCATGCAGTACGGAAAACATTGGAAAAATATTTGGGACAGTAAATTACCGGAATTTTCGAAATAGATAGGAATCAGATAACATCTACACTTTTATAATCCACATAACTCATTCAGGTGTATAATAAACAGGCAACTGTATACGACAGCTGCAGAAAGCGGGGATGAAGTTATGTGGATTTTATTTGCATTTGGCTCTGCCGTTTTTGCAGGATTGACATCGATTCTTGCAAAATGCGGAATTCGAAAGACGGATTCGGATGCGGCGACTGCCATTCGAACAATCGTTGTATTGATTTTTTCCTGGATCATGATGCTGATCACAGGATCCATCGGAACAATCAGTTCATTAAGCAGCAAGACATGGATGTTTTTAATTTTATCCGGAATCGCGACCGGAGTATCCTGGCTGTGCTATTTCAAAGCATTACAGCTGGGAGATGTCAATAAAGTTGTGCCGATCGACAAATCAAGTACGATTCTGACGATCATACTTGCTTTTATTTTCCTTGGAGAGCCGATCACACTGGTGAAAGGTATCGCAGTGGTTCTAATCGGTATCGGTACGTTTATGATGATTCAGAAAAAAGAGACGGTGGATGAGCCTAAGAAGCCCAAGGGAGGTTCCTGGTTGATCTATGCATTGCTTTCTACAGTGTTTGCCAGCCTGACCGCTATCCTTGGAAAAGTCGGCATCGAAGGTGTGGAGTCAAACCTTGGAACTGCCATCAGAACCTGCGTTGTCCTGGTGATGGCATGGGTGGTTGTATTTGTCAAAGGCAAACAGCATACAATCCGGGAAATTCCGAAAAACGAGCTTGGCTTTATCTGCTTATCAGGCCTGGCAACCGGCGGATCCTGGCTGTGTTATTACAGGGCACTGCATGACGGAATGGCGAGCGTAGTTGTTCCAATCGATAAGCTGAGCATTTTGGTATCAATCGCATTTTCCTATATCGTGTTCAGGGAGCGTCTGACGAAGAAAGCAGTGGTTGGCTTATGTCTGAACGTGGCGGGAACGCTGATCATGTTATTGTAAAACTTTACATTGACATTTCCAAATACAACTTTTATAATAATGGACATGTGAAGACAATTGCAAACAGCAACAGCAATGACTGAAAGAAGTAAGTATGAGCGGAACATACAGAGAGCTGCCGGGTGGTGAGAGGCGCATGGAAAACTGATACCGAATACATTCACAAGCTGCGCATTGAACGTTATCAGAAATGATTTTGATGATCAGTAGGCTGCGCCGGGAGCAACCGTTATATTGCAGAAGTATTGTCAGATACTTGGTGAGGCGGATCGTGTGAGCGGTCTGTGAATTAAGGTGGTAACACGAGATTTTATCCCGTCCTTATGCATGCGCATTAGGATGGGTTTTTTTATTATGAAGAAGGAGAGTACATTATGACAGTTTATGACGAACTCGTAGCCCGTGGTCTGATTGCCCAGGTTACAGACGAAGAAGAAATCAAAGAATTAATCAATAACGGAAAAGCAACATTTTACATCGGATTTGATCCGACCGCAGACAGTCTTCATGTAGGACATTTCATGGCACTGTGTCTGATGAAGAGACTGCAGATGGCAGGAAACAAACCGATCGCACTGATCGGTGGCGGTACAGCTATGATCGGTGACCCATCCGGACGTACTGACATGCGTCAGATGATGACAAAGGAAACAATCAACCACAACTGCGAATGCTTCAAAAAACAGATGTCCCGTTTTATCGATTTTTCCGAAGGAAAAGCATTAATGGTAAACAATGCAGACTGGCTGCTTGACTTAAATTATGTAGAAGTACTGCGTGATATCGGACCGCATTTTTCTGTAAACCGTATGCTTTCTGCTGAGTGCTACAAACAGCGTATGGAGCGTGGATTAAGCTTCCTGGAGTTTAACTACATGATCATGCAGAGTTATGATTTCTATGAGTTATTCCAGAGATACGGCTGTAACATGCAGTTCGGTGGTGATGATCAGTGGTCCAATATGCTTGGCGGTACAGAGCTGATCCGTCGTAAACTTGGTAAAAATGCATGCGCGATGACGATCACACTGCTTCTGAATTCTGAAGGTAAAAAAATGGGTAAAACCCAGTCCGGCGCTGTATGGCTTGACCCGGAGAAGACCTCTCCTTTTGAGTTCTACCAGTACTGGAGAAACGTTGGCGATGCCGATGTATTAAAATGCCTGCGTATGCTGACTTTCCTTCCGTTAGAGCAGATCGACGAGATGGATAAATGGGAAGGAAGTCAGTTAAATACGGCAAAAGAAATCCTTGCATTTGAGCTGACCAAACTGGTTCACGGAGAGGAAGAAGCTGCAAAAGCACAGGAGAGTGCACGTGCACTGTTCTCCGGCGGAAATGCAGCAAATATGCCGACTGCAGTTATTACAGAAGAAAATCTGCGTGACGGTGAGATCGACATCATGGGTCTGCTGGTTGCTTCCGGATTATGTGCATCCCGTTCTGAGGCACGTCGTGCGGTACAGCAGGGCGGAGTTGCTGTAAACGGTGAAAAAGTAGGATCAATTGAAGCTTCTTACAAACCGGAAGACATCAATAAAGAGGACTTTGTATTACGCCGTGGTAAAAAGAACTATCGTAAAATTATTTTTGAGTAAAATTTAAGAGAGGTCGCTACTTTCCGATGATTTATCGAAAAGCGGCGGCCTCTTTTTCTGCTTCACAACTTACGTTATTACAATATCTTTCGGATTGGTGGGATTTTTCGCAGTGCGAAAATCGCCAGAAAGTACAGCAGTAACTGCAGTACAATGGATAACAGACTGCACAGGTAGGGACCTGCGGAATGCGGAAACCAGGATGCTACAAAGTCAAAAATCTGTTCTGAAAATCCGGTGTGTGTCTCAATCAGGAACATGCCGAACGTAGCTGCTGAGAATTCTGCCAGCACTTTTCCTGAGAAAGGCAGCCGGATGGATTTTCCGGAAAAACCTTCGTATAAACCATAAAAAATAAAGCAGCAGGGAAACAAAACAGCATGCTGTGCGATCAGTTCCATATGTTTACCGTGCTTTGCGGTCAGATCATAATTCATCAGAAGCATGGCGATGACCAGGCTGGCGATGGTACCGATCAGAAGTATCAGAAGCATCCGCTTTTTTCGGGCCGGGTTTTCTTCGTGTTTGGAAAAACTGACCAGACAGTAGGCAAGTACCGGAAATGCCAGGTTCCAGCAGCTGCTTCCGAAGGGTGAACTGAAAATGGGAAGGAATCCGGTAAATGCTTCTTCCACACCTCGAAAAGGAATCAGGATGCCGCTGACGGAGTATGCGATGGCTGTCAGAATAAAAAACAGCCGCATATCTTTTCTTGTCATATGGTTTACCAGAATTCGCAGAAACGGGAGCATCAACAGGTAACCTATATAGGCATACAGATACCAGTTCAGTCCGGAAAAAAATGTTTTGAGAAAGGAATCCGAATCCGGGATCAGTGTCACGATCAGGATGCTTAGGATCACCATTACGATTAAAATCCGTAAAATACGGTGCTGAAAAATCCGTCGGAAAGATTCTTTTTTGTGAAGGATCAGGGCACCGGATACCATAAAGAAAAGCGGTGGTCCGCATTTGCAGAAAGCTGCTCCGCACATGGAAAGAATGTAGCGCAGTCCCATGTGTGGCACATGATGATAAAAGATATAAGTTTCGCGGTGATTGTACATGACAAGAAAAATTGCCAGAATACGAATCAGATCGAAGCTGATGTTGCGTTCCGAATGTCCGGCGGTGACCGGATGCGGCGTTTTTGCCGTGTTTGTCATAATGTGATTTCTCCCAAATAATAGATTTTATCTCAGTCTGAGTTGAGACTCCCCATTTTGCAAGTGGTGAACAGTAATGTAACCATTCTGTTACTGTTCACACGCGCCATTCGCAAAACGTCCTTTCAGGACTTCTCCGTAGCTACGCTACTACTTTTGCTCATAAAAAGGCGCTCCCTTCATCATTATGTATCCAAATATTTCCTCATGCAAGCATGATCAATATTTGAATACATATGATGAGTGAACTGTAACACCATTCTAACACAATGCGAAAAATTCGGAAAGATATATTGCAATTAAAAAAGTGCAGTGCTATAATGTCGTCAGTTAATGAGAGTGTCTGAGATGAAACATCAGATAATAATTGACCGTATGTTTTGCAGGAATTGTTCTGTGAAACCTGACAAGAGAATAAATGGGGAGCTTGCCGACAGCAGGCTGAGAGCAGACTAAGTGGTCTGGACCCGTAACCTGATTTGGATAATGCCAACGTAGGGATACAGCGGATGCAGTATTTTTTGTATTGTTTATTAAGCGGATATGCCGATTTTGGTGTATCCGCTTTTGTGTTCATTGCTTAAAATGATGATTATAAAATAATACTGATCGTGTGTTTTTTGATGATAAATTGCTTTTAAGGAGAAAAATAAAATGTTAGGAACATGTCTGGAAAATGTGAGAACGCAGGTACCTCTGGTACACAATATCACAAATTATGTAACCGTAAATGATGTGGCAAACGTACTGCTTGCCTGTGGCGGAAGCCCGATCATGGCAGATGAGGCAGAGGAAGTGGAAGATATCACCAGCATCTGCGGCGGCCTGAATATCAATATCGGGACGTTAAATAAACGAACGATCGCAGGAATGTTGCTTGCAGGAAAACGGGCAAAAGAGATGGGACATCCGGTTTTACTGGATCCGGTAGGAGCAGGTGCATCCGCACTTCGCACCGGAACCGCCATTGAGCTTATGGATACTTTACATCCGACTGTGATCCGTGGCAATATTTCTGAGATTAAGACACTGGCATCCGGAAGTGGCACCACAAAAGGTGTCGATGCAGATGTGGCAGATGCTGTGACAGAAGAAACTTTGGATCAGGCAGTTTCATTTGTGAAAGAGTTTGCGAAAAAGAGCGGTTCTATCGTAGCCATTACCGGAGCCATTGATCTGGTCAGTGACGGAGAAACATGTTATGTCATCCGGAATGGCAGGCCGGAAATGGGAAAAATCACAGGAACCGGTTGTCAGTTATCCGGCGTGATGACCGCATATATTACCGCAAATCCGGATGATCAGCTGGAGGCGGCAGCGGCAGCAGTGTGTGTCATGGGACTTGCCGGTGAGATTGGCTGGGGCAACATGCAGGAAGGGGATGGCAATGCTACATATCGTAATCGTATCATCGATGCCATTTACAACATGAGCGCACAGATGTTAGATCAGGGGGCAAAATATGAAATTCGATAGAGATATATTGACAAAGGATCAGTTACTTTTATATGCAGTGACAGACAGTCACTGGTTGAATGGAAGAACGTTGCATTCTGTGGTAAAAGAAAGTCTGGAGGGCGGCGTAACCTTTGTACAGTTAAGAGAAAAACAACTGGATGAGGCGCATTTTATGGAAGAAGCAAAGGATTTGCAGGTGCTTTGCAGAGAATATAACGTACCGTTCATTATCAATGACAATGTGGATATTGCACTGGCCATGGATGCAGACGGTGTGCATGTGGGACAGAGTGATATGGAAGCCGGAGATGTCCGTGCAAAATTAGGTCCGGATAAGATCATCGGTGTGTCAGCTCAGACAGTAGAGCAGGCGATTCTGGCAGAAAAGCATGGAGCAGATTATCTGGGAGTCGGTGCGGTATTCCCGACCGGTTCCAAGGATGATGCCACAGAGGTGCCGCATGAGACATTGAAAGCAATCTGTGAAGCGGTATCCATTCCGGTTATTGCCATCGGCGGTATCACACAGGAAAATGTGTCCACACTGGCTGGAAGCGGTATTTGCGGTATCGCGGTGATCAGTGCGATCTATGCGCAGCCGGATATCAGAAAAGCAGCACAAGATCTGAAAATTGCTACGGCAGAAATGGTGAAGGCATGATTCAGAAAGAAGTAATGCAGGAGAATTTGACTCAGAAAGATATCACACGGAAAGGTGGAATTCCAGAAACAGAAATTTGCGGTGCAATTTTTGACCTGGATGGTGTATTACTGGATTCCATGGCAGTCTGGAATGACCTTGGAGTTCGGTATCTGCAAAAACGTGGTATTCAACCGGAAGCAGGTTTGAGTCAGATCCTGTTTTCCATGAGCATGGAGCAGGGTGCGGATTATTTGAAAGAACAGTATCAGCTTCCGGATACACCTCAGGAAATTTTAAATGGAATCGAACAGATGATCCGGGACTTCTATTTTTATGAAGTACAGCCCAAAGAAGGGGCGAAAGAACTGTTGCACTTTTTGCAGGATCAAAATGTAAAAATGATCGCAGCAACTTCCAGTCCGCGGGAGCATGTGACAAAGGCATTGCAGCGAAATGGTCTGTATGGGTATCTGCAGCAGATTTATACCACCGGGGAAGTGGGAATCAGCAAGCATGAACCGCTGATTTATCAGCTGGCAGCAAAAAGTCTTGGCACAAAACCAGAAGAAACACTGGTTTTTGAAGATTCTCTCTATGCGTTGAAAACCGCAAAAAATGCAGGGTTTCGGACAATTGGCGTATACGATGCGGACGGTGAGACCGATCAGGAAGGCGTGCGTGAGACCGGGGAGTTGTATTTGACTTCATTGCTGGATTTCCGGCAATCCTGGATGAAACAGTAAATCGTTGTGACAGATCAGAGGAGGTGAAGTATATGAAAACAGCAGTAACAATTGCCGGAAGTGATTCCAGCGGAGGTGCCGGCATTCAGGCGGATATCAAGACAATGATGGCAAATGGTGTATATGCCATGAGCGCGATCACAGCCCTGACTGCCCAGAACACGACCGGTGTCATGGGAATCTTAAATGCAACGCCGGAGTTTCTGGGACAGGAACTGGATAGTATTTTTACGGATATTTTTCCGGATGCAGTCAAGATCGGAATGGTTTCCGAGAAAGGGCTGATCTGTGTGATCGCAGAAAAACTGGAGCGGTATAAAGCAAAAAATATCGTAGTGGATCCGGTGATGGTGGCGACCAGCGGGGCGCGGCTTATCAGTGAGGATGCCACGGATACGTTAAAACAGAAATTATTTCCACTGGCCACTGTTCTGACACCAAACATTCCGGAGGCAGAAGTGCTGACCGGAATGAAAATCAAAAGCGCAGAGGATATGATCCGGGCAGCAGAGCAGATTTCAAAGGAGTATGACTGTGCGGTACTTTGCAAAGGCGGACATCAGATTCATACGGCCAATGACCTGCTTTTTGCAGATGGCACGTATCACTGGTTTGAAGGAAAACGTATTGACAATCCGAATACCCATGGAACCGGATGCACTTTATCCTCAGCCATTGCTTCTAATCTGGCAAAAGGTTATGATCTGCAGACGGCAGTAGAACGTGCAAAGGAATATATTTCCGGTGCGTTGGCAGCCATGCTGGATCTGGGATCCGGCAGTGGACCGATGGATCATGGATTTGCGATAAAAAACGAATTTACGTCAGTAAATTAAGTGATGAAAATAAAAGATTTTTACCGCCCAATATACTTTATGATAAATGAGAGCTGTATTCAGGTGGAAAAAATAAATAAAAAAGCATAAAAAGGAGGTTAAGAGAAAATGAAACAGAGTGACACAGTGAAAAAACTTGCGATGGCGGGTGTTCTGACAGCGGTTGCTGTGGTAGGAAGCCTGCTCAGTTTTCCGATTTTTGGCAGCAAATGTGCACCGGTGCAGCATATGGTAAATATTCTGGCGGCGGTTGTACTTGGACCGGGATGGGGGGTCGGCATTGCATTTTGCGCAAGCCTGCTCCGTAATCTGCTGGGACTGGGAAGCCTGATGGCATTCCCGGGAAGTATGATCGGTGCATTATGCTGTGGTCTGGCTTATATGGCATTCCGAAAACTGTGGCTGACCTGTATCGCAGAGGCATCCGGAACCGGAATCCTTGGCGGTCTGGCTGCTTATCCGGTTGCAAAACTGATGATGGGATTAAATCCGGGAGGTTTGTTTGTATACATTGTGCCATTTCTTGTTTCCACAGTAGTAGGAAGTATCCTTGCATATTTTCTTGTAACTGCGCTGCAGAAAGGCGGCGTGATCAGTATGTACAGACATCCGGCGAAAAAAGAAATGAAAATGAGCCAATAAAAATAAGAAAATACGCATGCAAGCGTGATCAAGTAGCGAAAGCGGATTGCAAATGTCCGCTTTACTACATGTGATCAATGAACAGTAACGTAAAAAGGTAATGCATAGCGGCAGATTGGGAGCACCACCTTCTGTCGCATAAGAAAAATGTTGTGAAAACGACTCTGTGTGAAAATGCAAGTCAAACGTACGTGAGACCTGGTGCGTGATTCTGGTCAGCATAAGCTGACATATCTGTTTCAGAATCACTGCACGTCCTCGCTCACAGGAGTTGTTATGAAAATCCATAAAATAGAAGAAGGAGAACAAGATGAGAAATTACACAACACAGATGGACGCAGCAAGAAAAGGAATCGTGACACCGGAGATCGAGGCTGTTGCGAAGAAAGAACATATGACGTCCGAGGCGCTGATGAAGCTGGTAGCAGAGGGTAAAGTAGCCATTTGCGCAAACAGGAATCATACCTGCTTGAATCCGGAGGGAGTCGGCAGCATGCTGCGTACCAAAATCAATGTAAATCTGGGAGTATCCAGAGACTGTAAAGATTACGATATTGAGATGCAGAAAGTAATGAGCGCAGTAAATCTGGGTGCTGAGGCAATCATGGATCTGTCCAGCCACGGAAATACCCAGCCATTCAGAAGAAAGCTGACAAGCGAATGTCCGGCCATGATCGGTACCGTTCCGGTTTATGACAGCGTCATCCATTATCAGAGAGATCTGGCTACATTGACAGCCAGAGATTTTATTGATGTCATTCGGATGCATGCCGAAGATGGAGTGGATTTTGTGACACTCCACTGTGGAATTACAAGAAAGACCATTGAACAGATCAAAAAACATAAACGTAAAATGAACATCGTAAGCCGTGGCGGAAGTCTGGTATTTGCATGGATGAGCATGACCGGAGAGGAAAATCCGTTTTACGAGTATTATGATGAAATCCTTGATATCTGCGAAGAGTATGATGTGACCGTTTCTCTGGGTGATGCCTGCAGACCGGGTTGTCTGGCAGATGCCACAGATGTATGTCAGATTGAAGAGCTGGTAAGACTTGGAGAACTGACCAAGAGAGCATGGGATCACAACGTACAGGTTATGGTAGAAGGCCCGGGCCATGTGCCGCTTGATCAGGTAGCTGCAAATATGAAAGTACAGCAGAGTATCTGTATGGGCGCACCGTTCTATGTATTAGGACCGATCGTAACTGATATCGCACCTGGATATGACCATATCACAAGTGCCATCGGTGGTGCTGTGGCAGCAATGAATGGAGCAGCTTTCCTGTGTTATGTTACACCGGCAGAGCATCTGGCACTTCCAAACGTAGAAGATGTAAAACAGGGAATTATCGCATCTAAAATTGCAGCTCATGCAGCAGATATTGCAAAAGGTGTTCCGGGAGCCCGTGATATCGACGACAAGATGGCAGAGGCTCGTCAGAAACTTGACTGGGATGCCCAGTATGCATGTGCACTGGATCCGGAGACTGCAAAAGCAATCCGCGACAGCAGAAGCCCGGAAGAAGATCACAGTGACACATGTAGTATGTGTGGAAAATTCTGTGCAGTGCGCAGTATGAATAAGGCACTTGCAGGGGAGTATATTGATATTTTATAATCAAAATTTAGAAAAAATAAGAGAAGCTGTCTTTCGAATGAGAGACAGCTTCTTTCAAAGTTTACACTTATATTTTCATGAACAGGATTATTTATTCGCGCTGTCTGCATCAATGACAGACTGAATCTGTTTCATCAAAGTATCATAGTTCTTCTGATCATCAATTCCGCCGAGCATAGGCTCACCTACAATATTGCCATTTCTGTCGACCAGGATTGTTGTAGGAAAGGCCATGATATTGGAAGCGTATTTACCTGCAGCAGAAGAAGAATCAACGGAAAGATTGCGATATTTGGCGCCCTGGCTTTTCAGGATATCTGCAGCTTCTTTTATGGCTGTTTCATTTCCGTCGAAGGTTTCTGTGTTGATTCCTATTACTTCACCACCGGCTGCTTTGATAGCATCGTTCAGTTCATTCAGTTTAGATAATTCAGCAACACAAGGTTTGCATCCGGTAAACCAGAAATTAACAGCGGTTACGGCATTTTTGGAAAACAGGCTTTCATCAACAGAATTGCCATCAAAATCCTTTGCGGAAAAATCTTTGAAAGGAGATACATCGTCGGAATTGTTTTTCTCACTGTTGCTGTCGGATGCAGCATTTTTCTTTTCAATTGCGGCGATTTTTTCTTCAATTTTTCTAATCGTTTCAATATCATCATTAAGTGTTTTCAACTCATCCTCTGTGAAGGAGTCTTTGTTTGATTCCACAGTGCCTGCCAGATAATCGGCATAATTTCCGCTTGGATCAGCAGTGCTTTTGCTCATCATGCCAAATACCTTGTCCCATACGTCTTTATGATCTGCAAAAAGCTGGTTTTCCTGCTGATATAAATCATCCAGTTCAGAACTGGAATCATCAGAAGAAGCTGTACTGGATTCTGTCTGGGTATCCTGCGGTTTTTCTGTGTTAGCAGGTTGTTTTCCGTTACATGCAGTAAGCGATAATGCTGCGCAGAGTGTAAAAATAAGTAATAAAGATCTTTTTGTTTTCATGAGTAATTGCTCCTTTTCGTAATGATATAATGTGCAGTGATTCTGCAAAAAATAAATAGTTACCGGTTGTCTGTTACTGACTGCTGTGCTTCTTTTTCTTACAGGGTTTTCCCATAAACTGATAGTGGATGGCATCTTTCGGACAAGCCTTTATGCAGGCACCGCATCGTATGCATTCCGGATGATCTGGCGTCTTACATACATCCACATCCATTTTACATGCGGTTACACATTGATTACATCCGACACATTTGCTGTTCTCAACTTTGATCGTGAGAAAGCTTATCTTATTAAACAATGAGTAGATTGCGCCAAGAGGACAGATCCATTTACAGAAAGGTCTGTAAAACAAAATACTTAACACAACAACCGTAATTAAAATAAGGCATTTAAAGGAAAAAAGAGTTCCCAGTGCAGATCGTATCGCAGCGTTTCCAAGTGAAAGTGGGATAGCCCCTTCCAGAACACCTTGCGGACAAATATATTTACAGAAGAACGGGTCTCCCATTCCGATTGAGTTCGTTATAAGCATCGGTAGAAGGATAACGAAAACAATAAGGATGATGTATTTCAGGTATCTGAGTGGCTTCAGCCGGGCTGTTGAAAACTTTTTCCCGGGGATTTTATGAAGCAGATCCTGAAACCATCCAAACGGACACAAAAAACCACATATAAATCTTCCAAGTGTCACACCGAGTAAAATAAAAAAGCCGGTGATGTAGTAGGAAAATTTAAATCTGGATGATCCGACGACCGCCTGAAAGGCACCGATCGGACATGCTCCCGTTGCAGCGGGACAGGAATAACAGTTTAAGCCCGGTACACATACTGCTTTTGCGTTCCCCTGATATATTTTGCCTTTAAATAAATTTGGAATGTGGATATTGGTGAGCAGCGTGGCAACTGCCTGTATCCATCCACGAATTCCGGCTATTTTTTTTGATCGTGATTTCTTTTTCTTATCCAATTCCGACACACTCCAGACATAATTTTATTGCTTTAGCAAGCACAGTAGCTGCTTCCCCCCGGATCGCACCATAACTCACCATAGTGATACCTGCGATGAGCACAAACATTTGACCTATTTTTTTACATTTCAAGATATTGTTGCTCCTTTGTTTGTTGTATTTGTTGACCAGCTGACTTTGGTATTATACAATAACTGTTGTAAAATTTTTGTTAAGAAACAGGTGAAAACATTTTGAGATTATTAATAGTTGAAGATGAAAAACAAATATGTGATACAGTTGCAAAAAGCCTGTATGCTGCCGGATATGAAGTGGATACCTGCTATGATGGGGAAGAGGCTTTTGAATGTATTCTGGCAGAGAATTATGATCTGATCGTTCTGGATCTGAATCTGCCCGGGATGGATGGGATGGAGATCCTGAAGGAACTCAGACAGAGAAATGAGGAGACAAAGGTTCTTATATTATCAGCAAGAGGACAGATCGCAGATAAAGTGGAAGGACTGGATGCAGGAGCAAATGATTATATGGAAAAACCGTTCCATCTGCAGGAGCTTGAGGCACGTATCAGAAGCCTGACAAGAAGAAAATTTGTGCAGAAGAATGTATGTCTGGAAAGTGGCGGGATAAGGTTCGACACGGTAAAACGTGAGGCATATGCAAAAGGGAAACCGGTTCCCCTGACAAGAAAAGAAAGTGGTATTTTGGAATATTTGCTTCTGAATCTGGGCAGACCGGTAAGCCAGGAGGAACTGATCGAGCATGTCTGGGATGCAACTGCGGACAGTTTTAGTGGATCCATCCGGGTGCATATGTCTTCCCTTAGAAGAAAACTTAAGGCTGTGCTGGAATATGACCCGATTTTGAACAAAGTGGGTGAGGGCTATAAAATACGAGAGGAGTTCGATCAATGAAAAAAATGTCGCTGCAGTGGAGACTGACCTGTATCATTACATTATATATTGCAGTCATATGTGGCTGCCTGACGATGCTTGTCTATAAAAATGGTGTGTATTATATCGACTCCCTGCAAGAGGCTGTTGATGCTCAGGAAGATGTAAATGTGGATGATTCGGATGAAATATATATCAGCATTCCTGAGGATAAGTGGGATGAGTTTGCAAATGACTTTTCTTTGCAGGTGTACAATAATAAAGCTGACTATAAAAGAAACAGTTTTATAATCTCAGCCGTACTGGCGCTTATGGGTGGGGTAGTCACCTATTTTATAAGCGGGCATGCACTCAGACCAATTCGGGAGTTTTCTGATAAAATCGAGGAGGTAGAGGCACAGAATCTGGCAGATTCACAAATAGAAGAAAACAAAGTGAAAGAACTCAACCAACTTAGTATTTCGTACAACAAGATGCTTACGCGTCTTTCGGATGCATTTGAGATACAGAGACAATTTACTGCAAATGCAGCGCATGAGCTCAGAACGCCGTTGTCTCTGATGCAGGTACAGCTTGATTTATATAATGCAACCCGGCATCCGGGAAATGATGCAGATACTATGCAAACGATAAAAATGGTTACCGAACAGAACGACAGACTCAACAAAATGGTAAAGACGCTTCTCGACATGAGTGAACTTCAGACTGTGGAACGGGATGAGGTAATTGCAGTGGATGCTCTTGTAGATGAGGTATTGGCGGATTTGGAACCTCTCGCACAGGAAAAAAATATAAAATTAATTGGAAAATGCAAAGATATAACGCTGCGAGGAAGTGATATCCTTATTTACAGGATGGTATACAATCTTGTTGAGAATGCCATAAAATATAATCATTTGGATGGACAGGTTACCGTAACTGCATATCAGGAGGAAAATCAGGTGCATCTGTCCGTGGAGGATACAGGAAGCGGAATCCCGGAGGAACTTAAGGAGCGTGTGTTTGAACCGTTCTTTCGCGTAGATAAATCCAGAAGCCGGGAACTTGGCGGTGTAGGGCTTGGACTTGCCCTGGTCCGGGAAATTGTGAGGGTGCATGATGGCAGTATTACCGTCAGACCCAATCCGTCCGGAGGGACAGTTTTTGAAGTCATTTTATGATGAGTTTGTATGA
The DNA here is from genome assembly GCF_045002895.1 of Eubacterium ramulus. Lineage (NCBI taxonomy): Bacteria > Bacillati > Bacillota > Clostridia > Eubacteriales > Eubacteriaceae > Eubacterium > Eubacterium ramulus. Next base: position 2,755,373 of record NZ_CP173382.1, on the reverse strand, counting down.
TGAAATGGTTAAAAATATTGACAAATCCTCCTCATTACGATATAGTTGAAAGAACTTCGTGAGGGAGTAGTTTGCACAGTAAGAATTGTGTGATTTGTCAACAACCTGTTTATCATTTTTAGGATAATCTGGCAAATCTTAATGAATGAGACTCATGTATGTCAATAAGGATTATTATTTAATTCTATGGCATACCTGGGTCTCTTTTTTCGCTTGAGAGAAAATTGTGTCAAAGTTCCTGTCAATGATATTCCCTGATGCGAGCTGTTAAATCATACATTATGGAGGAAATTGAATTATGGGTTACTTGGAACTGGCACTGATCGGTGTCGGACTTTCCATGGATGCCTTTGCGGTATCTGTCTGTAAAGGCTTGAGCATGCGAAAAGTAGATAAAAAGTATATGTTTGTGCTGGCAGCATTTTTTGGAGGATTTCAGGCGTTGATGCCGGCATTGGGATGGCTTCTTGGAAGTCAGTTCCAGTCTTATATTACAGCCATTGATCATTGGATCGCATTTATACTGCTTGTACTGATCGGTGGAAAAATGATCCTGGATGTGGTCAAAGAAAAAGGAGAAAATGAAGAAGTCTGTCCGGAGGGTAGCGTGCGGATCGATCTGAGAGAATTTTTTCTGCTGGCAATTGCCACAAGTATCGATGCACTGGCAATCGGTATCACATTTGCTTTTCTGCAGGTGAGACTGATCACATCGGTAACAATCATCGGATGTATTACTTTTTGTTTTTCGATCGCAGGTGTGTTGATCGGAAATGTATTTGGAAGTAAATTCAAGGATAAGGCAACGATTCTGGGCGGCATTATCCTGATCGGAATCGGTGTGAAAATCTTAATCGAACATCTTGGACTTTTCGGATGATCAGAAGCTGGATGAAAAGGAATATTGTGAAAAACGATATGGAATATAGAATCAGCAGAAACGTGATAGAATAGATAAGATACAGTATGTAGTGAAATAAGTGGAAGCAAGAAAGGAAGATAGATATGATATTAGCAATTATAGGTGTCATTATTGGATTTGTACTGTTGGTTAAGGGCGCAGATTTTTTTGTGGAAGGCAGTGGTTCTGTTGCAAAGAAATTTAACGTGCCGGTGTTTATCATCGGTATGACCATTGTGGCAATGGGAACAAGTGCACCGGAATGTGCGGTCAGTATTTCCGCATCCTTACATGGAAGTAATGGAATGGCCATCAGTAACGTCATCGGGTCAAATATTTTTAACCTGCTGGTAGTATGCGGCGTCTGCGCTTTATTTCAGCCGCTGGAGATTAAAAAAGAGACATTGAAAAGAGAGTTTCCGTTTTCCGTACTGGTTGCTGTGATTATCGGAATTATGGGATTGATCGGAATGAAAGTCGGACATGTGGAAGGTATCATTCTGGTTGTGCTTTTTGCAATATTTTTGTATGGTATGGTTCGGATTGCCAGAAATACGAGAAAAGCCGGAGAATTGGTTGAGGAGGAAGAAATCAAAGATCTTCCGTTATGGAAATGTCTTGTCTTTATTGGCGGAGGTCTGGTAGCGATTGTGATTGGCGGACAGGTCGTTGTAAATTGTTCGGAAACAATTGCCCGCGGATTTGGACTGAGTGAGACGTTGATCGGTCTGACGATCTGTTCCATTGGAACATCTCTTCCGGAACTTGTGACATCTGTGGTTGCGGCAAAGAAAAATCAGGCTGGAATGGCACTTGGAAACGTTATTGGTTCCAATATTTTCAATATTTTGCTGGTAGGTGGACTCGCATCCGCAATCAGCCCGATTGCAATGAACATGAACAATCTGATCGATATTGTGATATTGGTGATTGTCAGTGTATATATTATGGCTCTTGTATGGAAAAAACAACTTCTGACACGGGCAGGTGGTGTGAGTATGCTTGTTGTTTATGCAGCTTATATGGTTTACATTTGCGTCAGAGAAGTACTGTAATCCTGGATTTTACGGATCACAGCCTGCATTCCGTGAAAACGATCCGTAGAGATCTGTTCTTTTAACGGAGTTTTTTCAAGAAAATCAATATGTGCCCCGCAGATTTCCTGCGGGGTACGTTTGTCAAAGAGAGCAGCAATGACATAAGACATTCGCAGGTTTCCGGTTGCATTTAATACATTTCCATTGACACAGAAGCCGAAGGAAGATACCAACGCCTGAATCGGGAAAAGTACAGAGTTTACTTTTTTGAATCCATGACGTCCGAATACAGCTGCAGGCAGGGAAGTCGTAAAGTTTGCGGAACCGCCCAGAGCCAGTGCGAACATGATCAGGAAAACGATGACCAGCGGACGTTTTTCGGTGACTTCCAGAAGCAGGGCAACTGCATACCAGATACCAAAGAAAATCATGGTTTTCTTTGTGACGAGTTTCTGATCCATAGCACCGATGATCCAGGAACCGACGATACCGGCGAAGGCAAGGATTGTCATAATAGTAAGTGCCTGAGCCTGTGTAAATCCTACTTCCTGGTTACGAACAACAAGCTGTGTAATAATGATGGTGGATACAAACTGGAATCCACCGGAAGCAACTGCTGGAAGATTTTGAAATAAGGCTACCGCAATCCCACTGGCTTTAGACAGTGGGTTAAGGTAGCTAAAAATCAGAAATTATTATATACTCATGGCATGGGAACATGGAAATCTAAAAACAGACACAAATACCTATTACAATATCACATTATTTTCGTCTGCAAATATAGGAAGAAATTACTGGTTTCGAGACAGATATCAGATGATATAAAGCAGTATTCATATGAGATATGTTAAAGGCACAGTGTTATTATCAAATATATGGAAACGGATAAAGACCATATTCATTACATGATAGAGACAGGACCAACAATGTCTATTAGTAAATTGTAAACCTGATGAAGAGCTATACAACATACCATATATGGAAAAGATATCCCCAATATTTACGAAAACAATTTTGGAAAGAACATACCTTTTGGACAGATGGATATTTTGCATGTAGTGTAGGAAATGTATCGGAAGAAATGCTGAAAAGATACATAGAAAATCAAGGTTGAGAAAGAGGGTGACAGTGGATGTTAAAGGGATATAAATACAGAATATATCCTAATAATGAGCAGAAAATACAAATTGCAAAAACATTTGGCTGTTGTCGTTTTGTATATAATCAGACACTGGCATACCGGAAAGAAGTATATGAGAAAGAGAAAAAATCAGTTAGTAAAACTGACTGTAACAATTACTGCAACAGACAATTAAAGAAAGAATATGAATGGCTGAAAGAAGTGGATAAATTTGCTCTGACAAATGCGATTTACAACATGGATGCTGCATATCAGAAATTTTTTAAGGAACATGCAGGTTATCCGAAGTTTAAGAGTAAACACGATAATCATAAGTCATATACAACAAATTTTACGAATGGCAATATAGCAGTAGATTTCGAGGAAAATAGAGTAAAACTGCCTAAATTAAAAAATGTAAAAGCAAAACTGCACAGAAATTTTAGCGGGCAGATAAAATCGGCAACGATATCACAAGTTCCGAGTGGAAAATATTATGTATCAATTTTAGTGGAAACAGAACATGTGGAACTGCCACATGTAAATCAAAATACAGGAATAGATTTAGGTATTAAGGAGTTATGTATTACTTCAGCTGGAAAGAAATACGAAAATCCAAAAATCATCAGAAAATACGAAAAGAAACTGATAAAACTGCAAAGGAAGTTAGCCCATAAAGAGAAAAGAAGTCAAAATTACTACAAAACAAAGAAAAAGATAGCATTATGCCATGAAAAAATAACAAATACCAGAAAAGATTATCTGCATAAGGTGTCCCTTGAGATTATCAGCGAAAACCAAGTGATAGTTTCAGAAGATTTGCAGATAAAAAACATGGTAAAAAATCATCATTTGGCAAAGTCTATAAGTGATGTATCATGGTATGAGCTGACAAGACAGTTAGAATATAAGGCAAAGTGGAATGGCAGAAAATATATCAAGATAAATACATTTTATGCTAGTAGTCAGCTGTGTTCAGCCTGTGGATACCAAAATACAGAGACGAAAAATCTATCAGTAAGGGAATGGACATGTCCTGTCTGTGGAACAAATCATGACAGGGATATCAACGCAGCAAAAAATATACTGGAAGAAGGATTAAGACAAATAGCATAAAAATAACAATATAGGGCAGGGACTGCCCGAATTAACGCCTGTGGAGATAGTAGGTTACGAGGTCTGCGAAGCAGGAAGCCCATTGGCTTTAGACAATGGGTAGTTCACCCGGATTATGTGCGATATACAAATAATGCGACATCACTGCCTTTTAACCTGATGTCAGAGCAGGATATATTTTTGTGTGATCGTAATTTCAGGGGATATGCAAATCCAAGTTTTGGGGAGATACAGTTCCGACCGGTGGCAAATACCAGAAGTGGTGTGGCGCTGATCTGGCGTAAGGCGAATAACAAACCGGAGTTGAAGGCGTTTATTGACAGGCTGGATGTCAATCCGGATATGTGGTTTTGAACAATATGAATGTACGCTCAGAATTCTTCATTTAAAAGATTCCGAGCGTACATGTGAGTAAAAAGGAGAGAAAACATGCGTACATGGGAGGAAATTCGGGAAGATTTTCCGATTCTAAAAGAAAAAATACATGGAAAAGATCTGATCTATCTGGATAATGCGGCGACGACACAGTTGCCGCAGCAGGTGCTGGATTGTTTTGTGGAGCATTACACAAAGTATAATGCGAATGTGCATCGTGGAATCCATTATTTAAGTGAACAGTCCACGATGCATATGGAAGCAGTGCGGAATAAGCTAAAAGATTTTTTGCATGCAGAGAATCAGGGAGAGATCATCTTCACTTCCGGAGCGACGGATTCTGCAAATCTGGTGGCGCAGAGCTTCCTGCGTCATGTATTGCAGCCGGGCGATGTGGTGCTCTCCACAGAGCTTGAGCATCATGCCAACTTTGTTGTGTGGCAGCAGGTGTGTCAGGAATGCGGAGCAGACTTTCGCATGATTCCGACCGTGGATGGCGAATTGGATATGAATGCAGCACACAAGATGCTGTCAGATAAAGTGAAATTGCTGGCAGTCACCGCTGTATCAAATGTAACGGGAACCGTGGTTGATATCGAAACACTGATCGCATGGGCGAAAGAATATGAAATTCCGGTGTATATTGATGCTGCACAGGCGGTGCGCCATCGAACTTTTGACCTGGCAGGATTGCAATGTGATTTTCTTGGCTTTTCCGCCCATAAAATGATGGGACCGACGGGTGTCGGCTGTCTGTTTGTACGTGAAAAATGGCTGAATGAAATGCAACCATATCGTTACGGTGGCGGCATGATCGACATTGTGACAGAAGAAAAAACAACATTTGCCGAACTTCCGGCGCGGCTGGAAGCAGGCACACCGAATTACAGTGGAATCATCACCTGGGGCGCGGCCCTGGATTATCTGATGGACATCGGAATTGAGCGAATGGCTTCCTATGAAGAAGAGCTGATAAAAAAGGCAGAAGAAGTTTTAGAGGCTATTCCACAGGTGAACATATTGGGGCATCCAAAACAGCGGGCAGGCTGTATTTCCATTCAGATCGATGGTGTGCATCCTTACGATTTTGCAAGTATGATCGACAAATATGGTGTGGCAGTGCGGACTGGAAGTATGTGTGCGCAGCCAATCGTGAATAAAATGGGATTAGACACAGTGATTCGTATTTCTCCGGCATTTTACAATACGATGGAAGAAATGGAAAAACTTGGCGAATACACAGAAAAAGTAATTGCTTTTTTTGAGAGGATAAAACGATAGAATAGTATGGGGATATTTTGTGAGACTGTTCCGAAAGGAACATTATAAATCAATTTTGGAGAGGGCAGCACCTAAGCGTGCTGTCCTTTTTCAGCATGAGAACCGGTTGTAATTAATAAAAAGTTTATAGAAAATTCCTTGTGTCATGGCGAAATTGCGGTATAATATAGAAAAAGTTATCATAATTAATGCAGAATTTCACAGATTTTTCATACTGCTTGAATCTGCAATGACGCAATGAACGTACACAGAAAGGGGTTTTGAAAATGGCTTTTTTTGACAAATTAGGAAACACAATTTCAGCAGCAGGAAAAACAGGATTAAGCAAAGCAAAGGAAATTAAAGATACAGCGCGAATCGCATTAGATATCCAGGAACGTGAAGGTGCAATCCGTAAACTTTATCAGGATCTGGGTCAGGCATATTATCATGCACATAAGGATGATGAGAATTCCGAATATACACAGATTGACGAGATTAAAGCAGCGTTTGAAGAAATCGGTGAACTGAAAGCTACGAAAGATGGTATTCGTGGAATCAGAAGATGTCCGGAGTGTGGCGCAGCTATCGCTGATGATGCGAATTTCTGTTCTTCCTGTGGTACAAAATGTGAGAAACCGGAGCCGGAAGTATATGAAGGTGAAGTAGTAGATTCTGAGGAAGAAGCGGATGAGGAAACTGTGGAATCAGAGGAAGAAGATGCTCCGGTAGAAGAGGAAGCATTCGAAGACGAAGAGAAGACAGAAGAATAAAAAGTGATGCAAGAATTTGTTTGACTTTTAAAAAAATAGGAAATATAATAACTAGAAACGAGTGGCGAGTAAGCGTAAATCCAGTTTACCGGCTACTCGTTTTTCTGTTTGGTAGAAATCGCATCGAATTTCCTATCAAATAGAAAGCACTTCGTGCAGACGATGCGCATTCGCACGTAGTTAAAATGAATATTTGCAAGAAAAAGTGTGTAGCCTGTCAGCGTAAGTCCAGCTTATATGACAGCGTTACACTTTTTTTGTGCAGAAAAGGGAGGAATGGAAATAAAATGGCAGAAAGTATCAAGATGAGAGATATGCCGGTGAATAAGCTGATGATTCAGATGGGAATCCCAATGATTCTATCAATGGCATTACAGGCGGTTTACAACATTGTAGACAGTGCATTTGTAGGAAATATGAAAGTGGGCAGTGAAGCAGCATTAAATGCTCTGACTTTGGTATTTCCGGTTCAGATGCTTATGGTTGCAGTTGGAATTGGAACAGGTGTAGGAACCAATGCACTTCTGGCAAGGACACTGGGGCAGGGAAACAGTAAAAAAGCTGCGAAGGTAGCAGGAAATAGTCTGTTTCTGGGTGTAATCATTTACGTCGCATGTTTTCTTTTTGGCATCTTTGGAGTGAAAGCGTATATTTCATCTCAGACAGTAGATACTGAAGTGCTCGAAATGGGTGTCGGTTATCTGCGGATATGTTGTGTGATTTCTTTTGGAATTATCTTTTTTTCTTTATTTGAAAAATTACTTCAGGCAACGGGACGTTCTCTTTATTCTACAATCGGACAGGTGGTCGGAGCAGTTGTAAATATCATTCTGGATCCGATTATGATCTATGGCATCGGACCGGTTCCGGATATTGGCGTGAAAGGTGCGGCTTATGCAACCGTGATCGGCCAGGTGGCATCCGCAGTGTTGTTGTTCATTTTTCATACGAAGCTGAATAAAGAATTTGAACACGGTACGAAATATATGAAGCCGGATACGGAGATTATAAAGGAAATCTATGCAATCGGACTTCCGGCGATTATTGCACAGGCATTGATGTCTATTATGGTTTATGTAATGAATCTGATTCTGAAGTTTGATCCGTCAGCACAGACAGCATATGGTCTGTTCTATAAAGTACAGCAGTTTGTTCTGTTTCTTGCATTTGGACTCAGAGATGCAATCACTCCGATCCTTGCATTTGCTTATGGAATGAGAAGCAGGAAGAGAATCCAGGATGGAATCAGATATGGTCTGATCTATACCACTGCATTAATGATTTTTGGCATTGCAATTACAGAGATTTTCCCCGGAGCATTTGCTACGCTGTTTAATGCGGGAGAGTCGCGGGTATACTTTATCAGTGCAATGAGAGTGATTTCTGTCAGCTTTTTATTTGCTGGAATTAATGTTGCTTATCAGGGTATTTATCAGGCACTGGATGGTGGTGTGGAATCGTTAGTCATTTCGCTTTTGAGACAGTTTGTGATCATCTTACCGCTGGCAGGGATTTTTTCTCTGTTTGTCAGAAATGGTCAGATAGGGGTTTCGCTGATCTGGTGGGCGTTTCCGATTACGGAAGTGATTGCATGTCTGGTGGGATATCAGTTTTTAAAGAGAATAAGAAAAAATGAAAGCAGTAAAATGTGAAAAAAGTGTGAAATTAGCACTCACCTCTTGATAATGGAAGTCGATTTTTGTCCTGTCTTGTGTATCCCGGAAGTGCCTGTTTTACAGGCTTTCCGGGGTATCAGTCATTTTGTCTGGTATTGTAAAGCAGTGTCAGATTTGTCGTAAATGTCGTAAATTTGTGGTCAAAAAATGATGAGAAATGGAGAGTGCTAATAAAATGGAATTAACGTATACAAATGTAAATGGATATCTGATCCCGAATCTCACCTATAAATCCGGTGAGCAGATGGAGCAACTTGGCAAGTATGGTTTTCTTCGCAGAGATTATCTGAAAAACTATCGAAATTCAACCTATCAGGTGATGCTTTTACAGGATACCATTGGAGAGCATCTTCTGGAAGTAGATAAGGCAGCCAGAGAACGGGAAGAAATGATTCTGAAACAGTTGGAAGAAAAAGAACCATTGTCAGATAAAGAAGCAGATCAGATGACCTGGGTAAGAGCTGCTAATCAGCACAGAGCGATTGCAGAAGAGATTATCCTGAAAGAGTTGATTTATGTATAAGGATTGCCAGTAACTAATCTGGCAGGTAACTGATAAAAATAGAATATTGTGAGCGAAGTAAGACGTGAGTCATAAGATATGGCTTGCGTCTTTTTCTTTTGAACTGGAAAGGAGGATGGGAGCATGGCACAGATTTTTCGTGTAGAGAGAACTAAGAATTTTACGGTGATGAGTAATCAACATTTCAAGAATAAGAATCTGACATTGAAAGCGAAAGGTCTATTGTCACTGATGTTAAGTTTGCCAGAGGACTGGAATTACAATATGCAAGGACTGGCAACACTGAGCAGAGATGGGATTGATTCTGTTCGTTCTGCAATTAAGGAATTAGAGCATCATGGATATGTGGAACGCCATAGATTGCGTAATGAATATGGCTTTTATGGCGATACCGAATATATTATCCGGGAAGTTCCATTAGGAGAAGAAAATGATTAAGCGAAGGAGAAAATGCTTAATGGTGGACAGTCCAATTTTGGACAATCAGGTCATAGGAAATTCCTATTTCCGGACATCAGAAAATAGGAAAACCAGATATGATAAATCCCATATTGGACAAACCGTCGCTATTAATAACCAATGTTATCAAATATGAATTATTAAAGAACCAGTAAATAAAATATCCATCTTATCAATTCACGTAAGTATTAATAGGATTGGATAAGAAAAGAAAGTATGAGGTATGATTATGAGAATGATGAAAAACAAAAATAATGAGACAGTTACAGTGATCGGGATTGATCATGGTTATGGAAACATGAAAACAGCTACCAGATGCTTTCCATCCGGTGTAGCCAGATATGACAAGGAGCCAATTTTTCAGAATAATCTTCTTGTTTACAATGGCATGTATTACCAAATCGGAGAGGAACACAAGGAGTTCTGTGCAGAGAAAACGCAGGATGAGGACTATTATGTGCTGACACTGGCGGCTATCGCAAGAGAACTTGATGGGAAAGGAATGAATCGGGCAAAGGTACACATTGCAGCCGGACTTCCGCTTACCTGGGTAGCTACACAGAAAGAAGATTTCCAGAAATATCTTCTCCAGAATGAAAGTGTGGATTTTATATTCCGCAATAAAGAGTATCATGTAGAGTTTGCAGGAGCTGATATTTACCCACAGGGATTTGCAGCAGCCTTTTACCGCTTACAGGATTTCAAAGGAATCAACATGCTGGTGGATATTGGAAACGGAACTATGAACATCATGTATATCAACAATTCCCGTCCATTAGAGAAGAAATGCTTTACAGAGAAATATGGAACGCATCAGTGTGTGCTTTCTGTCCGGGAAAGTCTGCTGAAAGAACTGGGAACGGTGGTGGACGATCTGGTGATTGAGCAGGTGATCCGTACCGGGACAGCAGATATTGGTGAGAAATATCTGATAGTCATTCGTAAAGCTGCCGGAGATTATACGAAAGAAATCTTCCATAAGCTGAGAGAACGGGAATATAATCCAGAACTGATGCGTCTGTATGTGGTCGGCGGTGGCGGTTGTATGATCCAGAATTTTGGAGAATATGACAAGAGTCGGGTAACGATTGTACGGGATATATGTGCCACAGCGAAAGGTTATGAAGCAATGACCGTAAGGAAAATCCAGAGAAACGGAGGGATGCTTGTATGAGAAAAGAACGGAAAATCATCAATACAAATATCCGTTTAAATCTTTGTGATGAACAGGACAGGCAGGCATGGGAATATTTGCAGACGATGGACAGGGAGAAATATAAATCGTACACCAGAGCTGTTGTAGTTGCTTTGAATGATTATTTTTCCAGAGAGTACAGGAATGAAGCAGATCCGTATCTGGAAACCAGAGAAAAGGAAGATGCGTTTCTGGAAAGAGTAGAGACAGCTGTCCGGGATGGAGTGAAAGAATCTGCCCCGATGGCTATAGCGAAGAATCTGATGGAAATGCTTGTACCGTTTGTAAAAGAATCGGTAAGAGAAAGTAATCTGCCGGACAGAACACTAACAATGGAGAAAACGGATGGAGAGATTGCAGAAGATAATCTGGACTGGGAGAAAGAAGCTGATATGGATGCAGCACTGGATTTTGCAGACAGTTTTTAGATAGTTATGAAATAGCAGTAACAGGAAAACAGACTGACAGTAAGAAATAGCTTTACAAAAACAGAATAGCAGAAAAAGACAATGGCAGTGGTTACATTTCAGACATTATGAATTGGAGAAATGTTTATGACTGCTATTTTTATTTTTTTTAGCAGAAATGGAAAGAGATCCAGAAAAAGAAAGACAGAAATTACGGAAAAATATAACAGAAAAGCGTTGGCAGATGGGTGGATTGAACAAGCAAGGCGAAGAAAAGAATAGAGTGCCGGATACGGCACATGATTGTCCGATACTTCGCATCGGAGTGATGCAGGAACAGCCTGTCTCAGAAAGAGAAAATCTATCGAAATGGGAGCTTTTCTATTTCTTCCACAGTCTGTCCCTGCACCACAAAACCACCGTCATCTCCATTTTGATCTGATAACGTAGGGTGAAAAATATGGCTTGGTGGGTGTCGGTTCAGTGGTGGGGAGATGACAGGCAAGTTTCGCAAAGTGGCAAGCCACTCTGCACCGGACCCAGCCTTTGGGCTGTTCCTAAACTTGCCAGAGGGCTCTGCCCCTTGGAACCCCGGCACGTCAATGGCGTAAGTATTCCTGCGAAATGTCCACCGGACATTCCTACGGAACACTTACTGATTGACTAGGACTCTGTCCTGCACCTGTATAAGAGAGCGTTGCACTCTCTTATAAATCTCCTGCCAATATACACCAAAACGCTGTGTCTGTTAATAAAGAATGAAAAATCAGGCAAAGAAAGGAGACAAAAGCCTATGAGAAAACGAAATCATACAGTAACTATACGGATGAATAAAGCGGAATATGAGCTACTTCAAAGCAAAGTAAAGGAATCCGGAAGAACACAGCAGGAAGTTGTGATAAAAGCAATTGCAGACTTGAAGATAGCTTCTACAGAGGAAGTGGAAGAACTGAAAAGATTGAACCAGATGTTTGCAGATATTTTCAGTCAGCTTCGTGGAGCTACTACAAATATCAATCAGATTGCAAGAAAGCTGCATACAGATGGAGAAGTTCCAAATGACAGTACGCTGTATTTCCTCAATAAAAATATTCTTAAGTACCGGAAGGAGAGTGAAAAGATATGGCTATTAATAAGACGATTAATAAGCGGACAAATACACATGGAGCAATGAGAAACTGCATCGAATATGTTTTGCGACAGGACAAAACCAACGAATTATTTACCTGTGTAACAGGTCCGTACTGCCATGATGAGATTAACTATGATCTGGTGTATAGAACCTTTTTAGAAGAAAAGAAGATGTGGGATAAAGATTCTGGAAGAATGTACGCTCACAACATTATTTCCTGGCATAAGGACGAGCAGATTACTCCAGAGCAGACATTAGAATTTGGAAAAGAGTTTGCAGAAAATTGGTTCAGTGGATTCCAGACCTTAGTGGCTGTGCATAAGGATAAAGATCATATCCACTGTCATCTGGTTACAAATTCTGTGAGTTATGAAGATGGAAAAAAACTGCATAACACCAAAAAGGATCTGGAACGTATGAAACAGCTTACCAATCAGATGTGCCGAGAACGTGGACTGACAGTTGCCGAGAAAGGAAAGCACTTTGATGGAAGCCAGATTGAAAAAGGGGAAGTCATTGCATGGAGCAAAGATAAATATAACCTGTTCCGTCAACAGGTAAAGGAAAGTTTTATAGCGGACTGTGCAATGGCGGTATTAAAGGCACTGGAAAATTGTATCAGCAAAGAAAAGTTTATAGAAAAAATGAAACAGTTTGGATGGAATGTGAACTGGACAGAGAAACGAAAGCACATCACTTTTCAGAATCAGGATGGAAAGAAAGTGCGAGACAGCAATCTGTCAAAAACATTTCATCTGGATATCAGCAAGGAGGGACTAGAGAATGAATTTAATGGAAATTACGAAAGGGTACGAGCCGAAGCAGAACGAACAAACGGAGCAGATGAAGAGCTTGCCGGATACTACCGACAAGTGGAAGCAGCTTGCGAAGGAGCAGGCGGCGTCACTGGAGCTAGTGACGGAAGAGAGAGACGAGTTACAGGTGAGAAATCAGAAGATGTACGAGTTTATCCAGAAATTTCAGGAAAGGACACACAAGCTGAAAATGGAAAAACAGAAGCTATTCTTCGAGAATCACGAAATGCAAGACGAAATTCGGAAATTAAACGACGAAATTCATCGTTTGACAACAGAACTGTCCGAAACGCAGAAGCTGAATCAATCGCTTCAGAAGAACAACGACGATTTGAGGAACAGAAACGGTTTGAAGAGCAGGAGCGAGCAAGAGCTGCTCGAAGAAGAAATAAAAGACGTTCGGAACCAGAACTCTAAATTACAGATACAGGTGAATAAATCATCTGTGCAAGCTGTTGATGAGGCATATAGAAAACAAAAAGAAGCAGAAAAACAATTACAGTCATTAAAGTATCAGGTGGAACAGAATAGAAAGACAGCTGAGAACGAAGTGCAAAAATTGAAAAAAAGGATAAGATTGCAATCAGAGAAAATAAACGAGATAAAATTTTTCTGTGGAATCGGATATATAGTGGCACTTGTACTTTCAGCTTGTCTTATTAAGATGTGCTTCTTGTGATTTTAAATGCGATATTTCAGAGTTGAATTACGATTTTTGATAGATTAGATTGTTTGAAACGCATTTTTATGATATGATGATAAATACCATGTGAACAGATATTTCAAGCAAATAAGATTGAGGTGAAAAAATGGCAGTTAGTTACAAGAAATTGTGGAAATTGTTGATTGATAAAGAAATGATGAAGAAAGATTTGCGTGCAATGACAGGAGTTAGTACAACAACGATGTCTCGATTATCAAAAGATGAAAATGTAAGTACAGAGATTCTGTCAAAGATATGTTCTGCTTTGAATTGTGACGTGGGAGATATCATGGAATTTGTTCCTGATAAAAAAGAGGAGCAGTAAGGAGGTACGGGAACATGGATCATTCTTATCCTTATATTGCGTCTTTGACCAGAGAGCCGTTCCTTTTCTACGAAATGCGTTCTACCGCAAAGCTAATGGTAGAAGGAATTTCCAATGATGCGATTGTAAAAGAAATTGTAGAGCAGAATCTCTTCCAGTACCCAACGGAAAAATCTATCACACGCATGGCGAAAGCCTGCATCAAACGGCTTCATGCTCTGGAAGATGATTCTCTGGTTTCTGCGATTGCGTCACAACCAACAGATGTAGCAAAACAGATTTGTCTGTATGCGTTAATGAAGCAAAGCCGACTGGTCTGGGAATTTATGCTGACCGTCATTGGCGAGAAGTACAGATTAAGGGACACATCTTTTGGTAAGATTGATTTGAATACATTTTTTATGCGTTTACAGGAACAAAATGATACCGTAGCTTCCTGGAGCGATAGTACGATAACAAAGTTAAAACAGATTATTGCCAGAGTGCTTGTCGAAACAGAATATCTCGATAATCTCAAGGCAGATCATTTGAATCCAGTATGGCTGCATCCTGTTTTGGAAAATGCCATCAGAAGCAATGACGATACGGCGATACTGCCGGCGTTTAATTGCTTTGTGTAGGAGGTAACCAGATGAGTGAAATAAAAGAGCGCCTGGACAAAGTTCGGGCATTGATTCAGGAATCAGAGTTTCTGGAAGGCAAGGGACTGAGCAATGAGGTGAATATCAGAATCTTCTGTTATGAACCGGAGAATGAAATGGTTGTCCGCCATTTTGTGAATCAGCTGGAAACTGATCAGTCCTTAGATTGCCATTTGAACGTTTGTAATTTATATAAAACATTTCTCTCTATCTGCGATGATATGGACATCACAGATGCGATTCCCGATATGGAAGAAGCTGACGGAAGTGCTTATCTTCTGGAGCAGCTTAACTCCGCAATCGGTAATGGAGAGTTCATTGATAAAATCCAGTATGAGCCACACGAACCAGGTGATGTGCTGATGCTGACAGGTGTGGGCGAGGTGTTCCCGTTTATGAGAATCCATACGTTACTGGAAGCCTTACAACCGTATTTTTCAGATGTTCCGATTTTGGTGATGTATCCGGGTGAGTTTGATGGTCGTCATGTAAAACTGTTCAATCGTCTGACACCAAATGATTATTACCGGGCATTCAATGTCATAGATTAAGGGGGATAAAGCCATGATGATTCGAGATATGTTTGCGGATGACATCAACCGCAAAATCAATGGTGTAATTAAAGTAGATCAGGCTGCTGATGATGTAATCGAGCAGGAGTTAAATGAATATGTCATTACCAGAGAATTGAAGAAACATTTCATTACGTTCTTCAATTATTATGGTGATGCTTTCGACCAGCCGACCGCTGATATGGGTGTTTGGATTTCTGGTTTCTTTGGAAGTGGTAAATCTCACTTCTTGAAAATGCTTTCCTATCTTTTGGAAAATAAAGAGGTAAAAGGCATTCGCAGTGTGGAACGTTTCCGTAAAAAATTTGAGGATGATCCGGCAACTTTTATGCTGATTGACCGTGCCACGAAGGGGCAGACGGAAACCATTCTTTTCAACATTGATATTGAAGGATTCAGCAATAAAGATAAGACAGCTGTACTTCGTGTATTTGCCAAAATGTTCTACAACCATCTGGGATTTTACGGTGAAAATCTGAAAGTTGCCATGATGGAGCGTTATATCGACCAGCAGGGAAAAACTGAGGAGTTCCGCAAAGTTTTTGAAGAAAAGAAAGGCAAGCCTTGGCTTGAAATGCGCCGTGCCTTTGCTTTCAATGGCAAGTTCATCATCCCGACATTGATGGAAGTTCTGGATATGAGTGAGGACGATGCTAAGGCGTGGTTCAATGATAAAACCGCAACAGAGATTTCTATTGCACAGCTTGTGGAAGATATGAAAGCCTATGTAGATACTAAACCTGCGAACTTCCGTCTGCTGTTTATGATCGACGAAGTTGGTCAGTATGTCGGCACAGACACCGATATGCTTTTGAACCTCCAGTCTTTGACAGAAAAAATCGGAAGTGAGTGTGAAGGAAAGATTTGGGTGATCTGCACCGGACAGGAAGCGATTGATGAAATCATCAAAGTTCGTGCCGATGAGTTCTCCCGTATTCAGGCTCGTTTTAAGACAAGACTGAGTTTATCATCTTCCTCTGTGGATGAAGTCATCCAGAAGCGTATTCTGAAAAAGAAACCAGAAGCAGCTAAAAATCTGGAAGATGTTTATGAGCAGAATGATTCTGTTCTTCGTAACCTGTTCAGCTTTAGCGGTTCCATTCTGGATATTAAAGGTTATTCCGGCCCAAGGGAATTTACCGAGAACTTCCCGTTCGTGCCGTATCAGTTTATCATCATGCAGAAGGTATTTGCTGAAATCCGGAAACATGGAAATTCCGGTAAGCACCTGTCTGGTGGTGAGCGTTCCATGCTGTCCGGTTTCCAGGAAGCTGCACAGAAAATTCAGGAGAAGGATGAATACGCACTTGTTCCATTCTTCCGTTTTTATGATACCGTACATACTTTTCTGGATGGTTCAATCCGTCGTGTAATTGAGCGTTGTCAGAAAGCTGCCGACAACGGCGATGGCATCGAACAGCAGGATGTGGATGTGCTGAAACTTCTGTACTTGATTCGATATATTGATGATATTCCTTCTAATTTGGACAATATCGTTATCCTTATGGCAGACGATATTCGTGTAGATAAGATTATTTTACGCGAAGCTGTCCGGGATAGTTTGAATCGATTAATGGGGCAGAAAAATTATATCAATAGAACAGGGGATACTTATAATTTCTTGACGGATGAAGAGCAAGATGTTCAGAAGGAAATTAGAGATACTAATGTCGATACTGCTTCTATAGTGGAGCGTATAGCTCAGATGATTTACGGCGGTATTTTCACAACCAAAAAATTCCGTTATGGAAAATATGACTTTGCTTTCGACCAGATGGTGGATAGCATTACGGTTGGTGTAGCAACAGGCGGTATGCGATTGCGTTTTCTGACCGTTGCTACCGATGCTATTGAAAAAACGGATTATCGTCTGATGGCAGAATCCAAAGGTAACGAAGCAATCGTAGTTCTGGCTGATACGCCTTACTATGAATCTTTGGAATCGGCTATGAAGATTCGTAAGTATGTATTGCAAAGAAATGTAAACTCATTACCAGATACAGTAAAGAAAATTATTGAAAACCAGCAGAGTGAAGCCACAAAATATGAAGAGAGTGCTGTGACCGAATTGCAAAATGCCATTGAAGGAGCGCAGTTCTATGTAGACGGTGAACATCTGGAAATCAAAGCCGGAAATGCAAAGAGCAGGATTGAACAGTCTCTTGAATATCTGGTTGCTCATGTATATAGCAAGCTTGACCTGATTACAGATAATGCAGGCAGTGATGCAGATATTATTGCGATTCTGACAGGTGCGGTAACGGCACTTCCGGGCATGGAGCCAAACCGTGATGCTGCTTCCGCTATGGAAGAATATCTGGAAATGCAGGATGCGAAAAAACTGCCGACATCTATGGCAGACGTGCAAAGCAAATATAGTGCAATTCCGTATGGATGGAAAGAAATTGATATTGCTGCGGTTGCGGCACAGCTGATTTATTCCCAGAAAGTAACCATCAAGTATGCAGGCAATACCATTCAGCCAGATGACCCGAAATTGCCAGATATGCTCCGAAAAAAGAGTGAGATCGGCAAGACTTCCATCAGCAAGCGTAAAACCATTTCTGCTACGATGATGCGTGATGTAAAAGCGATGCTCCGAGAGTATTTCGACATCATGGATGTACCGGACGATGAAGATGGGCTGATTCGCTTTGTGACTGAGAAATTTGGTGAACAGCGTGATTACTATACTTCTCTGGATGCCCGTTATGACGGACATAAATACCCAGACCGTGCATTAGTTCAGGAAGCCATTCATCTGATGGATGATGTACTTTCTCAGAAGAAAGACAATATTGCTCTGATTGAGCGTGTGCTGAAAAAAGAGGATGCTCTTTTCGACAATAAAGAAGCCATGAGCAACGGCATTGAAAACTTCTTCAAAACCCAGGTAACAGTATTCGACCAGGCAGTGCAGTTTGAAAAATCTCTGCATGATGATCTTGACTGTATTGCAGAAAATGAGGAAGCACACAAGGCACTGAATACCATTCGTTTGATTATCATGGTTCAGACCGGAAGTAAGTTCAACTATAACCGGATTCGTGAACTGAATCCGCTGATGGATACGGTTCGTACAGCTCATGACAAGATGTTGGAAGAAAAACGTGTTGAGATTCTGGAAACGGTTCGTCAGTGTATGGAAGCAACCCACACTGCCGCAAACGGCGATTCCAAGGTATCCCATCTGATTGAGAAATCAGATCGGTATTTCAGCCAATGCAAGGAGAAAATCGCAGAATTAAAGAGCCTTGCCCTTCTGGATGCCATGTTTCTGCCAATGTGTCAGTACAAGGATGATACAGTCAGCAATATTGAATCTGTTTTGGAACCGCCTGCACCGAAGCCACAGGTACAGCCGACACAGCAAGGAAAAGAGCAAGCAACTGCAAAGAAAAAGGTTGTCCGAGTCTATAACCGTCAGGTTGTATTCCAGGCAAAGACCTTACAGACGGATGCGGATATTGATGATTATGTAGAGAAGATTCGTTCTCAGCTGAAACAGTTGCTGAAGAATTGCGACGAAATTAAGCTGAATTAAGGAGTGTACCTATGGAAGAATTACTTGAAAGACTGGTTATTGCAGTTGAACAGCAAAATTCAGCTTTTCCTTGGGATAGTGTAATTTCAATATTAGCACTAATTGCTTCATGGGTTACAATTTTCTTTTTGCTCAAGGAACGAAGTGAGAAAAATCGCCCTTATATGCAAATATCGTTTGAACTTGTTCGCTCAACGTTGGCGTGCATTGTTTTGAGAAATGTTGGCACTGTTCCATTGGAAGTTAAAAGTTTGACGTTTAATGAAACTTTTACCAAACAGTTGCAAACGAAAACGCAGAAACGATTAAAAAAGAAAGAATCGACGAGTATTGTGATTTTTCCAAATCAGAAATGGGTTATTTCATTTGATACAAATGTTTTTAATATCATAAACGATTTTGAAGAAAAAACAGTAAGGATTGGTTACGAATATTGTAAGTATGGGAAAAACAAATCTTATATTGAAAAAATTGCAATCGATTTTTCAGAGTACAGTGGATTTTTAAACTATATTTCAGAAGTGGATGAGTTTAAGAATAGTGTTGATAATTTGAGAAAATCAATGGAGAATATTGATAAAGGTATTAAGAAATTGTCTGTTCGAATAGAAGATGGAGAAAATTATGGATAAGAATGCGATTAAAAAATTTGCTGTCTGGGCAAGAACAGAGCTGATCGCCCGTGTTTCACTAAAAGGTGTGGAATACGGTATCACAGAGGACAACATTGAGGATGCCAATGCGGACAGTGTTGGCGGAAAAGTCCTCGCTGCCAATGAAAAGAAACAGCGTCAGGCTCTGATTGCCGAGATTAACGATAAAGGATATAAGCAGGTCATGGAAGAGGTTGCCTATACTTGGTTCAATCGCTTCTCTGCTCTGCGATTCATGGAAGTCAACGGCTATCTTCCTTCTCATGTGCGTGTATTTACGGACGAGGAAAACAACTTTAAGCCGCAGATTATAACCGAAGCCATTCATCTGGATTTGGATGGACTCGATATGGAAAAGGTCTATGAACTGAAAGATGCAGAAAAGAGCGAAGAACTGTATAAATATCTGTTGATTGTGCAGTGTAACGCTCTGAATAAAATTCTGCCGGGAATGTTTCAGAAGATTGCGGATTACACCGAGCTTCTTCTGCCGGACAATCTGCTTCGTGAAGGCAGTGTGATTCAGCAAATGATTGAGCTGATACCGGAGGAGGACTGGAAGGATGCCGTCCAGATCATCGGCTGGCTGTATCAGTATTATAACAGTGAGAAAAAAGATGATGTTTTTGCGGCACTGAAAAAGAATGTGAAAATTACGAAAGAAAACATCCCTGCAGCAACCCAGCTTTTCACACCGGACTGGATTGTTCGCTACATGGTAGAGAACAGCCTTGGTCGTCTGTGGCTGGAGGGACACCCGGATGTCAAAGAACAGCTTCTTCCGACAGAGGAAGAACAGTCTGCTTATGCTGCCGGAAACCGTGACCCGGAAGATACCAAATGGCACTACTATCTGGAAGAAGCCGAGCAGGAACCGGAAGTGCAAGCACAGCTTGCAGAGATTCGCAAGGAATACGCCGCACTGACACCGGATCAACTGAAAGTCATTGACCCATGCTCCGGTTCCGGTCATATCCTTGCATATATGTTTGATGTGTTGATGAAGATTTATGAATCCTACGGATATACTACCCGTGAAGCGGTGGCAAGCATTGTGAAGAATAATCTTTACGGTCTGGATATTGATGACCGTGCGGCACAGCTGGCTTATTTTGCGGTAATGATGAAAGCCCGTCAGTATGACCGCCGATTCTTTAGCCGTGGCATTCAGCCCCATGTGTATGCTATTGTGGAGAGCAACCATGTAGATAAATTTGCTGTGGACTATTTCTGTAATGGCGATATGAAGCTAACAACGGCTATGGATACCATCATCAAAGAGTTGCATGATGCCAAGGAATATGGTTCGATTCTGACCGTAACACCACAAGATTGGTCTGCCCTGTATGATCGCTTTGCTGAGATTACAGAAGATATAAATATGTCCCGTGAAACGGCACTGCGAGAATTACTGCCGCTGGTACAGGTGGCGGAAGCACTGGCACAGAAATATGATGTGGTTGTGACAAATCCGCCGTATATGGGTGCGTCTAATATGAATCTGAAGCTGAATGAGTTTATTAAAAATAACTATGCAGATTATAAGAGCGATTTCTTTTCTGCGTTTGTCATTCATGCTTCTCAAATGACAAAACAGAGTGGTTACTGCGGATTCTTTACACCTTATGTTTGGATGTTTATTCAAAGTTATGAGAAAATGCGTAATTACTTGTATAACCAAGCAACCATAGAAACATTGATTCAGTTTGAATATTCTGCTTTTGAGGAAGCAACGGTTCCGGTATGTACTTTTGCTTTCCAAAATCGCCATGTACAGAAAAAAGGATGCTATTTGCGCTTGGTAGATTTCCGTGGAGGTATGGAAGTTCAGAGACAGAAAACATTGGAAGCAATTAAAAACCACGATTGTGGGTTTTATTACGAGCAGAATACAGATAATTTTTCAATAATACCAGGAAGTCCTGTGGCATATTGGGCAAGTACAAAAATGCTTGAAGCATTTCAGACAGGAAATAAATTTGCAGGTGAAACAAAAAAGGGAGTGTTGACTGGAGATAATAATACATATCTTCGTTTATGGCATGAAGTGAATATTGGCAAGATTGGGTTTGAATTGTATTCTCATGCTGAAATGATAGATTCGTCAATGAAATGGTTTCCTGTTACATCTGGAGGAGAAAAGCGACGGTGGTATGGCAATTTTGATACGATTGTAAATTTAGAGAATGATGGGGCGGATATAAAAGCAAATGTTAAGAATTATCGTTTGAGAGATTCACAGTATTATATGCTGGAAGCTATAACTTGGACAGAAATTTCTTCAAGCATTTTTACCTGTCGGTATGTTCCAAAAGGAATTTTGTTTGGAAATGGTGGACCAGTTAGTTTTTTCTTTAATAAAAAACTTATGTATCATTTAGCACTCTTAAATTCAAAAGTTGCAATGGAAATATTAGGATATTTAGCACCGACAATTAACTATGGTCCTGAGCAGATAAATAGAATACCAATTGTATATTCAAATGAAGATGAGGTAAATCAATTAACAAAATGGAATATTTTATTATCACAAACGGATTGGGATTCTTTTGAAACTTCATGGGATTTCCAGCACCATCCGTTACTTCGCAAAGTTCCTACCATTGCTGAAGCCTTTGACCAGTGGCAGGCTGAATGTGATGACCGCTTCAACCAGCTGAAAGCCAACGAGGAAGAACTCAACCGTATCTTTATTGATATTTACGGTTTACAAGATGAGTTAATACCAGAGGTTGAGGATAAGGATGTTACTGTCCGCAAGGCTGACCTTGGCAGAGATATTCGTTCTTTCATTTCCTATGCGGTTGGCTGTATGTCTGGTCGCTACTCTCTGGATGTGGACGGTCTTGCCTATGCAGGTGGCGAATGGGATGCAAGCAAGTATGCTTCCTTTGCTGCGGATAAGGATAACATTATCCCGATTTGCGACGATGAATACTTCGAGGATGATATTGTTGGTCTGTTCGTGGAGTTCGTGAAAACCGTTTATGGTGCAGATACTCTGGACGAAAACCTGAAATTCATTGCGGATGCTCTGGGCGGCAAAGGTCAGCCGAAAGATGTGATTCGGAATTACTTCCTGAGCGACTTTTATTCTGACCATTGCAAGATTTATCAGAAACGCCCGATTTACTGGCTGTTTGACAGCGGTAAAAAGAACGGTTTTAAGGCTCTGATTTATATGCACCGCTATCAGCCGGACACCATTGCCCGTATTCGTACTGATTATGTGCATGAACAGCAGGCACGTTATCGCACTGCTATTGTCGATTTGGAACAGCGTATTGCCAATGCTTCCGCTGGTGAGCGTGTGAAGCTGAACAAAAAGCTGACTACCTTGCAGGCACAGGATACTGAGATCAGAACCTATGAAGAAAAGATTCATCACCTTGCTGACCAGATGATTTCGATTGATCTGGACGATGGAGTGAAGAAGAATTATGCAATTTTCCAGGATGTTTTGGCTAAAATAAAGTAAGGAGGGCTTGCGTAAATGGAAAATATATTTGCTACGTTTTTACAAACTGCGGGATTATATGATTCTAAAGAAATTTGTGAAGATAATATTGCAGACTTGATTGAGTTACTTAAGGGAAATGTTAAAATTAGCGCTTATTGTAAAGAGTGCAAGCAAGAGCGTGTTTTTCACATGAAACCTATTGAGTATTATTTTGAAACGGGTCCAGAGGGGGATGAAGAAATTAGGTGTGCATCTCTTGGCGAGGAAATAGAATCACTTCAAAATATGATATTTAGCACCAAAGCCAGACAAGAAAAGAGTTCTGCTGAAGAATGGAAATGGATAAATTGGCAAATAGCTGATACGACGAGATTAATGAAATTGGAATATATTTGTTCAATGGATGAGAAGCATCATCTGGATTATATTATTTTGACAACAGACAATTCAATGATGAAAATCGGGCAGTATCCATCTATTGCAGATATGACATTTCCAGAATTAGATGCTTATAAGCATGTGATTTCTAAACAAGATCGAAAAGAGCTTGGAACTGCCATAGGGTTATTTGCAAGTGGTATTGGTGCAGGTTCATATGTTTATTTGAGACGAATTCTTGAAAGACTTATTTATCAAGCAAAAGCAACTGCGGGAGATAAAGTTAATGATGAGGAATTTGAACAGGCAAGGGTGGCTGAACGAATTAAGATGTTACAGGGATATTTGCCTGAGATACTCATCAAAAATACAACTATTTACGGAATCCTAAGCAAAGGTATTCATGAATTAAGCGAAGAAGAATGCAAAAAATATTTTCCTGTTGTGAAAGAATGTATTTATCAGATACTCGGTATGTGGGAAAGTGAGAGAAGAAAAAAGGCTGATGAAGATGCTTTAAGCAAAGCACTGAGCTCAATTTCTTCATCAATCAAGTAAAAATATGGTGGTTAGGACTGTTAAAGAGAGCGAGGTGTTACGATGACCATAGAAGAAATTCTTGCAGGGGAATCAAAAAATGTAGAGTTTAAAGAGAACCTGCCGGAGAAAAGCATCAAATATATGAAGTCTGTGGTTGCCTTTGCAAATGGAACCGGAGGAAAAATCATTTTCGGAATTGCCGATAAAACCAGAGAGGTTATTGGCTTTGACAAGGAAGATGTGTTCAAGAAAATGGATGCTATTGCCAATGCTGTATCAGACAGCTGTGAACCAGCAATTATCCCGGATATCACTTTACAGACGGTTGATGGTAAGACTGTTATTGTGGTAGAGGTTTCTGAGGGCAGACAGCGCCCGTATTATATCAAAGCCCTTGGCAGAGATGGCGGTGTATATGTTCGTGTTGCCGGAACTACCCGCCTTGCCGACGAGTATATGATAAAAGAATTGTTGTTTGAGGGCAGTAATCGTTACTACGATCAGGCTTTATGTACTGGGTTAAATGTTACAGATGAAGATATTGATGCCCTTTGCAAAGCTATGAAAGAGCAGGCTGTCAAAAATGCCCGTACAGAGGAACAGAAAGCATCGATTAAAGATGTAGGCAGACAGCAGTTGCGCTCCTGGGGGATTTTGATTGAGCGTGATGGAAAAGATTATCCGTCCAATGCTTTTGCTATTTTAACAGGCAACGGTGGACTTCATGTTGCAACGCAATGTGGCGTGTTCAAAGGGACAACGAAAGCGGTATTTGTTGATCGTAGAGAATATACCGGTCCGCTTTGGGAACAGATAGACGAAGCGTTTCAGTTTGTTTTGAGAAATATTCATCTGGGTGCTACAATTGTGGGAATTTATCGCCAGGATGTTTATGAGATTCCACCGGATGCCATTCGTGAGTTGATTATAAATGCTATGGTACATCGTAGTTATCTGGATCATGGTACGATACAGGTAGCGGTATATGACAACCGATTGGAAATTACTTCTCCAGGAAAGCTGCCAATGGGACAAACGATGGAGCGTATGAAAGAAGGCTATTCCAAAATCAGAAATGAAGCCCTTGCCCATGCGTTTGCCTATATGAACCTGATTGAGCATTGGGGAAGCGGCATTCCGAGAATTATTGATAAAGTAAAAGCTGCCGGACTGCAGGAGCCGGAGTTTATTGGTGGCGAAGTTGATTTGCGTATCAATATTTATCGAGGTCAGGTTGATACCAATAACGCCATAATTAACGCCAATGATACTAAAAATGGCGCTAATGGCGTTAAATGTGGCGCTGATGATGGCACTAATGGCGCTGAAGTGCCGCTTAATAAGGAACAGACGCAGATAGAAAAATTGTTGCAGATTATAGAGAAGAATCCGTCTGCAACACAGGCTTACTATGCAGAAAAAATGGGTATATCGAAAAGAACGGTTTCTCGAATGTTCGCTTCTTTACAGGAAAAAGGTAGATTGGTACAGAGCGGAACAAAACGAAAAGCAAATTGGAAAATTATAAGGTAGGAGGACAGCATGGATACAGATAAAATAATACAAGATTTAAATCGCAGGTTTGCTGCACCTCTTCCTGAGTTTTATCAGCGTCGTATCATTTTCTGGTATGATGAAGATAAGGAATTTGAGGATAAACTGGATGAAGTGGTTTTGGAAAATGCAAAGGTGATTGCGCTGACAGGAAATAATGCGTTTTCTGTAAAAAAACTGCTTTCAGTAGATGATTTGACCACAAATTATCTGGTTTACAGTCCGTGTGTCTATAATCGCCCGGATGATAACTGGCTTCTGGATGTAGAGCTTTACAGTGAAGAGTTTCGGGCAGATCTGATTTCTATCTGGATGGATGAGATGGGACTTATATCAAATCCGGCAATGAGGAAACAGGTTAAAAACTATCGTGCTTATTTTAATGCGAAAGACCGTCGTTTGAAAGTTAGCACGCAGAATAAAGTTCCGGAAACACCGGCACAGTTACACATGGCTGTCATGGCGGCAATCTGTGGATTGAAAGATGCACAGCCTAATATGATTCTCCGGAGTGTGTTCCAGGCGGGACTTGATTTGAATAATAACACGGTTTATCAGGATTTTGTAAAATATCATGCAGACGCAGCATTTTGGGCGATGGTTCGTCAGGGATGCGGATTTGTGGAGGAAGAACCAGACCTTGGGCGGTTAGCAATTCATCTGCTTTTAACTGCAGCGACCCGCACCATGCGACAGGAATATCTTGCCGGACTGGACAGCTTTATTTCCATGCCACATCAGGCATATTGCTATGATTTTATTTCTGAATGGCTTCATAGTGACAACATTCCGCAATTATATGATGTGGCACGTTATGTTGAGGATGAAGCCCGTCTGCATCAGCGCTTTGAAAAGCTGACGGTAGAGGATTTGGTAGGAACAGAGTGCTTTCCGTGTATTAATGAAGTGATTCTGACAAAGCTAATGACAGAGATCAGTGATCATATCATTGATGTGGATACCATTACGAATACCGTTGAAAAACGTAGAACTTGTGTATGGTATGAGCCATTTGAAAATTTTTATGATGGTATCTTACAAGTGGCGAATATGCAAAGTTTCTTTAAGGAACATTCTGCCGGATTCCATAACGCAGAAGCGAAAAGTATCTGGAAAGAATATACAGAGAGTTACTATCAGATGGACACTTATTACCGATTGTTCCATCTTAGTTTTCAAAAGAGTTTGGAGACTTCCAATATTCTGCTAGATGATCTATTCAAGCACGTTGTCGATAAAGTGGAAGGACTCTATAATCATTGGTTCTTAGGTGAGTTGGGCAACAACTGGTCAGATGTATGTGCGAATGAACTGGCAACTTACGGTAAAGTTCTGGAAGTACCGCAACAGGAGGATTTTTACCGTTCCCGTATTCAAACCTCGGATACGAAAGTATTTGTAATTATCTCAGATGCCATGCGTTATGAAGTGGCAGCTACGATGGCAGATCAGCTTCAGCGAGAAACGCAAAGTAAGGTTTCTATCAGCAGTATGCAAAGTATCTTCCCTTCTACTACAAAGTTTGGTATGGCAGCTTTGTTGCCGCACAAAGAACTGACAGTAGAGGTTCGGAACGATATTTTGACAGTTTTGGCAGATGGACAGTCTACGGCAAGTACTTATAGGGATAAGGTTCTGAAAACAGAAGATTCGGCAAGTGTGGCCTTAAAGTACAATGACATCATTGCTATGAAGCGAGCGGAAAGAAGTGCTTTGGTAAAAGGTATGGATGTGGTCTATATTTACCACGATACCATTGATGAAGCCAGCCACACTTCGGATACTGCTGTTTTTGCAGCGTGTGACAAGGCGATTTCAGAATTGAAGAATCTTGTGCGTATTATCGTAAATGAATTTGGTGGAACGAATATTCTAATTACGGCAGATCATGGATTTCTTTATACATACAGTCCTTTGAAGGAAGAGGACAAAGTAGATAAAAGAGGCTTTTTTGATGTGGATGTAACAAACTCTGACATTACAAAAAAAGAAAGTATCAAGCGATGTGTGGAGTATGGCAGAAGATATGCAATTATGCAGAAGGGTGTGCAACCAGATTACTTGATGCCTGTAAAATTTCTGGGAGGAAATACAGAATTTGATGGATTTGCGCCGAGAGAAAGTATTCGTATCAAAATGAATGGTGGCGGTATGAATTTTGTGCATGGTGGTATTAGTTTGCAGGAAATGGTTGTTCCGGTGATTGAGTATCATTATCTCCGCAATGATTCTATGGAATATAAGCGAAATAAGCAGAAATATGATACCAAGCCGGTAACAGTCAATTTACTGTCCGCAAACCGTAAAATCAGCAATATGATTTTTTCATTGAACTTCTATCAAAAAGATGCGGTCAGTACAAACCGTGAAGCAGCAATCTATCAGGTTTACTTTACAGATGAGGACGGCAAGCAGATTAGTGATATTCAGAAGATTATTGCAGATAAGACCAGCGATAATGGTGCAGAAAGAACTTTCCGTTGTCAGTTTAATTTGAAATCTCTGAAATACAGCAATACAGCTACTTATTATCTGGTAATTGCAGATGAACAGGGATTACAGATGCCACAGCGGGAGCCATTCCAGATTGACATCGCCTTTGCGGTGGACGAGTTTGATTTTTTTAGTTAATGCCGTAGGAGGAGAGAAAGATGGAGCAATTTGCAGAGAGTGAAAGTACCCGTGAAGAAATAAAGAACAAGCTCCGTCAGAACTTTGACGGTAAGATTGTTCGGAAAGACCTGACAAAGAAAATTAAAGAAGGGGCGAATGTCCCAGTGTATGTTCTTGAGTTCTTGTTGGGACAGTATTGCAGTTCAGATGATGAGACGGTTATAGAGAAAGGCGTACAGAATGTGAAGCGTATTCTTGCTGACAACTTTGTACGCCCGGATGAATCACAGAAAATTCTGTCTCAGTTGCGTAAAAAAGGCAGTCACACAATCATTGATATGGTGACTGTTCGATTGGATATGAAAAAGGATTGCTTTTTTGCAGAGTTTTCTAATTTGGGCATTGGTAATGTACCGATTGCCGATGAATATCCAGAAAAATTTGATCGCCTGCTCTGCGGCGGTATCTGGTGTATTGTTCAGCTGGATTATGAGGTTGAAGGTGACAATAACTTTGGTATTGAGGACATTGATGGAAATCTGCTTCGTTCCAAACAGAAAAAGCAGAAAGATATTTCACCAATTAGTATCCGTAAGCTGACACCAATCCAGATGCCACACATTGATATTGATGAACTGAAGCAGGGACGAAAGGCTTTTACGAAAGATGAATGGCTGGATATTCTTCTTCGTTCTATCGGCATGGAGCCAGATGAATTTACATATCGTGAGAAATGGCTGCTCCTGACCCGCATGATTCCATTAGTTGAGAATAACTTTAATCTTTGTGAGCTTGGACCGAGAAGCACCGGTAAATCTCATCTTTACAAAGAGATTTCACCAAACAGTATTTTGATTTCCGGTGGACAGACGACGGTTGCAAACCTATTTTACAATATGGGACGCAAAACGGTCGGACTGGTCGGCTTATGGGATTGTGTAGCCTTTGATGAAGTGGCAGGTATCAAGTTTAAAGATAAAGATGGCATTCAGATCATGAAGGATTATATGGCATCCGGATCTTTTGCCCGTGGCAAAGAAGAAAAAGCTGCTACTGCGTCCATGGTATTTGTGGGAAATATCAATCAGAGTGTGGATGTGCTGTTGAAAACCTCCAGTCTGTTTGCACCTTTCCCGCAGGAAATGGGAACAGATACAGCATTTCTTGATCGTATGCACTGCTATCTTCCTGGATGGGAGATACCGAAGTTCAGACCGGAGCATTTTACCGATGATTACGGTTTTATCAGTGACTATTTAGCAGAGTTCATCCGAGAGCTTCGCAAGGAGCAGTATGGAGATGCACTTGATCATTACTTCCGCTTGGGGAGAAATCTGAATCAGCGTGATACAATTGCGGTTCGTCGTATGATAGACGGTTATCTGAAGTTGATGTACCCAAATGGTGAGTTTACCAAAGAAGAACTGGAAGAAATTATTCAGATTGCATTGGAAATGCGTCGCCGTGTCAAGGAGCAATTGAAGAAACTGGGCGGTATGGAATTTTATGATGTAAACTTCTCTTATATAGATTTAGAAGATATGTCAGAATATTATGTTTCCGTACCAGAACAGGGTGGCGGTAAGCTGATACCGGATGGAATGTGTAATCCGGGACAGGTTTATACCGTATCCAGAGGAAAAAGTGGCATGATTGGTGTATTCCGTTTGGAAAGTCAGATGCTTCCAGGCAATGGCAAAATTGAACGGACTGGCTTAGGCAGTGATTCTAAATGCAAGGAAGCGGTGAACACGGCATTTAATTATCTGAAAGCCAACGGCAATCGGATCAGTGGATCTATCAGCACCTCAACTAAGGATTACATCATCAATTATCAGGATTTGCAGGGTATCGGCATGACAGATAAACTGGCACTTCCAACATTGATTGCACTTTGTTCGATTGCCCTTGGAAAGCCTGTTGTCAGCAACTTGGCAGTGTTGGGAGATATAACAATTAGTGGCACAATGATAAAGGTGGATGAACTTGCCAATACACTTCAGGTGTGTCTGGATAGCGGCGCAAAGAAGGTGCTGATTCCAAGTACCTCATTTGTTGATTTTGCAAGCGTTCCGGCTGATCTGATGAGTGCATTTCAGCTGATTCCGTATCAGAGTGCGGAAGATGCAGTGTTTAAGGCGTTGGGGGTAGAGTAATATAAGGAGGGATAAAATGTTTGAATCAGGGCTTGAATTTTTAAGGGCAGATTTTCATCTGCATACACAAAAAGATAAAGAATTTTCATATAGTGGTGAACCAAATGATTTTGTGAAATCATATATTTCGGCATTGAAACAAGCTAATATTTCTGTTGGAGTTATTACCAATCATAATAAATTTGACAAAGATGAATATAAAGCCTTAAAAAGGGCAGCAAGCAAAGAAAAAATATTTATATTACCTGGTGTAGAATTGACTGTTAAAGAGGGAGCTAATGGTATACATACTCTTATAGTTTTTAATCCTGATGAATGGTTAGAAAATGGCAATAATCACATTCAAACATTTTTAACAGCCGCATTTGCAACAATATCTAATCCTGAAAATAGAAATACAAAATGTTGTTATGATTTAAAAAGCACATTGGAAAAACTGGAGGAGTATGGAAAAGATTATTTTGTAATATTTGCCCATGTTGATCAAGGCAGTGGTTTGTTTAACGAATGTGGAGGCGGTCTTTTAGAATCGCTCTCAGGGCTTGCTCCGTTTAGAAAACGAGTTTTAGGAATACAAAAATCGAGGACAAGGGATAATATAAATAAATTTAATCGTTGTTTTGGATATATTCCAGCTCTTATAGAGGGATCGGATCCTAAATCATTGAAAGATATTGGAAAAGGCGATAAACAAACATATTTAAAAATCGGAGAATATTCATATGCGGCGATTAAATTTGCATTACAGGACTATAAAAGTAGAGTTGCTGAATCATTACCGGAAAGAAGACATGGGTATATTGAATCTATAAGTTTTCAAGGCGGAAAATTTGATGATCAGACTATTAGATTTTCATCAGAGCTTAATTCGTTAATTGGAATTCGCGGAAGTGGAAAGTCGTCTGTGCTTGAAGCAATTCGTTATATATTTGATTTACCGTTGCAAACAGATAAAGAATATAAAGAATCACTGATAAAAAATATTTTTGGCTCAGGAGGAAAAGCAACATTATCTGTTGTTGATAAACATGGCAAACATTATATTGTTAGTCGTATATACGGAGAACAGAGTAATGTTATAGATGAAAATGGACTTGACTTAAATATACAACCGTCAAGCTTGTTTGATGGAATTCAATATTTTGGGCAAAAAGATCTATCAAATAGTGCTGATCATGAAAATGGTCTTCTTGAGAAATTGGTTGGTGGAAAAATAGGGAAAAGTGCAGAAATAACATCTTGTGTGAAGGAGTTGACAACATCGGTTTCTCAATTATTAGATGCGAATAAAATTCCAGAGCAGATTGAGGAATACAAAATTAAAAAATCTGAAGTTGAGCATAAAATGTCTATTTACAAGGAAAAAGGCGTTGCAGAAAAATTAAAAAAACAAACTGGATACACAACAGATAAAGCAAAGTTGGATTCTGTAAAAGGACGAATTGATTCAGCAGTACGAGAATTAAAAAAGTGTTATGATAATAATAAAGATGTGACTTTAGGCTTGCAGGGCGTGGAAAGTGTTTATAATTCTGATATTATAAAGAAGGCAAGTGATATTTTAAGTGCAATTGGAAATGAAATTTTAAAAATTGGAGAGGCCGTCACGCAGATAGAAAGTAATTCGTTAGAATTTGCAGATGTAGTGGAAATGTTATCGAAAAAAATAGATGGATTATCTGATGAATTTGCTGAAATAAAAAGAGAAATCAAAGATGATACGTTAGATATTGATGGATTTGTCAAAATGACAGAAGAGCTGGAAAAATATAAAGAGAATTTAAAGCAACTAGATGAACGAGCTAAATCCAAAAAACAAATAGAAAGTGCATTCAAGAAAGCAATGCGTGAAAGAAATGATATATTATTAGAACAATTCAATGCATATAAACTTGAAATTCAGAAAATTAATGAATCACAAAATGAATTAAAAATCACTATTGATTTTAAAGGTGACAGAGATAATTTTAAATCACAGATGAAGACTGATTTTAGGGGGTCAGGTATTTCTGAAATAAAATATCAATACTTATGTGACACGTTTAGAGATTATGTGGAGCTTATAGAAGACTGGATATTATGTGATGGTATGAAAATCAAGGAAATTATTTCATCCTCAGAATATACAAAGCTTGATAAAAAATTGCAAGATCAGTATGCGGATCTTCTGAAGAATTAGGTTTCCAATAATGTTGAAATATATTATCATGACAAATTATTACGACACCATTCAATAGGGCAGCGTGCGTCAGCTCTTATATTGTTTATACTCATGCAGTCTGATAATGATATTATTCTTATAGATCAGCCAGAAGATGATTTGGATAATAAAATTATTTACGATGAAGTAATTACAGCAATTGCGAAAAAGAAACAAGATATACAATTTATTTTTGCTACACACAATGCTAACATTCCAGTTCTGGGTGATGCTGAAAGAATTTTTGTGGTTGAGTATCAAGATACAACGATTGATATATCGCAAGGGAATATTGACCTGAAATCTACACATAAGCAAATTGTAGATATTATGGAAGGCGGAGAGGAAGCATTTGATAAAAGGCAATTAATTTATACATCATGGAAATAGATTGCATAGATGATCAGATTAAAAAATCAAGAACAAACAAATATGTATATTCCATATTGGGCATAATTTAAGTTTCGCTAAGTTTCACTTATATAGGTGTCTGAGGAAAATTTAATAGGAAAAACATAAAAAAAGCACTGAAAACCATTGGATTATTGGTTTTACAGTGCTTTTCCTTTTGCAAAAGAGGAAAAATGCAGTGAATTTAAGTTTCACTGAGTTTTGATTTTACAGAGAGCCATTGCTTCTTAGGCTCATATTTTCCACATCCATCACAAGTCTGCGGCCAGTTAATTTTCCATTCAAAATATTCATCTCTGGTAATCATACCGGATTTCAGCTCATCCATTCGAACTACCCATTCTTTCAGAAAATCATTCAGAACCCCATAGTCAAACCACATACAGACAGGTGCATGAGCCGGCCAGCTATCATTGTCATGGTAGTAAACGGAAGTGTCTGCTACTTCATTGCATTTTTCACCGGGAAATTTCTTAGGGAGAAGCAGATGCAATGCAGATGGATTAAATTCATCCAGCCAGAAAAGCAGTTCCATCATTTCGGAAGCGTCACGTCCAGCGGTATCATAGAGGGTATAAGGATTGACATCCAGAGCCTTAGCCATTTTATCAACCAGATCTTTTTTTGGAACACGAACACCTTTTTCATATTGTACAATTCTATGCTGATCGGTCAGTCCGATTTTCTCTGACAGTTCTTTTTGTGTCATTTTCCGGAATGTCCTGATTTTTTTTAGTTTCAGATTAAAATTCATAAAGTCACCTCTGCATTAGTCCTGATAAACATCCGTTGAAGATAGTAAAATCAAGAAATAAATAACTATTTGTCCATATTATAACATAAACTAGCAGAAAATCAATAAAAAAGAGTACAAAAAAGAACCTATAACGCATGAAGTGCTATTGACATTAGCAGTAACGGGGGATATAATGGCATTAAATCAAATAGGTACAAAAATGTATACCTGCAAAGCTTTTGATTATTGAACCTTGAAAATTGAATGAGCTGTATGGGTGCCTTTCGGGCTTAAAGGTAACACAGGATTCCACCGCTGTATCAGAGAGTAAGTAGTATGTGGAAACCGAAGATACTCCGGCAACGACTGGTATGCTTGAGAAGAAGCTGCCAGTATTCAGAAAGATTTCTGATAGAGGTCAATTGTAACGTTGACACCGCCACATACAAATGGAAGCCAACACGCCGAACGGAATGGAAAATCATTGTAAGAAGTCTAAACAAAAAGTAGAGTGTACTGACAACGGGCATAACCGCTGTCTGGGAGGTGATGCAGAAGAATACGGAGGAAAGGAGGTAGGTGCATCATGAGAAAAACAACAGAGTATAAGGCTGAGAACCGTCTGACGGTAGATATTGAAGGATTAATGGCAATGTTATCCTGCGGAGAAGTAACTGCAAAGAAAATTGCAGATTATGCAGAAGCAAGAGTGATTGTTGGAAGACGAGTTCTTTATAACGTGGATAAGATAAAAAAATATCTTGATGCAATGGCAGTGTAATGAAAGATGAGAAGATAAAATACAGCAACTTTCCTTCGGAATGAAAAGTAAAAAAGGGAAAAATTCCTGTAAAATAGGCAAATAAAAATTAGCATTTTGCAGGAATTTACCCTTGGAAACC
Organism: Eubacterium ramulus; assembly: GCF_045002895.1. Classification (NCBI taxonomy): domain Bacteria; kingdom Bacillati; phylum Bacillota; class Clostridia; order Eubacteriales; family Eubacteriaceae; genus Eubacterium; species Eubacterium ramulus. Next base: position 2,721,196 of record NZ_CP173382.1, on the reverse strand, counting down.
ATAAAATATTATGTTAATCTGTGAGCAGATATCAGACAGTATATGACTGATACCGACAGGACAAAAATCATTCCGAATAACGAAAAAATGAAGTGAAAGGAATGATTGATATGGCAAGAAAAGATAATAAAGGCAGAAATTTAAAAACAGGTGAATACCAGCGTCCGGATGGACGTTATGAGTATCGCTACAAGGATGAAATTACCGGAAAGCGTAATTCGGTTTATGCAGCTGATTTGGCGAGTCTGCGAGAAATGGAAAAGAAGATTAATAAGGATATGGATGATCTGCTTATTACAGATGCATCCGTCAAGAAGTTGACCATAAATACGTTGTTTGAGCGATACATGTCAACAAAGAATATCAAGGAAAGAACGAAAAAGAATTATATCCGTATGTGGGACTATCGGATACGAAATACTTTGGGAAACATTCGTGTTGTGGATTTTAAGACGTCTCACGTAAGGACGTTTTTTTCCTCATTGTCAGATGAAGGACTGGCACACAGCACGATCAAAGGTCTTTATGGTTTATTGAATCCTAGTTTTGAACTGGCAGTGGAAGATGGGATTATCCGCAAGAATCCGGTAACAGGAACACTTGGAGATTATGGGGCTCCGGCAAAGGAGAAAGAAGCACTGACACTGGAACAGCAGGAAAAACTTCTGAAGTTTGTTGAACAGAGTAATGTGTATAAGCCTCATCTTCCAATGATGCAGGTTATGTTTGGGGCTTGCCTGAGAGTGAGTGAAACCATCGGCTTAACCTGGTCAGATGTGGATATGAAGAACCGGGAGATTCATGTAGGTGGACAGCTTGTGTATTATGAAGGTAATGAAGGATATTGTTTCCATGATTCAGAAACCAAAACGGATGCAGGAATCAGAGATATTCCTATGACACAGATGGTATATGATGCGTTCCGTAAACAGAGAGAGCTGAACCTGATGCTTGGTTTGCAGAGTAATGTGGAGATCGGTGGACGCAGTGGATTCATCTTCAATACCAAGCATGGACGTCCGATCATGCCGGCGGGAGTGAACAGCTTTCTGAAAAATATTGTCAATGCCTATAATAAGAAAGAAAGCAAACTGGCAGAAGAAGAGAAGCGAGATCCGGAGCTGATGCCTCCTATTTCATCGCATACCCTTCGTCATACGGGATGTACCAGACTGGGTGAGAACAATGTCAATCCCAAAGTTATGCAGTATGTTATGGGCCATTCAGATGCACAGATCACAATGAATGTCTACAATCATATTGCAGAGAAGTCTCACGTGGAGAATGAGATGTCTAAAATGAATCTGCCGGGAACTGTACCTGCTGTGGTATAAACCATAAGCTGTTGTCGTAAAATGTGGTAAGAAAATCAGACGAATATATTTTTCCAAGAATTTGTCGTAAAAATGTGGTCAAACCAAGAAAATCGAGTGCGAAAGTAAGTGAAAAATCCCTGTGAAGCCCGTAAAATCAAGGCTTCACAAAATCTTCACAAAAAATTAGCACTCACCTCTTGACATGGCTAATAATAGGTGATATAGTACAGATAGAACAAAGGAAGAGAGATAAAAGGAACAAAGAAAAGTTCCGAAGATCCAAAAATCCAATGCTCAATGCGAACAACACTTCGGTTACTCCGAATGTGCAGACAATAAAGACAATTACTGAAAGGAGTAATGACTTATGATGATGCCTAGAATTTTTGGAGAAAACTTATTTGATGATTTTATGAACGACTTTGCATTCCCGGATTTTACAGACAGTGCAAATATTGAGAAAGCTTTGTATGGTAAACATGCTAAAAACATAATGAAGACAGATGTCAAAGATACCGAAAACGGATATGAAGTAGATATCGATCTTCCGGGCTTCAAGAAAGATGAGATCACAATGAAACTGGAAAACGGTACATTAACCGTCAGCGCAGCAAAAGGTCTTGACAAAGATGAAGAGCAGAAGGATAAGAAATATGTAAGACGTGAACGTTACGCAGGTGCTATGAGCAGAAGCTTCTATGTGGGCGAGCATGTAGCAGTAGAAGATATCCATCCGAAATATGAGAATGGTATTTTAAGCTTTACCGTTCCGAAAAAAGAGCAGAAAGCAGTAGAAGAGAAAAACAAATTTATTGCCATTGAAGGTTAATCTGAACGCAGATAAGATAATTGAATCTTAAATGAACTTTCCCTAAATAAAAATCCCTGGCAGGAAATAGATCCTGCCGGGGATTTTTTTGTCAAAGAATTACAAAGAGATATTTTGCGTTGATGCTTGTTTTGGAAACGCTGTTTTGGTATAAACAACCATTAATATTGCACCGATCAACCAGGAAATCGGATATACCATGTATACACCATCAATGGTTGGAATATGTGGTACTGCCAGCCGGATCCAGATCACGCGGTAAACACAGAGTGAGAACAGGATAATGACCATTGGCGGAACAGATTTTCCGATTCCGCGGATGGCGCCTGCCAGTCCATGCATAATGGCCAGCAGGAAATAAAATGGGCAGAAGTACAGCATGGCTCTTACACCAAATTCGATGACCGTCGGATCTTTGGAAAAGATACCGATCAGCGGATGTGCAAACAATAGCAGGATACTGCCGACGCAGATACAGTAAATAACACCCATGGCAACAGTGACCCGCATGCCTTTCCGTACACGCTCCATATTGCCGGCTCCGTAATTCTGTCCGGAAAAAGTAGTAGCTGCCATACTGAAACTCATGACGGGCAGAATGTTAAATCCGTCGATCTTGATATATGCCGCAAATCCCGCCATGGCGAGCGCACCATAGCTGTTGACACTGGCCTGAACCAGAACATTTGCAAAAGAAATTACGGTATTCTGGATGGCGGTCGGTACACCAACCTGGATAATACGGATAGCAACCGTTTTATGAATCCGGATTTTTCTCAAGACTACTTTGTAGCTTTCATTTACACGCATCAGATAAAGCATACAGAGTACGGCAGAGAGCAGCTGACTGATATCTGTCGCAATCGCAGCGCCGGCAATGCCCATCTTTAAGACAGGGATAAATAACAGATCCAGTATAATATTGGTAAAAGAAGCAATTGCCAGATATAATAATGCACGCTTGGAATTGCCGACAGCGTTCAAAATGCCACTTGCCATATTATAAAGAATACTGAAGATTACGCCTGCGAAATAAAGCCGCAGATAAGTGATGGATTGAGGCATAACTTCTTCTGGTGTGCCCATCCAGCGAAGAATCTGCGGAGACAGAATAAGACCGGCAGCGGTCAGGACAACGCCGAGGATCAATGCAATTGCCAGTGCAGTATGTACGGACTCATGGATTCCTTTTTTGTTCTGTGCACCGATAAACTGGGAGACAATGACACCGGCACCGGCAGCGGCTCCCATACTGAAAGAAATTAGCAGCATGATCAGGGAAGAACTGGAACCGACGGCAGCCAGAGCTTCACTTCCAAGGAAATTTCCGACCACGATCGAGTCGACCGTATTATATAACTGCTGAAGCATATTTCCCAGAATTAGCGGAATAGAAAAAAATAAAATATGTTTCCAGATACTTCCTTCTGTCATCAGGGTAGAATGTGATGTCTTTTTCTTGTGTAATGCAATCCCCATATTTGATAGACTCCCTTCTGTTGTAACTTGTATAAAAGAATGTTTCACGCAAAATAAAGTTCCAGAAAAAATACTCATGTGTTATGTATATAAGTATGTATTGCATTTTCCCTGAAACTTTATAGAATTTTTTCATTGAATCTATTATAACGCTTCTTATTTGTAAGAATCAATATAGAAATATGCAAAGATATAGTCTCCGGCAGAATTGCAGAGTAAATGAGCATTGCTTTGTAAAAATCTTTGCTGAAAACCAGCTTTATGCCTGTCTGCTTCATTGACTTTTCAGGGTGCCTGTGATACGCTTAACTACTAGGAAAAAAAGAAAAATTCGTCCGTATAAAACCCAAAAGGAGTGATTTGATTATGTGTAAAACCTGCAAAGGAAAATATTATATGACAACAGCGATTGCCTACACATCAGGCAAACCGCACATTGGAAATACTTATGAGATCGTACTGGCAGACAGTATTGCCCGTTACAAACGACAGGAAGGTTATGACGTATACTTCCAGACCGGAACAGACGAGCATGGTCAGAAAATCGAGTTAAAGGCAGAAGCAGCCGGTGTGACACCGAAGGAGTATGTCGACAAGACTGCCGGAGAAGTAAAACGCATCTGGGATTTGATGAATGCTTCTTATGACAACTTCATCCGTACAACGGATGAAGATCATGAGAAACAGGTGCAGAAAATCTTCAAAAGACTGTACGATCAGGGAGATATTTACAAAGGATATTATGAAGGAATGTACTGCACACCGTGTGAGTCTTTCTTCACAGAGTCTCAGCTGGTAGACGGCAAATGCCCGGACTGCGGTCGTGAGGTTCAGCCGGCTCAGGAGGAAGCATATTTCTTCAAAATGAGCAAATATGCGGATCGTTTGATCGACTATATCAATACACATCCGGAATTTATCCAGCCGGTTTCCAGAAAAAATGAGATGATGAACAACTTCCTGCTGCCGGGATTACAGGATCTGTGTGTATCCAGAACTTCTTTCAGCTGGGGTATTCCGGTAGATTTTGATCCGAAGCATGTCGTATATGTATGGCTGGATGCGCTGACAAACTATATTACAAAGATCGGTTACGATGCAGATGGAAATTCTTCAGATCTGTTCAAGAAAAACTGGCCGGCAGATCTTCATCTGATCGGTAAAGATATCATTCGTTTCCATACGATTTACTGGCCGATCTTCCTGATGGCTCTGGATCTTCCGTTACCGAAACAGGTATTTGGTCATCCGTGGCTGCTTCAGGGCGATGGAAAAATGAGTAAATCCAAGGGCAACGTACTGTATGCAGACGAGCTGGTAGATTTCTTCGGCGTAGATGCAGTCCGTTACTTCGTGCTTCATGAGATGCCGTTTGAAAATGACGGCACGATTTCCTGGGAACTGATGGTGGAGCGTGTAAACTCGGATCTTGCAAATACGCTTGGAAACCTTGTAAACCGCACGATCTCCATGAGCAACAAATATTTTGGCGGCGTGGTAAACAAAACAGGCGTTGAGGAAGACGTAGATGCTGACCTGAAAGCAGTTGTAACAGGAACCCGCGACAAGGTAGCTGCAAAAATGGATCAGCTGCGTGTGGCAGATGCAATTTCAGAAGTATTTACCTTATTCAAGAGATGCAATAAATATATTGACGAGACGATGCCTTGGGCACTTGCAAAAGATGAGGCAAAACAGGATCGTCTGGCAGAGGTTCTCTACAATCTGGTAGAGAGTATCAATATCGGTGCAGAGCTGTTAAAGAGCTATCTGCCTGAGACATCTGCAAAAATCCTTGCTCAGATCAACGGCGCAGAGCGTGATTTTGACGATCTGGCAACCTTTGGTCTGCGTGAGAATGGTCTGAAAGTAACAGATACACCGGAAATCCTGTTTGCACGTCTGGATCTTGCAGAAGTTATGAAAAAAGTAGAAGAACTTCATCCGCAGGTTACAGAAGAAGCACCGGCCAGGGAAGCAGAAGCTGATGAGGAAGTGATCGACATCGAACCAAAGGAAGAGATTTCTTTTGAGGATTTTGGAAAAATGCAGTTCCAGGTTGGTGAGATCATTGCCTGTGAAAAAGTGAAAAAATCCAAAAAACTGCTTTGCTCCCAGGTGAAAATCGGAAGCCAGGTAAAACAGATCGTTTCCGGAATCCAGAAACATTACACACCGGAAGAGATGGTTGGCAAGAAAGTGATGGTACTTGTAAACCTGAAACCGGCAAAACTGGCAGGTGTGCTTTCCGAAGGTATGCTGTTATGTGCAGAGGATGCAGATGGTAATCTGTCCCTGATGACACCGGAGAAAGCAATGCCATCCGGAGCGGAGATCTGCTAATGATTTTTGATACACATGCACATTATGATGATGAACAGTTTGATACAGACAGAGATGCTCTGCTGCGCGGAATGGCAGAGCAGAATGTCGGCACGATCATAAATGTCGGTGCGTCTTTGGAAGGCTGTTGGCGCAGTGTGGAGCTGGCGCATCAATATCCCTTTGTCTATGCGGCCGTTGGCATTCATCCGGATGAGGTGGGAGATTTAAATGAGGAGTCTTTTGCCCGTCTGCGGGAAACCGCCCGCATGGAAGAAAAAGTAGTCGCTATCGGTGAAATTGGTCTTGATTATCATTGGGATGTTCAGCCGCACGAAGTGCAGAAGTACTGGTTTGTAAAGCAGATGGAACTGGCGAAAGAACTGGATCTGCCGATTGCGGTGCACAGCAGAGATGCGGCAAAAGATACCTTTGATCTGATCGCAGCCAGAGGAAAAGGTCAGCGTGGCGTGATCCATTGTTATTCCTATTCTCCGGAGATGGCACAGGAATATGTAAAGCTCGGATATCATATCGGACTCGGCGGTGTGGTTACATTTAAAAATGCAAAAAAGGCAAAAGAAACGGCCAGACAGATTCCGCTGGATCACATTTTACTGGAAACGGACTGCCCGTATATGGCACCGACACCATTTCGTGGAAAACGTAACAATTCCGCATACATTGATTATGTGGCGCAGGAAATCGCAGATCTGAAAGGAATTTCCAAAGAAGAAGTGATTGCTGTTACCGAAGAAAATGCAAAGAAGTTATTTGCAATTATTTGATAAGATGGCTCTGAATCGTTGAAATATAGGAGAATCATATGAGTGAAAACAGACCAAAACCATATCTTGGAAATCCGCAGGAGACCATTGTGGTATTAAACCGTTATAAATTTGCATTTCAGAAAAAGTTCGGTCAGAATTTCCTGATCGATACCCATGTGCTGGAGCGCATCATCGATGAGGCTGGTATTACACCGGATGATTTTGTGCTTGAAATCGGACCGGGTATCGGTACCATGACCCAGTATCTTGCCTGCGCAGCCCGTGAGGTTGTGGCAGTGGAGATTGACAAAGTGCTGATCCCGATTCTGGAAGGTGATACGCTGAAAGCATTTGACAATGTAACTGTCATCAATGAAGATATTTTAAAAGTGGATATCAACAAACTGGTGGAAGAGAAAAACGGTGGCCGTCCGATCAAGGTGGTGGCAAATCTGCCATATTACATTACGACACCGATCATCATGGGACTTTTCGAGAGTCATGTACCTATCGAGAGCATCACGATCATGGTGCAGAAGGAAGTTGCAGACCGTATGAAAACCGGACCCGGTTCCAAAGAATATGGTGCCCTGTCTCTGGCGGTACAGTATTATGCAAATCCGGAGATTGTAGCAAATGTTCCTCCGAACTGCTTTATGCCTCGGCCAAATGTCGGTTCCGCAGTGATCCGTCTGACAAGATATGAGACACCTGTGGTTGATGTCAAAGATGAGAAGCTGATGTTTCGTATTATCCGTGCATCCTTCAATCAGCGTAGAAAGACACTGGTCAATGGACTGAAAAATTCCGGTGAGATTAATTTTAGCAAAGAACAGATCGAGGCGGCGATCACAACCATCGGCAAACCGCTGACAATCCGTGGAGAGGCACTGACGCTGGCTGAATTTGCAGCGTTATCTAATGCTTTTTCTGATATGTAATGATCAGATAAGAATATCTCATGCGTTTGGCTTGAAGGAATCAAAGGATTTTGTATAAGAATAAAGTATCTGTGGAATAAATAATAATCTGAGTCATAAAGTTTAGAATGAAAGAAAAATTCAAACTTTATGGCTCAATTTTTATATTGGTTATTTTTGTTCCCTTCCTGTTGATGCTCTGGGTAGAGGGAGGCTTCGGAGGGAGACAGGCGGATCCTGTGCAGCAACAGATCGAAGAGGCACTGCCTTTTGTGGTCGCAAAGGAGGTTTCTGTGGGAAGCAGAACAGAAACACTGAAAGCGCAGGCAGTCATTGCCAGAACGAACCTCTGGGGAATGTATCTGAAAAATCAGAGTGATGATGCGCAGGGGAAAAGAGATTGGCTGGAGCCGGGTGGAACAGAAGACTTAATGACATTGTGGGGAGCATCTGCCTATGAGAAAAATATGGAGAAATTCAGACAGGCTGTGAAGGAGACGCGTGGTGAGATCCTGACCGTTGAACATCAGCCGATCCAGGCGGCATACCACTATGCGGCAAATTGCAAAACCCGAAATGCATCGGAAGTTCCGGGGCAGGAAGCCGCAGTGTATCTGCAGAGCGTGGATAGCCCGGATGATATGCTGGCGGATGGATTCTTAAGCATCAGCTATATGGAAAAACAGCAGATGGCAGATGCATTGGCATCGTTGTTTCAGGAGGATGCTCCACAGGCGGAAAATTTGCCGGGAGCACTGGAACTGACTGTCAGAGACAGCGCCGGTTATGTGACGGAGGTCACCTGTGGAAGGACGGTGGCAAACGGCGAGGCAGTACGTCAGGCACTGCATTTGAATTCAGCCTGTTTCTATTTTTCAGAGCTGGATGGAAAGATACGGATTTTGACAAAAGGCATTGGACATGGGCTCGGTCTGAGCCAATACGGTGCCAACGAACTGGCAAAACAGGGAAAGAATTACCAGGACATTCTGAAATATTATTATCAGGATGTTACGTTAGAACACTGGTAATGATTATATGATTTTACATAATTTATGATGCCAGGGTCAAAAGCCTGAAATAATTAATTTCTGTATTGAATAGTTTTTCATTTTTCCGGAAAGAATAAAAGTAAAACAGCAGCCGATGGCGGAATCTGGAGGAGAAAAATGGAAAAAAAAGAAAGACGACGGGTACTTATTCATAGACAGAAATCATATTTGACAGCAGGCGTGGTCACATTGGTGGCAGTAGTGGCCATGATGGGCGCATATCAATACGAAAAGCGTGCAGAAAAACAGGAACAGCAGGAGCAGGTGACTCTGGCGGAGCAGACGGATACCGATGAAACACAGAATACCACAAATGCGGATGATACGCAGGAGACCATGGTGACACAGAAGCCGGATCAGCAGACTGAAAATACGGTCAGCAATCAGGCAGACAGTTCTGCCCTGGCGCAGACGGATACCGTGCAGGGAAGCACAGACACGACGGCAGTATATCAGCAGGTACAGACCAATGAAGAACCGGTGCTGCACTTTGCGGCGACAGATACCATTGGCTGGCCGTTGGAGGGCGATGTAATCCTGAATTACAGCATGGATCGTTCGGTATATTTTGCCACATTGGATCAGTATAAATATAATCCGGCACTGATCATTGCCGGGGCAGTAAATGACCGTGTAGTGGCTGCTTCCGATGGACAAGTTATCGGTGTGGATACCACCGCAGAAACCGGACAGACGGTGACCATTGGGCTGGGAGACAGCTATCAGGCCATCTACGGACAGCTCAAGGAACTGGAAGTGTCAGCCGGTGATTATGTCAGCCAGGGAGACACCATTGGATATCTGGCAGAACCGACAAAATACTATTCCGTGGAGGGAGCCAACCTGTATTTTGCCATGACAAAAGAAGGAAAACCGGTGAATCCAATGGATTATATAAGATAAGTAATGATTTGATCTCAGAATGTTTTGCGGATCGTATTTGCAGCACACATTTTATTCGGAATTGTGTATAATAACAATATAGAGATCAAAATTCGCAATCGATATAAAAATGATACAGTTTTACTTCAGAAAAAGACGGTTATCTCAATCTGAATTGAGATTCCGCTTCTGCAAGTGATGAGTAATAACAAATCCTTTTCAGTCGGAGAACCGATTTCTGACCTGAATAAAATACAGTACGTCGATTGCTTTTTATAAGAGTGCCTGAGATGCCATGAATGATGGAAAACCAGAGATTTTGATGTGGCATCTCGGGATACAAACATAAAAAAAGCAATAGTATAAATACCTGATCGTACAGATGCAAAAGCATACTACAAAGTGAGATGATCAGAATAAAAAATGGGAATAAAATGAGAGTGACAACAGAGAACACAAAAAAAACGGCAGAGACAGAAACAAAAAATGCCTCCGTAAAAAAAGCAGATGAACAATCAACAGAATCTGCAAGAAAAAAAGCAGAAAAACCGAGCGGGAATGCAGCTGCAAGAAACTATACATATATTTTGAAATGCGGGGACGGAAGTCTCTATACCGGATGGACAAATGATATTGCAGCACGTCTGGAACAGCATCGCAGAGGAAAAGGAGCGAAATATACCCGGGGACGGGGACCGCTGGAACTTGTGTATCTTGAAGTGCATGATACAAAGTCAGAGGCAATGAGCCGGGAAGCGCGGATCAAACGATTTACAAAAAGAGAAAAACTGAATCTTCTTGGAACAGAAGAATGGCGCTTGGAACTGACAGGAACAGAACTGGAGTTGCTGGGATAAAGTTTTGCGAGAAAGAGGAAACAGATAAAAAACTGCCTTTTGGGGCAGTTTTTTATCTGTTGCGGTCTGGTTATCGGGAAACAATAAGTTTGCAGATCGGATTTCCCATAGAGGAAAACTTCTGCTCATATTCAGTCATGACATTTCCCTGATTCAATGTTTCATCATGGTGCAGATCCCAGGTGAAGGCATCCAGATGCCAGCCTGCCGGTTCCACCTGCTCCAGAGAAAACTGAAACAGATCTTTGTTATCGGTCTTAAATTCTACATGACCTTCCGGTTTCAGGATCTTATCATATCTGCCGAGGTAAGTCGTGGAAGTCAGACGTCGTTTCGCATGTCTGTCTTTGGGCCACGGATCGGAAAAGTTCAGATAAATGCGGTCTACTTCATGTTCAGCGAACATATTGCAGATATTTTCAGCATCCATACGGACAAAACGCAGGTTTTCCGGCAGTGTCTCCAGTGCATCTGTTTTTTCCAGAGCACGGATAAGCACGCTGGAATATTTTTCAATACCGATATAGTTGATTTCCGGATTCTGCTGTGCCAGTGTTGTGATAAACTGACCTTTTCCCATACCTACTTCAATGTGGATCGGATGATTATTTCCAAAAACTGTATGCCAGTTTCCGGCCTGAGGATTTTCCTCGAGAATACACAATGGATGCTCGGCGATAGCCTCCCGGGAGCCGGGTACATTTCTTAATCTCATATAAAATTAGTCCTTTCTTTTGTAAAGCTTCAACATATCATTGTAAAAACAAAGGAATCGCAATCGTTCTGATTCCCATGATTGAAATGTCAGATGTAAAACAGTTTTATGTCTGTCTGGTATTTTACTATAAGATGCGAATTGCGACAAGTAAATTACAGTTGTTTGGAAAATAAATGCAGTGCATTTTATTAAGATATCATGAATTTTGCATGATATGTCCTGCTTCCTGGTGCGGAAGCGGTGTTTTTACTGGACGGAATATCGAAATTTTGCTATGATAGTAGTTGTGTGAATTCCAAATTTATACAGATTTTTCTGCATGTATCTGAGAAAAAAGATGATAATCAGCAGATTTGTGGGAAAAATAGAGTGAAAGATACAAAGTATGCAAACGCGATGGATAATGGTGCTGTTTGCCATATTTGGAGGAAAAAATGAGAAAATTTTTAAAGAGAATGACAGGCATTTTTCTGTGTGTGGCGATGGCAGCAGGTGTTTATGGTGCAATTCCGGTATATGCAGAAGGCACGGATACAGGTACTGATATTCAGGCACAGGCTGCACAGTGGCCAACGGGACCGGCGGTTCAGGCAGCCAGTGCGATCATCATGGATGCGTCCACCGGAACGGTTTTATATGAAAAGGATGCAGACACGCCGCGTTATCCGGCAAGTATTACCAAGATCATGACGACACTGCTGGCATTGGAAAATTGCAATCTCGACGAGATGGTGCATTTTTCTGCGACAGCTGTATATGAAAATGAGGGCGGTACGTCCCATATTGCCAGAGATCTGGATGAGGAAATGACACTGGAGCAGTGTCTGTATGGTATCATGCTGGAATCTGCCAATGAGTGTTCCTATGCAGTGGCAGAACATGTAGGCGGCGGTGATTATCAGAAATTTATCGATATGATGAATGCCAAGGCAGCAGAACTTGGCTGCACCAATACACATTTTAATAACTGTAACGGTCTGCCGGATCCGGCGCATGTGGTTAGTGCCCGTGATATGGCGCTGATTTCCAGAGAGGCTATTAAGAACAGTATGTTCCGCAAAATCGTAGGTACAGTGCGCTATGAGATTCCACCAACGAATAAACATGCGGATCCGACGCCGTTGAACAACCACCACCAGATGATCAGCGCATACAAAGGCCGTCAGAATCTGTATGAATACTGTATCGGCGGCAAGACCGGCTGGACATCCGATGCCGGAAATACACTGGTTACGTTTGCTGAAAAAGATGGTATGACACTGATCTGTGTAGTCATGAATTGCACGGCAGGTGGTCAGTATGCTGATACGAGAACATTGTTTGATTATTGTTTTGAAAACTTCAAACTTTATAATGTGGCACAGAACGAGACACGCTATGAGAATACAAATAAACAGGAAAACACGTTGTTCACGGAATGGAATGCCTTTGCAAAAGTGGAAGATGACGCACAGATCATCCTTCCGGCAGCTGCTAATTTTCTGGATACCCAGACAGATGTGAATTACGATCAGGCCGGGGGAAGTATCCTCGGAACGCTGGTGTATTCTTATGGTGGCCGCCAGGTGGGAACTGCGAATGTGGTGACGACCGGAGCAAAAGTGGCGGAGTACCCGTTTGGAGAAAAATCCGGAACCATTCAGAAATCAGACAGTGCGAAGGAAAATGACACTTCCGTGGCAGCAGATTCTTTAGATAAGACAAAGTCAGATGTAGCAAAGAATGACATCGGAAAGAAAAAAAGTCTTTCTATCAGCAGAAATAAATTGTTGCTGGCAGGCGGCAGTGTGGCTGTTGCCATTGTGATCGTACTTGTCATCTGGTTCCTGATAAATAACCACAGACGGATCTGGCGCAGGAAAAATACGCGGGACCGCCGTTATAAAACTATCCGGAACAACCGGAAGTGGAACCGCCGGGGTGGCCGGAAATAAGACATAAAATTTAATATAATATAAATCATATAAGGCAAAATCGGAGAAATTTTTCTCACTCGCTAGACGTTCGCTGAGGAAAATTTCTCCGATTTTGCTATTTACGTTAGTATATTAGTATGAGTTGCTTTAGATTGCCGGGAATTTCAGTTCTTTGTATTTGCCATATTTCTGCTGTACCACGTCCATATGTTCAAAGAAATCAATTCTTGTCTTGATGATCTCGTTTAAGTGCTCAGCACGGGCAGCATTTACATTTCGGTCACGGATCAGTCCGTTCTCAGCCAGAACAAATTTATACTCACCGTTCTCATCTTTTACAAGGTCTCCGCCTGCACCACAAACTGCGCACTCAAACGGGAATTCGATTCCATCCCAGTGTTTGTCGCCTTTGTAGATCAGTGCGGAATGACATCTCGGGCACATTCCCTGATCCGGATCACCGAGCCATCCACGCTCTTCTACCGGAGTGTTAATTGCTTTGATGATATTTTCCCCCATCTTGTGGGCACGTTCAATCTGCTCGTCACGGAGTAATACATTACCCGGACGTCCGTTTCTGGTAGAAAGCATCTGGTCAACAACCTGTACAGACTGAGTGAACATGGTAGCACTCATGCCTTCGAGAGCCAGTGTCTGCCAGTCGTGACAGGAACCGCCCACTGCGATGAGTCCGCCGACCATATGCGGATCTTCTTTGACTGCGCCGATCTCAAGCAGGAAAGAAAGCTCGTAAGCCAGAAATCTCTGCGCGAATTTCAGATACAGGGAGCTTGGAGTCAGATCGTATGTAGGAACACCAACGATGATAGCATTGCAGGTGTACATTTCCTGAACAATCTTGTCCATGTCATCTTTGTCTTTCAGGATACAGCCGTTGTATTTGTCTGCTTTTCCCATTGCTACGTTACCCATCTGCATGGTACATCCCTCGCATCCGGTACAGTGCTCGATGTTGTAATCAAATAAGTTGATGAGTTTACACTCAGCACCGGCCTCCTGACAGGCAAGCAGAGCTTCTTTCACTAAAATTTCGCTGTTTCCGTTGTGGCGTCCTGCCACGATACCTAAAACCTTCATTGTAAAACCTCCTGTTTTTATATCGTTTACTGGTTTGAACGCACAGGTCGCAAAGCGACTGCGCTCATGAGCAAGTAGCGAAAGCGGATTGCGAATGTCCGCTTTACAATTGAATATAGAATCATGTAAGGCGATCTGGCTGTTACTGTCGATTGCCTGATAAATCCAGTGTAACATGAAGGAAATTGTGTGCCTAGTGATGTATTCTTATCAATACATGCAAAAGATTTATATAAATATGCCTTTTGGTAATGGAAAAGTTGCATTTGAGTTATAAATAAAGATATAATAGGAATCAAGACATGATAAGTGCAGAAAACATGAACGTGATGGAGTGTAGAGTGCAGTGATTCTGAGAAGAATATGACAGCTTTCGCTGAGCAGAATCACACACCAAGTCTCACGTGCGTTCGACTTGAAAGAATAGATACAGGGATAAAATCGGACATAGGAATGAATGAAGACTGAAATAGAAAGAATCGGACATAGAAACGGAGCATATAGATATAGGGAGGAACAGGGGAGATGACTTTTAATCAGATCAAATATTTTGTAACCGTGGCGGAGTGTCTGAGTTTTACAGAAGCAGCGAAGTGCTTGTTTATTACGCAGCCGGCGCTGAGCCGTCAGATCAATGCTATGGAGGAGGAACTGGGAACCAGACTTTTTATCCGGGAGAAAAAACGACTGAAGCTGACACCGGGAGGCAGTGTGCTGTACAACCGGCTGCCGAAGGTGCTGTCAGATTATGCAGAGGCTGTAGAAGATGCAAAGCATGCAAATTCCGGTTATGAGGGAGAACTACGTATTGGTTTTCTGGATATTTATGATATTTCGGAACTGTTCGATGATGTGATCCGGGAGTTCCGGGAAGCATATGAGCAGATCGCAATGAGTCTGGAGCGGTTTGCCCTGGGAGAACTTCCGGCCCGTCTGGCTGCCGGAGATCTGGATCTGATCCTGACTTACGGTTTTTCGCTGTATGACAAACCGGATCTGGTGACGGTGAATGTGCAGAAATTTGACTCGTGCATTATGCTGAATCAAAACCATCCGTTGGCGCTGCAGGAGACGGTGGCGTTGGCAGATCTGAAAGATGAGCGGTTTATCCAGCTTGGACCGAAGGCCAGTGAAGAGGGATTTCGCTATATCACAAACCTCTGTGCCCGCTGCGGGATCCACCCGGATTTTCTGTTGGTGGAAAAGATGGAGGATGTCATGCTCTGGGTGCAGACCGGGAACGGCGTGGCAATTACGTCAGACCGGACGATCGAGGGTCAGAATCCACATGTAGTGCTGCGTAATATTGATATGCCGGAGGCGAAAAATCACAACATTACTATGGCCTGGAGAAAGAATAATTATAATCCGGCCATTGCCATTTTTATGGAAATGCTCGAGAAAAAATTAACAAAAATTTAATACAAATCGTGCATGATATATGAAAAAGCGGAGAAAAGTTTGAAAAAAGTACAGGAATAAAAACAATCTTGGGGGAAAATAACAGATTTTGTCATAACAAAAATGGATTAAAAAAACAGGATCCTCTAAAGAAAATGGTAAAAAAGCTTTAAAAATGGTAAAAAGCAAGGAGTTACATCCAAAAAAAAGATCATAGTAATGCAGAAAATGCATTATAATATACAGCATTTGTGCAATATGCATATAAAAGCAGCGGACATACCAATGCGGTTTAGTGAAATGTGTTGACTTTGAGAATCTTTTAAGATAAAATAGCGGTGTTTTCAGGGCAGATAATGATGTATTTATCTGTTCCGGTGAAGTTGTTTTTGAAACAAATAAAAAATGGTTTTATGGTGTTTAGGAGGAAAGTTGAAATGAACAACAAAAAGACAAGCAGCTGGAACCTTGGTGTAAAAGGTTACATCATCGTAATTCTGGCATTTTTCTCATGTTATGTGTATTCAGCACTGACATCCGATTCTCTGAACGTAACCCGTGACGTATTTATCGGTCTTGGTATCAACCAGGCAGCGGTTTACGCAATGTCAACAATCGCAGTACCGTTCGGTATCATCGGTAGTATCATTCTCGGTCGTCTGATCAACAAACATTCAATTCGTCTTTACTGGGGACTGAGCATGATCATCACAGCTGTATTTACAGTTCTGATCGGTCAGGTACACAATACCGTTGGTGTTGTGGTATGCTATGTAGTAATCTACACATTCTCTCTTGCATCCGCTATGTTGCTTGCAGGTGAGATCATCGGACACTGGTTTCCGACAAAACGTGGTGTAGCTATGGGTCTTTGTACCGCAGGTTATCCGTTGTCTGCAGCTACAACATCTGCAGTAGCAGGTATGTTCGTCGGAACAGTTGGATATTCCGCATATTATATAGCAATCGCAGTTATCGCAGTTATCGTTGGTATTGTCGTTATCGTATTTGTTCGCGATTTCCCGGAAGAAAAAGGTGGTTACCCGGATAACAATCCTGCATTTGATGGTGAAAAAGCAAAAGCTGAGCATCAGGCAGCGCTTGAGTACTTAAAAACATCCAAATGGACTGCTTTAAAATGTCTGAAAACAGGACGTATGTGGGTGCTCTGGATCGCAGTTGGTATCACAGGCTTCATGTCCATGGGTATCATGTCCAACTTCGTAACAAAATTCATGGTTATGGGTTATGAACTTCCGACCGTACTTCAGATGCTTGGTATCGCAGGTGTGCTTGCTATCCCGGGATCTATCGTAGTAGGTTGGTTAGACGTTAAGATCGGTACAAAGAAAACAGGTATCCTGATCAATGTTCTGGCATTTGTAGCAGTTCTTTGCTGTTTAACACATGTAACTGTATTACATTACATCTCCCTTCCGATCCTTGCTGTAATGTTAGGTGGATCTTCCAACTTAATGGTATCCTGTACAGCAGCTATCTGGGGACGTTATGATTTCAAAAATGCATTCTCTGTTATTCAGCCTCTGAACTCTGTAATGACAGGTGTTGGTATCACAGTAGTATCTGCTTGTAACTCAATCGATCCTACTTGCCAGCTCGCTTACATTATCATGGCTGTTATGGCTGTTATCGGACTTATCGCTATGTGTGTATTAAAAGTAGAGCCGATCGACAGTGAGGTACGTTAATCGAATCTCGTCTGAGACATTAGAAAAGTAAATACATCGTCTTTATAAAAACATATTTATAAGATGTTCGGACAAAAAGAAACCTGTCGGCATGTGGAATTACCATGTACCGGCAGGTTTTTTCGCAAAAATAAGTATATCGACAGGTGAAAATATGGTATGATAACAGGTATGTTCTGGCTTTCGATAGTGTCAAATAGCCTATGAAAAAACAGAGACAAAGAAAAAGGCTCAATGAACCTTGAGAATGGTACATTATTTTTAAGGGGGAAAATACATGTATAACGAACAGCAGATACAGGCGTATCTGAACCGGCTTCACTATAATAAGGAGATCACGCTGACACGGGAGGTGCTGGATGAACTGATCTATGCACATCAGTGTTCCATTCCTTTTGAAAATCTCGATGTCTATGATTTTCAGAAGGAGATCTCGCTGACGGAGGAAGCGTTATATGACAAATTTATCGTACAGCGGAGGGGCGGTTACTGCTTTGAGACGAACGGATTTTTCTGTGTGATGCTTCGCTCTATGGGATTTGACGCACGTCCCTGCCTGTGCAGAGTTATGTTTGGTCTGACGGAGCCGTCGCAGAATCTGTTTGATCACCGGGCAACCATTGTCACGCTGGATGGAAAAGACTATTTCTGTGAAGTCGGTCTGGGCGGAGCCATGCCGCCGGCATCTATGAAAATTCCGGATCAGGGACTGTGGACAGCGGATACCGAAGATGTATGGCTTGAGATGAAAGGAGAAGAATTTTCTATCCGTGCCATCGAACCGGGTTGGTATGGAACGATGCGCCGGGTACGGTTGAATCGGGATATTTATGATGATCCGATGGACCGAAAGGAACGTCTGGAGGTTATGTTTACCACGATTGCAGTACATGAGATGGATTTTACATCTTTGAATTATTATCTGTCTCATGCAGAGAAATCGCTGTTTCGCTGCCAGCGGATTGCCAATCTGCGCACAGAGCGTGGATATCGTGCACTGACGGGGCTTGTTTATCGGGAAGTGACAGACGGAATACGCAGAGAGCAGACACTGATGCCGGAGGAACTTCCGGTGATCCTGAAGGAAAACTTCGGAATAGAACTGACAACAGAGCAGATTCGGTATTTTGCGGGATAAGTAGAAAATAATCAGAAAGAGCGGTGATACAATCAGATGGAACCTAAGCAGAAGACAGAACAGGATACGACAGTTGGAAAGGAACATTTTGTCCAAAAAACAGAATATCTGGATGAAAAACTGCTGGCATACAGCCAGACAGATGCCTATCCATTTCACATGCCGGGACATAAGCGCCAGTCTATGGGAAACTGGACCGGAGAAGCAATTGACATTACGGAGATTACCGGTTTTGATAACCTGCATCATGCGGAAGGGATTCTGCAGGAGGCGCAGTGCCGGGCTGCGGAAACGTTTGGCGCGGATGAGACCTTTTTCCTGATAAACGGAAGTACGGCGGGGCTGCTATCTGCCATCTGTGGAACTGTCAGGAGAGGAGGGCGGCTGCTGATGGCACGCAACTGCCACAAAGCCGTCTATCATGCGGTCTATCTGATGGAACTGAAGACTGCATATCTATATCCGGAGCAGACAGACTTTGGCATTCAGGGAAGCATCTCACCGGAACAGGTGCGTGACATGCTGGAGCAGTATCCGGATACGGAAGCTGTTTTGCTGACTTCCCCGACCTATGATGGTGTCGTTTCCGATATTGCAGCGATTGCAGCTCTGGCGCATGAAAAAGGTGTACCACTGATCGTGGATGAGGCCCACGGTGCGCATTTCGGTTTCTCACAGGGATTTCCGCAGAAGGCGCTTGCCTTTGGCGCGGATCTGTGTATCGAGAGTGTGCACAAAACGCTGCCTGCCTACACCCAGAGCGCACTGCTTCATTATCGGAAAAATCCGTGGATCGATCTGGAGCGGGTAAAACAGTATCTGGGAATTTATCAGACCAGTTCTCCATCCTATATTCTGATGGCTGGGATTGACCGCTGCACCCGGATCCTGTGGGAGCAGGGAACGGAACTTTTTGCGGCATACGAACAGCGGCTGCATGATTTTTATGAAAAATGCAGAACATTACAACGGATCACTGTGCTTTCCCCTGATGGGAAAATCGGAGAAAACGGGGAAAATGATCCGGGCATCTGGGCGCGGGATCCGTCCAAAATTCTGATCTGTGCCGAGGGCGCGGGACTGCACGGGCAGGAACTGGCGGAACTTTTGACGGAGCATTATCATCTGGAACTGGAGATGGCCTCCGGTCACTATGCGACGGCCCTGACAACGCTTATGGATACACAGGAAGGGTTTGACCGGCTGTTCGCTGCACTGCAGGCGATTGATAGAAAGAATCGTAAAAGCGGGATGCTGCGTCAGGGGCAGAAATTCGAGACAGCAGATTTATTTACCACAGATGACATATACTGTGAGGCAGAAAAAGTGCTGGAGATTGCAGAGGCAATGGATGCACCGAAGACGACAATCCCTCTGATGAGTGCGACAGGCTGTGTATCCGGGGAGTTTGTCTATCTGTATCCGCCGGGAATCCCGATCCTGGCGCCGGGTGAGCGTGTGACGGAGGAGATTCTGGAAACGCTGCGCATCTGTCAGGCACGGAACATGCAGATAGAGGGAATGAAAGATTACAGTGGACAAAGCTTGGAAATCTGTAATATACTGTAATCATAATGAGATTTTAGAATGAAAGAGAGACATGATCATGGGAAACATCTATTGTCTGATGGGCAAAAGTGCATCGGGAAAAGACACGATCTATAACCGCCTTCTGGCAATGGAGAGACTGCATCTGCGGCGTGTCGTTCCTTATACCACCCGTCCGATGCGCTCCGGGGAGACCGACGGACAGACGTATGTTTTCTGTACGGAGCAGCAGGTGGCAGATTTTGAAGCGGCGGGAAAAATCATTGAACTGCGTGCATACCATACGATGTATGGCATATGGAAATATTTTACCGCGGATGATGGACAGATCTGCCTGGCGGAGAGCGATTATCTGATGATCGGAACACTGGAAGCATATGAGCAGATCCGTGATTATTTTGGCATGGACAAAGTGTGTCCGGTGTATGTGGAAGTAGACGACGGACTGCGTCTTCAGCGTGCGCTGGATCGGGAACGTGCGCAGGATCAGCCCAAATATGCGGAGATGTGCCGCAGATTTCTGGCGGATGAGGAGGATTTTTCCGAGGAAAATCTGGAAAGAGCAGGGATCACAAAGCGGTTTCAGAATACAGATCTGGATCAGGTCACACAGGAAATCGCTTCTTATATGAAGTAGATAGCATTTCTTTTTATTTTACGTACCGTTTATAGGAGAGCGTATTTTCGTCTGAGATAAGCATCAGAAGGAATGATTCGATTTTTTAGGAAACGGAACGAACAGATATTGGCAGTAAGGAGCAGTAATGGCAGGATTTCATGAGATTATCGGACATGAACAATTGATTGCGCACTTGCAGAGTGCGATTGTAATGGATAAAGTATCTCATGCATACATTATCAACGGTCCAAAGGACAGTGGGAAAATGATGCTGGCACAGGCATTTGCCATGGCGCTGCAGTGTGAGACTTCCATCCGGAACCGGGAGGGAGCGACAGGTCGTCCAGAGGAGAAACTGTCACCGGAAATCCTTGCAGAGCCATGTCTGGAGTGTCATTCCTGCAAACAGGCACTGGGGAATAACCAGCCTGATATTATTTATCTGACGCATGAAAAGCCGAATACGATCTCTGTGGCGGACATCCGTGAGCAGATCAATCATGATATTGAGATCAAACCTTACAGCAGTAAGTATAAAGTATACATTGTGGATGAAGCAGAGAAAATGAATCAGCAGGCACAGAATGCGCTGTTGAAAACCATCGAGGAGCCGCCGGCTTATGCGGTGATCCTGCTTCTGACCACGAATGCGGATGCATTTTTGCAAACAATCCGTTCCCGGTGTGTGATGCTGGACATCAAGCCGGTGAGCGACGAGAAAATCCGGGAATTTCTGATGAAGAAACGTCAGGTACCGGATTACAAAGCGGAGGTATGTGCAGCCTTTGCCAGAGGCAATGTGGGCCGTGCGGTGGCGCTGGCTTCTTCCGAACGGTTTAATGAACTGAAGGACGTTACCGTTTCGCTGCTGCGCAGACTGGGTGATATCCGCAGATATGATATTTTACAGGAGATAAAACCACTGAACGATTTCAAGGACGATATCAGAGAATTTTTTGATTTGGTTTTGTTTTGGTATCGGGATGTGTTATTATATAAAGCAGCAGGTTCCGAAGAACAGCTGATCTTCCGGGAACAGGCGCTGGAAATCCGGCGTCAGGCAGAGAAAAGCACTTACCATGGCCTGCAGCAGATTTTAGAAGCAATAGAGACAGCAGACCGACGGATCCGGGCAAATGTAAATTTTGACCTGACCATGGAATTGCTGGCAATGACGATCAAGGAGAACATTGGATGATAAAAGTAACTGGAGTCAGATTCCGTCAGGCGGGAAAGGTGTACTACTTTGACCCGAAAAACCTGAAACTGGAGCGGGGCAGCCATGTCATCGTGGAGACAGCCCGCGGTATTGAATATGGTACAGTCATTGTACCGCCGAAAGGCATTACAGACGATGAGGTGGTTCAGCCGCTGAAGGCGGTGATCCGTGTGGCAACACCGGAGGATGACCGCATTGAAGAGCGAAATCATGAAAAAGAGAAAGAAGCATATAAAATTTGCCTGGAAAAGATCGAAAAACATGGTCTTGCGATGAAACTGGTACAGGCAGAGTATACGTTTGACAACAATAAACTGCTGTTTTATTTTACCGCAGACGGAAGAATCGATTTCCGTGAACTGGTAAAAGATCTGGCAAGTGTGTTCCGTACCAGAATCGAATTGCGTCAGATCGGTGTCCGGGATGAGACCAAGATTCTGGGCGGTATCGGCATCTGCGGACGACCGCTGTGCTGTCATACATTTCTGACCGAGTTCGCACCGGTGTCCATCAAGATGGCAAAGGAACAGAATCTGTCCCTGAATCCGACCAAGATTTCCGGTGTATGCGGCAGATTGATGTGTTGTTTGAAAAATGAGGAAGAAACTTACGAATACCTGAACAGCCGTCTGCCGAATGTGGGTGACCGCGTGACGACTGTGGATGGATTGAAAGGTGAGGTACAGAGTGTCAGCGTACTGCGCCAGCTGGTGAAAGTGATCGTAGATATGGGAGATGAAAAAGAAATCCGTGAATATCCGGTCAGACAGCTGAAATTCCGTTCCAAGCGCCGCAGAGATCACGGCGAGCGTCTGAGCAAAGAGGAAATGCGCAAACTTGCTGAGTTAGAGGACAAGGGAGGACATTCCAAGTTAAATGAGTAATTTATTGCCGGGAGAACGAATCGACGAATTACAGCGAAACGGCTACCGCATTATCCAGAATCCGGAACGATTCTGCTTCGGCATGGATGCGGTGCTGCTGTCCGGCTTTGCCCGGGCAAAAAAACAGGAACGCTGTCTGGATCTGGGCTGTGGAAACGGGATCATTCCGATCCTGATGGAAGCAAAGACAGAGGGAAAACATTTTACCGGACTGGAGATCCAGCCGGAGAGTGCGGATATTGCGAGACGCAGCGTGGCGTTGAACGGGCTGCAGGATCGGATCGACATTGTAGAAGGTGATATTAAGGATGCTTCAAAAATTTTTGGAGCATCTTCTTTTCATGTCGTGACGACAAATCCACCGTATATGACCGCACAACACGGACTGACAAATCTGTATGAGGCAAAAACCATCGCAAGACATGAAGTATTGTGCAATCTGGAAGATATTATCCGGGAAAGTGCGAGACTTCTGATGCCGGGCGGTCGTTTTTATATGGTGCACCGGCCTTTCCGGCTGGCGGAGATCATATCTCTGATGGTGCAGTACCGCATGGAACCCAAACGGATGCGTCTGGTATATCCTTACGTGGACCGGGAGCCGAATATGGTGCTGATCGAGGGACTGCGGGGTGGAAAAAGCCGAATGACCGTGGAAAAACCATTAATTGTATACAAAGAGCCTGGAAAATATACGGATGAGATATATGATGTATATGGTTATTAAATTTATTTATCGTATAGCTTTGAATGATTGATTCTGTTTTGTACGATAGATAGTAATGCAAAAAGTGAAGTATATGAAAAATGTAAAGATACAATTTTTATCGGACTGTGAGGTGAAAAAAGGTTATGGCTGGAAAATTATATTTATGTGCAACACCGATTGGAAATCTGGAGGACATTACGCTGCGGGTATTACGCACTTTAAAAGAAGTAGATCTGATCGCAGCAGAGGATACCAGAAATTCCATCCATCTGCTGAACCATTTTGATATAAAGACACCACTGACCAGCTATCATGAATATAACAAAGTGGACAAGGCGTATCAGCTGGTGGAAAAGATGCAGCAAGGCACAAATATCGCGCTGATCACGGATGCGGGTACGCCGGGTATCTCCGATCCGGGCGAAGATCTGGTGCGGATCTGCTATGAACAGGGTATCGAAGTGACATCCCTCCCGGGAGCAGCGGCATGCATTACCGCATTGACTCTGTCCGGGCTTCCGACCCGTCGTTTTTCCTTTGAGGCATTTCTGCCAAAAGAGAAAAAAGAACGCGCGGCGGTATTGGAGGAACTGAAAAACGATACAAGAACACTGATCGTATATGAGGCGCCACACCATCTGCTGGGGACATTAAAAGAACTGCAGAATGCACTGGGAGACCGCAGGCTGACAGTTTGCCGGGAACTGACAAAAAAATTTGAAACAGCGTTTCAGACCACATTTTCGGAAGCAATCCGTTACTATGAGGAGCAGGGGGTTCGCGGAGAATGTGTTCTTGTTATCGAGGGCAGAAGCCGTGAGGAACTGGTGCAGGAGGCACAGCAATCCTGGGAGGCAATTTCGGTGGAAGAACATATGGAGCATTATCTGAGCACCGGTATGGATCGGAAAAGCGCAATGAAACAGGTGGCAAAAGACCGGGGCGTTGGAAAACGCGAAATTTATCAGATGTTGTTGAAAGCAGAGAATGAGTGATATCGCACAAGTTTAGCAGAAGTACAGAGATATGTACAAGAATAAAGGCTATGCCTGGAACATTCTTAGGCTTATAGGGGAAGGAGTAGCTATGACAAAAGACTTGACTGTTGGAAGCCCGATGAAACTGATCTGGCAGTTTTCCATACCGCTGGTACTGGGAAATCTGTTTCAGCAGATGTATAACATGGTAGATACGGTAATCGTAGGCCGTTATTTGGGGCTGGATGCCCTGACCAGTGTAAGTTCTACCACATCTATTACATTTCTGATCATTGGTTTTTGCCTTGGTACCTGTACAGGGCTGGCGGTTCCGGTGGCACAGAAATTTGGAGCAAAAAGTTACAGTGAAATGCGTAAATTTGTGATGAACGCAGCCTACCTGGCGATTTTCCTCGCCGTAATCATGACTATCGTGACCTGTGCGCTGTGCGGTTCCATCCTGACCTGGATGAAGACGCCGAATCAGTTTTATCAGGGCGCGTATGATTATCTGTTTGTCATTTTCCTTGGAATCCCATTTACGTTTTTATACAATGTAGTGGCCGGCATCATCCGTTCACTGGGAGATTCCAAGACACCGTTTTATTTTCTGGTACTGTCCGCAGTGATGAATATTTTTCTGGATATGCTGTTTATCATTGTATTCAAACTTGGTACGGCGGGGGCTGGATGGGCGACCATTTTATCACAGGCAATTTCCGGAGTACTTTGCTTTCGCTATATGAAGAAAAAATATGACATTCTGAAGACAAATCATCAGGAACGCAGACTGGATATGCATTACATAAAGACACTGTTTACAATGGCTGTGCCGATGGGACTGCAATTTTCCATTACTGCCATTGGAAGTATTCTGCTCCAGAGTGCGGTAAATACACTGGGAGCAGTTTATGTATCTGCATTTGCGGCAGCTACAAAGGTAAAACAGCTGGCGATGTGTCCATACGATGGATTTGCCACAGCCAGTGCAACCTTTGGCAGTCAGAACCTTGGCGCCGGCAATCTGAAACGAATCCGGGAAGGATTGAAATCAGGAATTATCATTTCTGTGATTTACAGTATCGCCATCGGAATCGTGCTGATTTTTGCAGGTTCCAAGATTGCCCTGATCTTTGTATCAGGAAGTGAGACAGAAGTGCTTGGCTATGCACAGCAGCTATTGACCTGCGCAGGATTTTTCTATTTCTTTCTGGCATTCCTGAACTGCACACGACTGACCATTCAGGGGCTCGGTTACAGTGCCATTGCCATGTGTGCAGGATTAAGTGAACTTCTTGCCCGTGGTCTGATGTCTGTCTTTGTCATTCCGAAATTTGGATATACCGCAGTATGTTTTACAGATCAGACTGCATGGATCGCGGCAACCGCCGTGGTAATGCCGGTATTTTTTGCAATTATGAAACGTCTGGAGAAACGGCAGGCGGAAGTTACCGATTCTCCAACACATAATCCCGCAGCACATTGAATGATGCCGGGCCGATTTTTAATACTTTTTCATAAAAGGCAGAGTCCGTATAAGTATCCGGATTCTGCTTTTTCATTTCTTCCTGCAGATCATGAAATTCCAGATATCCGATATAATATTTCAGATAGTTGGCAGGTTCGGATACGATCAGTTCAAAAATATCCCGCAGTACTTCCTCATCAGTGAATCCGTAAGTGGAAAAGAAGGCTGCTGTATCGTTCAGCGTCCATCCTTCATAATGGATCCCCATATCCGCAGTGGCGTAAAGACTCAGGATTGCAGCCTGATTTGCAGCGCAGAGTTTTGCAGCATCTTTGGACAGTCCGCTGTAAATATAGGAATGTAATTCCACGAATGTCGCCCAGCCTTCTGTGTAGCCGGGATAGCCAAGCAGTGACCGGATGGGCGGCACATCCTGGCTGTGGAAGTAGAGGTTTTGATACAGATGTCCCGGAAAACCTTCATGCGCCAGTGTCGTGAACAGCCGGATGCCTTCATAACCATTTTTCTGATTGATGTAGATGGTGTTCTCTGTCAGCTGATCCAGTGGGGAAGTCAGATAAAATGCCGGGGAGAGATAATCTTCCATGGCAGCATTGATATATTTGACTGTTACATTGCAATCCGGGAGGGAAGGAAAGTCGGCAGTGATCGCCTGCTGCAGCGTAGCCAGCATTTCTTCGGGAGACTGCGCGGAGAAATCGAGTCGTTCTGGCTCATCAGTGAGATCCGGGTGATCTTCCAGCAATTTTGATACCAGAAGCAGATCTTTTTTGCGCTGGCTGGCGGTACGTTTTTCCAGTGTGGCGACGGAGTCATCGCTTCCGGTATAGCAGCGCACCAGATATTCATAATAGGTGTTCCCTTCCGGAAAATGACAGAGGCCGGCATCGTTATATCCGCTATTCTGTAATCCGGCAATTGTGTTGGAAAGCTGTTCAAATGCCGGAAATACCTGCTGTTCCAGAATGTCGCGATTTTGGTTTTGATAGGCAGCACGTTCGTTTTTGGACAGTTCACTCATGGCATCTGTTTTTTCGTTGAAGGTAGCAACAAGATAATGGGAGTTAAGATCTGCTGTGAAGTCTTTGCACTGTTGGATCAGACGCTGGGTGGCAAAGGATGGCATAAAACGCCCGGCAGCAGCTTTTTCCTTCTCATATGCGCTGATCTCAGAAAAATACCGTGGAATGTCGGACAGTAACGACAGGTAATCTGTGATGTCCCTTGTATTCCGAAAGGTATATTCTGCCAGCAGGATGGGAATCTGGGATTGCAGTCCGGTAGTGGGAGTCAGCGGCTCTTCATAACAGTACCAGTTGGCACCGTTTTTTGTGAGATCCAGAGATTCTGACAGAATATCCAGGGTCAGCCGATTTTCAGCCGATAGTTCAGCCGATTGAAATTGTTGCAGTCCGACAAGCAGATTTTCAGCAAAGGCTGCAGCCAGGGCAGGAGAATCTGCAGAGCAGGTTCCGAGAGATGTCTGATAGTCCGTGATACCGTAAGCGGCAGGATCTGCCAGTGTGTAATGAAGGTTCAGCAGATTTGCGGAAGCTTCCTGCCGAAAAAGTTCTGTTACATAATCCGTGAAGGCGGCATTCAAAGCAGTGGTGTTTTCGGATGATGCGTCAGAAGCCGATGCAGCATCCGGTGCATCGGCATCAGAAGAACTTTTGCCGGAATCTGCCTGCGGATTCGTCAGAAACTGAACAATCCAGGTGTCGGAATCTGCACATTTACAGACGGCGGCGCAGAAAATTCCGAGACCAATGAGAAACAGGGAGAGACAGAGGGAAAAACGGATTTTACGAAAAAAATGAAAATGACAGTGGCGCATGGCAGGTACCGGCTATGATTATAATTATTATTAAAATATGTGCCGTCAGGCAGGAATATGACGGGGAAATTGTAATGTTGTGTTAATTGTGATAGAATAAGCCAGAGATGAGACTACATAAGAAAGGACAACATACTATGAAAAAATTAAACGTATTTATTTGTTTTTTAGCAGTTATTTTTGTATGTGCAATGGCAGAAATTACTCCGGCCCGAGCAGAAGAACGACAGTCTGCTGCTTCCGGTGCTCAGACGGTTGCGCAGGATATTACTTTGTATGGGCTGTCAAGCAGCTATGATGGGGTGATCGCGATTCCTGCGGATATGGATACGGAATATCAGATCCATGCAAACGGAAGAGATATCAGCTATACAGTAACGGATGGAAATAATATTACCGTAGATGATCGTGGTGTCGTGCGGATAAAATATACGACGACTTATTGGTATGGAAATATAGGATATTCTTATCCAATCCAAGATAAAACACCTACCAGTATCGAAAAAAGTTTTGATGCTGGCGATGCAACAGTGACGGTGACAGCAGACGGTGTGCAGACAAATATAACAGTTCATGTGGCAGACTATGCGCAAAAATATGCGGATGATAAGATTTTACAATACATAAATGAAAATATTGCAGGAAAAAATCTCAGTGATATGGAGCTGATGAAAAAAATTGCTGCATATCCGGCCAGCTTTGATTATGGTGCATCGCATTCCGGATATGTGTCTATGATTATTTATGGAAATGGTGACTGTTGGGCGAGTACATCTACCATTATCAGAACTTGTGAGTTACTCGGAATTGATGCCTGGTCCAGAAACGGGAACAAGGATTACGGCGCAGGAAGCGGTCACATGAATGCAATGGTATATTATGATGGCAAATATTATGAACTGGAAGCCGGTTACAGCGGAACAGCACCGCGATATTATTCTGCTGAGGAAAGAGATTCGCTGTTTTGCTTTCATGATAAAGATGATGGGACCTTGTCCATTTATCAGTATGACGGACAACTTACATCAGGTGATACTTTGGAAATCCCGGCAACCTATCAGGGAAAAACAGTTACGGAAATTGAGGATCAATTTTCACAGGGGTCAAACAGAACATGTGGAACAATCCATCTTCCGGATACGATCACAAAGATCGGAGCATTTGCATTTTCGGGTTTTGAACAGGCGACATCCATCAATATTCCGGCCAGTGTAAAGGAAATTGGAACAGGTGCTTTTGCACAGTGCTTATCGTTAGAGAACTTTGAATGCACAGGAATTGGAAATAACTATGCCTCCCAGAATGGTATTCTGTACAGTTGTGATAAAAAGATTGCAATCAGCGGCCCGGCGGTAAATGATCCGCAGTTTGCATCGGGCGTTCAGCAGATTGCAGAGGGTGCATTTAGTTATAATACAAATCTTGTAAAAATAGTAATTCCAGAGAGTGTAACAACCATCGAAGATGCTGCATTTTTTGATTGTTATAGTGTTAAGAATGTGACGATAAAAGGAACTGATATTACATTTGGATCAAATGTGTTTTATAATTGTTCAGGGCTGACATTACGCGGAACAGTCGGTTCTGCTGTTGAGACTTATGCAAATGAAAATGGAATTGCATTCAGAGATATTCAGGAACCTCCAAAGAATGGGTTGTATCAGGAAGGGGATTCCTGGAACTATTATGTGGATGATGAGATTGCAGAAGACGTTACTACGCTGGTAGCCTACAACGGTGACTGGTGGTATGTAGAAGATGGAAGAATTAATTTTAATAAATGGGGATTGTATGAATATAACGGAAGTCTATGGTACATTGAGAATGGAAAAGTAAACTTTTCTGAGACGACAATCTGTTATTATGAAGGAGAAGACTGGTATGTAAAAAATGGTTGTGCGGATCCTCAGTACAATGACGTGATTTGTATGAATGACGATTGGCTGGCAGTCAGAAACGGAAGGATTGATTCGAGTTTTAACGGGATTGCAAGCAATGCATCCGGAGAATGGTATTGTGAATATGGCCAGGTACAGTTTGCTGCAAGCGGCCTTGTAAAATCGGAGAATGACGCATTTGACGGCTGGTATTATGTTCGGAATGGCTGTGTGCAGAAAGGCCAGGAGACCGTAGTGCAAAACAGCAGTGGCTGGTGGTATATCGGAACAGACGGAAAGGTTGATTTTCATAAGAATACAGTAGCACCGAATGAGTATGGCTGGTGGGCTGTGCGAAACGGAGCAGTAGATTTTCAATTGAACGGAATCGCATCCAATGAGTCTGGAGACTGGTATTGCAGAGGAGGTCAGGTAGATTTTGGCGCAGCCGGTGTGCTGGAATCAGAAACAGAAGGATTCAG
The DNA here is from genome assembly GCF_045002895.1 of Eubacterium ramulus. Classification (NCBI taxonomy): domain Bacteria; kingdom Bacillati; phylum Bacillota; class Clostridia; order Eubacteriales; family Eubacteriaceae; genus Eubacterium; species Eubacterium ramulus. Next base: position 2,691,148 of record NZ_CP173382.1, on the reverse strand, counting down.
TGGCTGGTATTATATTCAGAATGGCTGTGTGCAGAAAGGGCAGGAGACAGTAAAACAAAACAGTAATGGCTGGTGGTATATCGGAACAGATGGAAAGGTTGATTTTCATAAGAATACAGTAGCACCGAATGAGTATGGCTGGTGGGCTGTGCGAAACGGAGCAGTAGATTTTCAATTGAACGGAATCGCATCCAATGAGTCTGGAGACTGGTATTGCAGAGGAGGTCAGGTAGATTTTGGCGCAGCCGGTGTGCTGGAATCAGAAACAGAAGGATTCTGCGGCTGGTATTATATTCAGAATGGCTGTGTGCAGAAAGGGCAGGAGACAGTAAAACAAAATAGTAATGGCTGGTGGTCTATCGGAACAGATGGAAAAGTTGATTTTGGATTTTCTGGAATTGCATCCAACGAAAACGGTACCTGGTATATTGAAAATGGAAAGGTTAATTTTACTTACTCCGGTACTTATGAAGATGAGAATGGACGGATTTATGACATTAAATCTGGCAATGTAGCCTGACGGAAATTTTGTGTAGAACCGGATTTGTCCCTTGCGAAGTTTTCACAGATTATGTATAATGATATTGTTAATCAATCAAAATATTTGATATGCAAAATATTGGAGGAGCGCATTGGAAGGATACGATACACTTCATGACCTGCTGGTCAAATTATTTAATGAAATTATGAATATTGAGGAAAAGGCAATCATCACGGAGGAGTTCAAAGATATTTCCAATAATGATATGCATATCATTGAGGCAATCGGTTTGGATGAACCGCGGAGCATGTCTTCGGTAGCAAAGGATTTGTCTGTTACTGTGGGAACACTGACGATTGCGATCAATAATCTGGTGAAAAAAGCTTATGTCAAACGTGTCAGAAGTGAGAAAGATCGTCGTGTTGTTCTGATCTCTCTGACAGAAAAAGGTGTGAAGGCATACCACCATCATGCAGAGTTCCACGATGAGATGATAAAAGCTACACTGAATGGCCTTGACGAAGAACAGACAAAAGTGCTGGTTAAAGCATTGACGAATCTGAGCACATTTTTCCGCACCTATGGAAAATAATAGGCGCATTGGAACTCGCAGTCAGACCGTCTGTAAAAACTGTTTCAGGTGGATTTGTGAGTATGGAAAGATAAAACAGTAATAAGTGTTTGTGATTCAGCATACGTTGTTAGAAAGCCCGGAAGGGAACTGACAGCGTATGCTGAATTTTTTATGGATTTTTATGATTCTGGCAGGAATTGTATATGCGGCATTCACCGGTAATCTGCCGGCAGTAACGGACGCGGCACTGGATGCAGCGCAGCAGGCGGTGACGCTGTGTATCACCATGGCGGGAGTGCTGGCGTTCTGGGTCGGTCTTATGCGGATCGCAGAAAATGCCGGGATGATGCAGCGGGCGGCAGACCGGATCTACCCGTTGCTTCATTTTTTGTTTCCGCGTATTCCGCGGGAACATGCAGCATGCAAATCCATTGCAGCCAACTGTATCGCCAATTTTTTCGGACTGGGCTGGGCGGCGACGCCGGCGGGGCTGCGGGCTATGGAAGATCTGGATGAACTGGAAAAGGAACGGACGCTGTTACAGGCAGTTCATCAGCCTTATCGGAAAAAATTTGATTTTACTTCCGACCGTATCCGGCACACACATGTAAAGCAGGAAAAAGTGGCTTCCACAGAAATGTGTACATTTCTGGTGCTGAATATTTCGTCACTTCAGCTGATTCCGGTGACCGTGATTGCTTATCGCAGCCAGTACGGCTCACCGAATCCGACGGGTATTGTGGGAGCAGCCATTGTGGCTACGGCATTTTCTACGCTGGCGGGAATTATCTTTGCAAAGATCATGTCAGCAGCAGACCGGAAACGGGGATATTGAACGCAGATAAAAAAATCAAAAGATGTGGATGAGTGAGGACTGGATGTTATAAAAAACAGAAGGGATGGAGATACTATTTGTATATGCAGCGTATATTACTGTTTCTGTCAGATGTTATCATTCCACTTTTTATTGTGGTGATTCTTATGGCCGGACTGCTGAACCGGCGGAATGCCTATGAAGATTTCGTAAAAGGTGCGAGAGACGGTCTGAAGACGGCGGTGGATATTTTACCCACCCTTGCCGGTCTGATGGTTGCTGTAGGCATTCTGCGCGCTTCCGGTCTGCTTGATGCACTGGCCGGAGTACTTGGAAACTGTGTAGACCGTATTGGATTTCCGTCACAGCTGGTTCCACTTGCGGTGGTGCGGATGTTTTCTTCCTCAGCCGCCACCGGCTTGCTGCTGGATGTCTATGAGCAGTTCGGAACCGATTCCAGACTGGGGCGGATCGCATCGGTCATGATGAGCAGCAGTGAGACGATATTCTATACGATGAGCATTTATTTTATGATAGTAAAAGTGAAAAAGACACGCTGGACTCTGGCCGGGGCATTGGTAGCGACCGTGGCCGGGATCATGGCCAGCGTGTTGCTGGTTGGGTGAAAGAAGAATATGTCAGGTGTGCAAAATTGTAAAGCGGACATTCGCAATCCGCTTTCGCTACTTGCTTATTCTGCGTTCAAATTATACCGTCAGCTCCTGCATCAGTTTTGGTACTGTAGTGATTTCCCGGATTTCGCCCACCCGGGAACCACAGAAGATCAGACCGTTATCAAGATCGCCCACAACGGCATTGACCAGTGCCTGCGTGATGCAGTAAGGGGCTGTGGCCGGATTGCATGCTTTCAGACAGTTGAAGCAGTGGGAGATTTTGTCCGGTGCTGCAAGCATACGCTGGATAAACGCATTTTTGATAGCGCGGCCGGGCATTCCCACCGGGCTTTTGATAATGATAACATCTTCTTCGGAGGCGTTGACGTAAGCTTGCTTGTAAGCATCACTGGCATCACATTCCTCAGTGGCTACGAAACGTGTGGCAGCCTGAATGCCATCGGCACCGAGTTCCAGGACATGTTTTACATCTTCGGCAGTGAACATACCTCCGGCGACAAATACCGGAATTGCAGTCTGATACTTTTCTTCATATGTTTGTTTTAATGTAATGATATTTCGGATCTCGGTGTCATAATCAAGTCCCGGAATATCCTCCAGCTGTTCTCTGGAAAAACCGAGATGTCCGCCGGCCAGTGGTCCTTCAATGACCAGAAAGTCGGCGGTGCGATGGTACTTTTTATCCCAGAATTTCAAGATAACATTGGCAGATTTTGTACTCGAAACGATGGGTGCCAGTGCGACATCATATCCTTCTGCAAATTTCGGGAGTTCTGTCGGGAGTCCTGCTCCGGAGATGATGGCATCCACACCGGCGGCACAGGCGGTTTTGACATAGGTTTCATACAACTGTGTAACGGCCATGATATTGACAGCGACCATACCGTTGCCGCCGGCGATTTCTTTCGCTTTTCTGATCTGCTCCGGCAGTACACGCAGATTTGTTTCTTCCGGATGTTTCGTAAAATCTGGATCGTCATAACCAATCTGGGCGGTTGAGAGTACCCCCATGCCACCTTCTTTTGCAACTGCACCGGCCAGACGACAGCGGCTGACTCCGATGCCCATGCCTCCCTGAATGATCGGGAGTTTCAGGAACTTATCTTTCAGATTCAGTGATTTCATTAATTTCATCTTTAAAATCTCACTTTCCATTAATAATACTATGATCATATGTGTGTTACGGTTCTTCTTTTTATATAAAAAAGTTTGATAATCAAAGTAAAATTATTTTACATCAGACGACAGAGCAAGTCAATACAAAAAGGATGAAAAACGAGCAGAAGTAGTATTAAATACCAGATGCAGATTTTGACGAATTACTTGTCATTTCATGGAAAATAGTATATGATATCATACAGATTTATAGGAAATCTTCGGGTAAATGTGTTGGGAGGTTATTTGGATAGTATGGAACAGGATAAGACGTTTCTGGGAACAGAACCAATAGGAAAATTGTTGATGAAGCTGGCGGTTCCGACGGTTATCGCACAGCTGGTAAATATGTTGTACAACATCATAGACCGGGTTTATATCGGTCATATTCCGGGAGAGGGCAGCATGGCGCTGACCGGCGTAGGGGTGTGCATGCCGCTGATCCTGATCATTGCGGCATTTGCGGCGCTGGTAGGATCTGGTGGTTCTCCGAGAGCATCTATTTACATGGGAAAAGGCGAGCACGATACGGCAGAAAAAATCCTGACAGGCTGTCTGAGTCTTCAGATCATCGTTTCCATTATTCTGACCGTGATCTTGCTGATCTGGAACGAAAATCTGTTACTCATGTTTGGTGCCAGTGAAAATACGATTTCTTATGCGACGGCATATATGAATATTTACGCGATTGGTACGATTTTTGTACAGATTACCCTTGGTATGAATACATTTATCACTGCCCAGGGAAAAGCCATCACAGGTATGATGACGGTTCTGATCGGAGCGGTTGCGAATATTATACTGGATCCGATTTTTATCTTCGGGATGCATATGGGAGTGCGCGGCGCAGCACTGGCAACCGTGATTTCACAGGCTTTGTCCTGCATCTGGGTGTTGTCTTTCCTCTCCGGGAAAAAGACGCTGCTTCGGATCAAAAAAGAAAATATTATGCCGGGACTTCAGCTGGTTCCGCCATGCGTGGCACTTGGTGCATCCATGTTTGTTATGCAGGCCAGTGAGAGTGTGATTTCCGTCTGCTTTAATTCATCGCTGCTAAAATATGGCGGAGATATTGCGGTGGGAGCCATGACGATCCTTACCAGTGTCATGCAGTTTGCCATGCTTCCTCTGCAGGGAATCGCCCAGGGGGCGCAGCCGATCACCAGTTACAATTATGGTGCAAAAAAATTGTCCAGAGTAAAGCAGAGTTACAAGATCCTGCTTTGTGTCTGTGTTATTTATTCCGTTGTTCTGTGGGCAATTATCATGGCATTTCCACAGGTATTTGCAAAATTGTTTACCACAGATGCTGCACTGATCGATTTTACGGCAAAGGCACTTCGGATTTACTGTCGTGTATTGTTTGTGTTCGGTATACAGATCGCCTGCCAGATGACCTTTGTGTCCATAGGGAATGCACCGTGTTCCATTATCGTGGCAATCCTGCGGAAATTCATATTGCTGATTCCATTGATCTACATATTACCGCATGTTATGGAAAATAAAACCTATGCCGTGTATATGGCAGAACCGGTGGCTGACATCATAGCGGTGAGCTGTACGTTGATTCTGTTTATGGTACAGTTTCGGAAATCTTTGCGGCGTTTGACGGAATAGCTGGTTGTCGGATTTGGCTAAAATTTGATTTTTAATACGAAAACGAAGCATCCTGTCGGGACGCTAGACGCTCACTACCCTCGTTTCACATCGTTTTCATCGCGCTCGTTCCCACGCCTGAAAAAGAGGTCGTTCCCACTCGCGCAAAAACTCGTGAAACTCGGTCGTTTGCTTAATCGCTTACCCTGACAGGATGCTTCGTTTTCTCTATTTACACTGTGAAATTAAAAACAGTTTTCATCTTCCTGCTAAGTTTTGCAACGTAAATCTGCGTGCGAGTTCGCGGGAGGAGGCGGAGATAAGCGGCACGCAGTGCAGTGCGGCTGAAAATTTATGATAAACAAAACTTAAAAGAACGCCAGTCAGGCAATCTTTCCTCGGCAAGCGATTGCTAGCTGCAGAGGTAAGATTGATGACTGGCGTTTTCACAGATTAAATTTTCAGCTACACAAACAAGACTTTACTTGCGTTTCCGCAGAAACATCCAGATCGCAATGACCACCACAATGAGAATCAGGAAAATATCCCAGAATCTCTGTGTCAGATTCAGATGAAGTGCTTCGATCATACCGATAAAGATGACAAATGCACCGAGGATCAGCTGCAGCATGGAGCGTTGAACCAGTCCGGCTTCATTGCTGCCGCGGGACTGCAGAAGTCCGAAAATACCGTATACAAGGCAGAGAGCACCCAGAACCGGAAGTACATATATGGTGTCGATGGCATCAGTAAAAATAATGGCAAAGATAACTACGACGCCGATCAGTGTGACATAAGTGCCCCAGTTAAAGGGATTCTTTTTTTTCATAAGTATAAACCTTTCTGTTGATTTCTGTTACTAAGATGAAAAACGCTGCTTCAATGTGAAGCAGCGTTTCTATATGGCTTAACTTTCTTTCACTACGAAGATAATTGTCGAAAATGATGTTGGTTTATGCCAGTCCCGGTGCAACAGTAAGGATGACAGCACAGAGGATTGTTCCAACTAATGTCATGATAACTGTCTGTAAGAACATCGGTAAGTATGCATCTTTGATCTTAACCTGAGCAAGTCCGGTTGTGATTAGGATCAGTCCGTTAACCGGCAGTGTCTCGAATGTGGAAACTGCGATAGCAGCACAACGAGCAAGTGCGTTCGGATTCAAAATCGGGTTAGCTGTCCAGATATAAGCTGCAGCAACCATCGGAAGTGCAATACTTAAAGCTGCTGGCGGTGAAGATGTAAATGCTACTACGATGATAGCAAGTACGATACCGATTACTAACGGAGAAGCTTTCATGCCAAAGAGGATTCCAACGAAACCGTTGAAAGCATCTGTGTGCTGTACAACTGCTGCGAAACCAGCTGCAGCTGTCAGAGTCATGATTGCGCTTGCACCATTTGCAGCACCAATGTTTAAGGAATTGAGAACGTTTCCTGCCCATGCCGGAAAGCCTTTTTTCTCATTGTCTTTGAAGTGCGGAGCCATCAGGATGATTACTGCTGCGATACCGGATACCAGAGCTAAGGAAGCAATCTGTACGATAGCGAAAAGCAGGAATACAACTACTAACGGAATCATAGCAAGTGCAAAATGCGGAAGTTTTTTTGCATTGTCATCTGGAATCGGCTCACAGTTACCATAATCAAATGTCTCGCCTTTTCTCATCTCTTTGATGATGAAGGTGGAGCAGATGAAGTATACACCAACTTCGATTACGATGAAGGAAATAAATCCCGGGATTGGAGCAGCACCCGGGCTTGTCTGCAGGATGCTCATACAAATGATGTTATTGATACTTAATACGAATGGAGCAGAGTTAGCACCACAGCTTAAAGCCAGCATAGCCGGAACCATACGTCTCGGAATACCAATGCGGCTTGCCATGTACATACAGATCGGGAATGTAGCGAAGATAGCTACGAAACCATCTACACCACCGTATGTAAGGATACACTCGATAAGTAACATAATTAAAACGGCACGTTTTGCCTGTTTTTCTTTATTGTTTACCGGCATAACGAATTTGTTTACTAATGTGGAAGCGATAGACTGAGCAGCACCACTGTCAGCTAATACTTTACCAAATAAACCGCCTAAGAATACAGTCGGGAAAATTGCTGTGATCATTCCGCAGACACCGCCGATTTCCCATACGCCGGTTGCTGCATTTTCTTCAACGGCACCAACATACAGAGATGTGAATGCATCGTTTGCGTTCAATCCGTTTGTTACTGCTACAATAACGCCGCAGAGCGGAGCCAGATACAGTACGGATACGTTTTTGTAGGCGCCATACAGGAAAATAGCAAGAGCGACTACAATACCAATAATACCTAAAGCCATAAATCAAACCCTCCTAAATTTTAAAAAAGTTAAGCAAATGTGAAATTCATAAAGAAAATATAAATTCCATGAGCTTATTATACATAGATGGTAAGACCATGTCAATAAAAACACACAAAATGCACAATAAAAAGTGCAAATGAAAGTGATAAGTTGGACAAAATGCTTTGAAATGTTGCAAAAGTATCGTTCTATGAAGAATGATTTGTAAAAAGTGTTTAGAAAGTGTGCAACATAACATCGAAAAGTGTTGCATGATAGTATAGAATTACTAAAATATGGAAAGATACAGTTCAAGTCGAACGCACGTGAGACTTGGTGCGTGATTCTGGTCAGCGTAAGCTGACATATTCTTCTCAGAATCACTGCACATCCTCGCGGAGCGTTTATCTCAGTCGGAGATTGTACTCCCACTGAGAAAGACTTGTTATTACTCACCACTTGCAGAAGTGGGAGTCTTCTCGACTGAGATAAAAAGACCTGAGAACTGTCGGAAAAGACAGATGCTCAGGTCTTAACATAGCAGGAAATTACTGATTCATGAAAAAGACAGAGGAATCACGGTTATTCCGGTCAATCAGTGAATTGTATACAAGGCAATGGTACTGATAGAGCAGGTCATCGTATTTGCTGTTTTCGGAATGCGTATAGTAATTGTTATCTGCATCCACATAACCAACCGTGTTAATGATAGGAAGCTTCTGATACAGGGAGGCCAGATAACGATTGTACTGCGTCAGTGGAAGTCCGGCAGTCTGAAGTACCAGTGTAGACAGATAGTTTGCACTGATCTGATTCAGTGTCGCTTCCGGAATATCATAATTTGCCCAGATCACAAATGGTGTGGTGTAACGAAGCTGTTGCTGTTCCGTGGTCAGATGATCGAGACTGGTACCGAACAGTTCTTCATAAAATCCATCTTCAATGGAGGGCAGATGATCCCCGAACATACAGAGGATGGTCGGTTCTGACACGTTGCTGAAATAATCTACCAGCTCCTGAAATGCTTCATCAGAGCGTTTTACCAGGGACAGATAGCGGTTAGCCTTTGGGTAGATGCCATTCATGTTTGTGACATATATTTCCTGTGAAAAGTTTGTATAGGACATGGCGTAGCCGCCGTGGTTCTGCATGGTGACGTTAAAAAGGAAGAACGGTTTGGATGTATCCCGATTCTCATACATGTTTTCTACCATGGAATAATCATAGCTGTCACTGACAAAACGACGCAGCAGCATGTTGCGGTCCGGATACCGTTCATTCAGCAGCATCTCATACTCGGTGACGTCATTGTTCTGCTTGTAAGTATCCAGAATGTCCTGATCGACAAAATCTTCGATACTGATATAGTTTTCAAATCCCAGCAGTGGATATACATTCCTGCGGTTCCAGCCTTCGCCGTAATACGGATGAAAAGCGGTCCTGGAATAACCAAGTGCACCAAGGGTGGATACCAGGGAAGGAACAGTATCCTTTACATAGGACTGATATACGTTGCACCCGGTGGGCAGGAAGGAGATGGAATCTCCGGATAAAAATTCAAATTCACTGTTACTTGTTCCTGCACCGAATACCGGCATGGACAGGGAACCTTTGATGGTATTTTCTGTCAGACTGTGAATGAATGGCATGTAGTCTTCATTGGTTTCCAGATTGCCGAGAGCACCTGGATCAGACAGAGATTCATTCATGATACAAATGATATTCGGCATGGTGCCATCCGTATTTGCTGTGTAATCGTTCTGGCCGGTCAGCAGATTGGTGCTGACCGTATGATCATCAGGATCTACGCCGGCATCTTTCAGCGTTTCTGCCACATAGTCGCTGACATTGGCGGCATTGTAGTCAGAGGGCTTCCGGATAATAAGATACTTGGTGTTCAGACAGAAATTAAAGAAGGAACCTGTGCGGTGATAGCCTCTGGACTGATCCCAGAAATCCGGTTTGTATCCGAGATTTGCAGCATAATCCGTAAAAAAGAGGGAAATTACAACAACTGCGATATAAGCTGCCGGAGCAAGTTTTGCCAGCAGTTTGAATTTTAATTTTTTCGGTTTGATGTTGACACTTTTTTTGTTTACCAGATAGATCAGGAAAAACATGATAGAACCGAGGATCAGTTTCCAACTAAGCTCATAAGTATAACCGTCTGATACACTCAGACCAGTGCCGAAACTCAGTACGTCCAGCGGAACAAAAGGAGAACCGCGGAACAGTTCAATGAAATAATTCAGCAATGACCATACATATAAAGAAATATTTACAATCAGCCCTACCATATGATAACGTCCGGTGATCAGATAAAAGAACAGGTAGAACACCAGGTAAATCATATAGTTTGCGAGGAAAGTTGGTACAGAAAACCACCATATATAGTTTTCGTTAAATACCTCTACCATCTGGATGGTAAGAACCGGCATGATAAAAAACAATGCCGTGTTGGCCAGTGCTTTATATTTGTCATCCACGGATGGTTTGAATATAATGAGAAATCCAGCAACCGGTCCTGCCAGAAGAGACAGAACAAACAGAATGGTCCCACATGTCAGATCCAGTGTCGGATCCAGATAGAGCCGCCAGTTGGCGGATACAAAAATAATCATAAAAATAGTGACCGCAAGTGCAAGCAGCCGGATTTTTTTTCCTGCGAATGAAATATGCATGTTTTTATCTTCCCGTTTCTATAATATAGTGTGATGACAGGTCGCAAAGCGACTGCGTTCATGAGCAAGTAGCGAAAGCGGATTGCGAATGTCCGCTTTACATCACGATGTGCAGACACAGTCGGATACAGATTTTCCGGCATTGTAATCCTATTATGTTAATTGCCGCTAAGATATATTAAATATCACGAAAGAAAATATGTCAACTGTTAAAAGTGTGAAGAAATTATGAAAAAACATTTTACGAATGGTGCGTGTGGACTGCAAGAATGCCAGGTGGGGATTTTTGTACTTGCGAAGGTGCGGATAAAATGGAGTTGCTATTTTTTTTCACGCAGTATACTATAAAAACAGAAACGAAGTGCAGTGTACAGTGATTCTGAGAGGAATCATTTTGGAAGGAGCGGAACAGATGGAAAAATCAGAATTATTAAGACAGTGGATCGCAGATTCAGATAATATCGTGTTTTTCGGGGGAGCCGGTGTGTCAACAGAGAGCGGAATACCGGATTTCCGAAGTGTGGACGGTCTGTATCATCAGAAATATGATTATCCACCGGAGACAATTCTGAGTCATACTTTTTATATGGAAAAAACAGAAGAGTTTTATCGGTTTTACCGGGATAAAATGCTGGCCCTGGATGCAAAACCAAATGCGGCACATTTAAAACTTGCCGAACTGGAAGCAAAAGGAAAGTTAAAGGCAGTGGTTACACAGAATATCGACGGACTTCATCAGGCGGCAGGCAGCAAAAATGTGCTGGAACTTCACGGCAGCGTACACCGCAATTACTGCAGAAAATGCGGAAAATTGTATGATGCACAGTATATCAAGAATTCTGCCGGGGTTCCGATGTGCAGTTGCGGTGGTCAGATCAAACCGGATGTCGTATTATATGAGGAAGGACTGGATTCTTCCACGATGCAGGCAGCCATCCACGCGATCAGCCAGGCAGAAGTGTTGATCATTGGAGGAACAAGCCTCGCAGTATATCCGGCAGCGGGACTTATCGACTATTACAGAGGTAATAAGCTGGTACTGATCAACAAATCCGCAACCCCATTGGACAGCCGTGCCGATCTGGTCATCCAGGCACCGATCGGAGAGGTTTTTTCGGCAGTATGTTAAAATCAGATGGGAAACTGCGTTCGACTTGAATAAAATTATAAAAGAATCGTGGAGTATAAAAGTAGAGTGAGGTGACAGAATGACATATCAATATGAAGTGGGAGATATTGTAAAACTGAAAAAGAAACATCCCTGCGGCAGTTTTGAATGGGAAATCCTGCGTGTCGGGGCAGATTTCCGGTTGAAATGTCAGGGGTGCGGTCATCAGATCATGGTGGCACGAAAGATTGTAGAAAAAAACACAAAAGATTTAAAAAAGCACTTGCCTGAAGCGTAAAAATATGGTAGTATTGAAAATCGTGATATACAATATCCTTGCTCTCTACAGGATGAGCAGAGGGCCAAAAGACCACAAGGAGGTAAGAATAGCATGAACAAGTATGAATTAGCATTAATTGTTAGTGCCAAGATCGAAGATGACGCCAGAGCAGCAGTTGTTGAGAAAGCAAAAGAGTATATTACTCGTTTTGGCGGTACAGTAACAGAAGTTGAGGATTGGGGTAAGAAAAAATTAGCTTACGACATCCAGAAAATGAGCGAAGGCTTCTATTACTTCATTCAGTTCGATGCTGCAGCAGAAGTACCTGCTGAGTTAGAGCAGAGTGTTCGTATCATGGACAATGTGCTGAGATTTTTATGCGTTAGAAAAGACGAGGCATAATTTCACAGTAGAGAAGGAGTTATCCTTATGAATAAAGTAATTTTGATGGGACGTTTGACCCGTGATCCTGAGGTTCGTTATTCTCAGGGTGAACAGGCAACCGCAATCGCAAGATATACAGTTGCAGTAGATCGTAGATTCCGTCGTGACGGCGACAGCCAGACAGCAGATTTTATCGGTTGTGTAGCATTCGGACGTCAGGCAGAGTTCGCAGAGAAATATCTGCGCAAAGGAACTAAGATTGCCCTTACAGGCAGAATTCAGACAGGCAGCTATACCAACCGTGACGGACAGAAAGTTTACACCACGGACGTAGTTGTTGAGGAGCAGGAGTTCGCAGAGAGCAAAGCAGCAAGCGCTGAGCATGCAGCAAATTTTGCACCGGCAGACAGACCTTCCCCAAGCAATGCGGTAAGCGATGGCTTTATGAATATTCCGGACGGAATTGATGAGGAATTACCATTTAACTAAACAGGAGGTAAACTATCATGGCTTATAATAAAGATGGAAAAAGCGATTCTCCGATGAAGAGAAGAGGCGGCCGCAGAAGAAAAAAAGTTTGTGTATTCTGTGGAAAAGACAATGTGATTGATTACAAGGATACAAATAAATTAAAGAGATACATCTCTGAGAGAGGAAAAATCCTTCCGAGAAGAATCACAGGAAACTGTGCAAAACATCAGAGAGCTATCACAGTAGCAATCAAGAGAGCACGCCACGTAGCATTAATGCCATACGTACAGGATTAATTTTGACAACAGACTCCCCGGATTTTTCCGGGGAGTTTTCTGTATTCTTCAGAGACAAATATGAAAAAAATAAAGAACGTTTTTCGTTACTTGCATTACACATTCGGATTATTAAAATTGAATATAGGCACGCTTCTTGTGTTTGAACTTTTATATAAATTTGCATCTATGGCGGTATTTAAACCGTTACTTACGGGAGTAATGAAGCTGGCACTGAAGGCACAGGGGCTGAGTTATTTGTCAGATGAAACCATCGGAACTTTTATCCGGTCCCCGCTGACCTGGTTTTTTCTGCTTTTGATCGTGCTGGGAATGGCATTTTTTACGCTGTTTGATATCTGCTGTATCATTACCTGCATCCATGCCTCTTTCCGGAAGCAGGCGATGCCGCTGCTGGCACTGATGCGAAAGGGATTGAAAACGTCTTTGCGGGTCATCTATCAGAGAAATATCGTGATGATCCTCTATCTGCTGATCATTATCCCCATGACCCATGCATTGGTAATCTCCGGTTATATTACAAAATTTACGGTGCCGCAGTTTATTGTGGATTATATTATGTCCCATACCTGGCTGGCGATTTTATATATTGGATTCTGGATTTATATCGGACTTCGCTCCTTTCATTGGATTTACAGTCTGCATTATTTCTGCCTGGAAAACTGTAACTTCAAGCAGGCGAGAAAGCGCAGCTGGAAACTGCAGAAAAATCATTACTGGACGGATCTGATCATTGTGCTGGGATGGAGTGCAGCCTGCATCGGTATTTATTACGGCGTGATCCTCTCTGGATCCTGGCTGGTGTCCAGAGTCAATCAGGCGTTACCGACACAGGATCTGTTCAGCAGTCTGACCCTTTCCGGGATTTCTTTGCTGATGGATGTGTGCGGTGCACTGTTTTTCTGTTTTGATCTTCCGTTATTTTTTATCTGCATCAGTCTGTTGTTCTATTATCGTAAGGCTGCCGCCGGTGAGCGGATTCCACGGGTTTTCCGGGATCTGGACAATGCTTACCGGGTTACCAATACGAGATGGGTAAAGAAAATTTATATGTATCGGAAACGGATCATTGCCCTCAGCATCGTAGTGGTGATCGGGGTCAATTTTGCATACAATTTTGCAGACCGGCGCGGTGTATTACATATGGGGCTGGGCAATCCGGTGGAAGTGACGGCGCATCGCGGGTATTCTGCAGCCTATCCGGAGAATACAATTCCGGCATTCAAGGGAGCCATTCAGGTGGGAGCTGACTGGGCGGAACTGGATGTACAGCAGACAGCAGACGGTGAAGTGATCGTTATGCATGATTCTAATCTGAAACGGACGACAGGACTGGATAAGGAAGTCTGGCAGGTGACCTGGGATGAAATCAAAGACCTGGATAATGGCAGCTGGTTTGATAAAAAATATCAGACTGTGCGGATTCCGACACTGGAAGAAGTGCTGAAAGTCTGCCGTGGCAAGATCCATTTGAATATCGAGATCAAGCCCAGCGGACATGACAAGGATCTGGAGGAGCAGGTGGCGAAACTGCTGAAAAAGTATCATATGAGGGATACTTGTGTGGTTTCTTCCCTGAAGTATGATTCTCTGCGCAAGATCAAGGAGGCGGACGATTCCATCGAAACCGCATATATTACATCTGTATCGTATGGAAACTTTACAGACCTGGAATATGCAGACGGTTACAGTGTGGAGTCAACACTGCTGAGCAAGAGTTTCGTAAATAAGGCACAGAAGGCCGGGAAACAGATCTATGTCTGGACAGTGAATTCGGAAGAACGCCTGGAAAAAGTCGTAGGTATGGGAATTGACAATGTGATCACGGATGATCCTGTCATGGCAAAAGAACTGATCTATGAACAGGAACACAGCACGTTCTGGGACAGATATGTGAAACAGCTGCTTCAGATAGGAAAGTAGTGATGTGTGGATTGAGAATGTCCGCTTTACTACATATGATGAGTGAACTGTAACGAAACATATGAACAGTTAGCAATATAAAACAGGGGCTTTCTAATGAGGGGGAAATGTGGTATACTATGTTGAATAGTATCGGTTTTGTATACCGGCCGGAAGAATAATTTCGGCAGTATAAAGGAGTTAGCATGAGACAGGATGTTAAGTTGAAGGGTAAATTAAAAGGATATACACAGACACCGCTGGTACTGACGGCACTGTTTGGAGCCATGGATGTCTGGATGTATGTGCTGAATATCAAGGCGGGTGTTCTGGGAAGTGTTTTCGTAGGCATTTATTTTTTTGTGATGCTGTTTGTGTACTGGCGGAACAAACCGATCCTGATGAATGAGCTGATCGATTTTGCCACACAGTACGGTACGGTACAGAAACGTCTGCTGAATGAGTTTGAAGTGCCGTATGCGGTGATGGATGCCACGGGAAAACTGTTGTGGATGAACCGTCAGTTTGAAGCATTATCGGAAAAAAATAAAGGATATCACAAATCCATCACGACGATTTTTCCACAGATCACAAGAGAACTGATGGAGAAAGAGGATGAGTTGGAGCTTGTTGTGGAGCGGGAAGAATGTGTGTACCGCGCTTCTGTGCACAAGATTCATTTTACAGATATTCTGCATGAGAGCAGCAGTATTGAGCTGACAGAGAAAGTGCAGTATCTGCAGGTCATCTATCTCTTTGATGAGACGCAGCTGACCCGGTACCGCATTGAAAACCAGGAAATGCAGATGGTACCTGCGTTAGTATATATTGATAATTATGACGAAGTCCTGGATACCGTGGAAGAGGTAAAGAAATCTCTGCTGGTCGCACTGGTAGACCGTAAGGTGACCAAATTTTTTGCATCCATCGACGGTCTGGTAAAAAAGACTGAGAACGACAAGTACTTTGTCGTGTTCCAGCATAAATATCTGGAAAAAATGGAAGAGGAAAAATTCAGCCTTCTGGAGGATGTCAAAAGTATCAAGGTTGGAAATGAGATGTCTGTCACTCTCAGTATGGGAATCGGTTATGTGGGAAATGATTATACGAAGAATTACGAGTATTCCCGTATGGCCATTGACCTGGCACTGGGACGCGGCGGAGATCAGGTGGTCGTAAAGACCAGAGATAAAATATCTTATTTTGGCGGAAGCAACCGTCAGGTAGACAAATCTACCCGTGTAAAGGCCAGAGTGAAAGCACTGGCGCTGCGCGAAATTATGATCACCCGTGACAAATTCTTTGTCATGGGACATAAGATTGCAGACATTGATTCTTTTGGTGCGGCCATTGGCATTTACTGTGCAGCCCGTCAGCTGGGCAAAAAGGCACAGATTGTAATTGATGAGGTCAATACGACACTGCGTCCGCTGAAGGAATGTTTTACACCGGAGAATGGCTATCCGGACGACATGTTTATCCCGAGCCAGCTGGCACTGGATGAGATTGATTCCCACACGGCATTGATCGTGGTGGATACAAACCGGCCGAGTTATACGGAATGTCCGAATCTGCTGAACCGGGCAAAGGCTATCGTTGTCTTTGATCATCATCGTCAGTGTGAGGATGTGGTGAAAAATGCGGTGCTTTCCTACACGGAGCCGTATGCTTCCTCCACCTGCGAGATGATCGCGGAAGTGTTACAGTATTTTGATGAAGATATCAAACTTTCCACACAGGAGGCAGATGCTATTTATGCGGGAATTTTGATTGATACCAATAATTTTGTATCCAAAACAGGTGTCCGTACTTTTGAGGCAGCAGCATATCTGCGCCGGTGCGGAGCAGAGGTTACCAGAGTGCGCAAGATGCTCCGGAATGATATGGATGCGTACAAAGCGAGAGCGGAAGCCGTGCGGCATGCAGAAGTGTTTCACAATATGTTTGCTATCAGCGTGTGCCCGGCGGACAATATTGAGAGCCCGACGGTGGCGTGTGCACAGGCGGCGAATGAGCTGCTGAATATCATCGGTATCAAGGCTTCTTTTGTGCTGACGGAGTACCATGACCGGATTTATATCAGCGCGCGGTCGATTGATGAAATCAATGTGCAGCTCGTTATGGAACGTCTGGGCGGCGGCGGTCATATGAATTCCGCAGGAGCGCAGCTCACCGGCTGTACGCTGGAGGATGCGAAGCGGACCATAGAAAATACACTTGATGAGATGATCAGGGAAGGAGATATTAAGTAAATGAAAGTGATTTTATTACAGGATGTAAAGTCTCTCGGTAAAAAGGGAGAGATTGTAAACGTAAGTGATGCTTATGCAAGAAACGTTATTTTTGCAAAAAAACTGGGGCTGGAAGCAACCGGAAAGAATTTAAATGATCTGAAGCTTCAGAATAAACATGCAGAGAAAGTTGCAGAAGAACAGCTGGAAGCAGCTCAGGAACTTGCCAAGGATCTGGAAGATAAATTTGTGGAAGTTAAGATGAAAGCCGGTGAGGGCGGACGTACCTTTGGTTCTGTTTCCACAAAAGAGATTTCTGCAGCAGTTAAAGAACAGCTTGGTCTGGATATTGACAAAAAGAAAATGTCTCTGAACATCCCGATTAAATCCTTTGGAACTTTTGATGTGGTTATCAAACTGCATGCAAAAGTAACCGGATCGCTGAGAGTGAAAGTAACAGAGGCATAACGCAGTTAAGCCATAACTGTATCGGCAGTGTCGGAAATGATGCCGGTGATACGAAAAAGAAAATGTCACTCATATAGAAAGGAATGGCAGAATATATGGAAGAGGCTCTGGTAAAACGGATCATGCCTCACAGCCTGGAGGCAGAACAGTCCGTCATCGGATCCATGATCATGGACCGGGATGCGATCCTTACGGCCTCTGAACAGCTGGTGAAGGATGATTTTTATCATCAGCAATATGGAATCCTGTTTGAGACGATTACGGAGCTGTTCAACAGTGGTGCACCGGTGGATCTGATTACTCTTCAGAACCGTCTGCGGGAGAAGAATGTACCGCCGGAGATCAGCAGTCTGGAATATGTCGGTGATCTGGTAACTACAGTTCCGACGTCTGCAAACGTAAAATATTATGCGGAGATCGTAAAAGAGAAAGCGGTGCTTCGCAAACTGATCAAAATCAACGAACAGATCGCAGATACCTGCTATCTGGGAAACGAAAGTCTGGAAGTAATTCTGGAAGAGACCGAGAAAAGCATTTTCAATCTGCTTCAGAGCCGGAGCAACAGTGATTATGTACCGATCAAACAGGTGGTGTTAAATGCTCTGGACAAGATTGAAATTGCATCCAGGACCCAGGGAAATGTCACTGGCATTCCTACCGGTTTTGTGGATCTGGACTACAAATTGTCCGGTCTGCAGCCGTCAGATATGATACTGGTGGCAGCACGACCGTCTATGGGTAAAACAGCCTTTGTGTTGAATATTGCCCAGTATGCAGCATTTCATGAGGATATGGCCACTGCAATCTTCAGCCTGGAGATGTCAAAAGAGCAGCTGGTAAATCGTCTGTTTTCACTGGAATCCCGGGTGGATGCACAGCTGCTCCGTTCCGGTAACCTGTCCGACGCAGACTGGGAGAAGCTCATCGAAGGCGCGGGAACCATTGGAAAATCACATCTGATCATCGACGATACGCCTGGTATCTCAATCTCAGAGCTTCGCAGCAAGTGCAGAAAATATAAACTGGAACATGATCTGAAGCTGGTTATCATCGATTACCTGCAGCTGATGTCCGGATCCGGCAGAAGCGATTCGCGCCAGCAGGAGATTTCAGATATCTCCCGTTCATTAAAGCAGCTGGCCAGGGAGTTGAACGTACCGGTTATCGCACTGTCACAGCTGAGCCGACAGGTAGAGCAGCGTCCGGATCACAGACCGATGCTTTCGGATCTGCGAGAGTCCGGAGCCATCGAGCAGGATGCCGATGTGGTTATGTTTATCTATCGAGACGATTATTACAATAAAGATTCAGAGAATAAAGGAATTGCGGAGATCATCATCGCCAAGCAGCGTAACGGTCCGATCGGAACAGTCAATCTCGTATGGCTGCCGCAGTATACGAAATTTGCAAACATGGAGAAATAAAAAAACAACAGGGAGGTATAGGGAATGCAAATTCATCAGTCAGCAGAAGATTATCTGGAGTGTATTTTAAAATTAAGCAAACAGCGTCCGGTGGTTCGTTCCATTGATATTGCCAATGATATGAACTACTCCAAACCGAGTATCAGTGTTGCAATGAAAAATCTGCGTTTAAACGGTTATATCAACGTGGATGAGAGCGGATTTATCACACTGACAGACAGTGGTATGGAGATCGCTTCCAATATTTATGACCGTCATCTCATTCTGAGAAAATGGCTGGAATTCCTGGGAATTTCACCGGAGACGGCAGAACAGGATGCGTGCAAGATTGAGCATACGCTGAGCAAGGAGACGTATGCAGCACTGCGTAAACACATCATCGAAGAGATGGGCGAAGAGTAAGAAACGGCAAAACGCATATTGATAAAAGCAAGGAAAGACTTTGGGCTTGTGCATAATAATGCATGGTCACAAGGTCTTTTTTTGTGGAAAAAGAAACGGAAATCAGATAGAAATTTTTGTACTGCACAACAAAAATGTTGTGCTGGATGATGGAAAATGTTTCAGATTATGCAAAAAACGTGTACAAACACGTCTGAATGTGAAGAAAATGACAAAATTGAAAAAAAATGTTGCACAATCCTTCATAACATAATAAAATAACTACGTTGAGATTATTAAAAAAAAGGAGATACGAGATGAGCTACGTAGACGAAGTACTCGCACGAGTAAAAACAAAAAATGCTGCTGAACCGGAATTCCTTCAGGCAGTAGACGAAGTATTGGAATCCATCAGACCAGTTGTAGAAGCTAATGAGGAGCTTTACAAGAAAGAAGCAATCTTAGAGCGTATTACAGAGCCGGACAGACAGTTCAAGTTCCGTGTGGCATGGGTTGATGACAATGGTCAGGTACAGGTAAACACAGGTTACCGTGTACAGTTTAATAACGCAATTGGACCGTACAAAGGTGGTCTGCGTCTGCATCCATCTGTATATCTTGGAATTATTAAATTCCTTGGTTTCGAGCAGGTTTTCAAGAACTCCTTAACAGGTCTTCCAATCGGAGGCGGTAAAGGTGGATCTGATTTCGATCCTAAGGGTAAATCTGATCGTGAAGTTATGGCATTTTGCCAGAGTTTTATGACAGAACTTTCCAAATACATCGGAGCTGATGTCGATGTACCGGCTGGTGATATCGGAACAGGTGCAAGAGAGATCGGTTACCTGTATGGTCAGTACAAGAGAATCACAGGCCTGTATGAAGGCGTTCTGACAGGTAAAGGACTTTCTTATGGCGGATCCCTTGCACGTACAGAAGCAACAGGTTATGGTCTGTTATACATGACAGAAGAACTTCTGAAATCCCATGGACAGGATATCGCAGGCAAGACATGTGTTGTATCCGGTGCCGGTAATGTTGCTATCTATGCAATCCAGAAAGCACATCAGTTAGGCGCTAAATGCGTAACATGCTCTGATTCCACAGGCTGGATTTATGATCCGGAAGGAATTGATGTAGATTTACTGAAAGAGGTTAAAGAAGTAAAACGTGCACGTCTGACAGAGTACGCAGCAGCAAGACCAAGTGCTGAGTATCATGAAGGCCGTGGCGTATGGAGCGTAAAATGCGATATCGCACTTCCATGTGCTACACAGAACGAGCTGCTTATCGATGATGCAAAAGCATTAGTTGCAAACGGCTGTATCGCAGTTTGCGAAGGTGCTAACATGCCTACAACGCTTGACGCTACACAGTACTTACAGCAGAACGGTGTATACTTTGTTCCTGGTAAGGCTGCAAACGCAGGTGGTGTTGCTACATCCGCACTTGAGATGTCTCAGAACAGCGAGCGTTTAAGCTGGACATTTGAAGAAGTAGATGCAAAACTGAACCAGATCATGGTAAACATCTACCACAACATCGACGATGCTGCAAAACGTTATGGCAAAGAGGGCGACTATGTAGCAGGTGCTAACATCGCAGGCTTTGAGAAAGTCGTAGATGCTATGCTTGCACAGGGTGTATGCTAATACAGGATTACAAAGAGAAAAATTTTCCTGATTGGCATGTGATTTGCTTAATGAATAAGTGAAAAGGTTATGGGACAAGACGATTGTTCCATAACCTTTTTTTGAGAAAAAAAACGACTAAGAAATAATGAAAAATGCGTGACAATTCAGTAAAAGTAACGGTTTTTGAAAAGATGCTTGTAAAATTGCGGAATAAGGGCTAAACTACAATAGTATTAGACGGAGGTTAGGAAAAGCGTATGAGTAAGAAAGAAATTGTCATTGCAGATGTCGTAGACAAGTACGATAATCCAATTGCAGAGCTGGTACAGGTAGCCTGCCAGTTTTCAAGCTCACTGTATTTAGTACGGGGAAATCATCGGATTAATGCAAAAAGCATTATGGGAATTATGGCATTTAACCCGCACAATGGTGTAGAAGTTGAGATTGAAGCTGATGGAGCAGATGAGGCAGAGGCATTGACTGCCATGGAGAAATTTTTGCTCTGCATGTAACTTATAGTATATCAACAGTTTAAAAAAGCATCAGAATGTCTGATGCTTTTTTTGTTTGAGAGGAAATTATGATAAATTTCCTCTCAAACAAAAGCACTTCGTGCAAACATAAAAAAAGAGCACCTTGACAGTGCTCTTTTTATATATGTGCTTTTTGATTCTGTTCGGATTACTCTTCCGCAGGAATCTCACCCTTGTATTTTGCAACCAGAGTCTGGATTCTCTGATATGGATCAAGCAGATCGCTGATGGATGCATCATGATTTAAGGTATCAATGATGTAAGCAATGTATTTGCTCATGTCACAGCTGATGTAGTAATCTCTGCTTAACAGTTCCGGTGTCTGGTATGCAAGGTTTGTAGTAACCACTTTATAGATCAGTCCGTCTTCTACCGCTTTGTCGAATTTCTCAAGACCGTTTGTGAACAGACCGAAAGTAGCGATTACAAAGATTCTTCCGGCATTTCTCTTCTTTAATTCACGGGCAACATCGATCATACTTCCGCCGGAAGAGATCATGTCATCTACAACCCATACATCCTTGCCATCCAGAGAAGAACCAAGGAATTCGTGAGCAACAATTGGGTTGGTACCGTCTACGATATGACTGTAATCACGACGTTTGTAGAACATACCCATATCTACGCCAAGTACGCTGGCAAGGAATACAGCACGGCTGGTAGCTCCCTCATCCGGGCTGATGATCATCAGATGATCATTGTCGATCTTTAAGTCATCTACAGCATTCAGGATACCTTTTACAAACTGGTAAGCTGGCTGAACAGTGTCAAATCCGTGAAGCGGGATTGCATTCTGTACACGAGGATCATGTGCATCGAAAGTGATGATGTTGTCAACACCCATGCCGATCAGCTCCTGAAGTGCAAGTGCACAGTCCATGGACTCTCTTGCGGTACGTCTGTGCTGACGGCTCTCATACAGGAATGGCATGATAACTGTGATTCTTCTTGCTTTACCGTTTGCAGCAGCGATCATACGTTTCAGATCCTGATAGTGATCATCCGGTGACATGTGGTTCTCATGTCCACAGAGTTTGTAAGTCAGGGAGTAGTTGGTTACATCTGTCATGATGTAAAGGTCATATCCACGAACGGATTCATGGATCATACCTTTTGCTTCGCCACTTCCGAAACGCGGGCAGGATGCATCGATAATATAGGAGTCACGCAGGTAGCCTTTGAACGCGATGTCGTTCTCATGCTCGTGCTCACGTACACATCTCCATTTTACAAGATATTTGTCTACTTTTTCACCGATCTCACGGCAGCTCTCCAGCGGAATCATTCCGAGAGCGCCGGCCGGGATTGTTTCTAAGTTTCTCTGATCGTTATGCATTAGAAAAGTTCCCTCCATCAAATCTTTTCATTTGTTTTTATAAATACGAAGGCATTATAGCACTGAATCCCCTGTTATGACAAGGGATTTCTTGTGATATGGGCATTTGCACATATAATTAAGGAAAAAATCTTATTTTTCGGTTAGTTTTTTGCAAAGTCGGATATCATTGCCAAACAGATGCAGGATGATAAAGCTGTTCGAAATCCGGGAAAAGATACGTTCCGAATAAATAGATGCAATATCGAAGAGCTCCAGATTCGTGGAAATCAGCGTGGATTTCTGCTTGCGGATCCGCTCATTCAGGCATACAAAAAATTGTGATGTCGTGAAGGTGTTGGTCAGCTCTGTACCCAGATCATCGATGATGAGCAGATCACAATCGAAGATATTGCGGTAACTTTCTGCTGCCTGCGGTTCTCTGGTAAAGGTTTTCTGAGCCAGCAGTTCAAACAGGTGGTGAGCGGAAAAATAAATTACAGAGTGACCGGTATCCAGCAGCTCTTTTGCGACGCAGTTGGACAAAAAAGTTTTGCCGACGCCGGTGTCACCGAAAAGCAGCAGATTCTCAAAGGTATCATCAAAGGTATCTACAAAACGATGGCATTGAACTACGGCGTTTCTGGCAGCTTCCAGGGAGGAAAGTTGTGTGTTGTCGTAAATGTCATCGGCATAATAGTCGTAGGAAAACGTGTCAAAATTTTCCTTTTCCAGAATGCCCTGCAGATTGGACTGGGTGTAGACCAGGTCAATGGCGGCCTGCTTCAGACAGTGGCAGCGTTTCTGGCCGATATAGCCGGTGTCCTGACAGTCCGGGCAGGTATAGGGTGGCTGAAAGTAATCTGCCGGATAACCGGCATTTTGCAGACATTCCTGTTTACGGGCAGAAAGGGTCTGGATTTGATCGTGCAGATCCGTCAGGGCAGAGGCATCGCCATCCAACAGCTGTCTGGCCCGTCTGACGCTTAAAGATGCGATCTGTGCATCCAGTTCGGTAATCTTTGGAATCTTTGCGGCAATCTCTTCCCGACGGGTATCGATGAGCTGCTGGCGTTTTAACTGCCGGTCCTGATAGCCCCGCATGATCTGATCATATTGTGTATTGGTAAGTGGCATAATATTTTTCCTTTATAGTTGGTCTAGGATTGTGGTTTGTTTTCGGTAGCAGACATGGATTTCTGAAGCAGTTGCTGCTGCAGATCCTGATAATTGTTATTCCGCTGTTTGAAATTTGTAAACTGGCTGGCTGTGGCCGGCTGCTGCGAACGTTCCGGTCTGGATTTTTGCTGCTGATATACCTCATCCGCTTTTGCCACCGCGTCCATGGTATGGATCCCCGCTTTGTGCCATTTCTCGAGAATGGAATTTGCATATCCAAAGTTCGGTTCATGGATGGCACGGATGGTTCGGCTGCATGCTTCTGCAATCAGTTCTTCCGGAAAACCAAATTTTGTACTCCACTGTTTCAAAAAGTTCATTTCAGGAGGTACAAGGTTACGTCCGCGGATACCGAAGGCTTTTATGACGGTATGGTACAGAGAACTGTCCTGGTTGAGCATCTGTCTGGCCTCTTCCACGGTACGGATATTGTGATCAGCAAAATCTTCTGCGATACGCTGCATATAATGAAGGCTGGTGTGTCCTTTGGAAACACAGTTTTCAATGAGAAATTCAATGAGTTCTGTGGAAAAATGCAGTTCATCGTACCAGAAGAAGATCATATTCAGATCGTTTTGGTTCAGTGTGCGTCCCAGATATTTTTCAGTGATAAAGATCAGTTCCCGGACATCGGATTTTTCACAGAACGCACGGGTGTCATCCAACGTGTAAGCTGGGCGTTTGCGGGTTGCTGCCTGAATAAAATGATCTGTGACGTTTTCAGTGGAAGCACTCTGCTCCTGAGCGGTATTCTTTTTCGGATAAGGTGTTGAAATATTCTGCCGGTTGGATACGACAGGGGAAGGAGATATTTTTTTCTCCTGCTGAGCAAGGTCTGCCGTGTCGTTCACCTGTGCAGCAGAGTACGCACTGTTAAGCATCCGGATGCCGGAGAGGTTGTCATTGGCATCGTATTCCAGATGGAACAGCCGCAGCTTTTCCCAGTATTTTAAAGCCCGGAGAATATCCCGTTCTGTGCAGTCGAAATGATCTGCCAGACCGGAAAGGGAAAAATCCGCAGAGGGCTGCGCAAAACAGCGGAGCAGGTACAGATAGATTTTAACGTACTCTCCGTTGGCGCGGGTCATGTATTGATCAATAAAAATATTCGGCACGCAGGTTGCTGCCGCCGACTGGTCATGATATAACGTAATTTTTGCCATAGTTGTATCTCACTTTCGCCTTGAAGTATATCATATCGATTTGAAAAAGAGAAGAAAAAGATATCCACATCACAGCGGGGATAATCCCGTCTGAAATGTGGATATCGTATTTTGAACGCAGTCGCTTTGCGACCTGCGTTCATGAGCAGGTAGCGAAAGCGGATTGCGAATGTCCGCTTTGCTTTAGCGTCTGCCCAGCAGATGCTCGCCCACCTGATAAATGTCGCCGGCTCCCATGGTAAGGATCAGATCGTTGTCGGTACATGTCTCCAGCAGGAAGTTTTCGATGGCATCAAAGGACGGGAAGTAGTAACTTTCCGTTCCTTTGCGGCGGATGTCGTCTGCCAGATCTTCGCAGTGAATTCCGAGAGTATCTGTCTCCCGGGCTGCATATACATCAGCAAGGACAACCACATCAGCCAGAGTCAGAGCATCGGAGAACTGATTCCAGAATGCTTTGGTACGGGTATAAGTATGCGGCTGGAAGACACAGATAATACGACCGTGCGGATAATTGCGTGCAGCAGTCAGTGTTGCAGCAATCTCTGTCGGATGATGTGCATAATCATCAATGATAGTGATGCCGCCGAGTTTTCCTTTGTATTCGAATCTTCTGGCAGTACCGCCGAAAGCCTGCAGACCGCGGATGATGGTGTCTGTATCAATACCGGCTTCTGTCGCAAATGCGATAGCAGCCAGTGCGTTGGCGATATTGTGTCTGCCCGGAACGTTTAAGGTCACATGTCCGGCAGCCTGTCCGCGTACCAGGAACGTAAAGGATGGGCAGGCAGCTTCATTATAAGTAATGTCAGAAGCAGAGTAATCTGCCTCTTCTGTCAGTCCGAACGTAACGACACGTTCTTTTAAGTCTGCGATAATCTCTTCCGGATGCTCAATGGCTGCGTTCAGGATCAGGACACCATCTGCAGCTGTATTCTGAGCAAATTTATGGAACGAATTCCGAATGTCATTGATATCCTTGAAGAAGTCCATATGATCTTCTTCGATGTTCAGGATAATGCTGTATTTCGGATGGAAATTCAGGAAACTGTTGGTGTATTCGCAGGCTTCTGTCAGAAATACATCTGAACCGCCCACGCGGATATTTCCTCCGATGGCTTCCAGCATACCACCCACAGAGATGGTCGGATCAGTTTTGGCTTCCAGCAGAATGTGGGAGATCATGGATGTTGTGGTTGTCTTTCCGTGGGTACCGCTGACAGCGATGGATTTGGCATAGTTGTCCATGAGCTGTCCCAGGAACTGGGCACGGGTCAGCATGGGGATGCCTGCGTCATTTGCGGCTTTCCACTCGGCATTGTCCGGATGGATGGCTGCCGTGTAAACGACCAGCTGAATGTCCTTTGTGATATTGGCTGCGCGTTGACCGATGAAAATCTTTGCGCCATTTTTTTCCAGCTGTTCTGTCAGAGCGGAGGCTTTATTGTCAGAACCGGATACGGTAAAGCCTTCCTTTAATAAAATTTCAGCGAGACCGCTCATGCTGATGCCGCCGATTCCTATAAAATGAATGTGAATAGGTTTTTCGAAATCAATTTTGTACATATTTATCTACCACCTGTATATAAAAGATGTGTTATGGAAAAAGATTACTTTCGCATTGTGGTTTTCCGGATAACACGGATTATTACTTTAAAATATTATACCCCATTGATGGTGGATTGGCAACGCTTTTGCATTCGAGTCGAAAATATCTGTTTCGGAAGTTCGGGAGTAGTTGCATTCAAGTTGAATTTTAGGTTTACTCGGAGACATGGTATTACCGCTTGTGAGATTTGTCAAAAATTACCGATAATTTACATAAAAATTGTTAAATGTGTGGTGTACAGCAACGAAAAATATGTTATAATTCTGATATCAAATTTAATTTTTAAATAGCAGTGTGTCTGATCATGCTGTTATTGGCAAGAGGTGATTTACATGATTCGAAAGGAAATGATTGCGATGCTTCTGGCGGGAGGTCAGGGAAGCCGTCTCGGCGTGCTGACTGCAAATGTTGCAAAACCGGCAGTTGCATTCGGAGGTAAATATCGTATTATCGATTTTCCGCTCAGTAACTGTATTAATTCCGGAATCGACACAGTCGGTGTACTGACCCAGTACCAGCCGCTTCGGTTAAATACGCATATCGGTATTGGTATTCCGTGGGATCTGGATCGTAATAACGGTGGTGTTACGATTTTGCAGCCATATGAGAAAAGTGGCGGAAGTGAATGGTATTCCGGTACAGCGAATGCTATTTATCAGAATATGAAATACATAGACAGTTACAATCCGGAATATGTACTGATCTTGTCCGGAGACCATATCTATAAGATGGACTATGAAGTGATGCTTGATTTCCATAAGCAGAACAATGCGGATGTTACCATCGCAGTTATGCCGGTGCCGATGGAGGAGGCAAGCCGTTTTGGTATCGTAGTGGCCGATGAGGAGAACCGTATTTGTGAGTTCCAGGAGAAACCGGCAGAGCCAAAGAGCAATCTTGCGTCCATGGGAATTTATATTTTCAGCTGGAAAGCACTGAAAGAAGCGCTCATTGCAAACGAGGATGTGGAGAACTGTGACTTTGGTATGCATGTGATCCCATACTGCTTTGATAAGGGGGAGCGTATTTTTGCATACGAATACAACGGATACTGGAAAGATGTAGGAACCCTTGGTTCTTACTGGGAAGCTAATATGGAGCTCATCGATCTGATTCCGGAGTTTAATCTGTATGAAGAATACTGGAAAATCTATACCAAGAGTGATGTCCTTGCACCACAGTATATTGCTGCTGATGCAAAAGTGGACAAGAGTATCATTGGTGAGGGTACGGAAGTGTACGGTGAAGTACATAGCTGTGTCATCGGTGCTAACGTAACCATCGGAAAAGGAAGCGTTGTCCGTGATTCCATTCTTATGGAAGGTGTGACCATCGGAGAGAATGTTGTGATCGACAAGGCGATCATCGCAGAGGATACCCTGATCGGAGACAATGCTGTGCTTGGTGTTGGTGAGGAAAAACCGAACAAATTAAAAGAGAGCGTTTATGCATTTGGCCTTGTGACCATCGGAGAAAAATCCGTGATTCCGCCAGATGTAAAAATCGGCAAAAATACTGCAATTTCAGGTGTGACAACACCGGAAGATTATCCGGATGGATTGCTTGACAGCGGGGAATATATTGTTAAGGCAGGTGGCAAATAATGAAAGCATTAGGTATTATTTTAGCAGGTGGTAATAATTACAGAATGAGAGAGCTTTCCGAAAAGAGAGCCATTGCTGCAATGCCGGTAGGCGGTGGATTCCGTGCCATTGACTTTGCACTGAGCAATATGAGCAATTCTCATATCCAGCGTGTTGCGGTTCTGACCCAGTATAATTCCCGTTCCTTAAATGAGCATCTGAACTCTTCTAAATGGTGGGATTTCGGACGTAAGCAGGGTGGCCTGTATATTTTTACACCGACGATTACGGCAGAGAACGGAAACTGGTACCGCGGAACAGCGGATGCCCTGGCACAGAACATTGATTTTCTGAAGCGCAGCCATGAACCGTATGTTATTGTGGCAGGCGGCGACTGCGTATACAAACTGGATTATAATAAGGTACTGGATTATCATATCCAGAAGAAAGCGGACATCACCATTGTGTGCAAAGATGTACCGATGACAGAGGATGTCAGCCGATTTGGTGTTGTTCAGATGAATGAAGAATCCCGTATCGTGGATTTCGAGGAAAAACCGATGGTGGCTCAGTCCCATACAGTTTCCACCGGTATTTATGTGCTACGCAGAAGACAGCTCATTGAGATGCTGGAGAAGAGTATGCAGGAGCACCGGTTTGATTTTGTTACAGATATCCTGATCCGTTACAAGAATCTGAAGCAGATTTACGGATACAAAC
Organism: Eubacterium ramulus; assembly: GCF_045002895.1. NCBI lineage: Bacteria > Bacillati > Bacillota > Clostridia > Eubacteriales > Eubacteriaceae > Eubacterium > Eubacterium ramulus. Next base: position 2,662,201 of record NZ_CP173382.1, on the reverse strand, counting down.
TGGAAAATTACTGGAGCAATATCGCCAGTGTGGAATCTTATTATCAGACAAACATGGATTTCCTGAAACCGGAGATCCGCAATTATTTCTTCCATCAGGAACCATATATATATTCCAAGGTGGATGATTTGGCTCCGGCAAAATATAATACGGGAGCAGAAGTCCGCAACAGTCTTGTGGCGAGCGGATGTATTATCAATGGAACAGTGGAGAACTCCGTACTGTTCAAACAGGTATTTGTAGGCAAGAACTGCGTAATTAAAAATTCTATTATTTTGAACGATGTTTACATCGGTGACAATACGCATATTGAGAATTGTATCGTGGAGAGCCGTGATACAATTTGTGCCAATACTTATTTATGCGGCGAAGATGAGGTGAAAATTGTGCGCGGGCACAATGAACGTTATATCATGTAGTCACGCTGTACGCGGCAGAGGGGAAAAGACCGGCATTGATGTGACAGCTCAGCATACGAACCGACCTGCTGTGAAGAAAGAAATATACACAGGGGAAAAGAAGTATGAACATTACAGATGTGAGAATTCGAAAAGTTGACAAAGAAGGAAAAATGAAGGCTGTTGTATCGATCACGATTGATAACGAATTTGCAGTGCATGACATTAAGATCATCGAGGGTGAGAAGGGTGTATTCATTGCAATGCCAAGCCGGAAAAACGCAGAAGGGGAGTATAGAGATGTAGCCCATCCGATCAATTCTGATACAAGAACACAACTTCAGGAAATGATCATGGAAAAATATCGTGAAGAAATTGCGGAAGCATAAATAATTGTGGTATACTATCCACAACTGCACAGAAGGAGAATCCTGCATTGCACAGGATTCTTTCTTTTTGATTTGCAAGAAATAAAGAAAAAATAAAGATGCGACCAAAAAGAAACAGGAGGAAAAATAGAAATGTACCTCATCGTAGGACTTGGAAATCCAACCGCAAAATATGAAAAAACACGGCACAATGCAGGTTTTGATGTTATTGATGCCATTGCAGATAAATATGGAATTGAACTGAATTTACGAAAAGGGAAAGCTTTTTGCGGAACCGGTTATATTGAAGGGCAGAAAGTGATGCTGGCAAAACCGCAGACGTATATGAACCTCAGTGGTGACAGTGTCAGTGCCCTGGTGAATTTTTACAAGCTGGATCCGATGGAAGATCTGATTGTTGTTTTTGACGATATCAGTCTGGTCCCGGGCAATCTGCGGATCCGGAAAAAAGGAAGTGCGGGCGGACACAACGGTATCAAAGATATTATTGCAAAAACCGGGACGGATCAGTTTGCCCGGGTTAAAGTCGGTGTGGGAGAAAAGCCGGCAGGCTGGGATCTGGCAGATCATGTGCTGGGACGGTTTTCGCCGGAGGACAGAGAAAAATTCGACGATGCAGTGAAAGAGGCTGTGGATGCTGTTACGTTAATGGTTCAGGACAGAACTGATGAGGCAATGAACCGATATAATCGGAAGAAATAACGAGAGTGTAGACTTGCAGAGATGCACAGAAAAATATGTCATGCATTGCATGACGTGCATCTCGCAGTAAGAATGCCGGGGGCATTCTTGAATAAATGTAAAGGAGGAATGACATGGATGCTTTTGTAAGTCCGCTGCATGAACTGGGCAGTTTTGAGGAACTGGAGCGGGCCTCGGCAGAGGAGGGCACGGTGCTCTCGGCAACCGGCTGTATGGATGCACAAAAACCACATATGATGTACGGATGGAACAATGGCAGGGGTATGCGTGTCATTGTTACTTTTAATGAACAGAAGGCACGGGAACTGCTGGATGCTTACCGGTATTTTGACCGGAAAGCGGTATATTTTCCGGCAAAGGATATTCTGTTCTATCAGTCGGATATCCGTGGTAATGCACTGACGCAGGAGCGGATGCAGGCATTCAGGACCTTGTTTGAGGAAAAGGATGCGGCCATCATCACTACTTTTGATGCATTGTTGGACCGACTGGTGCGGCCGGAAGTGCTGCGTGGATTTTTGCTGCGGCTGAAGAATGAGGATACGGTAGATCTGGAGGTGCTGCGCAGACGTTTGGTAGGGCTGGGTTATGAAAGTGTCTATCAGGTAGAAACACCAGGCGAATTTGCCATCCGTGGCGGTATCGTGGATATTTTTGCACTGACGGAGGAACTCCCTTACCGTATCGAACTGTGGGGGGATGAGGTAGATTCCATCCGTACTTTTGATCCGGACAGCCAGCGTTCCGTGGATACCATGGAAGAGATCGTGGTGTATCCGGCAGCGGAACTTGTGCTGACAGGGGAGCAGAAAAGTGAAGGATTGGACCGCATTATAAAGGATGGAAAAAAAATCACAGAACGTTTCCGAAAGGAGATGAAAACCCAGGAAGCACACCGGTTACAGGAAGCGGTAGATTTGCTGAAAGAGCAGGTGGAGGAACTTGGAAGCCTCAGGGCGGCAGAGAGTTATCTGACGTATTTTTATCAGGATACTGTGGGATTTCTGGAGTTTGCCTCCCGTTGTGCCAAGGCACAGGAGCAGAAACTGCTGATCTTTATAGATGAACCGGCTCGCTGTCTGGAGAAAGCGTCTGCAGTGGAAAAAGAATTTTCCCAGAGTATGACGCAGCGTCTGGAGAAAGGCTATATTTTGCCGGGACAGGCAGATATTCTATATACCCATCAGACGGTGACAGCACAGATACAGCAGTTTGGCTGTATCCTGATCTCGGCCATGGAACTGCGGGCAGAGGGACTGACACCGGCGCAAAGCTGCTTTTTCCAGGTGCATTCTGTCAATGCTTACAACAGCAGTTTTGAACTGCTTTCCAAAGATCTGAAAAGTTATAAAAAACGCAAATACCGGGTGATCCTCATGTGCAGCTCCCGGACCCGTGCGGAGCGTATGGCGGAGGATCTGCGACAGGAGGAACTGAATGCATTTTTTACGACTGATACAGACCGTGCGGTGCAGCCGGGAGAAGTCATGGTGCTGTATGGCAAGCTGAAACGCGGATTTGAATATCCGGATATCAAATTCGTCGTGCTGACAGAGACCGACATTTTTGGTGGGGAAAAGAAGAAACGGAAAAAGAAAAAGAAGATTTACGAGGGTGAGCATATCCAGAGTTTCTCCGAACTGAAACCGGGAGATTATGTGGTGCATGAGAATCACGGTCTCGGTATTTTCCGCGGCATAGAGAAAATCGAAGTCGACAAGACCATGCGGGATTACATGAAGATTGAGTATGACAAAGGCGGCAATCTGTATGTGTTGGCGACACAGCTTGATCTGATCCAGAAATATGCCGGTGCGGATGCGAAGAAACCGAAGCTGAACCGTCTGGGCGGACAGGAGTGGACAAAGACCCGGCATCGGGTACAGAAAGCGGTACAGGAAGTGGCGCAGGAACTGGTGGAATTGTATGCCATCCGGCAAAGTAAGGAAGGCTATGAGTATGGACCGGATACGGTATGGCAGCGGGAATTTGAGGAAATGTTTCCATATGATGAGACGGAGGATCAGCGTCTTGCCATCGAAGCGACGAAGGCGGATATGGAAAGCAGGAAGATCATGGATCGTCTGATCTGCGGTGACGTTGGTTTTGGCAAGACAGAGGTGGCAATCCGAGCGGCTTTCAAAGCAGCGCAGGAGGAAAAACAGGTTATTTATCTGGTGCCGACGACGATTCTGGCACAGCAGCATTACAATACATTTGCACAGCGGATGAAGGATTTTCCGATCAATGTGGAACTGATGTGCCGGTTCCGTACTCCGAAGCAGCAGAAAGCGACTCTGGAGGGGCTGAAGCGTGGAACCGTGGATATCGTGATCGGAACCCACCGCCTGCTGTCTAAGGATGTGGAGTGCAAAAATCTCGGTCTGCTGATCATTGATGAGGAACAGCGGTTTGGCGTGACACATAAAGAAAAGATCAAACAGATGAAAAAGGATGTGGATGTGCTGACGCTGACAGCAACCCCGATTCCGAGAACGCTGCATATGAGTCTGATCGGTATCCGTGACATGAGTGTATTGGAAGAGCCGCCTCAGGATCGTATGCCGATCCAGACTTATGTTATGGAATATGATGAAGAAATGATCCGGGAAGCCATTGAGCGTGAAATGGCCAGGGACGGTCAGGTGTACTATGTATTCAACCGGGTCAACCAGATTGCAGAAGTGGCAGCAAGGATTGCAGAACTGGTGCCGGATGCAGAAGTGGCATATGCGCACGGTCAGATGAGTGAGCGGGAACTGGAGCGCGTGATGTATCAGTTCATGAACGGGGAAGTGGATGTGCTAGTGTCGACTACTATTATTGAAACCGGACTGGATATCGGAAATGTCAATACTATGATCATTCACGATGCGGATAATCTGGGACTATCCCAGTTGTATCAGCTGCGAGGAAGGATTGGACGTTCCAACCGGACAGCCTATGCGTTCCTGATGTACCGCAGAAATAAGATGCTGAAAGAAGTGGCAGAGAAACGGCTGTCTGCCATCCGGGAATTTACCGATCTGGGAAGCGGGTTCAAGATTGCCATGAAAGATCTTGAAATCCGGGGGGCCGGGAATCTGCTGGGTGAGCAGCAGCATGGTCATATGGAAGCCGTCGGATATGATCTGTACTGCAAGATGTTGAATGAAGCGGTAAAAACGGCAAAGGGAGAAGCAGTGGAAGAATCCTTTGAGACATCCATCGATATTGAGCTGGATGCCTATATTCCAAACGGTTATATCGCAAATGAATATCAGAAGCTGGATATTTACAAGCGGATCGCAGCCATTGAAAATGAGGAAGAAAAGGATGAGATGCTGGATGAACTGATCGACCGTTTTGGAGAACCGCCGCGGCCGGTACAGAATCTGCTGCGAGTGGCACAGTTGAAAGCAGAAGCTCACAGCCTGTATTTTGTGGAAATCAAAGAGTCTTCCAATGACATTATCTTCCGGATGTTTGAACGTGCGAAAGTAAATGGAAGCAACATTCCGCTGGTGGTGGAGAAAAATAAACCATTGTTGTCTTTTGTTCCGGATAAAAAAGAACCGTATTTTTATTATCGAAAACAAAAAAACAGTCCTGATACGATTGAGGTGATCTGTCGTGTGCTGGCAGACTGCCGGGAATTGTTGACGGAGCAGGATTTGTAATGTAAAAATACCTTGCGGTGACGGGGAATCTACGTTATACTTGACAAATGAAAGTATCCGCTATGTGCAGTGATTCTGAGAGGAATATGTCAGATTACGCTGACCAGAGTGATGCACCAGGTTTCACGTGCGTTCGACTTGAATCATTATATCATGCACAGGCCGGATATCGGAAAACAGACAGAATTTAATTATAAATAGTATTAAGAGACATAATATCACATGCGGTACAGATTTTCGGTGGAAACATACGAGGAAGCTGATGACCGTTATAGATGGAGGAAACCATGAGATTTAAGAAATTTGCTGCAATTATCCTGATGAGTACCATGATTGGAACGATGAGTCTGAGCGGATGCGGTGGCGTGAACAAAGATGCAGTGGCAATTACGATGACAAGTGATGACAAAGATGCCATCGAAGTGACAATGGGATATGCAAACTTTGCGGCACGTATTCAGCAGGCCGGTTATGACAGTGTTTTTGCTTCTTATTATGGAGATGACTACTGGACAAATGACTCCTATGCAAAGGATGGAAAGAACATGCAGGAATCTATAAAGGATAGTGTACTGGAAAGCATTGAGACACAGTATCTGCTGGAGAAACATATGTCAGATTACGGTGTGGAGATCACAGAGGAAGATCAGGCAGCCATCAAAAAAGCAGCAGAGCAGTTTATGTCTGACAACTCCAAAGCAGCACTCAAAGAAGTGGGAGCTACACAGGAGTATGTAGAGCGTTATCTGTATCTGCAGACAGTAGAGAAGAGAATGAAGGCAGCCATCAGCGCGACTGCTGATACAAACGTATCCGATGAGGAAGCAGCACAGAGAACATTCAGTTATATGAAGATCAGTCTGACAACTTATACGGATGAGAGCGGCAAACAGCAGACTTATAGCGCAGATGAGACCACTGTAGTGAAGAAAAATGCAGACGATGCAGCACAAAAAGCACAGAGCGATTTTGATGGAACCGCACAAGAATATTCCTATGATGTAAAGACATATTCTTATGGAAGCGATGAAAAGAGCGAGGCAGATGGCGGTTTCTGTGATGCGGTCATCGCAGCGGCAAACAGCATGACAGCCGGACAGGTATCCGGTCTGATCGAGGGTGCCGACTGTTATTATATCATCCGACTGGACAGCGAGTTTGATGCAGATGCAACAGAAAAGAAGAAAGAAAGTATCATCAGTGACCGTCAGGATCAGCTTTATCAGGATGTAACGGATGGATACAAAGACGCTGTAAAGATCAAAGTTGATGAGGATGAGTGGGCGAAAGTGAAATTTGATAATATCTTTACTGCACCGCCTGCTGCGGACAACAGCGATTCCAGCGCGACAGCAGAATAAGATGCCGGTTTTACAGATCAGAAGGTGTACATTGGAAAGATCATAGACCGGATATCAGAAATTCAGATAAAACAGACAGAGCGGACATTTGTCCGCTTTGTTTCACGGGTTACAGGATAGAAGTTTACAGAGAAAGATTTAGTTGAGAGATGAAAAAGGAAAATATTGTTTTAATAGGCATGCCGGGTGTTGGAAAAAGTACCATCGGTGTCGTTCTGGCAAAAGTTCTTGGATATGAGTTTATTGATGCAGATCTGCTGATCCAGAAAGCAGAGGGCAAGCTGCTCCGGGAAATCATCGAGGAGAAGGGAACGGACGGTTTTATCGAAGTGGAGAACCGTGTAAACAGCCAGATCCGGACAACACACAGTGTGATTGCGACCGGCGGAAGCGTCGTGTATGGAAAAGAAGCGATGGAGCATCTTGGTTCCATCGGAACAATCGTATATCTAAAACAGAATCTGAAGCCACTGGAGCGTCGGCTGCGCAACATCAAAGGACGTGGCGTTGTATTGAAACCGGGTCAGACATTAGCCGGACTGTACAAAGAGCGTGTGGTCTTATATGAAAAATATGCCGACATCATTGTGGATGAATATAAACTGAATGTAGAACAGACATTAGATGCTGTTTTACAGGCATTAAAAGAAAAGAATGGAACCGAAAAGGCTGAAGATGAATAAAATAAAGCAAAGTTTCTTTTCTAAGAGAGAATTTCATGATACAATAGGTGAAAATGAAAGATTTTCTTGACAATTTTTTTAAGATATAGTTATAATAGCGTGTTTAAATATATAGCATAGAGGTGCAAAATGGATCAATATGTAATTAAAGGTGGAAATCCGTTAGTCGGAGATGTGGCAATCGGCGGGGCAAAGAATGCAGCGCTGGCGATTCTTGCCGCAGCAGTGATGACGGACGAAACCGTTACAATAGATAATTTACCAAATGTCCGTGATATCAATGTCATGCTTCAGGCAATCGAGAACATTGGTGCGACTGTCGAGCGGATCGACGTTCACACGGTAAAGATCAACGGCTCAACCATTCATGAAACGAGCGTTGATAATGAATACATCAGAAAAATCCGTGCGTCCTATTATCTTCTGGGCGCCTTACTTGGAAAATATAAAGATGCAGAAGTAGCACTGCCGGGCGGATGTGCGATCGGAAGCCGTCCGATCGACCTGCATCTGAAAGGATTCCGTGCTATGGGTGCGGAGATTGACATTCACCATGGTCTGGTAGCAGCGAAGGCAGACCGCCTTTGTGGTACCCATATTTATATGGATAAGGTTTCCGTAGGAGCCACCATCAATATCATGATGGCAGCAGCTATGGCAGAGGGAAAGACGATCATCGAGAATGCAGCGAAAGAGCCGCATGTCGTTGATGTGGCAAATTTCCTGAACCGAATGGGAGCTAATATCCGCGGAGCCGGAACAGATGTGATCCGTATTTCCGGTGTTGAGAAACTGCACAAGACGGAATATTCTATCATTCCGGATCAGATCGAGGCAGGTACATTTATGTTTGCGGCAGCCGCAACACATGGTGATGTCACAGTAAAAAATGTCATTCCGAAGCATCTGGAGGCAACCAGTGCGAAATTGATCGAAGTGGGATGTGAGATTCAGGAGTTTGATGATGCAGTGCGTGTCATCGCAAAGAATCCACTGCATCATACGCAGGTGACTACACTGCCGTATCCGGGCTTCCCGACAGATATGCAGCCACAGATGGGTGTGGTACTGGGTGTTTCCGAGGGAACAAGCACCATTACCGAGAGCATTTTCGAGAACCGTTTCAAATATGTGGATGAACTGGAGAAGATGGGTGCCAATATCAAAGTGGAAGGTAATATCGCGATCATCAACGGTGTGGAGCGTTATACCGGCGCGAGAGTCAGCGCACCGGATCTTCGTGCAGGCGCAGCTCTGGTCATTGCAGGACTGGCAGGCGACGGCATCACTATCGTAGACGACATCTACTATATTGAACGTGGATATGAGGCGTTTGATGAGAAATTCAGAGGCCTTGGCGGCATGATGGAAAAGGTAAGTTCTGAGAAAGAGATTCAGCAGTTCCGGTTAAAAATCTGATCCGTGACAGAAGACTGATATCCGGCAGAAGTGAGAAAAATGAATAGCAGGCGGGCGGGCAATATGGACTGCCCGCTTTTTATTTGATAGGAAATTACGTTGAATTTCCTATCAAATAAAAGCACTTCGTGCAAACAATGCACACTCGCACGAGAAGAAATGATTGCTTCGCAAGCGTGCTCGGCGCGGACAAGAAAGATGTGCTGTTGATGCTTTTGTCCGCGAGAGTGTGTGATAGCACACTTTCTTGTGTCTCCATATAGATCAGATGAAAAAATATGGATTTTTCCAGCTTTTTGACGATTTGTTCAACATTTTCGGGGGAATCTGTTGGTTGACTTTTGCTACTTTCGAATGTATGATACATAAAGTATGACTGCAATAACGTGAACAGTGGGAGTTCACATGTTTCAATTTAGATTAGAATGAGAGAGAAAGAACGGAGGATAATTATGGAAAAATTATTATTTACTTCTGAGTCAGTTACAGAGGGACATCCGGACAAAGTCTGCGATGCCGTATCTGATGCAATTCTGGATGCCTGCATGGCACAGGATCCGATGAGCCGTGTTGCCTGCGAGACAGCTGCTTGTACAGGTTTCGTATTAGTAACAGGTGAGATCACTACAAAAGCACAGCTTGATATCCCGTCTATCGTTCGTCAGACTGTAAACGAGATTGGTTACAATGATGCAAAGACAGGTTTCGATGGAAATACATGTGCAGTTATGGTTGCTCTGGATCAGCAGTCCGCTGATATCGCTATGGGTGTTGACAAAGCACTGGAAGCAAAAGAGGGTGCACTGACTGACGATCTGGATACAGGTGCCGGCGATCAGGGTATGATGTTCGGTTATGCAACAAACGAGACACCGGAGTTAATGCCTTACCCGATCTCTCTTGCTCACAAAATGGCTCTTCAGCTTACAAAAGTTCGTAAAGACGGCACATTAAGCTACTTAAGACCAGACGGAAAAACTCAGGTTTCCGTAGAGTACGATGAGAACGGTGCACCGAAGAGATTAGAGGCTGTTGTTCTTTCCACACAGCATGATGATGATGTAACTCAGGAGCAGATCCATGAGGATATCAAAAAATATGTATTCGATCCGATCCTTCCGGCAGAGCTGATCGATGATGAGACAAAATTCTTCATCAACCCGACAGGACGTTTCGTAATCGGTGGACCGCACGGTGATGCAGGTCTGACAGGACGTAAGATCATCGTTGATACATACGGTGGAATGGCTCGTCACGGCGGCGGAGCTTTCTCCGGAAAAGACTGTACAAAAGTAGACCGTTCTGCAGCATATGCAGCACGTTATGTTGCAAAGAATATCGTTGCAGCAGGTCTGGCTGACAAATGCGAGATCCAGCTTTCCTACGCAATCGGTGTAGCACAGCCGACATCCATTATGGTAGATACATTCGGAACAGGCAAACTGTCTGATGAGAAACTGGTTGAGATCGTTCGTGAGAACTTCGATCTTCGTCCGGCTGGAATCATCAAAATGCTTGACTTAAGAAGACCGATCTACAAAGCAACAGCTGCTTACGGACACTTCGGACGTACAGATGTAGATCTTCCTTGGGAAGCAACTGACAAAGTTGATGTATTAAAGAAATATCTGTAAGATAAATAATTATGGAATGAGATAAAAATCTCCGTCGTTTGTTGAAAAACAGCGGCGGAGATTTTTTTACGTTCTATATCAGAATCTGAGAAAAACAGATTATCCATCGGCCTCATAAGCGGAAATGTCTTCTTCAGATACTGATCAGTTAACGATTGATATATTCAATTGGAATCTGATAAACCTATGTTGCAGATTTGTAGTTAGCAGTTAAAAATGAAAAGTCGTTACATTTTGATATAAAGATATATCGGAATGTAGCGATTTTTCCTTTTTCCAGACTTTTGATTTGAGAGTGTCTATGCTACAATAGTTAGCAGAAGAAGTAGCAGAAGATTTTTTGCGTCAGGAGGCTATACGATGGGAACATATCTGAATCCGGATAACAGTAAATTTCAGGAAAGTATTAATTCTGATATTTATGTAGATAAAACGGGATTGATTACCTATACCAATTCTGTGATACACACGCAGCAAAAATGTATCTGTGTCAGCCGGCCACGCCGGTTTGGAAAATCTATGGCCGCCAATATGCTTTCAGCATATTACAGCCGTGGCTGTGATTCAAAAGAATTATTTCAAAATCTTGAGATCGCTGAGGATGATCAGTTTGAAACATATCTGAATCAGTATGATGTGATTTTCCTGAATGTGCAGGAGTTTCTGAGTCAGAGTAAAAATATCGATGAAATGATCTCTCTGATTCGCAGAAGCGTATTGTGGGATTTGTTGGGGGAATATCCGGAGTTTCGGTATTTTGATACTTCCAATCTGACACGGACGATGCAGGATGTTTATCAGCAGACGAAATGCCCGTTTGTAGTGATCATCGATGAGTGGGATTGTGTGTTCCGGGAATATAAAACAGATCGGGAGACGCAGGAATGGTATCTTGATTTCTTACGGGATCTGCTGAAAGATAAAGGATATATTCATCTGGTCTATATGACAGGAATCTTACCGATAAAAAAATATGGAACACATTCTGCATTGAATATGTTTGATGAGTTTTCGATGATTGAGCCGGGACCATTGGCGTCTTATGTTGGTTTTACAGAAACAGAAGTTCAGAAACTGTGCGGTCAGTACGACATGGAGCTTGAGGAAGTGAAAAACTGGTACGATGGATATTCTTTTGATAAAGCTTTATCAGTGTACAGTCCGCGTTCGGTTGTAAGCTGTATGCGTCTCGGAAAGATAGGGAATTACTGGAATCAGACGGAGACATTTGAGGCATTGCAGGTGTATATTGATATGAATTTTGACGGCCTGAAAGATGATGTACTCAGTATGATTGCGGGAAATCAGGTTCCTGTCAATATCGGAAGTTTTACGAATGACATGACGACATTCCGGTCGGAAGATGATGTGCTGACATTGCTGATTCATCTTGGCTATCTCGGATATGACAGCGATAATAAAGCTGTATTTATTCCAAATGGAGAGATTCGGTCAGAGTATGTGAATGCAGTGTCTGTATCTGACTGGGGAGAAGTCTCCAAAGGTTTGAAAAATTCTGCGGACACGCTGCAGGCTATCTGGGAAAATCGACCGTTGCAGGTGGCAGAAGGAATTCGGCAGGCGCATTTTGAAACATCACATATCCAATATAATGATGAGAATGCTCTGAGTTATACGGTATCGCTTGCTTTGTATGCAGCAAGAAATTTTTATACGGTGCACAGAGAATTTCCTGGTGGAAAAGGATTTGCAGATCTTGTGTTTATTCCACGGAAGAAGTTTTCGGAGAAACCGGCACTGGTCGTGGAATTGAAATGGGATAAGACTGCCAGAGGGGCGATCACGCAGATAAAAGAAAAAGAGTATTGCCGCAGTCTGGAAGAATATCACGGAAATCTGTTGCTGGTAGGAATTAATTATGACCGTAAAACCAGAGAACATACATGTTGCATAGAAGAAATGGAGCGATAGAAATTGCAACCTTTTGATTTCGTATTTTCTATGCTATAATGAAAAAACAAGTGAAAATTAATGGTTTAGAAAAAGGAAAGGAGAGAGAAGACATGAAAAAAAGAAACAGAAGACTGCTTGCCGTATTGTGTGCTGTCGTTACTGCGGCAGGTATCGCAGCACCGGCGATGACTCCGGTGTACGCGGCACAGAATGAAGTAACGAATGAAGAAGCTGTAAATGCTGAAGTTATGAGTGCCGGAAACACGAAGGATGATGTGGATGACTCCGGAAAAGCGGATGAACAGGAGGATGTTTATTCGCTGAAATATATCACTGTGGATGGTCGTACAACATGGTATTATGCAAATGAAAAAGGCGAAGTGGATAAGGATTACATCGGTGTGACAGATAATGACTATGGCTGGTGGTACGTCAAAAACGGAGAAGTTGATTTCTCCTATACCGGACTTGGCTTTAATGATGCAGGCTGCTGGAGAATCGTGGATGGAGCCGTGGATTTTGGCTGTACCAGTGTGGTAGACAGTGAGTATGGCTGGTGGTATGTCCGTGACGGTCACGTAGACTATTCTTACACAGGAATTGCACCGAATGAGTATGGTTGGTGGAGAATCGTCAACGGTCAGGTTGATTTTACCTGCAACAGCGTTGAGTCAAATGAATATGGCTGGTTTTATCTCAGAAACGGTCAGGTTGATTTTTCTTATACAGGGCTCGGATTCAATGATGCTGGATGCTGGCGTATTGTAAACGGAGCAGTTGATTTTGGCTGTACCGGCGTGGTAGACAGTGAATATGGCTGGTGGTATGTGCGGAATGGTCAGGTGGACTATTCTTATACCGGAATTGCTCCGAATGAGTATGGCTGGTGGAGAATCGTCAACGGTCAGGTTGATTTCAACTGTAACAGTGTTGAGTGCAATGATGCAGGCTGGTTCTGCATCCGTGGTGGCAAAGTAGACTTTGATTTTAACGGAATCGCATCTAACAGTTCAGGAAACTGGTGTATCTGGGGCGGCAAGGTCAACTTTGGCTACGACGGTGGCGTGAAATATCTGGGAAGTACTTATCTCGTTCTGGATGGAGAGGCTTTCTGTATAGATGAACAGATCGGAAAAGGCAGTGTGGGATTTCTGGAGCTGATCAATCCGACGATTAGCGGCCTGTTTAAATGTGGTTATGCTTATGATCAGTATACGGTCATAGGAGCAGCAGATGATGCGACATCTCTGGAGAATATGAGACAGGCGCTTTACGGAATCTTAGAGTGCAATGAGCTGAGAAAGGCTCATGGTCTTCAGGAACTAAAAATATCAAATAGCCTGATGGCAATTGCAGAGTATGATACCAATGCATCTGCATATGCGATGGATCATATCGGAGTCTTTAACGTTGGAGAGAACCTTGCATGGGGACCTTCCTTCTGGGATCCGTTTGACGGATGGTATACACAGGAAAAAGCGGACTTCGATCAGGGCAATTATGCGAATGTAGGACATTATCTGAATATTATTGATGACAGTTATACGATTACCGGATTTGCCGTAAATCAGAAAAGTGCATATGGTAACACATATGGTCAGGTATTTTCTGGTATGGAATATGAGGGTGACAGCTTCAGCGTAGATGATTATTGTGGATTTTTTATGCTTTATTACAATGCAGTTTATAACCCGGTAGTACTTGGTTAATCAGTCTGTGATTCTGAGAACAATACATGCAGCAGACAGTATAGAACAGATCTTACATAGACAGTAGAAAGGGCAGCCTTTTGTATCAGTATGATACGTGAAGGCTGTCCTTTCCAAGTCATTTTATAAAAAGTTTACGATTGCAGAATGTAAATCATCGAATATCCGTGTTATAATGAAAAAAGCAATGAGCAGTGCTATATGAATGAAAATAGAGTACGTAATAGATATTCATGAAAGACTGCAGAGGTGGAGAATACGATGAAACTGAAAACACGTTTGATGGTTGCATTTTGCATTATTATCATTTTGCCGATCGCATTGGCCGGAGCGGCAATTCTCGGATTATACCGGATACAGACAAAGGCGATCCAGAAAAATTATGGTCTGGAGGCATCGGATACCCAGGGGGTATTGTCGAATTCCCTGCAGCTGATGAGCCGCTATACGAAAACGGAATATGATGAGATCTGCAAACAGGCAAAAGCAGATCCGGAAAAACTCGAATCTGTCAGTTATCTGACGGAAGTAAATACAAAACTGCAGGAGAAGAGCTCTTATCTGATTTTTTGCAAAAACGGAATTCTGGTTTACAATGGATATCATGGAGATTCAAGCATCAGTGACGAGCAGTGGGAAAAACAGCTCCCTTCCTATGGCGAGGGTGACAGCAGCACAGGTGCGGCATATTATGTGGACAATGATGCGCAGTCGCTGCTAAAACAGGTTGACTTTGAAAGCAGCAGGGGAGATCAATGCAGTGTCTATATCATTACATCATCAGAGAGTATACAGCCGGAGATTAAGAAACTGATGATAGACATTGGTTTGTCGGTACTTCTGATCCTTGCATTGACTGCCGGGGTGATGACAATCTGGATCTATCGGGGAACGATGGTTCCGATTAAAAAGCTTCAGGTTGCCACAAAAAATATCAAAGAAGGAAATCTGGATTTTACCATTGACTATGATGAACCGGATGAGATGGGAGATCTGTGCCGGAATTTTGAGGATATGCGTAAGCGGCTGAAGGAATCGACGGAAGAGAAGATGGCAGCTGAGAAGGAAAACCGTGCATTGATCAGTAATATCGCCCATGACCTGAAGACTCCGATCACAGCGGTGAAAGGATATTCCGAAGGTATTCTGGATGGTGTGGCAGATACACCGGAGAAACAGGAGCGTTACATCCGCACGATTTATAATAAAGCAAATGAGATGGATCGTCTGTTGAACGAACTGACGCTGTATTCGAAAATTGATACAAACCGTATCCCATACAATTTCAAGAAGATCAATGTGTCAGATTATTTCAATGACTGTATCGAGGAAATTGGTCTGGATCTGGAGACCAGGGGTATTGGTCTGACTTATTTTAATTATGCGGATGAGAATATTGTGATCATTGCAGATCCGGAGCAGCTGATGCGTGTGGTTAACAACATCGTGACAAATGCGATCAAATATATGGACAAGCAGAAGGGACAGATCAATGTCCGGATCAAAGATGTAGGTGATTTTATCCAGGTTGAGATCGAGGATAATGGAAAAGGCATTTCGGCCCGTGATCTGCCGTATATTTTTGACCGTTTTTACCGGACGGATTCTTCGAGAAATTCTTCCACCGGAGGCAGCGGTATCGGTCTGTCTATCGTAAAGAAGATTATTGAGGATCACGGTGGAAAAATCTGGGCGACAAGTAAAGAAAAGACAGGTACAACTATGTACTTTGTCATTCGAAAATATCAGGAGGTACCAAATGAGTAAGATTTTAATAGTAGAAGATGAAGAGGCAATCGCAGATCTGGAGAAAGATTATCTGGAGCTGAGCGGCTTTGATGTGGAGATAGAGAATGACGGAACCAGCGGTATGGAGCGGGCGCTGAATGAAGATTTTGATATGTTTATCCTGGACCTCATGCTGCCGGGGACAGACGGATTTGAAATTTGTCGAAAAATACGTGAGAAAAAAAACACACCGGTGCTGATGGTTTCTGCGAAAAAAGATGATATTGATAAAATCCGCGGACTCGGACTTGGTGCGGATGATTATATCACAAAGCCATTTTCGCCGAGCGAACTGGTTGCCCGGGTAAAAGCACATCTGGCACGGTATGAACGCCTGATCGGCAGTACGGCACAGAAAAATGATATCATTGAGATCCGTGGCATCCGTATTGATAAAACTGCCCGTCGTGTATGGGTCAACGAAGAAGAAAAACAGTTTACTACGAAAGAGTTTGACCTGCTGACATTTCTGGCAGAGAATCCGAACCATGTATTTACCAAAGATGAACTGTTTTCCAAAATCTGGGATATGGAATCCATCGGTGATATTGCAACCGTTACTGTCCATATCAAGAAGATCCGTGAAAAAATTGAGTTCAACACTGCAAAACCACAGTATATTGAGACAATCTGGGGTGTTGGATACAGATTCAAATTGTAAAGAATAATGTATATTGGGACGGACAGATTTACAAAAACAGGGGTAGATACTGTCCGTTCTGTTTATCAGAAAAAAGATAGGAATACATGGAAGATGAGAGTAAAACAACCGGAAATTATTTTTGAGGATGACGCAGTCATTGTCTGCCGCAAGGAGGCCGGTGTGGCGGTTCAGACTGCCCGGGCCGGACAGGCAGATATGGTGAGTCTGCTGAAGAATTATCGGGCGAAAAAGAAAGAGGAGCCTTATATCGGTCTGATCCACCGTCTGGACCAGCCGGTGGAAGGTGTGATGGTGTTTGCCAAGACAAAGCAGGCAGCGGCGAAGCTGTCAGTTCAGGTGAGCAGCCGAAGTATGGAAAAAGAATATCTGGCAGTGACAGAAGGCATTCCGCAGCCGTCAGAAGGAGAACTCTGTGACTGGCTGCTGCGGAACGGACGTACAAACACTTCACAGGTGGTAGAGCCGGGGACACCACAGGCAAAGGACGCAAAATTGCGTTATCAGGTGGAGCAGACGGATGAGGAGCAGCAGAAAGCGCTGGTGCATATCTGGCTTCACACCGGGCGGCATCATCAGATCCGGGTACAGTTTGCACATGCGGGATATCCGTTGATGGGCGATACAAAATACGGAAGAGAAGCAGTTGCTGGCAGATACTGTCCGGTGGCGCTGTGTTCCTGCCGGATTGCTTTTATACATCCGGTGACGGGAAAAGAGATGGAATTTACGATCCGGCCCAAGGGAAACGTGTTTACGCAGATGGCGTGAAAAGTAATATGAAATATGGTCGTAAGACTTGCATTTTACCAGTGCTTTATTGTATGATAAAAAATACAAAACATGTAAAGAATATGTGTCATAGGGGTATGAAAAATGGAGATCAAAAGTGTTACGATTTTACAGGAGACAGATCAGGCAGGCTTATTTATCAGCGGAAGTGCAGCCGGACGGAATGTGTTGTATACCTGCGAGGAACTGGAGCGACAGGAAAAAAATAAGTGCTGCCGTTTTTCTGTTTATGATAATCATGAAGATGCGGAAAGCAAGGATATTGAGGAAGGGCGTGGTTTCCCGCTGCAGAACTATCTGGATGCTGCATGTGTGACAGATACCGAGGAAATTCGTCTGAAAAGTGTAGATGGGTTTGAATCAATTGTGACAGAACTGAAGTCAAAAAGGTATTATTTCCCGAAACTGAGAGAGGGGATGTCAGAGGGACGGGAGCCACGTGAGGCTTTTATTTCTTTCTATAAAAACGGTATACCAGTGAAATACTATCCGCATCCCACAATTATGTTTGGACAGCAGGGACTGGATGACAAAAACAAAGACTATTTTTCGAAAGGAATCCGTATGCTGGTGGCAGGAAGTCAGGAGCAGGGATTCTGGGTGCGTGGAAACGGACTGCGTTGTAACCGCTATTTTTCACTGGGCAGTTTTTTTGAATTAAATAGAGCGGAGGCAGGAACCATATACTGGATGGAATTGAAGTATGCAGACGGAAGTCATCAAAAGGCTCCGGCAATCCGGCTGACGCGATCCTTCTGGGAGGAGCAGGCAGAGTGTGCGCCGGAATATATGGATCAGCTGCGTGCAGTGGATCATGCGGGAGAAACCATCGGAAACGTAACGGATGCGATATGGCTGTTTTTGCTGGATGAAACATATAAAAGGATCGGATATTATGATGGAACTACGGTTTCAGAAGATTTTGCAGGTATCGTGGCTGGCGAATTGGAGCCGATAGTTTCCCGGTGTGAAAAACGTGTGCCGCAGACAACGGTAAAGGATAGTGATTTTTACATCCGGATCCGACGACAGGGTCAGGAATTGGCAACCTGGTATTACAGCTTTGCAGAACTCCAATCTGCATACGGTGATGTTGCATCTGAGGAAGAATATTGTTATTATAATCATAATATGAACAACGGCCGGGGCGGACAGCGCAAGGTAACGGCACATGGATGGCTGTTATTGAACTTGCTGGAGTTTTTGCCGCAGATTCCGGACCGTGAGGAGATTGAAAACGGATCGGTGTTGTTTCAGATTTTTACCAATGACAATTACAAGGAAAAAATTGTGCTTTCAGCGGACGAACTTTCGGCGTATCGTTTTATCCTGGCTTATGAACAGGATCAGCGGACGCAGACAGGAGCGGAACCTGGTGATACCAGTCTGTGGGAGGATGCAGAAAGACGGTTTGTACCAATCAGGGGTACAACGCCATTCCGTGTGTACTGTGGAAAAGAAAGTGCAAATCCTTCTGTATATAAGAACGTGGCTGGGATGCAGGTGGAACTGTTGTTCTGAACGCAGGACAACTGATGGCTGAAGATATGGATTCAGTGGAAAGGAGAGGATGTATGATTACGGATCATTACAATAGAAATATTGATTATATCAGAATATCCATTACGGACCGCTGTAATCTGAGATGCAGATATTGCATGCCGGAGGATATTTCATTTGTCGGACATGACAAGATTTTACGTTACGAGGAAATTACACAGATTGTGCAGATTCTGGCGCAGCGGGGGATTACAAAGGTAAAGATTACCGGTGGGGAGCCGTTGGTGCGGCACGGATGTACGGATCTGATCCGTGAGATTAAGGAAATACCGGGCATTGAGATGGTGACGCTGACAACCAATGGGATTTTACTGCAGTCCATGCTGCCGAAGCTTCTGGAAGCAGGCGTGGATGCGGTGAATGTCAGTCTGGACACATTTCAGAGGGCACGGTATGAGCATCTGACCGGAAAAGATGCTTATGAGATGGTGCTTGCCGGAATTCAGGATGCATACAAAAGCGGAATTCCGTTAAAACTAAACTGTGTTCCAATCGAGGGGGAAAATACGGATGAATTGTCAGAATTCTTTTCCTGGGCGAAGAGGAAACAGATTGCAGTACGTTTTATTGAGATGATGCCTATCGGATATGGAAAGACCTATAAATCAGTTCCGTCGGATGAGATTCTGCGGCAATTTTTTGAAGCATATCCGGATGCCTATCGTCTGGAAAAATCGCTGGGAAATGGTCCGGCTGTATATTACAGTGCACCTGGTTTTGCAGGGGAAATCGGTGTGATCGGAGCAATTCATGAGAAATTTTGCAATACATGCAATCGGATCCGGCTGACATCAGAAGGATTTTTGAAATTGTGTCTGTATTCCGGGGAAGGACTGGACCTGAGAGCTATGCTGCGGGGTGGTTGTTCCGATGAGGAGATTGCGGAGGCTGTTACAAAGGTGATTGAGCGAAAACCAAAGGAACATCATTTTACAGAAGATGGACTGCATTTGCCGGGAATCGGACCGGCAGATGCGGATACCCGGAAGATGTCACAGATCGGAGGGTAAATAATCATTGCATATTTTACAGAAACGTATTATACTACGCTTAGTAAAAAATAAGGAGGTACAATAGAATGGCACAGATTACCAAAGACACCATGATCGGTGAATTATTACGTGATCAGGAGCATATCGACAGCATTGCAGAAGTATTATTCGGTATTGGTATGCATTGCCTGGGCTGCCCGTCTTCCCAGATGGAGACAATCGAGCAGGCTGCTATGGTGCATGGCATTGAGCCGCAGGAATTAGTAGACCGCCTCAATGATGTTGTAGCATAAGGCTGCGTTCGGCTTGAAATAATTTAAAAAAAGAATGGTTCTGATAAGAGCCATTCTTTTTGTTTGTATACAGAAAATTGCTGTCAATTTCCTGTAGGTCCTGTCGATTTACAATATTATCAAGTAATCTTGCCAAGCTGCTGTAAAGCATTTCCGCGGATGATCTTCTGGAAATGTTCCTCATAAAAAGCTTGAAGTCCTGCCGTATATTTCTGTGGTTTCAGATAGGAACAGATCAGGTTGATTACACGGTTAAACTCAGAAATCGTATGCTGACTCTGATGTACGATCAGATGATAGGTGTGTTCCTGAGGATTTTTGTATAATGTATTTTTGCCCTGATAAAAACCATGCAGTGCCTCAGCAGCCAGAATAATGGCATCGAGATCAGCACAGGTGAACATGCGGACCAGATTGGATGGCAGTTCTCTGTCTGTTTCTGTCGTTTCTTTTTCTTCTGTTTTGGAAGCATTCTGTTCCTGTCTCAGACGCTGCAGAAGCTGCAGAAACTGCGTTGCAGTGTCATCAACATCGGATGTATCAATGGAATCGGCATCCAGATCAAGCGGAAGACCGTCGTCTGATTCATCTTCCTCGGTCTCAAATTGCGTAAAGTTTGAGAATCGTGTATCCAGTTCATCCGGAGATTCTACTTTTGTGATGATGACAACAATTTTTTCAGAGGAAAGCGGAATGGCTTCTACCATTAATGGAATATCCTCTGCCTCAAATCCAAAATCCATGGCAGCCTGCTGCATCATATCCCGGAATAAAGCGCGGGTCTTTTCTGAGCCATAGGCGAGTTCACTTAATTTTATATTGCGTGTAGCCAGATCTTCGCTGGTAAGTGTGCAGCGAATCTGATGATCGTTCATTTTTTCAATTTTCATGCTATCACTTCCTTTTACCTGTTAGAAAAGTATATATAATCTTGTGTTTTTCGTCAAGCATCCATTCATAAACAATCTATGAAATTACTGCCAGATTTATCTTGGTTCAAGAAGGCAAATGTTTACGCTGCTACGTTTGCTCATAAAAAAAGGTGCTCCCTTCATCATAATGTATCCAAAGATATAAAAATATATAAAAACGACGAAAACAGTTGAATTTTTAATATACATGTGGTATATATATTACATGAGTTATCCGTGTATACGGACAGAGAGACCACATAGTGCGGCAGTTTTTCTTAAAGTCAATGCATCGTACAATTCTGTACATTAAAAGATGCAGCTGTTGCAGAGGGATTTTCCCGTTGATCGATCTAAGGTGATACACCTTTCTAAGTTTTTCCAGAATTTGTGTAGAAAATAGTTTGAGAGGCAGATTTTTGCTGTTTTTGTTATGGGCAGATTACAGGCAGGAATATCATAGTTTTCGTTGGATTATCTGACCATACAGCCTGATATCTGCAGGAAAAAACGCTGTCTGTACCGGAGGACTCTTTCAGAACAGTTTTTGTTAGTATATGTGAAAATCACAGAACTGACAATCGAGGAAAGGGGGAATGTACGGCACTGAGCTGCATGCAGAGCAAAAGCCGGTGGAAGAAAAAATCCTGCAGGTTTTGCAGGTACTAAAAAATACGGAGGTAAAAGGAAAGATAAAGACGAAGACAGTATCAGAGCCGGTGGCGTTCCAGGGGCAGGACAGTGCATTCACACACAGCAAGACCGGTAAAATCAAGTGAAAGAATAATTGGCGGATTTGTATATCACGACTTACTTCCGCACAGGTCAGAGAAGAGGTATTTTTATGCAGCAAAGATATGCAGATTCCGGACAGACTCTTCTGATCGAACTCCAAAATTATGAACAACAAGGCATTTCTATCTGGCTGGAGGGGTTTCCCAGCAGTTCTGTGGAAGTGTCAGAGGTCATGTGTGTCCGGGAAGACACGAATTATATGAGGGATTATGTGTTCCGGCAGGGTGCACTGTCCCAAGTGAGATTTGACAAAATTACAAAAAAATAAAAAGCAGGATTTCTCAAATACCGGAAAACCCTGCAAAACAGGAAAAAAGGCGCATGTTACCATAAAACAGTGGACTTTTTGAGTGCTATATCGAACCCGTGGAGGGAAAACTAAAGCATTTATCTCAGTCTGAGTTGACACTCCCACTTTTGCAAGTGGAGAGTAATAGCAAATCATTCTCAGTGGGAGTTCAATCTCCGACTGAGATAAACGCTCCGCGAGAATGTGCAGTGATTCTGAGATGAATATGTCAGTTTACGCTGCCCAGAATCACGCACCAAGTCTCACGAGCGTTCGACTTAAATAAGTCTGGGTCAGAAAGGTTGCATCGCCTTTTTTTTTCATGTATACTGATTGCAAAGACTTTGTAACAGGCAGACATATTCCGAAACTTTTTCGGAGGAAATCTGGTAATATATGCAGAAGAAAAGGAGGAAGCAATGGCTTCGCAGAGACAGGCGCACAATAGAAAGAGACAGAAAGCAATTCTGGTGATGGCAGTGGCGCTGCTGATCATTGTGGTGATCGCGATCATCGGACTGACCACTTTTTTGAAAAAATATTCGGCTTCCAAGGAAGTTACAGATTACAGCAAGTATTACAAACTGGAGCAGGAGGACGAAATGTTTGTCGTTTTCGACAATGAAAAGATGGAGCAGAAAGCAATCCTGCAGAATGATGAAGTGTATATGGATTACCGGATTGTACACAAATATCTGAACAAACGGTTTTACTGGGATGCGACAGAGCAGGTGCTGCGTTATGTTACGCCGGAAGGACTTATCAATGTGACACCGGATACAGCGTCCTATCTGCTGGGGAAGGCGGCGCAGACAGCAGATCACGTGATCGCTTTGGTGCGGGACGGTGAGATGTATCTGTCCATGAGCTTTGTACAAAAATATACGGATATCCATTATGAATCCTATGAGGATCCGAATCGTGTTGTGATCTCGGATCATTGGGATGATGTGACATATCAGAGCATTAAGAAAAAGACTCAGATCCGGCAGAAGGGCGGCGTGAAGAGTCCTATCCTGACAGAAGTGAAGAAAGGCGATCTGGTGACTGTACTGGATACTGCCGGCTCCTGGAGCAAGGTATGCAGCCAGGACGGATTTATCGGTTATGTAAAATCCAAGACCATAGGCGGAGAACAGGATGTGCTGTATGATCATAATTTTACGGAGCCGGTATTTTCCCATATCAGTCGTGAATCACGGATCAATATGGCATGGCATCAGGTAACGACGCAGGCCGCGAATGCAAATGTAGCAGCGGTGCTTGGCAAGACCAAGGGTGTGAATGTGATCTCACCGACCTGGTTTTATCTGAATGACAACAATGGCGGTATTATGTCTCTGTGTAGCCAGGATTATGTAAATTACTGTCATCAGCAGGGGATAGAAGTCTGGGGACTGGTCAGCAATCTGGAAAACCAGGATGTGGACGATACCAGTGTGTTTAGTCTGACATCCAGCAGAGATAATCTGGTCAATAATCTGGTGGCAGAGGCAATAAAATACGATCTGGATGGCATCAATCTGGACTTTGAACTGCTTCCGGCAGAGGCAGCGGACGGATATCTGGAGTTTATCCGCGAACTGTCCATCAAGTGTGAAAATAATGATCTGGTGCTGTCTGTGGACAATTATGTACCGGCAGCTTATAACGCCTATTATGACAGGGAAGAACAGGCTGTGTTTGCAGATTATATCGTTGTGATGGCATATGATGAGCATTATAACGGATCAGAGGAAGGTTCCGTGGCATCCATCGGATTTGTAGAGCAGGGAATCAAGGATACGCTGGAGGAAGTTCCGGCAGAGCAGGTGATCCTTGGTGTGCCGTTCTACACCAGAGTCTGGGAGCTGACACCGGTGGCTGAAGGTACGGATGCGGAAATCAGTGAGGAAGATGCATTAAGAGGTTATTCGATCAGCAGTGAAGCGGTAAGTATGAGCGAAGTGGACAGCCGCGTGGCAGCAAACGGTGTCAATCTGGAATGGCTGGAAGACTGTGGACAGTATTACGCAGAGTATCAGTATGATGGAAAAACCTACAAAATCTGGGTGGAGGATCAGAAATCCATCGGAGAAAAACTGAATGTGATGAAAGAGAATCATCTGGCAGGCGCATCCTTCTGGAAGCTTGGATATGAAAAAAATACCATTTGGGATACGATCGCGGAAGCAATGCAGCAGTAAGAATTCTAGTGTGTATTTGACAGGAAGCCAGTTTGCGAAGATGTGTATAGATGAAAGATTCCCCGAATACATTGTAAGTAAGATTACAGGTATTCGGGGTTTTTTTGAAAAGAAAGATTAGCATAGGAATTTTATTGACCGTGCTGGTGATTGCGGGAATCCGCATGTCCGGGTCGGCACAGTTCGCAGTTATGACAAAGAAGGCGGAACGGGCAGAATATACGGTATGTATAGACAGCGGACATGGCGGAAACGATCCGGGGAAGATCGGTGTCGCGGGAACAAAGGAAAAAGAAGTCAATCTGACGATCGCTTTGAAGTTGAAGAAGCACCTTGAGAGGCAGAATATCCGGGTCATCATGACCCGGACCGATGATCGGAATCTGGCAGATGCGAATGCAACAAATGAAAAAATATCGGACATGAAGCAGCGTGTAGCAAAGATGAATTCCGAACAGCCGGATGCAGTGATCAGTATCCATCAGAATAGCTACACAGACAGTTCTGTAAAAGGAGCGCAGGTGTTTTATTACGAAGGATCGAAAGAAGGAAAAATGCTTGCGGAACTATTGCAAAAGAGTCTGATCGACAATGTGGATCCACAGAATCATCGAGTGGCAAAAGCAAACTCCGGTTATTATATTCTGAAAAATACTTCCGCACCGACGGTGATCGTGGAATGCGGCTTCCTCTCAAACCCGGAAGAAGAAAGCCTTCTGATAAGTGCCGCATACCAGGAAAAACTGGTGGAAGCCTTGCAGAAGGGGATCTGCGCGTATCTGGTGGAGCATTAATAAAAGTTCTGTCAGGGGCAGTGAACGTCTAGCGACCTGACAGAAATTTTCATTTTCGTATTAAGATATTAAAGTTTCAGCCAATACCCTAATATTCCCAGGAGTGTTTCTCATACGCATTGATGATCTGGGTATTGTTATACTGCATAGTGCGATGCAGGGAATGATCATACTGCAGATGCATATGTCCATGTACCATATATTTGGGCTGATACTTGTCCAGCAGCCCCAGAAATGTCTGATATCCCTGATGAGCATGATCATCGCCGTCTCCCAATCCCTGTGCAGGCGCATGGGTCAGCAGGATATCAAAGCCCCGGTAGAAGATCAGCTGATGTTTGATATGTAACAGGCGTCGTTTCATTTCTTTCTCTGTATACATATATTTTCCCGGTTTGTAGGGCATGCATCCACCCAGTCCGAGGATGCGGATGCCCTCGTGTACATATATTTTATCATCAATGCAGATGCATCCTTCCGGTGGTGTCTGATCATATTTCTCGTCATGGTTGCCGTGCACATACAGCAGCGGGAGATTCGTGCAGCTGACAAGAAAGGACAGGTATTGCGGATTCAAATCCCCGCAGGAGAGGATGAGATCGGTATTGGTGATCTTATTACTGTTATAGTGATCCCAAAGTGCTGTGGATTCTGTGTCTGAAACAGCTAAAATTCTCATGTCGTAGGTTCCTCCTTGCGAATGCCTTCCTGACGTACCACATTCTGTGCATCTTCCCGCAGCTCGTTGGCAGTCGGAATCCGGCCAATGATGTTATCGAGCAGCCAGTCAATGGAAATGATTTCCCGTGGAGTCAGTGCGTGATTGGCATCCTTTGAAATCAGTCCCTGTTGTGCATGAAGGATTCCATCAAATGGGTTGAAATCGTAATTCCGGATGGCATTGCGCAATGTATCCAGCAGATGGCGGGTTTCGTCAGGGACTGCGGAAGACCAGATTACATCAATGACATCTGCGGACATGCCCCACCAGTAGTGAAGTGCTTTGTTTGCATCAGATTTTTCCTCTGTATTCCAGATACCGTTCTGCACATTACGGATGATACGTTCATAATATTTTCCCCAGTTCCATGCAGGAAATGCCAGGTTTACCGGTGTTTCACCATTGACCCGGAACAGTCCGAACTGGCGGGAGATTTTTCGTGGAATGATCATATCCTGATGGGAGATATACGTTGCACCCATGGAATATAACTTTGCAGTGAGATCAATATGTTCATTTTCCTTCAGCGTGGACCATTCCAGATAAATTTTTGCTTTTGGATTGACCATTTTGACACCCAGGGCAAACGCGTTGATATTGGCTGTCATGCCGAAGATCGGATAATCTGCAATATAACCGATTTTGTTCGTGTCTGTCATCACACCGGCCAGAACGCCGATGAGAAATTTTGCCTCATACATTCGTCCATAATAAGTACGGATATATTTGTGGGAGGCATTCAGGGAACAGTTTAGGATCTTGATTTCCGGATGGTTAACTGCTACCCGCAGGCTGGCACTTAAAAATTCCGGTGAGGTGGTGAAAATCATTTCATTTCCGTCTGCAATGGCCTGTTCGATAGCTGCCACAGCATCTTCGGTATCAGAAATATTGTCGTAGGCTTTCGTGCGTACACGGCCATGGAACGCATCTTTCAAATAGAGTCGTCCAAGTTCATGGGCATATGTCCAGCTGGAGGTCTCCGGTGTTTTCTTGTTGATAAATGCAATGTGTGTGACATTTTCTTCCTCAGAGGCTGTCAGAAATTTGGCCAGGATATTCTTCTTTTGTTCCGGTGCCGGATCAAATTTGACGGAAGGTTTTTCCTGGGCATTTTTCAGCTCAAATTCCGCCCACATTTTCCGCAGGTTTTCCTTGATCGCGGAAGGTGTCTCATCCACCAGCTGGCTGTAATCGAACAGATCCAGATAGATGAGCAGTGCGTCGCCGGTAGTCATGTTCAGTTTGTCACCGCCAAGTTCCTTGAAAGCGTCAGCAAAGCGGTTGTAGCAGGAGCGGAACAGAATCCGGTCATCCATGCTCCAGCGTTCATATCGGCGGTGGCCAAGGTGAAAGGCAAGATGTGCATAGGAGCCTTCCTTGCTGAAAAACAAGTAGTTGATATTTGTGGCATTGTAAAAATCAAGAAATTCGTAGTAAATACGGCTTTCCGGTGTATCCTCACGGGCAGGAATGATGCGGGTCACATAGCCCGGAATGCTGATGGCATCAAAATATTTCAGGACACTGACACGCTTGTTGCCCTCCTGGATATAATAATGATTCATGTATTCGTATGCCACGATAGGATCACGGATACCTTCCTTTAAGTGTGCATCACACAGGGAAGACCATTTAGCCGCAAACTCTGTGTTTTCTCCAAGGATCGGCATAAAGTTGGGCGCAAAAGAAGAAGCGCGCCCACAGGTCTTTGTACCGACAATGAGTTCTGTAGGAATATCTACCAGTCCGAGAGGGACTTCACCACTGATGTCTACATGTTCCAGAATAGCATCCAGAGCAGGCATTTCAACAGGAAGTTTCTGTGAAGTCCGTGTTTGCAAGTCTTTTTTTCCTGCCTTTTGGGCAGCACGATAATGTTCCATTGACATCAAAAATCACTCCTTATCGTTTGGAAGATGTTACGGAAAAATGAAATAATGTTTTTGATTTAAAGGTATCCCCTGCTTTCAAAATAACAGAAGGGAAATTCGGGTGGCTGGTTGCATTCGGAAAATGCTGTGTCTCCAGGCATGCACTTCCGTAAGCCGGGTAAGCAATGCCGTTTTTACCATGCTCAGCAGGAGACTGCGCCGGTACATACAACTGTACCCCAGGCTGATCCGTAAAGCAGGTCAGACGGATGCCGGATTCCTTTGCATATAAAGTGGCAGCCTCTTTTAAACCACTGCCGTTTAATACAAAGTTGTGATCGTATGTTTTGGAATATTTTAGCTGCGGATGCGCGGCAAAGATATCCTGCCCGATCGGTTTTGGTGTTCGGAAATCAAATGGTGTACCGGTTACATCGGTGATCACGCCGGTGGTGAGATCATTCTCGTCCGTCTCAGTGAATGAATCTGCATTGATCATCAGAAGATGTTCCAACACAGAACCGGATGCTTCACCATTTAAATTAAAATAGGAATGGTTGGTTGTGTTGAATACGGTATCCTGGTCACTGGATGCTTCGTAGGAAATGGAAAGTTCATTATCTTCACTCCAGGAATAAGTGACGCTCATGGTCAGTGTCCCCGGATAACCTTCTTCACCGTCCGGTGAGACACGGGTAAAACGGACAGAATTGCCGGACTGTGCGGATTCCCAGTTGTAATAATGGAAACCACGGATACCACCATGCAGATGGTTTGGTCCATTGTTGACGGCAAGGTGATAAGTTTTATCATTTAAAATAAAGACACCTTTTTCAATGCGGTTTGCATGTCTTCCTACTACGGCACCAAAGCTTGCGGTGTCCTTTTCATATTCTGCAAGTGTGTCATAGCCAAGGCAGACATCACGTAATTCGCCCTCTCTGTCCGGTACGCAGATGCTGACAATGCGGCAACCGAAGCTGGTAATGGTCACATAAGCACCGGATGTGTTTTCCAGACGATAAAGAAACGCTTCTTCGCCGTCATTTGTGATTCCAAAAGAACTTTTTGTAATAGCCATTTCAAAACCCTCATTCTTTCTTTAAAAAATTAATTCAGACGCGCGTTACACTTCTCTTTTGTGTACGAGCATACCTAGAGTATACTCGCAGGTGACAGGTGCTGACAAGTAAAATCTTTTGTGGTATACTGTTTCCTATGAGTACATTAAATGATCATCAGGAAAATAAAATTCTGACACAGGTAAAAAAAGTGGATGCACAGCATCCGGATATGACTATTATACGGGAAGCCGCTGAAATTATCCGTACAGGCGGGCTGGTTGGTTTTCCGACAGAAACGGTATATGGACTGGGAGCAGACGCATTACTGCCGGAAGGGGCGAAAAGAATTTATGCAGCAAAAGGGCGTCCGTCTGACAATCCATTGATTGTACATATTGCTGAATTTGAGGCGTTGGATAAGATCACTGCGGATATTCCGCCGCAGGCAAAGGCACTGGCAGATGCATTTTGGCCGGGACCGCTGACCATGATCTTCCGGAAAAGCGAAGCGGTGCCATATGAGACCACCGGTGGACTGGATACGGTGGCTGTCCGTATGCCATCCCATCCGACTGCACTGGCGTTGATCCGTGAAAGTGGCGGTTATATCGCTGCACCGAGCGCGAATACATCCGGCAGACCAAGCCCGACACTGGCGGAACATGTCTATGAGGATCTCAACGGCAAGATTCCGATGATCCTGGATGGCGGAGCCGTAGGTATCGGCATTGAGTCTACGATCATCGATCTGAGTGAAGAAATTCCGATGATCCTGCGTCCGGGTTATATTACAAAAGATATGTTGGCGGAGGTGATCGGTGCAGTAAAGGACGATCCGGGATTTGTAAGTACGGATCCGAATGTACATCCGAAGGCTCCGGGGATGAAGTATCGCCATTATGCACCGAAAGCAAATTTGATCATTGTCTCCGGTGAGGCAGAGGCTGTTGTGATGCGTATCAATGAACTGACCGGAGAATACCGGAAAAAAGGCGAAAAGGTCGGCATCATCTGTACGGATGAAAGCCGGGCACAGTATATCGGTGATGTGATCGAGAGCATTGGAAGCCGTCAGGATGAGGACAGTATCGCACAGCATCTGTATGCAATCCTGCGTGATTTTGACGAGATGGATGTCAATGTCATTTTCTCAGAAAGTTTTGCAACACCGCGGATCGGACATGCGATCATGAACCGTCTGCTGAAGGCAGCCGGACATCAGGTGATTGAAGTATAGAGAGCAATTTATAGTCTGAAAAGAGGTGGAAGTTTGGATAGAATCGAGAAGATAATTTTTGTGGGGAAACGTGCAATCTGTCGGGAACCGATGGCTGCTGCGATCCTGCAGCGGGAACATCTGAATTTCCCGGTGAAGATACTGGCACGGGGATTTGTGGTATTATTTCCGGAGCCACTGAATCAGAAAGCGGAGGCTGTGATGATCAGCAACGGTATTGCACTGGAAAATTATATGTCCAGTCAGCTGGAACCGACAGATTTTGGGGATACGACGCTGATACTGACCTTTGATCAGGCAGCGAAAGAAAAAGTGTTGGAGATGGAAGGTGCACAGAATGTGGAAGTGCTGACAGATCTGACCGGCGATGAGCTGGAGATTCTGGATCCGTATGGGGCGGAGCTGGTGACTTACGGCATCTGCTATGAGACCTTGTCCAACACGATACATAAGCTGGCAGAGTTATTAAACGAAGAAAATATGGAAGTTTAGTGGACCTGAACATAGGATATTAAATTTTTGCTTGTAAGAAAAAAGGAGTTGGCACTCAATGAATGGTGTGTGTCAGCTCCTTCTTTTTCATAACTATTTTTGTTTAAAGATGTAACGATTAATCAAATAAAAAATAACATTGAATGTTAAGTTTTCTGCGAATTTTTGCAGAAAAATAGTAATTAATATCATTGGTTTTATCTCCTTCCGAATTTTTTGCATGTTCAAATGCACAATAAATATGAAAGATAAAAAATTTTTGACTGAAAAAATGTTGTTGAACAAATGAGATGCAAAATCAATACAAATGTATTGAAGTATATATTATATAGATATATAATTAAGAAAAATTGGAAAGGAGTAGATAGAATGGCAAGTACAATACAGGTAAGAGTTGATGATGATATAAAAACAAAAGCAGATATGTTGTTTAAAGATCTTGGAATGGACACTACAACTGCGATTAGAATATTTTTGGTGCAGGCAATAGCAAATGACGGATTCCCCTTTGAGATAAAGAAAAAAACGATTAATCCGTATAGGACTCTTTCTGAAAGTGAATTTATGGATAAACTTGAGATTTCACGTATGCATGCAAACCAGGGTGATTATCGTGATGCGGATGATGTGATTGCAGAAATGAGGAATCGGTATGGGTTATAAAGTTGTTGTTACATCAGATGCAGAAAAGGATTTTGATCGGTTTATCCAGTACCTGCTTTTTGAAAAGAAAAACGTTCAGGCAGCACAAAGTGTTCTGAATGATTTTGAAGCAACAAAAAAGAGTTTGGCACAAGTGGTAGGAAGTCTTAAATTATGTGAAAATCCACGTTTACAAATGTTTGGGTATAGGCGTATTAATTTTTTGTCACATCGGTATTTTATGTTATATCGAATAGAGGAAGACATTGTATTTATTGATAATATTTTCCACGAATTACAAGACTATGAAAATCGTATGATGTAGTTGATGTTATAGGGCATAAATGAAAAGAGCTAATTATTTTGCTGTACGCTATATTGTATTTTTTAAAAACTGCCATGTAAAAGTATAAATATAAAACGTAAATAGAAGAGAGCAGGCTGTTTTTTCTCAAGGAGCGATTGCTAGCGACTGAGACAAAACAGCCTGCTCTCTTTTTCAAAATCTACAACTTAGCCACAAAAGAAGCTAGAAAATCAAAGCACACGTTCCAGACCATACAGTGCCGCACCCAGCGCCCCGACGATCTCCGGTTCACCGGAGATATAAAGCGGTGCTTTCAGCTGTTCTTCCAGCACTTTGACCACACCCGGATTCTTGGCGACGCCACCGGTCATCATATAACCCGGTTCCAGTCCGACGCGGCGCATCAGGGAAATCGCTTTTGCGGCAATAGCCATATGGATGCCGTGCGCGATATCTGATGTCTCCTTGTTCTGCGCGATCAGGGAAATGACTTCGGATTCTGCAAATACGGAGCACATACTGCTGATTTCGATGTTTTCTGTGGACTTCAGAGACAGCACTCCAAGATCTTCAATATCAACTTCCAGTGTGCGTGCCATCATTTCCAGAAAACGACCGGTTCCGGCTGCACATTTGTCGTTCATGACAAAATCGGTGACATCTCCTTTTTCATTCAGATGGATGGCTTTACTGTCCTGTCCTCCGATATCGAGAATGGTGCGGATCTGCGGATTCAGATAATGAGCTCCCTTTCCGTGACAGCTGATCTCGGTTACGTTTTCATCGGCAAAAGGAATGCTGACACGGCCGTAACCGGTGGACACAATTTTTATCAGGTCAGAGCGTTGCAGTCCGGCTTTTTCTAAAATCTCTTTCAAAATGCGCTGTGCACTTTCGCCGCTTTTGGCACCGGTGCGGATGACGGCAGATGCGATCAGTTCCCTGTTCTGGTTTAAAATCACTGCATTGGTGGACGTGGAGCCGCTGTCAATGCCCATGACATAGACCGGTGCAGAAGCGGAAGCTGCTGCGGGATGGTCTGCGGCTGCAGTTTTATTATTTGAACTGTTATCAGCTGTCTGCCGGGGAATGCCTTTGCTCTCCGGCGACTGTCGTTTGCTTCTAAATAACATGTTTTCTCCTTTTTTTACACGAAGGGATTCTAAAAATGCTTCCAGACGGGTCAGAATCTGACCGGCGCATTGAGCGGTGGCATCAGTTTCTATTTTCAGAATCGGCAGATCGGAGGTCTCGTGCAGTTTTGTATATTCATAGGCGTAGATATCACAGAATTTGACGGTGTGATAGATAATGCCGTCTATGCGTTTTTCATAAGCTTCCAGAATCCTCTGCCGGTTGGAGGCTGCAGCCATGCGCATGCAGGGAAGCTGATCCAGCAGGGCATGTGCGTAGGCGGGGAGGATTTGTGCTGCATGCAGGTCATAGTTGCGCTGAATGCCGGTGCAGGTCAGATCCAGAATGACTTTAGCCTGATGATCTGCGATCAGTTGCCGAATCTCGGATCCGGGGCGGGCACCGGCCAGGGCAATGTGGAGTTTGCCATCCTGTGAAGATGTGGACGAGTCATTCGTTGAAATTGTTGGGGCTGGTGAATGATCAACAATAGCTGCTGATCGCCAGGCGGATGCATCAAAATCCCGAGAAACATTTGTACGTTTCTGCTCTGTGGCACGTTTCCTGCAGATTTCCAGAAGTTTCTCTTCAGAAAATGTTTTCCCGGAAAAAGCAGTGTAAGCCTCAATAAGCTTTTCCAGCTGCCGGGTGTAAAGCGTGACGGCAAAGTCATTGATCTTGCGGGGCAGATCCAGGCAGAAGAAAAATTTGTCCGGAAACAGGTGACGGAGAATATCATAAAGGCGGCGGGAACTGTCACAACAGGAGGTGAAGATCATTCCGTCATAATCCTGTTTTTCAAATTCTTCCAGAACCGCTTTGGAAAAAGAGCACATATTCGGATGCATCAGGGCATCTGCCTGGGTGAAAGTTGTGACATGAGGTTCCATGCAGGTGATGTTCGTACCGAAAGCCTGAAATAATTCTTCCGGAACATATTTGCAAAAATAAGCCAGCATTATGCTTCCTCCTTTCTTTGTCGAAGTACTTCGAGAAATGCCTCAAAGCGGGTGCGGATCTGACCGTCGTGGCTGTTGCGGCGATCCATGCCATCGCCGTCCAGAACCAGGAGCGGAATATTTTGCCGGTCCAGTTCTTCTTTCAACAGCATGACTCCGCCGGAGGACTGCTTGCAGCCCCAGTGACAGAAATTGATGACACCGTCAGAATGCAGATCCTGTGCCAGTTCAGATACCAGTTTTGCTTTGCGTTCATATGGTCCGTTGTAGATATTCTGAACCATTTTTTCCGCCAGTGCATCCAGTGGATGTTCCGTGTTCAGTGGTGTGCGGTAATCCAGGTTCATCTCAATGGCCTGAATCTGGTAATTATCCGACAGATTGAAGTATTCCCGTAATGTTTCCTGATAGTAAGGCAGCAGATGCACCCAGAGAATATTAGTTCCGTGAAATTCCGGAGCAGCGGCCGCTTCAGCTTCCATCTGCTGATAAAAATGCAGGATTTCCGGTGTTCCGATATTCATGTGGGAGGCAAACAGCATATACATCTGCAGTGTCAGTGTGGACGGATAATGGTGGGTCTGCATGTGCTTTAAAAACCGTTCATAGCAGGCTTTCGATTCATTTTCCCGCTGCAGTACAGCGGTCAGTTCTTCCGGTTGGAATTTTTTGTGGAAGGTATCCTCCAGCATGGAGACCAGTTCTTTTAATTGCCCGGTAACGTATGCTGCCGCATCTGGTGTATCACATTGTGGGATATCCAGCAGAAAAGACGGTACATGATGCTTTTCAGACAGATGTCGGAACGTGTTGACGTTTCCGTCACAGATGGTTGACGTGGTGACCGCAAAGGCCGCCGGCGGGATGATGCCGCTGTCGATGGCACCAATGAAATTTTTGTGATAAGAGCACAGTGTGGAGGCCAGTCCTTCATTTTCCGCATAGTCAAGGAAATAGTCCTCAATGGTAAATCCGGACAGAAATGAAGACAGACATTCGATGGACAGGCTGTGCAGACCAAAGCATTGCAGCAGCTCCACCGGGGCAAAAATATTTGCCCAGACGGAAGTTTCCGGATGTTTCAGTGCTTCCAGTACTTCCCCTACGGCATAGGTGTTCAGATACTGGTAAGCACCTGGCAATTTCTTATCAGCAAGGTTCCGGCTGCGAAATTGCTCCAGTGCCAGACCGGCTTTGATCATGCGAAAAGCGGCCAGTGGATGATCCGGAGCATATTTTTTTATGATATTTCCATAAGTACGAATGATTTCCATAAATTTGGGTTCTCTTTCTGTTTCATATTAAAACAATATTGAAAATGATTTCCATAGCATTATACAGGAAAACATCTTTTTTGGCGAGAAATACTTCTGAGGTGTAGCGGTGCAGTGATTCTGAGATGAATATGTCAGCTTACGCTGGCCAGAATTACGCACCAGGTCTCACATGCGTTCGACTTGAAGATAACGTCAAATGGGGATGGAGTTAAGAAAATTTTAACTGTAAAGAAAAGAGCGATTATGGTAAACTGAAAGTGGATGTCACTTCCCAAAAAATATTGATCTCAGTCTGAGTTGAGACTCCCACTTCTGCAAGTGGTGAGTAATAACAAATCTTTCTCAGTGGGAGTTCAATCTCCGACTGAGATAAACGCTCCGCGAGGATGTGCAGTGATTCTGAGAAGAATATGTCAGCTTTCGCTGACCAGAATCACGCACCAAGTCTCACGTGCGTTCGACTTGATTATACGGATTGCTAAGTGCATCTATTAAGCGAGGAGTTAGAACAATGGAAAAATCAAAAGTATATTTCACATCATTTAAAACAAGTTTTACAGAAAATCTGATGCAGAAGCTGGCACGGCTGGTAAAGACTGCTGGTATCGAAAACATTGATTTTCAGGATCATTATGCAGCAATCAAAATTCATTTTGGAGAATATGGAAATCTGGCATTTCTGCGTCCGAATTATGCAAAAGTCATTGCAGATATCGTAAAAGAACAGGGTGGAAAAGCGTTTCTGACAGATTGTAATACACTGTATGTAGGAAGCCGTAAAAATGCGGTAGATCATCTGGAGACTGCATATATGAATGGATTTACTCCGTATGCTACCGGCTGCCCGGTTATCATCGCGGACGGACTGAAAGGTACCGATGAGGTACTTGTTCCGGTGGAGGGCGAGTATGTCAAAGAGGCAAAGATCGGCCGTGCGCTGATGGATGCGGATATCCTGATCTCCCTGACCCATTTCAAAGGACATGAGTCAACCGGTTTCGGCGGTGCCATCAAAAATATCGGTATGGGCGGCGGATCCCGGGCAGGAAAAATGGAGCAGCACAGTGCAGGCAAGCCATATGTGAACAAAAGACTCTGTGTGGGCTGCGGTATGTGTACGAGAGTATGTGCCCACGATGCCATTACCATTGACGAACGCAAAGCACAGATCAATCATGATAAATGTGTGGGCTGCGGCAGATGTGTTGGTGTCTGTCCGAAAGATGCAGTGACACCGGGGCTTTCCGAGTCCAATGATATCTTAAACTGCAAAATGGCAGAGTACACGCTGGCAATCTGCAAGGATCGTCCGTGTTTCCATATTTCACTGATTTGTGATGTGTCACCGAACTGTGACTGTCATCCAGAAAATGACCGCCCGATCATTCCGAACGTTGGTATGTTGGCATCTTTTGATCCGGTGGCTCTGGACATGGCTTGCGCGGATTTGTGTAATCAGCAGCCGGTATTGTCAAACAGTGTGCTGGCTGAAAATATAGAGCAGCATAAACATGAGCACGGAGAATGTGACTGCGGACACGGACACGATCATTTCTATTTTACACATCCGGATACAAACTGGAGAAGCTGCATCGAGCATGCGGTCAAGATTGGTCTTGGTACTGACCAGTATGAACTGATCGAAGTATAAAAATTCAAGTAGAAAAGAAGAAGGAATGAGGACAGGAAACTATGAGCCCACAAGATAAAGTAGAGCGGGTATTAAAAGAAATCCATGTGGCATTTTCAAAAAGTGAAACATACAATGGACACCCGGATAAAGTAATCATAGACCGCAAGCAGTTTTTGAATCTGTTGGATCGGCTGAATCAGGGGATTTACGATATGATGGATCAGTATGAGCAGACACGGCAGAGCAGAAGCAATGCGGAGCGGGCTTTTCGTAAAAAAGGGGATGAAATCATTGAGGCGGCCAATGCAAACGCGGAGGATGTGTATGCTGCATCTGTCATTTATACGGCAGATATGATCGGTGCGATCCGGGAACTGATGGATCATACCAACGATTCCATGAATGATTTGTTTTTGCAGTTCCGGAAAGATCTGCGGGAACAGAAGGACAAGCTGCAGGCACATGAAAACGAATTGCAGGGGCAACTGGCGGATCTGACGGACACAAAGAAATACCTGTCCATTATTGATGATATCAATAAAGAGCGGGCACGAAAAAAAAGGGATTTGGATGCTGAGCGGGAAACCGGAGTACAGTATGCAAAAAACATGATCTACACACCGCCTTCCAGTCCGGAAATCAAAGTGAATGAGCAGTATTTTGAAAATTCCGGAACAAAGAAACCGGAGGATATACTGTGCGAACCGGCACCGGCGGAAAAACCGGATATTAAGATCAATACAAATGCAGCTTATTTTAAATGGCGGGAAAGTCAGAACGCAAAAGCGGATGGTCAGGAGCAGACAGCAGATGCAGCGGATGGTTCCGGAGGAGAGAGCGTGCATCCAAATCCGGAATTTCCGGATGAAGAATCCATCCGTCAGGCGGTTCTGGCAGATGAATTTGCGGCAGAGCAGGCACAGAATACAGCCCGGAAAAAGGAAAAACGGGATGCAGGTTCGCTGTTGAAAGATCTGATTTTTGGAAAGGAGTAGGAGAGATTTTGTTGAACAACATATTAGTGTGTGATGATGATACAGCAATTGTAGATTCCATTGAGATTTATCTCCAGCAGGAAGGATATCATGTGATTAAGGCGTATGATGGTGTGCAGGCTCTGGAGGTACTTCACAAGGAAGAGATACAGCTTGTCATCATCGATGTAATGATGCCGCGTCTGGACGGAATCCGTGCAATCTTAAAAATCCGGGAAGAGAGTAATATGCCAATCATCGTGCTGTCAGCAAAGACAGCAGATTCAGACAAGATTCTCGGATTGAATGTAGGAGCGGATGATTATGTCTCAAAGCCATTTAATCCGCTGGCACTGGTGGCAAGGGTCAATTCCCAGATGCGCCGTTATACAAAGCTGGGCAACGCGGCAGAGTCCAGCAAAGTATTTCAGAGCGGCGGACTGGCGATCAATGACGATCTGAAGTCCGTCAGTGTGGATGGAGAGGCAGTCCGTCTGACTCCGATTGAATATAACATTTTACTGCTTCTGGTGAAAAATCAGGGCAAGGTATTTTCTATTAATCAGATTTACGAAAATATATGGAATGAAGAAGCCATCGGAGCGGACAATACGGTAGCGGTACATATCCGCCACATCAGAGAAAAAATAGAGATTAATCCAAAGGATCCGCAGTATCTGAAAGTGGTCTGGGGAGTTGGATACAAGATTGAAAAAATAGAACCGAGGTAATCGATGGAACAGAACAGAAAGCGCTATTCATCACTGGCAAAAGCCATTGTGATCGGTCTGCAGATGATTGCGGCGGTGGTGGCCTCAGTCAGTATCGTGTTGTTCAGTACCTGTGTCAATCAGAATATGCTGAATATGGGGGATCTGCAAAATTCTTCTTTCGTGGAATCCGGTTATTTTGAGCGGACGTTTTCGAAACAGATGATGCAGCTGCTGGATTATCTGAATCTGCGGGAAGCGTTTGAAACGGACGGAGTATTTGATGAGAACCGTCCGGAGACCGTGAACGCATCACCGGAAAAAATTGCGGATTACAAAGTTTACAACAACAAATATGACCAGAATAATACCAATGTATATTACTGGCTGGGTGATCTCAGGGATAATACATATGTGACAAATATGAAAGAAACCAAAACGCAGGAAGATGCCTATGATCAGGCGGTAAAATACGGACGGTATCTGAGTTATAACAACAAAACGTTCCGCTTTGAGACAAACATTGGCGGAATGGAAAATAACTATTATCAGAACATGGCACAGTATAACGAACTGCAGAAAGGCGACTTCAGTCTGATCGTAGCGGTGGATGTGAAATTCCCACAGGAGGATGATCTGGCTGTGGCAAAGCGGGAGTTTGATAAATTGTATCCCTGGGCGCAGCGGAGTCTTGTGCTGGCAGCAGTCGGTATTGTGGTGTGGCTGATCGGACTGTGTTATATGACAGTAGCTGCGGCAAAACGGAGTGAAGATAAGGAAGTGCATCTGACGAATTTTGACAAGATCCGGACGGAGCTTCCCATTGCGTTGTTATTTGTGTTCAGTATCTGCCTGACGGCACTTGGCATGCGGGTGCACAGCCAGAGTTATGGTGTTATGAGCCGTATGGTTATAGTAGGAACCTTTGCCGTATTAGCGGATTGCTGTTTTATGGGCATGTACCTGAGCCTGGTGCGTCGGGTAAAGGCAGATACATTTTTTGAAAACAGTTACCTGCACTGGCTGCTGGTCAATTTGAAAGACACTATGCATAACCGTTATCTGGGCAACCGGATGACTCTGGTAATCTGGGGGATTGTACTGTCAAATGTCGCCATAGCCTATCTGGCTTTTCACTGTGGGTACATCTGGGCATACATTCTGCTGGCAATCTTCCTGGTGTTCACGCTGATCTATTTTTCACAACGTGTGATACAGCGAAGGAAGATTCTGGAAGGTATTGAACAGATCACCCAGGGAAAATTTGATTATAAGCTGAATCTGAGTGAATATCAGGGCGATGAATATCAGCTGGCGGAAGGCATCAATCATATTGGCGAGGGTCTGGCCAATGCCATCGGTGAAAGCGTACGGGATGAGCGGATGAAAGCGAATATGATCACGAATATTTCCCATGATATCAAGACACCGCTTACATCCATCATTAATTATATAGGTCTGCTGCGCCGGGAAAAAATCGATAATCCAAGTGCGGAATCCTATATAGAAGTATTGGAATCGAAAGCGATGCGCTTAAAACAGTTAATGGAAGATCTGTTGGATGTGTCCCGTATTTCTTCCGGAAATATTACACTGCAGATGGATGACATTGATCTGGTGGAACTGGTGCGTCAGACCGGTGGTGAATTTAATGAAAAACTGGAGCAGAAAGGGCTGAATGTCATCAGTAAATTCCCAAAGGAAGCGGTGATGATCTATGCAGATGGAAGACAGCTGTGGCGTGTCATCGGAAATTTGTATAATAATACAGCAAAGTATGCGATGCCGGACACACGGGTGTATGCGGAGGTGGCTAAGGATGGCTATGAGGCAACCTTTACCATGAAAAATATTTCTGAAAAACTGCTGAATGTGGATGCAGATACGCTGGCGGAGCGGTTTGTGCGGGGAGATGAATCCCGCAGTACCGAAGGAAGCGGTCTGGGACTTTCCATCTCAAAAATGCTGACGGAACTTATGGGCGGCAAATTTGAGATTGATCTGGAGGATGATCTCTTCCGGGTGAAGCTTACGTTCCGCTGTAAGGAATAACATTAATGGTACGATTTACAACTTTAATTGACTGAAGTGAAAAACCTTGCTTTTTATGAGGCACCTTATTATAATAGAGAAGAATTATTGTCAAAATCACTGACAGAACAACAGAGAGTGTAAAAAAGAATTTTCTAAGGAGGGCACAGAACCATGAAATTACATGAGAATGGTGTATATCTGCTCAATGGAACGGAGATTATCGAAGATAATCAGGAGGCTGCTGCATGTCTTGCGGCAAAAACAGGAAAAACAGTGACCGCTGCAGAAGCTGCAACGGGTACAATGGCATATCGTATTTTGAAAGCACATAATACTTCCGGAAATATGGAACAGCTGCAGATTAAATTTGATAAGCTGACTTCCCATGACATTACTTTTGTCGGTATCATTCAGACTGCCCGTGCATCAGGTCTGGAGAAATTTCCGGTTCCGTATGTACTGACAAACTGTCACAACAGTTTATGCGCTGTTGGTGGAACCATCAACGAGGATGACCATATGTTTGGTCTGAGCTGTGCAAAGCGATATGGTGGAATTTATGTACCGCCTCATCAGGCAGTCATCCATCAGTTTGCCCGTGAAATGCTGGCAGGCGGCGGAAAAATGATTCTTGGTTCTGATTCTCATACAAGATATGGTGCACTGGGTACCATGGCAATGGGCGAGGGTGGACCGGAGCTGGTAAAACAGCTGCTCTGCAAAACATATGACATCAAAATGCCGGGTGTGGTAGCGATCTATCTGACCGGTGAGCCGATGAAAGGTGTCGGACCGCAGGATGTGGCTCTGGCAATTATCGGTGCCGTATTTAAAAACGGTTATGTGAATAATAAAGTTATGGAGTTTGTCGGACCTGGTGTGGCATCTTTGAGTGCTGATTTCCGTATCGGCGTGGACGTTATGACCACAGAGACCACCTGCCTGTCCTCCATCTGGGTAACGGATGACAAAATCAGAGAATTTTATGATATCCATGGCAGATCTGCAGATTATGCAGAACTGAAACCAGAGAAAGTTGCTTATTATGATGGCTGTGTAGAAGTGAACTTAAGCGAAATCAAACCAATGATCGCTATGCCATTTCATCCGAGCAATACATATACGATTGAAGAAGTAAATGCAAACCTGGAAGACGTTCTGGCAGAGGTTGAGAAGAACGCGTTGGTAAGTCTGGACGGAGCCGTAGAATATAAACTGCGTGACAAGATCCGCAATGGAAAACTGTATGTAGATCAGGGTATTATCGCAGGATGTGCCGGCGGTGGATTTGAAAACATCTGTGCAGCAGCAGACATTCTGAATGGCAAGAGTATCGGACCGGATGAGTTTACCTTAAGTGTATATCCGGCAAGTATGCCTGTTTATATGGAACTGGTAAAAAATGGTGCAGCAGCGAAGATCATGGAGACCGGTGCGATCATGAAAACTGCATTCTGTGGACCATGCTTCGGAGCTGGTGATACACCGAACAACAATGGATTCAGTATCCGTCATACAACGAGAAACTTCCCGAACCGGGAAGGCTCCAAACTGCAGAACGGTCAGATCGCTTCCGTAGCACTGATGGATGCACGTTCCATCGCTGCAACCGCTGCAAACAAAGGATATCTGACACCGGCAACGGATCTGGATGTAGAATATACAGGACCGAAATATTTCTTTGATAAATCAATTTATGAAAACCGTGTATTTGACAGCAAGGGT
Organism: Eubacterium ramulus; assembly: GCF_045002895.1. Classification (NCBI taxonomy): domain Bacteria; kingdom Bacillati; phylum Bacillota; class Clostridia; order Eubacteriales; family Eubacteriaceae; genus Eubacterium; species Eubacterium ramulus. The sequence goes on along the minus strand of NZ_CP173382.1, from coordinate 2,620,489 downwards.
GTAGCTGATCCGGATCAGGAACTGAAATTCGGACCGAACATCAAAGACTGGCCGGCAATGAGTGCACTGACAGACAACCTGGTACTGAAAGTAGTATCTGAGATCCACGATCCGGTTACTACAACAGATGAGCTGATTCCGTCCGGCGAGACTTCTTCCTACCGTTCCAATCCGCTGGCACTGGCTGAGTTTGCCCTGTCCAGAAAGGATCCGGAATATGTCGGCCGTGCGAAAGAAGTACAGAAGGCAGAGAAAGCAAGAGTCAACGGTGAAAAACCGACGGAAGCATTACCGGAACTTGCACCGGTGATCGAGACAATCAAGACAAAATATCCGGATCTGAACCGTGAAAACTTTGGTATCGGAAGTACGATTTTTGCAGTAAAACCGGGTGACGGTTCCGCCAGAGAGCAGGCTGCTTCCTGTCAGAAAGTATTAGGCGGATGGGCGAATATTGCAAATGAATATGCAACAAAACGTTACCGTTCCAACCTGATCAACTGGGGTATGCTTCCATTCCTGATTCCGGAAGGAGACCTGCCATTTGCAAACGGTGATTATCTGTTTGTCCCGAATGTACGCAAAGCCATTGAGGACAAGCTGACAGATATCGAGGCATACGTGGTAAAAGACGGCGGGTTAAAATCGTTCACACTGAAAATGGGTGATCTGACAGACGATGAGAGAACCATTATTCTGAAAGGCTGCCTGATCAATTATTACAGAGATTAAGATCCTCAAACAGAAAAGAAACGAAAGTGTAGAGTACAGTGATTCTGAGAAGAATATGTCAGCTTTCGCTGACCAGAATCACGCACCAAGTCTCACGTGCGTTCGACTTGAAAAATATCTGATGAATAAAGTCAAAAAGAATCCTGGAAACGGGATTCTTTTGATTTTTTTGTGAACAATTCTGTTATGTACAGAAAAAGTATGGTATACTTATTTCATATTTTCAGTGGAGTCTGCAACCGGATTCCCGGATTTTTAGAAAGGCAGTTTTAGCATGCAGGAAGAGACAAAAAAAGAATATACTGCAACTCAGAAACAACCGGAGAAAAAGAAAGTAAATCTGGATATCCGCCCTTACCTGGCAATTGGTCTGACGGCCATTCTGGTGGTAATGGTGTGTATCGCAATCTTTTTTGTGGTATTGAGATTTGACGGGTTATTTTCCGGTTTTCAGGAGATTTTTCAAAGTCTTCAGGCTATTATTGTGGGATTGATCGTGGCATATCTGCTCAATCCGATCATGAAATGGTTTGAACGTTTTTTATATAAAAAAAGCAGACAGAAGTCAGAAGAACTGACACATAAGCAGTGTCAGAAAATACGAGCTGCATCGGTAGCGTTTGCCATGGCGGTATTTCTGACAATCATTGTAGTGCTGATCTGGCTGATCATACCGCAGCTGATCGTATGTATCGAGGATATTGTCCTGAGCATGAATGAAAAAGTGCAGAACCTGACCGAGTGGGTAGACCGCTTCTTAAAACAGGACAGCCCACTGGCCGGTCCGCTGGATACATTTATCGCAGATGCGTCCAAATATCTGGAGGAATGGCTGCGCAAGAGTGTACTGCAGCAGTCTGATTTTATTGCGAGTATTACGACCGGTGTCTATAACGTGGTGAAAGCTATATTTAATGTGATCATTGGATTTATCGTTTCCGTATATGTCCTGATGACAAAGGAAAAATTTATCGGGCAGTTAAAGAAAATCATTTATGCAATTTTCCGTCCACGTTACGGCAACGTAGTGATGGAAGTTGTCCGGAAAGCAGACGAGGTGTTTGGTGGATTTTTTATCGGAAAGATCATTGATTCCCTGATCATCGGGTGTATCTGCTTTGCAAGTCTGGCAATTTTGCGGATGCCGTATGTGGCACTTGTCAGTGTAATTGTCGGTGTGACAAATGTCATTCCGTTTTTCGGACCGTATATCGGAGCTATTCCAAGTGCAATCCTGATTTTTCTGGTAGATCCGATGAAGGGAATTTACTTCATTATCTACATTATCATTTTGCAGCAGGTGGACGGAAATGTCATCGGACCGAAAATCCTTGGCAACACGACGGGACTGTCACCGTTCTGGGTTATTTTTGCAATTCTGCTTTTCGGCGGAAGTTTCGGTGTAATAGGAATGCTGTTTGGTGTACCGATTTTTGCGGTACTGTACTATATCATAAAACGAGTGGTAGAACATGTGCTGAGAAAACGGCAGCTGCCGGAGCAGACGAAGGAATATATCGAGCTTGATACGGTGGATACCGTGACTAATCAGGTGAAGATGAAAGATCCAGAGAAAGAATTTGCAGAAAAAGCAGAAGAAAAAGAGTCAAAAACAAAGCATATCAATTTTAAAAAGAAAAAATAACATCTGAAAAATCAATAAAATACAGACATGAGGTGAATAACGGTGGATAAGTATGAGTATAAACTGAAACTGGAGCAGATTCAGAATCTGTTCGCAGCAGGAGATTATCTAACAGCAGCGGAGATGGCAGATACCATCAATTGGAAAAAGGTCCGCAGCAGCACAACGCTGTGCATGGTTGGCGAGATTTATGAAAAAACAGGCAAATACGATGCATGCCGTGAAGTATTGCTGCAGGCATATGATCATTCTCCGATTGGCAGAAATATCGTGTGCCAGCTGGCAGAGGTAGCCATTAAGGCAAAACATGTGGATGAGGCAGAGGAATATTACAACGAATTCCTTGAGATTGCACCGAAAGATAATATGCGTTATGTGCTGGCTTATGAGATTAGCTGTCTGAAAGATCAGCCACTGACAGACCGTATTGCAATCCTGGAAGAACTCAAAGAACATGAATATACAGAAAAATGGGCTTATGAGTTGGCAGTTCTGTACGGACAGGCAGAACTGCGGGACAAGTGTGTGGAAACCTGCGATGAACTGATCCTTTGGTTCGGCGATGGTGAATACGTGGAGAAAGCACTGGATCTGAAGCGTCTGTATCAGCCGTTGACTCCGGCACAGGAGGATAAATACAAGCAGTTCCGTGAGAAAAAAGGCATGGTGGAGATCAGTCTGCCGCAGAGTACAGAGCGGAAAAATGTCATCAAAGAGATGGTAAAGACAGCGGAGTGCGCATCCGAAGAAGCATCGGAGACAACTGTAACGGCAAGTAAATTTAATACTTCCAAGCTGCAGGAAGAACTGGCGAAAAGCATGCGTCAGATCATGAATGCTACAGAAAAAGAAACCGTTGCCGATACGATGGAAAATATCAAAAAGATTGTCAGTGATATTCCATATCTGAATGGCGAGCATGAAGAAGAGGCAGAGCATGCTTTTGATCAGGAAAAAATCAACGCCCAGGTAGACCGTTCCCTGAAAAAAGATTTCCATGCTTTAATGAAGGAACAGGAAGAATCGGAAAAAGAAGAGCAGGAGACTCAAAAGCAGGATATTGCAAAAGAAGAAGTAAGAGAAAATGCAGATGATACACAAAGTGAGATAAAAGAAATCAAACATGCCGGTGAAAAGGCAGATGCCGAGGAAGTCGCTTCTGCACAGGCAAGTATTGAGGAAGTACTGGAAGAGTGGAAGAAGACAAAGCGTGCGGCGGAAGCTGCCATGGCAGCAGCAGATCAGAAGAAGCTGGAAATGTCCAAAGAAAATGCATTGTTGGAAGCCGGTCAGATCATGGAGCGTCTGAAGACACTGATCCCGATTCTGTCTGCGACACCGGGAGAAGATCTTCCGGTTCCGGAAGATACCGTAGCTGCAAAACTTGCTTCTGGTGATGCGATGAAGGCAGCCGATGAAGAAGCGGCAGAAAATGAGAGCGCAGCAGCTCCTGAAGAGACAGAAAACGTTGAAGCATCGGATGATATATCGTCTGAAGATGAAACGGCAACAGCAAAAGCAGAATCCACAGATTCTGATGTTGATGCAGTTATGAAATCTACATCCGCAGAAAACAACGCTGATCAGGCAGAGACTTCCGTTGTTGAGGAAGCTGATTCTGATTTTGCAAGAGAAATGGCACAGGAAAACAGTGAAGCGGATGATACAGCCGATGATACGGTATCTACAGATACATCTGATTCTGTAGTAGAAGAGGATATTGCAGCAGCTGCATCAGCTGATATTTCCGGTGTTACAAGGGAAATGCCCGACCTTTCTGCATATCAGAACAGAGTGAGTGCAGAAACTCCGGATGAGTCTGGACATACAGAAGCAGGAGATGCAGAAACTACAGACACAGAAGCTGCGTCAGAAACAGTATCTGTATCCATGGAGGATCAAGCAGATGAGGATGAACTGCATGTGGTAGAATCTGCGCCGGATGAAGAACTGGAGAAAATGCTGGCACAGGCGACACAAATGTTTGTGGAGAATGCCAATGTGGAAGTACCGGTAGGCGAAGCAGCAGCGGTTTCACAGGATACCGGTGTTTTGCCGGAGATCAAACTGCCGGATGATCTGAAAGAAGAGCAGAAAGCATATGAGCTGACGGAAGAACAGAAAGAACTGTTCTCTTATTTCCTTCCGGTTCCGGGTATGGAAGATCAGATCAGCCAGATTTTACTGGGAACAAAATCCAGACTTGGTAATTCGGTTACATCTTTGACAGGCAACATTCTGATCCAGGGTGAGGAAGGCAGCGGTAAGACCGTATTTGCCACCAGCCTGATCAAAGCTATTGAGAAAGAAGTTGGAAATGAAGATGCCAAGATTGGTAAGATCAGTGCATCATCATTGAATGGAAAAGATTTTGCGGCACTGATTCCGCAGATCGACGGTGGTTATCTGATCATTGATAAAGCAGGAGAACTGAACCGTGAGACCGCACTCCGTATGTCTCAGTTGATGGAACAGAATACAAGAGGTATGGTGATCCTTCTGGAGGATACGAGAGCTGGAATCCGCAAGGCAATGCAGCTGGATTTTGGTTTTGCAAAGAAATTTACCGAGAAAGTGGACATCCCTATTTTTACGATCGATGAACTGGTAGAATTCGGAAAATCTTATGCAAAAGAGATGGAGTGCACCATTGACCAGATGGGGGTACTCGCTTTATACAATCGTATCAACAATATCCAAAAACTGGAGCGTGCAACCACACTGGCCGAGGTCAAGGATATTGTGGATGAGGCGATTGAAAATGCAGAAGGCGGCGGAATCAAGAAGGCGTTTGGTTCTATTTTCTCAAAGAAATATAATGAGAATGATTATCTGATTCTTCATGAAAAAGATTTTGAATAATCGCAATAAAAGTGAGTGGTTTTTAAGGAGGAAAACACTATGGGGAACATTTCTGAGTATGATATGTATCTGTTCGGCGCAGGTGTACATTATGACATGTATATGAAACTGGGGGCGCATCCATGTAAAAAGGGCAGATGGCAGGGTGTCAACTTTGCGGTATGGGCACCAAATGCAAAACGTGTATGGGTCATTGGTTCTTTCAATGACTGGAATGAGACCTCTCATGAAATGAAACGTCTGGAGCCAAATGGAATTTATGAACTGTTTATCAGCAATGTAAAGATTGGTGATATGTACAAATATCTCATTGAAACCCAGGATGGCAGAAAACTTTATAAGGCAGATCCTTATGCAAACTATGCGGAACTGCGTCCGGGCACTGCATCAAAAGTCGCAGATATCAGTAAGCTGAAATGGTCCGATGAAAAATGGATGGAAGCACGTGCGGCACATAAGGATGACGAGGTGTACCGTCAGCCAATGTCCATTTATGAAGTGCATCCGGGTTCCTGGAAACGTCATGCAGGCTATGAGGAAGACACCGGCTTTTATACATACCGTGAACTGGCAGTAGAACTGACAAAATATGTAAAGGAAATGGGTTACACCCATGTAGAAATGATGGGAATTTCCGAGTATCCGTTTGACGGTTCCTGGGGATATCAGGTAACAGGATATTTTGCACCGACGTCCCGCTACGGAACACCGGAGGATTTTGCATATATGATCAATTACCTGCACAGACATAAGATCGGTGTTATCCTGGACTGGGTTCCGGCGCATTTTCCGCGGGATGCCCACGGACTGGCTGAGTTTGACGGAACTTGCCTCTATGAGTACGCGGATCCGAGAAAAGGTGAGCATCCGGACTGGGGAACCAAGATTTTTGACTATGGTAAGACTGAGGTCAAGAATTTCCTTCTGAACTCTGCATTACTGTGGGTAGAGAAGTATCATATTGATGGTCTTCGTGTGGATGCGGTTGCTTCCATGCTGTATCTGGATTATGGTAAAGAAGCCGGACAATGGGTTCCAAATCAATACGGTGAAAATAAAAACCTGGAAGCGATTGAATTTTTCCGCCATCTGAATACACTGGTCTGCGGCAGAAATCCGGGAGCAGTTATGATCGCAGAGGAATCCACCGCATGGCCGATGGTAACCGGAAAAGCCGAGGACGGCGGACTGGATTTCACTTATAAATGGAACATGGGATGGATGCATGATTTTCTGGATTACATGAAACTGGATCCATATTTCCGCAAAGACAATCATAATAAGATGACATTTGCCATGAGTTACAATTATAGTGAGAAATACATTCTCGTACTTTCTCACGATGAGGTTGTTCATCTGAAATGTTCCATGTTGAATAAAATGCCGGGACTTGGCATTGACAAATACCGCAATCTGATGGCAGGATATGCGTTTATGATGGGACATCCGGGCAAAAAGCTGCTGTTCATGGGTCAGGACTTCGGACAGCTCCGGGAGTGGAGCGAAAAACGGGAACTTGACTGGGAACTTTTAAACGATGAAAATCACAGCCATTTACAGGCATTTGTAAAAGAACTGCTGACTATTTATAAAAAATATCCGGCAATGTATGAACTGGATGATCAGCCGGACGGATTTGAATGGATCAATCCGAATGACGGATATCGCAGTATTTTCAGTTTTGTTCGTCACGGAAAATCCGGCAGAAACAACCTGTTGTTTGTATGCAATTTTACACCGATGGCACGTCCGGATTATCGTGTGGGTGTACCGAAAAAGAAAAAATATACGTTATTGCTGAACAGCGATGATGCAAAATTCGGTGGCGAGGGCACAGAACGTCCGACTGTTTATCAGTCTGAAAAATCAGAATGTGACGGAAGACCGTATTCCTTCGCATACGAACTCCCACCATACGGAGTGGCAATCTTTAAATTCTGATAAATATTATGGAGTCCCACTGATACCTGCTTTTGTACAGTGGGACTTTCTTTACTGGAAAATTACGGTGAAGTGTGTGATAGCACACGTTTTTTATTGATAAAACAATCTGGAAAGGAAAGAGAGCAATGATAACGCTGGATACCGTTATTCAACAATTACATATATGGGATGGGCAGATTCTGCTTTTTATTCAGGAACATCTGCGTATGGAAGCACTGAATCCGATTGTGATCGCCATCACGAATCTTGGCAACACGGGAATCGTATGGATCGTGTTATCCATTGTTCTGCTGTTTCCCAAAAAGACCAGACGTGCGGGACTCCTTTCTCTGCTGGCATTATTGGGTTCCCTCTGCGTGACGAACTTCCTGCTGAAGAATTATGTGGCACGGGTCCGTCCTTATGAAGTGGTAGCAGGATTGCAGTGCCTGATCGCAGCACAGCCGGACTGGTCATTCCCTTCCGGTCATGCATCTGCTTCTTTTGCATCGGCAGTTGTGATCTATAAAAGCTGTCCGCGTGGAATCGGTGTGCCGGCATTGGTTCTGGCTTTTGCAATTTCGCTGTCCAGACTCTATGTGGGCGTGCATTATCCGAGCGATGTCATTGTGGGCATGGTGATCGGAACACTGATCGCACTGATCCTGTTCTGGATCTTCGGCGAGAAGAAATATAAGGCGCGGGCACGGCGACGTTAAGAGGCATGGCGTAAAAATTTTTGCATTGTAACGTAAATGCGTCCCATTTTATTTTTTCTTGGCAAGCGATTGCTAGCTGACAAGAAAAAATAAAATGGGACGCTTTCATTATTTTAAAGTTTTAGCCATGCAAACAAATTAGCATTTTTCCGGTTCCGGATAATCTACACCAAATGTCTCAACGGTTACTTTTGCCATTTTCTGCTGAGCCATTGGGCGGTCACTGTAATCGCAGCGAACTTCTGCGATCTTATTTACATTTTCCATACCTTCGATGACCTTACCGAAGCCTGCATATTCGCCATCAAGATGCGGAGCAGCTGCATGCATGATGAAGAACTGGCTTCCGGCGGAGTTTGGCATCATAGTACGTGCCATGGAAAGAACACCCGGTGTATGTTTCAGGTTGTTTGTGAAACCATTGTTGGAGAATTCGCCGTGGATGCTGTATCCCGGTCCGCCGATACCGGTTCCTTCCGGATCTCCGCCCTGGATCATGAAACCTCTGATGACACGGTGGAAGATCACACCGTCATAAAATCCTTTGTTTACCAGAGAGATGAAATTATTTACTGTATTTGGGGCGATTTCCGGATAAAGCTCTGCTTTGATGATATCGCCGTTTTCCATTTCAATTGTTACGATTGGATTCTGTGCCATAATTGCCTCCTTATCATTGCCAAAAATTATAGTAAATTGGCGTTTCTACTAAGCATTGTATCTGAAAAGTAGTTTGTTTTCAAGAAAATTCAAAAAAATGGCTATTTTTTTGTAAAATCGTGTGATACTCTAAAAAGTAACAATTAAGTTACCGTCGGTATGGCGTTGATGGCGGTAACAAGCAGCATCTGCATTTGGAAAGCGTTGCAATTTATAATAAATTTCATTATAATGTTGGAATAGGTGGGATCGAGATGGAAACAAAAGAAAAAAAGATAATTTCAGAAAACAATAACATACCGCGGACGAAAATGCAGATTGATGAAGCTGCGCTTCAGTCAATTGAGCCGGCAGCCGTTCTGGACTCAGCGATCGTTCCAATCAGGGATTTTGTCAGTCCGGAGGAATTGCATCGGGATCTGATTGAGATTATACAGAAATATCATCCGTCAGCAGATATTTCCATGGTGGAAAAGGCATATCAGATTGCTGCGGAAGCACATAAGACGCAGGTGCGTAAATCCGGAGAACCGTATATTATCCATCCATTATATGTGGCCATTATTTTGGCGGAGCTTGAGATGGATAAGGAAACAATCGTGGCGGGACTGCTTCATGACGTAGTGGAAGATACGGTCATGACTGATGAGGAGATCAAAGAAGAATTTGGCCCGGAAGTGGCATTGTTGGTGGATGGTGTGACAAAGCTGGGACAGATTGCCTATGATGCGGATAAGATTGAAGTGCAGGCAGAAAATCTGCGAAAAATGTTCCTTGCCATGGCAAAGGATATCCGTGTCATTATTATCAAGCTGGCAGACCGTCTGCACAATATGCGTACGCTGAAATATATGAAGCCGGAGAAACAGAAGGAAAAAGCCCGTGAGACCATGGATATCTATGCACCGATCGCACAGCGGCTCGGTATTTCCAAGATCAAGATCGAGCTGGAGGATCTGTCGTTAAAGTATCTGGAGCCGGAAGCGTATTATGATCTGGTAGAAAAAATTGCTGTCCGGAAATCTGCCAGAGATGCGTATGTCCACAGACTGATGAATGATGTGGAGGCCTGTCTGAAGGATGCGGGTATCAAGGCTACGGTTATGGGAAGGGCAAAACATTTTTTCAGTATTTACAAGAAAATGGTAAACCAGAACAAAACCCTGGATCAGATCTATGATCTGTTTGCAATCCGTATTATTGTGGATGATGTCAAGGACTGTTATGCAGCACTGGGTGTGATCCATGAGAAATACAAACCGATTCCGGGACGTTTCAAAGATTATATCGCAATGCCGAAGCCAAATATGTATCAGTCTCTGCATACGACGCTGATCGGACCAACCGGTCAGCCATTTGAGATTCAGATCCGTACAGAAGAGATGCATCGTACTTCTGAATACGGTATTGCTGCTCATTGGAAATACAAAGAAGCAAATAACGGAAACAGCATCAACGGTGAGGAAGAAAAGTTAAGCTGGCTGCGCCAGATCCTTGAATGGCAGCGTGACATGTCCGATAACCGGGAGTTTATGAGCCTGTTAAAGAGTGATCTGGATCTGTTTTCTGACAGTGTATTCTGTTTTACGCCAAGCGGTGATGTTAAGAGTCTTCCGAAAGGCTCCACACCGATTGATTTTGCCTATGGGATCCATTCGGCCGTGGGCAATAAGATGATCGGAGCCAAGGTAAACGGACGGCTGGTAACCATAGATTATAATATCCGCAACGGTGACCGGATCGAGATTTTGACGTCGGCAAATTCCAAGGGCCCGAGCCGTGACTGGTTAAATCTGGTAAAAAGTACCCAGGCGAAGAATAAGATCAATCAGTGGTTCCGTAATCAGTTTAAAGAAGAAAATATCATCAAGGGCAAGGAGTTATTAACGAATTACTGTAAAACGAAAGGCATTAATTTTGGTGATATCAATAAGCCGGATTATCAGGCAAAGGTACAGCGGAAATATGGTTTCCGTGACTGGGAATCTGTGCTGGCTGCTGTGGGACATGGTGGTCTGACGGAATCACAGATCATAAACCGTATGATGGAAGAGTACCGTAAGGAGCATGCACAACAACTGACCGATGCACAGGTAGTGGAAAATGCTTCCGAGCAGAAAGAGAAACATGCGGAAGTCGAGCGGACAACCCACAAGAAGAGTGGTATTATTGTCAAAGGTCTGACGGATGTGGCAGTACATTTTTCCAAATGCTGCAGTCCGGTTCCGGGAGACGAGATCGTCGGATTCGTGACCAGAGGCCGTGGTGTGTCCATTCACAGAACAGACTGTGTTAATATCATGCAGCTGCCGGATTTTGACAGGCAGCGTCTCATTGAGGCAGAGTGGCAACAGGGAGCATCAGACGAAGAAAACGGCGGACATGGCCGTTACCTTGCAGAACTTAAAATTTTTGGAAACAATCGTACCGGCTTGTTGGTAGATATTTCAAAAGTGTTTACGGAGCGTGGCATTGATATTGATTCGATCAATTCACGGACCAGTAAGAAAGGAATTGCAACGATCGTGGTTTCCTTCTATACCAAAGGAAAAGATGAGCTGAGTATGCTGAGCGAAAAGCTGCGCCAGATTGAAAGTGTATTTGAGATTGAACGTACCACAGGCTGATAAATACAATGAAATAGGAGTGTATATGGCAGATTTAAGAATTGAAGAATATAATGTTGGCGATATCGGAACAAACTGTTACTTTATCGTAAACGCAGATACAAAAGAGATGGTGATCATTGATCCGGGTGGAGACGGTGCAGACCTGATCCGCCGCATCAAAGAGCGCGGGTTGAAACTGCAGGCAGTATTGCTGACACATGGACATTATGATCACGCACATCATGCACGGATGGTGGCAGATGCCTTTGGCGTTCCGGTGTATGCAAGCGAGAAAGAAGAAGCTACCATGCACGACATTCAGAAAAATGTATCTGCAATGTTTGGCAACCCGGAGACATATGATGCTGATGTGTATGCAAAAGACGGTGATGTACTTGATCTGGCAGGATTTAAGATCAAAGTGATTTCTACACCGGGGCATACCGAGGGTGGATGTTGCTATTATTTTGATGGAAACAAAGTGCTGGCAAGCGGAGATACGCTGTTTTGCGGCTCCGTCGGCAGAACGGATTTCAAAGGTGGCAGCATGTCGGAACTGGTGCGTTCCGTGAAAGAAAAACTGTTTTTACTTCCAAATGATACGGCTGTCCTTCCGGGACATGAGGCACGTACTACGATTGGATACGAGAAACAGTATAATATGTACTTAGCATAATGATTTTAAAAGGAATTTTCATAATTATGAAAATTCCTTTTATCACGAAAGGGTATAAAGATGATCACAGTACAATTAAATGAACCAAATTTTGAATATGATATTCATTCTCTGGTAAAAGCATTTTATCCACAGCATGATGTGCTTGTAAAAGCCATGCCGCGGGAGGAGTTTCCGGAAAGTGTATTTCATCTTGTGGTGAATTATGACCGGAAAAACCACATGATTGATTTTAAGTTTTTTGAACATAATCAGAAAGAAACTCAGGAAGAGGATGATGTAGCAAAAGAAGAAACCGTTGCACAGGATCATGAGAATCGTGCAATGAAAGAAAAAATAGCACTGGACGGTAGTGTTCAGGTTGATTTTGAAGATCGGAAAAAGACGAAAAACGAGTTAAAGCAGCAATTGTATTACCTGCTGACTGTGTATGCAGGAAAGACACTTCCGTGGGGAACTCTGACCGGTATCCGCCCGACGAAGATTCCGATGGAACTTCTGGAGGAGGGAAAAAGCGAAGATGAGATTCGTTCTTATATGAAGGAAACATATCTTGCTTCTGATGAAAAGATCGATCTGAGTCTGTCAGTTGCAAAGCGGGAGCTGGAACTGCTGAGCCGTATTGATTATGAGAACGGATACAGTCTGTATGTGGGCATTCCGTTTTGTCCGAGCACCTGTCTGTATTGCTCTTTTACCTCCTATCCGCTGGCAAAATGGGCGAACCGCATGGATGAATATCTGGATGCACTGGAAAAAGAAATTGCCTTCACGGCAGAGGTATGCAAGCATAAAGTATTGAATTCTGTTTATATCGGCGGAGGTACACCGACAACACTTTCCGCAGAGCAGATGGACCGCCTGCTGACTATGATCGGAAGCTATTTTGACATTGCGGATGAGCAGGGCAGAATGATCTATGCAGATGAACATGTGAATGAAATAGATGTGATAGATGAAGCGCAGAATCCTATGGATGGAGCTGGAACTGAAAATGCTTTAACAGATGCCGACAATAAAATGGAAAAAGCGCGGAAACAGACGCAGCTTCTGGAATTTACGGTAGAAGCCGGCAGACCGGACAGTATCACAAGAGAAAAACTGGAAGTCATCCACAGACACAATATTTCCAGAATTTCTATCAATCCTCAGACGATGAAAGAAGAAACATTACGTCTCATCGGCCGCCAGCATACGGTGCAGCAGACCATCGACAGTTTCAAACTTGCACGGGAGGTTGGTTTTGACAATATCAATATGGATCTGATCGTGGGACTTCCGGAGGAAACCATCGAGGATGTGCGTGAGACGATGCGACAGCTGGAAGAACTGGATCCGGATAATATCACAGTTCATTCTCTGGCCATCAAACGTGCGGCCAGACTGCGGATGCAGAAAGAGCAGTATGAGAACCTGCACATTGAAAATACTGCGCAGACTATTGATCTGACCGCTGGGTGCTGCCACGAGATGGGACTGGAGCCATATTATCTGTATCGTCAGAAAAACATGGCAGGTAATTTTGAAAATGTCGGCTACGCAAAACCGGGAAAAGCCGGTGTGTACAACATTCTGATCATGGAAGAGAAACAGACCATTATGGCACTTGGCGCAGGTGCCACCACAAAAGTTGTTTTTGAAGATGGCAAGCGTATCGAGCGTGTGGGAAATGTAAAAGATATTATAAATTACCTGGATCGTGTGGATGAGATGGTAGAGCGGAAGCGGGAATTGCTGAAAAACTGTGGTCAGCTCTGATAAAACACTTGCTATATCAAACACACAAACGTATAATAAACTATGTATGTGAACACAGAAACTGGAAAAGACGTCTGTGTCTGGCAATGGATACGAAAGCAGATATCGGAATCTGTTTTATAAGGTAATATAAAATACAGAGCAATCTGTATGGAATGGAGGATATACAGTGGCTTTAAAGAAAAAACCGGTAAACGGTATGAAAGATATTATGCCGGATGAGATGCAGATCCGTGATTATGTGCAGAGCGTAATCAAGGAGACGTATCGTGCATTCGGATTTACTCCGATTGAGACTCCGTGTATGGAAGACATTGCAAACCTGAGCAATAAGCAGGGCGGAGAAAATGAGAAACTGATTTTCAAAGTATTGAAACGTGGTGAGAAACTGAAATTAGAGACAGCACAGAGTGAGGCAGATCTGGTTGATTTCGGTATGAGATATGATCTGACCGTACCGCTTTGCCGTTACTATGCGAACCATGCAAATGATCTGCCGTCCCCGTTTAAGGCACTTCAGATGGGAAATGTATGGCGTGCAGACCGTCCGCAGAGAGGTCGTTATCGTCAGTTTATGCAGTGCGATATTGATATTCTTGGCGAGCCGTCCAACCTGGCAGAGATCGAGCTGATTCTTGCTACGACTACCACACTTGGCAAACTTGGATTCAAAAATTTTGAAATCCGTATCAACGAGCGTCGTATCTTAAAAGCAATGGCGGCTTACAGCGGATTTGCAGAGGAAGAGTTCGATACCGTATTTATCATTCTGGACAAGATGGACAAGATTGGTCTGGAAGGCGTTGCAGAGGAACTTGCAAAAGAAGGCTACGCACAGGAAGCAATCGACAAATATCTGTCTCTGTTCACCGGTGTGGAGCAGGCAGAGGATGGCATCAGCTATCTGGCAGATACTTTAGGTGACTATCTGGATGCAGAGATCGTTCAGAACATGAAAGAAATCGCATCTGCAGTAAATGCGACAAAAACAGCATCCTTTGAACTGGTATTTGACCCGACTCTGGTACGAGGCATGTCTTACTATACAGGAACTATTTTTGAAATTGCGATTCCGGAGTTTGGCGGAAGCTGCGGCGGCGGCGGACGTTACGACAAGATGGTTGGAAACTTCACCGGAAAAGATGTTCCGGCCTGCGGATTTTCCATCGGATTTGAGCGTATTATTCTGCTTCTGATGGAAAACGGATTTCAGATTCCGGAGCAGCCGAAGAAGACGGCATATCTGATTGAAAAAGGATATCCGGGAGACAAACTCAGCGAAGTGATCGGACAGGCACAGCAGGCCCGTGCAAACGGCGAGCAGGTACTGGTTGTCCGCATGAATAAAAATAAAAAATTCCAGAAAGAGCAGCTTTCAAAAGAAGGTTATGAGGATTTTGTAGAATTTTTTAAATAAGAAATGAAACTGATGTAAGATGCAGATTTTTGAAAAACAGAAATGCATCGTGCATGAGTGATTACAGGAGGAATAAATTATGGCAGAGTCCATGCGTGGATTGAAAAGATCCCATAGATGTACAGAGGTATCCAGCGCAGATATCGGAAGTACCGTTACCGTTATGGGATGGGTACAGAGAAGAAGAAATCTGGGCAGCCTGATCTTTATTGATTTGAGAGACCGTTCCGGTCTGCTTCAGATCGTATTTGATGAAAACAGTGTAGGAAGCGACGGATTTGCAAAAGCAGAGACACTCAGAAGTGAGTATGTTATCGCAGTTGTTGGTAAGATCCAGAAACGTTCTGCAGCAGTAAATGAAAACTTAAAAACCGGTGATATTGAAGTGATCGCAGAGAGTCTTCGTATCCTTTCTGAGTCCGATACACCGCCGTTCCATATCGAGGAGAATTCCCAGACAAAAGATGAGATCCGTCTGAAATACCGTTACCTGGATCTGCGTCGTCCGGATTTACAGCGTAACCTGATGCTCAGAAGCAAAGTGGCTTATCTGATGCGTGATTTTATGGCAAAAGAAGGATTTATCGAGATTGAGACACCGGTTCTGACAAAATCTACTCCAGAGGGAGCAAGAGATTACCTGGTACCGAGCCGTGTACATCCGGGAAGCTTTTATGCACTTCCGCAGTCTCCACAGCTGTTCAAACAGCTGCTGATGTGCTCCGGATATGACCGTTATTTCCAGATTACCAAATGTTTCCGTGATGAGGACTTACGTGCTGACCGTCAACCGGAGTTTACACAGGCGGATATGGAGTTATCTTTCGTAGATGTAGATGATGTATTAGACGTAAATGAGCGTCTGTTAAAATATGTATTCAAAGAGGCAATCGGTGTGGATGTGCAGATCCCGCTTCCGCGTATGACATGGCAGGATGCGATGAACCGTTACGGTTCCGACAAACCGGATACCCGTTTCGGCATGGAATTACACGATGTATCTGAGGTTGTAAAAGACTGTGGATTCGGTGTATTTACCGGTGCATTGGAGAACGGCGGCAGCGTACGAGGTATCGCTGTTCCGGGCAAAGCGTCCATGGGACGTAAACAGATCGACAAACTGGTTGATCTGGCAAAAACATATGGAGCAAAGGGTCTGGCTTACCTGTGCGTAAATGAAGATGGCACATACAAATCTTCTTTTGCAAAATTCATGACAGAGGAAGAACTGGCAGCATTAGTAGAAGCTATGGAAGGAAAACCGGGTGATCTGCTGTTATTTGCTGCAGATAAAAATAAAGTCGTATGGGCAGTTCTTGGTGCATTGAGACTTCATATGGCAAAAGAGCTGAACCTGCTTGATCCGAATCAATATAATTTCCTTTGGGTAACAGAGTTCCCGTTACTTGAGTGGTCTGACGAAGAGAATCGCTATATGGCAATGCATCATCCGTTTACTATGCCAATGGAAGAGGATTGGGATAAGATTGATTCTGAACCGGGCGCTGTCCGTGCAAAAGCATACGATATCGTGTTAAATGGTACTGAGCTTGGCGGTGGTTCTGTCCGTATCCATCAGGATGATATTCAGGAGAAAATGTTTGAGGTACTTGGATTTACAAAAGAGCGTGCATGGGATCAGTTCGGTTTCCTGCTTTCTGCATTCAAGTATGGTGTACCGCCACACGCAGGGCTGGCTTACGGTTTAGACCGTATGGTAATGCATATGGTACATGCAGATTCCATCCGTGATGTCATTGCATTTCCGAAGGTAAAAGATGCTTCCTGTCTGATGACAGAGGCACCGGGCACTGTAGATGAGAAACAGTTAGAAGAACTTGGACTTGCCATCAACCTTCCGGAAGAGACAACCGAAGAGGAATAATTATAAAGATAGAATTGTGGGAGTACGAAGTACGGAACAATTCGTATGGCATCTTTTGCCCCTAACATTTTATAAATATAGACGAAAATGAGTAAAAAACAGGAGTGGAAAATCCGTAGATTTTCCGCTCCTGTTTTTTGCATGTCTTGAAAATAAAGGATTTGTGGGAAAAAATGCGTGTTGTGCAATTTGTATAGTGGAAGAAATGCGGAAAAATTTATGGTTGACGGTCAAGGGAAAGTGGTATATATTCATGCTATTGTTCTTCAAACAAATCTGATTCAAATAAAATTGCATAGTTATCAGAGGGGTGATAGCTTACGAGCAGTCTAAATATTGTTGCACCGATTCGGTAAATATCAAGAAAAACAGAGTGATACATTGTATTAGTCAAACTATGAAAATAGAAAAAGAAGAAAGCTAATGAAACTTGAAATATGTAAATATTTCGTATGGAGGAGGTTGTTTGTAATGACAAAAAAGTTACGAGATTATTTTCCTATGCTGCAGACCAGAGAAGCAATTTTGAAAGAGATTAACAATAACGAAAAGATGTGGAGTACGTTTTATTCGTGGGAAGAAGAACGGCAGGAGGAATTTCTTGATTTTTGCACTGGAGCGCGGGGAGTAAAAGTGATGTATGATTTTGTGAGTAAAGAGGTTTTGAATCCAGAGTCAATACCAGAGCGTATTGATGAGTTATTGTCTCTGTTATTAAAGCAGGAGGTTCATCTCAGTCTGAGTTGAGACTCCCACTTCTGCAAGTGGTGAGTAATAACAAATCTTTCTCAGTGGGAGTTCAATCTCCGACTGAGATAAACGCTCCGCGAGGATGTGCAGTGATTCTGAGAAGAATATGTCAGCTTTCGCTGACCAGAATCACGCACCAAGTCTCACGTGCGTTCGACTTGAAGTGATGGAAGTTTTACCAAATGATGGAACACGACTGGCAGATGAATCATCACTTGTTATTATGGATATTGTAGTGCAGCTTTCAGATGGAAGTATTGCAAATCTGGAAATTCAAAAGATTGGATATAAGTTTCCGGGAGAGAGAAGTGCCTGTTATTCAGCGGATTTGTTGTTACGACAATATAAGCGGGTAAGAAGTGAACGAAAGAAAAAATTCAGCTATAAAGATATCAAAGACGTATATACAATAGTGTTGTTTGAGAACAGTCCGGCAGAATTTAAGAAATTTCCAGATGTATATATTCACTCTTTCGGGCAAAAATCAGATTCGGGATTGGAATTTAATCTGCTGCAAAAATATGTATTTGTAGCGCTTGACAATTTTAAAAATATTCAGCACAATAAAGAAAATAAGTATCTGATAAACAGTCGACTTGATGCATGGATTGCGTTTTGTTGTATAGATGATCCGGAAATGATTATTGCGATTATTGAGCAGTATCCAGAGTTCAGAGCATACTATGAACAAATCTATGACATCTGTCGAAATATCGAAGGAGTGATGGAGATGTTTTCGAAAGAATTGCAGGAACTTGACCGGAATACTGTGCAGTTGATGATTGATGAGATGCAGGAGGATTTGAAACAAAAAGGAAAAGAACTGGATCTTATAAATCAGAAATTAGGTGAGAAGAATCAAGAATTGGATGAGAAGAATCAGGAATTGGATGAGAAGAATCAGGAACTGAATGAAAAAAATCAGGAATTACAGGCGGCTTTAGCGCGTATTCGTGAGCTTGAAGAGGAAAAGGAAAAAGCAAATCAATAAAGTGGAAAATGAAAGCAGAATAAGCAAAGCGACTGCGTTCATGAGCAAGTAGCAAAAGCGGATTGCGAATGTCCGCTTTACTTCAAAACAGAAAGCCGGCAATTGCTGGCTTTCTGAAAAACATGCTAAAACTATACTATTCATAATCCACCCGGAAGGATGCAAAGTCCAGATCAGTTTCGGTGCCATCCTCGAGATGGAGATATGGTGTGACTTCCAAAGCGGTGAAGTCCTGTGTTAATGCTGGAAGCAAAATATTCGTGTGGAAACAATAATTTCCGTCATCATCAACATAGGTACTTTCTCCGGAAGTGTTCCAATGATCATCTCCGGTGTCGTTTGAGTCAAAGTAGATGGAGGAGAAGGTCTCTGAATCTGTCTTTGTATCAAAGGTATTTCCATTGGAATCAGTAATGCGGCAGTAAATCCAGTTATGAATCGTATTACCGGAGATGATTTTATGGAACTTTTCATAGGAGGCTTTGTCCTGGCCAAAATTCCAGGTCAGACTGAGATAGGTTCCGGAAGCGGAAACTTTACTTTCTCCAACCGTTACCGTTGCACCGTTTTTGGAAGAAGCAGTGACGGAAGGTTTGATATTAGCATTACCGGAAATATCAAAACTGATGGTCTGCATATAGAAATATCCGGTCTTCGGATCTCTGGCGGTCGTCAGTGGAACCTGCACTTTGCATGTATCTGGAAGATTTACATCAGAAAGTTCTACCGTAGCATGGAATGCACCGCGTTTATATTGTGGGTCACATCCGTCACCATAGATACCATTGATGTTCCAGGTAGCCAGATAAACCGTATCATTGATGACAATACGATCAGGAAGAAACCAGTCTCCCAAGGTTTTGATACCATATGGGGTTGCTTCACCGTAGATGGAAAGTAATCCACCATCATAATAAGCATCCATAACATTCATATATTGATTTGGCTGTTTTTGGTACTCACTGTCATAATCATACATTTCCAGCATAACATCCGGCCAGGTATCAGAAAAAGTAGTAATAAGTCCGTTTTCTTCAGATACAATGGTAGCTGGTGATACGGAATCTGTGTTGTCGGAAATAGCAGGAGTTTCTTCTTCGGAAGAAGTTTCCGGAGCAGTGATACGTCCTGTTTCCTGCAAATACTGTTGTGATCTTGCCTGATACTGTTTTACTCCTGCATATGCGCCGGTAGTGCCTACGGCAGCGCAGACAATCACGGCAGCGGCAACTTTTGCAGGAAAATATTTTTTGCGTGCTCTGTGCTTTACAATAGATGCCTTGCTTAACTCTTTTGTTACCTGAGCTGCAACAAATTGTTTAAAATGTTCCGGTGTTTTTGGATAATTTTCTTTTTCATATTCAAACTCATTATATTTCGGATCATGGTTCATATGGCAGCCTCCTTTTCAAACATGGTTCGCAGTTGGATTTTTCCGCGATTTAACCGCATTTTTATCGCACTTTCACTCATTTCCAGAATATCAGCAATTTCCCGTATTTTAAATCCGTCAAAATAATACATGACCAGTGGCAGTCGGTAGGAGATATCCAGCTGCATCAGATTCTGATACAGATCGGAGTAATCCAGCTGTGCGGCTTCTTCAGTCAGTACACGTTCCTCATAAGCGACTTCCCTTTTACGTTTCCGCAGGATCATCTGACATTCATTGATCAGTATGCGTGAAAACCATGTTTTTGCATATTCTTTCTGTTTTAATGTGCAGATTTTGCTAAACCCTTTTACAATCGCAGACGACATGGCATCTTCACAATCAGCATCTTCTTTCAGAATTGCCTTTGCAATGCGATAAAAGTCATCTGTGAAAGCAATGATTAAATCCCCTAATTCTTGTTTTGTCATAACTTCCCTCGTTTATGTTTTCTTTTCCCTGTTCGATTGATCTCAATTGCTCCGACATTTTTGGAATCGTTGTAATGGATGATCGAAGCAGTTACTGTAAATAGTTTCTGTAATAGCTATTACACCCATTAGATGTAGTTTAGCATAAAAAAGTCACAATATTATCCAATAAGTTTTGAAAATGAATGAGAAGGAATATTTGTTACGATCGTTGTGTGTGAACTGCTGATGATGTTCTGAAATTTTACCAACAATTTACAAGAACCTGATTCTGGATTTTACCAGATGATCATATGCTGAAAATGTTGCAAAGAAGTATGCGAATATTGGGTAGAATTGTGGGAGTACAAAGTACGGAACAATTTGTATGGCATCTTTTGATTCCAACATCAATTAATGACAGGAAAAATATAAAAAAGTGGTCATAAATCAAACGATTGTGCATATATTATAGAGTGTGCAAAGAAAGGAGAGATGTATATTTGAAAGAAGAAAAGGTGAAAGAGATAAAACAAAACGCGGAAAGTTTAAAAAATGCAAATGGAGATACAGTAGTTAAGATAGCTGCTGAAATAAATAAGAATGAGAATACAACAGACCAGACAGAAAACGCAACAGATACGGTAGATAAACTGAACGGTAAAAAAGAGAAAGGTAAGAAAACCACAGAAGAGGATAGCACTCAGCTAGGTGCAGATCTGGTACTTTTGGATGAACCAAATCTGCGGAATGAATATCTGGATTGTATGAAATATCTGTTGACGCAGATTACAGATTTTGGATTTCAGCAGGAGGAAGAAATCGGACGGAGCATTATCAGTCATACAAAGTACCGATTAAAAGACCGGGAAAGTATCATTGCAAAAATGGTAAAAAAGAAGAGAGAACTCACAGAGGAAAATGTGTTTACATACATCAACGATCTGGCAGGAATTCGGGTAATTTGCCTGTTTCTCGATGATATTTATCGTGTGCGGGATTTTATTTACCAGATACCTGGGATTTCCATTGTGAAAGAAAAGGATTTTGTGAAAAAACCGAAAAACAGTGGCTATCAGAGTCTGCACGTAATCGTGCAGTTTACAGATGGAAAAAAAGTAGAAATTCAGCTGCGGACGATTGGAATGGATTTCTGGTCGGTGCTGGAATATCAGTTGCAGTATAAGAAACATCATAAAAAGGAAAAAGCGTTGAAAAAAGAACTGTTTTCCTGTGCCATTGATGTGCGGAATATGGATCAGCGAATGCTGGATCTGAGACAGTCAATTGAAAATGTATAAAAGGTGTGCCTTCCCGGAAAGCACACCTTTTTAAATAAAATATAAAATTGTTTTTTATTTTATTCAAGTCGAATATATGTGAGATTTGATGCATGATTCTGGTCAGCATAAGCTGATATATTCTTCTCAGAATCACTGCACGCTACATTACTCGATTGGTTTCAGATCATCAGCGATGATCAGTTTTGCTTCTGTAGCAGCCTGGATCTCTTCAACAGTGAATTCCGGGTTGTACTCTTTTAATACGATTCCTTCCGGAGTAACCTCCATAACACCCATCTCTGTAACGATCAGGTTTACCTGAGCTTCTGCTGTCAGCGGTAAAGTACACTCTTTTAAGATCTTTGGTGCACCTTTCTGTGTGTGCTCCATAGCAACGATAACTCGTTTAGCACCTACTACAAGGTCCATAGCGCCACCCATTCCAGGAACCATTTTTCCAGGAATGATCCAGTTTGCGATGTTACCTTTCTCATCTACCTGAAGAGAACCAAGGATTGTAGCATCTACATGTCCACCACGGATGATGGAGAAAGATGTAGCACTGTCAAAGAACATACCGTCTTTCTCGATACCAGCCGGCTGTCCGCCTGCATTTACGATGTATGCAGCATCCGGATCTTCCGGATCAACAGCTGCAAGACCGATGAATCCGTT
Organism: Eubacterium ramulus; assembly: GCF_045002895.1. Taxonomy (NCBI): domain Bacteria; kingdom Bacillati; phylum Bacillota; class Clostridia; order Eubacteriales; family Eubacteriaceae; genus Eubacterium; species Eubacterium ramulus. The sequence continues at coordinate 2,598,062 of NZ_CP173382.1, read as the reverse complement.
CTCAGACTGTAATGTAAGTTTAACAGATGGATCAAGGTAATCCGGAACCATAGTAGGAAGTCCGATACCGAGATTTACAACATCACCATCATGTAATTCTTTTGCAACACGTTTCGCGATATATGGTTTGATTTCACTTCTTTCCATCTTATGCTTCCTCCTTTACAACTAAATAATCAACATAAATGTGTGGAGTTTCCACATAGTTTGGACCGATTTCGCCAGCCGGAACGATTTTCTCAACTTCGGCAATAACGATATCAGCTGCAGAAGCCATCATTGGGTTGAAGTTACGGGTAGATCCTTTGTAACGGATATTTCCGGATTCATCAGCAATATATCCCTGGATGATTGCAACATTACCGCGGATTGCTTTCTCGAGAAGGTACTCTTTACCATCTAATTCGATGACCTGTTTGCCTTCCAGAGTTGTCGGTGAAGTACTGTCAGCAACGATAGTACCGATACCTGTTGGTGTAAGGAAACCTGCAAGACCAGCTCCGCCTGCACGTACCTGCTCAGCAAGTGTACCCTGTGGCTGAAGTTTTAACTCAATTTCGCCTGCGTTGAATTTTGCAGCAACTTCTTTGTTCAGACCTACATGTGTAGCGATCAGTCTTTTGATCAGACCGTTGTGAAGTAAACGACCTGTTCCTTCATTCTCGAATCCTGCGTCGTTACATACAACAGTAAGGTCTTTTGCTGTTACTTCATTTACGATAGATTTTGCTGTTCCATTTGTCATGAATCCGCCGACTAATACAGTATCGCCATCTTTGATCAGTGCGGCAGCTTCTTTTGCAGAAATAACTTTTGTTCTAGCCATTTCTTTCCCTCCTATTAATTACATAATAATAATTTTGCTCTGTTGACAACGTCATACGTCCACATAGCCTGTTTCCATTATAACACCTTGCCCGGCAAAATCCAGAGATATTTCACAAAAAAAATGAAAAATATGTGAATTGTTTGTAAAAAAGTCAAATTAACGCTTTAAAGCGATAAAATATTTTTGTTGATTTTTGGTATAAAGTAGGATAAAATGACAGAAGTGATTTTGAAATAAAGGAGACAGAAGACAATGATGGAAATCAAAGGAAACATGATGTCAGTACGTGAAGATGTCCGTGTACTGGACGCAACGCTGCGTGATGGAGGTCTGGTGAATGATTTTTATTTTACGGATGACTTTGTGTACGATTTATATAAAGCAAATCTGGCGGCCGGTGTGGATTATATGGAGTTTGGATACCGTGCGGACAAAAAGCAGTTTGATGTAAATAAATTCGGAAAATGGAAATTCGCAGAGGATGAGGATATCCGTGCAATCGTTGGGGATAATGATACGGATATGAAGATTTCCATTATGGCGGATGTGGGACGCTGCGATTACAAACACAGTATCAGAGACCGTGCGGACAGCCCGGTAGATCTGATCCGTGTGGCTACTTATATCAACACGATGCCTGAGGCGATCGCAATGATCGAAGATGCAGCGGCGAAAGGTTATGAGACAACCTGCAACATTATGGCAATTTCCAAATGTCAGGAGCGTGATATCCAGACAGCATTGGAGATGCTGGCAAAATCTTCTGTCAAAGGTGTCTATGTGGTAGACAGTTATGGTTCCCTGTATCCGATCCAGATCCGAGAGATCACGGATATGTATCTGAAAGCGATGGCGGAGAGTGAAAAACTGGTGGGAATCCATGCACATAATAATCAGCAGTGTGCTTTTGCAAACACCATTGAGGCGCTGTCGATCGGTGCAAGTATGGTGGACGGAACCGTCATGGGAATGGGGCGTGGTGCAGGAAATAGTTCGCTGGAAGGTCTGCTTGGTTTCCTGAAAAATCCGAAATATGAGATCGCACCGGTTCTTTCTTTTATTGAGAAACATATGTTGAAGCTTATTGAGGATGGTGCAGTATGGGGCTATAATATCCCGTATCTGCTGACCGGTCTGACGGATCAGCATCCGAGAACTGCCATTGCAGCAACAAAAAATCATGATACAAAATATCTGGATTTTTATCATATGCTGCTGGATGACTGATATAGAAAAGTAGAAAAATCTGAAAAAACGTTAGTATTTATCTCAGTCGAGAAGACTCCCACTTCTGCAAGTGGTGAGTAATAACAAGTCTTTCTCAGTGGGAGTACAATCTCCAACTGAGATAAACGCTCCGCGGGGATGTGCAGTGATTCTGAGAAGAATATGTCAGCTTTCGCTGACCAGAATCACGCACCAAGTCTCACGTGCGTTCGACTTGAATGGATTGTAATGCAAGAGAAACGTAGGAATATAAAAGCTGTGAGAGTGGATAACACATTTCTCACAGCTTTTTTGGAACCAATGATGTTGCTAAGAGCTCCCATTTTTGATATGGGAAGTCTTAATAATGTTAATGTAACGATTGGTCTGCTATATGCAACTTTTTATAGTAGAGAAATCCTGTTAAATCGGCCAGAATCCATCCGATCGGAATTGCCCACCAGATAGCAGTGATACCCAGCGGAGTCGTTGGTGCCAGAGCATAGGCCAGAGCCACCCGGGTGCCTAGTGACACGATGGTGAGCACCAGTGACATGGCAGGGCGTTCAATGGCACGATAAAGTCCATACAGCAGAAACAGACAGCCGATTCCCCAGTAAAAAGTGCCTTCAATGTGCAGATAATGGACACCTTCTGCGATGATGGATGTTTCATCTGCATCCACAAAAATCTGCATCAGCGGGCGGGCAAAAATCCAGATGATGGCAGAAATGACAATGCAGAAAGTAATGGATACCTGAACGGCGGTGTGAATTCCAACTCTAACCCGATCCTGGTGTTTTGCACCATGATTTTGTGAGATAAACAGCGAAAATGCATTGCCGAATTCCTGTACCGGCATATAAGCCAGTGTGTCGATTTTTACCGCAGCGGCAAAGGCGGCCATAATAGCAGTACCGAAACTGTTTACCAGTCCCTGGATCATTAAAATTCCAAAGTTCATAACGGATTGCTGCAGGCAGGTAAAAAATGCATAACGGCTTACTTCAGAAAGTGTACTTTTTTGAAAAATACGCTGTTCTTTTGACGGAAACAGCTGTGGGTTTTTCCAGAGTACAGCAATCGTAATACCGATGCCGGATACCGCCTGGGCAATTACCGTGGCACCTGCCGCACCTCCTACACCGAAATGCAGTCCGATGACAAACCAGAGATCCAGTGCAATGTTTAAAAGACTGGAGATTGCAAGAAAAATCAGTGGAAGGACGGAATTTCCCACCGCCCGCAGGACAAATGCAAAGTAATTGTACAAAAACGTAAAGCCAATGCCAAGGAATATAATGCGGGAATATGTCCGCATCAGACGGTAAATGTCTGCCGGAGTCTGCAGGAGATTCAGAATGCCGTCTGTGCCGGGAAATACGATCAGGTACATAATGACGGTCACCAGCAGGATCAGCCAGAAGGAGATCCACATGCATTCTTTCATTTTGTTCTGATGACCAGCACCATAATGCATGGAAAACAACGCGCCGCATCCCATGCAGAGCCCGATCATGACGGAAGTCAGAAATGTCATCAGTGTGTAAGTGCTGCCAACGGCAGCCAGGGCGCCGGAACCGAGCACACGACCGACGATAATTGTATCTGTAATATTATAAATCTGCTGCAGCAGGTTTCCGAGCATCATCGGGAGCGCAAACAGCAGAAGTGTTTTTAGGATAGGTCCTTTTGTTAAATCTTTTTCCATATCTTAAATGTTTTTCTCAGTGATCTTTTTCTGAATTATAAAAATTAGGATTGTTCAGAACCCGCGTCACCTGCACTCTGGAGCATCCGATCAGTTCCGCCATCTGCTGGTGTGTGAGTTCACTGTTATAGTAAGTGCGGACACGTCCCTCACAGTCATCCAGGGCGACCGTAGCCAGCTGAAGTACATTTGTATGAGTTTTTCCGGCCAGCATGCTGACATACTGGCGCATCAATCCAAGTTCTAACACTCTGTTAAAAAATACTTCAATGTTGCACTTATGTACAACAGTATTATTCTTTAGTGCGATACAGGTCAGACCGCATGGGTCACCGTATAGCGCTTCAATTTCTCCTACAATACTGTCCGGATAGTGAAATGCGACGACCTGTTTATGTCCCTGTTCATTCGTAATAAAGACTTCAACCATTCCCTGCGAAACCCAGAAAACATCGGTTAATATCTGCTCGGTGGCATAGATACATTCGTTTTTCTTTAATGTAATCGTAGGGCAGTCAGCAAACAGCTTTTCCATATTTTCCTTTGCAAAAAAATTTCTCATGTTTGTGATGTTAAATGATTGTTCTTTTCCCATATTTCCCTCTTATACCAGGATAAATATCGTCTGTTATTTTATCAGATAAACCGATATTTATCGTCCAATTTTGTGCGTAAAATCATGTCTCTATTTATAAATATAGCACAACGTAAAACGAATGAAAACTAAAAAATAATGGTCATAATGTATAAAAAAATGTATCGGGTGATACAGAAATTGGAACATGTAACCTATGATACAGAAAAATAAATATACGGATGGTATCATCGAGACATCAAGTGAGTGATAGTAACCGGGAGGAGGGATATAGATGATAAATGCAGTCGGGCGTGAAATCCCGGATGAAATACTTCGAAAGATGAAGAAACCAGTTTTTACAGGAGCCTATTCCCAAAAAAAAGATGTGGTAATAAGAACAACTGCAAAAAGCAGATGTGCTGCAATTGAAAAAGGCAAACCAGCTGAATCAAAACTGCTTGTTTCTATCGAAGATGTAATTGAAAAAACAGGAATTAAAGATGGTATGACAATTTCTTTTCACCATCATATGAGAAATGGTGATGAGGTTGTGAATCTGGTCATGGAAGCTATTGCTAAAAAAGGGATTAAGGATATACATATCGCGGCATCGGGATTGTTTCAATGTCATGAGCCACTGGTGAAACTAATGGAAGAGGATGTGGTGACCGGAATCACCGTAAGTACTATTTCACCAGGGCCTCTGGCAAAGGCGATTACAAATGGAAAACTGAAACATCCGGCTGTGTTTATGAGTCATGGCGGAAGACCAAGAGCAATCGAGGCAGGAGAATTACATATTGATGTAGCATTTATATCAGCACCCTGCTGTGATGCATATGGCAACATGAATGGTGCATACGGAAAATCAGCCTGTGGAGTTTTATCTTATGCATATGCGGATGCACAGTATGCGGATCAGGTGGTCGCTGTGACGGATAATCTGGTGGAATTTCCAGCGTGCCCCATTGAGATATCACAGGAAAAAGTTGATTACGTGGTACAGGTAGAAAGTATCGGAAATCCGGAAGGAATATCTTTCGGACCAACCAAGCCGACCACGGATCCGGAAAATCTCAAAATCGCGGATATGACAGCTCAGCTTTTAAATGAGACAGGATATATTAAAAATGGAATGTCGATGCAGACCGGAGCCGGAGGGACTTCGATTGCAGTAGCAGCCGCAGTGGGACAGATTATGAAAGAAAAGAAGATCAGAGGATCTTTTGCATCCGGCGGAATTACTTCTTATTTTGTTGAAATGTTAAAAGAAGATTTGTTTCAGGGGCTGCTGGATGTACAGTGTTTTGATTCTGTGGCCATTGAATCCTGCCGGGATAATCCGAGGCATATGCCCATGAGCGCTTCACAATATGCCAATCCAAATACAAAGGGCTGTCTGGTAAACCAACTTGATATCATGATCCTTGGAGCGACAGAAATTGATGTGGATTTTAATGTCAATGTTGTAACCGGATCAAATGGAGTGATTTTAAGCTCTTCCGGTGGAAACAATGACTGTGCAGCCGGTGCAAAGATTGCAGTGGTTGTCACAAACCTGGTGAAACGGGATATGTGTATTCTGCGGGAACGGGTGACAACGGTGGTGACACCGGGAGAAACCGTAGATGTACTGGTGACAGAATATGGTATCGCAGTTAATCCAAACCGTACAGATCTGATGAAGCTGCTGAAACATTCTCAACTTCCGGTTATGAATATTCATGAACTGAAGGCTATTGGAGATCAGAAAGCAACAAAAATCGTAAAACCGCAATTTACAGATAAAATTGTAGGAATTGTAGAATATCGGGATGGTTCCGTTATTGATGTGGTGAAAAAACCCATACAGGAGTTTTGAAAATTTTAAGCAGAATGTCAGCAATGATGATGTATATATCTGACAATAAAAACTATAACAATAAAACATGAACTTGGGAGGAAGCAAAATGGCAGTGAGAAGAACAGACTTATATTTACCGGCAAATTCAGAAAAATTTATCCTGAAGGCACCAACACTCGGGGCAGATGTCATCACATTGGATATGGAAGATGCAGTACCACCGGCAGAGAAAGAGACGGCCAGAAAAATGGTACGTCAGCATATCAAAGCAATGAGTGTTCATGGGTCTGAGGCATGGGTAAGAATCAATGCATGGGATACAGGACTTACTATGGATGACCTGAATGCAGTTGTGATCGATGGACTGGATGGCATCACACTTCCGAAATGCTCAGGTGCAGATGATGTAAAACGTCTGGACTTTATCGTAACAGATCTGGAGGAAAAAAGAGGACTTCCGGTTGGAAAAATCAAACTGGCAATTCTCATTGAGACAGCCATCGGTGTTATGAATGTAGATGAAGCAGTATTTGCCAGCGACCGTCTTGTAGCCGTTATCTTTGGTGCCGTAGATTATACAAGAGATATGCGTGTAACAAGAACGGATACAGCAGAGGAGCAGATTTATGCGCGTGCAAAAATCGGTGTGGCAGCCAGAGCAGCAGGTCTGGTAGCAGAAGATGCACCGTTCCCATCCTACAAAGATGACGCAGCATTTGAATACAACACAAAGACCGGAGCACAGCTTGGCTTTGAAGGCAGACAGATCATTCATCCGAGCCAGATCCCGATCGCAGAGCGTGTATATTCTCCGGATCCGGAACGTGTAGCATGGGCGAGAAAAGTAACAAAAGCGTTTGAGGAAGAAGGAATCGCAAAAGGATCAGCATCCGTTCCGGTAGACGGACAGATGGTAGATACTCCGGTTTACATCAATGCGAAAAACGTTCTTGAGCGGGCAGAAGAAGTAATGAAAAAAGATGCACTGAAAGCAAGCCTGAAGTAGGGTCAGAAGGAGGAAGAACAGATGGAATGGGTAACAGGGGTTCCGGAAGAATTTAAGACAAGAATTCGTTTCCCGATGAGCGACCGGGAGATGAAGCGCCGCTGGTCCACAGTGCAGACTGTTATGCAGGAGCAGGGAATTGATGTGCTGATAGCACAGAATGCAGATCAGTATCTGGGCGGATATTTCAGGTATTTTACAGATCTGCCGACAGAACAGGCATATCCGATGAGTGTTTTGTTCCCGGCTAAAGGAGAGATGACGACAATTACAAGCTCTTCACCGTATAATCCACTGCCACCGGCATGGTTCCGGCGTGGAATCGGGAACAGACTTGGTGCACCGTATTTCAGAACTTTCCGTTATACAGATCTGTATGATGCGAAACTGATGGAGGCATATATCTGTGATCATAAATGTAAGACTGTCGGACTGATCGCACCCTCTTTGCTGAATTATAAACTGGTAAATTATCTCAAAACGGCGTTGCCGGATGTGACATTTATTGATGCGACAGAGTTGATCGATGAAATTAAGGCGGTAAAGAGTGAAGATGAGATCCAGGCAATCCGAAGAACGGTAGCTCTGCATGATCAGGTACTGCAGATGGTGCCGGGTATTCTGCATCCGGGTATGTATGAATATGATCTGAGAGCAGAAGTAAACAAATTCCTGATCAGCAAAGGAAGTGAGGAAAATCTGGTTATGATGGGTTCCGCACCGCAGGGAACACCGACACCGAAATTACACAGTTTTTATCAGAACCGTCGTATCGAAGATGGCGATGATCTGGTATTTATGATAGAAGCAAACGGTGGTGGCGGTTATTATGCAGAAATTGTAAGGGGGTTCTGTATCGGACATCAGCCATCCAAGGAACTTCAGTATGCGTGGGATCTGTCCAGAGAACTGCAGGATTTTACAGCAGAACTGGTAAAGCCTGGTTCCGATTGTGCAGAAATGCTGGAAATTTATAACAATAAACTGGTTTCCTATGGATTACAACCAGAGACACGATTGTTTGCACATGGACAGGGCTATGATCTGGTGGAGAGACCGGCTTTCTTCAAGGGTGAGACAATGAAAGTTAAAGAAAATATGTTCTTTGCGATCCATCCTGAAATCAATACCGGAAAAGCATTTGGTAATTATTGTGATCAGTATCTGGTCACAAAAGACGGTGCAGTCAGAGTAGAGACAACACCGCGACAGATTTATGTGATATAAAAACAAAACGTACTACAAGAGAATTTAATTTAGTATCAGAAAATATTGAGGGTACATTTATACTAGAGAAGGAGAAAAATCATGAAAAAAAGAGTCGTAAGCATGTTATTGATCGGTTGTCTGGGAGCTGCTTTGCTGGTGGGATGCGGAAATGAGAAAACAGATGCAAACGCAGGCGGAGATACTAATGCATCTGTTGGGACAGAAGCAAAAGCAGATACATCCGGAAAAGATTTTGGAGAATATTCTGCAGATCATCCGTTGGAGTTAAAATTAAGCCATTTCGCAGCCAGTGAAGAAAATCAGCTGGCAATTCTGGCAAATACATTTGCAGATTATGTATCGCAGGAATCCGGTGGAGCCGTAAAAGTAACCGTATATGGTGGGGGAACACTCGGTAATGATCAGGAATCACTGGACTCTGTTATTGCGGGAACACTGGATTGTGCAGTAAATAATACACCGATCATGAGCGGATATGACGCCGGATTATCTGTACTGGATCTTCCATACCTGTTTGAAAATTACGATGATATTTACACATTCCTGGATTCTGATGTATGTCAGGAAATGCTGGATGATTTCTCATCTACGGGTGCAAAAATTCTGAATCTGCAATGTGTAGGTTTCCGTAACCTGGAATCCTCCAAAGGTTTTGTAGAGAAACCATCTGATCTGAAAGGGTTAAAAGTTCGTGTAACAGGTTCTGATGTATATATCAATACGTGGAACACATGGGGTGCAAGTGCACAGACGATGCCAGGTAACGAAGTATTGACCGCATTACAGCAGGGAACCATTGATGCCTGTGATAATGTAAATAACGTGTGTATTGCGGACGGTTATCAGCAGTATGCAAAATATATTTCTGTGATGGAGTATGCAACACACTTTAACGGCATTACAATGAACGAGAAAAAATTTGAATCTCTGACACCGGAGCTTCAGGATGTAATCACAAAGGCTGCAAAAAAAGCGGCACTTGATTGTACAAAGAAACTTGAAACGAAAAATGCTGAGCAGCTGGAAGAGATGGTTGCAGGTGGTGCAGAGAAGACAGATAACGTGGACAAAGCGGCATTCAAAGAAGCGGCACAGAGTGTTTATGATAAGTTCCTTTCCAACAATGAGCAGGGTGCAAAATACTATGAGGCAATCACAGCATTAACAGCAAAATAGGACTGTCAGAAGTGAGAGGTGTAATTATGCAGGTTTTGCAAAAAATTAACAAGTATATTTCACAGATCCTGAAAGTTGCTTTGATCGCGTGTTTTACTTACATGACAGTAGTGCTGTCACTGCAGGTATTCGGACGTTATCTGTTCCATAAAGGTTTTTCGTGGACAGAAGAAACTGCACGTTACATCATGATATGGGCCGTCTTTCTCGGTGCGGCCTATATCGCACTTAATCTGGAACATGTGAAAGTTTCCATTATTGAGGATCTGATGAAAAAACAGAAACATAAACAGATTCTGGAACTGGTACAGCATATTGCAGGATTTATATTTGTAGTAATCGTATTAAAATATGGATTTATGCAGATGACAATTGCAAAGTTATCAAAATCAGCAAATACGGGACTCAGCATGATGTTTCCATATCTGGTATTTCCGGTGGCCTTTGCATTGTTAAGTTATGCGTATTTTTATCGGGCATTGGATGATATTGTGAAACTGACAAAGAAAGATCAGACGGAAGGAGGAGAGGGACAGTGACCGGACATATAATTATTTTTCTGATTGTAGCCATTGTGCTGCTGCTGATCGGTGTACCGGTGGCAGCAACTCTGGGACTTTCATCCATTCTGTTTTTTGTATTGGAAGGCATTCCGGCCATGACCGTTGTTCAGCGCCTGTTCTCCGGATGCGATGTGGCAGCACTGATGTGTATTCCATTTTTTATTCTGGCAGGAGATCTGATGGCCAAAGGCGGTATTGCAAAGCGTCTGGTAAATGTATGTAATATGGCAATCGGTAATGTGACCGGCGGACTTGCTCTTGTAACCATCGTAGTATGTGCAATCTTTGCGGCAATGACCGGATCCGCAATGGCTTGTTGTGTAACCATCGGTGCCATTATGCTTCCTTACATGCTGGAAGCCGGTTACAGCAGAGAGTTTTCTACTGCTGTATTTTCCGCAGGCGCGGTTTTAGGACCGATCATTCCGCCATCGACGGCAATGATTATTTACGCAGTAAATACAAATGTATCTCTGACAGATCTGTATCTGATGGGAGTTCCGGCAGGAATCTATATGGCAATCGGACTTGGTATCGTGGCATGGTTTGTCTGCAGGAAAAACGGCTGGAAAGGTGTGGGGCGTGGAGAAAACGGTTCCCAGGAAAAATTTCATCTCGGTGCGTTTTTGAAAGCATTGTTAAAAGCAATTCCGGCTATCGGTTCCCCGGTTATCATTCTGGGCTCCATTTATTCCGGAATCTGTACACCGACAGAATCAGCTGTACTGGCTGTGTTATACTCATTGATCATCGGAATCTTTGTATATAAAGAAATCAGTATTAAAGATATCCCACAGATTTTATTTAACTCCGCAAAAGGAACCGCAAATATCATGTTTATTGTAGCCGGTGCAGCTTTATTTGCTTTCGTCGTATCTTATGCACAGCTGCCACAGATGCTGGTACATGGTCTGCTTGGTATTTCCGATAATAAATATGTCATTTTGTTTATTATTCTGGTAATCTTACTGATCATGGGATGCATTATGGATGCAACACCGATTCTTCTGATTACGATTCCGATGTTTCTTCCGGTGATCCAGCAGCTTGGAATCAGTACACTGCAGTTTGGTATTGTGATGTGTACCGCAGTTTGTATTGGATTTGTAACGCCGCCATTTGGTACCTGCCTGTTTACCGGAATGTCCGTATCCGGAGTATCCATGCAGAAGCTGGTAAAAGCAATTTTACCATTTATTATATCCATGCTGGTGGTATTGTTGTTAATTACATTTATACCACAACTTACACTATGGATTGCAAAATAAGGGGAGAAAGTCATGGCAGATGTATTGGTAATGTATAAAAAAAGTGATATGATCCCGATGGTGGTAACAGAAAAACATATAGAGGAGATTGAAAAATGTATTTCTGGTAAGGTATACTGGTGTGGAAGTGAGGAGGAAGCACTGGAGAAAGGATACGATGCAGAGATACTGTTTATATGGGGTGGCAGCGGGAAAATGCCGGAGACATACTGTAAACAGTCCAAAAGGCTGAAATGGATCAATTCTTTTTCAGCTGGTGTGAATCCGATCATGGATGGTTCTATCAGTGAACTTCCGGTGAGACTGACAAATGCAAAAGGTATTCATGGAAAAACGATGGCTCTGACAACTGCAGGCTATATGATCAGCTTTATGAGAAACTCATCCGAGCTGTATCGCAGACAGTTAAAACATGTATGGGATAAGAAATTTGAATGCCAGCCGTTAGAAGCAGAGGGAATGACTGTGGGAATCATCGGAGCCGGTGCAATCGGATGTGAAGTGGCACGGTTATCTAAGGCTCTGGGAATGACGGTGCTTGGGGTAAAGCGCCGCGTGACACCGCTGGAATATTTTGATGAGGTATATTCTGATGATGATTTGGACAAGGTATTGCCGTTATGCGATTTTGTGGTGATTGTAACACCGTTGACCGATGCGACGAGACACATGTTCAACATGGATAAGTTCCGTATAATGAAAAAGACAGCAGTGGTGATCAATATCGCCAGGGGACCGGTTGTAAAGGAAGATGATCTGATTCGGGCTCTTCAGACTGGTGAAATCGGCGGCGCAGCACTGGATGCAGTAGAGGAAGAACCATTGAGCAGCGACAGTCCGTTGTGGGATATGGATAATGTGATTATCACACCGCATTGTGCAGCAGACAGCAAGTTATATATTGACAGAGCCATTGCCCAGTTCTGTGAAAACCTGAAATTGTATGAGGCAGGAAAACCGCTGTTGAACGAAATTGATATGAAGCAGAGATATTAGGCAGAAGAAAAGCCGGAAAGCGAGAAAAGTGATATGAAATTAGTAATTATTGAGCCTCTTGGAGTGGAGAAAGACAAACTTTTGTCTATAGCCCGGAATGCATTAAAGGATTCTGTGGAGATTATTTATTACGATACAAAAACAACAGATACACAGGAACTGATAGAACGCGGAAAAGATGCGGAGATTATCGTGGTAGCAAATAATCCCCTGAATGCGGAAGTTATCAATGGATGTAAAAAATTAAAATTATTATCGGTTGCATTTACCGGTATCGATCATATTGCCATGGATGCATGCAAGGCAAATGGTGTCATTGTATGCAACTGTGCAGGATATTCCACTGCAGCAGTTTCGGATCTTGTATTTGGCATGTTGATTATGTTTTACCGTAATTTGGCGGCCTGTGATGCTGCAACCAGACGGGAAGGTACGAAAGACGGTCTGATCGGCTGTGAACTGGAGGGCAAGAAGTTCGGTGTTGTAGGAACCGGCGCTATTGGAATGAACGTAGCAAGAATTGCGGCAGCTTTTGGCTGTGAGGTGCTTGCGTACAGCCGGACAAAGAAGGAGATGGACAATGTCCGCTATGTGTCACTGGATGAGCTGATGGCAGAGAGTGATATCATCTCCTTACATGTGCCGTCAAATGCAGAGACAAAAGGTCTGATCAGTGCAGAGAAGATTGCCCTGATGAAACCCAATGCTGTACTGATCAATACAGCGAGAGGACCGGTTCTCGACAGTCAGGCACTGGCAGATGCATTAAATAATGACAAGATTGCAGGCGCTTGCATTGATGTGTTTGAGACAGAACCGCCAATTGCAAAGACACATCCGCTTGTGAATGCAAAACATACCATTTTGACACCACATGTGGCTTTTGCAAGTAAGGAAGCTATGGTGAAACGGGCAATAATTGTATTTGACAATGTAGTGAAATATTTGAATGGAACACCGCAGAATATAATGTAGGATTGCTGGTGGTAAAAAAAGGAACACAGATATGACGATCAATGAAAAAGCACTCAAATTACATGAAGAGTGGAAAGGAAAACTAGAAATCAGTTCAAAAACCCCGGTAAAGACACGGGAAGATTTAGCAATTGCATATACACCGGGTGTAGCAGAACCTTGTAAAAAAATAGCAGAAAATGAAGAGGAAGTATACCGCTATACGATGAAAGGCAATACGATCGCAGTTGTATCAGATGGAAGTGCGGTGCTCGGTCTTGGAAATATCGGTGCAAAAGCAGCTATGCCGGTAATGGAAGGAAAAGCAGTATTGTTTAAAGAATTTGGTGGTGTAAATGCGATTCCAATCTGTCTGGATACACAGGATACAGAGGAAATCATCCGTATTGTAAAAGCACTTTCACCGGGATTTGGCGGTATCAATCTGGAAGATATTTCCGCACCGCGTTGTTTTGAAATTGAGGAACGACTGAAACAGGAACTGGACATTCCGGTATTTCATGACGATCAGCACGGAACAGCGATTGTGGTGCTGGCAGGTATCATTAATGCGCTAAAGGTGGTCGGAAAACAGAAAGAGAAGTGTAAAATTGTTGTAAACGGAGCAGGTTCAGCAGGTATTGCCATTACAAAATTGCTGTTGCTCTATGGTTTTCCAGAGATCACCATGTGTGATATTAACGGTATAATCAACAGCCATTCTGCGAATCTGAACTGGATGCAGAAAGAAATGCAGAAGGTGACGAATCTGGAAGATAGGACGGGTACACTGGCAGATGCACTGAAAGGCGCGGATATCTTTGTCGGTGTATCAGCACCAAACATTGTGACCGCAGAAATGGTTGCAGGTATGAACAAAGATGCCATTCTTTTTGCCATGGCAAATCCGGTACCGGAAATTATGCCGGATGTGGCAAAAGCGGCAGGTGCAAGAGTTGTTGGAACGGGACGAAGTGATTTCCCGAATCAGGTAAACAATGTGGTGGTTTTTCCAGGGATCTTTAAAGGTGCATTGGAAAGCCGGGCCACAAAGATCACAGATGAGATGAAGCTGATTGCAGCGAATGCGGTGGCAGGACTTGTGGCAGAGGAAGATCTTTCCGAGGATAATATTTTGCCGGAAGCTTTCGATGAGCGTGTGGCAGAAGCTGTCAGTGCTGCTGTAAAAGCTTGTGTAAAACATTGATTACAGTAAAATAAGTGAAAACTTTCAAACCCTCTCCAAAATAAAATTAAAAAGAAGCTACTCTGAATATATCATCAACTATCATGTCAGGGTGGCTTCTTTGTGTATTTTGGAAAAACATCAGATGTAACAGTAACCAATCGGAAACTTTTTTTCAACCATGGATTGACTTTTTATGAGCTATTCTGTATACTATAAGCATCTGAATAGAACATTTAAGTGTCATGTATTTTGTATTGATACAGAACTGTGGGTATGAGTCAGTTCAAAGCAATGAAGCGGAAATACGTGAAGAATAGTGAATCCGGTCAGAATCCGGAACGGTACCGCCACTGTATGCATGGAGGCGCTGCATGAGACGAAAGTCAGTCATTGGGAACAATCCTGAGAAGGCAATGCAGAGACGCTGTTGATATGTAAGTCAGGAGACCTGCTTAAATGGAAATGCTTATTCATTTTCGGAATTGGAATGAATGGGTTTAGTATGTATGTTTTGCAGAAAATCGGCTGCGGCAGTCTGAAATGGCTTGCCGCAGTTTTTATTTGCAAAATTCAATTCCTGGAGAAGAATTTTTAGTCAGGAGGGCAAGTATGAAACGAAACGAAAAACCAATGAAAGAACGAATACTGGAAGAAGCGTTACAGCTTTTTTCACAGAATGGGTACACCGGAACCTCAATGAATGACATTGCAGCAAAATTAGGAGTGACAAAAGCTGCATTGTACAAACATTATAAGAGTAAACAGGAAATTCTGGACAGCATTGTCGAGAAAGCATCCGAGTATGGTCTGCCGGAGGAACAACAGGGTGAGGATTTTCTAAGTGAAAGACAGGTATCTTATGATGATATCAAGACATATACGAAGGAACAATTTTCTTATTGGACCAGCGAAGAATTCCCAAGTTGTTTCCGGAGAGTGCTGACGCTGGAGCAGTACCGCGATCCGCGGATGGCAAATCTCTATCAGAGATATCTGGCAAAAGGGCCGGTGTCTTATATGGAGCCGATTTTTGAGCAGCTGACCAAAGACAGCCAGAAGGCACGACAACTTGTACTGGACTTTTACGGGCCGATTTTTCTGCTTTACAGTATTTATGACGGAGCAGAGGAGAAGGAGAGTGTGGTGGATATTCTGGATCGTCATGTGGACAGTTTTTCCCAGATATTTCAGCAGAAAGCAACCGCAGTAAAATAACGTGCGACGGATCTGGTTTGTATAAGCAGCAGATTCGTTTGACTTGAATTTAAATTGATAGAAAAAGAGTGGGAAAATAGATAAGTTTCATTATTAAGTATCATGTAGGAGGTTATTATGAAGAAAGAAGGATTTGATTTTTTTCAGAATCGTGCATGTGAGTATTTCCCATGTCACAAAGGGGTTGCAGATGAGGATTTTAACTGTCTGTTCTGTTATTGTCCGCTGTATCTGCTGGGCGATGAGTGCGGAGGCAATTTTGAGTATCTGCCAAATGGTATTAAAAATTGTTCCAACTGCACGCTTCCTCATTGCAGAGAAGGATATGCACATGTGATGAACAAATATCTGTTGATCGCAGAACGGATCCGCAAAAAGCCAAGATGTATGGAGGCCTGATTATTTTCAATTCTTTTGTGAAACAAACATGAAGAGTCTGTGTTTTTCGATGGAAGAACACAGATTTTTCTTTTTGTGCATATGTTGTGATAAGAAATAGATTTCTTTTGGAGTGTAATATGAATTTCGGACAGGAAAGATATTCATGGATGGAACAGGATCCGTACACTGGGGATAAAATGCCCTTTTATATGACATATCCCATGCAGAATACGCTATTTGAGGAGACGGAATATGAGAAGGATTGCAGGCGGATGCAGGAACTGTATCCGAGGGACGCGCGGCAGATTCAGAGTCTGGTAGACCGGGAGTGTGACCGGATGGAATATGAAGGCAGCATGATGTATGATCGTTATCCGGACCGGCTGATGCTGGAAATGCTCTGCAGGAAAATATACCGGGAGCTGAATCCGGATCATATAGACGAGGAGGGACGGCTTCAGGTAGAGGAACGTTATTTTCATCTGATCCAGGTGATGCTGATGCAGGAAATGTATCGAAGAAGATGCAGGCATTATCGGTGTCGGAGATGGTATTAGGGCTTGTATGACGCAAAAAGATACCCTATAATTAGCACAGTAGAAACTCTTGTAGCGAATACCATGGATAATAACGATAGAAAAGAGATATATTATGATAAATGAATGGAAAGAGATACTGGCGGACTGTATGGATCAACATCTGGCAAAAATCATCATCAGTGGTCCGCGGAAAAAAGATAGTGTAAGAAAGATTGAAATCCGTCCGGTGCTGCTGAAGGAGCAGTTGGTGTTTCAGGCAAGTGCCTATACGGAAAAACAGGTGCAGCACTATAATCTGACAGAGGAAGAAGTGTATGAAAAGGTGGCGGGCTGGATGGAAGGATTTCGGCAATTGGAAGTCCTTCATCCGAAAAAACAGGTGCAGGTTCTGGTCAGTAAAAAAGGTAAACGGACGGTGCGCCAGCTTAAGAGCGGCTGCCCGGTGCCTGCTGCCCCACTGGAGCATAACCGCCGGAAAAAATATATTTTGGATCCGGATATTCCGGTACCGTTTCTGCATGACCTTGGGGTGCAGACAAAAGAAGGGAAAATTGTTCATTCCAGATATGATAAGTTTCGCCAGATGAACCGTTTCTTAGAATTTATTGAAGATATTGTTCCGGAGCTTCCAAAAGACAGGGAATCTGTTATTATAGATTTCGGATGTGGAAAATCCTATCTGACATTTGCCATGTATTATTATCTGCATGAGTTGAAACACTATGATGTAAGGATCATCGGGCTGGATCTCAAGGCAGATGTAATCGTACACTGCCAGCAGCTGGCAGAGGATTACGGCTATGAGAAGCTGACATTTTTGACTGGTGATATCGCGGATTATGACGGCGTGGATCATGTGGACATGGTGGTGACGCTGCATGCCTGTGATACGGCGACCGATTATGCTCTGGATAAAGCAGTGCGCTGGGGAGCAAAGGTCATTTTGTCTGTACCATGTTGTCAGCATGAGGTAAATCGTCAGATTGAAAATGAGTTGCTGCAGCCGGTGTTGAAATACGGGCTGATCAAAGAGCGGATGTCTGCGCTGCTGACAGATGCCATCCGGGCAAATTTGTTGGAGGAGGCTGGATATCAGGTGCAGGTTCTGGAGTTTATTGATATGGAACATACACCGAAAAATATTCTGCTCCGTGCAGTGAAATCCGGCAGACAGAAACGGGCGGAGGAACTGACAAAGATGATGGAGGAACTGCATGTTTCCCCAACACTGGCGGCACTGATGAGAGAAGAAAGGGATGCAGCAGATGCGTAGAGGAATACAGAAAATTTTGATTTTGCTGGCAGTTTTTATTGTAGCATTGTTTACTTTTTCAAAGCTGACGAATCATGAGACAAAGGATCTGACCACAGATCTGGCGGCACCGACGCTTCCGGTGGTTTATTTTGAGGATAATGGGCATCCGTTGAATGAACTGCATGGTTATGTGGAGGAAATGTCAGTCATTTCCATGCGGGATACAATTACACCGTTGCCGGAGAACGGAAAACTGTCTCTGCGGATCGATCCTTATGATAATAAGATTAAAGAAGTATCATTCCAGATCCGGAGTCTGAACGGAGACCGGCTGGTACAGGACGGAAACGTCCAGGTGTCCGGAGACAAAACGGCGGTGACCGGAACCATCAGCGTAGAAAATCTGTTGGAAGAGCAGACGGAATATCAGCTGATCCTGCAGGTGACAGCCGGAGAGCAGACCAGCTATTACTATACGAGAATTATGGAAGTAGGAAAGAGTCAGATTGACGCATGCGTGGATTTTGTGGAGGAGTTTCATGCCATTACTATGAATAAGGAACGTCAGTCTGAACTGAGTTCCTATATGGAACCATCTTCCGCAGCAGATAATACGACACTTCAGAAAGTGACAATTAATAACAGTCTGTCTCAGGCATGCTGGGGAGATTTTGTGGGAACGGAAGTGACGACACCGGTGGTTTCCATCAAAGAAATGAATGATGATTATCAGGTGATTCTGCTGGAATACATTATGTCTTCCGTGGGTGACAGTGGAAATTCTGAATATTATAATGTGGAAGAATATTACCGGGTACGTGTCGGCGCGGAAAAAATCTATCTGCTGAGTTTTGAGCGTACTATGGAAGAGATTTTCCGTGGTGAGGGGGATCAGATCAGCAAGGACATGATTGATCTGGGAATCCGATCTGAAAATGTGTCATATAAGACAAATGAGACAGGAAATGTCATCTGTTTTGTGCAGCAGGGAGAACTGTGGAGCTACAATCAGATTGAAAACAATTTGACGAGAGTTTTCAGTTTCCGGAGCCAGGAAGGCATGGATATCCGGGAAAATTATCAGGAACATGATATTCGTATCCTTCGGGTAGACGAGGGAGGAAGTCTGGATTTTGTCGTATATGGTTATATGAACTGCGGTGAGCATGAAGGACAGGTGGGAGTCAGTGTCTGCCACTATGACGGAGTAACTAACACGGTGGAAGAGATGCTGTTTGTACCGACGACACTGTCTTATGAGATTGTAAAAGAGCAGATTGGAAAGTTGATGTATGTGTCTGACAGCGGTGTGTTTTATCTGACAGTTTCCAATCAGGTATACAGGATCCAGATGGACAGCCGTAAGGCGGAAGTGTACATTGACGGTCTGAAATCCGATATGCTGGTAAATTCTGAAGATGGACGGTATATCGCCTGGTCTGAGGATGGTACAACGATGCATGTGACAGATCTTGAAAAAGGAGAGTCCTTTGATATTCATGCAAATGAGAACCAATTGCTGAAACCGCTGGGATTTCTGGGCAGTGACTGCATCTATGGCTGGGGTTACCGTACGGATATTTTCAGTACTCAGACTCAGACGGATACACTGGCACTAAGCCAGGTGCTTATTGTGGATACATCGGACAGCGCACATTCTGTGCTGAAGACTTATGAGACACCAGGTATTTATGTGACCGGTATCCGGATTCAGGACGGAAGTATTTACCTGAGCCGTGTCATGAAAAATGGTGACATTTATGTGGATACTACCGAAGATACGATCATGAACCGGGATCTGCAGGAGAAGGATCAGGTGAATATCGATACTGTTGTATCGGATGTAAAACAGAAGGAAGTTGTTCTGAAGCTTCTGGAGGAGACTTCCGGCAGCACACCGAAAACGCTGATTCCAAAATTGATCGAAAACGAGGAGCCAAATACGCTGGAAATAAAAAATCTGAATGCTTCCAGTGCTTATTATGTATATGCAAAGGGAAAAGTGGTGCTGGCAACGGACGATATGGCAGCGGCTGTGCAGAGCGCAGATGCAAATAAAGGTGTTGTGATCGGAAATAATCTGTTGTATGTATGGCGGTTGGGGCAGAGTCAGACTCAAGAGCCTCTGACTATTGAATAACAGCAGAGGATAGTGTATAAGAAATAAAATAAAAGTACCTGAAAGCGGAAGAGTGCCGCTGACGTGTGGAAAATCTCATACGTCAGCGGTATTTTTTGTCAAATGAAAAAAGATTCTTATTTGTTAATAGTTCAGTATTCTTCAAATGTACATATCGTAAACATGGAATGTTTTACTTGTTACAGTGTAAGTGCGTGACAAGAAAACTGTATGAAAAATAGCATAAAATTCCACAAAAATAATATATTACAACAAGAGAAAACATGGATATGACAGTATGGAGCGAATGTATGGAATTGCAGCCATAACCAGTGTCTGTATTCTGGTAATCTTAATTGGTGTATTGAAGAAAAATGCCGAAGTTCTCTTGAATTTCGCGGCTCGGACGGTGGTGTGTTTTCTATGTTCCCACTTTCTGAACAGCTTCTTTCTGGCACGGGGGCTGGATGTGGCGGTAGGGATTAATCTTATCAGCTTTTTGACATATGGAACCCTTGGTATCAGTGGAATGGCAGCACTTTATGGCATTTTATTTTTACAATTGTTGTGATATTGCACAAAGGGAAAAATGGCATAAAAAAGAGGGGTAGACAGTAGGGAAAAAACATCCTATAATCGGTCTCACAAAGGAGGCGGAACGTATGTGAGACTTATTCAGATTAGTGTGACATCGGTCTGGCTGCTTCGGGCAGTGGAAATGGATTTTGCCCGGGGAAAGATCAGAAATCGATGGTTGATGATGGGAATACTACTGGGCGTGGTGCTTTGGATTCCCGGAATGAAAGAGGCAGGTTTTCCGGAATTACTGGGAGGACTGTTATTGCCGGTACTTATCTGTTGGATCCCGTTTCGAATGCGGGGCTTGGGAGCCGGTGATATTAAATTATTATGTGTAGTTGGCTGCTTAAATGGCAGTCGGGATATTATCTATTGTATCTGTATTTCTTTCCTGCTTGCAGCAGGATTCTCATTCGGCAGATTGCTGAATCGAAAGCAGTTTCGGACAAGTATGCGAAGCTGTATTCAATATTTTCGACGAATTGCAGCACTTGGAAAAATTGTTTCTTATGACGGAAGAAAAGTGCCCGGACATCAAATTCATTTTTCTGCATTTATCCTTTTGGGATATGCAGCAGTTCTGGGGGTGAATCTGTGCAAATTTATACCATTGTAATTGGTGGTCTGGAAAAATCTTATATGCAAAAGCTGGTGTTGTATCTCAATGAACGACTGGGGAAAAGTGCCCGGGTGGAACTGTTGGAACACTGGGAAATACCAGAGCAACCGGAAGTTTGGGAAATGAAAAAACAATCAGTGGGAGGGCCCATGGAGGGTAGTAAATGCTGGGATACGGGAATTGGTTCAGAGGCATTTATTACTTATCTGACAGAACAGCATCTGGTAAATCATACCTTGACGGTGACAGCACAGAAATGTACGGAGAAGGGTACGGAGAAGGCTGTTGTGTATCAATATCAGCCCAGGGACTGTCTGTATCGTGAGATTGTTTCAAAATGTCCGATGAATGTCGGAGGAAGACAAAAAGTGGAGCAGGAAGGCGGTAGACAGCGGTGGATGGTATTTACCGGAGAGGGGCAGAGTGGAGTACTTATGGCATTTTCGTTGTTTTACGCCTGGATGCTATCAGAGACAAAGAAAGTGTTGTATGTCAATTTTACAGAATGCAGTGAAATGACGGAATTGTTTGAACTGGTGGAACAGCCGGAAGATTTCAGTGACTTTCTGCTTGCTCTGCGCAGGCAGTCCGCAGCTTCCCTGGCATGCTATACCGGGCGGATCGATGAACTGGAATATCTGATTCCGGCAGATAATCCGCAGATTTTGAGAGAACTGACAGAAGCGGATATGAACCGCTTACTTGTAAGTATTGCACAGGCAGATCAGTATGAGTTGGTTGTGTTTACTCTGGGAACGCTGGTGTGTGGTTGTGAACAGATCTTTTTACAGGCAGAATCGAGGATTCATTTGTGCGGGATGCATCTGATGGAGCAGTGTGCAGGCCGGGAAAAGAAGCGGTTTGTCAGCAGATGCGCACCAGGCAGAGAAGATGTTATGAAGCGGATCGTTCTTCCTGAGATGAAGTGTGAACATACTGGGGTCACGTTGTTATATGAATGGCGTGAGACGGAACCTGGGCGGCTGGCAGCAGAACTTATTTCAGCCGGGGATTGAAGTAAAGGGAACATAAACATTCCCCTTACCCACCGCTTAGTGCTCTATACACTTGAAGCGAGGGAGTACATTGTCTGGGAGTGATATTACAGAAGAAAGGGGGAAATTATGCAGGAAAAGGAAGCAGTCTGGCAGGAGATTCGAAATCGGGTTTTTCAAAATATGGATCTGTCCGGAGAAATATCGGACAAAGAGCTGAAACGGATGATCGCGGAGGAAGTGCGGCAGTTTGGCAAAGTACACTTACTGTCCTTGCATGCGCGCGAAACTTGTGAAGAACAGATTTTCAATTCTTTTCGGAAGCTGGATATCTTACAGGAACTGCTGGATGATCCGGAGGTTACTGAGATTATGGTTAATGGTGCAGCACATATTTTTTATGAAAAACAAGGTGTGCTTTATCCATGGGAAAAAGGGCAGCTTTCGGAAGAACGGCTGCGGGATATGATACAGCAGATGGTGGGTGCTGCAGACCGCATTGTCAATGAGGCACAGCCAATTGTGGATACGAGACTTCCGGATGGCTCCCGTGTCAATATTGTTTTGCAACCGGTATCGTTGGATGGTTCCTGTATTTCAATCCGAAAATTTTGTGGAATACCAATGAATCTTGCGTATCTGGTGCAGTCAGAAGCTATATCAGAGGAAGCGGCGGAGCTGCTGAAACTGCTGGTAAAGGCGGGATACAATATTTTTATTTCAGGAGGGACAGGTTCCGGAAAGACGACATTTCTCAATGCACTTTCGGAATATATACCAGAGGGGGAGCGTGTCATTACCATAGAAGATTCTGCAGAACTTCAGTTGAACAATATAAAAAATCTGGTGCGGCTTGAGACGCGTCCGGCAAATGGACAGGGTGCACAGGAAATTAGTATCCGGGATCTGATCCGCACGGCTCTGCGTATGCGGCCGGACCGCATTATTGTGGGAGAAGTCCGCGGAGCAGAGGCACTGGATATGCTGCAGGCTATTATATGGACTATATTATAATTATATATATGACGTTTATAAAGATTAGAATGGATACTTAGGAGAGGAGAAGAAATACATCATGAACATTAAGTATAGATTATTGTGTAAGAGGTTAAGGCAAGAACGAAAGAGAGTAGGTGTCATTCAATACTATAATGTACTGTTCATAATGGAGTTAATGACAGATAAAGATATATGGTGTATGGAACAGTTAAGCAATGGAATAAAAAGGATGTATATGAAAGACATACATGAGTGGTGTAGATTGCATTCTATAGAATACCAAACGGTATTTGTTTATAGAAAGGAATACTCTTTAGTGGCAAATATATGGAATGCATATTCGTATCTTCGCTGGAGAGTGGAAAATGTTTGGGGGCAAAGATAAGTAAGAGGGAGCCCTGAAATAGGGCATCCTTCTTGTGTTCAGAAAATGCATGTGATAAATGATATATCAAGTTATTTTTTTGGAGGATTTCCCTTGAATATTACTTGAAAAATTAATCAGTTTTGCTACTACTAGTCATTGAATATTAAAGTTTTGTTGATGCTGGCGATATTATTTTCTACTAGGAGATTAAGTATCCTGTCTATGTCTAGCGAGTTGTCGTTTATCAGATGAACAAGAGTAGTGTATACATCCTGTGTAGCAGGGATACTAATATTCAGTGTTCTTAATGTGGATTCCAGAACAACAGGGTTATTTAAAATTGAAAGCACTGCATGTAAGTAATTAAGTTTAATCACTCTATTATTTAATCGTGGCTTTTTTATTTCTGAGCCAAGAGCAGAAAGAACACCAGCTATATCACGACCTTGTTGTATGACACAAGCAGTACCTTCATCTATTAATTTTTTTGTTCCTGTTTGAATTTCTTCTACGACCTCTCCGATTGCGGGACAGAAAATAGGCTTTTTTTGCCTTCTGGCATGTTCAACGTTATGCATGGTTCCACCTTTTTCGTCACATTCATAGATCACAATAACTTTTGATAAACCTACAATCAGGCGATTTCTATTTACAAATCTAAATTTATCAGGTTTAGTTCCTACGGCATATTCTGACATTAAAATACCACCAGTTTCCAGAATTCTTTCTGCCAGAGCTGTATTCTCTTTTGGATAAATTGTATCAAGTCCATGGGCTAAAACAGCAACAGTCTTACCATTAGCAGAAATACAAGCTTGATGTGATAATTTATCTACGCCACAAGCGAGACCTGAAATGATTGAGCAGTCTTCATGCACCCATTGAGGAACTAAATAGTTTACAGCATTATATGAAAGTCTTGTGGGTTTTCGAGTTCCAACACAAGCAATTGTTTTTAAAGATATATCAGAGAATTCAGCTCCTTTATAATATATGATAGCTGGAGGATTACTTATTAAAGCCAACTCTTTTGGATATGATGAAGCAGTGAAGTAAGTTGTTTTAATTCCAAGCTCTTTATTACGAGTAAGAATATAATCTGCCTTAGATAAAGCTAAATCAACTGCTGATGAATCTGAAAATATGTCATGGAGCGGCATCAAGTCCAGATTCTTTTCAAATATACTTTGATTTTTATTTTCAAACATATCCACGATATCATAAGAGTGTTCTCTTAAAAGCGATATTAAATTATTATTTTTAAGCCCAAGTTCGGATAAGGCAATAATATATCTTGTCACAAGTGATTCCTCTATTCATTATGAATTGAAAATATCATATAAATCAGATACTTCCTGTTTTGCATTATCATTTACTCTAAAATCAACTAAAGTAGAGCTTTCTGTTAGTTGGTAAGAGTAATCCTTTTTATATACAGAGCCGGTAATAGTATATTCTTTTTTTTGAAATGGTTTTTTGAATACGCCCATAGAAATAAAAATAATTTTGTTTGCTCCTAGAGATTCTAATAAACATCTGACGGAGTTAAAGGTATTTCCATGTGTCATATAGTCATCAAATATGCATACATTAAATCGGCCCTCGTCTCTTAATTTATCAATCTTTTTTTTGTAATCAGGATTAATACAAAGAGTAGCAAATTCGTCATTTCCACCTAACGATGCACGTTGTTGAGAAGTTCGATTGATGTGTGCCTGCTTTTTGGTGGTATGTCGAATTAACAAATTAGTCTCTCTCCTTGGCACTGTTGCAGCATAATTTTTAGGAAGACGTTTTCCTTTTAAACACCTGATTGAAGTCATAAAAGAATATAAATCTTCGTTAACTTCGCAATTAGAGGATGGAACCATACCGAATAATTCAATGTCATCAAATTCTGTGGAATTTGTCATGCCTGCTAAGAAGTGATATAAAAGAATTTTATAGTAATTTCTGCTTTTTCCTTCTTTCAGTAATTCTTGAAAATGCTGCATCATTTCTTTTTCTTCAGGTGTTTTAGCATAGTAACCATACCTTGCGTCCATAAGAGAATAGCAAGTTGTTTTATCATCTATAGTGAGTTTGGAGTACCATACATTTTGATTATTCAGCGTAAGAATAAATTTATATAATTGTTTTACAGTATCTACATGTACACCGTATTTTTGTGGTTTATCTTCTAGCGGTAACCAAGTCGGAACAATATAGAGTGAACGTGTATTAACTGCTAGTTGAAAATCCGTATTTTTTCCGCCAATAAATACAAAATAATTATTTCTATTTTTGTTTGACGATACAAAATCTTTTAAAGTACTTCTATCACGAAAGTGGAAATTACTATATCCATGTTCACGAAATGCTTTTTCATATTTAGTTAAAACATCAGTTTTTCTGCTGTAGAAGTAGATGGTATTATCTGTATTTTCTGAAAGCTGTTTGAACTTTTCCTTAAATTTGTCACGTTTTTTCCTCATGCGCTCAAGATTAAAATTGGATAAATCCAGTTCTTGATAATCTGTAGGATCAAGATTTGACTTCAATAAATCCAGATTACAAAAAATTAGTTTTTTCATTGGTTACCTCCTCTTATTTTTGGAAGATGAAAATACTATATGGTATAAAATATTTGGTTTGTTTTTATATCTTCTATATTATCAGTATCTAAAGAAAACTTCAATTGGATTATATGTATACGGTACTCATGGGTTACAGTATACATATATTTATTATCTTTTATTAGAGATATTCATTGGCTTGCCAGAGTATTGTAATCTAAGGAGTTTGATATTTAAATAAAATGATAAAGGGTTCGACAGTACTAGAACTATATGATAAAATTGAGAAGGTACAAAGAGAATATGAGCGCTTAGACAGTGGATTGACAGCAATGGAGTACAATATCATATAGTGCTATTTTTTTTGAACAAATACTTCTGTTTCCCTTAGTAAATACTTTCAAGATACATCTCTAATATTTTTGCCGATTTGTAGGTACAATTAAAGTAACTACTATCGGAAAAGAGGTGTATTTACTTGCGTACAGAGGATTATATTGCAGACAATATTGTAGCTTTGTGCAAAAAACGTGATATGAGTAAATATCGGTTGTCACAGCTGACAGGTATATCTCAATCTTCGATTGGAAAGATCATTGCTAAAGAAAGTCTACCAACAATGCCTACTGTGGAAAAAATATGTGATGCACTGGGAGTAACAATGGCTCAGTTTTTTGCAGGGATGGACGTTCCGGTAAATTTATCTGAGTCACAACAAGAGGTCTTAAAGATTTGGGATGGTCTTGATGAAAAAGAACAAGCGGTAGTAATGGCTATGCTCCGAGGACTTCAGAAATAAAGGAAACAGTTGTAACGAAAATGTTGACTGTTTCTTTTTTTATGGGTAGGTGGAGAATATGTTGATTGAAAAGAGATTTTTTGATAGTGCAAAAAGTGAAGATGAAGAAATAAAAAGAGAACTGGAAGCTGAAAAAGCAAAAATGACAGAAGAAGAAAAATTGGAAGAAAAAAAACAGCGTGAAGTAGAGGTGAAGGAAATCATTCGTAAAGCGGAAGAACAGATGAAGAAACATAAGAAGATTCCTGATTCTAAGAAAATTGTTGAGTTTACGTTTTTACAAAAGGCGGCATTGGAGATTGCAGAACATATGAGTATGAATATAAAAACTGAGCGCAAAGAGGATGATTTATGGGGGACTATTGAATTTGCCTTTGAAAATATGTGGTTTTTGGATACCACACCACCTGAATGGGTTGATACATGGAATACCCTATTGAAAGAAGCACATAGTGTATACATTGAAATAAAGAATAATATGATTGTGTATCAATATTCTTATGATTTATCCAAAGAAGTGATAATCTGAAAAAAATGATTTTATTTGCATATAGGTCAAAGAACGATTGAAAAGTTGCTGCTTTGAACATTTGCAGTAATCGTTTATTCGTCCCGTGGAATAAATGATTGCTTTTATTCGTCCCCTCGAATATAATATAACTAATGTCTATAAGCGGAAAACGAGGAAGGAGATAATTCGATGGAATATATGACAGCAAGTCAAGCAGCCAAAAAGTGGAATATATCACAAAGACGTGTTCAAATACTGTGCTCAGAAGATCGGATTCCTGGCGCATTCAAACTTGGAGAAAATTGGGCAATACCATCTGAAATGGAGAAGCCCGAAGATAAAAGAAAAAAGGCGGTTGATAAAAATGAATCAGTATAATGCCATAGACCTTTTCTGTGGAGCTGGTGGTCTTTCATATGGTTTTGAATGCGCTGGCTTTAATATATTGCTGGGAATTGATAATGACCAGAAGGCGCTTGAAGTATTTGAGAGAAACCATAAGGGTGCTAAAAGTATTTGCGGAGATATTACTCAAATAGATTACGAGCAGATAAAGGAAAAAATTGGTGATAAGAGAATTGACATTATTATTGGCGGTCCTCCTTGCCAAGGTATGTCGCTTTCTGGACCGAGAAAGTTTGATGATCCAAGAAACAAGTTGTATCTTTCGTATATTAGATTAGTTGATGAGATAAAACCACGAGCGTTTGTTATTGAAAATGTCCCAGGGCTTGTAAGTTTGTTCAATGGCCAAATAAAGGACAGTATTATCGAGAAATTTACTGCAATGGGTTATAAAGTAAAATATCAGATTCTTTGTGCGTCTGATTATGGTGTTCCTCAGAATAGAAAGAGAGTTGTTTTTGTTGGAACTCGAGAAGATGTAGAATTTGAGTATCCCGAAAAGATTTCAGAACAGGTAACTTGCAAAATGGCACTCTCTGACTTGCCACCTTTGGAGGATGAACTTGGTGAGGATATTTCTGATTACGCAACTGAGCCAACGAATTCCTATCAGAAACTGATGCGTGAAAGATCAAAAAAGGTACATAATCATGTTGCGGCGGCACATTCTGAAAAGGTAAAAAAGATTATTTCTCTTGTTCCTGATGGCTGCAATTATAAGAGCCTTCCTGAAGAGTATCGTGAATCTCGTAACTTTCATGTGGCATGGACGCGATTTGCTAGCAACAAACCGGCACCAACAATTGACACAGGACATAGACACCACTTCCATTATCAATATAATCGTGTGCCAACGGTACGTGAATGTGCAAGATTGCAGTCTTTTCCAGATGATTTCATTTTTTTAGGAAATAAGACGCAGCAATTCCGTCAGGTAGGTAATGCTGTACCGCCACTTATGGCCCAAGCAATTGCGAAGCAGGTAATGGCTATGTTGGAGGAGAAAAACTAATGAGCGTATATCAAATTCCTGAAGAATATTTCTTCAGAATACATCACTGTAGACCTCGTTTTAAGGGGAATGTTGAAAATGTATTGATTTATATAGCTACTGAGATCACAAGAATTGGTGATGCACCCAAGGATGAGTTTAACAATTCTTTGAACAATGCAATTAAGTGTTTTCCAGGAAATTCTACCCTTGCCTTAAAAACGGTTAATAACTGGAGAACAGAGATTTCATCTTTATTTGGATTATTTTACGAGGATGAAAATCACTATAATCATGCAATGCTAAGGGCAAAAGAATTAGCTGAGCATAATGACTTAGTTGAGTTTTTTAAGTTGTTCTTATATTACTTTCAGTATCCTGGTGCTCACATCAAATCTAGAGATGTTTTAGAGCAGATTGAAGCAGGCATTCATTTTAAACCCACTCAATATATACTGAAATTACTCAAGACTGCCGAGGAGAACACTGGAAAACGATGTGGAATCACGAAAGAGGAGGCTTGCTACTGTATCTTCAATGATCTCCGATGCACAAGAGATAATGAAGATGTTGTTATCACTTGGCAACGAATTCAAAGAAACCGAGATTTGGAAATAGAATATGTTGCGGATGGTGACGTTACGAGGTATGCCGGTGATATTTTGGACTATATGCAACATGCAAATTTATTAGTTTCCTATAATAACAAGGAATTCTTCATAAATCACAGCGAAAACGAAGCGATTCTAAAATATATCAATTCAACAGAATGGTTTTCTGAATATGATACTATGATTGCCAATAGGTCTGGCACGATTCAGGATGTAAATGATTGTCGATGCGATTGGTTTCGCTATGTAAATCGAGAAGCTGGGGAAACAGATTTTGCAACTGATATCACATCCTTCTTTGCTGTTGAATCTGAAATCCCGACAGAGCCGGAGTCGAAGATGCAGCTGTTCGCAGCATATATGGAGAAGTTGAAGAGTTTAGAATCTTTGAAAACAAAGGATATTGGAGATATTGGAGAAAGTTTGGTTCATGGGCATGAGTGTCAGCGCCTGAAAATTGGAGGACGAGAAGATCTTGTTCACTTGGTTGTTAAAATTCCTACTGAACTGGGTGTTGGGTATGACATTAGTTCAAGAGAACTTGATGACACAATACGAAATATTGAGGTTAAAACAACCATTAGTACAAAGCCAATCGTATTTAATAAAATTCATCTTACTCCGAACGAATGGCAGGCAGCCAAGAGTTATAAAGAAAGATACTTTGTATATCGCCTAATGGTCAGTAAGACAGAAATTAAGCTCTATATCCTTCAGAATCCTGTTGAACTGTTTAAACAAGACTTAATTGATATTACGCCACGAGAAGGAATGGAAATTACATTCAGAGAAGCTGCGGGGCATTACGAGGAGTTATTAGCATGGGTGTAAAATTAAAAGTGGCATCATTGTTTTGTGGATGCGGAGGCACTGATGTTGGAATGCAAGGAGATTTTGATTACCTTGGGAACCATTATGCTTCCAATGACATTGAAATTGTATATGCAAACGACTTTGAACAGACAGCGTGCAATATTTTTGAAGAGAATTTTGGGTTAAAGCCTGATAATCGAGATATTCGAACTGTAAAAACTGAGGAGCTCCCTGAATTTGATATTTTAACAGGAGGTTTTCCTTGTCAGTCTTTTTCGATTGTTGCACAGAACCCGAAACGATTAGGTATCAAAGATGAAAAAGGTATGCTTTTCTTTGAAATGTGTAGAATACTTAGAGAGCGTAAACCCAAATGCTTTATTGCAGAAAATGTAAAAGGGCTACTTACAGCTAATAAGAAAGAAGCATTTCCTTTAATTATTAAAGAGTTCGAGGAAAGCGGATATAATGTAACATATCATGTTTTGAAGGCTGTTGAGTATGGTGTTCCACAAAAAAGAGAACGTGTTATCATAGTTGGATTCAAAAAAGAATTGGGAATCAAATTTGATTTTCCCAATCCGGTCATAAAACGGGAAGAAGATTATGTGCCCCTTAAGGAAGTAATTGAAGCAAATGTTGATGAGAAGTACTTCTTTTCGCAAAGGGCTGTTGATGGAATGATGAGAAATAGGGCTACAATGAATAAGGGAAGAGCTCAGAACATCGAGGAAC
Source organism: Eubacterium ramulus (assembly GCF_045002895.1). NCBI lineage: Bacteria > Bacillati > Bacillota > Clostridia > Eubacteriales > Eubacteriaceae > Eubacterium > Eubacterium ramulus. Next base: position 2,567,026 of record NZ_CP173382.1, on the reverse strand, counting down.
CTTGTAATACGGTTGGTGCACATTTGGCGAAAGTATCGCTTAATAGCACAGATCCAGTATTGATGGAAGGTGGGCGATATCGTCGCTTTACTCCAAGAGAAGTTGCAAGGATACAATCTTTTCCTGATACATTCAAGTTGATTGAAAGTGAAAGTGCTCAGTATAGAGCATTAGGAAATGCGATACCACCAGTAATGTTTTGGTATGTAATGAGAGCTGTAAAGTTAGCTCTTGAACAGTAGCTTAATGATTAGGCAAGGGTAATTTGGACATTTACTCCAAAGGACGATTTAGAATTATCTATGGAATGTAGTGATGGACAAAATTTGACAAAGTAAAATTTCCTTAGAAAATTGAAAGTGAAGGATGTCAACAATTAATCGTTGATGTCCTTTTCTTTATTTGGAGTATTGAAAAAATAAGAAAAATAATTTGAGCGCAATAATTAGTATGAGTAAAAAATGTAAAATTTGAATTATGAGGTATATACGATTTTTCCATTTTTTGTATTTTTTAATTTTGGGCAGGGAACCAAAATTGGCAATTTTGCGGAAGTGTATACACACTTCCTGTCCTTGCTATTTTTTAATCACATAGTGATTTCACAGGGATATAGGGCTGTTTAGCCTATTTTCTCTCCCTGTGTTGTGACCGAAGAAATTCGGGGAACTAAGTATATATTTATGCTGAATGTGAGGAACTGGGGAGCACAATCCTCAGCAAGATTTCAACATCCGGAAAATGCCATATTGCTAAAATAGCGATATGGTATTACCGGGGTGGATCTTGCTCTAATGTGTACAGTAACCTCGGCATAAATAGAAAGAATGGGTTTGGGGAATCCCCAGCAAGATAAAAACCTGATGAAAGAACATTTGTCGGAAAGACAATATTGTTAAACACAGGTGGATCTTGCTCTGGGGTAAGAAAGAAGTATCTTTATATTATCAAAATGATATTTGGAGTTTATGTTGTTGGAAAGTCGTAAGCAGGAAGATAACTTCAAGTTGTTGGTGCAAATATAATGAATAGAAGTGTCCAGTACATTTTTGGTGATGGGTATTTTGGTGGAATCCATTTTTATTTATTTTGAATAATAAAATTTTGAATCTGCAGCCGATTCTGCCTGCCGGACAATGTTTTTAGATATCTGTAAACGTCACGGACTGGAACTTGATGAAGAACCATCGTATGATGGAAGAAAGTATTTGGAAACACGATAGAAGCAAACGCTGTACTTATCGTCTTGTCTGGCAGGGAAGATTATTAGGCATTAACCAGAGAGATATCGGCAGAGAAAACAGAAGTGATAGACAATGATATTTGTTAGATATGCTTCTTGTCGTTGGCTGTATCATATTAAAACGCTTTTTACGTTAAAAAAGTGCTGTGATCACAAGGCTTTTTGCAAGCAAAAATGAAAAGGCTATATATAGGTAGCCTGTGAAACTGGAAGTGCCCATTTTGGGCCTGATTTAAAGAATAATGTTCTGACAGAGACCAATGGAATGACTCTCTGCTGGGGCTCCAAAAGAAAGGAAAAATGATTATGGAAAAAATGATGAATACAAAAACAGAGGGTAACACATTTACAAAGAAAATCGGGCAGACAGTCTATGTTGTCCGTTATCATTTCAATGAAAATGCAAAGGAAACAATGCAGGAGAAGATTAACCGGATGCTGGTTACAGAAGCAAGTCGACAGGCAGTATATTAAAATTAGGTGGATGTAATTGAAGAAAAAATATGATATCATGTGAGTAACAAATCGAAATTTGCGGAGATGATAAGATGGTCAATATAACAGATGTAAAACAGATTCTTCAATTTGCAATAGATGCGGAGATTAAAGTCTTTCTTGATGGCGGCTGGGGTGTAGATGCTCTTCTTGGATATCAGTCAAGAGCCCATAACGATATTGATATTTTTGTAGAAAAGAAAGATTATCAGAACTTTATAGAGATGATGAAAGCTAATGACTTTTATGAGATTAAGATGGAATATACAACATTGAACCATACTGTATGGGAAGATGCGAAAAACAGAATTGTTGATTTGCATTGTTTTGAATATACGGGCGAAGGTGAAATTCTTTATGAGGGGGATTGTTTTCCGATAGAAACTTTTTCGGGCAAAGGAAAAATTGAGGAGATAGAGGTTTCCTGTATTGAACCATATAGTCAAGTAATGTTCCATTTGGGATACGAATTTGATGAGAATGATGTGCATGATGTGAAGTTATTGTGTGAGACATTTCATATCGAAATTCCAAATGAGTATAGATAACTACAAATTCCAGTTGATATTTCACATATTTTAGGAAATTTAATAACTGTTATATTTGATTATCAAATTCTTCGCAAACCCTTGAAAATACTAAGTTTGTAGCAAGTGTACTTCCCCTTACTCTTTCCCTTGTGTTACATTCTCCCATTAGCTTTCATGAACCTTAATATGGGAAAAATTAAGGGAAAGAAAATTTCATAACACAGTATAACATATAACAATAACGACATGGTGAACTGATTGAAATGTTTTCGATATTTAACTCTATAACTGATTATCAAAAGAAAATGGAGATAAGATACGATGAGAACAATTTATGCAGAATACAACATAAATCACGATAGTATTGATGTTTACACAAGTGCTGGATATATGCTTCGCATTGACTGCTGGGAAGCTGAAAAAGATTTAAAAACCACATATGGATCAGAATGTGCACTTACTTCATTAGCTGTGGATGAGCCTTTGGAATATGCAAGATTATATCTTGAGGGCAATTTACAGATGTGGGTGGATGCAGAAGATTCATTAGAACTTTATTAAGTGAAAGAGGGATAGTGTTCATTAAGAGTGCTATCCCTCTTTAAAGAATGTGCGAAATGCAATAATTACATATTTTCTATGGATTAACAGAGCGCCTAAAAATAATCCATGTACTTATGAAGTAACAAATCAATAAAATTACCAAAATCCCCATTGTTGCCCCTATTTGTAACATCAATGTACTAAACCCAATATAGGCTGAAATTTCTGCTGATATGGTTTGGATAAAGTAAGCTATTACAACAGCAGCTACAATGATTGCTGTGATAATTGGAAGCCCAAACCAAACACTTAATTGTTGCAAGATAAGTTTTCCGATATGCTTTTCTTCCGCCCCCAATTTTCGGAGTACAGAGAAGCGATATTTATATTGTCCTGCGTCTAAGAGTTGTTGCAAAGAAAGTACGGTAAGACATATAACCATCAGTACGACAGCACCATAAATCATTGCAGTCTGTAAAATAAAGTTATTTGCTATGGAACTATTGATTTGCAGTGTGCTAAAACGCACGCCATAAATAGCCCCGGTTTCTGCCTGCTCGGGATATTTCTCTGTAAAAAGTTTTTCCAGTTTCCTTGCATTTTCATAGGAGATATTTTCCGTTGTTGTAATATATCGGTTTTTTATTACTGGCAACAGCTTTTCACAAATATTGTCTGGAAGTACATACAATACATTTGTATAGGAATTGTACGCTGTTTCTCCAATCGGATCCTCATAATAGGACTGCCCGGAAAGAGTCAATTCTCCTGCGTCTGTCATAATGCTGGTGTGTTCTTTCAAAAAGCTATCCCGTTCTTCCTCGGTGGCGATTGCTTTCCATTGTGTTGTAAATTCATCTTCCTCCAGAGAAATCTGTTCGTAACCCAGCATTTCCCGTATAGTGTTATAATCACTCAAAGAAATTGCTACAATCGGAAAATCATATTTCTGTCTGTTGTGAAAATCGTCTTTCTCTGGCAGATATAGATTGAACGTGCAATCATAAACTGTATCTATTTTGTGTTCTGTCAGAAACTCAGTAATGATTTCATAACTGTCTTGCGGCAGATTTTCTTCTTCATATACGTCATTATATCTTGAATATACCTGCACATCATACATAGAGCGCATATCCAAATAACCTGAAGCCCAGCCCGTCAAAATAGGGGCGGCAATAAACATGAAGATTGCAAGGACAAGGGTTATACAAATCAGCGTCATTGTTTTGCTGGTTGTATTTAGTTTTGATATAATTTGCCCGAAAAAGAACAGGTTTTCTCCCTTGTATCTATGTTCCGGCGATTTTACTTTCCATGCTACAATCAAGCTGCTGGCAAGATAAATCAATGCACAAATAAAGAAGAGCAAATCAATCAATACAAATACCAGATATTGATTCAGTATTCCACCATGTAAAGGCAAATAGTATTGATTGGTAAGAGCAGGTACGCTTGCTGCTAAAAAGGCGTGCAATACAGAACAAATAAGCAGCCCATCAATCAACTTTTGAAAAGCAATTTTTTTCTTTTTCAACATCCATAATGCCGCCCAGCCTAATGTAACAACAGGGAGCAAAATATTTCCCCAATACATGATTTTCACCGGGAAAACAAAGCGGGAGTCATAATAAAATCGGACATTTTGTATTCCTGAAAACAATTCCCATAAAGTAAACATTAAAAACAGAATTACTACGACAGGAATGAATCGGCTCTTTTTCAATTCTGGCTCATTTTCTTTCTCTGCGGAAAGCATATCAATAATTTTTGTTTTTTTGATTGTGCGTGTATTGAAAACTCCTACCACAAAAAAACTTACCACAAAAAATATCACTGTCAGCAAAACGGTGTCCGGGAACAATGTCCATGAGATTTCATAAGGCTCTCCATAAGCAGTAAGGAGCATTGCGGTAATGAATTGAGAGCAAAATACACCGCAAAAAATACCAATCAAAATGGAAAACATACCCATAATCAGTGTTTCTGCAAAGAAAATCCTGCCAATAGTTTTTTGTTCCATTCCCATAATGGACTGGACAGCAAACTCTTTTTGCTTCCGTCTTAGCATATAATGATTGACGAACCGTATCAAAAATAACAACAGCAATGTTATCATGCAGATTGCAATTTTCATTCCGTCACTTAACAGAGTAAAATCATACTCGCTGCCTATATCCGGGCTATAATAACTACTGGAAATAGACAAGAACGCATAAAACAAGGTAACACAGATTGTCATTGTGACAATGTAGACCAGATAGTCTTTTACAGACCGTTTTGCATTTCTGAAAACAAGTTTAGCATACATGGCTTTGTCCCCCTCCGATCATGGTAAGGACATTCAGAATTTTATCAAAAAAAGCACTTCTGCTGTCGTTGCCCTTGCGCAGTTCCATAAAGATTTCTCCGTCTTTCAAAAAAAGAATACGGTTGGCATAGCTGGCGGTAAAAGCGTCATGAGTTACCATAAGAATTGTCGCCCTAAGCTGTTCATTGATACTTTGAATGGTAGACAGCAACATTTGTGAGGAATGGCTGTCTAATGCCCCTGTCGGCTCATCTGCCAGTAAGAGCTTCGGGTTGTTGATAATTGCTCTTGCACAAGCACAACGCTGTTTTTGTCCGCCGGATACCTGATAAGGATATTTGTTTAGAATATCGCTGATATTCAGCTTTCCGGCTATATCCAAAATGCGGGATTCTACGCTCCCGGCAGGGACTTTGTTGATTGCTAATGCCAGTGCAATATTTTCTGAAATCGTCAATGTGTCCAGCAAATTGAAGTCTTGAAATATAAACCCTAAATTCTCCCTGCGAAAACGGGCAAGGGATTTTGGTTTGATTTCCGTTATATCTGTTCCATCTAAAAAAATATGCCCTGCACTTACGGTATCAATCGTAGAAATACAGTTGAGCAGCGTTGTCTTTCCAGAACCGGACGCACCCATAATTCCGAGAAATTCCCCAGCTTCCACAGAAAAGCTAATGTCTTTAATGGCTTTGGTAATATTCCCTTCATTGCCATAATATTTCTGGATATGTTCCAGTTTCAAAATCGTATTCATCTGATAAACCTCCTTAACTGTTCCATATCTTTATTGTAAATGGAGTATCTCATTTTTTGTATCAAGTTTTCTTACACAGTTCTTACAAAAATGTAAGAAGTGCAGAACCTGTCAGCCCTGCACTCCGATAATAAAATCATTCATTTGAAAGATAAGTGAAATCGTTGTTCCTCTGTTTTCGGAATAAGCAGTAAGCCCTATTCCCAGTTTATCACATAGACGCTTGCAAAGATATAAGCCAATTCCAGTAGAATTTTTCCCGGTTCGCCCATTCTGACCTGTAAATCCTTTTTCAAAAATACGGGGTAAATCACTTTTAGGAATACCTATCCCATTATCGCTGATAGATAGCACAATCTTGTCATTCGTTTTTGTTGCCCCAAAGTGCAAAATAGGCTGCTCTGCATGGTATTTGATTGCATTACCGATAATCTGATTTAAGATGAACCGCACCCATTTTTCATCGGTATAAACTTTTGTTTCTATATCGTCTATCTGAATTGACATATTGCTTTGACGCAAAAGATACTTATTATCTGCGATTGCACTATGCACAACATCGCATAAATTGACTTCACGGACAGAATAGTCTTTTTCAGCGTGTTCACTCCGGGCATAGTAAAGTGCCTGTTCTGTATATTGGTTGATATTCTCTAACTCTGCCAATACCTCTCTGGAAAAGGGAGAACGGTTATTCTCACACAGCAGCTTCATCGCTGTAATTGGTGTTTTTACTTCGTGTATCCATTGTTCAATGTATTCTTTATATTCCCTGCGTTCCCTCTGTACTTCGCCAATCCGTTCCAACATAGATTTTTCAGCCATTTTCATAATCTGGTAAAAAACCTGTTCATCAGCCCTTTCCGGCACTTGCATGATTTCCGGCAATAAATATCGTTCTTCTAATTGCTCCGTCATATTGAGCAATTTATTCAGATATTTTTTTCGTGAGAAATAAAATGCCAGCAAAGATAAAACAAGGACAATCGACCAGACTGCAAAAATAAACAGGACTGTTTGGATAGGATTATCGCTTGCAATCAGGAACAAAGCAAGGACAAGCATACCCAGCAGATTGATTAAAATAACGGGGAGTTGATTTTTCAAATATTGTTTTCCACTCATAATGTATATCCTTGCCTGTGTTTTGTTTTAATGAAATCTACAAGTCCGATTGCTGCCAGTTTGTCGCGAATACGGGTAATATTGACACTTAGGGCGTTATCATCAACATAAAGCTGATTGTCCCAAAGAAAATCCACAATATCATTTCTGGAACAGATTTTTCCGGAGTTCTTAAAAAGGTAGTAGAGGATTTTCAATTCATTCTTTGTCAATTCTGCTTTCTGTCCTTTGTACTCTATCATGCTACTCTCCAAATGCAGGGTAGCTTCTCTCCACATATAAATTTCTGTTTGAGGGGAACGGTAGGCTTTCTTTAACAATGCAGCAATTTTAGCAAGAAGAATAGCGGGATTATAAGGCTTTGTGATAAACGCATCTCCACCCAGCATAATGCTGTTCAGTTCGTCCATATCTGTATTGCTGCTTGTTACAAATACAATCGGAATATCTGAAAAGGTGCGAATCCCCGAGCATATTTCAAAACCGTTATTCCCCGGAAGTTTTATATCCAGAATAACCAGATGTGGCGCAGCTTCTTTTAACTGCTCTATTGTTTTGGAAAAATCCGTAACTGCAAATACTTCATATCCATTCCCAGACAAAAGAGTTTTAAGCTGTGTTTGTATCGTAAAATCATCTTCAATGATTAGTATTTTTTCCTTCATAGAGATACCTCCCTGACACTTTATTATACTGTATCAGAGAGGTTTTCTCAATCGTATTATTGAATGGGAATTTTAGAATGATTTTGTACATAGCTTTGTAAAAAATGCTTAATAGTTTCTTTTCTCAAGGTACGATTCTAAATAACACCTAAGTCCAACATATGCGCCCTGCAAAAGTACAAAAAGCAATAGAAGATTTACTGACAGTGCTTTTTTGATTGCTTCTCCAAAATAAATGATGACAGCAGCACTTGTCAGTATCATCAGTAGAGTAATGACATCCCAACACTTTTCCCTATATAATTCTATAACCTTTATTTCTATCAGTATCGCCAGTATCCCTGTTCCTGCCACACATATTCCTACAATCAATATTAGCAATATCCAATATACCATTCCGGCTATAAAAGGATTTGGAATTTTTGTGCTAATCTGTGCCACAGATTGCCCGACCTCAATCGTCCAACCGATAAAAGTTTGTATGAATGACGCTGCATCATGGAAGAATGATTTGCAATCGGAAAGGAGCACATCTGACTGTACTGCCTGAAAAAGAGTGGTTGTCAGCGAATACCATGCAAGAAGGAACAAGGTTGTTTGGAACATTACCGTTTTTGCTTTATATTGTCCTGCAAGTCGCTCTTTTTGTGTTTCGTATTTTGCTTTTGCATTCTGATAGTCTGTCCGGTCACAGGCTTCACATTTTTCATAGAGTACCGGCTTTTCTACCGGTATCTCTACGATTTTCTGATGTGTCCGGGCATAATCCCGTTGTTGTGTTAAGCATCGTATTTTATCTTGACATTCCCCTATCGTGACGTTTGCGCTTCGCAGCTTCTCTTTCTCGTTCCGCAATGCTCTGTCTGCTAGCTTCAAGTCGTTCTTTAATGCTTGAATATTCCCGGCTCTGTTCTCTTTGTTTAATTTCTCGTTCAAGGTCAGAGATTCGTTGAGCTGCGTCTTTAGTTCCACGATAAGCTGGTCTTTCTGTTCCAGTTCTTCTTGTATCTCCTCGGTCAAGAGGAGAAGTTCTTCCAACTGTTCGGCGTTCTTTGATTCTCTGGATTCGTTCATCTATATCACGTCCTTTCTCTATCTGCTGTTCCAGTTCAGCAATTCGGTGTTCTGTTTCAGTAATAAACTGTTTTCGCTGTTCAGTTTCTGTACCAATTTCTGCCATTGCTGATTTTCGTTTTCCAAAAGTTCTATCTTCGTTTTCTGTTCTTCCATCTTGGAAAGCAGTTCCTCGGTATTTGGCAAAATGTTGAGCAGCTCGGATAACTCGCTGTTTAATTTTTGCAATTTCTGATTCTGTTCCTGCATAAGAGAGAGTTGGGTGTCCCGGTTCTGCATTTCCAGAATCATTTCTGCCATTAAGGTCTGCTGTTCTTCGATTTGCCCAATCATGGATTCCATTAAGGGTATAATTTCCCGGCTTTCTTCTAATGTCATTTAATCGCTCCTTCCATAATGATAATGCACCCGATACTTTTCCAAAGGTGTCCAGTATCTTTTGCAATAACGTGTTTTGTTGTTTTATGATTTGATTTTCCGCTACTTTCCACGAACCTTTTATTTCCTGCCCGGCAAGAAACTTTTGTTCAATCTTTCTTGCGTCAGCGCCTTCATGGATGGTAGGAATCTGGAGTTTTCCCTGTTTTTCATAAGAACGGTGATCGACCTGATTATGCAAAGGAAGATGTTCATTACACACCTTTGCCCATTCACTCCGCCACAGTTCACAATTTTTTGGATTGTTCCATCCGGTAGCATCGGTCAGCACCCGTTTCCATTGCAGGCGGTTTCTTGCACCCATCTTCTGAATTCCGTTTTCGTCTAATACAGGGATACGGATTCCATGACGGTCAGGGTTTTTCTTATCCTGCCACCAGTTCGGATGGGATTCATCAATCACGATATTTCCGTTTTTATCTCTGAGAAAATCCCAATCCTTGACTTCTTTCTTTCCCCAAGAATGATCCGGGTTAAAAGGACGCATAGTCAGAAGCAGATGGACATGGGGGTTGCCATCCCCTTTATCGTGGATACTCCAATCAGCACACATTCCTCTATCTACAAAAGTTTTTTGAATATAGTCAGTTGTATATTGAATTTGTTCCTGTCTGTTCCATTCTTTGGGAAGGGCAAATTCAAATAACCTGCCAAGTTGGGCATCTGCATTTTTTTCAATCTTCAATACCTCATTCCATAACCTTTGTTTCTGAAATGTGATTTTAAATTTTTCTAAAGCAGCTTCTTTATCTTCTGATCTTTTGTATCGGACAGATTTTTGAAAGCGTTTTATATTTTCTTCTGGTACTATCTGCCATTCAGGAGGTGCGTTTTCACACATCATCAGCCGAGTGTAGACCACTTCTTTTTTAGAAGTGTAATAACTGATTCTCCCGGTTTCCTCGTTTTTCATCACATCCCCATTGAGATATGCGGAAGCGGAGATAACAGATTTCCCTTTACTTCGTCCGACTATTTTGACTGTGTAATGAAAAATCGCCATGTCTGGATTCCTCCTTTCTGCACATCCGGCATAGATTTCCGGCAACATTGCTTTCGGTTTTAGGAAAAGCAGCATTGCCGGAACGCCCTCTGCGTAAGAGTGCCCTGCGCATAGCAGCCTGCATGGAATGCGCCTCTCTGGCGAAGAGTGCCTCCTGCGGCATGAGCAGGTCTGGCTGAAAGCCCCGCCGACGGAACGAGCCCGGCAAGCGTGAACGCAGACCGGTTGCCACTTGTGGCAAACTTATTGGGACGACCTCTGGTTGTCCATAAGTGCGCCCTTCATGAAAAAGCAATGAAGGGAATGAAAAACTCATCCCCTCCGCCATTACACTTCCTCCATATCGGTATTGACTTCTTTCTGCATTGCCTTTGAGAAAAATTTCCCGTTGGCTTCCTGCCTTTTCAGAAAACCAATCAGCTTTGGGATGTCTTCTTCCTCAATAGGCGCACCGAGAACGGATTCCACCGCACCGCCAATCTGACAGAGCCTATGGGTTCGTTTTTTACTTTCTTCGGCTTTCTTTCGCTTCAGAAGTTCTTTCTTCTGTGCCGCATATCGTTTCGCCTTTTCAAGGCTTTCCTGCTCTTTCTTTTCCATTTCAAGCATTCGTGCTTCATAACTTTTTGTTGATTTTGCCATTCTTACATTCTCCTTTCCTTCACAAACATAAGTTCTTGGTTGCGTATCAGAAGAAGCACATGGTATAATCTTCTTGCGTGTAGGTATATCATGGCTTCGGTCTGATAGAACCTTTGGCGGTTTCTTGGGAAGCCGCCTTTTTAATTTGCCGCAGTTCTTGTTACGGCTTTTACATTTCCTCTATCCCTCAAATCACGACCTTCATTCGCTTCCATAAACATTTCCAGAATATCGGTTTTAATCAGGACTTTACGACCAACCTTTAATACCGGAAGTTTCTTCCATTCTACAAGCTGTCTTAAGGTGTTTCTGCCGATTCCCGTATAGTCGGCAGCTTCTTCGATGGATAATGCAATTTTTCTTTGCGTCATATAATCACCTCCTTATAAATTGCATTATGCAATTCCTGTGATGTAAGTATATCCTTTTCACATCTTTTTGTCAAGCGTTACGAAATGTCAAAAATAAATATTGCATTGCATATTGCAATTTCGGAAAAACAATGCTATAATTCATACATACCGAAAAAGGAGGCAGTCAGCATGAAAGATAAAGAATTACGCAAGCTGATAGGCAGCAGAATAAAACAGCGCCGTCTGGAATTGAATCTGACACAGCCTTATGTCGCAGAGAAGATGGGAGTTACCGCTTCTACAATCCTGCGTTATGAGAATGGTTCGATTGACAATACGAAAAAAATGGTGCTGGAAGGTCTTTCGGAAGCACTCCATGTATCTGTGGAATGGCTCAAAGGGGAAACAGATGAATATGAAACCGACATTACGGATAAGAGAGAATTACAGATTCGTGATGCGATGGGAGATATTCTGGAACAGTTACCGCTTGCCCTTACCAAAGAAGAAGATGCTTTTTCAAAAGATTTATTACTGCTGATGTTAAAACAATATGGTCTGTTTTTGGATTCCTTCCAGTTCGCCTGCAAAAACTTCAAGGGAAATGCTGGTCAGACGGATATTGCCAAAACAATAGGGTTTGAATCGAATGAGGAATATAATGAGATTATGTTCTTAAGGGAAATCACTCATACCATCAATGCTTTTAATGAGATGGCAGACATTGTAAGGCTCTATTCCAAGAAACCAAAAACAGCAGAACAAAGGCTTGCAAATCTTTTATCAGAAGTCTTATACGAAGATTCCGAATCGGTATAGTAAGACAACCGGAGTTATGATATACTTACACGCACGAAGCATTTCATCAGTTCCGATTGTCTAATATCGAAAGGAGACATACGATTATGGCAAAAGGATCTGTAAGAAAAAAAGGAAAGAAATGGTACTACCGCTTCTATGTAGAGGACGCAAGCGGCAATCTTGTTCAGAAAGAATGCGTTGGAACAGAAAGCAAAAGTGAAACTGAAAAACTGCTCCGTCAGGCAATGGATGATTATGAGAAAAAGAAATTTGTTGCCAAAGCGGATAATCTCACAGTCGGACAGCTTTTGGATGTGTGGGCAGAGGAGGAATTAAAAACAGGTACGCTCAGCAATGGTACGGTGGAGAATTACCTCGGAACAATCCGAAATATTAAGAAACACCCATTGGCAGAACGTAAACTGAAAAATGTAACCTCTGAACATTTGCAATCTTTCTTCGATTTGCTTTCCTTCGGGGGAGTTCATCCCGATGGAAAAGAGAGAAAGGGTTACAGCAAAGATTACATCCATTCTTTTTCCGCAGTCATGCAGCAATCATTCCGCTTTGCAGTATTTCCAAAGCAGTATATTACGTTCAATCCTATGCAGTATATTAAACTGCGGTATCAGACGGATGAAGTGGATTTGTTTTCTGATGAGGATATGGACGGAAATGTCCAACCAATTTCACGAGAAGATTATGAAAGACTGCTTGCTTATCTGCAAAAAAAGAACCCAGCCGCAATACTTCCAATCCAGATAGCCTATTATGCCGGGCTTCGTATTGGAGAAGCCTGTGGTTTGGCATGGCAGGACGTAAATCTGGAAGAACAATGCCTTACCATAAGACGCAGCATCCGATATGATGGCTCAAAGCGCAAATATATCATCGGACCAACCAAGCGGAAAAAAGTAAGGGTTGTTGATTTTGGAGATACACTGGTAGAGATTTTCCGTAATGCCCGGAAAGAGCAGTTAAAAAATCGAATGCAGTACGAAGAACTTTATCACACGAACTACTACAAAGAGGTCAAAGAGAAAAACAGAGTGTACTACGAATATTATTGCTTAGACAGAACGCAGGAAGTCCCGGCAGATTATAAAGAAATTTCTTTTGTCTGCTTAAGACCGGATGGTTGTCTGGAACTTCCGACTACTTTGGGGACGGTATGCAGAAAGGTGGCAAAAGCATTAGAGGGATTTGAAGGCTTTCATTTCCACCAGTTACGTCACACCTATACAAGCAACCTTTTAGCAAATGGAGCAGCCCCAAAAGATGTACAGGAATTGTTGGGACACTCAGATGTCAGTACCACAATGAACGTCTATGCTCACTCCACAAGAGATGCGAAACGAAAATCGGTTCGGCTTCTTGATAAAGTGGTAGGCAATGACTAAAAAATTTCCCTTATTTCCCTTGTGATTATCTCATAAGGGCAAAAATAAGGGAAACTACATATCATTTCACTAATGAACAGGCGGGAAAGCCTGTAAAATAGGGAAAGTTAGAGGAATAATTATATAAATTCCAGTTTGTAGAATTCAAAAATTTAATATGAAATGTGAGATAGAGCGTATGGAAATAATCTATACGTTCTATTTTTTTGCCTTTTTTGAAAAAGTGATTAAAAAACTATTGACATTTTGTTACTGGTAGAAGCAGATGGTTATAAAAAGCTTTTGGTAACTATGAGTGCAAAAACAGATAGCTGCGAAAATTTATTATGAGCTAATAGCAAAATTTGATATTTTGTGATATTGAGGGTATGGGGAATCGTAATCTCCATTAAGTACGTCAGAGAATCATAATCCAGAAATGGGATTTTGAGTTACTCTAGGAGATACTTGCTTTAGAAAATGATTAGCCATAATGAGTTGGGACGTGGGAGGAGGAAGTGTAAAAAAAGAGAGAGCCATAAGTAACTCTCTCTGTGATAAAATCAAAAAGTTATAGTATCAGTGGTTCGGTAAGATTACAAAAATCCTTAACAGGAATATTTTCTTTAAGTGGTAAAGCTGTCTCTAAAAAGGTTTCGTCTGCAAATCTTTCGAGTTCAGAATCAAAATGTATAATTGAAGCATTTGTATTTAATTGATATGGCGGAATTGTAACAAAATAATCATAATCTTCGTAAGAAGGAGTGGCGCAAGAAACTTTGATTTTTCCTCCTAATTTCAATTTTGCAAATTCTCCATAAATGGCAGTTAAGGCTTTTTTTCTTTCTTCATCAGAAGTAATTCTATCTACATATCTAATATACCAATAATCTATATTTCCCTCTTTTAATTCAATTAAATAATCGTATGATCTGGGTGTTCCGGATTTTATTGTCCATTCAACTTTATGCAGACTTGTCATCATGGAAAGTCCACGCATTAAGGTAGAAAAAAATTTTTCATGCACCTGAACAGTAGAGAGATCCAGAGAAAATCCATTGTCTGCAATTATCTTTTTCCGTTCCCGTATTTTCTTAGAAGAATATCCCGTTGCATCATATAATTCTTGGATAAGTTCTGGATCATCAATGGCTTTTGCAATTTTATCAATAGTGCTTTTATATGGTCTTCCAGATCGGGCACCGTTGAGCATTCGTGAAATGGTTGCATTATTTAAGCCTGTTTGTTCAGATAATTCTTTTTGTGTTTTTTTCTGTAAAATGATTTGAAGTATATTGATGAATCTTTCCTGATCGTAAACGCTGTCAGGATTTATTAGTGTGCCTGAATTTGATATAAATTCGTTCATTCAAATCTCCTCTTGACTTCTTTGACTTTGTATAAATTGACTTCTTGTATTTTATCTTATCAATTATATCCCTAAAAATCAATTTAAAACATAAAGAAATCAAAAAATGCTTTATTGATATTCCTTTAAAAGTCAAAGAAGTCAAAAACGTAATTGACATTTTGATATCTTTGCGTATAATGTAAATCAAGAAGTCAAAGAAGTCAAACAAATCGAAAAGAAAGGAAGGAGGGCTGTGGATTGAAATATAGGGTTGTTTCGGTTTTGAAAGATAATAGACCACGTTTTTTGATTATTTCTGATATTGAAGAAATTGAAATCCTTCCATCAAAGTATTTGAAGCATCTGGATCAGATTAATGCTTCTCCGAATACTGTAAAATCCGCAGCCTTCGCACTTTCATATTATTACAATTATCTGCAGGAGCAAACGATAGGATTGGATGAGATTACATTGCTATCCTATTCAGAGCAGAATAAACATTTTATTGATTTCTTGTATTGGGTTAAGAGTGGAAAGCATACTGAGCATAATACACAGACGAGCAATAAGACCTGCAATATGTATCTTGGTGCAGTCTTCAGATACTACCAGTTTTTGGCACTGGAAGATGTTTTGCCAATGCTTAAAGTCTTACGAGTAAAAAAAGTATCGTATTTTGACAGTATGGGAGTAAATCATCAAAATGCAGTGAATTCGTTTAAAGGTTTCTTCAAAGAAGAAGAACCTAATCTGGAAGAAATAACATCCGAAGAAATACAGGAGCTGATAAATGCCTGTTCGAATGATAGAGATCGATTGCTGATAGCAATGATGGCAGAAACCGGTCTTAGATTAGGGGAAATTCTGGGAATCCATTATACCGAAGATATTGATTTTGAAAGAAGAACGGTTCGGGTAAGGTATCGTGAATCCAATACCAACTTGGCAAGAGCAAAAAATGCAGAATATAGAATGGCTTTGTTAAGTAATACAACTTTTGAGTTCTTGGTTAAGTACATTTCTGATAACCGAAAAAGTCTGATGAACTCGGAGTATTTATTTACAAAATTGACTGGAAAAAACAAAGGAGAGCCATTAGATGCGGATTCTGTGTATAGCATGTTGAAAAGGCTATCCCAAAAAACGGATATCAATTCCCATCCGCATCAGCTCCGACACTATTTTGCGGAGGAAAGAAGAAAAGAAGGATGGGATTTGAATGACATTCGTTTTGCCCTGGGGCATAAGAAAGTTGAAACTACCATTAAATACTTGGGTGAAAATAATGAACGATTGATAGAAGCGACAGATCAATACTACTCAAATAATGAAGATTTATACCAAATTGCAGATTTTCTGTAAAAGGAAGGAGGGATTACCTTGGCAGTATTAAAAATTGTTCCGAAGTTATATCAGGAAAAAATATCCGAGAAATTAAAGGAAGAAATATCTTTAGTTACGAATGGAGAAGCAAAATACTATAACCGGTTATACAAATTTTTCCAGTATACAGATATACAGTGTACTGCAGATATTAACTATGAAACGAGAAAAATGTATATGGATTCTCTTGAAAAAGAGGATATTTCAGAAAAATATAAAGCGGAATTACTGAGCTTATTTGATCGTTTAAAAATAGAAAATATGCCGGATGTCTATTCACAAGGAAATCCCTTCTCTGTAGAACAGGAGTTTTTTAAGCAAGACAAATTGTTTTTGCTGTATGTCCCCAATAAGAAGAAAGCACAATCTTTTCGTCAGGTGGTCGATAAGAATGATTTGTTATGGGACTTAACGAGGATACATTCATCACAGTTGGTGCGACAGACAAAAATATTGCTGTGTGAAATTCTGAATATGGATAAGGTACAAAGACATCGAAGATATTTTTTAGAACCATTAAAAGCACTTATACGGTTTTGCGATAAGTACGGAATAGATGATATTGAAGAAATGGAACAGGCAGATGAAAACAGATTTTATCTGTATTTAAACAAAGAGTCGGAAATTATAAAAAAACAGGCTTCTAAGATTGTTGAGTTTGCGAGAAGAACGTTATTTCTAACAGATTCAGAGACAAATTGGCAAGCGTGTATCTGGTATATGGATAGGTTTCAGTTTGATAAATCGAGAATCAATGCCAGTTCACCTGTTAAAAGCCTTTCATTTATTAATATTTACGAAAAAGAAAATCGTTGGTATTTACAATTATACGCAAAATATTTGGTCGGGATATCGGATCTGTCTTTATCAAATATCCGAAATACAATAAGTTTTATTTCACAATTTTTAAAATATCTGGATGGACAGAGTAAGAAAGTAACTGAACTGGAGATGCAAGATATAGCGGATTATGTGTCTGTTTTGGATGAGTCCGATATTAAGTATTCCACTTTTAACCGATATATCACACATATGCATACATTTCTACAGTTTTTGAAAATGAAAAATATTGAAGTGTTGAAGTTTTATCCGGAACGATTTTTAAAAAAAGGTTTTTCGGAACACAATGAAAGAAGTGTTCCAGAAAAAACAATTGCTCATCTAATTAAGGAGCTGCCGGCATTCCCAGAGCATTTACAGTTGATGTATTTGATTTTGTTTTGCACAGGAATTAGGAAAAGCGAGGTTTGCACAATAAAATCGGGAGCCTTTTATTCACAAGGCAATGAGAATTGGATGCGCATATATCAAAGCAAAATGCGGAGAGAAAAAGTCATTCCTGTTCCCAGTTTATTGGTTGGACTGGTGAATGATTATGAAAAAAAGTACGGAATAAAAAATGGGGAGTATTTATTCAAAAATAAAAAGGGTGGTGCATTTAATGGACAGACATTTTCAAATCAGATGATTCGGGAGTGTAAGGTTCGTGGGATTGCCTGCGGAGATTATATCTTTAGAGCACACGATTACAGACATAACCTTGCAACTTCAATGTACGGAAATGGGGTTTCTATACAAGGGGTACGAGATTATCTAGGACATTCAAGTGAGAATATGACAAAACAGTACATTGATTTCATGCCGGAACGTATTGTATCGGCTGAAGATAAATATTTCTCTAAAAATCAGTCATTTAAATTGAAAGGAGCAGAAGATGATGAAAGGTAATATTAATTTGATTTCGTATGACTGTTATCAACAAGCTACAGAAAAACAGTTGGCAGGACTGAAATGGAAGGAAAACAGGGTGTACTACATATCAGAGATTCATAATGAAAAGATGCAGGATGAGATTTATGGGTATATCGATGATAGATGTAGACGTTTGTCATTATCAACAGTAGTAAATGATATTTACAGATTTGATCTGTTGAAAGAATTTCTGAATGAGAAGTGTACAAGTTGTAGCAGCATCACTGATAAAAAATGGGAAGAACTGGAGAGAAGTTATAAAGCATTTTTATATAAAAAAGGATTGGCGCTGTATGTTAGAAGAAATAGACCGGATAGGCGGAATGTTGAGCAACAAAGTAGCGCTCAGATTTCTTTTCTGAAAATGTATTATGAGTATGTTGTGAAGTGTAAAACAGCAGATATTCCAGAAAATGAAAAAGATGTATGGGATATGAGAAAGTTGGATATTGTGCCAAGGAGTAATCCGATTCGTGGAAGATATAGATTAGATTTTCGTGAGATCAGGCAGAAAGAATTTAAAGAGATAATAAAGAAAATATTGTATAGCCACTGCCAGACAAAAGCAATGGGTAGTATAAAAGGTGAATTGCGTGGATTCCGTCGGTTTGCTAGTTTCGTGTATGATCGATTCCCAGAAGTAAAGCACTTTACAGAAATTAGCAGGGATATGATAGAAGATTATCTGGTTTATATAAAAACGGATACCGGTCTTACATCAGTCAGTTACACGACAGAGCTGTCGGTTTTGGATAATCTGTTGGATGAAATAGGGCGTGAACTGGAAATAGGAAATATATGCAACCTTTTTCTGTCCAGTGATTGCAGAGCATATGACAACGCTTTACCAGAAGCGTATTCAGATGCAGAAATCAGAAGATTTAATTGTGCATTAACAAAATTAAAGCCCCAGTTAGGCAGATGTTTAATAATACATCAGATGCTCGGTACAAGAATAGAGGATACGTTGACTTTGCGAAGGGATTGCTTATCTGAGAAATCTGGACATTATTTTATAACTATTATCCAGCAGAAAACAAGGAAATACAAAAGACCAGTTAGCGATCAGCTGGCAGAATTGATTAGAAAAGCAATAGAAGTTTCAGAAAAGGAGCATCCAGATTCAGAATATATTTTTCTGCAAGATAATGGAAAATTGTATACAGATTCAATGCTGAAATATCATGTAAATATCATGATTTATGAAAATGATATCAGGGATGATAATGGAAATTATTTTGAGTTTCGTACACATCGTTTTAGACATACTTTTGGAGTAAAACTTACAGAAATGAAATTAGATGATGATAGCATTGCAAGGCTGTTGGGGCATAAGGATACACGAACCATACCACATTATCGGCGGTTAAGAAACGAAGCATTAGCGGAGGATACAAAGGCTGTACGAGATGAAATGAATGAATTATTAGCACAATACAGGAGGGAAAAGGAAAATGCAGAAACACGATAAAATGGTAGCACTGGCAAAAGAAAAAAGTGCGGAAATGACGGAAACAGCAATAACAGCTATTGAAACAATGTATAGAAAAAATAAAAAAATTTCAGTTGCTGAACTTACAAAACTAACAGGACTTTCTAGAGGTTTTTTCTATAATAATCCGAATGTGAAACAGGTCATGATGGAATTGAAGGAAAAACAACAGGGAATGATATTGCGAAATCCTAAAAGTGATGCTATTGCAAAAGCACAGGAAGCACGGATTAAGAGTTTAGAACAGAAATTATCCGATAGTGTTCCGAAAAACGAATATGAAAGTCTTCAGAAAAAATATGAAGAATTACAGGTGAAATATAGTCAAATAAAAAAGGGAACACTGTTGAAGATGTACGACCAATTATAGGAAGAAAAGGAGAATATTTTATGCAGAACGAAATTTATGATGAGAAAAATGGACTTACTTATATGTTATGTGGTGATTATTATTTGCCAGAATTGGCACTTACAGATATCGAACCAACTTATGGGAAATATGGGATGCTTCGTAAAAGCTATTTACAGGAACACAGAAAGGCAAAATATCAAATATTGTTGTTACAAGGAAAACTTGTCGAGCATTTGAATCAGATTGATGCAGAAGCAAGGGATAGAGAAGAACAATTAGTAAAACAGATGATGGAGAAAGAAGGAATTACAGAGGAATTAAAAAGGCAAGACAACATGGAATGGACAAGGAGGATGAATACCCTTTGTCATGATGCAGAAGAGATGATTTTGACTGAAATGATATACACGAAAGGATAATGAACTGTATTGGATAGCAAGAATTTTGCAGCCCGGATAGCAAAAAAGTGGAAGTCCGGATAGCAAGATTCTTGCTGTCCGGAAAGATAAAAAAGGGAGGGATTAAAAATGTTGGTTAAGTACATAATAAAAGTGTTTTTATATTTAATTCTTGCAGTAATGACATTGATTCACTGGTTATTAAAAATTCCGATGATATTGGGAAATATTTTGCTTTACTTTTTATCAATTATATTTATTCTGACAGGTGTTTTGAGTTATGGATTTGCATTGGAATCTGCAAGAGAATGTGGTCGAATGATAATAATTGGGATGGCATTTGGTGCAATACCAGATTTTGTCCCATTTTTGGGAAAAAGTTTAGAGACATTGGTTGCAAAACTGTTGAGTATGACAAATGAATGAGAAAGTCGATATGAAAGAGGGCTGTGAAAGGCGCTCTTTTCTTTTTGCAACTGTGGAATGGCAAGATAATAACGTTATATACAGTGTATATTAAGTAAAGCTATTGTATTTCTGCATGATGGGAACATAGGGAGTCCATATAAAGAGCCTGAATACCGGTCATGATGGAAGTCTGAGCACCGGTCATGCAAATAGCAGCAGGGACATGCTGCTGCGCCTGGAAACGATGGTGTTGATGGGAAGCATGCAGCTTCCGATAGCTGCTATCCGACGGCAGATTGCTTCTGCAATTGATATTCTGGTGCACCTTGGAAGGGTGCGGGATGGAACCAGGAAGGTGCTTGAGATCAGTGAAATTCTGGGAATGGATCAAGAGGAAATTGCGATGAAACCGTTGTTTGTGTTTTCGGAAACGGAAGGAAAAGGAGCGGATGTACATGGTATCTGGAAGAAAGAAGGCGACCTTCAGTTCCGGAAAAAACTGGAAGAAAAAGGACTTGTCAGTGAAAGTATTGAAACAAAAGACGGACAGGCGGTACAGGATGGAACAATGGAAACGGAGGACGAAAGAAAGAAGTAGGAGATATGTTTCTGAAGCATATGTGCAGACGCTGGCAGCAGCGGCTGGGATCAGCATGATCACGGCATTTCTTTTTTATCGTTCGGTATGGGGCATGTGCACATTTTTTGTTTTTGCACCATTGTGCCTGAAGTTTCGCCAAAAAAGGGAGGCTGCCAGAAGAGAAGTACAGATACAAAAGGAGTTTTTGACGGCAATGGAATCTGTTTCCGGTGCATTGATGGCCGGTTATTCTCTGGAATCTGCCTGGAAATATGCCCAGCAGGAAACGGAGCAGATGTATGGGATACAGGGTATTTTCAGCAGGGAATTACGACAGCTGAATCAGAAACTTTTCATGCATGAACCGATGGAACAGCTGTTATACGAATTGGCAGAGCGATGTGACAACGAAGAAATTTATCATTTTGCAGAAATTTTATTGTATGCAAAGCGAAGCGGAGGAAATATGACAGAAATTATTCACAGAACCGTGTGTCGCATGCAGGAGAAGCATGAGGTTTTGCGGGAAATTACAGCAAATGTGGCTGCAAAGCGTGCGGAACAGAAAATGATGATGCTCCTGTTACCGCTGATGCTGTGGTTCCTGACGGTGAGCTCGCCGGAATATACGGGTGCGTTGTATGGAAATCCGGCTGGGGTTCTGGTGATGAGCGGATGTCTGGCAGGATATCTGGGAGCTTTGTTTTGGGCAGAGAAGATTGTAGATATTCCAGTCTGAAGAAAAGGGGGCATTTTGGATCGGATATTAAAGGAGCATAGAAAAAGTATTTTGACGGCAGTTGTATTTGTACTGCTTGCTGTACTGATGTGGCTGCGACAGTCGGCAGACAGCCATACGGAAATTCTTACCCGGGAAAAACCTGGGGGAAGTGTCAGACAGGAACAGATTATCTGTCAGACCGGGGATGGTGTGACGCAGGAACTGGAATTGGAAATACATCCGCAGGAATATTCCGAACAGGAAACGGAGGAATATGTGAGACAGGCAGTATCACTCTGGGAACAGGAGTATTTGGGAGAGAATGATTCAGAGAAAGCGATATACGAAGCACTGAAACTACCGGATACAATGATGGATGGAATGGTAACGGTTTCTTATGAGAGCAGCGAGTATGATATTTTACATGAGGATGGAAGCGTTTCACTGGAATCGGTTCCGGATGAAGGGATTCTGGTGGAATTGCAGGCGACATTTACCTGCCAGAAGTATATACAGACAGAAATCCGCTCTCTGCAGGTGATTCTGCCGCCCAAAGGAAGCCGGGCATGGTTTCAGGTACAGGTTGCCCGGGCGATAGAAAAGGCCGAACAGAGCAGTCGGAAAGCGCCTGAGGTCCAGCTGCCGGAACAGATTGCGGGCAGTACGATTTCCTGGATGAAACCGAAGTCAAAGGAGTGGATGGCGGTGTTGTTGGTAGGAACATGCGTTGTCTTTGTATTGGAGTGGAGAAAGAAAGAGAGGAAGCGGCAGGCAGAAAAGCTGCGTCAGAGAAAGCTGCAAAGGGAATATCCTCAGCTGGTGGAACAGCTGGCTTTGCTGATTGGATCAGGAATGACAATCCGCCGGGCATGGGAACGTATTTTGTGGATGGAAGAGAGAATGCAGAAAGTACGTGGAAGTCAGACTCATTTGTTTCAGGCGGAGATGCAGATTACTTATCAGGAGATGCAGAAAGGGTGTGGTGAGAAAGAGGCATATGAGCGGTTTGGACAGCGGATCGGGATGACAGAATACCGCAGGCTTTCTTCTCTGCTGGCAAGAAATCTGGAAAAGGGAACAAGAAATCTGTGTGATCTGCTTTCGGCGGAATCACAGGAGGCCTGGGAAAACAGAAAATTTCAGGCAAAAAAACTGGGTGAAGAAGCAGGGATGAAGCTACTGTTTCCAATGTTGCTGCTTTTCGTACTGATTTTGATAATACTGCTGTATCCGGCAATAAATAAGTTCTGATGAACAGAAGAATGTTGATAACATTCTTAAACTGATATAAGACGGAAAGAAAATGGAAATGAAAGAAAGGGTTTATTATACGAGAGGAGATGCAAGATGAAAAAAGAATGGTTGCAGGAAATGAAACGATTTTGTGAAGAAGAATCCGGTGTTGGTGTAGTGGAAATCATCCTTGTGCTGGTCGTGATCGTGGGGCTTATCCTCATATTTAAGAAGCAGTTGACCAGTCTGGTTAATAAGGCATTCAGCAACATTAATGATAAAGCGGGAACGTTATAAATGAGGAAGAACGGAAGTGTTACCGTATTTTTTGTATTATTGCTGGTACTTCTTGCATCTGTGCTGTTTGCTTTTCTGGAAGCTGCGAGGGTAAGCTGTCTGAAAGCAGAGGCCCATTTGTGCACAGGTCAGGCTGCTGATGCGGTCAGGGCATCTTATCAGCCGGAATTATGGAAGGATTATCACTTGCTGTTCTGGCAGCAGAGCGGAACAGATGTGGATAGATTTGCAGATTTATATCAACTGCAAAAAGATATGGTTGAGAAAAATCAGGCGGTGAATGTATCGCATAATAATTTCTTCTTCCTTCCGGTGCATAGTCGCGCCATTACGGTAGAACAGTATCAGCTGGCTACGGATAGCGGTGGTCTGGCATTTCGAAATCAGGCGGCGGATTGGGTAAAAAAGACGATTGCCGGAGACAGTATAGATCTGATATGGAAGGTGGTTACAAATGCAGAAACAGAACAGTTGGAACAAAGCGGAATCAGGCAGGAACAGGAAGTGGAAGATGTCCTGGAACAATATGGCAGTAAATCGGAAGCCAGTGGAACTTTACCGGGAGAGCAGAATCCGCCGGAGGCAGAGCTTCCGTCCCAACCAGAGCTGTCGGGTTTACAGGAGGATCCACTGATCTGGATGAAAAAGGTACAAAAGAAAGGGATACTGGATCTTGTGATGGATGGAAATAAGATTTCTGAAAAAGAGACAGACTGGTCAGAGGCCGTGGACAGCAGGCAGCTGCAAAGTGGAAACTGGACAGAACAGGCATCTTCCGGTTCTGTGGAACGGATGTTATTTCATTTGTACTGTCAGGGACATTTTTTCAATGTGACACGAAATGGGAATGAGAAAAAACTGAATTATGAGATGGAATATCTGATCGGGGGAAAAACGTCGGATGTGGCGAATCTGAAAGTGGTGGTTCGGCGATTGCTTTTGATACGGGAAGGAATAAATCTGGCATATCTGGAAACAGATGTACAGAAAAGTCAGGAAGCATTGACACTGGCACTTGGGGTTACATCTGCAGTGGGAAATCCAGAACTGGCAGAACCGGTGAAACATGCCATTCTTGCGGCATGGGCATATGCAGAATCTGTCAGTGATGTGCGTATTTTGCTGGATGGGGGACATGTTTCCCTGATAAAGACAGAAGCGCAGTGGCGCACCAGCCTGGAGCATGTTGGTGATTGTCTGAATGCTTCTGCTGATGAAACTTCCAGAGAAGGGCTTGGATATGAAAGTTATCTGCAGATTCTGCTCTGGACGGTTTCAGAAGAAAAAATAACCATGCGGGCTATGAACCTGATTGAAAAAAATCTTGACGTCCGAATGGACAATATGGTGAGCCGGATGACCTGTTCTTATGAGTATGAGGCAGTACCTCTGTTTTGGAGTTTTGTACAGATCGGGAATGGAAGACTGACATCTTATTATTTCAGCAATCAGGCCCAGATCCTGTTTGGATTGTAAAAGTTGTATGGGAGGAGGGTATATTGCAGTGCTTTTGCCAAAAAAACAGAATAAAAAAAATTACAAATCTCTCTCTGGCATCTATCTAAAATCGCGGCATGAGTCTCCAGCAAATTCCAGCGATAAGTCTGAATCAGTAAACTGCGCAAAAGCATTGCAATATGCCCGTCTCCCGGGAAGTCTGACAGTGGAAGCAGCCTTTGTGGCTCCGTGGATTATTCTGGCAGCTATCGTATTATGCAGCTTATTTTCAGTACTCAGGGGAGAACTTTATATGTCAGCGGCGTTGCATAATGCTGCAAGAATCATGGCTGCAGAAGTAACTGAAATTGAGCATAAAGAAAACATATCAGATGATGTGCCGGCGGATACAAACATCGTTTCACATATACGCCTGCGTTATCTGGTGCAGAAAGAATTACGCGGAATGGGATGGAAAGAGGAAGAAAATTCCGGAATGATATCAGAAATATCTTTTCGGGACAGTAATTTCTCCGGAGACGAAATAATTGCATGTGTTTCTTATCAGATCTGTATGCCGGTTTCTTTTGGGCAATGGGGGCATCTGCCGGTGAAACACCAGGTGGTATGTAAAAAATGGACAGGGAGAAAAGAGCATGGCAGTGGAACAGGAGATAGTGAGTATGTCTTTGTTACACCATATGGAACCGCATATCATGTCAGTTTGAGCTGCCCTTATCTGGATCTGTCTGTCAAAAGTGTATCGGAGGCAGGGGTGAAATCATTGCGTAATAAAGACGGTGGTATTTACTATCCGTGCAGCTGTGTGAAACATAAAAACAGTAACGTTTATGTGACTGATTATGGGACATTTTATCATGAAAATCCGGGATGTTACAGGTTAAAGAGGAGTGTGTCAAAAATTTTCAGGTCAGAAACTGGTTCCCGTCATCCGTGCAATAAGTGTACAACTTATGCAAAATAATGATGTGAGTGTCAGAGAATAGAGAAGTAGAGCAGGCGTATGGTAGAAATCTGTTTGCCCAAAATGATGTGAACAGGAGTGTAAATCCCTGCGTAAAAAAGGAACATAAAATGACAAAATACGATGTGAGTGAAATTTTATGCCTGATATTTCTATATCTGTGCAGCCGGGAAGATTATAGATATAAGGCATTGACGGTACATAAAATAGGGATATTTGGGTGTGCAGGACTGGTCTATACGCTGGCAGCAGATACGATGTCTGTGCAGAGTATGATGGCAGGAGCAGGGTTGGGTGGCATGGTAATCTTAGTTTCCAGATGTAGTCCGGATTGGCTTGGGGAAGGAGACGGATGGATGTTTGTGGTGACAGGGCTGTTTTTGGGGGGCAGACAAAATCTGGCGATATTGTGCATTGCAATGTTTTTGAGTGGCATTTATTGCCTGCTCGGAGTATTGCTGAAAAAGTATCAGAAAACAGATCATGTTGCGCTGGCTCCTTTTGTGTTGGCAGCAGAAGTCGTGCTGTTGTACCTGAAATGAATGAAAAGGCGCAACAAGTATCACATGCATTCGACTGGAATAAATAGAAAGATATGAGACAACTGGGAATGAAAAAGGAAAGAAATAGAATGGAAAAAGCGCAAAGCCGGAAGCGTGAACCTTTTCGGATATATCGGGCTTCTATTACAGTAGAGGCGGCTCTTTTATATCCGATACTGATTTTTCTGCTGATGTTTTTGTTACAGAAGACGATTACGTATTATCAGCAGACAGATCAGGCAGCACAGGGAATCATATCTGTGGAAGAACCAGATACATCAAAGATGTTTTGGAAGATAGTTTTAGCACAACGGGTAACGGAAGAAATAAAAGAGAAAGCGGGATTGCAGGAGGATAATGTGTATGAAAACTGAGTATCTGCGGACAGCGAAAAACAGTTATATGATTGTAAAGGATGCAGATTTTGAATTTGAATCTTATGAATTGGAAATGGTATTGCAGAATGATCTGAAAAATCTGGTTCCCATGCAGGTACTTGTGGCAGATGGCAAAGTGGAATATTGGTTTGATGTGACTGGTATGAAAACATTGGAACAGGAACTTTCAGTAGCTGATGCGGATCGGGAAATGATAAAACTGTTACTGGAAAGTATCTGTAGTGTGAAGATGGAGTTGGAGGAATATCTGTTGGATGACAAGGATATTCCGTATACCATGGGAATGATTTTTCGCAACCGAACCGGAAATCGGATTCAGTTTTGTTATATCCCGGGATATCATTGCGGAGATTATCCGGGGATCCGCAAACTATTTGAAGAACTGATGCAGCGGTTGAATCATACAGATCAGGAAGCTGTGCGCATGACATATGGAATATATGAAATCTGTGCATTGGCTGAACCGGTTCTGGAAGATTATCTGGAAATTTTATATGGAAATGCCAATCAGACAGATGCAGTTTGTAATGCAAACTTAGATAAAAACGAGAGATTTATGATATCCGTGGATTCTCAGAATAATCAGAGAGAGAATCATCCAAATGCTTGGAAGAAGGGGGATATAAACTGGAACAGAGAGTATCTGACATCGGAACAGATTACTGATACAAAAAGAAAAGAGGCTGGAACAGATAAAAGGAAAGCAGAAAGTAAGGAAACAAAAGAGGGCAGGGAAAAACAGGAAACTGGGTGGCGTTCTTCTTTTTTACGAAGGGGAAAGAGAAAGAAACATACATTGGATATGGATTATTATGGTCCGGAAAAAGAAGAAGCAACAGCTGTGGTAGCAGAATCTATGCCGGATTTTAATGCCGGAGAAACTGTCTGCTTTTCAGAATCTTCTTTTCATAGCATCTGGGAATTGGTATACATGGGGGATGGGATAGAAAAGAATCTGGTATTAGATAGATTTCCATATATAATTGGAAAAAACAGCAGTCTGGTAGATGGAATTTTGCTTGCACAGACGGTAAGTCGCGTGCATGCACGAATTTTACAGGAAAATGATACACTTTTTCTGGAGGATCATAATTCTACAAATGGAACTTATCTGAATGGTCATCTGATTCCAATGAATACCCGGATGCCATTACAGGAAGGAGATCGCCTGATCTTTGCCACGGAGGAATTTGTGTTAAAAAGCAAAATGGTCAGGTAATGTTCTGAATATTTTCCGTCAATCCTGCCTTGCAACAAATGTGAAATTATATTAAAATACTATATTATATATAGGAATTGCGGAGAAACTTGCAAAAAGAGTTTTTCATAGTTCATAGATGTTACAAGGAGGGAATAATATGAAAGTATCAACAAAAGGAAGATACGCTTTACGTCTTATGGTTGACCTGGGTGTGAATGGTGGAGAAGATAAGTATATTTCGCTGAAGGATATCTCTGCAAGACAGAATATTTCTATTAAATATCTGGAACAGATTGTAACGCCGCTGCATCGTGCAGGACTGGTACGCAGTGTGCGTGGTGCGCAGGGGGGATATCGCCTCAGCAGAAAAGCAGATAAGTATACCGCAGGGGAAATCCTGCGTGCGATTGAGGGCAGTTTTGCTCCAATTGCCTGCCTGGAAACACCGGAAAATGAATGTGAACGATATCATGATTGTGCTACAGTAGGATTTTGGGAAGGAATGTACAAAGTGATTTCTGATTATGTAGACAGTGTATCGTTAAAACAGTTGATTGATGAACATATGTCAAGACAGTGTCCGGGATGTCAGGAAAAATAGGAGAAATGTTTGTATGGTGAGAAGGGTTATATTATTGGCATGTGCAGGCATTCTGGTATTTTCTATGTCGGCATGTGGAAAATCGCAGGAAGCAGCAAAACATCAGATAGAGGGGAGTCATGTTGTGTCAGCGGAAAGCAGTGTGTCTGCGCAGGAGCCGGAAGAATTATCAGAAGCGGAACCTGAATTGCCGCAGGATGACGAAGAAATAACAGGGGCAGTGGAACAGATACAGGATGGCACTGAGGAACCGCAACCAGAACAGAACGTTACGCAGCCAGAAGGTAATCAACAGTCGGAACAGTCACAGACTGTTGAACGTGGAACCGTAAATTATGCAGATCGTCAGGAAATATATCTGGATAGCAGCTGGCAATATGCAGATCATTCAGCAATCCATTCCGGATGTGCAGTAATGTATAAGGCATCCGAAAACCGCAATGGCATCGTGATTGGCGTAAATGCGGGGCATGGGACATCAGGGGGAAGCAGTGTAAAGACACTGTGCCATCCGGACGGTTCTGCAAAAACTACCGGAGGCAGCACAGCAGCAGGAGCCACGAAAGCGACTGCCGTTTCCGGAGGAATGACATTTGCGGATGGTGCATCCGAGAGTAGTGTGACGTTACGCATGGCACAGATTTTGAGAGACAAACTGCTGGCAGCAGGTTATGATGTACTAATGGTGCGTGATGGCTCAGATGTTCAGTTGGATAATGTGGCAAGAACAGTTATTTGTAATAATGTGGCAGATTGCCATATCTCATTACACTGGGATGGCGATGGTCTGAATTACGATAAAGGCAGCTTTTATATTTCAGTACCGGATGGTGTGAAAGGAATGGAACCAGTAGCGTTCCACTGGACACAGCATAATGCACTGGGGGCATCTCTGGTGGATGGTCTGCGTGCACAGGGCTGCAAGATTAATGGTGGTGGAAGCATGAGCATTGATCTGACACAGACTTCGTATAGTACGATACCATCCGTTGACATGGAACTTGGTAATGCATGTTCCAACCATAGTGATGAAACATTGAACATACAGGCAGAAGGTTTACTTCATGGAATCAATGCATACTATGGAAGATAAAATCGGTTGAAAACAGGAAAATAAAAAAAGTTGAAAAAAGGTGTTGACAAACAACACCTTTTCCTGTAATATATGTCAAGTAGCGCGGCGGTGCTACGAAAGAAAAATAAAAATCGATGCGTGGCTCAGTTTGGTAGAGCGCTGCGTTCGGGACGCAGAGGTCGCAGGTTCAAATCCTGTCGCATCGACTCTTGGCAGGGGCGCCGGAGCATTTGAAGAAATTCAGATGTTCCGGTTTTTTATTGTATTCTAAAAAATGAAATGCTATTATGATAATAACTGACCGTGATGGTTACAATAAGGTACAGGCGGGTACAGGAAACATTTGTAATGCATAAAAAAGGAGACGTTATTATTATGAGAGCGGAGCAGAATTTTAAATGGGAGAAACTTTCATTGGGTACTTGTTATTATCCGGAACACTGGGACAAAAGCCTCTGGAGGGATGATCTTCGCCGGATGAAAGAAAATGGCATTTTTACAGTTCGTATTGCGGAGTTTGCATGGAATAAGATTGAGCCGGCCGAAGGGGAATTTACGTACGAATTTTTTGATGAGTTTCTGGATGTGGCAGAAGAAGAACAGATGAAAGTCATCTTCGGTACGCCGACTGCGACACCACCGGTCTGGCTGACAGAGAAATATCCGGAAGTGCTGAATTGCCGCCTGGATGGTACACCATTTTATCATGGAATGCGTCGTCATTATAATTATAATTCTCCGATATATCAGGAACTGTCAGCAAGAATCGTAAAAAAAGTAGCAAAGCATTATGGAAAGCGTCCATGTATTGTGGGCTGGCAGATTGACAATGAGTTAAACTGTGAAGTGGATGAGTTCTATTCTGTGAGTGATACCCTTGCATTTCGCGAATTCCTGAAGAAAAAGTACAAAACGCTGGATGCGTTGAATGAGGCCTGGGGAACTATTGTATGGAACCAGACTTACACGAACTGGAAAGAAATTTATGTGCCACGGACAACGGTGCATGATTCCACAAATCCGCACCAGGTACTGGATTACTATCGTTTTATTTCCGATAGCACACTGCGTTTCTGCAAGATGCAGAGTGATATCATCCGCAAATATAAAAAGCCGGAGGATTTTATCACAACAAATGGTATTTTTGGCAATGTGGACAATCACAAGATGGAAGATGAGTGTCTGGATGTGCTGACATATGATTCCTATCCGAATTTTGCATACTGTCTGATCGAAGACCCGAAACATTCCGATGATCTCAATGATCGAAAATGGAGCAAAAATCTGACGGAAGTCCGTTCCATCTGCCCGCATTTTGGCATTATGGAGCAGCAGTCCGGCGCAAACGGATGGAATACACGGATGGAAGCACCGGCTCCAAAACCGGGACAGATGACATTGTGGACAATGCAGAGCATCGCACATGGTGCTGATTATGTCAGCTTTTTCCGTTGGCGTACCGCTACCGTGGGAACAGAAATTTACTGGCATGGCATTCTGGACTACGACAATCGTTATAACCGCAAGCTGGCAGAAGTAAACCGTATCTGGCATCGGGTAGAGGCCATTGAAAATGTAACCGGCGCAGAGTATAAGGCTGCGTTTGCACTGGTAAAAGATTATGATAATGTGTGGGACGCGCAGCTGGATGTATGGCATGAGCGCCTTATGAAAAAGAGCGAAAAAGAGATTTTTGTGGCAGCTCAACTCAGCCACACTCCGATGGATGTATTTTATTTAAAAGACAGTACGGAAGTGGAAGAACTGAAGAAATATCCGGTTCTGATCTATCCGCATCCACTGATCCTGACCAAGAAACGTGCGAAAGTGCTGAATGAGTATGTAAAGGCCGGTGGAAAACTCATCATCGGTGCCCGGACGGGACAGAAAGACAAACATGGTCACTGTGTTATGGAACCGATGCCGGGATTACTGACCAATGTCAGCCATACGGATGTAAAAGAATTTACATTTGTGGGACCGGCAGATGATCCGGTATCTATGGACTGGAATGGTAAAGAAATCGAGACCGGAATCTTTAATGATATTCTGGCCGCCGCCGGCGAGAATGTGGAAGTGCTTGCAAAATACACATCAAACTATTATGCTGGCCGTCCGGCACTGATCCGCACAAATACACACCAGGGATATACCCTGCATTTTGGCGGAACCTTTACCCGTCAGAACGTAACAGAATTTCTGACTTATACCGGTATCATTGATCCGTGGAAAGAATTGATCGAATTGCCGGCAGACTGTGAGATCGCTGTTCGTGAGAAAAATGATGCAAAATACATTTTTGTGCTGAATTACAGCAGTGAAAAACAGGATATTACATTGAAAACACGTATGATTGATTTATATACAACATCATACAGTGAAGGTATGATCACACTGGAACCGTATGAGACAAAAGTATATCAGATGTGAGATGATTCCCACCTC
Source organism: Eubacterium ramulus (assembly GCF_045002895.1). Taxonomy (NCBI): domain Bacteria; kingdom Bacillati; phylum Bacillota; class Clostridia; order Eubacteriales; family Eubacteriaceae; genus Eubacterium; species Eubacterium ramulus. The sequence goes on along the minus strand of NZ_CP173382.1, from coordinate 2,535,019 downwards.
TGCAGGTGGTGAGCAACAAGATTATATCAGTGGCAGGATTCAACTCCCATCTGATATAGCCTCCGGCATTCTTGAAATGGAATATAGCATTCCGATCATAAGATATCGGGGTCAAAAGATGCCATACGAATTGTTCCGTACTTCGTACTCCCACAATTCTACCCAATATTCGCATATCGTGAAGCTGACGCTCCACTTTTATGCTCATATCGGGGCGGGGCATTAAGCCATAAAACCACTCCTGTGCAAGCACATCGTGGTTTCAGGCTTTTGCCCCTGGCATCATCATAAAAAATATGACAACAGAGGAAAAACGATAGCATGAATTTATATTTTGCACCGCTGGAGGGGATCGGCGGATATATTTACCGAAATGCACAGGCAGATTATTTTGAAAAAGCAGATAAATATTTTTCGCCGTTTCTGGCACCGAACCAGAACCGGAATATCAGTCCGAAGGAGTATAAGGACATTGCACCGGAACATAATGAAGGAATCTATCTGGTTCCACAGATTATGGCGAATAATGCAGAAGTGTTTCTGAAGGCAGTGCAGGAGCTGGAACAGCTCGGATATCAGGAAGTGAATCTGAATCTGGGCTGCCCGTCCCGGACGGTGGTGACAAAGTACCGGGGGGCAGGTTTTCTGGCAAAACCGGATGCCCTGGAACAGTTCCTGGAAGAAGTATATGGTAGGATCAATATTCGTCTTTCCCTGAAAACAAGGCTTGGGATGGAAGATGAGGATGAATTCGAACATCTGCTGGAGATATACAATAAGTTTCCGGTGACGGAGCTGATCATTCATCCAAGGGTACAGACAGATTATTATAAAAACAAACCGCGCATGGAATATTTTCTCAAGGCACTGGAAATATCTAAAAATCCGGTGGTTTACAACGGAGATATTTTTACCGAAGATTTGTACAAACAAAAGCTGGCACAGATTTTCACTACCACTGTCACTCATGCAGAAAATAGGACGGAAGCAGTTAAGACATCTTTTCCGGAAAGCAACCGGAATACTGTGCTGGAATCCGGTAAAGGAAAGCAGTTATCCGCAGTCATGCTTGGACGAGGTGTGTTGGCAAACCCGGCGCTGTTTGGTGAAATCCGGGGCACCCAGGCACTTACCAAAGAGCGTTTGTGGGAGTTTCATGAACGGTTGCTGGCAGACTATTCCCAGGAAATGTCCGGGGAACGAAATGTATTGTTTAAAATGAAAGAACTTTGGTTTTATTTGGCATGGTCCTTTGAAAATTCAGAGAAATATGAGAAAAAGATCCGGAAGGCGCAGCATCTGAGAGATTACCGTCTGGTGGTCAGACAACTCTTTACGGAACTAGAGTTGAACGCCTGAAGCAACGTATATCGTTTTGGCATAGAAAAATAGGAAGCGTGAATGGAACAAAAGAGGTTGCCATGAGTAGTATTTGTGGCTATAATGTGAGGAGCAACCCGTAGTAGTGAGAACTAATCATGTACACCAGATATGAGAGAAATCCTGTTTATATTATACAGGCGGTGAATAACAAACCTGAGATGAACGTGAGCGGTTCGAAAAGAACAAGATATATGGAGTGTATTACAATGAAAATTACAGAGGACATTATTTATGTAGGCGTAAATGATCATGACGTGGATCTGTTTGAGGGGCAGTATATTGTTCCGAATGGCATGGCATACAATTCTTATGTGATCCGTGATGAAAAAATCGCGGTTATGGATACCGTAGATGGCAGGTTTGCAGAAGAGTGGCTGGCGAATATCGAGAAAGCACTGGATGGTGTAACACCGGATTATCTGATTGTTCAGCATATGGAGCCGGACCATGCAGCAAATATTCAGGTGTTTGCAGAAAAATATCCAAGTGCCCAGATTGTTGGCAATGCAAAGACATTTACCATGATGAAAAACTTTTTCCATGGGTTAGAGCTGGATGGAAAAACCGTAGAGGTAAAAAATGGTGAGACATTAAATCTTGGAAAACATGAGCTGACTTTTGTATTTGCTCCAATGGTTCACTGGCCGGAAGTAATGGTAACATACGACAGTTCAGATAAAGTCCTGTTTTCCGCAGATGGATTTGGAAAATTTGGTGCATTGGATGTGGAAGAAGATTGGGATTGCGAAGCACGTCGTTATTATATCGGAATTGTTGGAAAATACGGTGCACAGGTACAGAATCTTCTGAAAGTAGCTGCAACACTGGATATTCAGATTATCTGCCCATTACATGGACCGGTTCTTACAGAGAATCTTGGACATTATATCGAGAAGTATAATATCTGGTCTTCTTATGGTGTGGAGTCTGAAGGTGTTATGATCGCATATGCATCTGTGTATGGCAATACAAAGAAAGCAGCAGAGCTTCTGGCTGAGAAATTGCAGGAAAAAGGCTGCCCGAAAGTAGTGGTATGTGATCTTGCCCGTGAGGATATGGCAGAGGCAGTAGAAGATGCATTCCGTTACGGAAAACTGGTTCTTGCAAGTGTAACTTATAATGCAGATGTATTCCCGTTCATGAAGATTTTTATCGAGCATCTGACCGAGCGTAATTATCAGAAACGTACGATTGGTCTCATCGAGAATGGTTCCTGGGCTCCGACAGCTGCCCGCGTAATGACCGGTATGTTCGAGAAGAGCAAAAACATTACATGGCTTGAGCATTCTGTGAAGATCATGTCTTCTCTCAGTGAAGAAAATGAGAAAGAACTTGATGCTATGGCAGAAGAACTCTGCAAATAAAATTCTTGTTTGCCTTGTTGTTGGCTGAAATTTAGGTAGTGTAAATTATTCTGTGTAAACCTCTCAGATTGATGATAAAATCATAGATTTATAGAATACAAAAATATAATGTAATGGGCTGAATGGCATACTTTGCTGTTCAGCCTGTTGTTTATTTAGTAGCATGGATTCTATTGCATGTCAAGGGCGCCCGAGAAAATCGGGCGTTTATTTACCCTTGATATGCGATTGAATCTGTGCTTAATCGATATCCTCTGGCTGGATCCGATCCCCAAAATAGATGCATAACTGATCCAGTGTCAGACCCCAGTCCCAAGCCTTTCCGGTCCATTTTTTTGTGGCATCCATCATTGCCAGATAGAGCATCTTGAAAAGTGCATCATCGGTCGGAAAAATAGTCTTGGATTTCGTAACCTTGCGTAGCTGGCGGTTAAAATTTTCGATGGAATTTGTAGTGTATATTAATTTACGTATCTCAGATGGATATTTAAAATATGTGGATAATTGTGTCCAGTTATTTCTCCAGGATCCAATGGAAGCAGGGTATTTTTTGCCCCATTTTTCTTCCAGATCTTCCAAGGCTGTGAGTGCAAGATCTTCTGTATCAGCTTTGTAAACCAGCTTTAAATCCGCCATAAATGGTTTTAAATCTTTGTAAGAGATAAATTTTGTAGAATAACGAATCTGATGCACAATACACCTTTGGATCTCCGCCTGTGGGAATACTGCATGGATCGCATCCCCGAATCCGGTCAATCCATCCACAGATACGATCATGATATCCTCTACACCTCGGTTTTTTATCTCGTTGAGGACGGACAACCAGTATTTTGCACTTTCATTTCCTCCTACCCACATGCCGAGGACCTCACGTTTTCCGTTCAGTTTAACACCTATAGCAACGTAAACTGCCTTTTTTACCGTTCGATTGTCCTCCCGAACATGGAAATGTACCGCATCCATAAAAACAATGGCATATTTTCTTTCCAGCGGCCGGTTTTGCCATTCTTTTGCGATAGGAAGGATTCGATCTGTCATATGTGATATCATTTCTGCGGATGCATCCACACCATAAACATCTTTGAGATGAGCGGAGATATCTCTTGTCGTCATTCCTTTTGCATACATAGAAAGTACCTGATCTTCAATGTTTGAGATATCTGTCTGATTCTTTTTCACAATCTGCGGTTCAAAATCTCCCTTTCGATCTCGTGGTATATCCAGATCAATCGTTCCCATTGAAGAGGTGACAGTTTTAGGACTATAACCATTACGGCTATCGTCTGTCTCTTTGTTCTTGTAGTCATACTTGGAATATCCAAGGTGATCATCCATTTCAGCTTCTAACATACCTTGCAGTGTTTCGCCTAACAGGTCTTTCAGCATGTCCTGGATATCCTGAGCATCCTTTGGTTGATAGTGTTCCAACAAGCTGTTGATGAACGCTTTGCGTTCTGGATCCATTTTTCTTCTTCGTGCCATAAAAAAATCCTCCTGAATTGATATTTATTTTAACATCAATCCAAGAGGGTATATAGCTCTTTTAGAGTTTACACAGAATTAATTACAGTCTCGAAATTTAATTTTTAATACGAAAACGAAGCATCCTGTCAGGACGCTAGACGCTCACTACCCTCGTTTCACGTCGTTTTCATCGCGCTCGTTCCCACGCCTGAAAAAGAGGTCGTTCCCACTCGCGCAAAAACTCGTGAAACTCGGTCGTTTGCTTAATCGCTTTCCCTGACAGGATGCTTCATTTTCTGTATTTACACAGTGAAATAATCAGCCATTCACACGACGCACTGCGTGCCACGCATGCATATAAGCTGAGAGCATAGTCTCTATTGTGTTGCATGCGCAGATTTACAATTAGGTATGTTATTCTTCACTCTATATAAATTTGCGCATGCGACATAACGAATATTATGTCATCAGCTTGTGGCATGCGTTGCATACGGTGCCGTCAAGTAAATGGAGCAAATCTGAAGCAGAAATCCGAGACAAGACGGTAGGTTGATTTTCGTTACCGCAGCGAGCATAGCCTGCCTCCGTGAGTGTGTCTGAGCACGCAGTCTTTGCGTGCGAGTTCGCGGGAGGAGGCAGAGATAAGCGGCGCAGCGGAGGTAGAAAATCATCCGTGTCTGTCTGGATTTCTGCTTCAGATTTGCCTTTTACACAGACAAACAATTTACATAAAAAGCTCCAGCACAAATACCACGACACAGGACAGCACCGCTACCTGGAAGAGGCTGCGTCCGAACCAGGCCAGTATGATACCGACCACCAGGGCAGCAAGTCCGGCCACGGGGCTGTTTGTTGCTTCCATGATAGCCGGAAATGTCATAACGGCCAGTGTGACGTAAGGCACATAGTACAGAAATGACCGGATGGTTTTATTTTTGATCTCTCTGCGGATCAGTGTCAGCGGAAGGACACGAATCAGGTAGGTCACGGCAAACATGACCAGAATGTAGATGTAGATATTATGCTGCATGTTCGGTTTCCTCCTTTACCGGGAACAGGATTGCTGCGATGCCTGCGATTGCCACCGTGAGAATAATGGTGCGGATACCGGAGGAAATGTCGGAAATCACCGGAAGCCGTGAGAAGATATAGCTGGAAACCATGGAGATAGTGACCAGTGCTGCAATTACCTTATTCTTGCGTGCAGGCGGAATGATGATGGCAAGGAACATGCCGTACAGTCCGACGCTCAATGCACTTACAATGTTGGCAGGCAGGATATTACCCATAATAACACCGAAAAATGTACCGAGACTCCAGCCCGGAATGGCAACCGTCATCATGCCATAATTGTAAAACGGATTTAGTTTTCCGGGTTCCGATACCGCGACACCGAAGATTTCATCGGTGACGTCAAAACCAACCAGCAGACGGTGCAGCAGACCGGTTTCGGAAGAAAACTTCTGACTCAGGGAGCATGACATCAGCAGATAACGTGCGTTTGCCACAAGCTCCATCAGGACCATTTCAAAATAAGTGCCGCCGGCTGCAATCACGGTAAAGCCCGCATACTGACCGGCGGAAGCGTTGCAGGCGAGACTGGTGAGCATGGCTTGCCAGGCCGTCATACCTGCATTTCGGGCAGTGATGCCCAGTGTAAAAGAAACCGCGAGATAGCCGAGACAGATCGGCATACCATTCTTGATTCCTTTCAGATAATAATATTTGTTTTTTTGTCTGTCCATTGTTGTATGTATCCCCTTGTAAATCGAATATACGATGCATCAGTTTCACCTGTTGTAGACTTTTGAGCAAAAGTGAGGCGCTGACGCTGTATATTAGTGTAACATTTCACTTGCATTTCGTCCAATAAATCTTTATACTTTCTAAGGTTGACGAGAAGAGGAATCGTTTTCCGGATACAGGGAAACACCGGTTTACGGTATGATCCGTGTATGTGGAAAACGGATTTGTCTGTATTTTTAAATGGGAGAAAGGGTAAATGATGAAAACAAAAACACTGACAGAGGGAACGCCCTGGAAACAGATCCTGCTGTTTTCTATTCCGATTTTCTGGGGAAATGTGTTTCAGCTGTTGTACAGCCTGGTAGATACAAAAATTGTAGGAAGTACGCTGGGAACGGAAGCATTGGCAGCAGTGGGTTCCGTGTCCACGTTACATACGTTGATGACCGGATTTCTGAACGGTCTGACACTTGGATTTTCACTGATCACAGCTATGTGTTTCGGGGCAAAAAACAGGAAGCGGCTGAAAAAAACTTTTGCAGCTGCGATTTCACTTGGTGTACTGACTACGTTGGCTTTGGTGCTGATGTTGATAATTTTCCTGCATCCGGTGCTGAATCTGCTGCATGTGCCGCAGGCGCAGTTTGAGATGGCATATGCCTATATCAGTGTGCTGATCGTAGGACTCTTTGCCACGCTGTTTTACAACCTGTGTGCCAATACACTGCGGGCTATCGGGGATGCACTGACACCGTTGATTTTTCTGATTGTAGCAACTGTGAGCAACATTGGGCTGGACTATTTGTTTATCCTTGGATTTCAGATGGGAGTGCAGGGAGCAGCCTATGCTACGGTGCTGGCACAGCTTTTGTCTGTGGTGCTGTGCCTGATTCGTATTTTTCGGAAATTCCCGATTCTGCATATACAGAAAGAGGATTTCCGATTTGACCGGGAGCTGATGGCAGAAATGTATAAAAGCGGACTGTCGATGGGCCTGATGTCCTGTCTGGTCGGCATTGGAACGATTTTGCTGCAGTCTGCCATTAATACTCTGGGAACAACAGTCATTGTGGCTCACACGGCAGCCCGAAAAGTATTTGAACTCGTGTCTCTGCCAAACAGTGTGCTTGGTTCTGCCATGGCGACCTATTGCGGACAGAATTATGGTGCAAGACGCTTTGACCGGATCCGGCAGGGAATCCGTGCATCTCTGATCATTGCGGCAGTCTGGGCAGTTGTAGTTTTCCTGATCTGTCACACGATAGAAGGAAAACTGATCCAGTTTGTTGCAAGTACTACCAATCCGGATGTAATTTACTGGGGAAGTACTTATTTAAAAGTGGATATGTCTTTCATCGTAATCTGTGGGGTGATCGTTATCTTGCGCAATTCCATGCAGGGTTTTGGAGACCGGGTCATTCCTGTGTTCTCCAGCTGTATCGAACTTGCGGGAAAAATCATGTTTGCCTTTGTGTTTGCACCGATGTTTGCATACTGGGGCATTATCTGGGCAGAGCCGATGGTATGGATCGCCATGGTGATCCCGTTAATCGTGAAAGTGGTCCATGTATTGAAAAAAGAAGCATAGTAAAGAGACTTCAGATGCTTTTTGAAAAAATATACCTGCTATGAAATAAAATAGTTGTTGATTTATATAGAAAGAACAGATAGAATAGAATCATCTGCGAAGACTGAAAGGACAGTCTTCATCATTCATAACTGTTATCCGGTGCATGGATTTTTCCTATATGTATCTGGCTGATCGTTGTGAAAAAATAAAAGGAGGAAAAGGATATGCCGATTAAAATACCAGATTCACTGCCAGCAACAGCAGTTCTTGAAAGCGAGAATATTTTTGTTATGACGGAGTATCGGGCAATGCATCAGGATATCCGTCCCCTGAACGTGCTGATTTTGAATCTGATGCCTACCAAGGTAATTACAGAAAATCAGCTGCTTCGGAAACTTTCAAACACACCGCTTCAGATTAAGGTGGAATTTTTACAGACTGCCAGCTATACCCCTCAGCATGTGGATACAGAGCATATGGAATCATTCTACACGACATTTGAACAGGTGAAGGACCGCTGGTTCGACGGACTGATCATTACAGGCGCACCGCTGGCTTTTGTACCGTATGAGGAAGTACATTACTGGAAAGAACTTTGCAAGATTATGGAATGGGCAAAGACGCATGTACACTCTACAATGCACATCTGCTGGGGAGCACTGGCTGGACTCTATTATCATTTCGGTATTCCGACTGTGGAATATCCGGAAAAACTTTCCGGTGTGTATTCCAATACCGTATTGAAGAAGAGTTCCCCGTTGTTCCGTGGATTTGACGATGTGTTCAATGCACCGCATTCACGTGAAGTTGGCATTCTCAAAGAGGATGTAGACAAAGTTCCGGAATTGGAGCTGATCGCAGACAGTGAAGCGGGCGGACCGACAATTTTGAAAACGACGGATTCCAAAAACTTTTTTGTACTTTGTCATCTGGAATATGATGCCAATACACTGGAACTGGAGTACAAACGTGATTTTGAAAAAGGTCTGAATCCACATATTCCGTATCATTATTATCCGGATGATGATCCGACGAAGGAACCGGTAGTTACCTGGCGTTCCGCAGGACAGCTGCTGTTTTCCAACTGGTTGAATTACTATGTATATCAGACCACACCGTATGATATCGGAAATAAATAAGTCATGAGCAAGTAGCGAAAGCGGATTGCGAATGTCCGCTTTACAAGTTCGGAAAAATACAAAAAAATCATTTCAAATATAGAAATCCGACATTGAGACAGCAGCCATAGATGTGCTATACTAAGGAAAATCATGAGCAAGTAGCGAAAGCGGATTGTGAATGTCCGCTTTACAAACAAAGAACATAGTAGAGAGGTATGGAAAATGAAGAAGTATGGATTTGGTGTTGACGTAGGTGGAACAACCTGTAAAATCGGATTTTTTGAGAACTCCGGCAATATGCTGGACAAATGGGAGATCAAAACTAATACAGAGAATCATGGTGCCTCCATTCTGGATGATATTGTGGCATCCTTAGAAAGCAAACTGGCAGATGCCGGTATCAGCAAAGACGAGGTAGAGGGTGTCGGAATCGGTGTTCCGGGTCCGGTTAAAAATGACAGCGTCGTATGTGAATGTGTCAATCTCGGATGGGGTACATTCGATGTGGCAGAGACACTTTCTGAGAAAATCGGTCTGCCGGTAAAAGTAGGAAATGATGCAAATGTAGCTGCCCTTGGTGAGATGTGGAAAGGCGGCGGCCAGGGATGTCAGAACGGTGTCATGGTCACACTGGGAACCGGTGTCGGCGGCGGAATTATTATTAACGGTTCTATCGTTGGCGGTGTACACGGTGCCGGTGGAGAGATCGGTCATATGAAAGTATCTGAGACAGAGACGGAGACCTGCGGATGTGGAAAACGCGGATGCCTGGAGCAGTATGCGTCAGCAACCGGTATTGTACGTCTGACAAAACAGCGCCTGGCAGCAGATGATGCCAAGACCAGCCTGCGAAGTCTTCCGGAAGTGACCGCAAAGGATGTTTTTGATGCGGCAAAAGCCGGAGATGCAGTAGCACAGGAACTGGTGGAAGAAGTAGGAAGAATTTTAGGCGGAGCGCTTGGTTCTATCGCTGTTGTAATAGATCCTGAGATGTTTGTTATCGGCGGTGGTGTGTCCAGAGCCGGACAGATCCTGCTGGATGCCGTGCAGAAATATTTTAAGGAGCGTGTATTCAAATCCTGCCAGGAGACAAAATTTGTACTTGCTTCTCTTGGAAATGATGCCGGAATGTATGGCTGTGCAAAAATGATTTTTAATGCGTAAAAGCTTGTTGGCTGTGTAAAGGGCAAATCTGAAGCAAAAATCCAGACAGACATGGATGATTTTGCTTTCAGATTTGCCTTTTTTACTTGATGGTATTGCGTGCCGCGCTATGAAAAAAATTAAATTCTAGCCAGGAATACCACAAATAAGACATCAAAAAAGCCTGTCCAATGGACAGGCTTTTCTGATTGTTTGTTGAGAGTTGTAAAAAAGTGATTTTGAAATTTCGTTCAATTTCTGATACTAGAATACTACATAGTTACCTATTTGTAAAATTGAAAAAAGTGATATGTGAAATCAAAAAAAGTGAACAATAAGAAACAATGATATTTACTTCCGGAAGATTTCCAGATACAATAATAAGGAAATAAACAGGTGGGGGAATTATGGAACTACGAAATGTAAAAACGTTTATCAAAATTGCAGAAATTGGGAATTTTTCTAAGGCTGCCACAGAGCTTGGCTATGCACAGTCTACGGTTACCATGCAGATTCAGACGCTGGAACGGGAACTTGGCGTGTCGCTGTTTGAACGAAATGGCAAGAGTGCGGTGCTTTCCGCCGCCGGTAAAGAGTTTCTGGATTATGCATACAACCTGCAGCGCTGTGAAGCCATGGCACTGGAGCATTTTGCGGAAGGGGCAGATCCCGGTGGAGAAGTAAGTGTAGGTATCATGGAAACGTTGTGTGCTTCTCGCTATGGAATTATTTTCCGGGAATTTAAGAAGCGGTATCCAAGGGCAAATATCAAAGTGGTTGTGGCAACGACACTGGAATGTATGGAGCTGCTTGGCAAAGGAAAACTGGATCTGATCCTGACTGTTGACAAGAAAATTAATCGTATCAACTGGGTGACGGCACATGAAGTGCCCACAGAAATCCGCTTTTTCTGTCCGGCGGATCACCCGTTTGCCGGAAAAAAGGACATTCCGCTGGATACGGTTCTGGCAGAAAATTTTATTATGATCGAAGAGGGCTGCAATTACCGTCAGGCATTTGAACAGTATGTGGTGGAGGAACGGGGACGCCGACCATCGATTACAGAGATTGGGTACACCCGGCTGATCATTGATGCCGTAATTGAAAATCTGGGAGTTTCCCTGTTGCCGAGATTCACGCTGGAGGAAGCATTGCGGGAGAAAAAGATTGCATTGTTTTCCGTCAAGGGATTTCGAAGTTCGATGCTGATGCAGGTCATTTACAGCAAAAATCGCTGGGTATCGCCGGCAATGAAAGCTTTTATCGAGATGACGAAAGAATTTATGCCGGAGTAATTCCTGAAAAAAGAGTAGAAAGAGAATGAGAATATGAATAAAAAAGAAGTAACAGAGATTAAAAAATTATTTACCAAGGAACGCTGCTGCTTAAATCGTCTCTGCGGCTGTTATGTGGACGCAGACAAAAATAAAGTCGTACAGTTTAAGGAGGCATTTCTCTCCCTTCCGGAAGAAGAAATTTACAAATATCTGGATATTTTCCGTAAAAGTCTGTCCGGAACCCTTGGAAAGAATCTGCTGAATATGGAGTTCCCGCTGGAACAGGAAATGGGGGATGGCACACAGAAAAGTCTGCTGGCGCTGCGGGACAGTGAATTGAAGGATGATGTCATGCTGGACGCTTTTTATGACCGCATGATTGAGACATACTATCATCCGGAAAACTATCTGATCCTGCTGGTGCACGGTTCCTATGATATTCCTATGAAAACTTCTGATGGCATGGAGATGGATGATGCATCGGATTACATATATAATTTTGTACTGTGCTGTCTGTGCCCGGTGACACTCTCTAAGGCAGGACTTTGTTACAATGCAGAGACAAACAGTATCGAGGACCGGATTCGTGACTGGATGGTGGATCTGCCGGAACAGGGATTTTTATTCCCGGCATTTCAGGACAGAAATACAGACATTCACCGTCTGCTTTATTATTCCAAAAACGCAAATGAACTCTGCCCGGATATCACGGAGCAGTTGTTAGGCTGCGTGCAGCCAATCCCGGCCGGACAGCAGAAAGAATCTTTCCAGGCAATCATTGAGGATACCCTGGGGGAAGAGTGCGTGTATGATGTGGTCCGCAACATTCATGAGAACCTGAATGAAATGATCGAAGAACAGAAGGAAAACGGCGAGCCGCTGGAACTTGATAAAATGCAGGTGCGCAAGCTGTTAGAGCGCAGCGGGGCACCGGAGGAGAATCTGGAACAGTTTGAAAAACAATACGATGAAGAAATCGGTGCACAGATGACGGTTATGGCAAACAACATCTCCGATACCAGAAAATTTGAGGTAAAAACACCGCAGATGACTGTCAAAGTCAGCCCGGAGCAGGCAGGACTGGTGGAAACACGCATGATTGACGGTGTACCATGTCTGGTCATTCCGTTGACGGATGAAGTGGAAGTAAACGGTATTCATGTACATCTGAGAGATGAAGAAGTGCTGAAAAATCTGGAGTAAAGAATATGGGGGAACGGTAAGGCGAAGCAGAAAAGAATCTGTCGAGAGACGAGTCTGAGAGGCATCGTTTTTTGCAGGGTTAATAGATGTCCATTTTAAGACAATAGCGTTCTTTTTTCACTGAACTATTTGTTGTAATATACAGATGATGGAAGGATTATGGTTTTGCAGTTTGACCATTTATCAACATAAAAAGACAATTATAGGAGGGCATTTACATGAACAAATTACTGTACGGGGTAGCATATTATTACGAGTATCTGCCATACGACCGTCTTGATGAGGACATTAAAATGATGAAAGCCGCAGGCATCAACGTGGTGCGTATCGCGGAATCAACCTGGAGCACTTACGAAAAACAGGAAGGTCAGTTTGATTTTTCTACCGTGACAAAAGTGCTGGATGCCATGGAAGAAGCCGGCATTGATGTCATCATCGGTACACCGACCTATGCGGTACCGTCCTGGCTGGTAAAAATGGATCCGACGGTTCTGGCTGTGACCCATCAGGGAGAAGGCGTATACGGAGCCCGTCAGATCATGGACATCACGAATCCGAACTATCTGAAATACGGAGAGCGTGTGATACGCAAGCTGCTGGAAGTATGCCGGGACCGCAAGTGCATCATTGGTTTCCAGCTGGATAATGAGACAAAATATTATGATACTGCAGGTCCGAACGTACAGGCAGCGTTTGTGGAATACCTGAAAGAAAAATTTAACGGAAGTACCGATGCCATGAACGCTGCATTTGGTCTGGATTACTGGAGCAACCGTGTGGATAACTGGGAAGATTTTCCGGATGTCCGGGGAACTATCAATGGAAGTCTCGGAGCTGAGTTTGATAAGTTCCGCCGTGGTCTGGTAACAGAATTTCTGACCTGGCAGTCAAATATTGTAAAAGAGTATGCCCGTCCGGATCAGTTTATCACCCACAATCTGGATTTTGAGTGGCGCGGATATTCCTATGGTGTACAGCCGGCCAATAATCATTTTGAAATTGCAAAAGAGGCGCTGACTGTGGCAGGATGCGACATTTACCATCCGACGCAGGACGAACTGACCGGTGCGGAAATCGCCTTTGGCGGTGATATGACCCGTTCCCTGAAACAGAATAATTATTTCGTTCTTGAGACAGAGGCACAGGGTTACCCATGTTGGACACCGTATCCGGGGCAGCTTCGGCAGCAGGCGTTCAGCCATGTGGCATCCGGTGCGGCTCTGGTAGAATACTGGCACTGGCATTCTATCCATAACTCTTTCGAGACATACTGGAGAGGTCTGCTCAGTCATGATTTCAAAGAAAATCATGTATATTGTGAGGCGAAAACGATCGGTCGGGATTTTGCGGCATTAAGTCCGGCACTCTGCAATCTGAAAAAAGAGAACAAAGTGGCGATGGTAGTCAGCAACGATGCACTGTCAGCCCTTGACTGGTTCCGCATTGATACTACAGCGGAAGGTCCGGGAAAGACTGGTTACAACGATGTGGTCCGCTGGATGTATGACGCCTTATACAAGATGAATGTGGAAGTGGACTTTATCGAGCCATCCTGCAAGGATATGGACCGGTATCAGATGGTCATTGTTCCGGCACTGTATGCAGCCTGCGAGGCAGATCTGCAGCGGATGAAACAGTATGTGGCAGATGGTGGTTACCTGATCACTACATTTAAAACGGCCTATACCGATGAAAATGTAAAAGTTTATCATGATGCGTTTCCGCATGTACTCAGCGAGTGCCTTGGCATTTCATACAGCAATTTCACATTCCCGAAAAATGTGAAACTGAGTGGCACTGCGGATGAGCAGGCAGAACTTTTCATGGAACTTGTGAAACCGGAAGGCGCCGACGTGCTGGTTTCCTATGACCATTATGCATGGAAGGATTATGCGGCAGTGACCAGAAATCATTACGGAAAAGGTATTGCGCAGTATCTTGGTTGCAAGACTTCTGAAAAATATCTGCAGAAACTGCTGGCAGATGCCATGAAAGAAGCAGGTATTGCGGATACAGTACAGAATACAGAGTTTCCGGTTATTGTGCGCCGCATGAAAGACGAAAACGGAAAAACGGTATGGTTTTACTTTAACTATTCCCATACACCGGCAGAGGCTGTTTATACCGGATCAGACGGAGTGTATCTGATGAAAGAGGATCAGACTTTTCCGGGAATCAATGTGGCAGCTGGTGAGAAACTTGCACTTGGCAGCTGGGATGTACAGATCATCCGTGAGAAATAAATGAATAATTTTTTGAAGAAATGAGGGAATGCAGGATGAAGCAGGAGTTTTATGACAGATTGGCAGCGCCATTCGAAACATCGGAGCGAAAGAAGAACTGTCTGCTGCGGGTAAACCATATTCTGACGGATGTGGTTTATCTCGTTTATCCTGCATTACTTTTTTATCTGATGGTTTACAGGGACAGCCGGTTCTGGCGGGTACTCCTGGTTCCGGCGGTGACCTTTGTGTTGGTGAGTCTGTTCCGCAGGAAGTTTAATGCACCACGGCCTTACGAAAAATGGCCGGTGAAGCCACTGATTCCGAAAGACACAAAAGGAAATTCGTTCCCGAGCAGACATGTGTTTTCCATCTATATCATTGCCATGGCAGCATGGTATGTGTGCCTTCCGCTTGGAGTAATTCTCTGTGTGGCTGGGGTGTTTCTGGCAGCGGCGAGAGTGATTGGCCGGGTACATTTTGTGAAAGATGTGGTGGCAGGAGCACTGATTGCAGTGGGATGTGGAATCCTGAGCTTTTGGGTGATATAAAAAGTGAGGAGAAGGTAAGGTATCATGAGGATTGGAAAAGAAAAAGGTGTTCCGATTTCACCGGAACTGATCGGGTTATTTTTTGAGGATATTAATTTTGCAGCAGACGGCGGTCTGTATGCAGAGATGATTGAAAACCGTTCCTTTGAGGCAAGGGAGGCCTATGGCAATCCGGGGAGGTTTTATGCGGTGGATGATCCGGGGTATGCCTGGAAGTCCGTACAGCAGTCCGGGGAAGAGGCTCCGTTTATGCAGTATGTGACAGGTACTCCGGTGTCAGAGGCGAATCCGCATTATCTGCGTTTTACTGCAAAAGCAGCAGGACAGGGTTTTGCAAACAAGGCATACGATGGGATCCGTCTGGAAAAAGATCATACCTATCGTGTGTCCTTTTATGCACGGTGTGTGGCGTATGAAGGCGATACTTTTCAGATAAAGGTCATAAAAGACGGACAGGTTTTTGCAGAGGCGGCAGTAAATGCGGTGAAGCCGGTACCTTATGTGCCGTTCTGTGATCTGAAAATCCCGATGGAGATTGGTTACGGTACGTTAAATCCGGAGATTCAGCACATTCGTGAGATGGATCAGAGCGGCAAGTGTCGTAGAAGTGAGTGGATAAAATATGAGGTGGTACTTACAGCGCAGGATGATGTCCGTGGGGCGCAGTTTGCAATTACGTTTGATGTGCCGGGTATCGTAGAGTTTGATCTGATCTCCATGATACCGGAAGATGCAGTGGCAGGGATTTTCCGGAAGGACCTGTTTGAGGCATTGAAGGCGATAAAACCGGGATTTGTGCGTTTTCCGGGCGGCTGTATCGTGGAGGGTATCAGCCTAGACAACCGTTATTACTGGAAAAATACCGTGGGTGATGTGAAAGATCGGCGCTATATCCCGAATCTTTGGGCATTTGACGATGACTGGAGCAAGAATGATCCAATGACAAAGCGGCCGGATGCACATTACGGTCAGTCCTTTGGACTTGGATTTTATGAATATTTTCTGCTGTGTGAACTGCTGGACGCAAAACCGCTTCCGGTGCTGAATATCGGTACGGCGTGTCAGTTCCGTTCCACGGAGATGGTAGATTCTGACAATCCCAAGTTTGAGGAATATGTACAGGATGCATTGGATCTCATTGAGTTTGCCAACGGACCGGTGGACAGTACATGGGGCGCATTGCGAGCCAGAATGGGACACCCGGAGTCTTTCCATATGGATTTTCTGTCTGTGGGAAATGAACAGTGGGAGACACAGTATCTGGATATGAAGCATCGCTATGAGCGGTTTGCGCAGGCAATTCATGCGAAATATCCGGAGATCCGGCTGCTTGGAACCGCAGGGCCTTTTATGGAATGCTCCATCACAGAGGATGCATGGAAGTTCTATCGGGAAAAGGCGAAAGAGAATCCGGACTTCAGCTATGCTGTGGATGAGCATTATTATGTCAGTCCACAGTGGTTATATGACCATGTGGCAATGTATGATGAGTATCCGCGGAATGTGGCAGTATTTGCCGGAGAGTACGCCGCACATACCGAAGACCGGGCAAACTCCATGGAGAGTGCGCTGGCGGAAGCAGCACTTCTGACCGGCATTGAGAAAAATGCGGATGTGGTGAAACTTGCTTCCTATGCACCGCTGTTTAACCGCATCGGACACAGTCAGTGGAAGCCGGATATGATCTGGTTCGATGACAGTGATGTGTATCTGACACCAAATTATTATGTGCAGAAATTGTTTGCAAATCACAGAGGTACCTACACTATTCCGTTGCAGAAACAGGATGTGAAATTGCGAAAGGAAGGCATCTATGTATCTGCCGCAGTGGATGCGCAGGGTGAGATCATTCTGAAACTAGTCAATACAAATCATCGGGAATATGCGCTGATGCTGGAGGATGCAGATGGCCTGGCGGTAAGGACAACGGGACAGATGTGGACGTTGCGGGGAACCGGGGAAATGCCGGAGGACAGACCGGAGGTGTCAGCGGTGACAGAGGAAACGGCGGAAATCGATGGATGTGTGTTCATACCGGCACAGAGTCTGGTTGTGATCCGCTATCAGTAATGATCACAGGATTAGATGATTGCGGTATGAAGTAAAAAATGTAATTTTGGAATAAAAAGATGTTGAGGTTAAAAGATGCCATACGAATTGTTCCGTACTTCGTACTCCCACAATTCTACCCAATATTCGCATATCGTGAAGCTGACGCTCCACTTTTATGCTCATATCGGGGCGGGTCATTAAGCCATAAAACCACTCCTGTGCAAGCACATCGTGATTTCAGGCTTTTGACCCTGGCATCATAAAAAAAGACTGCCGCGATGCGACAGTCTTTTTAATGTTCAATATAATATGTGCCAAAAAGACTTTATGATTAAGCCTCAGAGATAGCACCTGTAGGACATGTACCTGCACATGCGCCGCAATCGATGCAAGCATCAGCGTCGATCTGGTACTGAGCATCTCCTTCAGAAATAGCACCTACCGGACATCCGCCAGCACATGCACCACACATTACACAAGAATCGTTAATTACGTATGCCATAATTGTTTCCCTCCTTAAAAAATACTTGTTCGTCAAGCTTTCATAAGCTTTTCCACATAATAATATAAAAAATCAAAAATTGCAAGTGTTCAATGAGATAAAAAGATCAATAAGTACGCTTTTTTGCGATTGTATTGAAGTTAATACATCTTGACACTTGAGTTAGCGTATGCTATCGTAGATATTGAGTAAGTTTTCTTGTTTACAGAATATAGGACAACAGTAAAAATCCGCATATGCGGATTTTTTTGTTTGACAGGAAATTACGTTGAATTTCCTGCCAAACAAAAGCACTTCGTGCAAACGATGCGCACTCGCACACTTTCTTGTAGTCAAAACACGTTGTGTTGAGGTTTTATATGGAAAACTTTGGAAATCTTCATGAATTATTCAGAAAAACCATCTTGCAAGGTTAAGATAGATGATATAATATATATATTTAGCAAGGAAAATATGACAGGCATCTTGCGCTCTTTTTTGAGAGGAATCTGGAAAATTATGCGGAAAAGAGAAGAAAAAGAGAATGTAGTCTGCCAAGAGGTTATATCACGGGAGAGATACATATGTTAAATTACAAAAAATATAAAAGAGTTCCGGTATTGCATTACCCGGAGCGTGAATGGCCGGACAAAGAGATTGAGCATGCACCGATGTGGTGCAGCGTGGATCTGCGCGATGGCAATCAGGCACTGATCGATCCAATGAATGTAGAAGAGAAGATGGAGATGTTCCGGCTGCTTCTGAAACTGGGATTCAAGCAGATTGAGATCGGATTTCCGGCAGCATCCCAGATTGAGTACGATTTTCTGCGCAAGCTGGTAGCTGAAAACATGATTCCGGATGATGTACAGGTTCAGGTTCTGACCCAGTGCAGAGAGCATCTGATCGACCGTACCTTTGAGGCAATCCAGGGAATCAAAAATGTTATTGTACATATTTACAACTCCACATCTGTGCTTCAGCGTGACGTTGTATTCCATAAAGACAAAGAAGCCATCAAACAGATTGCTATTGAAGGCACCAGAATGGTAAAAGAGCGTGCAAAGAATTTTGACGGAAATATCCAGTTGGAGTATTCACCGGAGAGTTTTACCGGAACAGAGGTAGAGTTTGCACTGGATATTTGTACTGCCGTACAGGATATCTGGGAGCCGACACCGGAGAATAAGATTATCTTTAATCTTCCGGCAACCGTAGAGATGAACACTCCAAATGTTTACGCGGATCAGATTGAGTGGATGCATAAACATTTCAAAAACAGGGAATCTATTATTTTAAGTGTACATCCGCACAATGACCGGGGAACCGGCATTGCAGCCACCGAGCTGAGCCTTCTGGCAGGTGCTGACCGTGTGGAGGGTACATTATTCGGAAACGGAGAGCGTACCGGTAATATCGATATTTTAAATATTGCTTACAATATGTTCTCACAGGGTATTGATCCGGAATTAAATATTGAAAATATCAAAGAAATCATTGAAGTATATGAGAGATGCTGCAAGATGGATATCGACATGCGTCATCCATATGCCGGAAAGCTGGTATTTACTGCATTTTCCGGTTCTCATCAGGATGCGATCAACAAAGGTGTGCATGCACTGAATGAGCGCAATACCGGTATCTGGGAAGTACCGTATCTTCCGATCGATCCGGCAGACATCGGCAGAGAGTATGAGCCGGTGGTTCGTATCAACAGCCAGTCCGGAAAAGGTGGCGTAGCGTTTGTTATGGAATCCATGTATGGTTACAAGCTTCCGAAAGAGATGCACAAGGAGTTCGCTGATGTTATCCAGAAGATGTCTGAGGAGCAGGGCGGCGAGATCGAGCCGGAGCAGATTTTTGACGCATTCAAGCATGAGTATATTGCATTGGATGATCCGTTCGAGTTCAAGAAGATCCGTGTGGAAGATGTGAATGACAAAGACTGTGTGGCAGCTATTGATTTTGAATACAAGAAGAAACCGTACCATATTGAAGCAAGCGGAAACGGTCCTCTGGATGCAGTCAAGACAGCCATCAACAAAGAATTTGATCTGGATGTGTGCGTCCTGAACTATTCCGAGCATGCGTTGGGATCCGGATCCCATGCGAGAGCAGCGGCTTACATTGAGATGCGTGACAACCGCACCGGTAAGGAACTGTTTGGTGCAGGCGACAGTTCCAACATTACAAAAGCTACAATCCGTGCATTCTTCAGCGGATTGAACCGTTTAGCTAATAAGTAATCAGTTAATAAGAGCACAAAGACGAGGGATGCTATGAATCGAAAGAAAAAACTGGGATGGTGGAAACATATCGATTTTATGCTGATTGACCTGTTATGCATTCAGATCGCATATCTGGCAGCATATTTTTTCCGTCATCAGACAATGCGGATTTATCGCGAAACAAGCTTATATGCGCATGTAAATATTCTCCTGATCATTATTGACATCTGTTATGTGTTGCTGCGTGGAACATATAAGAATATTTTAAAGAGAAGTTTTGTGCGTGAGATAGAATCTGTACTGGTACACAACATCGTGATGTGGGGCGTTGTTATGGCTTATCTGTATGTCACGAAGCAGGCATTCTGGTTTTCCAGACAGGTATTTCTGACTTCCTTTGGTTTTACGGTCATCTTTATGCTGGTAGGACGTTTTCTGTGGAAAATGAATGTTCGCCGCATTATATGGAAAGGAAAGAATCAACCGAATTTTCTGGTTATCAGTACGAAAGAATATGCAGCCGAAATGGTGAAGCAGTTTTCCAGCCGTATGTACAACGGATTTAATCTGTCCGGTCTGGCCATTATGGATGAAAAGCTGGATGATACCGTTATTGAGCGGATTCCGGTAGTATGCAGTAAGGATAACCTGTTGGAATATGTACAGAAAAATGTCATCGATGAAGTCATGATCAAGATGCCTGAGAACAGGAAAGAAGTGGATGAACTTACCTGGACACTGCTGCAGATGGGCGTGGTTGTGCATATCGCACTGGACTACACCGATCATGCACTGCCGAACCGTGTGGTAGAACGGATCGGTGGGTATACCTGTATGACCACAAGTATCAATACAGCAAGCAGTATTCCGATGGGACTGAAGCGTCTGACGGATATCATGGCAGGTCTTGTGGGATGTGCCATTACCGGAGTTGCATTTATTTTTGTGGCACCGCTGATCTATAAAGCATCACCAGGACCGATTTTCTATTGCCAGGAGCGTGTCGGCAAGAATGGCCGCCGTTTCAAAATGTATAAATTCCGTTCCATGTATATGGATGCAGAGGAACGAAAAAAAGAACTGATGGCTCAGAACAAGATGCAGGGTAATATGTTTAAAATGGATAATGATCCGCGTATTATCGGCAGCGAAAAAGGACCGGGCAAGGGCATCGGAAATATTATCCGAAGTCTGAGTATCGATGAATTGCCGCAGTTTTACAATATTCTGCGCGGTGATATGAGTCTGGTGGGTACCCGTCCGCCGACTGTGGATGAGGTAGCAGCATATGATCTGCACCACAAAGTGCGCCTGAGTATGAAACCTGGTCTGACCGGTATGTGGCAGGTAAGCGGACGAAGCGAGATCACAGATTTCGAGGAAATTGTCCGTCTGGATGCATATTATATCGAAAACTGGAGTCTGAAACTGGATCTGAAGATTATTTTAAAAACATTTAAAGTTGTGTTTGCAAAAGAAGGAGCAGATTCAAGTCGAACGCACGTGAGACTTGGTGCGTGATTCTGGTCAGCGAAAGCTGACATATTCTTCTCAGAATCACTGCACATCCTCGCGGAGCGTTTATCTCAGTCGGAGATTGAACTCCCACTGAGAAAGATTTGTTATTACTCACCACTTACAGAAGTGGGAGTCTCAACTCAGACTGAGATAAAAAAGGAAAAAAGAAGGAGGAATATGTCATGAAGAAGTATGACTATCTGATCGTAGGAGCCGGACTGTTTGGTGCTGTATTTGCACACGAAGCAAAAGAAGCCGGAAAAACATGTCTGGTGATTGACAAAAGAAATCATATTGCAGGAAATATCTATACCGATAAGGTAAAAGATATCGATGTTCATCAGTATGGTGCGCATATTTTCCACACATCCAATGAGACCGTATGGAATTATGTAAATCGTTTTGCAAAATTTAATCGTTATACAAATTCACCGGTAGCGAACTACAAAGGTGAGATTTACAATATGCCGTTTAACATGAACACATTCAACAAACTCTGGGGTGTGGTAACTCCGCAGGA
The DNA here is from genome assembly GCF_045002895.1 of Eubacterium ramulus. Lineage (NCBI taxonomy): Bacteria > Bacillati > Bacillota > Clostridia > Eubacteriales > Eubacteriaceae > Eubacterium > Eubacterium ramulus. Next base: position 2,513,176 of record NZ_CP173382.1, on the reverse strand, counting down.
AGCACAGGCAAAGATTGAAGAGCAGAAAGCTGCTTATCATGTAGAGAATCCGCAGAACCTGGAAGAGCAGGCAATCAGCCTGATCGGACCGGACGTATATACAAAGCTGGTAAAAGGTTATACAGAGAAACAGTGGGGCAAACGTGCCACAGAGCTTCCATCCTTTATCATCAAACGTCTTCCGGTACGTTTTACTTATGACAACAACTACTTTAATGATGATTATCAGGGTATCCCGGTAGAAGGATATACTAAGATGATCGAGCGCATGCTGGACGGAGTGGAAGTAAAACTGGAAGAGGATTTCCTCAAAAACAGAGAAGCTTTCATGGAGCAGGCAGACAAGATCGTATACACAGGTATGATCGACGAGTATTATAATTACTGCTATGGTGAACTTGAGTACCGTTCCCTGAACTTCGAGACAGAGGTACTGGAGGGAGTAGAGAACTACCAGGGTAATGCGGTTGTAAACTACACAGAGTATGAAGTTCCGTATACCAGAATTATTGAGCACAAGCATTTTACTTATGGTACACAGCCGGATACCGTTATCACAAGAGAGTATCCGAAGACATGGAGCAAAGGGGACGAACCATATTATCCGATGAATGATGAGAAGAACCTGAATCTCTATGAGAAATACACGGAGTTGGCAGCAAAAGAAGGAAATGTAATTTTCGGCGGCCGTCTTGGTATGTATAAATACTACGATATGGATGATACCATTGAAGCTGCATTAAACTGTGCACATGCAGAGCTTAATGCTTAAGCAGAAACTGAGAAAGATGACAGCCTCCGGCAGATTTGCCGGAGGCGTTATTATTCAAGAGACAGGAGAGACACGTGACAGAATTATCATTGATCGTACCATGTTATAACGAAGCCCAGAACGTAGATGCCTTTTACGACAGATGCCTGCAGGTATTTGAGCCCGCAGAGTTTGAGGTGATTTTCGTAAACGATGGCAGCAAGGATGACACTTATAAAAAACTGCAGCACCTGCATGAAGAGTACAGCAACGTTCTTGTCGTAAACTTTTCCAGAAATTTTGGAAAAGAAGCCGCTATTTATGCAGGACTTCATTATGCAACCGGAACATATCTGTCCATCATTGATGCGGATCTGCAGCAGGATCCGGAGATTGTAAAGCATATGACAGAGATTCTGGAGAAAAAACCCGATGTGGATGTGGTAGCAGCTTATCAGAAACAGCGGCATGAAGGAAAATTTATGGCTTGGTGCAAAGATCATTTTTACCGATTTATCAACCGTCTCAGCGAAGTGGATCTGAGGGAAAATGCCAGTGACTTCCGCACCTTCCGCAGAAACGTGCAGGAAGCACTGCTGGATATGCCGGAATATTTCCGTTTTTCCAAAGGTTTATTTTCCTGGGTGGGATTTGAAACGGAATACATTCCGTATGTAGCAGCGGAACGCTTTGCGGGAACCACAAAATGGAGCTTTGCAAAACTGATCAAATATGCGATGGAAGGAGTCATTTCTTTTTCTACCATGCCATTGCAGCTGGCTACTTTCTGTGGAGCACTGGTATCTGTTTTTGCTATTGTATATGGCATCATTATTATCGCACACACCCTGCTTACCGGGATTGATGTGCCGGGCTATGCGACAACCATTGTTGTGGTGTTATTTCTTGGCGGTATACAGCTGCTGGTTATGGGGATTTTGGGAGAATATCTCGCCAAAACCTATATCCAGGGAAAGCATCGTCCGGTGTATGTCGTGAAAAAGGTGCTGAAGAAAAAGGAGTGATCTTGTGGAACAGAAGAAAGAAGATATATTTGACCGTATGATGCATCTGCATCTGTTTCGGATCTTTGAACCGTTCTATCAGAAAAATAAAGAAATGTTGCTGTATCTGTTGTTTGGCGGGTTAACCACCATTGTCAGTATCGGGTCTTATGCCTGGGTCAATGTTGGACTTGGTATTAATGAACTGATCGCCAACATTATTTCCTGGATTTTTGCAGTGACTTTCGCATATGTCACAAACAAAATCTGGGTATTCCAGTCAAAAATCACCGGATTTTTCGATGTCTGCCGGGAAATGACAAAATTTTACGGTGGTCGCCTGTTTACACTTGGTGTAGAAGAATTGCTTCTGTTTCTTTTTATTACCTTGCTTCATGGAAACAGTGTACTTGTAAAATTTGCAGCACAGATCGTGATTCTGGTGCTGAATTATATTATTAGTAAGATTTTTGTATTTCGGAGGAAAAAAGAATGACAGTATATCAGGAATTGCAGCTGAATCAGGCAGGTTCCAAAGCTCTGATCCGCAGCTGTACCAATCGAAAAGACAAGATGCGCCATACGGCGATTTATTTATTTAAAATATGCTTGACCATGGCATTTTGCATGGCAGTGGTTATTGGATTCAGTAAGATTTTTGGAAATGGCAACAGCATTGTGGGTGTTGTAGTTCTGCTGTGCGTGATGGCATTCCGGTTTGCGGATTTCGGAATCCGGACACCACATGCGATGGGAGCATTGACACTTATGTTTGCCATATTGACTTTTGGCCCGCGTCTGGCAAATGCAGGGGGGCTTGTACAGGAATTTCTTGTAAACACCGTATGTATCTTGATCCTTATGGTGCTGGGCTGCCACAATGTGGTGATGTTCAATCATTCCACACTGCTGCTTTGTTACCTTTTGCTTTATGGTTATGATGTAACCGGAGATCTGTATATACAGCGTCTGATCGCTATGGGAATCGGAGCAGCGGCAACACTGATCGTTTATTACCGAAATCACCGGAAAAAAGTGTATAAACGCAGCCTGGGGGATATTTTTAAGGAGTTTGATATCCATTCCCTGCGGACGAAATGGCAGATCACTATGGTATTCGGTGTCACAACAGCCATGTTGATTGCGGGTCTGCTGCATGTCCCGCGTCGGATGTGGATCGGTATCGCAGCTATGTCTATTCTGGTGCCGTTCCATGAGGACGCAAAGAAACGTGCAAAATCCAGAGTGCCGGGCAACATTGTAGGATGTTTTATATTTCTGGCATTGTATTATCTACTGCCGCCGTCTATTTACAACTATGTGGGGGTTATCGGTGGTATCGGAGTGGGGCTGTCAGCGACTTATGGCTGTCAGGCTGTGTTCAACACGTTCGGAGCATTGTCGATTGCGGTAGGAATCCTCGGACTTCCGGGGGCGGTATTCTTCCGGATCTTCAATAACTTTTTCGGGGCTGTTTATGGGGTTCTTTTTGAGCGTGGCTTCGGAAGAGTTTTGGATCGGGTGTCGTGTAATGGACAATAAAAAACATCCAAGACAGACACGGACAATTTTCTATCTTCGTTGCGCCGCTTATTTCCGCCTCCTCCCGCGAACTCGCACGCAGAAACTGCGTGCTCAGACACACTCACGGAGGCGGGCTATGCTCACTCCGATGACGAAAATTGACCTCCCGTCTTGTCTTTGGATGTTTTTTTATTGCCCCATTTACATGATGGCACCGGGGTGCCGCGCGTGCAATACAGCTATGAAACATTTTGTGCACGCGCAGATATAAATGAGAATTATTGCGCATACTTGCGGAACATTTAGCTCAGTCTGAAAGGCCGAGCTGAAATGAAGGTAGAGAACGTCGGGTGTTCTGACAAGATGCTTTGTTTTCGTATTAAGTATTAAATTTTCAACCAAACAAACAAGACTCACCTGGCCGTCCGGAAGGTCACGAAGCGGAAATGCTTATCCAGTTTTTCACCAATGAGACCGATGACTTTTCCCATGGTGAAAGCTGCCAGTACCGTTCCGATGCCAAGTCCTTTGATGCGTCCGATGCCGATACCTGTGATCAGTGCGGTGGTTGCCAGACAGATCACATCAAAGGATATTTTTACTTTTGAATATTTAAAGTTTTTGATGGCGGATAACTCTCTCGGAAAGAGATCTGTCGGAATGATTGGAAGTCCACAGCGGTTGGAGAGTGCAATTCCAAGGCAGAGCAGCAGGTAGCTGATACAAAAATAGATAATTCGCATTGGAATATTATACGGTAGAATGGAAATCCATCCTTTGTGTACATCCAGCATCATACTGAAGGCAAAACCAACTACAAAACTCAGCAGGTATTCTATCACAAAATGTTTTCGCAGGATCATCAGTGATGCGATCAGAATAGCCTGAAAGATATAGGTCCATGTGCCAAGAGAAAGAAAAGGAAATACTTCTGAAAATGCGTAAGGAACACTGGAAATAGCGGAAATTCCGGAACCGGAATAGAGCATTAGTACGACACCGAAGCTGTTCATTATAATAACAAGAAGCAGAGCCAGTTCCCCGCGAAAAATATGTTTTTGATCTGCGCAATCTATTTCATTCATAATATAGAAAAGTCCTCCTGTACAGTGAGAAAGAATGCCGAGGGCATTCCTGGATTTTAGTTCGTGTATAATACTAGCAAAATGTGAAGTGAAATTCAAGAAGGAGGTATCCGGACAACAGATATCTCCTTTTACGATGAAAATAAAATGGGACGGTGATGATTATTAGCAGGTTGATTCAGAGGGGAAACTGTCTTGGCAAATTGGAAAATATAACTGTATCTCATAGTAAGTTGAATCTGCGAACTGCTCCATTTTCCCATTCATTTTCTGCATCATTAATGCAATATTTTTAACTCCGATTCCAGTGCTGGGGGAATAGGGAGCGGCAGCAATTTTATTTCGGAATGAAATGATCAGGTAGTCGTCTGTCCGGTTGGTACTGAAAAAAATGGGTTCCTGTCTGTCTGCATATTTTTGAATATTAGAAAAAATATTATTGATAATGCGGTTCATATATTCCATGTGGATACGAACTTTGACTTCCTGTGAGAATAATTCTTCGGCGTATACTTCAAACCCTTCCTGTGATAAATACAGATACAGTTCAGAGAGATAGTCTCCCAGAGCGTACTTGGCAGATTCACATGGTTCCAGAAGAACTGGTTCCGCTGCAGAGGCAAGGAAATATTCAAATAGCTGGTCGGAGAGTGTGCGGATTTCCTGTGTTTTTATTAGGGCACGTTCGGCATATTTTAATTTATCCGTTTCTGAAGGTTGTCTTTTCAAAAGTTCCAGATCGGTCAGAAGGGTAGCCAGGGGAGTACGTAAATCGTGTGCCATTCCAAGCACCAGCCGTTGCTGTGCCTGTTTCATTTCCTGTTCATGCTGTTCTTTTTCCAGTAAGGAAACGCGCATGGATTCAATGCCGGAGGTAAGGTATGCAATCTCATCATTGCCGGTAATGGAAATCGGTGTATCTAGGCTTCCAGCTCCAATATCAGAAATTTTCTGATTTAGAATACGGATATCATTGATTTCTTTTTTAAAACCGGAGAAAAAGATCAGCATGGAAGTCAGTATGCCAATCAGTCCGGTGCTTAAAAAGAGAATTATATAATATTTTTGTTCAAAGCCCTCATAGATAAAGACATCAGCAGCACCATCAGAAAAATCGATCCGGTGTGCATTGCGTTTCGCAACATCCGGAAGAGATTGTATCTGAAATACTGTGCTGGATGAAAAGGACTTTGTGGAAAGATTGCGGAAGAGTGAGTTGTCATTTCGTTGAATGAACATATTGGAAAGGTTCTGCTGAGACATCCATTCTGACAGCTGATCTGTATCAGAAGCGGAAATGTTGTTCTCATTCACCCAGTTTTGCAACGTATACATGCGGTGAGTTTCTATGCGATATAAATAATCGGATGTTTCAAAGTAGGAATGCAGAATTTTGTCTCCAGACAGAAAAAGTACTGCGGAGATGAGGGTTCCAAAGAATAGGGCACCTGCAACTAATCCTGCTATTTTGTAATGATAAACGTGTTCACTTTTTTTGTTAAGTGTATGTCTCTGATTATCCAAAACGATATCCCTTTCCCCAGACGGTCTGTATCAGTGTTGGTTTTTGCGGATTTTTTTCTATCTTCAAACGTAATCTGCGGATATGTACCATAACAGTGTTGGCGCAGGATGTGAAAAAAGGTTCCTGCCAGATACTTTCATACAGATTTTGGATGGAAAAAATTTTGGTCGGATATTTTAAAAATAAATATAATAATTGAAATTCCGTGTCTGTTAGTTCTGTTAAAATGCCACGGACAGTGACCTGCGGAGGATTAACGGTCAGAATGATGTCATGACGTTGCAACTGTTCGCGGGTTTCGGTCGGTGTACTGTCTGGTTTCTGATAGTGGTAACATTCATTTCGCCGCAGAAGGGCACGTACCCGGGCAACGAGTTCTATATAGGAAAATGGTTTTGTTAGATAGTCGTCTCCACCGGCATAAAGCCCCTGTGCTTTGTTACTTTCGGATGATCTCGCTGTCAGAAACAGAATTGGTACATAGGAAAAACTGCGTATTTGCTGACAGGTTTCAATGCCGGAAATGCCAGGCATCATGATGTCCAGAATGACCAGAGATACAGATGGAAGAAGTTTGTCCAGAGCCTGTGTGCCATTTTGGGCCTCTGTTGTCTGAAAACCTTCGTTTTGTAAAATGCTGCAGATATTTTCTCTGAGATCTTTATCGTCTTCTACAATTAATATTGTCTGTCCCATTATATTACCCGCCTTTTGGTTTGTTCAAATTGAAATAATGTTGTCTGAGAATATGGTAACATAAATTCAGGTGCATATGTTCTGTTTTCGAGAAAAGTAAGAAAATGTAAGATTTATTAAGATGCACTGTAAGGAATTCATGTTATAGTAAAGTCAACAAGAGAAAGACTGGAGCAAGGTTACGACTGGATAGTGTCAAATGACTTATGAAAAACGGTGCGGAGGTGCAGAAATGGAATGGACATTTTCTGAAAAATTAAAACGAATCTGTAATGTATTGTCAGTAGCTTATATTGTTATCGGTTGTGCATTTTATTCCTGGGTAATGGATGTCAGGGATGCATATCCGGTACAGGGATATTTTGTGGATGGTGTGCTCAGTTCTATACCATATATCATTGCGGCAGTAGTGATTTTTATTTTTGTATTCAAGTATTGTGTGACAAATCCAAAAGTGTTTAAAGTATGTAACATTGCCAGTCTGTTTGCAGCTGCGTCCGGACACATCGCGCTGGTTGTCCAGTTTGTCTATTATCTGGATATTATAAAGACGTATCAAGGATAAAGAGGCGAGGGCAGTATCAGATGGGAGAGTGAATCCTGTCATTTATACAGGTGGGAGCTATCTTATGTCTGGCAGCTTAGTGCATCCTGCGAAATTCCAGAGGAGTCATCCCCGTTGCCTTTTTAAACATGGAAATAAAATGACTGGTGTCGGAAAAACCGGTCATGCGGGCGATGTCCTGTACTTTTAAGTAAGAATTTACCAGCAGGAGCTCTTTTGCCTTATTGATGCGATGCATGGTCAGATATTCATACACGGAGCAGGAAAAAAAACGTCGGAACAGCCGGGAAAGGTACTGAGGAGAGACGAATACTTTTTCACTCAGTGCCTGTGCTGTGAGATCTGAAGAAAAATTTGTTTCTATTTCCCGCACAACGGGAACGATATAACGTTGATAAAGAGGATCCTGCATGTGGGACGGACCGTTTACACAATCTGCAAAGTTTAGCAACAGACTGTAACAGCTGGTGGAGAGATAGCGGGTGTCCTGCTGGCCGTGGGCAGATATCATATCGACACAGGATGCAATCTGATCAGCGATCACTAGGCTCTGGCTGCTGTCGGTCCAGATGACAGAACGGTTCTGTAGCAGAGAAGGGATACTTGCTTCGAGTGTTCCTGTAAATGTGGCAAATAAGGTGAACCAGGTATCAGATTTCCTTTTATAGGAATGCGGGATGGATGGTGCTATGAGAAATCCCTCATTTTCCTGTAATTCATAGATTTTTCCCTGTATCTCAATCTCTCCGCATCCACTTTCTGTCTGCAGATAGTGATAGTGAGGATAGCCTTCCGGGCGGCATGTCGCTTCTTCTAACCAGTGGTTTCCGATTGAATCAAACATATAAGGTGCACTTACAGGTGTGCTTCTGAAGTAAATAGGCATATTCGGTACTCCTGAAAATCGTATGATGAACAGATAAGAAAAACTTCTTTATTTCTGTTGTAAGATGCATGTGATACAAGGTATGGCATATTCCTGTATGCATCTGGCAGTTCCTGTTTCGAAATGTTATATTTTTTAGCGTAACATATTATACACCTGTTGTACAAAATCTGCTATACTAAATATATCTGAAACAAAACTGAATGGATGCGAAGCAGTTCATTCAGGTAATGAATATGGATTATTTGAAAAAGGAGAAGGAACCTATGAAACAGTTTGATTATGCAATGGTAAAAGATCCGGAGTATTTCCGTGACGGTCGTCTGGATGCACATTCTGATCATGTGTATTATGCATCTGAGGAGGAAGCCGTTGACAGAGAGACGTCTTACCGCGAGTCTCTGAACGGACTCTGGAAATTCCAGTATGCGAGAAATTATGAGAGTGCGATCCCGGGATTTGAAGCAGAAGAGTACAATTGCAAAGACTGGGAAGATATTTATGTACCGGCACATATCCAGATGGAAGGCTATGAAGTACCACAGTACGCAAATGTGCAGTATCCGTGGGAAGGACATGAGGAAATCAATCCGGGTGAGATTCCGACACATTTTAATCCGACTGCAAGTTATGTAAAATATTTTACTGTTCCGGAGCAGATGCAGGGAAAACGTTTGTTTATTTCCTTCCAGGGTGCAGAGAGCGGACTGGCTCTGTGGCTGAATGGAAAGTTTGTTGGATACAGCGAAGACTCTTTTACACCATCTGAATTTGAACTGACAGAGTATGTAAAAGAGGGTGAAAACAAGCTGGCTGCACAGGTGTTCAAATGGACTGCCAGCAGCTGGTGTGAGGATCAGGATTTTTATCGTTTTTCCGGTATTTACAGAGATGTATACCTCTACACGGTTCCGGAAGTGCATGTAAACGATCTCCGGATCCGCGCAATTCCGGATGTGTCTTTGGCAAGTGCTGATTTTGAACTTACGACAAAGACATGGGGAAAGGGACAGTTAAAAATTGTTCTTTCCAAAGAGGGTAACGTTGTTCTGGAAGATGTGAAAGAAATTTCTGATGAAGATACATTTTCCTGGAAGATGGATGCACCGGTACTCTGGAGTGCAGAAGATCCGCAGTTGTATGATCTGGAACTGACCGTATCAGATGAAAACGGAAACGTGCAGGAGATCATTCCGCAGAAAGTCGGATTCCGTCGTTTTGAAATGAAAGACGGTATCATGACATTGAACGGAAAACGTATCGTATTTAAGGGTGTAAACCGTCATGAGTTCAGCTCCGTTACAGGAAGACATGTGTCAGAAGAGGAACTGCGTAAGGATCTGACCACCATGAAGTTAAATAATATCAATGCTATCCGTACCTGCCATTATCCGGATATGTCCAAAATTTATGAGCTGTGTGATGAATATGGTTTGTATATGATTGATGAGACCAATCTGGAGTCCCACGGTTCCTGGGATGTCGCTGAGATGACCAAAGACTTTACATATACTGTTCCGTATAACAAACCTGAGTGGCTGGGAATGATGCTGGATCGTGCAAATTCCATGTATCAGCGTGATAAAAATCATCCGGCTATCCTGATCTGGTCCTGCGGTAATGAGTCTTTCGGTGGAAAAGATATTTTTGAAATGTCGCAGTTATTCCGCAGCGAAGATCCGACCAGACTGGTTCACTATGAAGGTGTCTTCCATGATCGCAGCTATAATGACACCAGTGATATGGAAAGTCAGATGTATCCGTCTGTAGAAGCAATCAAGGAGTTCCTCGCAAAAGATAACAGCAAACCGTTCATCTGCTGTGAGTATACCCATGCGATGGGAAATTCCTGTGGTGCAATGCACAAATATACAGATCTGACGGATACAGAGCCGAAATATCAGGGTGGATTTATCTGGGATTATATTGATCAGTCCATTTATAAAAAAGACCGTTACGGAAAAGAGTTCCAGGCATACGGCGGAGATTTCGGTGAACGTCCGACAGATTATAATTTCAGTGGTAATGGTATTGCATATGGCGGAGACCGCGAGGCATCTCCTAAGATGCAGGAAGTGAAATTCAACTACCAGAATATCACAGCAAAAGTAAGTGAAGATAAAGTAACGGTGATCAATAAGAATCTGTTTGTAAATACAGATACCTTTGATGCAAAAGTGATTCTGGCAAAGGATGGAAAAGTTATCTGTACAAAACCACTGGCAACAGCAGTTGCACCGTTGAGTGAAGAGACCTATGAGCTTCCGATTGCGAAACAGGAGCGTCCGGGTGAGTATACCGTAACTGTATCTTTCCATTTAAAAGCTGATACAGTATGGGCGAAAGCAGGACATGAGGTAGCATTTGGTCAGTATGTATATCAGGTAGAAAAAGAGCCGGTTGTATGCACCGATGAGATTGAGATCATCCGCAGCACACACAATATCGGTATCCGTGGTGCACATTTTGAAGTGCTGTTCTCTGTATTAAATGGTGGTCTGGTATCGTATAAATATGCAGGTCGTGAGATGATCGAGTCCATTCCAAAGCCGAATTTCTGGCGTGCACCGATCGACAACGACTGCGGAAATCTGATGCAGATGCGTTATGCACAGTGGAAGATTGCAAGTATGTACCTGAATTTCAAAGATTATCGCGACGGTATTTATGTGGGAGGACATCAGCCGCAGCTTGAGGTGAAAGAGCATTCCGCAGTGGTATCTTATACTTATGTAATGCCGACTACACCGATGGCAGAGTGCCATATTTCCTATGAAGTATTTGGCGATGGACGTGTAAAAACAACGCTTACTTATGATCCGGTCAAAGAACTGGGGGATATGCCGGAATTTGGCGTGATGTTCAAATTTAATGCAGACTATGATCATGTGGAATGGTACGGACTGGGAGCAGCAGAGACTTACGCAGATCGTAAACATGGTGCAAAACTTGGCATCTACAAAAATATGGTAGCTGACAATATGGCGCATTACATGGTTCCGCAGGAATGTGGTGCAAAAGAAGAAGTACGTTGGGCAAAAGTGACAGACCGCAAAGGCCGTGGAATGTTATTCGAGATGGATCCTGAAAACGGACCGATGATGTTCTCCGCACTTCCGTATACACCGCATGAGATGGAAAATGCAATGCATCCGTATGAACTTCCGGAAGTTCATTACACCGTAGTACGCGCTGCAAAAGGTCAGATGGGAATCGGTGGTGATGACAGCTGGGGTTCCAGAACACATGAAGAATATTTGCTGAAAGCCGATGAGAAGATGACATTCAGCTTCGTATTCAAAGGATTATAAAAAATTTGTTTATCTGTGTAAAGGGCAAATCTGAAGCAGAAATCCAGACAGACACGGATGATTTTCTACCTCCGCTGCGCCGCTTATCTCCGCCTCCTCCCGCGAACTCGCACGCAGAAACAGCGTGCTCAGACACACTCACGGAGGCGGGCTATGCTCGCTACGGTGACGAAAATCAACCTACCGTCTTGTCTTGGATTTTGCTTTCAGATTTGCCCTATTTACTTGATGGCACCGCGTGCCACGCGCGCATATAATCTAACAATAATTCGACTTTTTGTTGCGCACGCAGTGTCGATGTATGAATAGCTAATATTTGAAAGAGTGAATAAATCAGTGCTACCGTTATTACCATAATATTTTTCAAAATTTTAGCTGTACTGGAAACACTGAATGTCGTATTTAGTACGATACTATTACGACAAGTTTTTTAGCGGCATCATTGACAATGTCGTAAACGTAAATGAAGAGAGCAGGCTATTTTTTTTCTGGCAGGCGATTATTAGCCGCCGGAACAAAATAGCCTGCTCTCTTTTTGTAAACATACCGTTTAGCCGCAAAAGAATGATAAAAACAGTGTTACAAATTTTTTGTGGTAGATAAATTGATGCTTGTAAATGACAGGATATTGACGTAGATTTTCCAAATGGGGTATACTGCTAGATATAGTTAATTTAGAATTGTGGGAATACGAAGATGATTATGATCAGATTTTGTGTTATGGGATTTCCTTTTATAAAAAACATTGTCTGATTCAAAAAAATAGAATGACTAACAGTAAGTAGAAAGAAGCAGGATAATACAATGAACTTAGCAGGAAAAAATATAAAATGCATTGCCTTTGACCTGGATCATACGGTGATCAATTCTGATGGAACCATGTCAGATGCCACACGGACAGTGATCGAGCAGGCTATTGCAGAAGGGATAGAAATTGTACCGGTGAGCGGTCGTGCGTTTGCGACATTTCCGGAAAGCATCGGTCAGATCAAGGGCATTTCATACGCGGTGACTTCCAATGGAGCTGCGATTTACAATAAGAAAACAGGAGAGCGGATTCACGGAGTTGCCATTGAATACGCAGATTTACATAGCATTTTGGATGCGTTTGCACATTATTTTCATAATGGACAGATTACATATGAAGCCTTTGTGGACGGTGTGGCTTATGGTGGCAGAGAGTATGTGGAACATCCGGAGGCTTTCGGTGTGCCGGAGCGGAATGTGGCATATGTGCAGTCCACACGAAAACCGGTGGATGACATCATTGCGTTTCTGTCAGAGCATGAAGAAGAACTGGACAGTCTGGATATTGTGGCTGCGGATACAGCGCTATATCGAAAAATTGAAGAACAGATTTCCCTCGTTACCAAATCGGTATACACGACATCGGCGGTATCCTATCGTCTGGAGATCTCACATAAAAATTCCGGAAAAGCAACTGGTCTAGCTTATGTGTTGAAGCTGCTTGACATTACGCCAGAGGAAACCGTTGCTTTTGGAGATGGGGACAATGATGCGGAGATGCTGGAGTTTGCAGGACTTGGTGTGGCTATGGAAAATGCCACAGAAAACTGTAAGGCGGCTGCGGATATCGTTTGTGATTGTTGCAAAAATGATGGAGTGGCGCGTGTCCTGTACGGCTTTTAGAACGTAAATGTAAGGTGTGAAACTTCTTGAAAAGCCATGTATGCTAAGTACATCGTGTAAATAAGGAGAAGAAATTTTATGATCTGGTTTATCATTGCAACACTGGTTGCATTTTTTATCAAGGGGTTATGCGGCTTTGCAAACACCTTGATTTTTAACGGGATTCTCAGCTACACGGCAAACAATATCAACATTTCACCGCTGGAAGTTGTGCTGGGATATCCAAGTAATATTATTTTAGTCTGGAAAGAGCGAAAATCTCTGAACTGGAAAATCTGGCTTCCACTGACTGCTTTGGTTGTGGCAGGTAGCATTCCGGGAATCTTTTTGCTGAAACATACGGATGCGGGGCTGTTGAAAGTAATTTTTGGCATTGCGGTCATTGTCATTGGCGTGGAAATGCTGTTTCGGGAAATGAAAAGTAACAGAGAAAGCAGCAACAGAAAGCCCGGTGGTTCTAAACTTGTGCTGGTATTGATCGGAATTATTTCCGGCCTGCTCTGCGGGCTGTATGGGGTAGGTGCACTGCTGGCAGCTTATGTGAGCAGAGTGGCAGAAAACAGTCATGAATTCAAGGCAAATATCTGTGTGGTATTTGTGGTGGAAAATACGATCCGCATTATTTTATATGTGGCGACTGGAATCCTGACACTTTCCGTGCTCAAGCAGGTCGTGATCCTGATTCCATTTATGCTGGCAGCAGTATTTCTTGGCATGAAGAGCAGTTCGGTTCTGAATGAAAAAATCATTAAGAAGATTGTGATCATTCTGTTGATTCTGTCTGGTATCGTGTTGATTATCAACAATATTCCAGGGTGAGTTTTCCGGTTAAGCGTATGTGAAAAGCGACGTTATATAATCTTACGTTTTTTCAAAATCCAGAACTCTATGGCAATCACGCAGAGACTGATGGCGATGATCAGCGGATAACCAAAACGGGCATCCAGCTCCGGCATGTGTGAAAAATTCATACCGTACCAGCCGGTGATGACGGTGAGCGGAAAGAAGACGGAAGTCAGAACCGTCATCAGCTGCATGGTTTTATTCTGCTTGTGGTCGGATTGCGCCTGTTCAAAATCCCGCAGGGTCTGGCAGTAATCGATGGACTGCTGTGCCACCTGCTGGAGACGGCAGGCCCGGTCACCGATGAGCTGAAGCAGCTGCAGCCGTTCCGGATCAAAATAGTTCCGGACGTTGCCCTGCAGCTGTCCGGCCATATCATCAATCTGTTCAAAATAATTGCGCAGTCGGGTCAGTTCCCGCTTATTTTTTAATAACCGGGGCATCAGGTCACGAATGTTGCCACGCATGGCATTTTCTTCCAACAAAAATAATTTGCGTTCATAGGATTCTAAAAGTTCCATATCATCCGTCAGAAATTCCGAAAAAAAACCGTATAAGAATAATTCCGGTGACATGTCCTGACTTTCATAACGATGGATCATTGTCTCAATGATGCGGTCAGGCACGGAATCCTCCGATACAAATACAATGCTGGATTCATTGATATAAAACGTAAAACAAAATGATGTTTCCAGCAGCCGTTTCCGGTCAGGGATACACAGACTTCCGGAGATATAGCGGGGATAGATCTCTGCCTTACAGCTTCGAATGATGGTATTTTCCAGACCGGCGTAGGGTGGAAAACGCAGAGAGACTTTTTGCTTCTCCCATTGTGCGGGAGATAAAGTCAGTACGTTTTCTATACAAATGGGATTATTTAAAGTCGAAACAGGAGAGGCTGGATTCGTCTGGCCGGAATTTGCCTGGTCAGAATCGTGTTGAACAGGATCCGTCTGAAACAAGTTTAAATCCGATTTGTAATCTGGTTTTGTTTTTTTCAGGCGAGCATGCAGTGTATAATACATAAAAACTCCTTGGGAATGGTTATGGCAGATTTTGTTATAGAACAGAAAATTTTTGTTTCCGGAATCAGGGAAACAGAAAGATCTGCTGTGGATAGAATATCCGGAAAATGCAGTTTTTATCAGTGGATTCTGACAAAAAGCATTGCATATTTATCCAGATTCGGTATAATTAAATAATGGTGTATCAAAAAGCCATTTCTATAAATTTGGAGGAAATACATGTCACAAGCAGTAGTCATAAAAAGTAACAAATATGGAATTAATCTGGTTCTGGACAAAACAATGCCTTTTCGGGAACTGCTGGTTGCCATAAAGGAGAAATTTCTGGAATCTGAGAAGTTTTTCAAAGATGCAAAAATGGCGATTTCTTTTGAAGGACGTGAGCTGACACAGGAGGAAGAGTACCAGATTATAGAGACTATTACAGAGAATACAAGTATATCGATCATCTGTATTGTGGATAATGATGAATCCCATGCGGATCTGGTAAAGCAGCAGATTGATGCTTATTATGATTCCGTGTCCGGCCGGGAAGGCGAGTTTTATCGCGGTACTCTGCGTTCCGGACAGGTGTTGGAGAGTGTATCCAGCGTCGTCATCGTCGGTGATGTCAATCCGGGAGCAAAAATTATCTCACAGGGCAATATCGTGGTGCTCGGAGCTTTGAAAGGTAATGCTTATGCAGGAGCAGCCGGCGACAGCAACTGTTTTATCGTGGCTCTTGAGATGGATCCGATCCAGATTCAGATTGGTGATATTTTGGCAAAGAGTCCGGATCACAAGAAGATGAAACCACGCAGACTGCGCCGAAAAGAGAAAACTCCGGTGACACCTGAAGCACAGATCGCAGTGGCAAAGGGCGGCAATATTTACATAGAGCCGGTCACACGTGGAAGTTTGAATGATTATACAAGATGAGAGATGATTCCTGCCAGCTGGCAAGGAGTCGTAAAAATGCGAAGCATTCTTGAACAAGTAAAAATGATGGAGGACTGGATGCAATGAGTGAAGTAATTGTTATTACATCAGGAAAAGGTGGAGTTGGTAAGACAACGACTACCGCAAACGTGGGTACAGGACTTGCCCAGCTGAACAAAAAAGTCGTACTGATCGATACGGATATCGGACTTCGTAACCTGGACGTGGTTATGGGACTGGAGAACCGTATCGTATACAATCTGGTAGATGTTGTGGAAGGAAACTGCAAGATCAAACAGGCACTGATCAAAGATAAAAAATATCCGGAATTATATTTGCTGCCGTCTGCACAGACAAGAGATAAGACATCTGTTTCTCCGGAGCAGATGAAGAAACTGACCGATGAACTCAGAGAAGAGTTTGATTATATCCTTCTGGATTGCCCGGCAGGTATTGAGCAGGGATTCAAAAATGCGATCGCAGGTGCTGACCGTGCCATCGTTGTTACCACACCGGAGGTATCTGCAATCCGCGATGCAGACCGTATCATCGGACTTCTGGAAGCAAATGAAGTAAAAAAGACAGAGCTGATCGTTAACCGTCTTCGCATGGATATGGTGAAACGCGGTGACATGATGTCCGTGGAAGATGTATGTGATATTCTTGCGATTCCACTGCTTGGTGCAGTTCCGGATGATGAGCATATCGTTATTGCAACAAACCAGGGTGAACCGTTGGTAGGAACAGATTGTCTGGCAGGACAGGCTTATTCCAATATCTGCAAACGAATCCTTGGTGAGACAGTAGAATTTTTGAATCTGGAAGAGAAGCAGACCGTATTTGATAAACTCAAAAATTTATTTAAGAAAAATTAGGGAGGGCTTTTACCATGGGATTTATGGATTTTTTCAAAAGAAAAAGTTCCGGGGATGTAGCGAAAGACCGCCTGAAATTATTACTTGTATCAGATCGGGCGAATTGTTCCCCGGATGTGATGGAACTGATCAAAAATGATATCATCAAAGTGATTTCCAAGTATATGGAGATTGATGCAGAAGGACTGGATATCCAGATTACCCAGACAGAATCTGATACAGGAAATGGAACCGTTCCGGCGTTGTATGCGAATATTCCGATTCGTGACATGCATCATACACCGAAGAAAGAGGAAGAAAAATAAGAGCAGGCTGAAGGTACAGAGCAAAATGGGGGCAGTCAGTCTGAAAAAAGTCATTTCCAGGGAGTGATTCCCGGAGATGGCTTTTTTTATAACTGTAAAAAATACACAAAAACAAATCGACGTATTTTTGCAAAAAGTCACAAAATTATTAAAAGAATACACAATTTACTGACTTTTTGTGGTGGGATGTGGTATACTTTATATAACGGTTATCAAATGAAGCAGAAGAAAGGAGCGTTGTGTATGTTTGAAAAAGGGGAATATGTCGTATATGGAAGCAAAGGTGTCTGCAGGATACAGGAGATTTCACATGTAGATATTCCCGGTGTCGATCAAAAGCGGCTGTATTATATCATGCATCCGGTGCAGAACAGCGGACAGACGTTGTATCTGCCCACGGACAGTACAAAGGCAGTGATTCGACGGGTAATGACAAAAGAAGAAGCCAACCGTCTGATTCACGACATTCCTTCCATTAAAAAGCTGGAAGTACCGAATGAAAAACAGCGGGAAGCAAGTTACAAGCAGGCATTGCAGGGATGCAGCGGACGGGACTGGATCAGCATTTTGAAGACATTGAACCAGAGAAAAGAAGAACGGCTGGCGGCAGGCAAGAAAATAACCGCACTGGATGAACGGTATCTGCGGGTGACAGAGCAGGAATTGTACGGAGAACTTTCTGTTGTGTTAGGAATCGAAAAAGAAAATATGCATGATTATATACAGGAGCAGATTGCAGCTTTATAGTGGTATGGATGATTCCGGTTCAAAAAGCAGAGTAATAGATAAAGGATCAGATAAAACCCAAAGAGAATGATAAGATAAAGTCAGAACAGGCTTTATCTTTTTTTTTGCAAAAAAAAGTGCTATACTGAGTTAGATAATGTCTTTTGATCAAGCAGGAGGCAGGGAAATATAGTTAAAAGGAGTACATTGTTAATGGAACAGAAAATAAAAGAGAGTTTTTTTACAAAAGATCCGACTTTTTACCGGACGCTGTTTCCACTTTTGATTACCGTTGCATTACAGAATATTGTGGCATACAGCGTGAATATGGCGGATAATATCATGCTCGGAAGTTATAGCCAGAATGCGTTATCAGGAGCGGCAACTGTAAATCAGATTTTTTTCATGGTTCAGCAGATCACTCTTGGAATCGGAGAGGGATTTGTTGTGCTGGGTGCCCAATACTGGGGACAGGGAAGGATGCAGCCGATCCGCAAGCTGACAGGTATCGCATTAAAGCTGGGTCTGATCTGTGGAATTATTACAATTCTGATCTGTACGTTTATTCCGCATCTGGTAATTTCTATTTTTACCAATGATCCGGAGATCATTGCGGAAGGCGTTGCTTATCTGGGAATCATCAAGTATACGTTCCTGTTGTTTATTATTACAAATGTGTTGATGGCAGCATTGCGCTGTGTGGAGACCGTAAAGATTTCTTTCTATATCTCCATCGTATCCCTGATCGTTAATGTGGGAATCAACTATGTGCTGATCTTCGGACGATTCGGTGCACCGGAGCTTGGTATCCGTGGTGCAGCGATCGGAACACTGGTAGCACGTATTGTAGAACTGGGAATTGTTGTTGTATACATGCTGAAAATCGATAAAAAGCTGAAGCTGTTCAGTGAGAATTTTATGAAATTTGACGCAGCTCTTCGGAAGGATTACGCCAAGGTAGAGATTCCGGTTATGCTTTCCCAGGTATTATGGGCGGTTTCCGTACCATTCCAGACAGCAATCCTGGGACACCTCTCTTCTGATGCCATTGCAGCAAACTCTGTGGCAACGACATTTTATCAGTATCTGAAAGTAATCGTGCTGGCGATGTCATCTTCCTCTGCGGTTATGATAGGAGCTTCCGTCGGACGTGGCGATATGAAACGGGTAAAATCCGATGCACGCACGCTGGTTGTTATCGATCTTCTTATCGGCGTGGCACTTGGCGTAGCACTGTTTGTCCTGCGAAAACCGTTACTGACGTTTTACAATCTGAATGATACGGCAATCGTGCTGGCAGATCAGCTTATTATTGTTATGAGTTTTATTATGGTAGGTATGTCTTATCAGATGCCGGTCAGCATGGGAATTATCCGGGGTGGCGGAGATGCCAAGTTTTCTATGGTCATGAATATGATCAGCACATGGGCCATCGTTATTCCGTTGTCTTTTATGAGTGCATTCTGGTGGCACTGGTCCGTTGTGGGCGTAGTCATTATGATCCAGTCCGATCAGGTATTCAAAGGACTGCCGACTTTTATCCGTTTCCGCAGCTATAAGTGGGTGAAAAAACTGACCCGTGAGGATGCGTAAGAAAACGGTGGAATATATTCACAATTAATTAAGAACTATTTGTTAATAGATATGGTACAATGAGTGCAAGTCCCCGAAAGGAGTTTATCTATGGCAACAAAAAAGAAAAAAGTGCGTTCACATGTCAAGCGTGTGAAATTACAACAGAAGAAAAATCCTGTTTCGCAGGAAAAATATGAAAAACGACTGAAAGTAGCGAGAAAAAAAGATTTTTTCCGCAGACTGCGCAATGTAATCCTGATACTAGCAATCGCTTTTTGTGCACTGTTTGCCGCAGGCAATCTGATGCTGAAGAAAGCGACCGGACAGACATTGATCGGTTGTATGCGGGAAGCAAAAGATCTGGTTGACAGCAGTACACCGGATACATTCCGGCTGGCACAGACATCCTACATATACAGTGATGACGGTACGCAGTTAGCAGCACTGGCAGAGTCAGAAGATGCCACTTATCTGGGCTATGAAGATATTCCGGCAGATGTTGTCAATGCGTTTGTGTCAGTGGAGGACCGCACATTCTGGAATAACAGTGGTGTGGATTACAAAGGAATCCTGCGTGTATGTGTCAATTACGTGAAAACAAAAGGACAGGTAGCAGAAGGGGCAAGTACCATTACCCAGCAGCTGGCGCGTGGAACCTTTCTGTCAAATGAAAAGACGCTGTCACGTAAGATTAAGGAGATTTTTATTGCACGACAGCTGACGAAGAAATATACGAAAGAGCAGATCATGGAGTTTTACTGTAACAGCTGCTGTTTCGCAAATGGTATTTATGGTGTGGAAGATGCATCCCAGAAGTATTTTGGCCGTTCAGTCAGTGATCTGTCACTCTCGGAAACTGCGTATATCTGTGCGATTCCAAACCGTCCGGAGTACTACAATCCGCTGAAAAACAGCGAAAACGCGATCTCACGCCGGAACAAAATCCTGCAGGATATGTACGAATGTGATTATATTACAAAGGATGCAGGTGATGCGGCACTGGCAGAGAACATTACAGTGGCAGAGGTTAGCGACGAAGAAGATACTTTTTACAATTATGAGGCGACCTATGCGATCAACTGTGCAATCCGTTATCTGATGAAACAGGATGGATTTGAGTTCAAGTCTCATTTTGAAGATGATGCCGATTATGATACTTATAATGCGTATTATGACGAGATGTACAAGCAGGCAAAGCACAAACTATACACCGGCGGATACAAAGTTACTACGACCATGAATCTGAAAGCACAGAAAAATCTGCAGAAAATTTTTGATAAAGAACTTGCTTTCAATACGAAGGTGGATGAAAGCACCGGAATTTATCAGTTCCAGGGTGCAATGACGGTTATCGACAACGAAACCGGTAAAGTCGTGGCAATGATCGGCGGACGTTCCCAGGATGAACTGCAGCAGACCTACTCTCTGAACCGTGGATTCCAGAGCTTTAAACAGCCGGGAAGTTCCATCAAACCACTGGTTATCTATACACCGGCACTGGAGGAGGGCTATGATGCCAATTCCACACTGACAGAGATTGACGTGAAAGCTGCAAAGAAGAGCACTTCCGAGAAAATCAGTAAGATGAGTGGAAAGAAAATGAGCCTCCGTTATGCGGTGGAAGACAGTAAGAATGGTTGTGCGTACTCTCTGTACAATATTATTACACCGAAAGTCGGACTTTCTTATATTGAAAATATGAATTTCTCAAAGATCGTGCAGCAGGATTACACGCTCAGTTCCGGTCTTGGTGGTCTGCATCATGGAACGAATACGGTGGAGATGGCAAATGCATATTCTACCCTGGAAAACCATGGTGAGTATCGGCAGGCAGACTGTATTTCCTCTATTCTGGATGCAAGCGGCAATGAGATCTATGAGGAACCGGAGAGTAAAATGGTATACACCCGTTCTGCATCGGATCAGATGACAGATATTCTGGAAGGCGTGTTAAATTCCAGTGCAGGTACGGCAAAAGGATTGAAGTGGAGCAGTGCATCTGATGTGGCTGCAGCTGCAAAAACAGGTACCACAAATGATAATAATGTGGCATGGTTCTGTGGATATACACCGTATTATACGATTTCTGTATGGGTTGGTTACGATTATCCGAAATCTGTAAAAGGTCTGTGGGGTAATACATATCCGGCTTATATCTGGAAGGAAGCAATGCTGTATATGATCGATGGAAAAGATGAGGCTGATTTTGATCTGGAAGGAAAGAAAGCAACCGGAAATAAAAATGTGATTTCCGATGAGGATGACAGCAGTGCACCGGAAGAAAGTACAGATACGTCTGTGACAAATCCGGATGATGCACAGAATACAACAGATACGAATCCGTCCGGCGGGGATCACAGTACGGATAGCAGTACAGATTCTACAATTGACGGAAATGTACCGCAGGGAACAGAGGATATTTCCGGTGGAACTATATCGAATTCCAATAAATCAGAGTCTGCCGGAGGAAGTTCTGAAAGCAGCAGCACAGGCGGAGAGAGTTCCGGTGAGTCCGATACAACACAATAGATATCAGATGTAAGATGACTTCCACCTCTGCAGGTGGTGAACAACAGGATTATATAGGGAAAAACAGCATGGATAGTTATGAGGTAAAAAAAGTAACGGTACCGGTAAACTGGGAGACGGACGTACCGGGTTCAAAGAGTATCACTAACCGGGCATTGCTTCTGGCGGCACTTTGCCGGGAGCAGGTGCGGCTGCAGGGCGTTCTGTTCAGTGATGATTCCAGACATTTTCTGAGTTCGCTTCAGTCTCTGGGCTATGAAGTACAGATTGATGAAGCAGCATGTGCCGTAGAGGTACATGGTCATGGTGGCAGTCTGCCGGTGACTTCCGGAGAAATCCATGTGGGAAGCGCCGGTACAGCGGCTCGTTTTCTGACAGCAATGCTGGGGGTGGCAGAGGGAACGTTTGTAATTCAGGCCTCTGAACAGATGAAGAAACGGCCGATGAAGCCATTGTTTGAAGCATTGCTTTCGTTGGGGGCTTCCGTGGAATGGCTGGGGGCTGCCTGGCATCTGCCGGTGCGTATCACCGGAGCCGGAGCACATATCAGAAATCTGTCAGGACAGGCTGTATTGAATCTGGATATCAACGAAAGTACCCAGTTTCTAAGCGCATTCTTACTGATTGCGCCGCTGTTTCCACACGGAATCAGAATTCATATTACCAGCGCGAAAACAGATGGATCCTATATCCGTATCACGCGCAGAATGATGGAAGAATTTGGCGTGGAAGCAGTGTTTGACGGCTGTGATTATATGGTGCAGGCTGCAGGTGGCTATCAGCGGTCCGGATACCAGATCGAACCGGATGTATCCGGGGCGTGTTATTTCTATGCGGCAGCGGCTATGACCGGCGGCAGCGCAAAAGTACATCATGTGCACTGGAGCAGTATGCAGGGTGATATGAAATTCCTGAAACTACTGGAACAGATGGGATGCACATTGACAGAAGAAGACGATGGTATCCGGCTGAATGGTCCATCAGATGGTTTAAAAGGTCTGAAAGTGGATATGAATGATTTTTCGGATCAGGCATTGACCCTGGCAGCTATCGCGCCATATGCTTCTTCGGATGTGACGATTACACATATTGGGCATATCCGCGGACAGGAATGCGATCGACTGCATGCTATCGTAATGAATTTGAAAAATGCAGGAATTACCTGTGAAGAAGGAGATGACTGGGTATGCATTCATCCCGGAAAACCACAGCCGTGCCAGATTGAGACCTTTGACGATCACCGGGTGGCTATGGCATTTACAGTTATGGGGCTGGGGTGTGATGGAATTGAAATTCTGAATCCCGGATGCTGTAAGAAAACATTTGAGAATTACTTTGTCGTGCTGGATAGCTTGTTAAAACATTGACAGAAATTGGGAATGGGTGTACAATTCAAAACGATACAGAAAGAAATAGTTCTTAAACCAAGTCTCATATGCGTTTCATCTGAACCGCGGTGGCGCATGGAAGAAAAACCAGAGGGGGAAAGTGAATTATGGCAAGAAAAAAGACATCCGGTGTACATACAGTAAAGACAACAAATACAGCAGCTCAGAAAATTGAGGCAGCAAAAGCTGTCGTAGAGAAAGCAGTAGAGAAAAAAGCTGCAGAAGTAAAAGAAGCAGTGAAAGAGACCGCAGAGAAAGTGGAAGAAGCTGCAAAAGAGACTGTAGAAAAAGCAACAGAGAAAGCTACTGAGACAGTTGCTGAAGTAAAAGAGACTGCAAAAGAAACAGCTGAGAAAGCAACAGAAGCAACAAAAGAAACTGCCGAGACAGCAAAGGCAACCGTAAAGAAGACTGCTGCAAAAGCAAAAACAGCTACTACCAGAAAAACCGCAGCAGCAAAGAAAACAGTAAAAGAGAAAGCGGATGCTGTAAAGACAGAGACAAAAAGAAAAGTAACAAGAAAACCGACCAAGAAAATTGTATTACAGTATCTTGGTAAGGAATTTGATGAGGCTGAATTAACAGAGCGTGCAATTGCACAGTTCAATTCCGTAGAGGGTGGTGTAGCAGTAAAGACGATCACTATGTACCTGAAACCGGAAGACGATGCAGCTTATTATGTCATCAACGATCAGTATACTGGCCGTGTAGACTTTTAAAGTCTTATATTATACTTAAAAAACAAGCTGGATCAAAACGCCAATGCAGGCACGAATGATTTTCTATCTGCGCTGCGCCTTGGAGTTTTGATTCCAGCTTGTTTTATCTCAGTCGAGAAGACTCCCACTTCTGCAAGTGGTGAGTAATAACAAGTCTTTCTCAGTGGGAGTACAATCTCCGACTGAGATAAACGCTCCGCGAGGATGTGCAGTGATTCTGAGAAGAATATGTCAGCTTACGCTGACCAGAATCACGCACCAAGTCTCACGTGCGTTCGACTTGAATTACACAGTGGCGATGTCGTGCCGCGCATGCATATAATATTGTATAAAAATAGATGTTATGTTGCATGCCGTAAATAAAAAATCAGAGAAAATTTTCTCTGATTTTTTCTTACATATTAAATTTTAAGCCATCCTACTCCTGACCTTGTTTGATCTCGCCACGTTCGCAGCGATTTCCCCAGGAATCAATGAGTTCCCCATCACGATAAACACAGATGACCTCACAGTGGTTCGGACAGTTCGGACAAACGACTTCGCGTGTCACGAATTCCATTTCTGCCACATCAAAGCTGAACGGTTTTTCAATTCCGCATCCCAGTGCAAGGATTGCTGCTCCGTAGCAGCCCATCAGATGTCCGTTATCATCTACGATAATTTCTTCTCCCAGAGAGTCTGCAAAGGCCTTTACTACGCCTTCATTTTTACTTACTCCACCTTGGAATACGATTGGAGCAAGTATTTTCTTACCTTTTCCAATATTATTTAAATAATTATTTGCTACGGCATTGCACAGACCGGCAATGATATCTTCTTTTTTGTGTCCCATCTGAATTTTGTGTACCAGATCAGACTCCGCAAATACCGTACAACGGGCAGCAATTGGTGTAGGATTTTTGCTGCTAAGTGCAATCTTACCGAATTCTTCTACTTCCACACCGAGGCGGCGAGCCTGGCTGGAGAGGAAAGAACCGGTTCCGGCTGCACAGAGGGTGTTCATGGCGTAGTCTACGGCAACACCGTTTTCCACACAGATGATTTTGGAATCCTGTCCACCGATTTCAAGGATAGTGCGGACATCCGGGTGCAGGGTGGTGGTTCCTACTGCATGTGCAGTGATCTCATTTTTTACAATGCTGGCGTTACACATGGCACCGACAAGTTTGCGGGCACTTCCGGTTGTTCCGGCAGCAACGACCTGATATTCATTCTGATCAATTTTTTCTCCCAGGGCAGCAATGACTTTTTTGGCAGCGCCCATCGGATTTCCCTCGGTCCAGAGATAGATTCCGGCGAGGATATTTTTTTCTTCATCGATAATGACACCTTTAGTGGAAATAGATCCGATGTCAATTCCTAAATATGCTTTTTTCAAGATTGTGTAACTTCCTTTCTCATGGCGATCATATCATAAAATGCTTCCAGTCGGGTTTCAATACCGGTATCACTGGTCTGCGTGTCATAGTTTAAGTACAGCACAGGGATTTTGTAATCGGAGCTGATGTTATGCAGTACGGGAACCGCATCCATCTCCGGTGTACATCCGAAGGATTTTACATGAACCAGTCCGTCAAATCCTTTTTTGGCATAATGCTCAGCCAGGGCGATGGTGGAAATACTGGAACTTCCCATGTCAAATTTTGTATATTTGCTGGAAAGTTTTTTCTGGATATTGACCCACAGGGAAGATGGAAATTTGTACAGGTCATAGGTGAGATAACCCTTCAGTTTTTTCAGTGTTCCCTTATCCGGGCAGAGCAGTACACTGTTGGAGAGGTTCATCCAGCGATGTACTTCTGCACCCATCTGTGCAAGTTTTTTTTCAATCTCATGATTGGAATAAGGATCCATAATAGTAAAATATTCGCCTACCACACCGACACGCAGTGGATGCGCGGGTTTGTTTTTGGGAATGGCATCAAAATCTGCGATGGCCTTTTTGTAAATACGGTTGACATCACTCAGTCCTTTTGCTTTGCGGAGCTGAGCCAGAAAACGGTTGTATACTTTATCGTAGGAACCTTTTTTAATTTCAAAGCCCATGTTTTGACGGTAGTTATCCTCAACTTTATCAATGACAGTGATCATTCTGGCGGTGGCAGGCAATGCTTTAGCCATTTGGAGCAGCGATGCGTTCGGGGCAAACTGTTTCATGCCTTTTAACATTCCGATGAGATTTTTGTAGCGGAATAGAGTGAGATTAAACATCTCAAAATCGTACCCCATATCTTTTAAAATCTGTTCATGGAGCTCACCATAATAACCCAGGCGGCAGGTACCGCCGGTCTGGATTAGGACGTTGGCACCCTGTTCCAGTGCTTCAATATAACAGCCCATCATACATTTGAATGGTGCACAGACAAAGTCCGGGCTGTATTTTGCACCGAGCTCAATGGTTCGTTTTGTCATGGCAGGTGGAGCAAGATATTCCAGATGCAGTCCGTTATTTACAAAATACTGGATCGGAATGTCATAGTTTCCAAGCTGTGGATAACAGAGTTTATATTTCTTTTCCGGCATTACAGGCGTGCCTCCTTTCGGAAACGGATAATATCAATAAAACTTTCCAGACGGGTTTCAATACCGGCGTTTCCGTCCTGGCTGTCCAGCAGCAGGTTCAGAATCGGTCGGTCTTTGATCCGGCGGATGATCATCTCGTTGATCATGGAGTCCGGACCGCATGGAAATGCAGTAAGCAGGATGATGCCGTCTACATCGTTGTGGTATTTTGCGATGGAGCCAAGCAGCTCACGGCTCATGATCCATGGTACGGATTTGCAGATATTCAGGGAATCTTCCTGTGCCTGCTTCAGATCCACTGCATCGGAGCAGATCGGAACTGCATCCAGCTGTTCAATCCCTTTCAGGATCGGTTTGCCGATGTATTCGTCATAGAGGTTGTAGCTGTGTCCGACAACGAGGATCTTGATGCGGTCATCGTGGAGCCTGGCTTCCTCCTCTGCAATGTGTGCTTTCTGTGCAGCCTGCCATGCCTGATAAGATTTCTGGTAGGCTTCTCTTGCTTTTGCTTCTGAGGCACCCAGGGAAACACCGAGCATGATGTAAGCCTGCTCCTCCGGACATTTCTGCTGAATGTCTACGTTGCAGGTGACAAAATCGATGTCATGATCCCGGAAGGTATTGACAGCCATGTCATAGAGTCCCTCGAAGCGGGAGCACATGACGCCGTCTTTTCCGTAATTTGCGATACGCGGAACAAAGACAGCATCACATTTTCCTTCCAATGCGGACACATGACCGAAAAATAATTTGCTGGAGAGACAGTTCTCATCAATGGCGTAGTGGCTGCCTGCATCCATAAGTGTTTTATTTGTATGTGGGCTGATGACAGTTTCGATACCAAGCTCCTGGAAAAATGTATTCCAGAGTACATGGTAACGATAGTAGAGCAGAGCCCGTGGTATTCCAATTTTCATATTTTATATCCATCCATTCTTTTTAAAATAATTCAGGTAAGCACCAAAAAGCTTTTCGTCCACAGGAGGACAGCTGATGCCAGACTGATTGAGCAGTACGTTTGCTTTCGTGCAGTCATAGATGGTATCTTTGCCGATAAAATGGCGCAGCACACCCGGATTGGCATCCGTGCCGCTCTCGAACAGGCATGCCAGCAGCGTCAGAGCATTTTCGGATGCGGTAGCCTGTTTTAGCTTGCTTTTCCATGCACCGAACGAAATGTAGCGCACCGGGTAGCCATGGGCACGGATATAGGAAACGGCCTTTTTCACTGGAACCGGTGCTGGATTTACCAGGTTGAATGACTGATCCATGGCTTCCGGTTTGCGGGAGATACAGCAGATGGCATCCGCTACAAAATCTACCGGTGTCATATGCATGCAGTAGCTTGTGCGTGGAATTGCCTGCATCTGGATGGTTCCTATGATCATACGGCTGACCATATCGTCCATTTCCCAGATACCGTTGGAAGCACCCGTGATATCGCCTGGACGGTAGATCACAGTGTGAAGACCACGTTTCTGCGCAATGCCGACCAGTTTCTCAGACACCCATTTTGTCTCGGAATAAGCAAGAGAAAACCCGCGTGCCGTGTTAAGCGGATCATTTTCGTAGACCCGTTTTCCTTTGTTGTTTGGTGTGTCGTAAACACTATATGAGGACACATAGTGATAGTATTTCGGTTGTCCGGCACAGGCAAGCCGCAGGGTTTCTACTGTACCGTGGACGTTGGTCTCTTTGAGAAACTCATACGGAAAGATGAAGTTTAAGAGGGCACCATTGTGATAGATGACCTGGATTGTTTGGGCAAGTTCCTGCCACTGTTCGTCCGAAAGTCCGAATTTCTCTGTGGAGAGATCACCGATCACCGGATGCAGAAAGCCGCGATATTCTTCTTTCCAGCATTCGTAGTGTTCCATATTTTTAATCAGTCGTTCCAGACCGGCTTCTTCAGAATCTGCACGTACCAGACAGTACAGATGCAATCCCTCCTTTGGATACTGGGTCAGGATCGCACGGATCAGCTGCGCACCCAGAAATCCGGTGGCACCGGTCAGCAGAATATTTCTGCAGTCCTGTGGAGCTGTTTCATAGGTTCCTGATGGGGAAATGGCCGGATCCAGGTGACATTCCTGTTCCAGATTGACAGCTTTTGAAGTGCCTTTTCCACCGGTCAGTACCCGACGGACGTAGTTGGCCACACCGGAAACAGAGGAATCCAACAGGACTTCCCGCAGATCCAGTTTGACATGGAACCGTTCTTCAATTTTGCTCACCAGTTCGAATCCCATCAGGGAATCTCCACCAAGCTCCAGGAAGGAATCCGTGAGATTATACTGTTCAATATTTAATACCTTTTCGAAAACAGATTTTACCTGAAGCAGGATTTCATCCGCCTTGTCGATGGATTTATCAATAATAGTTGTTTCAGCGCTTCCGGTGCGGTATGCATGGCTGCTGTGCAGCAACTGCAGTTTGCCCTGCTGATACAGATCCCGGGCTTTCAGCATCTGCAGCTTGCCATTATCTGTCCGCGGGATTGCACTTCTTGGCACAAATATAATATCGTAGAAAGAAAATCCAAAACGCTCGGAAACAGCAGCATTGATCTGTCCCACCCGTTTTTGGAAATCTTCTTCCGGTGTGGATTCTACTACAGCAATGACATGTTCCTTATCTCCGTCGTTTGTGGAGAAAAATCCGAAAGCGGTGGTGGCCAGAGCCGGAACTTTCTGTATGATCAATGCCTGCAGATCGCTTGGAAAGATATTGTGGCCGTTGATGATCAACATTTCCTTGATACGACCGGTGATGTAGAGATGACCTTCGTACAGAAATCCAAGATCACCGGTTTTATAAAAGTTGCGGTCATAGCCTTCCAGACGCACCCGGAAGTTAGCATTTTCTTTCAGGTTGCCCCAGTAGCCATTTGCAACGCTGTCGCCGGAGATAAAAATTTCTCCGATGTGCAGATCCGGATAAGGTTTCTTTGTCTTCGGATTGGCAATGACGAGGTTCAGGTCTTTGACCGGTGCACCGACACTGACAATCTCTTTGACCTGTTCTCCTTCTTTTTCTTCTGTCACCAGGACGGCACAGTTTTTCTGATAGGCTTCGTAATCAAGTTTCAGAGTGCGGTAGTCCTGGCTAGCAAAAGTCGCCAGACAGACATTTTCGGCAAGACCATAGCCAGGTGCCATAGCATTTGGCGAAAGCCGGAACATCCTGGAGAATTTCTCTACCGTTTTTGCACTGATAAATTCAGAGCCATTCATAAAATGTGTGACCTGGGTCAGTGGATATTTTGCCGCTTCTTCCGGCGTAAAAATACGGGTACATGCATCAAATGCAGAACCCGGACCGACGGTTAAGGTCAGATTGAAATCATGCAGCATTTTTATCCAGAGCTTTGGGTTCTCCAGAAACTGCATGGTGGACAAGAAGTATGCACAGGCATCTGTGGTGCAGATTGGCATACAGATGGTAACCACGAGTCCCAGGTTGTGGAAAAACGGAACCCAGGTACCTAAGGTACCATGATTGAAATCATAGCATGCCTGACATTGCTCCAAATTTTTCATCAGTGCTTTCCATGTGACACGGACACCTCTTGGTGCACTGGTGGAACCGGAGGTGTACTGCAGGTAAACCAGACGGTTTTCTGTGGCATCTACAATGACATCTTTCCGTTTGTAAGGTGTCAGACGGTCAGTATAGATGCGTTTCAGCCGGATGACACTGGTAAATGCCTCCCGGATCAATCGGCCGGTAAGGCTCACACCGGATTCCTGTTCCAGTGCATAATTGGAGATCAGTGCTTTCGGCTGGCAGGATTTTAATACGGAGATAAACCTTGCGATTTTACCTTCATCCAGAGGCGGCGGGATGACAGTGAACGTAACACCGGCCATCATACAGCCCAGAATCGCATAAGTTGTGCCGTAGTCTTGCATACTGAAGATGACTGCCCGGTCGCCGGGACGAAGTCCTTTTTTTCGGAGGGCATAGGCAATCTCCAGAGATTTATGATAGAGGGAGCGCATGGTGATATTCTGCATTTCCCATTTGCCGTTTTTGTATTCCAGAAAACGGTAGATGACACGTTCCGGAGACTTTTCGGCCCGAGCGGAAAGAATGTCAATGAGTGAGGTTATTTTTTTCATAATAGATTTTTTCTCCTCTGTTTTTTTCTGTTCTATCTATACAGAAACTTTTACTTATTCATAATAGTTCATTCCTATGTGGTTCGCAAGTTAAATAAGTATAAAATAATTCGTTTTTGGAATCTGTTTCAGTTTGCGGGAAAACAAAACATCAGATATTGCAGTACTGATGCTGATTTTCAGATATGAAAGCGGATTGCGAATGTCCGCTTTACTTTTCGGACAAAGTTTTTTATACTGAATTTAACCGAATAAGCTGCAAAGCAGCATTCGGTTATGAGCAAGTAGCGAAGCGGATTGCGAATATTCGCTTGAATAAGGTCAGACAGGCAGAAGAAAATAGCATCTGCGAAAAATCAATGCTGACACAGGAGGTATTGCGATGAAAGACGACAACTGTATTTTTTGTAAACTGGCAAACAAAGATATTCCGACAAATATCATCTATGAAGATGAAAAATTTACGGTGATCCTGGATGCAAGTCCGGCAACAAAGGGGCATGCACTGATTCTGCCGAAGAATCATGCAGCAAACATCTATGAACTTCCGGATGAAGATGCGGCAGATATTTTTGTCCTTGCGAAAAAGCTTGCTACAAAGATGACAGAGATCCTGCATTGCGATGGATTCAATATCGTGCAGAATAACGGTGAAGTGGCTGGTCAGACAGTATTCCATTTTCATATGCATCTGATCCCGCGTTATAAAAATGATGGAAATGAGGAAAAACTCTGTTGGAATCATGCGGATTTGTCTGCGGAAGAAATTGCGGAAATCTGTAAGACACTGGATATGAGAAACTAGTTTTTGATATTTTGATACCCTGATCAATATGATGTTAAATAAGAAGAAGGCGTGTCACTGCTACGGTGATGCGCCTTCTTCTTATTTATATACAGATCAGTGCTTTCTCAATTTTTCAATCAGATTGGTAATGGTAGTTACGGCATCCATCTGATCACTGCTTTCCATAGCATGAATGTAATCGGCACGTTTTGTCCAGACGGTCTGAATCGCTTCACTCAGTGTTTGGTCTGTCAGTTCTTCCTCCTCAATGACATAGCTGAAGCCCTGCTTTTGAAAGGAGTTTGCATTCAGAATCTGATCGCCCCGGCTCGCATTCCTGGACAGCGGAATCAGAATATTTGGTTTGTGCAGTGCCAGAAGCTCGCAGATGGAGTTTGCACCGGCACGTGATATTACCAGTTCGGATACAGCGAAGAAGTCTGCCAGTTCGGCATTTGCATATTCATACTGGACATAACCTTCTGTATTGTGCAGTGTCGGGTCCAGATTGCCCTTTCCGCACAGATGGATAACCTGATAGTTTTTCAGAATCTGCGGCAGCAGGCTGCGAACAGTATCGTTGATAATCTTGGAGCCGGAACTTCCGCCTACTACCAGGATTACCGGTTTCTCAGGTGTCAGACAGGTGTATGTATAGGCTCGCTTTTTATCACCATGCAGCAGTTCTGCGCGAATCGGGGAACCTGACAATACCGCTTTGCCTTCCGGAAGATGCGGGATCGTTTCCGGGAAGTTACAGCAGACTCTGCTGGCCGCCGGAATGGCAATACGGTTTGCCAGACCCGGTGTGATATCGGATTCGTGGATGATGGTAGGAATTTTAGCATGTTTGGCAGCGAGCACTACCGGAACACTGACAAAACCGCCTTTGGAAAAAACGATATCCGGTTTTAATTTGCGCATCAGGGCACATGCCTGAAAATATCCTTTCATTACTTTAAAGGGATCCGAAAAATTCTTTGGATCAAAATAGCGGCGTAATTTTCCGGAAGAAATACCATAATATGGAATATGCTGCTGTTCAATAAGCCCTTTTTCCATACCTTCATAAGAACCGATGTAGGAAATATCGTATCCGAGTTCTTTCAGTCGCGGCAACAGGGCGATGTTTGGAGTGACGTGTCCGGCTGTACCACCGCCGGTAAGAATGATTTTTTTCATATGATTATCCTCACTATCAATCAATTGTCATTTTATATCTTGTTGTTTTATGTCATACGATTCTTTAAGAATGCTTCTGATGCATGACGGCAAAATTTTCTTCTTAAATATACACCTATTGCCATATTGAGACAAGCGTTTCTTTTTCCTCCGTGAAAATATCAATTTAATAGGAAGAAAGTGGTCGAAACTTGCGGCGAAAACATGGGCGTACGGTCTTTTTTTATGTGTATGATTTTGTTACACTTGTTATGTATCAAAAAAAACAAATTGCCATAAAAAATGGCAGAAGGGAGGCACCGGATGGAGCAGATTCTGGATTTTGTGAGAGGAGTATACACACAGCATTTTTCTGAAATTTGCGTGATGATACTGGGATGTATCTTCGTACTTATGATCATGAATTTACTTGCAGTGAAACGCTGCCGCAGACAGGTGAAGGAGACAGCAAAACGAACAGAAGGAATGATGAAAATGTATTTTGAACAGAAGAAAAATATAGAACAGAATACCGGCGAGAAACGCAGGGAGCGGACAGGCAGTGGTGAGCAGAAACGGAGCAGAAAAGAGCCATCCAGAGAACAGGAGGAACTCTTCGGAAGTGTGATCCGGGAGATGTTTCCGTAACATCTTTTTTCTGAAAATGACTGGGAAAAAGCAGAATAAAAAACAAATGAAATGTAATGTAATAAAATATTAATAACAGATAAAAAGTCAATCCCAAAAAGTACACAAAAAATAGCTGATTTTTATATGAAAATAGCTGTTTTTACGTTAGAAATGGTGGAATAATCCACAAAAATAGGGAAAAAGGGTTGACATCCTGAAAAATGGTTGTTATAATGCCTGCAATGTTTATGTAACAATTCTGTAACAAAATTAAAAGAAATGAATAGAAATAAACAGAATCGTAATACTAAACAAAAAGGTAATTATAAATATCAATCAAAGCAGATTCTCGAACGCATTTGAGAGAGAATCTGGATCAGGAGGTCATATGAAATTTAGAAAGGTTATTGAAAGCGGAATCATTACAGCAGCGCTGGCAGTTTCATCCGTCACAACAGCCGTTTCTGCAAGTGCTGCTGAGGTGGATACAACAGGTGTAGTCGGAAGCGTATTAGACCGGGCAAGCCAGATCGCAAGCACTGGTATTCAATCTGTCCAGATTACACATCAGAATGCACAGGCGGCAGCTGCAGCAGCGGCCCAGGCAGCTGAATGGGCGAACAAGATGCTTGTTACAGTTGATGAAAACAGTTCTTTGAATATACGAAAAGAAGCATCTCAGGATGCAGAAGTAGTCGGAAAGTTCTATCATGGTTCCGGTGCGGAAGTACTGGAAGTCGGAGCTGAGTGGACAAAAGTAAAATCCGGTGATGTGGAAGGATATGTCAGCAATGCTTACTGCGTGTTTGGTGAAGAAGCACGGGTATATGCAGAGGCAAATTGTGAGACACAGGCAACAGCAAATGCGGATGGAATCCGCGTACGTGAATCATACAGCACAGATGCAAAGATTCTGGATGTGATCGATGCAGGCGAATCTCTGAAAGTAAACACAGATGCGGAGAGCGTAGACGGATGGGTGTCCGTAGAATGTAACGGCGTAACTGCTTATGTGGCAGCTGCTTATGTAAATCTTGATCTTGATATCGACGATGCAGTCAGCATGGAAGAAATCAGAGCGAGAGAAGCAGCGAAAGCACAGCAGGCTGCAGCAGCGCAGAGTGGAAATACAGATTCCACAGCAACCTCTTCCGCGGCAGTCAGTGCATCCGCAAGTGATACACAGCTTCTGGCAGCCATCATTGAGTGTGAGGCTGGCGGAGAGCCATATGCAGGTCAGCTGGCAGTCGGCGCGGTTGTAATGAACCGTGTGAAAAGTGGATCTTTTCCGAACAGTATTTCCGGTGTTATCTACCAGAGTGGACAGTTCACTCCGGCAAGAAGCGGAAAACTTGCACGGGTATTAAGTAATGGTAAGATTTCTTCCAGTTGTTATCAGGCAGCAGCAGAAGCACTTGCAGGTGCGGATAATACTGGCGGAGCAAAATATTTTCATGCCGGAACAAGCGGATCCGGACTTGTGATTGGAAGCCAGATTTTTTACTAAGTAGATAAGTAGATTGGATAGCGGGCAGCCTTATGGCTGTCCGTTTTTTTACTTTATCTAGGAAGGATTGTGGGAGTGCAAACGAGGCGCTCTCGTAACGAAGTGGAAATTTTCGGATTATTATTGTAAAACAAGATAAAATATAGTATATTGGTGAAAAGCGAGGAAAAGGAGGGATTGACATGTTTGATTTATCGCCATCTATGGTCTGGCTGATTCTTCTGGTCATTTTTATTTTGACTGAGATAGCGACCGTTGGGTTGTTGACGATATGGTTTGCCGGAGGTTCACTGGCGGCTTTCTTTGTCAGTCTCACACAGGCAGGCACTGGGATACAGATTGTTATATTTCTGATCGTATCATTCGTACTGGTGCTGCTGATTCGGCCATTAGCTCAGAAAAAATTCAATTCCGGTCATATCCGCACGAATGCCCAGACACTGATCGGTGAAGAAGCAGTGGTGCTTGAACCGATTAATAATCTTCGGTCGCAGGGACGCGTGATGATCCATGGACAGGAATGGGCTGCGCGAAGTGTGGATGAGAAGGAAACGTTCGAAAAGAATGCAGTTGTTCTGGTACAAAGCATCAGCGGGGTAAAGCTGATGGTGACACGTTCGGTCGGACAGTAAAAGGAGGGCAATACAATGATTGCAATTATTATTCTCGTAGTTATTATCATCTTGATCCTGGCTTCCTGTATCAAGATTGTTCCACAGGCAAATGCCTATGTAGTGGAGCGTCTGGGAGCATATCAGGGGACCTGGGAAGTTGGTATTCATTTTAAAATGCCGATCATTGACCGTGTGGCAAAAAGAGTCCTGTTAAAAGAACAGGTAGTTGACTTTGCCCCGCAGCCAGTGATTACAAAAGATAATGTTACCATGCGGATCGATACGGTTGTATTTTTCCAGATTACGGATCCGAAGCTGTTTTCCTATGGTGTGGAAAATCCAATCATGGCGATTGAAAATCTGACTGCAACTACACTGAGAAATATCATCGGTGATCTGGAACTGGATGAGACACTGACATCCAGAGAAACCATTAATACAAAAATGCGTGCATCCCTGGATATTGCAACAGATCCGTGGGGTATCAAGGTAAACCGTGTTGAACTGAAAAATATCATTCCACCGCAGGCAATTCAGGATGCAATGGAAAAACAGATGAAAGCGGAACGTGAGCGAAGAGAAGCAATTCTCCGTGCGGAAGGTGAGAAGAAATCCACAATTTTGGTTGCAGAAGGTAAGAAAGAATCTGCAATCCTGGATGCGGAAGCTGAGAAACAGGCAGCCATCCTTCGTGCAGAGGCAAAACGTGAAGCAACTGTCAAAGAAGCAGAAGGTCAGGCTGAAGCTATCCTGAAGATCCAGCAGGCGAATGCAGATGGTCTCCGTTTCCTGAAAGAAGCTTCTCCGGATGCGGCAGTGCTTCAGATTAAGAGTCTGGAAGCATTTGCAAAGGCTGCAGACGGCAAAGCTACAAAGATTATTATCCCATCAGAGATTCAGGGTATGGCAGGGCTTGCCAAATCTCTGGTAGAAGTAGCAGCAGATGTAAAAGAAAAGTAGAAATTCAGGTCAAAGTTGTTTGAACGCAGTCGCTTTGCGACCGGTTGTGATTAAGAGAAAAACATGGGCTGCCGGAAGAAGGCGGCCCAGTTTTGTCTTAAACGTATCTTCAAAATAAAAAAGACCGTTTATAAAAGAGAAAAACAGAGAGGTAAAAAAGATGAACTTAAAAGGAAGAAACTTTCTGAAACTGTTAGATTTTACACCGGAGGAGATCACATATCTGATCGATCTGTCCGCAGAACTCAAAGAAAAGAAGAAAAAAGGCATTCGTCATGATGTGCTGGCTGGCAAAAACATTGCACTGATCTTTGAAAAAACCAGCACACGTACCCGTTGCTCTTTTGAAGTAGCCGCCTTTGATCTTGGTATGCATGCCACATTTCTGGATCCGTCTGCATCCCAGATTGGAAAGAAAGAAAGTATCGCAGATACTGCCCGTGTACTTGGGCGTATGTATGACGGTATCGAGTACCGTGGATTTGAGCAGACAATCGTGGAAGACCTGGCAAAATATGCGGGAGTTCCGGTATGGAACGGTCTGACCAATGAGTTTCATCCGACACAGATGATCGCAGACATGCTGACCATTAAGGAGCATTTTGGTCATCTGAAAGGAATTAAACTTGCGTATATGGGAGATGCCCGTTATAATATGGGAAATTCTCTGATGGTTGTATGTGCAAAACTCGGTATGCATTTCACTGCATGTACAAACAAAAAATATTTTCCGAATGAGGAACTGGTAGCTCAGTGTCGTGCTATCGCAGAGAAAACCGGAGCAACCATTACACTGACTGAGGATGCCATGGAAGGAACCAAAGGTGCAGATGTCATCTACACAGATGTATGGGTATCCATGGGTGAACCGGATGATGTATGGGCAAGCCGTATTGCAGAGCTGACCCCATATCAGGTAAATACAAAATTAATGGAAAATGCCGGCCCGCAGGTGAAATTTATGCATTGTCTTCCGGCATTTCATGACTTACATACAAAGATTGGAAAAGAAATTCATGACAAGTTCGGTTTGGATGCCATGGAAGTAACAGACGAAGTATTTGAAAGCCCGCAGTCCATTGTATTTGATGAGGCTGAGAACCGTATGCATACCATCAAAGCAGTGATGTATGCAACACTTGGCGGCGACGAAAAATAGGACTGAAGACATACAGACGACTTAAGGTCTGCGTTCATGAGCAAGTAGCGAAAGCGGATTGCGAATGTCCGTTTTACATGGTTAGGTGGAAAAATTGTGAAAAAGAAAATTCTGGAACTTTTGCAGAACTGTCCGGATTTTATCTCCGGGCAGGAACTCAGTGAGCGATTTGGTGTATCCCGCACAGCAGTCTGGAAAGTAATCCGACAGCTTGAGGCAGAAGGATATGTGATACAGGCGGTGCGAAATAAAGGATACCGTCTGACGGCGCAGCCGGATCTGCTTACAGAGGAAACAATTCAAAATCAGATACATACGGAATGGGCGGGACAGCAGCTTGTCGTATTTTCCGAGACAGATTCAACCAACGATCAGGCAAAAAAGCTGGCTGAAGAAGGTGCCGGCCAGGGACTTCTGGTGGTCAGTGACTCTCAGACAGCAGGGAAAGGACGCCGTGGCCGCTCCTGGGAATCCAGAGTGGGCGAAGGAATTTTTATGACTTTGCTCCTGAAACCGGATATTGCACCAGGCAATGCGTCCATGTTGACGCTGGTTATGGCATTAGCGGTGCGAGCAGGGATCCGTCAGGTGACCGGTATTGATACACAGATCAAATGGCCGAACGATATTGTGTGTGACGGCAAAAAAGTGTGCGGTATTCTAACGGAAATGAGTGCGCAGATTGACTATATCAATTACATTGTCGTCGGTGTAGGCATTAATGTATCAAACGAAGTATTCCCAGAGGAGGTGGCATCGACGGCCACATCATTGTATTTACTTACCGGGGTGACATGCAGCAGAGCGAAACTGATCGCAGAGATCATGGCACAGTTTGAAATTTACTATGCACAATATCTGCAGACGCAGGATCTGTCCGGACTTATGAACGAATATAACAGTCATCTGGTAAACCGTGGCCGCAGTGTTCGGGTGCTTAATCCGAAAAGAGAATATACCGGAGTGGCACAGGGGATTAACCAGGCAGGTGAGTTGTTGGTACAGACGGAGGACGGGATTATGCATGTGTCGTCCGGAGAAGTGTCTGTGCGCGGCGTATATGGTTATGTATAACAATAGAAGGAGAATACCACTAAATATGAACCAGGAAGAAGTTGTGCTGTGTGGATCCAGTGCATATACAAAAAAATATTATCTGAATCCTGATTTTCAGAAAATACCACAGGGGATTCAGGATGAACTGAAACTGATGTGTGTACTGTACACGGAAGACGTAGGAGGTACACTGACACTGAAATTTGATGAGGACGGAGATTTGGTCTTTGAGACAGCGGCAGATGAAGGGGATCTGCTGTACGACGAGATTGGAAGTGTTCTGAAGATGAAACAGTTGCAGAACACAAAGCAGGAATTGTTAGAATCACTGGAAATGTATTATAAAGTAATGCATCAGCTGGATGCGTAAAAATGGGTAATTGGAGGACAGGCAGATGCTTTTGACTGTAGATATAGGAAACACGAATATTACACTGGGGGTATTTGAAGGGAAAAAACTTCATGTAACATTTCGGATGACGACGATTCAGACACGTACCTCAGACGAATATGGCATGGTGATGTGCGAACTGTTAGAGCACAATGATGTGAAAGTGGAAGAAATCACAGATGTTATTGTGGCTTCTGTAGTACCGAATGTCATGCATTCACTGACTAGCGCTATCATCAAATATTTTCATACAAAACCAATCATCATTGAGGCTGGTGTAAAGACAGGAATCCGTGTGGCTTCCAAAAATCCGCGCCAGGTAGGTGCAGACAGGATTGTGGATGCGG
This sequence comes from Eubacterium ramulus, assembly GCF_045002895.1. Lineage (NCBI taxonomy): Bacteria > Bacillati > Bacillota > Clostridia > Eubacteriales > Eubacteriaceae > Eubacterium > Eubacterium ramulus. Next base: position 2,474,020 of record NZ_CP173382.1, on the reverse strand, counting down.
CAGCTGTGTATGAACTGTATGGTGGACCGGCTATCGTTATCGACTACGGAACCGCTACCACTTTTGATCTGGTGGATGCAGACGGTACCTTTACTGCTTGTGTGATTGCGCCGGGTATCCGTACTTCTGCCCAGGCGATGTGGAGTATGGCAGCCAAACTGCCGGAGTTTGAGATCAAGAAACCAAAGAGTATTCTGGCACAGGATACTATTGCATGTATGCAGGCAGGACTTGTATATGGACAGATTGGTCAGACAGAATATATTGTAAAACAGATGAAGAAAGAATTTGGAAAAGGAGATATCAAAGTCGTTGCAACCGGTGGACTTGGCCGTATTATCGAGAAAGATACGGATGCCATTGATATTTACGATCCAATGCTTACATTGCAGGGCATGCGCCTGATTTTTGAAAAACAGAAAAAGTAGGCGAGAGCAGATGGAAATGTACAGAAATCATGTTAATGAGGATGGAGTCCCCTCATTGTTTTCGTGCAGATTAAAATGCAAAATAAAAAACGGAAAGAGAACAGTATGAGTGAATTGAAAATAGGAAATGTAACTCTGGAAAATAATCTGATACTGGCACCCATGGCAGGCGTAACAGACCTGCCATTTCGTTTGTTATGCCGCAGGCAGGGTGCCGGCCTTTTATGTATGGAAATGGTCAGCGCAAAAGCGATTTATTATAAAAATAAAAATACAGAATTACTGATGGAAATTCATCCGGAGGAACATCCGGTATCTTTGCAGCTTTTTGGATCAGATCCGGATATTCTGGCTGCAATGGCGGCACAGATTGAGGAACGCCCTTTTGAAATTCTGGATTTTAATATGGGATGTCCGGTGCCGAAGGTAGTAAATAACCGGGAAGGCTCTGCATTGATGAAGGATCCGAAACTGGTGGAGGAGATTCTGACCAAACTTGTAAAAGCAGTGAAAAAACCGGTGACTGTCAAGATTCGAAAAGGGTTTGACGAGGAACATGTCAATGCAGTGGAAATTGCAAAGATTGCGGAAAGCTGTGGAGTGGCGGCTGTTGCTGTACATGGAAGAACGAGACAGCAGTATTATTCCGGAAAAGCAGACTGGGATATCATCCGGCAGGTGAAAGAGGCTGTGTCCATTCCAGTCATTGGAAATGGGGATATTCTCTGTGCACAGGATGTGATTCGGATGAAAGAGCAGACCGGGTGTGACGGCTTTATGATCGGGCGTGGAGCCCAGGGAAATCCATGGATTTTTCAACAGATTCTGCATCAGTTAGAAACAGGAGAAGAAATGCCGCGTCCGTCCAGACAGGAAGTGGCGGATATGATGCTTCTGCATGCACGGTTGCAGCTTCAGATCAAAGGAGACTATATTGGCATCCGGGAAATCCGTAAGCATGCAGCCTGGTATACGGCCGGATACAAAAATTCTTCCAAACTGCGGGGGAAAATCAATGAAGTAGAAAGCTATGCACAGCTGGAAGCATTGTTGGAACAGTGGCTGGCAGAGGAAAAACACATCTTTAGACAATGATATCATAAAATAGTAAAAAACAGATAGGAAGTGGCTATATAAAGAACATTCTGAACAGACTATGCGTCCGTTGTCACCGGTTGATCCACTGGCTGCAGCAGTTTATAGATAAATGGAATGCCGGCAGGAGAGCGAAAAAACCAAATGGTACCCTGATGGATGAAGTGGAGGATGTATCGGCCAATCCGTGGATTTATGCCACGAGAGAAGTGATTGAGCAGATTCTGCTGTACCGGGGGAGGATATCCGGTCATAGAGTTGATTGTGAAAGCGATATTTGCAAAAAGACAGGTGAAGAGATGTTGGAATCGAAAGCTGCAGAAAGACACGATTTGCTGGAAGCATATCGGGAGTTTCGACCGATGATTCTTGACACAGACTCTCCGGAGCAGGTGTTTGGTGAAGAAGATGATGTGGATCAGATTTTAGAACAGCTGTATCCTGGACTGAATTTTCTGGAAATCTGTACAGACCGTCCCCAATATTTTGCGGCATTTGCGGACAGGATGGAGCACGAATGCGGGCTGATCGTCCGTATATTGCCGCTGGCTGAGATGCATCAGAGTCGGGCGGGAATGGTTCTTGATTTGCAGCGGTATGGGGAATTGCATGTCCGAGAATTTCGCAGAGATGTGATTTACCTTCCTTTTTATAAGCGAAGATGGCGGGAATATCGGGAAGTAGAGTCTCAGGAAGCATGCGTTTGCAACAAGCGATGTGCACTTCGGCAAAAAAATAGTAGTTTGCCAGAAAATACAGGGGAGATCCCAAAGCGGAATCTTGACATAGAAGTTCCGATTGGTTATAATGTAGTGATTGTGAAAGTGGGTAAAACTCTTCAAAAATTCAGATAAATAAACGATCAGGAGGATCAGCAGAGATGGATAAGAAAAATCTTTTAACTTACCAGGGTTTACAGAAACTGGAGAGTGAGTTGCAGGACTTAAAGGTAGTAAAACGAAAAGAGATTGCACAGAAGATTAAAGAAGCCCGTGAGCAGGGTGACTTATCAGAGAATGCAGAGTACGATGCAGCAAAAGATGAGCAGCGTGATATCGAGGCTCGTATCGAGGAAATTGAGAAAATTTTGAGACATGCAGAAGTTGTTGTTGAGGAAGAAGTAGATCTGGACAAAATCAGTGTTGGCTGCCAGGTTCGTATCCTTGACTGTGAATTCGACGAAGAACTTGAGTATAAAATCGTTGGTTCCACAGAAGCAAACAGCTTAAAAGGAAAAATTTCCAATGAATCTCCGGTAGGAAAAGCATTACTGGGAGCAAAAGTTGGCGATATTGTAAATGTAGAGACACAGGCTGGTGTTTTACAGTACAAAGTACTGGAAATTCAGAGATCAAATTAATAGAAAAGGAGAACAGGAAATGGCTGAACAAAAGAATGCACAGAATGTAGACGTAAACCAGCTCTTAAAGGTTCGTCGCGAGAAACTGCAGGATCTTCAGGAACGTGGAAAAGATCCGTTTCAGATCACCAAATATGATATGACACATCACAGCATGGAAATCAAAGATAACTTTGATGAGCTGGAAGGAAAGACCGTAAGCATTGCGGGTCGTATGATGTTCAAACGTGTTATGGGAAAAGCTTCTTTCTGCAATATTCAGGATCTGCAGGGCAGCATTCAGTCCTATGTGGCACGTGACAATATCGGAGAAGAGTCCTACGCAGATTTCAAGAAATATGATGTAGGTGATATTCTCGGTATCAAAGGTGAAGTATTCAAGACAAAAACAGGTGAGATTTCTATTCATGCGACAGAAGTTACACTTCTTTCCAAGAGCCTTCAGGTTCTGCCGGAGAAATTCCATGGTCTGACTGACACAGATACCCGTTATCGTCAGAGATATGTAGACCTGATCATGAATCCGGAAGTAAAAGATACATTCATCAAACGTTCCAAAGTTATCAGCAGTATCCGTCGTTTTCTGGACGCACAGGGATTCATGGAAGTTGAGACACCGATGCTGGTATCTAATGCAGGCGGTGCGGCAGCAAGACCATTTGAGACACATTTCAATGCATTAAATGAAGACCTGAAACTCCGTATCTCTTTGGAACTCTATCTGAAACGTCTGATCGTAGGTGGTATGGAACGTGTATACGAGATCGGCCGTGTATTCCGTAACGAGGGTCTTGATACCCGTCACAACCCGGAATTCACTCTGATGGAGTTATACCAGGCATACACAGATTATCATGGCATGATGGATCTGACAGAGAATCTGTATCGTCATGTAGCTAAGGAAGTAACAGGATCTGAGGTGATCACATACGGTGAGCATACCATGGATCTGTCCAAACCGTTTGCCCGTATCACTATGATCGATGCTGTAAAACAGTACGCAAACGTAGATTTCAATGAAATTCACTCTACTGAAGAAGCAAAGAAAGTTGCAGACGAGCATCATATTGAATACGAAGAGCGTCATCAGAAAGGTGATATCTTAAATCTCTTCTTTGAAGAATATGTAGAGGAGCATTTGATTCAGCCGACTTTTATTATGGATCATCCGGTAGAGATTTCACCGCTGACAAAGAAAAAACCAGAAGATCCGGATTATGTAGAGCGTTTTGAGTTCTTCATGAACGGATGGGAGATGGCAAATGCGTACTCTGAGTTGAATGATCCGATTGACCAGAGAGAACGTTTCGAAGCACAGGAAAAAGCATTCGAAGCCGGCGATGATGAGGCGAACCATACAGACGAAGACTTCCTGAATGCATTGAGCATCGGTATGCCGCCAACAGGTGGTATCGGTTACGGAATTGACCGTATGGTAATGATGATGACAAACAGTCCGGCTATTCGTGACGTACTGCTTTTCCCGACAATGAAGTCCTTAGATGGTGTAAATAAGAAAAATGATGTAAATAATACAGCTTCTGAAGCACCTGAAAAAAATGTAAAAACTGAGTCTGAAAAGATTGATTTTTCTAAGGTAAAGGTAGAGCCTTTATTTGAGGAATTTGTTGATTTTGATACATTCAGTAAGTCAGATTTCCGTGCAGTAAAGGTTAAAGAGTGTGTTGCAGTACCGAAGTCAAAGAAACTGTTACAGTTTACTCTTGATGACGGAACAGGCACAGACAGAACCATTTTAAGCGGTATTCACGCTTATTATGAGCCTGAAGAACTGGTTGGAAAGACGCTTATCGCTATCACAAATCTTCCACCGAGAGCTATGATGGGCATTGACTCTTGCGGTATGCTCCTCAGTGCTATCCACGAAGAAGAAGGCGAAGAAAAGCTCCATCTTCTGATGGTTGATGACCATATTCCAGCAGGTGCAAAGCTCTATTAAGATGATGTAAAGATGTACCGTTTTACCGAATAGACGGGACGTACTTCATTTGATAAAAAACTAAAAAAACAGCGATTTACATCAAACTTACATCAATTGATGCAGAAATCGGTGCAAGCAAGAAAAAATCGCATAATTAGTGCAATGAGTGGGCAATTCCAATTGGAGTTGCCCATTTTTAAAACAAACAGAAATACAAATCGGAATTTTTGAGAGAAATTTAAAAACCGTCTCATTGCATGAGTATATTTATTGAGATATGATTGGCTTGGAGGTGATACTTATGGCAAATGAAGATAAAAAAGATTTTAATGCTATGCTTATGGATAGCAAGGATATGCCTAAAGTTCAAATAATAACAGATGAAAAGAGCATTGAAAAATATGGTGGAGATAAAATGTACTTTGCCCCACCTATTGACTATGACAAAGTAATGCGACTTGTGCCTTGTGGTAAATTGCTTACTGTAGGTACAATAAGAGATTACTTTGCTAAACAAAGCGGTGCTGATTTTACAGAGCCAATCACAGCTGGAATTTTTGTTTCAATAGTTGCATGGGCGAGTTATCAGCGTGCAGAAGATAAAACACCTTATTGGAGAACATTAAAAGCAAATGGGGAATTAAATGCAAAGTATCCTGGAGGAGTTGAGGCACAAAAGGAGATGCTTGAGAAGGAGGGACATACTGTAATACAAAAAGGTAGAACCAATATTAAGTATTATGTTAAGGACTACGAAAAAGCATTATTTACATTGTAATAGATAATGTGAAACTTTCAGTTTGCCAACTTGCCCTTTGAGAGAGGAGAAATCCCTTTCTCAAAGGGCTTTTTCTATTTATACGGATATTCGCAAACTACAAGATAAAGCCAAAACTTCATATACTCTAAGCACAAGGAGGTTGAGGTTTGGCTATGAATAACAGTTTAGCAGAAGTACACCCGGAGCTTGTTTCGGAGTGGTCGGAAAAGAATTTAACGCTTACGCCTGATGACATTACTTTCGGTTCAAATAAAAAAGTATGGTGGAGAGGTGCTTGCGGTCATGAATGGCAGGCAAGCGTTAAGGCTCGTTCTAATGGAGAGAAATGTCCGATATGTTCCGGTGCGAGAGTGATTGCAGGTATTAACGATTTGGCGACATTAGAGCCACTATTGGTAAAGCAGTGGTCGAAAAAGAATAAGATAAAACCGATAGAGGTTTCTATTGGTTCTCATAAGAAAGTGATATGGAGATGTAAAAAAGGTCACGAGTGGGAAGCTGCCGTTAAGAGCAGGACAATAAATAAAACAGGTTGTCCGTACTGCTCTCATAATAAAGTGTTGGCAGGATTTAATGACCTTGCAACACTTCTGCCGGATATAGCTGCCGAGTGGTCGGATAGAAATTATCCGTTACTTCCAACTCAGGTTACGGTCTTTGCCAATCGTAAGGCTTGGTGGAAGTGTAAGGATTGCGGCAGAGAGTGGAACACCCTTATTTCTACTCGTTCCGGTGGGAGCAAATGCCCGTATTGCAGTGGGTACATATTCCTGAAAGGGTTTAATGATTTGCAGACAACACACCCTGAAATTGCTTCGGAGTGGTCGGAGAAGAACTTGACATTGCAACCTGATGAAGTAAATGCAAAATCGAGGAAAAATGTCTGGTGGAAATGCAGAAAATGCGGTAACGAGTGGAAATCAGTTATCAATGCCCGTGTGAAAGGTACGGTATGCCCCGTTTGTGCGGAGAGAGAAGTCCTTGCCGGATATAATGATTTGGCGACAACAGACAGTCAGCTTCTTAGCGAATGGGATTATGAACAGAATAAACTGAAACCTACAGAGGTATCACGAACTTCGGCAAAGAGAGCGTGGTGGAAATGCAGGCACGGTCATTCGTGGAGTATGAAGATAAATGAAAGAACGATATTGAATAAAGGCTGCCGAATTTGTGAGCAGGAGTATTTGTCATTGTTTCCTGCTTTGGCTGTCAGCTATTATTCTAATAAGAAAGGCTTGAAAGCAGAACTTGGTTCTGACCGATTGCTTGGAGTTCCGCTTGAAACATACATAGCTTCAGAGAAGTTGGCTATTGAGTCAGAAAGTGCTGACGAGAATATAGAAATAATGAAAGCATATATGTGCAAGCAAAGAGGAATAAGGCTGATTAAGTTGCCGATGAAAGGCACAGAACTGGATTATGCCAATAATTTAAAGAAAGCTTTTCAGAACGTACATATATTTATTTCTTCTGATACCGAGGAAGATGTGGAGATAATCAAAAATACATTTGAAAGATGGAGGGACAGCCAATGAGAGAGAAAACCTATCATCTATACTTAAATGAAGAAGAACGAAGCCGAGTGATACAATTGCTCATTGAATTGAAGAACAATTTAGCAGCTCAGGGACGATACACCGACGCAGTAGATGATGTTCTATGTAAAGTGCTTGAAGCAAAGAAAAAGAAATTGAAAATTGAATACATTTAGAACGTGATTTGCCGTCTGTTTCCTAACCGGAGCAGGCGGCTTTTTTATTTCAAAAATTTTTTTGAAGAATTTTTTGGAAAAGAGGAGATTTTGGGTGTGCATTTCATACCCCTTTGTCCAAATGAGTGAAGGGGTTCATTCCGGATAGCAAAAACGGAAGCCTTTTCGCTTGAAAATTGAATAAGTCATTCACTAAGACTTTATTTCTGATGATAGCCACTTTAGCAGGTACGCCGTGATTTCTGTATTTCAGAATAGCGAGAACTCCGGCTATGAGTATCAGGTTGCCCCTGATATGGCGATGACAGTCAGAATGATAATGATACTTCTCTACGGAGCTGGCGGAGTACCCGGCAGAGGTTAGAACCCTATGATACAGATAAGCAGTCTGTTCCTTAGTGATTTCCCATAAGCATTTTGCTTGGCAAGGGGTGTTGAGAACAAATATTGCTATGACCGATTAGGAAATGAGTCGGTCAGGTACATAGCCATAATGCGGTGGCTATGAATTTTCAGAAAGGAGGGCAAAAAGAAGTGTCAAACTGTAAAACGATTTCCGTATGTAACCAGAAAGGCGGAGTCGGAAAGACCACCACAACCGTTAATCTCGGAGTCGGGCTTGCAATGCAGGGCAAGAAAGTATTGCTCATAGACGCAGACCCGCAGGGAGATTTAACGACTTGTCTTGGTTGGCAGGATACAGACGGTTTGGGTATCACGCTTGCAACGAAACTCACAGATGTAATCAATGAAACGATGACAGACCCTATGGTTGGTATCCTGCACCACGAAGAAGGTGTTGACCTTGTTCCGGCAAACCTTGAGCTTTCAGCAATGGAATTTAACCTTGTGAACGCAATGAGCAGAGAAACTACACTCAAGAATTATCTGAGTCAAGTGAAGAACAGATATGATTATGTAATTATAGACTGTATGCCTTCACTTGGTATGGTTACTCTCAATGCTTTATCGGCGGCAGACAGTGTTATTATTCCGGTTCAGGCTCAGTATTTGCCTGCAAAGGGTATGACACAGCTTGTGCAGACCATTTCAAAAGTAAAGAAGTATATCAATCCGGATATTAAGATAGACGGTATGCTTCTTACTTTGGTGGATAGCCGAACAAACCTTGCAAAGAGTACGGTGGAAGCACTCAGGGCGAATTTCGGTAATCAGATAAGAATGTATCGAACACAAATCCCGATTGCCGTAAAAGCCGCTGAAACTTCTTCCAAAGGCAAGAGTATTTATGCTTATGAGCCAAACAGCACAGTGTCTAAGGCATACGCTGAATTTACAAAGGAGGTGTTAGCCGATGGCAGGAAGAAAGAGCGACTTCACTCTCACGAAGCTCGATGATTTATTTACCACGCAGGCACAGAGAGATGAAGAACAGCTTTCAAAAATCCGAGATATTCCATTGGAGCTAATTGATGATTTCCCCGACCACCCGTTTAAGGTCAGGGACGATGAAGATATGATGCAGCTTGTGGAGAGTGTCAAGGAAAGAGGAGTGATTACTCCGGCAACGGTAAGGCAGAAAGAGGACGGCAGATACGAACTTGTTTCAGGACACAGACGAAAGCGAGCTTGTGAACTGGCAGGATTTGAAACACTGAGAAGTGAGATTGTAGACCTGAACAGAGATGAAGCGACCATTTTAATGGTTGAAAGTAATTTCCAGAGGTCAGAGATATTGCCGAGTGAAAAAGCCTTTGCCTATAAAATGCGTTTGGAAGCAATGAAAAGACAAGCAGGCAGACCTACAAAAAATAATTTAGTCCCAGTGGGACAAAATTATTCAAGGGAAGAACTTGCTGCACAAAGTGGAGAAAGTCAAACACAAATACAGCGTTATATTCGTCTGACAAACCTTGTTCCTGAACTGCTTGAATTTGTTGACGAGGGGCGTATTAAAATGCGTCCTGCCGTGGAACTTTCTTATCTTGATGAAGATTGCCAGCGTGATGTGGTTGACGAAATCGACCTAAATGACGCAACCCCGTCACACGACCAGACAATCCGTATGCGAAAGTTATTCAACGAGGGCAACCTTACAACCGAAGCAATCCACGCTGTTATGTCTGAGGAAAAGCCGAACCAAAAGGAAAAAATCGTGTTGAGGGGCGACAGAGTAAGACAGCTTATCCCGAAAAACATTCCCGTCAGTCAGACGGAGGATTTTGTCTGCAAAGCATTGGAGCATTACAACAAGTTTTTGCGTAATCGTGCAGAACGTGACAGCAGATAGCCTGAGTTACAGTTCCCCTTTCTCACACTCTAACCCCTTAGTTATACTTCTACCTACCGAAAATGATATATATTATCTCACTTGAATATAACTATCTCAAAGTATATGTCTATCTCTAAGGGGCAATCGCACAGTATGAACGGACTGGAGGTGTATGGTAAAATGAAAAATTAACGAAAAATCCGCATTTGTTTTTCGGCAGGTAAATCTTGTCGTAAAAGAAAATCCACAAAGGCACATCGTAGAGATACGGTGTGTTTTTCAATTTTTACAGGAGGAAACGCAATGATAAAGTCAAAATTCAAAAGAGTCACGTCGCTTTTCTTGGCGACCCTTATGTGTGTGACCACTTTTGCAGGCATTGGCTCGACAACAGCATATGCTGCTTCGGGAGAAAAAGCCGATGTTTATATGGTCGATTTCCCTCGTGATGGCGATGCTAATTACGATGGGGTATGGGGACACAGCAATTTGACCTTGAAAAATGGTTGGCATACCGGACGTTCCAATTTTACCAATCTTAAGGCTATTGGCTCATACTCAGGCAATGTTGCTTATTGTATTGAGCCGGGAATTTCGCTCAAGGTCGGTCAGACAATGAATAAGTATGACGAAAATTATTTTAATAACCTTGCAGCCAATGGGGTTATTTCCGGAGATGAAATCCGTCTTTTTGTTGGTCGTATTTTACAGTATGGCTACCGTGGGACAATCTCGACATCTTGGAGGTCACAGAATGAAGCGGCAGCAAACAGCATTGCACAGGCTTATGCCACACAGCTTCTTATCTGGGAAACTGTTATCGGAGAGCGTGATGCGAACTTCAATCATGTAGCAGCCAGTGGTTGCAGCAATGTGAAAGATGTCATCAATGCAAAGCATCCGCTTCGCAATAAGATTTTCAGTTATTACAACAGTATGGTGCAGAGTGTACAGAACCATGCGACCATACCGAGCTTTTGTAATAAATCATCCGGTTCGGCAAAGACAATAGAACTTGAGTGGAACGGAAGTAAGTACACAACTACTCTGACAGACTCCAATAATGTGCTGTCCAAATATAATTTCAAGGCAAGTATCAGTGGAGTGAGCTTTTCAGTGAATGGTAACAAATTTACTGTTTCTATGGATACTGCACCGAGTAAGGAATTTACCATTACCGCAACGAAGAAAAATGCAGTCCGCAGAGGTGTGGTTGTATGGTCAGAGGGCAAACACGGTCAGAACTCCAGTGTGCAGGATGTTGTCAGCTATGCTCAGGAAGTAAGCGACAGTATCAACGGTTATGTGAAGATGAAAGTCAGCTATGGTTCTTGTCAGATTGTAAAGACCAGTGAGGACGGCAAGGCTGACGGTATCAACTTCACGATTACCGGAAACGGTATCAATCAGACAGTTACAACAGCTAATGGCGGTAAGTTCCAGATTGATAACCTTATGCCGGGTATCTATACTGTAACCGAGCAGGCATACGATAAGTACGAGCCGCAGGAAACACATAGAGTTACTGTTGTAGCAGGACAGATTGCAAAGGTCACTTTCAATAACAAATTGAAGCGTGGCGACCTTCAGGTAGTGAAGTCCTCAGAAGATAACCTTGTTGAAGGTGTGAAGTTCCATCTTTACGGTACTTCTCTTTCCGATGATGCTGTTGACCAGTATGCAGTTACAGACAAAAACGGTGTGGCAACTTTCAAAGATGTGCTTATCAGTGGTTCTGAACCATATACCCTTGAAGAAGTAGACACGGCTATCCGTTATGTCGTGCCGAAAAATCAGACTGCACCAGTGAAGTGGAAAGAAGTAACCACAAGAAACTTCAATAACATTTTAAAGAAATTTACTGTAACAGTAACAAAGAGCGACGCTGAAAAAGGCGAAGCACAGGGCAATGCCAAACTTTCGGGAGCAGTTTACGGTATCTATAAGGGCGAAACGCTTGTAGATAAGTATGTTACTGATGAAAACGGTCAGTTCACTACTAAAGAATATGTTTGTGATACCGACTGGACAATCCGAGAAATTACACCGTCAGAGGGATATTTGCTTGATAAGACTATCCATGAAGTAGGTGCAGACCCGAAACTTTATGAGGTGGAACACAACCTTACTTCCAATGATGTAACCGAGCAGGTAATCAAAGGTAATGTGGCTATCATTAAACACACTGACGATGGAGAAACAAAGATTGAAACACCTGAAAAGGGTGCTTCCTTTGAGATTTATCTGAAATCTGCCGGAAGCTATGACGCAGCCAATAAAGACGAGAGAGATACTATCGTTTGCGATGAAAATGGCTTCGGTCAGACAAAAGATATGCCGTATGGTATTTATACTGTACACCAGACTTCTGGTTGGGAAGGCAGAGAGATGATGGATGATTTTGATGTGTTCATTTCACAGAACGCACAGACTTATCGTTATCTCATCAATAACCGTAACTTCGAGAGCTTTGTCAATGTAGTTAAGGTGGACGCAGAAAGCGGAAAGAGTATTCCGTATGCAGGAGCAGGATTTAAGATTTACGACCCGCAGGGTAATCAGGTCAAAATGACCTTTACTTATCCGACACCGACCACGATTGATGTGTTCTATACCGATGCAAATGGTTCTCTTGTCACACCTGAGAAACTGGATTACGGCAAGGGGTATTCTATCGTAGAGGTACAAGCTCCATACGGATATGTACTTGATGATACTCCGGTATATTTTGATATTACCGAAGAAAATTCCACAGAGGAAGGCGGCGTAACTGTTGTGAAAGTCAATAAGCCGAATATGGCACAGAAAGGTACTATCACGGTTGAAAAGACCGGAGAAGTATTTAGTGGTGTCAATGTAAGTGGTTCTGAGGACAGTGATGTTATTTATCAGCCTGCTTATGAAGTGGCAGGACTTGAGGGTGCAGTTTATGAAGTCCGTGCTGCGGAAGATATTAGCACACCGGACGGTACACTCCGCTATTCAAAGGGCGAAGTGGTAGATACTATCACAACAAGCTCCGATGGATTTGTTAAGAGCAAAGAACTTTATCTCGGAAAATACGAGGTCAAGGAAATTACCGCACCTGATGGAATGGTAGTGAGTGGCGAAACACATACGGTTGAGCTTACTTATGCAGGTCAGAATATCTCTGTTATCGAAACTTCCACATCATTCTATAACGAAAGACAGAAAGTTCAGGTAAGCCTTGCAAAAGCCATTGAAAAGGATAAGACATTTGGTATTGGCGACAACGGAGAAATCAAAAACATCAGCTTTGGTCTTTATGCCGCAGAAGATATTGTATCTGCAAGCGGTACCGTTATTCCGGCTGATGGACTGATTGAGATTGTCAGCGTAAATGAAAATGGAACTGCTGTTATGAAGTCAGACCTTCCGTTTGGCAAATACTATGTCAAAGAGATTGCAACCGATGAGCATTATATTCTCTCTGATACGAAGTATCCGGTTGTATTTGAATACGCAGGTCAGGATACCGCAACGGTTGAAATCAAAGTGAATGACGGAAAAGAAATCAAGAATGAACTTATCTATGGTTCTGTATCAGGTAAGAAGATTGACGAGAATGGAGAAGCACTTGAGGGTGCTGTTATCGGTATCTTCAAAGCCGAAGAAACAGAATTTACAAAAGATACTGCACTTATGACGACTACCTCTGCAAAAGACGGTAGTTTTTCTTTTGCAAAAGTTCCTTATGGCAAATGGATTGTAAGAGAAATCGAGCAGCCAAAGGGATTTGTTCTTGATGAAAAAGCGTATGAGGTCAATATCAGCAAAGCCGAGCAGGTAGTTGAAATTGAGATTGTCAATGAGTATGTTCACGGCAATATCAGACTCACGAAGATGGACGCTGAATATCCAGATAACAAACTTACGGGTGCAACCTTTGAGGTATATAAGGACACCAATGAGAACGGAAAGATTGATGATGGCGATGAACTTATCGGAAATCTTGAAGAAACCGAAACCGGAATTTATGAGATGAAAGAGCTGCTTTACGGAAAATATATTGTCCGTGAAACAAAAGCACCAGAGGGCTTCCTGCTTGATAAGGGAGAATACTCTGTTTTCATTGAGAAAGACGAAACAACTTATTCCGTTGAGAATAAGGCTGGTGTTGGATTTATCAATGAAGCTATGCGTGGAACACTGAAAATCGTCAAGACATCTTCAGATGGTAAGGTTAAAGGTTTTGCGTTCAGAGTAACCGGAGCAAACGGTTATGATATGACATTTGAAACAGATAAGAACGGCGAAATTGTGATTGAGGGACTTCGTATTGGCGAATATACCGTATCCGAAGTGGCAAACAATGTCTCTGCCGCATATATCACACCTGCCGACCAGAATGTTACTATCAAACTTGATGAAACAGCCGTTGTAAAAATGCACAATGAGTTGAGGGATACTCCGAAAACAGGAGATGATACCAATATGAAACTTTGGTATGTCCTTGCCGGACTTTCTGCTGTCGGTATCGCTGTAACTTCTGTTGTTGCACACAAAAAGAAGAAAAAGGAGGGTAACGAGTAATGGAAGCAAAGACAATTATCGCTATCGCATTAGTCGCCGTTATTGTCGGCGGCTTTATCTTTCTTCAGGTTAAAAACCGTAAGAAGTAAGTAATAAGCGAACATTAACCAGTCGGGGCAGAGCGTAAAAAAACTCTGTCCCTTTAATTTTTGGAGGAACATTATGAAACAACAGAAAACGGTGGAGAGCCGAGTGCTTGAAATCTTAAAGGAATGCCCGATGTCGAGGTATGATGATATGCTTCTCATTCTGCATTATTACAATCGGTACGGATATATACCTGCCGGAAATCTTCCGCTTGAGGATATTGTATTTAATTACCGAGCATACGGACTTCCTTGTTTTGAAACCATACGCAGGGCAAGGCAGAGAGTACAGTCCCTTTTTCCTGAGTATTCACGTAATCCGCAGAAAGAAGAACAGAGCGGCAGTATTTCTATTGTAATCAACATTAGCTAAGGAGGTATTTTCGTGAAAGACAAAGCAACTTTTCAGAATAAGGTCAAGGTGCTGAATAAACTCTTTGACTCCGGTTGTGATACGGAGAAAAAGTTGCAGCAGCTTGATATGGAAGCAATCCTGAAAATCCCGAATATCACGATTCCTGATATGGGTGTGATTATGGAGCTTCAGAAGAATACAAAGTCCGGTAAACTCTTTTCGTATTTGGGCGGCGGTTCTGATGAAGCAACAAAAATGAGAGGTAAGGGAAATGAAGCAACAGGAGAATAGAGCAGAGCCGCAGGAAAAGCAAATTCGATTTATAGACAGTCATTACAATTTGAAATTCTATATTCCCGATGGAGGGAAAATCAGGATTACTTTTCGTGATGGACACACAGCAGACAGAGTGTGCAAGTATATTGATGACTACCATTTGTATGTCGGAAATTGCTGCTATCATATATGCGAGCTTGCTGAAAAAATGGAGCTTAGTGGAAGTAAAGTTGAACCTGTCAATCAATCCGAACCGTCAAAAAACAAGACCAGAAACAGAGAAAAACAGCGATAAGGAGGTGCAAGAGTAATGGCACGAAAATATGACCTTATTTCTGAGCTTTACAACCGCACCTGCAAAACGGTTGTGTCAAATCCTCAGAACTGGCAGGCATTCTTGGCTTCGGCTTGCCGAAATTATAAGTTACGTTATGACGAACAGCTACTTGTATATGCACAGCGACCTGATGCAACAGCGGTTCTTGAGATAGAGCAGTGGAACAAAATTTTTGGCAGATGGGTCAACCGAGGTGCAAGAGGTATTGCTGTTTTTGCTGATGAAAACCGTTCACGGCAAAGACTGACACATTACTTTGATATTTCAGATACTCACGAAAGCAGATATTCAAGAACAGTCCCGATTTGGGATATGCGTCAGGAATACGAAGCTGATGTGATTGAAACATTGGAAAGCACTTTCGGAGAGATTGAGAATAAGAGCAGTCTTGCCGAAGCAATTATGGGAGCAGCAAGAAATGCGGCAGAGGATAATATCCCTGATTATCTGCAAGACCTTTACTATGCAACCGAGGGCAGTTCCTTTGAGGAAGTGGAAGAGGATATTGTGGCTTTCATTTATAAAAATGTCGTGACAAACAGTGTGGCATATATGATGATGTCAAGGCTCGGCGTTGATACGGACGGTTATTTTGAACTTGATGATTTCAGAGATGTTACCAACTTCAATACGCAGGAAACACTCAATGCACTTGGATTTGCTACCAGTGATATTGCAGAAATGGGATTGACGGAAATATCTAAAACAATTACTGCACTCAACCGTCAAAATCGCATAATTGTCGGTCAGGACAGGAATGAATACAATAAGGTTGAAAATAACGACGAAAGGAGTTTGGACAATGAACGAACTGACCTACACGATGGTGGGCGATTACAGCCTTCCGAACCTGAAACTTCCACAGCAGCCGGAAGTGACGTTGGGCAGATACGCTCAGATGAGGAGAGAGTTTCTGAAGGAACATCACAGAGTCCTTTACTACAATCTCCTGACGAGGGGCGAACTGACACAGCACTTGGCGGAAGTGGAACAGAGAGCCAGCAAGATGGAGGAAACAATTCTGAGCCAGATGGCACAGAAAGAGGGAGTGACCGAACAGATGAAAGCGGAGGATATGATGAAATGGGTTCGTCTGATGAACTCCCTTCGCAATTCGGCACAGGAAATCGTGAAAGCGGAAGTGATATTCGCTTAGAGTATTACGACAGAACGCACGAGGATAAAAGCCTTCCGTTCTTTGGACGTGATGAAGTAATCAATGAAATTCTCAGAACGACACCACATTTGTCAGCAAGTCTGGAAGAAATCAAAGATTATTATGAACGTAATCCTGATAACAAAGACCGCACAGAGTATATAAAGAGTATTTTCAATAATGATTATACTGAGCTTACTTTAGAGGACGGCAGGACAGTAGGGTACAAGACCTTTGAAAACGTCCTGCATTTGTGGGAGGGCAAATACGACAGCAGAACCGCACAGAGCTTTTATGATTGGGCTGTTATTGCCCGACACTTTGAAGCTATGCGATTACTGGGAGAATTAAGTGACAGCATAAAACCATTACCGTCAATGGACGGTCAGATGACATTCATATTAGACGGTCGGGCAGAGGAAAAGAAAACCTCTGCCTTTACTTTTTCTCAGGAGATTATCGACGCTATTCTTGCGAATGGAAGCGGATTTTCTGAGGGAAAAATGCGTATTTATGAGCAGTTTGAAAAAAGTCTTTCTGCAAAAGAAAATGCCGACTTCTTGAAAAATGAATACGGTTGGGGCGGTTCTTATCCCGTCATAATCGGAGCAGGCATTGATGAGAGCCACGATGGAAAAGGTATTACGATTACGAAAGGTATCGGTAAAGAGAAGCCACATATCACGCTTTCGTGGTCGCAGGTGGAGAAGCGAATCGGGGAACTTATCCGAATGGACAGATACTTAAATCCAAAGGAAAAAGAACACTATCCTCAGTGGCTCGAAAGCCAAGAGGAACGCAGAGCCAAAATCGAGGAAATGAAAAGAAATCGTGAGATACTCTCTAATGCACCACCGGAGCAGGAGGTCGAACCAACCGAAAAAGAACCTGAAGAAGCAGAACAGCCGCAAGATGTGCAGTATGAATATCATCTTGGCGATAAGGTGTATATCGGTGCTTCTGAGTATGAAATCTTATCTGTTGATGATGAGAGAGTAATGCTCTATGACTATGATATGCCACTGTTCAATAAGGAATTTTCACGCACAGAGTTTGACAGAAAAGTGCGAGAGAATCCGATAAATGAGCATTTGATTGTAAAAGAAGAACCTGCCGAAGAAAGAAATGAAGCGGAAGAAGTTCAGACCAATATGGGCAGTATGCCGATAGAGGATTATCGAGAGATAGTAGCTTCGCAGTCAGGTTTTGACAGCTATGATGAAATGTATAAGCAGGGGTATCGCATAGGAAACGGTTACGATAAAGAGCCTGAGCCGGTAGTTCCCGCTTGGGAGCAGAAGAAAAAGGTCAAGGGCTTTGACCTGCACCCTGATGTGCCTATGGCAGACCGTCATACCTTTAATCTCAGAGAAAATGAGGTTGAAACGGTAGGTAAAAAGGAACGCTTCCGCAGAAATATTATGGCGATACAGCTTCTTAAAAAGTGTCAGGAAGAAAACAGATTTGCCACTCCTGAAGAACAGATTATCTTATCAAAGTATGTCGGTTGGGGTGGACTTTCAGAAGTCTTTGATGAAAATAATTCAGCGTGGGCAACTGAATATCTGGAACTTTCTTCGGTATTAACATCGGAGGAATATGCTTCGGCAAGAGAAAGCACGTTGACTGCGTTCTACACGCCGCCCGAAGTTATCACAGCCATTTATAAGGCAATGGAGCAGATGGGCTTTAAGGAAGGCAACTTGTTAGAGCCGTCCTGCGGTATCGGTAATTTCATCGGTATGCTGCCGGACGCAATGCAGGACAGTAAGATTTACGGTGTGGAACTTGATACGATTTCCGCAGGGATTGCACAACAGCTTTACCAGAAAACAACCATTGCGGCACAAGGATTTGAAGAAACCAATCTGCCGGACAGCTTTTTTGATGGAGTGGTTGGCAATGTGCCTTTTGGAGATTTTAAGGTATCGGATAAAAGGTACGACAAGCATAAGTTTCTGATACACGATTACTTTTTTGCCAAGTCCCTTGATAAGTTAAGACCCGGCGGTGTGATGGCTCTTGTAACGAGCAAAGGCACAATGGATAAGGAAACTTTAGCAGTACGAAAGTATATTGCACAGAGAGCAGAGCTTCTTGGAGCAATTCGATTGCCGAATAATACCTTTAAGGGTAATGCAGGAACGGAAGTCGTTTCGGATATTCTTATCCTGCAAAAGCGTGACAGACTGATAGATATTGAGCCGGATTGGGTTCATCTTGATACCGATGAGAACGGAATTAAGATGAACTCTTATTTTGTGCAGCACCCCGAAATGATACTCGGAGAAATGAAAATGGTATCGGGGCGTTTCGGTATGGAAGCAACTTGTGTGCCGTATGAAAATGCAGACCTTGCAGCACAGCTTGATGAAGCAGTAGCAAACATTCACGGAGAAATCACGGAATATGAAACTGAGGAAGAACTGGAGGAGGAAGATAATTCTATTCCGGCAGACCCGACAGTGAGAAACTTTTCCTATACGGTGGTAGACGATAAAATCTACTATCGTGAAAATTCCCGTATGACTCCGGTGGAAGTGTCGGCAACCGCAGAGAACCGAATTAAGGGTATGATTGCTATTAGAAATTCCGTCAGAACGCTGATTGAATTGCAGACAGAAGATTACCCTGACAGCGAAATCAAAGCGGAGCAGGAGCGATTAAACAGACTTTATGATACCTTTTCAGGTAAGTACGGACTCATTAACAGCCGTGCAAATACTTCTGCTTTCTCGCAGGACAGTTCATTCTCTTTGCTTTCCGCATTGGAGATAATCGGAGAGGACGGAGAACTGGAGCGTAAGGCTGATATGTTTTCTAAGAGGACAATTAAGCCGCATACTCCGGTTACTTCTGTTGATACGGCAAGCGAAGCGTTGGCGGTATCTCTTGGAGAAAAAGCCACGATTGATATGGACTATATGATGGGGCTTTCCGGTAAATCGGAGAATGAAATCTTTGAGGACTTAAAGGGTGTTATCTTCCTAAACCCGCTTTATGAGTATGGAAATTCTTACGAACCGAAGTATCTGATGGCTGATGAATACCTTTCGGGTAATGTCAGGGAAAAGCTGAGGATTGCAAAGAACTCGGCAGAACTCTATCCGGAAGATTATAAGGTCAATGTAGAAGCACTTCAAAAGGTGCAGCCGAAAGACCTGACTGCAAGTGAAATTTCCGTGCGACTTGGTGCAACTTGGCTGCCACCGGACGATGTGCAGGAGTTTATCTTTCATTTGCTTGAAACACCACGTTATGCACAGTGGAATATCAAAGTTCACTTCTCTCCATTTACGAGTGAGTGGAATATTGAGGGAAAATCCTATGACAAAGGAAATGTAAGGGCATATAACACTTACGGAACTTCCCGCATCAATGCCTATAAGATTATTGAGGAAACGCTGAATTTAAAAGATGTGCGTATCTTTGATTATATCGAAGATGATGAGGGAAAGAAAAAGGCTGTCCTAAATAAAAAGGAAACAGCGATTGCTCAGTCGAAGCAGGAAATGATTAAGCAGGAATTTCAGGACTGGATATGGTCTGACCCTGAACGAAGGGAAAGGCTTTGCAAATCTTACAATGAGAAATTCAATAGCGTCAGACCTCGTGAGTATGATGGAAGTCATATCATCTTCAATGGTATGAATCCTGAAATTGAACTCAGGGAACATCAGAAAAATGCGGTTGCTCATATCCTTTACGGAGGAAATACACTTCTTGCACACGCAGTCGGAGCAGGAAAAACTTTTGAAATGGTAGCGGCAGCACAGGAGTCGAAAAGGCTTGGGCTTTGTAACAAGTCACTGTTTGTTGTACCAAATCACTTGACCGAACAATGGGCGGCTGAGTATTTGCAGCTCTATCCGGCGGCGAATATCCTTGTCGCAACAAAGAAAGATTTTGAAACCAAGAACCGTAAAAAGTTCTGCGGCAGGATTGCAACTGGAGATTATGACGCAGTTATCATCGGACATTCACAGTTTGAAAAAATCCCGATGTCCATTGAAAGACAGAGGGCAATCTTAGAACAGCAGCTTGAGGAGATAACCGGAGGAATTGCGGAACTCAAGCGAAACCGAGGGGAAAACTTCTCCATAAAGCAGCTTGAAAAGTCAAAGAAATCTATCAGGCAGAAACTTGATAAACTCAATGACCAGACGAAAAAAGATGATGTTGTAACCTTTGAGGAACTTGGTGTAGACAGACTTTTTGTTGATGAAAGCCATTATTACAAGAACCTTTATCTTTATACAAAAATGCGTAATGTGGGCGGTATCGCACAGACGGAAGCACAGAAATCTTCCGACCTCTTTATGAAGTGTCGTTACCTTGACGAGATTACCGGAGGACGAGGAACCGTATTTGCAACGGGTACACCTATCTCAAACAGTATGGTGGAACTCTATACGATACAGCGATATTTGCAGTACAACACGCTTGTGAAAAATGGGTTGCAGCACTTTGATGCCTGGGCTTCCACTTTCGGAGAAACCATTACGGCAGTGGAACTTACACCGGAAGGAACAGGATACAGAGCAAAGACAAGGTTCGCAAAATTCTATAACTTGCCTGAACTAATGGCGATGTTCAAGGAGATAGCGGACATTAAGACAGCGGATATGTTGAACCTGCCAGTACCGGAAGCAAAGTACCATAACATTGCAGTAAAGCCGTCAGAAATGCAGAAAGAAATGGTTGCTTCCCTTGCAGAGAGAGCTGAGCAGGTGCGTGGCGGCGGTGTGGATTCAAGTGTAGATAATATGCTGAAAATCACGAATGATGGAAGAAAACTGGCTCTTGACCAGCGTATGCTAAACGATATGCTGCCTGATTTTGAGGGCAGTAAAATCAATGCCTGCGTTGATAACATCTATCGAATATGGGAAGAAAATGCCGACAAGAAATCGGCACAGCTTGTGTTTTGTGACCTTTCCACGCCGAAGAATGACGGCACATTTTCCGTCTATAACGACATTAGGAAAAAGCTGATTGAGAGAGGTATTCCTGAAAGTGAAGTAAAATTTATACACGAAGCCGACACGGATATGAAGAAAAAGGAACTGTTCCAAAAGACACGCAAGGGAGAAGTCAGGGTGCTTCTTGGCTCTACTCAGAAGATGGGAGCAGGAACGAATGTGCAGGATAAACTTATCGCACTTCACGATGTGGATTGTCCGTGGCGACCTTCAGATTTGGAGCAGCGTTCCGGTAGAATTGTCCGTCAAGGCAATGAAAATCCGCAGGTTGATATTTACCGTTATGTAACAGAGCAGACCTTTGATGCATACCTCTATCAGCTTGTGGAAGGTAAGCAGAAGTTCGCAAGTCAGATTATGACGAGCAAATCTCCGGTTAGGTCGGCAGAGGATATTGATGAAACCGCACTGTCCTATGCAGAGATAAAAATGCTTGCAACAGGTAATCCATATATCAAAGAAAAGATGGACTTAGACATTCAAGTACAGAAGCTAAAGATGTTAAAATCCAATTTCTTATCGGAGAAATACGGACTGGAGGATAAGGTCATCAAATTCTACCCACAACAGATTACTTACTTGAAATCCCGTGTAGAGGGACTTACCAAAGATGTTGAAACAGCAAAATTACACCCGAAACCGATAGACGAGCAGCCGCTTGGAATGATGGTATCGGGTGTTTCTTATTCCGAAAAAGCCGAAGCAGGTCAGGCAATCATCAATGCCTGCAAGTCAATGAACAGTCCCGATGCGATACCACTTGGCGAGTACCGTGGCTTTCAAATGGAACTGTATTTTGATACGGTGCAGCGTAATTATGTTGTGAAATTAAAAGGCGAAACAAGCAGAGATGTACCGCTTGGCGATGATGCTCACGGTAATATCGTGAGAATAGATAACGGCATAGAACGCTTTGAGGAAGCACTTGCTGATACGAAAAACAGCCTTGAAAATACGGAGAAGCAGTTTGAAACAGCGAAGCAGGAAATCGAAAAGCCGTTTGCAAAGGAGGAAGAATTGAGGGCAAAAACTGCCAGACTTGATGAGCTGAATATCCTGCTCAATATGGATAAAAAGGAAAATGAGATTGTCGGCGGAGAGCCTGATGAGGGCGAAGCAGTCGGCGGCAGAAAGGAGAAATCGTATGAGAGATAAACAGAAAGGCGGTGGTCGATATGCCTTTTATCGCACCTGAGTTAATCATTCAGGCGAAACAGATGGACTTATTAACCTACCTGAAAAATTATGAACCGTATGAGCTGGTTAAGTTTTCAGGTAACACCTATTGCACCAGAACCCACGACAGTTTGAAGATTTCAAACGGGAAATGGATATGGTGGTCGAGAGGTATCGGTGGCAGGAGTGCTTTGGATTATCTGATTAAGGTCAAAGGTTACAGCTTCCTTGAAGCGGTGGAAACCATTATCGGACACACAGCGATTCAGGTTCCGGTCTATGAAAAGCCACAGCCAAAAGAGGAAAATAAACCGCTTCTTCTCCCTGAAAAATGTGCTTCCAACATAGTGATTACAGAGTATCTTTTCGGGAGAGGAATAGATTTTGAAATCATCAATTACTGTATCTCTAATGACCTTATCTTTGAGAGCCTGCCGTATCACAATGTTGTGTTTGTAGGCTATGACGAGAAGAAAGAACCAAAATATGCAGCCTACCGTTCCACGAATAAGCGTAGGATTATGGGCGATTGCAGTGGCAGTAAAAAAGATTATTCTTTTCGGCTTGGTAAGGAAAACTTGGAGGAAGTACACCTCTTTGAGTGTGCCATTGATTTGTTATCCTATGCCACGCTTGCGAAGCTGAACGGGCAGGATTGGAAAGAAATGAGCTTTGTTTCGCTGTCCGGGGTGTATTCTCCGGCAAAGAAAATTGAGGACAGTAAAGTGCCGATTGCACTGGAAAAGTATCTTGGCAGCAACCCATCTGTCAGGAAAATCCGTATCCATTTTGACAATGATATAGCGGGCAGAAAGGCAGCACAGACCTTAAAAACCATTCTGCCGGATAAGTATGAAATCGTTGATGAACCACCAAAAGCAGGTAAGGACTTCAACGATTTTCTTTGTATGCGGATGGGAATTTACAATAAAAAAACACACGAAAGGAATGAAGAACGATGAATGATACAAAGATTAAAGTTCTCTTGGTAGAACCGGAAAAGTACCCGAAGGAAATTGTAATCGACGACAGTCTGGAAGCAATGCAGGAGGTTGTCGGCGGGGATATTGAGGAATATATGCCCTTTGATGATGACGTTGCAATCATCTGTAATGAGGAAGGAAAGATGAGAGGACTTCCGCTTAATCGTGCTGTTTATGTGCAGGACAACGATAAGAAAGAGATGGTTGATATTATCTGCGGCAAGTTCTTTATCTGTTATGCACCGCCTGAGAGTGAGAGCTTTCAGAGCTTGCCGGACGATATGATGAAGAAGTATAAGGAACAGTTCAAGTATCCTGAACGCTTTTCTAAGGAAGTGGGCGGCAATATCGTGGCTGAACCTTTTAAGCCGAAATCAAAGGATTATGAGAGATAGTAGCCTGAGAACGGGGCAACCCAGAGGAGATGTTTAATCTTAGCGAGCAGACCATTTGGATAAACACAGTTTCCCAAACGGTAAAAGGCTCGTTAGGGGTTGCCCCTAATATCCCGTGAGAAAGGAGAATTTGATTTGAGAGAGTTATTACTTATCGCCGCCGGAACACTGCTCGGCAGTTGTCTTGGCGTTACGATGATGTGCTTATTCCAGATTAACAAAGATTGCAGAGTAAAGAGAAAGGAAGATACCGATTATGAGAAAGAGAAACATTCAGAAGATTGTACGCTTTAACCGCAAGGAAGCACAGGATTTGGCAGCTAAGGCAAAGAAGGCTTGTCTTTCCGAAGCAGGGCTTATCCGTTTGCTTATCAGAGGTTACGAACCGAAAGAGAAACCCGATGACCGTTTCTATGATGTGATGAGGGAACTTTCCTCTATCGGTAATAACATCAATCAGCTTGCTGCCAAAGCAAATACGCTTGGTTTCATTGACGCACCTATGCTGAAGAATGAAGCTGCGAAGTGGAATAAGTTCCAGTCAGAGATTGAGAGAACATATCTTCGTCCGAATCAGAGCGAAATGAAATGGCAGTAACAAAGTTGTGGTCGGTAACAGAAAGGCTCGGTCAGGTCATTGACTATGCGACCAATCCGGAAAAGACTTCTGTAAATATCAAAAGGGAGTTTTCGCCGGAACAGTATCAGGCGCTTGCAGATGTTATTGCTTATGCAAAGGATGAAGAAAAAACAGAGCGAGAATTTTATGTTGAGGGTATCAACTGTAATGTGGCGATTGCCCGTGACCAATTCATAACGGTTAAGGAGCAGTACCAAAAGACAGACGGTATCCAAGCCTATCACGGATATTTGAGTTTCAAGGAAACAGATATATCTCCTGAGATGGCACAGAAAATCGGAATGGAATTTGCAAATGAAGTGTGGGGTAAAAGATTTCAGGTCGTTGTGACAACCCACCTGAACACAAAGCACCTGCATTGCCATTTTGTCATCAACTCTATTTCTTTTGTCGATGGCAAACATTTGTGGGGAGAGGAAAAAGCGTGGTTCAAATTCCGAAAAGTTGCAGACAGGATTTGTGAGAAGTACGGACTTTACTATGACCCGAATCCGAACCGCAGTAAGCAGTCGGAGTATCTGACGATGAAAGAAAAGGCAGGTATGCCGACACGCTACTCGGTTGCAAAGGAAGCCATTGATTATGCTATCGACCACAGCAAGACCCTGAAAGAATTTCAGTTTGCTCTCAAGGAAATGGGATATGCCTATAATCTAAGTCCAAGCCGAAAATACTGGACGGTCATTCCAAAGGGATACGATAAGCCGATACGACTGAAAAATCTCGGAGCAGATTATACCAATGACCGGATTGTAGAGCGTATCAAAGAAAATCGTGACAGATGGGCAGAGATTGAGCCGTTCCAGAGGGCGATTTATAAACCAAGACAGTACCGTATGCAGACCAGAGGGCAGAAGCTGAAAAAGAAAGGCGGACTTTATGGGCTGTATCTGTATTACTGTTACAGACTCGGTTATCTGCCCAAGTATAAGAAACAGAATAACGCAAGGCTTCATTATCTTTTGAAAGATGATTTGATGAAGCTCGATAAGATTACTGATGAAGTAAGGCTGCTCGGACGAGAAAATATTTCCACGGACGAACAGCTTTTTTCATATAAGACTTCCTTAGAGGAGCAGATGAAAAATCTGATTGCCGGAAGAACACATCTCCGAAAAAAGATAAGAACAAATATTGATGATGGTCAGCTTCAGGCGGCAAAAGATGAAATCGCTTCTATCAATGGAGAATTGAAAAAACTCCGACGGGAAGTAAAACTCTGCGAGGATATTGCAGAGAGGTCAAAGGTTATGGAAGAAAACCTTGAGCATATCGAAACAGAGGAACAAAAACAGCAGAGAAAGGAGAAATCACGCTATGAACAACGGTGGTGACGCAGCAGAGCAGGTCGTTAGGCTTTCGCTTGAAGGATTTGAAGTTGCTGCAAGATTAAGCGGTTCGGCGGCGAAGAATATCGCATTGCTTTTGGTATCGGTTCTGAAGCAGGAACAAAAGACGAAGGGCAAAGCAAGGCTTACCAATATGATTAAGTCAGGCAAGGAGCTGAAAGTCTTTTCCATTCCGCAAAAGGATTTGAAGAAGTTTACCGAACAGGCAAAACGCTATGGCGTTCTTTATTGTGTCCTCAGAGATAAGAACACAAAGGGAGAGAACGCTCCGGTAGATATTATTGCAAGAGCAGAGGACGCTTCTAAAATTCAGCGTATCGTTGAAAGATTTGAACTTGGCAAGGTGGATAAGGCTTCGATTGTCAGTGAAGCAGAGAAGGCTATCGCAGACCGTGAAGCGGTTGAGAAAGAAAAGCCGACCAAATCCAAGAGTGAAATCATTATGGAAGAAGCAGTCAGAAATCCAATGCAGAAAGAGGAGCGAGCAAACGCAAACCCCTCAGTCGCCAAAACAGACAAAAGCCCTCTGTCAAGGCAAAACTCAGAGCCGGTAGAAACGCAATCTGATAAGGGTGTTGCAAAGCCAGTGGAAAAGCCATCGGTCAAAGAGAAACTTGACCGTTACAAGGCACAGGCAAAACAGCAAAAAGAAGCAGAGCGTAAAGAGCCGGAGGTTAAGAAAGACGGCAAGAAGCCGCAGCAGAAAAACGGTCAGACGGTACACCGTCAGCCGAAGAAGAACCCCAAAACAAAAGAGAGGTAATTCACTATGACAAATGATTTCAAACCCGCAAAGGCTGGCGGTAATCAGCCAAGATTATCCAAAGAGGAGTATGCAGAAAAGAAGCGAGCAGAAAAAGAAAAAGTCTATCAGATGATTGATGATGCTGCCCGTGAGATTGTGAGTGACCCTGAGAAGTTCAAGAACTTTCTTGATACGCAGAGTCGAATGGACAGATATTCCGCAGCAAATGCTCTCCTTATTTACAGTCAGTATCCGCAGGCGACACAGCTTAAAGATTTTGATGATTGGGGTAAGGACAATGTGAAGATTACCAAAGGGGCAAAGAGTATTTCTATCCTTGAACCAGTGGAATACACAAGAGCAGATGGTTCTCCGGGTATTTCCTACAATGTCAAAAAGGTATTTGATGTTACGCAGACAAATGGAAGAAAAGCTCCGGCAGTATCAGCAAACCGTGACCCGAAAGCACTTATCACGACAATGCTTGATGTATCTCCGGTGGAGGTTGCGGCAACCGATGAACTTCCGTATCCGAATATGGCAGCTTTCTATAATAATGAAAAGCAGACCTTGTATGTGAAGCGTAATGTGGGCGACAGCGTAGCAGTTGCTCAGTGTGTCGCTCAGGAACTCGGACACGCACAGCTTTCCATCAACAGCGAAAGTTACAGCCGCAGGGATATGGGCTTTCAGGCAGTGTGTATCGGATATATGATTTGCAAGAAGTATGGCGTAGATACACAGAATTTTGCAATTAACCGTATTCCGGAGGGACTGGCTTCCAAAGAGCCGAAAGAAATCCGTGCGGAGCTTTCCAAGACACGAAATGCAATGGCAGAAATTCACAGTCATATCTCTGATGAAATGTTCCGCAAAAAGCAGGTGCGTTCAAAGGACTATGAGAGATAACGGAGGGCAGATATGGAAAAAGAAAAACTCTACCACATTGCTTTGGACGATTATGAACACGGTGTTGTCATTCGCTCCTTAAACGATGAGAAAACAAAGTTGATGGAGGAAGGCAAGTCCGCAGACGCAGTAGACGACCTGCTTGTAAAAGTCGGAAATGCCCCATTGAAAAAGTTCAAAGTGATTGAAAGGAAACGCTCAGATGAAGCGAGATAATGACAGGCAGACTGCCATTATTTTATCCATTGTCGGTATCGTTCCGGTTATATGGCTGTCACTTCTGATTGCACCTTCCATAAGCGGAGGACTGCCGGAAATAGCAGCCAATCTTGCGACACTTTTTGATAATCCATTTTCCATAAAATTATGTGGGGACAGCCTGAAAACTGTCCTCATTTTGCTTTTGTGCTATGGAATGGGTATCGGGATTTATTTCTCAACAAGAAAGAATTACCGCAGACGAGAAGAACACGGTTCTGCCAAATGGGGCAATGTCAGAGCCATTGATAAAAAATACCGACAAAAGCCACTATCAGAAAATAAGCTGATGACTCAGAATGTGTGCATTGGACTTAATGCTAAGAAGCACAGACGAAATCTGAATACGCTTGTGTGCGGTGGCTCCGGTGCAGGTAAGACGAGGTTTTATGCAAAGCCTAATATTATGAATGCTGCAAGAAACAGCTATGTGATATTAGACCCGAAAGGGGAAATCCTGCGAGATACGGGACATCTTCTTGAGAAGAAAGGTTACGAAGTGCGTGTGCTTGATTTGATTTCAATGGAGAAAAGCCATTGTTACAATCCGTTTGTTTATTTGCAGAATGACAATGATGTGCAGAAGCTCGTAACCAATCTTTTTAAGAGTACCACTCCGAAAGGTTCACAGAGCAATGACCCATTTTGGGATACGGCAGCGTCAATGCTTCTGCTTGCACTTGTATTTTATCTGCATTATGAAGCACCGCCGGAAGAACAGAATTTTGCGATGGTAATGGAAATGCTCAGAGCCGGGGCGATTGAGGACGAGGACGACCCAAGTCCTTCTCCGCTTGATAATCTGTTTTCGGATTTGATGATAGATAATCCTGACCACATTGCTTTGAAGTATTATCACTCTTATCATTCCGGTTCTTCCAAAACATTAAAATCTATACAGATAACCCTTGCAGCAAGGCTTGAAAAGTTTAACTTGGAAAGTCTTGCTGCTCTTACTTCTGCCGATGAACTGGATTTGCAGTCACTCGGAGAGAAAAAGGTGGCACTGTTTGCACTGATACCGGATAACGACTCTAGTTTCAACTTCTTGGTATCCATTCTTTACACACAGCTTTTTCAGCAGTTGTTTTATGCAGCCGACCATATCCACGGCGGTTGTCTGCCGATGCCTGTTCATTTTATGATGGACGAATTTGCCAATGTTTCACTGCCGGACGACTTCGACAAAATACTGTCGGTTATGCGTTCCCGTGGGGTATCTGTAAGCATCATCTTACAGAACTTGGCACAGCTTAAAGCCTTGTTTGAAAAACAGTGGGAGAGCATTGTGGGTAACTGCGATGAATTTCTTTACCTTGGTGGAAATGAGCAGTCAACCCATAAATATGTGTCGGAGCTGTTGGGCAAGGAAACCATTGATACCAACACGTTCGGAAAGAGTACCGGAAGAAGCGGTAATTATTCCACCAACTATCAGATTAGCGGCAGAGAGTTACTTACCCCTGATGAGGTGCGTATGCTCGATAATCAGTACGCTATTTTGTTTATCCGTGGGGAAAGACCCATTATGGATTTCAAATATGACATTATGAAACACCCGAATGTGGCACTTACCACAGACGGAAAGGCGAGTCCTTATAAGCATGGAGAAGTCACAAAAGATATTGCTTCGATTGCCATTTGGGACATTGACCCTGCAACACTTCCTGAAAAGGAAATGGAAGAAACGAACTGGGAACTTCTTTCCGAGGAGGAGATGGAAGCTCTGTTCATAAACAATCAAACAAATTAAATTTTGGAGGTATTCAACTATGACTATTTTTAAGAAAAAAGCAACTGACATTCAGGAAACAAAGAAACTGCCTATGACCGGAAAGGTTAAGAAAGGCTTCCGTGCTTACTGCACAATGGTCATTGTCGGTGCGTTGGCACTTGGAATGACAACGACTGCATTTGCAGCGAATGACCCGCTTACCGTAGTCAATAATCTGTCCGATTTTATCTTCGGACTTATCCGTGCCATCGGTATGATTTTGCTTGGCTTTGGTATCGTGCAGGTCGGTCTTTCACTCAAATCTCACGACCCTTCTCAGAGAGCCAATGGCTTCCTGACTCTTGCGGGTGGTGTCATTATCACTTTTGCGAAAGAAATCCTTACTCTTATCACAGGCTAAGATAAGAGTTACACAGTTATCGAGGGGTGTGCCAAGTTAAGGTACACCCCTTAATTGTAAGGAGGTGCTTTGAATGAGTGATAACTGGGTAGTTCAAAATCTTGAAAATGCCCTTGAAACTTGGAATGAGAAACTGTCAGAAATATGGACGCTCATCACAACTACACCGCAGAACTTTAAGGGCGGGAATATCTGGAAGGTTATCGTTGACATCAACGGTGCGGTTCAGGCTATCGGGCTTGCCTTGCTTGTATTGTTTTTCGTGATAGGTATGGTAAAGACCTGCGGAAGTTTTACAGATGTGAAGAAACCGGAACACGCTCTGAAACTCTTTGTTCGTTTTGCACTGGCGAAAGGTGTTATCACATACGGAATGGAGCTTATGCTTGCATTATTTAATATCGTGCAAGGTACGATTTCAACCATTATGAATGCTGCCGGATTTGGAACTCCGGAACAGACGACTTTGCCCGCAGAGATGGTAACGACCATAGAGGATTGCGGATTTTTTGAGAGTATCCCTTTGTGGGCGGTAACGCTTATTGGAGGATTATTTATCACGGTGCTGTCGTTTATTCTGATAATGACAGTGTATGGACGATTTTTCAAGTTGTATATGTACACAGCACTTGCACCGATACCGCTTTCCACATTTGCAGGAGAACCGACACAGAATGTCGGCAAGAGTTTTATCAAGAGCTATTGTGCAGTTCTGCTTGAAGGGGCAGTCATTGTACTTGCTTGTATTATTTTCTCCGTATTTGCTTCATCGCCGCCAGTAGTGAATCCTGACGCAGCAGCAGTTACGCAAGTGTGGGCATATATTGGGGAATTGGTATTTAATATGCTTGTTCTTGTCGGTGCAGTGAAAATGTCTGACCGTATTATCCGAGAGATGATGGGACTTTAAGGAGAGATTTTGAGATGAACCAAAGAGATTGTAAGAAATGTGTTTACTATGGCGGTAAACGAAAAGGCAAAGTCTTTTGCCTGAATGGTAAATGCGTGAGGGGGAAAGACCGAAACCGCAGGAAAGGAAACAGATATGGAAGTAAAAATTAACCGAGAAATCAGAAATTATACAGAGTCAATGTTTTTTGGACTGTCGCTCAGACAGTTCATTTTTTCTGTTCTCGCTTGTGGCGTTGCGGTAGGACTGCATTTCTTGCTCAGACCGTATGTTGGCACGGAAACCGTATCGTGGGTGTGCATTTTGGGTGCTGCCCCGTTTGCGGCACTTGGCTTTGTGAAGTACAACGGTATGACCGCAGAAAAAGCAATCTATGCGTGGATAAAATCGGAGTTTTTGATGCCGAAGAAGCTGGTGTTTCACTCCACCAATGTGTATTACGAACTGATGAAGCCAAGCATTGAACAGAAACAGAAGGAGGTATTGAAGTCAAATGATTAAGACTCTTACGAACCTGTTTAAGCAGGATAAAGAAAAATTTGTTGTACCGAAAGGGGTGCAGGACGTGATTCCCGTAGCAGCTATCTTTGATGATGGCATTTTCAAAGTGGGAAAGGATAAATATTCAAAGACCTACCGCTTTACGGACATTAACTATGCGGTGGCAAGCCGTGAGGATAAGGAAGCGATGTTCCTTGAATATTCCGAACTTCTGAACTCTCTTGACAGTGGTGCAACGACAAAAATCACAATCAATAACCGTCGGCTCAACAGACTGGATTTTGAACAGACAATCCTTATTCCGACAACCGGAGATAATCTGGACGAGTATCGAGAGGAATATAACAAAATGCTTCTTGATAAGGCAACGGGTGCAAACTCCATTGTTCAGGATAAGTATATTACCATTTCCATCAATAAAAAGAGTGTAGAGGACGCAAGAACTTATTTTGCCCGTGTCGGTGCAGATTTGATTGCTCACTTCGGCAGACTTGGAAGTAAGTGCGTGGAACTGGAAACAGACGAGAGACTTCGTATTTTCCACGACTTTTATCGTGTGGGAGAGGAAAGCTCTTTCCACTTTGATATTAAGGAAACAAGAAAAAAGGGACACGATTTTAAGGATTATATCTGCCCTGACACAATGGAATTTGAAAAGGACTATTTCAAGATGGGAAACCGTTATGGAAGAGTTCTTTTTTTGCGTGAGTATGCGTCCTATATCAAAGACAGTATGGTAGCGGAACTTACGGATATGAACAGAAATCTGATGATGTCCATTGATATTGTTCCCGTTCCGACTGATGAAGCAGTAAAGGAAGCAGAGAACCGTCTGCTTGGCGTAGAAACCAATATTACGAACTGGCAGCGTAGACAGAATGCAAATAATAACTTCTCTGCAACTGTTCCGTATGATATGGAGCAGCAGAAGAAAGAAATGAAAGAGTTCCTCGATGACCTTACAACCCGTGACCAGAGAATGATGTTCGCCGTTATCACGATGGTTATTACAGCAGACAGTAAGGAACAGCTTGAGAATGATACGGAAGCATTGCTTACCACAGCAAGAAAACATCTTTGCCAGTTTGCAACACTGAGATTTCAGCAGGTAGATGGACTCAACACGGTAATGCCGTTTGGAACAAGAAAGATTGACGCTTTCAGAACACTTACCACAGAGAGTCTTTCGGTATTTATCCCATTCAGGGTGCAGGATATTTTTCACGAAAACGGTATCTATTACGGTCAGAATGTTATCAGCAAAAATATGATTATCGCAGACCGTAAGCAGCTTTTGAATGGTAACTCCTTTATTCTCGGTGTATCCGGTGGTGGTAAGTCGTTTGCAGCAAAGGGAGAAATCATCAATCAGGTTCTTTCTTCAGACGCAGATATTATTATCATCGACCCTGAGCGAGAGTATTCACAGCTTGTCAATGCGATGGGCGGAGAGGTAATCAATATTTCTGCTACTTCCGACAATCACATCAATGCAATGGATATGAATAAGGATTACGGCGACGGTGCAAACCCTGTCATTCTGAAATCCGAGTTCATTATGTCCCTTTGTGAACAGCTTATCGGCGGAACAAATCTCGGAGCAAAGCAGAAGTCTATCATTGACCGTTGCACGGCAAGTGTGTACCGCAGTTATCAGCAGAATGACTATCAGGGACATATACCGACCTTGCAGGATTTCAGGGCAGAACTTTTGCAGCAGGACGAACCGGAAGCAAAGGAACTGGCACTTGCTATTGAGCTTTTTACGCATGGTTCTCTGAACACTTTTGCAAAGCAGACGAATGTGGATACCAATAACCGCCTTATCTGCTATGACATTCTTGACTTGGGTAAACAGCTTATGCCGATTGGTATGCTTGTTGTCCTTGACTCTATTCTGAACCGTATCACACAGAACCGTGCAAAGGGTAAGAACACCTTTATCTTCATTGATGAAATTTATCTTCTGTTCCAGCACGAATACTCTGCAAACTTCCTCTTTACCTTGTGGAAGCGTGTGAGAAAATACGGTGCATACGCAAGTGGAATAACCCAGAACGTCGATGACCTTTTGCAGAGCCACACAGCAAGAACAATGCTTGCAAACTCAGAGTTCATTATTATGCTGAATCAGGCTTCCACAGACAGGCTTGAGCTTGCAAAACTTCTGAATATTTCCGACCTCCAGATGTCCTATATCACGAACGTGGAAGCAGGACACGGACTTATCAAGGTGGGAAGCTCGCTTGTACCGTTTGCAAACAAATTCCCTAAGAACACGAAACTTTATAAACTGATGACAACCAAACCAGGCGAAGCATAAGGAGGGATTTACAATGTCTAAGATTCAATTTCGCAATGCTGCACACAGAGATTTTGTATTGGAAAATCTGGATAAGTGCAAAGTCAACGACTGCTATCACAGAGCATTTTTCTATGTGATGGGTATTTCAGAAGAAACAAGAATGAACATCGGAAAGATGTTTGATTTTAAGAGGGATTGCATCATACCGGAAGGTATGCACGGCGGTTGGCAGACAAGTGGCACAGTCAAGGTCTGCCACCTTGCCTTTAATCTCTGGAATGGATTTACGGAAGAAGGCAGGGAAAATCTCTATACACCGGAGGAACTGTTCTGTTGCGGATATGCTCCGTATTTTATGGAGGGTATCAAGTTGAGGTATCCGGAGTATTGCAGAGATTTGACTCCACCTAAGAGAAATGATATGGAAAGGTAAGAGAAAATGAGCAGAAAAATCTATATTATTATTGCGATGGTGTTTACGGTAGTGTTGTCTGTAAGCACCTTCTTTATTATCCGTAATCACATTGACTCTGCCAAGCAGAATGAAGTCTATGATAACCTTGCGGAGATTGTGGAGGACGAGCCGCCAAAGGAAAATGAGGGCGTGACGTTTTCGGAAGATAAGGACTATCTTGCGGAATATCTTGAACTCTATCGGCAGAATGAGGATATGGTGGGTTGGATAAAGGTTGAGGATACCAATATCAACTATCCGGTCGTGCAGTCTGTAAATGAGCCGAACTTCTACCTGAAGCACAAGTTTGATAAGACCTATTCCGCTTATGGCTGTCCATATGTGCAGGAAAATTGTGATGTGCAGAAACCTTCAGACAACATCATTATATACGGACACCATATGAATGACGGCTCGATGTTTACGGGACTGATGAAGTACAGAAACAAGAGCTTTTGGGAAGGTCATAAGACGATTACCTTTGATACACTGACGGATAGACACCAGTATGAAGTGATTGCAGTCTTTAAGACAGTCGTTTATACAGACAGCTCCGATAGCTTTAAGTATTATGAGTTTACGGACGCAGAAAATGCGGCAGAGTTTGATGCGTATGTTGCTAAGTGCAAGGAACTTTCTTTGTATGATACCGGAGTATCGGCAGAATATGGCGACAAGCTGATTTCTCTTTCTACTTGTGAATATTCAAGAAACAATGGCAGGCTTGTTGTTGTCGCTAAGAGAGTGGATTAAACCCCACTCTCTATTATTTTTCGAGAAAGGAGGAAACCGATGGCTGATATAAAAACAAGAGATACAAGCAAAGGTACAATCAAGACCATAAATAAGGCAGCAGTTGCCACGGAGCGAATGAAGAAAGCCTATGTGATGACGAAAGATAAGGCAGAACATTCCACCAATGCTTCGGAAAATTCCGCAGAGGAATATGCTTCCGATAAAATCGAAGCGGCAACGGATAGGGCTGTTCACGAAACTGCATACCGTGCGGATAAAGTCGGCAGATGGGGTGTGCGTGAAACAAGGCAGAATTATCAGAAAGCCAAAACGGGAATTGAGAATTTCAAGACCAAGCGTGCAGAGAAACAGCTTCAGAAACAATCGGTCAATCCTGTCGGAAAACAGAGCATCCGAACTCTGGAGCGTACGGAGAAAACAATTAAACAGTCTGCAAGGTCGGCAGGAAATACGACAGTCAAGACCGTATCGAAAGGTGCAACCAATACTGTTCAAAGGTCGGTCAAGACCGCAGAACAAACGGCAAAGACTTCTATTAAGACCACCAAAGAAGCTGCCATTTTAGCACAGAAAACAGCAAAAACAACAGCCAAAGCAACACAGAAAGCGGCTCAGACGGCAAAGAAAGCGGCGAAAGCCACAGCAGATACCGTTAAAGCCACAGCGAAAGCTACTGTTGCGACAGTCAAAGCGATTATTGCAGGGACAAAAGCACTTGTAGCAGCAATCGCCGCAGGCGGTTGGATAGCGGTTCTGATTATTATGATTGTCGTGCTGTTTGGTGCTGCCGTAGCAATGTTTGGAGGAGGAAGTGACAGTAATTCCTATACTCCGGTAAGTGCAGAGGTAGAAGCCTATGAACCCATCATACAGAAGTATGCCAAAGAGTACGGCATTCCTGAGTATGTGGAACTTATCAAGGCGGTTATGATGCAGGAAAGCGGTGGCAGAGGACTTGACCCTATGCAGGCAGCAGAGGGAAGTTTCAATACAAGGTATCCGCACGAACCTAATGGAATTAAAGACCCTGAATATTCTATCCAGTGTGGAGTTCAGGAATTGAAAGCGGCTCTTACTTCGGCAGAAGTGGAAAGTCCGATAGATATGGAGCATATCAAACTTGCCTTGCAAGGCTACAACTTCGGTAATGGGTATATTTCTTGGGCAAAAACAAAGTATGGCGGTTATTCTTATGCCAATGCAGTGGAGTTTTCCACTCAGCAGGCACAAAGGCTCGGTTGGGACAGTTATGGAGATACCCAATATCCGGCTCACGTTCTGAGATACTATCCGTATGGGCGAGCCTTTACTGCCGGAGGTAATCAGGCGATTGTTGAGGTTGCCTTGACACAGCTAGGCAATCAGGGCGGACAACCTTACTGGAGCTGGTACGGCTTTAATAGTCGAGTGGAATGGTGTGCCTGCTTCGTATCTTGGTGTGCTGACCAATGCGGGTATATTGAAAGCGGACTTGTTCCGAAATTTGCAGGTTGCGTGGATGGTGCAAACTGGTTTAAGTCAAATGGAAAATGGCAAGACCGCACTTATGAACCAAAGGTAGGAGATATTATCTTCTTTGATTGGGAAGGCGACGGTACAACAGACCACGTTGGTATCGTAGAGAAGTGTGAGAATGGCACAGTTTATACCGTAGAGGGCAACTCAGGCGACGCCTGCAAGCAAAGACAGTACGCAGTCGGAAGCAGCAATATCTATGGATACGGTATTCCGGCATATTAAAAATTCCAGACGGTGTCTGGAAAATTGAAAAGATGGCTGCTCAGTTGAGTAGCCATCGGGTACATTATGAGAAATCAGTTGTTTCTCTGTTATTCAGGAAAATATGGTGTGTGTGATAAGTGAAGCTGAAAAGCATATCGGCATTTTCTTTACTGCCGTCTAAAAAGGAAATATCATCGGCAAGGATAAAAAGAATTGCTAACAGCTTCTTGATATATCCAGTGTAGCAGGCATAATCTACATAGATGTTGGCGATATATCCCTCGGCAAATTCTATCAGGTCAGCGTCAATTTCAAAGCTATTGGATAGTTCGTAAACGATTTTGATAAATTTATCCTTGTCAGCAATTCGCTCTTTACTTGGAACACTTCTGCGGTTCTTCTGTATAAATTTTAAAAAATCATCAGCTTCCGTAAAGTCGGGAGTGACTGAGCTGTCAGTTCCCAAATCTGTTTTGTAATCCTCAAATTTCTCTTTTTCAAACCGATTACTGAATATTATCTTTTGTTCGTCCATTCCTTTTACCCCTAAGTTTATTCTATGGAGATTGTTTAACTTGGCTCTTGGGTTGTGATTTGTCTTTCGCCATTAACAATCGTGAATTACTACTTTTATAGTATAACATAAAAATAGTTGGAAATCATCACTAATAGTTGGTTTGGCTTCCTTTGGGTGCGTGTGATTTGAAATCGACTTAACCTATACTATTAGTTATGGAAACACACTAAGGGAGGTGATGTGATGAAGCTCGATACAATCGGCAAGAATATAAGAAAGTTCCGACTTGCGAGGAAATTACGCCAAGAAGATTTGGCTGAGAGAACAGATTTGACAACAAATTATATTGGTATGGTTGAGCGTGGAGAGAAAATTCCGTCACTCGAAACTTTCATAAAGATAGTAAATGCTTTAGGTGTATCATCGGATATGGTTCTTACAGATGTTCTGGAAACGGGATATACAGTCAAGAACTCAATGCTGAATGAGAAGCTTGAAAAACTTGTTCCTGAAGATAGAAACAGAATTTATGAAGTCATAGATACACTTGTGAAGCAGTCAAAGCAAATACTTCCATAAAACACAGAAGTTCGTCCTAATCGACGAGCTTTCTTTTTTTCAGTATAAAAAATTTCAGCTATCGACAAATTTTTCGGGACTTCGACAGAGCAAATATGCTATAACAACAACTGTCAGTGATAGACACATACTAATAGACATAGGAGGAAGTAGAAGTGAACGACATTTTCAGACAAATAGCAAAAGAAAATGGAACAACCGAAAAAGCAGTAAAAGAGGAAATGCAGTTTGCCATTCGGGAAGCAATGAAAAGTGCTGAACCGGAAGCAATAGCTTTTTGGAAAGCAGTTGCACCGGACGGAAAAGAGCCGCCGATAGAAAAGGTCATAGCAATGATTGCATTGAATGTTAATAATAGAATGTACAATTGAGGTGCTTCGGCATCTCTTTTTTAGTATTCTTTAAAAGAGTCGTATTAGGTGTTTGTAAAAAGTGACACCTTAGTGTCTGAAAGGTTACATTTCTGCCTGAAATCTTGAAATGCCTGAAAATTTAATATATAATGTTAAATGACTAACTGTAACGAAGAAGAATTATAAGATGAAGAGGTGTTACTGATGAAGATATGCTATAACAAACTTCAAAAACTTATGATTGACAATCAAATGAAAAGACAGGATTTAATGCGTGCAGCCGAAATTACATCATACGCTGCAACGAAGATAAATAAGAATGAGCCAGTATCTCTTGAAGTACTGATGAGGATATGTCAGGTGTTTCATTGTGACATCGGAGATATATGCGAAGTTATTTTAGACGAAGATTAAAACACGGAGGTAATTATAGATGGCAACCATTGATGATGTTTACAAGGAAGTTCTTGAGCAGGCAGAGAATTTCAAGAAGTATGCACAGTAAATGAGAGGTGTAAATGTAAATATGTTTTATGACGATTTAAATACAGAAGAACAAGTATCATACCTTATTAAACCAATCCTTCAAGTCCTTCAGGAAGCAGGTGGACAGTTAGAGCGTTCTGAAATTAGAGACAGAATTAGTGAGTTGGATGAGCATATTGCTGAATTTGAACAGAAACTATATACATCTAATAAAACAGGAAATCAGTACAAAAAATTTGATTTTAAGTTTAATTTTGCTATTAAAGAGCTTAGTTATGTCGGACTCATATCTTATGTGAAATTCAATCCAAAGATTACACTTACTCAAGATGGAGCAAATGTAGATTTAACAGATTTTGATGTTAAGACAGAAGTAAGGGATAAGGCTCGAAGCTATTGGGAGGAACATTCGACTAGGAACAAATCGAAAAACAAGCCAGTAGAAACACTGGAGGTTGAAGACGAGGAGAATGAATCCACAGATGACGAATTGTTAGATGATTTCAAGGTAAAACTTCAGAGTGCAATCGCTAATATGTCTCCAGCAAAGTTTGAACAATTTTCACGAGCACTTCTTACAAAGATGGGAGTGGAGTTTACCAACAAAGGGGTTCAGGTGTCAAATGATGGTGGTATAGATGGCTATGGATATCACGTAGATGCCGATGATTTTAGAACAACCAGAGTGGTTATTCAGTGTAAAAGATTTAATTCAAATCCAGTGAGTGAGCCGGATATCAATCAATTTCTTGGGGCGATGAACAAATATCAAGCCGATTATGGAGTATTTATTACTAATAGCCGATTTACCAATAAGGCAAGAGAGGCTGCGAGAGAAGGTACGCCGATAACATTGATTGACGGAAATGATTTAATCAGACTGGTTATTAAATATGAATTGTATATAACACCAGTCACAACATATGTATTGGATGGTTTTTATACCGAAGATTGACACTAACGATAGCATAATTTACTCGAAGGAATTTTAGAAGGGAGCATAGAATGATGGCAAAGCAAAAGACCTATATCGCAATTGACCTCAAATCATTCTATGCTTCTGTGGAGTGTAAAGAGCGAAATCGTGACCCTTTGACAACAAATCTTGTGGTTGCAGATAAAAGCAGGACAGAGAAAACCATCTGCCTTGCGGTATCTCCGTCATTAAAAAGTTATGGGATACCCGGCAGACCACGCTTGTTTGAAGTCGTGCAAAAGGTAAAAGAAGCTAATAACAACCGAAGATGGAAAGCACCAAATCGTACATTTACTGGTTCATCTGATGACAGTACAGAATTAAATGCGAATCCAGCATTGGAGATTGATTATATCGTTGCACCACCTCGTATGGCATACTATCTGGAGTATAGCACTAAGATTTACAGTGTTTACTTGAAATACATTGCTCCGGAAGATATATTCCCTTACTCGATTGATGAAGTATTCATAGATGCAACAAATTATCTGAACACCTATCAGATGACTGCAAGGGAACTTGCCATGACGATGATACAGGATGTTTTGAAAACAACAGGAATCACAGCAACAGCCGGAATCGGCACGAATATGTACTTGTGTAAAATTGCGATGGATATCGTGGCAAAGCATATTGAGCCGGACAAGGACGGTGTGCGAATAGCTGAATTGGATGAAATGTCATATCGCCGGAAATTGTGGAGTCATCGCCCGATAACCGATTTCTGGAGAGTCGGAAATGGTTATGCGAAGAAGTTAGAGGAACACGGACTTTATACAATGGGCGATATTGCAAGATGTTCTATCGGAAAGCCGAATGAACTGTATAACGAGGAATTGCTGTACAAGCTGTTCGGTATCAATGCGGAATTGCTAATTGACCATGCTTGGGGATATGAACCTTGTACGATGGAGCAGGTCAAAGCCTATAAGCCGGAAACCAATAGTGTATGTTCAGGACAGGTACTTCACTGCCCGTATGATTACGAAAAGGCAAAGTTGATTGTAAAAGAAATGACCGACCAAATGGTGCTTGATTTGGTGGATAAAGGACTTGTAACTGACCAGCTTGTGTTGACAATCGGCTATGATATTGAGAATTTAAGTAATCCGAACCTAAAATATCAATACAAAGGCGAGGTTACGATTGACCGATATGGACGCAAAGTTCCAAAGCACGCACACGGAACAGCGAATCTTGAGAAAAAGACTTCCTCTACTCGATTGATTACCAACGCCGTGATGGACTTGTATGACAGGATAGTTGACGAGCATTTGCTTGTACGCAGAATAACAATCACAGCGAATAAACTTGTTGATGAAAAATCCGTCAAGCAGGAAGATGAATACCAGCAACTCGACCTCTTTACCGATTACGAAGCACAGAGGAAGAAGCAGGCGGAGGAAGAAGAAAAATTAGAACGGGAAAGGCGTATGCAAGAAGCAATGCTGAGTATCAAAAAGAAGTTTGGCAAGAATGCTGTGTTGAAGGGAATGAACCTTGAAGAAGGTGCAACCGCCAAAGACCGAAACGAGCAAATCGGCGGTCATAAGGCTTAAACAAACTGGAATTTGAGGAATAAAATATGGGCATATTAGAAATAGTTTTTAATTCAAGAAAATTTGATTTGAATGATGATGTTCTGATGGGATTTGATAATTACTTTGATAAAAAAAGTAAGGATTATAATAGTTTTTGTTTAGACGAAGAAGATATTAATCCTTTACAAAACTTTGTAGCACAGATTAAGTCTGCTGACTCAGATAGTGTAATTTATGTATCTACTTATGGCTATGAAATCACAAATAGTAAAGGAGAAAAATCAACATACGCCGATGCTCTTTGGATTGACACAGTTTTACCTATTTCCCAAATAGAGAGATATATTGAAAAAAGTGGTGTTGCTGAACCAAGTAATATTTCTTTTGTTGGAGATAGTGATGAATGTGGAAACTATAAAGTATGGATTATAGCTCAGGAAGAGAATAATCCTCATATTATAGAGTTGACTGACCGCAAGAAGATAGACCATATGATAATATTATATTGGGATTGATAAGTTATAAAATTCCCATTTATTGGGAAGTCGCTGAGAACGAAAAATCGCAAGTTATGGAGGTACTTTATGAACGAGAGAGAAAAAATTATCCGATTATGGTTTAATATGTGGATTAAGAAAGCAGATTTAGGAATTGACAATATTTTTACAGATGATGTTGTATATACTGAGAGTTGGAGTCCTAAATATGAAAACCGCAAAACGGTAAAGCACTGGTTTGACGAATGGAATACACGCGGAAGTGTTCTTGTCTGGGAGATTAAGCAATTTTTTCATCAAGGCAATCAAACAATCGTGGAGTGGTATTTTAAAAGCAAAATGAATAATGGAAATGTTGAAGAATTTGACGGAATATCTTTAATTGTATGGACACAGGATAACAAAATAAAATCATTAAAAGAGTTTGGTTGCAATCTTCATAATTACAATCCATATCGAGATAGTGATATTCCCGTATTTCGAGAAGAAAAAGCAAATTGGTTTTGAGAGGACTATAAATTCAAGTTTGTCGAGCAAAGGAGGTGCTGTAACAGATGGATGAACATTCCTATGACGATATAATCAATCTGCCGAATCCGACATCGAAGAACCATCCTCGTATGTCACTTCACGACAGAGCAGCACAGTTTGCACCTTTTGCGGCACTTACAGGACACGATGCAGCCATTAAAGAGACTGCAAGGCTAACAGATGAACGGTTAGAGTTAAGCGATGAAGTCATTATGAAATTAAATGACCAATTAAATATGATTAGAGATAATATCGGCACAGAACAGGAAATATCAATAACTTATTTCGTGCCTGATGATAAAAAATCCGGAGGAGCATATCTCACGCATTCCGGCATAGTGAAAAAGATTGATGAATTTGAACGCAAACTGATTATGCAGGATGAAACAGTAATTCCGACTGAACAAATCAGCGTGATACAGGGAGAAATGTTCAAAGGACTATATGAGTAATAGCTTGGAAAGGGCAAACAATGGAAACAAAGCCAAGAATTTTATATTTACAAAAGATTTTACTGGAAAGAACTGATGAAGAAAATCCTCTTTCCACAACACAGTTAATCAATATATTGAATGATGAATACGGGATATCTGCACATAGAACGACGGTTACAAAGGATATTGCAGCACTTCAGGAGTTTGGAATGGATATTGTTACTATCCATTCTACTCAGAGCAAATACTTTGTAGCCAGTCGTAAGTTTGAATTGCCGGAACTGAAGTTGCTGATAGATGCAGTAGAGTCATCGAAGTTCATTACAAAGAAGAAAAGCGAAACTCTGATTGAGAAGATACATACGATGACCAGTCCGGGGCAGGTGGCAAAGCTGAAGCGTAATAACTATGTGGTCAATCGCATTAAGCCGGATAATGAGCAGATATATTACATTATTGACGCTATAAACGACGCCATCAATACAGGCAAGCAGATTTCTTTTCAGTATTATGATTATACTGGATTAAAGAAAAAGGTTCTGAAGAACAAGGGCGAAGTGTATAAGCTCAGTCCGTATAAACTTCTCTGGTGTGGGGACTATTATTATGTTCTCGGATATTCTGAGAAGAAAAGTAAGGTTATCAATTTCAGAGTAGACCGTATTGCTTCAAAACCTGAGATATTGGATAAGGACATTATTCCTATGCCTGATGATTTTGATATTGAAAATTACACAAAGGAAGTTTTCTTTATGTTCTCAGGCGAGAAAGTTCTTGTGGATTTACGGTGTGATAACAGTCTGATGAAAACAATGGTTGACCGTTTCGGAGAAGATGTGACAACCCTTGCGTATGATATGACGTCTTTCAGGGTACAGACCGAAGTATCAGCCAGCCCTACCTTTTTCGGTTGGGTGTTTGGCTTTAATGGAAAAGTACAGATACTTGCACCGGAAAGTGTGAAAGAACAGTACAAACAGATGATTGCACAAGCCGATGAGGGTATGCAGGAAAAAGGAAACAAAGAACAGGAAATGTAACACTCCAAAGCATACGATGTCAAGAAACGGCAGAATCTTCCCACAAAGCTCGAAGTATGAATATGCTTAGGGCGTGGAGTTTGAAGTTTATCCGTTTGTGAATACAACCGCCCCAAACTATCATTGTGAAATTTGGTTAGCCGTGAACGAAAAAGGCGAGTAATAAGGACAGCAACTGCGAGTTGCTTGTTTGAGATAATGCGTGAGACTATAATAAAGGTGTAAGGGAGGTACTGCATAATGGATACAAAACAGGTCATACTTGAACTTCGTACTCAAAAGGGAATGTCGCAGGATGAGCTTGCAGAAAAAGTTTTTGTAAGTCGTCAGGCAGTTTCACGTTGGGAAAACGGAGAAACAGTTCCGAATACGGAAACATTGAAATTGCTGTCAAAAGTATTCGATGTTTCCATAAATACACTTTTAGGCTCACCGAGAAAGCTTATTTGTCAATGCTGCGGAATGCCGCTTGAAGATGATGATATTATCGGACACAATCACGATGGTTCTTTCAATGAGGACTATTGTAAGTGGTGTTATGCCGACGGAACATATACTTACAATGATATGGATGATTTGATTGAAGTTTGTGTTAAGAATATGGTAAGCGAGAATTTCACGGAGGAACAAGCCCGTTCTTATATGAAAGAGCTGCTTCCTACTTTGGATTACTGGAAGAAATATGATGAGCTTAGTGATAACGGTCAGTTTGAAGAATTCAAGAAAAAGTTAATCAATGAAATTAACGAATTGAATGTTGACGGAATGCCAAAGGTGGAAAAACTGAATGCCCTTGTGGGAAAGTATGTGAATCTTGAGTACCGGCTTCCGAATGGGCAAGCGGCTAAGTTTTTGAATGAGGCAAAGACATATCTGGGCAATCAGCTTGAATGTGAATACGGCGGCGATAGATGTTTCGGCGTTGTTGCAGATATGGATTTTATTCTTATTTGCACTTATGAAGAAGACGGTAAGAATCCGGAACTTGTATTGTATAAGAAAAGATGAGAATAGAGAAAAATAGTAAGCCATTGGAGTTAATGATTTCAGTGCAAGCAAAGAAATTTTGAGGTGTTAGCAAATTGCGACACCTCTTTTCTTTTGCGAAAAACCTACTTGAAAAATTTTTCGTAGCAGGTATAATAAAACTATCGAAAGCAGATTGCTTCCGATAGAAAAGAAAGCGAGGTGCAGGTATGAGAAGCAAGAGTCCTGAACTTATGAGTGAGATAAAAAAGTATATCGAGGATTATTACCTGCAAAACAGACAATCCCCATCGACTACAAAGATTGCGGAAGCTGTTGGCATTGCCAGAGGTACAGCATATAAATACTTGGTAGAGATGGCTGAGAAGAATATGATTGAATATGACGGGCAGGAGATTCGTACCAATGTGAC
The DNA here is from genome assembly GCF_045002895.1 of Eubacterium ramulus. Lineage (NCBI taxonomy): Bacteria > Bacillati > Bacillota > Clostridia > Eubacteriales > Eubacteriaceae > Eubacterium > Eubacterium ramulus. Next base: position 2,429,130 of record NZ_CP173382.1, on the reverse strand, counting down.
CCGTAAGTACAGTGGCGAACAGACACAGACGCCGATTGTAGGTTCAATTCCTTGTGGCAGTCCTCAGTATGAGGAAGAAAATATTGAAGAATATGTATCACTTCCTACTGCTATTTTCGGCAAAGGAGATTTCTTTATATTAAGAGCAAGCGGTCAGTCTATGGTTGAAGCAGGGATTGATGACGGCGACCTTGTGGTTGTCAAAAAGCAGGTAGAAGCCAAAGAGGGCGATATAGTAGTTGCCCTTGTGGATAATCAGAATACATTGAAACGCTACTTCCGAGATGATGAGAATAAGAAAATCATTCTCCACCCGGAAAATAAGAAGATGAAAGACATCATTGTAGATGAGTGCTGTATTCAGGGTGTGGCTTGTCACATCATCAAAGAACTATAGCAGAGGACAGACGAATGAGAACACTTGAAGGAATTCGCTATCTAATCAATTTGGATAGTGCGGAAATACAACAGAACTTTGCCGGAGGAGTTGCACCGCCGGACAAGGTGGAGTCGGAGGTGGACACAACTTGAGTATTTATATGTCAAGAGCCGAGTTGGAAGAAATCAGCGAAGGCTTGATAACAGCGTATGCTAATAAGTTTAGCAATCGAGTGATTCAATCCATCGACATAGAACATTTCATTACAGAATTTCTTATGTTACGAATTGAATACGCTTCTTTCGCAGAAGATGATGCAGGCAGGATTGGTTTTCTGGCAGATGGAGCAACACCACTGCTGATACATCAGGACGGAAAAATTATTCCCTTTGTTTTCCCGAAAGATACCATCGTACTTGATAAATTTCTTCTTGCTGAAAAGGAGCAGGGACGTCGCAGATTTACAATGGCACACGAAGCGTCACATCATATCTTGAGTAAGATGTATGCAATGCCGAGTGAAGGACGCTTTCATGCAGAGTATGACAGTGAGCGTAGTTATTCCAAAGAGGAACTGGCTCAGATGTTTGCGTCTGTTGAGTGGCAGGCAGATACAATGGGAGCTTCGCTTCTTATGCCGAGAAGAATTATTGAAAATGCCTTGGCGAAATATAATCAGTCAAATCCGATAAGAGTTTATGGCGATAATACCATTACTTCAAAGGATAAAGCAGTTATCCGCAGAATGGCAGCTTATATCGGAGTATCTTATACAGCCTTGGTTATCAGATTGAGAGATATGGGGCTATTTGAGTATCACAATATCCTTGAGTACATTTCCAATGAGTTAAATCTGGGAGGTGTTTCACAATGAGGTTACAGACTCAGGTAGCACCTGAAATACAAAAGAGATTGCTTCTGTCAAGAGTAGAAGCAGAAAGTCTGAAAGAGCGTGATATTCTCTGCCCGACTTGTGGGTTCAGGATACAAAGAGTTTTTTCAGACGCAACCGGACATTTGAGTGTGAAGTGTCAGAAATGCAAGAATGTCCATATCTTAAATCTCGCTTACTTCCGCAGAATCCGTAGGAACGGATATGGCAGGAATTGCAGGCGATGAAGATTACAAGTAAATATCGAAACGATTTCTAATCGAGTAAGCGGAGATAAGCAATTTATTTGCTAAACTACCAAGCACCGTACGAAGCCGGATAAGTGAAGAATAGAAGTATTCTTTGCTGTCCAGATTCGACGGTGCTTTTTTTGTTGCTGTTTTATTCGATTATGCTTCGTGCAGTATTAGGTCTTTTCCCTTACTTGGGAAAGGACTTTTATGTTTTATAACGTATGGCAGTGCCAGATAGCTGAGTACCCGTAATCTCCGAATTTTGAAACTTATCAATTTTTCAAAATTCAAAGGAGATTACGGAAATGAAAAACAAACTTACATTAACAGAACAAGAAGAATTATTTGTAAAGGATTGTAAACTGATAAATCTTAAATACGAATATAACGGTTATACCGGAGCTGAAAGATGGGCGATTATTACGGAATTATCGGTAAAAGAGCTTTGGGAGAAGTATCCCCTTGTTATAGAAAGATATTCTCCGTTTGTTCATCTTTCCATTGCACAGGGAGAGGTAATTGACGATGCAAACCGAAATGAGGACAAGTATGCAAAGAGAAGCAGTCGCACACTTGACTGCTATGGATATGACGATGAAATGTCCTCACAGTTCCATAAAGAACTTGCCATTATGTTTGACGACCCGTTTGAAAGAGCAGAGGAAGAAAGGCTTGAACTGGAAAGAGAAGAATTGCGTCAGTGTGAAATCAGGAAAGCAAGGATAGCACTTTCAATGTTGCAGCCACTTCAAAGGGAACGCCTTATGAAGAATGTGTGCTGCGGTCTGAGTTCCAGAGCGATTGCAAAGCAGGAGGGCGTATATTACAGCTCCGTAGATAAGTCTATTGCAGCGGCGAAGAAAAACTTTATCAAATTTTATGAAAATCTCTGATTTTGGGTGTGCATTTCAGCACCCTTTGTCCAAATGAGTGAAGGGGTTATTTCATTCCGGATACGAATGACACTTTAAAAATTAGATTCTTGTGAGGTTATGCATATGAAAGAAAAAATGATTTGTCGTGGGGATTTATTCTACTATGACTTTGGAGATAACAGTGGTTCAGTACAAAGCGGAGAGCGTCCGGTGCTTGTCGTTCAGGCAGACGATTATAACCAGAATGCTCCAACGATTATTGTTGCAGCGGTTACAAGTGTAATCAAGAAAAGATATTTGCCATCACACATTATTCTTGGCGAGGAGTTTGGACTGAAGAAACCGTCAATGGTTCTTCTGGAGCAGATACGGACAGTCAATAGAGAGGATTTGCGTGAATACATAGGTACGGTAGATGACGATAAACTTTTTAGGCAGATAAACGCAACTTTGAAAAAGACTTTTGGACTTTGGGTTTACAAGCCGGAGGGGAAAGAAAATATTCGTTGTCTATGCCCGAAGTGCCTGAATGATTACATCCACAATCCGGACTATATTGTAAGGCGACTTGACCCATTTGCAAAGCGAAAAGACAGATGTGATAAGTGTGATGGGGATGGTTGGGATTATGTTGTTACCGACAGATATTCATCCAAGAAAGAAAAGAGGGGGAGCAATGACAGAAAATAAAATCATTATTCCTATCTGGAAGAAGTCCAATCTTACAGTAGAAGAAGCCGCAGCTTATTGTGGTATTGGCTCAAGAAAATTAAGAGAAATGTCCGACTCGGAGTTTTGCCCTTTTGTTCTTTGGAATGGAAGTAAGCGACTGATTAAAAGAAGAAAACTGGACGAATATCTTGATAATGCGTATTCGATATAGCTGATTTGTAAAGTGTGCGATGGGTCGGTTCGCATAATAGGCTCATCGCTCATTTTAAATTATCATAAGGGCAGAAAAAAACAAGGAGGTGCTTCCGTAATGGCAGATACAGAAAAGATTATCCGAAAAAAATATGATGTGCCGATATGGCATAAGTCTAATTTGACGATTGATGAAGCAGTTGAATATTCTGGCATAGGTAGAGAAAGACTGAGAAAACTAACAAGCCAAGAAGAATGCCCATTTGTTCTTCATATAGGAAATCGTCGAATGATTAAGAGGAGGATTTTTGATGAATACATTGAAAAACTTACTTTCCTTGAATGATGATGAACGCTTACTTGCCGAAGTAAGAACATATCAGGAAAAACTCATAAGCAATGCTGAAGAACCGATATGGGAAAGAAAGTGGCTGACAATCGAAGAAGCCGCAGCATATTCCGGTATAGGAAGAACGAAGTTGCGTGAGTTGTCTAATCAAGCAGGTTGTCCCTTTGCAATATGGATAGGCAATAAAATCCATATTGTGAGGGAACGACTGGACAAATATATAGATAAGCAGTTTAGAATTTAGGAGGACACAATGGCGACAAAAAGAAAAGATAAATCAAGGGTTGTTCTGAAAACCGGAGAGGTTCAGAGAAAAGACGGTACTTATCAATTTAGCTGGCAGGACAGCCAGATGAAAAGAAGATTTGTTTACGCAAGAACTTTAGATGACCTGAGAGAAAAAGAAAAGCGTATTCAGAAAGATAAATGTGATGGTATTAAGACCGAAGCACGATACACAACCATTGATGAATTATTTGACCTTTGGGCAAATATGAAAAGAGGGCTGAAGAATAATACCTTTGAAAATTACAAATATATGTACAATACCTTTGTGCGACCAGTGATTGGAAGTAAAAGAATATCAACGCTGAAGAAATCAGATATTAAGAAATACTACAATTATCTTGTTGATGAAAGAAATTTGAAGCCTTCAACGATTGATAATATACATACGGTTCTTCATCAGGTTTTACAGATTGCTGTCGATGATGACTTCATCAGAAATAACCCGTCAGATAATGTGTTGAGAGAATTGAAAAAAGCACATTGTTTTCAGTCGGAAAAGCGTAGAGCGTTGACGAAACCGGAGCAGGAGCTATTTCTGAATTTCCTGAAAACCCACCCTGTATATGAACACTGGTATCCAGTCTTTGCAGTAATGATAGGAACTGGACTTCGTGTGGGAGAAGTGACCGGATTGAGATGGTGTGATATTGATATGGAAAGTGGAATGATTGATGTTAATCATACTCTTGTATATTATGACCATAGGACTAAGGGAAGTAAAAGCGGCTGTTATTTCAATGTAAATACAACGAAGACTCCGGCGAGTATGAGGCAGGTTCCAATGCTTGGTTTTGTGAGAGAAGCATTTGAACAGGAGAAACAGAAGCAGGAAGATTTAGGACTTCATTGCGAGGTCACGATTGACGGATATACAGATTTTATTTTCATCAATCGTTTTGGTCAGGCACAGCACCAAGCCACACTCAACAAAGCAATCCGAAGAATTATCCGTGATTGCAATGATGAGCAGTTTTTGCACAGTGATGAACCTGATGTGTTACTTCCTCATTTTAGCTGTCACTCGCTTAGACATACATTTACAACAAGAATGTGTGAAGCTGGAGTAAATATAAAGGTTATTCAAGACGCACTTGGACATTCAGACATTTCAACCACACTGAACATCTATGCTGATGTTACAAAGGAAATGAAAGCGGCAGAGTTCAAAGGATTGGATAGCTACTTCATAGTATAATATTGGACTTCACATACGGAGAGAGAACATACAGAGTGTTGTGTGTTCTTTTTTCTTGTTCTGAAGCAGGAAAAGATAAGGCTGCGTTACTTTGATGTGGATTGACATTGTAAATAAGAGAAGTTATAATTTCTTGTATATGACTATGCTCTTGCATATACTACTATCGCCCTACATCATTTACATCATATTTTACATCATTTGCCCGCAAAGTGACTCAAAGTAGAGCAAAAATATGAAGTATGGGGGATAATTGGAATATGGAGAATTTAATAGTATTAACACCAGCTTGGTCGAGTATGAAAGAACCACAAAAAAGCTCCCGACAATGAAGTCTATTGATAAGTAGGAATGCAGGAAAATCAAGGGTTTCAGAGCTTGGATGTACTAAAATATATAGTTGGTCAAGGGGTTTTGACCAAGATTTGACCAATTTTTGGCATAGTCAAAAAAAGATTAGTACAGGTTAGTACAGATTGCTTAGTCTGAAAAATTAAAGATTGTATTACTTAGAGGACATTTTCTAAAGAAATTTAGAAGATGTCCTCTTTTTGCGTTATAGGAACAATTGAAATACCGAAAGGAGAATAGCATGGAACACACAAAGACATATCAGGAATTTAAGAAGAATGGTAATACAAAGTTTGTAAGATATAGCGAAGGAGCAGAAATGTATCATATGAGCGTATCAAAGTTTATGCAAATGGCTAAGGATGCCAAAGCAATCTATAAGTTAGGACAGTTAGTACTTGTGAATTTAAAAATATTTGATGAGTACATTGAGACATTCCATATAGTTGATGATGAATTTTATAAGTAGGTGAAAAGGATGGTAACACAATTACAGCCGGATGTTAGGGCTTATCTTCATGGTGGGGAGGTAATAAAAAGATACATAAGGGTCGAAGAGGTGGCTCATGAATATGGATTTAGTGTTGAGGAAACTGAATATATAGCTAAGGCTGCAAGTTCTTTATACAAGCTTACCCGTATTCATTTGGTAAAAAAGGAAAGGTTTGATGAGTTTATGAAACACATATATAAAGTGCCGGGAACAAATAAGCAGATAATCAAAAAGTTTGCGAGAATTGGAGAAGCTTCAATTATATACAGTATAGGAAGGCATAGGTTTATCGAGTTGGCTAGAGCAGCAGGTGCTACATATAAAATAAATGAGGGGACAGGAGGGACTGTACTAGTTAATTTGGAAATATTTGATAATTACATGGAGCAATTCAGACAACCTGTAAGACCTTTGAAAGAGCCGTTATACGGACAGGAAGAAGGTGAATTGAATGAGTAACTCATATAAGTTTTATTCAGATACAAAAGACATTATGAAAAAATATGTAAATGCTACTGAGGGAGCCATTATTTATGGCATAAGTAAATCAAGGATTATGGTTTTGGCTTCAGAAGCAGGGGCAGTATATAAGGTTGGAAATTCAGCATTGATTAATACAGATATTTTTGAAATGTATTTGGAGAAATTTAAGGAACCAACAAGACCATTGCCCAAACATATTTGGAATAAATTGTCAAGCGAAGATAAAAAAGACCACAATAGTACCTGTTTTGACAAAAAAGACCCGTGATTGTCACTTTCGGCATTATAGAAACTAATGTAATATATGGACATTCCAAGAAAAACTTGGGATGAACAATTAAATAATCAGTTACAGATTTGCAAAGTAGTTTGCACTGCAGAGTATCTGTAGGTAGTAAATTTACGGGGCATGTACCTGGAAGATGAGGTGCTTAGTTCATGGAATGGAAGCAATTTCACTTATGAGAAAAAGAAGCTTTCCGGAGCAGCATTCAAGGTAACTGCTGGAGCAGATATCTACAAGGCAGATGGTACTAAGGTTTACAATGCTGGCGATGTAGTGGCAGAAAGCCTTACAACAGGAACTGACGGACAGGTGGTATTATCTGACCTTCATCTTGGAACTTATGTGGTAACTGAGATTAAGAGCATTGACGGGTATACAATCAATACCACACCTCAGACAGTAGCAGTTGAGTATAAGGACCAGACTGTGACAGTACAGTATGAATCAACTACGATTGAGAATACAAGACAGAAAGCGGATGTATCTGTCGTAAAGAAGGACTCTGACACAGAGAACCCTCTTGATGGCGGCAAGTACACACTTTATGCCGGAAATGACATCAAAAACTATGCCGGACAGGTTATTGTGACAAAGGGTACAGCTCTTGAGACAGTAACTACAGGTGAGGACGGAAAGGCAAGCTACAGCGTGGATCTGCCAATCTCTAACGGATATTATGTCTCAGAGACACAGGCACCATATGCGTATATCAGAAACAGTAAAGATGTTTACAGCTTCAATTTCAATGTATTACCTGAAACACAGGCAAAGGCATCATTCAGTCACACATTTGTAAATGACAGAACCACAGCAAAGATTCATATCTACAAGGTAGACAAGGAATCAGGCAAGGCAGCAGCCCAGGGAGATGCAAGCCTTGAAGGTGCAGTTTATGGTCTTTATGCGAGAAACGATATCGTGCATCCGGACGGAGCAACAGGAGTTGTATTCAAAACAGGAGATCTTGTAGCAACACTTACAACAGATAAGAATGGCGAGGCAGAGGTCAATAACCTTTACCTTGGAAACTATTATGTGAAAGAAATCACTCCATCAGAGGGGTATCTTTTAGACGAAGAGGAGCACGATGTAGTTTGCGACTATGAGGGAGACCTTGTAGCAGAGGTATCAAGAAGCACAACCTCAGCAGAGCAGGTCATCAAGCAGCCATTCCAGCTTATCAAGGTATCTGACAATGGCGATGATACTGAAGCAGGCTTATTGGCAGGTGCAGAGTTCACAGCTTATTTGAAATCATCTTTACCTGTAAAGGCAGATGGAAGTTATGACTTTGACAAGGCAACTCCGGTAGTAATCGGGGAAAACGGAGCAACAACAATCACATCCGATGACAAGGGACATGCAGTTTCTATTGCAATTCCTTATGGAACTTATGTGGTAGTAGAGTCAAAGACTCCGCATAACATGAAGACAATCAAGCCATTTGAGGTAAAAATCAGCGAGAACCATCCTGACAAGCCTCAGACATGGAGAGTATTCCTTGACAGGGAGTTTACTGCAAAGCTTCGTGTAATCAAGAAGGATTCCGATACAAAGCAGACAGTACTTGTACCAAATGCAGAGTTTAAGATCTTCAATATTGATAAGAACGAATATGTGAAGCAGTACACAACTTGCATTTCTTGAGAATAAGCAGGTTTTACGATTACTCTCAAAAGATAAGCTTAATCTGTCCGATATCGGTATTGGAGTAAATGGGGATGGTGAGACAAAGACAGCACTGTTTTGTGTAATCCCGGATAGTGATAAATCCTATAACTTTATTATCGGTATGTTATATACGCAGATATTTCAGGAATTGTACTATCAGGCGGACTTTAACTGCGGAGGAAGGCTGCCAATCCATGTGACATTTATGTTAGACGAATTTGCGAATGTCGCATTGCCCGATGACTTCTGTTCGTTGTTATCGACAATGCGAAGCCGTGAGATTTCAAGTATCATCATCATTCAGAACTTTGCACAGCTAAAAGCACTTTTCAAAGATACCTGGGAGACAATCCCTGGCAACTGTGATACCTTTATCTACCTTGGTGGTAACGAGCAGAGTACGCACAAGTATGTCCTTGCCGGACTTTCTGCTGTCGGTATCGCTGTAACTTCTGTTGTTGCACACAAAAAGAAGAAAAAGGAGAGTAACGAGTAATGGAAGCAAAGACAATTATCGCTATCGCATTAGTCGCCGTTATTGTCGGCGGCTTTATCTTTCTTCAGGTTAAAAACCGCAAGAAGTAAGTAACAAGCGAACATTAACCAGTCGGGGCAGAGCGTAAAAACTCTGTCCCTTTAATTTTTTGGAGGAACATTATGAAACAACAGAAAACGGTGGAGAGCCGAGTGCTTGAAATCTTAAAGGAATGCCCGATGTCGAGGTATGATGATATGCTTCTCATTCTGCATTATTACAACCAATACGGATATATACCTGCCGGAAATCTTCCGCTTGAGGATATTGTATTTAATTACCGAGCATACGGACTTCCTTGTTTTGAAACCATACGCAGGGCAAGGCAGAGAGTACAGTCCCTTTTTCCTGAGTATTCACGTAATCCGCAGAAAGAAGAACAGAGCGGCAGTATTTCTATTGTAATCAACATTAGCTAAGGAGGTATTTTCGTGAAAGACAAAGCAACTTTTCAGAATAAGGTCAAGGTGCTGAATAAACTCTTTGACTCCGGTTGTGATACGGAGAAAAAGTTGCAGCAGCTTGATATGGAAGCAATCCTGAAAATCCCGAATATCACGATTCCTGATATGGGTGTGATTATGGAGCTTCAGAAGAATACAAAGTCCGGTAAACTCTTTTCGTATTTGGGCGGAGGTTCTGATGAAGCAGTAAAAAATAAAGGTAACAATGAGAAGAAAGAGCCTGCTATGCAGGAGCAGAGATAAGAAACGATAAGGAGGTGCAAGGGTAATGGCACGAAAATATGACCTTATTTCTGAGCTTTACAACCGCACCTGCAAAACGGTTGTATCAAATCCTCAGAACTGGCAGGCATTCTTGGCTTCGGCTTGCCGAAATTATAAGTTACGCTATGACGAACAGCTTCTTGTATATGCACAGCTACCTGACGCAACAGCAGTTCTTGAGATAGAACAGTGGAATAGAATTTTCGGCAGATGGGTCAACCGAGGTGCAAGAGGTATTGCTGTTTTTGCTGATGAAAACCGTACAAGGCAAAGACTGACACATTACTTTGATATTTCAGATACCCACGAAAGCAGATATTCAAGAACAGTTCCGATTTGGGATATGCGTCAGGAATACGAAGCAGATGTGATTGAAACATTGGAAAGCACTTTCGGAGAGATTGAGAATAAGAGCAGTCTTGCCGAAGCGATTATGGGAGCAGCAAGAAATGCGGCAGAGGATAATATCCCTGATTATCTGCAAGACCTTTACTATGCAACCGAAGGCAGTTTCCTTGAGGAAGTGGACAATGATATTGTGGCTTCCATTTATAAAAATGTTGTAGCAAACAGTGTGGCATATATGATGATGTCAAGGCTTGGTGTTGATACAGACGGTTACTTTGAACTTGATGATTTCAGAGATGTTACCAACTTCAATACGCAGGAAACACTCAATGCACTTGGCTTTGCTACCAGTGATATTGCAGAAATGGGATTGACGGAAGTATCTAAAACAATTACCGCACTTAACCGTCAAAATCGCATAATTGTCGGTCAGGACAGAAATGAATACAATAAGGTTGAAAATAACGACGAAAGGAGTTTGGACAATGAACGAACTGACCTACACAATGGTGGGCGATTACAGCCTTCCGAACCTGAAACTTCCACAGCAGCCGGAAGTGACTTTGGGCAGATACGCTCAGATGAGGAGAAAGTTTCTGAAGGAACATCACAGAGTCCTTTACTACAATCTCCTGACGAGGGGCGAACTGACACAGCACTTGGCGGAAGTGGAACAGAGAGCCAGCAAGATGGAAGAAACAATCCTGAGCCAGATGGCACAGAAAGAGGGAGTGACCGAACAGATGAAAGCAGAGGATATGATGAAATGGGTTCGTCTGATGAACGCTCTTCGCAGCTCGGCACAGGAAATCGTGAAAGCGGAAGTGATATTCGTTTAGAGTATTACGATAGAACTCACGAGGACAAAAGCCTTCCGTTCTTTGGGCGTGATGAGGTAATCAATGAAATTCTCAGAACAACACCGCATTTGTCGGCAAGTCTGGAAGAAATCAAAGATTATTATGAACGCAATCTTGATAACAAAGACCGCACAGAGTATATAAAGAGCATTTTCAATAATGATTATACAGAGCTTACCCTAGAGGACGGCAGGACAGTAGGATATAAGACCTTTGAAAATGTTCTGCATTTGTGGGAGGGCAAATATGACAGCAGAACCGCACAGAGCTTTTATGATTGGGCTGTTATTGCCCGACACTTTGAAGCTATGCGATTACTGGGAGAATTAAGCGACAGCATAAAACCATTACCGTCGATGGACGGTCAGATGACATTCATATTAGACGGTCAGGCAGAGGAAAAGAAACCCTCTGCCTTTACTTTTTCTCAGGAGATTATCGACGCTGTTCTTACGAATGGAAGCGGATTTTCTGAGGGTAAAATGCGTATCTATGAACAGTTTGAAAAAAGCCTTTCTGCAAAAGAGAATGCAGACTTTTTGAAAAATGAGTACGGTTGGGGAGGCTCTTATCCCGTCATAATCGGAGCGGGAATTGATGAGAGCCACGACGGAAAAGGTATTACGATTACGAAAGGTATCGGTAAAGAAAATCCACATATTACACTTTCGTGGTCGCAGGTGGAGAAGCGTATCGGGGAACTTATCCGAATGGACAGATACTTAAATCCAAAGGAAAAAGAACACTATCCTCGATGGCTTGAAAGCCAAGAGGAACGCAGAACCAAAATTGCGGAAACGAAAAGAAATCGTGAGATACTCTCTAATGCACCGCCGGAACAAGAGGTTGAACCAACCGAAAAAGAACCTGAAGAAGCAGAACAGCCGCAAGATGTGCAGTATGAATATCATCTTGGCGATAAGGTGTATATCGGTGCTTCTGAGTATGAAATCTTATCTGTTGATGATGAGAGAGTAATGCTCTATGACTATGATATGCCACTGTTCAATAAGGAATTTTCACGCACAGAGTTTGACAGAAAAGTGCGAGAGAACCCGATGAATGAGCATTTGATTGTGAAGGAAGAACCTGCTGAAGAAAGAAATGAAGCGGAAGAAGTTCAGACCAATATGGGCAGTATGCCGATTGAGGATTATCGAGAGATAGTAGCTTCACAGTCAGGCTTTGACAGCTATGATGAGATGCATCGTCAGGGGTATCGCATAGGAAACGGTTATGATAAAGAGCCTGAGCCGGTAGTTCCGGCTTGGGAGCAAAAGAAAAAGGTCAAAGGCTTTGACCTGCACCCTGATGTGCCTATGGCAGACCGTCATACCTTTAATCTCAGAGAAAATGAGGTTGAAACGGTAGGTAAAAAGGAACGCTTCCGCAGAAATATTATGGCGATACAGCTTCTCAAAAAATGTCAGGAAGAAAACAGATTTGCCACGCCTGAAGAACAGATTGTTTTATCAAAGTATGTCGGTTGGGGTGGACTTTCAGAAGCCTTTGATGAAAATAATTCAGCGTGGGCAACTGAATATCTGGAACTTTCTTCGGTATTAACACCAGAGGAATACGCTTCGGCAAGAGAAAGCACATTGACTGCGTTCTACACGCCGCCCGAAGTTATCACAGCCATTTATAAGGCAATGGAGCAAATGGGCTTTAAGGAGGGCAATTTGTTAGAGCCGTCCTGCGGTATTGGTAATTTCATCGGTATGCTGCCTGACTCAATGCAGGATAGTAAGATTTACGGTGTGGAACTTGATACGATTTCCGCAGGCATTGCACAGCAGCTTTACCAGAAAACAACCATTGCGGCACAGGGATTTGAAGAAACCAATTTACCGGACAGCTTCTTTGATGGCGTTGTCGGAAATGTGCCTTTTGGAGATTTTAAGGTATCGGATAAAAGGTATGACAAGCATAAGTTCCTGATACACGATTACTTTTTTGCAAAGTCCCTCGATAAGTTAAGACCCGGCGGTGTGATGGCTTTTGTAACGAGCAAAGGCACAATGGACAAGGAAACTTTAGCAGTACGAAAGTATATTGCACAGAGAGCAGAGCTTCTTGGAGCAATCCGATTGCCGAATAATACCTTTAAGGGTAATGCAGGAACGGAAGTCGTTTCGGATATTCTTATCCTGCAAAAGCGTGACAGACTGATAGATATTGAGCCGGATTGGGTTCATCTTGATACCGATGAGAACGGAATTAAGATGAACTCTTATTTTGTGCAGCACCCCGAAATGATACTTGGAGAAATGAAAATGGTATCGGGGCGTTTCGGTATGGAAGCAACTTGTGTGCCGTATGAAAATGCAGACCTTGCAGCACAGCTTGATGAAGCAGTAGCAAACATTCACGGAGAAATCACGGAATATGAAGCCGAGGAAGAACTGGAGGAGGAAGATAATTCTATTCCGGCAGACCCGGCAGTGAGAAACTTTTCATATACGGTGGTAGACGATAAAATCTATTATCGTGAAAATTCCCGTATGACTCCGGTGGAAGTGTCGGCAACCGCAGAGAACCGAATTAAGGGTATGATTGCTATTAGAAATTCCGTCAGAACGCTGATTGAATTGCAGACAGAAGATTACCCTGACAGCGAAATCAAAGCGGAGCAGGAGCGATTAAACAGACTTTATGATACCTTTTCAGGTAAGTACGGACTCATTAACAGCCGTGCAAATACCTCTGCTTTTTCGCAGGACAGTTCATTCTCTTTGCTTTCCGCATTGGAGATAATCGGAGAGGACGGAGAACTGGAACGTAAGGCTATGGAAGATTTCCTGATCAGAGAACCGAAAGGACGTGAGGAACAGCATTATCGGGAGTTGGTTGAGCAGCAGCACCGCATATATCTAAGTCGTATAACTCGTCTGGAGGAGCAGCAAAAGCAGAGCAAGGTCATGATCTATCGGTGGGTGCATCAGCTTAAAACACCTCTGTCTGTAATCCGTCTGATCTCAGAAAACAAAAAAGGTGATTCTGATTTTTCTAAAATAGCACATTCAGCATCGCAGATACAATATGACCTGGATCAGGTTTTAAATATGTATAAACTGGATGAAATAAAAAATGATTTTCATTCGGAAAAGGTCAATCTGAATAGTGTCTGCAAAGACTGCATCAATGAGCTGAAAAGCTCGTTCATCACAAAGGGCATTTTTCCAAAGCTTGCAGTGATGGAGGAGCTTGTGGTTTATAGCGATACCAAATGGCTGCGGTTTGTCTTGTACCAGCTTTTGACGAATGCACTCAAGTATAGCAATGAAGGTGGAAAAATCGTCATTTGTGCTGAGAATAGGGGAGATTCCGCTGTCTTGCATATTCAGGATGAAGGCTGTGGGATAGATCCCCGTGATATCAGACGGATTTATGATTTGTTCTTCACCGGTCAGAATGGGAGACAGCGCGGAGAATCCAGTGGATTGGGTTTGTATATGGTAAAGCAGATTTTAGATTATCTGGGACACACCATTGAAGTGCAGTCAGAATTAGGAAAAGGAAGTACGTTTACAATCTATTTTAGCAACCACAAATAAGATCAATCATAAATTGTTTCAACATTTCGAGAAAGATTACAAAATTGTCATGTTCTGTAATCTTTCTCGATTTTTATTTATGATAAAGTCTGCTATATTGAGTACAGAACAAGAAAGACTAATGAGTTATTTCTTCAAGTAATAACGGAGGTTTAAAAATGTCTATATTAACAACAAAACATCTTGGAAAAATATATGAGGGAAAGGTTCCATATACGGCTTTGAGTGATATTAATTTTAGTATTGAAAAAGGTGAGTTTGTGGCAATCATGGGACCGTCAGGAAGTGGTAAGAGTACCCTCTTGAATGTAGTTTCAACGATTGATCATCCTACCAGCGGTAATGTAAGCATTGATGGACAAGATCCTCATAAAATGAATGATGATGAACTGGCACATTTCAGACGTAGTACGCTTGGTTTTGTATTCCAGGATTTTAATCTGATTCATACACTGACAGTTGGGGAGAATATCATGTTACCATTGACATTGGAGGGGATTCCTGTTCCTGAAATCAAAAAACGCACGGAGGAAGTTGCTAAGATGCTGGGAATACAGCAGCTTCTTTCGAAACGGACCTTTGAAATATCCGGAGGTCAGGCACAGCGAACCGCTGTTGCCCGTGCAGTTGTAACCAATCCATCACTGCTGTTAGCTGATGAACCAACCGGAAATCTGGATTCTAAGGCAACAAAGGATGTTATGGAACTTTTCCAAATGCTGAATGAAACACAAAATGCCACCATCCTGATGGTAACCCACGATTCTTTTGTGGCAAGCTATTGTAAGCGAGTGCTGATCATCAAGGACGGACAGCTGTATCAGGAGATTGTCTCTGGTGGAAATCGAAGAGCTTTTCAGCAGGAAATTGCTGACGCCATGAGCCTTTTGGGAGGTGAGCCACGTGACATTATTTGATTTTGCCCGTAAAAATATCAGTCGTGACAGAAGAAATTATATATTTTACTTTGTAAATTGCGTATTTTCTGTATTTGTTTTCTTCCTGTTTACGGTTTTATCTTTCCATCCTGCTATGAGCATCGTAGATAAACAAAGTACAATGGGATTGATTCTTATAGCAGGAGAAATTCTGTCAATTGGATTTACTATTTGTTTTATTTCTTATTCTGTAGCATGCTTTTTGAAAAGCAGAAGCAAACAATTTGGTTTGATCACGATTTTGGGAGCATCTAAAAAGCAGTTGAATAAGCTTATATTTTTGGAAAATATGGTTGTTGGATTTGTATCCATCATAACAGGTATCATTCTGGGACTGGTGTTTTCGAAATTCTTTCTCGACATTGCCAATAAGGTCATCGGTGTAACTGATTTTACGTTTTATTTTCCGATACAGGCAATTGTTGTAACCATGATCGCATTGGGGCTTGTATTTCTATCTATTGCTTTTTTTACACCGAAGCTGATCCGCAAAAAAGAAGTCGTGCGGCTGTTAAAAACAGAGGTGACCGGTGAAGCGCCTCAGAAGTTATTGCCCTTCCTTATTATCTTTTTCATCTTAGTGGTCTTGTTGACAAGTGTTTTTGCAGGCAAAACACAGATGGCGAAAGACATACAGGAAAGCTTTATTACATCTTTTGCCATGCTTTTTACGGTTGTTCTCGGGACATATCTGCTGTTTGCATATGGAATGCGCATAGTCCTTGCTCTTACTAAAGGCAGTCACGCAAAAGGGCGTCTGCTCTACAGCAGTGACAAGAAAGCGAAAATGCGGGCAAATACACAGGCAATGACAATTTCAGCCGTGTTGTATGCTATTTCATTTTTTGCCATCATTATTTTGTTTTCCATGTCAACAAGCGTGAAAGAGGAAACGGAAAAGATCATGCCATATGCCATGAGTTACAATGCATGGACAGAAAATGCGGATGTTTCCGGCGATCTGGCTGTGATTGAAAAGGAACTGCAAAACCTGCCAGGATATCAGGAGGCAGCCTTTGATCTGTGGTACAGCGAATCGGAGGAGTCTCGTAAAGCAATCATTTCTGCCAGTGAATATAATAAAATGATGGAGTTTCTGGACAGAGAACCGGTGGCAGTTTCAAAAGACGGAGTTTTTCTCGTTACAGGAAATGCAGGAGAAACAATAACAACAGTTCCATCTGCAATGCAGACATTTTTTGAAGAAAATGGTCTGACATTATCCGTAGAGGGAAATACGGATTCCATCATCACTTTGTCTGGTTTTACCAGCAGTATTTGTGTTTTAAATGATGCTGTTTTTGAAGCATTGCAGCCGCAGATGAAAAATATAACTATCACGGCATTTCTCTATGATAATTGGGAAACGAACAGCGATAGTCCGGAAACAATAAAAAATAAGCTGAACTCTACGATTGAGTCCAGAGATGCTAATGTAATCGATGCATACAGTTATTATCACTCTACGCAGCTGCAGAACAACCTGACCTTATACATTGGAAGTATGCTGTGCTTTACATTCATTCTTGCTGTTGCAAGTTTTATCTATTCCAGACTCTATTCGGAGCTGGAAGCAGAGTGTAAGAAGTATAGAGGAATTGTAAAAATCGGTCTGTCAAAAAAAGAATTATCTGCAGCACTTAGTAAAGTGACTTCTCTGATCTTGTGGATACCATTTCTTGTCGCAGTAGCATATCTGTGGATTGGAATTGCAATCAGTGAGCAATATGTAATCGTTTCTAATGTGCCTGTCGCTTTCAGATGTACCATTGTGTTGTTTGCAGTGCAGACCGTAGTTTATTTTATTATTAATGTTTCCTACAAAAAGGCAGTTTTCCGTAAAGTATATCAGAGTAATGAAAGGATTTAAAAGATGAAGAGGATTTTGAGTATACTGATTTCCACAGTACTGGTGATCGGGACGTTTTCAGGATGTGGAACAAAGGATAGTGCGTATTCTAAAGAAGAAAAACAGATTATTAAAGAGGCAAATCAGATGATTTCTAACGAGTATGCGGTTGACATTGATGAGGACGATTTTTCTTATAGTGTTGGAAAACAAATCAGTGAAAAGGAGTTTGTACCGCTGGATTCCGAACAGAAGCAGGAAGCAGCATATGAAAATATTGTAAGTGTTACAGCATTGAAAACCAGTTCGCCTGAAAAAGGTGAGGTGTATGAATATACAGTGACCTTCAATTCCCAGACAAAAGAAGTATTGAATATTTCTGCGAGTATCGGATAAATCAGATAGCCACTTGATTTGCGATGAAATCAGGTGGCTATCCATTTGCTTTCAGAGTGAATAATATTGAACGATTATGGAACAACCTTTCCTTTTTATGGTTGAATCGGTCGCAGAAACCATACAGAAACGAGTAAGGTCAGAGCTTCTGCTACAGGAACGGCGAGCCATACTCCTGCAAGACCAAATATACGAGGAAGCACAGCCAGAAATAAAAGCAATAATGCAAATGAACGTAAAAATGTGATCAGACCGGAGAAATATCCCTTCCCATATGCCATCATCCGAACAGCAGCGTAAATGTTGATTCCTGAAAACAGAAAACCAAGTCCATAAATCCTCATTCCGGATACAGCAAGGGAAAATACGGGACTGGATTTATCTGTAAAACAGGACACACCTGCTGGAGCGAGAAAGTAGGTAAGTGCATAAATGATGATCGGAGCTGCTATAAAAAAGCGATGAGCATACCCCTCTAATTTTCGGCAGATACTGATTTTTCGATCTCCATATGCATAACTTAGTACAGGTGCCATGCCCATAGAAAAACCAAAGTAGACTCCGATAAATAAAAATTGCAGATACATGATAATGGAAACCGCTGCAACACCATCTTCACCGGCAAAGGAGAGTGCAGTGCGGTTAAATACGATGGTTGTAATTGCTATGGCAAGCTGATCGACAAATTCAGATGCGCCATTTATCATACAGTGTATTGCTTCGTGTAGGGATAAATTACGCAGAGTAAAGGAAAGATATTTATGTTTACGGATAAAGTAATAAATTCCCATCGTAAATGATAATACCAGTCCAAGAATCGTCGCCAGTGCCGCACCATAGATTCCCATGTGCATACGTCCGACCAGAACATAGTCCAGAATGATATTCAAAATACCACCGGATAAAGCTGTCAGAAAACTGTATGTGGGAGCACCGTCCACACGGATAAAATATGTAAACAGTTCTTTTCCGATTACAACAGGAGCAGCAAGAAGCCACCAACGTGCGTATGTTATACAGCCTGCTATCGTTATGTCAGTCGCACCGAGCAGGGACAGGATTGCAGACAGGTTTGCAAGAACCAGCAGGGAAATAAGGCACCCAAGCAGGATGGCTGCAACCGTACTGACAGAAAAGGAACGGTCTGCTTCTGCTTTTCTGTTACCACCAATGTGCAAAGCTGCAACGGCACTGCCTCCGGTTGCAAATACAAGTGCGATTCCGGTTAATACGTTCACAATAGGGTAAATGATGTTAATAGAAGCTAAAGCATCGGTACCAACATATGCAGACACAAAGATCCCGTCAATAATGGTATAAACTGTGTTAAAGAGTGAAGTCAGATATGTCGGAATAATAAATTTCAATAGTTTTCCGAAGCGTACCTCTTTTTCCGAAGTAAAAATTAAAGTGTTTTCCATGATAGTTTCCCTCCTGATCATAGGATAAACCTTCAAGTAGATTGAAGGTCAATAGAAAAAATGCTATAGTAGGGAAATAACAGTAAGTATGTTTTGAAAACAGGAAGGGAATATTTATGGACAGAAAATTTCAAATCGGTGAAATAGCCAGATTTTTTGATATATCGGCATCTACTCTTAGATATTGGGAGGACAAAGGCGTTTTACATCCCGGAAAAAAATCCGAAAACCAATATCGGGAATACACGATTGAAGATTTAATGACAATTTCCGATGTGATTTTTTATAAAAATCTTGGATTACAGTTGAAGGAAATCTGTGGTATGGAAGCTTCTACACCGAAACAGCATCAAGAATTGTTTGCCGAAAAAATAGTAGAACTAAAACGACAGCAGGAGATGCTTACAAGACGTATGAAGAAGCTGCGCTATCATATGCAGGCAGTGGAAATGCTGGAAATGCTGAAAGCACAGCCGTATCAGGAAACAGATATTGATACAGACTGTGTTGTTTCCTTTGACTTGATTGAAAGAGATAAGCTATGCCGGTATATTGAAAATCCTTATCTATATACAAGGGTGCAGGATTCACAATCCCTGCCACAGGAACAACGGGGGATTACAGTCTCTGCTGACATGAGTTCATCCTTTCCGGAATCCAGTATTCTTTGGCAAAAACAATCTGCCAGATATATAACTTTTTTGATGAAAGAAGAAGTGACAACCGGTTTTCCTAACGATCTGCCCGAACACTTGGTATACATTCAGGAAACGTACCGTACCGGTGCAATCATCAGCCGCTTTCTTCTCTGTGCACAAGAAAACGGAAAGACATATGATTTTTATAAGACGTTTGTGGAAATTCAATAAGTTGTTTTGTTACTATTATTCGCTTGACCTGTAATGAAAGAATAATCATTTTACAAGCACTGACTATCAGAATGGTCAGTGCTTCTTTTTTTGCTTTTTTCAAAATCATCTGACTTTATACATTCTGCCACATGTGATTAGTGGAAAAATGATTTTTCAAGAAAATCTATGACCTCACGTTCTCTGGAAACATGCAACTGGCGAAGAAGTATTTCATTTATGTACAAAAAACTTGCAAAAAGGGGTTGGTAAATACCATTTCCAACGCTTTATAGGTAGAGGAATAATTATTTTTCAAAATTTCCCAAAATCATGTCCGATTTTGTCGCTCCCAATACAGAGTATATGAAGGGACTAACGAAAGTAAAAGAAAAAATGATAAAAATGTAAAAAAATATCACGAATCTTTTGCATCTTGCAAAGTCATTTGACTTTAGTAATTAGAGGACGTTTTGGAATGTTCCTTTGTTGAACCTTGACAATTGATAAGTGCACCCTGAAAGCCTACCAGGAGTTCTGCCATGACCTTTCTTTTTCTGAAAGCAAGCGGAATCATAATGACACTCCCGATGATGGGCGGTTGATCAAAGCCTTATGATCAGTGACCTGTGTATGCAGGCAGAGGCAGTCTGAGACGGCTGCAGGTGACAGGGAAACGCACAATAGACCGCTGATGCAACAAGTAACTAATAACAATGATTAAAGGGTATCATGCCCGGAAAGGACGTAAAAACTATGAATAGAGTGATTTTAATGGGAAGACTGACAAAGAATCCGGAGATCAAATATGCCGGAAAAGATAATGATATGGCAGTAGCCAGATATACACTGGCAGTGAACAGAAAATATAAACGTGATGGTGAACAGGAAGCGGATTTTATTTCGTGTGTAACATTTGGTAAGAGTGCAGAGTTTGCACAGAAATATCTTCACAAGGGAATGCGGATTGTGATCGGTGGTCGCATCAGCACTGGCAGTTATAAGGATAAGGATGGAAAGACGATTTATACCACAGATGTGATTGTGGAAGAACATGAATTTGCCCAGAACAAGGACAGCGGTGCTGGAGCAGATTCATCAGAAACTCCGAAAACAGATAAAGACGGATTTATGGAAGCGAAGGATGGAGAAATTCCGTTTGACTAATAAAAGCAGAAATCTGCCTAATAAAAATGTGGAGGTTATTTATGAGTGTAAGTTATAACAGATTGTGGAAACAGCTCATTGATAAAAATATGAAACGGATAGAAATGCAACACCTCACCGGGATTAGTGCAAATATCCTTGCCCGGATGGGAAAAAATCAATATGTATCAATGGAAACAGTCGAGAAAATTTGTAAGAAAATGAATTGTACTATTGACGAGATGATGGAATTTACAGATTAAAGGTAGCAAGCCGGATACGGCATGATTCTCTTAGCAAAGCTAAGAGCGCACTTCTATACAGGCAATTACATCTGCCTGTATCGTGCGACCTGCGGTGCTGTTCCCGATTTTGAAGAATTTCAATCCGGGAATATAGCGAAATCATAGATTTCGGACAAGGGGATAATTTCCCCTTGCGGCACAAGGCCTATCTTGTTGTAGCAATTAAAGATTTTTAAGATTACAGAGGTCAGTATGTCCTTATTGTGGAACGACGACCTCAGTTTTTTATATTCAGGAATCGGCATTTGTGAAAAGACCGGTTCTTTTTATTTACAGAAAGAGTAGGAGGTTGAAAACTTGAGCAGAGCGAAAAATCCAAAATATGAATCCATGTCACTGGAAGAACTGAAAGCCAACATGGAAAAAAGTAAAAAGGAACTGGAACATGCGATTCACAATAAAAATATTCTGGAGCAGAGAAAGAAGTTGGTGGAACGAAAGGAACGTTCCCACAGATTGATTGTTAAAGGTGCAGAGTTTGAGAAAGCATTTCCATTATCCAGAGATTTGGAACAGGAAGATGTTCAGGATGTTATGGATCAGTTGCAGAACAGCAGTTGCAACAAGAGTATCGTGCGGCAGGTTCACATAGCAGCCTTACACAAAGAGCAACAGCAGATTGCAGAAGCAGTTGAAAAAGCAGAAAGAGGAGATGGCAGCTAATGGCACTGTATTATTTTTCGGTAAAGCAGGTTTCCAGAGGAAAAGGTCAGACGGTAGTTAATTCCGCAGCTTATATTTCTGGGCAGAGGCTTTATAACGATTATTATGGACAGACGCATGACTATACTAAAAAGTCAGGAGTGGTTTTCACAGAAATCCTGACTCCGGAATATGTGCCGGAACGTTTGTCTGACCGGGAAACGCTCTGGAATGAAGTAGAGCAGATAGAGAAAAGTAAACGGGCACAGTTAGCTTATTCTTTTGATATTGCTTTACAAAATGAACTGACATTGGATGAAAATATAGAATTGGCGAGAGAGTTTTGCAGGGAACAGTTCGTAGCACGTGGTATGATTATAGATCTGGCGGTTCATGAGGGAAAATCAAAGAACGAAGATGAACCAGACAATCCACATTTTCATGTACTTGTTCCAATCCGTCCTTTTACAGAAGATGGAAGATGGGGCAACAAGCAGAAGCGGAAATATGTTTTGGATGAAGACGGAAATCGGATTAAAGATGCCAGAGGAAAGGATATATTCAATGCTGTTTCCACTACCGGATGGAATGATCCGGAGCTTTTAAAGGAATGGAGAAGAGCGTGGACAGAGAAGGTGAACGAAAAATTCCGGGAATGTCACATGGCAGCAAGAATTGATCATCGCTCTTACAAAGAGCAGGGAATTGATCTGATTCCGACGATTCATGAAGGGTATGAAGTGCGAGCAATGGAGAAAAAGGGAATTAAAACAGTGATTGGGGAATTGAACCGAGCTATCCGGCAGTTCAACCAGATGTTTATTTCGCTGAAAGAATCCATTCAGTGGATGAAGACAGCGCATGAGGAAATGAAAGCCGAACTGGATCGCAGGCAGAATCCGACACTTCTGGAAAGCTTGCAAGATTATTATGATAAGAAAACGCAGAGCAGACTACCGCTCCCAAATTTCTATGCGGAGATGAAACGGAGAGGGAAGAATCTCTCCAACTTACAGGAGTTTGCAAAATCTATCAATTATCTCCAGACCCATAAGATAGAAACAATGGAGGATCTGCTGGGAAGGATTGATGAACTGAATGGTGTTGTATCAGTCAGTAAAAAAGAGATTTCCGAAAAGCGAGAACAGTTAAAGAAACTGGAAAATCTACAAAAGATGGCAGAAGTAATAAAGACAAATCAGCCATTGATAGACGAGTACAACCATTTCTTTTTCTCGAAAAAACGGGAGAAATACTATCAGCAGCACAAGAAAGAAATCAATTATTATCGCAAATGTGAACGGGAGCTGAAACAGCATCTGGATAAAAATGGAAAGGTGCCAACTGCCAGATGGAAACGAGAGAAAGAAGAACTCCGATCTGTGATCGAAGAGCTGAAAGCAGATAATCAGCCTTATCAGGATGAACTTGCATTTGTAAAAAAGGTACAGAGTTGTGCAGACATTGCTAGACGTGACCGGGAAATGGCAGAAGCAGATACTTCCGGGCGTTCAGAAGAAAAAAGCGAGAAGCAGACAAAGTTCCCAGCATTTCACGCAGCTCAGACGGAAGATATTTTTGAAGAAAGCGGTAAAGCAGAGCAACAGCCGGTGAATCAGCAAGAGAAGAAGCCAGAAAAGAAGACTTCTCTCCTGAGAAAATTGGATGAGAAGAAGAAAGAATGTGCAGAGCGTGATGCAAAACAACAGACAGTGAGGAAAAAACGGAACTATGATATGAGTTTATAGAAGTCTGTCAGCAGGACAGACAGGAAAGGATGATGAAAATGCAGTATACAGAAGAACAGATTGCAAGAGCAAACCAGACCAATCTTGTGTCTTTTCTGAACGCACAAGGGGAACAGTTGATGAAAAGTGGCAGAGAATACCGTTGGAAAAAGCATGACAGTGTAACGATATCCGGAAACCGATGGTATCGGCATAGTCAGAGTAAGGGCGGTTATCCGGTAGACTTTGTGATGGAATTTTATTATGCAACATTTCCGGAAGCAGTGAAAATTCTGATTGGGGAAGAAGGCGAAGGCAGGCAGAAGTCCTGCCCCGCCCCGTCTAAAGACTTCCGATTACCGGAGAAAAATGAGGATAATGAAAAAATCATGAAGTATCTGACAGAAAAAAGAGAGATTGAGAAAACACTGGTGGAAGATTGGATTGACAGAGGTGATATTTATGAAGAAAAGGAGCATCATAATGTTATATTTGTCGGCAGAGATGCAGATGGTATTCCGAGATATGCACATTGCCGTGGAACCGGTGAAATGAAATATCGTGGAGATGTAGCCGGTTCTGATAAAGCTTTTGGATTTTGCCACAGAGGAACGGATAATCAGTTATTTGTGTTTGAAGCAGCCATTGACCTGCTTTCTTTTATCCAGTTATTTCCAAAAGACTGGAAGAAACGCAGTTACCTGAGTCTGGGTGGCGTCTCCAGTGTGGCACTGATGACTTTTCTTTCTGAACGCCCTCAGATTACTTCTATTTTCCTGTGCCTGGATAATGACCAGGCAGGGAATGAGGCTTGTGAGAAACTGGCAGGAGAAATCTCAGAAGGATACAGTGTAATTCGTCTGAAACCATCACGAAAAGACTGGAACGAAATTCTCTGTGATAAAAACGCTGACAGAAAGAAAGCAATTGCAGAAACAATCACAATCAAAGTACCAGAAACAGAAGAGCTGGTGCCGATGTTGTGTTATGAAGACATTGAACAGACCAGTGTGGAATGGCTGTGGTTTCCTTATATTCCATTTGGAAAACTGACAATCATTCAAGGAAATCCGGGAGAAGGAAAAACTTATTTTGCTATGATGCTGACAGCAGCCTGTACCAACAGAAAATTGTTTCCGAATATGGAAGATATTGAACCGTTCAATGTAATTTATCAGACAGCAGAGGACGGTATGGGTGACACTATCAAGCCAAGACTGATAGAAGCAGGTGCAGATCTAAGCAGGATTATGGTAATTGATGATACGGAAGAAGCATTAACCCTATCTGATGATCGAATTGAAAAGGCAGTCAGACAGAATCATGTGAGGCTTGTAATCATTGATCCAGTACAGGCATTTATTGGAGCAGATGTGGATATGAACCGGGCAAATGAAGTACGTCCGGTGTTCCGAAAACTGGGAATGATTGCCGAGAAGACTGGATGTGCCATTGTGCTGATCGGACATCTGAATAAATCTTCCGGGACGCAGAGCACGTATCGGGGACTTGGCTCTATTGATATTATGGCAGCAGTGCGAAGTTTAATTTTCATCGGGAAGGTAAGAAAAGATCCAACCACGAGGGTATTGATTCATGAAAAAAGTTCTCTTGTACCACCAGGGGAAACAATGGCGTTTAAACTGGGAGACGAAGAAGGCTTTCGATGGGTAGGAGCCTATGAGATTTCCACAGATGAATTGTTAGATGGAAAAGAAGGAAAAGCAACAGAAACAAAGCTGGAGCGAGGGGCAAAGCTGATCAGGGAACTGCTTGCTGATAAAAAAGAAATTTCAATCAGAGAATTAGACGAAAAGGCAAAGGAGCAGGGAATATCCGGGCGAACAATGCGTGATGTGAGAAGTCGGATGAAGAATGAGCTGGAATATCGGGTAAATGAAAAACAGGAAAATAGTATTCGATTAAAAGAATGATGGTGGCAGAATTATTGGAGTAAGTACCGATTTTTATAGATACCTTATCTGCCGCCTGCCGTCTGCCGGGGAATGAATATTCTAAAGTGTACAGGAATAAATAAAATTGGATTGACAGAAAATATAGAAAAGCGTATTATAATAACAAGAGGTGGGAATTCCCACACAAATGCTTGCGTAGGAGGTGTTGATAATGGAAGCAATGAAAGATTATGTTGCCCATCTGGACAATAAAAAAAGGATTACCCTCAGAGGAGCTGCTTATCAGTATTATAATGTAAAAGAATACGGAAATGGCTGCATTATTCTGGAACCTCGGGAACTGGCAGTGCCAGAGAGCATTTCAGCCAGAACTCTGGCAGATATGGATCGTGCAGTAAGTAACTTTAAAAGAGGCGATGTTTCCCCGGCTATTGACCTGTCAGATTTTTAAAAGGAACAAAGAATGAACTTTAATATACGAATGGGAATTCCTGAAATGCAGGAACTTTGGTTAGATCTGCAGGAGAAATATCGTTCCGGTAATATAAAAAAGAAGGAAGAACAGTTGTATAAAAAATGGGGAAAGGCTTTAAAGCTGTTGTCGGCTGATCCAGGTTATCCGAGTCTTCAAACCCATGAAATAGAACCATTATCCAGACGTTACGGAATGAAAGTGTGGCAATCTTATCTGGAAAATAAAACTAGTGGTGCAATGAGAATGTATTGGGTTTACGGTCCGGATCAGAAGGATATTACGATTATTGGATTGGAGCCACATCCGGAAGATAAGAAAAATGGCGCATACGATCGAATTTCACTGTCGGATTTGTAAAATATAATTGAATATGGAACAAAAACACGAGCAGTTAGTCTATGAAAAATAGGTTAGCTGCTTTTTTCATGCAAAAAAAGGAGGTGCCGTGTATGGGATATGCACGTAAAGATGTAGAGAAAACAAAGAAAATAGCAAAGAAATTCGTCCGTTATCAGGAAGGGGCAGAGCTTTACAGCATTGGGCTGACGAAATTCCAGGAGCTGGCGAAAGAAGCCAAAGCAGTGTATAAGATTGACAAGGTTGCTCTTGTAAACTGTGAGATTTTTGAAAAATATCTGGAGACATTTCGGATTGCGTAGGGAACAGAAAAAAATCATGGAAGGACGAAAAATAGGGATTGACTTCTTGTCATACGAAAATTATAATGTGGATGTGGAGGAATAAGAACAGATATGGCGAAAATAGGAAGACCAAAGTCGGAAAATGTAAAAAAGAAAGTATTGAGTATCCGGGTGGAAGATTCTATGTATAAGTGTATCTGTGATTATGCCAGGAAACACAAAATGACTGTGACAGAAGTTGTCCTGCAGGGACTGGAAAGAATTTTGAACAGACCTGAATAACATGAAGTCCTTCCTTTATTTGTATTTGAAGGAGGATTTTATATGGCACAGACAAGAAAAGATCTGCGAGGCAGAGTCTTGCGGAAAGGTGAATCACAGAGACGTTCCGATGAGAGGTATGTATATACTTATACAGATCCCCTTGGAAGACGTAAGTATGTTTATGCACAAGACCTTGTAACGCTTCGGGAAAAAGAAGCACAGCTTATGAAAGATCAGATGGACGGTCTGGATATTTATGTTGCCGGAAAGGCTACAGTAAATTTTGTATTTGACCGCTACATGAGTCTCAAAAACAATCTGAAACCAACGACCAGGAGTAATTATCTTTATATGTATGACCGATTTATCCGGGACACATTTGGAAAGCGGAATATAGCAGAGATTAAGTATTCTGATGTGGTGCAGTTCTATAATCATTTGACCAAGAAGCAGGAACTGAAGATTAACACATTGGAAACCATTCATACGTTATTGCATCCAACTTTTCAACTGGCTGTAAGGGATGACATTATCAGAAAAAATCCTACGGATGGAGTCATGGCAGAATTAAAGAAAAATTTGGGTATGAAAACCGGTGTGAGACATGCACTGACAATTCCACAGCAGAGAGCATTTATGGAATATATTGCTACGCATCCGATTTATTTTCACTGGTGGCCGATTTTTACGATTTTTCTTGGAACCGGGTGCCGGATTGGAGAAGTTTTAGGGCTTCGATGGGAAGACATTGATTACGAGAAGCGGATTATCAGCATCAATCATAATCTGACGTATTATCCGGTAGGAGAAGACCGGGCATCGGAAAATCACATTTCGACGCCGAAAACAGAAGCCGGAATGCGTACGATTCCCATGTTGGATACAGTGAAAGATGCTTTTGAAATGATCTGGGAAGAGCAGAAAGAAAATGGCTGGACAGATGCAGAGATTGACGGAATGACAGGCTTTGTTTTCTGTAACCGTTATGGAAATATAATGAATGCCCAGTCAGTCAATCGGGCAATCAAGAGAATCTCATCTGCTTATAATGCAACAGAAGAAATAGAGGCAAAAAAAGAGCATCGGGAGCCGGTGCTGTTGCCGGATTTTTCAGCGCACAGCTTGAGACACACATTTTGCACAAGGCTTTGTGAAAGAGAAACCAACCTGAAAATAATCCAGTCGATCATGGGGCATAAGGATATTCAGACCACTATGGATATCTATGCAGAAGCGACAGAGGAGAAAAAACAGGAAACATTTGAACATTTGGCTGCAACAATGGATGTATTTTAAGAAGGGCTTATGAACCCTTTCATCTGACAACAGAAAGAACCAAATGACATCAAATTGACAACAGATATGATTTGACAATGATTCATCATGAATGGTGATGAAGAGAAGACAATTTAATAGAAATAGCACAGCGAAGCATCACGAAGGGTAATGAAGAAAAATCAAAAAAATTCCCGACAATGAAGACCCTGAATGATGTAAATAAGAAAAATGATGTAAAATCTAAGGCTACTGAAGAAGTGAAAGCAGAGCCTGAAAAGATTGATTTTTCTAAGGTAAAGATTGAGCCTTTGTTTGAGGAAATGGTAGACTTTGATACATTCAGCAAGTCAGATTTCCGTGCAGTAAAGGTTAAAGAGTGTGTTGCAGTACCGAAGTCAAAGAAACTGTTACAGTTCACTCTTGATGACGGAACAGGCACAGACAGAACCATTTTAAGCGGTATTCACGCTTATTACGAGCCGGAAGAACTGGTTGGAAAGACTCTTATCGCTATCACAAATCTTCCACCGAGAGCTATGATGGGCATTGACTCTTGCGGTATGCTCCTCAGTGCTATTCACGAAGAAGAAGGCGAAGAAAAGCTTCATCTTCTGATGGTTGATGACCACATTCCGGCAGGTGCAAAGCTCTATTAAGATGATGTAAAGATGTACCGTTTTACCAAATAAACGGAACGTACTTCATTTGATAAAAAACTGAAAAAACAGCGATTTACATCAAACTTACATCATTTGATGCAGAAATCGGTGCAAGCAAGAAAAAATCGCATAATAAGCAGAATGAATGGGCAGTCCTTAATGGGATTGCCCATTTTTAGAAGAGAGAGAAATGTAAATCACCGATTAGGTTTTCATTGCAGTGGTTATGGAGAACAGTTATAATGGGGATAAAAGAAAACGACAAATTTGAAGTTATGGAGGAATGATAGTGAGTTATATTACAATGGAAATATGGACTGGAATATGGATATTAGTGAGATTATTTCCAATGGCACTTATTATTTTTGCAGGTGTTATGATTATCGAAGTGGGTATTGAATTTATCCAGAAGAAGAAAATTGAAGTTAAGATTTTAAATTGGTTATGTCAATTCTTATGGATTCTAATAGTTGTATCAATATTAAAAATTACAGGAATTATTGGTGGTAGTTTTGGAATATCCTCACCACTTGATAGTTATATTAGTTTTAAATTATTTGAGGATGGATTTAATGCGGCAACTATTTTGAATATATGTCTATTCATTCCATATGGATTTTTGCCAGTATTTATTTTTAAGAATATCCACAAGCATTGGTGGAATGGCGTTATACTTGGAGCAGTATTTTCGATTGGTATAGAATTTTTGCAAACATTTATTGGAAGGTTTGCACAGTTAGATGATGTGATTATGAATACTTGTGGGACTCTCGTTGGATTTTTGATAGGATGCTTGTTACTTCGTATAACCACAAGGAAAAAATAAATTTCAGTCTGTAGGGATGAAAATTTGAATTCGTAGGAGGTATCGAAAAATGAATAGGAAAACTTTATTCTGTTTTCTGACAGCTTTGATAATGATTTTTGTTCTTGCCGGCTGTAGTGGAAAGAATAGTGGTGGGAATATTGACAATGTTCAAATTCCTGATTGGAAACCATCGGAAATATATTCAGACAGTGATATTGAGGCGGCTTTCCAAACAGTAAAAGACTATTTCGGCAACGAATTTGACGGCTGCACACTGACAAAACTGTCCTATCCCGGAGATACATACGCCGATGAATTTGATGAATGGGCTGAACAATATGACGCGGATGAAGCAATCGTAATATTATCATCTTTCGATGTAGACTCATCAGGCGGGGATGGTTCGCTTAATCCGGATTCAACATATGATGATTGGAAATGGATTCTAATTAGGAATGACAGTGGGAATTGGGAACATGTTGACCACGGGTATTAAAGCGACAAATTTCAGTTTGGAGAATTGAAAAAAACGGAATTTACCTATTAAGACATATAAACTCTTGACAATAAAGCTCCTATATAGTATGTTTTTGATAAACTACTATATAGGAGCTTTTGTATGGAAATGAATGGAGGATTTCTTGTCACCAAAATAAAACAGCTTGGAGACCGGATTTTCGAGAAGATTCTCAGTGAAAAGAATATTGATGCGTTTAATGGAGCCCAGGGACGTATTCTTTATGTGCTGTGGCAGGAGGATGGTATCTCAATCAGGTCACTCTCGACTAAATGCGGATTAGCGATAACATCTCTTACTACGATGCTGGAAAGAATGGAAAATCAAGGGCTGATAAGCCGTGTTCAGTCTAAAACGGACAAAAGGAAAACACTCCTGTTTCTGACTGAGAAAGCACATGCCTTAAAGGGCGAGTACGATTCTGTATCTGATGAGATGGGCAGTATTTACTACAAAGGTTTTTCAGAGGAAGAAATTACCCGGTTTGAGGAATGCCTCGACCGCATCAGAAAGAATCTTGAGGAGTGGCAGAAGTCATGAGTATTTGTATCAAAGATCAGATTCAGAACATGAATATCGTCATTGGCTGCACAGTGGGGTGTGCATATTGCTATGCCCACAACAACGTGAAACGCTGGCATATGATTGATGACTTCGCTGACCCTGAATTCTTTCCGGGTAAGCTCAAGATGATGGAAAAGAAACGTCCGCAGAACTTTCTTCTTACTGGGATGAGCGATCTCTCCGGATGGAAGCCGGAATGGAGAGATGAGGTATTTGCAAAGATCCGTGAAAATCCACAGCATCAGTTCCTGTTCCTTACCAAGCGACCTGATTTGCTGGATTTTGATACCGATCTGGAAAACGCATGGTTTGGCATTACGGTGACGAGGAAAGCAGAACTGTGGCGTATCGACGCCCTTCGGAAAAACGTTAGAGCAAAACATTACCATGTTACCTTTGAGCCGTTATTCGACGATCCCGGCACAGTTGACCTTTCCGGAATCAATTGGATCGTTGTGGGCACCATGACCGGAGCTCAGAGCAGGAAGATTCATACGGAGCCGGAATGGGCATGGTCTCTGACGAACCAGGCACATAAGCTCGGCATTCCGGTGTTTATGAAGGAAGACCTTGTCCCTATCATAGGGGATGAAAATATGATTCAGGAAATGCCGGAAGAATTTAATAAAGTGTTAGAGGTACAGAAATCATGGAAGAAGTAATAAATGGAATCCTCATTCGTGAGGTGGAAACAAAGAACATCATGACTAAGTCTAGTCTGCCGGTAGGCGGTTACTCGGTCAATCCCTATGTGGGCTGTACACATGCCTGCAAGTATTGCTATGCTTCTTTTATGAAGCGCTTTACCGGGCACAAGGAGGAATGGGGCACTTTCCTTGATGTGAAGCATTGGCCGGAAATTAAAAATCCGAAGAAATATGCCGGACAGCGGGTGGTCATCGGTTCTGTGACAGATGGCTACAATCCACAGGAGAAGCAATTCGGGAATACCAGAAAACTTCTGGAGCAGCTGATCGGCAGTGACGCAGATATTCTGATCTGCACAAAGTCAGATCTTGTGGTACGGGATATTGATCTGCTGAAGAAGCTTGGACGTGTAACCGTTTCATGGTCGATCAACACACTAGATGAAAATTTCAAGAACGATATGGACTCTGCTTCGAGCATTGAGCGCCGTATCTCTGCTATGAAGCTGGTATATGAAGCAGGTATCCGTACAGTCTGTTTCGTATCCCCGGTATTCCCCGGTATCACGGATTTTGAAGCAATCTTTGAGCGGGTAAAGGATCAGTGCGATCTGTTCTGGCTCGAAAATCTCAATCTTCGAGGCGGTTTCAAAAAGACAATTATGGATTATATCGCCGGAAAATATCCTGATCTTGTACCACTTTACGACGAGATCTATAACAAGCATAACCGCAGCTACTTTGAAGCACTTGAAGTAAAAGCTGAGAAAATGGCTAAGAAGTATGATTGTGCCTTTGTGGATAATGAAATGCCTTATGGCAGAGTCCCGCAGGGACATCCGGTGATCGTAGATTATTTCTATCATGAGGAAATCCGTGGGACAGAGAATACCGGAAAAAGAAATCGCTAACTTCAAGTTTGTCAACTTGCCCTTTGAGAGAGGAGAAATCCTTTTCTCAAAGGGTTTTTTCTATTTATACGGATATTCGCAAACTACAAGATAAAGCCAAAACTTCATATACTCTAAGCACAAGGAGGTTGAGGTTTGGCTATGAACAACAGTTTAGCAGAAGTACACAAAGCACTTTATGGATATCATGAATGGAAGCTATGCCCAAACACATTTCCCTTGCAAGTTATGGGATGCAGGAGAAAAGGGACTTACATTATCTGCTTTTGAATGGGAGAAGGATAGAAAAACGCTGATATATGGGCAGGTAGACTATATGTATGGAGAAGCACTTTATAAGCCTGAAATGAAAGAAGGAAATCCTATAAGGTTATATAGTTTGGATGAAATCACGGAGATATTCTGTAAATTAGGACTTCGTATTTGTAACAGCTTTGCTGATTTCAGTGGAAAGCCGAGTTCTGATAATGATATTCAATTGATGGTTTATTCCATACGGGAATAAATCTTCATCAAATCTTTATTTTTTTCTGTTAGGTTATATTTCAGTAAGAAATGAAATATAGAAGGAAGGATAGTAAAGATGGAAATAATGTTACAGACACAAAATCTATGTAAATATTTTAGAAAACAGAAAGCGGTAAATAATGTTTCACTTAATATCGAAAAGGGACAGATTTATGGACTGCTTGGACCGAATGGCGCTGGTAAATCTACCACATTGAAAATGCTGACCGGTATGATGAAACCAACTGCAGGAAAGATTTACTTTGATGGAAAACTTTTGGATAGGAAAGATTTATCAAAAATAGGAGCGTTAATTGAAAATCCGCCTATTTATGAAAATCTTTCCGCCAGAGAGAATTTGAAGGTAAGACAATTATTGCTTGGTACAGATGAAAACAGAATTGATGAGGTCTTGCAGATTGTATCACTTACAAACACCGGAAAGAAGAAAGCAGGACAGTTTTCTTTGGGGATGAAGCAAAGACTAGGCATTGCAATGGCATTGCTTGGAGAACCGGAACTTTTGATATTGGATGAACCTACGAATGGATTAGATCCAATAGGCATCGAGGAATTACGAGAGCTGATCCGGTCTTTTCCGGAACAGGGAATCACTGTAATTCTCTCCAGTCATATTCTCTCAGAGGTACAGTTACTTGCAGATAAAGTCGGGATTATTTCAGGTGGAATCTTAGGATACGAAGGAGCATTAAAGCAGGGAGATAATCTTGAAGATTTGTTTATGAATGTGGTAAGAAAAAACCAGAAAGCAGGTGAAATCCATGGTTAATATTATAAAAGCAGAACATCAAAAAGCCAAAAGAACCATGCGAAAAAAGTTTATCTGGGGATTTCCTCTTCTTACATTTGTCATGGCATTTATATTTACTCTTGGGATGACAAATGCTTATGCAGAAAGTGTTTGGAACTGGTGGTATACACTTTTGCTGCCGGGGATGATTGCGCTATTTTGTTATCTTTCTGTGGCGCAGGAGAAAAAGATAAAATACTATCATTTAATGACTATTCCCACAGACAGAAGAAAATTGTTGCTGGGGAAAATTATTTATATTGGGTACATGATTTTGTTTTCTAATGTGATTGTGTTTGCAGGAGCAACGCTTGGAGGCTTTCTTCTAACGACACATGTTCCAGTTGGAGGAGCGTTGATTGCAGTATTGTTTCTGACGGTTTCTGAGTTATGGGAGATTCCGGTAGCTTTATTTTTAAGTGAACGATTTGGAATGATTGTAAACCTGTTCGTCTGCCTATTTATTACCGTCAGCGGTGTGGTAATATCACAAACCAGAATCTGGTATGTACTTGTTTCTGCAATCCCTATGCGAATGATGTGCCCGTTGCTTCATGTTTTACCAAATGGACTTGCCGCAGAAGCAGGGAATCCTCTTTTGGATACGGGAGTCATTGTTCCGGGAATGTGTCTCTCAATCATCTGGTTTGTTTTTGTAACGGTTCTGTTTTTGAAATGGTTTGAGAGAAGAGAGGTGAAATAAGATGATTGGAAGATCTCTTAATGCAGACTTGCGAAAGATGAAAGGAACATCTGTGATTCTGGCACACTTACTGATTCCGATTATAACCAGCGTTATATTTTTAATATATTACTTTTTTTCACCATGGAATGAAAATATGAAAGTGATTGCATTTTATCAGGCAATAGGAGCAGGACTTCCGGTACTTATTGGAATTTTTACAGCAAGTGTGATGGAACAAGAACAAAATGCAGGTAATTTTCAAAACCTGTTGTCTTTACCAGATAAACTTACAGCATTTTTATCGAAACTGTTGATGCTACTGGTTTTGTGTCTGTGCTCTATCCTATTGACAGCAATCATATTCGGAATTGGATTTGGAAGAATCGCATCAAGCGATATCGAAATCATGAAAGGATGTATATTTGCAGCATTGCTGCTGTGGGGAAGCAGTGTTCCACTTTATCTGTGGCAGCTGATTCTGGCTTTTCAGTTTGGAAAAGGGGTATCCATTGGAGCAGGGATTATATCAGGACTAATTAGTGCATTGATGCTTACCGGACTTGGAGATTATGTGTGGAAATATGTATTTGTCTGCTGGACGGGTAGAGTACCATATACTTATCTGCAATCTGTATTGGGAGAAACTAGTGTAGGTGAATGGTTGTCATTCATACCAGGTTGCTTAATATTTACAGGGATTAGTATGGTATACTATTTTTGGTGGGTAAACCACTGGGAAGGAAACAGAATATCGGAATAGAATCGAGGGAAACTATGGCAAAAATACTGGCAGTTGATGATGAACCGGCAATTTTGGAAATGATAGAAAGCATTTTGAATAAGGATGGACATCTGGTTACCAAAGTAAGTAATCCACTAAAAATTAATATGGAAGAATTACATCGTTATGACCTGATTTTACTGGACATTATGATGCCTGGAATGGACGGCTTTGAATTATGCAAAAGAATCAGGGCACTTGTGGATTGTCCGATTTTGTTTCTTACGGCAAAAACGGAGGAAAACAGTCTGGTAAACGGACTTTCTTTAGGAGCAGATGATTATATTTCAAAGCCATTTGGAGTGATGGAACTTCGGGCAAGGATCAATGCACATCTTAGAAGAGAGCACAGGGAACATTCTGTCCGGATGGTTTTGGGAAGGGTCTGTATTCAAATATCTCAAAAGAAACTATTGGTTGATGATAAGGAACTTCCTCTTACGAAAGCGGAGTACGAAATCTGTGAATTTTTGGCTAAAAACAGAGGACAGGTTTTCTCGAAGGAACAGATATTGGAAGCGGTCTTTGGCTTTGACAATGAGAGTAATGACAGTACTATAATCACGCATATCAAAAATATAAGAGCAAAATTTGCGGATTATGATTATACACCGATAAAAACAGTCTGGGGGATTGGATATAAATGGGAAGAGTAAAGAGAAGCAATGCACTCAGCTGGATTTTTATGAGATATGTACTGGTCATGCTTGGATCATTAGTAGGTTTGGTGATTGTTGCTTGGCTGCTGCTGTCCCTTTTGATTAGTGTGGGCTGTATCTATCCGGCGAATTATGCAGAGCAAAAGATTAATGAAGCATATGATACGATTTTACGTGCGGATAAAGTAACTGCTGAGATGATTCCTGCACTTTGTGATTATATAATCTTTTCAGAGAATGGAGAGAAAATAGGTGGAGATCTGTCAGAACAATACGAACAGATAGCATGGAATGTTGCAAAGTACGGAAACGCATCCGGGAAATATTTTTATAAAGTAATTGTAAGGGAAAATGAATATGCTGTATTGCAATATCGCCTGACACCTCAATATCATTCAGCTTTTTTGAGGGAGCATTTTATAGAACCACAGAATGTGATGAGTATTATGTCAGTGATTGGAGCGGTAGCGATTATCATCATTCCGTCCATACGTTTTGGAAAAAGAATCAAAAAGCAGATGCAGCCTGTATTAGATGCAATCGGACAAATAAAGGATCAAAATCTGGAATATGAGACATCCTGTTCCGGTATCAAAGAGTTTGATGATTGTTTATCGGCAATCGATGATATGCGAGATGCATTGCGAGAATCTTTAGAAAAGCAGTGGAAAACAGAGCAGGAAAAGAAACAACAGATGTCTGCTTTGGCGCATGATATTAAAACACCTCTTACGATTGTACGGGGAAATGCAGAACTACTTTCAGAGACTGAACTGACCACAGAACAGAAGAATAATATCACTTATGTTTTGAACGGCACAACACAGATACAAAGTTATGTAAAACAGTTGATAGATGTCACAAAATCATGGAATTGCAGTGATGTTACCTATACAACGGTGAGGTTAGAAGATTTTTTCGCAGATATAAAGGAACAGGCACTCGGACTGGTAGAAATCTATCACCAGAAAATAGATTGGAAGGCGGGACAAAGTGATAAAAAGGTAACGATTGCTTATGATCCAATGTTCCGGGCCGTAATGAATGTGATTCAGAATGCAGTGGAGCATACAAAAGAAAATGGAATCATTTATATTGACGCAAAGGAGCAGGATGGCCGGCTGACATTCATTGTGGAGGATAGCGGATCAGGATTTACAAAAGAAGCATTATTGCATGGCACAGAGCAGTTTTTTATGGATGACACAAGTAGAAATGGCGAAGCCCATTATGGGATGGGACTATTTTTTGCAAAAACTGTGGCTGAAAAATATGGTGGAGGTATTAAACTTTCAAATTCTGAAAATACAGGTGGGGCGAGGGTAGAAATATTTTTCCTGAGTAGTCAAGAAACAAGCTAAATAGACCGCAATTAAGCTATGTAAAAGAAATTTTGCCCATTTTTAAAACAAACAGAAATACAAATTCAAGTTTGCAGAATTGAGAAAATAGGGATTGACCGAACTGAAGGTGAAGAATGCTTCTTGTCTAAAGGGCAAGAAGATGGGGATTAGAAAGTGTTTTTTACAAGGAGGTGATTAGGTGAATGATCAATTCATACAAGGAGTAATATTTGATTGGGATAAAATTGATAAGGATAGTTATCTGAAGGGAATCAGGGCTTTTAAGGGAGTTGAAAAACTTGATTTTAACAAACCAATTACTTTTTTTGTAGGGGAAAATGGCAGCGGTAAATCAACTTTATTGGAAGCACTTGCCGTAGCACATGGTTTTAATCCTGAGGGTGGAACGAAGAATTATGTTTTTTCTACCCATGATACACATTCAGAGTTGTGTGATGCGATAAGAATTGCCAAAGGCTATCGGAAGGAAAAGTGGGGATATTTTCTTAGGGCAGAAAGCTTTTATAATGTTGCAACGCAGGAAGAAGAATATGCAGATATTACACATCCTTCCGCTAAATATCATGAAAAATCACATGGAGAGAGTTTTCTCGCATTAGCACAGAATAATATGAATCCAAATGGCTTGTATCTTTTTGACGAGCCGGAAGCTGCATTATCGCCGCAGAGACAGCTTACATTGTTGATGCAAATATACAGATGTGCAAAAGAGGGAGCACAGTTTATTATAGTTACGCATTCGCCAATTTTGTTAGGAATACCAGATGCAGATATCTATTGTTTTGATAATGGACGCATACATCTGTGCGAATATGAGGATACAGAGAGTTACCAGGTAACAGAAATGTTTATAAATAATAGGCAGATGCTGTTGGATAGATTACTAACAGATTAGATAATAAAGAAATCGATTAATTCAAATTTGGAGAATTGAGAAAATCGGGATTTGAGGAGAACAATGAATGGCAACATGGAGTGGTATAAGGAAAAAGTTGGAAACGGAATATCTGGCTCAAAGTCTGCAAGGTCATATTCAGTATTATGCAACATCATATAGCAGGAGTCACGACCATGAGGGACGGGCGGCGATAAGATATGATGGAAAAGAAATCATCAAGGGATGCTATTGGAACAATTGGGCGAAAGCAGACATGTTTCCTCAAGACGAAAAATACGAGAAACGCATGAAAGTAGAAAATGCGTATATGGACGATACAGCTATAAAATTGGGTATTTTTGACCAACGTTGTTTTTATAATGCGTTTGCAGAGTTTGATAATCAAGATATTGAAGCGAGTCTTAAAAGTGAAAATTTAATCGTAAAAATATTTGCTGTATTGGATAGACGAGTTGGTAAACGGAGATTAAGAATTATGAAAGAAACTATAATGGAAGAACCAGATACATTCCAAGAGTTTTATGCGATTCGGGCAAAAGCAGAAGGACTGTTATAAAGTTTATCGGGGGCAAATAGAACAAAAACCGAAAATTAAGGAGGGCAAGGTAAATGGAGCGAATCATCAATTATAGAGATATACCTACAGATAAAAAAACTGATATTTTAAACGCTCTTGAGAAAATAGGTTTTTTTCCCGCATACGGCGGGGTGAAAATAATGCAACGGGTTATGGAAAAATCGGTTCCGGGTTCAGGTCCGCAATTCTATTTTGTTTTTCGCGAAGATAAGTTGCTAGGGTACAATTTTCTCATTGGTGACACTAAAAGATATAAAACGGTGGTATCATCAGTCAGTTAAAGATGCAGAATGAAATGAAGCTGACGGATGAAAGCTGGATCAGCTATCAGCAAGGAAAAGGCAATGAAGAATATCAGAAGTATATGGAAGATCTGACGGATATGCAGAATCATGTACTGCCGTATTTGCAGAGTTTTTGCAGTCTGGAAGGAAACAGTGATGTCAATGCTGCGTGGACTTCAGAAGTAGAAGAACAGTTCGAGTATATGTATCGGCTGTTCTTTTTTTATTTTTGAACTTTAAAACGGTAATGCTTTTCTTGTGTACAGTAGAG
This sequence comes from Eubacterium ramulus, assembly GCF_045002895.1. NCBI lineage: Bacteria > Bacillati > Bacillota > Clostridia > Eubacteriales > Eubacteriaceae > Eubacterium > Eubacterium ramulus. The sequence goes on along the minus strand of NZ_CP173382.1, from coordinate 2,389,954 downwards.
TGCTATAATATAATAAAACCAGTTTTTTTGCATAAGTATTAAAGGTATAATATGGAAATTGGCAAACCAGATGAAAGTCTGGGTCGCAAAGCTACAGGGCCTGTAAAATGGCAGCCAGTTGCATGAAATGAGGTGCACTGTCTGTCTGACAGTGCTTTTTTTGAGGAATGATTTATCAACAGAAGATGAAAGGAAAACGTGTGGCGCTTTTGAACAGAAACACCCGGAATGAAGAGTTTGCGGATTTTGCAGACAACAAAGGATTTACATATGTTCCATCTTATTTTGATAATGCATTCCAGGAAGATGCTGAAAAGTGTATTGCCGTGGGTATGAACACTCATTTGGCAAAACCTCTGGATATTGAAAAGATGAAAAATACTATTAAAGATATTTGTCCCTAATATAGGGAGAAAATAAATGAATAGCATAGTTATTGAAATGAATGTTATTTGAGATTCGGGATAAATGGTGAAATGGTGAAATGCAGACAAGCAAGAAAAATAAAAATATAATAGGTATTATACAGAGTTTCCTTATATTGATATTAGTGGTTCTTATTATTTGTATGATGATTCAGATTAGCAGGCTGCAGGGGACAGCACGCGTAATAAATTATGCAGGTCTGGTACGTGGAGCTACACAGCGCGAAGTAAAATTAGAAATTACAGGAAACCAAAATGATGAATTAATTAAATATTTGGATGACATTCTTCTTGGATTGAGATATCAGGATGGACATTATAATCTGGTAAAACTCAGTGACGAAGAATATCAGGAGAAATTGAAAATCCAGAGTGATTACTGGGATAAATTGAAAACAGAAATTGAAGCAGTAAGAAACAAGGGATACGAAAATACAGACATTGTTAATATGAGTGAAATATATTTTGCGATGGCAGATGAAACTGTCTCTGCCGCAGAAAGCTATTCAGAAAAGATCGCTACAAAGATTCGTACTATAGAGCTTTTGTCGGCACTTGATATGTTGATTCTGGTGATATTGGTTATTATGCAGACTCTAAAGGCAATGCAGATGGCAATGCAAAACAGATTGCTGGAACAGAAAGCATTCATAGATGCCCATACTGGGCTGCCAAATAAAAATGCCTGTAATGAGCTTCTTAATAAAAAAGATATAATTACAGGTTCTACAGCATGCATAATGTTTGATTTAAATAATCTAAAAACTGTAAATGATACAATGGGACATTCCGCAGGAGATCAGTTAATAATGAATTTCTCAAAGCTTTTGCGAAGTGTTATTCCAGAAAAGGATTTTGTTGGAAGATATGGCGGAGATGAGTTTATAGCAGTCATTTATCATACAAATGAGGCGGAAATTAAGGAAATATTAAAAGTTTTGTACAGAGAAAAAGATAGATCTATAAATGAGCAAGTTCGTGATTTTGCATAAAAGAAAGACACCTCGATTCCATGTGTTGTATAATGAAAGTGCCAAAACAAACATTTGCAACATTTACGAAAGAAGGTGTCTCTCGCAAATACTATACATCATTCCTCATTCATATACAACCAGTTTAAAAAATTAAACTTATGCAAATTTTATTCGAACCGAGTAATAAACCATCTTATGAGTATCCTAATCAGTATTTTCATTTCAGGATATCATGGAAAAACCACGGACTTTGCTAAAAACAGTTCCTGCCACAGAACTACGATTGCCCATTTCCTCAATTCCGGAAAATGGGATGATTCCTTACTTTCAGATACGTTAAAATGCTCTGTCATTGAGATTATTTATTCAGAAGCAGCACGCACCGGAAAACCTGTTCTCTGTATTGTGGACGATACGATTGCTTCAAAGACAAAGCCTTCGTCACAGGCTTTACATCCGATTGAAGATGCGTATTTTCACCAATCCCATTTAAAGGGAAAACCGGATTACGGGCATCAGGCAGTTGCTGTTATGCTTTCCTGCAATGGCATTGTTCTGAACTATGCTTTTGTAATGTACAATAAGTCAATTTCCAAGATTGACATTGTACAAAGCATTGCAAAGGAGCTGCCTGTTCCACCGGTAATGTCCTATTTTCTTTGCGACTGCTGGTATGTTTCTGAAAAGATAATCAATACCTTTGCACAGAGAGGGTTCCATACCATCGGTGCTTTGAAAACAAACCGTTTGCTGTATCCATCGGGAATGAAAAAGAAACTTCGTGAACTGGCCGCCGAATTGTCTGTTACACATCGTGAATTTGACCTTGTGACAGTCAAAAAACGAAACTATTATGTGTACCGGTACGAGGGAAACCTCAACGGCATAGAAAATGCGGTAGTTCTTTTGAGTTATCCGGAAAAAGCATTTGGTAATCCCAAAGCATTGCGTGCTTTCATCAGTACAAACGCAGCCCTGTCTACACAGGAGATTCTTTCCTGGTATGTGTGTCGATGGCCGATTGAAGTATTTTTCCGCCAGTGTAAGGATAAACTGGCACTGGACAGCTATCAGATACGCTCTGCACAGGGAATCAAAAGGTACTGGCTACTTATGTCACTGGCACATTTCATGTGTGCAGTGGGTACTGGTAGGTTCTGTTCGTTTGAAACTGGATATCACGAAATCTGTGATACCATTCAGCTGGAAAAGTATCGTTATCTTTTTCAATGCGCAAAGGAAAGCAATGATTTTGATTCATTTATGAAATTCGCAGTGTAGTTTTGTGCAATTTTTCAAATTTGCTCATTTATAGGATAGATTAAATAGTTATGAAAATCAAATACCAATCGACTATGCATGCGGATGGGCATTATCCTCCGATAATATGTCGTGTACAATGCAGATGTTATTGGATGATGCAGATGCTAATATGTATAAAAATAAACAGTTATGCAAAGAATATACTGGAAGAAGGATTAAGACAAATAGCATAAAAGGAATAAGAATATAGGACAGGGACTGTCCGAATTAACGCCTGTGGAGATAGTAGGTTACGAGGTCTGCGAAGCAGGAAGCCCATTGGCTTTAGACAATGGGTAGTTCACTTATATAATAAAGAGTAAAAGAATGTAATTACTCTGTTAGTAAATTGGCGCAAGTTGGCTGTAGAGTATAATTATAGTAAAAGTACAGCAGAAGCTGTCGCAAAGATATTTATAAAAATGTTGTGGAGGTATTGAACGTTAATGAATATAAAATTAAAATCTGGAAGCAAGCAAGCGACTGTAGCCTGGAGGGTGGGAGAAAGATGAAGAAGTGCAAATTAGTACAGAATATAATGAATTTCAAATTTTGTTACATTATATTTTGCACAATTATATGTTTTATTGTTTTATCCGTTCCTACATTTGCCAAAGAAAACTCTGACAATGTTATCCGGGTAGGATCTTTTGAAGAAACTTATAATACCGTCAATGAAAAGGGAGAAAGAAGCGGCTATGGTTATGAGTATCTTCAAGATATTGCAGGTTATGCAGGATGGACATATAAATACATAACAAGCGATTGGAAAAACTGCTTTACACAGTTGGAAAATGGAGAGATTGACATTCTTGGTGGTATTTCCTATACAGACGAACGTGCTGAAAAAATGCTTTTTTCCGATATGCCTATGGGGGAAGAGAAATATTACATCTATACGGATGCATCCAATATGGATCTTACAGCAGGAAATTTGGATTCTTTTGAGGGAAAAAATATTGGTGTGTTTAAAGATAATATAGTGGAGGATGTGCTTAATGAATGGGAATCAAAATATGGTCTGCATACGAAGCATATCAATGTTTCTACAAACACAGAAATTATGGACAAACTGTCGAACCATGAAATTGACTGCTTCGTTTCGCAAGAAGACCCCCGTTGGGAAGAATCGGATATTTCACCGCTTACAAGTATTGGAGAGACAGAAATCTATTTCGCTATAAATCCAGAACGTCCGGATATCAAAGAATCACTGGATAGTGCTATGCGCAGAATCAAGGATGACAATCCATTTTACACTGATGATCTCTACAGGCGTTATCTTTCTGCACAGAGCAGCTCGTTTCTTTCAAAAGAAGAAAGGGAGTGGATCGGGCAGCATGGAGCAATCAGGATAGGGTATCTGAATCAGGATGGAGGTATCAGTAGTGTAGATTCATCAACAGGTAAATTGACAGGTGTTATCACAGATTATGTGGATCTTGCAGAAAATTGTCTGCAAGGTCAGACTCTGGAATTTGAATTAAATGGATATGATACAAGAAGTGAACTGCTTCAGGCATTGCAGGATGGAAAAATAGACCTGATTTTTCACGCAAACCAGAATCCATACTTTGCGGAAACAAATGGATTTGATTTGTCGGATACGCTGTTGACTCTCAATATGGCAGCAATTACGGCAAAGGATTCTTTTGATGAGAATAAAGAGAATATAGTTGCTGTTGAAAAAGATAATTTTGTATTGAAAGCATATCTTTCATACAATTATCCACAATGGGAGGTTATGGAATATGAGACATCAGATGCAGCAGTAAAAGCAATGCAGAAAGGGGAGGCAGATTGTATTGTAAGCAATTCAGGTACTGTTTCAGACTATTTGAAAAATAATAAGCTTCATAGCGTTTTCCTGACAAAAGAAGATGATGTTTCATTTGCTGTTCAGCAGGGAGAACCGGTTCTTTTGTCCATTCTGAATAAAACACTGACATCTATGCCTACAACTCAATTTTCAGGTGCAGTAGTTTCGTATAATGCTTCCTCACGAAAAGTTACAGCGAAGGATTTTATTCAGGACAATTTACTGGCTGTCTCACTCATAGTTGGAATCTCTATTTTTGTTGTCCTGTGTATAATTCTTGATTCTTTGAAAAAATCAAAACGTGCGGAAGAAAAATCCAAGAAGTCTGCTGAGCAGGCATTGAAGCTGAATCAGGAGCTTGAAGAAAAACAGCAGGAATTACAAAATGCACTTGTAGAAGCACAGAGTGCCAATAAGGCTAAGACCTCCTTTTTAAATAATATGTCTCATGATATCAGAACACCGATCAATGGTATTATTGGCATGCTTACGATTCTTGAGAAAAGCGGAAATGATGCTGAGAGGGCAAAGGATTGCATGAATAAAATACATGAGTCATCGAAGCTGCTACTATCATTGATAAATGATGTTTTAGATATGGCAAAGTTAGAATCAGATACAGTGGTTTTTGGTGATGAATCCATCAATCTGGATCAGGTATGTCAGGAAATCACGGAGTCACTATCTTTTCAGGCAGAAGAAAAAGGACTTCATGTTATAGGAGAACATGATGATTACAGTGGTATATATGTTTGGAGCAATGCAGTTCATCTGAAAAAAATATTGATGAATCTGTTTACAAACAGTATGAAGTACAATAAGGTGAATGGTTTTATTTACATGAGTATGAGAACGATTGAAAGATCAGAAGATCACATAACATGTGAATTTAAAATAAAAGATAATGGAATTGGAATGTCAGAAGAATTTATAAAAAATGAATTGTTTACTCCATTTGTACAGGCAGATAATTCCCCACGTTCTGATTATAATGGGACAGGTCTGGGAATGCCTATTGTGAAACAACTTGTAGAAAAGATGGGCGGAACCATAACTGTTGAAAGCAAGCTTGGTGAAGGAAGCTGTTTTACTGTAATACTTCCATTTAAAATTGATACGAATGCACGGCCAGAAGAAAAAGAAGATTTTGATGCAGATATATCAGATATCCGGGTATTGCTGGTTGACGATAATGAGCTGAATGTGGAAATAGCAGAATTTATGCTGACGGAAAATGGAGCTAAAGTAGAAACAGTGAACAATGGGTTAGAAGCTGTTCGGCATTTTGAAGCTTCCGAACCGGGAACATACGATGTTATTTTAATGGATGTTATGATGCCGGTGATGGATGGTCTTACTGCTGCAAGAACAATAAGAGACCTGGAACGGAAAGATGCAAAAACAATCCCTATCATTGCTATGACTGCAAATGCATTCAGGGAAGATGCCGAAAGGTGTATGGAAGCAGGAATGAACGCACATCTTGCAAAGCCGTTGGATGATGAAAAAATTAAGCAGACCATAAGCGAAGAGTTGAGAAAGCAAAATGCCTGTCATGAATGATTATGAGGCAAAAGGCATGTGAAATACGATGATGAAAAATAACTATATAAAACAAAAAAGAAAAGATCAAAATCCGGTAAATCATTGGAAAATTTTTGAGGGACAGTTGGTATTCCTTCTAGCAATGGTGATTTTGTTTGTTGTTGCATATACTTTTATTTTACAACAAGCATATACCAAAACTGCTCTGAAAACAGAAATTGAACGAGATATTTCCAGTGCAGATGCGGTTCATAAGCTGGTAAATGACAGACTGGGACGAAAAGATTTTAATGAAATAAAAAGTAAAGCTGATGAGAATACAGAACTATTCAAGAATATGTCGACATATATGAATGAAATCAGAACACTGAATTCTACGAGATATATTTACACAGCAACCAGAAATGAAGACGGTAGATTGATTTACGTTGTAGACGGACTGGATCCATCGGCTGGTGACGTCAGACATCCAGGAGATCCGATTGAAAAGGAGATGGTTCCTTATATAGAAAAAGCACTTTCTGGAAAAACAGTATATTCTCAGGATATTGTTGATACAACATGGGGACCTATTTTTACAGCCTGTTATCCTGTGACAGCGGAAGATGAATCTAATGAAGTGATAGGTGCTTTCTGCATAGAAATGGATATGCAGAAAGCGTATGGAATGGTTGAGAAGACGAATAAGTTAAGTATTGTATTGGGATGCATTACAGCGTGTATTTTGTTAATATTATGTACCTGTGGATATTCTGTATATAAGAAGCAAAAAGAAAATGAGCAGAAACAGCAAAAACTGTTGCAGGAAGCTGTAAGACTGGCCGATTCAGCTAATAAAGCAAAATCAACATTTCTGTTTAATATGTCTCATGATATTCGTACCCCTATGAATGCAATCATTGGATATGCAGAATTGGGAGAGAAACATTTAAAGGAGCCAACTATATTAGAGGATTACTTTGAAAAAATATTATTGTGCGGAAAGAAAATGCTGCATTTGATTGATAACATTCTTGAATTAGCACGAATCGAAAACAACCAAGCAACGCTGGATGAAACAATAACAGATGTTTCTAAAAACTTTGATTTATGTATTGATATGTTTAGGAAACCGATAGAAGAAAAACATCAAACACTGAAAGTCAATAAGAACATTCGATATCCATACCTGTATATGGATGATGCAAGATTATCTGAAATTACGATTAACATTTTGAGTAATGCTGTGAAATACACGGGTGAAGGCGGTAACATAAGCTGTACATTGAACCAATATCCCGGCGAAAAAGAAGGTTGGAGTGTATTAGAGTTTATCATAGCAGACAACGGAATCGGAATGTCAGAAGAATTCCAAAAACATATTTTTGAATCATTTTCACAGGAACGATCTTCGTCAGACAGCGGAATAGAAGGTAGCGGACTTGGCATGGGAATCGTGAAGAAACTGGTGGATTTAATGAATGGCAAGATCACAGTTCAGAGCAAACCGGGAGCAGGTTCTACTTTTACAATCACGCTTCCATTAAAAATAGCAAATGCGGAAGAAAGGAATCCGAAACATGCAGACGGTCAGTTGAATATCAAAAAACTGGAAGGAAAAAGGGTTCTTCTGGTAGAAGATAATGACTTGAACGCAGAAATTGCAACGGAACTTTTGACGGAAGAGGGAATCATGATAGAAAGAGCGGAGAACGGCGTTGCATGTATTGATATGTTTAACAAAGCAAAGCAAAATTACTACAGTCTGATTCTGATGGATATTCAGATGCCGATTATGAACGGATATGAAGCATCCAGGAGAATTCGAGAACTGAAAGACGGTAACAAATCGCAGATTCCAATTGTTGCAATGACAGCAAATGCGTTTGAAGAAGATAAGAAGATGGCTTTGGCAAGTGGCATGAATGATCATGTTGCAAAACCAATAGATATGAATGTATTATTGCCGACTATTATGAAATATATGTAAAGGAAGAAAGAAGGACACTGATTTTGGAAAATGCGTGGTATTTCAGAAATGTACTTGTCAGTACAAACTATAATAAGCTAAAAAACTATAATTGAAATGGGTATATGTCAGATATGTTATTGACATATGCCCGTAATTGCACTATTATATAAGAAAAGCAAAAAGGAGCAGTTTATGCCAAGACCAGTAAAATGCAGAAAAGTCTGCCATTTCCCGAATGTTCTGGAATTTTTTCCGACAGGTGATTATGAGAAAAAAACTCCCATTGTTCTGACAGTCGATGAGTATGAGACAATCCGTCTTTTGGACAAGAAAGGTTATAGTCAGGAGCAGTGTGCTGAATCTATGCAGATTGCAAGAACAACGGTTCAGCGAATTTACGAGATTGCCAGAAAGAAAATAGCAGATGCACTTATTGACGGACATCCACTCAGAATTGAAGGCGGGGATTTCAGAATCTGCGATGGTCAGGGAAGTAACTGTAATCTTGGAGGATGTTACAAGCAGGAACTTTATCAAAAATATGCAGTGGAAAAAGGAGAGAGTATAATGAGAATAGCAGTAACATATGAAAACGGACAGATTTTTCAGCACTTTGGACACACAGAGGCGTTTAAGATTTACGATGTAGAGGAAGGAAAAGTAGTATATTCAGAAGTAGTAGATACGAATGGAAGCGGACATGGTGCATTGGCGGGAGTTCTTAATGCATTGAATGCAGATGTTCTGATTTGTGGCGGAATCGGAGGCGGTGCACAGATTGCGTTAGCGGCAGCAGGAATTAAGCTTTTCGGAGGAGTTTCCGGAGATGCGGATAAGGCAGTGGAAGCTTTTATTAATGAAACACTGGATTATAATCCAAATGTTAAGTGTTCTCACCACGAGCACAGCCACGGGGAAGGACATACATGTGGCGAGCATGGATGTGGAAGCCACAGCTGTCATTAAGAAAAATTCTTGTGGTCAGGATCGACAGCAGAGGTGTAAGTCCGAAGTGTACAAGTATGTAGTTTGATGGAGAAAGTGTGCGTTCAGATATTGAAATCTTTTATCGGATATGTTAAGATATTTTTAAGTTCATAGAAAGAGATAAAAGGTGCCGGAAGTCGGCAGTTTTGTAAGAAAAATAATCCAACGCTGTTAACTACGATTGGAGCAGCAGAGGGTTATTTTTGGTTACAGGAAAAACGACGGATGGTTAAAAGGGAAACAGGTGTAAATCCTGTACGAATCCATCACTGTGATAAAGGAGTACCGATTCGAATACTGGTCACTGATGCGGATTAACAGATCTGTGTTGGGAAGGCGGAAGCGGTGCAATGATCTTTCAGTCAGGAAACCTGCCGGTTGTCTGGTATCGGGAGAACCGTACCCTGTGAAGAATAATAGATACTCAAAGGAGAAGAAGAGATGAAAAAGAGAATGATTGCCTTAGTGGCAGTATTCGCTATGGCAGTTGGAATGCTTGGCGGATGTGGAAACAACAACAGTGCAGATGCAGGAAAAGACAATGCAGTCAGTGCAGCAGGTGAGACAAGTGCAGCAGAGGAAGATTCCGATCAGGCGAAAGCGGATGAAGTAGCTGCATTGATCGATGCGATCTATGTACAGGAAAGAACAGACAAGACAGATGAGCAGTGTGAGGCTGCAAAAGCTGCATGGGATAAACTGACAGATGCTCAGAAAGAATTAGTAGAAGGTGAAAATGCTGATCCGGATTATTTCGGAAGAGATACAGGTGATGCGTCCAAAGATGATCCGCTGAATCAGGATGAGATTGGAGAAAATGAGATTCTTGTTGTAAGTTTTGGTACATCTTTCAATGACAGCCGTGTAGCAGACATCGGTGGTGTCGAGAAAGCAATTCAGGCAGCAAATCCTGATTGGTCTGTAAGAAGAGCATTCACGGCACAGATCATCATTAACCATGTACAGGCAAGAGATGGTGAAAAAATCGATAATGTAGATCAGGCACTTCAGAGAGCTATTGATAATGGTGTAAAGAACCTGGTTGTTCAGCCAACTCACTTAATGCATGGTGCTGAGTATGATGAACTGGTAGAGGCACTTGATAATTATAAAGATAAATTTGAATCTGTAACAGTTGCTGAACCGTTACTTGGTGAGGTAGGAGCAGATGCAACAGTTGTAAATGAAGACAAAGCAAAAGTAGCTGAGGATATTACAGCAGAAGCAGTAAAAGATGCCGGATATGATTCTCTGGAAGCAGTAAAAGCTGACAGTACAGCATTCGTATTTATGGGACATGGAACATCTCATACAGCAAAAGTAAGCTACAGCCAGATGGCTTCCCAGATGGCAGCACTTGGATACGATAACGTATTTGTCGGAACTGTAGAGGGTGAGCCGGAAGAGACAGCTTGTGAAGCAGTTATTGAAGCAGTAAAAGCAGCTGGATATAAAAATGTTATTTTAAGACCATTAATGGTTGTTGCTGGCGATCATGCAAACAATGATATGGCAGGCGATGATGATGATTCTTGGAAGAGTATGTTTACAGCAAGCGGAAACTTCGATAAAGTTGATACACAGATTGCCGGTTTAGGTGAGATTGAGGCTGTTCAGCAGATTTATGTGGATCATACAAAAGCAGCTATTGATTCTTTAGGTAAATAAGAGATACATAGCGTAGTAAAAAGTAAAAAATGATATCCAATCTCACAGCAGGAATGATTTTTTCGTTCCTGCTGTGAGTTGCGTATGGAAAAAATACAGTTAAGTTTTTGATATGTGGATATAGAAAAGTTGTTCACAGGAGAAAGGAAATATGAAAAGAAGAATTGCAGTATTAGCAGCAGTATTTGCACTGGCAGTTGGCATGCTTGGTGGTTGTGGAAATAATGCACAGCCGGCAGCAGACAGTACAAAAGCGGAAGAAAACAGCATGGATACGAGCGCGCAGGATGAAATTGTGAAGGATACTGCTGATGAAGCACAACAGCCTTCGGATGACGTACAGATACCGGCATTGGAAGATGGTATATACGATGCTGAATTTAATACAGACAGCAGCATGTTTCATGTTAACGAGGCAAATGACGGACGTGGCACCTTAACGGTAGAAAATGGAAAGATGACGATTCATGTCAGTCTGACATCCAAGCACATTGTGAATCTGTTTGTGGGAACAGCAGAGGGTGCTCAGAAGGATGGAGCCGAGATTTTACAGCCTACTACAGATACTGTTACTTACAGTGACGGATCTACAGAGGAAGTGTATGGATTTGATGTCCCAGTAGAAGCACTGAATCAGGAGTTTGATCTGGCACTTCTTGGAACAAAGGGAACCTGGTATGATCATAAGGTCAGCGTATCAGATCCGCAGAAAGTAGAGTAGAGGGATTTCTCAACAAATGAAAAAGAAAAAAATAGCGGCAGTTATTTTAGCTGTCATGATAGGTATTACCGCATTTTCCGGATGCGGGACGAAGGAAAATAAATCACCGGCAGATACTTCCGGTACAGGATCCAGTGTGGAAGCGCAGGAGGATACCGGCAAGGAGGCGGGTGCCGATACAACGATGCTGGAAGATGGAATGTATTCTGTCAATGTGGAACTGCAGGGCGGCAGCGGCCGTGCTACGGTAGATTCCGTGGCAACTGTGACGGTGACGGATGGTCAGGCGATGGCCACGATTGTATGGAGCAGTACATATTATGATTATATGATTGTAGATGATGAAAAATATCTCAATGAAAATGAGGGCGGAAATTCAACGTTCACCTTCCCGATCACAGGAGTTCCATGTGAGATGGAGGTAATCGGGGATACCACTGCAATGAGCACACCGCATGAAATTGAATATACGCTTGTATTTTCTTTTCCGGAAACCACAAGCTTCAATGAGCTGAACTGTGAGGGACATATGAACCTGGCATATGCCGATCAGTTCAGCATAGAACAATATGGAGCATATAAACTGATAACGATCGTTGATAGCGGTCGTTATTTGCTTGTCCCGAAAGGCGTGTCCGTGCCGGCGGATGTGCCATCAGACATCGTGGTGCTACAGCAGCCGCTGACAGATGGATATCTCGTTTCCAGCGCAGTCATGGATCTCGTATGTAAGACAGGAGCACTTTCCTGTATTAAGTTTACCGGGTTAAAAGAAAAGGACTGGTATGTGCAGGAAGCAGCAGATGCCATGAAAGCAGGGGAACTGGTATATGCTGGAAAGTACAATGCACCGGACTATGAACTTCTGCTTGGGCAGGGGTGCAAATTTGCCATTGAAAACAGTATGATCCTGCATAATCCGGAAGTTAAGGAAAAATTGGAAGAACTTGGAATTCCGGTTCTGATCGAGCGTTCCAGTTATGAGAAGCATCCGCTGGGACGACTGGAGTGGATCCGGCTCTTTGGTGTGCTGTTTAATCAGGAGCAGAGTGGAACGGCATTTTTCCGGGAACAGGTAGAACGCGTACAGCCGATTCTGGAAAAAGAAAATACAGGAAAGACCGTGGCATTTTTTGCGGTATCATCAGATGGAACGATCACCGTCCGCAAACCGAATGATTATGTATCTTCCATGATCGATCTGGCAGGAGGTGTATATTCCCTGAACGGATATCTGGAAGAAGAGGATAATGCACTTTCCACATTGAAAATGCAGATGGAGGATTTTTATGTGGCAGAGAAAGATGCAGATATTTTGATTTATAATGGAACCATTGAGGGCGAACTGAATTCCGTGGATGAGCTGATCGCAAAAAACAGTCTGTTTGCTGATTTTAAAGCAGTTCAGTCCGGTGATGTCTATACCACGGGCGGCAATTTTTACCAGGAAACAAGTGCGACCTGTGATTTTATCGAAGATCTGAACAAGATTCTGACGGATAGTGGTGATACAGATTACCGGTTTATCCAGAAATTAAAATAATGACAAACAGCGATTTTTCAACCGGAAACGGCAGATTTTGTAAATTGCAAGCAGAAATATTGCCGGAAATACGCTGAAAAGAGAAGGTAAAGGAAGTTGAAAAAGTGAAAAAACGGTATACGATAGCATTTATAATATTTGTCTGTGCATTGTGTGCCCTCTTTCTGTGGAATGTAGGGGTAGGCAGTGTCAATATGTCTTTGGGAGATTTTTTTGCGATGTTTGGAAAAGGCGGCAGTGATTCCACGTTGTATCAGATTATCTGGAAAATCCGTCTGCCGCGTATTACAGCAGCAATCCTGTTAGGAGGCGCATTGTCTGTATCCGGTTTTCTGCTTCAGAGTTTTTTTCAGAATCCAATCGCAGGTCCGTATGTGCTGGGTATTTCTTCCGGTGCAAAACTGGTAGTTGCAATGACTATGATCATCTGCCTGCAGAGAGGAGTTGCATTGAATTCAGCCGGAATGGTAATTGCGGCATTTGCAGGCTCCCTGATTGCCATGGGTTTTGTACTGCTGATCTCCTTTCGAGTGTCGAAAATGTCATTGCTGGTGGTTTGCGGTATTATGATCGGTTATATTTGTTCCGCCATTACAGATTTCTGTGTAACCTTTGCAGATGATTCCAATATCGTCAATTTGCATAACTGGTCACTGGGAAGCTTTTCAGGAATGACTTGGGAAAATGTGCAGATGATAGTTGTGATAGTTGCGGTTGGTGTAGTCATTACCTTTTTGCTTGCGAAACCCATTGGGGCTTACCAGATGGGGGAAACGTATGCAAGAAATATGGGCGTGAACGTGAAGCTTCTGCGTATCGGGCTCATCCTGCTCTCCAGTATGCTTTCTGCCTGCGTCACTGCTTTTGCGGGACCGATCTCTTTTGTGGGTATCGCAGTGCCGCATCTGGTAAAACTGATGACCAAAACAGCAAAGCCGATTATTCTGATTCCGGGATGTTTTCTGTTTGGCGCTGTAATCACATTGTTTTGTGATGGAATTGCAAGAACACTATTTGCACCGACAGAAATCAGTATCAGCTCCGTGACGGCAGTATTTTTGGTACCGGTTGTTATTGCGGCAATGCTGAGAAAGCAGGGGAACAGATGATGGAACTGAGAACAGAAAATTTAGTAGTCGGATATGACAAACATCCGCTGATAAAAAATGTAAATCTGCGTGTGAAATCCGGAGAGGTTCTGACATTGATCGGACCAAATGGAGCCGGAAAATCTACAATATTAAAAACAATAACAAAACAGTTGAAAATATTGGGCGGTGCGGTGTATATCGGAGATACATCCATGAGCAATATGCGGGACAGTGAAATTGCCAGAACTCTTTCTATGGTTATGACGGAACGACTGCAGACAGAGCTGCTCAGCGGCAGGGATGTGGTGGCATCCGGACGTTATCCGTATACCGGAAAATTTGGTATTTTATCAGAGGATGACTGGGCGAAAGTCGATGAGGCCATTGCGTTAGTACATGCACAGGATGTGCAGGATCAGGATTTCCGAAAAATGAGTGACGGACAGCGGCAGCGTCTGATGTTGGCCAGAGCGATTTGTCAGGATACAGATATCTTGTTGCTGGATGAGCCAACATCTTATCTGGATATGGGATTTAAATTGGATATTCTGGCAAATATCCGCATGCTTGCCAGAGATCGGAATTTAGCAATTATTATGTCCTTACATGAACTGGATCTGGCACAGAAAGTGTCGGATACAATTGCCTGTGTAAAAGGAGATCACATCGACCGCATTGGTACACCGGAGGAAATATTTGCAGGTACGTATGTGCAGAAATTGTATGGCGTGTCTGATACCAGTTTTGACCCAGTTACCGGAGAAGTGTTTTTGAATCCTTCCAGGGGTACACCTGAAGTGTTTGTTATAGGCGGAGGCGGAAGCGGTATCGCCGTATATAATCGTCTGCAGCGGCAAAGTATCCCTTTTGTGGCAGGTATTTTGCAGGAAAATGATATGGAATATCAGACTGCCCGTGCACTGGCGACGGAAGTTATTTTTCAGAAGGCATTTTATCCGCTGGAAGAATCCCAGATCGCAGATGCAAAAAAATGGATCGATCAGTGTGAATCGTGTATTTGTACACTGGATCCGGAAAAATTTGGCCCACTGAATGAAGCCAACCGGCAGCTTATGGAATATGCGAAAGAGAAGCAAAAACTGGAAGTAAGAAAATAAATATTAGAATGTGTAAACAAGATTTTGGTGTTTTTCTGCCTGAATCCCAGTATAGTATGATAGAAAAAGTCGTTGACCGTTCAATAGATGAATGGTCAGCGACTTTTTTTATTTGATAGGAAATTACGTTGAATTTCCTATCAAATAAAAGCACTTCGTGCAAACAATGCACACTCGCACGAGAAGAAATGATTGCTTCGCAAGCGTGCTCGGCGCGGACAAGAAAGATGTGCTGTTGATGCTTTTGTCCGCGAGAGTGTGTGATAGCACACTTTCTTGCATTTGACAGGAAACTACATCGATTTTCCTATCAGATAAAAGTACTTCGTGTAGATATTATTCGTGTGCATTTTAATAGATTATCTTTTTTTGGAAGAACTTTCAAACTGATATTCATTTCCAGGAAGAATCGCATTCAACACGATACCAACAATAGCTGCCAGAGCAAGGCTGGTCAGTGTGATGGCTGTACTGCCGATATGGAAAGTCAGACCATTTGAAAAACCGAGACCGCAGACCAGGATACATGCTGCGATGACAAGATTACGGGATTTTGTCAGGTCTACTTTGTTCTCCACAACGTTTCGAATGCCGACAGCGGAGATCATTCCATAGAGAATAAAGCTGATTCCGCCAATGATGGCTGCCGGAAGAGAACTGATAATCTCTGCCATTTTTGGTATGAAGCTGAGGATAACCGCATAGAAGGCTGCCAGACGGATGACTCTCGGATCATATACGCGGCTCAGCGCCAGTACGCTGGTATTTTCTCCGTAAGTTGTATTTGCCGGTCCACCGATTAACGCAGAGAGGGCAGTTGCCAGACCATCTCCGAGCAGTGTGCGGTGAAGTCCCGGATCTTCGATAAAGTTTTCTCCTACCGTTGCGGAAATAGCAGAAATGTCTCCTACGTGTTCCATCATGGATGCAATAGCGATCGGTGCCATGGCAAGGATAGCTGTGATATTGAATTTACAGAGAAAAAACTGTGGTACACCAACGATAGCTGCATTAGCCACACCGCTGAAGTTTAAGATGGCGCTCCCATCTGCGCATGTCATACCGGCAGCGTTCATGATCAGTGCTGCCACATAGGATACGATGATTCCCATGAGGATCGGGATGATCTTGAACATACCTTTGCCCCAGATATTGAAAATAATAACAGTGGCAAGTGCGATCAGAGCCAATGGCCAGTTGGTGGATGCATTGGAGATCGCGGAAGGTGCAAGGCTCAGTCCGATACAGATGATGATCGGTCCGGTTACAACCGGCGGCAGGAAACGCATAACGCGTCGTACACCGATAACTTTGATGATCAGGGACAGAAGCAGGTAGAGCAGTCCGGCAATCAGTACACCGCCGCATGCGTAAGGAAGTTTTTCACCGTAGCTCATGTCTGCAAAGATGCCTGTGTCTAGATTTGCGACTGTCTGGAAACCACCCAGAAAGGCGAAAGAAGAACCGAGAAATGCCGGTACTTTGAATCTGGTCATCAGGTGGAAGAGCAGCGTTCCGATTCCGGCACAGAACAGTGTGACCTGAATGGATAAACCTTCGCCGTGGAAATACGTGTTTACCAGTACCGGAACGAGAATCGTTGCACCGAACATGGCAAACATATGCTGAAGACCAAGAATCAGCATTTTCGGAAGGCCAAGCGTTCTTGCATCATAGATGCCGTTTTCGTTTGTTTTCATAAATACATTCTCCTATTTTATGATGATTTGATAGTTATAAATCTGACATTCAAGAATGCCCTCGGCATTCTTGCTGCGAGATGTACGTCATGCAATGCATGATATATTCCCCTGTGCATCTCTGCAATCCTGCAAAGCAATTTTAATATCAGACTCTAACAAATCAGTATAACGGAAATTCTTAGAGAGAGCAAGGGAATTACAATGATTTCGGTTGACTTATAACTGTGAATCCGTTATTCTTGAAGAAATGAGAAGTGTTATTAGGAGGTTTTTTCAATGGAAAAAATGGAAAATGTATATGTAATGGATCATCCGCTGATTAAGCACAAAATTTCAATGATCCGGAACAAACATACAGGAACAAATGAGTTTCGTAAACTGATCGAGGAAATCGCAGTGCTGATGGGATATGAGGCACTTCGTGATCTGCCGACCGAGGATGTGGAGATTGAGACACCGATTGAGACATGCATGAGTCCGATGATCTCCGGCAAAAAGCTTGCCATCGTACCGGTACTTCGTGCAGGACTGGGTATGGTAAATGGTGTGACTACACTGGTTCCGTCTGCGAAGATCGGACACATCGGTCTGTACCGCGATCCGGAGACCCATGAACCGCATGAGTATTACTGCAAATTGCCGGATCCGATCGACCAGCGTCTTATCGTTGTCGTAGATCCGATGCTTGCAACCGGTGGATCCGCTGTTGCAGCAGTAGATTATATCAAAAAGCATGGCGGAAAAAATATCAAGTGTATGTTTGTCATCGCTGCACCGGAAGGTGTCAAGAGACTGCATGAGGCGCATCCGGATGTACAGATTTATATCGGACAGCTTGACCGTGAGTTAAACGATCATGCATACATTTGCCCGGGACTTGGTGATGCCGGAGACCGTATTTTCGGCACAAAATAAGAAAGGTGAAAAATCGAAAAATAGTGTGTGCATGGCATACAGTAGAGAGCGTAAGTATGCTTCGGCATAGTTGCGCTTTCTTTATAGATGAAAAAATTTAGAAATCGGAAAACAGAAATCGTATGAGGAGAGGGTTATCATGAAACTGCGAAAAAGAGGATATGTAGGAACCACATCCACAGTAATGTCACAGCGCGAAAAAGACAATGCTATTCTTGCGAGAGAAGCGGCGGCGGAAGGTTTTGTGTTATTAAAAAATGAAGCGCAGACATTGCCGTTGAAGCCGGGGACAAAGATTGGTCTGTATGGTGCGGGAGCGGTGCGTACCATCAAGGGTGGAACCGGATCCGGAGATGTGAACAACCGGTACAATGTCAATATTTATGATGGTCTGAAAAATGCCGGATATGAGATCACCAGTGTGGAATGGCTGGACGGATATGACAGTTGCTACATCCAGGCTCGGGAGAGCTGGAAGTCGGAAATTTTCCGAAAACTGACAGAGGAATGTAACGGAAACTTTTTTGAAGCATATTCCACGACTCCGTTTTCCATGCCGGCAGGAGCAGCAATAGATGAAGCAGCGGCAAAGGAAGATGGGGCGGAAATCGCTATGTATGTGCTCGCCCGGATCGCAGGAGAAAATGCAGACCGCCGGGATGAAGCAGGAGATTATTATATTACAGAGGAAGAACGGGCACAGATCGCGGCATTATGTGAAGCCTATGAAAAAGTCATTCTGGTGGTAAATACCGGTGGACTGATTGACCTTGCATTTACGGATGAATTTCCGAATATCACAGCGGTCCTGCAGTTTGTGCAGGCCGGACAGGAGGGCGGTAATGCACTGGCAGACGTAATCTCCGGAAAAGTGACTCCTTCCGGAAAGCTGGTGGATTCTTGGACTCTGGATTATATGGATTATCCGAATGCTGCATATTTTAGTCACAAGAGTGGAGATGTTTACCGGGAAGAATACCGGGAAGGCATCTATGTAGGCTACCGGTATTTTGATACGTTTGACGTTCCGGTGCGTTACAGTTTTGGATATGGTTTGTCTTATACAGAATTTGACCTAAAAGTAACCGGTATTTCCAAGCAGATATCCGCACAGGGAAAACCAACACTGTCAGTCTCTGTGGATGTGATAAATACTGGTGCAGCGTATTCCGGAAAAGAAGTGGTTCAGGTGTATGTATCCTGCCCACAGGGAAAACTGCCAAAAGAATTCCGTCGTCTGGCAGCTTTTGGAAAAACAAAACTTTTGGCACCGGGGGAGACGCAGTCACTTACACTGAGCATGGATCTGTACCAGCTGGCCTCCTATTCCGAGGAACAGGCGGCATGGCTGCTGGAGACAGGTACTTACGGTATCTGGGTGGGAAATGCGTTATCTACCGCGGCCCTTTGTGGCACCTTTGTGCTGGATGAGACGAAAGTACTCGTGCAGTGTGAACATATCTGTCCATTAAAAGAATCATTGGAAGAGCTTCAGCCGGATAAAGCAAAGCTGGAAGAAAAACAGACAGCATGGCTGCGGAAGGCAGAAGAACGGAAACTGCCGAAGGTACAGATTTCTGCGAAAGAGTTGCCGACAGAGACGGTAGTTTATGAGAAATTACAGGATCAGTATCTAGGCAGAGCAGGTGAAATCGTGGATCAGCTTTCCACAGAAGAATTGATTGCATTAGCAACCGGAGATCCGGCGAAAGATCAGGGAGCGAGTGCACTCGGCTCTGCGGGACAGACGGTTCCGGGGGCAGCGGCAGAGACAGTCACTGTGGCTGAAAAAGCTCCGTATTATGTGGCGAGCATCGTGCTGGCAGACGGCCCGGCGGGATTGCGTCTGCGTAGTGAGTATCAGGTCAGAGAAGACGGCAGTATCGATGGCGGAGATTTTCTGGATGGATTTGAAAACGGATATTTTGCGGAGCCGAAGGAATCGAAGGGAATCGTATATCATCAGTATTGCACTGCAATTCCGGTGGGAACACTGCTGGCGCAGAGCTGGAATCTGGAACTGATGCATACACTTGGCAGGATGATCGCCGGAGAAATGAATGAATTTGAAGTGACACTTTGGCTGGCACCAGGCATGAATATACACAGAAATCCACTGTGTGGCAGAAATTTTGAATATTATTCAGAAGACCCGCTGCTGGCAGGAAGTATGGCAGCAGCTATGACACAGGGCGTACAGTCAATACCTGGGTGTGGTACGACCATTAAGCATTTTGCATGCAATAATCAGGAAGATAACCGTATGGGTTCCGATTCGATCTTATCTGAACGGACATTGCGCGAAATCTATCTGAAAGGATTTGAAACAGCGATCCGCAGTGCCCAGCCGATGGCGATGATGACGTCCTATAATCTGATTAACGGTGTGCATGCGGCAAACAATTACGATATCTGTACGAAAGCGGCACGGGATGAATGGGGATTTGCAGGTGCGATCATGACAGACTGGACGACAACGACAGATTCCACCGCCGGTGAGTGTACGGCAGCAGGCTGTATGAAAGCCGGAAACGATATGGTAATGCCGGGAGATATGCGGGATCATGCGAGCATCCGTCAGGCATTGAAGGATGGAACGCTGGATATCCGGGAACTGAAACGCTGTGTATACCATACGATAAAAATCATTTTGCAGTCCAATCAGTATGAAGATGTAAAATCATAAATCAGGTATTTTCCTCAGTTTGCGCTTTGATTTTCTCTTCATCCATGCTGTCCAGCTGAATATCGGGAAGCAATTCAAAATAAAAGTCCTGATATTTTTCTGCCAGGGCAGCAATGCATTTTGTTTGCAGGATTTGGAATTTTGACAGTGAGATAATGTCTTTATCAAAGGTGATGTATACACTGATCCAGAGTCTTCGACCGGTACGGACAATGTCGTAATACAGGTTTTTATGCCCATAGCCGCCAATGATTGGTTCCACAGTGGCTTTGATATCATCAACGGTCTCTGCTTCCGGTGGCCACAGCATCAGATCACGGAGGCCGGTGATGACTGTTTTGATCGGTGTCGGCAGCATAAAGGCTGACAATATGATGGTGATGATCTGATCCAGGTACGGTGTCAGACGCTGAAACCATGCAAAGGGGACGATGATCGGGAGCAGAAATGCCACCGCCATTCCCAGGGATACCACGCAGTCAATTTTCCAGGTCTGCAATTCAATATTCACCAGTGGTGAACTCATATGTTTGTTTTTGAAATAAAGGCAGATAGCCACGGTCAGACTCAGGAGACAGGCAAAAAGCTCAAAGGCGGAAATCGTGTGAAAGGATACTTTATGTCCGCCGTGCAGTAATAGATGAATATTGTTAAAAATCAATCCAAAGGTAACCGCTGCCATAATAGCACCTTTCACTACTACAAACCCGGTCTCTATCTGGGTATATCCAAAGGGATGCTGTTCGCTGGAAGGACGGTAGAGCAGCGGAATCAGAAAAATGGATGGAAGCATCATAAAAAATTCGACGCTGTCGTAAACTGCATCCAGAAGAACTGCCTGAGAACCGGAAAAAACAGCCATCCCGATTTCTACGATGGCAAAGACCAGGCTGCCATACAGTGACAGGGTCATTGCAGATTTTTCTCTTTTCAGTGTTTTCTTTCCTACATGCATATTAAAACCTCTTTTATCCTATCTGTGTATTTTGTAAAATTGCTAAAATATAAATGGACTTCCGTATTATGTGCACATTCGTCAAGCGGATATCTGTAATCTACTTATGCGGTGTATTTTTTCTGATCGTGTCACAGCAGTTGTGCAAACAGCCGCAAGATTAACTGTCCAAGGCGCAGATGTGCACCGAGTCCGGTTTTGTATTTTTCTGTCACATCCCGACATTGTGAAAATGTATGTCTGAAATCATGCTTTATATCCATGACAGCCGGGCAATCCACCATAAAACAACCATTTTCAAAGTGATGATACAGACTGCGGTAATCCAGATTGATGGTACCGCAGGTAGCCATACGATCATCGGCAATGCTCATTTTTGCATGGCAGAATCCGGGAGTCCATTCAAAAATGTGCACACCGCTAGAAACCAGCTGATGATAAAAAGAGCGGGTAACACTGTATACCATTTTTTTGTCAGGAATTCCAGGTGTGATGATACGGACATCCACACCACGTTTGGCAGCCAGAGACAAAGCGTGTGACAGTTCATCTGTAATGATCAGATAGGGGGTAATAAACCAGCAGTAATGTTCTGCTTTATTTGCCATGCTGATATAGACTTCTTCCCCCACCTGTTCATCATCCAGCGGACTGTCAGCATAAGGCTGGACGTAACCGTGTTGTACTGCCTTATACGGTTCATCCGGCAGATACGGTTCAAAGGAACGGTCACTTGGCAGATTTTTTTTGATTGCATTCCACATTTCAAGAAATGTGATGGTGAGAGATCTGACCGCATCTCCTTCTAGGCGGATGCCGGTATCTTTCCATTCTCCATAGGGATGAGAAAAACCAAAGTATTCATTTGCCAGATTATAGCCGCCGGTAAATCCTATTTTTCCATCAATGACAGTAATCTTACGATGATCACGGTTGTTCAGAAATAAATTAACACCCGGAACAAAGGGATTAAATACCCGGCAGGCAATGCCAAGAGCTTCCAGTTGTTTTGCAAAATCATGATTGAGAAAACTGATGGAGCCCATGTCATCATAAAAAACGCGGACTTCGACACCTGCCTGTACACGTTCTGCCAGTACAGTCTGAATCTTCTGCCATGCGTCAGCATTTTCAATAGCATGATATTCCATAAAAATAAATTTTTCTGCTTTTGCCAGATCGGCAAGCTGTGCTTCCAGCCCCTGTACTGCTTCCGGATAATAAGTGACATCCGTATTCTGATAAACGGGGTAGGCTGCGTTGCGGTACAGATAATCGGAAATGCTTCCGGCAGGTGCACAGTGCTTTTTTAACTGCTGGGAAATCTCATGATTGGGCGGCAGGCATGGCAGCAAAATGGCATCTATTTCCTGATAACGCTTGCGCATATTGCGGGTTCCTTTGTTTGTCTGAAACATCAGATACAGACAAACACCGAGCACCGGCATGACAAGAATCAGTATGATCCAGGGCATTTTCAGGGATGATGTTTTATTTTTGCTGTAAATGTATAAAACAAGAATTAAAACAAGAATTTTGGTCAGTGCATTGATCCAGGGCATCTGTGTATTCAGATGATTCATAATAGAAAGAAAAAAAGCAATCTGAAGAAAAATTGCCAGCAGACAGAAGAAAAGTCGTTTGATACTGTTTTTTGTCTTACGGTTACCTTCTATTGTATGATGTTCTGTTTTTCTCATGTTGCACGCCTCCTGTCTGCATCCGGGTACAAAAATGTTCCTTTGTACCGTGTACGTCTGTACGAGCGGTATAGTATAGATTATGATACCATATTTTTTTTACACGGCAAGTAAAAATCTGCTACAATAGGAAAAAAAAGGAAAGGAAACAGTTATGTATCGGATTTTTTGTGTGGAAGATGATGAAACCATCGGAAAAATGATAAAGCGGCATCTGGAAAAATGGGAGTATGACGTGCATGTGGCAAAAAATCTCAGTCAGGTTATGACGGAGTTTGCTGCTTTTGACCCGCAGCTGGTGCTGATGGATATCCGGCTTCCTTTTTATAACGGATATTACTGGTGTACTGAGATACGCAAAGTGTCAAATGTGCCGGTGATTTTTCTGTCCTCAGTGGCAGACAATATGAATATCGTTATGGCAATGAACATGGGCGGAGATGATTTTATACCGAAGCCTTTTGATCTGGAAGTATTGACGGCGAAAATCCAGGCATTGCTGCGAAGAAGTTATGATTTTGCGGGAAACAGCAGTATTATGGAGCACAAAGGCGCAGTACTGAATCTCATGGATGCCACTTTGACCTGGGCGGGACAGCAGCTGGAATTGACCAAGAATGAATTGAAAATCCTGCATGCGTTGCTGGAACATAAGGAAAAAATTGTCAGCAGGGAGGAACTGATGGAGAAACTATGGGAGAGCGATGCCTATGTGGATGAGAATACGTTGTCCGTGAATGTGAACCGGCTGAGAAAAAAACTGTCAGCTGTCGGACTGGATGGATTTATTCTGACGAAGAAAGGAATCGGGTACCGGATCGGATGAAAACATGGAAAAGTTTTGTCAAACGAAATATAGAGTGGATGATTCTGTCAGCAGTGTTGTTTTTTCTGCATGTATTATATCTGTTCCTGATCGGCCGAACAGGGGATGATCTGATCTATGCGGGAATACTGGATCTGTGTATCATTGCGGCTGCCGTATGCATGGCATATATCCGCTATTACCGAAAAGTGCGGTATCTGAAAGGTATACTGCAACAGCCGTTTTCCGGGGAATTGAAGCTGCCGGAGACGGAGGATTTGACAGAGGAACTGCTAGGACAGCTTGCGGAAAATGCAAATATCGAGCGGCAGCTGGCGGTCAGTGCCGCGGCCAGACAGCAGTCGGAGATGAAAGATTATTATGCGAAGTGGGTGCATCAGATCAAGACACCGATTGCGGGACTGCAGCTTTTACTCCAGATGGAACGTGGCGAACAGGAGAACGCAGAGTCCGGTGAAAGGATGACAGAAGAATATCATATAAAGCAGCTTCAAAATCTGACAGATATGGAAGAGGAACTGTTTCGGATTGAAGAATACGTGGGAATGGCGTTACAGTATCAACGCCTTAACAGTAATTCAAATGATTACATTTTGAAACAGATATCGCTTGATACCGTGATTCGTGAAGTAATCCACAAATATGCCAGGATTATGATCCGCCGAAAAATACGGTTACATTATGAAAAAACGAATGTGAGCGTTATCTCCGATGAAAAGTGGCTTGCCTTTGTGCTGGAACAGTTACTTTCAAATGCGGTCAAATATACCCCGGGAGGTGAGCTTACGATTGAGGTGCAGGAAGAACCACAACAGATCTGGTTGAAAATCCGGGATACCGGCATTGGCATTCGCAGTGAAGATATCCCAAGGGTGTTTGAAAAAGGATACACCGGGTTTAACGGACATGAGGATAAACGTTCCACAGGAATTGGTCTGTATCTGTGCCGGGATGCATTACAGAAACTGGGGCATACGATTCGGATACAGTCGGAAATAGGGGAAGGAACGGTCGTAACGGTTGGATTTTACAAAGATACGATTGATGTTAGAGACTGAGAAAAGCTATCCATCCATAACTTGCGGTTATGGATGGATAGCTTTTATGTATTTGTGAAGAATTTGTGAACAACTTATAATAATAAGCAACGGACATAGGGTTCGAAGGAAAAAGGAGGAGAAGGTTTTATGAGAAGCAAAAAAGTACGTGCTGCAATGATCGCAGCAGCAGCTTGTCTCTCTTTTACAAGTGTAGTTGCACCATCCGCAACTGCTCTGGCAGCCGGTTATACCGGACTTGCGCAGGAGGCAAACGGAAACTGGTATTATTACAACAACGGACAGAAAGTGACAAGCGGTACAAATCTGGTACAGAATGAATATGGCTGGTGGTATGTGAAAAACGGTCAGATTGATTTTACTTATACCGGACTTGCCCAGAACGAGTATGGTTGGTGGTATGTGAGAAACGGAAAAATTGATTTTTCCTATACCGGACTTGCCCAGAATGAATACGGTTGGTGGAGAATCGTAAATGGTATGGTTGACTTCGGCTGCAACAGCGTAGAAAACAGCGAGTACGGCTGGTGGAAGATCGCAAACGGTAAAGTAGATTTCGATTATACAGGAATTGCTCAGAACCCGTATGGCTGGTGGAGAATCGTAAACGGTGCGGTAGACTTTGGCTGCAACAGCGTCGAGAGCAATGAGTATGGATGGTTCTACTTAAAAGACGGTAAAGTAGACTTCAGCTATAACGGTCTGGCAAGCAACCAGAACGGTGAGTGGATGATCGAGAACGGTGCCGTAACATTCAATTACACAGGCGCTTACATGGACGCAGAGGGCAAAGGCCATGTAGTGGAGAACAGCAAAGTGAATAACGGGCTGGTAGCAGATATTGATTACCTTAATGCAAAGCAGAACACGGCTCAGTATTTTGACTATTCTGAGAAAATTGCAGAGCAGATGAAAGCATATCCGGTAAATCCGGAAGCTGCAAAGATTGACATCGCAGCAGAAGATGCGAACGGTGCTTCCGGTGTTGTACTGACCGCATCCAGAAAATCTCAGGGTGATTACTGTCTGAATGCTCTGGTAGCAGGACACAAGATCAATCTGAATGCAACCGGTGACAACAAAGTTGCAACCGCAGTAAGTTCTAATGCAGACAGTGATATTAAAGTAACAGACGGAAATGTCTCATTCACACCGGCAGCCATCAATGCAGATGATCCAAGCGATGAAGTGATCACTGTTACTATGACAGACGGCACAGAGTACCGTGTACATACCGTCAATGAACTGCTTCCGGGCATGGATATCACAAATAATGGTGTAAAAGCATCTGACGCAGGTGTCTATACATTTGCACTGGATCATTTCTTCCTTCGTGTAAATACAGAGGGTGAGTTAGTATACTACCGTTACATTCCGCAGTATGAAGTAAAAGTAGATGACCGTGATGAACTTGGTGTAAAAGCAGAAAACATGGCAGAGAATTTTGCCGCTCAGGATGCCATTGACGGAAGTCGTTACTATACAGCATTCATTGAGCTTGAGCCGACATACAGAAACGCTATGGGCGGATTTTCCAGCGGATATTATCTTGTAATGGATGAAAACTATACAGATATCGATGAAGCTACTTTAGCAGCAAATGATGATGAGAAACATTACCATGGCCAGGGTTATCTGGATCAGCATGAGTTTGTTGTACTTGGCAAAAATCATTACATCAACCTCAGCTACACACCGGTACTGGCAGACAACCTTCCGGAGACAGTAAAAGGTCTGGACGGTGGAAACACTGCGTATGTATGGGTAGGCATCATCCAGGAAGTAAAAGATGGAAAAGTCATCAAAGAGATCAACACAGGTGATTATCCATTATTATATGATTCCGCAGTAGAGTCTATCAATTACAGCGAAAGTACACTGGACGGCGCTCCAACTTCCATCGGACAGCAGACAGTTCAGAAGAACTTTGCAGCTGGTGTAAAGGATTACGTTCATGTAAACAGTGTGGATTATACATTAGATGCAAACGGAAACACAGATAAGATTCTTGTTTCCATGCGTGATCAGAGTGCAGTTTACCAGTTTGATTTTAACACAGGAGCGATCGACTGGATTCTTGGCGGTAAAGCATCCACTCTGAAAGGTTATGAGGGATATACTTCTACACGTACCGATGACAATGGTGTAGCATTCCAGGCATTGACGTTCGGACAGCATTTTGCACGCTATACAAATAAAGATGAGAATGGCATGATCACAGGCAATACACAGATCAGCGTTTTCGATAACCATACAGGTATCGGACCGTTCCTGACATCTCCGACTTATCCGGGAGCACCTGCTACACTGACACGTACTTTACAGGTAAGCATCAATGAGAAAAAAGGAACTGCAAAAGTATACAATGCGATCAAAGGTACTGACCTGACAGACAAAAATGGAAAATACCATATCGCAAGTCATTGCGGAAGTGTACAGTATGACAGTGATACATCCGTAACCATCGGATGGGGACTTCACGGTGTTATCGATAATATCCCGGCATTTGTTCCGGATCAGGCAAGAAAAAATCTGGATGCAAACTATCCGGATATTGCACTGAAACAGGGATGCCGCCCGGTATTTACTGACTATAACATGGCAGCAGGAACCATTTCCTTCGAGCTGACACCGGTCAGAAACCAGATGAACTTAGACAGTCCGGATGCACTGTTCTCTTACAGAACTTACAAAAACGCATACTAAAACAGAAGCATAAATACGTTGCTTTTCAGATGAAAAGATACAATCCCGGGGAAATATCCCCGGGATTTATTGCGTCTGAGGGGAAAAAAGTGTAAACTGATTTTATCTCAGTCGAGAATATGCCCACTTTTATTAAGTAGGAGTGCAAGCACTGCCTGAGAGAATGATGGAGTTTTGCATATTGGGAGGAAGGATATATGAGGCTGGAACAGATATCGTATTTTCTGAGTGTGGCAGAGCACGGCAATATCACGGCGGCTGCAAGATCACTCTACATTTCTCAGCCTGCACTGAGCAAACAGATCACGTTGTTGGAACAGGAGATCGGTCTGCCGCTGTTTGAACGCCAGGCCAGAGGGGTCACCCTGACCAGAGCTGGCATGCAGTTTCAGAAGGATCTGAAAAATATATTAAAAGAATTGGAAAATGCCAAGAAGAATGCGGTCCTTGCAGGGCGGGCACAGAAACCATTGCTGAATATCGGCTGCTTTGACGGTGTTTATTCGGATGATTTTCTTCCAGCCCTGTACGAATATCTGAGAGAGGCAGCACCGGAGCAGAAACTGGTGCTGCACAAATGTAATTTTGTAGAAGGAAATGAATACCTCCGAAAAGGAAAAATTGACCTGTGGCTGACTTTGGGGTCTTCCTGGGAAGAGACGGACGGATTTTTAAAGAAAGAGCTGCTTTATCGGAAAGGTGCCTTGATCTATTCTGCCAAATCTCTGCCGGGAAAGAAAGAACAGCCCGTCTGGGAAGATTTCCGGGATGAGCCTTGTATTCTGATCAAAAAGAGCCAGAGTCCGACGATGTTTCAGCATTCGCTGGATACGCTGGAGATGCTGGGATTGGATACCGGAACCATTGAAGTCGTGGAGAATATCGGAACAGAACTCAGTTATGTGAAACTGGGACGGGGCTACTGTTTGTTGTCGGAAGAGGCGATTCAGGGAAGCGGGGAACTGCGAAGCATACCGCTGCCCGAGGGACGCGGCGTTGATGTGGTGGCAGTCTGGCCGGAGGAGAATGAGGCATTGACGACATTGCTGGAAGCATATCCTAATCAGATATAGCGGAGATACCGATGAAGCATAGCGGAATAGAAGATGCAGGTGTATTTGACCGGATGGATGTGCGTTATTGTGGAAATAAAAATCGGAGAAGATTTGGAAAGTGTTTGGGAAAACGATGATAGAAGGATTTGATGAGATCGTACTGGCGTGGGAAAAACACGAACTTTTTTATAAGGAGCTATATGAGAAAAAGAAGGGGAATCCGGCAGAATACCGCAGATTTCTGTCACAGCTGAATGTGGAGGATCTGCGGGAGGAAGGACTTGTGGTTCCGGATCTGTATGACACTTTTGAGATTTACGGGGAAACGACACCGATCTTTGATCTGAATACGGACATTGCGGTGTGGAAGCATTCCCGTTATACACCGGCTTATCTGCATGCGCACCGGTATTTTGAGATTGTATGTGTGGTGAGCGGACATGCACGACACCGCGTCAGCGGCGAAACTGTCATGGAGTTGCAGCCCGGTGATATCTGTATCCTGCCGGATGGAGTCTGCCATTCACTGGAAGTCATAAATGATGATGGCATCGTGATCAATGTCATGCTCAAGAAAAGTACCTTTCAGTATACTTTTTTTGATATTTTATCTTCGGACAATCTGCTGTCCCGTTTTTTTCAGGATGCACTGCTGGAGCACAAGGAGAACAATTATTTGTTCTTCCGTACCGGAAATGAGGAAGACGATACGATTGAGTGCTGTATCAAGGCAATGTTCCTGAATTATTATAAACATCGCAAATATTATGACAAAATGATAAAACATCTGGTGTCATGTCTGTTTATTCTTTTACTCAGAAACTACAATAAGTATTATATTCCGGACAAAAATAGTCAAAAAGAACTGAAGATTATGCGGTATCTGCAGGAGCATTATGCGGATGCCACGCTGGAACATGCGGCGGCATACTTCAATTACAGTACATCGTATTTCAGCAGAATGGTAAAGCACAATACCGGGTGTAACTTTACGGAACTTCTGGTGAAATACCGCCTGGAGCTTGCCTGCCGCCTGCTGCGGGAAAGCAGACTGAAAGTCGGGGAGATCTGCGAGATCATCGGTTACCACAACCTGGAACACTTCAACCGGCAGTTTCGGAAGGAATTTGACCGGACGCCGACCCAGTATCGCAGGGAACATCGGGATAATGTCAAAAAAGATCAAATTTAAGGGTGAAAATCCGGGTATTAAAAATGTACCTGTATTTGTACAATAAAACTATCAACCGCTTTGGGGAAAAAGGAGGAGTTTTATGAAAGCGAAACAGGTATTAGGGTGTCTGTTGTCAGCAGCAATGGTCACATCCTGTCTGCCGGGAACTGTATTTGCAGCAGGAGCAGCGAACGAACCGACGGACGGCGGCAAAGAAGTCGTAAAAGCAGATGATACAGCGGGAAAAATTGTATCAGAGACAACCGGAACGAAGGAGAACGGCATTGCGACTTGCGGCGCAGTGAAGGACGATGGTATCGTGACCTACAAAGTCTATCTGCCGGATGGATACAGTGAGGATATGAGTTATCCGACCGTTTATCTGATGCCGTATGATGGTTACAGTGCTGACATTTATATCAACGATGGAATTGCAGAGACACTGGACAGCATTATGAACGGCGAAGATGCCATTCCGATGGTTGTAGTTATGCCGGAATTTACCGAGACACAGGATTATGACACACTGCTTGGAGAAGTAGTTGCGGATGTGGAAGCAAAATATTCCGTAATCCCGGACAAACAGTACCGTGCGATCCTCGGTGTGAACGTAGGCGGTTACATGGCATATGAGAATGCACTGGTGGCAAAATCAGATCTGTTCTATGGTGTGGGTTCCCATATGGGTGATTTTATCAGTGAGGCAAATCCATATCTGGAAAAAGGTGCCATTACAGACAATCTGCCGGACAGTTCTGTGATCCGAAGCGGTGACTACTATTATTACATTGACGCTCCGAATGGCGATGCAGCTACGACAGTGGCCGGAGGAACAAAAGACATCGGTTACAAACTGGAAGTAAATTCCGGTGCATACGGCGCACTTGCAGAGCGTTACAGAAACTATGGTGGAGCCACATCCGATCTTCAATATGTGGAATATGCGGTACTGGCAGGAAATGCGGATGCAGATTATTATCTCGCTGCACTGGGACGTTCCATGAACCGTTTCAGCACCAGATTTACTGAAAATATATATGACGCATCACTCAGCTGTACACCGCAGGCGGTTACCTCTGATGTAAAATCCGCAAAAGCAGAAGTGACACTGACCATGAAAGAAGATATTGCAAAATTTGCAAAAGAAATGCCGGAAGTGGAAGTAACTGTTCAGATGTCTGATCCGGACAGCGGAGAGATCTTAGATACTCAGACAAAAAATGTCAAAGAACTTGCGGCAGGTGAGAGTACAAACATCGGCTTTGATCTGGATACCGCAAAAATGGCAGACGGAATCAACACCACACTGACCGCAGAGGTATCCTTTATGGGAATGTCTCATCAGGCAGGCAACTTGTCCATGGTGGCAGTACAGGATACCGGTACAGCAGATGATGAGCAGCAGGTTGACCTGATGGGCGACTGGTATTTTAAAGCTTACAAACCATACTCACGCAATGATGCTAGTACCGTAGAACTGGATAAAGTAGCAAACCTCACAGAGCAGGAGTATACAAGCTGGGGAGTTGTTCAGCCGTGCCTGGGCTGGTGGACCGCAGACTTTGATGAGTCTCTGGGCGGAAATGCCAACTATTCCGGATATGCATGGTATGTAAGAACTTTTGACCTGCCGGAAGAAAAAGATTTCAAGACAGAGGGACTGGTTGTGGCAGTCGGCTGTTTTGATGAGTCAAATGAAGTATATATCAATGGAAAACTCATCGGTTCCAACGGTATTAACTTTAACGATGAGGGTGTCGGCTTCTATGACGGATCCAATCCGTGGGATGTAAATAATGTATATGCACTGGATTCCAGCGTCCTGAATTACGGTGGAAAGAATACCATTGCAATCCGTACCTGCAACAGCAGCGGTGGCGGCGGTTGGTATCAGGGACCGGTAGGAATCTATACCGTAGCAGCTTACAATAAAGCAGCAGGCAAACCATCCGTATACGCTTCTGATGATATCGCCGGTGCGGTAAAAGAGGCGGCAGCTGCACAGCAGAATGCTCTGGAAACAGAGAATATCGAGGCTTACCAGAATACACTCAGTGTAGAGTATTACGAGTCCGGATATGACAGAGCAAGACGTGTGGCACAGGCATCTGACTGGATGAATATATACGACAATATCAAAGTTACCGATACCGGTGTGGGCGTATTTGTGGATGGAGATTTGTATAATTATCAGGCAGCCCGCGTGATCACAGGCGAAAAAGACGGTGAGACCGTTGAAATCCTGAACGATCCGGAAGTATCCGAATATTACAAAGTAGAAGATGGACAGACAATCATGTACGGAAGCCATTCCAGATTTTTCCAGGATGATTATGTATCCGAGGCACTGGACGGAACAACACAGACATTCCGTGTATATCTGCCGGAAGGATATTATGAGGAAGGAAATGCACAGCGTTATCCGACCTTATATCTGCTCCATGGAATCAACAGCCAGAGTACGACATATGCCATTGACAAAATTGACCAGGTGCTGGATGAAGCGATTGCAGCCGGAGAGATCGAGCCGATGATTGTAGTCATCCCGGATGATCCGACGAAATCAAGCTTCTGGGGCGGAAAATATGCGGATATGGTTACCGATGATCTGCTTCCGACCGTTGATAAACGGTATCGCACCATTGATGATGAGAGATATCGCATGACATCCGGCTGCTCCATGGGCGGTGGCGGATCCGTAAATATCGGGATGTTCAATTCTGATCTGTTCTCCGGTGTCATCAGTTTCTATGGTGCGATCCGTATGGTAGAAAATGGATACACGGCAGCAGCACAGACTCCGGACGGATATCTGAATCAGTTCTCCGTATTCCTTGCATGCGGAAATCAGGATATGTATGCATTTTATGATGATCAGGAACTGTTAAGCCGCGTGCTGACAGAAAAAGGAGTGGAGCATTTCCATCTGATCGACGTGGGCGCACATGATAATATTTTCTATCTGCCGCAGTTTGTACCATCTCTTGCATATGTAACAGGTCATATGTATCATACAGAAGATTCTGCAGAAATCCTGAGCGGAACTGCAGACGTAAATGTAACAGACAAACTGGAAGTAACATACAATGTTGCAGTAGGAGATAAGGTTTCTGATTACCTCAATCAGGTAATGGCTCTGGATGGCACAGTTTCCACACCGGATCTGAGCATCCCGGTAGAAGTCGTAGTTACTCAGAATGGCGTAAAAGTAGCTGATGTAACAGATTATCAGACCGCAGGAGCAGCAACAACACTGACCAATACTATCTCCATTCCGACAGATGATCTTGATCTGAATGCAGATTATACCGTTGATGTATATGCAACTGTACTGGAAAATACAGCATGCATCGCAAGCACAACCGTAAGTTCTTACCAGACCGGTATCTACAATGTGGATGGTGAGGATGTATATTATGTAGACGGACAGCGTCAGTACATCACAGGCGTGGTTCAGGTAGGTAATGCATGGTACAACCTGGTAAACGGCGTAGTTCAGAAACAGGTAACCGTAGCAGGTAATGCATACGGCTGGTGGTACATTAACGAAGATGGTATCGTAGACTTCAATTATACCGGACTTGCACCGAACACCTATGGTTGGTGGTACGTGGAAAACGGAGCAGTAAGCTTTGCAGCAAATGGTCTTGTATACGACAGCAAATACGGCTGGTGGTATGTAGAAAGAAGTGCTATCAACTTCGGTTACACCGGACTGGTACAGAACGCATACGGCTGGTGGTACGTGGAAGGTGGAGCCATCAATTTCCAGGCAACCGGACTGGTGCAGAATGCATATGGCTGGTGGTATGTGGAAAACGGAGCCATCAACTTCAACTACAACAGTCTTGCACCAAACGCATACGGCTGGTGGAAGATCACCGGAGGTCAGGTAGACTTTGGATTTACCGGTTATGTAAATTACGGTGGAGTAAACTACCGCGTGGTAAATGGACAGGTTCAATTTTAATCTGATTAAGGGAAATCGCCATTGATAGGTCTTATTGTTCACTGCTTATTGAGGCGGGAATCATCTTACATTTGATATAAGGCAATATAGAACAGGAAAACGGGAAGTCTCCGGCAGAAATGCCGGGGGCTTTTCTGTTGCATTTTGTAAAAATTAAAAAAAAATTTGAAATTATGTTTGTTTGAAATTCTAGTTGTTTCGAAAAAGATTTGCTGATAAAATAAACGAAATAATGAGTAACAGTGCTTTTTGAGTGGGATATGGTTTCTGCTTGAAAGACAGGAATGTGAAACAGAAAAATCAGAAGAACTTGAAGAAAAATAAGAGGGATAGAACAGAATGATTAAATTTACAGATGTTTCCTTTGGATTTCCACAGAAGGATTTATATAATGAGATTTGTTTTGAAATCGTGGAGGGCGATCACGCAGCACTCATTGGCAGCAACGGCACCGGCAAGAGTACACTGATCGACATGATCATCCACACGGATGACTATTTATACGACGGAAAAATTGAGAAGGATGAAGCCGCACGGATCGGTTATATTCCGCAGTTTGTAAAGCATGAAGCAGAAGAAATTTCCGCTTTTGATTTTCTGGCAAAACCATTTGTGGAACTGCAGAAAAAATCAGAGGCAATCTGTGCGGAGATGGAGACTTCAGAAGATATGGACGAAGTTTATGGCCGTTATCAGAAAGTATTGGATGAGATGGATGCCATTGACGCATACAATTATGATTCCAATATCCGAAAAGAACTTGCAATTGCAGGGATGACAGCACTGGAAGACACTTCTGTCACAAAAATTTCCGGTGGAGAGTTCAAGCTTTTATCTATCATCCGGAGTATGCTTTTGAAACCGCAGCTTCTGATCATGGATGAGCCGGATGTATTTCTTGATTTTGAGAATATCATCGGTCTTTCCAAACTGATCAACAATTATGAGGGAACCATCATTGCGATTTCACATAACCGACTGCTGTTAAGCCAGTGCTTTGATAAGATCCTGCATCTGGAAAACAAGGAACTGCAGGAGTTCCCGGGCACTTTTACAGAATATAATCAGGCGATGCTTGAGACAAAAGTGCAGATGGCAGAGCAGGCTACAAAAGATGCTGAGTGGATCGCCGTGCAGGAGAAGCTGATCGAGAAGATCCGTTCAGAAGCAACTTATATTGATAATCCGGCAAAAGGAAGACAGCTCAAAGCCCGAGTATCTTATCTGGAGCGGCTTCAGGCAAGACAGTGTAAGAATCCGTTTATTGAAAATCATGGTTATGACTTTACCTTCCCTAAGGTGGAACTGCCGGAGGATTTTGAGCCGGATCATGCACCGGTTGTGATCTCCGTGAAAGATTATGCACTTTCCTTTGACCGGGACTTACTGAAAAATGTTTCCTTTGATATTAAGGCTGGTGAGAAAGTGGCCATCGTTGGTGCAAACGGAACCGGAAAATCCAGTATGCTGAAGGATATTTATGAGAGCATGAAGTCAGATGCTGACCGTATCGGTTATTACACTCAGATTTTTGACGACGATTCGGAGCAGCTTTCCGGTGGCGAGCGGAATATCAAACAGCTCAGAGCATTGTGCGAGTCAGATGCGGAAATACTGTTCCTGGATGAACCGTCCAGCCATTTGGATACCTATGCGCAGATTGCCCTTGAAAAAGCGATCAAAGAGTATCAGGGAACGGTACTTATGGTAACACATGATTTCTATACCGTTGCAAACTGTGCAGACCGCATTTTATTACTTGAGAATGGCACGGTCCGTGAACAGAGTGGCAGAGCATATCGCAAGAGTATTTATAAAAAATATTTTGAGAGCGATATTTTTGAGGCAGAGCGCATCCGTGTGGAAAAGGAAGTGCGGATCCATGCACTGCTCAGAGATGGTAAGTGGAAAGAAGCGAAGAACGTATTGTAGGGCATCTGACAAAAACTTTGAAGAAACGTATAAATTCAGAATAAATAATGTTGAAGAAATGCATACTCTGTGATATTTTTTCCTATCTTATCGATTCACATCCGCATCTTACAAAAATGTAAGATTAGAGGCAGAAATGTAAGCCAAATCAATGGATTGCATTTCTGCCTTTTGTTATGATAGTCTCAACAAAGAAACAAGCATGCTGAAATAACAAAGAAAAACATTCTGCAAAACATGAAATTATGAAAATTATGAAATGTCGGACAGAACACAGCAAAGGAGTGACTATCATGGCAATTTTGGAAGTAAATAATGTGAAAAAAATATATACGACACGATTTGGCGGCAATCAGGTGCAGGCGTTGAGTAACATCAACTTTTCCGTAGAAAAAGGCGAGTATGTGGCGATCATGGGGGAATCCGGTTCCGGAAAAACAACCTTGCTGAACATTCTGGCAGCGCTGGATAAACCAACCTCAGGAGAGGTTTTGCTGAACGGGAAAAATCTGGTATCTGTAAAGGAAAAAGAGATTTCTGCGTTCCGCCGGGATCATCTGGGATTTGTATTTCAGGATTTTAATCTTTTGGATAATTTTTCCCTAAAGGATAATATCTTTCTCCCACTGGTACTTTCTGGTGTGGATTACAAGGAGATGGAAAAACGCATCCGTCCGATTGCGCAGAAGCTTGAAATTACCGAACTTCTGGAAAAATATCCATATGAAGTGTCCGGCGGGCAGAAACAGCGTGCAGCAGTAGCCCGTGCACTGATCACCAACCCGGAACTGGTTCTTGCGGATGAACCGACGGGCGCGCTGGATTCCAGGGCAACGGACGGACTGTTGAAGCTTTTTTCACAGATCAATGCAGAAGGACAGACCGTTGTAATGGTAACGCACAGTACAAAGGCGGCAAGCCACGCAAACCGCATTCTATTTATAAAAGACGGTGAAGTGTTCCATCAGATTTATCGGGGAAACGCGACAAATGAGCAGTTATATGTGAAGATTTCCGATGCGTTGACCGTATTGACGACAGGTGGTGAAGAGCATGAATAATATTTATGTACGTCTGGCAAAGACAAATATTCAGAATAACCGGCAGCTGTATCTGCCATACATTATTTCAGGCATCGTTACGGTGATGATGTTTTACCTGATGATGTTTATCAACAATAATCCGGGACTGAAAAGTATT
This sequence comes from Eubacterium ramulus, assembly GCF_045002895.1. NCBI lineage: Bacteria > Bacillati > Bacillota > Clostridia > Eubacteriales > Eubacteriaceae > Eubacterium > Eubacterium ramulus. The sequence goes on along the minus strand of NZ_CP173382.1, from coordinate 2,352,930 downwards.
CCGGGATCCGTAAACCTGAAAACAATTATGGCGCTTGGTGTCGGTATTATTACTATTTTTGCTTATATTTTCATTTTTTATACCAATAGTTTTATTATCAAACGCCGGAAAAAAGAGATTGGTGTGTACAATATCCTGGGTATGGAAAAACGACACATTGCGAGAGTTCTTGGGTTGGAAACTGTTTTTGTGGCAATGCTTGCCATCGCAGGTGGTATTTTATCAGGTATTATATTTTCCAAACTGATCCTGATGCTGCTTTACCGTATGCTGGGATTTCAGGAGAGTGTATCATTTTATATTGCCAAAGCAGGAATTGCGTGGGCGGTCATTGTTTTTGGTGTATTATATATGCTTACGTTGCTCTACAATCTGCTGCAGATCCGTCTGGCAAATCCGATCGAATTACTGCACGGAGGAAATGTGGGAGAAAAAGAACCAAAGACCAAAGGTGTGATGGCAGTTGCAGGAGCCGCATGTCTGGCTGTGGCTTACTATATTGCAATTACCACAGAAAATCCAATGGAAGTGCTGATGAAATTTTTCCTTGCAGTTGTTCTAGTAATTGTTGGAACTTATTTTCTGTTTACCGCAGGAAGTATTGCTATTTTGAAAATGCTGCGTAAAAACAAAAAGTTTTACTATAATAAAAAGCATTTTACGGCGGTATCCGGTATGTTATATCGTATGAAACAGAATGCGGCCGGATTGGCAAGCATCTGTGTGTTGTCTACCATGGTGCTGGTGATGATCTCCATGACGGTCAGTATGTTTGCCGGTGTGGATGATGAGCTGAAAGAGCGGTATCCGTATGAGTTATCCTATAGCGTAGATGCAGATAAAATAGAGGAATATCCAGACTGTCAGGAGATTTATCAGACGATTGCAGATACAATCGCAAAGCAGGGCAGGGAAATGACGGATTCTTCGATGTTCAGTTACTTTCAGTTATTTATGAAGAGAGAGGGTTCCATGTTTGAGTTCATTGATCATGATACGGACTTTGCGGATTTGTCGGAAATCACTTTTCTGACGAGAGAAAATCTGCTTGCCTATGACAGTTCCCTGAAACCAGCAGATGTTCCGGAACCGGAAGCTGGCAAAATCGACATTTATAGTAAAAACGGGTACGATGAAAGTGTATTTTGCTATCTCGGACAGGATTTTGCAGTAGATCACAGTTTCAGGTATGAATTAGAAGCGGATACTCATCTTTCGGTGAAGGATAGTCTTTATGTGGTTGCGGATGAAGCTACCTTGAGCCGGATGTATGAATTGCAAATAGCGGCAGGAGCAAATGCAGATGGTTCCGGTATGTATTCGCTTTATCGGACAGAAATGAATTTTGAATATGATGGAACAAAAGAAGAAAAACTGGCGTGTGAAGATGCCGTCAGTAAGGCGATTTCCGCTCATGGTCTGGATGATTCCGGTTATCTGTGCAGCAGAACCGAAAATGAAAAAAGTTTTTATGTTTTATATGGAGGACTGTTTTTCTTAGGGCTGTTCCTTGGCATTATGTTTCTGATGGTTACGGTTATGATCATTTTTTACAAACAGATTTCCGAAGGGTATGATGACAGAGAGCGTTATATTATTATGGAAAAGGTAGGTATGAGCAATGCAGAAGTAAAGGCATCGATCCAGTCACAGATCCGAATCGTATTTTTCCTGCCGCTGGTGATGGCAGCTGTGCATGTGGCAGCAGCGTTTCCGATGATCCGACGGCTGCTGGCAATGCTGAACCTGACGAATGTGCCATTGTTTGTGACCTGTCTGCTTGTTACAATTCTGGTGTTTACCGCGATTTACTATCTGGTTTTCCGGATTACATCCAGAGCATATTATAAGATTGTATCCAGATAAAAATAGAAAATTTATCGCCTGAAGTTTTGGTGTTACTGTATGTCAGCATGATCGATATATGGAGAAATATGCTGAGTGAATTGTAATGATAAAATTTCAGGCGATTTTGCGTAAAAAAATACCTTTGCTTAGTTGAATTTCAGCGAATTTAATAGTATAATTTCTGTAGATTGTTAGAATTATAACAAAGAAACTGGAAAACAGATATGAGGAGGAATCTATGATGCTTAACTGGAAAAATTTAGATACCCTTGCTTCCTACGAGGAGCTGAAAAAAGTAGAGCCTGTCAATGTGGCAGAGGCAATGTCCGGAGAAAACGGCGCAGAACGTGTAAAAAATTACAGCATTCCGATGATGGATGGTCTTACTTATAATTATGCTGCAAAAGCAGTTGATGATAAAGTGCTTGCAGCGCTGGCAAAACTTGCCGGGGAAGCACAGTTGATTGAAAAATATGAGTCTCTGTACAACGGAGCAGTGATCAATACAGGAGAGAACCGTCTGGTACTTCACCAGCTTACCCGTGGCCAGTTAGGCGATGACGTAGTGGCTGAAGGCGTAAATAAACGTGAGTTTTATGTAGCACAGCAGCAGAAGATCGCTGATTTTGCAAACAAAGTACATGCAGGCGAGATCACAAATGCAGTGGGCGAGAAATTTACAACCGTTGTTCAGATCGGTATCGGCGGAAGTGATTTAGGTCCGCGTGCCATGTATCTTGCATTAGAGAACTGGGCAAAAGTAAATAACAAATTCAAAATGGAAGCAAAATTCATCAGCAATGTGGATCCGGATGATGCAGCAGCCGTATTAAATTCCATTGATGTGGCACACTCCATCTTCATTCTGGTTTCCAAATCAGGTACAACCTTAGAGACACTTACAAACGAATCCTTTGTAAAAGATGCTCTTGCAAAAGCAGGTCTGGATGCTTCCAAGCATATGATCGCTGTAACAAGTGAGACATCTCCGCTGGCTAAGAGCGATGATTATCTGGCAGCATTCTTTATGGATGATTACATCGGCGGTCGTTATTCTTCTACATCCGCAGTTGGCGGTGCTGTATTATCTCTGGCGTTCGGACCGGATGTATTCGCAGAGTTTCTGGCTGGTGCAGCAGAAGTAGATAAAGCAGCTACAAACAAAGATTTGTTAAAGAACCCGGAAATGCTGGATGCACTGATCGGTGTATACGAGCGTAACGTACTTGGTTATCCGTCCACAGCAGTTCTTCCATATTCTCAGGCACTGAGCCGTTTCCCGGCACATTTACAGCAGCTTGATATGGAGTCCAACGGAAAATCTGTCAACCGTTTCGGAGAGCCGGTTGATTATGTAACCGGACCGGTGATCTTTGGTGAGCCTGGTACAAACGGACAGCATTCCTTCTATCAGTTACTGCATCAGGGAACAGACATCGTACCGCTTCAGTTTATCGGATTCAAAAACAACCAGATCGGTACAGATGTCGTAATTCAGGACAGCACAAGCCAGCAGAAACTGTGTGCAAATGTGGCTGCTCAGATCGTTGCATTTGCCTGCGGTAAAGAAGATGAAAATCGCAATAAAAACTTCGAGGGCGGACGTCCTTCCAGCATCATCATCGGTGAGCAGCTGACACCGAAGACATTGGGTGCATTACTGGCGCACTTCGAGAACAAAGTAATGTTCCAGGGATTTGTATGGAATGTAAACAGTTTTGATCAGGAAGGTGTACAGCTTGGTAAAGTGCTGGCAAAACGTGTACTTGCACATGAGACTGACGGAGCACTGAAAGTGTACAGTGATCTGTTGAATATTTAAAAAAATTCATTTTTGTAAAAGATGAGAAGAATGCTATCGCATGAAATTTATGCGGTAGCATTCTATTTGTAAAGCCGAAGGATATCGAAATCGCATCTGAGATTCCGTTCCCGGCACGTATTGCGTTCTGTCGTGGACCGGTTGGCGAAGAAATTGAGCTTTTCCATGAAAAATAAAGAGAGGAAGGGAATATATAAGTGAAAAAAGGGAGAGCAATTGCGTTATTGCCAATTGCGGTGTTTTTAGTTCTGTATTTGGGACTGGGTATTTTATTTGAATATATTATGAAGATTCCAATGGGATTTTACAATGTACCGATTGTGTTTGCTTTTTTAGTGGCAATTCTGGTGGCATGTCTGCAAAATCAAAAGGTCAGTTTTGAAGAAAAGCTTGGCATTATGGCGCAGGGACTGGCAGATAAAAATATTATTACAATGCTGCTGATCTTTCTGACTGCAGGCGTGTTTGTCGGTGTGGTTGGTCGCAGTAGTGCGGAAAGTGTCGCATATTTTATGTTGTCGATCATTCCGACGAGGTTTTCTGTGGCCGTTTTATTTGGTGTGGCATGTTTTGTTTCACTTGCCATGGGAACATCAGTAGGAACGATCACCTTGCTGACACCAATTGCGGTAGCGGTATCAGCTGCTTCCGGCTTTGGTCTTCCGCTTTGTGTGGCGTCGGTCATTGGCGGATCCATGTTTGGTGATAATCTGTCTTTTATTTCGGATACGACGATTGCAGCCTGTAACGGGCAGGGATGTGCGATGAAGGACAAGTTCCGGGAAAATTTCTGGATTGCACTTCCGGCAGCGGTTGCGACATTACTTCTGATTTTAATTCTGTCTTTCCGGACGGACATTTCCGGATCCGTGACAGAGAGTTATCATCTGCTTCAGATCGTGCCGTATATTCTGGTACTGGTGGGTGGCATCATCGGTGTCAATGTGTTTGTCGTGTTACTGATCGGAATTGTGTCCGGTGCGATCATTATGCTGGCGGCGGGCCATATCAGTCCGGCAGATCTGTTGGCAAATGTCGGAAACGGTGCTTCCGGGATGTTCGAGACCAGTATGGTGGCGATCCTTGTGGCAGCACTTTGTGCATTGATCCGGGAATATGGCGGATTTGATGCATTACTGGCGGGCATCCATAAAGTGTTTAAGGGAAAAAAAGGCGGTCAGCTTGGAATGGGACTGCTGGTTGGAGCCATGGATGTGGCGACCGCAAATAATACCGTGGCCATCGTTATGGCAAATCCGATTGCAAAAGAGATGGCGGAAGAGTATGGGATTACACCGCGAAAGACAGCGTCGATCCTGGATACATTTTCTGCTGTTTCCCAGGGGATTATTCCGTATGGTGCACAGATGTTGGTGGCGATTTCAGCGGCGCATGAACTGGGATACGATCTGTCGGCATTTCAGATCATGCCGAAGCTGTTTTATCCGATTCTGCTGCTGTTTAGTTCACTGATATTTATCTTCCTGGTGCCGCAGAAGGAAAGAAGAGACATATGAATTACGATGGAATGATTTACCGTCCGCCAAGTGAGGCGTACAGCCTGATCTTGCAGGTGACTGTGGGATGTGCACATAATCACTGCACATTTTGTACAATGTACAAAGAAAAAAGCTTTCATGTAAAGCCTTTGCGTGAAGTGGAAGAGGATTTAAAAGAAGCACGAAGCTATTACGGAAACCGCAGTCTGCGGATCTTTTTGGCAGACGGTGATGCACTTGTGCTGTCACAGGAAAAACTGTGTACGATCTTACGTCTGTGCAGACAGTATTTTCCGAAGACAGAGCGCATTACTTCTTATGGAACCGCACAGGATATTTTGCAAAAATCAAAAGAGGAACTTCAGGAGTTACATGAACTTGGTCTGGATATGATCTATCTGGGGGCAGAATCCGGAAGCCCGGAGATTCTGAAACATATCCACAAAGGTGTGACGGTGGAGGAATATGTGCGGGCAGCGGAGCGTCTGCGCGGAACCGGGATCCGCCTCAGTGTGACACTGATCTCCGGTCTTGGTGGGCAGAAAATGTTGGAAGAACATGCGGTTGCCTCGGCAAAATTAATTACAGCCATGAAACCGGACTATCTGGGATTTCTGACCTTGCTTCTGGAGCCGGGAGCACCGATGCTACAGGAAGTAAAAGCAGGAACGATGCAGCTTCTGACACCGGCACAGGTGCTGGAAGAGATGGAGCTGTTTTTAACACATGTGGATTCGGAAGGAACCGTATTTCGTTCCAATCACGCTTCCAATTATATTTCCCTGGCAGGAAATCTGAACCGGGACATTCCGGCGATGTTGGAAAAAATTCAGAAAAGCAGGGAGCGGGATGCATTTAAAAACGAGTCTATGCGTAGATTATAAATGAATAAAATATTGTATGGCAGGAAAATTTTTCAAATTTCCTGTCATATTTTTTTGCCTTTCTGCATATAAATTACCTAGAAATAAAAGTGGAACTTTGGGTTACAGGGAATCCGGCTTTATTTCGGGAATGGAGATGGTGAAATGCGGAAAAAATGCAAAAGACCTCTCACATTTTTACTGGCGTTGCTGCTTTTTTTTTCACTGACCGGGGCATCTGTGCAGGCAGAAGAATCTACGAAAGCAGGTAGTTCTGATAAGGCACAGACGGTTGTGATACAGGAGGAGAGTACGCAGAAAGAAGATGATGTGGGAGCGGCTGCATCCACGGAAGAAAATGTGCAACAGGAGATACCAGAGATAAGTTCGGAGGTACTGCAACAGGAGATACCAGAGATAAGTTCGGAGGTACTGCAACAGGAGATACCAGAGATAAGTTCGAATGAGCTGCAACAGGAAGAATCTCGGAAAGGAGAGAGTGATAAGACAGAGGGAAACGATGCTTTGCAGGAAAAAATATCTTCCGAGAATCAAACAGGTGAAACTGTGAATGATTCAGATGAAGAAAAAGATGCACAGAATGCTGCAGGCAGCATCACAGTCGCCATTCAGGATGACATCGAGAATACCGGCACATTGACAGCACAGCTGTCCGGTAATGTATCGAATGGTATCACACTGGAATGGTACAAACATGCGGAAGGGAGCAATACCTGGACAAGGGTGGAGCGCCATAAAGTAACCGGAAATTCCTATAATATATCGGAAGATGGAACCGCACTGAATGTGGCGTTGGATAAAGGTGCCCGCTGTTACTATAAGGTTCAGGGAAAGGATGCTTCCGGTCAGCTGCTGGCGGAATCTGCGGCACTTCAGGTCAGCTACTACAACCAATTGGAAAACGGAGATTTTGAGACACCGGCTGCGACACGAAGCACCGGTTATCAGCCGTATTATTTCAATGGAACCCCGGGGCTGATATGGAAAACTACTGCCTCGGATGCGCAGATCGAATATGTCAGTGCTGCCACAGATAAGTATGACAAAAATACAGGAAAGACACATGCGCGGCAGTCCCTGGATTGGCATAACGTAGAGGCAGCAGCCAGTGAAACACAGTTTGCAGAATTGAATGCAAACGAACCAGGTGCGCTGTATCAGGATGTATTGACCACACCGGGGGCGAAGCTGTACTGGCAGCTGTATCATCGGGGGCGTGGAACAACAGCCTATGACAGCAGTCAGACAGATACGATGTATGTGTTGATCATGTCTACAAAACTGGCAAAACAGTACCATGTGGATACTCAGAGTGCCGTACAGGATGTCATAGCAAATGTACGGAGCAACACCGGGAAATATCCGGGAGCATCCGTAGCAACAATTACGGATGATAATGTAAAGTGGTATCGTCACACCGGGGACTATGATGTCAGCGAAAATCAGTATCTGACCCGTTTTTTCTTTGTGGCAGGCGAAACAGCCTATGACAAAAGTGGACGCAGTGATGCAAAAGCAGGAACGGTTGGTAATCATCTGGATGATGTATCGTTCAGTGAGACGCTGCCGGATCCGAATCCGGATACCGGTCATCTGCAGATCACAAAAACAATACGTGGTCTGCCGGAGGACAATGCAGCGGATTACAGTCTGCAGTTAAAAATCACTGCACCGGATCAGAAGGAGAAGCTGGTAGCATTAAATCAGTTCAGCCGTAATGAGGATGGTTCCTATTCCTGCACATACACAGAGACAAATGTGGCAGCAGGAACGTATCGTATTGAAGAAATCCTGCCTTCCGGTTTGCCGGATTATCGGGTAGATTCCACGTTTAACGGCGAAGAGGCAACGAAAGGAACTGTCACGGTGCAGGATCAGAAAACAGCCACGGCTGAGATCGTAAACACATACACCTACGATATTGTGCTGCCGCCAACCGGAATTCAGGGGACAGCAGCTCCGCTGGCTGCTGTGTTTATGATACTGTGTGGAGCAGGTACGGGATATCTGATTTTTTTCAGGCAGAGAAAATCGTTTCGCTGAAAAGAATGCGGATCAAGGATACAGATAGCATTTTGTAGGGATAATGACAGAAAAGTTGAAAAATGGAAGAAGTATCATGATGTGGAAGAGATTTTGAAAATTAGAGGAAATGAAAGGAAAGGAAACAGAATGGGCAGGCGATCCATGCGCCCGGATTCAGAAAGCCTGTGTGCGCAGTGGCGGTGGTTTCTGATCCGTTTGTTGATCCTCATCGGTATTTTATATCTGTTGTTTGGCTGTATATTTGGAATTACCACAGTCAAAAGCGAGGATATGGCGCCGCGGATCAGCGCCGGAGATCTGGTATTGTATTATCGTCTGGATAAACAACCGTTGGCGGGGGATATCATAATCTGCAACAAGAATGGGAAGCAGTATGTAGATCGCGTCATTGCGAAAGGAGGCGATTCGGTAGAAATTACAGAGGAAGGAACGGTAAAAGTGAATGGAAGTATTGTGCTGGAGCAAAATATTTTTTATGAAACACCGCAGTATGAGAGTGAGGTGAAATACCCGCTGCAACTGCAGGAAGGGGAATGTTTTGTTCTGGGAGATCACCGGGAAGGAGCAACGGACAGCCGCTATTTTGGAGCGGTGGATACACAGGAGATAAGAGGAAAAATCATTACCGTGATACGACGGAATCAGTTATAAAGGAAGGTAAGAGAATATGAACAATAAAATGATTGGATGTGTATCTGCAATGACAATGGCAGGAGTAATGGCGTTTGGCGGATTTCAGGTTCCGGCAATGGCAGCCACCGGAGGCAATGATGGTGTTGTCCGCTTCCAGAAGGTGCTGGAGATGCAAAAGGCAGCAGGCGCCAGTGTACCGGATGTGACCTATACTTATACGATTGTTCCCGGGAACGGGATTGGAGCGACAGCCACATCGCCGGAGGTCAAGCCGGGTGTCGGTACACCGATTGTTTCGGATGTATCTTACACAAATACAGATACGATCACACAGCAGGAAGTAGTAAAAACAGCAGCTATTACATTTCCGGAGGGAACTTTCCGCGCACCTGGTATTTATCGTTATGTACTGACCGAAAGTGCAAATTCAAATACCGATATCACGGATGTAGACGGCAATGTACGTTATCTGGATGTTTATGTAGTAAATGATAATGTGAATGGCGGCTGCAAAATCGATGCTTCTGTATTTACCGAGGCGGCCGTGTCTCCGACTTTTTCCGGTGATAAGCAGGCACAGTACGGAGAGAAAAATAGTGAGATCACAGATGCGTATCAGACCTATGAGCTGAGCCTGGATAAGGTTGTGGAAGGTAATATGGGTGACAAGAACCGTAAATTTAATTTTACGATCAATTTTAGTGGTCCGGCAAATACATCCTTCACCTTTGGTAATGAACTTATTACGCTGGATAGTAATGGATCTGGTTCTGTGAACCTTCAGTTGTCACATGAAGATGCAGCAGCAGAGATTACAGGTATTCCGTCCACAGTTACTTATACGGTAACAGAGAATCTGAACAGTTCTGAAGGTTATGATACCGATTTTGCCGTATCGAAAGGAACCGGTACTTCCCAGGCAGTGGCAAAAGATGAGGCAGCAAGTGATGCCGCAAAAGTAACGGCGCAGCAGCAGACTGTGACAAAAGCCGATAATGCGGTAACGGTAACCAATCGCCGTGTGGCTGCCTCTCCGACCGGTGTAATGCTGAGTATAACACCATATGCATTATCGGCAGGTCTGGCTTCTCTCCTGGGAGCACTGTTTTTCCGCAGAAAAAAATTATCTTGAAAAAAGAAACAATATCATGCAGCCGGTGGGCGAAAATGTCAGAAAAAACGGTAAGGGCAGCGAATAGTGTAGTAAGCGTTTTTACAGGCTGTCTTATGGCGGTATTATTTCTATATGGTGGCTATTCGCTATGGGATACCTGGCGCATTTACCACGGCGCTTTCGTGGATGATGAACTGATGGAACTGAAGCCGGTAAAGGGGGAGGATGCGAATCCGTCCTTACAGGATCTGCAGAACATCAATGCAGATGTCTGTGCCTGGCTGACGATTGACGATACTGGCATTGATTATCCGGTAGTCCGGGGAAAAGATGATATGGAATATATCAACAAAGATGTTTATGGAAACTTTGCCCTGTCAGGATCTATTTTCCTGAGCAGTGCCAATCAACCGGATTTTACAGATCCTTATAACCTGATTTACGGACATCATATGAGCAATGGTGCCATGTTTGGCGATGTGGTGGAATTTACGGACGAGGTGTACTTTACGGCACATGAGACCGGCACATTGTATCTGCCGGAGGAAACCAGGTCGATTACAATCTTTGCCTGCGTGGAGGCGGAAGCCACAGACAGACGAATCTATGGCTATATCGCAGAACCGGACACAACCGGGCAGATGCAGGAACTTTTGTCCTATGTGAAGGAACATGCTGTGCAGTATCGGGATATCCGGGTGACAGGGGAAGATTCCGTTGTTGCCCTGTCCACTTGTGCGGAGTCTGCCACAAACGGAAGGGTGGTGTTATTCGGAAAATTGGAGAAGGTTTCTGAATAGACAAAAAGACGAATGACCGGAAAGGAGGTGCGTGAAAAACACATGAAACAGAAGACGATGAGCCGGTCTAAGATTGTGCAGTGTGATTTTGGGAAAAAAGATGCCAGGATGAATGAAAAAATCAGTGAAAATAGAAAACGAGGTGTCCTGTTGCTGTTGCTGGTTGTGCTATTCTGGTTTGTTCTGCTGGCAGTAGTGCCAGCCATGGCAGCGGAGAAAACCTGTCTGGTATCCGTTCCGGTGTCGGTGCAGCTGACAGGAACTGCAGTCAGTGGACAGACAGAGAATACACCGGTTTTTACCGTGGTAATGGAAGCTCAAAACGAGCGGAACGAGCTTCCGTTGCCAGAGCAGAACCAGATACAGATGGGAGCGGATGGGAGCGGAACATTCGATGCCATTCTGTATACAACACCGGGGGATTATCAGTATCATATCCGCCAGCTTGCCGGTACGGATCAGAATATTGAGTATGATGTCACGGAGTATGATGTGACAGTACGTGTTCTGAATGTGGAAGGCGGTGGGCTGGAAGCTGAAGTGTGGGCATTAAAATCCGGTCAGCCCGACAAACAGAGCCGGATTGTTTTCCATAATAAATGGAAAACAGAGACAACTCCGGGAACTGTGACGGAGCCGGCACAGACTGGTGTTAAAACGACGACAATGATGCGGACACCCAAAACAGATGACATTCAGCGGCCGGCAGTATATGTTGTGATGATCATTGCCGCAGCCGGGATTGCGATTGGTGTCAGTTTATACCGTAAGTACAGAAAAAAAGAAGAACTGTAAATGCAAAGAAAAGGAAGCACTTTCCCTGACAGGCGATTACTGGCTGACAGGGCAGGTGCTTCCTTTTTCAATTTACAAAACTTTCCGGGATATGGAGAGCGCACATGCTCAATCATTTGGTTTATAGTAAAAATGTCCAAACAAACGCTCTGTTTTCACTACATTGATAAAGGCATTCGGATCAGCTTCTTTCACTACTTTCCGGACTTTTTTACTCTCTGCACTGGAGACGACAGAGTATACTACCTGTCGTTCTGTATGCTCATAAGGTCCTTCGCCATCCAGAATGGTGGCACCGTGATTGGTAGCTTTTGAGATAGCCTGATATACCTGTTCTCCATGATTGGTGACAATGAAAAATGTCTCCTGCTGGTATTTTTTGTACAGAGTGTGCAGCACCTGTGTAGATGCAAACTGGAAAAGGATGGAGTAGAGCGCCTTGTCCCATCCAAACATAAATCCTGCGGCAACCAGAATGACTGCATTCAATCCGAGAATGATATTAAAGGCATCCATTCCTTTTTTCTCAGACAGATAGATGGAGATAAAATCCGTTCCTCCGGTGGTAGAACCCGTCAGCAGACAGAGACTGATAGCAAAACCATTGATAATGCCTCCGAAAATACTGATCAGCAGGACATCAGAAGTAATAGCAATGCCTGGAATCAGGTCCGTAAGTACACTGGTCAGTACAATACACAGACAGGAGTACAGGGTAAATTTTTTCCCGATAAAGCGGAAACCGATGTAGATAGGAATGGCATTCAAGATCACATTGATCACCGTGTAGGGCAGAGCAAGTCCCAGATACATCTGTGCCCCGCGCTGGATCAACAGGGAAAGTCCTGTGGCACCGCCCGGATACAAACCTCCGGTGCGTACAAAGGATTTGATATTTAACGCCATCAGTACAGAGGCAAGGCATACGACCAGCAGTCGCTTCAAATCTTTTTTTAAATCAAATTTCAAAATAAATTCCTCCTTAATAGTGGTTCCGGCCGCCTGCATGTAGTTGGAATCTGCACAAAAGCACCCTTTTCGCTGCTTTCCACCATATGGTCGATGACATCCAGCACATGTATAGCCAGGGAAGCGTTTGTACGGCTTTCACGTTTGGTGAAAATTGCGTCTGCCATTTCGGAAGGTCCGAGTCCACGGCTGTTTTCTTCGTAAGAAAAACCATAATTCAGTATCTCAGGTGCGGGATGATCTTCAAAATTTTTCTGTGCAGGAAGAAAGATCACATTGCCTCCGAAGGTATTCGGATCGGTCAGCTTCAGGATACCCTTTTTTCCGTAGATCATAAAATGTGCCAGATCATGAATCACACTGTCACCGTTAATGGACAGGGTTCCGGTGATTTCATGTTCCATTTTTAATATCGAAAATACCTGGCTTTCATTTGGATAGGAAATCTTCTGACCGAAGGTCGGACTGTCCGGAAAGGTATTTGTGCGCTGTGGGGCAAGATTCCGGACCAGAGCGGATACTGATTCCACCGGTCCCAGCAGACTGACCAGGGCCGTCAGATGATACACGCTGTAATCATAGCAGATACCGCCGCCGGGCATACATAGAAACGGTGATACGCCGGAGAGATAATCAAGATCCCGGTTGGCACAGATGTCAAAGGATGTGACTTCACCGATCAGACCGTCATCAATGGCTTTCCGTGCAGTCTGTAAGGCAGCTCCCAGAAAGGTATCCGGTGCAGAACCAAGGTACAGCCCTTTGCTTTTTGCAAGGCATTGCAGATTCATGGCACTCTGTGCGGATAAGGTCATAGTTTTTTCTGTATACACATGCTTCCCGGCTTCCAGTGCCTGACGGATCAATATTTCGTGTGTCGGTGCCGGAGTCAGGATGACGACCATATCAATAGAAGGATCTTTTAAAATCTCTTCGTAGGTGCAGCCTTTGATCCCATACGCATCTGCCTTTGTTTTCGCGTGTTCTAAGTGGTTTGCACAGCAGGCAGTTACATTTAAATTATCAAAATGATGGATCATATTTTCCAGATAAATATCGCTGATGGCTCCACAGCCGACAACAGCTGTATTCAAGATTTGCTGTGTTGTATTCATGTCAGAAACCTCCCGGTAAAAAGTGTGTAGATTTGCAGAGATGCACAGAAGAATATGTCATGCATTGCATGACGTGCATCTCACAGCAAGAATGCCGATGGCATTCTTGAAAATAGTTGCATTTGTAAATCTATGTGTGGGTATAAGGGAATCCACAATATAATGTTTAAAAATGTTCCGGGTGCTCCCGCATATATTCCCGAAAAACTTCTAAAAACAGCGGTACTGCCGGATTGCTTATTTCGTGTTCCCAGGCAATGGCCAGATCCAGTGTATCATTGCTGCTATCCAGCAAAGTAAAGGCCAGATTATTCGCATGCATATAGCTGCGGCTGCGATAAGGCAGAATGGAAATGCCGGTGCCTGCTTCCACTGCCTGCAGCAGATTTTCATACAGATCAAACTGTTCTGTGATACGAGGATGGAAACCGATCTGTGCACACAGCTCCATGATGCGCTGGTTCATGTATCTGGCATGTTCCGGATGAAAAACGAGGAATGGTTCCGTGGAGAGTTTGTCATAATCCAGAACCATTTTCTGTAACGCAGGATGATCTTTCCGAGTAACCAGACAAAAAGCGTCGGATTGGATTTTTTTGACATCCAGAGTAGAAATCTGCTGCAGATCCGGCATCATGGAATAATAGATATCCGCATCTTGTCGGGCAGCTGTCTCGGATATCTGTAAAGCATCCTGGCGCATCAGTTTGATTTTTATATGAGGATAGCGGATGTGAAACTGATTTACTACCTCCGGAAGAAACTGGTGGGTGGGAGCAGAAAGATGGCTGATACGCAGTACGGAAGGCTGTTCTTTTGCCAGATCCAGTTTTTGTTTTGCCTGTCCCATTGCATCGAGAATGGATTTTGCATCTTCGAGAAATAATTCCCCGCTGTCTGTCAGAGTGACTTTTTTTGTGTTTCGGACAAAAAGTTCTGTATCCAATTCCTTTTCCAACATTTTGATCTGATGGCTGATGGCAGGCTGGGTCAGATAAAAATCCTGGGCAGCCCGGGAAAAATTGCGATATTTAGCTACTGCGATAAAATAGGTCAGTTGTTTCTGATCCATAAGTACCTCCACTTTGATGGCGTGATTATCTGGTTAAATCAGCGTAAATTTCATGTTTGTGATCAGTTATAAAAAATATTTATCAATAATGCAAAAATATATGAATTTCACAAAAGAAAATCTTCATGTTACAATCAATGTAACACAAAAGAGGTTAGGTGTAAACGAAAATTATGCACGAAAAATATCAGGTGTTTCCCCACCGAAGTGATTGGTTTTCGTACAAAAGCAGAGGAGGTAAATTCAATATGGCTTTTCAGGTTATGGGAGTTACTGCAGGAAGAAAAAACAGTAATTCAGAAATTTTATTAAAAGAGGCACTGCTTGTCTGTCAGGAGATGGGAGCAGAGGTCAGAATGATCAATTTAAAGGATTACAATATCATTGACTGTAACGGATGTACATCCTGCACCATGGGAATGTCTATGGGAAAATATACAGGATGTTCCCTGGATGATGCAGATGATAAAAAGAAGATTATGGATGTGATGTTGAATCAGGACGCAGTTATTTTTTCGGCACCGACGTATGATCTTATGCCGTCATCCTTATTTTTGAAATTCATGCACAGAAATCTGGCATATGAATCAGCATTTTTAACAAAAATCGGAGCGATTGAGCCGAGAGACCGTGTGGGCGCGCTGATCGCAGTGGGTGGTTCTACCCGTTCCTGGCAGTCCATGGCACTGGAGTGCATGCAGGCAACTACATTTACAAACAGCTTTAAAATCGTGGATATGTACATGGCTACGCAGGTTCCGGCACCGGGACAGGTTCTTCTGTATGATGAAAAAATTGCACGCGCAAGAGAAATTGGAAAAAATGTTATGGAAGCACTGAATACAAAACCGGAAGAGCGGAAATGGCTGGGAGATCCGGATTACGGATGGTGTCCGAACTGCCACAGCAATTCACTGTGTCTGGGCGAGCCGCAGTGGAAAGGTTTGCAATATCCGATCGAGTGTACCGTATGTGGCGCAGGCGGAGATCTGGAGCGAACCCCGGATGGTAAATGGAAATTTGTCATCGCGGCTAACGGACTGGAGCGTGACCGTACCACAGAGGAAGGCCGTGGTGTCCATTGTGATGAAATCGCCGAGACACAGGGAGGATTTTTCATGGATCCGAAGAAACGGGAAGAAGTTGCGGCAAAATTACCAAAATATAAAGAACTGAAATTCCCGGAACTGGATTAATTCGATATTATTTTTAAGAAGAGGAGAAATTATGGCATTTACACATTTATTAAGTCCGATGAAAGTCGGCAACAAAGTATACAAAAACCGTATCGTAAGCGCACCGATGGCGTTCAGTCTGGTAGCTCAGAATCCAATGGCAGCAGAAGTTTCCTATCGTAAATTGGAGGGACCGGCAAAAGGAGGCAATGCCTGTGTTATTCTTGGTGAGACAGATGTCAACTTCCGTGACGCAGTGCGTATCCCGGGCTTCAAACCATTTGATTTTGCAAAACCGGAAGAAGATATGGCGACATTCCAAGCGGTAAAAACGTATGCTGACCGTATAAAAAAACATGATTGTATTGCACTGGCTGAGCTGGTTCATTGTGGAAAAGAAAAAGTTCCGTTCAACGATCAGCAGGAAGCGATCGGACCGGTTGACTGTGTAAACTCCGCAGGTGTTCCGGTTCGTGCAATGACGAAGGATGATATGGATCGTATTGCAAATGATTTCGCAGTGGCAGCTGTTTATATGCAGAAAGCCGGATTTGACGGAATCCTCGTTCATGGCGGACATGGATTTATCTTTACACAGTACCTTTCCCCATTAATGAATACACGTACCGATGAGTACGGTGGATCTCTGGAAAACCGTGCAAAATTCCCAATTCAGATCTGCAAAGCAATCCGTGAAGCGGTTGGCCCGGATTTCCTGTTTGAACTTCGTATCGACGGAACCGATCACCAGCCGGGTGGAATCACACCGGAAGAAACCGGAGAATTCATCCAGATGGTAGAACAGTACATTACATCTGTACATGTTACCTGTGGTATTTATGAGGAATCTGTAAAATCCGGCACAGAGTCCAGTATGTTCCATGAACACGGACTGAATATCGGACCGGCTTCTATTATTAAGAAATATACATCTCTGCCGGTAGGCGCAGTCGGTGGTATCAACTCCCCGGAGCAGGTAGATCAGGCGATTGCAGATGGCAAGATTGATTTCGCAATTTTCGGACGTCAGATGCTGGCAGACCCGGATTTTGCACAGAAATGCATGAATGGTGATGAAGCACAGATCCGTCGTTGTTTAAGATGTTATAAATGTTTCCCGGGATCTCCGGAGGAAGGCTATGATGATCTGCCATTTACCAGTGAACAGCTGGCTGTATATGTAGGCCACTGTACCATTAACCCGATGGCACATCTGCCATTTGACATTGAGCAGCTTCCGGCAGCAGAAAAAGGTTCTCAGAAGGTTCTGATCGTAGGTGGCGGTATTGCAGGTATCCAGGCGGCCATCACTGCGGCAGAACGCGGACATAAAGTAACTTTGGCAGAAAAATCTGATAAACTTGGCGGATTGCTGTATTTTACAGATGTGGATATCGACAAACCGGATCTTCGCAATTTCAAAGATATGATGATCCGCGAAGTAAAACGTCATGATGTGGAAATTCTTATGAATACAGAAGTGACACCGGAATTTGTAAAAGAGTTTGCACCGGATGCAGTAATCCTTGCAACAGGTTCTGTTCCGGCATGCCCGCCGATCAAGGGTATAGAACATGCACATCAGGCGATGGCTGTATATGACGGAACCTGTGAACCGGGCAAAAAAGTAGTCATGATCGGTGGTGGTCTGGTTGGATGCGAGACAGGACTTTATCTGCAGAAAACAGGACATGAGGTAACTGTAGTAGAGATGCTTGACCGTGTGGCAAATGAGTCTTTTGGTATGTACCGCGAGGCTCTGGTATGGGAGATGGAGAAAAATGATATGACCATGCTTCCAAAAACAAAGTGTCTGGAGATTACACCAAACAGTGTAAAGATTGAAAATGCAGATGGTGTACAGGAACTTCCGGCAGATACTGTATTGTATGCACTTGGTATGAAATCTGTAGATTACAGTGCCTTGAAAGAAGCTGCCGGAGAGGCAGAGGTATTTGTTATTGGTGATGCAATCCATCCGGGAAAAGTAGACCAGTGTACGAGAACCGGCTATATTGCAGCTCTGAAAGTTGGTGCAAGTGAGGAATCTGTGGCTTATATCCAGGAGTAGATCTTGCTTGTGTAGTTGAAAAAAGAGAAATCCGGCAATTTTGTCTCGGTCGCTAGCAATCGCTTCCTGAGAAAAAATTGCCGGATTTCTCTATTTATACGGTGAAGTATATGGATTTTTCAACTGAGGATATGCTCCATTTTGCCTGCATCCTCCCCATTTACACAGTGAAGGATAGGGCTTTTTCATCCACGACGGCGCTGCGTGACAGCTAAACGCCACTTCTGCGAGTTAAAAGATGATGGAAGGTATGTAAAACTTGCAGGGAAACGGTTAGCGTGATAGGATGATTACAAAGAGAATACAGAAAATACTAGAAATTTGAAGGAATTACCACTGTGAAAAAAGCAATGAAATCCACGATGGTAGTTGCCGTTCTGGCGACAATCATATTTACAATATTATATAGGACAACAGAAAATAGTGTGATGCTGTCACTGGCTATTACAGCGGGAACCATCAGTTATCATTTTGTTATACGTTATGTGGTGGCAGGTATTTTCAATAGTGTGATGCAGAATCGGGCAGATTTGTCAAAAACATGGTATCAGCAGAGAAGATGGGAAGAAAAATTGTACAAGAAGCTGCATGTAAAGAAGTGGAAAAGTAAGATGCCAACTTATGAACCGGAAAATTTTGATCTGAGGATACATACACCGGAAGAAATTGCAGGAGCGATGTGTCAGGCGGAACTAAGCCATGAAGTAATTGTGATATTCAGTTTTCTTCCATTGCTTACAGTTCCTGCATTTGGCGCTTTCTGGGTATTCCTGATCACATCTGTGCTGTCAGCCATGATAGATTTGTCCTTTGCTATCATGCAGCGGTATAACAGACCGAGAATTATGAAATTATGTAAAAGAAGGAAGAAAAACTAGCACGATAGGAAAAAGTATCAGTGGGATTGTTGGATCTCCTTCTTTTTTTGCAAATAATTGATGAAAAAATATCAAAAACAGTGTTATAATGAAAAAAGTTTCTCAAAAACACACATAGAAAATACATAAGAGGAAGTACAAGACATTATGACATTACGAGAACTGAAAATTGGAAAAAGTGCAGTAATTAAAACCGTAGGTGGAGAAGGTGCCCTGCGTCAGCATTTTTTAGATATGGGAATGATTCCGGGAGCAGAAGTGACGGTAGTAAAGCTTGCCCCAATGGGGGATCCGATGGAACTTCAGATTCATGGATATGAACTAACTCTGCGTCTGGAGGAAGCAGATCAGATTGAGATCGATCCGATCGGAAAACGAAGCAATGAGCACCAAAGAACGGTGAAGGAACTTGGCTCAAAGCATCCGGGCATCGGTGAGACCGGAAAGTTTCATTCGAAAAAAGATGAAAATCCATTGCCGGAAGGCACAAAACTGACCTATGCGCTGGTGGGCAATCAGAACTGCGGAAAAACGACTTTGTTTAATCAGCTGACCGGATCGAATCAGCATGTAGGAAATTTTCCAGGTGTTACGGTTGACAGAAAGGATGGTTCGATCAAAGGACATCCGGAGACAGATGTGACGGATCTGCCGGGTATTTATTCCATGTCTCCGTACAGCAGTGAAGAAATCGTATCCAGGAATTTTGTGCTGGATGAAAAGCCAAAAGCAATCATTAATATTCTGGATGCGACGAATATTGAGCGAAATCTGTATCTGACGATGCAGCTTCTGGAGATGGATATCCCGATGGTAGTTGCCCTGAATATGATGGATGAAGTGATCGGAAATCAGGGCTCCATAGATGTCAACGGCATGGAAGCACTGCTTGGTGTTCCGGTGATTCCGATATCGGCAGCTAAAAATCAGGGTGTGGACGAGCTTGTCCGTCATGCATTACATATTGCAAAATATCAGGAGCGACCGCTTCGTCAGGATTTCTGTGATAAAAATGATCATAACGGATCCGTGCATCGTTGCATTCATGCAGTGATTCATCTGATTGAAGATCATGCACAGGCAGCACAGATTCCGGTGCGATTTGCGGCAACCAAAGCGATTGAGGGAGATCACCTGATCCTGGAGCAGTTAAAGCTGGATCAGAACGAGCGGGAGATGCTGGAGCATATCGTGCAGCAGATGGAGACAGAACGTGAAGTTGACCGGAGTGCAGCGATTGCTGATATGCGGTTTGATTTTATTGAACGTCTGTGTGAACAGACTGTGGTAAAACCAAAAGAGAGTAAGGAACGTATCCGGAGTGAGAAGATTGACCGGATTCTGACAGGAAAATACACGGCGATCCCGTGTTTTGTAGGAATCATGGTACTGGTGTTTTATCTGACCTTCAATGTGATCGGGGCAGGTTTGCAGACCCTGCTGGAGATGGGAATCGATAAGCTGGCTGATATCGTGGATGCGGCGATGACAGCAACCCATGTAAATGGAGCTATGCACAGTCTTGTTATTGACGGTATTTTTAACGGGGTTGGAAGTGTGCTGAGCTTTTTACCGATCATCGTGACACTGTTTTTCTTCCTGTCTCTGATGGAAGATAGTGGTTATATTGCCAGAGTGGCCTTTGTCATGGACAAATTGCTGCGCAAGATCGGACTTTCGGGTCGAAGTATTGTACCAATGCTGATCGGATTTGGTTGTACCGTTCCAGCGGTTATGGCAACACGAACCCTGACCAGTGAGCGGGATCGGAAGATGACGATTCTGTTGACTCCATTTATGAGTTGTACAGCAAAGCTGCCGATTTACTCGTTCTTTGTCAGTGCATTTTTCCCGAAACGCGGTGGCTTTATCATGGCAGGATTATATTTGCTTGGCATCGGTGTCGGAATTTTGATCTCATTCCTTTATAAAGGAACATTATTTAAAGGCGAGCCGGTTCCGTTTGTTATGGAGCTGCCGAATTACCGCCTGCCGGGGGCAAAAAATGTGACACAGCTTCTGTGGGAAAAAGCAAAAGACTTCCTGCAGCGTGCATTTTCGGTTATTTTTATTGCAACGATCGTGGTTTGGTTCCTGCAGAGTTTTGATCTGCATATGAATATGGTAACGGATTCCGCAGACAGTATTCTGGCAGCAGTGGCCGGTGTGCTGGTGCCGGTTTTCCGTCCACTTGGTATGGGCGACTGGAGGATCTGTACTTCCCTGATCAGCGGTTTTATTGCAAAAGAGAGTGTGGTATCTACGCTGGAAGTGCTGTTTGCTGGAAGTATCGGTACGGTGATCACATCCCTGACAGCAGCCTCAATACTGGTATTCAGCCTCTTGTATACACCATGTGTGGCAGCCATTGCATCAATCAAGCGGGAACTTGGAACAAAATGGGCCATCGGTGTGGTGATCTGGCAGTGTGTGATTGCATGGCTGGCAGCACTGGTGGTACACCTTATCGGTTTGATGATCGGGCTGGTTTAGAAGAATATGTCAGCTTTCGCTGACCAGAATCACGCACCAAGTCTCACGTGCGTTCGATTTGAACTGAGCAGAAAAAGGGCGTAGGTCATAGCAATATGACCTGCGTCTTTTTATTGTGTGAAAAACATATGTTTGGTATAATGAGGTTATAATTTCAGGAAAGGAACAGACAGCATATGAAGTTTTTTCATTTATCGGATCTTCACATTGGATTAAAACTGATCAATCGGGATCTGCGCGAAGATCAGGAATATATTTTTCATCAGATTGCAGAACTAGCAATACGGGAACGGCCGGATGCGCTGGTGATCGCGGGAGATATCTATGATAAAGCGGTTCCATCAGCGGAAGCTATGGAAGTGCTGGACGGATTTATTGAGGAGCTGACACGGAATCTGCCGGAACTTGTGATTATGATGATCAGCGGAAATCATGACAGTGCAGTCCGGGTCAACTGTTATCGAAGTGTGCTGGCGCGACAGAGACTTCATATGATCGGTCTGCCACCGGTTCAGCCGGAGGAGTATATTGAAAAAGTAGTTTTGCGGGATGCATATGGTTCCGTGAATTTTTACCTGCTTCCCTTTGTGAAACCATCCATGGTGAAATTGATTACCGGCACAGATGAAAAAGGAAATAATCTGTCTTATGATGAGACGTTGCGACGGATGCTTGCAAGGGAAGAGATTAATATGGCGGAGCGGAACGTGCTGGTCAGTCATCAGTTTTATCTTCCGGCAGGAAAAGAAGCAGAGGAAGTAGAACGTATGGATTCAGAAATTCGAACAGTGGGAAATATTGATGAAGTATCGGCAGAAATTTTGCACCTATTTGATTATGCGGCACTTGGACATATCCACAAGCCGATGAAACTGGGGAGTGAATGCATCCGTTATTGCGGAACAATGCTGGCGTGTTCTGTCAGTGAGGCAGGACAGCAAAAAGGTGTGATCGAAGTGGAACTCGGAGAAAAAGGAGAGGTGCAGACCCGGATACTGCCCCTGCATCCGTTGCGCCAGATCAAGGTGCTGCGGGGAACCGCAGAGGAAATACTGGCACAGGCATGTGAGGATTATGTATCCGTAACACTGACGGACACACCGGATTTTGATACCCAGGACCGGTTGCGGGCTGCATTCCCATATCTTCTGGAAATCCGCAGAGATACGTTATTACAGCGGGATTATGCAGGAGCATTGCGGGCTCAGGAAAAACTGGATCCGTATGAAGTATGCTGTTCGTTTCTGGGGGATGCTCCGGATGAAGAAAAAGCCATATTGCAGGAAATTGTCAATACTGTATTCACGGAAGGAGAGACAAAATGAAACCATTAAAATTAACGATGCAGGCATTTGGTTCTTATGTCACTCCGGGAACAATTGATTTTGAACGAACGGAGCAAAATCTGTTTTTGATCACCGGTGATACCGGTGCAGGTAAGACAACGATCTTTGATGCTATTGTATTTGCGTTGTATGGAGAAGCAAGTTCCGGAATGAATAAGAAGAATGGAAATGAGCTGCAGAGCCAGTATGCAGATCCGCAGATTTCACCTTTTGTGGAACTGACTTTTTCTGAGGGGGATGGCATCAGCCGGCAGATTTATACCGTGCGGCGTACCCCACGGCATATCCGGCCGGTAAAGCGTGGCCATGGAACAACAGAAGAGAAAGAGACGGTATCCCTCATCCTGCCGGATCAGACAGAATTTTCCCGAAACAAAAAAGAGACGGACGAAAAAATTGTAGAAATCCTGGGACTGACGAAAGGGCAGTTTATGCAGGTGGCTATGATCGCACAGGGTGAGTTTATGGAACTGCTGCGGGCAAAATCAGATGATAAAAAAGTGATTTTTCGAAAACTGTTTCATACGGAACCCTATCAGAAAATAGTGGAAGAACTGAGGATAAGATGCAAAGAAAAGGAGAAGGATATCGGAGAAATCCGAACGGTATGTCAGACCGAGGTAGGACATATCTCTGTGCCGGAAGAATATGAGCGCAGGGAGGAAATACAGGAACTGCTCATCAGGGTTGTGGATTCCAGGCGGTTTCATGCAGAGGATATGGAACTGCTGTTAGGAGAATTACAGCAGATGTGCGGGTATATACAGGCAGGACTGCTGGGAATACAGGAGGCCGCAGAAGCGGCAGAACAGGCACGCAGTCAGGCGCAGGAGCGTTTAAACAGGGCAGAGCAGCTGCAGCAGGCATATCAACAGCTTGAGGAGGCGGAAACTGTGTTGCAGCAATGCAAAGAGAACGCCGGAGAGATGCAGAGACTGGAACAGCAGATACGGACAATCCGTAATGCATGGGAGATTTTTGACTGTTTTGAACTGGTTCAGACTAATGAGAAAACCGTAGAACAGACAGAGACAGAACTGAAAAATCTGGAAGAGCGGCTGCCGGAGCTGGTACAGCGGGCTGAAGAAGGCACAAAGCTGGAAGAAAAAGCAGGAGAAGCGAATCGAAAGAAAAACAGTGTGTACAGTCGGGTATCTGAGCGGGTTGGTCAGGCTCTGAAGCAGTTTCAGAAGATGAAAGATACACAGAAAGATCTGGAAGGGCAGCAGAACGATCTGGATCAGGCAAAGCAGAATACCAAGGCGGTGCAGGAACAAAAGGAACAGCTGACGGCACAGATCGCAGACTGGAAAAAGCAGGAGATGGAGAAACAGGCTGCACCGATACAGCTTGCACGCTGGGAAAGTCAGCAGAAAAGTGTGGAGCGTCTGAATCAGGAAGTGGCAGATACAAAAGATCTGGAAGAAGCATGGAACCGTCAGAAGAAAACGGTGGTGACGACACAACAAAAATTCCGTGAGGCGAGTCTGGAATATCGGCAGGAGCAGGAACGATACGAAGCTATGCGCCAGATATTTTTCAATATGCAGGCAGGACTTATCGCAAGGGAACAGCTGAAACCGGGACAGCCCTGTCCGGTGTGCGGATCCCTGGAACACCCGGCCCCCTGTGAACTTGCGGAAGAACACAGCACACTCACCCGGGAAAAACTGGATGAGATGAGTGTTTCCGTAGAAGAACGGAGAAAGGAGCAGGAGAGCTGTGCTTCAAGCGCGGAGGCGGCACTGGAACTGGCAAATGAGAAAGAAAAGCAGCTGAAGGAAGCGTTGGAGCGGCTGTTCGGACATTTGCAGGAGCATGGATGTGAGATTCTGGAAGCAGTGGAACTGGCACTGGCAGAAGCCGTGGTACAGGATGAAATGCAGCAGTTGAAAGAACAGGAACAACAGGTAAATGCAGAGGTTGCAAAACTGAAACAGGCACAGCGTCATCTTCAGGAGGCAGAGGAAGAGACAGAGAAGCTGGAAACACAGTATAAAGCAGCACAGCAGAAAGAACAGGAAATTCATGTTGCTCTGGAAGGCAATCGTGCGGTATTAAAGCAGCTGCAGAGGGAACAGAGTTATACGTCCAGAGAAGCTGCACAGGCAGAGCTAGACCTTGCAAAAAAAGAAAAGGAACAGGCAGAACGTGCATATGAAGAAGCTTCCAAGGAGGCGAAGCGGGCGGGAAAAGCACGGAATGAAGCAAAGGCACTGCAGAAGCGTTACCGGCAAGACCTTCCGAAGCAAAAGGAACAGGCGTTACAGTGCCGGCAAAAATATGAGGCACGGATGGCTGCCTTTGGTCTGACCACGGAACAGTGGCAGGCTGTTACACAACAGTATACACGCGAAGAGGCGGATTTGTTTCAGAAAAAACTGGATGCTCATAAAGCGCAACAGGCGCAGGCACAGGGACGTTATACTTCTGCGAAGGAACAGATCGGAGCCCAGGGAAAACCGGATCTGGAAGTATTGCAGCAAAACCTGCAAGAGGCAGAACAGGTGTGGAAAAGCCGGCAGGAAGAGCGGGAGCAGTGGGGCACCTATGCCCGTGTCAACAGTGAAAGCTATGCCCGTCTGATGCCGAAAATGGAAGAACGCGCACAGATTCTGAAGGAGCATCAGCAGATCAGTGACCTGTATCAGCGGTTGTCCGGAAATATCAGCGGATTCCGTATGGACCTGGAGACTTTTGTACAGCGACAGTATCTGGAACGGATCCTGTATGCCGCCAACCGGCGTTTCCTGGAAATGTCGGCAGGACAGTTTGAATTGCGGATGTATGATCTGGATAAGGCCGGTGAGGGAAAAAATCACGGACTGGATCTGATGGTATATTCCGCTGTGACGGGAAAAGTACGGGAAGTGCGTACTTTATCCGGTGGAGAATCCTTTATGGCGGCACTGTCTCTGGCACTTGGAATGGCAGATCAGATCCAGGAGAGTTCTGCAGCGATACATCTGGATGTGATGTTTATCGATGAGGGATTCGGGTCACTGGATGAACATTCCCGCAATCAGGCGGTCCGTGTATTGCAGGAAATGGCAGGCGGCAGCAAAATGATCGGTATTATTTCCCATGTGACAGAGCTGAAGCAGGAGATTGATGACCAGCTTCTGGTCATCAAGGATGAAAGCGGAAGCCATGTGCGCTGGCAGATCAGCTGATCAATGTGGCATATGATATGACAGAACGGTCCGTTGCGGTTTTGACTTTGTATGAGCATGGATGGAAAACACCGCAGCTTCCAGGAACAGGTTGAAAAACAGCCCGATTATCGGTATGATGTAAGAAATGAGATTATAATTAATAATGATACTATGATTTTTGAGGAGGAATACAACGTGAAAGTTTTAATGTTAAATGGAAGTGCGAAAGCAAATGGAAATACCTATGCATCTTTGCTGGAAGTAGGCAGACAGCTGGAAAAAGAAGGGATTGAGTATGAAATTTTCCAGATGGGCGGGGAACCGGTCAGAGACTGTCTGGGCTGCGGTCAGTGTACAGAGAACGGCTGTGTGTTTGCAGATGACAAAGTAAATGAGTTTGTTGCAAAAGCAAAAGAAGCAGATGGGTTTGTATTTGGTACACCGGTGTATTATGCACATCCAAGTGGAAGAGTGATGTCCTTCCTGGACCGGGCATTTTACAGCAGCGGAAGTGCTGCATTCGCATTTAAACCGGGTGCATCTGTGGCAGTAGCACGCCGTGGCGGAACCACAGCATCTTTTGATGCCATGAATAAATATTTTGGAATCTGTCAGATGCCGGTAGCAGGTTCTACTTACTGGAATCAGGTGCACGGAGCTGTTCCGGGAGAAGCCTGTCAGGATGAAGAAGGTATGCAGACCATGCGGAATCTTGCGCGTAATCTGGCGTGGATGATGAAATGTTTTGCAGCAGGAAAAGCAGCCGGAGTGGAACTGCCACAGACGGAGCGGGATTATAAGACGAATTTTATCCGTTAAGCAGAACCGTATGGTTATGCTGGTAATGTAAAAGGTGGGGCATATGGCAATATTAGGAATTGATCTTGGAACAACAAACTCGTTGGGGGCTGTATATCGAAACGGGAAAGTGGAACTGATACCGAATCGTTTCGGTTCTTTTTTGACGCCAAGTGTGGTAAGTGTCATGGAGGATGGCAGCGTGGCAGTTGGTCAGATTGCAAAGGAACGTCTGATCACACATCCGAAAGATACCGCTGCTTCTTTTAAAAAGAAGATGGGAACGACACAGAACTATGTGTTGGGCGGGCGGAATTTTCTGCCGGAAGAGCTGTCTGGATTTGTGATCAGTGCTATCGTGGAAGATGCCAGAAATTATCTGCAGGAGGATGTGGAAGATGTTATTATCTCTGTGCCGGCATATTTTCATGACAAACAACGAGTGGCAACAAAACGGGCAGGGGCTCTGGCCGGTGTAATGGTAAAACGAATTATCAATGAACCAAGTGCTGCAGCACTTGCATCCTATTTTGATACCAGACAGGAACAGTTGTTTCTTGTTTTTGACTTTGGCGGAGGTACGCTGGATGTTTCTATCGTGGATTGCTTTGACACAATGGTGGAGATTCTTGCAGTTTCCGGAGATAATCATCTCGGTGGAGATGATTTTAATGAAGCCATTGCCGGTGGCTTCCTGAAAGAGCATCAATTGCAGCAGAAATATCTGAGTGAAACGGAGTATGCCATTTTATTGCGTCAGGCAGAAAAGTGTAAAATAGCATTATCTGTGCAGCCGGAAGTTAAAATGACGGCTGTGCTCGGCGGTCAGACTTATCAGAGTGTGTATACAAATGAACGTGTGATGAGAGAAAGTTCTGGCATCTGGAAACGCATGCAGTGCGTGCTTCGACATGCCCTGCAGGATGGAAGAGTGAGTCTTGAGGAGATCAATGCGGTAATTTTAGCGGGCGGATCCGGGAAAATGCCGTTGGTGCAATCTTATATGGAACAGCTGTTTGAACAGACGCCACTAGTAACCGGGTTCAGTGATCAGCTGATCGCCCGTGGGCTTGGTCTTGTCTGCGGTGTGATGGAACGAAAAGATGAGGTCAGGGATTATGTACTGACAGATATCTGTCCGTTTACGCTGGGAACCAGTGTAAATAATGATGCGGATCATCAGCATCCCTATATGAGTGCGATCATTGAGCGGAATACTGTGCTGCCCTGCTCGCGGGTGCAGCGGTACTATACGGTGTCGGATTATCAGTCAGAGGTAAAGGTTGATATCCGGCAGGGGGAGGAACCTTATGCGGAGGATAATCTGCAGCTGGGAGTGCTCAAGGTACCGATTCCGAAAAAGAAAAAAGGGGAAGAATGTATTGATATCCGTTTTACTTACGATATTAATGGTATTCTGGAAGTGGAGGTAACGGTTGTTTCCAACGGAAAGAAGGTTTCAAAAATCCTGTCACAGAATATGGATGAAAAAGAAATTAAAAAGCGGATGCAGCAGTTACAGAAACTGAAAATTCATCCAAAGGATATGACAGAAAACAGGTTGATGAAGGAACGGTTACAGGTTCTTTTTGAAGAATCACTTCCGGAGACAAGGGAGAGGATTCTCTCTTATATTGAGTATTTTGATCAGATTCTTGCCAGTCAGGATCCACGCAGGATCCGACGTTATCGGGAATTACTGGAACAGGTCATTGTTTCCCTGGAAACATATGACCCTTTCGAAGGAATGTTGGAATTCCCTGAGTGGAAGGAAGAAGATGAAGGAGAAGGCGGATCGGAATAGATAGGAAACTCGATATGCAGACAGAAGTGAAAACCAAAAGAAAGCAGAGATATATGGAGGAATAAGAAATGGATAAAGCTCAGGCCTATGCAGTTTTACGCATAGAACCGGGATGTACCCAGGAAGAAATCAAAGAAGCGTATGCAGCGCTGTCCAGACAATATCATCCAGAGGAATATCCGGAAGAATTTCAACAGATTCATGATGCATATAGAATGCTGCGCAGACAGGAACAACGGCAGCATACAATACACCCGGTTACTGTTACAGGAACAAAAGAAGCAGATTCACAATCAGCGGATATTAATGCATTAGAGGAAACAGAGTTACAACCGGTTGAGGTCAACGTGACAGAGGAAGCTGATCCGGAAACAAGTTCCGGCGTGTCTGCAGAACAGGAACTGGAAGAACAAACAGAAAATCCAGAGCAATCGGAAGCTGTTCCACAGTATGATTTTGATGAAGTGATAGAAGAAGAACAGCGTGAGGAAGAGCAGAAACAGATTTATTTTATCCAGAAAGCATTGATAGAAATGGAAATGCTGCTGAAACCACAATATTGCAATAAGGTGAAACTGTTTCAGGAATATTTTCGAAAAGCAGAGTACCAGGAGATCCTGAAACAGCCGGTATATATGGGAATGTTTGCAGAACTTTTGGAAAATAGCCGGCTTAAGCCGGTAATTTACGATCATATCATTGATTATTACCGGTTTCGCGGTCTGAATCCGGAAGATATGTATGAAGGAGCAGCAAAGCTTTATCGTGTACTGGATGAAAAACGTGGTATGAAGAAAAAGAAAACAGGAACATTGCAGACCGTTATATTGGTCGGAGCGGTGGCAGGAGTTCGTGCAGGAACACGTTCTGTATCATCTGATTCCGGCGCAGGAAAGCTGTTTGGCTTTCTGGCTGTGCTGGTAATTGTGATCGCATTGATGTTTCTGCTGTATCGCCAGCTGTATAAGAATCATTCCGGTCTGTTTGCACAGGCAATCACTGCGGTGCTTCTGACAGTTTCACAGTTTATTGTGTTGATGGGAGATTTCTATGCACCGTTGATGGGGACGGATGCGGGAACCGGTCTGGCTGTGATTTTGTTTTTGCTGGGTGGTGTCTGGATAATTGGTGTTGGGATTGCTGCGGTTGTAAAAAAACTGCTGTTTTTGAAAAAATAGTTAAAAATGTTTCAATGAAAGGGCGTGTGAAAAACGGAAAGTTTTTCATGCACCCTTTTTATCTTTTCGAAACAGATAAAGCTCAATACAAATGCAAATAAACTGACAATACTTAGTAAAATAAAAAAATGACAGAAAAGTATTGACAAATAAGTGGAGATGCGTTACTATAATCTCAACAAAAGAACTAAGAAACAGAGGTACAGACCAATGAAATGAGAATGGAAAATTCATAATTTAAGAACAGGAGGTACAGTCCAAAAGGAACATAAACAATAAATTTATAATCTGAGAAAGTTGAAGGTGTAGACAATGAAATTACTGGAAATTCATTAAAAGCCCGGTCGGAAGAAAAATTATCGATCGGGCTTAAATTTTGTCTTTTTACACATCTGCAAGAATCATTGCAAAATATCCCCATTCCCAATACAGGGATTCAAAACTGTTTTCCAGATACTCATAAATATCATCATCATCATAGCCGGTCATGCGCGTCAGAATGACAATGGCATCACGGATATCGTTGCATGTCAGGGTATGCTCACCGGAAAGCAGCCAGGACAGAAAAATGCTGTATCGAATGGCTGCGTATTCCATTCCAATCCATTGCAGATGGATCAGCATGCCGTTCAGATCATTGTCCGGAAGCAGAAGATCTGCGAAAATTTCATTGGACAGAAATGCCCGCAGCAGAGGTGCGTGCTTGTCCCAGTGCGCTCGGAACAGTTTCCATTTTTGAGACAGATCAGCCGGATAACTATTTGTGGAAATGTTGCCGGCAAGATCCAGAAGCGGTGTCAGAAATTCCTCATAAAGACCTTCTTTCTGGTAATTGACAGCCAGATCTTGTAGCAGTTCATTACATTCATACAGCATGTCTTCCGTAGAAAACTTCATGTTAGTAATGGCAGCCGAAAGTTGTGTCTGGGTTTCGGTGGAAAAGTAGTCTGCCAGTAAGATCCCGGACAGAGCAGTTGTCGGAAGTTCAGACAATATATAAAAGCTTTCCAATAATGACAGCTCCGGGCTGTAATCCGGACATTGTACAATCTGAAGAATGTGATCCCGTACTTGAAACAGAATCTGTTCTTCCGGGGAAAGCGTGACAATCTCAGAAATTTTTGGAAACAGAAGTTGTGGCTGCATCTGCCAGAGATCCAGAACCGCAGGGCAGCCAGGCATCAGAGAGGCTTCTGTATGGGTGGCGAAATGGTGATATTCGCGCGGAAACATTGTGCAGGTTTCAGAAAGAATGTCATCTCCGTGATGCAGAACAAGACGGCAGAGTTTATTTTTGCATAGAAAAGGACATTTTTTCTCCTCATTCAGAGTAATCATATGCTGGTGTTCTCTGAGAGATGTGTAATCAGACAGCACTTTGTGCAGGTATGGCATATCATTTGGGGGTGTTGTATGGCACCAGCGGTCATAGGTCGTGTCATCAACGCCAATGTTCCATTCCTGACAGCAGGTGATGGGACATTTGTCTGCAATGCAGATAAAATTTTTATAATAGCTCGGGTAATATGTTTTCATAATCAGTAAACTCTTTCTAAATAACTGTCTGTATTGTAACATAATAATACACAAAAATGTATCTGAAAAAGGAGGAGGCACTCATATTAAAACAGGTGATTTTCTGAGCTAAGACCTTATGATATAAGGAATTTCCAGGTTTTGTGCAATTTGTACAGGCAGGAAAAAAGTGGAAAAATCAGGATTGACAGCGCACAGACTGCTCACTATACTGAGGATACATCAAAATCACAGGCATGAAACATTCTGTTTTCTATCTGCCTGTACGGATATTCTATCTGTTATATATATCCGATCTGCATCCATGAATGCAGATAATTCTTTAATCTGGCCGGTTTGGCAGCAACAACCCATTTTTGATGAAGTGAAAAACGGAGGAAAATGCGAATGTCCGCTTTACTATCAGGATAACTGGATCGTATTTTCGAAACCGAAGGAACGAGGTGAACACATATGTAATTATAACTGACATAAATAAAAGTAAAAATCGCATATAAGAGCGGAAAGAAATGAAGATTTG
This sequence comes from Eubacterium ramulus, assembly GCF_045002895.1. Classification (NCBI taxonomy): domain Bacteria; kingdom Bacillati; phylum Bacillota; class Clostridia; order Eubacteriales; family Eubacteriaceae; genus Eubacterium; species Eubacterium ramulus. The sequence goes on along the minus strand of NZ_CP173382.1, from coordinate 2,321,379 downwards.
ACATTCTGTATCGACGAAAAAAGGAGAGACAGAATAAAAACAGAAAGAAAAAGAGGAACTAGAATGAAGAAAAAACAGTTAACGATTATGCTTGGAGCCATGACCCTTGCACTGCTTCTGGGTACTGCTCCAGTGGTACAGAATGTGGCAGCGGCGGGACTTCCTGTCTCAATCAGCCAGAAAGCAAAGCAGGATGCACTGGAGCATGCTGATATTATTGACAGTCTGAAAAAAGGATCTGTTGCTATCCGAAAATATGATATGACAGCAGCACAGGCAGCAGGAGATTATTCGGAGGATATGTATGTGGCAACAGGAGAAAAAGATACGGTGGCTGAACAGAAATTGGCAGATTATGCCATGGAAGGTGTGCAGTTTTCCTGTCTGAGAGTAGGTAATATTGAGACACACAGTGTTCAGAAAGGAACAGAGACATCCGTGGAACTGATCTATGAGATTCCGGAAAAACTGGCAGATATTTTGAAGCTGATGAAGGGAAATGCGGTTGATATGAGCAAACAGGGGGAGGCATATCCCTGCCACAATACCGGTGTGTTGCATTATACCGGACAGCAGATTTCAGATGCACTGGAAGCTATTTTAAAAGCGGATGAAGTAGCTGCGAAAAATGCGTTAGAACACTATTTGTATGATTATGGGACATTGGATGCCACTACAGATCAAAAGGCAGCTTCCGGTGTTTGTAACCTGCCAAAGACAGATAAAAACGGTTATACCCATTTGGACAATCTGGAACTCGGTCTGTATCTGTTTGTGGAAACAGAAGTGCCGGAACAGGTGACCGACACGGTTAATCCATGGTTTGTGCAGCTTCCATTTACCAGTGCAGATGGAGATATGTGGCAGTATGATATGAATGTTTATCCTAAAAACCAAAGTGGGAATCCGACCCTGGACAAAAGTGTCAGAAACGCATACAGCAATACATTATCTGTAAATGAACAGGTGCCTTCCGGGACAGATAAAAATACAAGCGTCCACGCAGGAGAAGCGTATATAGCTGGAAATGATTCTGAGGCATTGATCGTATACAACCGGGAAGCGCAGAGTGCGGATCTGACAGATGCTGCTTATGTGGCAAACCGTGGAGGTTATACAGCAGATGGAGTGACAGCAGGCAAAGACGGCAGTGGATACAGTACGGATTATATGTACCGGGATACGACTACGGCATCTGAAGGAGATCTGCTGGATTATATTCTGGTCTCTAAATTGCCGCATATTACGTCAGAAGCTACATTCCTGAGTGAATATACATTTCAGGATACATTATCCGGAGGAATTACATACAACAAAGATGTGAAAATTGCATTTTATGACAATGCCATGGATGCAAATGCAAATAATACGAAAAATGCAAAGGTACTGTGGAATCTGAATTCAGGGGATTATACACAGCATTATGTGGATGTGACCGTTACGAACCCGGATACGGGAGTACAGAATGCAGATGGTTCCACACGGTTGGCGGTAGCACTGACAGAAGATGGTTTGCGGGCAGTGAACGGTGTGGATGCAGCAGGAAAACAGATAGAAAGCCTGTCGGATTACTATATGGTTGTGTACTATACAGCGACGGTTAAGTCCGATGCATCAGTTGTACTTGGAGATGAAGGAAATCCAAATCATGTAAATCTGGTCTGGAGTCGTACTTCAGATGGATATTATAACATGCTGGAGGATCAGAATTATGTATATACATACGGCCTGGATCTGACCAAGACCTTTTCCGACCAGAAAGGAAAGTTTGAGCATGTAAAATTCAAACTGTACAACAGTACAGATGGTTATTATGTCATGGCAGAAAAATCAACAACAGAGGATGGTGTGTATTACGTTGTCGGAAAGACAGTCAATGAGGAGCAGGCCACTGAATTTATACCAAATGCAGACAGCGGGAAACTGCTTGTAAATGGGGCAGAAGCAGACAGCTATCAATTGACAGAGATTGCCACGGATAAGGGATATCATCTGCTCAAAGATCAGATTAAAATCGATATTTCCGCGACAGATCGTGATATTATCGCATCGGTTGCCGGGGTGACCGGAATGGATGCAGCAGCAGTTGAGGCTGTTGTGAATCATTATCAGGGTGGAATTTATGATGAAAATGGAAATCTGGTTACTGCGCAGCGGGATGAATTGACAGGGGCTATGGCTGGAGGACCGGCATTGGAATCTGCCAATGGAAGAACGATCGGAAAGACAGATCTGTATGTCGGAACGATTCAGAATGCATTTGCAAAAATAGATGATAAGGATGCGCTTATGACAGATCAGAATCAGGCGGTATTACTTACTGTGAACAATACAAAAGAATTTTTGCTTCCGCAGACCGGTGGAAAAGGGCTTTATCTGATAACAATTGTGGGTGTTATTTCAGTGGCAGGCGGCTGCTATCTTGTAACACGAAAAAGAGAAAAAGCAAAGATGTAAATTATAAATAATTTATGAAAAAAATAATCAGAATCCTGCCGATTATTATCGGAAGCATGATGTTGCTGTATCCGTGGATTGGAAACTGGCTTTATGATCATGCAGTTCGTTCACAGGCAGCCGGATATGAAAAGGTACTTATAGAGAAATCGGAAACGGAACTTCAAAACTGCATTCTGGCAGCACAGAATTATAATGAAGAACTGAAAAAACGTCAGAACGTGATGATCTATCCACCACAGGAGCAGTCTTTGAATCATGAAGCTTATGAAGCAGTATTGTGTATGAATGCGGAAGGTCTCATGGGATTTATTGAGATTCCTCAGATTCATATATATCTGCCGATTTATCATGGGACATCAGAGCATGTTTTGCAACTGGGAGCCGGGCATCTGGAAGGTTCTTCACTTCCAATTGGCGGTCTTGGTACGAAAGCAGTGATTTCTGCACATACAGGAATGAATGCAGCACCGATGTTTAGTGATCTGTCAGAATTGCAGCCGGGGGATGAATTTTTTCTTCATGTACTGAAACAGAAGCTGGTGTATGAAGTATGTGATATAGAAGTGGTTTTACCGGAAGAAACGCAGATACTGGGAGCAGAACCGGATCGGGATCTGGTAACGCTGCTGACCTGTACACCATACGGACAAAATACGCACCGGCTTCTTGTAACGGGTCAGCGAATTGCAGACGATGCGCAGACAGACGTAGCGCATAAAGCAGATAACAGACAGCGCAGAGGATGGAAATCCCAGTGGATGACGAGTTATGCAAAGGCAGTCTGTTTCAGTGTAGGGATACTGTTTGTTCTATACTGTGTATGCAGGGTTGTTCATATCGTTCAGATACGGAAGAGAAAGAATATGATGTGCGGTCAGAAGTAACAGAATTCAGAAACGAGCAATCAAGATGAAGTACAAAAGAATATTGGAAAAGAAAGAGATGCGGAAAAAAATAGTCGGCTGGATTGTGATTTCCATGGGAGTCGGGATGCTTATCCTGCCGGACTATGAAAATTGGAAAGCAGATTGTCAGGAACAAGCACGGATACTTGCTTTTTTACAGAAAAATACTCCGGAAGATTGTTCGAATGGTATGCAGGAAGAGGAGATTACAAGAAAAAATCAAAGCAGTGAAGCGGAACCTATTGTACCGGAGGAAACTTCGGAAAACCAAGGCGGAATATTCCCACGTGATGAAACTGTTAGAATAGAAATCCTTGCGTATAATGAAAAACTGGCTTCCGGTGGTCAGCGGGAAGTTTTTACTGCAGAAAATATTACAAAGGCACCGGCATTTCTGAATAGATATTGTGACGATATGTTTGGCTATATAGAAATTCCAAAAATAGACTGCAGAATATCGCTGTATCTGGGGAGTTCTGATCAGCATATGGATTTGGGGGCCGCAGTGCTTGGCGGCACCTCACTTCCAGTGGGCGGACAGAATACAAACTGTGTAATTGCCGGGCATCGCGGCTGGAAACATCGTGCATATTTTAAACGGATAGAAGAACTTGAGCCAGGGGATGAGGTTCTGGTGACAAATCCGTGGCAGTGTCTACACTACCGGGTGGCATATACGGAGATTATTTTGCCGACAGACAGTGAGAAATTGGAGATACAAGATGGAAACGATATGATAACATTGCTGACCTGTCATCCGTATCGTTCCGGTGGAAAATACCGGTATATAGTGTATTGTTTCCGTTCAGACGGTGAACAGAAGCTGTCGTCGGAACTGCCGGGAACAGGGAATGAACAGAATCTGCTGCGAAGGGAAGAGATGCAGACAGCTAAAGACAGTGGGGAAGATCTCACTTCTGTTGCAGACATTGGGCGGGAGAGTGCTTTTCGACGAGCTGGAAAAATGCTGGTATTCATTTTGTTGATTGTACTTTGTATGTGGAAGGGGAGGCCTGTTTTTCAGAAATGCAGATACAGGACAGAGCAGGAGCATATGGAGAGGAAAAAAGGAGGATATTTTGCACAGCAAAAGAAGGATAAAAAGAGATAAAAAGAATTGTGTTCAGCCGGAGGCATATGGCAGGATAGTGAAAGTTAGATGGGGATATCTGATACTTTTGGGTATTTTATTTTCGCTGGAGGTGGCAGCATTTTCGGCAAATGCCCAGGAATTGCAACCCGAGCGTATGCAGGCTATTAAGAAGGCGGACAATCAGGCCTCTGTCAACTGGAAACTGGTTTCACAGGAAATTAATGAAAAAAACGAATATGTGTATGATGGAGATAAGACAGATGATACCATGTCAGACCGGGTATTGCCGAAAATCAGTGATGGAAGCTGGGGATATGTCATGAATGGAAAAGTACAGGAAACAGCATCTGTCAATGCAGCAAATCTTGCAGGCTGGTGGCATGTAAAGAACGGCTGGGTGGACTGGTCGGATGGAATTTTGGAGACTGCTGATGGATGGCACAAGTATGTGGGTGGAAAACAGGAAGTAACAGCAAATGAGACAGTGGAAAGCAATCCCGGGGGATGGTTTTTTTTAAAAGATGGTACCGTCGACTTTTTCTATACAGGTCTTGCACAGAACGAGAATGGAATTTTCTGGATGAAAGCAGGGGGCTTTGATACAGAAATGACAGGTGTTGTTCCTGATACGATCGGAGTAACAAAGGACGGTTCTGGATGGCTTTATTTACATGGTGGTATTTTTGATGCAAATGCGGATACCATTGCTGCAAACGAAGCAGGATGGTGGAAAATCCGGAATGGTCTGGTGGACTTTTCCTACACAGGTCTGGCATATAATGAGACCGGATGGTATTACCTGCAAAATGGTCTGGTAGACTTTGGATATTGCGGAGCTGTCCAAAATGAGTTTGGAATCTGGTACGTGGAAAACGGGCGTGTCGATATGGCGTATGATGGAAGGGCTTATGGATACTATTTTTCAGGTGGAAAAGCGCAATAAGGAGAGAAAAATATAATGAAGACAAAAGGAAAAAGTATATTTTTTATTTGTCTGGCTATGATTGTCAGCAGCGTTATACTGTTTTCGGTGATATACTCGGGACAAATGGTTTCAGCAGCACAGCGGGTAGAAACGTATAAAGACAATGGGGAAGATGAATCTGAGATGACTCAGGAAAGCATACAAAGTCAGGAGAAAACGGTCAGGGAACAGGCAGAATATATGGAGGAGCTGGAGGAAGAACAGAATATTGCACATTCAGAAATACTGGAAGTGATGGGGGTGCGAAATGCGCTGGCAGTAAAAATGAATACGATAGAACGGGCATTGCAGACAATGACACTGACCAAAAGCCCACAGAAGATGTTTGCGGCTTATTACGCAGATGGAACATTCAACGGTCAGGAATCAGTGTTATATCTGAATCAGGAGGTGGTGTGGTGCCTGGAACCTTCCGAACTGGTCGGAAATGTCGGAAAAGGAGTTACATATGCATTGGCAGATCCGGGGGATGCGGCGCAGTGGCTGCAGAATAGATACGGGTGGAGTTGGAACAAAATTAATAATCTGGCAAAAGCTGTGTGTTTTGCAAAGCAGTATTTTGGAGATCATGGTCTGTGTGGATATGCATTGGTACAAGATCTGATCTGGTCTGAGATTCAGCCCTATGAAGATGCAGGTGAAACAGGGTATTATCTTCTGACGAACGGTGCAGGGAATACTACATATCAGTGTGAGCATCTGAATACAAGAGAAAAAGTGAATGAGGCGATCCAGGCAGTCTGGCAGCAGTTCTATGCGTATAATACATTGCCATCTTATCAGGGGAAAACTATTTCAGTGATGCCGGGTCAGACCTGCTGGATTCCGGATACAAATGGCGTGACAGATAAAACAAGTTTCATTGTTCCGGATGGTGTACAGGTGATACCTGGATGGCATGAGAATCATGGCGGTATCTGGCTGAAGGCTGATGAGAGCCTTGCGGGACGTACCGTAACAGTGAATCTGTATAAAAATGAAATTCCGGCAGGATCAGAGGGGATATTGGTGTATGGAGCTACGGATAAGAAGCGGCAGTCAGTGGGAATGTGGTCTGGTGCAATATCACCAACTTATGGAAGTTTTCGGATTATCTGCGAACGGGATGCTTATTTGAATGCAAGGTATGAGGCCAGAGATGCAGTGGCACCTTCCATTGATCTTCATATTCAAAAAACGGATGCCCAGACAGGAAAAAATCTGGCAGGAGCTGTCTTTGAAATATCTATGGATGGTCAGAAAGTGGCATCTGTTGTGACAGATACAGAAGGAAAAGCAGCTTATCATTGGAGAGGAGAAGTGTTGTATACTTCTTATTATGAAAGTGTACAGCCAGTCAATATGTTTTCTGACTGGAAAAGTGCATATGAAGCTGCGCGTCGTGATGTGAAGCAGCAGGTACAGGATGCTGTGACACAGTTGAAATCTGCAACTACTCATATTTGGCGGGTGGAAGAAGTGCAGGCACCGGAGGGATATGCCAGAAATGAAGAAGTCTGGGAACAGACATTTGATCTGAATACACTGGCAGTGGAAGTTCAGTATACAAATGTGCCGGAAAATGGTTATCTCAAATTGCAGAAAGTATCCGGAAATCCGGAAATAACAAAGCATAATCCATGCTATAGCCTGGAAGGAGCAGAGTATGGGGTATATCAGTGTCTGGAGGATGCGCAGAAGGATGTGGGAAGAATCGTGACATTAAAAACAGATGCAACAGGTGCATCCGATATGCAGACAATATGTGCGGGAATTTACTATATAAAAGAAGTAACTGCATCATTAGGGTATCAGTACTGTGCGGAGCAGACAGAAATCGGACTTCCCGAAGGAATCCATCGTGTAACAGTGAAAAGTGAGGAGACAACCGAAGTGAGGTGTGTGGAAGAACCGGCAGGAAAAACGCTGCTGTTGAACTTGCAAAAATATGAACAGGAGCATGGAATGACGGTAGGTCCGGGAACAGCTTCTTTGCAGGGTGCAGTGTTTGCACTGGAATATTATGCAACGACAGATCCTTTGCATGATAATATGCCGCCCGTCCGCACCTGGTACTATCAGACAGATAATAATGGACAGATCTACAGTACAGGGGAAGCGTATCTGGTGCCGGAACTGACAGAAAGTGATGGCAGTGTGTTATGGTCGGATGAACTATACAGAGAAGAAAATGGAAACGTGTTTTATCCAATTGGTACCTATCGTATACGAGAGATTTCTGCACCAAAATATTTTAAATTAGAAGGGAATATGCATTTTGTTGAAAATACTGACGTCTGCCCGGATGTAAAGACAGGATTAGACGCGGTGCTGCGTCAGCCGTATTCCGGAGCATCAGCAGAATTATATGCAATGGGGAAAAAATCCCATGGGGAGATTTTGATACAGAATCTGTCTGTCCATGCTTATGACAAATTGCACTATGGTTCTATTACTCTGTATAAAACAACTGCGGACGGAAAGAAGCGACCACTGTCCGGCGTTGAATTTCATATGACTGGCCAGACAGATCAGGATACCTATACAGCAGTCTCAGACGAAAATGGCAAAGTAGTATGGGATCACCTTGCACCACAAGTGTATGTGATTACAGAGGTGAAAACCGCAGAAGGGAAAAATCTGTTGCAGGACAGTATCGAGGTAAAACTGCCGATGGAGATGAACCTTGAAGATCTGGTTAAAAACGGACAAAAGGAAGAGGATGCCGTTTATGATGTTATGACCGGAAAATACTGTTTTTATGATCTGACGTATCGCATAGGAAATACAGCGATTCTGGAAATGCCGTTTACCGGCAGAAGAGGGTGGAAAGTTTATGGAGTTCTTATTTGTGGATTAGTGCTACTGGCAGCAGGCATAGTCTTCCAAAGACACAAATCAATTTAAGTAATCAATTTAAGTTAATTTTATCTGGAAAAATTATTGGAAAAATGGTTGACGTGATGCGGATACTTGTGCTATATTAGATGAGCGATGGAAGTAGGTCTTTTTTTTATGCCTAAAATTGAATGTACATGATTTTTCATGGACACACAGTTGCAAAGAAATTTAATGGAGGTGGAAAGTTGTGCGCGTAAAGATTACATTGGCATGCACAGAGTGCAAACAGCGTAATTACAACCTGACTAAGGATAAGAAAGCTCATCCTGAAAGAATGGAAGTAAACAAATATTGCAAATTCTGTAGAAAGCATACATTACACAAAGAAACCAAATAATCCGGCGATGCAAAGGATGTGACAAAATGGAAGAAACCAAAAAGAATGATGTTCAGAAAAAGAACTGGTTCGCTGGTCTGAAATCTGAATTCCAGAAAATTGTCTGGCTGGACAAAAAGTCACTTGGGAAACAGACCGTAGCAGTACTTGTCGTTTCCGTGATCCTGGGTGCGATTATTGCAGTACTGGATCTTGGTATTCAGTATGGCATTGATTTCCTTGTAAATCTGTAGGAAGGCAAAGGTGAGTTTTTATGGCTGAGGCGAACTGGTATGTGGTTCATACTTATTCCGGATATGAGAATAAGGTAAAAGCAGACATTGAGAAAACAATTGAAAACAGACATCTGGAGGATGAGATCCTTGAGGTTCGTATCCCGATGCAGGATGTTGTTGAAATGAAGAACGGTGCGAAGAAGCAGGTTCAGAAAAAAATGTTTCCTGGATATGTGCTCATCAATATGGTAATGAATGACGATACATGGTATGTTGTCAGAAATACCAGAGGTGTTACCGGGTTCGTAGGTCCGGGGTCGAAGCCGGTGCCACTCACGGAAGCTGAGATGAGACCGTTGGGAATCAAAGAGGAAAATGTGGTAGTTGACTTCAAAGAAGGCGATATGGTAACGATCATTGGTGGCGTATGGAAAGACACTGTAGGTGTGATCCAGAGCATGAATGAGAGTAAACAGATCGTAACTATCAATGTAGAGCTTTTCGGTCGCGAAACACCGGTAGAAATAAGTTTCGCAGAAGTGAAGAAAATGTAAGCGTAAGTAAAGGAACGATTACGAAAAATTCAAAGGAGGCAATCTCAAATGGCAAAAAAAGTAGAAGGATATATCAAACTGCAGATTCCTGCTGGTAAAGCTACACCGGCTCCTCCAGTTGGTCCTGCACTTGGACAGCACGGCGTAAACATCGTAGAGTTTACAAAACAGTTCAACGCAAAGACAGCTGATCAGGGTGATCTGATCATTCCTGTAGTTATTACAGTATATGCAGACAGAAGTTTCAGCTTCGTTACAAAGACTCCGCCAGCACCGGTTCTGATTAAGAAAGCATGCGGAATCAAATCTGGTTCAGGCGTACCGAACAAAACTAAAGTTGCTACTATCACAAAAGCTCAGATTAAAGAAATCGCAGAGCTGAAAATGCCAGACTTAAATGCAGCATCCTTAGAGAGTGCTATGAGCATGATCGAAGGTACAGCAAGAAGTATGGGTGTTACTGTAGCTGAGGACTAATTAACAAATATAAGTGGGAGGGTCCTCTCCCGATACAACCACAGGAGGTTATAATTCATGAAAAGAGGAAAAAGATATGTCGATGGAGCGAAAAAAGTCGACAGAACAGTTCAGTATGAGAGTGCAGATGCAATCAAACTTGTAAAAGAAAACGCTACAGCAAAGTTTGACGAGACCATCGAGCTTCACATCCGTACAGGTTGTGATGGACGTCACGCTGAGCAGCAGATCCGTGGTGCTGTTGTACTGCCGCACGGAACAGGTAAAACCGTTCGTGTTCTGGTATTTGCAAAAGGCACAAAAGTAGATGAGGCTCAGGCAGCAGGTGCTGATTTCGTTGGTGGAGAGGAATTGATTCCGAAGATCCAGAACGAAGGATGGCTTGATTTTGATGTAGTAGTAGCTACACCGGATATGATGGGTGTTGTTGGACGTCTTGGTCGTGTACTTGGACCGAAAGGATTAATGCCAAACCCAAAAGCTGGTACAGTAACTATGGATGTTACAAAAGCTGTTAACGATATTAAAGCAGGTAAGATTGAGTACAGACTGGACAAAACAAATATTATCCATGTGCCAATTGGAAAAGCATCCTTTACAGAAGAGCAATTAGCGGACAACTTCCAGATCCTTATGGATGCCATCATCAAAGCAAGACCAAGCGCATTAAAAGGTCAGTATCTGAAGAGCGTAACAATGACTTCAACAATGGGACCTGGTGTTAAATTAAACACTGCTAAATATGTGTAAAAAGTTTTGAATTGTTGTTGACATCACGTTAATACAATGATATAATCACACCGTTGTGTGAAAACATGACGGTGTGTAATCGAAAGATTACAAAATTGCCGAAGACAGCAGGTGCCATTGTGGCGTAAACGCAGAACCTGCCGAGGGAATTTACAAAACATGATATGTTTATGTAAAATGATGATTCTCTCTCTGTCTGCATGGCAGGGGGATTTTTTTATGTAGCATGGAAAGTGATTACTTCCTATGTGAATGGATTCCCGTTTTCGTCTGAGGAAACAAAATTTAAGAAGGAGGTGCACGATTCGTGGCAAAAGTAGAACTGAAACAGCCTATCGTTCAGGAAATCGCAGATCAGATTGATGGTGCACAGTCTGTTGTAGTTGTAGACTACCGTGGACTTACCGTATCTGAGGACACACAGTTACGTAAAGAATTAAGAGAAGCTGGTGTTTCTTATAAAGTATATAAGAATACATTAATGAATTTCGCATTCAAAGGCACTGATTTTGAAGCACTTGCACCGGTTCTTGAAGGACCAAACGCAATTGCAATCTCAAAAGAAGATGCAACAGCTCCGGCAAGAATTCTTGCAAAATTTGCTAAAACAGCTCCGGCACTTGAGATTAAAGCTGGTGTTGTAGAAGGCGATTATTATGATGCAGCAGGAATGCAGACAATCGCAAGCGTTCCGTCCAGACAGGATCTTCTTTCTAAATTACTTGGAAGCATCCAGTCTCCGATCACAAACTTCGCTCGCGTTATCAATCAGATCGCAGAGCAGGGTGGCACTGCAAACTGCGAGCCAGCAGCTGCTGAAGAAACAGCAGAAGAAGCTCCGGCAGCAGAAGAAGCACCGGCAGAATAATCCGGTCACTAAGTTGCATCAGGCAGCTTAAAATATGAAAACAAAAAAAGATGAAAATATCGAAAATTGGAGGTAAAGAATAATGGCAAAATTAACAACCGCAGAATTTATTGAAGCGATTAAAGAGTTAACTGTTTTAGAGTTAAATGATCTTGTAAAAGCATGTGAAGAAGAGTTTGGCGTATCTGCAGCAGCAGGCGTTGTAGTTGCAGCAGCAGGCGGAGACGCAGCAGGCGCAGCTGAGGAGAAAACAGAGTTCGACGTTGAGTTAACAGAGGTTGGCCCGAACAAAGTTAAAGTTATCAAAGTTGTTCGTGAGTTAACAGGTTTAGGCTTAAAAGAAGCTAAAGCTGTTGTTGACGAGGCTCCGAAGATGGTTAAAGAGGGTGCTGATAAAGCAGAAGCTGAAGACATCAAAGCTAAACTTGAGGCTGAAGGCGCTAAAGTTACTCTTAAATAATTTTATAAAAATTATTCGCACCAACCGGGAAACCGGTTGGTGTTTTTTTTGCCCGAAAAGTAAAAATAATCCTTGACTAGAAAAAGGGCATGTGCTATTATGGTAAATGCACTATTGTGGTTTGATGGGGCTTTGTGCGCCCTTTTCAGGGATAGAAAAAGAAAACGAGAGGTGAAGCGTCAATGGAGAAAAACAGGATACGTCCGGTCATAAACGGAAAAAGTTTGCGTATGAGTTATTCGAGACAAAAAGAGGTTCTGGAAATGCCAAACCTGATTGAGGTTCAGAAGAATTCCTACAATTGGTTTTTGGAAGAAGGACTCAAAGAAGTGTTTGCGGATATTTCGCCGATTGCTGATTACAGTGGACATCTGAGTCTGGAATTTACAGACTTTACATTGTGCGAAAAGGATGTAAAATATTCCATTCCAGAGTGTAAAGAGCGTGATGCGACATATGCAGCTCCTTTAAAAGTAAAGGTAAGACTTTATAATAAAGAAGCAGACGAGATCAACGAACATGAAATCTTCATGGGTGATCTGCCGCTGATGACAGAGACAGGTACATTTGTAATTAACGGTGCTGAGCGTGTTATTGTAAGTCAGCTTGTTCGTTCCCCGGGTATTTATTATGGAATCGCCCATGATAAAATTGGAAAAGAATTGTATTCCTGCACTGTTATTCCGAACCGTGGTGCATGGTTGGAATATGAGACAGACTCTAATGATGTCTTCTATGTTCGTGTTGACCGTACCCGTAAAGTGCCGATCACAGTTCTGATCCGTGCACTTGGTATTGGTACAAATCAGGAAATTATTGATCTTTTTGGTGAGGAACCAAAGATTATTGCAAGTTTTGGAAAAGACGTTGCTACAAATTATCAGGAAGGTCTTTTGGAATTATATAAGAAAATCCGTCCGGGTGAGCCGCTTTCTGTAGAAAGTGCAGAGAGTCTCATCATGGCTATGTTCTTCGACCCGAGAAGATATGATCTGGCAAAGGTTGGAAGATATAAATTTAATAAAAAATTAATGCTGAAAAACCGCATCAACGGACATGTACTGGCAGAGGATGTTGTGGATCCGAGTACAGGTGAAGTGCTGGCAGAAGCAGGTCAGAAAGTTGACCGTGAACTGGCAGATACAATCCAGAATGCGGCAGTTCCGTATGTCTGGATTCAGACAGAAGAGCGTAACGCAAAAGTTCTGTCCAATATGATGGTTGATCTGCGCCATTATGTAGATGTGGATCCGAAAGAAGTCGGTGTTACAGAGCTGGTTTATTATCCAGTGCTGGCACAGATTCTGGAAGAAAATGCAGAATTGGAAGAAATCAAGGATGCAATCCGCAGAAACATCCATGATCTGATTCCGAAACATATTACAAAAGAAGATATTATTGCTTCTATTAATTATAATATGCATCTTGAGTATGGCATTGGTAATGATGACGATATTGATCACCTTGGAAATCGTCGTATCCGTGCGGTAGGTGAGCTGCTTCAGAACCAGTATAGAATTGGTCTTTCCCGTCTGGAGAGAGTAGTTCGTGAAAGAATGACTACTCAGGATCTTGAGACAATCACACCACAGAGTCTGATCAATATCAAACCGGTTACAGCTGCTGTCAAAGAATTCTTTGGTTCTTCCCAGCTGTCACAGTTTATGGATCAGAACAACCCTCTTGGTGAGCTGACTCACAAACGTCGTCTGTCTGCATTGGGACCAGGTGGTTTGTCCAGAGACCGTGCAGGATTCGAGGTTCGAGATATTCACTATTCTCATTATGGAAGAATGTGTCCGGTAGAGACTCCTGAGGGACCGAACATCGGTCTGATCAACTCTCTTGCATCTTATGCAAGAATTAATGAGTATGGTTTTGTTGAGGCACCATATCGTAAAATTGATAAAACAGATCCTAAGAACCCGCGTGTAACAGATGATGTTGTATACATGACAGCGGATGAAGAGGATAATTACCATGTAGCACAGGCGAATGAGAAACTGGATGAAAATGGATACTTTGTTCGTAATTCTGTATCTGGTCGTTACAGAGAAGAAACACAGGAGTACGACAAGACATTATTTGATTACATGGATGTATCTCCGCAGATGGTATTCTCGGTTGCTACCGCACTGATCCCGTTCCTTGAGAACGACGATGCGAACCGTGCATTAATGGGAGCAAACATGCAGCGTCAGGCTGTACCGCTTCTGACTACAGAGGCACCGGTTGTCGGTACAGGTATGGAGCCGAAGGCTGCTGTCGATTCCGGCGTTTGTGTTGTTGCAAAACGCGCCGGCGTGATTGAACGTGCATGCTCCAATGAAATTACAATCAAATACGACGATGATGGAAGCAAAGAGACCATTAAACTGACAAAATTCTCTCGAAGCAACCAGTCTAACTGCTATAACCAGAGACCAATTGTGTTTAAAGGAAACCATGTAGAGGCTGGACAGGTTATTGCTGATGGTCCGTCTACTTCAAACGGAGAACTTGGTCTTGGTAAGAATCCGTTGATTGGATTTATGACATGGGAAGGCTATAACTACGAGGATGCTGTACTGTTAAGTGAGCGTCTGGTTCAGGATGATGTTTACACATCTATCCATATTGAAGAGTATGAGGCTGAAGCTCGTGATACAAAACTCGGACCGGAAGAAATTACAAGAGACGTTCCGGGTGTCGGTGACGATGCACTGAAAGATCTGGATGAGAGAGGTATTATCCGTATCGGTGCCGAGGTTCGTGCCGGTGATATTCTGGTTGGTAAAGTGACTCCGAAAGGAGAGACTGAACTGACAGCTGAAGAGAGACTGCTTCGTGCAATTTTTGGTGAAAAAGCCAGAGAAGTACGTGATACTTCCTTAAAGGTACCACATGGTGAGTACGGTATCGTTGTAGATGCAAAAGTATTTACCCGAGAGAATGGTGATGAGTTATCACCGGGTGTGAACCAGGCTGTTCGTATTTACATCGCTCAGAAGAGAAAAATTTCTGTTGGTGATAAGATGGCTGGCCGTCATGGTAATAAGGGTGTCGTTTCCCGTGTACTTCCGGTAGAAGATATGCCATTCCTGCCGAATGGACGTCCACTGGATATCGTATTAAATCCGCTGGGTGTACCTTCCCGAATGAATATCGGACAGGTGCTGGAGATCCATCTGAGTCTTGCAGCAAAAGCACTTGGATTTAATGTTGCAACACCAATTTTTGCCGGTGCAAAAGAGACTGATATCATGGATACTCTGGATCTGGCAAATGATTATGTCAACTTAACATGGGAAGAGTTCAAAGAGAAACATGAGCAAGAACTGCTTCCGGAAGTTCTTGATTACCTGTATGAAAACAGAGAACATCGTGAACTCTGGAAAGGTGTTCCGATTTCTCGTGATGGAAAAGTAAGACTGCGTGATGGACGTACCGGTGAGTATTTTGACAGCCCGGTAACTATCGGACACATGCATTACCTGAAACTGCATCATTTGGTAGACGACAAGATCCATGCACGTTCTACTGGTCCTTACTCTCTTGTTACACAGCAGCCTCTGGGTGGTAAAGCTCAGTTCGGTGGACAGCGTTTTGGAGAGATGGAGGTATGGGCACTTGAGGCTTACGGTGCAGCATACACACTGCAGGAAATCCTGACAGTAAAATCCGATGATGTTATTGGCCGTGTAAAAACTTACGAAGCAATTATCAAAGGTGATAATATTCCTGAACCGGGTATTCCTGAGTCCTTCAAGGTATTGTTGAAAGAGTTACAGTCTCTTGGTCTGGATGTGACTCTGGAAGACGAAAATGGTGAGGAAGTAAAACTGCTTGAAACAAGCGAATATGGAAATACAGACCTGAATGCTATTATTTCCGGAGATAGAAACTTCAATTATGAAGAAAAAGAATCTTTTGGAGCAATGGGCTTCTCAAAACAGGAATTTAATGAAAATGAAGAACTGGTTGATGTAGAAGAAAATCAGGATGATTCCGATACAGATGATTTTATGGATGCATTTGACGATAGCATTCTTGATGAAGAATAAGAGGAAGGAGCGTTGTAAATGCCAGAAACAAACAATAAAGAAGTCGGCACAAACATAGCGTTCGATGCCATCCGCATCGGATTGGCTTCACCGGAAAAAATATTGGAATGGTCCCGGGGCGAAGTAAAAAAACCGGAAACCATTAATTATAGAACTTTAAAACCAGAAAAAGACGGTTTGTTCTGTGAACGTATTTTTGGACCGAGCAAAGATTGGGAATGCCACTGCGGTAAATATAAAAAAATCCGTTACAAAGGCGTTGTCTGCGATCGATGCGGAGTTGAGATTACAAAATCCAATGTTCGTAGAGAGCGTATGGGACATATTGAGCTGGCTGCTCCGGTATCTCATATCTGGTACTTTAAAGGTATTCCTAGCCGTATGGGATTAATCCTTGATATTTCTCCTCGTACGTTGGAGAAAGTTCTGTATTTTGCTTCTTACATCGTTCTGGATAAAGGCGAGACAGACCTGCAGTATAAGCAGGTTCTGTCCGAGGCGGAATATCAGGAAGCATACGAGAAATACGGAAATACATTCCGTGTGGGTATGGGAGCTGAATCTATCAAAGAACTTCTGGAAGCAATTGATCTGGAGAAAGATTCTGTAGAACTGAAAGCTGCATTAAAGACTGCTACAGGTCAGAAACGTGCAAGAATCATTAAAAGACTGGAAGTTGTAGAAGCATTCCGCGAGTCTGGCAACAGACCGGAGTGGATGATCATGACAGTTATTCCGGTTATTCCACCAGATTTACGTCCGATGGTACAGTTGGATGGTGGACGTTTTGCGACATCCGATCTGAACGATTTGTATCGTCGAATCATCAATCGTAACAACCGTCTGAGAAGACTGTTAGAACTCGGTGCACCGGATATTATTGTGCGCAACGAGAAACGTATGCTTCAGGAAGCTGTTGATGCACTGATCGATAATGGTCGTCGTGGAAGACCTGTTACCGGTCCTGGAAACAGAGCATTAAAATCTCTGTCTGATATGCTGAAAGGTAAATCCGGACGTTTCCGTCAGAACCTGCTCGGTAAACGAGTTGATTATTCCGGACGTTCCGTTATCGTAGTTGGACCGGAATTAAAGATTTATCAGTGCGGTTTGCCGAAAGAGATGGCAATCGAGTTGTTCAAACCATTTGTAATGAAAGAACTGGTTGCAAACGGAACAGCACATAATATTAAGAGCGCTAAGAAAATGGTAGAGAAACTTCAGACAGAAGTATGGGACGTTCTGGAAGAAGTTATCAAAGAGCATCCGGTTATGCTGAACCGTGCTCCTACACTGCACAGACTTGGTATTCAGGCATTTGAACCGATTCTGGTAGAGGGTAAAGCAATTAAACTGCATCCGCTCGTTTGTACCGCATACAATGCCGATTTCGATGGTGATCAGATGGCTGTTCATCTTCCGCTTTCTGTGGAAGCGCAGGCAGAGTGCCGGTTTATGTTACTGTCACCAAACAACCTGTTAAAACCGTCCGATGGAGGTCCGGTAGCCGTTCCTTCTCAGGATATGGTACTTGGTATTTATTATCTGACTCAGGAGAGACCAGATTCTCTTGGTGAGGGACATTACTTCAAAAACTTGAACGAAGCAATTCTTGCATATGAGAATGGCTATGTAAAATTACACTCCAGAATCCATGTACGTGTAACAAAGAAAATGGCAGATGGAACAGAAAAGACCGGAACGGTTGAGTCCACATTGGGACGTTTCATTTTTAATGAGATTCTTCCACAGGATCTTGGTTTTGTGGACAGAAGCATTCCGGAGAATGATCTGGTTCTGGAAGTTGATTTCCATGTAGGTAAAAAAGGATTGAAACAGATCCTTGAGAAAGTTATCAACATTCATGGTGCTACCACAACCGCTGAGGTTCTGGATGACATCAAAGCAATGGGTTATAAATACTCCACAAGAGCTGCTATGACCGTATCCATTTCCGATATGACCGTACCGGCGAAGAAGCCGGCACTGATCAAACAGGCTCAGGATACTGTGGATCTGATTACAAAGAACTATAAGCGCGGACTTATTACAGAAGAAGAACGTTACAAAGAGGTTGTTGAGACTTGGAAAGAAACCGATGATGAGCTTACACATGAGCTGTTATCCGGACTTGATAAATACAACAACATCTTCATGATGGCTGATTCCGGAGCCCGTGGTTCTGATAAACAGATCAAACAGCTGGCTGGTATGCGTGGTTTGATGGCCGACACAACTGGTAAGACAATTGAGTTGCCGATCAAATCAAACTTCCGTGAGGGACTGGATGTATTGGAGTACTTTATGTCTGCACATGGAGCTCGTAAAGGTATGTCCGATACAGCACTTCGTACTGCCGATTCCGGATACCTGACCAGACGTCTGGTTGATGTATCACAGGATCTGATCATTCGTGAGACAGATTGCTGTACAGACAGAAGTGAGATTGCAGGAATGTATGTAAGTGCATTCATGGATGGAAAAGAGGAAATCGAAAGCCTTCAGGAGCGTATCACAGGACGTTTTGCCTGCGAAGATATCTGCGATGCAGATGGAAACGTATTGGTGGCAGCAAATCATATGATTACACCGAAACGTGCAGCTCTGGTTATGAGTAAAGGTGTAGATGAGAACGGAGAACCGCTTGAAAAAGTTAAAATCCGTACAATCCTTACCTGCCGTTCCAAAGTCGGTGTTTGTGCAAAATGCTATGGCGCAAATATGGCAACCGGTCAGGCCGTACAGGTTGGTGAGGCAGTAGGTATCATTGCTGCTCAGTCAATCGGTGAGCCGGGTACACAGCTTACGATGCGTACATTCCACTCCGGTGGTGTTGCAGGTGATGATATTACACAGGGTCTTCCTCGTGTTGAGGAGCTTTTTGAGGCAAGAAAACCGAAAGGACTTGCCATTATCACAGAGTTTGCCGGTGTTGCTAATATCAAAGATACAAAGAAGAAACGTGAGATCATCGTTACAAGCCCGGAAACAGGTGAGACAAAAGCATACCTTATTCCTTACGGTTCCAGAATCAAGATCACAGACGGTGCTTTCCTTGAGGCTGGTGATGAACTTACTGAAGGTAGCGTAAATCCACACGATATCCTGAAAATCAAAGGTGTTCGTGCAGTTCAGGATTACATGCTTCAGGAAGTTCAGCGTGTATATCGTCTGCAGGGTGTAGAAATCAATGATAAGCACGTTGAGGTTATTGTTCGTCAGATGTTGAAGAAGATCCGTATTGAGAATAACGGAGACTCTGATTTCCTGCCGGGAACAATGGTTGATTTCCTTGAATATGAGGAAGAAAATGAAAAGTTAGCTGCAGAGGGAAAAGAGCCGGCAGAAGGAAAACAGGTACTGCTTGGTATTACCAAAGCTTCCCTGGCTACCAACTCATTCCTGTCAGCTGCATCCTTCCAGGAGACAACAAAAGTTCTGACAGAGGCAGCAATCAAAGGTAAGATTGATCCATTGATCGGTCTGAAAGAGAATGTAATCATCGGTAAACTGATTCCGGCCGGAACAGGAATGAAGAGATATCGTTCCATTCATCTGGATTCCGATATTGATGAGAATGCAGAACTTGATGTAGACGATTTAATGGGTGAAGATATTTTCACTGAAGAAGATGTGGAAATCAATGAGACAGATTTAGATTCTGATAACGATGTTACTGATGAGATTCCTGTGGAAGAAACAGTGACAGAAGAGTAAGCAGAACAAAAATAATACTATATAGAAGAAGCGGTGTCGGTGATGACACCGTTTTTTCTGTCTTTCTGATAGAAAAATACGTGAATTGTATATGTTTATGTATAAAAACAGAAAAAATGGTAAAATTTAAAAAAGATGCTTGACAAGTGCGAAGTCAGTCACTATACTATTTTAGTGTGCATAAAAGTGCACAGGAAACTTTTTTACAAAATATACAGGAGGTGAATAGAATGCCAACATTTAATCAGTTAGTAAGAAAAGGTCGTCAGACAACTGCAAAAAAATCTACAGCACCTGCATTACAGAAAGGTTACAACTCTTTACAGAAGAGACCTACAGATGCATCTTCTCCGCAGAAGAGAGGTGTTTGTACAGCAGTTAAGACTGCAACCCCGAAAAAACCTAACTCAGCTCTTAGAAAAATTGCCAGAGTTCGTCTTTCTAACGGAATCGAAGTAACAAGCTATATTCCGGGTGAAGGTCATAACTTACAGGAGCATAGTGTTGTTCTGATCCGTGGTGGTCGTGTAAAAGACTTACCAGGTACAAGATACCATATCATCAGAGGAACACTGGATACAGCAGGCGTTGCAAACAGACGTCAGGCTCGTTCCAAATACGGCGCTAAGAGACCGAAAGCAGGCAAATAGGACCTGTAAAAGACCAATAGTATCACAAACAGAACTATTGTAAGTGTTGGAATTCTTTTTATCGACGATAACAGATAAAGATAGATGTTCCCAGCATGAACACATTAGAAAGACACATGTGAGTACCGTTGAATTAATCGATTAAGAAACTGCTGTGAAAGACAGCAAGCCAAGACCATGATTAAGGAGGGAAGTACCGTGCCACGTAAAGGACATAATCAGAAAAGAGAAGTTTTAGCAGATCCTATGTACAATAACGTAGTAGTTACAAAGCTTATCAACAACATCATGTTAGATGGTAAGAAAGGTGTAGCTCAGAAAATTGTATACGGAGCTTTTGATCGTGTTGCAGAGAAAACCGGAAGACCGGCTCTCGAAGTATTCGAAGAGGCTATGAACAATGTTATGCCTGTACTTGAAGTAAAGGCTAGACGTATCGGTGGTGCAACATATCAGGTGCCGATCGAAGTAAGACCGGACAGACGTCAGACACTTGGACTGCGTTGGTTAACAATGTTCTCCAGAAAAAGAGGAGAAAAAACAATGGCAGACAGACTGGCAAATGAGATTATGGATGCAGCTAACAATACAGGCGCATCTGTAAAACGTAAAGAAGACATGCACAAGATGGCAGAAGCAAACAAAGCATTCTCCCATTTCAGATTCTAAGAGGAGGAAATCACCATGGCAGGAAGAGAATATCCGCTTGAGAGAACCAGAAATATTGGTATCATGGCTCATATTGATGCAGGTAAAACTACATTAACAGAGCGTATCCTTTATTACACTGGTATTAACTATAAAATTGGTGATACTCACGAAGGTACTGCTACCATGGACTGGATGGAGCAGGAGCAGGAGAGAGGTATCACAATTACTTCAGCTGCTACAACATGTCACTGGACACCGCAGAAAGAAAATAAACCTGCACCGGGTGCGAAAGAGTACCGTATCAACATCATTGATACTCCAGGTCACGTTGACTTTACAGTAGAAGTAGAGCGTTCCCTTCGTGTACTGGATGGCGCCGTTGGTGTCTTCTGTGCAAAGGGTGGTGTAGAGCCTCAGTCAGAGAACGTATGGCGTCAGGCAGACACATACAATGTACCACGTATGGCATTCATCAATAAGATGGATATCCTTGGTGCAAACTTCTACGGAGCAGTAGACCAGATCCGTGAGCGTTTAGGTAAAAACGCAATCTGCTTACAGCTTCCAATCGGAAAAGAAGATGACTTCAAAGGAATCATCGACTTATTCGAGATGCAGGCTTATATCTACAACGATGAGAAAGGTGAAGACATCAGCATTGAGCCGATTCCGGAAGATATGCAGGATGAGGCAGAGCTTTACCATGACGAGTTAGTAGAGAAAATCTGCGAGTTAGATGATGATCTGACAATGATGTATCTGGAAGGCGAAGAGCCGTCCGTTGAGCAGTTAAAAGCTGTTTTAAGAAAAGCTACATGTGAGTGTACAGCTGTACCGGTTTGCTGTGGTACTGCTTACAGAAACAAAGGTGTACAGAAACTGTTAGATGCTGTCGTAGAATTTATGCCGGCACCGACAGATATTCCAGCTATCAAGGGTGTTGACCTGGATGGTAATGAGATTGAGAGACATTCATCTGATGATGAGCCGTTCTCCGCTCTTGCATTCAAGATCATGACAGACCCGTTCGTTGGAAAACTTGCATTCTTCCGTGTATACTCCGGTACAATGAATTCCGGTTCTTACGTACTGAATGCAACAAAAGATAAAAAAGAGCGTGTTGGACGTATCCTTCAGATGCACGCTAACAAGAGAACTGAGCTGGACAAAGTTTACTCAGGTGATATCGCAGCAGCAGTTGGATTTAAGATCACTACAACAGGTGATACAATCTGTGACGAGCAGCATCCTGTAATCTTAGAGTCCATGGAGTTCCCAGAGCCAGTTATCGAGCTTGCTATCGAGCCGAAGACAAAAGCTGGACAGGGCAAGATGGGTGAAGCTCTTGCAAAACTTGCAGAGGAAGATCCTACTTTCCGTGCTCATACAAACACTGAGACAGGCCAGACAATCATCGCCGGAATGGGTGAGTTACATCTGGAAATCATCGTTGATCGTCTGCTTCGTGAGTTCAAAGTAGAGGCAAACGTTGGTGCTCCTCAGGTTGCTTACAAAGAGACATTTACAAAACCTGTTGATCAGGAATACAAATATGCAAAACAGTCCGGTGGACGTGGTCAGTACGGACACTGTAAAGTTAAATTCGAGCCGATGGATGCAAACGGTGAAGAGACATTCAAGTTTGAGTCCGCAGTTGTTGGTGGTGCCATTCCGAAAGAGTACATCCCGGCAGTTGGAGAAGGTATTGAAGAAGCAGCTAAGGCTGGTATCATTGCTGGATTCCCGGTTGTAGGTGTTAAAGCTACAGTTTACGACGGATCTTATCATGAGGTCGATTCCTCTGAGATGGCATTCCATATTGCCGGATCTATGTGTTTCAAAGAGGCTATGCAGAAAGCAAGCCCGGTTCTTCTTGAGCCGATCATGAAAGTAGAAGTTACTATGCCGGAAGAGTACATGGGTGACGTAATCGGTGATATTAACTCTCGTCGTGGACGTATCGAAGGTATGGATGACCTTGGCGGTGGAAAGATCGTTAGAGGTTATGTACCGCTGGCAGAGATGTTTGGATACTCTACAGACTTACGTTCCAAAACACAGGGACGTGGTAACTACTCAATGTTCTTCGAGAAATATGAGCCGGTTCCGAAGTCTGTACAGGATAAAATTATTTCCGCAAAAGCAAAATAAAACTTGAAATACTTTGACCTTTTTAATATAATCGAAGTATCGAGTGATAAGATTCAATTAAGAATTATGAATGCCGAAGGCATACAATTTTAAGGAGGACGCAAAAATGGCAAAAGCTAAATTTGACAGAAGCAAACCACATTGTAATATTGGTACAATTGGACACGTTGACCACGGTAAAACAACTTTAACAGCTGCTATCACTAAAGTATTAGCTGAGAGAGTAGAAGGAAACGAGAAAGTAGATTTCGAGAATATCGATAAAGCTCCGGAAGAGAGAGAGCGTGGTATCACAATTTCTACAGCTCACGTTGAGTATCAGACAGCAAAACGTCACTATGCACACGTTGACTGCCCAGGCCATGCTGATTATGTTAAAAACATGATCACTGGTGCTGCTCAGATGGATGGTGCTATCCTTGTAGTAGCTGCTACAGACGGTGTTATGGCTCAGACAAAAGAGCACATCCTTCTTTCCCGTCAGGTAGGTGTACCTTACATCGTTGTATTCATGAACAAATGTGATATGGTAGATGATGAGGAGCTGCTTGAGTTAGTAGAGATGGAAATCACAGAAGTTCTGGAAGAGTATGACTTCACAGACTGCCCGATCATCAAAGGTTCTGCTTTAAAAGCTCTGGAAGATCCGATGGGCGAGTGGGGCGATAAGATCATGGAACTCATGGATACAGTTGATGAGTATATTCCGGATCCGCAGCGTGCAACAGATCAGCCATTCCTTATGCCAGTAGAGGATGTATTCACAATCACAGGTCGTGGTACAGTTGCTACAGGTAGAGTAGAGCGTGGTACTCTTCACATCAACGAGGAAGTTGAAATCGTTGGTATCAAAGAGGAGATCCAGAAAACAACTGTTACTGGTATCGAGATGTTCCGTAAACTGTTAGACGAGGCTCAGGCTGGTGATAACATCGGTGCATTACTTCGTGGTATTAAGAGAGAGGACATCGAAAGAGGTCAGGTTCTTACAAAACCAGGTACAGTAACATGCCATACAAAATTCACAGCTCAGGTTTACGTACTGACAAAAGATGAGGGTGGTCGTCATACACCGTTCTTCAACAACTATCGTCCGCAGTTCTACTTCAGAACAACTGACGTAACAGGTGTTTGCAACCTTCCAGAAGGCACAGAGATGTGCATGCCTGGCGATAACGTAGAGATGACAATCGAGCTCATCCACCCAATCGCTATGGAGCAGGGTCTTACATTCGCTATCCGTGAAGGTGGACGTACTGTAGGATCAGGACGTGTTGCTACAATCATCGAGTAATCACGAATAAGCATAAATTAAGGACTTCCAGAAATGGGAGTCCTTTTTTTGATACGAAAATGATACTAATTTTTTACAATAAAATGATTTAAACGTTCAGTAGTTTATTGACAGTTACTTGGGTAAAGAGCATAGATGCTTTGAAACATCAGTTATTAGAATAGAAATAATACATATTGTTACTGCTTAATAATAAGCGAGATAGCATTTTTAGAATGCGTATGTTAGAATATAAATGATGATAAGAAATAGGAAATTAAAAAGATAAAAAAACAGTGTATTGGGTTACAATATAGAGGGCAGGTATATTTCTGTGGAGGGGGGACAAAAATTTGAAAAAGAGAATGGTGGCAATTTTATTATGTGTAGCAATGGCTGTAGTTAGTCTGACAGCATGTGGAAATTCAGATAAAGCAAACGATAAAGATAATGTATCTGCGGGATCAATTAGTGAAACAGATACTTCAAATAATACAAATAGTCCCAAAGCGGAACAAAAGGAAGATCAGATAGATTACATTCAGGCGGAGTATCGAATCATAGATGCAAAAGAATTGTATGTAACTGCAGATAACTTGGAAGCAACAACGGATTCCGATGGTAATGAGACATATATTAATACAGAAAATTACACAAATCAGAATGTGTGTGACGATAGAGATAAAGAAACAGTGTTGCAGCAATTGATGGCTTCACTATGCGGTATTGCAGGTGCCATTGATTTAGATACTGCCAGAAATGAAGGAGTATTCGATAATGTAACTGAAGATGGTGCAATGGAGCCGGTAGCATTTGTTGGCGCACCATGTATAGATGAGAATGGAACTGCATTAGGTGATACAGCACCAGTATTTCGAAAAGTATTTGACGATGAGATTTTGAATGATCTTTTTGCTTATAAGCCGGATTACGAGCTTGTAGAGGTAGACGGCGAGGATGAAAAATGGTATAAATTTACATGGAGTCTGGAGACAACCTATGAAAGTATTTATGCGGAATCTTATTTGCAGGAACTTGCTGGTAAAAAATCTGCGCTTCAAACTGCTGTGAAAGAGGCAAACAATGGCAGCGATACGATTGAATTAACCGTGTCTCCTGAGACTGTGGCAAAATGTCTGGATAAATATAATCTGGATGAGGGTTACTGGTTTGTATTTAATGGTCTGGAAGATTATAATGCGGCTTCCTGGAATTATGATGTGATGTATAACGGTGTTCGTTATACATCAACCGTGACAAATGATGATGTAAAAATCATGTTGGAGATAAATGGTGAGCCACAGACGGTCATTATGCAACAGTGGTATACAGACCTGTTGTTAGACAAAAATCCAGAGCTGACGACAAAGGAAGAAGCGTTCTTTGGCAGTGAAAAATATCAAAGTATTGCGTATTCTGAAGGAAGAATGCTGAAACTGGAACAGAACTCAAAAGCTGCATTTGAAGCTTGTGGATTTAAGATAGATGAGTACAGATAAAAAAGGAAGGATCATATTATGACACAACAGAAGCTGATTGCCAGTATCGAGCAATATCAGCCATATAACGTGCAGGAAGAAATGGATAAATCGCTCATTCTGGAGTGGATAAAAAATAATAACAACGCATTTTTGCGTGAAAATACCGTGGCACATATGACAGCATCTGCTTGGGTGGTAAATAATGTCAGAAGCAAAGTGCTGATGGTTTATCATAATATTTATAATTCCTGGTCATGGTTAGGCGATCATGCAGATGGTGAGACAGATCTGTTATCCGTGGCAATTCGCGAAGTAAAAGAAGAGGCTGGTATTTCTAATGTGCTTCCAGTGTCTGAGGATATTTTTTCTTTAGAATCGCTTACGGTAGACGGGCATTGGAAAAATGGAAAATACGTATCAAGTCACCTGCATTTTAATGTGACATATTTATTGGAAGCTGATTCAGAAGAAGCAGTTTCGATAAAGGCAGATGAAAATAGTGGTGTGGCATGGTTTGCACCGGAAGAGGCATTGGCAAAATCTACGGAGCCGTGGTTCGTGGAACATGTATATACGAAACTGATAGAGAAAGCCAAGCAACTGTATTTATAAGAAATAAGAAAGTAGTGAAAGTATGTTACAAATCTCTGTTTTGCATATAGCATAATATTTCTGTACTTCAATATAATTGCAATTGTAACAAACGAAAAATGTATGCTGACCAAAAAGTAGTTTTGGAAAAACAGATAGAAAAGAGGATAAGTATGAACGAATTATATGAATTGATTGAGCAAAAAATAAAGGAGTCAGGTTATCCAAGAGAGATTTCCGGGGAAGCGGTATACAATGATATCTGTGATCAGATTGAGGGCAAGGAGAATGGCATATATCTCCTTTTATCAAAATTTGAGGAAGATGTGATTTTTGAATACCATATTACAATCCGTGACGAGGATTTTAATCTTGGAATCCTGACAATGCGCACCCCGGAAGGCACATTTGAAGTAGATTTTGATGCATAAAACTTTATGTTATAAATACTGCTTTGCATCAGACGTAAGAAGCGCAGAGCAAAATGATTATTTTAATTTATAAAAATAAAATGCAGATTAGTGAAAAATATTCTGCAGGAAATTATTATATGAGCAAGCAGCAAAAGCGGGTTGCAAATGTCTGTTTTGCTAAAGGGAAAAATTCAAACGTAGTTTTGAAATAGTAGGAGGAACTATGGATATCAAAGAACAAATTCATGTATTATCAGAAGAGATGATTGAAAACTTAGGAAAGCTGGTAGCGGTTGATTCCCAACTTGGCACACCGGAAGAAGGGAAGCCATTTGGAGAAGGACCGGCTGAAGTGCTCAGTGTAGGATTAAAAATAGCAGAAGAACTCGGTTTTCACACCGTAAATCTGGACAACTATTGTGGTTATGCGGAAATGGGCGAAGGGGAAGAAATCGTAGGAATCGCAGGACATTTGGACATCGTGCCGGTTGGTGGAGATTGGAGTTATGATCCTTTTGTGTTGACACGTAAGGGGGATTATGTGTATGGTCGTGGAACGACAGATGATAAAGGTCCGGTGATCGAGGCTCTTTATGCGATGAAGCTGCTCCGAGATTCCGGTGTGAAGCTGAATAAACGAGTACGTCTGATCATGGGATGCAATGAGGAGACCGGTTCTAAATGCATGGAACATTACAACAAAGTTGAGGAGGAGTTATCCTGTGGATTTACACCGGATGCGAATTTCCCATGTATCCATGGTGAAAAGGGCCATATGTCCATGATGGCATATTCCAAACATACCAAAATTATTTCTATGAATGGCGGCTTTGTATCCAATGCGGTGTGCGATAGTTGTACAACCGTGATCCCGGCAGACATCGGTCTGAAAGAAAAATTGGAAGCAGCATTTGCTGATACAAAGCTTCAGGAGTATCAAGTAACGGAAGAGAATGGTCAGATTGAAATTTATGCAAAAGGTGTTCCGGCGCATGCCAGTACACCGGCACTTGGTATCAATGCAGCTGGTGTGACATTTGAGTGTCTGGAAAAAGCCGGATTTGAAGATGATTTTGTAAAATTCTATAATACACACCTTGGAACTTCCTGTGATGGAGCCGGAGTTGGTTTGAAATGTGAGGATGCCTACGGCAACCTGACGTTCTGTAATGGAATTGTAAAAACAGAGGATGGTGTGATTTCCTGTAGCATTGACATTCGAGTGCCGGTTACTTTAAAAGAGGCAGATGTACGCAAAATGTGTGAGGGAAGACTGGAAGATGAAAATGGCCGAATTGAGATAGAAGAAATCGGTGATCCGCTGTTTTTCCCGCGGGAATCCCCACTGGTAGAAGCGCTGTACAAAGCATATGTGGATGTGACAGGGGATACAGAGCATGAACCGATGGTGATCGGTGGTGGAACCTATGCAAAATCTCTGAAAAATATCATTGCGTTTGGACCGGAAAAACTGGATATAGATTATCATATTCACAGCGCTGACGAATTTATTCTGGTATCTGAAATGGAAGAAGCGGTTCTGATTTATATGGAAGCTATTAAAAATCTGCTGGCAATTTGAGCATGGTTTTGCACCGGCCAAACGAAGTGTAGATGTGCAGTGATTGTGAGAAGCGTAAGCTGACATACGCTTCCCGGAATCACGCTCCAAGTTTCATGTGTGTTTGACTTAAAGAACCAGTAGCAAAGAGGATTGCGAATGAACGCTTTTACGGAACAATTAGAACTGTTTGATGATTATGTAAACTTGTGCCAATGACAGAATATTTTGAAAGTTAAAGAAAAATTAAGTTTTCTCCTTTGTAAAATCTAAGTTGTATTTTCTATAATGTAGATGATTTATAAGAAAAATACAATTTCAGCCTAAGATTTCTTCCATTATTACAGGTGATGAGGAAAAGTGAAAGAAAATAATCGCTGTTGGGAAGAAGCTTTGTCTGTACATTTTTAGAAATCTGAAAGGGGAAACAGGGGATGAGAGCTTTTATTTTAGTAATACTGTCCTTGCTTTTGGGCATATCTGGCAGTCGACAGCTGGCAAATCAGTTCAGTACGGCGAATATGTCACAGACTTTACAGGTTGCACTGGCGCAGGGGGTAATGATTGAAAATATAGATACGCATGGTGGCTTTCATGGAGATGGACAGTCGTTGACAGTCTGGAAGTTTGATGATAATTCTATATTAGAACAGATTTTGACAGATCCTGACTGGAAAGAATTGCCAATGACGGACAACTTAGAAGCATTGCTTTACGGCGTAGTTTATGATACCGGGTTATCTATAACAGAAATTGGTCCATGTGTTGATTTTTCTGAGGAGCAGCTGCCGCAGATTCAGAACGGTTATTATTATTTTGTGGATCGCCAGGCTGAATCAGAAATGCAGCACAGCGATGCACAGATCATGGAGCGGGCATCCCTTAATTTTTCAATTGCGCTTTATGATGTGGATACGGATACCTTATATTATATCGAAGTGGATACATGATATCCGCTTTCATGCAGTAAGCAGGAACAGGCACAGGGCAATTATTCTGTGCCTGTTTTTTTGCGTTATTTCCGTTGAGAAGATGCCCACTTCTGCAAGTGGAAAGTAATAACATATTAAAAGTATGGAATAAGAATTATTTGCCAAGCCGGGATAAAATGTAGTACAGTAGAACAAGACGAAGTTCCGCATAACGGATGTGAGAAGACGCCCACTCTATAGTGGGTGAGCAACAAACTGATAAGAAATACAAAAGAAGAAGGGAAATATTAACATGGGATATCTGGGAGCGATTAACGAAACATCCTATCTGGCTGTTCCAAATGCACCTGTTTATCGAAAAATTATGAGGTGTTTTTATCGTGAATATGAGAAGATGCATTTCCAATTGTATAAAGAAGATGTGCTGAAAATGGTAAAACAGGATGAAGCGTTTCAGAATTATTCAATGGAAGCGTTGATACCGGATCTGGAAGCATTGGTCAAATGGAAAAATCTGACACCGATTCAGGATCCGGGAAAAGTATATACGATAGCGGATTATAAGAATAAACAGTATCGATATACGATGTCGGAATATGCGGTTGAGATTGAACGTCTGACGGTGCGACTGGAAAATCTCTTTCTTGAATCCGGAAATCTGTCAACAAACTTTTTTATAAGGTTGGAGAAAAGTTTGGAAGATATGGAGCAGATGTCGTATGCCAGCTTGAAAGAAATAAATGAATGGTGGGGACTTTTGCAGGAAGATTTCAAACGTCTGAATCAGAATTATCAGGATTATCTGAGAGATTTCTATTCCGGGAAGGCAGACCGCCTGATGAAATCCGTGGAGTTCGTTGTTCATAAAGATAAATTTATCAAGTATCTGAATGAATTTGTGCAGGAATTGCAGCATCATTCCAAA
The DNA here is from genome assembly GCF_045002895.1 of Eubacterium ramulus. Classification (NCBI taxonomy): domain Bacteria; kingdom Bacillati; phylum Bacillota; class Clostridia; order Eubacteriales; family Eubacteriaceae; genus Eubacterium; species Eubacterium ramulus. The sequence continues at coordinate 2,291,007 of NZ_CP173382.1, read as the reverse complement.
CATATGGAACAGCTTCTGTCTAAAAATATGGCATTGATGGAGTCGGATATTTTGGAGAAAGTAATTGCAAGCGAGATGGATATTCCACATGCAATGCTGGTGGCACATGGAAATGCAGAACCAAGTATCCGGGAAAATGTTGTGGGAAAATGGAATTCCCTGAAAAACTGGTTCCTTGATTCACCGGATCGTGAGTGCGAATGTAAAAAAGTTTTGAAAATAACAAACGATATTATCCGAAATCTGATCCGGAATGCAGCTCTGATTGTACAGATGCAGAACTGGGGAATCAGTCGAAAGGATGATTATCGTAAGTTCCTGGAACTTTTTTTAAAATGTGATGAACTGGAAGAGGCACATTGTCTGTCAGCACATGTGTTTGGTGTACAGAAAATAGAGCATTTTAAGGTGAATGAGCCGCGGGAAGAAGACCGTATTAATCAGAGTGTTTATGAGGAAATGCCGGTAGAATTTTTACTGAAACCTCATACGCGAAATTACCGGGAGAAAAAAAGCAGAAATGGTTTTACAGATAAATCTGTGGAAAAAATGATGCAGAGAAAGCAGTATCTGGATCAGGCAGAGAAGCAAAAAGAAATTGTAATGCATTATATAAAGAATGGAAAAATTGATTTCTCAGAAATTGAGGATGTGATTTCAGCAGATACAAGAACCGTTTTTCTGCAGTGGATCACACTGGCAAACATGAGTTCTCAAAAGAGAGGAAGTACAGAGTATGGTCAGCAGTATCATTTATGTCGTAAAAAGGGATCCTGTGTTTTGAAATGTGAGGATGGGGATCTGACGATGCCTGAATTTATACTGGAGTTTGAAGAGTCATGAATGAAGTGAGAACGTTATTTGAAAATTTTTGGATCTGTAAAGACAGTGATAAAGAAACTTATTATAGAGTGAAGCGAGATATCCCGAATTTTCAGAAATTTATCAGAGAACAGTTAGGATGGAAACTGGCCCACACAGAAAGTCTGCTGAAACTGGAAAAAATTCCGGCCCATGCAGAAGCGTTTATGGGAATTGAAGAATTTACAGATTTAAAAGATTACTGTATTTTGTGTGTACTTCTGATGTACCTGGAAGATAAGGCAGAAGGAGAACAGTTTTTATTATCGGAATTGATAGATTATGTGGAGACACAGTTGAAAGCATATATGGAAGTTGACTGGACTTCATTTACTCAGAGAAAATCGCTGGTGCGGGTGCTGCAATTTATGGAAAAACTGCAAATGCTGCGGGTATATGAAGGAAAAAGTGAAGGCTTCAGTGTGCAGGCCGGTCAGGAAGTGCTGTATGAAAATACCGGTTATTCCCAATATTTTGCAACCAGTTTCCCGGTAGATATATCCGGCTATACATCCTGGGAGGATTTTGAAAAAAGTGATTTTGAAGAGTTTGAGGAAAGCAGGGGAACGGCCCGGATTAACAGAGTATATCGGCAGCTGGCCGTATGTCCGGCGTTGTACTGGGATAAAAACGATGATGCGGATGCGTTATATCTGAAAAATCAGAGACAGTGGGTGGCAAAATATCTGGCTGAAAATATGGGTGGTCATTTAGATATTTATAAAAATGCAGCATTTCTGTGCCTGGAGGCGGATGACTGTTATGGTGTTGTGCATCCAAGAGATGCCATGCTTCCGGAAGTAGTGCTTCTGGTGTGTGCGGAAATCCAGAAAGGGATGGAAGCAGGGAAAATAAAAAAAACGGAGAATGAATGCATTGTAATGGGGAACGCCATGTTTACGGATCTGCTGCGATTTTGCAGGGAAAAGTGGAGACAGGGCTGGAGTAAGGAATACCGGGAAATGGATGAGAAAAAATTTATAGATACGGTATATTTGTATATGAGTCATTGGATGTTGCTGAAAAAGGAAGGAACAAACGTGATTCTTTTACCGGCAACTGGCAGACAGACCGGATATTATCCAGGAGATTTTGTGGAAAAACAGTAATAAGATTCTCGGATTTTTTAAATGAAAGCTTCTGAGAGCAGATGTACATGACAGGAGAAGAAAAATGACAGATCGTTGGAAAATGCATCGTATCGGTTTCGTGAATTTCTGGTTATACGATGAGGAAGAATTTGAATTTGAAGATGGAAAGTTGCTGCTTCGAGGGCAGAATGGATCGGGAAAGTCTATTACAACCCAGAGCTTTATTCCTTTTGTGCTGGATGGAGACCGGACACCGAGCCGTCTGGATCCTTTTGGATCCAGTGACCGGAGGATGGAATATTATTTTCTAGGGGAAGAAGGAAGAGAAGAATCCACGGGATATCTGTTTTTGGAATTTAAAAAAGAAGAATCAGAAGAATATCGCACGATTGGTATCGGTCAGCGGGCCAAACGTGGAAAATCGATGGATTTCTGGGGATTTGTCATACTGGATGGAAGAAGAATCGGGTATGATCTGTGGTTATACAAAGAAGTAGGATCTGCAAAGATACCGTTGGATAAGAGGGAACTGAGGGCAGAGCTTGGCGAACAAAATTTTTATACAGACAGTCAGAGTGAGTATAAGAAACATGTCAATCAGTATGTCTTTGGCTTTCGAAAGGCAGAACAGTACGAGCAGTATATAAAATTACTGGTAAAGGTACGTGCTCCGAAGCTTTCCAAAGAATTTAAACCGACGAAGGTGTATGAGATTTTGAATGATTCCCTGCAGACATTGACGGACGAGGATCTGCGGGCTATGGTTGATGCCATGGAGAAAATGGATGAGATTCAAGATAGTCTGGATATGCTGAACAGAGCATTTTCAGATGTAAAGATCATACGAAATGAATACACCAGATACAATCAATTTATGCTTGCAAAGAAGGCACAGGTTTATCTGAAACGGAAACAGAATGTGGATGTGCTGCGTGGAGAACTGGATGCAGAGGAAGCACAGCAGAACCGGCGGGAAGAAGAACAGCGTACATGCAGTCAGCGACGGAATCAGTTAGAGGACGAAAAAAATTTGTTGCTGACGGAACGAAACGGATTGATGGATACAGATCTGGAGCAGATGGATCAGAAACTTGAGACAGCCAGAATACAGAGAGATGCGGCCCGTGAAGACGAAAGACACTGGGAAGAAAAAATTCAGGAATGCAAAGAACAGATTTTTGCAGGGGAACAGCAGCTGAAAGATATTCAGGGAAAACTGGAAGAAAAGCAGCAGAAGCTGACAGAACAAAAGGCAGCATTACAGGAAGAGCAGGAAACGCTTCAGTGGGAGCGGCACAGTCATGTGATTCGGTTGATGGAGCAGGAAAATATTGCGGCCGCAGATGAACTGATGAACAGTCTTGATGTCTTCAAACGCCTGCTGGATGTATGCCGGAAGACATTGCGGGAGTATGCGGAGATTATTCAAAGATATGATGAGGCTGCCAGACAGTCAGAAATCAGTAAAAAGCAAAAAATTGACGGGGAACAGAAACTTGATCTGGCACAGCAAAATGTTGTTCAGTGTATCGAAGCGTGGACTACAGATATTTTCGCAGCAGAGAAAAATGCAGAGGAATGGCATCCGGAGCATAAAGTATTGGAAATTGTTGAAAGTAAGATCAAAGAGTATCAGAGTGTGGAAGATGCAGGTGAAATACAGGAAATCCTGCGTAATGATTATGAGCAGCAGCGGCAGCAGCTGGCAGATATCAGACAAAAATATGGTTATGAACAGAAGCGGCAGCGGCAGGAACTGGCAGAAGTACAGCAGGAACTGGAAAACATCCGGAAACAGGAAGAGCTGGAGCCGGATCGGGATGATGCCTGTGTCCGTTCCCGCATTTCTTTGCAAAAAATTGGAATTGAGGCGGTTCCATTTTATAAAACAGTGGAATTTGCAGACGGATTAGAAGAAGAGGCGAGTGCAAGGCTGGAGGCACAACTGGAAAAAACAGGAATGCTGGATGCCCTGGTTGTGGCGGAACATGATTATGAGGTATTGATTCAGAAATGTCCGGAATTTTTGGATACGGTACTGTACGCAAAAAGAGCGGGAACTTCAGATTTCGCAAAGCTTGTGGTAAACAGAAATATTTCAAAATCATTGCAGGAATCGGTGGAGCGTATTCTGAGTAATATTCATGAAATCAAAAATACGGAAAGTGGAATTTATCTCGGAACGGACGGTTGTTTTCGCCAGGGGATTTTGAGTGGAAAAGCAGATAAAACAGGATCTGCCGAGTTTGTAGGCGTGCTTGCACGAAAACAGCGCAAGGAGGCAAAAATACTTGAACTGAAGAATCATATTGTAACACTGGAAGCTGCCATCCGTGAAATTTCAGAGAAATATCAAAAGGTGCAGGACAGAATGGAACTGCTCTGGCAGGAGTACCAGAATCTGCCGGGATTTTCAGCGTTAAATACTGCACTCCGTGAGGAGAAAGAATGTAATCTGGTATTAGAACATCTGAGCCGGGCATATGCAGAGGCAGATAAACGGGCGCAGATTTTAAGTCAGAAGAAAAACCAGAAGTATCAGATGGTATTGAAACAGTGTGCGGCATTTCCGTACAGCCGGACGCAGGAGGCTTATGAGGAAGCGGCAGAGTGCGTCGTGACTTACCGTGATATCTGTCAGGAGGCAAAACAGACAATCATACAGATTCATAATGCACGAGAGCAGTATCGTGACCGGGAAGAGCGGATTGTCCTGGCGGAACAAAATATAGATGAAGCTTTTGTGCAGAAGCGAAAACAAGCCGCAAGAGTAGATCAGTATACGGTTCAGATTCAGCAGATTGAAGAGTATATGAACAGTCCGGAGATTATCCAGAAAGCTGCCAGACTGAAGACAATCAGAGAAAAGTTAAATAGTATTGAGACAGAGCGGGAAAAACTTGGACAGAGGTTGGCCGTTCTTCAGAATAAGATGCAATCTTATATGGATACGATACCGGGGAAAAAGGAGCAGCTTCGCAACCTTATTCTGGAAGAGACGTGTTTGAAATCCTATTTTGAGGAAGAACTTTCTTTGAAACTGGTATTGGAAGCGGGGAATGGAACGATATCAGAATGTGCGGAAAAAGCGGTTCGTCTGTGGCGGGAAAGTGACAGAAACCGTGAAGCAGGAGATATGCTGCAGGCTTTATACCAGGTGTATCAGCGACATAATGGCAGCCTGACCAATTATGGTACATCGTTGGAGGAATGTTTTGGTGACATTAATACGGAAAACACCGTGACGGATGCAATTCGGAAACGCGTGAGAGTCGCTTCCGTATGGAATGGTAAAAAGGTATATCTGGAAGAATTTTATCGTATTCTGAAGTCTGCAATTGAAGAAACTGAGTTGCTGATACAGGCAAAAGACAGGGAATTGTTTGAAGATATTCTGTCACAGACCATCAGCCAGCAGTTGACAGACCGGATTGCAGAAAGTAAAAAATGGGTGACAGACATGTCTGTGTTGATGAAGCAGATGGACACATCCATGGGGCTGCATTTTTCCCTTGAATGGAAACCACGTAAGGCCGAAAATGATGCAGAACTGGATACATCTGAATTGGAGCAGATATTGCTCCGGGATCGGGAACTTCTGACAACAGATGATATTGAAAAAGTAGCTGCTCATTTCAGAAGTAAAATCCGAACAGAAAAGCAGAAAGTGGAAGAAGCCGATGGCATGATCAATTATATGGATCTGGTTCGTGATGCGCTGGATTATCGCAAATGGTTTGAATTCCAGATGTTTTACCGGAAAACAGAGGAGTCGAGGAAAAATCTTACCAATGCAGCATTTAACCGGTTCAGTGGTGGTGAGAAAGCCATGGCGATGTATGTTCCGCTGTTTGCGGCAGTAAATGCCCAGTATCAGAAGGCAGAGTATAAAGATCATCCACGGATGATCGCACTGGATGAGGCGTTTGCCGGTGTAGATGACAAAAATATCAGCAGTATGTTTGAACTGGTACATAAACTTGATTTTGATTATATTATGAATTCTCAGGCATTGTGGGGATGTTATGAAACAGTCAATAGATTGAAAATAGCAGAACTGGTAAGACCACAGAACTCGAAAGTGGTTTCAGTGATTCACTATACCTGGAATGGACATGAGAGGATATTGGATGTGCAGTAAGGAAAAGACTTGTGCGGAATATCTTAGGAGTAAGCCGGAACTGGAACGATGCATCAGACAGTTAAAAAAGAAATGGTTATCCTTTGGAAAAGTAACAGGAAACATTATCCTTAAAAATGCGTCGGAACAAGAGCGGCAGGCGGTAGGAGGTATTCTTGGGAAAAGATTCTATGAAAAGGATATCCGTTTTTCCTGTTCTGATTTTGAGCATGCGTTGCAGAAATCCTGTTACGGACCGGTTGAGATAAAAGGGGTACTGGAAGAATATTTTCAGGAAACACTGGTTACAAATCAGGAAAAGACAGTGAGAAAAGAAGAAAAAAAACACCGTTTTCTGATGGCGATAAGAGAATATATGGCAGAGATTTCAGATGAAAAATCGCTTGTGTATTTATGGAGTCTGAAACTGGAATCGGACAGAGTATATGGATATCAATTGCTGATGAAAGAATATTATAATGATCCGGATCAGGCATTGTTGTTAATGCAGCAAGTGGGCAGAGGATGGACGGTATTGGAGCGGTATCAAAAATCAGGAGAAATGTATCCATTGGCTGTATTTGCAGCAGAGGTGACCGGAAATCCGCATTTTTTTGACCGAAACACAGTTGCGGGACAGCTGCTCATGCATCTGATCTGTTATGCGTCAGGAGCGGATCTGCCGGAAAATGCACATCATTGGAGAGAACGGCTGGAGGCGGTGTGTATCGTTTCAGATAACCTTTCTTCTATGATACATGCCTATGGCTTACATTTGCGCACAGGAAAACAATGGCATCCGGCATATGAGGCTTTTTGTCAGTTAAAGCAACCCTGCGTAGTCACAATGGAAAACCTGCAGGGGATAACGGGAGCATCCGCAGAACATAACCGGGCCTATATTGTGGAAAATGAAATGGTATTCAGCTATCTGATCAGTCAAATGGAAGATGAAGAAGTTACCTTGTTATGTACTTCGGGACAGCCACGGACGGCAGCGTTAAAATTGATCTCGCTGCTTCTGGCGGAAGGGACAGAGCTATTTTACAGCGGAGATATTGACCCGGATGGCGTGCGGATTGCTGAAAGGCTGTGGAAAAAATTTGATGGCAGGATTCATTTATGGAGAATGGAAGCGTCAGATTATAAAGCGTGCCTTTCGAAAGAAACTTTTGGACCGATCGGAAATTCCAAGCTGGATGGTCTGGAGCATCCGCAGTTGAAAATAACAGCAAAAGTGATGAAAAATAGAGGACTATGCGGATATCAGGAAAATATTTTGCAAGACTTGCTGACAGATATCAAACAAAGCGATAAAGTAAAATAGAAAGAGGAAGAGAAATATGGACGATTTTTTATACATTTTGAAGCTGCAGCTGGAAGGTCGGCTGAGTGATGAGCAGATTACGGATCAGATGCATATTTATGAGGATTATATTCAGGAACAGCTGGCAGGCGGCAAGACAATGGAACAGGTTATGCGCAAACTTGGAGATCCGGAAAAAGTTGCGGATATGATCGTAGAACATTATGAGAAGCTGGAAAGACAGCAACAGCGGGAAAACATTGGGAATATGACCGCAGATGAGATTAATGCCAATGTACAAAATCCGGAACATGGATTTCATGCAGAATTTATCGAAAATGAAGGATGGGATGTCCGGATTGGAAAACTAAAACTAAATACATGGTACGGAACACTGATTATTTTAGGAGCAGTTCTTGGTATTTCTATTCTGATATCAGAAATCATGCATTAAAATCGAAAAAAATATCTGGTGGTTTATATGATGAAATGTCATGAGGTTGGGGTCAAAAGATGCCATACGAATTGTTCCGTACTTCGTACTCTCACAATTCTACCCAATATTCGCATATCGTGGAATAAAATTGTTAATAAAATAACAAAATGAAAAATAAAATGACCAATGGGAAACATTGGTCATTTTAAGGGGAGTATAAATAATTAATAAGGGGTATAATTGAAAAGAATATTGAAGGGAAGATTCTTTTCAATTTGAATTATATAGCATTTGATAAGAAATTGCAAATAATTTAACAAACTTTTTCTGCGAAATTCACTTAAATTTCAGGCAAATTTTTCCATGAATAGAAAAAGAAAAAGTTAGCATACTACACCTGTAAAAACAAAACAGGAGGAATCATACAATGGCAAAAAAATATATGTCTGAAAATGATTACAAAAATGCTGACTACACAAATGGATACGCCAAAAATGAGGCAGATAAGGCAACTGACAAGGGGCAGAATAAGGCTCAGAATAAATCTCAGAACAAGAACAGTACGAATTATTCCGAAAACTGTGGCAAGAATTCTTCTAATGCAAACAGGAACTGCCGTTAGTCAGGACAAGGTACAAACTGCTGAAAAAAGGCATATGATAAAATAACCGAAGGCGGTTAGAAAGCAGAGAAAAGGCGGGCTGCATGACGGTCTGCCTTTTTTTCGTTCATTGACGAAAATAAATCGAGTTTTATAGCATAAAAATAGAAAGGGGAAAGGAGATATGGGATTATGTCTGATCAGCTCGAAAGAAATCAGTGAATATCGGCGCAGGTGGAATGCCATGCTAGTCGATCTGCGGAATCCAAAGGCTTACCGCCAGTGGCATATACCGGAAGCACAGAATGTGCCATTGGAGGAACTGGAATTATTTATGGAGCAGGTTCCAAAAAGCAGACTGGTGATTTTTTACTGCCAGTATGGTAATACAAGCATTCAGGAAGGATGCCGGTATGTAAAACGTGGATACCGGATCTGTTCAGTCGCAGGCGGTATCGATGCGTATCGTGCGTGTGAACTGCAACTGTACAAGGGGAAAGTATTACACGAGGAGAAGAGTTATATTGACAGCATAAATAAGAAACGATTATAATATTTACAAATAACAAAAGATAGCAGGAGAAAAGTGATGGAATTACAGCAATTTATTTCGCCCTGTCATTTCGGTATGGAGGCAATTCTTAAACGGGAAATTTATGATCTGGGATATGATATTGTCAAAGTAGAAGATGGCAGGGTTACATATGAAGGTGACATGGAGACAATCTGCCGGGCAAATATTCATTTGCGGACAACGGAGCGTGTACTTTTAAAGGTTGGAGAGTTCCATGCAGAGACTTTTGATGAATTATTTGAAGCAGTAAAAGCAATTCCATGGGAGAATTATCTGCCGGTGGATGCAAAGTTCTGGGTGACAAAGGCATCTTCCGTAAAAAGCAAGCTGTTTAGTCCATCTGATATTCAGTCTATTGTAAAAAAAGCAATTGTAGAACGATTGAAGCAGCACTACGGTGTGAATTGGTTTGAAGAGACAGGTTCTTCTTACCCGTTGCGTGTATTTTTGAATAAAGATGAAGTGACCATCGGAATTGATTCTTCCGGAGAATCTCTGCATAAGCGTGGATATCGTGTGTTGAGCAGCAAAGCACCGATCACAGAAACACTGGCAGCAGCTATGATCATGCTGACACCATGGAAAGCTGACCGCATTCTGGTGGACCCGTTTTGCGGAAGTGGAACGATTCCTATCGAGGCGGCGATGATCGCTGCAAATATCGCACCGGGCATGTCACGGACATTTCTGGCTCAGACATGGAACAATCTGGTTCCGATGCAGCTGTGGAATGACAGCTTTGAGGAAGCAAAAGAGCTGGTAACTACTGATATTGAGACAAATATCCAGGGATATGACATTGACGGGGAGATTATCCGTGCAGCCCGTGACAATGCAAAGCGTGCCGGTGTGGATCATCTGATCCATTTTCAACAGCGTCCGGTAAGTGAATTGAAGAATCCGAAAAAATATGGTTTTGTCATTACCAATCCGCCTTATGGCGAGCGTTTAGAGGAAAAGGAAGCACTGCCGAAGCTGTATCGTGAGATTGGGGAAGCATTTGCCGGTCTGGACAGCTGGTCAGAATATCTGATTACTTCTTATGAAGATACGGAACGTTGTATTGGTAAGAAAGCAGACAAGAAACGGAAAATTTATAATGGTATGCTGCGGACAAATCTGTATCAGTACATTGGTCCGAAACCGCCAAAGAAGAAACGGCCGGAAGCGTAGAAAATAATTGCTTTTTTGCGTGTGAAAAAAGGGATGAACACGGCATGATACATAAGTTACGACAGAAAAGAAGGACAGGCAGAATGAAACAGAGAATTATATTTGCAACAGGAAATAAAAATAAGATACGTGAAATCCATGAAATTCTGGGAGATCTTGGCTGGGAAATCCTTTCTATGAAAGAAGCCGGCATTGATCTGGATATCGTGGAAGATGGAACAACCTTTGAAGAAAATGCATTGATCAAAGCAAAAGCAGTGGCAGCACAGTGCAATGATATTGTACTGGCGGATGATTCCGGACTGGAGATTGATTATTTGAACAAAGAGCCGGGCATCTATTCCGCTCGCTATGCAGGGGAAGATACTTCTTATGACATTAAGAATCAGATGCTTCTGGATCGCCTGCAAGGCGTACCGAGGGAAAAACGTACCGCACGTTTTGTCTGTGCCATTGCAGCTGTTGTTCCGGGACATGAGCCGATTGTAGTACGTGGAACCATTGAAGGGTATATCGGAGATAAACCGGCGGGAGAAAATGGATTTGGCTATGATCCGATTTTTTATGTACCGGATCTGAACTGCTCTACAGCGGAATTATCACCGGAAGAGAAAAATGCAAGAAGTCATCGTGGTAACGCTCTTCGGGCGATGCGTGAGGAATTAAAGCAGTATATATCAGATGTGAGATGACTCTCCCCTTTGCAGATGGTGAGCAACAAGAATGCCGAGGGCATTCTTGAATAGATTGAGCAAAAGTTGTAGAATGGAGCATATATGAAAGTTTTGATTGTGAGTGATACACATGGAAGACATGCAGGGATTGAGGAGGCTATCCAGCGGGAATTTCCGTTTCAGCGTCTGATCCATCTGGGTGATGCAGAAGGATACGAAGATTATATTGCTGATTTAGCAGAATGCCCGATTGATATTGTTTCCGGAAACAATGACTTCTTTTCTGATCTGCCGGATGAAAAAATCGTATTTATCGATGATTTCCGCGCATTGATCACGCATGGTCATATGTATGGTGTATCCATGGGGTATCAGCGTATTTGGGAAGAGGGACTTGAACGGGGCGTGGATGCAGTGATGTTTGGACATACTCATCGGCCGATGTTAGAGGAAGATGAGGATCTTATCTTGCTGAATCCGGGAAGCCTGTCTTATCCGCGACAAAAAGGACGGCAGCGTTCTTATATTGTTATGGAAAAAGAAAACGGGAAAAAGCCGACATTCGAGATCCGTTATCTGGATGAATAGCAGATAATATTGGTCCATAGATACTGTCAAAAACGATAATTATTAACTTGAGTTTTGTAAATTTTTTTGAAATACTTTGATTTTTATATGTCTAAAATACCCGCAAAGCCGCAAAATAAAGGCTTTGTGGGTGTGAAAAAAGTTTTTTAAAAAAAATAAAAAAAGTTGTTGACAAAATACGATGTTTGCCATATAATAATTCTTGCGTCGCGGGTAATACAGAAGCGGATGCGAAAGAAAAATACGGGGTGTGGCTCAGCTTGGCTAGAGCGCCTGGTTTGGGACCAGGAGGTCGCAGGTTCGAATCCTGTCACCCCGACTTATATGCGGGTGTAGTTCAATGGTAGAACACCAGCCTTCCAAGCTGGATACGTGGGTTCGATTCCCATCACCCGCTCTGTTATGAAAAATCTCATAACAATGTGTGTTCGTAGCTCAGCTGGATAGAGCAACGGCCTTCTAAGCCGTGGGTCGGGGGTTCGAATCCCTTCGAGCACATTGTCAGGAGTTTTGCCTGATACCCAAAGAAATTTGGACATGGTGGGTATAGCGCAGTTGGTTAGCGCGCCAGATTGTGGCTCTGGAGGCCAAGGGTTCGAATCCCTTTATCCACCTTAAAATTACTCCTGCTTGGTTGTAAATAATGGGCTATCGCCAAGCGGTAAGGCACAGCACTTTGACTGCTGCATTCGCTGGTTCGAATCCAGCTAGCCCAGTTCAATAAATTCATATGGGTGTGTAGCTCAGTTGGTAGAGCACTTGACTTTTAATCAAGTTGTCCCGGGTTCGAACCCCGGCACGCTCACTCTTAAAGAACGCAGTAGCGTTCTTTTTTTGTGCCGAGGTTCGAACCAAGGTTCGGTCTACGCTCCGCTTCGGTCGGCGCTAAACAGAGGTCTCCCAGACCTCTAGCGCCCCGGCACGCTCACTTAAAGCCAGTAAACTCAAGGGTTTGCTGGTTTTTTCTTTTCTGAAAAACGTGTTTTTACACAAAACTTTCCACATTTTCCCACAAGGAATATCAAATGTGAAACGACTGAATTTTTTGGAAAATTTTTCCATATATTTTCACAATTTCCTATATTCTTCGCCGAGTACATAAAGAATACAAAGCGATTTGTTATGAAAGAGAAAGAAAAGATAGGAAGGGGGCGTGTATTATGTAAAAAAAGCAAGTGGGGATAACTCAATTTGGATTAGTCTCAATGTTAGATTACTACGCCGAAAGGAGTGTTACTTGTTAAGTTGATTGAACCGCGTGAACCGAACGGTACGCACGATGGTGTGAGAGGTCGGGGATTTATTAAATCCCCTCCTATTCGATTTTTTCTTTTTCTCAGCGCAGATATCAAAAAAAATGGTACTTTTTTCTAAAAAAGTTGCCTTTAGGGAAGGAGAGAAGTGTGAGAAAATGGCATCAGGTGAAGTGGAATTGGAATGACATTTTCGGAAGAAACGGTTAGGGCAGAAGGATCTGAAAACAGAATGCGAATAAAGGAGGAACAGGGAAATGAGTAAATTTAAATATGTACTCAGTATAGTGGTACTGAGCATGGTATTGAGTGTGACAGGATGCGGTGCTTCAAACGGAAATCAGCATGCAGACAGTTCTGTAGCAGCGGAGGAATCTTCTCCTGCAGAGACTACACAGAAAGCAGATAATAGTCAAACTGATGCACCTGCGGATCAGGAAGAGGAGAAAGAACCTTCTCACGATCTGACCGGAGCAGATGCAGAAGGTTATATACATGATGCTTCTTATGAGACGAGAGCAAATGCGGCGGCCGGCAGCTTGGAGCAGCCTTACGGGCGATACCGACTGAAGGATGCGGATGGTGTTTTTTATTATTTTGACGGTGAGGGTACCTGTTATTACGTGCAGAAGGGAACCTATTCTTTTTCCCATGATGCCAGCACGGATGGTACGGATGAGGATATGATATCCATGCAATTTGATGTGCAGGAGAATCCTACGAATTACATTATTGATGAAGAAGATGGTCAGCTGATGATCCGGACCACCTATTCCGGAAAAGAGGCAGAGACGCAGGTGGCAATGAATCTAATGGATGGAACAGATGGGATTGCTGCAATGGAACCGTTTGAGGGGATTTATACAGTGTATGGTTCTGATGTATACCGTTATGAGTTTCATGCAGATGGAAGTTTTTATCTGATTCTGGAAGAAAATTATAGCCTGGATGGAAACAAAGTGACTTTAAATGCCTTTGAACGTGAATTCAGCTATGAATATGCAGAAAATGGCGGAAATCTGGAATTGTCCGGAGATGGCACGACAATCGCGACACTGATTCCGATGGATTTGTAAATGGAAGAACGGGTAGACAAACTATTTAGAAAAGAAACAAAAGGATAAAACATGTGTTTAAAATGTGAAAAAACACAAAAAATGGTACTTTTATCCCAAAAAGTTTCATTGTCTACTCGTTCTATAACATGTATGATGAATGCACCAGTTAATCACTAGAGAAGTGGAGGAGGAAAATATGAAAAGCAGAAGTATGAAAAAATTCATGCGAAAAGCAGTATCCGCAGTCAGCGCGGTAGCAATGGCGATTATGCTGGCAGCTCCGGCAGTGTCAACGCAGGCATTTGCCGCAGATGGAAAAGCTGCAAACAGTGTAACTTACATTGGTAAGAATACCATCAAAACTTATGATGGAAAGTCATTAACTTATGATAGCAGTGTAACGTTCACAACCAAAAACAGTGATGGAAGTTACTCCGAACTTTCACTTGCTGATGCAAAAACTGCTGTAAAGGACGGACAGGAAGTAAAAGTTTACACCAAAGCTCATGCAGAAGGCTATGGTTCTGTATGGTCAGAGAGTTATGATTACACAAACTACCGTACCGGTGTTCAGATCGGTGAGGACAGTGACGTGGCAATCGGAACCGAAGGCGTTGGTGGTAAATTAACAGGAACATTGCTGGAGGATTTCAACCTTGTTTCCACATCGAAAAACTTTAACCCGATCGTAGTCAACAAATCTGACGCAACCATCAAAGGAGCAACCATTGTTGCAGGTAATGCAGATGGCAAGGATAATTCTGAGGGAAGAAATGACATTAATGACTTCGTAGGTTATGGTACAGCCGTTAATATTTACGGTGATTCTGTAACAACAGGCGGTGGTGCTGATGCAAACGGCCAGATGGGTGGAACGACAGAGACAAATGCTACATATAAAACAATCATTGATATGACAGAGGGCGGCTCCATTACAACTTATGGTGTAGCGAGACCGGCAGTAGCGGTAGACAATGGTGGTGACGTTATCATCAAAGGTGATGGAAACGACAAGACACAGGAAATCTCCGTAAACGGCGGTACTCTTTACGATGGATTTAAAAATACAGCAGATACTGTAAAAATGGTATCACCGCCATGGGTACTTGGAGTTGTAGGAAACTCCCGTGCAACCAACATGCTTGGCAAAGGATCTACGATGGTAGTTCAGGATGCAGACGTATATGCTAAGAGCTGGGGTGCATTATCCACAGATTCCGGAAGCAATCCGTTCCTGTATGCCATCAACAGTAACATCAGCATGGATACTACATCGGATGATGCAAGTGGTTATGGTACATATGCAATTGGTAACGCACAGGAATATTTCCTTGGATCTACGTTCAATGTACCGACTTACCTGACGATTGCAGCAAACGGTGATAACAACAACATCACACTGGGTGCTACAAAGAAAGGTCAGAAAATCACAACACAGAAAGCAGTATGGAAAGACAATGTACAGTCTATCATTGACTATGGTACAGTTACCGCATCTGAGACAAGAGAAACCGTTGTAAACTCCGAGAACTTTGGTGTAGATATCTGGGGTCAGGCCACTGTTAATGTAAATGATGCAACAGAGTTCCATACAACATCGGCAGCGTTTCTGATCAAGAGTGCATCTTCTGTTGTAAATATCAGCAAAGATGCAACCATTGATGCTTCTATTGATGCAAATGCAAAAGCAGAGAGCAAATTAAACGGAACATCTTATGGTGTTGTATACCAGATCATTGATAACGAAGATTCAGCAGCAGCCGGAATCTCCTTCCCGGAAGGCTATGCAGGACCTGTGTTCAGTGACGCTGAGTATTCTGAGGCAGAAGGCTGGTTAGAAGCAAGTACAGCATCCGGTGATCAGGGTGGACAGCAGCCGGGCGGAGCACCAGGCGGAGACATGGGTGAAGCACCGGACGGACAGCCAGGCGGAGCACCGGACGGACAGCCAGGCGGAGCACCGGATGGAGCACCGGGTGGAGCGGCTCAGAAAACTACATCTGTATTAAATATCTCTGACGATGATCTGAAAGGTAACATCTACAATGGATCTGGTTACTATGGGGATGGTCAGGAACTGACAGTCAACATTAAAAATGGTGCATCTATAACAGGTGCGATCAGTGCAACAACCATCAAACATACAACAGATGGTGGTAAGACGCAGAATACATCGATCAAAGAAGCTGATTATGATCAGATTGGTCATGTAATGAATAAACCTTCCTACAACGGTTCTAACGATGTAATCGTAAATGTAGAAAAAGGTGGTACATGGGTAGCTGATGGTACCTCTATCATCACAAAACTGACCATTGCAGATGGTGCAAGTGTTGCATATGGTACAGCTGTCGACGCAGATGGACAGGCAATTCAGCTGAAAGCAGGAAATACTTATGAGAATATCACAGTAACTGCAGCAACAAGCGGAACAACTGTAAAGAGTATCAGCAACAGCAATCTGATTACAACAGCAGACGGAAGCAAGATCGCATATGACAGCAACATCACTTTCACAATGAAAGACGGCAACGGATATAAAGAACTTTCACTTTCCGACGCAAAGACAGCTGTTAAAGCGAAAAAAGCAGTAAAAGTTTACACATTATCCCATAAAGAAGGCTACGGTTCTGTATGGAACAGCAACTATACCTACACAGATTATCGTACAGGTATCCAGATCGGTGAGAACAGCGGTGCTGCAATCGGAACAGCGGGTGTTGGTGGTAAATTAACAGGAAACACATTATCTGATCTGGTATTAACATCCACATCAAAGAACTTCAACCCGGTTGTTGTAAACAAAGCAGACGCAACACTGGATAATCCGGTGATCGTAGTTGGTAATGCAAACGGCAAAAATAACTCTGACGGTAGTGCAGATGTCAACGACTTCGTTGGATACGGTACTGCAGTTAATATTTACGGTGATTCTGTAACAACTGGCGGTGGTGCTGATGCAAACGGCCAGATGGGTGGAACAACCAATACAAATGCAACTTATAAGACAGATATTGATCTTTCCAATGGAGGATCCATCACAACTTATGGTGTAGCAAGACCGGCTGTAGCAGTAGATAACGGTGGTGATGTTCTCATCAAGGGTGATGGCAATTCCAAAACACAGGAAATCTCTGTAAACGGTGGTACACTGTACGATGGATTTAAGAATACAGCGGATACAGTTAAGATGGTATCTCCGCCATGGGTACTTGGTGTTGTAGGAAACTCCCGTGCAACCAATATGCTTGGTAAAGGATCTACTATGATCGTTCAGGATTCTGATGTATATGCTAAGAGCTGGGGCACATTATCCACAGACTCCGGAAGCAATCCATATCTGTATGCAATTAACAGTAACATCACTATGGATACTACATCCAAGGATGCAAGTGGATACGGTACATATGCAATCGGTAACGCCCAGGAATATTTCCTTGGATCAACCTTTGACGTACCTACTTACCTGACCATCGCAGCAAACGGCGATAACAATACTATCACAATGGGTGCTACAACAAAAGGGCAGGAGATCACAACACAGAAAGCTGTATGGAAAGACAATACACAGTCCATCATCGATTACAATAAAGTAACAGCATCTGAGACAAGAGAAACCGTTATCAATTCCGAAAACTTCGGTGTAGATATCTGGGGGCAGGCTACTGTTAATGTAAACGATGCTACAACAATGAATACAAAATCAGCAGCATTCCTGATTAAGAGCGCAGACTCTACGGTAAATCTTGGTGCAGACGTTACTGTAAATGCAGCAACAGATGTAAATGCTCAGGCAGAGAAAGAACTCAACGGAACAGAGAACGGTGTTGTTTACCAGATCATCGATAACGAAGATGCAGCAGCAAAAGGTATTTCCTTCCCGGAAGGATATGCAGGTCCTGTATTCAGCGATGCTGAGTATTCTGAGGCAGAAGGCTGGATGAGTGAGGCAAACAAATCTGAGAGAACAAATACTTCTGTATTAAACATCGCAGATAAAGATCTGCAGGGTAATATTTACAACGGATCCGGTTACTACGGAGCAGCGAACAAGCTGACGGTTAACATCGAGGATGGCGCTTCCGTAACAGGTGCAATCAGTGCTACAACCATCAAACATACAACGGATGGCGGCAAGACACAGAACACATCGATCAAAGAAGCTGATTACAACCAGATCGGTCATGTAATGAACACACCTTACTACAACGGCGGCAACGATGTAGTTGTAAACGTAGAAAAAGGTGGTACATGGGTAGCTGATGGTACCTCTATCATCACAAAACTGACCATTGCAGACGGCGCAACTGTAACATACGGTTCCGCAAAAGATGCAAACGGCAAAGCAATCAAACTGGAAGCCGGCAAAACATACGAGAACATTACAGTATCTGATCAGCCGGATGAGACTCCTGCATACACAGGACTTGCTCAGGCAGAAGATGGTACATGGTACTACTACCTTGAGGGTGAAATTGCTTACGGTATCTCCGGACTTGCTCAGAATGAGTACGGCTGGTGGTATGTAGAAAACGGTAAAGTTGATTTCACACACAACGGACTTGTACAGAACCAGTATGGCTGGTGGTATGTACAGAACGGTCAGATCAACTTCGGTTACACAGGACTCGTAGCAAATGAGTATGGCTGGTGGTATGTACAGAACGGTCAGATCAACTTCAACTACACAGGACTTGCTCAGAACGAGTACGGTTGGTGGTATGTAGAAGGTGGTAAGATTAACTTCAACTACAACAGTCTTGCTGCAAATGAGTATGGCTGGTGGAAGATTGACGGAGGAAAAGTAAACTTTGACTTTACAGGTGCTGTTGAGTACAACTCAGCTTACTATACCGTAGTAAATGGTAAGGTTGTTTTCTAAGTAAATCAGCAAAAGCTTTACCCCATAAATAATGAAAGAACCGCTCAACGATCAGAAATGATCGCTGGGCGGTTTTTGCAATACACAAAAGCCTGACATTTTGCCCCAAAATAGCTTCAAGGGCATTAGGATATGCGGACAAAAAGGTAGAATCGGTTTCTGTGAGGGGGGAGAATAATTAGTTCAATTTATTCTGAAGATTTTGTATATTTGAGGTTTAGGCGTTCCTGTCGTTAAGGTATTCTGCAAGGCTGTAATACAGCTCTCCATCTCTTCCACGTGTTGGTTTTGCAGCCGTCATGGAATTTAAAATCGCTTCCTGTTCGGCTTCTGCTGCAGCGAGAAAAGCCCGGTTGATCACATGCTCCGGAATTGCTGATAGTTGAAGGAGTTCCTCCTCGCAACCGGACGGGATCCGGTTTGCTGTTGTAAAGCCGATCATGACTTCTCCGCTTCCATGTCCTGTATAACCGCCGGTTCGTGCAATGCCAACCCCTGTTCTTTTCAGAATCCGTTTGAGCTGACGGCTTGTCAATGGGAGATCGGTAGCCAGAATGCTCATGATGGAACCCTTGTCTTC
Source organism: Eubacterium ramulus (assembly GCF_045002895.1). Lineage (NCBI taxonomy): Bacteria > Bacillati > Bacillota > Clostridia > Eubacteriales > Eubacteriaceae > Eubacterium > Eubacterium ramulus. Next base: position 2,271,810 of record NZ_CP173382.1, on the reverse strand, counting down.
TTCAGATGCAGCCATATCATCCTTTTCCTGCTTCCATTCCAGAATTTTTGGCCCGACAGCTTCTCCATTCAGTATAAAATCTTCGGTTGCACCAAAGTTTGACTGAACCAGAACGCCGATGGTGTATTCCTTTTCACCGATACAGATCACACGTGATGCAGATCCGATTCCACCCTTCATGCCATAGCAGATGGTACCGGCACCGGCACCTACATCCCCTTCTTCAAACTCCTCGGAAGCAGCTGCAAAAGCCTGTCGAACTTCTTTTTCACCAACTGCACGTTTCTGGATCTGGTTGATCCGGCAATCATTGCACTCACCAACGACAGGATTGATGCTCATAGGTTCCAGCCCATCGCTCTGGCACTGTTCGATCACGATATCGACAAGTGCATCCCAAACCTTTCCAACATTTAATGTATTTGTAAGGGCAATCGGTGTTTCAAGGGTTCCAAGCTCTTCTACCTGTACCAGACCGGCACTTTTCCCAAATCCATTGTGGACATAGGCCGCAGCCGTATAGTGATTTGCAAATGCATTGCCCGGTCCAGGGACGATCACGGTCACACCGGTATGATTTCCTTCCGTGTTCACAGTACAGTGTCCTACCAGTACACCAGGTACATCCGTAATCGCATTTCTTTTTCCTGTTTTCACTCTTCCGGGTACAATTCCAAAGTCGCGAATCCGTTTTTTTCTCACGTTGTTTTCCTCCTTGAATTTTGGCACCTATTTCTAATGATTGTATTGTTACTGTTCACACGCGCCATTCGCAAAACGTCCTTTCAGGACTTCTCCGTAGCTACGCTACTACTTTTGCTCATAAAAAGGCGCTCCCTTCATCATTATGTATTCAAATATTTCCTCATGCAAGCATGATCAATATTTGAATACATATGATGAGTGAACTGTAACATTATATTCTACGTCAGTCCATGATTTTTCCATCAATACTTATTGTTACAACCTGCCATGGTATGAATTTTCCACTGTTTTGCAGCGCTTTTTTTGCAGCCATCTCCAGTCCGCCACAGCAAGGAACTTCCATTCTTACAATTGTCACACTTTGAATGTTATTATTTTGAATAATCTCGGTCAGTTTCTCACTATAATCCACCTGATCTAATTTTGGACAACCAATTAAAGTTACTTTATTTCGAATAAAATCCTGATGAAAGCTGGCATAAGCGTAAGCAGTACAATCGGCTGCGATTAATAGCTTTGCGCCGTTAAAATATGGTGCATGAACAGGAGCCAGTTTAATCTGTACCGGCCAGTTCTGAAGCTTTGATACGGAATCTGCGGTTGAAGATGGTTTTACAGGATCAGGTGTTTCTCTTCGCTGAATCTGCATGATTTTAGATCCCGGACAGCCGGCGTGAGAGGAGATTGCCTGTTTTTTGGCAAATATTTTTTTCAGTGCTTCTTTCACGGCTTCTTCATCATATTCAGGGGCTTCTCTTTCTTCAAAAGAAATGGCACCTGTGGGACATTCCGGGAGGCAATCACCCAGTCCGTCACAGAAATGTTCTCTCACCAATTCTGCTTTCCCGTCAATGATATCAATAGCACCTTCGTGGCAGGCATCTGCGCAGGCACCGCAGCCGTTACATTTTTCTTTATCAATTCTGATAATCTTTCTTATCATTTTTTTCCTCCATCAATAGCATTTAACTTTTGTTTCTGTTAGAATTATAGTATGATAAATACAACTTGTATGTTTGATTTCCAACAGGGAGGAACGATTTTGGAAAAATATTTACCTATTCTAAGAAACAGTCCATTTTTTAAAGGTCTTACTGATAACGAGATATTATCTATATTGCATTGTGTAAATGCAACAGTAATTTTAAAAAAACGAGATTCATATATTTTCAGAGCAGGAGATTCTACCGAGGTAATGGGACTTGTGGTGTCAGGCTGTGTCCTTGTTATGCAGGAAGATCTCTGGGGACATCGGAATATTTTGGCAAAATGTCACGCCGGTGATTTTTTTGGAGAACCATATGCAGCAAGCCCGGGAGCGGTTTTAAATATCAGTGTGGTGGCAAATGAGGATTGTGAGATTATTTTGTTTAATATCCAGAGACTTCTGGTTACTTGTCCAACTGCATGTGAGCATCATCAGAAGTTAATTCGTAATCTGGTCAGTGTCCTGGCAAATAAAATATTGATCCTGAACGATAAAATCACGCATGTTGGGAAGCGAACAACAAGAGATAAATTATTATCATATCTGTCAGCAGAATCTATCAAACATTCGTCGTTATCTTTTGATATTCCTTTTGACCGGCAGCAGCTGGCAGATTACCTTTGTATTGATCGTGCAGCAATGTCTACGGAGATATCAAAGTTACAAAAAGAGGGCTTTATAAAAACAAATCGAAATCATTTTGAATTAACTGTTTCTAATGATGCGGATTTGATGCGAATCCAAAAATAGGAATGTGATATATATTGCGGAAAAGACAAAATTAATTAGAAGGCTATTATATGTGCAGGAGGAAACTTTAAATGATAAATAAAATACATTTGGCAATGATTCAATTATATAAAGGGGACGCAAAGAGAATTCAACATTTTTGTAAGGTGCATAGCTATGCAAAATTGATAGCGGAAACGGAAAAGGTAGATAAGAAATGTTTGTTTACCATTGAAGCGGCAGCTTTGACACACGATATTGGAATTCATTTCTGTGAAGAAAAATATGGAAATTGTAATGGAAAATTACAGGAACAAGAAGGTCCTGCAATAGCAGAAAGGCTGCTTGAAACATTGGGGGTTGAGCAAGATATTTCTGATCGTGTTCAGTATTTGATCGCACATCATCATACATATAATAATATTAATGAAATTGATTATCAGATATTGGTAGAGGCTGATTTTCTGGTAAACATTATGGAGGATGGCTTATCGAAAGAAGCAGCTTTAAAAGCTTATCATAGTATTTTTAAAACAGCATGTGGAAAAACAATTTGCAGGGAGATGTTTAATATTTGACATAACAATAGCCTTAGAAAAGAAATGATGTTTAATAATCTGGTTTTGGAAGAAATCGTATATAGATAATACCTTGCCGTACTTCATTTTCGATGGAGTCCGGCGATCTGTATCCAGAAGGTGTATTTCCTTTGACAGCAAAAACACAGCAATCAAGCTTAAATACCATTAATATTTTTGCCAATAAATTTTTCGAGTATATATGGAAGGAAAATAAAATGCTAATAAATGTTTTTGAAGGTATACTGATTCCATTTGTTGGAACAACGCTAGGTGCGACATGCGTGTTTTGTATGAAAAAAACACTTAGCAAGTCAGTGCAACGTGCACTTGCAGGGTTTGCTGCAGGTATAATGGTTGCTGCTTCAATCTGGAGTCTTCTGATTCCGGCAATTAAACAATCTGAGAATATGAAAACTTTATCATTTATTCCGGCAGTTGTTGGCTTCTGGATTGGTATATTGTTTTTACTTGCACTTGATCATTTGATACCGCATCTTCATGTTGGATGTGATCAGGCAGAGGGACCGAAAAGCAAATTTGGTCGTACTACGATGATGGTGTTGGCAGTTACATTACATAACATCCCTGAAGGCATGGCGGTTGGTGTAATGTATGCAGGTTTTCTTTCTGAAAATGCACAGATTACAGCAACAAGTGCACTTGCTTTATCACTTGGAATTGCTATCCAGAATTTTCCAGAAGGAGCGATTATATCCATGCCGCTTAGGGCAGAGGGTGAAAGTAAGAGAAAGGCATTTCTGGGAGGTGTACTCTCAGGAGTGGTTGAACCGATTGGAGCAGTATTGACGATTCTTGCTGCACAGCTGGTAATTCCGGCATTACCATATTTACTGAGTTTTGCAGCAGGAGCCATGTTATATGTCGTGGTTGAAGAACTAATTCCGGAAATGTCTCAAGGACAGAACTCGAATATCGGTACGCTTTTCTTTTCACTTGGATTTAGTTTGATGATGATCCTGGATGTGGCACTGGGGTAAGAGGAGCTTCTTGTATAATTCAAATATAAGGAATTCCGAGAAAGAAGGTTGAGAAAAAAATACCTCAGAGTAAAATAAGATTACTGACTTTGGACGGTTAGTAAAAAATCTTGAGACTGTAATTAATTCTGTGTAAACTCTAAAAGAGCTATATATCCTCTTGGATTGATGTTAAAATAAATATCAATTCAGGAGGATTTTTTTATGGCACGAAGAAGAAAAATGGATCCAGAACGCAAAGCGTTCATCAACAGCTTGTTGGAACACTATCAACCAAAGGATGCTCAGGATATCCAGGACATGCTGAAAGACCTGTTAGGCGAAACGCTGCAAGGTATGTTAGAAGCTGAAATGGATGATCACCTTGGATATTCCAAGTATGACTACAAGAACAAAGAGACAGACGATAGCCGTAATGGTTATAGTCCTAAAACTGTCACCTCTTCAATGGGAACGATCGATCTGGATATACCACGAGATCGAAAGGGAGAGTTTGAACCGCAGATTGTGAAAAAGAATCAGACAGATATCTCAAACATTGAAGATCAGGTACTTTCTATGTATGCAAAAGGAATGACGACAAGAGATATCTCCGCTCATCTCAAAGATGTTTATGGTGTGGATGCATCCGCAGAAATGATATCACATATGACAGATCGGATCCTTCCTATCGCAAAAGAATGGCAAAACCGGCCGCTGGAAAGAAAATATGCCATTGTTTTTATGGATGCGGTACATTTCCATGTTCGGGAGGACAATCGAACGGTAAAAAAGGCAGTTTACGTTGCTATAGGTGTTAAACTGAACGGAAAACGTGAGGTCCTCGGCATGTGGGTAGGAGGAAATGAAAGTGCAAAATACTGGTTGTCCGTCCTCAACGAGATAAAAAACCGAGGTGTAGAGGATATCATGATCGTATCTGTGGATGGATTGACCGGATTCGGGGATGCGATTCATGCAGTATTCCCACAGGCGGAGATCCAAAGGTGTATTGTGCATCAGATTCGTTATTCTACAAAATTTATCTCTTACAAAGATTTAAAACCATTTATGGCGGATTTAAAGCTGGTTTACAAAGCTGATACAGAAGATCTTGCACTCACAGCCTTGGAAGATCTGGAAGAAAAATGGGGCAAAAAATACCCTGCTTCCATTGGATCCTGGAGAAATAACTGGACACAATTATCCACATATTTTAAATATCCATCTGAGATACGTAAATTAATATACACTACAAATTCCATCGAAAATTTTAACCGCCAGCTACGCAAGGTTACGAAATCCAAGACTATTTTTCCGACCGATGATGCACTTTTCAAGATGCTCTATCTGGCAATGATGGATGCCACAAAAAAATGGACCGGAAAGGCTTGGGACTGGGGTCTGACACTGGATCAGTTATGCATCTATTTTGGGGATCGGATCCAGCCAGAGGATATCGATTAAGCACAGATTCAATCGCATATCAAGGGTAAATAAACGCCCGATTTTCTCGGGCGCCCTTGACATGCAATAGAATCCATGCTACTAAATAAACAACAGGCTGAACAGCAAAGTATGCCATTCAGCCCATTACATTATATTTTTGTATTCTATAAATCTATGATTTTATCATCAATCTGAGAGGTTTACACAGAATAATTTACACTACCAAAATCTTATTAAACAGTGAGGTACTTGAATATCTGAATCAGGTACGTATCCGATCAGCATGCGACCTTCTGTGCAATACGGATCGCAGTATCTCCGACATTGCTTTCGATACCGGATTTCATAACCTTTCAAATTTCAATCGACAGTTTCGCACCAAGGTAGGATGTTCTCCTCAGACTTACCGAAAAGAATCCGTTCTTTCCTGATAGATCCAGTAAGTGATCATCAACATGATCCAGGCGCCGATCCAGGCAGATACTTCTGCCAGAGCAACACCACGAAAAGCCAGATATGGAGTCAGCAGCTTTACCATGACCACTCGAAGAGACACTTCCAGGACTCCTGAAAGCATCGGAACAAACGTATGTCCCATGCCCTGACACCCGTTGCGGAACACAAACAGCCATCCCAGAGGAAACAGACAGATGCCTGTAACCGCCAGAAAATCTCTTGTGTAAGAAATAATCGACGTATCATTCAACATGAAAGAAGTCAGAAACTCAGGAATACACAGCAACATCAAAGCCAGTGGAATATTTATCAGGATCGTCAGGATAACTCCTTCCCGGATACCGGTACGTATCCGCTCCTTTTTTCCGGCACCATAATTCTGTCCCACAAAAGTAAGAAGTGCCAGGCCCACTGTATTTGCCGGCTGTTCAAAAAGACTGAGGATCTTGGTGCATGCCGCATAGGCAGCCACATAGCTTGTTCCCATATTGTTGACAAATGTCTGCAATACCATTCCACCCACTGCAGTGACAGAATTCATAACGGCAACAGGCAGACCTTTCAATGTCAGTCTTTTGATGATTACACTCTGTGGTTTCCAGTCCGTTTTTTTCGGGATCAGATTTTTTTCCCTTCCTATGTAGTAACAGCAGTAAAGCGCAGACAGAACCTGTGCCAGAACAGTGGCTAACGCTGCGCCAAAAACACCCATATGCAGCGGAAAAACGAATAACAGATCCATCAGAACATTAGCAATGGCGGAAATTATCATTGCAACCAGAGGCACCCGGCTGTTTCCGACGGAACGCAGAAGTGTCATGGCAAAATTATTAAAAATTGTAATGGTGGTTCCCGCAAGAATTGTTCCGAAATATTGCAGTGTTTCCGTCATCAGATCTTCCGGTGTATGGAGAAATGTAAATAATTGCCGCATGAAGGCCAGACTTACCACTGTGATCACAATCCCAATAGCCAGACAGATCCAGACAGACATTGCCAGCTCCTTACGAAGTTTTTCATAATTGCCACTTCCAAAAGACTGAGAAATACAGATTCCCAATCCTCCTGTCAGCCCAATTGCGAAACCAATGATCAGAAAATGTACGGAACTGGTATTTCCGACTGCTGCAAGTGCCGTATCGCCAATTCCTTTTCCCACCACCATAGAGTCTGCAAAGCTGTATAACTGCTGAAACAGATTTCCTGCCAGGATCGGCAGAAAAAACTGTACCAGTAAACGCATGCAGTTTCCCTGCGTCATATCATTTGTCGTGTTCTTACCCATTATGTTACCTCCTGATGTCTAAACGGTACTCTCCAAATACTGTCTGCTTTTAGCCAGTATTTTACTACTGAAATACTTCCTGTACCCTTTCCTCAAAACGGGAAGAACGTTCTCGTGCAATTTCCTGCACCTGCGCTAAAAGACGGTCAAAACGATCTTTTACAACCTCTTCCGGCACCTGATTCTCTTTTGCCGCTGCAGGTGTTCCGCTTCTTTTGGAATAAATAAAGGTAAATGCGCTGTCATATCCCACTTTTCCGACTACATCCATGGTCTCTAGAAAGTCTTCTCGGGTGCAAGATGACCTACATTGGAGCTTTCTTTTTTTGTTTTCTACTAGTACTTCTCCGAAAGCACGCATATGTTCGCCTCATTTCTTTTTGATTTTTCTATATGCATTATAACCCGAATAAAATCAAAAACCAAGAAAAATCTCCATATCGGAGATAATACGACCAAGATGTCGCTTAACTATCTCCAATGCGGAGATATATACTAAGCATACAGAAATTGATAAGACAATTAACAAAACAGAGAGAAGGTGGTGGAGTTAATGGGAGACAGGACAATTCTTCACAGCGATATGAATTCATTTTATGCAAGTGTGGAAATGCTGCATCATCCGGAATTTGCCGGAATGCCCCTTGCAGTTGGCGGTGATCCGGAAGCCAGGCATGGAATTGTGTTGACAGCAAATTATATTGCAAAGCAAAAAGGTGTAAAGACCGGAATGGCATTATGGCAGGCAAAACAGATTTGTCCGGAAATCATTTTTGTGCCACCACGAATGGACTTGTATTTGAGATTTTCACAGATGGCAAGGCATAGATAACTGAATACAATAAAGAGATGAAAGGCTGGAAGTTGATCCGGAAGCTGCAAAAGTTGTGAAAATGATTTTTCAGATGGCAGTAGAGGGAACAAGTTTTGCAGATATTACAAGGGAATTGAACAGACAGGCGATTGCCACTTGTGATGAGCAGAAATTATCAAGAGGGGATCAGGTGCAGTTCCAGAGGTTTGACACGATCAAAAAGAAACACTGGAGTGCTACGACAGTAGCGGCAATTGTCCGGGATGAGATTTATATTGGAACCAGAATCTGGGGCAAAACACGTTGCAGCAACGTTTAAAGTATGGCGAGAAAGACTTGATTTTGTAGGATTTTCTAGATAGAAACAAATAATTTACACCTTATTTATACCTTTGGAAGATCGAATCGGAATAATTAAAAAAGTTGTCATAATTCAGTTGGTCAAAAAATAATACTACACTCAAAATCAATTAAAAAATCAATCGTAAAAAAATACGATTGATTTTTGGCGCATTTTTGCATATAATATAATCATTATGGTTGGAAAGGGAACGATTACTATGCGTGAAACAAGAATATTAGAATTCAAGGAAACGATTACGAATACTTTTTTGAAAACAGTTAGTGCCTTTTCGAATTACAATGGTGGAACAATTCTTTTTGGGGTTGATGATAATGGAAAAGTGAAAGGATTGCCAGATGTAAAACAGGCCTGTCTGGATATCGAAAATAAAATCAATGACAGTATATTACCTCAACCAAACTATACACTTGAAATACAGAACAATGACCAGACGATAAAACTTACTGTAAAAAGTGGTCTTCAAAAACCGTATTTATATAAATCAAAAGCATACAAACGAAATGATACAGCAACGATAGAGGTAGATACATTGGAATTTTCAAGGCTTGTATTAGATGGAAAAAATATTAGCTTCGAAGAATTACCTTGTAAAGAGCAGGAGCTATCTTTTGAAATTTTACAGTGTAAACTGAAAGAAAATATTTACATTGAAACTTTCAATCAAGATACTTTAAAGACATTGAACCTGTATGACAATATAAATGGTTATAATAATGCAGCGGGACTTTTGGCAGATAAAAATCATTTTTCAGGAATTGATATTGTTAAGTTCGGTGAGAATATCAGTATTATTCAAAAAAGAGTAACGTTTGAACATATATCGGTTTTAGAAATATATGAAAAAGCACTTGCTGTATTTAGAGATTATTACCAATATGAAGTAATACAGGGGGCTGACAGAAAGATGGTAGAGAAAATACCGGAAGCAGCTTTCAGAGAAGCAATTGCAAATGCTTTGATTCATAGGGTATGGGATATTAATTCACACATCAGAGTTTCTATGTTTGATGATAGAATAGAAGTGGTGTCTCCTGGTGGATTGCCGGCTGGAATAACGGCAGAAGAATATTTATCAGGTAAACTATCTATTTTAAGAAATAGAAATCTTGCAAATGTATTTTACAGATTGGGATTAGTAGAGATATTTGGAACAGGAATTACACGAATCAAACAACTATATGCAGAGAGTTTGATAAAACCAGAATTTGAAGTGTCAGAAAATGCTATAAAAATTGTACTACCGATATTTGAAACGAATGTCAATTTAACCGAAGACGAAAAAGTGATTTACAAATTTTTAAGTAAGACGATGCTGAAACCAATAAGTGAAATTGCACCATATGTCCCATTTGGCAAATCAAAAACAACACAATTACTGAAAGCTATGGAGAAAAAGGGTGTGATTGCAGTTGAAGGAAAAGGCAGAGGAACAAAATATATCATTAAGTGATTGAGAACATAGCGGGTTCAAATCACACAATCTTTCAATAACACAAGGAGAAAATCATATGATAAAAATTTTATTTTTATGCCACGGCAGTGTTTAAGGGACGGGGCAAAAGTCTTGATTTTATTGGGGTTCTTGGATGGAAACGTAGAATTTACACCTTATTTACACCTTTGGAAGATCGGATCGGTATAGTTAGAATAGGAAGGCGTGAGATGAATCTTACGTCTTTTTTCTTGGAGTTTATGTAAGCATATATTACTTGAAAAATCAAATAATATATGATAAATTATAAATGTGACGTAAAAAGAGTCACGCTTATAAAAAGGTGATTAATATGAAAGAATTTTTGGAAAAAACATTACGGCAAAATGTAATAATGACGGAGAATAAAGAGGTGTATAAAAAGCTCCCGTTAGCATATCGTGGAAGATATGATATTTTTACGGTAGAGACGAATGGTGTATTATGGATGGCTATTCATCCCAAAGATAATGTCGGACTTGTTATGTTACGTAGAGACAGAGCTGGCGTGGAAAAAATGACAGGATTAAATTGTGCAATATTTCTTGATCGAACAACATTTTATATAAAAGAAAAGATGATGGAAGAAGGAATTCCTTTTGTAATAGAAGGAAAGCAGGTATTTCTTCCATTTATTGGATATTTGTTGAGTAAGGAAAATGAAAGAGAATTGGCACCAGTTTATCTGATTTCATTTTTGACGCAAAAAATGCTTCTGATGGCTATTTATGAACGATGGAATGAAGTGAAAGTATCTGATGCAGCAAAACGAATAGGAGTGTCAACAAAATCTGCAAGCCGGTGTTTTGATGAACTGGAATATTTAAATATTGATGTGTTGGGCATGAAAGGTAAATCAAGAGTAATAAATATTCCGAATGACCGAAAACAAGTATGGCAGCAAATTGAAAATGTATTAAGAAATCCGGTGATTCGAAGATTTGTTCTGAGAGAAGATATGAAACTAGAAAAGAAAGCAGGTATTTCTGCTTTGTGTGAGTATTCTCTTTTGTCAGATAATGTTTATCCTACTTATGCAGTAACAAAGAAAGAGTTGAAAGATAGTGCAGTGAAAGTGGAAAAACAAGTGAGTGAATTGGAAGAAATTGGCTGTGTTGTTTTGGAACTGGGATATTTTATTGATTTTTTAGGAAAAGGATTTCAAGATCCTTTGAGCGTAGTATTGTCACTTACAGGAGAAGAGCAAGAAGAGGAACGGGTAGATATTTCTATTAATGAGATGTTGGAGGAATATGTATGGTCAAAGGATTAGATACATTTCAGAAGTACTTTGCAGATTATGAAGAACAGTATGTTTTAATAGGTGGCGCAGCCTGTGATATTCTATTTGAAAGCAATGAAGTAAATTTCAGGGCTACAAGAGATCTGGATATGGTTTTGATTGTTGAAGCACTAACTCCGGAGTTTGGAGAAAAATTTTGGGAGTTTATCGTTGATGGAAAATATAGAAACAAAGCGACAAACGGTAGCAATCCTCAATTTTATAGATTTGATAAGCCAGAAGACGATAACTTTCCGAAAATGATTGAATTGTTTTGTAGAAGTGATTTTAAATTAAAAAATGCAAAAGGAATTACTCCAATTCATATTGATGATGAAGTCTCCAGTTTGTCGGCGATTCTTTTGAATGATGATTACTATAAGGCACTTCTCAATGGGAAAGAAGTGAGAAATGGACTTTCTGTTCTAAGACCGGAATATATCATTCTTTTTAAAGCAAAAGCGTATCTTGATTTGCAAAAGCGAAAAGATTTAGGTGAAAAAGTGGATTCCAGTGACATAAAGAAGCATAAAAAAGATATTTTGCGTATTGCTTCGGAGCTTATGCTTGAAAAAGTAGAAGAATTACCTATAGCAGTAGATGCCGATATACATAGCTTTATTGACTTGTTGGAACAAGAACCATTTGATCAAAATTCATTGAAAAGATATGGGCTAAAAAATGAGAATGTTGTAGAATTGTTGAAGCGAGTATTCGGGTAAAAATATGGTGTGGTATGTAGTTGATATGTAACCTATTTTTACACCTTTTGAGGACAGCCTTATGCGAAAATAAACCAACTTATGCCAGAAAGCAAAAATTTACAAAGGCTTACAAAGCCCGAAAAACCAAGAAAAACTAAGAAATGCGAGGTTATACAACAATGATAAAAATACTATTTATATGCCACGGCAATACACTGGCAACTCTCTAAAAAGTCTTGATTTATCGGGGAAAGGGAAGCTTCACAGTTCTGTTTTAGACCAGGTTTAGACCATTTGAAATGTGTAGAAAATAACGAAAAAAACATGCAGATGGGGAGCCTTGTTGCAAATATACTCATATAGAAAATTACACAACGGAGATAACTCATGAGAGAAAAAATCATCCGGTGATGTGTGGAAATGTAGTAAGCGTCCAATAAGAGGGTGTATCGAAATTTCTGGCTGTTGCATGTAAACTATTGATTAGAGTTTTGGGAGTTGACTCTAAAAACTCTAAATCTAATCTAAGGAGCAGGCTTATGGATCTTTCTTCTTTGACTCCAGACAAACAGGTGAAACTTCAATACTGGCTGGATGTAATACGGCAATGCAGGGCCTCAGGACTGACAAATCAGATCTGGTGTGAACAACACGATATCTCTTTGAAAAGTTATTATTACTGGCTTTCCAAAATTCGAAAGCTTGCCCTGGAAGAACTGCCCCGCAAGAAAAACGGCATCCACATGTGTACAGACCAACAGTCAACTGCTTTAACGGAATCCCCGGCTGAGTTTGCGGAGCTTTCACTTCCGGACAGAAACATTTCCCGTTCCACTCCTGCAGCCATACTTCATATCGGATCCATAACAGTGGAACTTTATGAAGGCACATCTGCCCAGATGCTGGAAAACATTCTGAAAGCCGTGCAGTCATGTTAGGAGATCTTTCCCATGTGGAGAAAATCTATATCCGATGCGGCTACACCGATATGAGGAAGCAGCTCAATGGCTTGCTGGATATCATCCAGTACAACTTCAAACTGGATCCTTACAGCAATTCCTTATTCCTGTTCTGTGGAAAGAGGGCTGACCGGATCAAAGCAGTCCATTACGAGGGAGACGGTTTCTGCCTTTTATACAAACGGTACGAAAACGGACGTCTCCAATGGCCGCGGACCGGCGAAGAAGCAAAACAGATTTCTGATCAGCAGCTGCGCTGGCTTCTGGAAGGTTTGAACCCGGAGCAGCCAAAGGCGGTTCAGAAATGGCTCCCGCATAAATCTGAAAATACTGAAAATCCTTAGAAATGCTGTGAAATCTGACGATTCTATGGTATAATAATCCTATCGAAGCGAAAGGGTTTTCAGGTTATGTCAGCTACGGAACAGGAGTATAAAAATCATATCAAAGAACTGGAACAGCAGGTCCGGCTCCTGAAAGAGCAGGTTGATTTCCTGACCCGTAAACTTTATGGAACAAAATCCGAGAAGACATCTACTCTCGAAATCGAGGGGCAGATGTCTCTTTTTAATGAAATCGAAACCTGTGCGGATCCTGATGCACACGAACCGGAGCTTGTTGAGATAGAGAAGCACCTACGTAAAAGGAAGTACACCGGTCAGCGAGAAGAACTGGTAAAAAATCTCCCTCACAGCAAAGTACTCCATACCATAGATGAAAGGGAACAGATATGCGATAACTGCGGGAGTACGATGGTGAAAGTAGGGGAAGAATTCGTCCGCACAGAAGTACAGTTTATCCCTGCAAAACTCAAGGTGATTGACCATTACCAGGAAACGTATGAATGCAGGTCATGCCGGAAAAACGGAACTCCTTATATGGAGAAGGCTCCGGTGCCATATCCTCCCGTCCTGCATTCTCTGGCATCTGCATCTACCATCACCTGGCTCATCCACCAGAAGTTTGAATTAAGCATCCCGCTGTACAGACAGGAAAAAGAATGGGAGGCTTTGGGATTACGTTTAAGCAGAGCGACTATGTCAAACTGGCTTCTGGTTGTCTATCGGGACTGGCTTGTACACATCGTCCACCGTCTGAAGCTGGAACTTCTGAAACAGAGATACCTTCATATCGATGAAACACATGTACAGGTGCTGAAAGAACCGGGACGGAAAAATACGTCCGATTCCTATATGTGGGTTTACTGCAGCATCAGAGATGCTGTAAATCCCATCCGCTACTTCGAGTACCAGCCGGGACGAAGCGGGAAATATCCGGAAGCGTTTCTGAGGGAATATGAAGGTTATATCCATACAGACGCTTACTCCGGATACAATGCAGTTTCAGGAGTAAAAAGATGTCTTTGCTATACGCATCTGCGCCGGGCTTTCGTGGATGCGCTCCCAAAAGACATCCATAATTCGGAAGCATCAAAACCTGCGGAAGCAATCCTCCGTCTGAATCAACTCTTTAACATAGAGTCAGAGTTGGAGGCGCTCCCTCCTGATCAGAAGAAAAAAGAACGTCTTATCCGCGAGAAACCGCTTCTCGAGGCTTTTTGGTCATGGGCAGAAAAAAGTGCCATCGGAGAGCTGCCGAAATCCAAACTTTCAAAAGCTTTTCATTACGCCTTAAATAACCGTGAAGGTTTTTGGAATTATCTGGAAGACGGGAATTGTTCCATCAGTAATTCGCTTGCGGAAAACTGTATCCGTCCCTTTGTGATCGGCAGAAAGAACTGGCTGTTCTCCGGCAGTCCGAAAGGGGCGGAAGCCAGTGCAGGAATCTATACACTGGTAGAGACAGCGAAAGCGAATGGGCTTGCCCCGATGAAATATATAAAATATATCCTGTCCGACATGCCGGGGAGTGCTTTTCTTGAACATCCTGAATATCTGGATGATTATCTGCCTTGGAATCCTCTTGTAAAAGAATTCTGTCGATAACCGTTGACCTTTTAGTATAAAAGGCTGACGGTTATTTTTCTATACACTGTTTTATTTGACGCTTACGAAATGTATCCATATGTCACCGGATTTTTCGCGTTCTACGAGCGATGCCGGACGGAATCAATACAGCTGTTGGGAGCTTGCTCACATAAGGCTGTTATTGATGACTGGCCGATAGCGCGACAGCGCGTAATGAGCATGTAGCGTAGCGGAATGCGAATGCATCGCTTAGTTTATTTGATCGCGTTTCATGGCTTCATCGATTGCTCTATTGATAAAGGCCGTGGCACTTTCACCCATCTTTTCTGCGTGGTCCTTAATGATGGCACGCTTCTCTGGGGTGACACGAACCTTAATTTCAACGAAACGGTCATTATATTTTTTGTTCGCTCTTCTGCGAGCTTCGGTTAAGCCCTTATAGGAACCATTTTTCTCTTCACTCATGACAGCCTCCAGGATGTGTATTGGCAGATATGCCTGTAAAGAGTATAGCACAGATTGATACATAAGACTATGTAAGATTTTCAAAAAATAACATTTGATTGGAAAAGGAGACAAGCTTATGAAAAATCAGAAGATTAGAAGCATGAAGGTTCACGAACAGAGCGGATATAACTACAAGGCAACACCTACCATCATTCTCAAAGGTCAATGGCTCAAGGAAATGGGATTTGAGATCGGTGACTACATCACTGTCAGCTGTGAGGAAGGGAAGCTGATTATTACTCCGGATGCAGAAAAGGCTGCAATGGCAAAGGCAGAAGCAGAATTCATGGAGAAGGGAATGAAGAAGCTTCAGAAGCGTTTTCAGGCGGAAAAGGAACAGCTCCATGCGCAGTTTGTGGCTGAGAGAAATACAGAATATAACGGAAGAGAGGTGCAGTGATTATGGGAAAGATTATTGTCATCGGTTCACAAAAAGGTGGCGTGGGTAAAACCACGACCACACATAACCTGGCCTATTCTTTGAAGGAGTTGGGCAAGAAGGTATTGACGGTAGATTTTGATAGCCAGGCAAATCTGACTACCTGCTACGGAGTAGAAGATACTGGAGCACTGGAATATACGATTGGTCATCTGATGATGGATCAGATGGAAGAAGAGGTGCCAGAGAGCTTTGAGGATTATATCCAGAGTAGAGAGGGCGTAGACTATATTCCATCATCCATTTATCTGTCTGTGGTGGATGCAAAGCTTAGAACAGAAATGGGTGCAGAGAGGATGCTGGCAGAGGTTCTGGAACCGTTGAAGAGTAGATACGATTACATATTGATTGATACCTGTCCGTCCTTGGGAATGCTTACCATCAATGCATTGGCTGCGGCAGATGAGGTGATTATTACGGTAAATCCTCAGCTTCTGGCGATGATGGGGTTGGAGGATTTTCTAAGAACAGTGGCAAAGATTAAAAAGCGAATCAATCAGAAGTTGGAGGTCGCAGGCATTCTCTTAACTATGTGTGAGAGCAGAACCACTCTTTGTAAGGTTTTGACAGAGGAAGTGACCGGAAGCTTCCAGGGAAAAATTAAAGTATTTGATACAAGGATACCGGCAACAGTCAAGGTGGGAGAGAGCATTTACTACAATATGCCGATTGCTCAGTATAGCAAAAAGGCATCTGCAGGAATTGCATATAGAAAATTTGCAAAGGAGATAATCGCGTATGAAGACTAATTCAAAGAGAAAAGTATTTGGTGATGCAGTAGATCTGCTGATGGGAGATATGGAAGAAGTAACAATGCCAAGAGGTGTCCAGATGGTGCCGGTGAAGAGTATTCATCCTTTTCACGACCATCCATTTCATCTGTATGAGGGAGAACGCCTGGAAGATATGATTGCCAGTGTAAAGGAACACGGAGTGCTCAATCCGGTTATTGTACAGAAGCTTGATACCGGTTATGAAATGCTTTCCGGGCATAATCGTTGGAATGCTGCTAAGCTGGCAGGAATTAAGGAAATACCGGCAATAGTGAAGACCGATTTATCTGAGGAAGAGGCCTATGTGTATGTAATCGAAACGAATCTGATGCAAAGGTCATTTTCGGATTTGGCAATATCGGAGAAGGCAGCAGTGCTGAAGGCAAGGTATGAAAAGGGTTCCTGTCAGGGAAAGAGAAATGATATCTTGAATGAGATTGCAAGATTAGAGGGAAAGTCCTCAGATGTAACTTCTGGTCACTGTGACCAGAAGTTGACTACCCGGGATGCCATTGGCAAGGAATATGAATTGTCCGGTAGCTCTGTGGGGAGATTACTTAAGCTGAATGACCTGATAAAACCCTTCAAGGATATGGTGGATAGAGGTGCCCTCTATACGAAGGTGGCATTACAATTGGCTTTCCTTCCGGAGAATGAGCAGACGATGGTATATGAGATTATTAAGGAGAAGAAAACTAAAATCACCATTGAGATGGTGATGAAGCTTAGGAGTCATTCCGGCGCTCTGACAGAGGCAATGGTAAAACGATATTTAAGTACAGAGCCTATCAAAAAGAAATGCTATAAGGTTCCTGCAAGAATTGTGGAGAAATATTTTGAGGGAATGGATCCGAACAAGGTGGACTCAATTGTAGAACATGCGTTGGAAGCCTGGTTCAGTAAGGAGGATGCGAATGTTCGAACAGAAGAGCCTTGATAAGATTGATGGAGATTACTTCAATATCATAATTGCTGATAGTCAGGATGTGACGATACAGAGCAGGAATACCGGTCATTACTGGTACCTGCACTGTGCCGGATATCCTACAGAGGAAGCTTTGGTCATATTCCATAAGCATCGCTTTAAGGATGGATATCACGAGCACGGACACGCAAGGAGTCTGAGACAGGCGATTAAGAGTATCGTGAGACACGATGATTATCAGTTGAATGTAAGAAAGTGCGTATAACATAAAAGGCAGCGGTATCTTCAAAGTGAGGATACCGCTGTTTTCAGGTTAAGTAGGAAGCTTATTCACCGAAATAGAGTTTCTTTGCAAGAGTCTGTGCTGCTTTGATGTCAGCATATCCCTGGGATTTACCAAGACCTAATTCATCAAGAATCTGTCCTTTGGTGTAATCTTCGCAGATAAGGTCGAGAATACGACCATACTTTGGATTGATTTCGTGGATCTTTTTTAAGAGATCCTGAATAATCATACGGAGCATAACGGTTTCTTCAAGATTCTCCGGTGATGCAGGTTCAAAGCCTTTGTCATCTTCCGATACTGCTTCGTCCATAAACTGATCAAGAGAGAGAACATCATCTGACTTAAAAGATGCAAAGTGTTCTCTGACATCAGCATTGAACTGTTTAAGGGCAGCAGGCTTATCCTTAATTTTTACAGGAGCAAATGCTACCAGAACCTTGTTAGGTCCGATATGCCAGGTCTCAAGGTTATCCTGGCACATATTGAAGTGTTTCACCATTTCCCAGTCCACGCGGATTGGTACAAGGCATTCTCCCGGCTGAATTGGGAGATTGTTGTAACTGCGACGATTGTCGTAGTTGTGGTTGTCATTGGTTGACTGCTGATTTTCAGTACTTGTCTGTACATTTTCATTGATTTCCATATCGTGCGGCCTCCAGTGTCCGCTGAATGCGGAACGAAGGCTTCGATATGAAATTCAGATAAGCATCGATTGTCTTATTCATGGCACGTCTCCGTTCCGTAAAATAAGCAATCAGGCTTCTTAGCCCCTGATGCGGTTAATGGGTTCATCACGCCACAACTCTAAGAAGATGCTGGCCAAGCAGTTGTTTTGTGATGTCCTTACAGAGAAAAGAAAATATTCATGTACGCAGAGAAAATATCGATTTTTCTCCTAATGTGTGATATAATGAAATATCATGGTGAAATTCTCTTCTTTTCTCATTTGGAACACTTTTATTGTAGAAAAAAATAAGGGAAAAATCGTTTGGGACGAGTTGGTTGAAAGTTGAGGATGAGTTGCAAATTTGGGAGGTGAAAGCATTGTCAGAATTGGTTTTTGCAACCTATTTAAAAGAACTGAAAAATGCATGGGCAGAAGAAATAGCAGATCCGGATTTGATTAATCTACTATATGATGCTGTTTCTGAACCTATGGAGTTGGTGAACAAAGAAAATGGCACTATCACGACCGAAAAATCTGCAGCTAGTAAGATTATGAATCGTCAAAAAGATGGAAATGCGCTAAAAGTTATACGAACTAATGCCAATAAGGATAAAGTGCGCTCCTCCATTGAACAATATTTCGAGAAAAATGTGGTAAAGAGATTACACAGTGACTGTATAGATGATTTGATTTCTAATCTGAAGAAGATAATCGAGGGAGATTCGTCGATATCGGAAACAAAAAAGGAAGAATTATTAAAGAATGCTTCTAGGAATAAACTTGCAGCGTTTTTGGGATTTACTTATCTGTATTCGTTGACAAGAGATAATGTTTTGAAAGAAATCAGAATAAAAACAACACAGGAAATTGAAGATTATAAAAGACATCCATTAAGAGAAATACCTACTCCGCCAGAAGTAATAGAAGAAGAACGGAAATATGCAGATGCCTTGATGGCTGTATATGGTCAGGCAGAGGGCATTCCGAATTTTGATGAATCAATGCTTGCGGGATTTCCGAAGCATCAGCAGCATTTTTCAGACCAACGAGGTTACTATTTTGCGGCAGAAGCTGTAAGACGAGGAACGCGCGACATATACAGTGATGAAAGTCAGTTCGATGTATTGAAGAATGAGACTTATGAAGGTGTAAAGGAAGTTTGGGAAGAAGAATACAAAAGTGGATATGCACGATTGCGCAAAGTGATGTCGCAGGCATCTGCTACGAGAGTTGATAAGTGTTGGTTAAGCAGAGATACTGATTGGGTAGGAAATCCACAGAAGAAAGGTGTGTGCCATTTCCTTGTTAAAGAAGGGAAATTGGACGGATGGGTACGAGACGATGATGAACAGACTATTTAATACTGTGTTTGAAAACTCGCTAAGAATGCTTCTTCTTTTGAATTTATACGAGATGCCTCAAACATTGGATATGTTATATGCAGTTGATTTTATGACACAGTACGGAAAAACCTTTGGTATTACAAATGAAGAGTTGAATGGAAGCAATCCATTCAAATTCAGTGAGTTTACCGGTCGAAGAGATTTGGTGAAGGAGAGTCTACGGCAGTTAGTATTAAAAGGATTAGTGCAACCAGTCGAAACAAGTAAGGGAATGTCGTACGTGATTTCATCTGAGGGAGAAGAGTATTGTGCTATGTTGGATAGCGAGTTTGCAATGAAATATAAAGAATATGCAAGCAAAACAATTGCGATGATTGGGAATAAATCTGAAAGGCAAATTATAAGTCAGATAAATAAGTTGTCGACATGCATCGTCGGAAATAATTGATACTGTTAAACAGTATTATGGATTAGCTTTGTTCAATCTGCAGAAATACGATATGGCATCGGATATTCTTAAAGGGCTTTACCAAAAAAATAGGAAAGAAAATATTCTTTTATATTCTATTTTTGCAGAGATGAAATGTATAAACTATGCATGGCGCGAAGGCCACTACGAGAATAGAGATAGGCTTATTGAACTAATTAAACAGCTTGATACTCTTAATGATAATAAACAGTACAAGAGTAATGGTAATCTTGTCGCAATGTTGTATCTTGAAACGGAATATAACCTAGGTGTCTATGAGAAAGAATATCTTGAAAATGCCATCGAAAGATATCAGTATTTCTCTGATGAAGTTAAAAATGAAGAGGTAATAAACTATCTGTACGCTCTTTGTTTAGAATTGAATGGTAATATTGAGACAGCAGAAAACATTTATGCAGGACTTGATTGGAGAAGCGATGCAAACATTGCTTGTAGATATTTGATTTGTAAATTATCAAGAAATGATTATGCTGAAGCCGTCAAGGTATATAAAGAATACAATTCTTCTGAGATAAATACAAAGTTAAAGAGCCTTTATCTTACAGCAGTGTACTATGATGATACAGATAACTACTTGGATAGCCTGGTATTTCTTTACGGAGGATTTTGCAAGCTGGAGTCTGAGTTTCAATGCGATGGCTACATCACCATCAGTATTTTTTATCATAGCAGCCACGTCTTTTTTGCCGAGGGATTCAGCTTCAATACCATGATCAGAGAGCCATTGTTTCATCTGAACTACGGAGTTTGGATTATCGAGGTTAGTGATATTCTGCATGGATATCATAAGCTCTGACTTGGACTTTTCATCGAATGCGATAGCATTTTTTACCACATCCATATCCAGCATAATTCCATGGTCGTTGATTTCCTGGTCGAGGTGATATTCATCCCAAATGAAGTCAGGAACCGGGAATTTTGATAATCTTTGTTTGATAGCCATTTCCACTTCTACATCACGTTTATTGTAGGCTTTGAAGTCTTCCCATTTATCGGGAGCATGTTCTAGGAGGTTTCTGGTTCTGCCACCATTTATTTTTGTCGGTTTACAAGGGCAGCAGAAGTATTTGATGAGGTCTTTGCCTTCCTTCATTTTTTGATCCTGCAATTTAAGAACTGCACCGACTCCTTCAAGCGAGAGTGGTAAGCCCATATAGGCTGACCATATCATGGTACACTTCCATGAGGATGGATTCAGATATTTGGAAGCAGGATCTTCGGGAATACGATAGCCCTTGAAGTGTTCAGGGTGATGTCGTTTTAACCAATTGGATAAACAGATTCTTTCAAAATTGGCATTGAAAGCCCATTTTGTAACAGTATCATCAGATAAGGCTACAAGGATATCATCAGGAATAGTATCGCCGCAGGCCAGATCAAATACCTGTACTTCACCGCCATCTATGGATACACCGAACAGTAATATTTCAAAATTATCAGACTCAGCGTACTTGTAAGCTCCGCATTTGGAGATATCTACATCGCTATAGGTTTCTAAATCAATTGACATTTCTTTTATCATAATCTCATTACGTTACAAAAAGGGCAGCAGCACCGGGGGAGTACTGCCGCCTTGATATTAGTTTCCTTTTGGGGGCTGTTCTTTTGGCTGGAACCATTTTGCTTTTGGGAAAAGCCAGTGAAGGAAACGTTTTGCAACACCCAGGAACCACTTCCATATCGCAGCAAGTCCCATTAACCAGAAGCCAGCTAAAAAGCCTAAAAGGGATCCGCGGATAATAGCATCTAATATTTCATTAATAGAATCCATAGTCATAATATTTTACCTACTTTCTTTGATTGTCACAGGCGGCAGCAGTATTACCACCGCCTGCTTGGTTGTCGTTGTTACGTTTGATTAGTCAAGGAAATCTTCTTCATCAAAAGCAAAGTCATCTTCAGCTCTGGACTTGCCGCCAAGAGGTTCACCGTCTCGAAGCTTCTGGAGATTATTGAGACCGCAAGCAATTCCCTTGTTGCCGTTGCTGTTAAAAGCGTAGAGATTGATGGAAGCTCTGCCGTAGACACCGGAATATACTTCGGATCTCTCAAGAATAGGCTGACGGTCTGCATCCACGATGCCAGGTGCAGAAGCACTGTTCGCATTAATGAAATATGCATTTGCATAAGCTGGATCGTCAGGTCTCTCTAAATCACCATCACGAAGAGGTGTTTTAAGGATAGAGAGTGTAGGAACGGTTTTGCCATTTCCTTTAAGCTTGCTCTGACCTTCCTCATAAGCTGCTTCGATAGCGGCTTTAATCTTGTTAACGGTTACGGTGTCCGACTTGGGAATGATGAGGGAGACACTGTACTTCGGTGCACCTCCGTTGATGCTCTTTGCATCCCATACATTCGCATAGCTCCAACGTGTATTAACTCCTGTGATTACCTTTGTAGGGTTCTGAATCTTTGCCATAATATTGGCCCTCCTTTATTTGTCTTGTGGTATAAGTCCACGGAATCATTCCGTGCGTTGCACTTTCATGATTCCTACGTAAATTTGCAATCCGCCTTATTAGGTTACTTGCTCATTTCCGTTGTCGTCTCTAATGCTTAAACAGATATGTCTACGAGCAGCCAATCTGCTTTAAGCATTGAGACTGGACTTATACGCTAAAATCATCTTGTGCTGTATTCATTGCCGGTCTTTTATCAGATTCCGGTACCAATGTTGGTTTACCTGGTGGCTTATATACAAGCTCACCTAATAGCTCTTCGAATTTCTTCTTTCCGAGCATTGTGCTCATGGCAGTGATGCCAAGAAGCTTTTTCTCATACGGGTCGTAGCCCGCGTCTTTTACTTTGAATGCCACAGCGGCTTCATCAGTAAATTTTCTATTGGATTTTCCTTCTACGATTTTCCAACCATCGAAGTGAACACCGGACTGGGCCTGCTGTAAGGCAAATTCTTTGATGTCATTTCCCCAGAAAATCATTTCATCCACCTTTGCTAAGATTGCGCCGATTTCAATGTTATCCAGGGTGGCTGGCATGTCAAAGTCATATTTTGCAAGCTCCAGATTGTACGCTGCACGCTTTCGGCAAGTGGCTTTTACCTTACAGAACTGGCAGTGGTCACCAGCTTTGAATTCACCTTCGCCTATATAGGCAAACTGCATTGGCCAGGCCGCAAACTGCAGCTACCCGAACCGGGTGACGGTGAGTACGCCGGAGCAGCTTCGGGAGGCGGTGAAGGCAGATCATGTTTGCGCAGAGTACAAAGGAAATTATCGAGGTATTGGTAATTTCATTCGTTCAGATGTGATTATCATGGATATTGATAATGACCATTCAGAGGAACCGGCAGAGTGGATTACAGCTGAGAAGCTGGAGGGAATATTCCCTGATATGGAATATATGCTTGCTTCCAGTAGACATCATCTGCTTCCAAAGGAGGGAAAGTCGGCCAGACCGAGATATCACATCTATTTTCCTATTTCAGAGATTACAGATGCAGAAGTGTACGGAAATCTAAAGAAGGCATTACAGAAGGAGTATCCCTTCTTTGATGGAAATGCTTTAGACGCAGCAAGATTTATCTTCGGTGCTGATTGTGAAGAAGTACTGGTACATGATGGCTGGATGACGATTGATGAAGAAATTGATGTCAGTCAGGTAGCTGAGGAAGAAGATTTTGATTCCGAGGATTCGGAGAGCGCATCTGGTGGGCAGATTCTGGAAGGTAGCAGAAATAATACTATGAGCCGTTTTGCCGGGCGTGTGCTGAAACGCTATGGAATTACGGAAAAAGCACACGAGGCATTCTTAGAACATGCAAAGAAATGTGATCCGCCGCTACCGGAGTCGGAGCTTAAGACTATCTGGAACAGCGCAGTGAAGTTCTTCAAGAAAAGTATTGTGAATCAGGAAGGGTATGTGCCGCCTGATGAATATAATGCAGATTTTGAAAGTGCTTCATTGAAACCTGAAGATTATTCGGATATCGGACAGGCAAAGGTGTTGGTTCGAGAGTATGGAAATGAATTGAAATATACCAGTGCTACAGACTTTTTAAGATTCGATGGCGAATGTTGGAGAGAAGATAAGCAGATGGCGATTGGTGCTGTTGAGGAATTCTTGGATCTGCAGCTTCAGGATGCTATGGATGAAGTGGCAAGAGTTGAGAAGGCTTTGGAGGATGCAGGTGTACCGAAGGAATCTATCCAGGCTGGTCCGAAGGAGCTTTTAAAAGAGGTGGATGGAAAGCTTATTCCTTTGGTTTATATGCTGATGGGAGCCCAGACTTATTTGAAATTTGTGCAGAAGAGACGCGATTACAAATATATCGTGTCTGCAGCAAATACGGCAAAGCCGATGATTGCTATCTCCGTGTCTGATTTGGATAAAAACGAGAATCTGATTAACACACCTTATGCAACCTATGACCTTCGAAAAGGGCTTGCAGGGGACCTGCCGCATAATCCTGAGGATCTGATTACAAAGATTACTGCGTGTTCTCCGGGAGAGGATGGGAAACAGATATGGCTGGATGCCTTGAATCTTTTCTTCTGCAAGGATCAGAAACTGATTGATTATGTGCAGGAGACGGTTGGCATGGCTGCAATCGGTAAGGTTTATCAAGAGCACATGATTATTGCTTATGGTGGCGGTGCCAATGGTAAGAGTACCTTCTGGAATACCATTTTCAGAGTACTTGGAAATTATGCAGGAAAGCTTTCAGCGGAAGCCTTGACCATGAATTGCAAGCGAAATGTGAAGCCGGAGATGGCAGAGCTTAAGGGGAAACGTCTTATCATTTCTTCGGAAATGGAGGAAGGTATGAGATTGAATACCGCTGTGGTGAAGCAGCTTTGCTCTACGGATGAGATTCAGGCAGAGAAGAAGTATAAGGATCCGTTTTCCTTTGTACCGTCACATACATTGGTTCTCTATCTAGAAAAATTGAAACAAAAAAGAATAAAGATTGAAAATGATACAACTTTAGAGGAAGAGAATGTTGATTTGCCAGGAATGGCAAGTATATTTACAGAATTAATGCTTACTAATAAGGAGAGTGATGAATTAAAAAATATAAGAAAAATATTGGTTGATTGGAAGAATTCGATAACAAAGTCAAAATACAGGTATAAAGTAATGGAATGGAATATTAATCAAGCAACCAATAAAAATGGAACAAATAAACTTCCGAACTTGTTAATGAAAGAGATTATAATCCAAAATCCTGATATACTTATTCTTACAGAATTTTCATTTTGTGAAAATGCATCGGAGTTTTTTAAAAAAGTATTTGATGAGAGAAATTACGATTACTATCCTAAAGAAAAGACAAAAAACACAAAAAATAAGCAGAATGAGATACTAATAGCATGGCGAAGAGAATTATTTGATCTGTGCCTTGACAAGTGTATGTATTCTGTTGTCACTTTCGAAAATAACAAACCCAATTTTTTGTTGGTGGATTTAATTGAAAAGAAAACCAGACAGGAATTAGTTGTTGCTGGCGTTAGAATTACAATGGCGGAGAATATTCCTGTAAAAGGAACGGAAGACGAAAAAAAGAAAGCATATCAGAAACAAGCAAATAAGAGATATAAACAAATGCAATATGTATACAAACAATTGGAAAAGTTTGCTAGAGTAATTATGGGCGGTGATTTTAATAATTATCGAAGAAGAACAGAGTTAAAAGACTGGAATATTGGTAGAATATTATGTGATAATCAAGAATATAAAATTTATACTCCTAAAGGTCAAAGTATTAAAGAAAAAAAATCAATAAGAGGAGAAGAATATGAATTTGCAGAAGATCATTTTGTGACAAAAAATTGTGAAATAGATAATGAAGTCTATGATAGGTGTTTCGTGTTTAGGGATGAAAAGTATATAAATGGAGAAGACTTGTCGGATTGGAATTATTTATCGGGATATCCTGATCATGCAATTCTTATAGCAGATTTGCTATTATGATTGTCATAAAATTCTTTAGTAGTAACCCCATCCCGTTTTACTACCATTTCTACTACTAACAGGTAGTAATAACTTGCAAAACTATGCTCTGATTTGCCACAGTCTGCATTTTACGAGCAAATTACAAAACACCCGAAAACCCTTGCAAAACAGGGCATTTCAGGGCAAATCAAGGAGAATTATAACTATGATTAAAGTACTTTTTGTTTGCCACGGCAGTGTTTAAGAGCCGGGGAAAAAGCCTTGATTTTATTGGGTTTCTTGAGTGGAAGGTAAGCGTCAAATAAAACAGTGTATAGAAAAATAACCGTCAGCCTTTTATACTAAAAGGTCAACGGTTATCGACAGAATTCTTTTACAAGAGGATTCCAAGGCAGATAATCATCCAGATATTCAGGATGTTCAAGAAAAGCACTCCCCGGCATGTCGGACAGGATATATTTTATATATTTCATCGGGGCAAGCCCATTCGCTTTCGCTGTCTCTACCAGTGTATAGATTCCTGCACTGGCTTCCGCCCCTTTCGGACTGCCGGAGAACAGCCAGTTCTTTCTGCCGATCACAAAGGGACGGATACAGTTTTCCGCAAGCGAATTACTGATGGAACAATTCCCGTCTTCCAGATAATTCCAAAAACCTTCACGGTTATTTAAGGCGTAATGAAAAGCTTTTGAAAGTTTGGATTTCGGCAGCTCTCCGATGGCACTTTTTTCTGCCCATGACCAAAAAGCCTCGAGAAGCGGTTTCTCGCGGATAAGACGTTCTTTTTTCTTCTGATCAGGAGGGAGCGCCTCCAACTCTGACTCTATGTTAAAGAGTTGATTCAGACGGAGGATTGCTTCCGCAGGTTTTGATGCTTCCGAATTATGGATGTCTTTTGGGAGCGCATCCACGAAAGCCCGGCGCAGATGCGTATAGCAAAGACATCTTTTTACTCCTGAAACTGCATTGTATCCGGAGTAAGCGTCTGTATGGATATAACCTTCATATTCCCTCAGAAACGCTTCCGGATATTTCCCGCTTCGTCCCGGCTGGTACTCGAAGTAGCGGATGGGATTTACAGCATCTCTGATGCTGCAGTAAACCCACATATAGGAATCGGACGTATTTTTCCGTCCCGGTTCTTTCAGCACCTGTACATGTGTTTCATCGATATGAAGGTATCTCTGTTTCAGAAGTTCCAGCTTCAGACGGTGGACGATGTGTACAAGCCAGTCCCGATAGACAACCAGAAGCCAGTTTGACATAGTCGCTCTGCTTAAACGTAATCCCAAAGCCTCCCATTCTTTTTCCTGTCTGTACAGCGGGATGCTTAATTCAAACTTCTGGTGGATGAGCCAGGTGATGGTAGATGCAGATGCCAGAGAATGCAGGACGGGAGGATATGGCACCGGAGCCTTCTCCATATAAGGAGTTCCGTTTTTCCGGCATGACCTGCATTCATACGTTTCCTGGTAATGGTCAATCACCTTGAGTTTTGCAGGGATAAACTGTACTTCTGTGCGGACGAATTCTTCCCCTACTTTCACCATCGTACTCCCGCAGTTATCGCATATCTGTTCCCTTTCATCTATGGTATGGAGTACTTTGCTGTGAGGGAGATTTTTTACCAGTTCTTCTCGCTGACCGGTGTACTTCCTTTTACGTAGGTGCTTCTCTATCTCAACAAGCTCCGGTTCGTGTGCATCAGGATCCGCACAGGTTTCGATTTCATTAAAAAGAGACATCTGCCCCTCGATTTCGAGAGTAGATGTCTTCTCGGATTTTGTTCCATAAAGTTTACGGGTCAGGAAATCAACCTGCTCTTTCAGGAGCCGGACCTGCTGTTCCAGTTCTTTGATATGATTTTTATACTCCTGTTCCGTAGCTGACATAACCTGAAAACCCTTTCGCTTCGATAGGATTATTATACCATAGAATCGTCAGATTTCACAGCATTTCTAAGGATTTTCAGTATTTTCAGATTTATGCGGGAGCCATTTCTGAACCGCCTTTGGCTGCTCCGGGTTCAAACCTTCCAGAAGCCAGCGCAGCTGCTGATCAGAAATCTGTTTTGCTTCTTCGCCGGTCCGCGGCCATTGGAGACGTCCGTTTTCGTACCGTTTGTATAAAAGGCAGAAACCGTCTCCCTCGTAATGGACTGCTTTGATCCGGTCAGCCCTCTTTCCACAGAACAGGAATAAGGAATTGCTGTAAGGATCCAGTTTGAAGTTGTACTGGATGATATCCAGCAAGCCATTGAGCTGCTTCCTCATATCGGTGTAGCCGCATCGGATATAGATTTTCTCCACATGGGAAAGATCTCCTAACATGACTGCACGGCTTTCAGAATGTTTTCCAGCATCTGGGCAGATGTGCCTTCATAAAGTTCCACTGTTATGGATCCGATATGAAGTATGGCTGCAGGAGTGGAACGGGAAATGTTTCTGTCCGGAAGTGAAAGCTCCGCAAACTCAGCCGGGGATTCCGTTAAAGCAGTTGACTGTTGGTCTGTACACATGTGGATGCCGTTTTTCTTGCGGGGCAGTTCTTCCAGGGCAAGCTTTCGAATTTTGGAAAGCCAGTAATAATAACTTTTCAAAGAGATATCGTGTTGTTCACACCAGATCTGATTTGTCAGTCCTGAGGCCCTGCATTGCCGTATTACATCCAGCCAGTATTGAAGTTTCACCTGTTTGTCTGGAGTCAAAGAAGAAAGATCCATAAGCCTGCTCCTTAGATTAGATTTAGAGTTTTTAGAGTCAACTCCCAAAACTCTAATCAATAGTTTACATGCAACAGCCAGAAATTTCGATACACCCTCTTATTGGACGCTTACAGTGGAAGTATAGAATTTACACCTTATTTACACCTTTGGAAGATCGGATCGGAATAGTTGAAATAATAATAGATAAAGGCGTGGGAGAAAAATCCTACGCTTTTTGCATATAATCACACAATTTGAACGCAGAATAAGCATTCCCCCGCTTCAAGTGCGTAGAACACTAAGCGGTGGGTAAGGGGGATGCTTATGTCAGTGGGAGTTAAAAGCTCCCACTGACAGGTCGCAAAGCGACTGCGTTCATGAGCAAGTAGCGAAAGCGGATTGCGAATGTCCGCTTTACCGAAAAAATCCTCATGATCATGAGGGAAAATGAAAGAAATTTGGAATGAGTAATAACACAAGCTGTGTACCTTTTTTGCCCCATTAGATCCATTAAGATAAAGTTAGTAAAAATTCGTAGTGGAGGAATGATAAATGTGGAATGATACAAAAGGTGAGCAGGACAATCTTTGTTTGGCACTTATAAATCCAAGGCTATGTAAAAAGTTAAGTATTAAGGTTGCAGTAGAGCAGCATGATACGAAGACAAGTCAGATGGTATTTTGGCAATACTTCAAGATCAATATCGTGCAACGCTACCTGGAATACACAGTTTGTTTTTGTCGAATAGTCTACTGGTTTGTATTCCTCATCTCGAAATTTTCCCGGTGGGTCATAGAAACTGATTACTGCTGCATTTTGTGGAAAATTGCCTCTTAATAATTCTTCAATAGATTTTCTTGAATAAATAGATATTTTCAACTTTTTCACTCCTATCTGTGCTTGATAAATAATAGGATATATGATTGCATGGGGCAAAAATAGTTCATTGCTTCTGAGCATATAAAAACAGTGCCGAAACACTGTTTTTTACTTTGTATATTCTATTAGTAAATTATTTGCATATTAAAGGTCTGATTTCACTCAATCTATTTTCTAACGTCGTTTTCAAGTTAAGTATATCATATGGCTCTAGTTCTTCTGAATTTATAACTTCTTTATTCTCTTCATCATCGTCTTTAAAAGTCTTTATAAATGACTCTGGTCCTCTATTAATAGTTTTAACAAATTTCGTAACTTCCTTTTCAATCTCCATCTTCCGTATCTCCTTTCACAACTCTCACAAGCTCTCCCCAAACTTTCACCATCGCATAGGTATCCAGCTCACAGTACTTCAACAAATTATGCCTTGCCTTTTTCTGCTCCTCCGCAGGCATATCTTTTATCCTCGGAAATATCGTCATTGCCTCTGATCCATTATGCACACCTTCTAGATTATGATAATTCAATTCCGGATCATTCGGGAATATCGCTGGCAGGACACTTTTAATTGAAAATGATCCTCCCATCGCCCGGTTATAATAATGGCCTGCCTGAAATGGATCCAGTAAATCTTTGATATTATCTCTGATATTTAATAAATGCTCAGCTAAATCCGGGAACATTCCCGCCAATTCTTTAATTCTGCTGCATTCAAACGACTTATTGTACGCTGTTACACATACATTCATCGGAATATCCCTACACAAAGCTTCCGCAATTGCCCGCAATGGATTTTCTCCTGATTCTGCAAGGAATTCTTTACGAAACGTATTTCCAAGAAGCAGATGATCTTGCAGAATTTATCTTTACTGCGAAAAAGGCAGGAAAAGATATTATCTGTCAATGTGAATATGGTGAAAGCAGAAGTTCAGGGTGCGCAGCAGCTATCCATGAATACTTCTATAAAGACGGTATCAAGATATTTGCTGATTATAGATATTATCCGAATCAGATGGTGTACCATAAGGTGTACGATGCACTTGAGAGATATGGAATTGAAAATGATGTGATAAGAGAAAGCGGTGAATAGATTTATATGACGATAGAATTAAAACAAGAGATTTTGGATTTAATTGAATCACCGGAATTGTATGCATATTTAATGAAGTATACAGAACGACTGAAGTTGAGAGACTATGTAGAAATTATTGCTGGAGCACCAGTCAGTCTGAAAAGAAAACTGGGATTGTTACATAAACTTAGAGCAACAACGGATTTAAAGCAGAGGGATATGGAATATATGAAATTATGCTGTGAGTGTATGAATCAGGCAGTAAGATATTTAACGATGGAAAGCCGAACAATTTTTCTTATACAACTGATGGGTTATGACGATGATAATAAAAGGCTTCATACGATGAATACTATGCAGATGCAGTATGACAAGGCAACGCTTCATTCGGGAAATATGTATCAGATTTTTACATATGTTAAGAATCAAGATGTGAAGAATACAGGTAATGTATCTGGGATGTTGTTATATGCAAAAACAGAGGAAGCAATCACACCAGATTGCAGTTTTGTGATGGGCGGAAATAAGATTAGTGTAAAAACATTGGATTTGAATAAAGAGTTTAAATTAATTGCAGCTCAGTTAGATAAGATTGTTGAAGAGTATTTTCGAAAGATGTAGTTAGACTTATAGAATGGAAAGTGTTGGGAATATTTATAATTTAGAAAGTTGGTGGAAAGCTTGGATATAAAACAATTAATCGGTGAAGCAACCGAATATGACAAAAAGCTATCTTTGGAAGCGAAGAAACCAGCGTCTAAGCCAGTTGGCGAAGTATCTGGAAATCAACGATGTTCTGGACAAATTTCCCTCCAAGATGTCTGGGGGGCAGCGCCAGCGTGTAGCGGCAGCAAGGGCACTAATCCTGAACCCCAGAATGATTCTTGCCGACGAGCCTACCGGTGCTTTGGATTCCAAGAATGCAAGAAACATTATGGAAAAACTGTCCGGATTGAACTGCGACGAACAGGCAACGATCTTGATGGTGACCCATGATTCTAATGCTGCCAGCTTTTGCAAGCGTATTCTGTTCATCCAGGACGGTGTGATCTTCCATGAGCTTCGCCGTGGAGATGAAAGCCGACAGGAGTTCTACGGACGCATCTTGAAGGTGATGGCGCAACTGGGAGGGGGGAGTTCCAATGTTCTCTAATCTGATTTTTCGAAACTGTCGCCGCAGCCGAAAGGAAAACGGCCTGTTTTTCAGCTCCCTGGTGATTTCTATTATTGCCTTTTATATGATTCTTTCCATCTCCACCCAGGATGTAATGATTTTTTTGCAGAAAATGGAGAGCGATGCAGTGAACAGTCTCCTGCTTCTAATTCCTGTGTTTTACGGAGTGACCTTGGGTATTCTTTTCTTCTTGATTTACTTCGCCTGCAAGTATCAATTTGAGCGCAGACGCCACGAGTTTGGTGTCTATCTGATGTTGGGAATGCGCAGAAGCAAACTGTTTTGTATGCTTTTGGCGGAGGATTTGTTAAGCAGTATTCTGGCGCTGCTCATTGGCTTACCTACGGCTGTAGTGCTTTCGGAAATCGTTAGTCTTGTCACCGCTAAGCTTGTGGGTATGGGGATCATCGGCCATCATTTTTCTTTGTCTTGGTCTGCAATAAAATGGACACTGGCAGGATTCTTGGGTATTAAACTGCTGGCACTTCTGATTTTGAGCGGAAAGATCAGCCGACAGGAGATTGGAACTTTATTATCCCAGCCGACGAACCGCTCCCAAAAGCAAATGCCCTCTGTTATCTATGGGCTGGCTGCTGTATGCGGAAGTGTGATGTTGGCAGTGGCTTACTGCATGGCGATTCAGGGAATTGCATGGACGAAGGTAAGTATGATGGGGCTGACTTTACTGTTGGGTTCGGCTGGTACGATGCTGCTGTTCTATGGAATGCGGGCACTGATTGCACTGATTGTTAAAAAAGGCAAGGGAAATAAGCAGCTTCATGTATTTACCTTCCGTCAAATTCAGGAGAATGTCATTCATCAGTCAAGCTCCATGGCAATCAGCTCTCTGCTGATTCTGGCAGCACTGTGTTGCTTTGGTGCAGGCGTGGGAATCGCAGGAACGAACAATCTATCCACTGGCCATGTAATCGACTATACCTTTGAAGATCATACCGTTGAAGATTCGGCGCAGGTTCTTCCAAATATACAGGCAGTCCTGAAAGAAAACGGTTTGGAAAATCAGTTTTCTGAGCTTTTTGAAATGAAGGTTGGGCATATTCGCACCACAGAAGATTATGAGAATGCCTACAGCATGGACGCTGTTATGGACTCTCTTCGGAGCCTGCCCCAGTCGGAAGATCGGGATGTCCTTCTGGACAATCTTGGTTATGCCACATCCCCGTATTTGATTTGTCTGTCGGACTATAATCGTTTACTGGAATTGTCCGGCAGGCCTGTCATTAAATTAAGTGAAGATGAAGCCGCTGTTTATATAGGTTTCGACTTTACTACTGTAAATCGTACCGCAATGCTGAACGGCATACTTACTGAACAGCCTGAAACGGAACTGGTTGGCAGTCCGATTTATCTTACTGGAGAGGTTCAGTCTGTAAATTTGATTACGGATCGTTCTATTACTTTGTCCTTTGCATTGATTCTTCCAGATGAAGCCTTCCTCTATCATACCCAAGGAATGTATGATACGTATGTGAATGCGGTACTCAGTGAGCAGGCTATGGAAGGAAATAGCCTTATGACTGCCTATTCTGGTCTGAACGAGGAGCTGGACGAAATAGGTATCGAATATGAAAGCTATCTTCAGAACATGGGACGCCAGCTTTTCTATACCGTAGCATCCAGCTATATTACCCTCTATCTGGCGATTGTGTTCCTGGTGGTTGCCAACACCATTGTGGGTGTTCAGTTCCTGATGAGCCAGCAGAAAACCGGGCGTAGATACCAGACCCTGATCCACCTGGGAGCCACTTACGAAAGCCTTTGCCAGTCTGCCGGAAAGCAGATTGCGTGGTTTATGGGACTTCCTGTATTGGTTGCAGCTGTCAGCAGTCTGTTTGGAGTCAGAGCGTTGTTTACAGGGATACTCTCGTCCCGAACCCGTGGGACAGTGTCTGAAATGCTACTTGTATCTACTGCTATGATTTTGCTGCTTTGCGTGATAGAATATATTTATATGAGAGTGGTCAAGCACTCCAGTGATCGGTATTTGCTGACACTGATGCAGTCGCAGAGAGAAGAATAATTGGGAAGGAGGTGCTGTCGTGAAAAGAATTGCTGTTGTGGAAGATGAAGTCTATATGCGGGAAGAACTCTGCAATATGCTCCAAAAGGACGGGTATCTTGTGGAGGCAATCACCGAGTTTGAAGATGCCGCTCGGCTCTTGGCAGCCCTCCGCCCTGACCTTGTGATCTTAGACCTGAATTTGCCGGAGATCAGTGGCTTTCAAATCTGCCAGGAGCTAAAGAATAAAACCGCTATCCCCGTCCTGGTGCTGACTTCCAGAGACCAGGTAAAGGATGAACTGCAAGCGTTCCAGTTGGGTGCAGATGAATATTTGACGAAGCCGTGCAGAAAAGACCGGCTTCTTGCCAGGGTATCCAATATTCTCAAAAGGTATGAAGGCCGTACCAACCTCATAGAGGGATTGGATTTCTTGTTGGATCAGCAGACTTACACACTTTATATTCATAACACCTCTGTGGTGCTTCCCAAAAATCAGGGAAAACTGTTGGTTGCTCTTTTGGCCAGTGGTGATGCTCTGGTCACGACGGAGCAGCTTTGCTTAGCACTATGGGGAACCACAGAATACATAGACGAAAATGCCTTGCAGGTTAACCTGACCCGGTTGAAAAAGACGATGTCCGGTCTGGAGATGAAGCAACGAATCGTTGCGGTTCGTGGGATGGGCTATCGTTTGGAAGCGGAGGTATCTCCATGAAGCAGTTTTGGCGCATAATAGAACGGTACTACCCTTGGCTGCTGTTGCTGCTGGGGGTGGATTGCTTTTGTTTTATCATTCTTTGGATTTCTGACATTCAGGCATTTCAGACCTTGATTGAGTTAGTGGTTCTGACAAGCATCCTTCTGTTTTCAGCGATCCTGTTTGTACTAAACAAGCGGGAGACCACCCGCCGGGAGCTGTTCCGGGATTTCCTCAGTGATCCTACCATCTGCAACGAGGAAAGGCTGCTCAGTGTCATCAGCCGGGAAGAAGGAGAATCTATCCGGCTTCTGGCCTCAGTTTTACAGGAACACAAAAATGAGAGCAGCAGTATGGCAGATGCCCTACGGGACTATGAAGAATATGTGGAAGGCTGGGCACATGAAGCGAAAACGCCCCTGTCGTTGCTGACCATGCTTTTGGATAACCGAATCGACGAAATATCGCCTTCCCTGCAAGCTAAGTTGGATTATGTCCGTATTACAGTATTGTCATTTTGACAATTTTGTATTACTTACGAGTAGCAGACTTGATGGAGATAACGTCCCCATACCCACGTGAAAATATAATTGCTGGCAATTATATTTTAGCAGATATGCAGGCATATCTGGATAAGCGTCACAGACAACAAAATAAGGAAATTTTGATAAGGCATTCACCTGGAATAGGTGAGTGTTTTTTTGTTTTTAAGTATTCAATTAACCGAAAAAATAAAAAAATTTTCCTCAGGGGGCTGTAAAAATGCCTCTCAGCGTTTCGTATTGTGTAAGGGTGTTTTTGACAGGAAAAAATAAAAATTTTTTCATCAAGAGGCTGTATTTATGCCTTTCATCTTTTGTATAAGTGTAAGAACATTTTTTAGCCGGCATAAAAATGATTTTTACAACAGTTAGAAACAGAAATGAGGCGAGAAAAGAATAAAATATGAATACATGAAGGAGTCTGAGCAGATGCTTCAGTACTTCCAGTTTCCGAAATTTTTGCTAAAGTTGCGAATTTCTCAAACTGCAAAATTTCTTTATATGGTTTTGTATGACCGGGCGCGGATATCGAGAAAGAATAGCTGGATAGATAAGTATGGAAATGTTATCTGATTTTTCCGATAGATGAATTGTCTGTTCAAATCGACAAATGCAAATCTTCTGTAAAAACAGCATTGAAGGAATTAGATGATGAGGGATTATTGGTTCGTAGATCCGGTGGATTTTCAAAACCCAATCATTTATATGTAAAAATTCCATCTGATGAGATAGGTTTACAGCCGGTTGACGATAAGGCGGTTGAAAAGATGGTTACAACAGAGTCGGAAAAGCAACCTTCATCTGGTCGTAAAAATGGCTGTACAGGAGTCGGAAATGTGGCACCTAGTAAAGTAACTGAGAAATATAAAAGTAATAAATATCATGAAGTAAATTATTGCTATGGGGAAGGAGAGAGTTTGTGATGAGAGAAGAAGATACCGTATGTGTAGGCAGTGATGGTTTGCAATATTGCAAAGTCTGTGGGGAAGCGAAAGAAGCATTTTTTCCTAAGGGTGACTTTATGGGGATGAAGAAACATTCCAGGCAATGTGCTTGTGACAGAAAAGCGTATGAAGAAGAACAAAAATATTTTAAAGACAAAGAGCACCGGGAATTAGTCAGCAGAAATACGAGCATCTGTTTTGACGAGAGCAGAATGGAAGAGTGGACATTTGAGAATGCAGATATGTCAGATGCGGTAATGCATAAGGCAAAAAAATATGTTGATAACTGGGAGAAAATGAAAAGAAACCATATAGGTTGTTTGTTCTGGGGACCGGTTGGGACTGGGAAAAGTTATGTTGCCGGGTGTATTGCCAATGATCTTCTTAAACGAGAAGTAACGGTAAAGATGACAAATTTCAATACCATTATTGATGATATATTTCCGCTGGTAGACAAAACGGAATATATCAATGCATTGGCTTCGTATCAGCTTTTGATTATTGATGATCTTGGAGTGGAACGAAATTCAGAATATGCATTAGAAATTATTTTCAGTGTCATAGATCGTAGGATCCGTTCAGGACGACCATTGATCATTACGACTAATCTTCCACTGAAAGAAATAAAAAGCGAGACCATGTTGGATAAGAGGCGTATCTATGACCGTATTTTAGAAATGTGTACGCCAATGTATGTTGGAGGCACAAGCAAACGAGAAGCGATTGCAAGTATGAAAATGGAGAAAGCGAAAACCTTGTTGAATACCAACAGAGGGGAGGAGAAATGCGAATGAATCATACAGAAAAAACAATACCTGTTTGGAAGAAATATTCTTTAAATGTTTCCGAAGCAGCTGAATATTACGGAATCGGAGAAAAGAGATTAAGACAGATTGCAGGTGAAAATGAAGGAGCAGATTTTATTTTGGAAGTTGGTTCGCACATCCGATTCAAAAGAAAATTATTTGAAGATTATCTGGATACAGCCAGCACAGTTTAAGTGACAGAATAGAAAAAATAGTAATGAAAATAATGTTCATTTTATCTTAGCGAAGGGAAGGTCTTGTGGTATAATGAATAAACCGAGACGGTCTTCCAAGTTAAATGAACATTTGATGAAGGAGACTAAAAGATTATGAGTGAAAAAAGGAGAGATCATAGAGGACGTATATTACACAATGGAGAAATACAGTTATCTGATGGCAGATATCGATTTAAGTATGTCGATGAGATGGGAAAGGAGCGCTGCGTATATAGCTGGCGCTTAGACCATAACGATGCAACTCCGAAAGGAAAGCGCCGTACTTTGTCGCTTCGGGAGATGGAGAAGAAAATCCAGGCGGACCATTTCGAGCAGATTGCAACAAATGGCGGAAATATGACGGTACTGGAATTGGTTGAAAAGTATACATCAACAAAAACCGGTGTCAGACCTACTACAGTTGCAGGATACGGAACAGTTATCAATTTATTGAAGAAAGATCCATTTGGAAAAAGAAGGATTGATACGGTTCGGATTTCGGATGCAAAATGTTGGCTGATACATCTTCAGCAGGTAGAAAAGAAAAGCTATAGTTCCATCCATTCGATCCGAGGCGTTCTTCGTCCGGCATTTCAGTTGGCGGTGGATGATGACCTGATCAGGAAAAATCCATTTCAGTTTCAGCTAATGGAAGTGGTCGTGAATGACAGTGTGACAAGAGAGGCAATCAGCAGAGCGGAGGAGCGTAAGTTTTTACAATTTGTAAAGGATGATGCACATTTCAGTAAATACTATGAAGGTATTTATATATTGTTTAAGACGGGGCTTCGCATCTCAGAATTCTGCGGGCTGACGATTTCTGATATTGATTTCAAGGAGCATACGATCAACATCGATCATCAATTGCAGAAAAAATCAAAAATCGGATATTATATTCAAGAGACTAAAACAACCAGCGGAACGAGAAAGATACCTATGACTGCAGATGTAGAGGAATGTTTTCGGAAAATAATAGAAAAACGAAACCCGCCCAAAGCAGAGCCTATGGTAGATGGAAAAAGTGGATTCTTACACTTTGATAAAAATGAAAGTATCTGCTATTCCCTGCACTGGGAGCATTATTTCCAACATATCGTTCAGAAGTATAATAATACTTATAAAGTACAGATGCCTGTCATTACACCGCATGTATGTCGGCATACCTATTGCTCAAATATGGCAAAATCCGGAATGAATCCAAAAGCATTGCAATATTTGATGGGCCACTCAGACATCAGCGTAACGCTGAATACATATACGCACGTAAATCTTGAGGATGCCAGGGAAGAAGTTGCCCGGATTCAGGTTGTGTAATTACGATTTTTAATTGAAAATAGCAAGGTGTAAAATAGAAAAACATACACCTTATTTTACACCTTTTGCTGACGATATTATGCGAAAATAAACTAGGTTATGCCAGAAAGCAAAAATTTACAAAGGCTTACAAAGCCCGAAAAACCAAGAAAAACTAAGAAATGCGAGGTTATGCAACAATGATAAAAGTACTCTTTATCTGCCACGGCAATATCTGCCGTTCCCCAATGGCAGAATTTGTTATGAAGGATTTAGTAAAAAAAGCTGGCCTGTCAGATCAGTTTGAGATTGCGTCTGCTGCAACCAGTCGGGAAGAAATTGGAAATCCTGTTCATCGTGGAACCAAAAACAAATTAAAACAATATGGTATTTCCACGGATGGAAAATGTGCGATTCAGATGACGAGCGAGGATTATCGTGCTTATGATTACATCATTGCTATGGAGCGATACAACCTTCGGAATATGGAGCGGTTTGTCCATGGAGATCCAGCGCATAAAGTACATCTGTTGTTGGATTTTACGGATCGTGGGGGAGATATTGCGGATCCGTGGTACACAGGAAATTTTGATGAGACTTATGATGATGTGCTGGAAGGCTGTCGGGGATTATTGCAGTATATCCGGGAGCATGTACTGCAATAGTTGATAGTTGAGTTTTTTATAGACAGTGTCTTTAAAAACATTTATACTTTAAAGTCATAAATACTTTAAAGTGATAAATATGTTGATATCCAAATCATACAAATGGAAATTGCCTAAGAAGAAATGAGGTTGAAATAATGTATTATGTACCGGATGGCACAGAAGTGTGCGGATTTTATGAATGTGAAGAATGTGGAAATCGATTTTTGTCTTTGAAGATCGGACCGAAGTTGGTGTGTCCATATTGTGGGGAAGAACCGGATATGGAAATCGGCCCGGATGAAGAGATGCCGGTGGCAAAGGAAACAGCTAAATTGCTGGAAATGGTGGAAGGTACGGAAAATGTGGAACGAATGGATGCATTGCTTTCACTGGCGGTAACCGGTGGGGATTATGAGTGGATCTGACCATAGAATTCTGATTGGAGCAGGGAAGATTTACAGCGATATATCACAGAGAAAAGAGATATAAGTAAGACAGGAGAGCGGACAGAAATGTTTTTTATGATGGGAATCACGGATGGCCGGAAAGAATTGAATTACAGTCAGACGGAAATCTGCAGTGTCTGCGGATGCTATGGGCGTTATCAGGTATTTATGACCTATACCGTTCTATCACTGTTTTTTATTCCATGTTTCAAGTGGAATCGGCATTATTATGTACAGACAAGCTGCTGTAATACGTTATATGAACTTGACAGGGAAGTTGGCAGACGGATAGAACGGGGCGAGAATGTACGGATTTTGGCGGAACATTTGCAAAAGCTGGGAAGTGGAAGAAGTAGTTATACCGACTATAAACGATGCCTGAACTGTGGATATGAAACGACAGAAGATTTTGTGTTTTGTCCCAAATGCGGTGCAAGGCTTTGAACGCTTTACGAGTAAATCGCGAAATCGGATTGTGAATGTCCGTTTTACAAAATGAAGGAAGTCCCCGGTTATATTACAGTCAGTAATACGCAGCGGGGACTTTTTTCAGTCAGGAGGAATGATATGTGGAAAATTAAGCAGATTGCAGAGGCAGATTTTGGCTGTGAGGAACGGATGCCGGGAGAAAAATTAAAATGCCTAGTAATCCTGGAAGATGAAAGTGGTAATGTGCATTGCCTGGAAACAGAAGATGAATGGCTGACGGAACAGGGACTGAATGAGGGCAGTGAATGGAAAGACTGAACGAAATTTTGACGTCTGCTTTACTCAGCAATCTGTTTTCCGGTCACATCCAGATGATATTTTTCCCGGTAGATGAGCTCTGAGATAGGGACAAGCTGATACCCTTTTTCCTGAAGCTGTGTCAGCAGGTTATCCAGTGCATCTGCCGTATATTTTGCCCCGTTATGGCACAGGATGATGGCACCGCCATCAAGGTGTTTGCTGTCGCAGATACGGGAGATGATATCATCAACGCCATAATCTTTCCAGTCAAGGCTGTCGATGGACCACTGAATTGGATAATAGCCACAGGAGAGCACACCGGTGATGACCTCGTTATCATAGTCGCCATAAGGCGGCCGGAAGAGGAACATTTCATAGCCGGTGAGCTCTTTTACTTTTTTATGGACAGACATGATTTCATCCCGAATCTCCGTGTCGGAGAGTTGGCTCATATTTTTGTGGTTCTGACTATGATTGCCAAGATCGTGTCCGGCTTCATAGATTGCCCGGACATCATCCGGGTAAGATTCTACCCAGCCGCCGGTCATGAAAAACGTGGCATGTACGTTGTGTTTGGCCAGAATTTCCAGAATACGTGAGGTATCGTCATTGCCCCAGGCGGCATCAAAGGAAATGGAAATCTTTGGTTCCTGTGTGTCTACGCAGTAGATGGGAAGTTCTTTTCCGTTGACAGTATTGCTGACGGAAATCGTACCGTTGGTCATTTGAAAATAAATTGTTACGGCAAGGATACAGATAACCGTTGCCGGCAGCAGAATGGACAGGTGTTTTTTTTCCTTCATGGGTTCTCCTTTTTTATTTCTCAGAGATACGATTATTACAATATATATGCTCCAAAAATACTTTTATTAATGCCACTGGAAAAATGTGTATTGTCCGGGAAAAAGTACAGTAAGAAATGTGTAAAAAATAACAATAATAGTTGACTTTCTGTTTAATAATAGTATAATCGAAATCGTGACAAAAGTTTAGTGACAGTCAACATTTTGTTAAGCATTCAGAATCTGACAACGTCATGGAATGAATGGAATCACAGCAATAATGAAAATATAAAAATCTTTTGACAGAAATGGAAGCGAGAGAGATGGAGCCGAATTATGTGAACAGCAGAATCGGAGAAAAAATTAAAGATCTGAGAAATAAAAATGGCCTGACCCAGCAGGAACTGGCAGACCGGGCGGAACTGACCAAAGGATATATATCCCAGCTGGAGCGTGGCCAGGTGGCACCTTCCGTGGTGACACTGCTGGATTTGATTGAGTGTCTCGGAACGACACCTTCTGAATTTTTCAAAGAGACGGAAGAGGAACATGTCGTATATTCCGAAGGTGCTTTTTTTGAGAAAATTGATGAAGTGGGCAACAGTATCCAATGGATCGTGCCCAATGCACAGCAGAATCAGATGGAACCACTTCTGGTAGTTGTACAGCCGAAGGAGCAGCTGCAGGAAGATAAACCACATGAGGGGGAAGAATTCGGATATGTGATTTCCGGGCGGATCCGACTGCATCTGGGAGACAAAAGCTATGTGGTAAAATCCGGTGAGAGTTTTTATTTCCGTGCGAATCGGAATCATTTTATTGAAAATACAGGCAGCCGTCCGGCAAAATTTGTCTGGGTGAGCACACCACCGACATTTTAGCCCGATGAAGTAAATAGGATGAGTGGGGTGCGAATATCCGCCGGCCCCGGATAGTGTGAGCAGAAATTTGAAAAACATATGAGGAGAAAAAGGGATGGAACAGGCAATCTTGAATTTACAGCATCTGACAAAATCTTTTGATGGGAAAAAGATTCTGGATGATCTGAGCATTGACATAGGAAGAAATGAATTTGTGACCCTGCTGGGTCCTTCCGGCTGTGGCAAGACTACCACATTGCGTATCATTGGTGGTTTTGCGACACCGGATGAGGGAAAGGTTATTTTTGAAGGTAAGGATATTACGAATCTGTCTCCAGATAAGCGTCATATCAACACTGTATTTCAGAAATATTCGCTGTTTTCCCATATGAGTGTCGGGGAAAATATTGCATTTGGACTGAAATTGAAGAAAAAGAGTAAATCATATATTCAGGATAAGATCAGATATGCATTGAAACTTGTGGATTTGGAAGGGTTTGAAGACCGACATCCGATGTCTCTGTCCGGTGGACAGCAGCAGCGTATCGCCATTGCCCGTGCGATTGTAAATGAGCCGGAAGTGCTGCTTTTGGATGAGCCGTTGGGAGCATTGGATCTGAAGCTGCGTCAAGACATGCAGCAGGAGCTGATTAAGATAAAAAATGAACTGGGTATTACTTTTATTTTTGTAACTCACGATCAGGAAGAAGCACTGACCATGTCTGACCGGATCATTGTTATGAACCAGGGGTTGATCCAGCAGGTGGGTACGCCTGTAGATATTTACAACGAACCGCAAAATGCGTTTGTAGCTGATTTTATTGGTGAGAGTAATATCATTGACGGTGTGATGCCTAAGGATTGTCTGGTGGAAATCCTCGGATGTCCGTTCCCGTGTGTAGATACTGGATTTGCACCGAATGAAAACGTCGATGTAGTCATCCGACCGGAAGATATGGAATTCCTT
This sequence comes from Eubacterium ramulus, assembly GCF_045002895.1. Taxonomy (NCBI): domain Bacteria; kingdom Bacillati; phylum Bacillota; class Clostridia; order Eubacteriales; family Eubacteriaceae; genus Eubacterium; species Eubacterium ramulus. The sequence goes on along the minus strand of NZ_CP173382.1, from coordinate 2,228,995 downwards.
GAAAAAGGGAAAGGTATGATGGATGGTGTTGTTACTTCGATTCTGTTTAAGGGTGTGCATTATGAAATGAAGGTGCAGGCGAATGGTTATGAGTGGCTGGCGCACAGCACCATTGCTTATCATCCGGGGACGGAGATTGGTCTGTATGTGAAGCCGGAAAATATTCAGATTATGCACAAACCGGTGTCTGCTGCACAGGAGGTAATCAAAAAGAATGAATAAGAGAAGTTTGTTGGCAACACCGTATATCGTCTGGATCATCGGATTTACAGTGCTGCCGATCCTGATGATCGTATTTTATGCTCTGGGAGATGGAAACGGTGGATTTACCCTGTCTAACATTCTGGCAATTTTCGAACCGGTGCATCTGAAATCATTGTTGCTTGCACTGTGGCTGGCTTTACTGTGTACAGTGGTCTGTCTTTTGCTGGCCTATCCGCTGGCTGTGATACTGCGGAAATTGAACATCGGAAAAAAAGGATTGATGGCTATTATCGTGATTCTTCCGATGTGGGTAAACTTTGTACTGCGTATTATGGCCTGGCAGTTGTTGTTGTCCAGAAACGGAATTATTAATGCAATCCTTGGGGTATTGGGTCTGCCGGGACAGGATCTGGCGAATTCCAATGTGGCGATTGTTATTGGTATGGTTTATGATTATCTGCCGTTTATGATTCTGCCGGTATACAATGCGGTGATGGAACTGAATGAGGATGTCATCGAGGCAGCCCGCGATCTGGGTGCACCGTTGTCCGCAGTTTTGACCAAAATCATGATTCCACTTACCATGCCGGGCATTATCAGTGGAATTACCATGGTGTTTGTTCCGTCGCTGACCACGTTCGCTATTCCGGATATTCTTGGAGGTGGCAAGATCATGTTGATTGGAAATATCATTGAACAGGAATTTTCCACCAGCATGAATTGGAATCTCGGTTCCGGTCTGTCTATCGCACTGATGATTTTTGTACTCATCAGTATGATGTTTACGGTGAAAAATGACGGAGGAAAGGAGAGCAGCGTATGGTAAAGCGTTTTTTTATGAAATTTTATTTGGTACTGATCATTGCGTTTCTGTACATTCCGATTGCAGTGCTGGTGGTTCTCTCCTTTAATGCATCCCGATCCCGGGTTGTCTGGGGCGGATTTACACTGAAATGGTATCAGATTTTGTTACATAACAGTGATGTAGTCGCGGCATTACAGAACACACTGACGATTGGTTTCGCTTCAGCAGCCATAGCTACAGGCATCGGCCTGTTGGCCGCCATCGGCATTGATGCTATGAAAAAACGGAGTTATTCCCTGACACTTGGAATAGGAAACATTCCGATGTTGAATGCAGATATCGTGACCGGTATTGCGCTGATGCTCTGGTTTTCCAGATTTACAAGTCTGGGTTATGTCAGCATCCTGCTGGCACATGTAACATTCAATATTCCATATGTGATCCTGAGCATCCTGCCGAAACTCCAGCAGATGGATATGAGTGTGTATGAAGCGGCACGTGATCTTGGAGCAAACAGTGTCACGGCGTTTTTCCGGGTAGTATTCCCAATGATCTTTCCGTCTGTTGTCAGTGGATTCTTTATGGCTCTGACCATGTCCATGGATGATTTTGTAGTCACCTATTTCACAAAAGGTGCAGGAATCAACACATTATCTACTATGATCTACGGTGAGTTGAAGCGTGGAATCAAACCGGAAATGTATGCGTTATCGACACTGATCTTTGCTGTGGTGCTGGTGGTTCTGCTTCTGGCAAATTTTGTGCCGGAGATTCGTCAGAAACAGCTGAAAAAGGCAGCAATGTAAAGGGAAGGTGACAGCATGAAAATAAAAAAATGGAAAAGGCGGGTGGCGATGGCGCTGTGTGTTGCCATGACCGGAATTTTAGTTGGCTGTGGTGCCACCGGAGAAGAGGAAAGCTCCGTGGATATGTCCGAAGCCGGCGGAAAAAATACTATTGTTGTATTAAATTATGGTGAATATATCGATACGTCAGTATTAAAGCAGTTTCAGAAAGAGACTGGTATCAAGGTACTTTATGAGGAAGCAACGACGCCGGAGGAAATGTATTCCAAATATAAGGCAAGTACGATTCCTTACGATCTGATCTGTTCTTCTGATTATATGGTGGAGCGGTTGATCGAGGAAGGCGAGACAGAAGAGATTGATTTCAGCCAGATGCAGTACATCGATAATATCGGAGACCTGTATTGGGAGATGTCAAAATCCTATGACCCGGAACTCAAGTACAGTATCCCGTATTTTTGGGGAACAGTAGGTATCCTGTATAATACAAATATGGTAGATGAAGAGATTACCAGCTGGGATAGTCTGTTTAACGGCAAATATGCCAGGGAAATCATTATGCAGAACAGTATCCGGGATGCTTATATGTGTGCATTAAAATACAAAGGATATTCACTGAATACCACAAATCATAAGGAACTGCAGGTAGCACAGAATATGTTGCTTGAGCAGAAACCAGATGTGGAAGCATACTTTGTGGACGAAGTCCGTGAAGAGATGGTGGCCGGAAATGCAGCGTTGGCAGTTTGCTATTCCGGAGAGGCATATCTGGCCAATGAGTATGATGAAGACCTGGAATATGTCGTTCCGGAAGAGGGATCCAATGTATGGTTTGATTCTTGGATGATGATGAAAAAAGGAGAAAACCATGAAGGAGCACTGAAGTTTTTGGATTTCCTCTGCAGGGAAGATATCGCTATGAAGAATTTCGAAGAAATTTATTATCCGACACCGAATACGGCAGTATATGATCAGCTGGATGAGGAGACAAAAGAGGATCCGCTAATTTTCCCGAGTGAAGCGACACTTGAAAAATGCGAGGTATACAAAGCACTGGATGCGGACACCACCGCATATTACAGTCAGCTTTGGAAAGAACTGAAAACAAGTTAGATTCAAGTCGAACGCACGTGAGACTTGGTGCGTGATTCTGGTCAGCGAAAGCTGACATATTCTTCTCAGAATCACTGCACTCTACACTTTGAGGCTGCTGTACCAAAACTGTGCTGAAGTTTGATACAACAGCCTTCTTTTTGCCCTTGTGGAAATGTCCGGATTGGGTTATAATAGGAACGCTTACGAAATAGAAATGAACGAATCAGCAATTTTTTATCTGACAGGAAATTGCAGCGAATTTTTCATCAGATAAAAGCGCTTTGTGCAGATAATGCACACTCGCAGAAGAAAAAAAGCAGATGCTGGATCGTAAAGAATAGACAGAAAGAGGTAGAGTTATGGCTAAAGTCAGAACAAGATTTGCACCGAGCCCGACAGGCCGTATGCATGTTGGAAATCTGCGCACTGCTTTGTACACGTATCTGATTGCAAAGCATGAGGGCGGAGAGTTTATACTTAGAATTGAAGATACGGATCAGGAGCGTTTTGTGGAAGAAGCGCTTGGAATTATTTACCGTACCCTGGAAAAAACAGGTCTGATCCATGATGAGGGACCGGACAAAGATGGCGGATATGGTCCATATATTCAGAGCGAGCGCTGCAAGAGCGGGTTGTATATGGAATATGCAAAACAGCTGATCGAAAAAGGCGAGGCATATTACTGCTTCTGTGATAAAGAACGCCTGGATTCTTTAAAACAGAATATCAACGGAAAAGAAATCAGTGTCTATGACAAACACTGTCTGCATCTTTCCAAAGAAGAGATTGAGGCAAATCTGGCTGCCGGGAAACCATATGTTATCCGTGCCAATGTACCGAATGAAGGCGAGACAACTTTCCATGACGAGATTTACGGAGATATCACACAGCCGAACTCTGAGTTGGATGATATGATCCTGATCAAATCCGACGGATATCCGACTTATAACTTTGCAAATGTAGTAGACGATCATCTGATGCACATTACGCATGTTGTCCGTGGTAATGAGTATTTATCGTCTGCACCGAAATATACCAGATTGTATCATGCATTCGGATGGGAAGAACCGAAATATATACACTGTCCACTGATCACAAATGAGGAACATCAGAAACTGAGCAAACGAAGCGGACATTCTTCTTACGAGGATCTGATCGAACAGGGATTTTTATCTGAGGCAGTGGTAAACTTTGTCGCTTTACTTGGCTGGAGTCCGGTAGATAACCGTGAGATTTTCTCTCTGGAAGAACTGGTAGAGAATTTTGATTACCATCACATCAGCAAATCTCCGGCTGTTTTCGATATGGTAAAACTGAAATGGATGAACGGCGAGTATATCAAAGCGATGGATTTTGATGCTTTTTATGAGTTGGCAGAGCCATACATCAAAGAAGTGATACACCGCGACTGCGATTACAAGAAGATTGCGCAGATGGTGAAGACACGTATCGAGATTTTCCCGGATATCAAAGAGCATATTGATTTCTTTGAAGCAGTCCCGGAATATGATATCGCCATGTATACACATAAAAAGATGAAAACAACTGCCGAGACATCTCTGGCAGTTTTGAAAGATGTCCTTCCATTGATGGAGGCTCAGGAAGATTACAGCAATGACGCACTGTATGCAATGCTCAGCAGTTATGTAAAAGAAAATGGATATAAGAATGGTTATGTTATGTGGCCGATCCGTACCGCACTTTCCGGAAAACAGATGACACCGGGTGGCGCAACGGAGTTGATGGAAGTTCTTGGAAAAGAAGAATCCATTGCGCGTATCAAAGCAGCTATTGAAAAACTGGCAGCGGAAGCATAATAACGAGTCAGACAGAACGTACATCAGGGGAGGGAAGAGTACCTGATCGGACAGCACTCTTGCCCTCTCTTTTTGTGCGTAAAATATGAGGATGAAGAGCACAATTTGTAGTTATAATCATGCAGTTGCAAGATATAGCTGATGCAGGCTGAAGATCCCCCGGTAATTGTGCAAAGTGCTATTTTTATATTTTTATATTTTGAAAATTAAGCGGAAAAAGTGTTGGATTCAGGCTATGTTCCTGCTAATCTGAAAAAGTCAAGACATAGATTGAAAATTGTGGATATTGTAGGAAAATAACTATATATAGGATTTGCAATTGAAAAACCATACTAGATATTGTACAATGTTCAAGAACGGTTCTCGGAACCAATTGTAAAAAGTGGAACTGTCTGACAGCATTTGACATGGCTGCTGCAGGGAAAAGCAGACGTGTTACGGGCAGTGATTGATTTGAGATAGAGAAGAAAGGGCGAGTGGAATGAAGATTATTAAGCGAAGCGGGTCAGAATCGCAGTTTGATATGGAGAAGATTATTTCTGCAGTTATCAGAGCAAATGACAGTGTGGCAGAAACAGAGCGTATGAGTAAAGAGCAGATTGCGGTTATCGCAGCCAACATGCGTACCATCTGCGAAGGCATGAACCGAGCACTGAGTGTGGAAGAAATCCAGGATCTGGTAGAAAATCAGATCATGAATCAGAGAGCTTTTTCTGTGGCGCGTAATTATATCACTTATCGGTATAAAAGAGCACTGGTGCGTAAATCCAATTCAACAGATGAACAGATTTTAAGTCTGCTTGAGTTTGACAATGAGGAAGTAAAACAGGAAAATTCTAATAAAAATCCGGCAGTTAACAGTGTGCAGCGTGACTATATGGCAGGCGAGGTCAGCAAGGACATTACAAAACGATTCCTGCTTCCGTCGGATATCGTAGAGGCACATGAGAAAGGGCTGATCCATTTCCATGATGCAGACTATTTTGCACAGCATATGCATAACTGCTGCCTGGTAAATCTGGATGATATGCTGGAGAACGGAACTGTGATCAGCGAGACAATGATCGAGAAACCGCACAGCTTTTCCACTGCATGTAATGTGGCTACCCAGGCGGTTGCCCAGATCGCAAGTTCCCAGTATGGCGGTCAGAGTATTTCCCTGTCCCATCTGGTTCCGTTTGTACAGGTCAGTCGTGAAAAATACCGGAAAGAAGTTGCTTACGAGTTTGCGCAGAGCGGTATTGAGGCAGATGAGGAAACAATCAATAAAGTAGCAGAACTTCGTGTACAGAAAGAAGTAAAACAGGGCGTTCAGATGATTCAGTATCAGGTGATCACATTGATGACTACCAATGGTCAGGCCCCGTTTATTACAATTTTTATGTATCTGAATGAAGTACCGGAAGGTCGTACCAGAGATGATCTGGCTATGGTGATCGAAGAAGTATTAAAGCAGCGTATCCAGGGTATAAAAAATGAAAAAGGTGTCTATATCACACCTGCATTCCCGAAGCTGATCTATGTACTGGAGGAAGATAATATCCATGAGGATAGCAAATACTGGTATCTGACCAGATTGGCAGCAGAATGTACCGCAAAGAGAATGGTACCGGATTATATTTCCGAGAAGATCATGTTTGAGAATAAAGTGGATAAAAACGGTGAAGGACATTGTTATCCATGTATGGGATGCCGTTCTTTCCTGACTCCTTATGTAGATCCGGTGACAAATGAGCCAAAATATTACGGACGTTTCAACCAGGGCGTTGTAACGGTCAATCTGGTAGATGTCGCTTGTTCATCCCAGGGAGATATGGACAAATTCTGGAAAATCTTTGATGAGAGACTGGAACTTTGTCACCGTGCACTGGTGTGCCGTCATGAGCGTCTGGAGGGAACACCTTCTGATGTGGCTCCGATCCTGTGGCAGCATGGCGCACTTGCCCGTCTGAAAAAAGGCGAGACTATTGATAAACTGCTTCATGATGGTTATTCTACGATCTCTCTCGGATATGCGGGATTGTGTGAATGTGTCCGCTATATGACAGGTAAATCCCACACAGATCCGAGTGCGACACCGTTTGCACTGAAAGTAATGCAGCATATGAATGATGCCTGCAGCGAGTGGAAGACAGAGCACAACGTAGATTTTAGTCTGTATGGCACCCCGCTGGAGTCCACAACTTATAAATTTGCAAAATGTTTGCAGAAACGTTTTGGACTGATTCCGGGTGTGACAGATAAAAACTATATTACAAACAGTTATCATGTTCATGTAACAGAGAATATCGATGCTTTTGAAAAATTAAAATTTGAGGCTCAGTTCCAGAAACTGTCTCCGGGTGGAGCCATCAGTTATGTGGAAGTACCGAATATGCAGCAGAACCTGGATGCAGTACTTTCCGTAATGCAGTACATTTATGATAACATCATGTATGCAGAACTGAATACCAAAAGTGATTTCTGTCAGGTATGCGGATATACCGGTGAAATTCAGATTGTAGAGGAAGATGGCAAATTGATTTGGGAATGCCCAAATTGCGGAAATCATGATCAGGATAAGATGAATGTGGCACGCCGTACTTGCGGTTACATCGGCACGCAGTTCTGGAATCAGGGAAGAACGCAGGAAATCAAAGAGAGAGTGCTTCATCTGTAGGATTATTTAAACCCAAAAAAATCTACAAACCCAAAAAACCCAAAAATTTTTTTCGGGGATTTGTACCACCAAAAAAATTATTCAATAAATGCGTTGAAAATTAATTGCATTGAAAAAAGAGACCATTATAGAATTACTGTTTTTGACAGTTTCGTAATGGTCTTTCTTAAAAGGAGGGGGCTTATGAATAAGGGGAAAAAGGCAATAAAAGTAGTGATTGCTATATTGATTGCAGCAGTTGCATTTGGATATGGGGGGTATACAACGATGCGTCCGGGGGTATATGTGGGAGATGATTTTTTCTATGAAAAAAGCAGCTCAAGGTATGAACAAGATGCATCTAATTATATAGAGCAGACATCGGATCATGAATTTACAGTTGTTTCTCACGATAAAAAACAGGAAATTTCCTATGAGATAGAAAAGGAACAGATTACATTTTATTTTCCGGATCAGACTGTATCAGGAAGCTGGGATACAGATCAGAAAGAATTGTATGATAATGGAGTGCCGGTACTCCAGAACGGAAACATGGAATTTTCCGAAGATGGTGTGAATATTAGTCAAGATATGGATGCGGAGCGTTACAGCTACGCATTGTGCAGGATTATCTATGATAACAAGGAAACAATTTCCACATGGTATATGAATATTCTTGGACTGTTTTTGTATATACTTGGAATTATCTGTGCGATATATCCGGAAGAATGCTATTTTTTCCTGAAAAAGTGGCAGTTTAAAAACGGTGAGTTGTCCGATCTTGGACGGCTGTGGCAGCAGGTCGGTGGCGGTATAATTGCGGCAATGGGTATATTTATCATGAGTGGTATGGCAATGTTACTTGCAAAATAAAATGCCATAAAAGGTTGTATTGTATTATAATAGAAAATAATATGATTTTCACGTGGAGGAATGACAAATGATATTACCTAAAGATCCGGTAATGCTTTTAAGCGTAGTAAATACAGAACTGAGAGATCGATATCCGTCATTAGAAGAGCTGGCAAAGGCTTATGGTGTGACGGAACAGGAAATCACAGACCAGCTGGCACTGATTAAGTATGAATATCAACCAGAGACAAATCAGTTTCATTAAGAAGAAATAGTCTGGATTCATTGCTGAGAAAGAAGGTGGAATATGTATTATTGTAATATAAAAAAATCTGATATAGCAGATGGTCCCGGTGTACGTGTGACATTGTTTGTATCTGGATGTACGCATCATTGCGAGGAATGTTTTCAGCCGGAGACATGGAATTTTACATATGGACAACCGTTTACAAAAGAAGTGGAAGAAGAATTGATGGAAGCGTTGCGGCCGGGGTATGTGGCAGGATTGACTTTACTTGGCGGAGAACCCTTTGAGCCAGAGCATCAGTATGTGTTGCTTTCGCTTTTACAAAGAGTGCGCCGCGAATTCCCCCAAAAAACAATATGGGCTTACAGTGGCTATGTATACGAAGAATTATCCGGGAAAGAAATTGGAACCGGAAGAGCACGCTGTGAAGTGACAGATGCGGTCTTATCCTGTGTGGATGTTCTGGTAGACGGAGAATTTATGAAAGATAAAAAAAATATCAGTCTGCAGTTTCGCGGATCAGAGAATCAGCGCCTGATCGATCTGAGAAAGACCGAAGAAGCCGGTGAAATCGTATGGTGGAAGCAGAAATAAATCTGTGTATCGATATCTATAAGGACAACATTGGGTCAAAAATAAGGGTTTCCGGATTATGAAAAATCCTCGGAAACCCTTATTTTATGCGGATAACAGGACTTGAACCTGCACGGTCTCCCACCAGAACCTAAATCTGGCGCGTCTGCCAATTCCGCCATATCCGCTAAGAAGTGAACGCGCTGTGGCGCGTCTGTCTACCATTGAACATTAGCAGTTCAATGGTCATGAATTCCGCCATATCCGCTAAGAAGTGAACGCGCTGTGGCGCGTCTGTCTACCATTGAACATTAGCAGTTCAATGGTCATGAATTCCGCCATATCCGCTAAGAAGTGAACGCGCTGTGGCGCGTCTGTCTACCATTGAACATTAGCAGTTCAATGGTCATGAATTCCGCCATATCCGCTAAGAAGTGAACGCGCTGTGGCGCGTCTGTCTACCATTGAACATTAGCAGTTCAATGGTCATGAATTCCACCATATCCGCTAAGAGGTGAACGCGCTGTGGCGCGTTACCCGGTATACCCGAAAACGGATATAATTAATCACAAGACGCATTATACCGAAAAGAAGATAAAAAATCAACTGTAAGAATGCATAATCTATATAAGAAAATACCACTACTTCTTGCAGCAGGCAGTTATAGGGTGATAAATTTGTTACTATTTGTATATTTTACTTGTGATTTACAATGATTTTTCTTATATTTTACCTATTTTTGTGAAAATCCGTTTATTATAAAGACAAATTGATATTTTACTGTTAAAATAGATTCGTATGTAAAAATATATTTACAATTTCTTTACGAATCTTACGGAGGATAAATATATGTCTATAGTAGAAGCGTTTTCATTATTAGGAGGCGTTGGATTATTTCTTTTTGGTATGACAATTATGTCGGCTGGTTTGAAAAATGCCTGTGGTGATAAACTCCAGACCATTTTGGAGCATGCAACTAAAAACAAATTGATTGCCATTGTTGTTGGACTTGGCATGACGGTACTGGTTCAGAGTTCTTCTGCAACAGACGTTATGGTAATCGGATTTGTAAATTCGGGTCTGATGAATCTCGGACAGGCGATCGGTGTTATCATGGGTGCCAATATCGGTACGACAATTACCGCACAGATCACTGCGTTTAATATCAGTACATTTACACCATTACTGCTTTTTGCAGGTGCCATCATGTACCTGTTTATGAAAAACAATTTTGTAAAGCACGTTGGTTCTGTTATCATGGGCTTTGGTATGTTATTCCAGGGTATTACGATGATGAAAGTTGCAATTCAGCCATTGTCTCAGAGTGAAGGATTTGTTTCATTCCTTTCTACATTGAATAATCCGGCACTGGCTATTTTGTTTGGTATCGCATTTACCGCATTACTGCAGAGCTCTTCTTCTTCAACGGTTATTTTTCAGGCTTTTGCTATTCAGGGGCTGCTCAGCTATAACGTAGCGGTTTATCTGGTAATTGGTGCAGCAATCGGTTCTGTTACGCCGAACCTGCTGGCAAGTCTGACTGCAAACAGAAATGGTAAGAGAGCAGCAATCCTGAATCTGTTGTTTAACGTATTTCGTGCAGGAATCCTGATTGCATTGATCAATATCTTCCCAATCATCCTGACGGGTATTCAGAGTCTGTCACCGAATGATATCGGACGACAGCTGGCAAATACACATACAATTTTTGCAATTATTGCGGTATTGGTCGAGTTGCCGTTTACCGGAAAATTAATCTGGCTGGCTGAGAAGATCGTGCCAGTGTTACCGGAGGAAAATCAGCAGATGGAAGATCGTTCCCTTGTTTATATGACACAGCTGACCAAAGTACCGGCTCCGGTTGCTCTTCGTCAGACTCAACGTGAAATTACGCGTATGGGACATATCGCTGCAGACAACCTGCAACGTGCCCTTGACTGTTTCTTCCATTATAATTCAGCAAAGGCAGCATCGGTGCGTTCTCATGAGGAAAGCGTCAACATCCTGAATCATCTGATCGCGGATGCTATGGTAGATCTCAGATCTTTGGACCTGTCACCGGAAAATATGCGGCGCGTGTCTATGATGACAATTGCGGTTACTGATATTGAACGCTTATCTGATCATGCGGAAAATATTGTAGAGTACATTGAACAGATGAACACAAAGAAAGCAGAAATGTCAGATGCAGCAAGAAAAGAATTGATAGATATGTCCAAAGATGCAATGGATGCTGTGTATATGGCATTGGACATTTTTGAAAAGGATGATTACAATAAGTTGGATCAGATTGAGATTCTGGAACAGCATGTGGATGATCATGAAAAGGATCTTATCAATAATCATATTGAACGTATTATGAATTCTTTGTGTAATCCACTCAGTGCAGTTATTTTTTCTGATCTTGTTACCGATCTGGAACGCTGTTCTGATCATGCTATCAACCTGGCATATGCATTAAAAGAGCGTCCGTCTGAAATGGATGCACCGAAAATAATATAAAATCTTGTTTGTCTTGTTGTTGGCTGAAATTTAATTTTTAATACGAAAATGAAGCATCCTGTCAGGACGCTAGACGCTCACTATCCTCGTTTCACGTCGTTTTCATCGCGCTCGTTCCCACGCCTGAAAAAGAGGTCGTTCCCACTCGCGCAAAAACTCGTGAAACTCGGTCGTTTGCTTAATCGCTTTCCCTGACAGGATGCTTCATTTTTTGTATTTACACAATGAAATAATCAGCCATTCACACGACGCACTGCGTGCCACACATGCATATAAGCTGATAGCATAGTCTTTGTTGTGTTGCATGTGCAGAACTACACCCTCATTTTTTTAATAATAAAAACAGTTAATCGCTGACTTTAGCTTCAGTGTCATTCTTTGCTCTATATAAATTTGCGCATGCGACATAACGAATATTATGTCATCAGCTTGTGTGCATGCGTGGCATACGGTGCCGTCAAGTAAATGGGGCAAATCCGGAAGAAAAATCCAAGACAAGACGGTAGGTTGATTTTCGTTACCGCAGCGAGCATAGCCCGCCTCCGTGAGTGTGTCTGAGCACGCTGTATTTGCGTGCGAGTTCGCGGGAGGAGGCGGAGATAAGCGGCGCAGCGGAGGTAGAAAATCATCCGTGTCTGTCTGGATTTCTGCTTCCGGATTTGCCCTTTACACAGACAAACAAGAATTTAATTATTGTATTTCCGTACCAGTTTCTGTATATCTTCATTTTTACCGATAACCAGCAGGTGTTCATCTTCTTTGAAACGATAATCCGCTGGCGGCATTGCCTGAATGCCATCTTTTGTCTGAATAGCAACGATATTGGTGTGATATTTATTGCGGATATCCATTTGAACAATTGTATTCCCAATCCATTCCGGCAATGGTGCCAATTCGTAGATAGAAAAATCTTCACTTAGTTCAAAATAATCAAACACGTTGTCGGAACTGTATTGTACGGCACATTTTTCCGCGATATCCCGATCGGGGTAGATAATCTTGTCAGCACCGTTTCGTAGCAGAAATTTTGCATGTACATCTCTGGTAGCTTTGCTGACCACGTATTTTGCACCAAGTTCTTTTAGCAGACAGGTGATTTCCAGACTGCTCTGAAAATTTGTGCCTACGCAGACAATACATTTATCAAAATTTCCGACTCCAAGGCTTTTTAACACTTCTTCTTTGGTACAGTCCCCAATTTTTGCATCGGTGACATAAGGAAGCAGAGGTTCCAACAGTTCTTCGTTTTGATCAATGATCATAACCTCGTTTCCGAGTTTTGCAAGGTTCCGGCACAGATGGCTGCCGAAACGTCCCATACCGATAATTAAAAATGATTTCATAATAAAAATCCTTTCTGTAAAAAATAAGTTTATGCAAGTATATTCTGTTTAACCGATACTGATATGCTCTTTTGGCTGTCGTACATGTGCCAGGCGTTTTTTGTCCGTAAAGGACATTGCGAAGGAAAGACTTCCTACGCGGCCAAGATACATGAGCAGTATCAGGATGACTTTTGCACCGGGTACAAGATTCGGTGTGATACCGGTGCTCATGCCGACTGTGCTGACAGCGGATACTACGTCAAATACGATCACCGTGAGATCCAGATCCTGCTGCATGGAGATCAGAAAAGTTGCAGCCACGGCCAGCAGCATATGGGTGGTAAATACAGCGGCAGCTTTGGAAACCGCTTCATCCTCCAGACGGCGCTTGAAAATATTGACACCATCCGTGCGGGTCAGCATAGAACGCAGGTAAAGAATCAGAACTGTGATAGTGGTCACTTTGGCTCCGCCCGCTGTGGAACCCGGACAGCCACCGATAAACATCAGTATGATGGTAAGGAGCTGGCTGCTCTGACTGAGACTGGCAATATCCGTAGTGTTAAAACCTGCGGTTCGTGGTGTGACTGCACAAAATAATGCATTTAAAATGGCCTGAGGTGTGTTCATATCTGCAAACAGTGCATGACGTTCCAGGATCAGGAACAGGATGGACGGACCGATGATCAGAATCAGTGATGTAATCAGTACGATTTTCGTATGCAGCGCATATTTTCGTATGTGCAGCTTATGCTCTTTCAGATCACCCCATACAAAAAATCCGATACCTCCAATGAAAATGAGTGCCATCAGTGTGATGCAGACAATCCAGTTTGTGTTGTATCCGATAAAGGAGGACATGCCAAAAGCCCCCATCAGATCAAAACCGGCATTACAGAATGCCGAGATGGAATGGAAAATACCATAGTAAAGCGCCTGTGAAAATGGCATATCCCGGAGAAAACAGAGGGTGAGAATAAGGGCTCCAATGCCTTCAAAAAGTAAGGTACCCTGTAAAATCAACCGTGCCAGACGAACAATGCCGCCGGTGTTTACGACATTGACACTTTCCTTTAAGAGTCCGCGTTGCCGCAAGGTGATCTTCTTTCGCAAGAACATGGAAAATCCGAATCCAAAGGTAATAAAACCAAGTCCGCCAATCTGGATCAGAGTAATAATGATGATCTGACCAAAAAGCGACCAGTGTAAATAAGTATTTGTAACGACCAGACCGGTGACGCAGGTAGCACTGGTAGATGTAAAAAGTGCAGTGAGAAAATCGGTCCAGGTTCCGGCTCTGCTTGCCAGCGGAGTCATAAGGAGCAATGTCCCGATAAGGATAATGCAAAAGAACCCCAGAGCGATCATTTGCATTTGTGAGATATTATTTCGTAGTTTTGTAAACATGTTGTTCCTCCTGTAATCAAGTTAGTATATCATGATTCTGAGAAATATGCTATACTGAACATAGCCTTGAAATTGGCGATGATACATATTTGTTTAAACGCAGAATGAGCATTTCCACGCTTTTGGTGTATAGAGCACTAAGTGGTGGGGAAGAAAGGGGGAAACTATATGGCAGGATTCTGTTTTTGGCTTGTGATTTTAATTTTTATTATATTCAGTGTAAGAAAAGGGAGAAAATCATCAAACCGTTCTGAACAGCCGCCGGTACATCCGCAGAGACCGGAACGGAAATCGGCCAGTCCGCACAGGTCGTATTCCTCACAGTCACATGCAGAAAAACCACAGACATCCGCTGGAAAGAAGAACTATGGAAGTGAAAAAAGCAGTTCCGTGGCAAAAACGACCGGAAACGAAAGAAAGAATAAAGAAGCACGGAAACAGAGAGAAGCGGATCTGCAGGCTGTATTTGATGAAAATCAGATTGTGGCTGCTGCCAAAGTAAATACCAGAGAAGTGGAACTGGATAATGACCGGGATGCAGAGGAGGAACACCTTATGGATGCGGTATATGACGCCATGATAAAAGGTCCACACAACAGCATGGACTTTCAGCGGGACTTTATTGCCGAAGGCATGGATATGCTGAATTCCTTTGATCTGTAAGAATGATTGATCGTATAGGTTTCTAAAATCACTTCAACCGTTTTGCTATTCAGACATTGTATCAGTGTGTATTGTGGATAAGATAGATAAAACTGTAAATTTGGGGAGAAAAGAGGGAATCGTAAAATGGCACAGGGAAATCCGTTACCGGGAGAAAAATATTTACATTTTAAAAATAAATTGTATCAGGTGATCGCAGTGGCAAAACATTCAGAAACCATGGAACCATATGTGGTATATCAGGCATTGTATGGAGATTTCGGCGTGTATATCCGTCCATATGATATGTTTGTCAGTGAAGTGGATCACGAAAAATATCCGGAGGTAACGCAGAAATATCGATTTGCATATGTAGATCATACAAAGAATGAGACGCTTCGAACGGAGCGTGCAGAACATAAGAAAATGCCGGTAAATCAGAATGTGGAACAACAGGAAAACGTGCCGGATGTAACTGCCGCTGTTTCGACGGCAGAACTTCAGGAACAGAATATGGTTCAGAGAGAATCAGATGTGGAAGAACAGATCGATCCATGGCTGCTCCGGTTTCTGGATACGGATACGATGGAGGAAAAATATCAGATTGTCTGTGATATCAAGAACGATATCACAGATCGGCTGATTGATGATCTGGCAGTGGCAGTGGATGTGGTCATTCCGGAGGGAAAATTATCCGACCGCTATGAACAGCTGAAATACTGCATCCGGACCAGACAGAAATATGAGCAGACATCTCTCTGGAGAAAATAATTTCGGATTGGAGCTTTATGGGCAAAAAGGTAACAATGGGATATCACTGGTTATCTTCCGGCTGATATCCGTAGCGGCTCATATAACTGTTGTGATATTTGCCGGAATAGGTGACATCTTTTGCAAACCATTCCGGGGGCGTAAAGGCGTTGGCTTCCTCTTCAGAAGGAAATTCGACTTCTGCCAGAATAAGAGGCGCGAGATCACCTTCAAAAATATCAAGCTCAATGGTATAAGAATCCAACGGAATACAGTAGCGCTTTTTGGTGATGAGCAGTCCATCTGTTTTTTTGCGCAGGTGAGCATAGCTTTCAGCGGTCAGTGGAAGATTGTATTCTTCCCGGGTCATGAGTCCGCCGGATTTGTAAGTGAGAAAGTAGGAATCATCTTGTTTGCGGATGCGCACGACAGGATTGGTACACAGATAACCCTGTTCGATTTGGAGGCATGGGTATTGTTCCAGATGTTCCGGTAACTGCCGGATTAAAAATTTACGTTCGATTTCCATAAAGTAAAATCTCCTTCTGCAATTCGTATGGTATCTTTTGACCTCAACATCTTTATATCGAATAGAGGGAAGGATTGTGGGCGTGCAAAGCACGGAGCAATCCGTGTGATCAGGATTTGGGCGTTTTGATATCCAAATCTTATATCAACAATTATATCGTAATGGGAGCAGAAAATTCAAGGTTTGAAGAGCAAGTAGCGAAAGCGGATTGCGAATGTCCGCTTTACTTCATGTTGCGAATGGCGTGCGTGAATTGTAACGAATATTATGTAGAAAGGATAGATGATCATGAGTAAAATAGCTGTATTATGTAATGATGGAGTAGAAGAAATTGAATGCCTTACAGTAGTGGATTTTTGCAGAAGAGCCGGAATTGAGGTGTTGACGGTATCTGTAACCGGAAAACGACAGATTATGGGAGCACACCAGATCTGTTTTCATGCGGATGAAGTGTATAATGATATGAATTTTGAGGAATTTGACGGTATCGTGTATCCGGGTGGACCGGGCACAGGGGTACTTGGTGAAAAACCGGGTGTCAAAGAACTGGCTCAGAAATTTTTAAACAGTGGCAAAATGTTGGCAGCAATCTGTGCTGCACCGGGTATGATTTCTGAGACTGGTATTTTAAAAGAAAAACACGCTACCGGTTATCCAGGATGCAATCCGCAGGGCGGTGCAATCTGGAGTGAGGATACAGCAGTGACAGATGGCAATCTGATCACCGGTAAAGGGCCGGGAGCTGCGGCAGAATTCTCCATTGCGATCATCCGTTATCTTGAAGGAGATGCCAAAGCAGATGCAATCCGTACTTCTACGATGATGCCGTAATGCACATTTCGTGCAAACGTGCATTTGTGCGAAAAAAAGTCAAACAACGGAAGAAAAAGAATTTTTTTCCAGTTATAAAAAATACATCTTCGTTCATACTAGGAACAAGACAGAACACTTCAAATCGGATACTTTTGTTGAAGTGAAATTGGATTGCGAATGTCCGCTTTACGGTACGTGAGATTCGATTCAACAAAATTACCGGAAGAAGAACGCCTGTCTTTACTATAGAGAAAAAATCACGGAGGTGTAACAACATGAGTAATTCTAACAGCTCAAACAAAGTGTCAGTTCCGGAGGCAAAAGAAGCAATGAACCGTTTTAAACAGGAAGTGGCATCCGAACTTGGTGTACCTTTAAAAGAGGGCTACAACGGTGATCTGACTTCCCGCCAGGCAGGATCCATCGGTGGTGAAATGGTGAAAAAGATGATCATGAAACAGGAAGAGCAGATGTCCAACAAATAAGGACTGCATTTCTGAGAAGATCAGAGAGAAAATCATGGACGAAATAGAATCAGGCACAAAGTTTTGCAGGTGTTCATGAGCAAGTGGCGAAAGCGAATTGCGAATGTCCGATTTGCCGGTAAAACGAGACAGACTTTATCTGCATTCTGCCTGAAGATATCAGAACATGAAAAATGAAAAAGGAGCAGCTGCAAAAAGGCAGCTGCTTCTTTTTTTGTCAGAATGTTTGTTCTTTCGAAACGAAAACATTTCTATTGTTACAATAATATACCACTGAATCAATATTCTGTCAATTCAAAAGTTGAGATTTTTGAAGTAAAAAAATGAAACGAAAATTTGTGCATTTTTACGTCAAAACAACAATTGACAATTTGGCTGTCTGGGGATATTATAATGACAACAGCTGTTGAAACAAAAGGAATTAACTTTTAAAGCAACAATCGAAAACAACAATAAAAAGAAAATATTTTTATTGTTGCAAAAGTGAAAAAACGGGAATAACATGTAGAAAGGAGCTTTTATTATGAAAGCAAAAGGAGTAAGATTACACGCAGCAAATGATCTGAGATTGGAAGAGTTTGAACTTCCGGAAATCACGGATGATGAGATTCTGGTGAAGGTAGTATCCGACAGTATCTGTATGTCGACTTACAAATGTGCGATCCTCGGAATTATGTTATGCTCCGGTATCTGCTGTTGTAACACAGTCCAGTGCTATTCTCGGAAGAGATGGATGCCTGAACTTTTTCGCAGGTCCGACAGACAAAAAATTCAGTGCAGAGATGAATTTTTACGATGTACATTATAATTCTACTCATGTAATGGGAACTACAGGCGGAAATACCGCAGACATGATCGAGTCTCTGGAGCTGACGGCAGCAAAACGCATCAACCCGGCTGTTATGGTTACACATATCGGGGGTCTGGATGCGGCAGCAGAGACAACACTGAACCTTCCGAAGATCCCGGGTGGAAAGAAATTAATTTATACACATTTAATTGCAAACTTTATCACAGAAAAATAAGAACTGTCAGAGTTTTTCGATCCCGTCAGGATCCTGGATTCTGACGGAGAGGAGAAAATTATGGATACAATGGAAATGCGCAGAAATGCAATTGCGGAACTGGTGAATAAACATGGAACCGTAAGTTTTGCACAGATTAAAGAACAGTTTCCGCAGGTGTCTGAAATGACACTTCGTACCGATCTGAAAGCACTGGATGCGGCAAAAGAGATCGTAAGGATACACGGAGGCGCGAAGTCCGTACAGCTGGTGATCGGAACGGACGATTATCTGACCCGGCGTGCGGTACGCAACATACAGTCCAAGCAGGAGATTGCAAAAAAAGCAGTGCAGCTGGTTCTTCCGGATACCGTGATTTTTCTGGATTCCGGAAGCACCACCACAGAACTGGCACGGATTTTCCCGGATCAGTCCAATCTGATCTATACCACAGGACTCTCCTGTGCCACAGAACTTGCAAATCTCACAAAACCGGTCATCATGCTGCCAGGTGGACAGCTGAATCGTTACAGCATCAGTATGTACGGTATCTCAGCCATCCGGGAACTGGAGCAGGTGAACTTTCATCAGACATTTTTAGGGGTAACAGGGTATTCGATGAAAGCAGGGTTTACCTGTGGAAACAATGAGGAGGCCATGTTGAAACGGACCGCTATTGAGCAGGCAGAGCAGGTGGTTGTCCTGATGGATTCCTCCAAAACAGAGGTGAAGAGTACATATACGATCTGCGGGCTGGCGGATGTGGATGTGATCATATCCGACGGTCAGCTGCCGGAAGATTTTCTGGTGGAATGTGAGACTCATCATATCACAGTGTATTAAAAGATAAGATTTCTGCATATTCCCATTGTTCCCTGTTTATATGGAGACAAAAGTGGGAGGTATATTGTGAAAAACAAAGTACAGAAATTCGGTAAGTTCCTGTCAGAAATGGTAATGCCGAATATAGGAGCGTTGATCGCATTTGGTTTTCTGGCTGCAATGATTATGGGACCGTTGGCAGGTTTTTGTATTAAAAAATTTGATCAGCTGATGGATGGTCATATGCCGGTCGGATTTGAAATGCTGATCAACAACTTTTCAGCAGGTATCATCGGAATGTTGCTGGCAATCCTGGGGTATGTGGTTGTAGGTCCGGTGATGAGTGGCATTCTGACTGTTCTGGCAGCTGGTGTCAATATTCTGGTAAGCCACAGCCTGCTTCCGCTGGTTACAATCTTTATTGAGCCGGCAAAGGTATTGTTCCTGAACAATGCGATCAATCATGGAATTTTCACTCCGCTGGCAACAGCACAGGCAGCAGAAGCAGGAAAATCCATTATGTATATGCTGGAGCCGAACCCGGGCCCTGGTCTTGGTGTGTTGCTGGCATATATGTTCTTTTGCAAAGATAAAAAGACAAAACAGTCCGCACCGGGTGCTGTGATCATCCATGTACTTGGTGGTATTCATGAGATTTATTTCCCGTATATCCTGATGAATCCGCTGGTGATCATTGCTCCGATCGTCGGAAATATGGCAGCTGTTTTCTGGTTTAACCTGACAGACTGCGGTCTGGTAGGACCGGCTTCGCCGGGATCCATTATTGCATACTTAATGATGACTCCGGGACCGGATATCTGGAAAGTATTAGTGGGTGTTGCTATCGCAACCGGTATTTCTTTTGGTATTGCATCACCGATTGTAAAAATAGCAGGCGGAAAGAACAGTCTGGAGGAGGCAATTCAGGCAGTCGGGGAACTGTTGCATCAGCTTGGTTATGTAGATGAGACTTACGTGGATGCGATGCAGGAACGTGAAAAGTTGATTACTACTTACATGGGAATGGGTGTAGCCATCCCACATGGGACCAGTCAGGCAAAAGGTACTGTAAAGAAGACAGGTATTGTATTTCTGCAGTATCCGCAGGGAGTTGATTTCGGAGATGAAAAGGCACAGCTTGTCTTTGGTATTGCCGGAATCGGAGAGGAGCATTTGAATCTTCTGGCAAAAATCTGTGAAGCACTGGAGGATGAGGAAGTGCTTGAACGCAGAATAAGCATTCCCCCGCTTCAAGTGCGTAGAGCACTAAGCGGTGGGTAAGGGGGATGCTTATGTCAGTGGGAGTTAAAAGCTCCCACTGACAGGTCGCAAAGCGACTGCGTTCATGAGCAAGTAGAGAAAGCGGATTGCGAATGTCCGCTTTACAAAATGAAGACGACAGATGACATTGACTGGATAATGGAATGGTTGTCATAAGGGTTTCTTTTGGAGACTTGGCTGAAAATTTAAGATTATTAATTAATACGAAAACGTAGCATCTTTTCTCATTCGCTAGACGTTCGCTACCCTTGTTTTGCTCCGGTTTTATCGTGCTCGTTCCCGCGCCTGAAAAAGAGGGCGCTCCCACTTGCACAAAACTCGCAAAACGCGGTCGCTCACTTAATCGCTCATCGAGAAAAGATGCTACGTTTTCAGCTTTTTTCTTTCACGTCAAAAAAATTACGCAAGATGCCCGTTCAGCCATGTGAGAAGATCCGCATAGACTACATCGCGGTCTGTCTCGTTTAAAATTTCATGGCGATCGCCGGGATAAAGTTTGATCTGTACATCCTGAATGCCGGCAGCTTTATATTGCTGGCAGACTTGCGTCACACTTTTTCCATTGTTCCCGACCGGATCGTCTCCACCGGCGACGAAAAACAGTGGGAGATTTTTAGGAATCTGCTGAATATGAGCAGGATTCTGTATGTACTGGATGCCGCGGAACATCTGGTAATAGCCGTTGACTGTGAAACGGAAGGTGGACCATGGATGATGAATGCAGGTGTTGATGATAGCCTCATCTTTGGTCAGCCAGTCACTTGGTGTGCGTGCCGGTTCAAATTGTTTGTTGTAGCCGCCAAACGCCATGTTGTCCACAAAAGCACTGCGGTATGTCCAGCCACGGAACAGTGCGATCGTGCGACAGATCAGTTTTCCTATATGCAGGATGATACCAGGCTGGGAGCCGGTTCCCATGATGATAGCGCCTGACAGACCATCAGCATGCATCTGGATGTATTGCCGGGTCAGGAAAGACCCCATGCTGTGCCCAAGGAAAAAATAGGGAAGATCCGGATATTTTTTCTGTGTCATGGTGCGCAGGGTATGGATATCTGCGATGACACATTCGTTGCCATTTGGATGTGCAAAGTATCCGTGCTGATCGTCTGTGATGACGGATGCACCGTGGCCGAGGTGATCATTGGCGACCACATAGTAGCCCTGATCAGCTGCGTGTTGTGCAAAATCATCGTATCGATCTGCATAATCTACCATGCCGTGGCAGATTTGCAAAACTGCTTTCGGAGAGTCTTCCGGTTCCCAGATAATTGCATGGATCTTGGTTTTTCCGTCAGATGACGGATAAGTGATATCGTGTTTCATAATGTATGATGCCTCCGGGTTATTTTGGGTAAAGTAATATGTGTGGGATTCAAGTCAGTGTAAACTGGTACTTATTTCAGAATGATTGTGCACGTTATCCCACTGGGTGTCTATTATTTGTCTGGTGCAATAAGGATCTTCAACTGGGAAGCGCGGTCTTTGCGGCCCAGGCCCTGTTCCTGACAGTTATCCAGTGAGACAATGTCGGTTACCATGCCAGGGAAAGCGATTTTTCCGGCAGCCAGCATCTGCAGATACATTTCGACTTCTTCCTGCAGATATACAAAGGAGGACTGGAAATCAATCTCAAAGATCTGTGCTGTTCCCAGTGTAAAGGTGATCGGCTGCTGTACGGTACCGATGAGCATCACCTGTCCGCCCGGTTTTACCGCTTTCAGTACACAGGTTTCCACGGATGCCGGATGGCCGGAGCACTCGTATACGATATCTGCACCTACGTCGGAACCAAGGATCTCACGGATGGATGCGGCGATGTCCGGTTCCGTGGCGGAATTCAGGAAATAGTCTGCACCATAAGCGAGAGCAGCTTCTTTTTTTCTGTCTGTAACATCCAGGGCGATGATCTTGTTGGCACCACCGGCTTTTAAAAACTGAACGGCAGAGAGGCCCACAGGTCCCATGCCGGATACCACAACGGAGTCACCAAGTTTGAACCGGGACATGCGGATGCCGTGAAGTGCTACACAGATTACATCAAAAAGTACCGCATCTTCCATTTTTACATTTTCCGGAACAGGAATGATCATGGTGTGTGCCACATCTTCGATCAGCAGATATTCTGCGTAACCGCCATCTGGCATTCCGATACCGGCAGTTCGCGGAAATCCGTGGATACAGATGTTTGTTTTGCCTTCCTTACATGGAGAGCAGTTTTCTTTGCAGTGCGCAGGCGGTCCGCATAACACACGCTGGCCGACCTGGAAATCTGTGACACCTTCTCCGAGTTTTACAATGGTTCCGGAGTTCTCATGCCCGAGAATCTTTGGCAGTGGTGTCGGTGTCTGTCCGAGCTTGTAAAATTCAATATCTGTTCCGCAGATCCCCACATAATCAATTTTGACAAGCATCTGTCCGGGACCCGGTTCCGGAACCGGTCTGTCCTCAATACGAATGTCTTCTTTCCCATATAATACAGCTGTTCTCATGATAAAAATCTCCTTAAAAAATACTCTGATAATTATTATAATATATGGAAAAAGATAAGGTTGCAAGAGACAAATACGGTGAGTGGTTACAATTCTGTTTGTCAGGAAAAATTGACGAACGGCGGCAGATATGCTATACTTTTTGACAGAAAAAAAGCAAAAAGGAGCTTACAAAAATATGAGTCAGGCAAAAGTTGATCGATATAAAGAAGAGAAGAAAAACAGAAAACAGACCATCAAGAAAGAGAAAAGAAACCGTGTGCTGGGACGTACGTTAGGTGTAGTCATTGCAGCAGCGATCGTATGCTGGATCGGATTTTCCGGATATTCCTATTATCAGGAGAAAAAGCCGATGACAAAGACAGAACTCAGTATGACAGCTCTGAACGAATATATGAGCAATCTGTCCAGTACAGACAGTGCCACAGAGTAACCGTTCGGAAAAGTAATCAGAAGGCAGAAGGTTATTATAATAAAGACAGAACCCCCATCGGAAGCGTGATGCTTTGCCGGTGGGGTTTTTGCGTTTGCAGAAAAATGTGAGATTGGGATGGAAGACATATAATGTATACATTTGTACGCTGATTGTGCGATACCGGTTATTCTCCGGTGTCGACAGCTGCTTTTTGCAGGGCATCTTCCACCGCATGCAGCAGCATGGATGCTGTGTATTGGTTTTCTTCAGAATAGGAAATATTGTCCACAGACTGTGTTTTGCAGATCTGCTCACTGATATTGTCCATGGAGGACTGCATCAGCGGATACATGGTTGTTACCGTATCATTCAGATTTACAAAAGACACCGAGTTGATATGGTTTTCGTCAACCACTACCTGAACATCCAGATTCTGTCCCTCAAACTGAATGGAAGACGTGTATACACCGGCTTTGTACTTGGGCTGCCCGGTGTCTGTTTTATTATGTCGGGATGGGCCAAACATGTAGACCAGCAGAAAGATAAGTACAATACCAAGAATAATAAAAATGGTTGTATAGATGACTTCTTTCATATGAAGCACTACAATTCTTGTTTTTGATCGCATTTTACAGTTTCCCCCTCATACCATACTTTGTATATCATATGCAGTAAAATGGAAAATATGCTGTTATTATTCATGTGGGGGAAATACACTTTTCATTTCAGTGGAAATAAAAAATGTAAAAAAATAAAAAAAGTGCTTGACTTTTGGGACTGGCTGCGGTATGATATCACTTGTCTTGAGGCGAACAGCAAAAGACAATATGATATGCGCGAGTGGCTCAGTTGGTGGAGCGCGACCTTGCCAAGGTCGAGGCCGCGGGTTCGAGTCCCGTCTCGCGCTTTTTTCGTGCAAAGGATATCCGTAAGGATATCCTTTTTGCATGAAATGAGCCCTGCCGGGCTCAAACAGAATTCAGAAAATTCAGTTCGAGGTCTCAGAGGACCTAAAGTCCTCTTCGGTCGGTGCTAACCATTGGTCCCCCGGACCAATAGCACCGTCTCGCGCTTTTTATGCAAAGGGATATCCGTAAGGATATCCTTTTTTTTTGCATGAAAAAAGCACGAAACGGGATAAATGTTGTATGCAGTATTTTTTTGGTTACTACTTTATGAATCGTATTTTTTTTGCTATACTATTACGAATACGAGAAAAATAGATGATGTTCAATAGATGTCAGATGTTTTTGCTTTATAGAGCGAAGTTTGAACGCAGAATAAGCATTCCCCGCTTCAAGTGCGTAGAGCACTAAGCGGTGGGTAAGGGGGATGCTTATGTCAGGGGAAGTTAAAAGCTCCCACTGACAGGTCGCAAAGCGACTGCGTTCATGAGCAAGTAGCGAAAGCGGATTGCGAATGTCCGCTTTACTAGAAATAGATAATCGGAGGACGCATATGAGTTACGCAGATCATATTTTTATCAATATGTGTAAAGATATTATTGAAAACGGAACCAGTACGGAAGGAGAAAAGGTACGGCCGAAATGGGAGGACGGAACCAGTGCTTATACGATCAAACAGTTTGGTGTGGTAAATCGTTATGATCTGTCCAAAGAGTTTCCGGCGTTGACGCTTCGGAGAACGGCCATCAAGAGCTGTACAGACGAGATGCTCTGGATCTGGCAGCAGAAGTCTAACAATATTAATGACCTTCACAGTCATGTGTGGGATGAATGGGCGGATGAGACAGGTTCCATCGGAAAGGCATATGGTTATCAGATGGGCGTAAAGCATCAGTATAAGGAAGGAATGATGGATCAGGTGGATCGTGTGATCTACGATCTGAAGAATAATCCTTACAGTCGGCGTATAATGACTAATATTTATGTACATGCGGATCTGCATGAGATGCATCTGTATCCGTGTGCATACAGTATGACTTTTAATGTGACAAAGAAGCCGGGACAGGATAAGCTGGTGCTGAATGCAATCTTAAATCAGCGCTCCCAGGATATTCTGGCAGCAAATAACTGGAATGTGTGTCAGTATGCGGTGCTTATGCATATGCTGGCTCAGGTATGTGATATGCAGGTGGGAGAACTGGTGCATGTCATTGCGGATGCCCATATTTATGACAGACATATTCCACTGGTGAAGGAACTGATTTCCCGTGAGCCGCTTCCGGCACCGACATTCTGGCTGAATCCGGAAGTGAAAGATTTTTACCGGTTTACGAGAGATGATGTGCGTCTGGATAATTACCAGACCGGTCCGCAGATCACCAATATACCAATTGCGGTTTAACAGTTCACTCATCACATGTATTCAGACAATGATCATGCTTGCATGAGGAATTGGCTGGATGCATAGTGATGAAGGGAGCACCTTATTATTGTTGTTTTATACTCTGTTTCGCCTTCTTGAACAACTGTTCAAGAAGTATCGCTCGCAAAGCGAGCTCTTTTGCGAATGGCGCGTGTGAATTGTATGAAATGTTAATTATAGAAGAAAGAGAGATGTGAGAAATGAATTTAATTGCGGCAGTAGATAAAAACTGGGCCATCGGCAGAAACAATAAGCTTCTGGTGAGTATTCCGGATGATATGAAATTTTTCCGCGAGACAACGACCGGGAAAGTGGTTGTAATGGGACGTAAGACACTGGAGAGCTTTCCGGGAAAGAAACCATTGAAAAATCGTGTGAATATTGTGCTGACAGGCGATCGCAGTTATCAGGCTGACGGTGCAGTCATTGTACATGATATGGAGGAATTGCACGAAGAGCTGAAAAAATATCCGAGCGAGGATATCTATGTCATCGGCGGCGAGAGCATTTACAAGCAGCTTCTGGATGAGTGCGACGTTGCACACATTACGAAGATCGATTTTGCTTACGAGGCAGATGCCTGGTTTCCGAATCTGGATGAGAAAGAGGCGTGGGTGGTTACCGCAGACAGTGAGGAACAGACCTATTTCGATCTGGAATATCATTTCTATAAATATGAAAAGAAGGCATAACGGATGAGCAATTTTTTATTTAGTATCAATGTAACGATACCGATTTTTCTCGTTATGGTGATTGGATATTTCCTGCGTCAGATTGGTATGTTGAATGAAAATTTCGTTACGGTGGCAAATAAGTTTAATTTTAAAGTGACGTTACCGTTTTTGCTTTTTCGTGATCTGTCAACCGTTAATATCCAGGAAGTATTTGATCTGAAGTATGTGCTGTTTTGTGCAATCGCTACTTCTGTCTGCTTCTGGAGTGTGTATGGTCTGACGAAGATTTTTATGAAAGATAGATCCATGACCGGTGCTTTTGTTCAGGCATCCTTCCGCAGCAGTGCGGCGGTTATGGGACTGGCATTTATCCAGAATATTTACGGGCAATCCACAATGGGCTCACTGATGATCATTGGTGCAGTTCCGTTGTATAACATATATTCCGTGCTTGTATTGACTTTTGAAGGGGATTACCCGGAGAATGAGCGTGATACAGGCAGAATCAAGCAGGCTGGTATCAACATCCTGAAGAACCCGATTATCATCGGCATAGTCCTTGGTCTGATCGTGGCATTATTACATAATCCACTGCCGGAACTGGTAAATTCGACCGTAAACAATGTGGCAAAGATGGCAACCCCACTTGCATTGATCGGACTTGGCGCGGGATTTGAAGGAAAAAAGGCACTGGCCAAAATCAAACCTACCCTCTGGGCTGCTTTTATTAAGCTGATTGCCCAGGCAGCAATTTTTATTCCGATTGCAGCTGCTCTTGGTTTCAGGGGCGAAAAAATGGTTGCTCTCGTAGTCATGCTGGCAGCACCGGCGACCCCGAGCTGTTATATCATGGCGAAAAATATGCATAACGACGGTGTGCTGACGGCAAGTATCGTGGTGGCTACGACGCTGCTGGCTTCTGTAACGCTGACGGGATGGATCTTTTTGCTGCGCACGTTAGGGTGGATTTAAAAGGAGAGAGTTGAATGGATATAACAGGAAAAAAATTATTTGTAAAAGCACTTCTTGAAGAAGGTGTAGATACTGTATTTGCCTATCCGGGCGGAACGGTAACAGATTTGTTTGATGAATTATATCTGAATGGTAAGATTGATCTTGTATTGCCGAGACATGAGCAGGCTCTGGTGCATGAAGCCGAAGGTTATGCCCGTGAGACCGGTAAAACCGGCGTATGCCTCGTAACAAGCGGACCCGGTGCGACAAATACTGTCACAGCCATTGCAGATGCTTTTTACGATAGTATCCCGCTGGTTGTGTTTACCGGGCAGGTACCGTTAAATCTCATTGGCAATGATGCGTTCCAGGAAGTGGATATCGTAGGTATGACGCGCGGTATTACAAAATATAGTGTAACGGTCCGCGACCGCAAAGATCTTGGAAGAACGATCAAGATGGCATTTCATATTGCAAAAACCGGAAAACCGGGTCCGGTCCTGATCGATCTGCCAAAGGATATCCAGACTGCAACCGGTCCGGCAGAATATCCGGATCATGTGGAAATCCGTGGTTATAAAATTAATGAAGGTGTTCATCTTGGACAGCTGAAAAAAGCAACAAAATTACTGAAGGTAGCACGCCGTCCGCTGATCCTTGCCGGCGGTGGTGTTAATATCGCAGGTGCCAGTGAACTGCTGGAGCAGGTGGTAAATATTACACATGTTCCGGTTGTTACGACTGTTATGGGAAAAGGCGCAATTCCTACAGATAACCCCTATTATGTGGGAAG
Organism: Eubacterium ramulus; assembly: GCF_045002895.1. NCBI lineage: Bacteria > Bacillati > Bacillota > Clostridia > Eubacteriales > Eubacteriaceae > Eubacterium > Eubacterium ramulus. The sequence goes on along the minus strand of NZ_CP173382.1, from coordinate 2,200,742 downwards.
CAGCGGCATGCATGGCCGTTATGCGGCAAATATTGCAGTCAGCAAATGTGATGTGCTCTTTTCCATCGGAACCCGTTTCAACGACCGTATCACAGGTGACCTGAATGAATTTGCACCAAAAGCGAAGATTATTCATGTGGATATCGATGCGGCAGCCATTTCCCGTAACGTTGTGGTAGATGTGCCGATCGTAGCCGATGCAAAAGTTGCCCTGCAGCAGATGCTGGAATGGGTGGAACCGAAGGATACGGAGGAATGGGTAAAACAGATTGCAGCCTGGGATCATGAAAATCCGCTGGAGATGCGCCGGGATAAAGGCATGACACCGCAGATGATCATGGAAGGTTTAAATCAGGTTTATGATGAAGTTACCTATGTTACTGATGTAGGTCAGCACCAGATGTGGGCCAGCCAGTATCTGGATGTAAATAAAAATAAAAGGATGATCACTTCCGGTGGCCTTGGAACAATGGGATTTGGTTTTCCGGCAGCACTTGGTGCAAAAATGGGACACCGGGACAGAGATGTCGTATGTATTACCGGTGACGGTGGATTTCAGATGAATATGCAGGAGATGGCAACTGCTGTGGTACAGCAGACCCCGATCACTGTATGTCTGCTCAATAACTATTACCTTGGCATGGTGCGACAGATGCAGCAGCTGTTCTATGGAAAACGTTATTCCGCAACTTGTCTGCGTCGTCGCAAAGGCTGTCCGGAGCATTGCAAGGGACCAAATGAAAAATGCCCGCCATATGTACCGGATTTTATGAAATGGGCAGAGAGTTACGGTGCACATGGCATCCGTGTTACAAAGGAAGAGGATATTATCCCGGCTTTGGAGGCCGCAAAACAGAATACGGATGCACCGACTGTTATTGAATTCATGGTCGCAACTGAGGAAATTGTACTTCCAATGGTTCCGGGTGGAAACCCAATGAACAATATGATTCTGAAAAGCAAATAGGGGAGGAGAAAATCAATGAAAGATAGATGGATTGCATTATATGTAGAAAATCAGGTTGGTGTTCTCGCAAAAATCTCCGGTTTGTTTGCAGGAAAATCTTATAACCTGAAAAGTCTGACCGTAGGTACGACAGAGGAGGAGGATACGTCCAGAATCACGATCAGTACCATGTGCGATGACATTACTTTTGAACAGATCAAGAAACAGCTGAACCGTATGGTAGAGGTCATCAAAGTCATGGATCTGACCAATGTGCCGATCCATATGAAGGAGATCATGTTTGCAAAGGTAAAAAAACTGAGCAACACGGATAAGGCAGAAGTATTCCGTATCGCGCAGGTGTTTCATGTGGAGACTGCAGATATCGGCGTGGACAGTGTATTGTTGGAGTGCAAGCTCACAGAACGCAGAAACAATGAGCTGATCGAACTGTTAAAACAACGGTTTCAGAGTGTGGAAATCGTGCGTGGCGGTGCGGTAGCCATCGAATCAATTGCTACTTCCTGCAGATAACAGATTAGAAAACAAGCCAGGATGCAGGGATGTGAGATGAATTATCGGGTGAAAAATAATTCATCTTATTCCGAGAAAACATGAAAAAAATACAACTGTTTTGAAAAAAAGAACTGGAAATACTATACGAATTGCTGTATAACAGTACATATAGAAAAAAGAACTAAATGCAGGAACTAAATGTGGAAACTGCAAAATAGATAAGAAAGAAGGACCTCACAGTGGAAAAGAAGAATATCGATTGGGAAAATCTGGACTTTGGATATCGTCAGACAGACAAACGTTTTGTTGCAAATTATAAAGATGGCGCATGGGATGAAGGAACGCTGACTGAGGACGCTAACATCGTATTAAACGAGTGTGCAGGCGTATTACAGTATGCACAGACCGTTTTTGAAGGATTAAAAGCTTATACAACCGTAGACGGAAAAGTAGTAATCTTCCGCCCGGATCTGAATGCATCCCGTATGGCAGATTCTGCAAGAAGACTGGAAATGCCTGTTTATCCGGAAGATAAATTTATTGAGGCAGTAGAAAAAACAGTAAAAGCAAACTTTGCATATGTGCCACCATATGGTACAGGTGCAACACTTTATATCCGTCCGTATATGTTCGGAAGCAGCCCTGTTATTGGTGTGAAGCCGGCGCAGGAGTATCAGTTCCGTGTACTGACAACACCGGTAGGACCATACTTCAAAGGCGGAGTAAAACCGTTAACGATCCGTGTTACAGATTTTGACCGTGCAGCTCCTCACGGAACAGGTCATATCAAAGCCGGATTAAACTATGCCATGAGTTTACATGCAATCGTAACAGCACATGAAGAAGGCTATGCAGAAAACATGTATCTGGATGCTGCAACCCGTACAAAAGTAGAGGAGACAGGCGGAGCCAACTTCTTATTTGTTACAAAAGATAACAAGATCGTAACACCGAAGTCTGACAGTATCCTTCCTTCTATCACACGCCGTTCCCTGATGTATGTAGCAGAGCATTACCTGGGACTGGAAGTAGAGCAGAGAGAAGTATACCTGGATGAAGTTCCGAACTTTGTAGAGTGCGGTCTGTGCGGTACTGCAGCTGTTATTTCTCCGATTGGAAAGATTGTGGATCATGGTCGTGAAATCTGCTTTGCAAGCGGTATGGATGAGATGGGACCGGTTCTGTCCAAGCTGCGTGAGACATTGGTTGATATCCAGGAAGGCAGGATTGAAGCTCCGGAAGGATGGATTCATGTAATTGAGTAATCAAAAAGTGACTGCGTTCATGAGCAAATAGCGAAAGCGGATTGCGAATGTCCGATTTACATAAAATGATGTGAAAAAAGAGATTTTCCTGTGGTTTTATAAGCTACAGGAAAATCTCTTTTATACTGTATAAGATGATGCCAGAATTGTGGGAGTACGAAGTACGGAACAATTCGTATGGCATCTTTTGACCCCAGATCTTGATTACACGGATTGCTCCGTAGTTTCGGATTCTGCCGAAGTTTCCGGAAGTCTTACGTAAATTTTTTCAATCCGGTGTTTGTTTTTCGTCCGAACCTGCAGAAAAATACCATCCGGTGTGGTGATGGACTCCCGGATTTTCGGCAGATGGTCTAAGAGACCGATCATGTAGCCGCCGATGGAATCGTAGTCGTCAGATTCCAGATGCAGATTCAGTTCATCGCTGAAGTCCGCCAGATTCATGGAACCTTCTACCAGATATTCATGATCCGAAATTTTCTGGATCGGATCCTCTTCATCGTAGTCATATTCATCGCGGATTTCTCCAACGATTTCTTCAATCAGGTCTTCCAGTGTCAGCAGTCCGGCAGTTGTGCCGTATTCGTCCAGAACGATGGCAATATTGATGGAAGAATTACGCATTTCCACCAGAAGATCTGCGGTATGCTTGTGTTCATATGTGAAATATGGTTCCCGCATCAGTTCACGGACAGAAAAATGTTCCCTGTCACAGAGCAGCAGATCTTTGATATTTAAAATACCGATGACATCATCGGTGGTTTCCTCATAAACAGGAAGACGTGTAAAACGGTCTTCACGGAAAATGTCCAGAATCTCATCGTAAGTGTTGTCCACTTGAGCGAAGGTCATATCAATCCGAGGAATCATAACTTCTTTTGCCAGAGCATCACCAAAATCGAATACATTGTTGATCATTTCTTTTTCTTCTGATTCGATGACACCGGATTCATGGCTGACATCCACGATGGTCCGCAGTTCACTTTCTGTCATGGCCTGTCTGCCCTCAGATGCTTTGACACCCATAAGGCGGAGTACCAGCATGGCAAGGTGATTGATGATGAAGATGACAGGAGTCAGCACTTTCATCAGAAGCCAGATGATATTGCAGAATCGCAGGGAAATTTTCTCTGCGCGCAGGGTTGCCATGGTTTTCGGGGAAATCTCACCGAAGATCAGGATCAGCACTGTCAGAATTCCGGTTGCGATTCCGGCACCGGCGTTGCCGAAGATACGGAGGGCAAGTGCTGTAGCCAGGGAAGATGCCGTCAGGTTGACAACATTATTACCAATCAGGATTGCACTCAGCATTTTCGCAGAATCATCGGTGACCTGAAGCACCCGGGCGGCACGCTTGTTCCCTTCTTCTGCCAGAGATCGCATGCGGATCCGGTTTACCGTGGTCAGTGCCGTTTCCGATGAGGAAAAGAATGCTGACAGAGCCAGCAGAATGACCAGTACGATTAATTGTATTGTGGAGCTTATGTCCAAAAATAATTCACCTCTCTAAATAAATATGTTGTCTGTAAGCACAGCATGATGGAAGATATTCCGTAAATTTTGCTGTTGGATTACAATTTTTATTCTATATATTACAGGAAAAGAATAGGATTTTCAAGCTATTGTTGCGAAAAAAAGAGGTTCTATTTTTGAAATTTTCAGAATATATAACTATATGTCCGATGTGAAAACAACCAGGGGACTAAGAAAGCAGCGGAAGTGGATTGCGAATGTCCGCTTTACATCATAGAGGGAGGAAGAGATATGGAACATGCAGAAGGAAATAGGAAAATTGTATTGAAAGTATTAAGCACATTGCTGATTATGTACATTCTGACGGGAGTGGCATTATTTGTGCTGGCATTTTTACTTTATAAAATGGAACTGACGGAAAATATTGTCACCATTGGAATTACAGCAATCTATGTGGTGTCGGGTCTGCTTGGCGGCATTATCATAGGAAAGAGAATGAAGACCCGGCGTTTTCTGTGGGGGATTATTATGGGAGCGGCGTATTTCCTGGTGTTGCTGATCGGATCAGCACTGCTGAACCGTGGGCTGACATCGGATATGCTGCATATCGGGCTGACACTGGTGATGTGCATGGGAGCCGGGATGATCGGGGGAATGGTCAGTTGATCCTTTTGAACGGTTACAAAAAAATACTTTCTTTATAGTGGAAAATATGATATACTTCTGACATATGTAAGAAGAAAGGAGATTTCGGAAGATGAAACACGTAAAAACATTAAATACAAAAAGATTACAGAACACAGTAAAAAAAGGCGGATGTGGTGAGTGCCAGACATCCTGCCAGTCTGCTTGCAAAACTTCCTGTACAGTAGGAAATCAGAGCTGCGAGCACAAATAAGAAGAACAAAACAGCAATTACTATTACAAAAGGCCGTATGCCTAAGGCATGCGGTCATTTGCACGTTTAGAGGAAAATGAAAACAGCAGCTTTTTACGCTGATTTTTAATATAGAAATAGAAAGAGAGGAACTGCATTTGGTTCACCAGTATAAAAATAATGGTTATAACATTGTTCTTGATGTAAACAGTGGTGCGATTCATGTAGTAGATGATGTTTCCTATGATGTGATCGCTTTGTACGAAGATCATACACCGGAGGAGATTGTAGCAGAACTGTCCGGCACATACAGTGAAGCTGAGGTGAAAGAAGCCTGTGAAGAAGTAGCTTCCCTGGTAAAAGACGGAGAACTGTTTACAAAAGATGAATACGAAAATTATATTATGGACTTCAAGAAACGTCCGACTGTAGTCAAAGCTTTGTGCCTGCACATTGCACATGACTGCAACCTTGCCTGTCGCTACTGCTTTGCAGAAGAAGGCGAATATCATGGGCACAGAGAGCTGATGAGTTATGAGGTTGGAAAGAAAGCATTGGATTTCCTGATCGCAAACTCCGGAAGCCGCCGCAATCTGGAAGTGGATTTCTTTGGTGGCGAACCTCTGATGAACTGGCAGGTTGTCAAAGATCTGGTAAAATATGGAAGAGAGCAGGAAAAGCTGCATGACAAAAACTTCCGTTTCACGCTGACAACAAACGGTGTATTACTGAATGATGAAGTAATGGAATTTGCAAACAAAGAGATGGGGAATGTTGTACTCAGTATTGATGGAAGAAAAGAAATCCACGATCATATGAGACCATTCCGCAACGGAAAAGGAAGCTATGATCTGATCGTGCCGAAATTCCAGCAGTTTGCAGAGAGCCGTAATCAGGACAAGTATTATGTCCGCGGTACATTTACGCATTACAATCTGGATTTTGCAGATGATGTTCTTCATCTGGCTGATCTGGGCTTCAAACAGATTTCTGTGGAGCCGGTAGTTGCAGAAGATTCTGAGGAGTACGCACTCCGGGAAGAAGATCTGCCAAAGCTCTTTGCAGAGTATGACAAGCTTGCCGCTGAAATGGTAGAAAGAAAAAAATCCGGAAAGGATTTCAATTTCTTTCATTTTATGATAGATTTAGAGGGTGGCCCGTGTGTTGCAAAGAGATTATCCGGCTGTGGATCAGGTACTGAGTATCTGGCTGTTACACCGTGGGGTGATTTCTATCCGTGCCATCAGTTTGTTGGAAATGAAGAGTTCCTGATGGGAAATGTCTGGGATGGCGTAAAACGTACGGATATCCGGGATGAATTCAAATGCTGTAATGTTTATGCAAAAGAAAAATGCAGAAACTGTTTTGCAAGATTCTACTGCAGCGGCGGATGTGCAGCAAACTCCTATCATTTCCATGGAAATATTAATGATGCATATGATATTGGCTGTGAATTGCAGAAAAAGCGGATTGAGTGTGCAATCATGATAAAAGCGGCGGAAGCTGAAATGGAGGTAGAAGGATGAAAAAAAAGAAAGGAGTCGTAGTCTTTCTGGTAATGATCATTGCGATGTTACTGCTTGGCTACTATTCTTATGGTATTGTAAAGGGTACCGCAGCAAAGGACAATGAGAAAGGAATCAAGCTAGGACTTGACCTTGCCGGTGGTGTCAGCATTACATATCAGGTAAAAGGTGACGAGACACCGTCTGCTGAGGATATGAAAGATACTGTATACAAACTGCAGAAACGTGTAGAGACTTACAGTACAGAGGCAGAGGTTTATCAGGTAGGTGATAACCGAATTTCCGTGGAAATTCCGGGTGTATCTGATGCAAATTCAATTTTGGAAGAACTTGGAACACCGGGTACTTTGGAATTTAAGACCACAGAGGGCGAGACATTCATGACCGGTGAGATGGTGGCTGATGCACAGGCTGCTACAGACACAAGCAAAACATCTTCCAGTAAATATGTGGTTCAGTTAAAACTGACCAGTGAAGGTGCTAAGATTTTTTCTGAAAAAACAGGCGAATATCTGAATAAGGTACTTCCGATTTACTATGATGGGGAGTGTATCAGTTATCCGACGGTACAGAACCAGATCACAAACGGCGAGGCTGTCATCAGCGGTATGAAGAGCTACGAGGATGCAGAAGCACTTGCTTCCCAGATCCGAAGTGGTGCGCTGAAACTGGAACTCGAAGAGTTACAGTCTGAAGTTGTAGGGGCAAAACTTGGTTCCCAGGCTATTAAGACAAGTATTATCGCAGCAATTATCGGTCTGCTGATCATCATTGCGTTTATGTTGATCGCATACCGTATCCCGGGACTTGCGGCATCAATCGCGCTGCTGATCTACACTGGTATCGTGCTTGCAATTTTACATCTGTATCACATTACACTGACCCTGCCGGGTATCGCTGGTATTATCCTGTCCATAGGTATGGCAGTGGATGCAAATGTTATTATCTTTGCACGTATCCGTGAGGAGATTGCAGCAGGACATTCCGTAGCACAGTCAATTGACATTGGATTTAAGAAAGCATTTTCCGCAATCTTTGACGGAAACATTACTACATTGATTGCAGCAGCTGTACTTGGTCTGCGTGGATCCGGTACTGTAAAAGGATTTGCTGCCACACTGGCAATCGGTATCGTATTCTCCATGTTTACCGCACTGGTAATCTCCAGATGGCTGGTAAAAGCACTGTATGGACTTGGCTTCCAGGATAAAAAATTCTACGGTGAGAAGAAAGAGCGCAAGAGCATCAACTTCCTTGGAAAACGAGGATTGTTCTTTGGTATTTCTCTGGCAGTGATCGTAGCCGGATTTGTAGGCATGGGTGCTCACAAAGCAGGCAACGGACAGCCACTGAATTTCAGTATGGAGTTTAAGGGCGGTACAGCAACAACTGTTGCATTTGATAAAGATTACACGATCGAGGAGATCGATGAGCAGATCGTACCTTATATAGAAGAAGTAACCGGTGATGCAAATGTTCAGACACAGAAAGTTGCAGACAGCAATTCCATCATTATCAAGACCAGAACACTGAATCTGGATGAGCGTGAAAAACTGGCAACTGCAATGGAAGACAACTTCGGTGTTCAGGAGAACGATATCACATCTACAAACATCAGCTCCACGATCAGTAGTGAGATGAGAAGTGATGCTATCGTAGCTGTGATTATTGCGACGATCTGTATGCTGATCTACATCTGGTTCCGGTTCAAAGATATCCGTTTTGCAAGCAGTGCGGTTATTGCACTGGTACATGATGTACTTGTTGTTTTAGCATTTTATGCATTATCTCAGACCTCTGTGGGCAGCACATTTATTGCCTGCATGCTGACGCTGGTTGGTTACTCTATCAATGCGACGATCGTTATCTTTGACCGTATCCGTGAGAATCTGGCACTGGAGAGCGGACGCAGAGATACTGATCTGAAAGAAGTAGTAAATAAGAGTATCACACAGACACTGTCACGAAGCATCAATACTTCCCTGACAACATTTATCATGGTATTTGTGCTGTTTATTCTCGGTGTATCTTCCATCCGTGAATTTGCAGGACCTCTGATGGTAGGTGTTATCTGCGGTGGATATTCTTCTGTATGCATCACAGGTGCACTGTGGTATGTATTTAAGACAAGATTTTCTAAAAAGAAAAAATAAGAAACGCGTTAATCGTAAGTTTTTTGTTTCTCTCTGGCAGAAATGAAATAAAAGAAGACAGTAGTTGTAGAAATGCCGCTACTGTCTTCTTTTATTTTGCGTTCATGAGTAAATAGCAAAAGCGGATTGCGAATATCAGCTTTACAACCTAGCATTTTACTAGAAAATATAGTATGATATGCAGCAGTTGGTTAATGCTATCTTGCAGGATGATTATTTTTTTGCTAAGATAGGAAAGCTTAATATAATAAGATTTACTTATTTATGAAACGGAGGGTGTGACATGCAGGCATATGTGGAATATTTTCAGACACATGGACAGGAATATGTGCATATGATCTGGCAACATCTGTATCTGAGTCTTCTGGCAGTGGGAATCGCAGCTGCGGTAGGTATTCCATGCGGCATTCTGAGCCTGCGTGCTCCGAGGATAAAGAAGATTCTGACTACAGGATTCAGTGTCTTGCGTATTATTCCGAGTCTGGCAGTGCTTGTTATTCTGATTCCGATCATGGGAGTGGGGGTGAAACCGGCACTGGCAGCATTGGTGATTCTGGCAATCCCACCAATTCTGATACAGACAACGCTGGCATTTTCACAGGTTCCAGATTTTCTGCTGGAAGTGGCAGATGCCATGGGCATGGATAAAAAGAGAAAATTCCGGCAGGTGGAAGTGCCGCTGGCGATGCCTGGTATTATCAGTGGCATCCGTATGGCGATGTCAGAGGTTATCGCAAGTGCTACATTGGCGGCTTATATTGGCGCCGGAGGGCTGGGAATTCTGATTTTCAACGGAATCAATCTGCTGAAAACCGAGTATCTGGTGATCGGTGGAGGAACAGTGGCTGTCATTACTATGCTGTGCAGCATGGCACTTGGGGCAGTTGAGAAAAAAATAAGTCGGGCACTTTAAAAAGCAAATAAAGGAAGTCTGATATTGATAGAAAGTTGAGAGCATTACAGGAGGAAAAAAGAAATGAAGAAAAAAGTATTGGCAGTAATACTTGCAGTTGTATCAGTCGCAGCACTTGCGGCATGTGGAAGTAACGGAGCAGCAGAACCGAAGGCAGATGGAAGTGCAGCTACCGAAAAAAGCAGTAGTACAAGTGCAGATACTACGATTAAAATCGGAGCAAAAAGTTTTTCAGAGAGTAAGATCCTGGGTGAGTTATATGCACTTGCCCTGGAAGATGCCGGATATAAAGTGGAACGTGAATTTGAAGTATCCGACAACCTGATCCATCAGGCAGTGTGTGACGGTCAGATTGATATGTATCCGGAGTACACCGGTACTTCATTACTGACGATTCTGGATCAGCCGATGGAGACAGATCCACAGATCACTTATGACAAAGTAAAAGAAATGTATGCAGAAAAATTCAATCTGGATGTGTTGGATATGTGTGAGGCAAGTAACGGAAATGGTCTGAGCATGCGTGCGGATGTGGCTGAGAAATATGGAATCAAGAGCATTTCGGATCTTCAGGCAAATGCAGATAAAATTCGTTTTGGCGGCACATCGGATACCTTTGAACGTGAAGATGGACTTCCGGGACTGGAACAGACTTATGGTACGTTCAAGTTTAAATCCAAAAACACCTTTGACAATTCACTGAAATATCAGGCAATGGCAAATGATGAAGTGGACTGTGTACCGGCTTACACCACAGATGCACAGTTGAGCAGCGATGAGTTTGTTCTGCTGGATGATGACAAACATTTCTGGCCTCCGTACAACATTATACCGGTTGTCCGCCAGGAACTGATCGATGCACATCCGGATGTGGCTGAGATCATTAATAAGATCAGTGCAGCAATTGATACGGAGACTATGACAAAGCTGAATGCACAGGTGGATATCGATAAAGAAGAGTATGAAGATGTGGCAGCAGATTTCTACGCGACGCTGAAGTAGAAATCGCAAAAGGAAATAATCAAGCAGAAGAATATGTCAGCTTACGCTGACCAGAATCACGCACCAAGTCTCACGTGCGTTCGACTTGAAAGAAAAATCTGTTGGGAAAGAAGTGCAGGAGGAAAAGAAGGATGAGCATTGCAGTAGAATTTCTGGATGTGGTAAAACAGTTTCCGGGTGCAGTGGAGCCGGCAGTGGATCATGTGAGTTTTCAGATTCAGGAGCAGGAAATGATCACCATACTGGGGACATCCGGCTGTGGGAAAACCACATTGATGAAGATGGTGAACCGCCTCTATGAGCCTACATCCGGAGAAATTCGAATATTCGGAGAAAATATAGGGCAGACGGATGCGGTGGCACTGCGCAGAAAGATTGGCTATGTTATTCAGCAGGTCGGTTTGTTCCCACATATGACCGTAGAAAAAAATATTGCAGTGGTACCGGAAATCCTCGGTTGGGATTCTGCACAGATACATGACCGGGTAACGGAACTGCTGGAACTGGTAAATCTGGATCCAAAGCAGTATCGCGGCCGGTATCCGTCCCAGCTTTCCGGTGGACAGCAGCAGCGTGTGGGGCTGGCCAGGGCACTGGCTGCAAAGCCGTCGCTTATGCTGTTGGATGAGCCATTTGGTGCCATTGATGCGATCAATCGAACCAAGCTGCAGGACGAATTGATGAAAATCCATAAACGTGCAGGTCTGACCTGTATGTTCGTCACTCATGATGTGACGGAGGCGTTGAAGCTTGGCACCCGGATCATGATCATGAATCAGGGGAAAATTCAGCAGTTTGACACAGCAAAAAATATTCTGGAGTATCCGGCAAATGCGTATGTGGCATCCTTGCTGCAGTCGGTACAGGAAGGATTAAATTTTTTCAGATGACACGTTTTATCACATATACAACGAGACATTATGACAAGTTAATACAGGCAGTTCTGGAGCATTTTGAAATTGTGGGTCTTACCCTTGTAATCTCTATTGCGCTGGCATTTATGATCGCCATGCTTGTAATGGAACATAAGCGGATCACGGCATGGATCACGCGGGTATTCAGTATGATCTATGCAATTCCAAGCCTTGCACTGTTTGCACTGCTGCTTCCGGTGACGGGGCTTGGCATGCAGACAGCAGTGCTGGTGCTGGTGATTTATAATCAGTTTATTCTGATCCAGAGTTTTACCGATGGGTTTACCTCTGTTGATGCAGGGGTTCTGGAGGCAGCAGCCGGTATGGGGATGACAAAAGGGCAGATTTTCCGGAAGGTGCGGCTTCCGCTGGCACTGGATACGATGATCGCAGGCGTTCACATTTCTATTATATCTACAATCGGGATTGCGACAATTGCTTCTACGGTAGGCGCAGGTGGTCTTGGTACAATCCTATTTGACGGGATGCGCACCCAGAATGTGGTAAAGATTGTCTGGGGAACGTTTTTGTCCGTAGTCATGGTTTTGGGGGTCAACGGTATTCTGAAACTGATAGAAAAACGTCTGAAGAAGAAACTGTATCAGGAATAGGTTCCGGAGAAAAAGAAAGACTGATGGACAGCAGAGGACAAACCTCTTTGTGGAAAAAGTGATGGAGTAGAAACAAAATGATAAGAGAGTATTTAAAAGAACATATTTTGATTACAGATGGTGCCATGGGTACCTATTATGACAGAAAAAAATCAGAAAATGGCCGGATTGCGGAGGAAGCGAATCTGCTGGAGCCGGAACTGATCACCCGGATCCATGAAGAATATCTGGAACAAGGAGCCAGACTGATCCGTACGAATACCTTTGCGGCAAATCATGCTATGGCACTGGGTAGAGGTGTCCGTGACCGCAGGGAACAGGATGCTTATGTAAAACATGTGATCCGCGCGGCGTGGAAACTGGCGCAGAAAGCAGCAGAAAACCGTCCGGAGGAAATTTTTGTCGCAGCAGATATCGGACCGGCGGCGGAAAATTTGTTTAGTGAATATGAGACAGATCCGGCAGCGGAATATCGTTTTCTGGCAGATTGTTTTCTGGAGTGCGGTGCACAGATTTTTAACTTTGAGACATTTTCAGATATTAAATATGTGGCAAAAACAGCCCGATATATCAAAGAAAAATGCCCGGAAGCGTTTGTGATGGTTTCTTTTGCAGCAAATCGTAACGGTTATACTACGCAGGGAATCAGCATCAGCCGACTGTTTGCCGAGGCGGCGCAGACACCGGAAATCGACAGCTACGGATGCAACTGTCTGCTGGGGGCAGCCCACATGTACAAGCTGATCAAAGCACAGAACCTTGCCGGGGACAAGTTTATCCAGGTATTACCAAACAGTGGATATCAGCAGATTGTCCGTGGACAGGCAGGCCATGCAGATGGTGTACACTATTTTGCTGATAAAATGGAACAGATGGTAGAATTGGGTGTAAATATCATTGGCGGATGCTGCGGAACCACACCAAAGCATATCCGGATGCTGTGTGAGAAACTGGCAGGAAAAGCACCATATGAAAAGCTTCCGGTAGTGGAAAAAGGCGGGGAAGATGCTGTTTCCCAGACCCGTAACAATCCATTCATGGCGAAATTGCAGCGGGGAGAAAAAGTGATTGCCGTAGAACTGGATCCTCCTTTTAACCAGGATGCTCAAAAGTTGATGGAAGGTGCATTTCAGTTGAAACAAAGCGGTGTAGATATCATTACCATCGCAGATTCACCACTGGCGAGAGCCCGCGCAGATTCTGTACTGCTGGCTGCAAAAGTCAGTGCTATGGTGGATATTCCGGTGATGCCGCATATCGCCTGCCGTGACAGAAACCGTATCAGTATGCACTCCACATTATTGGGTGCACATATCAATGGAATCCGGAATCTGATGATCGTCACCGGTGATCCCGTGCCTTCCGGTGAACGGGACAACACAAAGAGCGTGTTTGATTTTAATTCGATTCGTTTTATGGAATATGTAAAAGAACTGAATCAGGAGATTTTCCTGCAGGATGCATTTTCTTATGGTGGTGCTCTGAATCAGAATCAGGCAAATGAAGATCAGGTCATGAAGCGGATGCAGAAGAAAATCGATGCAGGACTTTCCTGGTTTATGACCCAGCCGATCTATTCTGATGAGGAAGTAGAAAAACTGGGCAGAATGAAACAGGAGTTGAACACAAAGATTTTATGTGGTATTATGCCGTTAGTCAGCTATCGCAATGCGATGTTTATCAAGAACGAAATGCCGGGCATTCAGGTGCCGGATGAGATCGTGGCACAATATCGGCCGGATATGAGCCGGGCAGAGGCAGAGGATGTTGCAGTCCGTATTTCTCTTTCCATCATGGAAAAGCTGGAAGAGGTAGCCGATGGATTTTATTTTATGACACCATTTAACCGTGTATCTCTGATCACCAGGATCATTCATGCGCGGAAACCGCAATAGGAGAGTTGGAATGAAAAAGGAAGAACTGTATAGATTATTAGAGAATGGACCTGTATATCTGGATGGAGCTACAGGAAGCAATCTGCAAAAAGCCGGTATGCCTACAGGTGTGTGCCCGGAACAGTGGATTCTGGATCATCCGGATGTGATCCTGGATCTTCAGAAACGTTATATAGAAGCAGGTACGCAGATTTTATACGCACCGACATTTTCCGGAAACCGTATCAAACTGGAAGAGTATGGACTGGCAGATAAAATTGTAGAGATCAATACAAAACTGGTGCAGCTGTGCCGGGAAGCAGCGGGTGAGAAAGGACTGGTATGTGGTGATATGACCATGACCGGTGAAAGCCTGGAGCCGATGGGCGATCTGGAACTGGAAGAACTTATTGATATTTACAAAGAACAGGCGAAAATCCTGTATGAAGCAGGCGTTGACCTCTTTGTAGTAGAGACTATGATGAGCCTTGCTGAGACCAGAGCCGCTGTTCTGGCGATCAAAGAGACCTGTGACCTGCCGATCATGGTATCCATGACCTTTGATGAAAAAGGAAAGACATTATATGGAAATACACCGGAAGGATGCATGGTTGTGCTGCAGAGCCTCGGAGCAGATGTCGTAGGTATCAACTGTTCTACCGGTCCTGAGCGGATGGCAGATATGGTACGACAGATGAAACCGTATGCAAACGTGCCGATTCTGGCAAAACCGAATGCAGGCCTGCCGCAGATGGTAGATGGTGAGACTGTTTATGATATGGGACCGGAAGAGTTCGCATCTTTTGGTCCGATGTTGATGGAAGCCGGTGCGGCAGTGCTCGGCGGATGTTGCGGAACGACACCGGAGCACATAGCCTCTCTGGTTGCGGCAACGAAGAATATGAAGCCGGTTCCGGTGATGCAGGAGCGCAAACGTGTCTTGGCTTCGGAGCGCCAGATACAGGAGATAGATATCAACGGTCCGTTTCTTGTAATCGGTGAGCGCATTAATCCGACCGGAAAGAAAGAACTGCAGGAATCACTGCGCCAGGGAAGCATGGAGATTGTCTGTGACATGGCAGAAGAACAGGAAGAGATGGGAGCACATATTCTGGATATCAATATGGGAATGAATGGTATTGATGAGAAGGAAATGATGCTGGAGGCCATCGAGGAAGTGACCATGACCACAAGCCTTCCACTCTGCTTCGACTCCAGTCATGTAGATATCATAGAGGCAGCTCTGCGCCGTTATCCGGGACGTGCCCTGATCAATTCCATTTCACTGGAAAAAGAAAAATTTGAAAAGCTGCTTCCAATTGCTAAAAAATATGGAGCGATGTTTATTTTACTTCCGCTGTCCGATGCAGGACTGCCGAAGGATATCAACGAAAAGAAAGAAATTATACATACGATCCTCGCTCGTGCATTAGAACTTGGCATGCACAAAGAGGATATTGTGGTGGACGGACTGGTAGCCACCGTAGGTGCAAACAAAAATGCAGCGCTGGAGACATTAGAAACCATTTGTTACTGTAAAAATGAGCTGGGTCTGGCAACTGTCGGTGGATTATCCAATATTTCTTTCGGATTACCGAACCGTGCCTTTGTCAATGCAGCATTTGTTACTATGGCTTTACAGAGCGGTCTGACTATGGCCATTGCAAATCCGTCCAGTGACATTATGATGAACCTGGCAGCAGCCAGTGATTTACTGTTAAACAAAGCTGGTGCGGATCTGAATTACATCAACCGCATGGCAGAGTTTGATGCAAAAAAAAAACTGAATCTGTAAAATCAGCGAAGGCATCGCTACAGAACGCAGGCGGAAATACACAGAAACCTGCGGCAGCAGAAAAAAACAGATGCAGTGAGAACAAGAATGTTTCCATGAATGCTGCGGCATCTCACAGCACAATCTACAAGGCGGTGCTGAACGGTTCCATGAAGAGCATTCTGGATGAAGTAAAAGCCGGTCTGGCACAGGGCATGGAACCTGGTATGATTGTCAGCGATGAGCTGATTCCTGCCATCAATGAAGTGGGGGATCTCTTTGAACAGCAGAAATACTTCCTGCCACAGCTGATTGCCAGTGCGGAAACCATGAAGAAAGCCATTGAGTATCTGGAACCAATGCTGTCTTCCGGGGATGAGACCGGTCCGAAAGTGACCATTGTGATTGCTACCGTAGAAGGAGATATTCACGATATCGGAAAAAATCTGGTGGCACTTATGCTGAAAAATTATGGATTTCGTGTAGTGGATCTGGGTAAAGATGTACCGAAGGAAGACATCGTGCAGGCAGCCATCGATGAAAAGGCAGATATTATTGCACTGTCTGCTTTGATGACAACTACAATGATGCGGATGAAAGATGTAGTGGAGCTGGTAAAAGAAAAACAGCTGAAAACCAAAGTTATCATCGGAGGTGCGGTTATCACACAGAGTTATGCAGACGAAATCGGAGCCGATGGATATTCGAAAGATGCGGCCGATGCCGTACGGCTGGTGCAGCGGTTGCTCGGACTTTCATTATAATAAAGAATAAGCTGGAAATGAAATCCAGACAGACACGGCGGTGAGAGATGTTCACTCCGGTGACGAAAATCAGACGATCGTCTTGTCCTGGATTTTGTTTCCAGCTTTGTTTTATAAAAAATCAGATGATACGCAAGCGTTCAATAGTGCCTTAAAACAGTCCGTTGTTGTGTACCGGCACGATATCCTGTACATTATGTTCTACCACATCCCAGTGCTCAGCCAGTTTACCATCTTCGATACGGTAAATATCACATACTTTATTGATTGCACCGTTTTCCAGTGTGCATTTGAAGAATACATATACGATATCTCCATCCTCACCGATATGAATGATATCCATATGTGGTTTCAGACTGAAGAAAAATTTGGTGAATTCTACAAAGCCTTCTTTTCCGCTCGGAGCAGTCGGATTGTGCTGGATGTAATTGTCTTTCATATAATTGTCTAAATTGGAGATATCCCAGTTGTTAAATACTTCATCATAAAATTTCAATACAAGTTCTTTGTTTGTCATAGTCGTGTTTCCTTTCTGAATTGATTTTATGTTTATATGATAAACGAAAAATGTTGAATTGAAAAGCGTTGTTTGTTGAAAACTGTGAGAACCACAGAATAATTATTTTCGACAAATGTTGAATACAACAATGATTATAGAAGTGCAGAGAAAATCCAAAACACCTCTTTACTTCAAAACTTTAATATGTTAAAATTTTGCACAGAGAAAAGCAAATGCTGGAAAGCAGATGTAATAGGTATTTGGTTACAGAAGGAGTATAAAATGAGCAAAAAAATCAGAACAGAGGCCGTGGATCACCTGTTTGAAGCTATCCTGTGCCTGAAAGATAAAGAGGAGTGTTATACCTTTTTTGAAGATGTTTGTACCATCAATGAAATTTTATCACTGTCACAGCGTTTTGAAGTGGCACATATGCTGCGGGAGCAGAAGACTTATCTGGATATCGCGGAGAAGACCGGTGCATCCACAGCGACGATCAGCCGTGTCAACCGTTCCCTGAATTATGGCAATGACGGTTATGATATGGTGTTTGCCAGAATGAAAGGGCAGGAAGGTGAGCAGTAGCATAAAAGTGGAGCGTCAGCTTCACGATATGCGAATATTGGGTAGAATTGTGGGAGTACGAAGTACGGAACAATTCGTAAGGCATCTTTTGACCCCAACATCAAGATAACGGTAAAAGAAAAAAGGAAGCACAGAAGGATTCCCGTATATGGGAATCAGCTGCGTTTCCTTTTTGTGTTTTTCGGCGGCTCCGGTTTTTTCATGGAGTCGATGATTTTCTCAATCAGAAGCTTTTTTGTATAGACATCAAAATTCAGAAGGCAGATGAAAGTGAACTTCTGCAAAAAGTCTGCATCTTTTTCACTGAGATTTTCCAGATCTGCAAAAGCAGATTCGCTGATGATATATTCTTCCTGGATGATTTCTTTTAAACGCTCTACCTGATGGGATTCCAGACAGAAGATACCGTCATAAATCTCCTCCAGTGTCGGGGAAGATTTTTTGCCGAAATAGCGGTCGGTCAGCGGATTCAGGACATTCTGGATATCACTGATACTGAGGACACTTTTAAAATAGTAGATAAACACCAGGGTTAAAATATGCTCTTTGGAATATTTTTTCTTTTCCGGCGGCGGGAGCAGATTATTTTTTACATAATTGTTGACCATGGTTTTGGTCAGAATTGGATCTTCCTCATGCCGTTTTGTAGGATACAGTTCTTTTTCCATGAATGTTATGACCTGATCCATATATAGATTGATATCCGGAAGCGCTTCCAGTTTTGCATGGTCAATTCGTGACAGACTGTCCAGTATGCTGTTTAATAAATCGTTTGTATTGATTGTCATGCGAACTATCTCCAGTCATTCGTGATTTATGTTTTGTAATGTTTAAAGGATATTATATAGTATTGAAAACCGAATGGCAAGCCAATGTTGTTGACGGGATCAGGCACCTTATGCTATGATAGCACAAGGTTAGAAAATATGTTCGATAAAAGATAGCAGTCAGAAAATGAAACAGATAGAAACAGATAGAAGAAATAAATGGAGGAAGCATGGGCAGATATGATTTGCTGAATACACAGCAGCAGGAAGCGGTTTTTCAGACAGAAGGACCGGTGCTGGTACTGGCAGGAGCCGGTTCCGGAAAGACGAGGGTTTTGACGCACAGAACCGCTTATCTGATAGAGGAAAAAGGGGTGAATCCATATCATATTATGGCAATTACCTTTACAAATAAAGCAGCAGCAGAGATGCGGGAACGTATCGACAATCTGGTGGGATTCGGTTCGGAGAGTATCTGGGTATCTACCTTTCACTCCAGCTGTGTGCGGATTCTTCGTCGGTATATTGACCGTCTGGGCTATGACAACCGGTTTACGATTTATGATGCAGATGATCAGAAGACGGTGATGAAGGATGTGTGCAAGCGGCTTCAGATTGATACGAAGCAGACGAAAGAACGTGCGTTGCTGAATGTGATTTCTTCCGCAAAAAATGAATTGATCTCTCCGGAGGAGTTTACCATGCGGGCAGCCGGTGATTATGCAAAACAGAAGCAGGCACAGGTTTACCGGGAATATCAGCAGACGCTGAAAAAAAACAATGCACTTGATTTTGACGATCTCATCATGAAATGTGTGGAATTGTTTAAAAATGATCCGGAAGTGTTGGATTCTTATCAGGAGCGTCTGCGCTATATCATGGTAGATGAGTATCAGGATACAAATACGGCGCAGTTTGAACTGGTGCGGCTGCTGGCAGCCAAGTACCGTAACCTTTGTGTGGTAGGTGATGATGATCAGTCAATCTACAAATTCCGTGGAGCCAATATCCACAATATTCTCAATTTTGAGCAGTATTTCCCGGATGCAAAAGTCATTAAGCTGGAGGAAAACTACCGTTCTACACAGAATATTCTGGATGCTGCCAATGCAGTGATCAAAAATAACGTGGGCAGAAAAGCAAAGGCGCTCTGGACGCAGCAGGATGCCGGTGACAAGATTGACTGTAAGGATTTTGATACAGCATACGATGAGGCAGAGTACATTGCCCATAGCATCAATTCATTTGTGCGCAAAGGGGTATTTTCTTATGGAGACAGTGCCGTACTGTACCGGACCAATGCACAGTCACGTTTGTTAGAGGAGCGGTTTGTCCGGGAGAATATTCCGTATAAAATCGTGGGTGGTGTAAACTTCTATGCAAGAAAAGAAATTAAAGATTTACTGTGTTATCTGAAAACGATCGACAATGCACAGGATGATCTGGCAGTGAAACGGATCATCAATGTACCGAAACGGGGAATCGGTGCAACGACCATAGCCAAAGTACAGGACTATGCAGATGAGAACGGAATGAGTTTTTATGCCGCGCTGAGACAGGCGGAAGAGATATCGACGCTGAGCAAAGCTACTGCGACCAAGATTCGTCCTTTTGTGACTTTTATTCAGATGCTGCGCAGCAAGCTGCCCTATATCAGTGTGGAACAACTCATGGATGAGATTATTGAAGATACCGGTTATGTGGCAGAACTGGATGCGGAAGGTACAGATGAAGCCCGTGCCCGAATTGAAAATATCGATGAGCTGATCAGCAAGATCGTGGCCTATGAGGAATCTGTGGAACAGCCGACATTGAGCGGATTCCTTGAGGAAGTGGCATTAATTGCAGATATTGATAATCTGGAAGAGGACAGTGATTATGTGGTGCTGATGACACTGCACAGCGCAAAGGGACTGGAGTTCCCGAATGTTTATCTGGCAGGTATGGAAGACGGGTTGTTCCCAAGTTATATGACGATTACTTCTGATGACCCGACCGAAGTGGAAGAAGAGAGACGTCTGTGTTATGTGGGAATTACAAGAGCCAGAGAACATCTGACTCTGACCAGCGCACGGATGCGTATGGCCAGGGGAGAGACACAGTATCACAAAGTCTCCCGTTTTGTGAAAGAAATCCCGAAGAGCCTGTTGAACGGCATGGTGCGGGAGGAACGGCCAAGAAAAGAAGAACCGATCAAAGATTTTGGGAATGTAAAGCAGAATTTCAGTCGGAAACCATACGGCGGCGGTTCCTCTGCACCGGCAGGGGGTATGCCTTATTATAAATCTTTCAGCCTGGGACAGAAAAAAACGCAGCAGTTTGGTGGTGGGACAAAGCTTGGCAGACTGACGTATGCGGAAGGTGACCGGGTGCGTCATGTGAAGTTTGGAGAAGGTCTGGTAAAGCAGATTGTTTCCGGTGGAAGAGACTACGAAGTTACTGTGGATTTTGATGATTTTGGCACAAAGAAAATGTTTGCATCGTTTGCAAAACTTCAGAAGTTATGATATAATCGCCTATAACAATGAACAATACGGAGCAGAAAATTCAGATTTGTAAAATAATATTGTGAACGCAGGTCGCAAAGCGACTGTGTTCATGTAGCGAAAGTGGATTGCGAATGTCCGCTTTACCAGCGTTTTGTATTGTGAAATGTGAAGTAGAAGGAATGTATTAAGAAGGAGTGAATGACATGAACAATGATTTGATCAGTGTTGCAAAATTAACAGAGTTATTTTCCAAAAAAATTGATGAGGAAAGAAAGACAAAATTACTTTGGATTCTTGCCATTGTTGGAGCAGTTGCAGCGGTAGTCGTAGCAGCACATTATATTTATAAGTTCTTTGCTCCTGATTATATGGATGACTTTGAAGATGAATTCGAAGATGAGTTTGATGATGACTTCTTTGATGACGAGGATGATGAATACGAAGAGGAAGACTAATCTGCATCAGCGGAATGTAATTTGATGCAAGGATGATCCGTATTGGAACGCCCACTCACAGAATGCGAGTGGGCGTTTTTTGCCTGACTTCAGAGTTGAGATGTTTGTGTATGAAAAATAAAGAAAGCATTGTGAGGAGAAAGATTTGAAAAAAGGACAGATGTGTGAAGGCATTGTAGAAAAAGTCAAGTTCCCGAATAAGGGAATTGTAAAAGTAGAGGACAGTGAAGTAACGGTAAAAAATACTATTCCGGGACAGAAAGTTTCTTTTGTCATCAATAAAAAGCGAAAAGGAAAAGCAGAGGGACGTCTGCTGGAGATTCTGGAAAAGTCAGAACTGGAGAATGCAGAAGCTAACTGCCCGCATTATGGTGTCTGCGGCGGATGTAATTATCAGACACTGCCGTATGAAGAACAGTTAAAACTGAAAGCCGGACAGGTGCTGGAACTGATGAAAGCAGTGGTACCAAATGCGGAGGATATTTTTGAGGGAATCCGAAAAAGTCCGCAGCAGTTTGGTTACCGAAATAAAATGGAATATACGTTTGGTGATGAAGTAAAGGATGGTCCGCTGGCACTTGGTATGCACAAGCGGGGAAGTTTCTATGACATTGTAACTGTGGATGAATGTCGGATTGTGGATGATGACTACCGCAAGATCCTGGGTGCAACGGTAGCATATTTCAGAGCACAGGATATTCCATTTTACCATCGGATGCGCCATGAAGGATATCTGCGTCATCTGCTGGTGCGAAAAGCAGTAAAGACAGAGGAAATCTTGATCGATCTGATCACGACTACACAGGAGATTTGTGCAGGGGAGAGCTGTGTGAATGAAACAGCACTTTTAGATGGCTGGAAAGAACAGCTTCTGGCACTGGAACTGGATGGAAGTATTGCCGGCATTTTGCATACAAAAAATGACAGCGTGGCAGACGCAGTGAAAAATGAAGGAACAGAAATTTTATATGGTCAGGATTATTTCTATGAGGAATTGCTTGGGTTAAAGTTTCGAATCTCTCCGTTTTCCTTTTTCCAGACCAACTCTCTGGGCGCAGAGGTATTATATCAGACTGCCCGTGAATATATCGGAGACAGTCTGGATGAAAAATCGGAGAAGACGGTATATGATCTGTACAGCGGAACCGGAACAATCGCACAGATTCTGTCGCCTGCGGCAAAACATGTGATCGGAGTGGAAATCGTGGAGGAAGCCGTAGAAGCTGCGAAAGAAAATGCACAGTTAAATCAGCTGGAGAACTGTGATTTTATTGCCGGTGATGTCTTGAAAGTTCTGGATTACATCGAAGAAAAGCCAGATTTTATTGTGTTGGATCCTCCACGGGAAGGAATTCATCCAAAGGCACTGGAGAAGATCATCCGTTATGGTGTGGATCGTATGATTTATATTTCCTGTAAACCGACCAGCCTACAGCGGGATCTGGAGGTTTTACAGGCACAGGGATATGTGGTGGAACGGATTTGCTGTGTGGATATGTTTCCAGGAACGGTGCATGTGGAGACGGTTGTTCTTTTGTCCCAACAAAAACCAGATGACACGATAGAGATTGACTTAGACCTGGACGAGCTGGATGCCACCAGTGCCGAGTTGAAAGCAACCTATCAGGAAATCAAAGATTATGTGCTGAAAGAATTTGGCTTGAAGGTTTCAAATTTATATATTTCTCAGGTAAAACGCAAATGTGGAATTGAAGTGGGAGAAAACTATAATCTGCCAAAGACAGAAAATCCCAAAGTGCCACAGTGTCCGAAAGAGAAAGAAGATGCTATCAAGGCTGCCCTGAAATATTTTGCGATGATTTAAGGATATCGCTGATTTCAAGGAGGAATAACACATGAAAAGCACATTTGAAAAAATGGGTGGAACCTACACACTTGGCGCAGACGGAATTTACTATCCGAATCTTGTCAGTACAGATGAAGAACCGCATTATGGGAAATATGGAATGATGCGAAAGACATATCTTAAAGAGCATCGTCCGGCAATGTATTCACTGTATATGTTGGAAGACAGACTGACAGAACATCTGAATGCTGTAGACAACGAAGCACAGGAGAGGATGGGTATTCTGGTGCGTCAGATGATGGAGAGGCAGAGCATTACGGAAGAATTGAAAGCTCGTGACCAGATGGCATGGGTCAGAGCAGTAAATGGTATTCGTAATATGGCAGAAGAGATTGTGTTAAATGAATTGATTTACAGGTAAACAAAGAGCTGAACAGGTAGGAAGAAAAATCCTATTTGTTCAGCTTTTGTGTTTATAAGAGTTCTAAGAAGAATCGAATTACAATTCCATATCAGGTGACTTTTTCTAAGTTCCGGAAGGCTGGTTTTTTCCGTCATAGTCATAAGTTGCCGATTTAATTATTCCATAGTATGCCTTAAAAAATATTCGAAGATAACTTTATAGAAATAATCATGATGGGGAGATTATTTGATGAATTTTGTGTTAATATTCTGCAATTCTACTGCTGGTCGATTGATTTATGCGTACTCCCATTATAATATGTGTGCAGGAGGTGGATGTATGTATCAAATTAGTAATGAAAAATTTGGTTTATTTGTAACCGAATTAAGAAAGGAAAAGAATTTAACTCAAAAGGATTTGGCTGAAAAATTATATGTATCAGATAAAACAGTTAGTAAATGGGAACGTGGAGTTTCCCATAGTTAAAGATACCACACCAAATATGATGAACCCACGCTTATACACTACCAGCTATAATAAACCGCAAGGACAGCAATTTGATACTGCTGTCCTTGCTTTTATAAAATTGCAGTACACAGAAAAAAGCTGTAAAATGATAAATATATTTGTCCTTGTAACATTTCACGGACATTTGCCTGTTATACTATCTGCAAAAAGCAAAGGAAGTGAGGATATGAAGCAGATTTTAATTGTCGAGGACGACAGTTTTTTGAATAAGATGTTGGCCTATAACCTGACCGCAGACGGCTACGGCGTGACTTCTGCCCTAAATGCCAGAACCGCAGCCGACGCCATCCGCCAGCGGGAATTTGATTTAGTGCTGCTGGACATCAACCTGCCGGACGGGAACGGCTTTGAGCTGTGCAAGCTAATAAAGCCTCAGCACCCGGACACCATCGTAATATTCCTGACCGCCAACGATCAGGAGAGCGACCAGATACGGGGCTATGAGGTGGGCGCGGTGGACTACATCACAAAGCCCTTTGTGATTGGGGCCTTGCAGCGGAAAATCAAAGCCATGTTCGCCATGCTGGAACACCACAAACCGGCCAAGGACATTTACGACGACGGGCGGTTGTTTCTGGACTTCTCGGAGCAGACGGCTTCCTTAAACGGCAAGCCCCTGACTCTATCCCCGATGGAGTACAAAATGCTGAACCTGTTTCGTAAAAATCCCCGGCAAGTGCTGACCCGTGGGCAGCTTTTGGAAAAGCTGTGGGATATAGACGAGCGGTTTGTGGACGAACACACCCTGACAACCTCCATCAGCCGTATTCGCAGCAAGATTGAAGCCGACGGCGGCGCACCCTACATCAAGACCGTTTACGGCATGGGGTATCAATGGACGGGAGGCGAGGCAAAATGAAGTTTCAAAACCTCTCGGTAAAGCGGCTGTTTGGCCGGGTGGCAATGGAGCTTGCCCTCTCCATGTCCGGGATCACCATAGCTCTTTTTCTTGTGACAAAACAGATTGCGGTGCTGCTGACAGGCGGGGCGCTGCTGCTGTGCGCCATTGTAGGGATTTTTGTACTGACGCAGGCGTTTGGAAAGCGACTGTCGCAGTTTACCACTGACCTGTGCCAGACCTTAGACCACATGATCGCCGGAAATGAAGCACCCCAGCGGCCAGAGGACAGCGAAACCCAGCTCGCCAGAATCGGGCACCGGCTGGCGAGACTTTACCAGATCATGCAGGAGAACCGCCGCCGGGTGGACGAGGAACGGCAGGAGTTACAGACCCTTGTATCGGATATTTCCCATCAGGTAAAAACGCCGGTAAGCAATCTGAAAATGGCGACGGACACCCTGCTGGAAAAGCCTATGACCGAGGCGGAGCGTACCGATTTTATCCGTGGAATCCGCACCCAGACAGATAAACTGGACTTTCTCTTTCAGGCTCTTGTGAAAACCTCACGGTTGGAAACGGGCGTAATCCAGTTGAATAAGAAACCGGTCTGCCTCTTTGATACCGTGGCGCAAGCCATGAGTGGGATCGTGTATGCAGCGGAAAAAAAGAAAATCGCTGTATCTGTGGACTGCCCGGAGAATTTGACCTTTTCCCATGACAGCAAGTGGACATCCGAAGCCCTCTTTAACCTGTTGGACAATGCGGTGAAGTATACTCCGGCAGGTGGAAAAATTACGGTGTCGGTGATACCGTGGGAAATGTATGTGGAGATCAAAGTAGCCGATACCGGCAAGGGCATTTCCGAAAGCAATCAGGCTGCCATCTTCCGGCGCTTTTATCGTGAGGAAGAAGTACACGAACAGCAGGGCGTGGGCATTGGCCTGTATCTGACCCGCGAGATCGTAACACGGCAGGGCGGCTACATCAAAGTGGTTTCTGAGCCGGGCAAGGGTTCAGAATTTTCCATTATGCTGCCGACAAAATAGAATGCGGCGGACGGCCATTTCCGGCTGCCCGCCGTAAATTTTTTTGAAATGTCCGAGCGTTGTAACATTTCACCTCGATTTTCAATGAAATTTTTTGGCCGCTGTAACATTTCGCGGACATTTAGGTTTTACAATACCCTTATCAAATATGGAGGTGATACAACTATGACATGGCATTTTGAAAATGACACCAGCGCCATTACAAAGAAGCTGGCGCAAAGAAGCTTCAAAGCCAACAAATTACGAAATATTGTTGCTGTAATAGCAATCGTTTTAACATCAATGCTTTTTACTTCTGTAACGACTTTATGTGTTGGAGCGATCCAGTCTATACAGACAACTATTTTGCAAATTAGGGGAACCAGCCCGTCCACTGGCACATCTGTAAATTGGATTGCCATAATAGCAGCCCTGTTTTTTATTATGATTTTTGTAATAACGGGCTATTTGCTCATTCGCAATATTTTTGAGATTTCTGTTGTTCAAGAAATAAAGAAATATGGCTTATTAAGAACAATCGGAACAACGGAGAAGCAAATCAAGCGAATTGTTTATAAGCAAGCATTTTGGCTGTCTATAATTGGTATATCTATTGGGTTGATTTTAGGATATATAGTAGGAATACTTATGCTTCCGTGGATTCTTAATTTTATGAAAGACGAGTATCACAATCTTTCTGTGAACTTGAGTTTTAATCCTATTATTTTTGTCGTTGCCGGGATATTTAGTGCGATTACTGTTTGGGTGAGCATAAAGAAACCATTCAAAATTGCAGCTACGATTTCGCCCATTGAGGCAACTAGATACTATGAAAAAGACAATTATCATAGTGCCAACAAGAATCGTCTTTCGTTTAAGAATAGAATAACAGAAATGGCATGGAGAAATTTAAGAAGAAATTCAAAGCGTACCATATTTATCGTCTTATCCATGATACTCTGCATTATTCTCCTAAACAGTGCAATCGCAATCGGAAATAGTGTTGATGTTAAAAAATATGTATCTTCTGTTACCTCATTTGATTTTGTTGTGGCAAGCCCAAACACATTTTCTAATGTGCAAGGTTTTCGATTTAAAGATGATTCTGTTAGTAATGAAATCATATCTGATATTGAAAATAATATTCCTGTGCTGAACGGAAGTCGAATTTATAAAAACACTTTGGATGATGTCAGTGTTACTTATGATTATGGTAGTTTGGTCACGGAAGTATTAGACGAATACACAGAAGATAATCACCTTATACGAAGTGGTATGGTTGATGGCAGAACTTATCCAGTAAAACTCGGTGTTGATTATCGACCTCTTTGCAATATTTACGGGGTAGAAAAATCAATACTTCCTAAATTGAATTTCATTGAGGGAGAAACAGATATACAGCAACTAACCTCATATTTGGAAAGTGGAAACTATGTTATAGAAATTTCAGCGATCAACCCAAATGAATCTCCTGAATTTCTTTGTCCGCTCAATCAGGAAGTTACCATTTACAAAGATGGATTGCCTTATAAAACGGTTTCGGTAATTGCGCGTGCAGTGGTTGATTTTTCATTGGTAGAATCTCCGGGTAAGAATGTTGGCTACACTGATGTTGGCGGCGATTGTCCTATTTTCTATATGAGTAATGAGATGTTTGTGGAATTGTATAACAATCCAGCCATAATGAGTTATGTGTTTGATGTGGAAAAAGAACACTTTTTGCCAGCGACCGAGTACATCAATTCTTTGCCTACCGTTGAATACGCATCGTCTGAAACATTGGCACAAACTATGAATGGATTAAAACAAACTATTTTTATCATAGGTGGCCTTATTGGGTTTCTATTAGGAAGTATCGGGCTTGTGAATTTTTCCAACATCATTATAACGAGCATTATAAACCGGCAACGGGAATTTGCTACATTAGAGAGCATCGGAATGACGAAAAAACAAATTAACAAATTGACCGTATTGGAGGGATTGTTTTACGCATTTCTGATTTGTGTAATGGGTTTACCTCTCTCTCTTATTGTTGCAAATACAATTCTTCCTACTTTCTTTAATCAACCTGACTTATGGCTGTTTACAATACAGCCTACGATTTTCCCGTTGATATTAGAGGGAATTGTTATTTGCGTTGTGGCGATTATAGTTCCTCATGTTTCGTTTCGCTATTTTAGAAAAACAAGTATTGTAGCTCGATTAAGGGTAGTTGAATAATAATTTTGAAATGTCCGAGCGTTGTAACATTTCACCCCGATTTTCAATGAAATTTTTTGGCCGCTGTAACATTTCGCGGACATTTGGGTTTTACAATAGCCTTATCAACAAAAGCGAGGAGGCGACGCAATGGAACTGACCCCGACATTGATTTTGAATCTGGCGCTGCTGATCGTCCCGCCCGCTGTCCTTGTGCTGGTGTTCCGGCAATGGCTGGCCCGGCACATCCGCTGGACGGTTGCCTTGACTGCTCTCTGTGATGTTCTCCTGTTTTGGGATGAACTGTTCTACTATGAGAGCTTCGGCCTGTTCGCTGGGCTGATTCTGGTACAGTTGGCGGCCACCGGCGCGGCAGCGTTCCGCATTTACAACAAACAAAGAAAGGATTGAATTTTATGAGTATTTTACAGACTATCGACCTGAAAAAGTATTACGGCACAGAGCCGAACATTACCCGCGCCCTTGACGGTGTGAACTTCTCCGTGGAGGACGGCGAGTTTGTGGCCGTTGTGGGAACATCCGGCAGCGGCAAGTCCACCCTGCTTCACATGATGGGCGGGCTGGACACTCCCACCAGCGGAACCGTGATCGTCCGGGGCGAAGAACTGGCAAAGAAGAACGATGAACAGCTTACCATCTTTCGCCGCCGCAACATCGGCTTTATCTTCCAGAACTATAACCTTGTTCCTATTCTGAATGTGTATGAGAACATCGTCCTGCCGGTGGAGCTGGACGGGGACACGGTGGATCAGAAGTTTTTGGACGAAATTGTTCACCTACTGGGGCTGGAAGATAAACTGAAAAATATGCCGAACAATCTATCCGGCGGACAGCAGCAGCGTGTGGCGATTGCCCGCGCTCTGATTACCAAACCGGCTATTGTGCTGGCCGATGAGCCAACCGGTAACCTTGACAGCAAGACCAGCGCCGAGGTGCTGGGACTTATCAAGCGCACCAGCGCGGAGTTCCGGCAAACCGTTGTAATGATTACCCACAATGACGACATAGCCCGCCTTGCAGATCGGATTGTCCGCATTGAGGATGGCAGGATTGTGGAATAAGGAGGTGGCAAGCTATGACATGGCCTTTTGAAAATGATACCAGTGACATTGAAAAGAAGCTGGCAAAGCGCAGTTTGCATCGTGAACGGCAGCGTAATTTATTTGCAATCATTGCTCTTGTGCTAACTGCATTTATGATAACTGCGACATTCAGTATTGGTTTTAGTTACTTTGAAACCTACCAAATGCAACAAATTCGGTTAATGGGAACTACCGCTGATGTCGGAATCACAAATGTAACAGAAAATCAGTTGGTTGAAATTTCAAAATCAAACCTTGTCCTTGACGTAGGTATACAGCAGCGTTTAGGCAGTGTTGATACAGAGCAACTGCAAAATGCGAGATTAGGTATAGTTTGGATAGATGATACCGAGTGGGAACACCACCGTCTTCCTACTATATCAGGTGTTGTAGGAAATTACCCATCAAGTAAAAACGAAATTATGCTACCTACATGGGTGCTTGAACAGATGGGCATTTCTGATCCGCAAATAGGGATGGAGATTGTGTTGTCATACCAAATTGGCGATAGCTATGATTATGTCACGGACACCTTTTTGCTGTCGGGCTACTATACGGACTACATTCCAATGCGCACAAATAATCGTGGTTATGTTTATGTTTCATCCGCTTTTAAGGATAGCTTAAATGTATCACTGGATAATAGTGTTACGGCAATGATCCGTTTTCAAGGCAATGATAATGCTGACAAAAACTGTGAAAGATTGCGGCGTGAGATTGACTTTACAGAAGGGCAAACATTTGAAATTGTACCATTAGAACAGGCAAATGGTGGAACTATTATTTTAGCTGTAATAATTTTAGCAGTTTTTATATCCTTTAGCGGCTATCTGCTGATTTATAATATTCTTTATGTCTCTGTCATAAAAGATGTGCAATTCTATGGCCGTCTTAAAACGATTGGAACGACTCAAAGGCAGATAAAGAGAATTATCTATAAGCAGGCAATCAGAATCTCTTGTATTGGTATTCCGATTGGTCTGTTACTTGGTGCGGTTGTTTCCTTTGGCATTGTTCCTTACTTCCTGAATATGATGTATTCAACAAATTCTGATGTGGGAACAAAAGTATCTTTTTCGCCGTTTATTTTCATAGGAGCGGCCATATTTACGTTCATTACCGTTATGATTGCAAGCATGAAGCCCGCCAAAATTGCCGGAAGTGTTTCACCAATAGCAGCACTCCAATATACAGCAGCCAGCACAAAGAGCAGCGCCAGAAATTGTAGCAAAATGAAGTTGTCCAGAATGGCATGGAACAATGTCTTTCGTAATGCTAAGAGTACAACCCTTGTTTTTGCATCGCTTTTTTTCGGCCTTTCCTTGTTCCTTGTCGTCACAGGGCTATTACATGGTTTAAGCCCGGAGAATTATGTGAGCCAATGGGGAGTAAGCGATTTTGCACTCACATATAGTATCCACGAAAGAGAAGATTTAATTTCCAGCGAAATGGTTTCAGAGATTGGTCAGCTTGACGGCATTGAGAATTTGAGGTTGACCTATGCACCTTATCCTCAAGTAGCAGTAGATGTTGTATATGACGATGCTGTATTTCACGAGTTTCTTGCGTCATTAGACGGAGTAAACGGCATTGATTTTTCTGATCCGGCAAAATTAGAAAATTATCAGCAAAACTTTTTTAGCGGGGTTTTTGGAATTGACAGTGCATATTTGGAAGAAATCAATAAAACCTTAAACTTGCCTATTGACACGTCTGCCTTTGAACAAGGAAAGGTTGTGCTGCTGTCCAAAACAGTAGAAGACCTTATTCAGCCGGGGCAGGAAATAACAATCCAGACGCAGAACGGACAGCATTCCTTTATTGTAGCGAACGGTTATTTGAATGAAGGGTTTCGAGCAGGAGGAGGCAATGAGAGAGGGACGGCTCCTGATTTGTATATTAGTCAAACAGCTTTGAAAGAACTCTTTCCGCAATATAGAGTGTTCCGCGTGGCCTTTGATACGGATGGTCAACATGACGAAAGTATACTGCAAGAATTAAAGCAAATCACCGCATCACAAGCTAACATTGATATTATATCCCGATATGAACGGCGAGAAGAAATGCAGGAATATCTCATTACAGCAAAGGTTTTAGGAACAGGGTTGTCCGTGATCCTGCTGCTTGTTGGTGTCATGAACTTTGTCAATACAATGGTTGTCAATGTAAATACTCGGCGCTATGAATTAGCTGTTCTTGAAAGCATTGGAATGACAAAGCGACAAATCAAACGAATGCTATTTATGGAAGGTTTCTATTATTGGGGCGTTTCCCTTTCCCTTGCAGTCACCATTGGAACAGCAATCTTCATCTTGCTATATATGATTTTTAGTAAAGTGGCCTATTATGCTGTTTTCTCCTATCCATTTATCCCGCTGGTGCTGGTGTCTGGACTGGTGTTGCTAATCTGCCTTATTGTGCCTATATGGGTCTACAAAACTGACGTTAACCTTCCAGTTGTGGAGCGATTGCGGTTGACAGAGTGAGTTTAATCAAATAGCAAAACATCCTTAGATCAATCATATCGAAGCGGAGCAGATTTTAGCTGCTCCGCTTCTTTAGTATTTTTCAAAAAATTCTTTTGAAATGTCCGAGCTTTGTAACAATTCAGCCTGTTTTTCTGTCGAAATCAAAGGCACCTCGGACATTTATAGTTCTTCCAAAAGTTTGATGATAATATTACCATTCATGGAAGAAGCAATCTGTTATTGCAATAATGCGAAATTGACGATAGAAAGTTTTTCATATCTCGGTCAGCTCAACAATTACATTACTCTGCTGATACAGCCAGTCCGTAAATTCTTTCGGGCTGGCTGTTCCTGTTTTTACAGCCTTTTTTCTCTGTAAGGCTTCTTTCTTAAAGTCGGAAAAGGAAGCCTGTATTTTTTCCAGACGGTCAGCCGGAAAGCCTGCGGTATTTTTTACCCGGTTTATTTTGTTGCGCCAGTTCTGGCATTCATTTTTATAAAGCAGGTCATAGTTATTTTCTCTTGACCTCTCGTCAAATTCCCGCTTGTTTTGAAGCGCCTGTGCTTTTCGGCACTTGTCGCTGCACAGCTCATACCGCTGGCTCTTTGCCAGAAAATATTTTCCACAGACCTTGCACCGCCGGAAGCAAAGCCCCCAGTCATTCAGCCTGTTCAGATAATAGGTAATCAACGGGTAGAGGGACGCATAGGCAGACACACATTCTTCTGTGCGCCGGTTGTCCGGGAACCAGAGGTCAAGCCGGGTATCTTCTGACGGTGCGCCTTTGAAATAAAGGCTGCCAGCTTGAAATTGTTTCGGTTTTCCTGTCTCCCTGTCAAAGCTCATGGTTTCGTTTTGGAATACCCCGGTCAGTCTGCTCATTTTATCCATGAAGCGGTCACAGGCAGCGTTACGGTCACGGGGTTCTCTGGCAAGCAGATAGCTGTTCCAGATACGGAACGCCACATACATTTTCAGAGGGTCGTTGCTAAGATATTTCTCCCAAAGAAATTCGCTTGCCGCCTGCTCCAGCTCCGGCTGTTTCCATCGGTTGGAGTGGAGAGCTTGCCGCAGCGGAGAAAGCCCGTATAAGTTCCAGTCTCTGTCCGTGTCACGCTCAAAGTTTATCAAAAAAGTTCCCAGTGGGCGTGTCATATCACAAAGCACCTCTGCGTTTTGGCTCCCGTTCAGACGGAAGCGGATCTGCTGTTCTTCCCCAATCAAAATCCGCTCTTTCATTTTCTTCCTGTCCAGCGTCAGGACAAACAAAATCCTCTCAAAACATGGCTCATGCCGTATAAACTGATTCTCCATCCCTATCCCCTGCCTTTGTTTATGGTAATTATATAATTCAGTTATATCCGTTACACTCATGGTATCGCAGAATCATTGTTTTGTCAAGGATAGTACGCTATGATGATTGCGGTTGGTAATTTCGTACCGCACAGTACCTTGACAAGTGAATGACCGTCCAAAAGGGATATGACCGGCAGGAGAAGTGACGCATTCGGCGCACCAATGCAGGGAAACACCGCAGGAATGGGGCAGGAAAACGGCTTTTGGGGAGAACGGCAACAGGAAGCATTTTAACCTATTTGATTTATGGGAGGAACAGAATGAACGATAAAAAGAGATTGAACAGCTACGAGGATTTACCGCTGGTTCTGGATGTGGCGGACATTCAGCGGATTATGGGAATTTCAAGAGCGAGCGCCTATGAGCTGGTACACACACCCGGCTTTCCAGCGTTCCGCAGGGGCAGACTTATCAAGGTCAGCAAAATTGCTTTCTTTGAATGGATGGCAAAAGGCTCCGAAACCGTACCGGGAAGCGACAAATAAGCGTGAGGTATCATTCCCTGACTTGCAATACTGCCGCACTTTCCAAAGGGGCATACAGAGGGAAAAAAACTTAAAAATGATACCGAGACGCTACATCAAAACAGCCTATCTGCGTACATCAGATAGAAACGGAGAAAGGAGCCGGTTATGGCAAGAATGAGTAACAAGCGGCGGTTGGAATGGTCTTTCTTCTTAAATGACCGCAGCCGTATCACTTACAACGAACTGTGCCGGAAATGCCAGCACGAATGTAAACAGAGCTTCCGGGCGGTTGTGGTTGACTGCCCGAAGTATCTTTCCAAGCGTTCCAAGAAAAAGGACAAGACTGCCGGAAACGGCAAAATCCCTTAGGAACTAAGGGCGCACTTCTATACATAGTCTAAAGACCATGTATCGTGCGTCCTGCGGAGCTTACCTCTGCCGCTGATAAAATCAGCAATCCGAGGTCTGCGTTCGCTTCGCTCCGACAAGGTGGCTACACCCCCTTGCGCCGCTAAAGCGGCTATCCCCTGTGTACCCGCCGCAAAGAGAAATCCGCTCTGCGGTTTTCCCTTTTCATCGGGTTTTATAGAAGCACTGACACACGGACTGTCTGCGGATGGTCTTTCTTTATCTTATCAGCAAAGGATGTGAGAACATGGAAAAATCTTTGGAACAGTTGAAGCAGGAATATGAAAAAACCACTGTCCTGCTGGAACAGGAAAAACGGAAAATGCAGCGTTTGAAAAACCGGCAGGCGTATCTGGAAAGCGGTTCCCGGAAACAGAGGACGCACCGGCTGATTACCCGTGGGGCAGCTATTGAGAGCATTGCACCACAGACAAAGGAGCTATCCGAAGCGGAATTTTATTCCCTCATGGAAAGCATTTTGAATCTGCCGCAGGCGGAGCATTTCATCCGGTCTGCCACAGAGAACCACGCCCGTATTTCCGGGCAGGAGAAAGGCGGTGACTAAGGATAGCACTTTATCATTTTTCAATCGCACAGATCAAGCGCAGCGCCGGTCAGAGCGCCATTGCCAGCGCAGCCTACCGAGCCGGGGAGCGTCTTTACAGCAGCTACTATGGAGAAGTCAGCGATTACACCAAAAAGGGCGGCGTGATTGCTTCGGAAATCATGCTGCCGCCCCATGCGCCGGAAATATATCTTGACCGGGCGACCCTCTGGAATGCTGTGGAGAGCTGCGAGAAACATCCAAAAGCACAGCTTGCCTATTCCTTTGATATTGCCATGCAGAATGAATTGACACTGGAAGAAAACATGGAACTGGCGAGGAAGTTCGTGCAGGAGCAGTTTGTGGCAAAAGGCATGATTGCCGACCTTGCTTTTCACAGCCCGGAGAAAGAGGACGGCGGCATCCCTAACCCGCATTTCCATGTGATGACAACCATGCGCCCTTTGAACCCGGATGGCACATGGGGGCAAAAACAGCGGCGGGAATATCTTCTTGATGAAGATGGAAACCGAATCCGGGATAAAAACGGCGATTATATGTTTAACGCTGTCCATACAACAGACTGGCATGAGCCGGAAACGCTGGAACACTGGCGGGAGCAGTGGGCGGCTGCCGTTAATACAAAATTTGAGGAAAAAGGGCTGGATGTGCGTATCGACCACCGTTCCTATGTGCGGCAGGGGCTTGACCTGATACCTACTGTCCACGAGGGAGCTAATGTCCGGCAGATGGAAGCAAAGGGCATCCGCACCGAGAAAGGGGAATTGAACCGCTGGATTAAAGCCACCAACCGGCTCATGCAGGATGTGAGGAAGAAGATCAAAGCCCTGTTTGTCTGGATGGCAGAGGTAAAAGAAGAACTTTCCAAACCCCAGACACCGAGCCTTGCCGACCTGCTGATCGCTTATTACAACCAGCGCAACGCAGGGGCATGGAGCAATAAAGCCAGAACCGGAAACTTAAAGCAGTTTGCCGAAGCCGTCAATTATCTGACGGAAAACAAGCTGCTCACATTAGAGGATTTGCAGGAGCGTCTTTCCTCTGTCAGTGAAGAATTTGAAGCATTAAGCGGCTCCATGAAAAAGAAATCTGCCAGGATAAAGGAATTGCAGGAATTGATACGGGAGGGCGAGAATTACCAGCGGCTAAAACCTGTCCATACGGAATTGAACAATATCAAGTTTAAGAAACAGAGGGAGAAATTTGAAACATCACACGATGCGGAGTTACGGCTGTTTTATGCCGCCCGCCGTATTCTGAAAGAAAAACTGGACGGAAAACCCATTGCCCTGAAAGCATGGAAACAGGAATACGCACAGTTAAAAACAGAGTATGCCGAACTGTCTCCGCAGCACAAGCCACTCCGGGAGGAAGTGATACGGCTGCGGCAGGTGCAGAACGCCGTAGATACCGCACTGCGCCGGAGAGAGCAGCCACAGGAAGTACAGAGAAAGAAACACGAGATGGAGCTATGACATAACCGGCAGCTTTACCGTTACCGGCATTTTTATGGAGGGAGCATTTGAATGTATTTGAAGCGGTGAAACAGTCTGTTACCACCCGGCAGGCTGCTTCATTCTATGGAATCCGGGTGGGAAGAAACGGCATGGTCTGCTGTCCATTCCACAATGACCGCACGCCCAGCATGAAAGTGGACAGCCGCTTTTACTGCTTCGGCTGCGGGGCTTCCGGGGATGTGATCGACTTTGCCGCTTTGCTGCATGGATTGGGGAAACGGGAAGCTGCGGTCAGGCTTGCGGAGGACTTCGGCGTTTCCTATGAGAAATCCGGCAATGCGCCGCCAGATT
This sequence comes from Eubacterium ramulus, assembly GCF_045002895.1. Classification (NCBI taxonomy): domain Bacteria; kingdom Bacillati; phylum Bacillota; class Clostridia; order Eubacteriales; family Eubacteriaceae; genus Eubacterium; species Eubacterium ramulus. Next base: position 2,164,360 of record NZ_CP173382.1, on the reverse strand, counting down.
GGAAGCGTCACAACAGGTCACAGCCCCGACAAAAATCAGCGGAGCAGAAATTTCAGGAAACGGAACGGTATTGTTTCCGGGTGCTATGCGATTATCTGCGCCTGCTGGAGCATTGGAAAACAGCATACTCCCCACAGCCGCAGGATGACATCTGGCATCCTCTTTTTGTGGAAGCGTTGCAGAGGATAAGCTACACAGAATACCTTTTGGATATTTTGTTATACGGAGAAATAGAAGAAAAAGCGGCATTGATCGCCGCACAGGGAAAGGAGGTGTTGCGGCTTGAACAGCGAATTTCAGAGCTTGCCGCCGGAAACGCAGGAAGCGGTCAAAAGGACGATGGACACAATGGAACCGGCGCAGACACCGGCAGAAATCCGGGAAACATTAGAGGGGACGCAGAAAGGCGGCGTGAAGAACAGCATCCGAAACTGCCTGACGGTGTTCCAGCGTGACCCTCTGTTTCGCGGGGCGCTGCGCCTGAACCTTTTGACGGAGCAGATTGACATTGTGAAGCCGCTGGGCTGGGAGCGCACCAGTACCACGCTGACCGACATGGACATGAACTACCTGCTTTTGTATCTGGAAGAAAATTACGGGCTTACCAGCGAGAAAAAGGTGCAGAGCGCCATCAAGATTGTTGCCAATGAAAACCGCTACCATCCAGTCAGGGATTACCTGAACAGCCTGCAATGGGACGGCACAGAGCGCATCCGTTACGCCCTGCATCACTTTCTGGGAGCCGATACGGACGAATACACCTATGAAGCCTTGAAACTGTTCCTGATGGGAGCCATCCGGCGGGTATTCAGACCGGGGAGCAAGTTTGAGGTCATGCTCTGTCTGGTTGGTGGTCAGGGAGCCGGGAAATCTACCTTTTTCCGGCTGCTGGCAGGCAGGGACGAATGGTTTTCAGACGATTTGAAAAAGCTGGACGATGAAAATGTGTACCGCAAGCTGCAAGGGCATTGGATTATCGAGATGTCGGAGATGATTGCCACAGCCAACGCCAAGAGTATTGAGGAAATCAAGTCATTCTTAAGCCGCCAGAAAGAAACCTACAAAGTGCCGTATGAGACACATCCGGCAGACCGGCTGCGGCAATGTGTATTTGGAGGGACGACCAACCGGCAGGACTTTTTGCCCCGTGATCGCACCGGCAACCGGCGCTTTCTCCCCGTGACGGTGTACCCGGAACGGGCGGAGGTTCACATACTGGACGATGAAGCGGCGGCGAGGGCGTATATCGAACAGATGTGGGCGGAAGCCATGACGGTTTATCGCAGTGGGAAGTATAAGCTGTCATTCAGCATGGAAATGAACCGATACCTGAACGCCCACCAGCAGGACTTTATGCAGGAGGACACACAGGCTGGCATGATCTACGCCTATTTGGAGGACTACACCGGCGACAGGGTATGCTCCAAACAGCTTTATGAGGAAGCACTGGGAAACTTAAATTCCCCGGCAGACTGGGAGACACGGGCAATCTGCGAGATTATGAATACCGGCATTGCGGGCGGCATCATACAGGGCTGGGCAGCCTACAAAAGCCCGAAGCGGTATAAGAAATACGGTTCTCAAAAAGGCTGGGAGCGTGTCAACCAAGCTCCGCCGGAGGGGGACGGTTTTCAGGAAATCACGGAAGAAGAAGCCCGGCAAATGGAACTTCCATTCTGAAAAGCCACCGGTTGACAGTTTGGTTGACGCTTTGGTTGACAGCCGGTTGACGGGGAAAAGCCTGATATTTGGGGCATTTCTCTCCTTTGTCAACCATGTCAACCAAGAAATCAAAGAAAAAGTAAAAAGTAATAATAGAGCGCCTATGGATTGTTTTCAAAGTCTTTTCTGCCGGTTGACACGGTTTGGTTGACACGGAGACAGTCTGCGGCTGTACACCTGTCTGACATTCCCTTGTCGGGCATATTTCATTTATGGAGGTAACTGCCTATGGCAAAAAGCAAAAACGAGAGCAATAACAAAAACAGCGGCACCCTGCTTACCGAAAAAGACGGCACCCAGTATTTTGTCATGGGGAAAGTCCGTATCAAGGTATCGGAGCATTTCGCACAGGATGGGAAGCCGCTTGACAGCCTGCTGGAAGATGTGATCCAGCACGCTGCCGCCGCTTCCTGAAAAAATACGGAATAACGACTGTCAATCAGCCCACGCTTATGATATACTTGTACCAGCGAGTATTGTATAAGCGTGGGTTGTTTCTTTTAGAAGGAGGATTTTTAACCGTGAAACAACCATACAATACAACGATTTATAACACTGCACTATATTTGAGATTGAGCCGTGACGATGAATTACAGGGGGAAAGCGGCAGTATCCAGACCCAGCGCATGATGCTTAGACAGTATGCCGCAGAGCATGGGCTGACCGTTGTAGACGAGTACATTGACGACGGATGGAGTGGGACAAATTTCGAGCGTCCAAGCTTCCAAAGGATGATTGATGACATCGAGGACGGGAAAATCAACTGCGTTGTCACAAAGGACTTATCCCGTCTGGGAAGAAACTATATCCTGACCGGTCAGTACACGGAAATCTATTTCCCCAGCAAGGGAGTACGCTACATTGCCATCAATGACAATGTGGACACCATCAACGGAGAAAGCGAGCTTGCACCGTTCTTAAACATCCTGAATGAAATGCACGCCCGACAGACCAGCAAAAAGGTCAAGGCTGCCATGCACACAAGATTTGCCAATGGCGCACACTATGGAGCCTATGCACCGCTGGGCTATGTAAAAGACCCGGACAAAAAAGGTCATCTTCTGATCGACCCGGAAACACGCTGGATTGTAGAGAAGATTTTTGACCTTGCTGTACACGGGCGTGGAGCCGCCAGCATTACACGGATTCTGGTGGAGGAAAAAGTACCTACCCCCGGCTGGCTGAACTATGAAAGATACGGGACTTTCGCCAATATCTACGCCGGTGCGCCCGCAGAAAAAGCCTATGCGTGGACGATAGCACAGGTCAAGAGCATTTTGAAAGAGGAAACCTACATCGGTCACAGCATTCACAACAAGCAGAGCAACATTTCATTCAAGAACAAGAAAAAGGTGCGGAAGCCGCAGGAAGAATGGTATCGTGTGGAAAATACCCACGAAGCCATCATTTCTGAAGAAGTGTTCCAAAAAGTTCAGGAGCTGATTGCAAGCAGACGCAGGAAACGCAGAAACGGTACGACACAGATTTTCGCAGGATTGATAAAATGTGCAGACTGCGGATGGTCTTTAGCCTATGGGGAAAACAAGCAGAATAAGAACCCATACGGGTACTACCATTGCAGCAAGAACGGGCAGGGATTACGCCAGTGTTCCATGCACTATATCCGCTATGATGTACTGTATGCCTATGTGCTTGCAAGACTGCAATACTGGTCTATGCTGGCACAGAAAGACGAGGACAAGCTGCTGAAACGCCTGCTCAATGCCAGCGACAGGGAAAGAAACTCTGCGAAGAAAAAGCAGGCTGCGGAGCTGAAAAAGGCAGAGAAGCGTAAAGCCGAGGTTGACGGGCTGTTTGCTAAAATGTATGAGGACTGGTCTGCCGGACGCATAACCGAGTATAACTTCAATATGCTGTCCGAGAAGTACCAGAACGAGCAAAAGGAGCTTGAAACAAAAATAAGACAGCTTCACGAAACGATGGAAGCCGCCGTACAGACCGCAGCGGACGCTGAAAAGTGGATTGCCCTGATGAAACAGTATGTCAACCCTGTGGCGCTGACCGCCGAACTTCTGAACACTCTAATTGAAAAAATAACCGTCCACGAAGCTGTCAAGGGCGAGGATGGAAGTCGTGAGCAGGAAGTAGAAATCTACTACCGCTTTATCGGCAAAATCGATTGACCTTTCTTTTTTACCCAACAATATCTTTAATTAAGGGAAACGGGTCTTAGTATGCCTAATGTCGTATTACTCATACCAATAGCTGATATATTAGATGTTACCGTTACAGAATTGTTACGTGGAGAAAAAATAGATACACAGAAAAATATTGATACAAAAGAAGTCGAGGAATTGGTAGTAGGCTCTCTCGATATGGCTGTTAGGAATTCTATTCATCAGCATAGAAAAAACTGGATATTAGCATATTTGCTATGTTTTTTAATGTCTATTACAGAAATTATTATGTTAGTTGCATCTGGGAATTCAATAGCAGAGATGAAAGGTGATATATTGCTGGTTACAGGGTTAATGCTTTTATTTGGTGCATGGTTTTGTTTCTTTGCCAAAGACATGTTACCAACATATTATGATGCCAACAAGATAAATTATGTTTCACAAGGAATTTTTAGAATACATCTAGTGGGTTTATCCTTTAACAATGGAAATTGGATGTACATCTGTACAACTTTAAAAATTTGGACACTTGCAACGGTTGTTCTATATCCTCTTGCAGGTATTATAATAATCAATTGTCTCAATATAGCTTTATGGGATATTTTAAATAAAATTTTCTTAATTATGATATTAGGTGGTATGGTAGTTTCGATTTACATTATCGGGAAAAAATACGAATAATTAAATTACCTGCTATCGTTGTGGATATTACTAATTTACAACATTCTTCATGGGAAATAAGGAATGATGCAGAAGAGATTGTGTTAAGCGAATTAGCGTACATTTAAAACGTGGAAAGCTCCTTCGGGAGCTTTTTGCTGGTTATCAAGCCTGCAAATAAAAAGTCAAGGCTAAATTGAAGAACATTGAAAATTTTATACAGGTTGAAAATTAGGTATCAAAATAAGACCACCACACCAGTGCTGGCCTGAAAATATTAGTGGATAATTAAGATTCTGGAAGAGATGAAAGATATTCTTTCACTCGTCCGTAGTAGATTCTTAGAAACTTGTTGGCACCTGCAGTCATATAGACATAGTAAGGCTTGCCTTGAGCACGTTTCTTATCTAAGAACTGATAAACAGGATCATCTTGCGGATGCGTTTTAATCAGGACATCCATTACCTGAAATAAAGTCTTTCTAAGATCAGAGGAGCCTCGTTTGGAAGTTGGAACACTTTTTTGTTCATAACTTCCCGATTCATTAACACCGGGATCTACACCGGCAAATGCAGTAATAGCACTTTTGTGAGTGAAACGGGAAACATCTCCGATCTCAGCTATCAACTGAGGACCAAGTGAAGTTCCAACCCCTTTCATAGCCATAACGACAGGATATTCCGGGAGTTTGGATGCAGTTTCATTCATGAGAGTGCGTAGTGACTCAACAGTTGTAGAGGCACTATTAAGCTGGTCTACAGCCTGCTTAATAATAAGCTTTGTAATGGCATCCTTTGAAAGTACAGGAACAAGTTCCTTTGCTTTTCCATAGATTTCCTCAGCTTTGGATTGGCTGAAGTTGTACTTCTTACGTTTGCACCAGTTTTGATAATGGTCGATAAAGGAATTCAGGGACATTTTACGGACACAGTCTACATGCCAGTATGTAGATGCAAAATCAACCCATTTCTGGCTGCCGTCACTGCGTGCAGGACTGTCAAAGTAAGTATTGACACCAGGATAGGTTTGGTCAAGGATGCCGATAAGATTATTTTTCATAGCCGTCTTGTGTTTTATGTAAAAGCCGAACTGACGGTTCATGGTTTTGAGCTGATTGCGTAATTCATCCATAACATTATACTGTTTAAGATTTTGCCATTTGTCAAGAGTATATCGGGCAATCTTAACAGCATCTGCTTTATCAGATTTCACTTTACGAAGAGAATCATTATCAAAGTCTTTGATAAGTTTTGGGTTAATGGCACTGACGAAAAGATTTGCCTCTGAAAGCTGATGAGCGAGGACTTCATAATAACGCCCTGTGTGCTCCATCACGATTCGGGACTCACCTTCAACAGAGTTGATGAGTTCTACAAGTGAATTGATACCACTGGCTGTGTGTTTGATTTCGAAAGGTGCGGAAACAATTTCACCGAAAGGTCGCATGATAGCAACCATACTCTTACCTTTTGAAACATCGATACCTACTGCGTTCATAAATTGTCACTCCTTAAGATTATTGCAATGGATAAGTACCAGTTTTACTCATTGCCTATTCAATCTACTGTGGTGTGACGCGAATGCACCTATGGCGATTCAACCTGCATAAAACGAACGCTGCGAATGAGGAGCTGGTTATCAGTCTTAATTACGGACGCGGAGTCCAAGAAAGTATTCGATATACCGATTGCTCCATCATTATACAGCTTAAGCAACAAGATGGATAATTCCTTACTGGCTGTAAGGGATATTAACCATAAATATATTGTAGTAGAAAGTATATAGAAAATGCATTAATCATATGGTATGATTTGAACAGAAGATAGAATCTTATGAAGTAAGAAGAATATTTTGGAGGAACGTAACTTAGAAGTTACAGAATTAAGTTAATCGTGCCATATGGCTTGATTATAAACGCAAAGATAAAAACGCAACGTACATCTTTGATGTGCCAGAGCCGGTAGGTAGCCCGGCCGTCCTATATAAATAGGGTAAGTAACCTGCCCCTCCGGGTTGTCCATTCTTTGTTCAATCAATTTTAGGAGGGATTCTTATGGACAAAGTAAATGGAAAGCTGACAGTATTTTTTGAAGAGCCGTTTTGGGTGGGAATCTTTGAACGCATCGAAGATGGTAAATTATCTGTGGCAAAGGTAACATTTGGTGCAGAGCCAAAAGATTATGAAGTACAGGAATATATTCAAAAGTGCTATTTCAGTTTGAAATTCAGTCCGGTTGTTGAAACTGTTGTAAAGGATATCAAAAGAAATCCGAAACGGATGCAGCGGGAAGCAAAGAAACAGATGCTGGAAATAGGCATTGGTACAAAATCGCAACAGGCGTTGAAATTACAGCAGGAACAGAACAAGCAGGAACGCAAAGAGAAAAGACGCAAGAAAAAAGAGGCAGAAGAGCAGCGAATGTTTGAACTGAAACAGCGACAGAAAAGAGAAAAGCGTAAGGGACATTAAAGTCCCTTGGGCTTTTACTCAAATCGAAAAGTGTTGAATAAAGCTTTCGGGAGGTGTTTCTATGAAGAAAAAAGTACTTGCAATTATGTTAGTTGCCATGTCAATAATGTTGATTTCGGCGTGTGGAAAAAAAGAAAATCTGTACGAAATTCCTGATCTATCGCAGTATAAGACAGATTATGTAGGAGATTCTTCGAATGTTATAAATATTGTAAGCGGTCAAGAGTATCCGGAGGGATACTCATATGATAGTATAGAGATACAGTCTGAAACAGAGCCTTATGGATTAACAGTTTTTCTAAAAGATGAGCCGTCTGCAGTCAAGCTTGAAGATGAATTGCAGGTTAATGCAGATATGACATTTGATTTGATTGGTAATTTGGGAACAATTGATTATAAAACAGCAGATAGCAAAGAAATTATTGTATCATATGAACGGTGATATATTTTTAGTCAACTTTTAGACAATTTGAAGAGCAGAATATAAAAAGGCGTATGGAAGTTTTGGGTAGTGTAAAATAGTTTGTGTTTTTGGTAAAAAATAACTCCTTTTTGGTAAGAATTCAGATATGACAATTCTTATCGAAAAGGAGTATTTTTTATGGCACTTACAAAGGAACAAATTCGACAGATCATCTCAGGAAACAACATTAATAGCGTTGCAGATATATACACGCTTCTGAAAGACAGTTTCAAGGATATCCTGCAGGAACTGATGGAGGCAGAACTGGATGCAACTCTTGGCTACGAGAAAAACCATAAGGGAGATCTACAGACAAACAATAAAAGAAATGGTCATTCTACAAAAAACTTAAAGAGTCAATACGGTGAATTTCAAATCGACGTACCAAGAGACCGTAACGGTGAGTTTGAACCAAAACTCATCCCTAAATACCAGAGAGATATTTCCGGGATTGAGGAAAAAGTGATATCTTTATATGCCCGTGGTATGAGTACACGTGACATCCACGACCAGCTCAAGGATCTTTATGGAATTGAGCTGTCAGCTGAAATGGTCAGCAAGATCACAGACAAGATACTTCCTCAGGTTAAGGAATGGCAGTCCCGTCCTCTGAACCCGGTTTATCCGTTTGTCTTTATGGACTGTATTCATTATAAAGTACGTGAGGATGGCAGAATCCTGAGTCGTGCTGCGTATGTAGTTCTTGGCGTTACAGTGGAGGGATACAAAGATATCCTCAGCATCACAGTAGGCGCAAATGAAACCAGTAAGTTCTGGCTTGGAATGCTTAATGATCTTAAGAACCGCGGAGTAAAAGATGTCCTTTTCTTCTGCGTGGATGGTCTTCCGGGTTTTAAAGAAGCTATTCAGGCAGTTTATCCGCAGGCAGAGATCCAGAGATGTGTGATCCATATGCTACGCAATTCTTTCAAATATGTAAATTATAATGATCTGAAAAAGTTTTCCTCGGATTTCAAAGAAGTGTACAATGCTCCGAACGAAACAGCCGCTTTAACAGAGCTGGAGAACATGAAAGAAAAATGGGGGAAGAAATATCCGTACGCGATCAGTAACTGGGAAAATAATTGGGAAGATGTAAGTTCCTTTTTCCAGTTTTCTAATGATATCAGACGCATTATGTACACGACAAATATCATAGAAGGATTGAACCGCCAGTATCGGAAAGTCACGAAAACGAAAAGCGTATTCCCAAGCGATTCTGCATTGGAAAAGATGCTGTATCTTGCCAGCGAGAACGTAGTCAAAAAGTGGACGCAGAGATACCGGAACTGGGATCAGGTATTGAATCAGCTGATAGTCCTTTACGGAGAACGGCTCACTGCTTATCTGTAAGAGAAAAGAAAAGCAGGAATGGGGAAGCTCTTTTAAGCCCCTCATTCCTGCTCTCTGTCTATTCCTTCGGCATTTATATTATTGCCAGAAATTTCCGATCCTATTCCAGAGGTCGGGTGTGGGCAGAGCCCACAAAAGGCAATAATCATGATGCCTTACTTGTCATGCAAAAAAATCGAAAATGATGTATATAATTTTCCTACATGGCAATACTGTAAGTACAAAGATATATTCGACAGCCGCATAATCATTAATTCGACAGCAAAGTTTTACATATCTATTTCTTATCAGAAAGATTTACTTTCCATAGACACAAGAATTTTTACACCCTCAAGTTTTGATTTCCATACGCCTTTTTGAAAGGAGTTTATTTTTGAACAAGAGATTTGTAAGAGTATATTATCTACTCGAAGATGATTACAATTCCATATCATAGGACTTTTTCTTAGCCCAAGCAGGCTGATTTCGCCGCATCTCCTGTTTCCTCTGACATTCAAGTTCCCAGGCACGATGGGAGAAGACATCAGGATCTTCAACATTCAGATAATCCACTTCATTGGCGGCAATATCACGGCGGTGATAGTCATAATACTTACCAAAAGTACCTTTGAGCTGCTCGATCAGCTTATCCCGGAAATCAGGACGTATCTGGATTCTGGTGTCCAGTAATTCTGTATACTGTTCAGGTTCAGGACGAAATTTTTCTTCCCGGAAAGCGGCAGCATCTTTTTCAAGCTGTTTTTTGAGCGAGATGTCCTGAGAATCCAGGATATCAAGATTGTTATTCATCTGGCCGTATTTCTTGGATAGATTCGTCATATCTTTATCGGTAGAGCATTGTGCCTGGAAGATTAGCTGCTCTTTCCTTGATTTCAGTTCTTCAATTTCTTCGGTAACAGTGGTAAGCTGCTGATTCAATTTTATATGCTGGATGGGATTCAAAATACTGGTTTTCTCTTTTTTCACATTCAGTTCTTTCCGCTCTGTAACTTTAGCTTTGAGTTTCTTTTTAACGGTGTTGTATTTATTCAGTATTGGATTAAAATGATTCATCCAGTCATGGATCACTTCTTTTTGCATCTCATTGTGGAGCAAATGATATTGTGTAAAAATCATGTGATTTCGGATTGCTTCCAAGGTTTCTGCAATTATTGGAATAGACTTTTCTACAGCTTCAGCCAGTTTTGCTACTTTTGCTTTTAATTCTCGGAGCATTTTGTTATCCGCACGAATCTGACGGTTGATTTCACAGCGGTCTGCTATCATGCCTTTCTTTTCCATATTCTGGGCAATGTAGCCTTCATGGATGGTTGGCTGTTCGGTGATTCCCTGAGCTGCAAAGCTGCGGTGATCAATGGCGGCATTTATCTGATTACGTGCAAGCATTTTATTTACGGCATCTGCCCAGTTTGCTCTCCAGATATGGAGTTGTTCATCACTGTTCCATTGTTCGGAAATAGGATTCTGTCTGCCATATCGGCTGCTCTTGGGGTGTTTATCAATCCGTTCATATCCTTTTTCCTGTGCGGCAGAGGAAGTCAGATATTCTTTCTTTTTCCCAACTTTATAGCGATATTGCTTTTCCCATCCCTGTTTCTGAGCAGTTTTAAATTCAGAAGCAGTAAATCCTTTTTCTTCTCCATCTTTGATACAGAGATATTCTTTTTCGGTTTTATACTGCCATGTTCCATTTTCATTTAGTGGTCGGACAGTAAGAAGAATGTGTGCATGGGGATTGTGACCATCTGTATCGTGAATGGCAAAATCAGCACACATTCCCATATCTACAAAATTCTTTTGAATAAAATTTTGAAGAAGAGAAATATTGCTGTCTTTATCCAACTCAACGGGGAGTGCGACAACAAATTCTCTTGCAAGTCGGCTGTCTTTGGTCTTTTCGTTTTCTTCCACAGCATTCCAGAGTTGTTCCCGGTCATTCCATTCCAATGGAGCCATTGAAGGAAGCATCACCTCCTGATAGATCAGCCCCTGCTTTCTGGTATAGTCATGCTGGATGCCGTCATAATCATTGTACATGCGGCTACAGCTCATATAAGCAGAAGCAGCAACAGCAGACCGACCGGAACCACGGCTGACGACTTTGGCTTGCATATGATAAATTGCCATATCTGGCACCTCCTTTCGATGTTGCCTGCAACAGCGGATAAAGCCCTCGGCAGAGCGCACGAGCCCCGAAGGGGATACCACTGCCTGATTTATCAGGTGGTGAGTAAGTGCGCCCTTCGGGAGTAGAACTTGTGCGTTTACATTCCCCGTAACCGGATCATCAGCTCCCGTTTTAGGGAATCTAAATCCATTTCTTTAATATGGGGAACAATACTTTCCAGAATTGCTCCTTCCTGGACTAATCGGTGTGTTCTGGCATCACGCTCTTTTTTCCGATTTCTTGCTTCAGCTTCTTCCTGACGGTGCTTTGCCTGTAAAAGTGCCTTTTCTTCTGGTGTTATTGTCCTTTTATCTGCCATATCTGGCACCTCCTTTTTATGCCCGTATCCGGGCAATTTTGGTTTCAAAATCTTCTGGTCTAGTACTATAGTTTCGGATAACTGACAGTGGCATATTTCTGGTGATGAATATGAAAAGAAAGTAGCACCACTGCCAGTGAGAAATAACTATTGAGTTATACTCCGTTGTTTCAATTCTGGTTCAAATCAGGATTGCTTAGCAGGATTTTCTTCGCCTCTTTCAAATTGGCGGAAGCGTTGTCCTGACGGATATTCCGGTTATTGATACGGACAGGAATACATCTCTCTAGAATGCGGTCATAAATTCGTTTGTGTGCGATATCAGCGGCGTTATTCAGCTCTGATAAAGTGAGATTGGTCGTTATGATCAGGGGCTTTTTACTGCGGTAACGGCTGTCAATCACATTGAATACCTGTTCCAGTGCAAAGTCAGAGTTCCGCTCAATTCCGAGATCATCAATAATCAGAAGACTGTAGCGGTTTAAGCTGTTGATGAACTGGTTTCTGTCTTCAAAATGCATTCCGGTAAGGGTATTCAGAATCCGGGAAAAGTTGGTCATCAGTACAGGAACGCCTTTTTCCAGAAGGGCATTGGCAATGCAGCCTGCAAAAAAAGATTTTCCAGTACCTACATCACCCCAGATGAGAAATCCGGAAGCGTTTGCTTTCATCTCTTCCCAGTTACTTACATAATTGTGTGCCAGTTTTATTTCCGGATTGATGCCGTTATCCCTGGCAAAAGTGTAGTCATAGAGTGCTTTGTCCTGTAAGCCGCTGGTTTTAAGATGCTCTATTTCCATTTGTTTTTCATGAAGTTTTCTCTGGGCCTCTTCCTGCTCAAAGATTTCCTGCTGGCATTTACAGCGGATGGAAGGAATAAGAACCTTTCCCTGTAATTCATGCCGGCATTGTCTTGGCGTATTGCATTTGGAACAGTAGATCAGGTGGTCTGTTTCGTTAAAATATTCATCAGGCTGAATCTCTCTGTTTGGTGTTATAGCGGTTGCTTTTTCTGTAAATCTTGTCATAGTGTTTCGTATTCCTCACTTTCGTAATTCCTTTGCCGGGAAGCAGGATGATCCTGTCTTGCCCAACTGATGATGGTAGCTGCATGGTTCTGATATTGCTTTCCGGTAGAAGCCATATAACCGGATAAGCGTTCAATATAATCCTTCCAGTCAGGGATTGTCTGCCGGATATCTTCAAGCTCTTTTTCTGACAGAAAAACATTTTGAAATTTTCCATAGGGTGAGAGTGGCTCCTTACTCCCTCTTTTTTCTAAATTGTTCTTTTTTATCTCTTTCTTATTACCAGACAGTTTTCTGTCTGTATCAGGGAAAGAATCCTGTCTGTCAATAGGACAGTTTTCTGTCTGTCTTAGGGAAAGAAATCTGTCTGTATAGTGGATGGTTTCTTTTGGGAGTTTTACATAAATCCGATTGGGCTGTCCGGGTCCCTGCCGTTTTCGGAAGATAAGCTCCTGTTTTTCCAGTACTGCCAGAGCAGTTTTAACCGTCATCTGGCTTTTATGGAGAACTTCTGCCAGTGCTTCAATTGTAAAGTAAATGAACACATGACCATTGATATCTGACCAGCCCTCATTTTTCTGGGAAAGCCTTGCCCGGTCGAGCAGGATAATATAAAGCATTTTGGCAGTTTCGTTTATTTCCATGTCCAGAAGAAAACGGGGAAACATCATATAAGATGGCAGGTTGGTGTCTGCTGTCAGAAAGTCCGTCATGTGTTCACCTCCAATCAGTTATTCTCCAAGAAAATCCCAGTCTACATCACTATCTGGCTGTGAATTTTCAGGTGTTGGAAAGGACGCCCTGATTTGGGGCTCCCTTTGCGCCATGCCTGCAGTCAGTCCGGAAAGAAAAAGTGGCAATGCCTGTTTCAGACTGTTTTCCACTGCATCTACAATCTGTTTCACAAAAAGTTCTTCCCGTTCTCTTGTTTCCAGATAAGGATCAGCCTGTGTGCGGTAGTAGCGGTCAAAATAATCTACCAGTGCAAGAGAGATTACCTGACTGTAAGATTTAAAATCCTGCCTGTCCATTGTCTGTAAATATTCCCAGGCTCTCCGCTGCTGTTCTTTGCCCAGATTAAAGCGCAGGTTGGTGTTGCGGATATTGTTCTGCATGGTTTATCCCCTCCTTTTCAGGCTCATATAAGCCAGAGATTCGTAACCTTTGGCGGTGGCGCAGATGTCATCAATGATGGTGACTCGTGATTTGTCATACGTTCCGAAGTTACGGATCAGGCATCCACCGCCGCCAACTACATACAGGCGCATCAGGTCAGGATTGTATTCATATTTGCGGAGCGTGGAAAAAAGTTCTGCCACATACTGTCTGGCAATAGAACTGATACAATCCAGATATGGTGCTGAAATGTCAGCTGTTCCAAACCGCAGAATCTGTTCTACTGTGGATTCTTCAATTTTCACTCCGAATTTGTCCAGAACAGCGTTCTTTGCGGCAATCATGCACTGGTTTACACCAAGTTTTTCTGTCCAGCATCGGCTCTCCTGCGCTTTCTTATTGTTGACATACAGAATGTTCATGGTTCCGTTTCCGATATCTGCAAGGAGATTGGTTCCCTTGAAATTTCCTAGTTGGTTTACGATAGCCGGATACCCCTGTGGGTAAAGGCTGCATCCCACAAAGCGGAGATGATACTCTTTGCCGTTAAAAAGGTAATGGACTTCTGGATTCTGGAGCAGATAGGAACGAAAAGCTTCTCTTTGATTTCTGATCCATGTGAGAGGAAGTCCGGCAGCCAGATGAACATCTGCTTCACGGATGGAAAAGACATTCAGTTCCCTTGCAATAGCCATTAGTGTCAGAAGATAATATTCTTCGTCCATAGCTTTATCCGGGATAAATTCTTTGTGTCCTTCGCCGATCCGGTAGTAAATGCCGTTGTATTCCAGAATATTCCCGGTGAAGATCGGTTCAGTTTCATAGGCTTTGATGCCGGTTGGGGTGACGGTGTTTGCTGTTTTCATATTGCCGTAGCCATGATCTACAGCAATGATTTTTGTGTTTCTGAGTTCTCGCATAAAAAATACCTCCGTTTTCGTATTGATTGATTCAGCAGGTCGTACCGGTGTGGTACTGCTCTGCTGTGGGATAAGCATACGAAAATCGGAGGAAAAAGGCATTGAGGGGAAATTGAGCTGGAATTGAGAAAAAATAAACTTTTTATTGATAAATAAGTTTAGATACTAACTCTTTTGTCGTTTTGGTTGTTAATTATATTAAAAGTAGAAATATTTTGATAATGAAAGTGTGGGAGAGAAAATGAACAAAAGAAGATACAGCAATCGTAGAAGAAAGAATATTTTACGAGTATTCATTCTTTTAATGACTATCATAATAACCGTTGTAATGTGGAGAACAATAAAAATCGATGTGCAGGTTGGAGAATTAACATTACCGAAAATTTCGCAGTCAGAAAAGTCCTTTGCAGACACTTCGGGTGAATGGAATCTTATTTTGGTCGATCGAAATCATTATATTCCAAATAATTATCAAGTAGAATTGACAGAATTATCGAATGGTAAAAAAGTAGATTCACGGATTTATCCAGAATTACAACAAATGTTTAATGATGCAAGAGCTGAGGGGCTGGCACTGTTTGTTAGAGAAGGATATCGAACAACAGAAGAACAACAAAAAATTATGGACGAGAAAATCAATGAATATGAAAAACAAGGATATTCTGCGAAAGAAGCAAAAAAAAGAGCCGAGAAATATGTTGCAATTCCCGATACAAGCGAACACCAATTAGGACTGAGTGTTGATATTAATGCGGATACCGACAAATGTTCTTCTGAAAAAGTATATCAATGGTTAGACGAAAATGCATATAAATATGGGTTTGTAAAACGTTACCCGGAAGATAAAACGGATATAACAGGAATTAGTAATGAACCATGGCATTACCGTTATGTTGGAACGACTGTCGCTAAAATAATGAAAGAAGAAAATTTATGTTTGGAAGAATATTTAGAAAAATATAAATAAAAACAAAAGAAAATCCTAACTTTTTTTATAGTAGGATTGTTATATTATTTAGAAAACAGAGGGAGGCAAATTTGCGAATGGAATACAAAACTGATTCTTTGTTAGTACATCTAGCAAGAGCAGGAGATGAAGATGCGTGTGAAAAACTGGTCAAAAAATATTACTCAAGTATATATCAATATTGTTTGCTACATATCAATGATCCCTATGAGGCAGAGGATTTGACACAAGAAGTGTTTACACGTTTCTTTTCCAATTTATATAGATATAAAGAATATGGAAAAGTTAAGAATTATCTTTATACAATTGCCGGAAATACCGTTAAAAATTATTACAAAAAGAAAAAAGATATTCCATCAGAGGAACTGCTAAAATCAGAGGACTGTAGTAAAAATCATGTAGAAGAGCTAGGAGTCCGATTAACTATTGAACAGGCAGTGAGAAAGTTACCGGAAGAAATTAGAGAAACGGCAGTTTTATATTTTTTTCAGGAATTGAAGCAAAGAGAAATTGCAGAATTACTTCATATCAAACTTTCTCTTGTAAAATATCGAATCGGAAGGGCAAAAGAACTTTTAATGAAAGAGTTGGAGGTGAAAAAAGATGAAGAATTATAAGCAACAAATAAAGGAATATAAAGAGGAGATTGAAGAAAAGTATGTAAGGATTGAAGCAGAAAACAGAACAGTAAAAGTATGTCAGAATATTTTGTCAGAGTCAATTTTATCGAAACAATCGCATAGAACATCTTATTTTGAATTTTTGTATGAGCAGACAAAATTCATAAAAAAAAGATGGTGGATTTTACAAGGTTGTGTTCTTATGTGTCTATGGATATGGTTGAGTAATTATACGTCAGACATAAAAGATATGATGAGGATTATGGGAATATCTGCCACCATATTTGTGGTTCTGATTGTCCCGGAAATTTGGAAAAACAGAAGAAATGGTGCGATTGAGATTGAGCAGGCGTCTTATTACACACTGCGTCAGATTTGTACAGCAAGAATGTTAATGTTTGGAGTAGTGGATCTGGTGATCGTTATGGTGTTTTTGGCAATTACATATCAAACAACAATACTCTCGTTAAGTGATTTGGTGGTTAATTTTTTGCTTCCGGTAAATGTTTCATGTTGTATATGTTTTCGTGTATTGTACAGCAGATGGGAAAAATCAGAATATATAGCAGTGCTTTCCTGTCTGGTATGGGTTGGTTTATGGATGATGATTGTTGCAAATGATGTTATTTATCAGAAAATTGTAACTCCGGTATGGGTGGCTATGCTGATATTGACTTTTGTATATTTTATTTTTTGTGTTCAGAAGTCATTGGTATTTGATGAAAAAATTTTGGAGGATTACACGTATGAAATTAGAATTTAAAAATGTAACAAAACAATACGGAGAAGTAAATGCTGTTAATAAAGTGAATTGTGTTATGGAAAAAGGAATTTATGGACTGCTTGGAGTAAATGGAGCAGGAAAGACCACATTAATGCGTATGCTTTGTACGATTGTTCAACCATCAGAAGGACAAATATTATGGAATGGTAAAGATATATGGAAACTAGGAGGTGAATACCGAGAAGTTCTGGGATATTTACCACAGGATTTTGGATATTATCCAGATTTGACCGTATATGATTATATGATGTACATTTCTTCTATAAAAGGGTTAAAAATTGCGTTTGCCAGAAAAAAAGTGAAGCAATTATTAAATCAAGTAGGAATGGAAAAATTCAGTAAAAGAAAAATGAAGAATTTGTCTGGAGGAATGGTTAGACGTGTAGGAATAGCACAGGCGATGTTAAACGATCCGCAAATTCTTGTCCTGGACGAACCTACCGCTGGATTAGACCCGAATGAAAGAATACGTTTTCGTAATTTAATTAGTGAATTGTCGGAAGAGCGTTTGGTGCTTTTGTCTACACATATTGTATCGGATATTGAATACATTGCGAATAATATTATGTTAATGAAAGATGGAGAACTTTTTTATGCAGGTACTGCGGAAGATTTAGTATCTTCTATGAAAGAAAAGGTATGGCAATGTAATGTTTCGAGAAATATGATAGACAAATATATGAATGAATATTTGGTTGGAAATATAAAAACAACAAAAACCGGAGCAGAGCTTAGAATTATTTCAATAGAAAAGCCAACAGAAGATGCTGTGGCTGTAGAAAAAAATCTGGAAGATGCATTTCTATTTTATTTTGGAGAAAAATCGGAGGAAAAACAAGATGCTTAAATTAGAATTAAAACGAATTTTTTCAAAGAAAATTAATGTATTTGCAATCGGATTGGCATTGATACTTGCTGTCATTTTTAGCGGATTTGCAGTTACAAGTAATCGTTATGTGGATGAGAATGGAAATGCTAGTACTGGAATTATGGCAACAAGAAAACTTACAGATAACAGACGAGCATGGAAAGGTACATTGACAGAAGATGAACTTGGAAAAGTTATAGAACAAAATAAAAATGCGATGACACAATCCTCAGAAGAAAATGCGATTTATGGAACGACATTACAACCGATAGATGATATTAGGGGTTTTATAATATCGGTATTAACACCGGATGCAGAATATGATGAAAGTGTTCTAAATCAAATTACAGAAGAAAATATACAAGAGTTCTATGACACTTATCATAAAAATATGGAAAAGATGGCAGAAGAATATGGAAAGACTTCTGTTCAGAAAAAATACTTGGAAAAGAAATATAATGAAATAAAATTACCAGTAGAATACGAATCTTATAGTTCGTGGGATACTATGATTATGTATGTAGAAACGTATTCTATTATTCTGGCAATCATAGTTGGTTTTATTTGTGCTGGAATATTTGCAGATGATTTTCAGACAAAAGCAGATGCAGTATTTTTCTCTACAAAGTATGGACGTACAAAAGCTGTTAAAACAAAAATACTGGCAGGAATAGCTACGACAGTTATGATTTATTGTATGGGAATTATATTACTTAGTGTGATTTGTTTTGGAATTATGGGAACCAGTGGTATGAATACACCTTATCAAATGTATCAGGCATATAGTATTTACATTATGTCATATGGACAATACTATTTGTTGACAGTTGTATGTGGATTTATAGCCAGTATGTTGGCGGCTGTGGTGTCTATGTTAGTAGCGGCTAAAATGCATACAATTAGTGTCGCTGTTTGCATACCGTTCTTTTTATATTGCTTATTGCCATTTATAGGACGGGCATTTTCTGGGTATACAACGCTTTTTAATTTGATACCAACAATTTTGACAAATGTACAGGCAAGTGTAAAAGTCCCACTTATTTATCAGATTGGGAATTGTGTATTTCGACAAATTCCGCTTGTAATGGTAATGTATACAGTGATGGCAATAGCCTTACTGCCTTTTATTTATAAGAGTTTTCGCAGATACGGAAATAAGTAAAAATTGTATTCATACTCATGAAAAACAAAGTAAGTAAAATATTTTCTGGAAAAATCAAAGCATAATTTAAAGATTTACGGCGGGCAAGTTGCCCGCCGTAAATTATGCTTATTTTGTTAAAAGACTGGATAGATTTTTTCCAATGTAAAATCCAATCGGTGGATATAACTCCTGAGATAGACTAAGTAAGGTAGTTAAAGATATTACAGTTGTGAGATAGGAGAATGAAAAAAATGAGCTGTTACGAAAATTTGGTAATGAAAACACAAATGAACTATTCCAGACACTATAGTACCTATGCATCCGGCGGTACTGCTGTAGTGTTGAGCAAACAAAAACCACTTCCTTATGAGGAACAGATTCAGGAATTTGTTCGCAGAGTGCAGGAGGCAGATTGTATCATAGTAGGCGGAGCATCCGGTTTATCAGCAGCTGGAGGTGGTGACTTTTATTATAGTGATACCCCTTCTTTTCGTGAGCATTTTGGAAAATTTGCAGATAAGTATGGATTCAAAGGTGCTTTTAGCGGAATGATGCATCGGTTTTCTACAAGAAATGAACACTGGGGATATGTGGCAACCTTTTTAAATACTACACAAAATGCTCCTATCAGAGAGCCATATCTGGATTTGGATAGAATTTTGCAGGGAAAGGATTTTCATATCTTAACGACTAATCAGGATACACAGTTTGTAAAGATTTATCCGGAAGAAAAGGTCAGTGAGATTCAGGGAGATCATCGTTTCTTCCAGTGTTCCCAGTGTTGTCAGGATGAAACATGGGATGCCGTACAACCTGTGGCAGATATGATTGCGGCTATGGGAGAGGGAACAATGGTGCCGGATGAACTGATTCCTCGCTGCCCTCATTGTGGTGAGGAAATGTTTCCGTGGGTAAGAGGATATGGGAATTTTCTGCAAGGGAAAAAATACGAAGAAGAATATGAGAAAATCTCAAAATACATTCAAAAGAACAAAGATAGAAAAATTCTCTTTATAGAACTTGGAGTAGGGCGCATGACACCGATGTTTATACAGGAACCGTTTTGGGAACTGACAAACAGCTTGAAAGATGCATATTATATCTCCGTAAATTCAGAATATCAGTTTTTGCCGGAATTCATTGAAGATAAGGGGATTGCTATTTTGGGAGATATAGGAACAGTGTTAAAAGATTTGCAGAAAGCAAAAGAGGAAAGTGCATTTGTATAGGATACTTGTTCTTGATATTCCACTTGATGGAGAAACATTAGAATATTGATTGATAAAAAACTGCACTCAGGGATATTGTGGGTGCAGTTTTGCATTTAGGTCTGATTTATCTTCAGATTCAGAATATGTATTTGAACGAAAAATAAAATAGTTATTCAGGTAAAAGATGCTCAGTTTGGCAGTTTTTTATAATAATGAGAATTATTACTATTTTTATTGACAACAGGATGATAGTGGTATATAATCCTTATTAAGAACTAATCCTAATAAGGAGGACTAATGACAAGTAGGAGAAATACTATTCAAAAAGATCTTGTAAGAAATACCGTATACGAAATGAGAAGACACGTTACGGCAAATGAAGTGTATGAATTTATAAAAGAAGCATATCCAAGAATTGGAAAAGGAACTGTATATAGAAATCTTGATATATTGGTAGAGGAAGGTGCATTAAGAAAGGTTGAAGTTCCGGATGGACCGAACCGATTTGATTTTACATTGAAAAATCATTACCATGTAAGATGTATAAAGTGCGGTGAAGTTTTTGATGTGGATATGGATCAAATACCGGATTTGCTGGAAAGAATTCATAACACTCATGGAATTGAATTTGTGGATTATGATATTTCATTTAAAGGCATTTGCCCGAAATGCAGGGAGAAGGTAAAGGAGGAACAGCATGGATAGAAAAGCAATGTATAAGTTGAGTTATGGACTGTTTATATTGACCGCTAAAGAAGCAGAAAAAGATAACGGATGCATCATTAATACAGCCATTCAGGCAGCTTCGGAACCAAACCAGTTAAGTATCTGTGTAAATAAGGCAAATTATACGCATGATATGATTCAAAGAACCGGAAAATTTACTGTATCAGTCTTAAGTCAGAAGGCACAATTTGAATTGGTCAAACATTTTGGCTTCCAATCAGGAAGAGATACCAATAAGTTTGAAGCATTTGAGCAGTGTGCCAGGGGCACAAATGGTATTTATTATATTACAGAAGGTACAAATGCATACATTTCTGTGACAGTTACTAAAACAGAGGACTTGGGTTCACATACGATGTTTATCGGTGAGATAACCGATATGGAAGTTTTAAGCAATGTTCCTTCAGTAACATATGATTATTATCAGAATAATATTAAGCCTAAGCCACAGGAGGTTGGAAAAACAGAGGACAGTCAGACAATATGGCGTTGCAGAATTTGCGGATATGAATATGTAGGCGAGGAATTACCAGATGACTTTATATGTCCTTTGTGCAAGCACCCGGCATCAGATTTTGAAAAAGTAGTAAAGAAAACAGAGGTAAAAGAGATGGTAGCAAACAAATATGCAGGAACACAGACAGAGAAGAATTTACAGGAGGCATTTGCAGGGGAATCACAGGCAAGAAATAAGTATACCTATTTTGCTTCTGTAGCAAAAAAGGAAGGTTACGAGCAGATGTCAGCATTGTTTTTAAAGACTGCAGATAATGAGAAAGAACATGCAAAGATGTGGTTCAAGGAATTAGCAGGAATTGGTGATACAAAGGAAAACCTGGCGGCAGCGGCAGAAGGCGAAAATTATGAGTGGACAGATATGTATGAAGGCTTTGCTAAAACAGCTGAGGAAGAAGGATTCCCTGAGCTTGCAGCAAAATTCAGGGCAGTAGGTGAGATTGAGAAGCACCATGAGGAAAGATATCGAGCACTTCTTAAGAATATTGAAACTGCACAGGTATTTGAAAAGAGCGAAATTAAGGTATGGGAATGCCGTAACTGCGGACATATTGTAGTAGGAACTAAGGCGCCTGAAGTATGTCCGGTATGTAATCATCCACAGAGCTATTTTGAAGTACATGAAGAGAATTATTAAGGAGATGAGATTATTACGAAGAAGAAAGTGATTAATTCAAAAAAAGCAGTAATGATAGGCTGTGGCTTTGTTGGTTCTGCATCGGTATTTGCTCTGATGCAGAGTGGCTTGTTTACAGAGATTGTCCTTATCGATGCAGATAAGAACAAGGCAGAAGGAGAAGCGATGGATATCAGTCATGGTATTCCATTTGCGAGTCCGATGAAAATATATGCCGGAGATTATGATGATGTGGCTGATGCTGCAATTGTTGTCATATCTGCCGGAGCGGGACAGAAACCGGGAGAGACAAGGCTTGATCTCGTAAATAAAAATGTAGCAATATTTAAGTCAATTATTCCTGAAATAGCAAAGAGAAATTTTGCAGGTATCATGCTTGTAGTCGCGAATCCGGTAGATATTCTGACTCAGGTAGCCATAAAGTTATCAGGACTTCCAGAAAACAGGGTTATTGGATCAGGTACTGTGTTAGATAGTGCCAGATTAAGATATAAGCTTGGCGAGCATTTATCTGTGGACAGCAGGAGTGTTCATGCATTTATAGTAGGTGAGCATGGAGACAGCGAAGTTGTAGCATGGTCATCAGCCAATGTATCTGGTGTTCCATTAAGTGAAATGTGTGAAATGCGTGGACATTACAAGCACAAGGAAAACACGGCAGAAATAGCTACAGCAGTCAAGAACAGTGCTTATGAGATTATAAATAAAAAGCATGCTACATATTATGGAATTGCAATGTCTGTAAAAAGAATCTGCGAAGTGATTATGAGAGATGAAAAATCAATACTTCCTGTATCACACATGATTCATGGAGTATATGATATTGACGGAGTATCGTTAAGTATGCCAGCTATTGTAGGTGCAGATGGTATTGAGTCTGATATACCTATTAATTTAAGCGGCGAGGAAGCGTTAAAGCTTAAGGAATCTGCAGATTCATTGAAAAAGATTATGGAGATAATTGAATTATAAATTTTACACATGGAAGGAGAAAAAGGCATGGAAGTAAGGTATTATATTTGTAAGCATTGTGGAAACATTGTTGAAAAGGTAAAGGATAAGGGTGTACCTGTAATTTGTTGCGGAGAACCTATGCAGGAATTAAAAGCCGGAGTGACAGATGCTGCTGTCGAGAAGCATGTACCTGTATATACGATAGAAGGCAGTCATGTTCATGTTGTGGTCGGAGAGACAAAACATCCAATGCTTGAAGAACATTTCATTGAGTGGATTACATTAAATACAAACCAGGGAATATACAGAAAACAGTTAAATCCAGGGCAGGAGCCGGTAGCAGATTTTTGTCTTTGCGATGGTGAACAGGTAGAAGAAGTATATGCATATTGTAACCTGCATGGATTATGGAAATGCTAAAAGCATTTATACATATTAAGGTTACAGAACAACACAAATATAACAGTAATATAGGCTGTGTATTAATATATTTACAAGGAGGAATAACGAATGAAATACGTATGTGATGCTTGCGGATGGGAATACGATGAGGAGAAGGGCTATCCAGAAGGTGGTATTGCACCTGGTACAAAGTGGGAGGATATTCCAGAAGATTTTGAATGTCCGTTATGCTTTGTAGGAAAAGACCAGTTCTCAGAAGCATAAATGTATTATGATACAGCTGCTGATGAAGAAGCTGCCAGAAAACAGTTAAAGACTGCTACCGAAAAATGGTCAGGACAATATCCGAGCGCCATGAACCGCTGGCATGATAACTGGGATGCAATAGAAATAAAAAACATTATTGCTAACGTGTATATAAGAACAAAGGAGTGAATTACATGATGTATAATCCACAACTTGATACATTTATCTGTGTTGTAGAAGCTGGAAGTTTTAGTAAAGCGGCAGAAGAATTATATATAAGTGCACCTGCGGTTATTAAACAGATAAATTCTTTGGAAAACAGCTTAAATTTGCAATTATTTGAAAGAACACACAGAGGTCTTATTATTACGGAAGCTGGTAAATCGCTTTATCAGGATGCAAAATATCTGATTCAATATTCAAAAGAATCGTTGATACGGGCGCAGGAAGCAATGAATCATAATGAAGAAATCATTCGTGTTGGAATATCTCCGATGACGCCACCGGAAGTTTTTGTGGAACTTTGGCCTAAGATACAGAAAATATATCCGGAGATGAAGTTTAGATTGATTACATTTGAAAATACACCAGAGAATGCAAGAGAGATACTGGCTAATATGGGAAAGAATATTGATGTGATAGCTGGAATCTTTGATGAAACAATGCTTGAACTCAGATGCTGTGATGGCACTGAGATTTCAAGAGAACCATTTTGTGTGGCGGTATCAATTCATTACAGGCTGGCAAAAAAAGAAAAAATTACACTTGATGATCTGGCTGGAGAAAATCTTATGCTCATGCAAAGAGGATGGAGTTATTATGGCGATATACTAAGGGATGATATGATGAAAAATCATCCTGAAATCAATATTGTAGACTTTAATCTGTACAATGTAGAAGCATTTAACCGATGCGAAAACAATAATGAGGTATTACTGGCATTCAAGAGCTGGGAAAGTGTTCATCCACTGATCAGAATCATTCCAGTAGAGTGGGATTATACTATGCCGTTTGGAATTCTTCATTCGAAAAAACCGTCCATTAAGGTTAAGCGGCTGATAAATGCTATTAACAAGGTAAAATAAAAATTGAATACATGCGAGTAGAAACCTAAAGGTTAATACTGAATAACAAAACGAGACTTCTAATGGAGTCTCGTTTTGTTATACTTTAGCTGAAGTGAAAATGGAGGATACTATATGCAGATAAAGAGGATAGCTCTTGGAGGAATCATCATGACTGTTATCATGTTCACGCCAACCTATGCCTGTGTCGGAACAAGTGACGGAATTGCATCATACAGAAGTATGGAAAAATATATTTCCCAGGAGACAGATAGGAGATTATCTGATTATGAGGATGCATTTTGTATTTTATGATTATGAAAAGGGGATCTTTCCTTTTCTGCTGGATTATCTGTCAGTAATGATATTGATAGCATTTATTGGATATTATAGTGGAGTGTTTCTAAAGAAAACAGGTAAGAGAAAACGAAAAGGTTCATACTGAAAGAAGGTGGTGTATTTATGGAAAAGCGGAAATTAGTACTTACAATTATTGGAGTTGTTATTTTAGCAATGGTAATCATGGTATATATCTACTTTTCAAAACCTGGCAGGGATGAAAAGAAGAATCAACAAACTATAAACCAGGTACAGACCGTACAGCAGAAGACAGATGAGAAAAAAGAAAATACAGAAAAAAATACATCCGGAGATGAATTGGAAAATGTTACGCTGGGAAGCGAAGAATACTATGGATCAGAACCTTTTAAAGAGGCATACCAGCAGATACATGAGCTTTACAAAGAACAGGGATTATCGGAATCAGAGATTGATAAACTGGTGGTACTGGATGTAAAAGATAAAGATTACATGGAAATATTCAGGTAGAAGATCATCGGATAAAACTTCCGAAGCTGAAGTGGATCCGTATGAAAAAGCATCGGGATATTCCGGCAGAATATTGCCTGAAATCCGTAACAATAAGTATGGAACCATCCGGAAAGTATTATGCAAGTCTATTATATGAAAAATCTGACTGTGAAAACCAAGCAGAAGAATTTGATTATGAAGACGCAAAGATACTTGGAATTGATTATGCAATGCATGGAATGGCTGTGTTTTCTGAAGATATACAGAAGGAAAATGAAGGATATTTCAGAAAAAGTGAGGAGCGGCTGACAAGAGAACAGAGAAAGTTATCCCATTGCGTGAAAGGAAGTAATAATTATTACCGACAGAAAAAACGTGTTGCATTATGTCATGAAAAAATCCGAAACCAGAGGAAAGATTTTCAGCATAAACTGAGTCATGAAATAGCAGAGGCATATGATGTTGTTGCAGTAGAAGATATTGACATGAAAGCAATGAGCCAGTGTATGCATTTTGGAAAAAGTGTCATGGATAACGGTTACGGAAAGTTTCGGGAATTGCTGGAATATAAACTGACATGGAGAGGAAAGAAATTGGTACGTGTAGACCGTTTTTTTCCTTCCAGTAAAAAATGCTGTAAATGTGGCAATATAAAGAAAGAACTGAAACTTTCGGACAGAGTATATCTTTGCACATGTGGAAATCGGATAGACCGGGATCTGAATGCGGCAATCAATATACGTGAAGAAGCACGTCGTATGTTGTTAGCAGGATAGATGGGAAGTGTCTGTATCCAGACAATGAAAATATCCCATAACTGGGTAAAATGAATCGCGGGGCACGCGAGGATAGCTTGTAGATACTTGGCTCAGTAGAGCCATTGAGCAAGAAGCCCCCACTTCAAAATCTGTGATTTAAGTGGTGGGAGCATGTCACTTGTAAAATTTATGGGGAACTAACATCAGCTTATTGACATAAATTTAAAAATAAGTATAATAATAGTTGAGTAATTGTTCAACTATTATTATTTGGAGGTGGATATATGTCAAAAACGTCTTATATTTGTAATTGCGATGTAATTCATGAGGATATTGTGAATGATGTGAAATCCAAGATGCAGCCAAAAGATGATTATATCCAGTTGGCTTCTTTGTTTAAGCTATTTGGAGATGGAACTAGAGTACAAATCTTACACGCTCTAGAACAGAGTGAGATGTGTGTATGTGATCTTGCAGTGCTACTGGGGGTAACAAAATCTGCAATTTCGCATCAGTTAAAGGCATTACGCCTAGCGAATCTGGTAAAATTCCGTAAAGAAGCACAGATAGTTTACTACTCGCTGGCAGATGATCATGTGAAAGAGATTATTGACAAGGGATTTGAGCATCTTTGGCAGAAATAATATTTTTTAATATTATAGTTGAGTAATTGAACAATTAAACAAATCATAAGGAGATTATCATGAAACGCATATTTCTATTAAAAGGGTTGGACTGTCCAAATTGTTCCGCAAAAATTGAAAAAGAAGTCGGAGAGTTGGATGGAGTGCAATCCTCAGTGGTAAATCTGATGAAGCAGACGCTTACAATCAATGTTACTCAGACAGCCGCAGATACGATAGCCAGTCAGATTGAAACGATTGTTCATAGTCATGAGCCAGATGTGGAAGTTCAGGAAGAAACCGTTATGAATGTTACAAAGAGTTATTCGTTAAAAGGATTGGATTGTCCGAATTGTTCTGCAAAAATTGAAAAAGAAGTCGGAGAATTGGATGGAGTACAATCCTCAGTTGTAAATTTGATGAAGCAGACGCTGACAATCAATGTTGCTCCAGTTGCCGCAAATACAATAGCCAGTCAGATTGAAACGATTGTCCACAGCCATGAGCCAGATGTAGAAGTTTCCGAAATTGCACAGGAATACTATATACCTGCAAAAAAACAGGATACCAATACATCCTATAACAATGAGGACAAGAAGTTGACAGTTCGTTTAGCGATTGGTGCAGCAATCTATGCTATTGGTATGGCATTGACTGTTTTTGCGAAAGTGCCACTGCCTATCGAGTTAGCTTTTCTCATTGTTTCTTATGTTATTCTTGGTGGAGATGTTGTATGGCAGGCTGTGAGGAACATTTCAAAGGGGCGTGTATTTGATGAACATTTTTTGATGAGTGTTTCTACGATTGGGGCTTTTGTCATTGGTGAATATCCAGAAGCAGTTGCTGTTATGCTATTCTATCAGGTAGGTGAATTTTTTCAGTCATTGGCTGTTAAGCGTTCCAGAAAATCTATATCAGACTTAATGGATATACGTCCAGATTCTGCTACAGTAAGAAGAAATGGGGAATTGATTACCATATCTCCAGAAAATATCTCCATTGGTGAGATTATTATTGTAAAGCCTGGTGAAAAAATTCCATTAGACGGTGTGGTATTGGATGGAGATTCTATGCTGGATACAAGGGCCTTAACAGGAGAATCAGTTCCGAGAAGTGTTCATAAAGGAGACGAAGCACTTTCCGGTTGTATGAACCAGACGGGTGTCTTAATGATTAAGACAACGAAAGCATTTGGTGAATCTACCGCTTCAAAGATTATTGATCTTGTGGAGAATGCGTCCAGTAGAAAAGCACCAACAGAAAATTTCATTACTACATTTGCACGTTATTACACTCCTGTTGTTGTAATCTTAGCAGCTATTCTGGCAATTCTGCCACCGATCCTTCTTGGTGGAGGTTGGACAGAGTGGATTCGCAGAGGATTTGTTTTCCTTGTGGTATCTTGCCCATGTGCATTGGTCATTTCAATCCCGCTGACTTTCTTCGGAGGGATTGGTGCGGCATCTAAACGAGGTGTTCTTGTAAAAGGAAGTAATTATTTAGAGGCGCTTAATAATGTCAGCATTATTGTGTTCGATAAAACCGGAACACTTACAAAAGGTGTTTTCAATGTGACGGATATTCTGCCGGCAAATGGATTTTCAAAAGAACAGGTTCTGGAGTATGCGGCCCAGGCAGAGAGCTTTTCTAACCATCCTATTGCAAAATCCATTCTCTCTGCTTATGGAAAAGAAATTGACCAATCAGTTATCTCTGATTACAAGGAAATTTCCGGATATGGAATCAGTGCCATGGCAGGAAAGAAGAAAGTTTATGCTGGCAATACGAAACTTATGGATTCAGAGCATGTGGAGTACACAGCCTGTGAAAAAGTTGGTACAAAGGTTTATGTAGCAGTAGATGGTCAATATGCCGGATGCATTTTGATAACAGATGAAGTGAAGCCGGACAGTAAAAAAGCAATTTCTGACCTGAAACATATCGGCGTGGAAAAAACAGTCATGCTTACCGGTGATGATGAAAAAATTGGGAAGTCCGTTGCAGAAGAATTGCAGTTGGATGAATATTATGCACAGCTGCTTCCTGACCAAAAAGTGGAAAAGGTTGAGCTTTTAGACAGTAAAAAGAGACCGGGAAGCAAATTGGCTTTTGTTGGTGATGGTATCAATGACGCTCCTGTCCTTGCCCGTGCAGATGTTGGTATTGCAATGGGTGGGCTTGGTTCGGATGCGGCCATTGAAGCAGCAGATGTAGTTCTGATGACAGATGAACCGTCTAAGCTGGTGGACGCGATTGAAGTAGCAAAAGCGACAAAACAGATTGTCATGCAGAATATAGTGATTGCTCTTGGGATTAAGAGTGTGTTCCTGATTCTTGGCGCTCTTGGTATTGCGGGAATGTGGGAAGCTGTATTTGGTGATGTAGGCGTTACCATAATTGCTGTTTTGAACGCAATGAGAATTTTGAAAAAATAGGAAATGAGGTGGGAATGTGAAACGAAAACTGATTCTGTTAGTTGTTACGATTGCTTTTCTTGTAGGTTTTGGTGTCATTTTACATTCACCGCCTTCTATGATTGATGCAGTCACAGGAGCAACACCGAAGTCAAAAAATGCGGCTCAAGCCTCCGCACAGTTGGAAGGCTCTTATGTTCTCGGTATTAATATGATGTCAGATGGTCTCGACAACGAGAACACCCGGAATAAATTAAAAGAATTGGCACTGGACGATTCGGAAACAAATGAAACAGATCTCATGAAAACGGACATTAGTTTTCGGTTATATGTATCTGAGACGGATTATCCGCTTGTCAGTTATGCTAAGAAACTCTGTGACAGGTTGAAACAGGCCGGTTTTTCCGTAGATCTGAAAGAGTACAGTAACACAATGATGCTATCAAGAGTGGTAAGTGGAAAGTATGATGTATTCCTGGCATCGGATGATTTTATTGACGTTACAACGCTAACACAGATGGACTATATGATCATGGACAGCGAAGAAATGAGGTGAGCGGGAATTTATGAGAAAATGGAATACGATTTTGTCTGTTTTAATGCTTCTCATTTTTATGATTCATGGAATCATGGGCAGCTTTATGCTGAACGGAGTTGGAAGTAGCGCAGGGAAACTTCTTGCATGGATTGGTGTTGGTTTTCTTGTTGTGCATACGGTGATTGGTGTCATCCTGACAGTTCAGAGTTTACAGACAGCGAAGCAATCCGGAAAAATGTATCTGAAACAGAACGCCATATTCTGGGCGAGACGAGCCAGTGGGCTGGCAATACTGATCCTGCTGTTCTTCCATATTGGCTTGTTTGGAAAGGTGCAGAATGGGACATATATTTTGTTCCCTTTTACAACGGTAAAGATGGTAACTCAGCTTTTGTTCGTGGCGGCAATCTTTGTTCATATTTTTATCAATATCCGCCCATTGCTCGTATCGCTGGGAATCATCAGTTATAAAGAACGAAGGGGTGATATTTATTTGATTCTTTCGGTGCTCCTTCTGTTTATAGCGGGCGCAGTTATTTTCTATTATATTGGGTGGCAATATCTATGAGTAAGACAATTATTATTATAGGCGCTGGACTGGCAGGACTTTCAGCGGCTTTGCAGGCAGCGGAAAATGGATGCAATGTAAAACTGGTTTCCTCCTTTCCATCAGAGCGGGCGCAGTCTGTTATGGCGGAGGGCGGTATCAACGCAGCTTTGAATACAAAAGATGAAAACGACAGTCCCGAAGAACATTTCACAGATACAATAAAGGCGGCTTGCGGTCTGGCAGACCCAAATGCAGTTTGGGGAATGACACAGGCAGCACCGGAGCTGGTGCACTGGCTGTTAAAACTTGGAGTTCAATTTAACATGAGCGGCTATGATGATGTGGATCTGCGGAATTTTGGCGGGCAGAAAAAGAAAAGGACTGCTTTTGCGCAGAGCGATACCGGGAAGCAGATCATGACAGCTATGATAGACGCTGTTCGCAGGAAAGAAGCATCTGGTATGGTAGAACGGTTCAGCCATCATTCTTTCCTAACACTTCGTCTGTGTGACAATATTTGTTGTGGCTGCGTAATCAGGGATGAATACAGTCAGGAGACTGTGGAATTACCGGGGGATGCGGTTATTGTTGCCACCGGTGGTATGCACGGATTGTTTGGAAATACAACGGGTTCGCTGAGCAATACAGGAGAAGTCACTGCAGAATTGTTCCGGCTTGGTGTTCCTCTGGCAAATGGCGAGATGATCCAGTATCATCCGACAACTGTGAAATGTGGTGGAAAACGCATGCTCATCAGCGAGGCGGCCAGAGGGGAAGGTGGCAGGTTGTTTGCCATGAAAGATGGAAAACAATGGTATTTCATGGAGGAAAAATACCCGGAGCTTGGAAATCTGATGCCACGAGATATTACCGCCAGAGAGATATGGAAGGTCAGCCATGAATCAGAGGTATTTCTTAACATGACGGAAATATCGGAGGAGATTATTTCAAATAAGCTATCTGGTCTGGCAGACGATTGTATGACCTATCTGCATAAAGATATACGAAAGGAACCGGTGTCTGTTTTACCGGGAATTCACTATTTTATGGGAGGCATTCTGGTGGATGAGCAGCACAGAACGTCGATTCAGAATCTTTACGCTGCCGGAGAATGCTGTGCCCAATATCATGGTGCCAACCGTCTTGGTGGAAATTCTCTGTTAGGAGCGTTATACGGAGGACGTGTTGCGGCAAAATCAGCATGCGAACAGGCAGATGTAGTAGATCTATCTTGTGCGACACAGATAGATTTTCCACCAGCGTCTCAAATTTCAGAAATAAAGCAATTAAACAAAGTGATGCAGGAGACTATGGGCGTTGTCAGAAATGAGAATACGTTGTTAAATGGGATTCAAACGGTACAAGCGCTGACAGGAAATCTTCCATTGCTTGGCATGGCAGTTCTAAAGAGTGCTCTTGCAAGAAAAGAAAGCCGTGGTGCACACTGGCGGGAGGATTATCCGAAGAGCAATGACGATGATTACCTTAAAACAACGGTAGCCAGATTTGATGGAAAGCAGATACAGATTTCCTTTGTACCTGTTCCAGAAAGGCGGTGATTCACTTGGTATATAAAATAAGAATCAGGCGGCAGGAGAGTCAGAAATCAGACAGTTATTGGCAGGAATTTGAGTATGACGGAAGCAAAAACAGCTCTGTTGCCACTGTTCTAAAGGAATTGAACAGTAGAACCCCTTTGAAAGATAACTCAGGAAATATAGTTACTCCCATTAGCTGGGAATGTAGCTGTATGGTGCGAAAATGTGGGGCTTGCGCCATGCTGATTAACGAACGTCCGAGGTTGGCATGCTCTACATTTCTACATACGTTAAAAGGTTCTACAATCATCTTGGAACCTTTAAGCAAATTTCCGCTTGTAAGAGATTTGACCGTTGACCGGTCAAATCTGTTTGAAAATTTGAAAAAACTGAACCTTTGGCTTGAAAGTGAAGCTTATATGAGTTCGTGGACACATGAACCGAGATACCAGTCGGCACGCTGTCTGATGTGTGGCTGTTGCCTTGAAGTGTGTCCTAACTTCTCTGCAAATGGGACTTTCGCAGGCACTGTTGCTGCAGTCAACGCATTTCGGATTCTGAATGAAGAACAGGAAAGCACTCATTTGAATGAGATTTCTGCTGAATATAAGAAGAGATTTTTTGAAGGATGCGGGAAGTCGTTATCTTGTCATGATATTTGTCCGATTGGTCTGCCTGTGGAAGAACTGCTTGTAAGGTCGAATGCAGCGGCTGTTTGGGGCAAATAAAATGGATGATAAAAGCTATAATGAATGTATGAAGAGAATCAAAAACTTGAGGAATTTGTAAGAATGAAAAGGATGAAGAAATGACGGTTCAACAATTAAAATATATTTTGAAGGTAGCAGAAGTTGGCTCTATTACCGAAGCGGCAAAACTGCTTTTTATATCACAGCCAAGTCTGTCCAATTCCATCAAAGAAACGGAAAAAGAGGCTGGTATCACTATTTTTCTCCGCAGTAGAATCGGAATTACTCTGACAAATGATGGTGCTGAATTTCTCGGTTATGCTCGTCAGGTGATACAGCAGATGGAACTGCTGGAGGATCGATATGTTACAAATCTTCCGGGGAAAGTGACATTTGGGGTATCTTCTCAGCACTATACTTTTACGGAAAACGCTTTTGTGGAGTTAGTTAAGCGTTTTGGACAAGAACGATACGCTTTTTATTATAATGAAACCGGAACACATCAGATATTGGATGATGTGAAAAATCGTGTCTGTGATTTAGGCATCCTTTATTTATCGCATGAAAACGAAGTCGTCATGCGGAAAGTGATAGAGGAAAACCATCTGGTGTTTACCGAGCTGTTTTCAGCAAAGCCTCATGTTTTTTTGCAAAAAGATCACCCATTGGTATCGAAAAAAGTAGTTTCCGTCCATGACCTTGCACCTTATCCACGGCTAAACTTTGTACAGGGAGAATATGAATCTGTCTATTTCTCAGAGGAATTATTCAGCTCTATCCCGGTGGATAAGGAAATTCGGGTCAATGATAGAGGGGCTATTGTCAACTTCATACTCGGACTGAATGCCTATACTATTTCAAGTGGCATTTTCCCGAAATATTTGAACGGAGAAAATATCATCTCCGTTCCGCTTGCAGAAAATGAAACAATGCATATTGGATATGTGCTGAATGAAAATCAGAAATTAAGTGAGCTTGGAAAAAGCTATCTGGAAGAATTACGGAAATATGCTCCAGCCAATCCATAGTCATAGGCTATGGATAATCATATAAAATAGGTGTTATGTATGTACCACTGTTTGCTGATATAATAATAGCAGAAAGGTGGTTGATGATTATGCCTATGGCGGTACTGAGCAATTTTCTGATTTATTGCGTTATAAATGCCTTTACTCCGGGGCCGGGAAATATTCTGGCATTAAATACCGTAACAAATTATGGATATAAAAAAGGAAAGCCGCTGTTCTTTGGAATTTTTGCAGGCTACTATGTAGTACAAATCTTATGCGCAATTTTCGTATATGGGGTTAATTCTTTGCTTCCAAATGTAATGGAAGTGATGAAGTACATCGGAGCAGCCTATATCCTGTGGCTTGCGATTCATATTGTTTTCAGTAAGCCGTCAACAGAAAACGCAGAGCAATCGGCATCGTTTCTGAAAGGCTTCATGCTGCAATTTGTCAATGTGAAGATCTATATGTTCGGAGTTACCGCACTAACGGGTTATGTTGTAGGATATATGTCCTCTTTTCCGGCTTTGCTGTTTTTGGAGCTGGTTATTGCAACAATCGGAACGATCGCAACCTGTACTTGGATTGGCTTGGGCGTACTGATTCAGAAGTTTTATCTGCGGCATTTCCGTGTTATTAACATTATCCTTGCACTAACATTACTGGAGTGTATTTGGGGAATGTTAAGATAATTGTTGCTTTGAGAGCAATTCTAATTAACAAATCAAATGAATGCTAGGTGGTCGGACAATCCCATAGTGCTGTAGAAACCACTGCATAAATTCTTTGTGTCCTTCGCCGATCCGGTAGTAAATGCCGTTGTATTCCAGAATATTCCCGGTGAAGATTGGTTCAGTTTCATAGGCTTTGATGCCGGTTGGGGTGACGGTGTTTGCTGTTTTCATATTGCCATAGCCATGATCTACAGCAATGATTTTGGTGTTTCTGAGTTCTCGCATAAAAAATGCCTCCGTTTTCGTATTGATTGATTCAGCAGGTCGTACCGGTGTGGTACTGCTTTGCTGTGGGATAAGCATACGAAAATCGGAGGATAAAGGCATTGAGGGGAAATTGAGTTGGAATTGAGTGAATGTTTGGAAAGTTGTAAAATTGAATTTCCATTTTGGCAAAGAATTACCACAGTAATTATGATGAGATAACGTGAATGAAAAATATAGTGAGTGGGTATTCGGTAAATTTGATTCTTAAAAGTAGTATTTCTGAATGCAGCAAATTTTTATTATAGAACATTACTTTACAAGAAGAATAAAAAAGCATATAATTCTTTTGTAAACTATTTAATAAAAGAGGGTGAGGAAACGGAAAATAAAGATAAAAAAAATATAACAAGAAAAAAAATAATTAATTATGTTCTAAACAATCATGTTACATCCAAGGCGGGAATCGCAAAAGAGTTAAACTTGAGTATGCCGACTGTGTTAGCAAATGTGAATGACTTGTTAGAAAAAAGGGTGTTGGAAGAAACTGGGGAATATGCTTCGACCGGTGGACGGAAGGCAAAAAGTATAGGGATTAATAAGTCATACTGTCATGCAATGGGAATTTTGATTACAGCGAATCATATAGAAATGGTATTAGTAAATCTTGGAGATGAGATTATAAAAAAAGATCGCATCCGTTTAAAATTTACAGTAGAATTATCCTATTGTACAGAGGTGGCACAAAAGGTCAAAACTTTTCTTGAAGGCGAATTAGCGAAGGATACGCTACTTGGGATTGGAGTGGCGATTCCGGGAATTATTGATCAGAAAGAACGGATCGTTTTAAAATCCCATGCTTTAGGTATAGAGAATTATAGTCTGCGTTTTTTAGAGCAGGCTCTGGAAATTCCAGTATATTTTGAAAATGATGCTAATGCTGCAATGCTTGCAGAAAAAAAGCAAAAGTATCCAAATGCGATATATCTGTCTTTGAACCATACCTTAGGAGGCGCATTCTGCATAGATGGAAAGCTGTTTCGAGGGCAGAACCAGAAAGCAGGGGAGTTTGGTCACATGATACTCGTTCCCGGTGGAAGAAAGTGTTATTGTGGTAAATCAGGATGTGCGGATGCATATTGTGCTGCAAGTGTACTGACAAAAGATAACAGGCAGTCACTGGATGCATTTATGAAAAAAATTGAAAGTGGTGATGAAAAAAATTTGCAGACATGGAATGAGTATCTGGATCATCTTGCTGTTTTGATATCAAATCTGCGGATGGCATATGATATGGATATCATACTAGGAGGTGATGTG
Organism: Eubacterium ramulus; assembly: GCF_045002895.1. Classification (NCBI taxonomy): domain Bacteria; kingdom Bacillati; phylum Bacillota; class Clostridia; order Eubacteriales; family Eubacteriaceae; genus Eubacterium; species Eubacterium ramulus. Next base: position 2,128,677 of record NZ_CP173382.1, on the reverse strand, counting down.
GGAGGGGTATTGTCAGATTATATGATACCACTGGGAGAAAAAGTGATGGCATATAATGGCTTTGAACATGATGTTTCATACTTGAAAAATTGTACGTATAAGAAAGAATCGTCGGCTGTTGGAGCCGCGAAATACTTTTTTACAAAATATATGGTAGAATTGTAAATTTTTTGAACGCAGATAAGCAGTCCACCGCATCTGGTGCGTAGGGCATTAGGCGTTGGGTAAAGGGATGTTTAGTCTGTTAGAGTTAAAAGCTCCCACTGACAGGTTGCAAAGCGAATGCAGATGTCCGCTTTATATGTGTGAAAAACGAGAAGTTGTGTAAAATTAGAAAAAGATATTATAGTAAAAAACGGAAAGAAAACAGTAACTACGGTTTCCTTTCCGTTTTTGCGTGTTGATTGTGAAAAATACACAAAAAATGTATTTTGAAATTATGAAATATATAAAATTATGAAAAAATATATTGACAAATCGTGTTTACAGGACAATAATGTAATTACTTTAATAAAACATTTTATAAAACATGAAATAAAACAATATAAAAAAGGAGGAAACAATTATGTTACAGCAGGTAATGACAAATCCAGGAGAAATTATTTTCAGAGAGGTTCCGGTTCCGGAGGTGAAGGAAAACCAGGTGTTGGTAAAGATTATGAATATTGGTGTCTGTGGATCAGATATTCATGTTTATCATGGAAAACATCCGTTTACAAAATATCCGGTAACACAGGGACATGAGGTTTCAGGTGAGATCACAGAACTTGGAAAAAATGTCACAGAGTTTCATGTTGGACAGAAGGTGACGATAGAGCCGCAGGTATATTGTGGACACTGCTATCCATGCCGTCATGGAAAGTATAATCTTTGTGAGGAATTAAAAGTAATGGGATTTCAGACGACAGGAACAGCATCTGAGTTTTTTGCAGTGGATGCATCGAAAGTAACACCGATTCCAGAAGATATGTCCTATGAAGAAGGAGCTATGATCGAACCTCTTGCGGTGGCAGTTCATGGTGCAAAACAGATGGGCGATGTGGCTGGCATGAATATTGCAGTCCTTGGCGCAGGACCGATCGGAAATCTCGTGGCACAGGCAGCAAAAGGAATGGGGGCAGCGAAAGTGATGATCACAGATATCAGTGATCTTAGACTGGAAAAGGCAAAAGAATGTGGAATTGATGTGTGTGTGAATACCAAAAATAAAGACTTCGGTGAGGCAATGATCGAAGCATTTGGAGCGGATAAGGCGGATGTAATCTACGACTGTGCCGGAAACAATATCACAATGGGACAGGCAATTAAATATGCAAGAAAAGGAAGCACGATCGTACTGGTGGCTGTTTTTGCAGGAATGGCAGAAGTAGATCTTGCAGTGGCAAATGACCACGAACTTGACATTAAGAGCACGATGATGTACCGCCATGATGATTATATAGATGGAATCAGACTGGTAAATGAGGGCAAAGTGCATTTGAAACCGCTTATCTCAAAGACATTTGCTTTTAAAGATTATCTGAAGGCATACCAGTATATTGATGATAACCGTGAGACAACGATGAAAGTAATTATCAACGTCAGTGAAAAGTAAGGAGTTCATATGGGAAGCGAAAACAAAAATGGGAAAGTACCGTTGATCAGTAAGATTGCATATGGGTTTGGTGATGTTGGATGTAATTTCAGCTGGATGTTCGTCAGTAATTTTCTGATGATATTCTATACAGACGTGTTTGGAATCAGTATGGCGGCTGTGTCAGCACTTATGCTTTTTTCAAGATTCTGGGATGCAATCAATGACCCAATCGTCGGGGGACTTACGGATAAAACAAAATCGAGATGGGGACGGTACCGTCCATGGTTGTTAGTAGCGGCACCAATTACAGCGATTCTTCTTGTCATGACATTCTGGGCAAGACCTGACTGGCCGCAGAATGGAAAAATCATTTATATGGTAATTACATATTGTCTGCTGGTTTTGGGGTATACCTGTGTGAATATTCCATATGGAACCTTGTGTGGTGCTATGACCCAGAATATTGATGAACGTGCAAAAATAAATACATCCCGTTCGGTTGCGGCGATGATTGCAATTGGTGTGTTAAATATTATCACAGTTCCACTGCTCAGCAAATTCGGCAGTCACAGTGCAAAGACAGGATATCTGACGGTTGCGGTCATATATGGATGTATTTTTACAGCCTGTCATTTCTTCTGCTTTGCGAAGACGAAAGAGGCAGTGATTACTCCGGAAAAACAAAAAATTTCTGTAAAGGTACAGTTGAAAGCAGTCATGCAGAACAGACCATATCTTCTTGCATTGGCAGGACAGATATTATTTGGATTAACATTATATGGCAGAAACGCAGATATTCTGTATTATTTTACATATGTGGAAGGGAACGCCTCCTACTACACAACTTATTCGATGTGCATCATTATTCCTTCTATCATCGGGGCAGCCTGTTTTCAACCATTATTCCGCAAGTTGAATAACAAAGGAAGAGTAGCATCTCTCTTTGCTTTATTTACAGGAATTTCTATGTTGTCTATGTTTTTTTTCAATGCCAAAGAATCACCAGCTATTTTTTATGCATTATCTGGGCTGACACAGTTCTTTTTCTCTGGATTTAATACCGCAATCTATGCAATTATTCCGGACTGTGTGGAATATGGGGAGTGGAAAACAGGACTTAGAAATGACGGGTTTCAGTATGCGTTTATTTCACTTGGAAATAAAATCGGAATGGCAGTTGGAACAGCACTTTTAGCAGGATTACTTGGAAAATATGGTTATATTGCAAATCAGACACAAAATGTAATTGTACTTTCAATTATGAAACATGGATTTACGACGATTCCAGGTGTATTTTGGATTGTGACTGCGGTTGTATTATTTTTCTACCGGTTAAATAAAAAACGTTATAACGAGATTGTGGAGGAACTGAAAAATGGAAGAAAAAGTTGATATCGTGGCATTGGGAGAATTGTTGATTGATTTTACGGAAGCAGGACACAGTCAGGATGGAAGAAAATTGTTCGAACAGAATCCCGGCGGTGCTCCGGCAAATCTTCTAACTGTTGCAAGCCACTTTGGGTATCATACATCTTTTATTGGAAAAGTTGGAAACGATATGCATGGTAAATTTTTAAAGAAGACATTGCAAAAGGAAGGAATTAATACGGATGCTATTGTTGAAGACCCGGGTTATTTTACAACGTTGGCATTTGTGGAAATCGGTGAAAATGGAGAAAGAAATTTTTCTTTTGCAAGAAAACCGGGTGCAGATACACAGTTAAAAAAAGAAGAACTGGATCAGACGTTAATTTCCGGATGCAGAATTTTTCATTTTGGATCATTATCGCTGACAGACGAACCGGCAGAAAGCGCAACGATCGAAGCAGTAAAAATGGCAAAAGAAGCGGGTGTACTTATTTCCTACGACCCGAATTACCGTCCATCCCTGTGGAAAAGTAAAGAGTGTGCAGTGAAAAAAATGAAATCTGTTGTAGAACTGGTAGATGTCATGAAGGTATCGGATGAAGAGAGTATTCTCCTGACAGGGGCAAAAAGTTATGAGCAGGCTGCAGAAGAAATTCTTGCTATGGGACCGAAGTTGGTTGCCGTTACATTGGGAGAACGGGGCGTTCTTATGGCAACAAAAAGCAGAAAAGAAATCATCAAAGCATTTCAGGTACATGCAGTCGATACGACTGGTGCAGGTGATTCATTCTGGGGAGGTGTATTATGCAGTATCCTTTCTATGAATAAGAATGTTGAAAAAATGGAATGGGAAGAAATCAAAAAGTGTGCTGTTTTGGGAAATGCAGTTGCAGGATTGTGTGTGCAAAAGAGAGGTGGAATCCCTGCAATTCCGACGAAAGAAGCAGTGCTTGAATTTATGCAGAAATAATGAACGTATATGAACAAAATCGGGGCTGTAAAAACTCCCCTATTTTTAACAAGAGCTAGCAAGAATTCTCCTCTACAGGTGGGAGATGAATTGCAAAATAAATACAGCAAATACAGACAGAACACTTGTTCTATCTAAAGGGATATAGTATAATATAATCAGTCGAAACGATGGAAAGCGAGGCTGATCATATGGAAAAAATAACTCATAACATAGCTTACCGTTTTCGTATATATCCAAACCGAGAACAGGAAGTTCTGCTCGCAAAAACATTTGGCTGCTGTCGTTTTTTATATAATCAGATGTTGAATGATAAGATACGGGAATATGAAGCATCGAAAAAAATGCTGCGAAATACACCGGCGATGTATAAAAAAGCATATCCGTTTTTGAAAGAAGTGGATTCCCTGGCACTTGCAAATGTGCAGCTGCATCTGGAAAAGGCATATAAGAATTTTTTCAGGGATCCAAAGATTGGCTTTCCAAAATTCAAATCAAAACACAGGAGCCGAAAAAGTTATACGACAAATGTGGTCAATGGAAATATTCAGGTAGAAGATTATCGGATAAAACTTCCGAAGTTGAAGTGGATCCGTATGAAAAAACATCGTGATATTCCAGAAAAATATTGCCTGAAATCCGTAACAATAAGTATGGAACCATCCGGAAAGTATTATGCAAGTCTATTATATGAAAAATCTGACTGTGAAAACCAAGCAGAAGAATTTGATTATGAAGACGCAAAGATACTTGGAATTGATTATGCAATGCATGGAATGGCTGTGTTTTCTGAAGATATACAGAAGGAAAATGAAGGATATTTCAGAAAAAGTGAGGAGCGGCTGGCAAGGGAACAGAGAAAGTTATCCCATTGCGTGAAAGGAAGCAATAATTATTACCGACAGAAAAAACGTGTTGCATTATGTCATGAAAAAATCCGAAACCAGAGGAAAGATTTTCTGCATAAACTGAGTCATGAAATAGCAGAGGCATATGATGTTGTTGCAGTAGAAGATATTGACATGAAAGCAATGAGCCAGTGTATGCATTTTGGAAAAAGTGTCATGGATAACGGTTACGGAAAGTTTCGGGAATTGCTGGAATATAAGCTGACATGGAGAGGAAAGAAATTGGTACGTGTAGACCGTTTTTTCCCTTCTAGTAAAAAATGCTGTAAATGTGGCAATATAAAGAAAGAACTGAAACTTTCGGACAGAGTATATCTTTGTACATGTGGAAATCGGATAGACCGGGATCTGAATGCGGCAATCAATATACGTGAAGAAGCACGTCGTATGTTGTTAGCAGGATAGATGGGAAGTGTCTGTATCCAGACAATGAAAATATCCCATAACTGGGTAAAAATGAATCGCGGGGCACGCGAGGATAGCTTGTAGATACTTGGCTCAGTAGAGCCATTGAGCAAGAAGCCCCCACTTCAAAATCTGTGATTTAAGTGGTGGGAGCATGTCACCAAGGATATAAGCAGGAAAACTTTCAATATTGCTTTATGGTCATCTTTGTAATCAAGAAGATACCAATCATATTGGTATAAAAATCAATGTTGTTGTGTTTTTGTAGTGTATTCTGCAAATATCGTTCTCATCGTATAGAAGCTCCGAATCATTCAATTGACCATTGCATGATTAGGTAAGCGGACAATAGTTTCGAGCCAATCATTTATAAGTCGCCAATGGTGGGCGGGCAAACAACTGTAAACAATAAATCTAGTTGTTGACAGTGCATGAATGAACTGATAAAATTAAATAATCAGCAAAAAGCTGTCTCAAAGATGCAATGAGTAATGCAGCAGTAATGCTTATGAAATCTTTGAGACAGCTTTTTTCGGTAGAAAGGGGAATGAAATGAAAAAGAGACTTACAAAAGTACTTGCACTGGGTCTGACAGCGGTTATGATCATTGGAACTCCATTATCAGCAGTGGCAGCAGAAATAACACCAACAGACGTATCGGTGACAAGTGAAGCAACAGAAGATGAACAGGCTGTAACGGATGAAACTGCTGAGGAAACAACTGCATGTGAAAACTCAGATAGTACAGAGCAGACAGATGATGCGGCTGATGTTGCAGAAGTACAGGAAGCGCAGCCGGAAGAAAATACAGCGGCAGCAAAAAATGAAGCAGATCCGGATGCAGATTCTGAGGAGAATTTCGCAGATGTTCAGAATGAAGCTCAGCCGGAGATCGCAGCACAGACTGCCGATGACGGAATTGCTGTAATGGCGTTGTCAAATGGTTACAATCCGATGGATTTAAACGGACTGGTGCAGCTGAATGACGGCAATTGGTACTACATGGAAAACGGAGAGGTGAGTGATAACGCCGATGGAACCGTAAAGCCGGCAGGAGGAAGCTGGTGGTATGTAAGGAATTATAAGATTGATTTCTCTTATAATGGATTTGGTACCAACGGGGATCAAAAATGGTATGTAGAGAACGGCCAGGTACAGTTCGGTTATACTGGAATTGCAAGTGGATACAATAAATATGGAACTAAGGAGACATATTATGTGACAAACGGACGTGTAGATAAGGACTTTACAGGCATCTGCTATGGAACCATAGATGGTGTCGATGGCTGGTACAATTTTCGTGAAGGATGTTTGGGTTACGGCTGGGATGTAGTCGAATATAACGGAGCCTGGTGGTATGTTGGTGATAACAGCAGAATTGATTTTTCCTATACGGGAATCGGGTATAATGAAGCCGGAAGCTGGTATATCAGAAATGGTCAGGTTGATTTTTCTTATACTGGAATGATCGAAGGATGGCATACAGATGATTTCAGATGCCCATATCAGTATTACTTTGTAAATGGAAAACTGAATGAAGGCTTGAATGGCGTCTTCTATACAACGGTAAATGGTGTACTGGGCTGGTATGGATATTCACAAGGAGCACTTGCAACAGCCTGGGAATTCGGCGACGGCGAAGACTATGGTACCGTTTTGTCAAACGATAGTGGCTGGTGGTACATAGATCCTCGTACCGGAATGGTTGATTTTTCTTATACCGGACTGGCGAGAAATGAGTTCCCAGGGGATGACTGGTATCATTACTGGTATGTGGAAAATGGTCAGATAAACTTTAATTATAACGGTTTTGTTACATACACAAGCAGATATAATGAACCGGCTGTTTGCTATATTACAGGTGGTCAGGCAGATGCCAATGTAAATGGTGTGTACCAGTTAACCGTAAATGGAAAGACAGACTGGTACGGATTCTGGAGAGGAATGACAGACTATAATGAAGTGCAAATGAATCCGAACGATGGCAGCTGGTGGTATGTTGGTAACGATGGGGTGATTGATTTTTCCTATACCGGAATCGCTTACCGACATGACCAGGAGGGATATTCACTGGATTCCTGGTATGTGAAGAATGGCCGGGTAGATTTCTCTTATAACGGATGGTATAAGTATGTTTCTGACAGTTACAGCAGTTCTTATACTTATTATTATGTGGAAAACGGCAGAGTGCGTTCTGATATTTCCGGACTGATTCAGACTACCATCGATGGTAAAAATGCATGGTGGAACATAGAAGATGGAAAGATTTATACCACGGAATATGAGTATGCTTACCAGAACCACAAGCTGGTATATTATAACGGAGACTGGTGGGCTGTAAGTAACAGTCAGGTAGATTTCGGTTATACAGGATTTGTATATTATGACGATGTATGCTGGTATGTGGAAAATGGCCGTGTAAACTTTACTAAAACAGGATTTGTAGACTTTGATGGTTATGGAGCCTACGAGTATATCCAGAATGGTCAGCATGATTCTGATTTCAACGGACTGGTATATGCAGAACTGGGGGGAAAGACCAGCTGGTGGCAGGTACAGCATGGCAGATGCTATCATTATGATGGAACATGGTATTATGAACCGGGTAACTATGCAGCAAATGCAAGCGGTCTGTGGGCTATTATAAATGGCGAAGCTGCGTTCAATGTGAATGGTGTGTATACAGTGTCACGCGGTTATGATATGGATATGGGTGTACCTTCTACTACCATAAATTATACCTATGAAGTAGTAAATGGCCTGGTAACTGATATGCAGGTAGTTGTTCAGCAATAGCTGCAAATAAAAGATATAGTTGTTGACAGTGAATATGTGAACTGATAAGTTCAGACCGAGCGTACGTGAGACTTGGTGTTTGATTCTGGTCAGCGTAAGCTGAAATTATCAGCAAGGGGCTGTCCTGGAATGATCATAAGCAATGCGAAAGTGATGCTTATGATATTCCAGGGCAGTTTTTTTTTCTTTCATTCATTTGTGAAACAAGTAGGTTCATTGCCTCATATGCTATTTTGTCTATCTGCTGTCCAATCGTGGTGATTGGTACGATTGCTTCCGAGGCAATCGGTGAATCATCAAATCCTACGATACGATATTCGTCCGGGAGACAACCGTATTCACGCATGAGAAGGTTGAGGAGAATGTTGGCATGAGTATCGTTTGCCATAAAGATTCCTTTTCTCATGTTGGGATATTTTTTTTGATAATTGAAATAAGGCTACCGCAATCCCACTGGCTTTAGACGGTGGGTTAAGGTAGCAAAAAATCAGAAATTATTGTATACTCATGGCATGGGAACAGAAGTCAAAATTACTACAAAACAAAGAAAAAGATAGCATTATGCCATGAAAAAATAACAAATACCAGAAAAGATTATCTGCACAAGATGTCCCATGAGATTATCAGCGAAAACCAAGTGATAGTTTCGGAAGATTTGCAGATAAAAAACATGGTAAAAATCATCATTTGGCAAAGTCTATAAGTGATGTATCATGGTATGAGTTTACAAGACAGTTAGAATATAAGGCAAAGTGGAATGGCAGAAAACCATTGGCTTTAGACAATGGGTAGTTCACTTTGCCGGTGTTACAACAGTAGCCCGAGTTTCAAAATATGAACGCAGAATAAGCATTCCCCCGCTTCAAGTGCGTAGAGCACTAAGCGGTGGGTAAGGGGGATGCTTATGTCAGTGGGAGTCAAAAGCTCCCACTGACAGGTCGCAAAGCGACTGCGTTCATGAGCAAGTAGCGAAAGTGGATTGCGAATGTCCGCTTTACTTGTGCGAGAATGGAGATGAAGTGGACTTTGTATTTGTTCCTCGCAGAATGCATTTCTTTGATTGCGAAACAGAGGAAGCGATTGTATTGTAGAAAGGAGCTTATATGGATAAATTAAGAAAAGCTAATATATATATTGATGAGAATCGTATACTGAGAGAGAAGCTGCCGGTATTCCATGTTACACCACCTTGTGGATGGATGAATGATCCGAATGGTTTTTCGGCTTATCAGGGAAAGGTACATTTGTTTTATCAGTTTCATCCATATAGTGAAGTATGGGGACCGATGCACTGGGGACACTATGAAACAAAGGATTTTATCAAATGGACAGAATTACCGGTTGCGCTTGCCCCTGACCAAACTTACGATGAAGCAGGATGTTTTTCCGGGTCTGGAATCGAGACAGAAAACGGTCATCTTTTAGTTTATACAGGAGTTATGGAAAAAGAAGCAGACAAAGAGAAAGTGACATATCAGAATCAGTGTCTTGCGCTGGGAGATGGAAAAAAATATACCAAGTTAGAACAAAATCCCGTAATAACAGGAGAAATGTTACCGGAACATTTTAGCAGAGAACATTTCAGAGATCCTAAGATTTGGAAAGAAAACGATGGATACTATATGGTAGTGGGGAATAAAACAGACCAAGGTGTTCCTCAGGTTGTGTTATTTCACTCTGAAGATGCGATAAAATGGAATTATGTATCTGTTTTGGCAAGTGACAGAGATGGGACGCTCGGAACAATGTGGGAATGTCCGGATTTCTTTTGCTTAGATGAAGAATATATTTTAATTACCTCGCCACAGGATTTATGTGCGACAGAAGAATTTCATAATGGAAATAATTCGGTGTATTATATGGGAAAATATGATAAGAAGCAGCATGTATTTCATTATGAAAGAGTGTATTCTCTGGATGATGGTTTTGATTTCTATGCACCTCAGACTATGCTGGCACCAGATGGAAGACGTATCATGATTGGATGGATGCAGTCATGGGATTCTAATATACGTCCGGCAGATCAGAAGTGGTCTTGTATGATGACTATACCAAGAGAATTACATATTGAGCAGGGAAGAATATTACAGAACCCGGTCAGGGAAATAGAGAACTATCATAGAAATGCTGTTTGCTATCAGAATAAGGAAATTAGTGGTAACTGTCAAATGGAAGATATCCATGGACGAGTGCTTGATATGACGGTGGAAATTGTTCTTGGAGATTTTCATCAGTTTACAATTTCTTTTGCCCAGAATGAACGATACCATACAGACTTTACGATACAAAAAGATAGTAAGATGATAGAAATGAACCGTACATATTCAGGAATGGTTCGTGATGCGGCTGCAATCAGAAAATCAAAGATAAAAACGTCTACAGATAAATTGCAGCTTCGTTTAATATTAGATAAATATTCTGCAGAAATATTCCTGAATGATGGACAACAGGTGTTCAGCTCTACATTTTACACACCACTGGAGGCTGACGGAATTCGTTTTATTTGTGACGGTAAAGCAGTTGTTAATATTGAAAAATACGAAATTGTAGTTGATTAGAGAGGTGATTGTATGAAAACGTTCGATGTTGTGGCATTAGGGGAATTATTGGTGGATTTTACGGAAAATGGGATAAGTGCACAGGGAAATCCGATGTTGGAGGCAAATCCTGGTGGAGCTCCCTGCAATGTATTGTCGATGTTACAAAACCAAGGAAACAACGCAAGATTTGCTCGAAAAATCTGAAAATGCTTTTTTAACGCCGCCCTTCTTTTGTGATTATAATAGTGATGATTCAAAAATGAGTGAGGTTTTGGCAGCAATTCAAAAATACAAAGCAGAGTGAGACTCTCTTGCGCTCATTAATCATAGATGACAGTTTTCGGCGTTGACAGTAGAATGTGGAACTGATAAAATAAAATTATCAGCAAAGAAGCTGTCTCGAAGATGTAATAGTAACGTGTGACAGTAGTGCTATTACATCTTTGGGACGGCTTTTTTTTGTAGAAAAGGAGAGTAAGAAAATGAAAAAACGATTAGCAAAAGTGCTTGCACTGGGACTGACCGCAGCAATGGTTGCCGGGGCACCGTTATCTGCCATGGCATCTGAAGTAAATGCGGCAGATCAGGCAGGAGAAACATCTGTTGTCGCAGAAAGTGCAGATTCAGCAGATGAGACAGACGTGGATGATGGTATTGCATCACAGGATCAGAATGATGCGTCACAGAATCCGGTGGTTAACGGTGTGGATCCGATGTCCTTAGATGGCGTTATCCAGCTGGATGATGGAAACTGGTATTATTTTAATCATGGAAAATGGCAGTATGTTAACGGTCTGTATCCAAACAGTGCCGGATGGTGGTATGTTGAAGACGGACAAGTTGATTTTTCACATGAAGGCATGGAATCTTACGGCGGCTCTGAATGGTATGTAAAGAATGGTCAAATCCAGTTTGACTACAACGGTCCACTTGCCATGACAATCACAGATGAAGGGTCAGATGAAACACATCAGACTCTTTATTATATCAGTAATGGACGGGTAGATACCGGATTTACCGGTCTGGCACAGGCAACACTGAACGGAGAAGATGGATGGTTCTATTTCCAGAATGGTATGTGGGATCAATATCCGGATACCAGCCTGGCAGAGTATGGCGGATCCTGGTGGTACATTGCAGAGGGCGGAAAGATTGACTTCAATTACAATGGTACTGCTTATTTCAATGATGTTGAATGGTATGTCGAAGGCGGAAGAGTTGATTTTAGTTTTACCGGAAGAGCAGAAGGCGATCAGTCGGTTGCTGATGGGATGGAAGTTCCGTTCCAGACTTATTTTGTAAACGGTATGCAGCAGATGGACCTGACCGGTGTATATTATACCGAAGTGAAAGGAAACTATGGATGGTACGGTTTTTACAAGGGTCAGCTGGCAAGCAGAGACTGGTACTATGGACCGACGATCGGTTATGTACTTTCCAATGCAAGTGGATGGTGGTACATTAATCCGGAAACCGGTCTGGTAGATTTTAATTATACCGGTCTGGCTGAAAATGACTATGGCATCTGGTATATGAACAACGGACAGATTGATTTCGGTTATACCGGATTTGTAAAACAGCGTCCATACAAACTTGATTTTGGATATGATTACTATGATCTGTATGCAGTAACCGGTGGAAAAGTAGATTGTAACTATGATGGTATCCTCTGGACAACCATTGATGGTGTACCAGGCTGGTATGGATTTGTAGACGGTTGTCTGACATCTGATCAGGCTCTTATGAAAAAAGACGATGGTACCTGGTGGTATGTCGGTGAAAACGGAATGGTAGATTTTACTTATACAGGCAGAGCACAAACAGCGTATGGTGAGTATTATATAAGAAACGGACAGATTGATTTTGGCTTTAACGGCACGCTGCAGGAGATGAGCGGTACGTATAAGTGCTATCAGAATGGAAAAATGCTGGAATGGGATTTCAATGGTCTGGTAGAGACTACCGTCGATGATGAATATGGCTGGTATTATGTAAAAAATGGTTACATCATGCATGATCATAATAATGACAAGAATGAGAATCCCTGGTATGAACTTGTTTCCAATGATGCAGGCTGGTGGGCTGTTTCCAATGGAAAGGTAGATTTTTCCTATACCGGATTTGTCTATGACAATGTAAATGAAACCAATGGTGCATGGTATGTAAGAAACGGACAGATTGATTTTGGCGCAAACGGATTTATCAAGGATCCGGCTTCTGATATTTACTATTATTATGTGGTTAACGGATATGTAAATCATGAACTGTATACGGTTGCACAGGGAACCATCAATGGCGAAACTGCATGGTGGTGCGTTGAAGGAGGCGGATGCGTTCCAAATGCTTTTACAGGTACTGCAGAGTATGGCGGCAAAGTATGGTATTATGATAATTCCAAGATTGATTTCAGCAAGAGTGGTACTTATGAGCATAGCCAAGGATTAATGCGGAATGATTCCACATATGTTTCAATCCATTATATGTATGAAGTAGTAAATGGTCAGGTTATTACCATGACAGTTCATGTTGCTGAGGGGGATCAGCTACAACAATAATGGTGCGGGCGTTTCTGTACGGATAACTGTAAGTAAAGGGCTGTCCTGGAACGATCATAAGCAATGTGACAGTGATGTTTATGATATTCCGGGGACAGCTTTTTTGTTTGATAGGAAATTACGATGAATTTCCTATCAAACAAAAAACGCTCCGCGAGGATGCGACCAGATGCATGTGGAATATGTCTGCTAAAGCAGACTGCATCTGGCGCGCAAAGCGTAACAAGTCCCTCAAAGATTGAGGGATTCAGGGAGTTTGAAGCGGACTTGTCCGCTTTGTTCTTGGAAAGGAGAGTTAGAGAGAATGATGAAAAAGAGACTGAAAAAAGTCCTTGCACTGGGGATGGCAGCAGCTATGCTGGCCGGTGCACCATTGCCCGCAATGGCTGCAGAAGCAGCACCGGCGGACGCAGCAGTGACAGCGGAAACACAACCGGAAATCGCAATGCAGGCAGCTGATGAAGACGCAGCTGGAACGGCACTGCCCAATGGTGTTGATCCACTGACATTGGACGGTCTGGTTCAGCTGAATGACGGCAACTGGTACTACATGCAAAACTGCAGGGTGAGTGGTGCTGCCAATAAAACGGTAAAACCGGCATGTGGCAGCTGGTGGTATGTAGGTGGTTGCAGAGTAGATTTTTCTTATACCGGATTTGGCAGGAATGGCGCTGATAATTGGTATGTTCAGAATGGTCAGGTACAGTTCGGTTATACCGGAATTGTGACTGCAAAGGATGAAACGAATCGTACTTACGTTTGCTATGTGACAAATGGACGATTGGACACAGACTATACCGGATTAGCCTATGGAACCGTAGACGGTGTGGAGGGATGGTATAACTTCCATGACGGATATAACTTCCATGAAGGGTATTTGAACAAAGGCAAAGAGCTGGTGGAATATAATGGCGCATGGTGGTATGTCAGTGATGAGAGAAAGGTCGACTTCTCCTATACCGGAATCGCCTACAATGAAGCCGGTGGCTGGTATGTCAGAAACGGACAGGTCGATTTTTCATATAACGGAATACTTGAGTACGAGGTGATTGACGGACCTTTTGTAATACCATATCAATATCATTTTGTAAATGGAAAGTTGAATGAAGGGCTGACTGGTTTATATTATACAACCGTAAATGGAAAAACAAACTGGTATGGATTTCAGAATGGTGCCATTGCAACTTTTGAGGAATACGAAGATTCTTATGGTACCTTATTTTTGAATGAAAGTGGCTGGTGGTATGTCGATCCCATTCACGGAACGGTTGATTTCAGTTATACCGGATTGGGAAAAACTGTGTTTCCGGGAGATGATCGGTATCATTACTGGTATGTGAAGAACGGACGGATAGACTTTAACTATAACGGATTTCTTGAATTGTACGGGGGTGTGTATTATGTGAAAAATGGTCAGGTAGATGAAACCGTCAATGGTGTATATCAGTATACGGTAAACGGAAAAACAGCCTGGCATGGTTTATGGAGAGGTAAAAAGGCTTATAACGAAGTGTTAATGAATCCAAACGATGGCAGCTGGTGGTATGTCAGAGATGGACTGGTTGATTTCAGTTATACCGGAATGGGAACCCGGCATGATTGGACAGGGGATACATCTGACACCTGGTATATCAGAAACGGACAGGTCGATTTCTCTTATTCCGGCTGTGTGGCAGCTGATGGAAATACCCGTTACTTGCGAAGATATTACCTGGTCGAAAATGGCAGATTACGGAAGGAAGTTTCCGGTTTGGTGCAGGCGACTGTCGAAGGAGTAAATGGATGGTGGAAGATTGATCAAGGAGTTATTACCGTTCAAAGCGGTGGCAGTGAGACATTTCTGGTATACTATAATGGCGACTGGTGGTATGTGTTGAACAGCGGACAAGTTGATTTTTCCTTTACAGGCTTGAAAGGGTATAATGGAGAAACCTGGTATGTGGAAAATGGCCGTGTAAACTTTGACAAGACAGGATTTGTAAACCTGAGTGGGGATACCACCACGAGATATACCTATATTCAGAATGGCCATCCGCTTCCTTATGGTTTCTCGGGACTGTTCTATGCAGAATTAGATGGAAAAACTACATGGTGGCAGATAGAAGAGGGCCATTGTGATTATTATGGTGGTCCTGAACCGTCACATTATGAGAGACCAGAGAGCTTTGCAGCAAATGAAGAAGGTCTGTGGGCTACGAATAATAGTCAAATCTCTTACGGCATAACGGGTGTGTATAAAACAATAGGTAGAATTGGTTATAGTAGTAGCTATTCTATTGAGGTAGAGTATACATATAATGTTGTAAACGGACTGGTAACAGAGATGCAGGCGGTGATTCTGTAAGCTGCAGGAAAGCAGCGGTATTACTAATGGGAAAACTGTAACGGGCATTCTTGAAAGTATTATTCCAGAGCAGTTTTAGAAAAGGAGAGAAAGAAGGATATGAAAAAACGAATGACAAAAGTCCTTGCACTGGGGATGATGGCAGCTATGCTGATCAGTGCACCACTGTCCGCAATGGCTGCAGAAGCAGCACCGGCGGACGCAGCAGCGACAGCGGAAACACAGCCGGAAATGGCAATGCAGGCAGCAGAGGGAGAAGCAGCTGTAACGGCACTGACCAACGGTGTTGATCCAATGACATTGGACGGCCTGGTTCAGCTCAATGACGGTAACTGGTACTATATGGAAGATGGTCGGCTGAGTTCTAACGCAAGCAAAACGGTAAAACCGGCATGCGGAAGCTGGTGGTATGTATCCGGATGGAAAATTGATTTTTCTTTTACCGGATTTGGCAAAAATGGGGATGATCTGTGGTATGTAAAAGACGGTCAGGTACAGTTTGGCTATACCGGCGTTGCAACCGGATCGAATCAATATGGAAATACGTCTACTTATTATGTAACAAATGGCCGGGTAGACAAAAGCTTTTGTGGATTAGCCTATGGAAGCTACAACGGTGAGGAAGGCTGGATCAATTTCTGTGACGGAAAACCGAAATATTCCTATGAGAGCTTGATGGAGTATAATGGTGCATGGTGGAAAATGTCCGGTTATATGATAGATTTTGACTATACCGGAGCTGCATCCAATGAATCAGGTACATGGTATGTCAGAAACGGTCAGGTTGATTTCGGTTATACCGGTGTGATTGAAGGAAAAAAAGGAAGCAGATCGTACCAGTATTATTTTATTAATGGAAAGGCAAACGAAAATCTGACCGGCGTGTTTTATACAAAGGTAAACGGAGCAGAAGGCTGGTACGGATTCTATAAAGGGGAACTGGCAACATCGGATGACTACTACGAAGCGCCGGGCAGAGTGCTGTCAAATGTAAGCGGCTGGTGGTATATCAATCCGAAAACCGGACTGGTAGATTTTAATTATAACGGATTGGGTATCACGGAGGATGACGACTGGTACCATTACTGGTATGTGGAAAATGGACAGATCAATTTCAATTTTAACGGACTTTATAATTATCACACCAGATACTATGGAGACATTCTGTGCTGCATCACAAATGGTCAGGTGGATCCGAATGTCAATGGTGTGTACCAGCTCACAGTAAATGGACAGACAAACTGGTATGGATTCTTTCAGGGAATGCAGACAGAGGACGAAGTGTTGATGAATCCGTATGACGGCAGCTGGTGGTATACCGGAGATGACGGACTGGTTGATTTCTCCTATACCGGCATTGCTGAAAGATATGATCAAAATGGAGACAAATTTGATAGCTGGTATGTCAGAAACGGTCAGGTAGATTTTTCCAGTAATGGATGGGTAAAGATAAATAATCATTATGTATATGTCCGGAACGGAATGCTGCAGAGTGATCTGAACGGACTGGTACAGGCTACCATTGACGGGAAAGACGGCTGGTGGGAAGTAGATCATGGTACCCTCTTTGACAATACGAATTATTACTACACACTGTGCTATTATGGCGGCAGCTGGTGGGCGGTATATAACAGTCAGGTAGATTTTTCCTACACTGGTTTTGTGGAACATGATGGTACAAGATGGTATGTGGAAAATGGTCGTGTAAACTTCGATAAGACAGGTTTTGTCAATACAGAGGAAGCAGATACTTATGCATATGTGCAGAACGGTCAGTATAATAAAACTTTCTATGGAGCAATCTATGCGGAATTGAATGGAAAGAACAGCTGGTGGCAGGTAAAGGATGGAAACTGTGTGCATTCTGCGAATGCGGCATGGAATGGAAAACCGGACAGCTTTGCAGCTAATGAAAATGGCCTGTGGGCAATTGTGAATGGCGAGGTTGCTTTTGATGTGACCGGTGAATATTCATATGGAACATATTATTCTGTTTCCGGAGAGGATTCAATATATGTAAGCTATATTTACCAGGTAGAGAATGGTCTGGTAACATCTATGCAGGCAACTGTTTTAGATCGTTAAATAAATGGTTGCAGAAAACGCAGCATACAAACAGGGAGAGAGGTGGAAAATACATATGAAAAAACGATTTGCAAAAACAGTGGCGCTGGTGGTGGCGGCGGCCCTGACAGCAGGAGCACCGGTATCGGTCATGGCAGCGGAAGAGCAGTCAGAAACGGTGGCTGTGCAGGAAGTGTCAGCACCGGAACTGTCTCAGGGTACCGATCCGATGACGTTACATGGAATGCAGCAGCTCAACGACGGTAACTGGTACTATATGGAACATGGAAAAGTGTCTGACAAAGCAAACGGTACATTGCAGCCGGTTGGGGATGAGTGGCTGTATGTGGGCAGGTACCGTGTGGACAATTCCTACACCGGTCTGTGTGCCAACGAAGCAGGAACCTGGTATGTTGCGAAAGGGAAAGTACAATTTGATCATACCGGTGTGGTCAGTCAGAGAGAGAACGACAGGACGAACTGGTACTATGTGACAGATGGTAAGGTGGATACCGGTGTGAACGGACTTTGCTATGTGTCGATCAATGGCACTGAGGGCTGGTATAATTTTAAGGACGGCATGGTGACCGGGGCATATCATCAGCTGGTGGAGTACAATGGTTCCTGGTGGTACATCGGGGAAGGTGGCGAGGTTGATTTTTCCTATACCGGTGTGTGTCAGAATAGTGCAGGAACCTGGTATGTGAAAAACGGGCAGGTAGATTTCGGATTTTCCGGTGTGCTGGAAGGAAAAAGTGAGAACTTCCATAAACCGTACAAATATTATTTTGTAAATGGAAAAACGTATGAACGTGTGCATGGTGTCTATTACACAACGGTAAATGGTATATCCGGCTGGTATGGATTTTACAAAGGAGAGCTGGCGACGACAGCACCGTATGGAGTAGCAAATCTGCTGCCAAATGAAGCCGGCTGGTGGTGCATTGACAGCTTGACCGGTCAGGTAGATTTTTCCAAAAACGGTTTCGAGTTTGTGCGGGAAGAAAACGGAACCGGACATCTGTGGTATGTCAGAGACGGCCAGGTAGATTTCAGCCGCAACGGTGCGTATATTTATCCAGATCATGTTATACCCGCCGAAAAATATTGCTGGCTCGTGGGCGGTCAGATAGATCAGACATGCTCCGGTGTATATTATCTGAATCTGGATGGAACAGAAGGCTGGTATGGATTTTTAGAAGGACAACAGATTACTTATACCTTGCTTCCAAATCCGGATGACGGCAGCTGGTGGTATGTGGGTGGAAACGGACAGGTAGATTTTTCCTATACAGGTATCTTTCGGGCAAAGGATCATAGCTACCACCTGGCAGAAGATGCGTGGTATGTGCGAAATGGTCAGGTGGATTTCTCTTACACCGGTCTGGTATATGAGAATGAGAAATGTTATCTGGTTCAGGATGGCCGTGTTCAGAAAGAAAATAATAGTCTTGCGTATCTGACTCTGAATGGAGAGACTGCATGGTGGCAGGTGACAGACGGCTATATTTGCACCGAGAATGACAAAAATTATGACGAAGAAACACTGGTGTACTACGATGGAAGCTGGTGGTATGTGAAAAACCACAAAGTAGATTTCTCTTATAATGGATTCGTGGATTACAAGGGTACGCTGTGGTATGTGAAAAATGGCAGATACAGCTATGAAACGACAGGATTTGTAATGGCGGATGGATATTCCTGCTATTATGTTACAAACGGACGATTTGATAATTCTTACGAAGACGTTGTGTATGGCAGCATTGATGGTGAAACTGCCTGGTGGATGATTAACAACGGACGCTGCGCTTACTGGAAAATGGAAGAAACACATGCGGAACCGGACAGTTTTGCAGCGAATACAAACGGTTTGTGGGCATGCAATGACGGCAGGGTGAATTTTGACCTGAACGGTCCTTATACCGGCACAGTGCCTTATAATGTGGAAAAAAACCAGAGGGTGATGATCCAGTATCACTATCAGATGGAAAATGGTCAGGTGACAGGACTTCAGGTTGAGGTAGTGTAAATTTTTGCCAGAAAAGAACAGATGGTCGATAAATAATTAAAAAAAGGATTAAAAAACACGCAGGAATGATGAATTTTGTCTTGTTCTGTCTGTGGAATGCCGCTATAATAAAAGTAATTGAGCAAAAAAGGACAGATTTATTGATCTGGCCAGAACATAGGAAAGAAAGATGAGGTTTTAAATGAAAAGATTTGCGGCAATGTGTTTGATTGCATCCATGATAGCTTCCATGGGCAGTGTGACAGGATATGCAGCAGAAGCTGATGGAGCAGGGCAGACAGCGGTTTATCAGACAGCAGGTTCTGCTTCCGATGAGACCGAAGTGTTGGATGTATCGACAGCAACGTATCCATCTGACTGGGATCCGGAGGATCCGCTGAACGGAAGGGCATATCGACAGCAGCAGGAACAGGAAAACTTGGGGACATCCGATGAAGCGGCTTACCGTTCTTCGGCCGGTGAGCTGGCACGAAGCAGCAGCAACGTGACGACAAGCTGGCCGAAGTATAACGGTGGAACGACGGCATACATACATAATTCTGAAAATGTAACAGGTAAAAATGTCATTGCGGGAATTGATGTATCCTATCATCAGGGAAGTATTGACTGGAATAAAGTTAAAGCATCCGGGGTACAATTCGTGATCCTGCGTGCAGGATACCGCGCTTACGGTTCCGGAAGTATGGCACAGGACAGCAGATTTGCAGAATACTACAAAGGTGCAAAAAATGTCGGATTAAAAGTCGGCGCATATTTTTATTCCCAGGCAACGACACCGCAGGAGGCAGTAGAAGAAGCGAATAAGACACTGAGCATTATCAACGGATGCAGTTTTGAAATGCCGGTCGCATTTGATTACGAATATGCCAATGATAAGTATGGCAACTGTGTTGGAAGACTGTACAATGCGAACCTGAGTAAAGCACAGAAGACAGCGTGTGCGAGGGCTTACTGTGATACCATCCGGGCAGCCGGTTATTCGACCATGATCTATGCAAATGCAGGATGGTGTGAGAAGGAGTTGAATACTGCCGCATTGCGGAAGGATTACCAGATCTGGATGGCACGTTATAATACCTATACTTACAAAGAGAGCAAAGACAAGGGACAGCGTTATGGCGGTCAGATTGATTTCTGGCAGTGCAGTGACAATGCAAAAATTAACGGTATCAATACAGCGGTAGATTTTGACTATTGGTATCAGCCTGCATCCGGCAGCATCGTTTACGACCAGAGTCTGCAGAGATGGGTGTATGCTATTGACGGTGTGATCCAGTATCAGGCTTGTGGACTTGCATCCAACGAACATGGCTGGTTCCGTGTGGATAATGGATTTGTAAATTTTGATTTCAACGGTTTATGTTCCAATGAAAACGGCTGGTGGTACCTGACCGGAGGAAAGATCGATTTTGATTACAACGGACTTGCATCCAATGAATATGGATGGTGGCAGATCCACGGAGGAAAGGTTGATTTCGATTATAACGGTCTGACGGCCAATGAAAATGGCTGGTGGCGACTTGCCGGTGGAAAAATTGATTTTGACTACAACGGTTTTGCATCCAATGAAAATGGAAACTGGAGAGTCATCGGTGGAAAGATTGATTTCAACCGTACCGGTGTGGATTTTGACGGTGCATCCTGGTGGCGTGTGGAAGGCGGAAAAGTCAATACAAATTATAACGGAATTGCCCAGAATGAGTATGGTTGGTGGTATATCCGTCATGGAAAAGTAGTGTTTGATTTTACCGGCTGGACAAAAGTCGGCAGTGGCAGATATTATGTACATAACGGCTGCGTAAACCGATAAGGGCAGAACGCAAAGCATGGAACAATCCGTGTAATCGAGATTTGGATGTTTTGACACCCAAATCATAATATAAAAAGTGTCTCTCTGAGAAATTCAGGGAGACATTTTTGGATTCCGATGTTATACTTTTCTGGAGCAGTGAGATGAAAGAATGAATTTGATCAGTAGAGTTATTGACCAAGAAGCCCACTTCAAAATCAGTGATTTAAGTGGTAGGATATGTCACAATCTTGCGGTTCAAAGAATCTAAGTGTACATAAAAGTGAAATGGGGGATAAAAGAAGAATGATACTCAGAAAAAAAACGAGGCAATTACTGCGAGGCATCATAGTGCTTCTTATGGCAACGGGGCTGGCAGGTACCGCTGTGGAAGCTGATGCATCACAGAGCAGCTTTCAGGTAGAAACCACAGCCGGCGATGTGAGTGGCGCTGTGGGAGATGTGGTGGAAATTCCTGTGAAGATCAGCACAAAACAGGCACTGCGTGGATTTTCCGGAAAATTAAGTGGCAATTATGATGAAAATATACTGGAGTTTCAGGGACTGGACACGAAGGAACTTCCGGCGGATGCCATGGTATCTTCTTCAGGAGGTAATTTTTCTTATCTGAGCAGTTCCGGAGAGCATACATTTTCAACTGCATCTTATGGATTGAAATTTAAAATCCTGCAGGCGAGTGAAGAGCCGGTGACCGTCACAATCCAGGATCTGTATTATACAGACGGCAATGCAAGCAGTGAGAAAGTCTCCCTGACAGCAGCTGTCCGTGTGAATGGGACAGGCAATGGAGCAGCAGGAAGTGGCAGTGCTGCAAATGAATTAGTATCCAATGTGGGAGCAGATTCCGGAAATCATGGAGGAGCGACAGGAGATTCTGCACATCCGGGAACAGAGGGCAGCAACGCAGCCGGGACGGATTCCGCAGAAGAGAAGGCACAAAAAGGTGGCGAACGTGCAGAGAGCGGGAATGATGTGGCTGCAATCAGTATGGACCCGGAGGACAGCGTAAGTGGTCCGGCGAATGCCAGTTCCGATACCGGTGCCGATGATACCGGAAAAATGGTCAGAGGAAAAGGAACAACAAAAAATGGTTCCGCGCCAGTGGCGGTATTCGTCATTGTTGTGGTGGCAGCGGCAGTGGTTGGTATTACGGCCGGTGTGAAAATCTCCAAAAAACGGAAATAAAAACAGCATATCTTTGGACAGAAAAATGGATGTCTCCCGGGATTGGATGCCAGGGAGACATATTTTTGTGAAAAAACACGATTTTTAGCAGAATATGCATGAATATGCATGAAAAATGTTCAAATTATGATTGGAAACTAAGGTTATGCTTTACGAACCAGAGAAAAAATGTTACAATTCTGTTAAATACAGGAAAAAACAATTAGAAGATTTCAGGAAGGAAATAGCAGTATGAATACAACATTGGTTATTATGGCGGCAGGCATTGGCTCCAGATTCGGCGGTGGTGTGAAACAGCTGACTCCGGTTGGGCCGAATGGCGAGATTATTATTGATTATTCCATTCATGATGCACTGGAAGCAGGATTTAATAAAATCGTGTTTATCATCCGTAAAGATATCGAGAAAGATTTCAGAGAAGTGATCGGAGACCGTATCGAGAAAATTTGTGATGTGGAATATGTATTCCAGTCTCTGGATGATCTCCCGGAAGGATTTGAGAAACCGGCAGACCGCACAAAACCGTGGGGAACCGGTCAGGCAGTAAGATGCTGCAAAGGTGTGGTAAATGAGCCGTTTGCAGTGATCAATGCAGATGACTATTATGGAAAAGAAGCATTTGTAAAAGTGCATGATTATCTGGTAAACTGCGGCAATACCAAATATCAGTATTGCATGGCAGGATTTATTCTGGACAACACGCTCAGCGATAACGGAACCGTTACCCGTGGTGTATGTCAGGTCGATGATGAGGAGATGCTTCAGAAGATCGTTGAGACCAGCGGCATTGCCCGTGATACAGACGGTATTGTAAAAGATGAAAATGGCAGCGAGATTCCGGAAGGAACGCATGTATCTATGAATATGTGGGGCGTGACACCGGAGTTTCTTGATGTACTTGACAAAGGATTCGCAGAGTTTCTGGCAAATGTGGAGCCGGGCAACATCAAAGCAGAGTATCTGCTTCCGACCATCATCGGCGATATGCTTGCAAATGGTGAAGTAACGGTCAAAGTTCTGGAGACACAGGACAAGTGGTTTGGTGTAACCTATCAGGAAGACCGACAGACGGTAGTAGATGCATTTGCACAGCTGATCGCAGACGGCGTATATAAGACACCGCTGTTTTAAGCAATATAAAATGAAAAAAGAGAACTTCTGATCTTGGAAAACTGAGATTGGAGGTTCTTTTTCTTTTTGACAGGAAATTACATCGAATTTCTTGTCAAATAGAAAAAAATATTAAGAATTTTGTGTCAGAATGATTGATGTTGAAGCAATGGGTGTGCTATGATAAGAATAAATTCAAGTCGAACGCACGTGAGACTTGGTGCGTGATTCCGGTCAGCGAAAGCTGACATATTCTTCTCAGAATCACTGCACATCTAAAATTGCATAGGGAGCATATTACAACTGCGGAATGATAGAAATACAATCTAGGAAGTCCGGTCAGAATCCGGCACGGTTTATCTCCGCTGTAATAAGGACGAAAGTTGTCGATACCACTGGGAAACCGGGAAGGGACAATGAGTAGGTTGGAACTTTAAGTCAGAATACAGGCAGTTGCAGCTCAGTAGATAAATGTCCGAAAGCATATCGGGGGTTTATTTTTGTTCCTCAAAAAACGGATACAATCCGCAGGAAAGCGGTTTATATAGATAGTAAACAACAAATACTCGGAATCTTTAGAACTACAATGGGGGAGAAGGTTTTGGGGAGCCTACAGGAAAAAGGAGAAGAAAATGAAAAAACACAGCAAAAAAATTGTGTCGCTGATGCTTGCTCTGCTGATGGTGTTCAGTCTGTTACCGATGTCATCCATATCAGCACTGGCAGCAGGCAGCAACAGTCCTGTCGCAGTACAGGCGGATGATACAGTGACAGCAGCACCGGCACCGGTCTTTTATTCAGTCCTGACAGATCTCAGTCGTCAGTCGGCTACTTATTATGCCGATGACTCGGACAAAGTAGGTCAGCTGCGCGTACAGTTGAAGTACAATCCATCTGATTACAACAAGAATACATTGGCGATTTTATGGCAGGTGTCCGATGACGGAAGTACATTTACCGATGCTGAAGGCGCAGGAACTACAATGAGTGCCCCACTGGTCAGCACTTATGTACCGAAGGTCACGGTTGGTCAGACAAAGTATTATCGGGCTATTATAACAAACAAAGGTTTGCAGGAAAATATGACGCCAACAGTAGTTACTACTGCAATTGCCAAAATTTGTTATAAAACAGGAACACGTCCGCGCGTGGAGATTGACAAGGCAATGCTTCGTCAGTCGGATGGTACTTTAGTATCGGATGATTCATTAAGTAAAGTGACATTATGGGGTGTAAATGGTACTCTGCCGAAACGGATTACCAATATCGGATCATTTAGCGGCAACCTTGCGCAGATGCGGGATACGAACTGGGATACGGATACCTACCTGTTTCGTGGCTGGCAGATAGGTGACCGGTTTTTTGATGGAACCTGCCCGGAAACGGCTGCTGTTGCGGCTGGACCGAACGAAGTAAGTGCACTGAAAGGTTTTCTGACCGTGGCAGATTCTGACTGGCATTTTAAAATGTATCAGTCTCCATATCAGAATCGAAATACCTATTATCTGAATTATGAAGGTACGACATCACAGGATGGGGCATTGAAAGTATGCCATATTACACCTGTTTTTGAAAAAATGCCAGCGGTGGTTTACCAACTCAGTCTGGTTCAGACGACTGGTGGAACAGTCAGCCAGGTACGTGACGGAGGAGAGACACATACGCTGATCGCAGAAGCAGCATCCCTGTATAAGTTTGTGCGCTGGGAGCAGTCCGGTGATGGTGGCGAGACATGGATACCGGTCGAAGGTGATTCCAAGCTCCAGGTAACGCTTGATAAGGATATGACATATCGTGCGATTTTTGAAAGTCCTTACAAGATTGAAAACATGCAGGTGGCTGAATATGCATTACCATCTTCCGGGAACAACTGGTATGTGAATATGGCAGTAAATCTGGCAGATTCACTGCCAAGCAATATGAAAGTAACGTTCCATATCTATGATGGCGAATCAATAAGCGAAGAACATTTGCTTGGTGAATATAAAACAAGTTTTGCTCTGGTGAAGAAAGAGCAGACTCTTAAAGCAAAAGCACAGAAACGTCCGTCCGGTGATACGGATAAAATACTGGTGGTAGCAGAGACAGAAACGGGTGATACGGCACAGGCTGAATATCAGTTGAAAGGAACATTGGATGCAACAGCATCGAATGTTTCTGTAGATACCATTGAGAGTGCATTTCTGGAAAAAGAACCTGCAGAGGTTCAGACATCTGTGAGTGGAAATCCGGAAGTGAAGAGTGTATTCTGGTCCAGTGCAAATGTGAGTGTTATTCCGACACTGGGAACGGACATGAATACCTGTGCGATCAATGAAAGTACAGGTTTGATTACTTACAATGTGTTTAGTTCAAACAGACCAATTACTTTTACAGCAAAAGCCGGAGACGGAAGAATTGCGGATGTCGAAATTACTTTTAAAGGCGGAATGGCTTCTAAAATCAGCGAGAAAGTCGTAAAAGTACTGGAAGGCGAAAGCAAAGAATATCAGGCAGTCAATACATCTCCGATTCTGAGTGTCAGCAGCCAGAAAGTAAGCGTAAAATCATCCGATGAGAGTATTTTTACCGCTGAGATCCTTACCCGCGCCGGCAGTCAGTTCCAACCGAAGGATATCGTGGATAAGATCAAGATCAACGGTGTGAGCAAAGGTAAGGCAACTCTGACAATCGATACCAATGGTAAAACAGTAGAGTATCCGGTTGTGATCCAAAATACGACAGACGCAGTAAAAGAAGTAACGTTATCCGATACAGAAACAAATCTGATTCAGGGAGACAGCAAGACGCTGCAGGCAGATGTGACACCGGAAACTGCTGTGACGACATTGAACTGGAGCAGTTCCGCACCGGATATTGTCAGTGTGAAAGATGGCAGGATCACAGGTCTGAAAGCGGGCAATGCAGTGATTACCGTTACTGCAACAGATGCACTGGGTAACCGTGTGGAAGCTTCCTGCGAAGTAACCGTCACAGAGCAGCCATACAATGTGGAAGTCTATGTACCAAAGGGAATCCTGGCAGCAAACGGACTGAAATTTGCTCCATCCGCAGGTCTCGATAAAGCAGGACATGACATCTTTGATACGGAACAGGTGATCGCAGACGTCAGTGCAGATACAGAACTTTACAATGCATACGACGTTTATACCATGACACTGTATCCGGGCACGTATTCCTACCGTGCAGTCAGCGCAGAGGGCAGAAGCCTGGGCGGCGGAGCATTCACCTTTCCGGACAGTCAGACAAGCACTGTGGATGGACGCACCGTTCGTGTATTTCTGCGCCAGACCGAAGTATCCCTGACCAATGAATTTGACGGACAGAAAGCAGAAGCAACAGATTTTTCCGTACAGCTGAAAAATGATGTGAGTACTGCAACCATGGGTGATTCCTATGTGAATGCAGATGGATATACCGTATATCCGACGCTGCTGAGTGCAAATAAGAACCTTTCCTATTATCTGGCTGCAATTCCGTCAGATGCGTATGTAAAAGCGCATAACGTGATGGCATCCAGAACACAGGGGGTAGCAGTCACAAAAGATACTTCCATACTGTCTCTGACAGAAGAACTGAAGACAGGCGCACTGACGATCAATGCCCCGGCAGACGCAGAGGTAG
This sequence comes from Eubacterium ramulus, assembly GCF_045002895.1. NCBI lineage: Bacteria > Bacillati > Bacillota > Clostridia > Eubacteriales > Eubacteriaceae > Eubacterium > Eubacterium ramulus. The sequence continues at coordinate 2,101,393 of NZ_CP173382.1, read as the reverse complement.
CAATCTGTGAGCAGATGACGGATGGACAGATCGCAGTGTACAAAGCAGACAGCACTGCTGCACAGGAGGACGGAACCGTCGATTCTGTTTTCCATGTGGCAATGACCAGCAAAATGTACTACCATGTCAGCGGAGCTTCTTATGTCACATATAACGGAACGACGGTAGACGGAGCTGATTCCAGGATCGTAGTCAGCACAGCGATGCTGAAGCCGTCCGGCAATACCAAGACAACGCTGGATCGCAACACTGCTTCCAACGGCGGCGCGAATATGGCAGACCTGTATCTGAATGTTAATGCACAGGGGTATCTGAAACTGGAGGAAGGCAATACCTTCAAATTAAATGCAAAACGTAACTGGTGGGGCAGTAATGTCACATGGGTATTGGATAAAGACTACCGTCTGATCGAGCCTGATTTCCATTATCAGGTTGTCGGCCTGGATGGAAGGACAAGCAGCGATGTCATTACCGTAGGTAATGATGGAACCGTAAAAGCAGTAGGAAATGGAACAGCTATCGTACTTGTTACCTATGACTCGATGACATTGAACTATCACGATGATGTAAAATATTCCTACGACAACTATGATCCGAACGGTTTCTATGGTGCAATCTGGCCAGAGAACACCGGTGTATTCGTCGTTTCCGTAGGTTCCGGAGACAGTGGAATCACCACAGGTATGACACTGAACAAAGATCTGAATCAGGGCAAGAGCAGCAAACAGGCAGGCGATGCACTGGATGCGGAACTGGATCCGATCTACTTTACCGGAAAGACAGGTACTTATACCTTTACACCGGAGACAGAAGATGTCAGTGTATCCGTTGCAAATCCGGCCATCGGAAATGATGCATTAAGCTTCAGCGGATTCAAGGCACTGGCAGCAGAGAAAGACGGCAGCTACAATGTTCCACTGACAAATGGCCGTAACATCGTAAAATTGGAAAAAGACGGAAAAGCGGAGTATCAGGTGATTACCGCAAAACACGTAACCGTAAAAGTAAACGGACAGGATCTGGATCAGGCAGTAGTCGCACCGGGTGAAAAAGTATCCGTCACATTTGATACGCTGTTCAATCCGGTAACACGTATGAGGCTGTATAATACAGATGCAGCAGCGATCTACAATGAAATCAGCGGTCTGGAAGGAAAGAAAGCAGGAAATCTGCGTGGGTCTTATGGATATTACTTCTTTGGATCCACAGGTTACAAACAGACGGTTGAGAATTTCGTAGAGGCAGGAACAGATTCTTCCGGATACAATAACCCGATCGTAACAGTAAAAGATGCACTGATTGTTCCGGAAGACTATTCTGCAGAACACTTTGTGCTTTCCAAAGGAACTTTTAACGTAGCAGGATTCGGCGGCGATTACGGTGCGCATCGAGCTATGGTCAAGACATGGGAGAATCTGTCTCCGAATACAAGTGCGTACATGGGACAGCTTCCGGATATCTCCATTCCGGTAGGAACTCTGCAGAGTATCGAAGTAACCGCACAGCCGACCAAGACTTCCTACTATGTAGGCGAGAAATTCGATGCTTCCGGCATGAAAGTAACCGCAACCTACAAAGGCAGCGAAGGAAACTTTACAAAAGAAATCAGCAATTACAGCTTTGCGAAAGAAGCATTTGCAACATCCGGAAAACAGAACGTGACCATCAGTTACACACTGGGTGGCGTAACAAAGACGGCGGATGTATCCGTAGATGTCAAAGACGTAGTTCTGGAAAAACTCGAAGTCGTTACACCGCCTGTAAAGACAAGTTACCGCATCGGTGAGAAATTTGATGCAACAGGTATGGTAGTGACAGCTTCCTACAACGACGGAAGTGTTCGTGAGATCACAGACTACAAAGTAACACCGGATACCATTGCAGCAGACACCGATCATGTACTGGTTACTTACGGCGGCAAAGCAGCTTCCGTAGCAGTTACGGTAAATAAGGTAGCTTCTATCGCGGTGACAAAAGCACCGAACAAGACAGAGTACGAAGAAGGTAACCTGTTCAACCCGACCGGAATGGTAGTAACTGTTACTTATCAGGATGGCAGCACAGAAGAAACCACAGCGTACAGTTACGCACCGAAGAGCAGACTGACCAAAGAGGATAAAGCCGTTACCATCACCTATACCGGTAAAGATGCAGTGGCAGACCTGGCAGCAACAACGGTGGAAATCTCCGTAAAAGATAAACAAGAGGAGACAGCAGCTCATATTACAGCTTATGTATCTTACAGTGATAAGGGTATTTTTGTATCCGGTTCAGAAGGAACGTTACTGTGGAATGCACCGGTCACTGTATACGACAGAGACGGCGATGGACAGTACACTATGAGTGATGTATTCCGCGCATTACATGAGGAATACTATTACGGTGGTGCAGATGGCTATGCAGATACCGACAGTGGATGGATAACCCGTTTCTGGGGTGTCAACACAGGTATGGTATCTTATGTGCTGAACCATGCATGGGTATACGGTACACAGACCGCAGTAAATGATGGCGATCAGCTGGGACTCTTTGTATATGCAAATACGATAGAATATTCCGATCTGTACACATGGTTTGATGAAACAACATACAAAACCGATGTTAACGCAGAGAACAGCTTTACCGTAAACGGTCTCAGCGTTATGAACAGCGGTCCGGACAGCCCGGTCACAGCAGCTCCGGCTAATGCAACCGTTACTGTTTATGATGAAAATGGAAACGTAGCAGAAGCACTTGGAACTAAGACAGATGAGCACGGACAGTTCAAAGTAACCTTCCCGAAAGACGGTAAATACACGATCGAAGTAAGCGGAACCTGTACTTATACCTGCTCCGGATACGGTGGAAGCGGTATGAATACATACAAAGATGCAACCGTAGTACCGACCCGCTGCACCGTTCTTGTAGGAACAGCCCGCGGAACACTGGGAGACATCAACGATGACGGAGTCATTGATCTGACAGATGCAGCTCAGCTTCTGGATAAAGTGACAGCCGGTGAGAAAGTCGATACTTACCTTGGCGACATCAATGGTGACGGAACCGTAGATCTGATGGACGTTGCAGATTTGATGGATCGTATTACAGAAGCATAAAAAATGTTGATTTTAATGTGAAAAAATCGATAATTGGTTATAGAAGCACAGCCTTTGGAAAAATTCCGGAGGCTGTGTTTTTTTGTGCAAAAAAATGAATATTTTGGTTTGAATTACAAATACTTTTCCGGAAAACAAGAAGATTTGAAAAAGGAGATGAGGGAATATGGCGCAACAGATGGGACGACAGAGCCTGCAGTTTGAAAATCCGCCCTGGATCATCAGCAGTGGCTGTATCGCAGGCACAAAAGAAGGAGAAGGCCCAATCGGTCATGAGATCGATCTGATTGGTGAAGATGACAACTTTGGCTGTGATATCTGGGAAGAGGCGGAGAGCACCCTGCAGAAAGAAGCATTGACGCTGGCACTGGGAAAAGCCGGTCTGAAGGCGGAGGAACTGCGGTATCTGTTCGCCGGAGATCTGCTGGGGCAGTCCATGGCGACATCCTTCGGATTGCAATCTTTTGAAATACCACTGTTTGGCCTGTACGGAGCATGCTCCACCGCCGGGGAATCACTGGCGTTAGCGGCAATGACGGTGGCAGCAGGTTATGCAGATGTGGTGGGTGCCGTTACTTCCAGCCATTTTGCCAGTGCGGAGAAGCAGTTTCGCTTTCCCCTGGAGTATGCCAATCAAAGGCCCTTATGTACTACCTGGACGGTTACGGGAGCCGGAGCCTTTTTACTTGGCAGAGAATCCGGTAAAAAGCAGAACTACTCAGATAACAGAAAAAGAACTGATTCAGGAAGTCCGATGATAAAAAGAGCGGAACAGGAAATTGCAGATGATACAAAACAAAAGGTTTGTGGTGTTCGCATCACCGGCATCACCACCGGGAAAATCGTAGATTACGGTGTGCGGGATTCCATGAATATGGGAGCCGCTATGGCTCCGGCGGCAGCGGCCTGTATTCAGGCGCATCTGCAAGATTTTTCCAGAAGTCCATCCTGGTATGACAAAATCATTACCGGGGATCTGGGGGCTGTCGGCAGAGAAATCTTACTGGATCTGTTGGCACAGAAAAAGATCGACATTGGCAGCTTTCATACAGATTGCGGACTGGAAATCTTTGACAATGAAGTCCAGGGCACAGGAAGCGGCGGCAGTGGCTGTGGCTGCGCGGCAGTCACCATGTGTGCACATTTTCTGCCGATGCTGCGCCGGGGCGAACTGAAGCGGATCCTGTTCGTGCCGACAGGGGCACTGTTGTCCAAAATCAGTTTCAATGAGGGGGAAAACATTCCGGGCATCGCACATGCAGTTGTGCTGGAAGCCGCTGAGAACTGAAGCCAAAATCATAAGAAAGTGATAGGAGGAAGGCTGCTATGGATTATGTGAATGCATTTTGGGTGGGCGGAGCCATCTGTGCGTTGGTGCAGATACTACTGGATAAGACGAAACTGCTTCCGGGACGGGTGATGGTATTGCTGGTGTGTTCCGGTGCTGTGCTCGGGGCGGTCGGAATCTATGAACCGTTTACCAAATTTGCAGGTGCGGGAGCGACTGTGCCGCTGCTTGGATTTGGAAATACGCTGTGGAAAGGAATGAAGACGGCCATTGACGAGAGCGGATTTCTCGGCCTGTTTACCGGCGGATTCACCGCCTGTGCGGCAGGTGTGTCGGCGGCATTGATCTTTGGCTATCTGGCATCATTGATCTTCAATTCAAAAATGCGAAAGTAATAAAACATGTAAATCAAAGCGACTGCGTTCATGAGCAAGTAGTGAAAGCGGATTGCAAATGTCCGCTTTACACAGAATAGAAGAGGCAAAAGTGCTTCTGCAAAATTCGAAAAAGGAAAAAAACAGATTGTGAATAAAAAGAAAAAAATGTCGTATAGTAAGAATATAAAACTGATGTGAAAAGGAGAATTACCGATATGAACAAATTGAAACAGATCGCATTTATTCTTGTGCTGGCACTGAGTCTGACCACCTTTGCTGCATGTGGAAAAAATAATAAGGATATGAACAACGGGACAAACAATCATTCTGTTACAGAGAACGGCACCGATAAAAACGGAGCCAACGACAATAACATCGTGGATGATAATGCCACAACAGATAGTAACGGAACCGTAAATGACAGATCTGATACAAACGGGATCGATTATGGAACAACCGGTGAACATATGCGAGATGCGGCAGAGAATGCGAAAGACGCAGTGGAAGACACCGGAGAAGCCATCAAGAACGGCGTAACCGGAGATACTGATGTCGAGAGAGATCATGTGGAAAATACGACCGGAAATACGGCAGGAATGGAGTAGTACAAATTCAAGTCGAACGTACGTGAGACTTGGTGCGTGATTCTGGTCAGCGAAAGCTGACATATTCTTCTCAGAATCACTGCACATCTACACTTCGTTCCGGTCGGCGCAAAACCATTGTCTCCCAGACAATGTGCGCCCTCGCGGAGCGTTTATCTCAGTCGGAGATTGTACTCCCACTGAGAAAGGCTTGTTATTACTCACCACTTACAGAAGTGGGAGTCTTCTCGACTGAGATAAACTTATGGAACGTAGATAAGGAGAAGAACTTAGATTAGTGATGCAGGGCGTCTTAGCCCCAGGCACTCATCTGAGTTCTTCTCCTTTTTAATTAACTATTTAACTAGCTATCAATTTTTTATTCGTCGATACTGTAGTTCGGAGCTTCTTTTGTGATATGGATATCATGTGGATGGCTCTCTTTCAGTGATGCAGCGGAAATCTTCACAAAGTTGCTGGTTTCGATCAAATCTTTGATGGTAGGAGCACCGCAGTAACCCATACCTGCACGGATACCGCCGATGAGCTGGAAGATAATATCCTCTACGCTGCCTTTATAAGCAACACGGCCTTCCACACCTTCCGGAACAAGTTTCTTTGCATTCTGCTGGAAGTAACGGTCTTTACTTCCGTTTTCCATAGCTGCAAGAGATCCCATACCACGGTACACTTTGTATTTACGTCCCTGATATAATTCAAAAGCACCCGGAGCTTCGTCACATCCTGCAAACATGGAACCCATCATACATACGCTGGCACCTGCAGCCAGAGCTTTTGTCATATCTCCGGAGTATTTGATACCACCATCTGCGATGATCGGAATATTGTATTCTTTTGCTACTTCATAGCAGTCCATAACAGCTGTGATCTGCGGAACACCGATACCTGCAACGACACGTGTAGTACAGATAGAACCAGGTCCGATACCTACTTTGACTGCGTCAGCACCTGCTTCGATCAGTGCTTTGGTAGCTGCACCGGTTGCAACATTACCTGCGATAATCTGCAGATCCGGATATTTCTCTTTGATCTGGCGTACTGCTTTAATGATATTTGCGGAATGTCCGTGTGCGGAGTCTACGACGATGACATCTACGTGTGCATTTACCAGAGCATCGATACGTTCCATCATGTTTGCTGTGATACCTACACCGGCACCGCAGAGCAGACGTCCCTGTTCATCTTTTGCAGAAAGCGGATATTTGATCTGTTTCTCAATATCTTTGATTGTGATCAGACCTTTTAATTTGAAGTCTTTGTCAACAATTGGAAGTTTTTCTTTTCTGGCTTTTGCAAGAATTGCTTTTGCTTCGTCCAGAGTAATACCTTCCGGAGCGGTGATCAGCCCTTCACTGGTCATGCTCTCGCTGATTTTCTTAGTGAAATCGGTCTCGAATTTGAGATCACGGTTTGTGATGATACCAATCAGAGTACCATCTTCTTTTACGATTGGTACACCGGAGATGCGGAATTTTGCCATAAGGTCATCTGCATCCTGAAGTGTGTGATCTGCGGAAAGGGAGAATGGATCTGTGATAACTCCATTTTCGGAACGTTTTACTTTGTCTACTTCGTCAGCCTGTGCTTCGATAGACATGTTTTTGTGAATGATACCGATACCGCCCTGTCTTGCCATTGCGATAGCCATGCGATGTTCGCTAACTGTATCCATGCTGGCGCTCATCATCGGAATGTTTAATGTGATTTTGTTGGTTAATTTGGTTGTAAGATCAACCATGTTCGGAGTAACTTCGGAGTACGCCGGAACGAGCAGTACGTCATCAAATGTAATACCTTCGCCAATAATTTTTGCCATTTCTTATCCTCCCTCTTATGCTTTTGTGAGCAAAAAAAGAAAAACACTGCTGTTTTTCTGATTTCTTTAAAATAAATAGATTAATTTGAAGATATTATAGTAATTAAAAATTATTATGTCAATGACTTTTACCGAAAGGTTTCTTTTTTTTACAGTTTGTGATATTTTATCTGTATACTTTGCAAAATATTAGAAGAAAGCCACAAAGCAGACATAAGTTCAGGTAATAAGATTAATAACCTGATGTAAAAAAGGGATTGTCAGTCTGAAGTGCGAAGAAAAAGTATGAGAAGTATAAGTAAAAACTGTGAAAGAAAAAGGAGAGTTGTATGGAATTTCGTCCTTGTATTGACATTCATAATGGAAAGGTAAAACAGATTGTAGGCGGAACATTAAAGGATCAGAATGATCAGGCAGCAGAAAATTTTGTGTCGGAGCAGGATGCACCGTTTTATGCACAACTGTATAAGACGCATGGCATCAGTGGCGGACATATTATTCTGTTGAATGCACGGGATTCTTCTTATTATGAAGCGACAAAGCTGCAGGCTCTGGCGGCACTGCAGGTGTATCCCGGTGGATTGCAGGTGGGCGGCGGTATTACAGCAGAGAATGCCCATGAGTTTCTGATGGCAGGTGCGAGCCATGTGATCGTGACATCTTATGTGTTCCGTGACGGAAAAGTGGATTATGGCCGGCTGGAAAAACTGGTGCAGGCAGTTGGAAAAGAGCATCTTGTGCTGGATCTGAGCTGTCGAAAAAAAGACGGTGCTTATTATATCGTAACAGACCGCTGGCAGAAATTTACCGACGAGTGTGTGACAGAGGAACTGCTGGACCGGCTGCAAGGCTATGCGGATGAATTCTTGATCCACGCAGTGGATGTGGAAGGAAAGGCTTCCGGCATTGAGTGTGGTCTGGTAGAATTGCTGGGAAACTGGAACAAGATACCGGTGACTTATGCCGGCGGTATTGGAAGTTTTGAGAACTTAAAGGAACTGTCAGAGTATGGAAAGCATCATTTGAATTATACCATCGGAAGTGCACTGGATCTGTTCGGCGGCAGTATGAAGTTTGAAGATGTGCTGGAGTTTGGAAAAAAATTTGAAATCTGAGAAGAAATCAGTATAATAAACCTAATTAACAAATAAATCATACTATAACAGTAGAAAATAAAGTTTGTAGAAATTTTGCAAAGCGACTGTGTTCATGAGCAAGTAGCGAAAGCGGATTGTGAGTGTCCGCATTAATGCAAAAATGAATGGGAGGAAATGCCATGTATACAAAAAGTGATATTATGCAGATGGTGGAAGAGGAAGATGTGGAATTTATCCGTCTTCAGTTCACAGATATTTTCGGCAATATGAAAAATGTTGCCATCACCAGCAGTCAGCTGGAAAAAGCGCTGGACAACCGTTGTATGTTTGACGGTTCTTCAATTGAAGGATTTGTAGGGATCGAGGAATCCGATATGTATCTGCATCCGGATCTGGATTCTTTTACGATTTTTCCGTGGAGACCGCAGCAGGGCAAAGTAGCACGTATCATCTGTGATATTTACCGCCCGGACGGTACTCCGTTTGAGGGAGATCCGCGTTATATTCTGCGCCGTGTCGTAAAAGAGGCAGAGGATATGGGCTATGTCTTTGATGTGGGACCGGAGTGTGAATTTTTCCTGTTTAATACGGATGATAACGGATGCCCGACTACGGAGACTACCGAAAAGGCCGGCTATTTTGAGATGGGACCAAATGATCATGGCGAAAATGCAAGACGTGACATGGTGCTGACACTGGAGGATATGGGATTTGAGATCGAGGCTTCCCATCATGAAGCATCACCGGGGCAGCATGAGATTGATTTTCGTTATGAACCGGCGCTGCATGCGGCAGACAATATTATGACCTTCAAGCTGGCAGTGAAGACGATTGCAAAACGCCACGGCATGCATGCCACATTTATGCCGAAGCCAAAGAGTGGTGTCAGTGGTTCCGGTATGCATATCAATATGTCATTGCGCAAAGACGGCAGAAATATTTTTGCAGATGAAACGGACAGATTTGGTCTGAGCCAGGATGCGTATTATTTTATCGGCGGTCTGATGAAACATGTATACAGCATGACTGCCATTACAAATCCGCTGGTAAATTCTTACAAACGACTGGTGTCTGGATTTGAAGCACCGCTTCATATTGCGTGGTCCGTAACAAACAGAAGTCCGCTGATCCGTATTCCATCATCCTTTGGCAGCGGCACACGAATCGAACTGAGAAGTCCGGACAGCGCAGCCAATCCGTATCTGACCATTGCATTGTGCCTGGCAGCCGGACTGGATGGCATTAAGAACAAAATCACACCGCCGGAAAATATACAGAAAAATATTTTCCATATGACAGAGGAAGAGAAAGAGCAGCTGCATATCAAATCCCTGCCGACGAATCTGTACGATGCGGTATGCGCTATGGAAAGGGATGCTTTTATCCGTGAAATCCTGGGTGAGCATATCAGCAACGTATATATCGGTTCCAAAAAGGACGAATGGAATCGTTACTGCAAAGCTGTAACGGAATGGGAAGTGGACACATATCTCGACAAATTTTAAAAAGGTGGACGGTTGAGTTTTGACAAGGATAATTGTTGCATTCCCGAAAGTGGAAAACGGGAAAAATATAAAAAATGTACTCGTCAGAAACGGCTATCAGGTGGTCTGTGTCTGTACCAACGGTGCACAGGTTATTCAGGAAGCAAACGGTCTGCAGGACGGACTTGTGCTTTGCACTTATAAATTGTCAGATATGATTTATCAGGAACTGGCGGAATGTCTGCCGCCGGGGTTTGAGATGATCGTTATTTCCACAAAGGATCAGTGGAACGAGAACGGTACGCCAGGTATCGTCGGTCTGTCTGTGCCGTTGAAAATCCATGAATTGCTGTCCACGGTGGAAATGGTATCTTACAATCTGGAACGGAAACGCCGGAAGCGGCGGAATGCTCCGCGGAAGCGTACAAAAGAAGAGCAGGAGCTGGTGGATCGAGCAAAGGCCATTTTGATGGAGCGAAATCAGATGACGGAGGAAGAGGCCCATCGTTATCTGCAGAAGACGAGTATGGACAATGGAACCAGTTTTACCGAGACGGCACAGATGATCCTCGGTATGCTGGATTCGTAACTTGTCTGAAGTTGTAAAAAAGAGAAATTGCACAAATGTGCAGTGTCATACATATAATATCCAGACAGGATATGTGGAGTATGCACATGGAATTTGTGAAAATGCATGGTCTGGGAAATGATTTTATCATTCTTGATGATACGGATCACAGACAGAAAAACGGCAGAGAGGACTTTGAAACAGAAAAGCATTGCTGTGAGGAAAGTGAGCTGTCGCCGGAGCTGGTAAGACATTTCTGTGACCGGCACCGCGGTATCGGAGCCGATGGTGTTATCTGTGTGTGCAATGCGGGACATCCACAGGCAGATTTTCGGATGAAACTGTACAATGCGGATGGAAGCCAGGCAAGAATGTGCGGCAATGGCATCCGCTGTCTGGGCAAATATGTGTATGATCATGGAAAAACAGAAAAAGTGAATCTGCTGATCGAGACGGATGCAGGATTGTACCGTCTGCAGCTGATAAAAAAGGAAGAAACGGACAGGATATGCTCAGTTCGGGTGGATATGGGAACCCCGGATTTTGTGCCGGAGCACATATCTGCCCGTTTTTTGTTGTTCCGGCCGGTTTGTGTATCCATGGGAAATCCGCACTGTGTACTGTTTGTGGAAAGTAGGGAAGCAATGATGCAGTTCCCGTTAAAACAGGAAGGAACCGTTATTGGAAATGAGGAGATATTTCCGGAAGGGGTGAATGTGGAAGTTGTCTGGGTACAGGATGCAGAGCATCTGTGGATGCGGGTCTGGGAACGGGGCTGCGGTGAAACCTTTGCTTGTGGAACCGGAGCCTGCGCAGCGGTGGCAGCTGCCATGCGGCAGAAAAAATGCGGTGCATCCGTGCTGGTAAGAATGACCGGGGGAGAGCTTCTGGTACAATATGACAGACGTCATGGGCACCTTTATCTGACAGGACCGGCAGAGGAAATCTGCCATGGGAAGTTTGGATAAATTGCGTTTATAATTGTGAAAAAATACCAAAGATAACTTTTGGAAGTTCAGATAAATCGTTTTTTTGCTGAAAAATAGCGGCAAATCCATTGACAGAATATGGTGCATAGGATATGATAAAAAACAGAAAAGAATACAGGAATATGCAGTTGTGAAATAGATATTTTTCTGGAAGTCCGGTTAGATTCCGGCACGGCTTATCCCCGCTGTAATGAGAACGAACACTGTCAGATCCACTGGGAAACTGGGAAGGGACAGCAAGTAGGTATGAACTCTTAGTCAGAATACAGTCAATTGCGTATAGATACTACACATATCCGATGGCATAAACGGATGTTTATTTTTTTTCAAAAAATCAGGAAAAATGGGGTGAAAATCTGGATTTTTTATAAAAAATGTATCGCAGAGATCGTGAATTAGCATAACATTTTTTTCTGAAAAGCTGTGAACGGATGGGGTATACCTGGCTTTTTAAATATGATACGGAAGGGGGACCGGTTTAAAAGGCAACAGGCAAATTGCGTGCAGAATCCAAGCATGGACAGAAGCACGCTGCAATAAGGAGGAGGAACGTAGATATGAGAAAACGATGGCTTGCGCTCTTACTGAGCTGTGCTGTTGCGGTAAACACTTGTGTAGTACCCGCTGCAGCCACCACAGTAAGCGATGCGGCGATTGCGACACAGCAGACCGTTTCGGCAGAAGATGCTGAAACACAACAGATTGATTCAGATGAAAATACAAAAGCACAGGGAGGACAGAATGCTGATCTGTATACTTCCGATGTTGCTTCCACAGAAACAGATACGACGGCTGTTTCAGAGACACATGATTTTCTGAGTGGTGTCCTGGTGTCCGGTATTTCCGGCGAAAAAGCTTTTGAAAACGGCGAGGTAACTATTCCGGCAGATACAAGTGCAACGTATCTGTCCATGAAGCCGGTGCTGAATTCAGAAGCTTCCAAAGATCCGTCCATGAAATATACATTCAAGTATATCGATCTGGATGGAAAAGAGTTTACAAAAGAAGATACGGCACGTAACGTATATGTGCGATTTGACCAGGCCTTCCTGGGAGTGAGCGGAAAAGGAAATGATCTGAGTCTCACAGTAACCAAGGGAGATGTGACTGAAACGTATGTTATCCATGTAGTGCGATCTGCAAAACTATCCGGTCTGTCCATGACAGATCATAACGGAAATGCAGTTTCCATCAGTCCGTCTTTTTCTTCCAAAAAGACTGCTTATACAGCACAGGTACTGGACAATGTATCAAATGTAACGATCAAAGCAATCGATCCGGTAGAGTTACAGAATCCGGAGGAATCCGAGATTCTGTTCAACGGAACAGCATCCGCAGACGGTACATATAAGCTGGATGTGGCAGACGGTGAGAACGTCGTTACGATCAAACCAAACAATGGCGCAGCAAGCGCAGACGAATATACACTGACGATCACAAAAGCAGCATCCGCTACTCTTGATGTGAATGTAGAGCCGGCAAACGCACAGGTGTGTCTGTATACTGACAAGGGTGAGCGTATTTATCAGGATAATGGTAAATACTATCTCGCTCCGAATACAGAGTATACATGGACTGCATCCTGTGAAGGATATGTGGGAAAAACAGATAAGATCACTCTGACAGAAGCGTCCACACTGGATATCACACTGGACAAAGCCGCTGAAGGTGAAAAACTTCCACAGCTGAAAGCAGAGTATCCGGGATTCCGTGCAGACTCCAACAATCAGTCCGTTATCAATGCAAAAACTCCTATTACAAAAGAAAGTATCGAAGTAAAATGGGAGCGTCAGATGGGTACATCTGTATCGCCTTCCAGCGGAAGTACACCGGTTATCGTAGATAACAAGGTATATACACAGTCCGGCGGTAAATTATATATGCTGGACAAAGAGACAGGTGAAGTCTTAAAGAGCAGCGACTGTTTCATGAATGCAGGATTCAACCTGATTCCGGTTACCTATGCAGACGGAATGATCTTCGTTCCGCTGGGCGGCGGTATCCAGTGCTTCAACGCTTCCACACTGGAATCTCTCTGGTGTTATAAAGGAAGAACCGGTGCCTGCAACAGCCCGATCCGTTATGAGAACGGAAGGATTTATGTAGGTTTCCAGATGGGCGATTTTGTGTGTCTGACAGCGACTGATGAAGATCCGTCCAACCAGACCGAAATGAAGACACCGTTATGGACCAATTACAGTACGAAAGGTTACTGGTGGGCCGGCGCATGGACAAATGACAACTATGTATTTGCCGTAGACGCAGGCGGCGCACTGATGGTCATGGATAAAAATACCGGTGTGACCGTACAGCGGATCCAGACAAAAGCAGACAAAGTAAGAAGTGATGTTTCCTATTATAACGGAAGAATCTACTTCTCTACACAGAGCGGATATCTGTATTCCTACAACCTGGCAGCAGATGGAAAAGTAGATCTGGATAACCTGATCGAGCCGTTATATTATGGCGGTGCAAGTACCTGTACACCGGCTATTTACAACAACCGTCTCTACATCGGTATTTCCGGTGGCAGTGGTTTTGGTGAGGATGGAGCGTCTATCCTGGTAGCGGATATCAATCCGGAGACAGGTGCCATGAGCAAAGCTTATCTGGTTCCGACCAAATCTGATTTTGCATATTGCCAGACATCCGGACTGATCATCAACGGCTATGAAGAAGAGACCGGATATGTATATGTATACTTCCTGGTAAACAGTGCAAAAGGTTCTCTGTACATGGTAAAAGATAAGCCAGGTATGACAGAAGCGGATCCGGAGAGTGGATTATTCTACAATCCGAGCCATGAGCAGTACTGTATCGCAAGTGCGGTAGCCGACAGCGATGGAACCATTTACCTGAAAAATGATTCCGCATGGCAGTTTGCACTCAAACGTGCAGAATCCTATCTGACCGACGTGGAAGTGACAGGCGGCAATGCAGTCATAGATGGCGGCAACGATTTTGCAGGAAGTGTTGCAGATCATACGGTAAATGTAGATCTGAATACATCAAAAGTTACGATGAACCTGACCGCTAATGCAGGTACAGAAGTACGTATCAATAGTGTTCCGGGTGCAAAACAGGATATTACATTGACCGGTGATACAACACCGGTAGAAGTACAGCTGATCAAAGGTGAGTCCACAAGAGTATACAACTTTGTAATCTACCGTGGACCGACATTAAGCAGCATGAACATTACCGACAATCCAAATGCCGGCATGGGAAAAGTATTTACCATGGATTCCGCGTTTGATCCGGTTCAGACAAATTATTCCGCAGGTCTTACGCTTGCATCCAGTATCCGTTCTGCATATATCTGGGTAAATTGGACAAACAGTACAGATGTTCTGACTGCAACCGCTGTCAGCGGTGTAAGAAACAAAGCAGAAGGCGACAGCATTAATATAAGAACTAACTATAAAGGCGATCGCAATATCTGCGTCGATTTTTCTGATTACACTGCAGGAGTTGCTACTTCAGCAACGGTAAAACTGACTCTGACATCCGCAGATGGTACACAGACAAGAGATTATCTCGTAACCGTTTACACAAACGGTGCACTGCCGGTTCTGACAATTGCGGATGATGCAGTAGCTGAGCGTACAGACAACAGTGCAAAGATTAATGTAACAGCAAACAAAGCAGGTACTTTATATTACCTGGTACAGAAAGCGGATAAAGCAGCCCCGGACGCAGCAACCATTCAGAAAGATGGTAAGAGTGCAGATGCAGTTGAGGGCGCAAATACGTTAGAACTGACAGATCTGACAAAAGCAGGATACAAAGTATATATGCTGCTGAAACAGGAAGATGGAAAAGTATCCGGAATCCGCAGCGTTGCTCTGGAAGAAATTCCGGAGAAACATGAGTTAATAAGTGCATTGGCAGTGTCCGGAATATCCGGAAACCAGGCTTTTGATCAGAAAGGCGAAGTAACATTTTTTGTAGATTCTGACAGTGACAGTGTTGGCTTCAAACCGCTCCTTGCTTCCGGTGCAAACAGTGATAATGAGGTAAAATATTCATTCCGTTACATCAGTCAGGATGGCAGAGAAGTTACACAGGCCGGCAGCGCAAATAATTCCTATATCTGGTTCAATGATAAACTGATTGAAGCCAGCGGAAAAGGCAATGATATTTACATGACTGTGACAAAGGGTGACGCAGAAGAACATTATGTCATTCATGTAAAACGCAACGGAATCTTAAAAAATCTGACATTAACGGATCAGAATGGTGATGCCATTGCATTTACACCTAAATTCTCTTATAAGACAACCGAGTATTCCGTGGATGTATTAGACGATGTTTCTTCTGTTACTTTTGCAGCAGTAGATCCGGCATACAGCAGTAAGCCGGAGGACTCCGATGTTCTGTTTAATGGCGAAAGTGCCAAAGGCGGTGTTTACACACTGGCACTCAAAAACGGTGAGAATAAAGTAGCAGTGAAGGTAAATAACGGTTCCGAGAATCCGATTATCTACAATGTTACGATCAACCGTGTAGAAGCAGTATATCTGGAAACGAAGACAGAGCCGGCAAATGCACTGGTCTGCCTGTACACAGCAAACAACGAGCGTGTATATCCGGAAAATGGAAGATTTAAAATGTTCCCGGGCACAGAGTATACATGGACCGCATCCTGTGACGGTTATGTAGGAAAGACAGACAAGATCACACTGGCTGAGTCTTCTGTACTGAACATTACACTGGATAAAGCAGCTGAGAGTGAGAAGCTTCCACAGCTGAAAGCAGAGTATCCGGGATTCCGTGCAGACTCCAACAATCAGTCTGTTATCAAGTCCAAGACTCCGATCACAAAAGAAAGTATCGAAGTAAAATGGGAGCGTCAGATGGGTACTTCTGTCACACCTTCCAGCGGAAGTACACCGGTTATCGTAGATAACAAAGTATACACACAGTCCGGCGGCAAATTATATATGTTGGACAAGGAAACCGGTGAAGTATTAAAGAGCAGCGACTGCTTTATGAATGCAGGTTTCAACCTGATCCCGGTTACCTATGCAGATGGAATGATCTTCGTTCCGCTGGGCGGCGGTATCCAATGCTTTAATGCTTCTACATTGGAGTCTCTCTGGTGCTACAAAGGAAGAAAAGGTTCCTGTAACAGCCCGATCCGTTATGACAACGGAAGGATTTATGTGGGATTCCAGCAGGGTGATTTCGTGTGTCTGACAGCGACAGATGAAGATCCGTCTGATCAGACAGAGATGAAGACTGCATTATGGACCAATTACAGTACCGCAGGTTACTGGTGGGCAGGCGCATGGACGAATGACAACTATGTATTCTCAGTAGACGCCGGCGGTGCACTGATGGTTATGGATAAAAATACTGGTGTGACAGTACAGCGTATTCAGACAAAGGCTGATAAAGTAAGAAGTGATGTTTCCTATTATAATGGAAGAATCTATTTCTCTACACAGAGCGGATATCTGTATTCTTATAACCTGGCAGCAGATGGAAAAGTAGATCTGGATAATCTGATTGAGCCGTTATACTTTGGTGGCGCAAGTACCTGTACACCAGCCATCTACAATAACCGTCTCTACATCGGTATTTCCGGTGGCAGTGCTTTTGGCGAAGATGGTGCATCTATCCTGGTAGCAGATATCAACCCGGAGAACGGTGCCATGAGTAAAGCTTATCTGGTTCCGACCAAGACTGATTTTGGTTACTGCCAGACATCCGGACTGATCATCAACGGTTACGAGGATGAGACAGGATATGTATATGTATACTTCCTGGTAAACAGTGCAAAAGGTTCCCTGTACATGGTAAAAGATAAACCGGGCATGACAGAGGCTGATCCGGAGAGTGGATTATTGTATACGCCGAGCCATGAGCAGTATTGTATCGCAAGTGCGGTAGCGGACAGCGACGGAACAATCTACCTGAAAAATGATTCCGCATGGCAGATGGCATTGAAACGTTCCAATGCATACTTGAAAAATATTGAAATGATTGGTGGCAATGCAGTGCTTGATGGCGGAAAAAACTTTGCAGGCAGCGTGGCAGAGCACTGGTTTAATGTGGATCAGGGTACGGAAAAAGTAACATTAAATCTGACTGCGAATGAGGGCACAGAAGTACGCATTAATGGTGTTCAAGGTGCAAAACAGGATATTACCTTAACCGGAGACAATACAAATGTAGAAGTTACACTTGTAAATGGTGAAGATACCAGAGTTTACAATTTTGCTATTTACCGTGGCCCGACATTGAGCAATATGTATGTATATACTAGTCCAAATAATGGAATGGGCAAGAACTATGTGATGGATCCGGAATTCAATCCAGTAAAGACAGATTATCTTGCAGGATATAGTTCTACAAAGGAGATTATGAGCGGTTATGTATGGTTTGTTAAGAATAATAGCACAGATACAATTAAGGCAACAGCCGTAAGTGGAATTGATGATTATAACGGTGGTACATTGCCGGAAGGAACTGAGCTGAATATTCGTACAAACTATAAAGGAGAAACATTTGTCGAAGTAGAGTTTGCTGAATATGGGGCAGGAGTTGCCACTACAGCTGCGATAAAACTTACCGTTACTTCTGCAGACGGAACACAAAGCAGAGATTATCTGATTACGCTGTATACGAATGATGCACTGCCAACCTTGACATTAGGTGAGAATGCAGTTGTTGAACGTACAGATAATGCAGCAAAAGTAGCTGTTACAGCAAACAAAGCAGGTACATTGTACTATCTGGCACAGGAAGCTGATAAAGCAGCCCCGGACGCAGAAACCATCGTAAAAGAGGGCAAGGTTGTAGATGTTGTTGCCGGTGAGAATACGTTAGAACTGACAGGCCTGACAAAAGCAGGCTATAACGTATACATGCTTCTGAAACAGGAAGATGGAAAAGCATCCAGAATCCGCAGCGTATCTCTGAAGGGACTCTGGACACTTGGTGATGTCAACAAAGACGATGTCGTAGATCTGACAGACGTAGCCGTATTACTGGACAAGATTACAGAGAATGAATCTGTATCCTTATCCACCGGTGATATCAATGGCGACGGTGTCGTTGATATGACAGATGTTTCTGTTTTATTAGATACGCTGACCGAGAAATAAACATCCAGAATATCTGAACAATTGACGCAGCCAATTGATTCGGAAAAGACGACAGCAATTTTAGAACAGACTGAGAGGAGAACCAAATGACAGGGAGACAGAAGAAAACTACAAAAAGGCTAGCATGGCTGCTGACACTGTTCCTTGTCATTTCGGCCATCCTTCCACAGCCCATGCAGGCGGCGGTGAGCAGCCAGACAGGACAGGTTGTGATGGAGGGGATCCGTCTCAGCAAAACAAGTCTGGTGATGAAGACCGGGGAAAGTAAGACCCTGACGGTATCTTTCCTGCCGGAGAATACCACAGAACAGCCGGATGTTATCTGGAGTTCCGATGACACAGATGTAGTGCAGGTAACCCAGGATGGAAAGACAGCCACAGTGACAGCACCGGAGGGCGAAGGCGGCACAGCCGTCATTACAGTAAAGGTTGGAACTTATACTGCCACCTGCCGGGTACTTGTGACCGTACAGGAGCCGATGCTGGAAAGTATGGTATTTATGCAGAACAGTTCCGGAAGCAACCGTTATGAACTGACGGAAGCAACGGAGGGTGTGCGGGAATATACCCTGCGGGTGCCGGAGAGCACCAATGTGGTATTTGTCAGACCACAGCTGCGGGATGATGCGCAGAATGCACAGATCACAGCCAGATTCACAGACGTGACTTCCGGACAGGAAGTGGCAGTGAATCTGCCGTCGGATGAAGTGACATCCCTGACCAGTGCTTCCACCGGAAGACTTCTGAAAGCTTACAATATTGAGCCGAAGGATCTGGTTATCGAAGTGAAAGACGGAGACTATCAGGAGGACTATCACATTCAGGTAGTGCGAGGTACATATCTGGGTGGATTTACTCTGACGGATGACCAGGGAACAAAGCTGCCATATACACCGGCATTTGACAAGCGGACATTTCAGTATTCCCTCCATGTTCCGTCCAGCAGAAAGCAGATCCATCTGTCCATGACCGGAGCGGAGAAGACAAGTACCTGTCTGACCGTAAACGGAGAAGCAGCGGAGGATGGTGCGTATACGGTGGATATCGCAGACCGTACCGATGGTCAGATCCGGCTGGTATTGCAGGCTGGAGACGGAACGCTGTCATCACCTTATGAATATGTGGTGACAGTTTATGTGGATGAGATCTGCTATGTATCCGTACATACAGAACCGGCGGATGCCGTTGTTTCCATCTATGATGCGGATAAAGTGAAGATCGATCCGAAAAATGGAACATTTGAACTGATCAAAGGTGCCGCTTATTCCTATACGATATCGGCACCGGGCTATCAGTCACAGTCCGGAACCTTTAAGGTGAAGGATAGTGAAACAAAACAGATTACATTAAAAAAAGGCTCAGACAGTCAGCAGGAACAGCTGAACGCAGAATGGGGCAGCTACTGGAAGACGGAGGACAATCAGAACATCCTGGAAGCCCAGACACCGGAATCTCTTTCCGGTGCAGAAGTAAAATGGAAAAAACAGTATGGTACATACGGGGATTATACCAACAGCATCAGCGATGGTATCCTGGTCGAGCAGTACATCTGCAGTTTCCAGGGACAATATCTGTATTATCTGGACCGGAACACCGGGGAGACCGTGAAGTCCGTAAAGATGCGGGGCAAAGGCAACAGTGCTTTTACAAAACCGCTGTATGCGGACGGTATGATTTTTGTTCCGCTGGTGAACGGAAGAATTCAGGCATTCCGAGCAAAAGATCTGGAATCGCTGTGGCTTTATACGGATGTCATCGGAGGAAATACAGCGACCGCACTCCGATATGATTCCGGATATCTGTATGCAGGATTTGCAGATGGCAATCTTGTCTGTCTGAACGCAGCAGATGAAAATGTGGATCAGAAGGATGAGGACAAGACACCAATCTGGCGGAAGTATGACAGCGGCGGTTATTACCGCAGCGGTGTTTATACCGGTGAAACATATCTGTACGCCTGCGGCCGTTCCGGCAGTCTGTACTGCCTGAATAAGAAAACCGGAGAAACCGTACAGACGATTGCACTTTCCACCGAATTGGGAGCACCTTCCAGTGCCATCAGTTATGCATCCGGCAGCATCTATTTTTCCACAGAGAACGGATATGTATGTGCATATCCACTGACAGAGGACGGATTGCCGGATACAGAGCATGCACAGCAGATCAGACTGGATGACACAATCTGTGGAACCCCTCTGATATATCAGGGAAGACTTTATGTGGGAAGTGCCGGTAAGGATTCGTATGGCACAATTCACAGTCCGTATCATCTGAATGTGGTGGATATCGGAAAAGACGGTACACTGAGCCTGGCTTACCAGATGAATGTCAGCGGATTCCCGAAAGGAAGCGGTACACTGACCACAGCTTATGAAGAACAGACCGGATATGTCTACGTATATTTTACGACAGACAGTACAAATGGAAGTATCTATCTGCTGAAAGATAAAGCAGGGCTTACCAGCCCGGGCGAGGGCAGCGGGCTGCTTTATCAGCAGAGCGAGGTCTATGGAAACGGCAGCGGTACCGTGCTGGCAGATAAAAATGGCAATCTGTATGTCCGGTATGAATCCGGTTGGATGTATGCCATCAAATCTTCCTCCCTGTATCTGGAAAATGTTATCATTTCAGACGGAAATGCCGTCGTTGATGATGGCGGAGCGTTTGACGGGCAGGCAGAAAACCATACGGTGATCCTGGATGCAGGAACTTCTGAGGTTACTATGAAGTTTGAAGTGTCTGATGGAACGCTTGTGACGGTGAACGGTAAGGAAGGAGCAGAGCAGAAGATCCGGCTGGTGGACGGCAAAGCAGAACTTTCCGTAATGCTTGGCAGAGAGGGACAGACCAGAACGTACCGGTTTTCGATTCATACGAAGAGCAGTGACACCAGTCTCAGTCAGCTGCAGGTCAGTTTTTCCACTATCGTGAATGTATTTGAGATGGAAATGGAACCCGCATTCCAGCCGGATATCACGGAGTACAATTCTTCACTTTTCGGAAGTGGAAAGGACAGAGAACCGTATTATATCTGGCCGGTAGCAGCAGACAGCAAGGCGACGGTTAAAGTGACAGCAGTATATGGTGTGGATGGGGTCCGTTCAGGACAGGAAATCACACCGGCCACGGCAGCTTTTGATGATCAGATCCGTGCCCGCTACAAAGTGCGGCCGTTATCTGAGACCGATCCGGCGCGTATCTGCATTACAGTGACAGCAGAGGATGGTGTGACTACACGCAGCTATTATATAAATCTGTACCGGAACAATGACTGGCCGGAATTTACCATTGACCGGGAGAATGTGACGAATCGTACCGCAGATTCCGTGACACTCCGGATCCATGCGAATATTGACGGGTATCTGTATTACCTGCCGGCCTACCGTGGGGCGTATGCTGATATTCCGGCTGCCAATGAGGTGAAGTCCCAGGGACAGCGTATTGCGATCCATGCAGGAGACCAGGTGGTGACCATTCCGGGGCTGGGAAAAGAGGAATGCACCCTGTATCTATACGAAATGAGTTATGCACAGCGTTTCAGCAATGGGGCGCAGCTTGATATCGCAGCATATACCGGTGGAGATAATCCGCCGGATCCCGTAACACCGACTCCGGGAGATCTGAATCAGGACGGAAAAATCGATATGACGGATCTGTCGTGGATACTGGATGCCCTTACTGCGGGCAGGAGCGTAGATCAGACTATGGGAGATCTGAACGGGGATTATGTAGTAGATATGACGGATGCGGCGATTCTGATGGATCAGATTACCGCAGCGTTATAAAATGATGTAAACAGCAAAATTAACTTTTGACACGCACATCATAAAACAAAAGGCACCAAAAAAGAAAAGGAGAAGAATCATGAAAGTCAGAAAGAAATTGACAGCATTGCTTGGCGCAACCGTCATGGCAGCAGCAGTAATGTTTGCAGCAGGCGGAACTGTAGATGCAAAGGCAGCAGCAAGTTACAAAGTAGACTGCTCAACAGGAGATGTCAGTGCTTATATCGGGGAAACAGTGGAAATCCCGGTAACTGTAAAAACGGAGCAGAAGCTGAGAGGTTTTCTTGGTAAATTAAAAGGAAACTACGATGAAACTGTACTGGAATTTGAGGGACTTGAGAAAAAAGATCTTCCGGAGAAAGCGATGGTATCCACTGCGGGAGGAAATTTCTCTTACCTGACATCTGCAAAAGATACTACCTTCTCGGAAGCAACGTTTGCATTAAAATTTAAAGTATTAAAATATGTAGATGATCCGGTAGAAGTAGCGATCAAAGGTCTGTATTTCACGGACGGCAATGAGAGCACAGCTCCGGTTGACCTGACTGCACATGTAACAACCAGAGACAAAGCAAGAGAGTTCACAGGTCTTCAGGAGAGAGAAGACGGTATCTACTATGTAAAAGAAGGCGAAGTAGATACTACTTATAACGGACTTTACAATGATGCTGTTTACGGATGGCGTTATGTCAAAGCCGGTAAAGTAGATGCTGAGTACACAGGTCTGTACAATGACAGTGTATGCGGCTGGTGGTACATCAAAGACGGTGCGGTAGATTTTGATTATACAGGGCTCGCTGAGTGTGAGTATGGCTGGTGGTATGTAGTTGGTGGAACCATCGACTATGGCTACACAGGACTGGTATATGACAGCAACTATGGCTGGTGGTATGTAGAGAATGGCAATATCAATTTTGGCTACACAGGTCTGTACAATGACAAGAACTGTGGCTGGTGGTATGTAGAGAATGGAACCATCACATTTGCGTTCACAGGGCTGACAGCAAACGAATATGGCTGGTGGTATGTGGAGAACAGCACAATCACATTTGTACGCACAGGACTGGTATATGACAGCAACTATGGCTGGTGGTATGTAGAGAACAGTGCGATCAACTTCGGTTACACAGGACTGGTATACGACAGTAACTGTGGCTGGTGGTATGTAGAGAACGGTGCAATCAACTTCGGTTACACAGGACTGGTATACGACAGCAACTGTGGCTGGTGGTATGTAGAGAACGGTGCCATCAACTTTGGGTATACAGGAACTGTAAGAAATGCATACGGTGTATGGAATGTAGTTGGAGGAGCAGTCAGATTCTAACGTGAATAAGCAAGTAGCGTGGGCAGATTGCGAATAATTATCTGACAATTATTGCATACACATCATTTAGATGGACACAAGGAAGTAAAAAACAGGTTTGTTTCGGACTTTGCAACCGGAACAAACCTGCTTTTGTCAAAAAAAACAGGGGAATTTCATGAACAGACCGGGAAGTAGAAACAGAAAAAATAAAAAGAAAATAACAGGAGCACTGGCGGGAGCCGGAATTGTGGCTCTGTTTCTGGCGCTGATGATTTCTTTTGGAAAGACAGCCCCGGAAAATCCCATGGACAGGAACCGTGCGGATGCATCACGGATGTATCTGCTTTCCTCTACGCTGGATATGGACATGGATCAGCTGGCGAATATCGGAAATGCAAATATTAATGCAGGTGATTCCGCCAATCAGGCAGAACAGGAAGAACAGCAACAGGAAGAAGAGAAACAGGAACAAAATCAGGATACTCCTCAGCAGGAGCAGCAACAGAATCAGGATACACAGAATCCGGATCAGAATATAAGCGATCCGAATATCCAGAACGCAGTGGCTGCCGATATTCCAGGCAGTCTGATGAATCTGATCCAGAAAAACCAGAGCGGCGGCAGTGGAAACGGAAGTTCCGATCAGCCGGGCGATGATCAGGGCAATGGTTCAGGCGATGGAACTACCGGGGGCAATTCCGGAATTCCATCCGATGGTGGTCAGCAGACCACATTGAATCCGTCACAGTCTGCGGCGTTATTTACCACAAGCTTGAAGGACGGAGATGAGGTGACAGATCCGGAATATCCCTTTACCGTGGATCTCACCGAAAAAGGAAAACAGCTGACACTGGTCAGCATGACAGTGAATTTGAATGGAAGCGGGCGGATCTGCAGGAGCAGGGATTCGCTGACGTTAAAGGAAGGTGCCAACTCGGTCTATGTCACAGTGCGTTTCCGTGACAGTAAATATAACCAGATTGACGCATCGACTAAAATATATACGATCTATTACTACCCGGAAAACGAGGTGGAACTGGTAGTAAGAAATGCACGGACAGGTGAGTACATCAATGATCAGGATGCACTGACGGTGATGCAGGATTCATTCTGGATCGAGGTCAGGGCGAGAAAAGCCTCCGGTGGTGTCATCAATGATGTGGCTGCCCGGGTGCGTCTGAATAACAAGATACAGAAAGCAGATTCTGACGGTATCTACCGGATGGGTCTGACACTGGGAAACAATCAATTAAAAGTAACCGCCGGGGAGGGCGGCAACACCCAGAAGACGATTTCCTGTACGGTAAATTATAAAATCGACAATTTTATGATCAGTTTTGAGAGCTCAATCCGGACAGAGAAGATCTCCAACAATCCGGGCATCGGTGACAAAGTATTCAAGGGAATCACGAAGCTGAAATATGCCTCCACATCCGGTGATTTTTCTTTCCGGGTACGCAATTCCACGGTAACCGGTGTGGAGAAGATTGACAAGATCCAGATGACGAACCGTTACGGTACACTGGATATCACAGATCTGGCGGGAGCGGACGGATACATCCAAATCACCCTGGATGCGTCAAGAAGCACGGACATTAAAGTATATTGTACGGATTCTGACGGGGAACCACAGTGGTACACCTGGTCTGTCACCTATGAACGGGTACTGGATCCGGCAGAAAACCAGAGAAAGGCACCGGTCATCCGTGCTGATGTTACCAATGAGACGGTAAACAAGAATCCGTTTATCATTCCAATCAAGGTATTCGATTATAACGGAAATGAGTTAAAGGCAAATCAGAATTTTACACTTTATCTGAACGGAGCATATCAGGACTATCACAGCCGTGAGACGGATGGTACGTATGAGTACAATCTGGTTCTGACAGAAGGACCGAATACTGTAGTGATCAAAGCGGTGGACAATGAGGGATACACGGCAGAGAAGACACTGACGGTTACTTACAATCCGGTGGCGGAAGAGGCAAGGGTGCGTGTGATCGTATCCGGTGAGGTGCTGGGACTTGGTACTATGATCGATGAGACAATTACGGCGAAATCCGATCAGACGGTGGCACAGATCGTGGAAAATCGTCTGGCAGCACATGGTTACAGTACGATTCATGACGGTGTGGCGGATGCGGACAGCTATTTCCTGCGCCATGTCATGAAGACCGGTATCACAGACGGATGGAGCATTTCTGCTGAGGAACGGTCACTTCTGGAGATGCTGGGGTATGATATTGCAGAAGGTCCGAAGAATCCGAACAGTCTGGGAGAACGAGACTTTACTGCTGGTTCCGGTTGGATGGTGACGCTGAATCACTATTATATTGCGCAGACCATGGGAACACGGCCAATCCGTGACGGAGATGAAATCCATCTGATCTACACGCTGAGTGTGGGTAAGGATATTGGAGTGGATACAAGTTCAAGTATCTATGATTAAACAGGAGGATCATGTTTTTCACAGGTGATCGCAGGACATCTGTAAAAATAATGACAGAATAACAGGTTTATAAGGGAGGCAGACAGAATGAACAGTCGTACAGATGCGATCATAAATGAGATTGAAAAAGTAATTATCGGAAAAAGAAATGTTGTGGAGCGTGTGCTGATGGCAATCTTATCAGAGGGGCATATCCTTCTGGATGATGTGCCGGGAACCGGTAAGACCACACTGGCACTGACGTGCTCTGTGGTCATGGGGGTACAGTATCAGCGTATGCAGTTTACACCGGATGTTGTGCCGTCGGATATCGTTGGATTTTCCGTGTATAACAAGGCAACCGGCGGGTTTGATTACAAACCGGGCGTAGTTATGACCAACCTCCTGCTGGCAGATGAGATCAACCGTACGTCCAGTAAGACACAGTCGGCGTTGCTGGAGGTTATGGAAGAAGGACAGGTGACCGTGGATGGTGTGACACATCAGCTGCCAAAACCGTTTGTAGTGATTGCAACTCAGAATCCGGTTGGTTCTGCGGGAACACAGCTGCTGCCGCAGGCTCAGCTGGACCGATTCGTGATCCGTCTGCAGATGGGATATCCGGATTTCAAGAGTCAGGTGGAAATCCTCAGAGACAGACAGAAAGTAAATCCGCTGGATCATATCAGCAAAGTGATCTCAGGGGAAGATATCATTGCCATGCAGCAGGAAGTGCGTGATATCCATGTGGAGGATTCCATTCTGGAATATGTCACTGCCCTGGCCACAGCCACCAGAGAGCATGAACTGATCCGTCTCGGAGTCAGTCCGCGAGGTGCCCTGGCAATTGTGCGTATGGCAAAGGCACATGCGTATCTGGAAGGCAGAACGTATGTCATTCCGGAAGATGTACAGCAGATTTTTACCGATGTGTGTGCCCATCGAATTATTTTGAACCCGAAAGCAAGAGTTTCTGAGTTGTCTGCGGATGATATTCTCAGACAGGTCATGAAACAGACAAAATCACCGGATATGGGCCGGTAACAGGAGGAGACTATGAAAAAGTCCAGAGTATTATGGGGACTGTGGTTGTTGATGTCGGTGATTTTTTGTATGGCGACTGACAGTATGGCAGGATATCTCCTGGTGCTCCTTTCTGTAATCGTTCCGTTGCTGGCGGCTCTTCCGGTACGCCGGGCTGCGAAAAGGTTAGAAACAGAACTGACAATTTCAGCTTATGGAGAGAAAGGCACAGCATTTGCAGGGAAAATCCTGCTGACAAATAAAAGCCTGTTTCCCACAGACCGGATTCTTTGCCGTGTCAGCTGCGAGAATCTTTTGACCGGTGAGAAAGAGGTGATCTCCATTCATATGGCAGCACCGTCCAGAAGCAATACAGATACAGAGTTTCTGCTAAAGAGCCGACACGCGGGCAAGGTACGCCTTTCCCTTCAAAAAATGATCTGTTATGACTCTTTTGGTCTGTTTCCGGTAAAGACAGTGCCATCCCGGGAGATTTCTGCATTTGCACTGGTGGTGCCGGAGAGTTTTTCTCTGGAGACACAGATTGTTTATGGAGAGAGTACAAATATGGATAGTGATGAGTATTCCATGAAAAAGGCGGGCTACGATCCATCTGAGACGTTTGCGATCCGTGAATATCAGCCCGGAGACCGGATCCGTCAGATCCACTGGAAACTGACGGAGAAGTTTGACAATCTCATGGTGCGGGATTATGGACTGCCAATTCAGAATACGATTCTTTTATTGTTGGAGACCGGATATGGTACAGAGGAAGCAGATGCGGATTGTCTGGATGCACTGGCAGAGGCATTGTATTCTGTCTCACAGGAACTGTTGAGTCAGCAGATTATTCACAGCATCGGCTGGCAGAATCACGAGGAAAATACTTTTCAGTGTGTGGAAGTGGAAACAGAGGAAGATTTGAACGCACTGCTGCCGGAATTGCTGGGGGCCGTACCGGGCAGAGATGGCATGAGTGTTGCCGATCATTATATGGAAAGCCGGGAGCAGCTGGAATTTGCACATATGGTGATTTTTTCACAGGCGCATCAGGCGAGCCTGGGCGGATTGGCAAGTCAGTGTATTCTGACGGAAGTGATCTGTTCCGGAGAGGCAGCCGGGTATGATCAGCAGGATGGCATTGCGATTCTGGGCGGAACACCGGAGAATCTGCCCGAGACACTGTCGTATCTTGAAATTTAGAGAAGAATGCAAAAAAATCAGATAGGGAAAATTGCAATGGATGCAAGAGACATCATGGAAAGATAAATGATTATGAAGAATAACAGAAACAGTAATAAAAAGAAAGGCGCGTTTTTACTGCGCCCGGTACAGGTGCAGAATGGAAGGAAAAACCGGCTGACGGCATTTCTGACAGATGTCTGCTTTGTATGGCTCTACCTGGCAGGTATGACTTTCTGGCTGGAGAGTTCCCTGCAGCTTGATATCTCTATTGGAATCTGTCTGCTGGCGGCGCTGGCTGCAGCCCTGCTTCAGCAGCTGGCAGCCGGTGGATGGTCAGAGAATGGTGCCGGAAGACGATGGCTTGGAATTCTGAGCTGGTGTGGTGCCCTGGCGGTGATCGCCCTGGCGGCACATCAGATGTGGCTCAGTGGTATCCATCAGATCTGCAATCATGCAGTTGACATGCTGGGGCATCGGTTTCCGTACCTGTTTTCATCCTATGCTGTGACCGTGGACACTTCTGCTGCACAGTATCTGGCAGTGCTCTGGGTGATGCTTTTGCTGGCACTGGCAGGCGGGTATCTGGTGCGCAGTGGAAACCGGATACTGCTTGGTATGCAGATTGTCTGTATGCTGGTTTTGCAGCTGGTGACAGGTATTGGTCCGGTGCAGATCCGCAGTTTTGTCCCGGTGTTGTGCTGTCTGATCGCTGTGTGGATGCGGGGGCATGGAGAACAGATTGCCGCAGGCAGACAGCGTCTGGCGGCATTGCAGAATGTTATCGGACTGGCTGTTCTGACGGTTATCGTTCTGGCAGCTGGCAGTCTGGCATTAGGAAAACTGGTGCCACAGGATGGGACGGTATTGTCGGATTGGAAAGCAGCAGCCGTGGAAAAAATCCGGGATCTTCGCTACGGAGGCAGTAATGAAGTGCTTCCGGACGGAAGTTTTTCCGGACTGGGTTCCTTTCAGCCGAAGGGGGATGCAGTGCTGACGGTGACGATGAGCCAGCCGGAATCTTATTATCTGCGAGGCTTTATCGGAAGTGATTACACCGGGGATGGTTGGAAAGATACGGATGCGGTGAAACTCTGGAAAAGCAGGGATTTATTTTACTGGCTTCATCGGGACGGTTTTTACGGACAGGAGACATTGTCAGATGCGGCCTTGATTTTTGGAAGTGAGGAAGACCGGACGCAGAAGAATAACATAACCGTGAAAAACACCGGTGGCAGCTCCAGATACTATTATGTGCCGTATGAGCTGGATAGCAGTGCGGATTCCGGTGTGCAGGCAGCACTGGGCGAACAGAAAATCGGAGACAGCACCATCATAGCAGACGGACTGCGGGGACAGCGGCAATATACATACCAGGCACTGCTGCCACAGATTACAAAATATCCGGTCTATACCACAGCATTGCTGGATGCAGACGCACTGGACGAGGCAGGCAAAAATTATCAGAATCTGGAATCTTATTATAATGAATTTGTATATCACACCTACCTGGATATGCCGGAGCGGATCCAACGCACACTTTCTTCTCTGCTCGGGGAAGCCAAGATTCCGGAGGGCGAGAAACATGTGGACTATTCAGAGGCAAAGGAGAATATCCTGTATCTTCTGACATCGGCTTATACGGATAGCAATCAGCTGGATGAGCGCTGGACAGGAGATGATTTTATCTTTGATTTTCTGCAGATTTCACAGAAAGGATATTCCGTTCATTTTGCAAGTGCAGCGACCATGATGTTTCGTTATTACGGAATCCCGGCACGATATGTGGAAGGATATCTGATCACGCCGGAGGATGCACAGGCGATGACAGCCGGAGAACCGTATGTGGTGGATGATACGCATGCACATGCCTGGGTAGAATATTATCAGGATGGTGTGGGCTGGCTGCCGTTTGAGACGACACCGTCCTATCTGGATATTATGAACAAGGCGGAGGATTATCAGAATATCAGCGGCGTGTCCGGCGGAAGTTCCCAGGATGAACAGGATATGGAGCAGCAGGAGGAAGAGAAACAGGAGGAAGAAGAACCGGATGAGAAGATTGACTGGGTACAGGTGATCCTGATTCTGCTGGTGATCGGCATCTGTGTGTTGCTTCTTGTAATGATTGCATTCCTGATGTGGGTATTGATACAGCGGCATAAGAGCAGGGTGCTGAAACGGAAGTTTGATGATGAGAATGCCAGAGAGGCGGTCAGAGCCATGTTTGAATATACGATGAATATTCTGGCGGCGGCAGGACTGAATATCCGGAATACTTCCCTGTATCGGTATGAGAAGCAGATCGCAAAGATGTTTGACGAAGAAACCGCAGCGGAGTATCATCATATTGTAGATATCCGTCAGGAAGCGGTGTACAGCAGCAATGAGATGACGCCGGAGCAGAAGGCGCAGATGATGGCCTTCAAGGAGAAAATTTGGAAGCGGATCTACACAAATGGAACTCTGATACAGAAACTGCAGTTGAAATATATTTATTTCTTATAGGGAACAGGAAGCGGGAGACAGCAATGAGGAAAAAACAGAAGATTTCAAAAGTGAAGAGAATAGGAACGTGCCTGGTGGCATGTATCATGATCGCGGCGATGACCATTACTTCTGTGCCCCTGTTTCAAACGGAAGTCCGGGCGGCGGGAGTATCCAATCCCTGGGACGGAAGCAGCAGGGAAGTACCGGAGACGGATGAAGACGGTACTTATCTGATCCATAACGGTGCGCAGCTTGCCTGGTTTGCAGATCAGGTCAACAGCGGAAATGGTGAGATCAACGCGAGACTGGAAGATTATATTTATCTGAATAAGTATAATACCTCCCACAAATGGGTGATCATCGGAGACAGCCAGGAGCATCCGTACAAGGGAACCTTTGACGGAAACGGACAGAAAATTGTGTACATGAATGTGGAGATCAATGAGAATATGCCGGAAAAACGCTATGCGGGTCTGTTTGGCGTCATCGACGGCGGAAGTGTCCGCAACCTGACAGTGCTTGGAAAAGTCATGAGTAACTATGCAAGCTATACCACCGACGGGGCCAACGACCAGTTTTACTCCGGAAGCGGCGGTGTGGCCGGTTATCTGAAAAACGGAAGTATCGTAAACTGTGTAAACTATACGAGAACCACCATGGAGGGAGATGCCCTGTATCGAAATGCGGGCGGTATCGCCGGTATCAGCGAGGGCGTGATCTCCCGGTGTGAAAACTATGGAAAGATATCCACCACGGTAGTGATCGCGCAGAACCATGTAGGTGGTATCGTGGGTCTGGTGTCCGGTGCCAATGCGGAAGTAACCACCAGTGTCAACCATGCCAATGTGCAGGGATATTATTGTGTGGGCGGTATTGCCGGAGCGGTAAAAGCCGGAGCGGAAGTACACCTGAGTGCCAATTACGGCGATGTCAAGGGTAACGGTATCATCGGCGGTGTGGCAGGACGGGTGTCCACCACCGGTATGTACAGCAATGGTACCGCAAAAGAATGTGCGGTTTACGATGTCTATAACTTAGGTCTGGTCAGTGGCTATGGAACCACTGCCGGAAGTGAGATGGGCGGTATCGTGGGCGAAGCCGGATATGAGAACTGGAAGCAGGAGGCACTGCCTCCGATGCCGGTGATTGAGCGGGCCTATTCCGTGCCGATCAGCAGTGGTGTGGCCAGAAACGGCGGCATCATCGGTTATCTGCTGAGCGGATGTTATGGAACGGTATATGCCATCAGTTCTTCCAGTTACGGACCGAATGTGGTGGGAGCCACTAATAACCGTGCAGTGAAGATCCTCGGAGAAGCACGGAAAGTGACAGAAGCTGAAATGAAAGGGGAAGTGGTGCTGGAAAAACTCGGCAGCGCATTTACCGCTTCCAATGCGTATGATACGGAGAACAAAGGATATCCGAAACTGGCATGGCAGAGTCTGCCATCCGAACTGTTGGATCGTATGGATGCGGCACAGTTGGAACTGAGTGGCTGGCTCACAGAGAACAACCGGAAAAAATATGGCAAGAATTATGTCAAGATTGAATCTCTGGTCAAAACATACAAAGAAAAACTGTCAGCGGCAGCGTCTGAAGAGGAACTGGATCAAATGATGGAGGAGGCAAGAGAAAAACTGACCGCCATCAAGCCGGGGGTCGGACAGGATACGGATCTGGCGGATGCCATTGACAATGGTATTATCGCCCTGGAAGAGTATCACAAGCGTCTGGTGAAAGAAAATCCGGATCTGACAGATGACCAGAAGCTGCAGCTGGAGAATGTGCTGACAGCATGGAAAGAAAAACTGGAGACAGCAGAGTCTGAGGATGATGTGCGGCTTCTGGTGCGTGACGGAAAAGATGCATTGGAAGATGAGATTGCATCATTTACTGCAGATAAGAAACTGGAAGAAGTCCGTGCCAATGCGGTACAGGTACTGACAGATTACCGTGCGTCTGAGACTTACGATGTGGTATGGATGCACAAGATCAAACTGGTTCGGGATGGATTTATCAGTGACCTGCAGAAAGCACAGACAGTGGCAGAACTGAACAAGCTGCTGGAGCAGGCGAAAAATGAGATCGACGCCATCATCGACCAGATTCCGGAGACCGGAGCCTGGGATGGTGTGACAAAGACAGAGCCGAAGGCCGATGAAAACGGAGTTTACCAGATCACCAGCGGTGATGAGCTGGCATGGTTTGCAGATCAGGTCAACCAGGGAAAAGGAAGCCTGAATGCCGTGCTCTGTAACGATATCAGTCTCGGTGGAAAATACTGGACACCGATTGGAAAGAGTGCGGATAAGACGTTTTCCGGAACCTTTGACGGGCAGGGACATGTAATCCGCGGTCTCTATCAGGATGTGGAAAGTGATTTTACAGGGCTGTTCGGCGCTGTCCGGGGAGCCGGAGCATCTGTCAGCCATCTGACGGTATCCGGTAATATCAAACTCGGTGGAAGAGTTACCTATGTGGCAGGAATTGCGGGTTATGTGGCAGGGAAGAACAGTGATGCAAAGGCACAAATCACAGACTGTCACAGCAAAGTCAGCATTACGGTAACCGGGATCCGTACACTGGACGCCGGTGTGGCGGGTGTAGTCGGATACAGTACAAATGCAAAAATCACCAACTGCTCAAATGAAGCGACAGTAGAAATCGTATCGGCAGGACGGGGTGGTCTGACGTATTACGCTGGAGGTATTGTGGGCGTGGCACGAACCGGCTGTCAGATCGAGGCTTGCACGAATAAAGGAACGGTCTGGTCTGCACATGCGGCAGGCGGACTGATCGGTGGTATTCTGACATCGGATATATCCTGTCGTTCCAGCTATAATGCAGGAGATATTTCCGGACTTTACTATGCAGGAGGAATCTGTGGAGTTATGCTGAATGATACCGCAGAATTTAACCGGTGCTATACGTCCGGTACTGTCAATGCAAAGGATTCCGGTCTGGCACTGGGTGCACTGTTTGGCAGGATCACCGGAAGTAAGGAGATGATTCTGTTTGCACTGAAGCGTGCGGACAATATCGGACGTACTCTGGTGGGAAGCTCCGGTGATTTCTCTGCCTGCGGTAAATTTGTCAGTGAAAAAGAACTGAAAAGCGATGATATGTTAAACAATCTGAATGCAGACGGCAATCAGTATATCCACGATTATCTCGGATTCCAGAACGGTTATCCCATCCTTGCCTGGGAAATGACATTGGAAGATTTTCAGGCCGGTTCTATCTCGTCACTGAACAGCAGTGTCAGCGAAGCAGATTACACCGCAGAAAACTGGAAACAGGTGCAGAAGATTCTGGCGGATGCAGCAGACCGGATTCATCAGGCAGCGGATATGGAGGCAGTAGATGCCATTCGAACAGAAACACAGACAGCTTTAAAAGCGATTGAGACACTTGCAGGTGCACAGGAGCGGAAGCTGCAGGAGGCGAAAGAGGAAGCCATCCACCTGCTGGAAAACTATGTGGATCTGGAAAGCTACCGGGATGAGGAAAAGAGCGAGATTCAGTCTCTGATCGCCAATGCGAAGAAATACATTCTGCTGGCAGATACGATTGCGGAAGTAGAACGGCACAGCAGTGAGACAAGAAGCAAGATTGACCGGATTCCGGATGCATGGCAGTATGAGCATCAGCTGGATATGGCAGCGGCAACCCAGGTGGACAGCTATATAATGAATATCGGTGAAGTTATTTATACACCATATGTCAAAATGTCCATTCAGATTGCGAGAACGGCATATGACAGTCTGACGGAGAGACAGAAAAATATGGTAACGGCATATCAGATCTTATTGGATGCTGAGAAACAGTGGGAGATTCTGGAAGCAGAAAACAGTTATACAGACGAAGATCTGGCACTGGTGGCAGAGGTGGATAAACTGATCGATGCAATCGGAAGCGTAACCGAGGACAGCGGAGAGGCAATTGAAAAAGCACGTTATGCCTATGACAGTCTCCCGGAAAAAATAAAAACGATTGTTTCACATCCGGAAGTACTGATACAGGCGGAGCAGACCTATAACCAGCTGAAAGCTTCAAAAGTCGTGGCAGCCATTGCCGGAATTGGAGAAGTGACGCTGGAGAAGAAAGAACAGATTTTTGCTGTTCAGGCGCAGTATGAGACACTGACGGAAATACAGAAAAAACTGGTGACGGATTATAACGTACTGGTGCAGGCAATCCGCAGATATCAGAATCTGGTGGTAGTACAGCCGGTAATCCAGCAGATCCATGAGCTGGGCGGAGTGGAGAGTATCACACTGGAGAGTGGAACAGCCATCATGGCAGCCATTAACATGTACAATGCCCTGACCGGTGAACAGCAGGAACTGGTGACAAATTATGATGTACTGGAAATGCTGATCAGAGTCTATGATTCGAAAGCGGCCATTGATCGTGTAACGCGGCTCATTGACAGTATTGGAGCGGTGAGCAGCGCAAGCGGTTCACAGATTCAGGAAGCAAGGGCAGCGTATGATGCACTGACGCTGGATGAGCAGAAACAGATCCGGAACCTGTCGGTGCTGGAGCATGCGGAAGCAGCCTATGCGGCATTGACACAGAATGGCGCAAATGCACGGCCGGGAACGGGAGAAGGAAATCAGGAGACACTGGAGAGCCTGCGAAACGGAGGCAATACGTTCGGACTCAGTGATCTGGCACAGAACGGCCAGAATATGACCGGGGAAGTGGCAGGAACGATAGAAGGAGTGCTGCCGGAAGAAGCCCATGATGCACAGGCGCAGGATCAGACACAGATTCCGGTGGAAGATACGCAACTTCCGGACTGGCTGGCCAGTCAGCTGGATGAGGGGGCAGCAGAGGACAGTACAGCGGTAAAGACGACCGGAAAGGATGGAACATACCGGACACTTCTGTCGGTACTGGTGATCGTATTTACAACCTGCGGCATTGTGACGATCGGTTTTGCGGTGGCACTGGCTGAGGCAGCAAAAAAACGAAAAGCAACACAGGTTCATTATTAGACAGCAGACCCGGGGCGGATGGATAATAAGCGATAAGAGAAGCATCCGGCGTAAGTCTGATATGAGATACAAGGTATAGAATGAGATCATATGAGGAGAGAGACATGAGAAAGGGCTACAAAGCAAAAAACAGGTGGAGCGCAGGATTTCTCCTGCTGCTCCTTGTGGCAGTCTGGCTGACTGCCATGCCGCGGCAGGTATGGGCCGCAGATCGGTTACCGGATGTAAAGCAGATGGAGGAAGGCATCGTGTCATGGAAGAGCAGTTCGGAAGGTGAGAAGGAACTGCTGACAGGAGAACTGCGTGATCAGGCCGGGAGCGCCGGCAGTGACTGGTTTGCGTTTGATGTGGCGCGCATGGGAAGTGCTACGGAAGAACAACGGGCAGCATACCTGGCCAGATTGCAGGATGCAGTGGAGGCGGTGTATGCAAACAAAGAAGACAGTATGATGAGATTACGGATTTCCGATATTCACCGTATGGCACTGACTGTCATTGCATGTGGTGGGGATCCGGAAAATTTCGGTACGGATCCGGATGGAAATCCCATCAATCTCATTCATGATACCGTATGGAACAGCAACAGCTGCTGGGGAGACCCGGGGGATCAGGGGATCAACGGTTATATCTGGGCACTGTTGACCATTGACGCAAAGAATTATCAGGAGCCGGAAGGCGCTGAGTGGACCAGAGAAAAACTGATCAGTGAACTGTTATCCCGACAGCTGGCAGATGGCGGTTTCGGACTGATCAAGACAGACCCTTCTGATGTGGATTTGACTTCCATGGTACTGACGGCATTGGCGCCTTATCGGGGACAGGACAAGACATATACTTATACCGGAATCATTTCCGGGCAGGAAGAGACATCCACTGTGGATGCGGTGGCAGAGAAAGCGTTTGCACGCTTAAGCGAGCTGCAGGCAGATGACGGAAGCATGCTGACTTACGATGAACGTACTTCCGAGAGTACCGCATGGGCGATGATCGCGCTGGCATCCTGGGGCAGAGATCCGGAGCAGGATGGTGCCTTTATAAAAAATGGTAAAACACTCATCGACGGTATGCAGGCATTTTGTCTGGCAGATGGTGGTATCATCCATAGCCTGGATAGCGATGAGAAAGAAACTGAGGGCAATAACATGGCCGGTTATCAGACGCTTTACGGTCTGGAGGCAGTGCGCCGTCTCTGGGAAGGACAGACGAGACTGTTCGAGATGACAGATGCACAGACGGTTTCTGCAGATGCCATTGCGGCAGCAGACAAGAAGCTTCCGGCACTGAGCGATACAGATACAACAGATACACGCAGCAGTGAGGAAGTGGAGGCGGATGTAAGCAACAGAACCTTATATCTGACTGCTGGTATTGCCGTTGTGATCGTTGTGGTGGTTGTGATTTTCCTTGTTCTGGTATTAAAAGAGAGCAAAAAGAAAAAAGCGTCGGCACAGAATGCGCAGCTTGACGACGATGATGATGACGAGTGGTAAGGACAGGATGATGGCATGAAAAAAAATATTGTAATGATCGGAATCATGCTGGTACTGGCACTGGTTCTGATAAGAGGAACCAAAATTCAGTCCGTGGACGAATACTATCTGACGCATATGGAGGATATTCAGGAAGATTCCGAGACCGTTACGATCAGTATCAAATGTGATACTCTGCGTCAGCCTGAGAACTGGGAAAAACTAAACAAACAGTTGAAGGACGAAAAATATGTTCCGAACGATGGTGTCATTCTTCCGGAAACGACCTATGTACTGCGAAAAGGCGATACGGCATTTGATATTTTGAAACGCGCCTGCCAGTACAACAAAATTTCCATGGAATACAACGGTCCGGACACGAACAAGTACAGCACGGTGTTTATCCGCGGCATTAATCATGTCACGGACTATTCCTGTGGAGAACTGTCCGGCTGGATGTATAAGGTAAACGGCAGTTTCCCGGGGAAGGGACCAAGTGCTTATAAGCTGAAGGACAAAGATACGATCGAGTGGGTATATACCTGTGATCTTGGCAGAGATGTCGGAGACGACTATTATGAAAAGATAAAAAATCAGAAAAACAAAAAGAATGGAAACAAAACAGATTCTGAGAAACAAGACACAGAGAAAGAATCAGCAGGAGAGGGGGATGCAAAATGAATGGGTATGAAAGTTATCATCCTGCCGTACAGTTTCTGTACTATGCACTGGCTGTCGGATTTTCCATGGTCAGCATGCATCCGGTGGTGATCGCGGCATCCATAATTGGCGGAATGCTGTTGTTCAGCATCCGAAATACTCCTCGCAAAATTGTAGAAGAATTGTTTTTTTTCTTCTGTCTGTTTTTTATGCTGGCAGTGATGAATCCGATATTTATTCACAGCGGTGAGACCATTTTGTTTTTTATGAATGATAATCCTGTGACGCTGGAAGCACTGATCTATGGAACAGTTTCGGCCGGTATGCTGGTGGGCGTGCTGCTCTGGTGTAAATGTTATACGACAATTCTGACTACAGACAAATTCCTGTATCTGTTTGGAAAAATCATTCCAAAGATGGGACTGATCCTGTCTATGGTATTCCGGTTTATTCCGCTGTTTAAACTGCAGATCCATAAGATCAATCAGGCTCAGAAGACCATGGGACTTTATGCCACAGACAGTATTCCGGACAAAATCGGCGGCGGTATGCGTGTTTTTGACAGTCTGCTTGCCTGGTCGATGGAAAACTCCATTGACACGGCGGATTCAATGAAAGCAAGAGGATATGGTCTGCCGGGAAGAACCAGTTTTACACTGTTTAAGTTTCAGACCAGAGATGCCATTGTAATGGGGATCATGGGTGTGCTGGCAGTGATCACACTGTTTTGTTTCCTGAAAGGATCTTTTGAAATGTATTATTATCCGTATGTAGCTGATATCAAAACAGACCATCTGGCTGTTGTCGGATATGTAAGTGTTTTAATATTTATGTGTATTCCGGGTATTTTGGAATTGAAGGAGAAAGTGTTATGGAGTTACTTAAAGTCGAAAATCTGACTTTTACATATCCGAAGCAGAATCCGGATGCGGCTGAGCCAGAACCGACGCTTCAGAATGTATCTTTTCAGGTGCAGGAAGGAGCGTTTGTGGTGGTTTGCGGAGAATCCGGATGTGGCAAGACCACGTTGCTGAAACTGCTGAAGCGAGAGCTTGCCCCGGCAGGAGAACGTTCCGGAAACATCTGGTTTCACGGCGTGGAACAGGCAGCGTTGACGGAACGGGAAGCTGCCTGTGAGATTGGATTTGTTTTACAGAATCCGGAGAATCAGACAGTAACAGATAAAGTCTGGCATGAACTTGCGTTTGGGCTGGAAAATATGGGGGTACCGACCCCGGTCATTCGTCGTCGAGTGGCAGAGATGGCATGTTTTTTTGGAATTGATGACTGGTTCCGGAAAAAAACCACAGAACTTTCCGGGGGTCAGAAACAGCTGCTGAACCTTGCAGCTGTCATGGTCATGCAGCCAAAACTGCTGATATTGGATGAACCGACAAGCCAGTTGGATCCGATCGCAGCTTCTGACTTTATCAATACACTGCGAAAAATCAACAAGGAACTTGGCCTGACCATCATTATGACAGAACATCGTCTGGAGGATGTTTTCCCGGTGGCAGATCAGGCGCTGATCATGGACCAGGGCAGAGTCTTGTTGATGGAGCCGCCGCGGCAGGCCGGTAAAGATCTGAAAAAACTGAATTCAAATCACAAGATGCTGGTTGGTATGCCAAGCGCCCTGCGGATTTATCATGGACTGGATGTGGAAGAGGAAGAGTGTCCGCTGACTGTCCGTGACGGGCGGATGTTTCTGGAAAAGAATTACCGCAATGAAATCCGCCATTTTGAACGGAAGAATGAGACTGTTTCCGAGGATGCACCGTTTGTCATGCGCATGAAGGATATCTGCTTCCGGTATGCGAAGGATCTGCCGGATGTGCTGGATGGGGTAGCACTGTCCGTACGCCAGGGCGAGATTATCAGCCTTCTGGGTGGAAACGGTGCAGGCAAGACAACACTGTTGAAAATCATCTCCGGAACCTGCAAACCGTACCGCGGCAAAATTGAAGTATTTGGGAAGCGTCTGCAGAAATATTCCGGAAAAGAGCTGTATGTGAACAAACTGGCATTTCTGCCACAGAACCCACAGACTGTATTCTTAAAAATGACTGTGCGGGAAGATTATGCAGAAGTGCGAAGAACGATGGGATACAGCAAAGAACAGATGGCACAAAAGACAGAGGAGATTGCTGCGACGCTGCACATCGAACACCTGCTGGACCGCCATCCGTACGATCTCAGCGGCGGCGAGCAGCAGAAAGCAGCCATTGGAAAAATTCTGCTGCTGCAGCCGAAACTGCTTCTGTTAGATGAGCCGACGAAAGGCATTGATGCCTGGTCCAAACGGCAGCTTGGAATGCTTCTGAAACAGTTGAAACAACAGGGCATTACTATTATCATGGTAAC
Organism: Eubacterium ramulus; assembly: GCF_045002895.1. NCBI lineage: Bacteria > Bacillati > Bacillota > Clostridia > Eubacteriales > Eubacteriaceae > Eubacterium > Eubacterium ramulus. Next base: position 2,061,249 of record NZ_CP173382.1, on the reverse strand, counting down.
CCATGATGTGGAGTTTGCAGCAGAAGTTTCTGACCGCTGCGGACTGTTTTTTGATCATGAGATCACATCTCTGGATGTACCGGAGGAATTTTTCTGTAATAATAACTATTATACGACGGCAGCCAACCGTATTTCCCGCAAGGCTTTTGATAACACCATTACCTGTGAGGAAGTCATTGCTTTGTGCAGGCAGAACGGAAAAAAAACGGATACTTCTGTACAGATGCAGGAGCGGAGGTAGCATATGAGCAGTGAAAAACGACGAATTAGGAATGATGTGATCATGATCGGCAGCATAGTGGCGTTGATCGTTCTTGGCGTGCGATTATTTTCTGACCGGAGGTATACGCTGGTGTCCATGATGATCGCATTTCTGGCATGCTTCTTTTTCTATCTGACTTATGAGAAGAAAGAAGGCAGTATCCGCCGGATGGTCATGATCGCAGTTATGACGACCATCACGGTCATCAGCAGACTGATCTTCGGTGTAGTGCCCGGCTTCAAACCGATGTCAGCCATTATCATTCTGACCGGTATTTTTATGGGGCCGGAGTGTGGGTTTCTGGTAGGATCCCTCTCTGCACTGACTTCGAATATTTTCTTTGGACAGGGGCCATGGACTCCGTTTCAGATGCTGACATGGGGAATCATCGGATTTCTGTCCGGACTTCCGGGGATGCGAAAAGTGCTGCGCAACCGCATACCGCTGATAATCTGGGGCATGCTGATGGGAATGCTGTATTCCGGTATTATGGATATCTGGACAGTGCTGGATCTGACAGGTGTGTGGTCCTGGAAACGGTATCTGATGGCACTGAGCACAGCTGTACCATATATTATTGCCTATATGTCATCCAATGTGGTCTTTTTGATGATTGGATTAAAACCGTTGGGTGAGAAGCTGAATCGTGTGCAGACGAAGCATGGGATTTTTTAATCACAGTTCACCCATCACATGTATTCAGGTAATGATCATGCTTGTATGAGGAATTACCTGGATACATAGTGACGGAATCGGTTGCTTTTTTTCTATCAGTTATGTTATACTAAGTCCGCTTACATAAAACGCAGTACATATATGCGTTTATTTATGTAAGCGGACTTAGATTTTTGTTACTACACAGAATCCGAAGAAAATTTAAAGAGATTGTTTAGTGAGGAGTTGAGAAGATGTTTAAAGTGAATGACAACTATCAGAAACTTCCGGGCAGCTATCTGTTCAGCACGATTGCAAAAAAAGTAAGTGCATACCAGGCTGCAAATCCGGAGAAAACATTGATTCGTCTTGGAATCGGTGATGTTACCCAGCCACTGGCACCTGCAATTATCGATGCAATGCATGGTGCAGTTACAGAAATGGGAAATGCAGAGACCTTCCACGGTTATGCACCGGATCTCGGATATGAGTTCCTGCGCACTGCCATTGCGGACAATGACTATAAAGCAAGAGGATGCGACATCAGCGCAGATGAGATTTTTGTATCCGACGGAGCAAAGAGTGATTCCGGAAATATCCAGGAGATTTTTTCCGTAGATAACCGCATCGCTGTATGTGATCCGGTTTACCCGGTTTATGTGGATTCCAATGTTATGGCAGGCAGAACCGGTACTTACGATCCGAAAACTGAGATGTGGAGCAATGTCATCTACATGCCATGCACAAAAGAGAACAATTTCGTTCCGGAGTTCCCGAAGGAAGATCCGGACATCATTTATCTGTGTCTGCCAAATAATCCGACAGGTACTACCATCACAAAAGACCAGCTGCAGGAGTGGGTTGACTATGCCAACCGGATCGGTGCAGTGATCATTTATGACGGTGCATACGAAGCATACATTTCCGAGGATAATGTAGCTCATACGATCTATGAGTGCGAAGGCGCAAGAACTTGTGCCATCGAGCTGAAGAGTTTTTCAAAAAATGCCGGATTTACAGGTGTCCGTCTCGGATATGCCGTTGTTCCGAAAGACTTGAAATGCGGCGAGGTATCCTTGCATCAGATGTGGGCAAGACGTCACGGAACCAAATTCAACGGAGCTCCGTACATCGTACAGCGTGCCGGTGAGGCTGTATACAGCGAGGCAGGCAAAGCACAGTTAAAAGAACAGGTTGCATATTATATGAAAAATGCAGCAGCCATCAAAGGCGGACTGCAGAACGCAGGCTTTGAGGTGTTTGGCGGTGTGAACGCACCATATATCTGGTTAAAGACACCGGATCAGATGACATCCTGGGAGTTTTTCGATTACCTGCTTGAAAAGGCAAACGTTGTAGGTACACCGGGATCCGGATTCGGACCGAGTGGAGAGGGATACTTCAGACTGACAGCATTTGGAACGTATGAGAATACACTTGCTGCTCTGGAGCGCATCAAAGCGTTATAGGAAATTATGATAAAAAACTGTCGCATTTCGGTGCGACGGTTTTTTAAAATTAAGAAAATCTATTTGCTTTCATTGTAAATAGTGGTTTGAACATGCGCATTTTAATGCGTGGCAAAAGAAAACACAAGAGAAAAGACGTCTTAGTCTGTCTCTTGTGTTTTCTTGCATTTATTTCTTGAAAGATGCACGTTTTCTTAAAGTCGGATCAAGGATCTTCTTACGGATTCTCAGGCTTTCCGGAGTTACTTCCAGAAGCTCATCGGTATCAATGAAGTCAAGTGCCTGCTCCAGACTCAGAATTCTCGGCGGTGTCAATGTCAGTGCCTCGTCAGCAGAAGAGGAACGTGTATTGGTCAGATGTTTCTTTTTGCAGACATTTAATTCAATATCCTCACCACGGGAACACTGTCCGATGACCATGCCGGAGTATACTTTTTCACCAGGTCCGATAAACAGGGAACCACGCTCCTGTGCGGAGAACAGACCGTATGCTACGGACTCACCGGACTCGAAAGCAATCAGGGAACCAAGTTTACGATACTGGATATCTCCACGGTATGGTTCATAGCCACAGAAGATGGTGTTGATGATGCCGTTACCTTTTGTGTCTGTCATAAAATCGCCACGGTAACCGATGAGACCACGGGACGGAATTTTGAATTCCAGACGGGTATAACCGCCGCTGATGCTTCCCATATTCTGCAGCTCACCTTTACGCTGGCTCAGTTTCTCGATAACAACACCGGTGAACTCATCCGGTACATCGATGTAAGCCTGTTCCATTGGCTCTGTTTTTTTGCCATTCTCATCTGTATGGTACAGAACTTCTGCTTTACTTACTGCAAATTCATAACCTTCACGACGCATGTTCTCGATCAGAACAGACAGATGCAGCTCGCCACGACCGGACACTTTGAAGCTGTCGGCACTGTCAGTTTCCTCTACACGGAGGGAAACATCTGTGTTCAGCTCTTTGAAGAGACGGTCACGGATATGACGGGAAGTAATGTATTTTCCTTCCTGACCTGCCAGCGGGCTGTCATTTACGATGAAATTCATGGAGATGGTCGGCTCGGAAATCTTCTGGAACGGGATCGCTACCGGATTTTCCGGATCACAGATCGTATCACCGATATGGATATCTGCAATACCGGAGATCGCTACGATGGATCCGATCTTTGCTTCTTTTACTTCTACTTTATTTAATCCGTCAAACTCATACAGTTTGCTGATGCGGACTTTTTTCTGTTTTTCCGGATCGTGTGCGTTCAGCATGATGGCATCCTGGTTCACACGCAGGCAGCCGTTGTCGACTTTGCCGACACCGATACGTCCAACGTACTCATTGTAGTCGATGGTACTGATCAGAACCTGTGTGTTTGCATCCGGATCACCTTCCGGAGCCGGAATGTAGTTTAAGATTGTCTCAAACAGCGGCATCATATCTTTCGGCTCGTCGTCAAGACTCAGGGTTGCATAACCGTTCTTTGCAGATGCGTAAACGAATGGGCAGTCAAGCTGCTCATCGGAAGCATCCAGATCCATGAACAGTTCCAGAACTTCGTCGATGACTTCATCCGGTCTTGCCTCAGGACGATCGATTTTGTTAATGCAGACGATAACCGGAAGATTCAGTTCCAGTGCTTTCATCAGAACAAATTTTGTCTGAGGCATAGCACCCTCAAATGCGTCAACCACAAGGATAACGCCATTTACCATTTTCAGGACACGCTCTACCTCTCCACCGAAATCAGCATGACCCGGAGTATCAATGATGTTGATTTTTGTATCTTTGTAAAATACTGCAGTATTTTTAGACAGAATCGTGATTCCTCGTTCACGCTCGATGTCATTGGAATCCATGACACGTTCCTGCACTTCCTGATTCTGACGGAAGACGCCGGATTGTTTCAGCAGCTCGTCTACCAGTGTTGTTTTGCCGTGGTCTACGTGAGCGATGATAGCAATATTACGAATGTCCTCTCTTTTTGTTTTCATTACATGTATCCTTCCTTCTGAATAAATCAGTTGTTTATAGTTTCGTCTATCGAAATGATAAAAAATGTAGTCTTTATATCAGTGCAACCAATTTATTTTATCACAAAATGAGAATTTGACAAGAGGAAGAATAAAAAATGTTATCGACAAAAATAACTATAATATTCATTCACTGAATGATACATTATGGGAGCCGGAAGACAAAAGCTGCTGCAGAAAACCCAGACCACAGAGGGGAGCGTTTCTGCTGAAGTTCAGGTTCTAAACGCGAAAAAAAAGAATAAATTAAAAACACAAGGAAGTACATGTAGAAAGATACATGTGAAGAAGGGAGCACAATTATGACAGATAAATTGTTTGAAAACAACCAGGTGACAATGATGGGTGAGATTGTTTCAGCGTTTCAATTCAGTCATGAAGTATTTGGAGAAGGTTTTTACATGGTGGAACTGGCGGTGAGCCGTCTGAGTAATTACTCCGATTATATCCCGCTGATGGTTTCAGAACGCCTGATCGATACTGAACAGGATTACACCGGGCAGTTCATCCGGGTCAGCGGACAGTTCCGGTCTTATAACCGCCATGAAGAAAAGAAAAATCGTCTTGTGCTGTCGGTGTTTGTCAGAGAACTGGAGTTTTTGGATGAGATAGATGAAAATGAGAAAACAAACCAGATCTTTCTGGATGGCTATATCTGCAAAGAACCGATTTACCGAAAAACGCCTCTGGGAAGGGAGATTGCCGATGTGCTGCTGGCAGTGAACCGGTCTTATGGAAAGTCAGATTACATACCATGCATCTGCTGGGGCAGAAATGCACGGTTTGCCTCCGGGTTCACAGTGGGATGCCACATTCAGATCGTTGGCAGGGTGCAGAGCCGGGAATATGTCAAACGGATCAGTGAGGAAGAAGTGGAGCACCGGGTGGCATACGAAGTATCTGTGAGTAAGGTGGATCTGTTGGAAGACGAATAGAAATATTTGCATTTTTTGGATAAATGTGCTATCTTAAATCCGGTTTGAGGATCGTTCTGATGCTGCAAATGTAGAAATAAAGCATCCGATACAGAATATGCAGGCTGCAAAGAAGCATATGTGACTTCAAAGGAGGAGACTATGAGTACAGGAAAAATACAGGTATATTATGGTGCCGGCAGGGGAAAGACATCGGCGGCATTAGGATATGCCATTCATGAGGCAAGCAAGGGAGAATCCGTCATTGTAATTCAGTTTTTAAAACGGAAAGATGAAGATGAGATCAGCTTTCTCGGACGTCTCGAACCGGAGATCCGTCTGTTTCGTTTTCAGAAATCAGAGAAATATTACAATGAACTGCCGGATGAAGGACAGTTAGAAGAGCAGATGAATATGAAAAACGGCATCAATTATGCCAGAAAGGTACTGCAGACAGGGGAGTGCAATATTCTGATCCTGGATGAGGTACTGGGACTCCTGAATGAGCAGATTGTGTCAGAAGAGGAGATTGTTCAGTTGATGGAACTGAAATCCGATGATATGGATCTGATCATGACCGGACAGATCATCAGCGACGGTATCATTACTCATGCAGATGAGGTGTATGAAATCTGCATCAAAAAGGAAGGATAGAAGAAATCCTTCTGTGAACTATAATAAATATGTGAAAAGTCTGTATAAAAATACAAACCGAAGGTTGACAATTCTGTTTCAAAGTGTTATATTGAGCACCAACAAAACATTAACAGATAGAGGTTGCGTGGATTAAGAGTAATCTGCCGTATGTTCCGATTCACAGATGAGGGCAGAGGAAAGGAAGACACGCCGAAAGAATATATGGGAACGGCTGTATATTGCTTGGGGGCAATGTGAAGAACATTGTAACTGTCATCGGAAACGATGGTGCGCTATCACTGAAATAGGACGTTTAATTCGTTTGTGTATTTAAGACATGAATCAGTTTCAGGAACCAGCGCGTGAGCTGGTTCATTTTTTTGTCAATCTATTCAGAAAAAGCAGTAATTCGTTTCGTTTGTTGAAAGTATATAGGTAGGAGGAGTTTGAAATGCCAATTTTCAAAGGAGCAGGTGTTGCAATTGTTACACCGATGAAAGAGAATTTAGAAGTTAACTATGAACTGCTGGAGAGAAACATCAATTATCAGATTGATAACGGTACAGATGCCATTATTATTGCCGGTACAACCGGTGAGAGTGCAACTTTATCCGAAGAAGAACATAAAAAAGTTGTAAAAGCAGCCATTGAGTTTACAAAACACCGTGTTCCGGTCATTGCAGGAACCGGTTCTAACAGTACGCAGACAGCCATCGAGCTTTCTCAGGAAGCTGACAAAGACGGTGCAGATGCTGTTCTGATCGTAACACCTTACTATAACAAAGCAACACAGAAAGGTCTTATTGCACATTATACCAGCGTTGCAAATTCTATCAAAGTGCCGGTGATCATGTACAATGTTCCGTCCAGAACAGGCTGTGGACTGAATCCGGAGACCATCGCACATCTGGTAAAAAATGTAGATAATATTGTAGGTCTGAAAGATGCCACCGGAGATCTGTCTCACGCAGCAAAAACCATGAACCTGTGTGACGGAAAACTGGAACTGTATTCCGGAAATGATGATCAGGTAGTTCCGCTGTTATCACTGGGCGGTCTGGGTGTAATTTCTGTATTATCTAATATCGCACCGCGCCAGACCCATGATATCGTGATGGAGTTTCTGGAGGGAGATTATAAGAAAGCAGCAAAATTACAGCTGGATGCAATTCCACTGATCAACGCATTATTCTGTGAAGTAAACCCGATTCCGGTAAAAACAGCCATGAACATGCTTGGCTGGGAAGCAGGTCCGCTGAGAGCACCACTGTGTGAGATGGAAGATGCACACAAGGAGATGCTCCGTCAGGAAATGATCAGATACGGTTTATTAAAATAAATACAATAAATTGTCTTGCCCCCGCATGATGTGCGGGGGTATTATTAAATAGAAAGATTACGGAGGAAGATAAATTATGACAAAAGTAATTATGAATGGATGCAACGGACATATGGGTCATGTGATCAGTGATCTGTGTGAAAAAGATCCTGAGATTGAGATCGTGGCAGGCATTGACATCAACACGGAGCAGCATTACGGCTATCCGGTATTTGCAAATATTGGAGACTGCGATGTGGCAGCTGATGCCATTATTGATTTTTCACATGTCAGCTGTATTGATGCTCTTATGGCATATTGCGTATCCCGTCAGATTCCGGTGGTTGTATGTACCACAGGTCTTTCCGGTGAGCAGGACGCTCTGTTAAAAACATCCAGCGAGAAAGTCGCTGTATTGAAATCAGCAAATATGTCTCTGGGTGTGAATACTTTGATGGAATTGCTTCAGACGGCTGCAAAGGTGCTGGCTCCGGCAGGATTTGACATGGAGATCGTGGAGAAACATCACAATCAGAAGCTGGATGCTCCGAGCGGAACTGCCATTGCGCTGGCTGATTCCATGAATGAAGCACTGGATGAGGCATATTCCTACAAATATGACCGTTCTCAGGAACGTAAGAAACGTGACAAATATGAGATCGGCATTCAGGCGGTCCGCGGCGGTAATATCGTCGGTGAACATGAAGTAATCTTTGCAGGAACGGATGAAGTGATCACATTCAAACATACTGCATATTCCAAAGCCATCTTTGGCAAGGGAGCCATTGAGGCAGCAAAATATCTGGCAGGAAAACCGGCCGGATTTTACGGAATGGCAGATGTGATCAAGAGTGCATCCTAAAACACGAACGATTTAATAAGGGGGATAACCAGGCATGGAAAATGCAGATATCAAGTATTTGAAGGTACTGGCAACACAATATCCAAACATTGCAGCAGCAGCGACAGAAATCGTCAATCTGAAGGCAATCTTAAGTCTGCCGAAAGCCACAGAGCATTTTATTACAGACGTTCACGGGGAATATGAACAGTTTCGGCATGTTATGTGCAACGGTTCCGGAGCCGTACAGCGCAAGATTGAAGACGAATTCGGAAGTTCTCTTGGAATTCCGGAGAAACGTACCCTGGCGACATTGATCTATTATCCGGAATTGAAGATCAAACAGATTGAGGGAAAACTGACACAGCGGGAAAATCTGGAAGACTGGTATAAAGTGACAATCTTCCGTCTGATCCGCGTATGTAAAAATGCATCATCCAAGTATACCCGTTCCAAAGTGCGGAAATCATTGCCAAAAGATTTTGCATATATTATTGAGGAACTGATGACAGGAAGACCGGATGTGGCAGATCAGGAAGCGTATTATAATGAAATCATCAACTCTGTCATCCACACCGGCAGAGCCGCACAGCTGATCATTGATTTCTGCTATCTGGTGCGCAGATTTACCGTAGATCATCTGCATGTGGTAGGCGATATTTTTGACCGAGGTCCATACCCGCATCTGATCATGGATGATCTGATGACTCATCATTCTGTGGACATCCAATGGGGAAACCACGATATCCTGTGGATGGGAGCAGCGGCCGGTTCCGTACCATGTATGTGCAATATGCTGCGTATTTCCGCCCGTTACGGCAACCTGGCGATTCTGGAGGATGCGTACGGGATCAATATGATCCCACTGATGCGGCTTGCCATTGATTGCTATCAGGGACATACAAGTAAGACATTCAATGTTCATGTGCGGGATGATGATAAGGAATACGACAGGGATTATGCAGAGATGGATGCCATGATGCACAAAGCCATCACCATCATTCAGTTCAAGGTGGAAGGGCAGCTGATCAAGAAGCATCCGGAGTGGAATATGAAGGAACGTCTGCTGCTGGACAAGATTGATTATAAGCAGGGAACCATCAAACTGGGCGGCAAAGAATATCCGTTGAATGACACCTATTTTCCGACCATTGATCCAAAGGATCCATATAAACTGACTCATGAAGAGGAAGACGTAGTGGAACGACTGAAAAACAGCTTTCTCGGCAGTGAGCGTCTGCAGCGTCATATCCGTTTCCTGTATACAAAAGGAAGCCTCTATAAAGTATATAATGGAAACCTGCTGTATCATGGATGCGTGCCGTTGAATGAGGATGGCAGTTTTATGAAAGTCAGGATTTTTGACAAAACTTACAGTGGAAAGGCGTTGTACGATATTCTGGAGCATTATGCCAGAAAAGGATATTATTCCATTGATCCGCAGGAGAAGCAACGAGGTGAGGATATCCTGTGGTTTATCTGGAAAAACAAACATTCACCGGTGTTTGGAAAAGAACGTATGGCGACGTTTGAGCGTTACTTTATTGATGCCACGGAAACGCACGAAGAGCCAAAAAATGCTTACTACCGTCTCTTTGAGAAGGAAGAGATCGTAGATAAGATTCTGAAGGAATTCGGACTTCCGGTGCAGGGGGCACATATCATTAACGGTCATATTCCGGTCATTGTGAAAAAAGGTGAATCACCGGTAAAATGCGGCGGCAAGCTGTTGGTCATTGACGGTGGATTTTCCAAGGCATATCAGCCGAAGACCGGCATCGCCGGCTACACGCTGATCTACAACTCCTACGGTCTGGTATTGGCAGCACATGAGCCATTTACTTCTATGGAAGATACGGTGCTGAATGAGACTTGCATCCATTCCCATATCGTCATGGAACAGAATGTGGTGAAACGGAAAACCGTAAACGATACCGATACCGGAAAGGTATTGCGGGAGAATATTGCGGAACTGGAAGAACTGCTGCAGGCGTATCGAAGTGGTATGCTGGTGGAGAAGTTCTGAAAAACAGAATAATGAGATTCGAAAGAGGAATCAGCTGATTTTATATTTATTTTAGAATTGCTGCTTCCTCTTTTTGTTGACAATAATGATTAACGGTGTTAATATTTAGCGACAGTTAATTGTTAACACTGTTAAATATTGGGACGAGAAAAGCGTTCTCACTGCAGAGCATATGGAATGATAAGAACAGTGGGGTGTTTTGGAGCATAAGGAAAGGAGGACTATCCGGGAGTTATGGAAAATGCAAAGGATAAGAAAGAGGAACAGACAAAGAATGCGGATACTTCTGCAGCGCGTGAGATGAGATGCAGCTGTGCCGGATATATGGAACGGATAAAGGCCATAGACTCGATGGAAGATATGGAGCAGAACGTGTGGGAGGCACTGCATATGTTCCGAAAACTGAATATCGGAAGTATTCTTCCACACCTGAACAAAGGCGAGTTTGTATTGATGAACGGCATTTACCATGTGCAGAAGAAAATCAGTTCCGAGCATGGTGTAAAGATGTCTGATCTGGCGGAATATACGCATGCGCTGCCACCGGCAGTGTCACGCAGTATCAAAGCATTGGAAGAAAAAGGATATGTCAGACGTTTTGTGGATCAGAAAGACCGAAGAAATACACTGGTGGAGATTACAAAATCCGGGCAGGAGGTTCTGGATGAATCCAATGAGATTACGAATGAATTTATCCGCCGGGTATTTGAAAAAACGGATAAAGAAGAAATGGCGCGGCTGGTGAGTTATATTCACCAGCAATATGATCTGGCCAAAGAAGAACTGGAAAAAATCCGGCAGAGCCAGAAGAAAGCAGCTGATAAGCATACCGGTGCAAATCATAGTGCGAATGTCCGCTTTACAGACAGCTGAATTTGGAAACGCTTAGCGTAGTAGTAGTAAACAGAAAGGAAATCACGGAAATGAAGAAGATTTTTAAGAACATGATTCCGTACTGGAAGACGATTCTTGTGATCGTGGCAGTGCTTGTGCTCCAGGCATACTGTGATCTGGCATTGCCGACTTATACTGCAGATATCATCGATGTGGGAATTCAGAACAAGGGTATCGAGTACAGTCTTCCAGAGGAGATAACAGCGGAGGAATATGAAGATGCACAGCTTTTTATGACAAAAGAAGAAAAAACGCTGTGGGCATCCAGCTATGAAGCGACACAGCATGAGACATATGAGCGTTCAGTGACAGACAAAGAGACGCTGGGTGAGCTGGATTCCGAATTTGCCATACCGCTGATCCTGAATTATCAGATGTCCCGGATGGAAGAAGCACAGTTCAAAAAACTGCTTGCAGAGCAGACCGGCGGGGACGTATCGGTATATGAACAGATGAGCCTGGAGCAGATTGACCAGATGATGGGAACAGAGTTGAAAGTATCAGAAAAAGAAGTGGAACAGGAGGATGGAAGTACACAGACGGTAACCTGTGTGGATATCCGTCCGATGTTTGAAGCAATGATCAAGAGCGGGCAGATGGATGAGGATGCAGTGCTTTCCATGCGGGATTCCATGCAGAAAATGGTGGATGCCATGGGAGATTCCATGATCACGGCCAGCAAAGCAGCCTATGCGGCATCCTGCGATGAAGCAGCCGGTCTGAACCTGGCACAGATCCAGACATCCTATCTGTGGAAAAAAGGATTGCAGATGGCTGGTCTGGCTGCAATTATGATGGCTTGCGCTATTTTTGTATCCTATCTGGCATCCAAAGTGGGAGCCGGTGTGGGACGTTCTCTGCGCGGTCGCCTGTATGAGAAAGTCATGCATTTTTCCAATGCGGAGATGGAGCATTTCTCCACAGCATCTCTGATCACTCGAAGTACCAATGATGTACAGCAGATCCAGATGGTGACAGCAATCTTTCTGCGGATGCTTGCCTACGCACCGATCCTTGGTATCGGCGGTATCATCAAAGTAATACAGACAAGATCCGGCATGGGCTGGCTGATCGTAGCGGCGGTCATCGTGATCTTTGCATTTGTCATGATCCTGATGAGTGTGGCACTGCCGAAGTTCAGGCAAATGCAGGAAAAAGTGGATGGTGTCAATCTGGTTTCCAGAGAGATTCTTACCGGTCTTCCGGTTATCCGTGCATTCCGTCGTGAGGATAAAGAGGAAGAACGGTTTGACGGTGTGAACCGTGAACTGACAAAGACCATGCTTTTCACAAACCGTGTCATGACGCTGATGATGCCCGGTATGATGCTGATCATGTATGCCCTGACTGTAGCCATCGTCTGGGTGGCAGCTAAAAAAATTGATCTTGGAGTGATGCAGGTTGGTTCCATGACTGCATTTATCACGTATGCGATGCTGATCGTTATGGCATTCCTGATGCTGACAATGATGTCTGTTATGCTTCCGCGTGCCGGTGTGGCAGCAGACCGTATTGATGAAGTATTGCATACAGATTTTACAATCCGGGAAGCAGCAGAACCGAAACATATCGAAACATCAGAGGGTGTGTTGAAATTTGACCATGTGGATTTCATATATCCGGGCAGCAGGGAGCCGGCGATTCACGACATTGACTTCACTGCTTATCCGGGGCAGACTACGGCGATCATCGGAAGTACCGGTTGTGGAAAATCTACGATCGTGAATCTGATTCCGCGTCTGTATGATGTGACGAAAGGAAGCATAACACTGGACGGTATTGATATCCGGGAACTTTCTATGAAAGACCTGCGTCAGCAGATTGGATTTGTACCGCAAAAAGGTGTGTTGTTTTCCGGAACGATTGCGTCTAACCTGCGTTTTGGAAACGCCGAAGCAACGGATGCCCAGGTAGTTCAGGCAGCACAGATTGCCCAGGCGGAAGAATTTATCGAAGAAAAACCGGAGAAATATGAATCTCCGATCGCTCAGGGCGGAACGAACGTGTCCGGAGGACAGAAGCAGCGTCTTGCCATTGCCCGTGCCATCGCAAAACATCCGAGAATCTTTGTGTTTGATGACAGCTTTTCCGCACTGGATCTGAAGACAGATGCAAAACTGAGGAAAGCACTCTCAGATACCGTTCAGGAAAGCACGGTGATTATCGTGGCACAGCGTATCAGTACAATTTTGCATGCAGATCAGATCCTTGTGCTGGATGAAGGGGAGATTGTTGGAAAAGGAACCCATGAGGAATTGATGAAACACTGTACGGTATATCAAGAGATTGCAAAATCTCAGATGTCCGCAAAAGAACTTGGCCTGACAGACGGAGAGGAGGGTGAGTACCATGAGTAATGAAAGAAATATACATTCTGCTTCCCGACCGAGACGCAGAATGGGACCGGGCAGAGGGATGGTCCCGGGTGAAAAGGCAAAAGATCTGAAAGGTGCCCTTGGAAAAATTCTCCGCTATATGGGAAAATATAAGATCGCCGTTGTGTTTGTCATGATCATCGCGGCATGTTCCACAGTATTCAGTGTGCTTGGCCCGAAGGTACTTGGTAAGGCGACGACAGGCCTGGCAGAAGGTCTGATGGCAAAAGTAGCCGGAACCGGCGGCATTGATTTTTCCTATATAGGAAAAGTGCTGCTGTTTGTACTTGGTTTATATCTGCTCAGCTCTGTCCTGAGTTTTGTGCAGGGATGGATCATGACCGGTATCACACAGAAAATCTGTTACCGGATGCGAAAAGAAATTACAGAAAAAATAAACCGCATGCCGATGAAATATTTTGAGAGCCGTACTTACGGTGAAGTGTTATCCAGAATTACGAATGATGTGGATACGCTGGGGATGGGGTTAAACCAGAGTGTGACCCAGATCATTACATCTACGGCCACCATCATCGGTGTGCTGGTGATGATGCTCAGTATTTCTCCGCTGATGACACTGATCGCGCTGGTGGTACTGCCGGTTTCGGGGTTGTGTGTTTCTCTGGTGGTGAAAAAATCCCAGAAGCATTTCATTACACAGCAGGAGTACCTGGGACATATCAATGGACAGGTAGAAGAAAGCTATGGTGGTCATCTGGTCATCAAAGCTTACAACAAAGAAGATGAAATGATTGCCCGGTTTAACCGGACAAATGATGTATTATATACTTCTGCATGGAAATCCCAGTTCCTTTCCGGAATCATGATGCCGATCATGCAGTTTGTCGGAAATCTGGGGTATGCGGCAGTGGCACTCAGTGGTGGTATGCTGGCCATTCGAGGCGTGATCACCATCGGTGATATCCAGGCATTTATCCAGTATGTGAAGAGTTTTACGCAGCCGATCCAGCAGATCGCACAGGTAACAAATCAGGTGCAATCTATGGCAGCGGCAGCAGAGCGTGTGTTTGAATTCCTGGAGGAAGAGGAAGAAGATCAGGTAGTGGAGCATCCGGCAGATGTGACAAAAGTGATTGGAAATGTAGCGTTTGATCATGTAAGTTTTGGTTATAATCCGAACCAGCTCATTGTGCATGATTTCAGTGCACAGGTGGCTGCCGGACAGAAGATTGCCATTGTTGGTCCGACGGGAGCCGGCAAGACTACCATGGTGAAACTGCTGATGCGTTTCTATGATGTCAACAGCGGATCTATCCGTATTGACGGACACGATATCCGGGAGTTCAATCGCCGGGAGCTGAGAGATGCGTTTGGAATGGTATTGCAGGATACCTGGCTTTTTAAAGGAAGTATCATGGAAAATATCCGTTATGGACGTTTGGATGCTACGGATGAAGAAGTTGTAGCAGCCGCAAAAGCAGCTCATGCGGATCATTTTATCCGGACACTGCCTGGTGGCTATGAGATGGAACTGAATGAAGATGCCAGCAATATTTCACAGGGACAAAAGCAGTTGTTGACAATTGCAAGAGCGATTCTGGCAGATAACCGCATTCTGATTCTGGATGAGGCGACTTCTTCTGTGGATACCAGAACGGAAGAACTGATCCAGAGTGCCATGGATAACCTGATGAAAGGACGGACCAGTTTCGTGATCGCACACCGCCTGTCCACGATCAAAAATGCGGATATTATTCTCGTTATGAAAGATGGAGATATCATCGAGCAGGGATCCCATGAGGAACTGCTGGAACAGGGTGGTTTTTATGCGGATCTGTATAACAGCCAGTTCGCGGAATAAAAACAATGCTTAAAATTTAATATATGAAAGCAAAATCGGAGAAAATTATCTCGTTCGCTAGACGTGCACTACCTTCGTTTCACTGCGTTTTCATCGCGCTCGTTCCCACGCCTGAAAAAGAGGTCGTTCCCACTCGCGCAAAAACTTGTGAAACTCAGTCGTTTACTTAATCGCTCACTGAGATAATTTTCTCCGATTTTGCCATTTCAGTTATGAAAATAGTAACTGTAAAGAGAATTATTAAAGGTGCGAACGGTAATACTTTGTAGTGTGCTGGCGGTATAGCATGAGCAGTCCGCGGACACACAGTTCAATCGGCATTGCGATCCACATGCCGGTGAGACCAAGGCGGCTGACAAGAATCAGTGCCAGGCCGATGCGCACGATCCAGATACTGCCAAGGTTCATCAGACTCGGTACGAAGGTGTCTCCGGTGCCGCGCAGTGCACCGGCGGCAACGATGGACACGCCAAAGAGCGGTTCCGCAAGCAGCTCAATGCGCAGGATATGAACGGACATTGCCTGCACAGTGACATCCGGTGTCAGAAGCCGGAAGACCAGCGGGCAGGCGAACATCATAATGGCACCGGTGCAGCCCATGAAAATGGCACCCATGGCGGTACTGATGTTACCGAAACGTTTTGCTGTTTTAAATTCTCTGGCACCGATGTTGCGTCCAACCAGTGTGGTTGCAGCCATACCAAGACCATAGCCTGGCATGTAGCACAGACTTTCTGCGGTAACGGCGAAAGAATTTGCAGCGATGGCAGCGGCTCCCAGTGGGGCAATGATCCGGGTGGATACGACCATAGCACTGTTCATGGCGATTTCCTGAACGGCCACCGGCATTCCAATCTGAAATGCTTTGCGCAGAATGTTACGGTCAAAATGATGTTTGTCAGTACGTCTGAGGTGCAGCTGCTTGTTGCAGATGCAGCAACGCCATGTCATGATCAGACTGATGACGGCACAGGCGAGTGCTGTTCCCATACCGGCACCAAGGACACCGAAGCGTGGAATCAGTAATGAATTAAAAAGAATATCCAGTACACACATGACGGCATTTAAAATACTTGGTGTCACCATATCACCGCTGCATTGCAAAAATGCCGATGTTAGGGAATTCAACTGTGAAAATGGGATCATCAGTGAATATACAAAAAAGTATGCAGTTGCGTTCGGACAGATTGCCGGATCACCGCCTAACAGGATTGGCAGTGGATGACTGAGCAAAAGACCGCTGAAAGCTAAGAGGCCGGAAATGCTCAGGGCACTGATCAGACCGTGCCGGATGACGTTCCTGGCATCAGAATCCTGACCGGCACCGATGTGATGTGCCACCTGCACGGAAAAACCGGCAGAAACTGCGGACAGGACTCCATTATACAGCCAGGTCATGGCAACGACCAGACCGATAGCGGCAGAAGCGGCGGCACCCAGAGCACCAACCATGGCAGAGTCGATGTACTGCATGGCGATGGTGGTGATCTGCGTCAGAATGGCGGGCAGACTCAGCTGCCAGACCTGTTTTACTTCCGGTTTTAGTTTTGCCCAGTTTAATGTTAGTTTCCCCATATAATCTTACTCCCCCTTGTAATATTTTAGTCTGAGTTGGACCTCCGACTGAGTTCAAGTCGAACGCACGTGAGACTTGGTGCGTGATTCTGGTCAGCGAAAGCTGACATATTCTTTTCAGAATCACTGCACTCTACACTTCGCCAGGCAGCGAAAAAGGACTCTTCTATTTAGTCTCGACCGCGAATAATCGCCACCGGGACAAAATAGTCCGAGTCCTTTCCTCTGCCTGTCATAGTGCAATTCAAGTCGAACGCATGTGAGACTTGGTGCGTGATTCTGGTCAGCGAAAGCTGACATCAACTGAGATAAAATAAGCCGGAAACAGAATCCGTATCTTCCCGGAGTTCTGTTCCAGCCTGTTCGTTACAAAAAACTAAAGTAACTGAATACCAGCTGTTTTCAGTTCAGCTTCCATTTCTTCCGGCCACAGAGAACACTGTACTTCTCCGATATGTGCTTTTCGCAGGAAGAACATACAGATACGGGACTGACCGATACCGCCGCCCATAGTGTATGGAAGTTTTTTCTCCAGAATTGCTTTTTGGAACGGAAGTTCTGCACGTTCCGGGCAGCCTGCTTTGTCAAGCTGCTCTTTTAAAGATATTTCATCTACACGAATACCCATAGAGGAAAGCTCCAGTGCAATATCGAGAACCGGATAGTATACAACGATGTCTGCGTTTAATGCCCAGTCATCGTAGTCCGGTGCACGACCATCATGTGGCTCACCACATTCCAGTTTATCACCGATCTGCATAATGCAGACAGCTCCTTTTGCCTGAGCGATGTAATACTCACGTTCCTTTGGTGTGTTATCCGGGAACATTTCTTCCAGTTCGCGTGTTGTTACAAAGAAAATCTCTTTCGGTAAGATCTCATGGATATAATCATACTGAATAGACATATATTTTTCTGTTTTACGCAGTACTTTGTAAACCTGACGAACGGTTTCTTTTAATGTATCCAGATTTCTTTGAGATTTCTCGATTACTTTTTCCCAGTCCCACTGATCCACAAAGATGGAGTGGATGTTGTCTGTGATTTCATCGCGGCGGATTGCATTCATATCCGTATACAGACCGGAACCGACTTCAAAATCATATTTGTTCAGTGCGTAACGTTTCCATTTGGCCAGAGAGTGTACAACTTCTCCGGTGCGTCCGTTCTGCTCGGCAATATCAAAACTTACCGGGCGCTCCACACCGTTTAAGTTGTCGTTCAGACCGGAAGCCGGATCTACGAAAAGTGGTGCGGACACGCGGGCAAGGTTCAGTTCCTGTGCCAGGCGGGTCTGAAAGAAATCTTTTACTGTCTTGATCGCAATCTGAGTATCATGCAGATTGAGGTCAGATTTATAATTTTTTGGAATCGAAATGGTACCCATAAAAATCTCCTCTAAAACTGTTCTATTATGATCTGTTGATTAAATAACCATTGTTCATTATAGCATCTGAGCATGATTTTTCAAGATTTGATACCTATTTCCTATAAAAATTAAGGTAGAAATTGCTATTGCAGGGGATGTAGCCTATAATAATAGGAAAAAGTCATTTTACAGGAGGCAAATATGGACAGAGAACGGCTGGAACGGCAGTTTGATTTTATAAAAGAAATAGATAAGGAAAAATTTATTCAGCGTCAGACAAAGCTGTCAGACGGCGTCCGCAGGGAAAACGATGCAGAGCATGCCTGGCATATGGCGATCATGACAGTGCTGCTGTCAGAGTATGCCAATGAAAAAATCGATGTGCTGCGGACAGTTACTATGCTTCTGATCCACGACATTGTGGAAATTGATGCAGGGGATACATATGCGTATGATGAGGAAGGTCAGAAAACCCAGCATGAGCGGGAGAGCCGGGCAGCAGACCGTATCTATTCACTGCTTCCGGAGGATCAGAAGAAAAAACTGCGGGATATCTGGGAAGAATTTGAGACGGGCGAGACAGCGGAAGCCAAATTTGCACATACTATGGATAATATCCAGCCGGCGATGCTGAATGCAGCGAATGGTGGTGTGGCATGGAAAGAACGAGGGATTTCAATGAGCCAGATTATGAAGCGGAATGCACATACAGCCGAGGGTTCACAGAAACTGTGGGATTATGCGTTTGAAAACTTTTTTCAGAAAAATATAGATGCCGGAAATATCAGAGACGACAGGAAAAGAGATTAAAACATGAGTGTAGGAATTTATGTTTTTACAGATATAAAATATCGCAGATAAAGTGATATCAGAAAATAAGTGATAAAAAACAGATTGGCAGGGAACATTTTATGAGAGAAAAAATAGATATTCATGCACATTATTTTCCACCGGCATATGATCAGATGCTGGAAAAGCGGGGAATGAAACTGTTGGACGGCGGTTTTCCGAAGCCGGAGTGGAACGAAGAGATTCAGCTGTCTTTTATGGAAAAGCTGGGAATCACATACAGCGTACTCTCTATTTCATCTCCGCATTTACATATGGGAGATGTAGGGGAGGCCATTGAGGTGGCACGGTCATCCAATGAATATGGAGCTGAGCTGATGAAAAAATATCCGGAACAGATCGGTGTGCTGGCAAGTCTGCCGCTGCCGGAAATTGATGCGGCAGTTGAAGAAGTGAAGTATTGCCGGAACGAGCTGCATGTGACAGGATTTGCCTTACAGACCAATTCCTGCGGATTGTATCTGGGGGATGCGAGACTGGATCCGGTGATGGAAGTCTTGAATCAGGCAGAATCAGTGGTGCTGATCCATCCGACGGAACCGGCAGCAATTCCGCAGGGGGTCAATGAGAACTTACCCTATCCGATGATGGAGTTTTTCTTTGATACCTGCCGTGCGGTGATGAATCTGATCCTGACAGGAACATTGAATAAATATCCAAAGATCCGTTTTGTGATCCCTCATGCGGGAGCCTATCTGCCGATCATCAGTGATCGTGTGGCTTCCATGTCAAAAATGCTCTGCCCGGAT
Source organism: Eubacterium ramulus (assembly GCF_045002895.1). Taxonomy (NCBI): domain Bacteria; kingdom Bacillati; phylum Bacillota; class Clostridia; order Eubacteriales; family Eubacteriaceae; genus Eubacterium; species Eubacterium ramulus. Next base: position 2,041,459 of record NZ_CP173382.1, on the reverse strand, counting down.
GGAAGTGTCGATATCCGGAAATGTCTGGCAGATCTGTATTATGATCTGGGTGGAACCGCCATGCCGAAGCAGTATGGAAATTTATGCCAGATGACCACAAAGGATCATATTTTGTATGGCAGTGATACACCGTTCACACCGTTGCCACTGTGTTGCAAACTGGCAGAAACGATGGATCAGGGGCTGACAGCTGAGATGCAGGAACTGGTTTACCGGGAGAATCCGAAGAGACTGCTTTGCAAATAATAGGATTCAGGACGAAAATAAATAGTTAAATACAGGCCGCAAAGCGACTGCGTTCATGAGCAAGTAGTGAAAGTGGATTGCGAATGTCCGTTTTACGGTAAATGAGATTTGGAATGCTGCTTGGTATCTGTATAAAAAGTATCGTTTCAGGAAAGTATAGAATTATGTAGAAAATCACTATACTGACCTGGAGGAAAAGGTTATGAACAGACAAAAAGCAGCAATCATCGGATGTGGATTTGTGGGATCATCCACGGCATTTGCACTGATGCAGAAAGGACTTTTTTCGGAGTTGGTGCTGATCGATGCAGATCAGAAAAAAGCACATGGCGAGGCAGCAGATATCGCCCATGGACGGCCATTTGCGCATATGATGCAGATCTATGCGGGAGATTATGCGGATGTGGGAGACTGCGGGCTCATTATCGTTACGGCAGGTGCAGCACAGAAACCCGGAGAAAGCCGCATGGCATTGGTGCACAAAAATGTAGAGATATTGAAAACTATCATTCCGCAGATCACAGCGCAGAATTTCGAGGGGATTTTGTTGATCGTCAGCAATCCGGTGGATATTTTGACGTATGCGGCATGGAAGATTTCCGGTTATCCGAAGGAACGGGTGATCGGCAGTGGAACGGTGCTGGATTCCGCACGGTTTCGCTATCTGCTCAGTGAACATCTGCAGGTGGATTCTGCCAGTGTACATGCCATGATCATTGGAGAACACGGGGACAGTGAACTTGCGGTGTGGAGCGGTGCCAACGTATCTGGAATTCCAATTCATGATTTTTGTGAAATTCGAGGCCATTATGACCATGAACAGGCGATGGAGCAGATTTATCGCCGGGTGCGTGAAAGTGCATATCAGATCATCGAAGAAAAAGGTGCTACTTATTACGGTGTGGCCATGGCGGTGACGCGTATTGCGGCGGCGCTGATTCGGGATGAGGGCGCAGTGTTGCCAGTATCAAGCCTGATGCAGGGGGAATACGGACTATCCGATCTGTGTATCAGTGTGCCGGCAATTGTTGGAGACGATGGTGTGCGGCAGGTGTTGGAAATTCCGTTAAATGAGAAGGAAAATAAGGAACTCCGTCATTCGGCAAATGGATTGAAAGAAATCTTGCAGAAAATTTGGCTATAAAAAATGTGAGACAGGATAATTATTCGAAAGAGAAAAAGAGTGAATGATATTTTTTGTGTAGAAACGATGAAAGCAATTGTATAATGATGTAAAAAAGTATGAACGCAGAATAAGCATTCCCCCGCTTCAAGTGCGTAGAGCACTAAGCGGTGGGTAAGGGGGATGCTTACGTCAGTGGGAGTTAAAAGCTCCCACTGACAGGTCGCAAAGCGACTGCGTTCATGAGCAAGTAGCGAATGCGGATTGCGAATGTCCGCTTTACCAGTAGAATATGGGTATTGCAAATAATTAGTAGATGATGAATGATAAGAATCAAAAGACAGAGAATGAAATGCGTGACAATCATGCAGAAATGAATAAAAGAGTACAGTATACGTGGTTAAAAGAAACGTTGGCACAGCATGAACCGACGTTTATCGATATGGATCAGTGCCATCAGGCAGCTGTGTGTATTCCGTTGCTGAAGAATCAAGATAGTTCTTATGATGTCCTGTTTGAAGTGCGTTCTTCCACCATTGCACACCAGCCGGGAGACGTCTGTCTGCCCGGCGGGATGGTGGAGAAAGGTGAGACGCCCAGAGAAGCAGCATTGCGTGAACTGAAGGAAGAATTACTGTTAAAGGAAGATCAGATCAGTTACCTTGGTGATATGGATAAGTTATATAGCGGAGGCAGTCTGGTGATGCATTCTTTTGCAACGGAGGTAAAGGGGTATCAGAACACCTTCAATCCGGCAGAAGTAGCGGAAGTGTTTACAGTTCCGTTGGAGTTCTTTTTACATACGGATCCGGAATGCTATGTGATCCGGGCAAAGGTGGAACCGGGAGAGGATTTTCCCTATGAACTGATCTGCGGCGGACGGGAGTACCGCTGGCGCAGCCGAAAGGAAGAAGTCTGTTTTTACCAGTATGAGGGACATGTCATCTGGGGGCTGACGGCAAAATTGATGCGGGCCTTTGCAGATGTCGTCAGAGATAGGGAAACAGGATATGAAAAACACGTATAAACAGGTGGAAAAATACGCGATAAAATTCTGTCTTGTCAGTTGAAAAATTAACATCCACATAGTATACTAATTTATATCTGTGCATAGTTTTGAGCAGGTGGCGAAAGCGGATTGTGAATGTTCGCTTTGCTTTTTGCAAACGGAAGAAACTTGCAAGGAAAACACAGAACTGAAAAAGAAAAATCCCGGAAAACGGTTTAAATAAGGAGGATATGAGTACATGGAACAGTACAAACAGGAATTTATCGAATTTATGGTAGAAAGCGATGTTTTAAAATTTGGAGAGTTTACCTTGAAAAGCGGCAGAAAGTCTCCGTTTTTTATGAATGCAGGAGCATATGTGACAGGTTCCCAGTTAAAGAGACTCGGTGAGTATTATGCAAAAGCAATTCACGATAAATACGGCGATGATTTTGACGTTTTATTCGGACCGGCATACAAAGGAATCCCGATCAGTGTCGTGACAGCTATCGCTTACAGCGAGTTATACGGAAAAGAGATCCGTTACTGCTCTGACCGTAAAGAAGAAAAAGACCACGGAGCAGATAAAGGAAGTTTCCTTGGAAGCAAACTGCAGGACGGCGACCGCGTCGTTATGATCGAGGATGTTACCACTTCCGGAAAATCTATGGAAGAGACTGTCCCGAAGGTACGCGGTGCGGCAAATGTGGAAATCGTAGGTCTGATGGTATCCCTGGATCGTATGGAGATCGGAAAAGGCGGTCAGAAGTGCGCCCTCGAGGAAGTAAAGGAGCTCTATGGTTTTGAGACAAATGCCATCGTAACTATGGCAGAGGTGGTAGAACATCTTTACAACCGTGAGTGCAATGGCAAAGTTGTGATTGATGATAAATTAAAAGCTGCCATTGATGCATATTATGAGCAGTATGGTGCAAAATAAGCATTGCGGCAATGTTTATAAATAATCATAAAAAACAAATTAGACTTTTATGCAGAATATTATTTGTGCTGTATATCGCCGGTCTGGTTTATTTCCTGTTTTTTGCAGAAATGTTGGACCGGACCGGGATTGAGCGCAGCTATCATTATAATTTAATTCCGTTCAGGGAGATACGAAGGTTTATTGTGTATGCAGATCTTCTCGGACCAGTGGCAGTGATTTCCAATTTGTTTGGGAATATTGCTATTTTTATGCCATTTGGTTTTCTGGTCCCGATCCTGGGCAGAAAAAAAAGGAAATTCTGGTTCACAGCACTGGCGAGTTTTGAATTGAGTTTGAGCGTGGAATGTATCCAGCTTATAACTAAAACCGGCTGTTTTGATGTGGACGATATTTTCCTGAATACAATCGGTGGAATATTAGGGTATCTGGTCTATGCACTGATGCAGCGTAAGCGGGACCGGGATGCCGATGCCAGAAGGCTGAAAGAAAGATCATAAATTTTTTCAGACTGTCGGTGCCAGTGAAGTATGTCGGCGAGGTAACGCAGATATATTTTGCGGCGCATGTGAATAAATGAGGAGGCAACGTATGGCAAGCAACAGAAGAAAATATTTTCGCCGGACACGCAAGACCCGGATGAGGGATTTAAAACATTCCCCTACCGGGATTTTGTCTTTTTGTACGGCAATGGCTGCACTGGCAGTGTTTTTAACGGCAGTGGTACAGTCATTTCTTGCATCCGGTGAAGGCGGATATAAAGTAGGCGGTCTGGGATTGATCGGACTGATCCTGGCACTGGGAGCGTTGCTCTGTGGTATTTTTGCAGTAAAAGAGCCAAAAATCAGACCGCTGCTTCCGAGACTTGGCATTGTGTTCGGTGCAGTGCTTACCGTTGGTCTTGGCGGCATGTACATATTCGGTCTGGTAGGATAAAAATCAGTAGGAGAAAAATAATATGGGTGACAGCATTTGGAATAATTTTTTAGATGAAACAATGAAAGAACGATATGAGTTGGTGGCGGAGCGGATCGTGGAGATCAGTAAAGAGCCACAGGTGCCGGAATGTTACAAAGACTATTTTTCAGAGGCAGCAGCTTATCTGGAGAAAACGATGGAATTATGTCAGATGGCAATAGCGGGAACTTTGCAGCAGCGCAGTCTGGAGACCTGCAAGGGTGATCAGGAGTTTTTGTATCATCATATGCTTCCGGCCTATTATGCGGAGAGTTATGCAAATCCAGCCTATGCAGTTACTGTTTTTGGAGAAAAAGAAGGAGAACTGCTTAGTTTTCTGCGGGCAGAGCTGGATGTGGCGATTGCTTATGCCTTTGAGGGAAAACTGGCAGAACTGACTTTATTGATAGAACTTTTTGTACAGGTGTACAATTGTTTTGAAGAGGAAGATGTACAGGAAGCAAAACAGACGATTTACTGGTATTTTCATGATTACAGTGAAGTCTTTGTAGAGAATCAGATCCGGGAAATGATCGACCCGGTGGATAGTCTGTACAAAAAGGTTATTATGAAAGCAGATCTGTCGGATCTCAGTTATCTGTATCAATATGGATTCTATATCGGAGAAAACGAACTCGGTATAGCAGCATTTTTAAATGAACTTTCCGAGGAAGAGATTCAGAGCATGGCGGACACTTATACAGAAGGATACCGCATTGGATTTGAGATTACAGGCAAGGATATCAAGAAGAAAAAGACGGTGCAGATCCACTATCAGGTTGGATTTGAGCGTATGATCCGTGCCGCGATCCGGAATTTTGAAAAAATCGGACTGCAGGCAACGATCAGCAGAGAGGCGTCTTCTTCGTTTCATAACAGAGGCGCTTCGAAACGCTGTGCTTATGCAACCAGTGTAAACCGCCAGTATGATTTTGACCATAAAGAAGATAAAGCGTTCTATTTTGACAAAGCATTTGTGGAGCGTCGTCTGGAAGTACTGCGCACCGTATTTGAGCAGCATAAGATTCAGGCAGCAGAACATGGCGGACCGGCTGTGCTGGAAGTGTTCGGTGAGGAACCGTTTTCTCCGGAGAAAAAAGAGGCGTCTATTCATTATCATGACCGCCAGCAGGAACTGGTGGTTTACAATGCCTCCATGTCCGGTCAGATCACAAACGAATATATCAAAGGAGAGGAGCGCAGCTTTACCATCATTGCGTATCCGATTCCGGAGATCGGTGATCAGTTTAAGGAAATTTTTGCAGAAACCGTTGTGATCAATACACTGGATTATGCAAAGTATCAGAAGATGCAGCAGTGTATCATTGATGTACTGGACAGTGGTACAAAAGTACACATTACCGGTCGTGGCGGCAATCGTACCGATCTGACCGTAGCCCTTCATCCGCTGACCGATCCGGACAAACAGACCATTTTTGAGAACTGTGTGGCAGATGTCAATATTCCGGTTGGTGAAGTGTTTACGTCTCCGGTTCTGGCAGGAACAAACGGAACACTGCATGTATCGGAAGTATTCCTGAACGGTCTGCAGTATCTTGATCTGGAGATTGTGTTCAAGGACGGTATGATCGAGCGTTATAATTGTGGAAACTTTGCAGATGAAGCACAAAACAAGGCATATATCCGTGACAATATCCTGATGCGTCATGAGACACTTCCGATGGGCGAGTTTGCCATCGGTACCAATACAACCGCATACCGTATGGCAAAAGAATATCAGATTGGAGCGAAACTTCCAATCCTGATCGCAGAAAAGACAGGTCCGCATTTTGCAGTAGGAGATACCTGCTATTCCCATGCGGAAGATACCGCAGTATACAACCCGAATGGCAAGGAGATCATTGCACGGGATAATGAGAAGAGCCTGCTTCGTAAAGAGGATATGTCAAAGGCATACTTTAACTGCCATACGGATATCACCATTCCGTATGATGAACTTGGTGCCATTACAGTGATCCGTCCGGACGGCAGTACTGCGGATATTATCCGGGATGGTCTGTTCCGTGTGGAAGGTGCAGAAGAACTGAATGAGCCGTTACTAAATCATTAGAAAAACAAATGAAACGTACGTCATATATTAGCAACTCTTATAAAAAATATAACAATATATAATTGGCAAATTTACATGATTCAAGGTAAGATGTAAACAACAGATACAATGACTATTCAGAGCCATCTCGATTTCGCTACGCTACATCTCGATGTGGCTTCTCGCCAAATAGATTTACAACTAAAAGTGTTCATTCATGCCAGCATGATTCACACTTTTATTGTAAACCTGCTTGGCTCTGAATAGTTACATAATTACATGAGGGATGAAAGGAGCACATACAAATGGCTAAAGTAGGAATTGTAATGGGCAGTGATTCAGATATGCCGGTCATGGCAAAGGCAGCAGAAATTTTGGATAAATTCGGTATCGATTATGAGATGCGTATCATCTCCGCACATCGTGAGCCGGATGTGTTTTTTGACTATGCAAAATCCGCAGAGGAGAAAGGATTCAAAGTAATTATTGCCGGAGCAGGTAAAGCAGCTCATCTGCCGGGTATGTGCGCAGCAATCTTCCCGCTGCCGGTTATCGGAATCCCGATGAAGACATCTGATCTGGGTGGAGTGGATTCTCTGTATTCTATCGTGCAGATGCCGAGCGGAATCCCGGTGGCAACCGTAGCAATCAACGGTGGCGCAAATGCCGGTATTCTGGCAGCAAAGATCCTGGCTGCTTCTGATCCTGAGCTTTTAGAAAAACTGAAAGCTTACACAGAGGAACTGAAATCCCAGGTAGTGGAAAAAGACGAGAAATTGCAGGAAACCGGATATAAAAATTACGGGAAATAACCGGTACAGCGAATTGCTTTTTTCAAAGAAGCAATCCGTGAAATAGAAAGAACATGAAAATATGTGCTGATACATAACGGAGGAATTCAGAATGGATTATAAAAAAGCAGGTGTAGATATTGAAGCTGGCTACAAATCAGTAGAGTTAATGAAAAAACATGTAAAGGAAACCATGCGCGCAGAAGTTCTTGGCGGACTTGGCGGATTTTCCGGAGCATTTTCTTTAAACAAAATTAAGGAAATGGAAGATCCGGTACTGTTATCCGGTACAGACGGATGCGGTACCAAAGTAAAACTTGCATTTTTAATGGATAAACATGACACCATCGGAATTGATGCCGTTGCAATGTGTGTGAACGATATTGCATGTGCAGGTGGAGAACCGCTGTTTTTCCTGGACTATATTGCCTGTGGCAAAAACTATCCGGAGAAGATCGCTGAGATTGTAAAAGGCGTGGCAGAAGGATGTAAACAGTCCGGTGCAGCACTGATCGGTGGTGAGACAGCAGAGCATCCGGGTCTGATGCCTGAGGACGAGTATGATCTGGCCGGTTTTGCGGTTGGTGTTGTTGACCGCAAAGACATGATCACAGGAAGTGAATTAAAAGATGGTGACGTACTGATCGGTATGGCTTCCAGTGGTGTACATTCTAACGGATTCTCCCTGGTTCGTAACGTATTCCGGATGGATGAGGATACATTGAATACATATCATGAAGAACTTGGAAAAACACTCGGCGAGACATTATTAGCTCCGACAAGAATTTATGTAAATGCATTAAAATCCATCCGCGAGGCTGGTGTGACCGTCAAAGCATGCAGCCATATCACAGGCGGCGGATTCTATGAGAATATTCCACGTATGCTTATTGATGGCAAACGTGCAGTTGTTGAGAAAGACAGCTATCCGGTACCACCGATTTTTGCAATGCTTGCAAAAGAAGGCGATATTACAGAAGAAATGATGTACAATACGTTCAACATGGGACTTGGTATGATCGTTGCCGTTGATCCGGCAGATGTGGACAAGACGATGGAAGCTATCAGACAGGCGGGCGATGCACCTTACGTGGTAGGAAAAATCATCGATGGTGAAAAAGGAGTAGATTTATGCTAAGAATTGCAGTGCTGGTATCCGGTGGCGGCACCAATCTGCAGGCCATCATGGATGCTGTCGCAGATGGAAAAATCACAAATACAGAGATTGCAACAGTCATCAGCAATAATAAAAATGCCTATGCCCTGGAGCGTGCCGCAAAAGCAGGTATTCCAAATTGTTGTATCTCTCCGAAAGACTATGCGGACAGAGCACAGTTTCATGAGGCACTTCTGGCTGCACTGGATGAGGCGCAGGTGGATCTGATCGTTCTGGCAGGATTTTTAGTTGTGATTCCGGAGATGATGATCCGGAAATACAGAAACCGCATCATCAACATTCATCCGTCTCTGATTCCGTCATTTTGCGGAACCGGATATTATGGTTTGAAAGTACATGAAGGTGTATTAAATCGTGGAGTGAAAGTGACCGGGGCAACCTGTCATTTTGTAGATGAGGGAACCGATACCGGTCCGATCATTTTACAGAAAGCCGTTGAGGTAAAAAACGGTGACACACCGAAGATTTTACAGCAGCGTGTCATGGAAGAGGCAGAATGGATCATTATGCCGAAGGCCATTGATCTGATTGCAAATGGCAAAGTAAAAGTGGTTGACGGAAAAGCAATTGTAGAGGAGAACTGACATGAAAGTACTGATCGTAGGAAGTGGCGGAAGAGAGCATGCCATCGCAACAAGTGTGGCAAAAAGCAGTCGTGTAGATAAAATTTACTGTGCACCGGGCAATGCCGGAATCGGACAGATCGCAGAGTGCGTACCGATCGGTGCTATGGAATTTGATAAACTGGTTGCATTTGCAAAAGAAAACGAGATTGATCTGACCATCATCGGTATGGATGATCCGTTGGTTGGCGGTGTTGTAGATGCCTTTGAGGCTGAGGGACTGCGTGTATTTGGACCAAACAAAGCAGCAGCAATTCTGGAAGGTTCCAAAGCATTTTCCAAAGATTTAATGAAGAAATATAATATTCCAACTGCTGCATATGAGAATTTTGATGATCCTGAGAAAGCACTGGAATACCTGAAAACTGCAAAAATGCCGATCGTGTTAAAAGCAGACGGACTAGCACTTGGAAAAGGTGTACTGATCTGCAATACTTTAGAAGAAGCAGAAGCTGGCGTCAAAGAAATCATGATGGACAAAAAATTCGGTTCTGCCGGCAATCATATGGTTATCGAGGAATTTATGACAGGCCGTGAAGTATCCGTACTGTCTTTCGTGGATGGAAAAACAATCAAGATCATGTCTTCCGCACAGGATCATAAACGTGCAAAAGACGGTGATCAGGGATTAAATACAGGTGGCATGGGAACTTTCTCCCCGAGCCCGTTTTATACAAAAGAAGTAGACGAGTTCTGTAAAAAATATGTGTTCCAGGCAACGGTAGATGCCATGGCAGCAGAGGGACGTACTTTTAAAGGAATCATCTTCTTTGGACTGATGCTGACAGAAGACGGTCCGAAGGTATTGGAGTATAATGCCAGATTTGGTGATCCGGAAGCACAGGTTGTCCTGCCGCGTATGAAAAATGATGTCATCGATGTCATGGAAGCCTGCATCGACGGAACCTTAGACCAGATTGATCTGCAGTTTGAAGACAACGCAGCGGTCTGCGTTGTTCTGGCAAGCGATGGTTATCCGGTTTCTTATGAAAAAGGATTCGAGATCAAAGGTCTGGAGAACTTTGCGCATAAAGACGGTTATTATTGTTTTCATGCAGGAAGCAAGTTGAATGAAGAAGGCAGAATCGTGACAAACGGTGGCCGTGTCCTTGGTGTGACTGCGAAAGGTGCTACATTAAAAGAAGCACGTGCAAATGCTTACGCAGCAACCGAATGGATTGATTTTGCAAATAAATATATGCGCCATGATATCGGAAAAGCAATTGATGAGGCATAATTTATGAAAAAAGCAGTTATTTTTGATATGGACGGTACGTTGTGGGATTCCGTAGATGAAATCGTGGAATCCTGGAACAAGACCTGTCCGGAAATGCACATCCGCAGAGAACAGCTGATCGGCCTTATGGGAAAAACCATGGACTGTTTTGCAAGGGAACTTCTCCCGGAATATGAGATGGATCAGGCGATGGAGATCATTCATGCCTGTGAGCGGGATGAAAATGAATACCTGAGTCATGTTGGTGCAACGTTGTACGGAGATGTCCGAAAAGTATTTGAGCGCTTGCGCGGCATGGGATATGAAATCGGCATTGTCAGCAACTGCCAGGCGGGATATATTGAAGTATTCCTGGAGTATTACCACCTGGGTGATCTGGTGGCAGATATCGAGTGTTATGGCAACACGCAGCAGCAAAAGGATGTGAATCTGAAAGCACTGATCGAGCGTAATCATTATGAAACGTACTACTATCTTGGAGATACCCAGGGAGATTACAATGCTTGTCAAAAAGCAGGAGTTCCGTTTCTGTTTGCGGCATATGGTTTCGGAAGAGTGGATGCCAAAGTCCCACAGGTGGAGAGCCTGGAGCAGTTACCGGAAGTAATGAAATATTTATAGTGTTATTCACTTATCGTATGTAGTAAAGCCCCCGTTGGGAAAATCCCAGCGGGGGCTTGTATTTTTACCTCAATAATCTTAGTTATCCTTGCGTATTTATCATCGCATAAAATGCATCCTGGGTGATCAGATCCGAAGCACTTTTGATGAGACCAAGGTCAATCATTGCCTGAATGGTGTTTGTACAGGACTTAGATAAGGAAAAAGATACTTCGATGGAGGAGTAATAATTTTCCGGTCTGGTATTCTGGACGGCAGTATTTGCGGCATTTATCGGGGCAGCTTTATAATACCCGGATGTATTTGCTGACTTCCCGGATGGCAGCAGGTCTGTCAGGTATTCAATGTCTCCCGGTACTTGTCCGTAGAAGTAAAAACTGTCGTAGTAAATCGGGTTGTCTTCCGTGTCATGGATTCCAAGTCCGGCAGGATAGTTTCCGGCAAGGATATCTGCCTTGAGTGCTTCATACAGAGTCTCTGTCTGCTGCTGATCCAGGCTTACATTTTCATCATGCCCATTTTTATCCACATGGCTGAAGTTACCGTTTATGAAACTGATATCTTCGTAATTATTACAGAGCAGGTAGCGGAGCAGATCTTCCTTACCGGTTTCCAGTCTGGAAATCTGATAAGCCGGTGTTGTCTTGTCCTTCAGCGTTGCATTCGTTACCGGAATTTCATAGCGACGCATCACTTTACGCCCGTTTTTCAGATAATAAGTAATCTGAATGGAAGATATATAATCGCCGTTACTGTATGAAACAGAAGTAGAAGTATTGGATCCGGTGCTGTCGGAGAATATCGATGTTGCAAATTCTGCATTTTGTGTTTCCGGAAGATTATATTTTGAATGGTTTTGCTGGTAGGAATAAGACAGATATTCCTGTTTGTGATCCAGAAGGTTCCGGTGAATTTTTTTCAGTGTTTCAAAATCAGCCTCATCACGGTATAAATGCTCATAATCTGCGTACATATAAATGGCGGCAATCTGATCCGTTTCCGGGATTTTCCGTTCTATGTGGAATGCATCGCTTCGGATCAGACCGGTTCCGAGCAGGCAGATTGCAATGCAGACCGCCCATTCCACCCAGCGTTTTCCGGAAAATACATGGAACCGTTTATTTAAGAGCATTTCTGATACGAAAAAGCTTATAAAGGAACACGGAATCAGAAATACAAAAAGTGATGTTGCCATACGTGCAGTGTTATCAAAGAGCAGGCTGGAAAGAAGGTAGGAAAGACCAAATCCGCCAACCAGTGAAAGCATCCAGCGAAAACAAGGGTACAGCCAGCCAAAAGCAACCACATCACCGGTACATTCCAATGGCCGCTTCTGATAAAATACATAAGCAAGAATATAAAATACCACGGCTGCTATGCAATACAGACCGATCAGCATGCCGCCCTGCATATTGATCTGATCCACTGCAGTAAAATCATTGTTCATGGACCAGTTTAGGGATACATGATCTAGCAGATACACAAAAGGTGAAAGTACCGTATCTCTTGTTTCTGTCAATGTAGTGCTGACCTGATCGCCAAGGATTTTCATGCCATAACACATAGAAGAAACGATCAGTGTAGCAATCGATTTGATGGCAATATAGAGAAAATGTCCTACAAAATAGTAAACAGCAGCGGCAACTGCATGACCGGTGAGCATACAGCAAAATACGGCAAGTGTATAAAATAGAAAACTCATGCCAATTGTGTAAAGTAACCAGTACAGCAGATATTCTACCGAGGAAATGTTGTTTAAAATACATACGATCAGGTTCAGCAGAAATGTGATCAGCTGCGGGAGCAGCAGAAACAGAAATCCGCTGATATAATTTGTGACAAACAGTTCACTGCGTTTTACCGGAAGTGCATGGATCATATGGCAGCTGCGGGTGGAAAACAGGTAGGAGAATACCGTGATCGCCGCCACCAGTGCTGCAAAAAAGATAACATATGGTTCCAGATTTCCGCTAATGCATTCCAACATGGTCGTTAACCGGGAAGTGGCCGGTGAAACAGTATCTGCGGACTGTGCCGTGATATAACTGCGGGTATTTAAAAACATCCGTACAGTTATGTGGAAAAAAAGGTAGGCCAGATAAACTGCACAGACCGGCCAGAACCGGCTCATATTTTTCCGGAAAATTGCTTTATTAAAACAGGATGTCTTTGATTTCATAATTCTTTCCTCCCATTTCATAGATAAAGATTTCTTCCAATGTAAGAGGAAGGATATCGATCAGCATTGGGTGTGTTGCTTCCAGGATGGCTTTGGCGCGCTCCGGATTACCCTTAACGATCAGCGTATATACACGGCCGGTGTTTGACATGTGTAATATTTCAAAATCCGGTGGAAGGGTCGGCATACCTTCCTGAAATGCGACCTGGATTTTGGATACATTTCCCTGAAGATCGGAGAGAGAACGCTCTACAATGATCCGGCCTTTGTGCATGATGCCCACATGGTCACAGACATCCTCCAACTCACGCAGGTTGTGGGAGGAGATCAGGATCGTAGTCTTATTTTCGCTGGCTTTTGATAAAATGATACTCCAGATCTGGCGGCGCATGACAGGATCCAGTCCATCCATGGGCTCATCGAGTATCATCAGTTCCGGCATGGCACAGATAGACAGCCAGAAAGCGACCTGTTTCTGCATACCTTTGGAGAGTCTGCGGATGTTGCGTCTGGTGTCGATAGTCGGGAAAAATTCCTGCAGCCGGTCAAATAGTGCCGTATCGAATTTCTGATAGATGCCTTGATAAAATCGTTTCATTTCCAACGTATCTGCCTGAAGAAAGTAAAACAGATCATCCGGAATATAAGTAAATTTTGCTTTTGCTTCCGGATTATCATATACCGGAAGTCCGTCAATCAGGATGGAGCCGCAGTCCGGGCGGTAAATGCCGGTTAGGTGCCGGATCAGGGTGGATTTGCCGGCACCGTTTGGACCGACGAGACCGTAGATCGTTCCTTTTGGAACGTGCAGGCTCATGTCATCTAAGGCCTTAAATCCATGGAATGTTTTTGTAATATGTTCTGCCTGTATCATGCCTGAATCCTCCTTCCTGAGAGGGAAAGGATACGATTCGTGAGTTCATTGACCGGCATGGACAGGTAGAGAAGCTCAGATACGATCTTGTCAAATTGTGGTAGTAATTCCTGCTGGCGGATCTGATTGGTATGGTCCATTTCTGCCGCAAAGGTGCCCTTTCCGGGCAGGGTATAGATATAACCTTCATTTTCCAGTTCCCGGTAAGCCCGCTGGATCGTATTCGGATTGATGGCCAGTGAAGCTGCCAATTCCCGGACAGAAGGCAGTTTGTCATCTTTTTTCAGAGCACCGCTTACAACAAGATGCCGCACATTATCTTTAATCTGCTGATAAAACGGGCGCGTATCGCGGTAATTTATCTGTATCATAGGAAATCTCCTTATCAATAAATTCAAGTTGAACACATTTGTGGATGTCAGACAGATTGCCGGGAGTTTACCGGATGGAAAGAAATCTGTATGACATACAGTGTACTAACCGTGTTGATACAGTTAATATAGCATGCATACAGGGGAGATACAAGGAAGAAACATGGGAGAAAATCTTAATTCTTTCGAAAGATAGCTGTATGAAGTTTTTGTGTGCTTATTTTAAAGCTCCGTTCATTCCTTCTACAAAGAATTTCTGAAAAATAAAAAATACAACAAGAGAAGGAACCATGCTGAGCAGTACAAGTGTCATGTTATTTCCTTTTAATCCCAGCGTCAGAAATACCGTCATAGGTATTTTCTGCTCATCATACATAATCAGATGAGCCCACTGATAAGAGTTCCAGGCGTTTGAAAATGCGATGATCGTACCGCAGGAGAAGGTGCTTTTCATACATGGAAGGTAGATGCGAAAAAAGATACCAAGTTCCGATACTCCATCCAGTCTTGCAGCTTCCACAAGTTCATAAGGAAAACCACGGGAATTTTGTCGAAAAATCATAATGATCAGAGGAGAGGCAAGAAACGGTGCCATTAATCCCCAGATGGTGTCAACAATCCCTAATTTCGTATACATCTGAAAGAGTGGAACCATCAACGGCGTGATGGAAATCATCATGGCAAACAGAACAACTTTAAACAGCATATCTTTTTTCCTGTCATGATAAATTTCAAAAGCAAATCCTGCCAGTCCGCAGATAAGTAAAGTGAGCAGAGTCTGAATAATCGTGTAACGTAAGGTAAAACCAAGAGATTTCAGAAACGCTGTGTGAAACAGGATGTAACAGATATTTTCCCAAAGATCTGTTCCCGGAATGACCGGTCCCTCAGACAGCGAGATATTGCCATCACTGGCGCTGCAGATCATCAGATAAAAGGGAAGTAAGAAACAGACAGATGCAATGCATAGGATCAGATAAGATCCGATTTTTTTGTATAATTGTTTCATGAAAAATACCTCTTTTCACATATTCAGTGATTCTGATTCAATCATACATTTGCTGGTTTTTCAAAAGCGTGTTTTAAATTTAACGGAGAAGGTATGATTTCTATGGAAGCCTGTGAATCATGACTTTGAGATAATCAGAATCATTTATATTCAGTATAAGAGGCTTGCTTCATTGTGTATATAATAATATAATAATATTTGTATAAAAATATTAATGTGCAATTTATAAAACAGGAAAAGAGTATCTATGAAATCGATTTTAAAAGCAACAGAAAGTATAACCGGAAAACAGGAAGCATCTTTATATGTCAGTACCATTGGTCTGGAAGAACAGCAAAAGCCAATTGTCCGTCCACATGGCCTGCCTGTGTATCAGATTTTTTATTGTACAGCCGGAAGCGGAGAATTAGTGGTGAATGAAGAACGATATTATATTGAGGCGGGAAATGGATTTTTCCTGAAAGCAAATGAAATGCACAGCTATTATAAAACCGGATCAGAATGGCGATTGAGTTATCTTGGATTTCAGGGAACACTCTGTGAGCCTTTATTAGAAACATATGGATTGACAAAATCGGGTGCCTTCAAGGTTTCAGCAGATCAGAGATTTATGAAAGAATTCAGGCAATTATATGAATATCTGGAAACGTTTGGGGAACAGGATTCGGCAGAAGTGTCAAAATTATGTTATGGATGCCTGCTGGAAATACTGGAGACAATGAACTGGATAGATGTTGGAAAAAACGCAGAATCAGATGAAGTAATTGAAAGAATTATGGAATATCTGCAAAAGGAATTTGGAAGAGCAATTACATTAGATGAATTAAGCGCAGTGGTCGGACTGAGCAAGGAATATATGTGCTCCTATTTTAAAAAGAAAATGAATAAAACGATTATGCAGGTATTATGTGATATCCGAATTATGAATGCCTGTGTGATGCTAAACCGTTTTCCAGATAAAAAAATAGCTGAGATTTCAAAAAAATGTGGTTTCGAAAGTCCCAGCTATTTCGGAGCTGTATTTCGTAAACATCAGGGAATGACACCTGATACTTATCGAAAATGGATCCCAATAGAACATAAATAAAATAAATTAATCCTCTTTTTCCAGTTCGGCCACGATGTCATTCAACATCTGAAGTACATTCTCCTCGCCTACATTGTCAAAATGTTCGGAAATAGATTCCAGTTTATCGAAAAAGCTTGTTTTTCTTTCTCCTGTCTGTGTGTCACAGGAAGAACCACAGCTGTGACAACTGCCTGTACATCCGCTCATTGTATTTTCTGCCATATCAATAACCTCCTTAAATATGAATCAAATGATTTCTTTGAGTTTAGTATACTACATTATTTTCAGTATTTCTATAAAAAATGTATGAATTTATAGAAAGTTCACACGGTGTAGAATTGCAGAGATGCAGATAAGAATATGTCATGCATTGCATGACGTGTATCTCGCAGCAAGAATGCCGAGGACATTCTTGAAATTCGGTTGAGAAAATGATTAAAAACGCGTATAATAAAACACATAATTTGGGAAAAATCCCACTGCAAAAAGGAATGTTTTTTCGTGTTATTTTGCAGAGTTTGAGAAGGAGTTTTTAAGTATGAGAGCAAGTGGTATTTTACTTCCGGTAAGCAGTTTACCGTCAAAATATGGAATCGGATGTTTTTCAAAAAGTGCGTTTGAATGGATTGATTTTCTGCAGGAAAGTGGTCAGACTTTCTGGCAGATCCTGCCGTTGGGACCGACCAGCTATGGAGATTCTCCCTATCAGTCATTCTCGACGTTTGCGGGAAATCCGTATTTTATTTCCCTGGAAGAACTGATCGAGGAAGGACTTCTGACCCGTGAGGAATGTGAAGCAGCGAACCTGGGCACTAATCCGTCCTATGTGGATTATGAAAAGCAGTATGAGAACCGAAATCCGCTGTTACATAAAGCTTATGAAAACAGCAAAAAACGGGAAGATGCAGACTTCCTGAAATTCGAAGAAGAACAGAAAGCGTGGTTGTCGGACTATGCACTGTTTATGGCATTGAAAGATGTGCATGACAAGCAGGCATGGAATACCTGGGAGAAAGAATTGATCCGGAAAGAGCCGGAAGTTCTGGCAAAATATCGGGAAGAACTTGCGGATGAAATCTGCTATTACGAATATTTACAGTACTGGTTTTTAAAACAGTGGCTGAAAGTGAAAAAATATGCAAACGACCGTGGTATCAGAATTATCGGTGATATCCCGATCTATGTGGCTTTCGACAGCGCAGATGCGTGGATGAATCCGGAACTGTTTGCGTTTGACGAAGATATGAATCCCATTGAAGTGGCAGGCTGTCCGCCGGATGGATTTACCGCAGATGGTCAGCTCTGGGGAAATCCGATCTATGATTGGGAATATCATAAAAAGCAGAACTATGCATGGTGGATCCGCCGGATCAGACACTGTGAAGTGCTGTATGATGTGGTTCGTATCGACCATTTCCGTGGCTTTGATGAGTATTACACGATTCCGTATGGTATGACAAATGCCCGCATCGGTGAATGGAAAAAAGGTCCGGGTATTGCATTATTTCATGAAGTGAAAAAGCATGTGAAAAATATAGAAATCATTGCGGAGGATCTTGGATATATGACGCAATCTGTCCGGGATCTGGTGGCTGAAACCGGTTATCCGGGTATGAAGGTGCTGCAGTTTGCATTTGGCAGTGGCAGTGACAATGAATATCTGCCGCACAATTATACACCGAATTCTGTTGTATATACAGGAACTCACGATAATGAGACACTGATGCAATATCTGGAGTGCACGGAGGAGCATGTGCGCAACCATATCCGGGAGTATATGAACCGTCCGCATGCATCCAATGAAGAACTTTGTGAAAATCTGATCTGGATGGCGATGTCCAGTGTCGGAAAATATTGCATGATCCCGCTTCAGGATTATCTGGGACTTGGAAAAGAAGCCCGCATGAACTATCCATCTACGCTGGGGCATAACTGGGAGTGGCGTGTACGCAAAGAGCAGCTGACACATGATCTGGCAGGTTATATTGCACATATGACAGGATTATCCTATCGCTGGAGAATCGATCCTCCCAAAGAAGAAGAGACGAATGAAAAAGATACAGAAAATAAATAAGAATAACAGTTGATGATACAGGGAAACGTGATAAATCCATGTTTCCCTGAAAAACATTATTTCGGCAATTATGAGGATTGTGTCAAATAAGTTATGAAAAATCAGAGACAAAGCAAGAGACTCAAATGAAGCTTATGAGAAAGAAGGATTTTATATGGAAGTAAAAAGACAAAATCATGAATTTCCACCGGTGTATGATGAAAATTCGGAAATACTGATTCTGGGGAGCTTTCCATCAGTGAAATCCAGAGAAATGCAATTTTTTTATGGACATCCACAGAACCGTTTCTGGAAGGTGCTGGCTCAGGTTTTGAATGAGACGGTTCCGCAGACGATACCAGAAAAAAAAGAGATGCTGCTGCGGCATCATATCGCTCTGTGGGACGTGATCGCAAGCTGTGATATCGCAGGATCCAGTGACAGCAGTATCCGCAATGTGGTTCCAAATGATCTCGCTTATATAATAGGAAGAAGCCGAATCACCAGAATTTATGCAAACGGAGCGAAATCAAAACAGCTGTATGACAAATATCTGGCAAAACAGCTTGGCATCGAGGCCGTGCAGCTGCCGTCCACCAGTCCGGCGAATGCGGCTTATAGTGTGGAGCGGCTGTTGGAATACTGGCAAAAAATAATAAAGACACCAGAGAAAGAGAGGTAGTGAACGTCTAGCGTCCCGACAGGATGCTTCGTTTTCGTATTAAAAATTAAATTTTAGACCTCATAAGCCGAATTCCCCTGTTCCAGGAAATTCAGACCATTCATGGTAATTCCCATCAGCAGTTTACCAACCTGCTCAATAGAAAGTTTATAATTACTGCACACCCAGTTTTCCAGGATGCCGATGACTCCATTTGCCAGATATGCATAGGAGTAGTCCAGCATCGTTGCATCCGCATTCGGATAAATTTTCTGCCAGACACGCATACTGTTATCGTATCCGAGATACATAAGCTGTCTGATAAAGGAAGAATCCCCGTGCGGTCCGATCAGAACCTGACAGAGATCGCGATTCTGATCGATAAGATGTAAGATATCGTTAAACCAGTTATCATTTGCAAGTGTTAGCACAATATTTTCAAATAATTCGTTCTGAATCTGCGTCAGCAGTGCATACACATCTTCATAATAAGAATAGAACGTACTGCGGTTGATGTCTGCCATTTTACAAATATCCGTTACTGTGATCTTATTCAATGGTTTTTCTTTCAACAGGTCAAAAAGTGCCTGCCGAATCACGGATTTTGTATATTTTGTACGGCGATCTGTTGCCATTTTCTTATCATCTCCTTTGGTCAATCGTCCGGAAAATTGTTAATTATCCAACAAAGTGAAGACAAAATGTGGGATAATTGACAGAAAAAATCAAATTGACGGTTGATATTTGCTTTTAGTTGATTATAATATACAAGAGTTAAAAATGCAACAGGTGTTGTCAAAGACACGACTGTTGCGTAAGAAACAACTGTTATGAAATAGACACCTTTTTATAGTTATAGGAAAAGTTTGTGTCTGTTTCGCAAAAAATGTTTAAATTAAGTAACAAGCAATCAACATACTGGTTAAGGAACATAGGAAAGGAGTGCATATCGTGGCAAGTTTATCACATACGATGCAGAGAAAAGCGTTCAGCGCAGCAATTGACGTTGCTTTAAAAAGACTGAACAAAGACAGAGAAAAAGGATTACTTCAGATTATTGATCTGGCTCAGAAATTCATGGGCGACAACTTCAAACCGGAAGCTTACGAAGGTGCAAAAGCAATCGTTCAGAACCCGGATCACAAGTGGATGAAATTCGTAAACACAATGCTTGACGAGTTAGATCCGAACGTTGCAAAAATGACAGCATTAAACCTTGGTTTTGAGGCTGCTTTTTATGGTACAAAAACAATCCGTAAAATGCGTCAGGTTCATCACTGCAATATTCCGTGGCTGATCCTGATGGATCCGACCAGTGCATGTAATTTAAGATGTACAGGATGCTGGGCAGCAGAGTATGGTTACAAACTGAACCTTACATACGAAGAGTTAGATGATATCGTAACACAGGGTAAAGAACTTGGTATCTACTTCTATATGTTCACTGGCGGAGAACCACTGGTTCGTAAAGCAGATATTCTGAAACTTTGTAAAAAACATCATGATGTGGCATTCCACAGCTTCACAAACGGAACACTGATCGATGAAGAATTCTGTAAAGAAGTTCAGAAATTAGGAAATCTTTCCTTCTCTCTGAGTCTGGAAGGATTTGAGGAAGCAAACGATGGTCGTCGTGGCCAGGGTATTTTCCAGAAGGTTCTTGGAGCAATGGATCTGATGAAACGCTACGGTCTGTTCTTCGGAACATCTGTATGTTACACAAGAAAGAACATGGATGCAGTTACATCTGATGAGTTCTTTGATCTTCTGATCGAGCACGGATGCCGTTATTCCTGGTATTTCCACTATATGCCGGTTGGAAACGAAGCGGATGTAGAACTGATGCCGACAATGGAGCAGCGTGAGTACATCTACAAACGTATCCGTGAGGTTCGTGCATTTGAGGGTGGAAAACCGATTATGCTTATGGACTTCCAGAATGACGGTGAGTTCGTAGGCGGATGTATTGCCGGTGGACGTAACTACTTCCACATCAATGCAAACGGAGATGCTGAGCCATGTGTATTCATTCACTACTCAGGAGCAAACATCCGTGAAAATACATTACTTGAGTGTCTGCAGCAGCCATTATTCATGGCATACAGAGATAACCAGCCGTTCAACGATAATATGCTCCGTCCGTGTCCGATGCTTGAGAATCCGGAAAAACTTCAGGAGATGGTTCGTGAGACTGGCGCAAAATCTACAGATTTACAGTCTCCGGAGAGTGCAGAGCACCTTTGCGGAAAATGTGAGCCGTATGCAGCAGAGTGGAAAGAACATGCTGACAAGATCTGGGCAGAGCATCCGTTCGTAAAGAAAGGATACAAGAACTACAAGAGTGAGATTGAAGGAACTGACGCAAAATAAGGACAGACATACAGGAGGAATTGAAAGATGGACGTAAAACATGCTGCAGCTAGAAAGTCATTTGAACTGGCTTTTTCAGGAGTTTATAAATACATCAACAAAAACAAAGAAGAGAACCTGGTCAAACTGATGAACCTTGCACATAAAATTGCAGGAAAAAACTTCCCACAGTATTTCTGGGATAATGCAAATGAGGTTCTTGGTGATCCGGAGCAGAAATGGACACAGATGATCTATAATGCAATGGACAGACTTCATCCAAACATTGTAAAACAGCACGTATTAAACATGGGATTTGAAGCTGGCCTGACAGGTTTCAAAAAAGTAAGAGAAAATCGTGAAAAATATGGATGTAACGTGCCGTGGGTTATTCTGATGGATCCGACCAGTGCATGTAACCTGAAATGTACAGGATGCTGGGCAGCTGAGTATGGTCATCAGCTTCAGTTAAGCAATGAAGAACTTGACAGAATCATCACAGAAGCAAAAGAACTCGGTATTCATTTCTTCGTATTAACCGGTGGTGAGCCGATGGTTCGTAAGAAAGATATCCTGATGCTTGCTGAGAAACACAATGACTGTGCATTCCACATCTTCACAAACGGAACTCTGATTGATGAGGAGCTCTGTAAAGAAGTTCAGAGACTTGGTAACTTATCTTTCGCACTGTCTGTAGAGGGATATGCAGAGACAAACGATGACCGCCGTGGTCAGGGTGTATTTGAGAAAGTTATGCACGCTATGGATCTGATGAAAGAGCATGGTCTGTTATTCGGTACATCCATCTGCTACACAAGCAAAAACTACAAAGTAGTTACATCCGATGAATTCCTTCAGATGCTGGTAGACAAAGGAGCAATCCTTTCCTGGTTCTTCCATTACATGCCAGTCGGAAAAGATGCAAGTACAGATCTGCTTCTGACACCGGAACAGCGTGAGTACATGGTAGAGCGTGTTCGTTTTGTACGAAGCAGAAAATGCCCGATCAAACTCTTTACACTGGATTTCCAGAACGATGCAGAGTTTGTAGGCGGATGTATCGCCGGTGGTAAGAACTACTTACATATCAACCCAAATGGAGATGTAGAGCCATGTGTATTCATCCACTACTCCAATATTAATATCAAAGAGCATTCCCTGCTTGAGTGCTTACAGCAGCCGTTGTTCATGCAGTATCATGACAATATGCCGTTTAATGATAATCAGCTTCGTCCATGCCCGATGCTTGAGAATCCGGAGATGATCAAGAAGATGGTAGAGGCTTCCGGAGCTCATTCTACGGATATGCAGGCAGAAGAGCCGGTTGACAGTCTGATCGCAAAAACAATTCCATACGCAGAGAACTGGAAACCAGTTGCTGACAGATTATGGAAAGAGCGTCAGGATGAAGTTGCTGAGGCAAGAAAAGAGCGTTTTGAAAAATACGGTGAGTAATTAGTAATTTAACCAAATAAAAAGAAAGTGTCCTGCTTCAAGTGCATAAAGCACAGTAAGCAGGACACTTTCTTTTTATCAGAAGGGGAGTGATACCCTTCTGATAAGCTGCGTAGCAGCTATTTGGTTATGAGCAAGTAGCGTAAGCGGATTGCGAACACCTTAGCCTAACAGCAGTAAGCTGAATACCAGTGTGAACAGCGCTACTGTCTCAACGATACCAATTACGATAAAGTAGTTTGCAGTACCTTTACCGGTTGCTCCCAGTGCGTCTGCGGCTGCTGCCGCGCATTTACCCTGGAATAATCCGGAAAGACCGATTGCAAGTCCGCCGAAGAGACCAACACCAAGTGCCAGACCTGCATCTGCACCGCCAGTTACTGCGGATTTGATAAAGTTCATAAGAAGGAATCCATAAATTGTCTGTGTCAGCGGTGCACCGGAAAATGCGATCATAATGAACGGTGCTGCTTTGCCGCTTGCGTAACACTTTTTCCAAGCTCCTACTGATGCCATTCCGGCAAATCCTGCACCGAATGCAGATCCTGCTGCTGATAAACCAAGTGCAGCTGCCATACCTATAAATGCGATATTCATAATAATTCTCCTTTTTTAAGCTGTTTTGATTCAAGAATAAGGTTATCATTCTTGTTGCGGGATGCACATCGTATCATATATGACATAACATCTTTGTGCATCTTTGCAAATTTACTACTTTTTAATCTTTTCGTTTACTTTAAATGGTTCATATGCAATTCCAGTCCACTCCAGACCGGCCTGTCCGGAAAATTCCAGAACGTTTAATCGAACACCGTGTACAACGACGGATAGGAAACACATGATAATATTCAGTCCGTGTCCGATCAATACGACCACAACGCCCAGAATGATGAGTGGTCCGTGGAACCCTGCTGCAATGCCGTTGAAACTCTGGGAGATGGCAAATCCTGCCATACCTACAGCAAACAGACGGATATAACTCATAACATTTCCAAAACAGCTGATCGTGTTTAAGAATACGGTAAATGCGTCTCCAAGACCTGCTTTCAAGCCCTGACCGATTGTTTTGTCCGGTGCCATACCGCCGAAGAGAACAACAAGGATAAATGCAATACCTACCATACCAAAGATTGGTTTGATATTAAGTTTCTGACCAATAACCAGGTACAGAGATAACAGATACATGCCGATGACTGCAACCAGCCATCCAAGGTCTGCCACCCAGCTTAAGTTTTTCTCGCTCAGTTTCTTTTTGATAGAGATCAGACTTCCCAGTGCCATCTGGATCGCTCCGATGGTGAAGGAAAACTTCATAATGGCATTTTGCTGTGTCACAGCACTTACGCCGAAGTATTCCGGGTAGTTTGCAAACTGAGGAATGACCAGCGCTTTTAAGAAAGGTACATGCATTGCTTTTTCCATACCAAACCACGTACCTGTGACGGCACCCCATACAATAGTCGCAATGGAGAGGACCAGTAGCAGGTAAGTTGTCGTATTAAATTTTTTTGTTTTTGCTACCAGAGCGATCGTTGCAATCAGGATCAGGCAACCGTAACCGGCATCACCGATGATCATTGCAAAGAACAATGTGAAAAACAGGAAAAACCAGAGCGAGATATCTGACTCCCGATAGCCCGGAAGAATTCCAAGGATATCAAATACCGGCCGGATCAGTCCGGAAACTTTCCCATATTTTACTTTGGTAGGGACTTCTGTATCATCCTCTGTCACATCATCCATGGCCCAGGCCCATTGATGCTTGGTGGCTGCGGCCTTGAATTTCGGAAGATCTGTTTCCGGGAGATAACCGGAAATCCATACAAAATCTTCGTCATGCTCTGATGTTTCGCTGGCAGAAGAGTAGTTTTCCTCATTTTGTGCTTTCAACATCTGCACCTGAAAACTCGCATCATAGATGCTGGCTTTTTTCAGTGTTTCTTCACAGGTAAGGATCTCCTGGCGGCACTGTTCAATTTCAGCTACCAGTGCATCCATACCTTTTTCCGGAAGGGTAAATTCTGTTGCCGGAATGGTCGGAGGCAACGATCCAAGTACCGCAACCGTATGCATTTTATCAATGGAAGCAAGTTGGATCAGACGGATTTCAGGATCTTGAACAGCTGTCTGGTATTCATTCCTGCCGAGACGGTAGAAGTGAAGATCATAACCGGCATCCTTTAATGCTGTTACTTCATCCGGGGAGAAGTTTCCCCAGGCTTTGATTCGTTCGATTTCTGCATTGGCAGCACTGATTTCCTGTTCCAGTGCGGATTTTCTGTCCAGTGCACTCAGAACACCCTGATACAGTTCTTCAAATTCGGAATCGGAAAGAACAGGTGTGCTTTCTTTGCTTCGGGATTTTTTATCCGGTGCATAATCTGTCAGTGCAGAAGCAGTTTTGGAAAGGGTTGTGAAACGTTCCGCTACTGCACGCGCCGGGCTTTTCTTTTCTGCCAGATGCAAAAGTCCGAGTGTTCGAAGTCCGTCGAGCATCTCGTCTTTTCTGGAGACGGATGACACGACGCAGACCATTTTCATTTTCTCTATCATTGTGCCGCCTCCGTAAGTTTTTTCTTTGAAATCTTTCCGCGGACAACGGCTGCAGTCTGCTGATCGCCAAGGAAAACTCCGATGATACGGATATTTTCTTTGGCTTCCGGAATCTTAACCTTTTCAAACAGGTTGACCCGCTGGGAAGTAGAGCGTAACTCTTTTTCCAGAAGTGCTTCCTGCTTGCGAAGGGTAGATACCAGGGCATCCAGACGCGCAATCTCGCGGAGTTTTATAATAGCAGTGTCCACCCACAGAGGATAGTCGTCCACATCATACGCGATGTCTTTGAAAGTCAGTTCCTGAAAAGCGGGAACGGTGACACCGGCGATGTTCTCATTCTTACAGATGACGGTATCCGGCTGAACCAGGTGATCCAGCTTTTTGCTTTCCGCGAAGATTTCGTTTTCGGCAAATACTGCAACCCAGTCATCCAGGTCACCAATCATCTGAGCACGCTCGACTTCCTTCTGTTCCAGATCAGCTTTTGTTTTCGTGATCACGGCCTGCAACTGTTGCTTTTTCAACTGCAGGGTAGGAAGATAACGCTGATACTGTTTCAGGCGGTCTTTCTGCAATTTCTGCTCATTTTTTGTAAGTTTGATAGCCATCAACTGCTCCTTTTAGTGTAATGCTTCTTTGTTTGGCCATCTTTCCTGCAGAAGACTTGTCTTCAAACCGGTTTCATTTGGCTCGAAGCATTCTGCAAGGATTTCCCAGCCAAGGTCAAGGGCATCTTCAAGTGGAATATTTACACTGAGGTCCATAAGTTTTGTTTCGAAAAGCTCACCATATTTCAGAAGTTTTTCATCCCAGTCACTCATAAGGAATCCCATGGATTTTTTCTCAAGAGCCTCTTTATACTGAGAGTAAAGGCGGATCATACCATCCATAAGTGCACGGTGGTCATCCCGGGTCTTCCCATTTACATTCTGTTTCAGACGGGAGAGAGATCCGAATGGTTCAATGTGTCCGTTTTTCAGATAATACTGACCTTCTGTGATATAACCGGTGTTGTCCGGAACCGGATGTGTGACATCATCACCAGGCATTGTGGTAACACCAAGAATGGTGATGGATCCGGCACCTTCGATGTCAACGGCCTTCTCATAACGGGAAGCCAGGCAGCTGTACAGATCGCCCGGATAACCACGGTTGGAAGGTACCTGTTCCATCGTGATGGACATTTCTTTCTGTGCATCGGCGTAGTTTGTCATATCGGTAAGAAGTACCAGTACTTTCTTTCCGTTTAAGGCAAACTGTTCTGCAACAGCAAGAGCCATATCCGGAACCAGTGTACACTCAACGGTCGGATCGGAAGCGGTATGGATAAACATAACCGTATGGCTCATGGCGCCACCCTTTTCCAGGGTATCACGGAATGCCAGGTAATCATCGTATTTCAATCCCATACCACCTAAAACGATGACATCGACTTCTGCCTGAAGTGCGATACGGGAGAGCAGTGCGTTGTAAGGCTCTCCGGAGATAGAGAAAATCGGAAGTTTCTGACTTTCTACCAGTGTATTGAACACATCGATCATCGGGATACCGGTACGGATCATGTTTTTCGGTAAAATACGTTTTGCCGGGTTGAAGGACGGTCCGCCGATCGGAATCATATTTTCCGTCAGTGCCGGGCCGTGATCTCTTGGAACACCGGCACCGTCAAATACCCGTCCAAGCAGGTGATCGGAGAAGGACACCATCATTGGTCTGCCGAGGAAGCGGACGGGATCGTTGGTTCCGACACCCTGTGCACCTGCAAATACCTGAAGAGATACCAGGTCTTTATCAAGTTTTATAACAGTCGCGTAACTGTCACCTACGAGAGCCAGATCGCCCAGGCGGACATCCGTTGCTCTGACAGTAACTACGTTACCGACAATTGATTCAATTTTTGTATATACTTTCTGCACGCTAACATCCTCCTACTCGACAGCTTTTGATTTGTAGAATTCTGAGATTTTCTTTTCCTGTGCGTAGAATTCCGGTGATTCGAATTCTGTACCGTGCCAGTCAAGGAATTCCTGTCTTAACTGGTTGAAGAAACCTCGGATCTCGTTTTTGTCATCCAGATCATAGGATGCCATCAATGCATCGTAAAGAATGCCGAATTCTTCCCGCTGTCTGTCCGGAGAGCATGCCGCGTCGATCGGATCGAAGGAGTTCTGTTGCAGATACACAGAATCGAGCAGCTCGCCCTTCTGATAAATAATGTAATCTTCTGCGGAAGTTCCTTCCTCACCGACTACCTTCATCATCTGGTTGATCTCATTTCCTCGGTGCAAAATGGAACGTGCTTCTTCCACACGGGTCATATCAACAACACCGTCGTATTTGGACCAGGAATCCATCGGATGGATGGCCGGGTATTTACGGGCATCGGAACGCTCTCGGGAAAGTCCGTGGAATGCACCGACTACCTTCAGCGTTGCCTGTGTAACCGGCTCCTCGAAGTTACCACCTGCCGGTGATACGGTACCACCGATGGTAACAGATGCGATCTTGCCGTTTTTCAGTCTTACTTTACCGGCACGCTCATAGAAAGAAGCGATGGTGGATTCCAGGTAAGCCGGGAAAGCTTCTTCCCCCGGAATCTCTTCCAGACGTCCGGACATCTCACGCATTGCCTGTGCCCAACGGCTGGTGGAATCTGCAAGCAGAAGAACATTCAGGCCCATCTGCCGGTAGTATTCAGCCAGTGTTACGGCTGTGTAGCAGGATGCCTCTCGTGCGGCTACCGGCATGGAAGAAGTGTTGCAGATGATGATCGTACGTTCCATCAGGGATCTTCCGGTCTTTGGATCTTCCAGTTCAGGGAACTCTTTTAAGATTTCCACAACCTCGCCGGCACGCTCGCCACATGCGGCAACGATAACGATATCGGCTTCTCCGTTTTTCGCTTCCATATGCTGAAGCACTGTTTTTCCGGCTCCGAATGGTCCCGGTACGCAGAAAGTTCCGCCTTTTGCTACCGGTAGGAAAGAGTCGATACAGCGAATCTGGGTTACAAGTGGTTCGTCCGGACGAAGTCTTTCCTCATAGCATTTTACTGCCTGCTTAATTGGCTGGGAGATAACCATGCTTAATTCTTTCTCCTCGCCGTCTCCGTTTTCAATGATACAGATGGTTGCCCGTACATGGTAAGAACCTTTTTCTTTGATGGATTTTACTTTCCAGTCATGACCTTTCAGTGTGAAAGGAACCATGATCTCGTGTGTAAATAATCCTTCCGGAACACTTCCGATGATGTCACCGGCTTCTACGGCATCACCGATCTTTACGGATGGGGTAAATTCCCATGCCCGGTCCGGAATCGGATCGAGGTATACGCCTCGTTCAAGGAAAAATCCGCATTGCTCGGCCAGATCCGGCAACGGATTCTGCAGACCGTCAAATACCTGTGTGAGCAGACCCGGTCCAAGTTCTACGCTCATCAGTTCACCGGTAAATTCTACAGGATCTCCGACTTTAATGCCGTTTGACATTTCGTAGATCTGCATGCTGGCAACACCGTTGTTGATACGGATAACCTCGCCTTTTAAGCGTTTTCCGTCAACAAGGATATAACCAACTTCATTTTTATGAACGGCACCTTCAAAGCTGACATTTGCCAGGTTGCCGTTTATACCAGTTACATATCCTGTTACTGTTTCCATTCAATTTTCTCCTGTTATTAAATAGTTTTCCGTTTCATCAGATAGGGGAAGCATTGCACTCCTATAACTGATAAACGCGTTGCTGCACCTGATCAAAAAGGCGTTTGAATTCTTTTTTACCTTTTTCCTGTACAAAACAGTTCTGGCGCTCCAGCAATTTCAATTTAACCGCATACCCAAATAGATAGACATCGTCAAAGGTATGCAAACCTACCAGGGAATCAAGATTTTCAAATTCGTAATCCAGCAGGATTTTCTCGGCTTCCAGCGGATTTTTTGCTGCAAGCACGGTTCCTATTACCTGGGTGAGCACAGAATCCTTATCGTAGGATTTCAGATAAGCCCGTCCGAGGTTCATGCTTCTCTGATAATTGAGCTCACTCATAAGGTTGTTGTAAAAAACAGCCCAGTCTTTTAACAGTGGTCCTTCATCAGAGGAGAGGGTGAGATTACTTAAAAATTCGTATTTTGATTCGCTTACATTTGACTGGCACATGCCAAGAAATTCTTCATAAGTAAAAGGCATGTCTCCGTCCGTTCTCAGGTCCGGCAGGCTGGATATCAGATAATAATATGAAGCCATAAGCACCTCCTGCTAGAAATCAAGATTTCTGAAGTACGGCATCAGCATCTGCATGATTTCGTCATCGGAACAGTCAAAATAACCGGAACCGTCTTTTGCCGCCAGCCGGAATCCTGCACGGACACCTTTGGCCGGTCGGATTTCGAGACCGTTTTTGATTTCATCTGCAAGTTCTGCTTTCAGTGCATCACTTACTTGTGCAACTTCTACGGAATAACTATCTACCCCTTCATCAGCAATCACTGCTTTGATTAATTTTCCGAGTGCAGCATCACAAAGATTGTCTTTCACCTTTGCGGAAAGAATTTTTTCAAATTCTGCTTTTACCTCGGTTTTAAATGCGAGCATGGCATCGCGTTTTGCCTGCTCCGCGCTGATGGCAGCACTTTCTTTTAGAATACCGATTTCTTTTTCTGAAGCTTCCTGAATACTTTTTGCCTCAGATTTTGCATCTGCAATTATAGCATCTGCTTTTTTCTTAGCTTCTGCAATAATCGCTTCTGCTTCTGCATTGGCTGCATCAATTCCGTCTTTGCGGATGGAGGAAACTAAGTCCTGAATCTGTAATTCCATACGTTCACTTCCCTTCGTGTTCTTTGGATTGTACTGAAATAAATACAATTTAGAACACATTATAATATACAATGGATTGACATGCAAGTACTATTTTTAATTGTTTATAATTAAACAATCTCACCGGTTATTATATCCGATATTGAGCATAATTTACAAAAGTAATGTACTTTTTTTGATACATGCTTATAGTTGCTGTTCTTGTGCAATAGCAGATACCTATGTTATACTTACATTTATGAAAGAAAATGAAACATTAAAAAGGCGGGTGCTGGATCTGGCAAACCGCTGTTATCAGCAAAATATATATACATTTTCCGGGTTTTTAAATGCAGCAGAAGTGTCAGATGTATATTCTATGGAGCGGGAGTTAGATTTTATTCCATGGAAATTATTTGGAGGCACGGAAGGCTGTGAACGGCAGATGCTGCGGTTTGGATCGGAGGAAACGTTAGGGTATGAGGAGGAGTTTCCCATCAGTTGTGTGGTGATCCGCCCATCAGCACCGAAATTTGCCGAGGCCTTAAGTCATCGGGATTTTTTGGGGGCATTGATGAATCTAGGAATAGAAAGGGATGTTCTTGGTGATATTATTGTCAGGGATTCTGTCGGTTATGTGTTCTGTGAGGATGCCATAGCAGCTTATCTGGCGGACAATATTACCCAGGTGCGCCATACCGTCATGACCACAGAGGTGACAAAAGAATGTCCCGGGCAGGCGGCACCGCAGTTTCTGGAGGAAGAATTTGTCGTCAGTTCCAACCGCTGTGATGCCATTATTGCGAAAGCATACAAGCTGTCCCGTACCCGGAGTACCGAATTATTTCATGCAGGAAAAATATTTGTAAATGGCAGACAATATGACCGGAATAGTGGTATACTGAAAAGCGGAGACATCGTATCCGTGCGTGGATTTGGAAAATTTGTGTTTCGTGGATTTTTACAGGAGACCAAAAAAGGAAGGATCCGTGTGGGTATTGCGAGATATGTGTAAGGATTGTGGGAGTGCAAAGCACGGAGCAATCCGTGTGATCAGGATTGGGGCGTTTTGACACCCAAATCATATCATGCAGGAAAGCAAAAAAAACAGGGATGCAAGTATATTTATGAATAGAGAAGAAAAACAGAAGCTGAAAGCTGAAAAAAAACAGCAGAAAGCGAAGGAGAAACAGGCACGGAAAGAAGTCCGGTCTGTTTATAAGGAGACAAAAGGAAACAAAGACCGGGAGATCAAGTGGGGCAAGCTTGACAATACAGCGCATCTGTTTCCGGTTATCGCAGGAGAGGGCATGACAAATGTCTATCGAGTTGCAGTTATCTTAAAAGAAGAAATCCAGCAGGAACTGCTGCAGCAGGCACTGGACATGGTATTGCCGAAATTTTCTGTATTTAACTGCAGACTGCGTCAGGGCATGTTCTGGTATTATTTTGAAGAAAATGGAAAAAAATCACCGACGGTACATGAGGAGCATACGTATCCGTGCCGTTATATTGATGAGCACCGCAACCGGAGTTATCTGTTTCGGGTGACCTATTACGGCTGTCGTATCAATCTGGAAGTTTTTCATTCACTGACAGATGGAAACGGAGCACTGAATTTCCTGAAGGAGCTGACGTATCAGTATCTGCGCCTGTCTCATCCGGAACTTGGTGAGCAGTATGGAAATCGGCTGCACAAGCATACTTCTTTAAATACAGAAGACAGCTTTTTGCAGAATTACAAAAAGAGCCGCTTTGAGAAATCCTACAAATCGGAAAAAGCCTATATTTTAAAAGGCAGCCTGTTTCCGGAAGGAAAAATGGGAATCATTCACGGGCATATGCCGGTGGATGCGGTAAAACGAGCGGCGAAGAAATACGATGCTACGATCAATGAATTTCTGGTGGCTGTATTTATCTGGGCAATTTATCAGGAGTATTTAAAAGGAATGCCTTCAAAACGGCCGGTCACCACCAGTGTGCCGGTTAACCTGCGACCATTTTTTAATTCAGTGACAACGAAAAATTTCTTTGTCATGGTTACGGCAACGTTCCATCCGAAAGCAGAAAACCAGCCATTTGAGGATGTGATTGCAGAAGTGAAAAAATCTCTGCGGGAGCAGATTACGAAAGAACATCTGGAAGAGATTTTTTCCTATAATGTGACGGGAGAAAAAACGATGATTCTGCGGACAATCCCGCTGGTGTTCAAAAAAATAGGTATGAAATACGTTTACAATATGGCGGCGAGTGCCAATACCGCAACCATCACAAACCTTGGAAGTATTCAGGTTGCACCGGAATATGAGGGGTACGTGGATCATTTCAGTGTTATTTTGTCACGTTCCAAAGGACAGAATCTGAAGATGTGCCTTTGTTCCTATAATGGAATGCTGACATCCACAATCTCATCTGTGATGAAGGATACAAAACTGCAGAAAGCATTTTACCGTTATCTGGTGGCAAATGATATTCCGGTAACAATAGAAAGTAATGGTGTGTATTATGAATAAATGTTGGAACTGCGGAGTGGAATTTGTTGATCCGACCAATGTATGTCCACTTTGTAAATGTATTACGGAGCGGGACGGAGACGAGGTACTTGAAAAGAAGCCGACCTATCCGTTCCATCCGGGGAAAGAGATAAAAAAAATCCAGCTGGCGCTGAGCATTTATACGTTGGCGGCCATTATTGCTGAAGTGATTCTGGTGATCGTTGATTTTCATGTGGGAGACCGGGTCGGATGGTCCATCATGACGGGAGCATGCTTTGTATATGCATATATTACATTGAAATTTTCCATTCAGAAACACAATGGATACCAGTTTAAAATATTATTGCAGACGCTGCTTGGCGTGGCGGTCGTTGTACTCATTGATTTTTTGACGGGATTTTCCGGCTGGTCTGTAAATTATGTATTGCCGTCAGCATTTATACTGATCGATGTGACTGTCATTATACTGATGATCGTGAACAGCAGAAACTGGCAGAGTTATATACCGATGCAGCTTTTGATCATTGTATTGAGTATTATTCCGTTTATACTCAGACATTTTGGGATTTCCAGTGACAGTATTATATGTCTGATTGCGCTGTGTGTAGCTGTTTTTGTATTTGTCGGAAGTGTGATCGTGGGAGGCCGCCGGGCAATGGATGAGTTGTACCGCCGCTTCCATGTGTGATTTATCTCAGTCTGAGTTGAGACTCCCACTTCTGTAAGTGGTGAGTAATAACAAGTCTTTCTTAGTGGGAGTACAATCTCCGACTGAGATAAACGCTTCGCGAGGATGTGCAGTGATTCTGAGATGAATATGTCAGCTTACGCTGACCAGAATCACGCACCAAGTCTCACGTGCGTTCGACTTGAAAAAAAGAAATTAGTATTATAATAGGAGAAAAATGAATGTTACAGACTGACAACAGTATTCGCGGAAAAGTAATGCGTGAATTGATCGCAAGAGTCGCTTCCGACAACTTGATCGGCAGAAAATTTAAAAGCGGTGAACTGCGCAAAAAAATGACAGAACCCGAGTGGCGGGTACCGGAATTTTACAATCTGCGTGTGATTGAGGAAAAAAATTGCCGTCTGGAATTATTGGAGTGTGAGATCAAAAACGAGCGTCTTGTGTTGCTGCAGCTGCACGGAGGCGGATATATCGGTGGTATGCGTAATGCATACCGCAGTTTTGCGGGGCTATACAGTGA
Organism: Eubacterium ramulus; assembly: GCF_045002895.1. Taxonomy (NCBI): domain Bacteria; kingdom Bacillati; phylum Bacillota; class Clostridia; order Eubacteriales; family Eubacteriaceae; genus Eubacterium; species Eubacterium ramulus. The sequence goes on along the minus strand of NZ_CP173382.1, from coordinate 2,007,630 downwards.
ACTTGGCCGGGGAATGAGTGTGCTGACCGTGGATTACCGGGTGGCACCGGAGCATCCGTATCCGGCGGCACTGGAAGATGCCATAACCGGTTACAACTGGTTGCTGCAGGCAGGATGGCAGGAGCATGAGATCGTTGTGGCCGGAGATTCCGCAGGCGGCGGACTGGCACTGGCACTCTGCATGTATCTGAAGAATCAGAACCGGAAACTTCCGGCGGGGCTGATCTGTATGTCGCCCTGGACCGATCTGACCCAGTCCGGTGCATCGTATGATTTTAACTATGAACGGGATCCATTGTTTGGAAACACCCGGGACAGCTTGATTTACAGCAAGGATTACATTCAGGATGAGGATCCGACGAATCCGTATATCTCACCGTTGTATGGCAATTTCAGCGGTTTTCCGCCAATGTTGATCCAGGTGGGAAGTTATGAGATGCTGCTGAGTGATTCGGAACTGGTGGCAGAAAAAGCGAAACGTGCCGGATGCAAAGTGCGGCTCAGTGTGTACGAAGGAATGTTTCATATTTTTCAGATGGCAATGCTGATGATTCCGGAGTCCAAGCATGCCTGGCAGGAGATCGGACGTTTTCTGGATATTATGGAACATCATCTTCCGGCAGAGCATCTGGATGAGGAAGATAAAGAGATTGAGTCCAAATTTGGAGAAGTAGAATATGAATAACTATACTGATTGCTGTCTGTGCCCGAGAAACTGTCATGTGGACCGGACACAGGGAAAAACAGGTTACTGTGGACAGACCGATCAGATACGCGCGGCACGGGCTGCATTACATATGTGGGAGGAACCCTGCATATCCGGTGATGCGGGATCCGGAGCCGTGTTTTTTTCGGGCTGTACGCTTGGCTGTGTGTTCTGTCAGAACCATTCCATTGCTGCAGGCAGTGTGGGGAAAACAATTTCCGTGGAACGGCTGGCAGAAATATTTTTAGAACTTCAGGAACAGAAAGCCTGGAATATCAATCTGGTGACAGCGGGGCATTTTGCACCACAGGTGGCAAAAGCGCTGGAACTGGCAAAAAACAGGGGCTTACAGATTCCGGTCGTATATAATACATCCGGCTATGAAAAGGTAGAAACACTGCGGATGTTTGAAGGACTGACAGATATCTATCTGCCGGATTTCAAATATCTGAGCGGAGAACTTGCAGGTACATATTCTCATGCGGCGGATTATCCGCAGGTGGCAAAAGCAGCTCTTTGGGAGATGGTGCGGCAGGTTGGAAGTGCCCGGTTTGAGATCGTGTCCGGAGCAAAGGCCGGCAAGATTACCGATGAATTGTCTGTGGATGTGGCATATGCGGATGGAATGGATCAGACTTTGGATGGAACCGTGTCTGATACTGACGAATGTATGAGAGACAGCGAACCGGAAAACGGTGTTCTGGAACGAATGCTGCGCGGTGTTGTAGTTCGCCATCTGATTCTTCCGGGGCATATCGCGGAATCAAAAAAAGTGATCCGTTATCTCTATGAGACCTACGGGGATCAGATCTATATCAGCATCATGAACCAGTACACACCAATGCCGGGTATAAACGCACGGTATCCGGAACTTGGAAGAAAACTCACACCACAGGAGTACGATGAGGTAGTAGATTACGCCATAGAACTTGGCGTAGAAAACGGATTTATCCAGGACGGGGAGACAGCGGAAGAGAGCTTTATACCGACCTTTGATACTTCTGGGGTGTGAGGTGATTCTTCTGTTAGCAATCAAAGCAACCCTACTGTGTTACCACCGGCTGCTGTGTCGTCGGATCTGCCGGAAGTGCCTGAGCCGGATCCATTGTCTGGGCAGCGGTATCCGGAGTGACTGTGTCAGCAGCACCCGGATCCGTTGATGCATCGGTGGCCCCGTCAGCGGAAGTATCTGCCTGTGTACCAGCAGTATATTCGGTAATATTTGCGTGAGAGAGTGTCTTGTTGTCAGTCAGATATATAGCAACGCTCAGCTGCTGCTTAGAAGCAGGCACTTCTACTTTCAGTGTGTCGGATTCTCCGTGGGTTGAATATACCATGATGGAATCATAACTGTCAGAAATTTTGTAGAGAATATCAGATTTTGCAATCTGATCACCGGATTCATTTGTAACAACGCAGCGGAGCTCTTTATTTCCGGGGATGGTGCACATCTCAAGTGTTCCGTTTTCGTCGGTAGTTCCTTCAAATACAGTTTCATTTCCATTGGTAATGGTTACGGTTGCATTTGCCAGTTTTTCGCCGGAAGCATCATACCAGCGGGAATATAACTGGAGATTTCCGTCCGTCAGGATTTCTTTTTCTGCGGAGAGTTCGGTACCTGCGCTGACTGTGGCATCTGTGCCCGGCAGTTCGAAGCTGCATCCGTTTAATAAAAATGCACCGCTGATCGTCAGTGCGGAAATGAGTGCAATATATGTTTTCTTTTTCATGTTTTTGATTCCTCTTTTCGTTGTTTGTAATTTTTTAATCAATGTTTTTGTAACTGCCTATAGCATGATACAAAAATGTGAATATTTCAAGAATTTTTTATGAAAAATGCAAAAAAATGTTTTCGGAAAGCAGGCAGGTCTGTCGTTGACATTTTGCGGTGACCTACCTATAATAATAAAAAGAAACAGGATTGTGGAGGAATTATGAATAGTAAGAGTGTATACAGAAAGAAACGTCTGGGATCTTGTCTGGCACTGTGCCTGATCGGTGCTGTCATGAGCAGTACAATGAGTATCCCGGCATGGGCGGCACCTGCATCTGGAACAGCGAAAGATGATAATACCGTAGTCCGCGATGCCATCAAAGGCACACCGGTGGGATCATTGAATGCCAATCAGGAAGTAAAAGTGAAAAGTGAGAAGAAATCTGAGGATGGATATACCTGGTATCAGATCAGTTTTGACTGGAATGGTGCGCAGACAGAAGGCTGGGTGCGTGGTGATCTGATCACAGATGGAGCATCTGCTGCGGACAGTACACAGACGGGCAGCACGACAGACCAGGCAGTGGAAGCTGCAGGTTCTGTTACTTCCAATAATTCGGGAAAGACCGATGCACAGGAAACAGATGAATTCAGTATCAATGATCAGAAATACAAAATTGCAGAAAAATTTCCGGAAACTGAGATGCCGGAGGGATTTCAGCCAGCAACGATTACATATGCTGAGAAAGAGATTTCTGTTGCACAGATGAAAAACAATGCGGATACTGTGCTGGTATGGCTGGAAAATACAGCTGACAGCGCAGATAAGGGCATGTACCTGCTTGATCGTGAGCGGGGGGAGGCAGTTCCGTTTATCTGCATTGCCGGAAAAGAGGATTCTTTTGTAGTATTGACCGATGTGCCGGAAGCGGAGGAAAAGACGGTTGCAGACTGCTATCATCATACCTTGTGTACGTTTGAAAACGGAAGTATTATGGCATATCAGCTGACACAGGAAGACGAACATGTTTCCAATGACGTGACAGCGACTGATTTTTACTATGTATATGGAATTTCCAGTGAAGGCGGGCGCGGATGGTATGTGTATGATTCTGCTGGTGATACCCTGCAGCGCAGCATGATAAACATGAAATATAATACCGCGCAGGCAGATACCGGCAGCAGTCCGGATGAAACGGAGGATACATCTGTATTTGAGACAGATTCCATGACACGGATGCTGATCGCCGGAGCGGGAGTGATCGCATTACTGCTTCTGATCCTGCTGATCGCCGTTTCCGTACGTTACCGCCGTCTGCGCAGATATCTGGATGGCGAACTTGGTTTTGGTGAAGAGGATGAGGCGTTCCATGAAGAAACGGAAATGCTGCCGTCTCACACGATTGAAGTAGAATTAAAAAGCGGAACCGTAGATATTATGGATTTTGATGCTGCTGTTGAAGAGGCAGACAAAACACAAAAAAACAGTAAGAAAAAAGAAAAGAAACAGCGTCACAGAGGAGGCGAGCCGCGGACAGCAGCAGAAATGCCGGAAGAGACGGAAAAATCAGTTGGTTTTACAGACGAAAATGCAGAAGCGAAAGAAGCAGCTGTCGAAAAAACGGCGGAGCAGCCGATGAAAAATCCGGATCTGGAATCCGTAGCGAAGATCAAACGACCACAATCTGAGAAAAAAGAGACAAATCCGGAGACCGAACAGCTGGTTGCAGATCTGAAAAAGCTGATCCGGGAAGTGGAAGTGACGAAAAATGCAGAAGCAGAGCAGGAAGATGCGTTTTTTGATGAAGAAGACGGAGAATTTTATGATGAAGAAGATCCGGAAGAGAAAAAAGATGGAACAAATTCCTGGGATGATATTGAATTTCTGTAAATAAAAGAACAGACTCCTTTTATCGGGAAAGGACCCGGTAAAGGGAGTTTCTTTTGTTGTTGACAGATTTGTAAGTGTGTTATATCATCGTTATAACAGTCTCTTAAAATGAAAGACGATAAAGATAGGCGAATGGTGCAAGATTCTGAAAAGAATAATGGAGGATAGGTTACAAATGACAATAGAGATTGATTTTAACAGTGACGAGGCATTGTATATCCAGCTTCGCAATCAGATTATATACGGCATTGCCACGCAGCAGTATCATGAAGGAGATGCTCTTCCATCGGTACGCCAGCTGGCAGATGAAATCGGCATTAATATGCATACCGTAAATAAGGCGTACAGTGTGCTGCGTCAGGAAGGTCTGCTGCGTCTGGACCGGCGTAGGGGCACCGTCATAGCACTGGATATTGACCGTCTGAAAGCAGAGGAAGAGATGCGGGATGCCCTGAGGGTTATTCTGGCCAGAGGTTTCTGCAAAGGAATTACCAGGGCAGAGGTGCATGAACTGGTGGATGAGATTTTTCATGAATACGAGTAAGAATGCCGAGGGCATTCTTGAATAAAAAGAATTGTGGGAGTACGAAGTGCGGAACAATTCGTATGGCATCTTTTGCCCCCAACATCATAAAAATAGTAAGCGTAAATTTCGGAGGAAATAGAATGCAATATAAGGGATTTACCAAACAGGCGCGCAAGGCAATGCGTCTGGCAGAAAATCTGGCAGAAAAAGAACAACAGACACAGATGGGCAGTGAGTATCTGCTGGCAGGGCTTTTGCTGGAAGGACATGGAGTAGCATATGAAATCCTGCAGCAGTTATCCGTAAACTGTGAGGATATTCTGGCACTGATCCACGAGATCGCACTGCCAAATGAAGAAGAATTTCCGGCACAGGAGGATTTCCTGACTCCGGAGGGGCATGCGGTTATTGACGGTGCTTATGCGGCAGCAGAGCGGTTTGACTGTGAAGAAGTCGGTACGGAACATCTGCTGTTTTCTGTGATCGAGCATCGCAACAGCGCAGCAGCCAGACTGCTGATGGCAATGAATGTCAACATGGGAAAAGTGTATGCGGAAATCTTGTCTGCCATGGGAAAAGAAGCATTGTATTCCCGGGAGGAAGGAAAACAATTCCGTACCGGAAAGAAATCAGAAAATGCAAAATCAGGTCTGCTTGAGACCTATACTTCAGATCTGACGGAGCGTGCCCGGCAGGGAGAACTGGATCCGCTGATCGGACGCAGTGACGAACTGCAGCGGATGATCCAGATCCTGAGCCGCCGGGGCAAAAATAATCCTTGCCTGATCGGAGAACCCGGTGTGGGAAAAACCGCGATCGTGGAAGGACTGGCAGCACGGGTAGCAGCAGGAGCCGTACCGGAGCATCTGCAGGAAAAGCGGATCCTGACTTTGGATGTATCCGGAATGGTAGCAGGTACAAAATATCGTGGTGAGTTCGAGGAACGGATCAAAGGAATTATGCAGGAAGTGCAGCAGGCAGGCAATATCCTGCTGTTTGTGGATGAACTGCATACGATCATCGGTGCAGGTGGTGCCGAAGGAGCACTGGATGCATCCAACATTATGAAACCGGCATTGTCCCGTGGACTGATCCAGATCATCGGTGCGACTACGATCCAGGAATACCGTAAGCATATCGAAAAAGATGCGGCACTGGAGCGGAGGTTTCAGCCGGTGATTGTGGAAGAACCGAGTGTGGAACAGACCGTGGAGATATTGCGTGGACTGCGTCCGCAATATGAGAAACATCACCATGTGACGATTACAGAAGAAGGACTGCGGGCTGCGGCAGAATTGTCAGAGCGTTATATCAACGACCGTTTTCTTCCGGATAAGGCAATCGACCTGATGGATGAGGCTGCTTCCAAAGTGCATATCGGCAGTATGGAGCAGCCCAAGCAGCTGGAAGAGATAAAACGGACCATGCAGCAGCGGAGTGATGAAATGGAAGAAGCAATCCTGCAGGGAAATCTGACACTTGCAGGAAGTATCAGAAGCGAACGCCAGGAATTAAAGCAGGCTTATGAGTCTGCCCTCACCAGATACAAACGTAGTCTGAACCGCAAAAAGGCGGCAGTCGGAGAAAATGAAGTGGCCGATGTAGTGGCAGACTGGACGCATATTCCGGTAAAACGACTGACCGAAGGGGAAGCCGTGCGTCTTCAGCATCTGGAAAAATCACTGCACAAACGTGTCATTGCACAGGACGAGGCAATTCAGGCAGTTGCAAAAGCGGTGCGTCGTGGAAGAGTCGGTCTTAAAGATCCGTCCAGACCGGTGGGATCTTTTCTGTTCCTCGGACCGACCGGTGTCGGAAAAACAGAGATTTCCAAAGCACTGGCAGAGGAAGTGTTTGGTCAGGAAGAAGCTATGATCCGGGTGGATATGTCGGAATATATGGAAAAGCACAGTGTTTCAAAACTGATTGGTTCTCCGCCGGGATATGTTGGTTACGAAGAGGGTGGACAGCTCAGCGAGAAAGTGCGTCGTCATCCATATTCGGTCCTGCTGTTTGATGAGATTGAAAAAGCACATCCGGATGTGTTTAATATTTTACTGCAGGTACTGGATGACGGACATATCACCGATGCCCAGGGAAGAAAAGTTGATTTCAAAAATACCATCATCATTATGACGTCCAATGCCGGAGCACAGTCTATCATTGAGCCGAAAAAACTTGGTTTTGCAACGGCAGAAAATGAAAAAGCAGACTACAACCGGATGAAATCCAATGTGATGGAAGAAGTGCGTCGGATCTTCAAGCCGGAATTCTTAAATCGTATTGATGAGATCATTGTGTTCCATGCCCTGACCAAAGAGCACATGAAGAAAATTGTGGGCATCATGACAAAAGAACTGCAGCAGCGCTGCCGGGAACAGTTAGATCTGGAACTGAAGATTACCGACGGTGTAAAACAATATATTGTGGATAAAGCATATGATCCGAAATATGGTGCACGCCCGCTGCGCCGGATGATTCAGACGAAACTGGAGGATACGCTTGCGGATGAGCTGTTATCCGGAGCAATCAAACGGGGAAGTACCGTGACTGTGCGTATCCGCAAAGATGAGATTGTGTTCTGTTAATGATATATAATCCGTTGTCTGTGCAAGTGATGTTGCAGGGCAGCGGATTTATGTATCTACGGAGAGAGAGCGAGGAATAGGAAATGGCAAAAGCGAAAAAGACGATATTTTTCTGTCAGCAGTGTGGCTATGAGACTGCAAAATGGATGGGACAGTGTCCGGGCTGCCGGGAGTGGAATACATTTGTAGAAGAACCGGCGGAGGA
>NZ_CP173382.1:247500-1995000 GCF_045002895.1 Eubacterium ramulus | reverse complement strand
TCAAAGCTTACTAAGGGATATCAAACTCCGAATGCCATACAGATGATGAACGGGAGTCAGACTATACGAGATAAGTTGGATAGTCAAAAGGGAAAGAGCCCAGACCCGCAGCTAAGGTCCCAAAGTGCATGTTAAGTGGAAAAGGATGTGGGATCTCTAAGACAACTAGGATGTTGGCTCAGAAGCAGCCATTCATTCAAAGAGTGCGTAACAGCTCACTAGTCGAGAGGTCCTGCGCCGAAAATGTCCGGGGCTAAAACATGCCACCGAAGCTTGGGAATGACATAGTCATTGGTAGAGGAGCATTCTTAACGCGAAGAAGCAGTACCGTAAGGAGCTGTGGAGTGCTGAGAAGAGAGAATGCCGGAATGAGTAGCGAGAACAAGGTGAGAATCCTTGTGGCCGAATATCCAAGGTCTCCAGGGTAAAGCTGATCTGCCCTGGGAAAGTCGGGACCTAAGGTGAGGCTGAAAAGCGTAGCCGATGGACAACAGGTTGATATTCCTGTACCGCATGGTAACAGAACTGTGGGGACACGGGAGGGAAACATGGGCCGGAAATGGAAAGTCCGGTACAAACGGGGTAGTCGCACAGCAGGCAAATCCGCTGTGCATGAGACGAAGCCGTGATGTGGAGCGAACTAAAGTAGTGAAGCATGTGCCCCCTCCTGTCGAGAAAAGCCGCTATTGTTTGCCATGCGCCCGTACCGTAAACCGACACAGGTGGATGAGGAGAGAATCCTAAGGCCGGCGGGAGAAGCATTGTCAAGGAACTCGGCAAAATGACCCCGTAACTTCGGGAGAAGGGGTGCCCACGCAAGTGGGCCGCAGAGAATAGGCTCAAGCAACTGTTTAGCAAAAACACAGGTCTATGCGAAACCGTAAGGTGATGTATATGGGCTGACGCCTGCCCGGTGCTGGAAGGTTAAGAGGAGAGGTTAGCGCAAGCGAAGCTTTGAATCCAAGCCCCAGTAAACGGCGGCCGTAACTATAACGGTCCTAAGGTAGCGAAATTCCTTGTCGGGTAAGTTCCGACCCGCACGAAAGGCGTAATGATTTGAGCGCTGTCTCGACAATGCACCCGGTGAAATTGAAGTACCAGTGAAGATGCTGGTTACCCGCGCCAGGACGGAAAGACCCCATGGAGCTTTACTCCAGTTTGGTACTGGAGCTTGGTATTGCATGTACAGGATAGGTGGGAGCTTATGAATCAGGGACGCCAGTCTCTGAGGAGGCGCTGTTGGGATACCACCCTTGCAATATCGGGTTTCTAACCAGCCGCCGTGATCCGGCGGTGGGACAATGCCAGGCGGGGAGTTTGACTGGGGCGGTCGCCTCCGAAAGGGTATCGGAGGCGCTCAAAGTTTCCCTCATAATGGTCGGAAACCATTAGAAGAGTGCAAAGGCAGAAGGGAGGCTGACTGCGACACCGACGGGTGGAGCAGGTACGAAAGTAGGACTTAGTGATCCGGTGGCATAAAGTGGGATTGCCATCGCTCAACGGATAAAAGCTACCCTGGGGATAACAGGCTTATCACTCCCAAGAGTTCACATCGACGGAGTGGTTTGGCACCTCGATGTCGGCTCATCGCATCCTGGGGCTGTAGCAGGTCCCAAGGGTTGGGCTGTTCGCCCATTAAAGCGGTACGCGAGCTGGGTTCAGAACGTCGTGAGACAGTTCGGTCCCTATCCGGCGCGGGCGTAGGATATCTGAGGGGAGCTGGCCTTAGTACGAGAGGACCGGGCTGGACGGACCACTGGTGTACCGGCTGTCATGCCAATGGCATCGCCGGGTAGCCAAGTCCGGAAGGAATAAACGCTGAAGGCATCTAAGCGTGAAGTCCCCCCCAAGATGAGATATCCCATCCTTATAAAGGAGTAAAAACCCTTGAAGAGTACGAGGTAGATAGGGCAGAGGTGGAAGTGTGGCAACACATGGAGCTGACTGTTACTAATCGTTTGAGGGCTTGACCAAGAACACTTAGCGAAAACGAGTCGCAGACGAAGTTTGAGAAGTGAGAAATTGAATGGTGACGGAAAGACACTGGTTCTGTATGAAGTTTTGAAGGTATATATCTTCAATAAAATATAGGGATATAGTTCAGTTGGTAGAACGTTGGTCTCCAAAACCAAATGTCGAGGGTTCGAGTCCTTCTGTCCCTGTAGCAGACACTGAAAAGCAGAAATGTTTTTCAGTGTTTTTTATTTTCTTGTATAGGCTCTAACTTCCCAAGAGAAAAAAATTGATGTATGATAAGAAAGAACAGATTTTGATACAGTAAAAGATGTAGAAAAAGGAGAGGAAGTTTTAGCTTATGAGTATGAAATTTATAATGATTGGTTGTGGCTGGCGGGCACAGTATTTTCTTCGCGCAGCTGAAATACTTTCAGACAGGCTGGAAGTATCAGCGATTGTAATGCATTCTGAAAAACGTGCGCAAGAGATCCAGCAAGAGACAGGGATATTAACAACGACTGATTTGGAAACCGCATTAGATACAAAGCCGGAATTTGCTTTGTTGTGTGTACCGAGAAGTGTTATGAAAGAATGGATTTTGCGACTATGCAAGTTGCAGATTCCCGTACTTTGTGAGACTCCGCCTGGGCAAGATATAGAAGGATTAAATAATCTTTGGAAAGAAGTTCAAATCTTGCATGGAAAAGTTCAGGTTACAGAGCAATATTTTCTGCAACCGTATTATGCAGCGGTTCAGAATGTGATCGACAGTGGGATTCTTGGAGAGATTTCAAATGTATCGATGTCAGCCATTCATGGGTATCATGCCATTAGTATTTTTCGGAAATTCCTTGGAATTGGAATGGAAAATTGTAAAATCAGTGGAAAAACGTATCAATTTCCAGTGACAAAAACAAGAGATCGGGCAGGGTGGCATACGTCCGGAGAAATCTTAACCGGAAATCGGGCACGGATTGATATTATTTTTGAAAATGGAAAAGCTGCATTTTATGATTTTGATAATGAACAGTATTTTTCTCCAATACGAAGTCGTTCCTGGGTGATACAGGGAGCAAGAGGAGAGGTTCGGGGAGATCAGATCTGTTACATGGATCATCAGAATCGTCCGGTAAGCGAGCAGATGCGCAGAGAAGATGATGGAGTTTATAATATAGACGGTTGGAGTCACAGATATATCAGTTTCCGTGGAGAACGAATTTATGAAAATCCATTTCCGGGTGCACGGATAAATGATGATGAGATTGCAGTGACTGATCTTCTGGTTCACATGAAACAATATGTAGAGACAGGAAAAGAGTTTTATCCACTTCGTGAAGGACTTCAGGATGCCTATCTGTCTTTTCTGATGGATGAGGCAGTGGAGAATCCTGGAAAAGAAATTATATCGACAAGCCAAAGCTGGTCTGTCTAAAAAGTTATAAAACAAGTAAAAAATACTGAAATTCTATGTAATAAGAAGCATTTTTCCTGAAACAAGGTTGACAACGAGTAAGCGAATACTTATAATTGCATTGTTAAAAAATATTCAAATGCAAAAACTATGATGAAGAGAGTACGCTGACTGGGAGCATCACAGCGAGCCGGGACGGTGGAAGCCGGTATCAGTACCGCTCAGTGGAAAATCACTTCTGAGTTGCAGTTCTGAAACAAAAAACAGAGTAGATATGGATCATGATTCTATGAAATGATACAGATATCATAGCTGTTTTCAGAGAGTAGGAGCTGACGGTGTTTCCACCGTTACAGGGAACTGGTATCCGGCAAATATGTCGCGTACTTCGAACAGGTGGTTAAAACGATTGTTAAAAGCTTTCGTCCTTTTCGGGACGAAGGCTTTTTATTTTGCAGGAAATTTTATACAATTTTCTGTGAATTATAGAAAAAGGAAAGTCTGATTTTTCTATAATAAATGCGTTCCTGGGAGAATCATAAATAAGCAGAGACAATCTGCAAAGAAATAGGAAAGAAATATAACATGAAATGAGGAGAACAGAATGTACGAAAAAGTTTCAACAAATCTGAATTTTGTGGATCGTGAGAAAAAGACAGAAGAATTCTGGAAAGAAAATGACATTTTCCGCAAAAGTATGGAAAATCGTAAAGAAGGTGAGACATACACTTTCTATGACGGACCGCCTACTGCAAATGGAAAACCGCATATCGGTCATGTATTAACCCGTGTTATCAAAGATATGATTCCGCGTTATCAGACCATGAAAGGAAAAATGGTTCCGAGAAAAGCAGGATGGGATACGCATGGACTTCCGGTTGAGCTGGAGGTAGAGAAATTACTTGGCCTTGACGGTAAAGAGCAGATTGAAGAATACGGTCTTGATCCATTTATCAAAAAATGTAAAGAGTCTGTATGGAAATACAAAGGCATGTGGGAAGATTTCTCCGGAACCGTTGGTTTCTGGGCAGATATGGACAACCCATATGTTACTTATGACAATAACTTTATTGAGTCTGAGTGGTGGGCACTGAAAAAAATCTGGGACAAAGGCCTGTTATACAAAGGTTTTAAGATCGTTCCTTACTGCCCGCGCTGCGGTACTCCGCTGTCTTCCCATGAGGTAGCACAGGGATACAAAGATGTCAAAGAACGTTCTGCAGTGGTTCGTTTCAAAGTAAAAGATGAGGATGCATATTTCCTTGCATGGACCACAACACCATGGACTCTGCCGTCCAACGTAGCTCTTTGTGTAAACCCGGAAGAGACTTATGTGAAAGTAAAAGCTGCTGATGGATATACTTATTATATGGCAGAGGCACTGTGCGACACGGTTCTTGGCAAACTGGCAGATGAAGAGACAGACACAAAAGCATACGACGTACTTGAGACATACAAAGGAAAAGAACTTGAGTACAAAGAATATGAGCCATTATTTGACTGTGCCGTAGACATCTGCGAGAAACAGCACAAAAAAGGCTACTTTGTCACATGCGCTGATTACGTTACACTGACGGATGGTACCGGTGTGGTTCATATCGCTCCGGCATTTGGTGAGGACGATGCCCAGGTAGGACGCAGATATGACCTTCCATTTGTTCAGTTAGTAAATGGTAAAGGTGAGATGACAAAAGAGACACCGTATGAGGGTGTATTTGTAAAAAAAGCAGATCCGATGGTATTAAAAGATCTGGAAGAAAAAGGACTGCTCTTTGATGCCCCGAAATTCGAGCATAGTTATCCGCACTGCTGGAGATGTGATACACCATTGATCTATTACGCAAGAGAATCCTGGTTTATCAAGATGACAGCAGTCAAAGACGATCTGGTGCGCAACAATGCTACAGTAAACTGGATTCCGGAATCCATCGGTAAAGGACGTTTCGGTGACTGGCTGGAGAATATCCAGGACTGGGGTATTTCCCGTAACCGTTACTGGGGAACTCCGCTGAACGTATGGCAGTGTGAGTGCGGTCATATGGAATCCATCGGAAGCCGTGCAGAGCTGGCTGAGAAGAGTGGGGATCCGAAAGCAGCAGAAGTAGAACTTCACCGTCCGTATATCGATGCTGTCACCATCAAGTGTCCGCACTGTGGCAAAGACATGCACCGTGTACCGGAAGTAATCGACTGCTGGTTCGACTCCGGAGCAATGCCATTTGCACAGCATCATTATCCGTTTGAAAATAAAGAAGTATTTGAGCAGCAGTTCCCGGCTCAGTTCATTTCAGAGGCAGTAGACCAGACACGAGGATGGTTCTATTCCCTGATGGCAGAGTCCACACTGTTATTTAACAAAGCACCATACGAGAACGTTATCGTTCTGGGACATGTACAGGATGAGAACGGACAGAAGATGAGTAAATCCAAAGGAAATGCAGTTGATCCGTTTGACGCACTGCAGAAATATGGCGCAGATGCCATCCGCTGGTATTTCTATATCAATTCTGCCCCATGGCTGCCAAACCGTTTCCACGGAAAAGCCGTTATGGAAGGACAGCGTAAATTCATGGGTACACTGTGGAATACTTACGCATTCTTCGTTCTGTATGCAAACATTGATGCATTTGATGCAACAAAATACAATCTGGAATATGATAAATTATCCGTTATGGATAAATGGCTGTTGTCCAGACTGAATTCTACGGTAAAGGCAGTCGATGACAACCTTGGAAATTACAGAATCCCGGAAGCTGCAAGAGCACTGCAGGATTTCGTAGATGATATGAGTAACTGGTATGTAAGAAGAAGCCGTGAGCGTTTCTGGGCAAAAGGCATGGAGCAGGATAAGATCAATGCGTATATGACACTGTATACCGCACTGGTAACGATCTGCAAGACAGCTGCTCCGATGATTCCGTTCATGACAGAAGATATTTACCAGAACCTGGTAAGAAGTATTGATAAAGATGCTCCGGAAAGTATCCATCTGTGTGACTTCCCGGTTGTTGACGAGGCAATGATCAATCCGGAACTTGAGAAAAATATGGCAGAAGTACTGAAAATCGTTGTACTTGGCCGTGCGGCAAGAAACAGTGCAAATATCAAAAACAGACAGCCGATCGGCGATATGTATGTAAAAGCACCGTTTGAAGTACCGGAGTTCTTTGTGGAGATCATCGAGGATGAGCTGAATATCAAGAAAGTAAGCTTCATCGAGGATGTCAGTGCATATACAAATTACAGCTTCAAACCGCAGCTTCGTACCGTAGGACCGAAATATGGTAAATTCCTGGGCAAGATCAAAGCTGCCCTGGAAAATATTGACGGACACGCAGCAATGGCACAGCTGAAAAAAGAAGGTTCCATCACTTTATCTGAAGTGGATGATAGCATCGTTCTGACAGAAGAAGACTTACTGATTTCTGTAGCTCAGACAGAAGGATTTGCTACTGAGACCGGAAATGACATCACTGTTGTACTGAATACAAAACTGACACCGGAGCTGATTGAGGAAGGCTTTGTCCGCGAGATCATCAGTAAGGTACAGACAATGCGTAAAGAGGCAGGATTTGAAGTAATGGATAAGATCGTCCTTTCCTTCAAAGCAGAGAAAACAATCTGTGAAGTATTTGCAGCACACAAAGAAGAAATTCAGAGTGAAGTACTTGCGGTAGATATCAAAGAAGGCGCATTAGAAGGCTACCAGAAAGAGTGGAATATCAACGGCCACAAGGTTGAGTTAGGAGTGGAAAAACAGTAATGAAAAATATTTTATTTGACAAAAAAGAATTCATTAAATGTGTAAAAGACAATGTGAAAACACTTTACCGCAAAACCATGGAGGAGGCTTCCGAACAGGAAGTCTTCCAGGCGGTGTCTTATGCTGTAAAAGATGTTATCATTGACAACTGGCTTGCTACCCAGCAGACGTTCGACAAAGAAGATCCGAAGATGGTATATTACATGTCTATGGAGTTTCTGATGGGTCGTGCCCTCGGTAACAACCTGATCAATCTGACCGCATACAAGGAAGTAAAAGAAGCACTGGATGAAATCGGATTTGATCTGAATATGATCGAAGACCAGGAGCCGGATCCGGCACTCGGAAACGGTGGTCTGGGCCGTCTGGCTGCATGTTTTATGGATTCCCTTGCTACGCTTGGTTACGCTGCTTACGGATGTGGTATCCGTTATCGTTACGGTATGTTCAAACAGAAGATCAAAGACGGTTATCAGGTGGAAGTACCGGATAACTGGCTGAAAAACGGTTATCCTTTTGAGCTGCGCAGACCGGAGCATTCTTTTGAAGTCAAATTCGGTGGTTATGTACAGGCTGAGCCGGCTGAGAACGGACGGACAAAATTCGTTCAGAAAAATTATCAGTCCGTACTGGCTGTTCCGTATGATATGCCGATCGTTGGATACAACAACAATATGGTAAACACGCTGATGATCTGGGATGCTGAGCCGATGGAATGTTTTGAGCTGGATTCCTTTGACAAAGGTGATTACAGAAAAGCCGTTGAGCAGGAAAACCTTGCAAGAAACCTGGTAGAAGTTCTGTATCCGAACGACAACCATATCCAGGGTAAAGAGCTGCGTCTGAAACAGCAGTATTTCTTCGTATCTGCCAGTGTACAGCGTGCCGTAGCCCGTTATAAAAAATATCATCCGGATATCCACAAACTTTCTGAGAAAGTAACCATCCAGATGAACGATACACACCCAACCGTAGCAGTTGCAGAGCTGATGAGAATCCTTCTGGATGAGGAAGGTCTGACCTGGGATGAGGCATGGGCGATCACAACGAAGACCTGTGCATACACCAACCATACCATCATGGCAGAAGCATTGGAAAAATGGCCGATTGAAATCTTCTCCCGTCTGCTTCCGCGTATTTATCAGATCGTTGAGGAGATCAACCGCAGATTCCTTCTGGAAGTAGAAGAGGAATATCCGGGAAATCAGTATAAAAAAGACAAAATGGCGATCATTCATGACGGACAGGTCAAAATGGCACACCTTGCCATCGTTGCAGGTTACTCTGTAAACGGTGTAGCGAGACTGCATACAGAAATCCTGAAAAAACAGGAGTTAAAAGATTTCTACGAGTTATTCCCGCAGAAATTTAACAACAAGACAAACGGTATCACACAGCGTCGTTTCCTGTATCACGGAAATCCGCTGCTGGCTGAGTGGGTATCCAACAAGATCGGAAACGATTGGATCACAGATTTAAGCCACATGGAAAAACTTGCTGTCTATGTAGATGATCCAAAAGCACAGCAGGAATTCATGCAGATCAAATATCAGAACAAGCTGCGTCTTGCAAAATACATCCAGGAGCACAACGGCATTGAAGTAGATCCGCGTTCCATCTTTGATGTACAGGTAAAACGTCTGCATGAGTACAAACGTCAGCTGATGAACATTCTTCATGTTATGTATCTGTACAACAAGATCAAAGAGCATCCGGATATGGAATTCTATCCAAGAACCTTCATCTTTGGTGCAAAAGCAGCTGCCGGTTACAAAAATGCAAAACTGACGATTAAGCTGATCAACGCTGTAGCTGAGGTGATCAACCATGATGCAAGTATTGACAACAAGCTGAAAGTTGTATTTATCGAAGATTATAAAGTATCCAATGCTGAGTGGATCTTTGCAGCAGCAGATGTCAGCGAGCAGATTTCTACTGCAAGTAAAGAAGCATCCGGAACCGGTAACATGAAATTTATGTTAAACGGTGCTGCAACAATTGGAACAATGGACGGTGCAAACGTAGAGATGGCTGAGGAAGTCGGCAAAGAGAATATGTTTATCTTTGGTATGAGTTCCGATGAAGTCATCGCGCATGAGCAGAACCGCGATTACAATCCGATGGATATCTTTAATCAGGATCAGGAAATCCGTCAGGTATTGATGCAGCTCATCAACGGATTCTATTCCGGAAATGATACAGAGCTGTTCCGTGATCTGTACAATTCACTGCTCAATACACAGTGCACACAGTTCGCTGATACTTACTTCTGCCTGAAAGACTTCCGTTCTTACGCAGAAGCTCAGGAGCGTGTGGAGAAAGCTTACAGAGACGAGAAAGGCTGGGCAAAACTCGTTATGCTGAATGTGGCACATGTTGGAAAATTCTCTTCTGACAGAACCATTCAGGAGTACGTAGATGATATCTGGCATCTTGATAAAGTAAAAGTAACTGTAACAGAGCAGTAAATTCGAGTTGAACGTAGGTGAAACTTGGCGCGTGATTCTGATCAGTGTAAGCTGACGTATTCTTATTAGAATCACTGTGCATTTTAAGTTGGTATACTGTCTGCCGTACACAGAGTGCCCCACCCGATATAGGGATTGGGGTATTCCGTGAAGGCAGGCAGTTTTTTTGTGCCCCGAATCAGGTAAGCTTTTACTTTTTCACTGTACAGGTAGGGATCATTGCCTCGCACAATCCCCCATTCCATCAGCAGGGCACAGCTTCCTGTGACAAAAGGAGCGGCCATGGAAGTACCGCTTTTTGATGTATAGCCACCGCCGGGAGCGGCAGAAATGATATTGACGCCGGGAGCTGCCAGATCCGGTTTGATCCGGTGTTCCATCCGGGTAAATCCACGCCCGGAAAAGGCGGCATAACTGTTGAAAGCAGCATTATAGGCACCTACCGAAATAACTTTGGCAGCAGTCGAGGGAATCGTGAGCGTAGTGGTTTCTGTCGGATATAAGAATCCGGTGCCGCTGCCGATTACGGACTCTCCCGGAAGCCACAGGTCATAGGAACCGGCGGTGATGCGGCGGGGATTAAGCGTCAGTTCCCAGATACCAGCATCTATGTAGCTTCCCCGGGGAAGAAAATCCAGATAGATTTCCTGGCTGATGCTGTAGGGGCTTGGTTTTCCGTAATACACCAGAAGTTCGGTCGTTCCGGCGCTAAATCGATAGGTGCCAAGCCGTTCCTGAAATGGCCCGACAATCGTGCCGTTCGGATGGCGCAGGGTTACTTCAATTTCATCCGCGTAAGATTTCCAGAGCTGGAGATTCAGACCGGATTCATAATCACTGACCGAAAATGGAATGGTGACGGGGGAACTATTTGAGAGAAATGATCCGGAAGTGTGAATCCGGGAAGCACCTTCGTTTCCGGTGCCGGTGACAATGCAGGACTTCCAATAAGAAGATACATTATCAAGGTAAGTTTCCAGCAGGGTTGCACCGTCATGGGAACCGTAATTATTGCCAAAACTTAAGTTAATGGCTACAGGCATCTGCCATGAAAACGCTTTTTGCAGGACATAATCTACCGCACGCATCAGTTCCGTAGTGCGGGGAAAACCATCCGGATCGGAAATGCCAAGTTTTACGATCAAAAGGGAACTTAGTGGGGCAACACCGCGGTACTGGCCGTTCGATGCACGTCCGTTTCCGGCAGCAATTCCGGCTACATGTGTGCCGTGGCCGGATAAGTCCCGGCTTGGGACAAGTTGGTATCGTTCCTGAGACGAGGGTGCCTGCAGGGCTTCGTTGATTTCAGCTTGCGTGAAAATCCGGTCAAGGCTCTGATCCCAGAGTTCAAGGATCCGGGTGGTGCTGTCTGCGTTGCAGAAATCCGGGTGGGCGTAGTCAATGCCGGAGTCGATGATGGCAGTGATGATACCGGAACCATAGAGATTGTTTCGTTCTGGAGCAGGTGTTGTCTGAAGTGGCGTGATACAGGAAGCCGATCGCCCGCTATTGACAGCAAAAAAGAGCCGTTTCGGTTTTTCCATGTATTCAATTTCCGGGCGTTCTGATAAGGCATCCAGGAGAGCGGCAGGTACTGTCAGAATTCCGTATCCATTTAATAACGGATGGATCGTGATCTGTGGAAACAGCTCCGAAAGCATATCAAAACCGCCGGAGGCTTTCACAATCACTTCCCAGCTGCGGGAAGCAGTATCATATCCAATATTCAGTTCTAAAGATTTTTCACGTTCTTCCGGTGTGGCGTTCAATGCCAGATTCAGGAGATTTTCTAATTTTTCATTATTCATGATAGCAGATTCCTTTCCTGAAAGTTTTAAAAACTGTAATCATATGATTTGGGTGTCAAAACACCCAAATCTTGATTATACGGATTGCTCCGTGCTTTCATATTATTGTATATGTGCAAAATGTAGAAAATACATCCGGAGCAAGATTATTTTGAAAGAAATGTATCGTCTACATCCCTTGAAATAGCTGAAAAATGTGCTATTTATAGCTTTTCTTATGAAAGTTATGATAGCACATTTTAATATTTTACTATAGGACATATTTTGCTATGTGCCGTTGTGTTTCTGGAAACGCAATGTTATACTGATAACAATACAGAAAGGCAGGTGCAGCACTGAGATGACAAAAACAGTCAGTATAGGAAAACAGGATTTTGCGAGTCTGAGAGAACAGAACAGTTTTTATATTGATAAAACAGACTTGATCCGGGCATGGTGGGAATCACAGGATGATATTACATTGATCACACGTCCGCGACGTTTTGGAAAAACTCTGAATATGGATATGCTAAAATGTTTTTTTTCAAATCAGTATGCTGACAGAGGAGATTTGTTTGAAGGTCTTTCTATCTGGAGCGAAGAAAAATGGAGGGGATTGCAGGGCACGTATCCTGTACTTTTCCTGAGTTTTGCGGCAGTGAAAGCAGATCAGTTATCAGAGGTGAAAAAACAGATCAATATGCAGATTGCACGGTTATATGAGGAACACCGCTATCTTCTGGATGGAAATTTGCTTAGTGAAAATGAGAAAGCAATGTATCGAAACGTATCGATGTATATGGAAGATGCGGAAAGTTCATTTTCAATCAATTTATTGTGCCAGTATCTGTATCGCTATTACGGGAAAAAAGTGATTGTGCTGTTAGATGAATATGATACGCCCATGCAGGAGGCATATGTACACGGTTATTGGGATACGTTTACCTCTTTTTTGAGAAGTCTTTTCAATGCGACATTCAAATCAAATCCATATCTGGAACGTGCAGTTTTGACAGGAATTACACGGGTATCAAAGCAGTCTATTTTTTCTGATCTGAATAATTTGAATGTGATCACGACAACGTCGGATGAATATGCCACTTATTTTGGTTTCACAGAACAGGAAGTATTTCAGGCATTGGAAGAATTTGGCCTGGCAGATAAAAAAGAACTGGTGAAACAGTGGTATGATGGATTTACATTTGGTAATCATACGGATATTTATAATCCATGGTCAATCACAAATTATCTGGATAAAAAGAAAATCGGGGCGTACTGGGCGGCGACCAGTTCCAACACGCTGATCAACAGCCTGATTCAGCAATCAGCAACCGATATGAAAGAAAAAATGGAAATTCTTTTGCAGGAAAAAGAGATTTTGGTTACCTTTGATGAACAGATTGTTTTCGAACAGTTACAGCAGGATAAAAATGCAATTTGGAGTCTGCTGCTTGCCAGTGGATATCTGAAAGTGTTGGAAGTGGAACAACGTGGCATTTTGCTGGAACCGTGGTATCATCTGAAAATCACAAATCTGGAAACACTTGGAATGTTTACCGGAATGTTTAAAAGCTGGTTTTCGGCTTCAGATTGTAATTATAATGCGTTTGTTCAGGCATTGCTGCAGGGAAATCTGAAAGAGATGAATGTATATATGAATGATGTGGCACAGGTTACATTCAGCAGCTTTGATACCGGACGGCATCCATCGGGAAAGGCACAGCCGGAACGATTTTATCATGGATTTGTACTTGGATTGCTGGCAGAACTTCGGGAACAGTATGTGTTGAAATCGAACCGGGAAAGTGGATATGGCAGATATGATGTGATGCTGATTCCGCGGGATTTCACAGAACAGGCGTATGTGTTGGAATTTAAGGTGCATGATCCGGAAGAAGAGGAATCTTTGCAGGAAACAGTACAGGCGGCATTAATGCAGATTCAGGAAAAACAGTATGATGCGGAGTTGTTGGAGCTTCATATAAAACCGGAGCAGATTCATCATTATGGATTTGCATTTGAGGGAAAAACAGTATTGATCGGGGGACGATAAAGAATGAATATAAAAATCATAGACGAAAAAGAACAATTTGCACAGTGTGAAACATTTGAAATCACACATCTTTTGTGGGGGACAAAAGCAATTCCAAAAACATATGGAAAAATTGCCTGTTGGAAAGAGCATGGATTTCTGGTGGAAATGACCTGTGAAGAAGCAGATCCGCTCCGGACCTATCTCAAAATGAACGATCCGGTGAGCCAGGACAGTGGAATGGAAGCATTTCTTGGTTTCTGGTCAGAACAGACACCTTTGTATGTCAATGTGGAGATGAATGCAAACGGAGCCACATTGATACAGTCTGGGACAGAGCGTGCGGATCGGACATTTTTCACAGAAGAGCAGATCAAAATTTGTCAGCCGCAGGCGGTCATTGAAAAGAATTGCTGGAAAATCTGTTTCTTTCTGCCGTTAGAACTGCTGGAAGAAATTGGTGGTCCGATTCCGCAAATTGCCGGTACCAAAATTGCCTGTAACTTTTACAAAGTGTGTGAAGGCGGTAATGCCGAACAGATTCATTATGCAAGTTATTCGCCGGTAGATGTGCCGGAACCGGATTTTCACAGGCCGGAATTTTTTGAAACCGGAGAATTGCAATAAATCTGCATGGAAGAACAGTAAATTCAGATTCATCAGATGGTTAAGTGAAGTCAAAGGCACAGAATCTTCTTGCGAAAAAAATACTTATATAGTAAAATATATCAGAAATGCGCAGGAGACATACAGTAATTTTCTGTATGAAGGTAAATCAGAAGAGGGATAAAGAATGAATAAAAAATTATACAAATCAGAGGACAATAAAGTATTGTGTGGCGTATGCGGCGGTCTTGGAGAGTTTCTTGGTATCGATCCGACGATCATCCGACTGATCTGGGTGGTACTTGCATTTGCAGCAGGAAGCGGATTACTGATCTATCTTCTGGCAGCGGTCATTATTCCGAGAAGACCACTGGACTAAGATATGCTGTTTTCGTTCGTGCATTGATATGATGATGCTGCAGAAAAAATAGCAGGCAACATGCATGAAAAGTGTATGAAAATTAAAAAATATGAGCAGTGAGAGGACAAAAGTCTTTTCACTGCTCTTTGCGTTTACTGGAAAACCAAGAAAAACGCTAGGATATAAAACCAAAATCCGATATGGGAATAAAAATTCCGAAAAAGACGGAATGGAATGATTAAAAAAACAGAAAGAGAGAAACAAGATGCTGGAATTGAAAAATGTGTCTTTTGAAGTATCAGACGAAAAAGCACAAAAAGAGATTATCAGAGGAATTAATCTGAAAATTGACGACAACAAGTTTGTAGTCATTACAGGACCGAACGGCGGTGGAAAATCCACCCTGGCAAAATTAATTGTTGGTATTGAGAAACCAACTTCCGGTCAGATTTTATTTAACGGTGAGGACATTACAGAAAAAAGTATTACGGAACGAGCAAAAATGGGTATCAGTTTTGCTTTTCAGCAGCCGGTACGATTCAAAGGAATTCAGGTGCTGGATCTGATCCGTATGGCAGCAGGACGCAGAATGAGCGCAGCAGATGCCTGTCAGTATCTGTCTGAAGTAGGACTCTGTGCGAAAGATTACATCAATCGTGAAGTAAATGCGAGCCTTTCCGGCGGTGAGTTAAAACGTATCGAAATTGCTACGGTACTGGCAAGAGGTACACAGCTTTCCGTATTTGATGAGCCGGAAGCCGGTATCGACCTGTGGAGCTTCCAGAATCTGATCCAGGTATTTGAGCGCATGCAGGAAAAAACAAAAGACGGTTCTATCCTGATCATTTCTCATCAGGAGCGTATCCTTGATATTGCAGATGAGATTGTAGTGATCTCTGCAGGACAGATCATCAATCACGGTCCGAAGGATGAGATACTTCCGCAGTTGCTGGGAACATCTTCCGCAGTGAATATGTGTGATAAATTTAACAAGTAAAAATCTATATTGTGAATAAAGGACTAACACTGTTAGTTGAAAAGAGAAACCTTAATGGTATTAGGAATAAGAAGTGATCAAAAATGAATAACGAATGGTGTTAGTTGAAATTTAGCCAATCTATGAATATATAGGAAAGAACGAGGATTAGATAGATATGATGGATGAGATTCAGAAAAGACTTCTGGCGGAAGTCGCTGATCTGCATGGAGTTCCGGAGGGAGCTTACAACATCCGTGCAAACGGTCAGATGGCAGCCAGAAATACAACGGCAAATATTGATATTGTATCCAAGACAGATGTCAGCGGTATCGACATCTATATCAAACCGGGTACTGTAAATGAGAGTGTACACATTCCGGTTGTATTGAGCCAGAGCGGCATGAAAGAGATGGTTTATAACGATTTCCATATCGGAGAAGGCAGTGACGTGGTTATTGTAGCTGGCTGTGGTATCGACAACTGTGGGGATCAGGATGCAGAGCATGATGGTATCCACCGTTTCTTTATCGAAAAAAATGCAAAAGTAAAATATGTGGAAAAGCATTACGGTGCAGGTGACGGAAAAGGAAAACGTATCCTGAATCCGGGCACGGAAGTGTATATGGAAGAAGGAAGCTACATGGAGATGGAAATGGTCCAGATCAAAGGTGTAGATTCTACGGAGCGTGATACGAAGGCAGAACTGGCAGCAGGTGCCAAGCTGGTAGTCCGTGAGCGTCTGATGACACATGGTGACCAGCATGCAGTCAGTGGATATTCTGTCAGCCTGAATGGTGAGGGAGCCAGTGCGGATGTCATTTCCCGTTCCGTGGCAAAGGATACCTCTTATCAGAAATTTGATTCCAGGATCATCGGAAATGCACCATGCAGCGGTCATACCGAGTGTGATGCCATTATTATGGACAAAGCACGGATCCTTGCGATTCCGCAGCTGGAGGCCAATGATCTGGACGCAGCGCTGATCCATGAGGCAGCCATCGGAAAAATCGCCGGTGAGCAGATCATCAAACTTATGACATTGGGTCTGACAGAGGAAGAGGCAGAAGAGCAGATTGTCAACGGTTTCCTGAGATAAACACTCCGCGAAGATGTGCGGTGATTCTGAGATAAATATGTCAGCTTATGTATTAAAACAGGTACAAAAAGCCAGTAATCCACTTTTTGCATAACAAAAATGGAATACAGCTGATTTTTCATGAAAATTTGTTAAAAAATATACGCGTTATAAGAGCCCCGGGAGAATTCCCGGGGCTTTTTGATGCAAAATGTACATTTGACTAAAAAATAAGATAAATTTATAATAAAAATACACAAAGAAAAGCAAGATTGTGATATAATACGAGTAACTGGTCAGCTGGTAAAACCAGAACGGTTACAAACATTTGCTGTGCACGAAAACAGGCGATGAAATAGAAATAGGATAGGATTTTGACACATAGGTTTGGTTTCATCATAAGAGTGACAATAAGAGTAATGTTGCATGATGCTGCAGAAATATGACATTCGCTTCGTGAGGAAAATGCAAACGTATTTTTACAATATGGGAAAACGTATTATATCTAAATCAAATGTATGCAGGTAAATTAAAGGAGGACAAGTATGAAAATTTTAGGTGTTTCACTTGGAACAAAAAACGGTAACAATGACACAATGTGTCGTGTGGCTCTGGAAGCAGCAAAAGAAAAAGGTGCAGAGATCGAATTTATCCACCTTCTTGACTGGGATATCCAGTACTGCTCCGGTTGTGTTGCCTGTTCCCGTGGCCTTGTAATGGGCAAAGGAATGATCTGCTCCCGTCAGGATGATTTCAAAGCTTTCTATGAGAAAGTTGTCGAGGCAGATGGAGTTCTCTTCGTAGATCCGATTTTTGAGTCCGGTGCAACCGGTTTATATCATTCCATCACAGATCGTATGGGACCGGGACATGATACAGGTATGATGAAAATGCTCGATGGAAAACTCAAAGAAGCTGGAAAAGAAGGTCTGAACCCAAGATACTTCCGTCAGAAAGCACTTTCTTTCGTAGGAATCGGTGGATCTGACTGGGCAGTTCGTTGTGAGACAGATCATGCGATGTTCGCTTTAAGTCCGGGATGGAAAGTAGTAAACAACGAGTTCTTCTCCTGGTGTAAAGACGTTATCATGCAGGATGACAAAGTTGAGCGTATGAAAGAAATCGGACGTAACCTTGCAGATGCTGCACAGCAGATCATTGATGAAGATATGCAGATTGAAGGATCCGAGAAAACTTCTCTCTGGAAAGGAAAAGAAGGCGCTTGCCCACATTGCCAGGGTAACAATTTCTACATTTATCCGGGTACAACACACTGTGTATGTGAGCTGTGTGGTCTTGAGGGAACACTGGAGATCGTTGACGGAGCATTCAAATTCAAATATGATCCGGCTACAGAGCATCATGCACATGACATTCTTTCCGGTAAATTCTTACATGGACAGGATATCTTTGAGAATGAGGGTCGTCTGATGAACCTTTACAAAGATCCTGAGTTCAAAAAACGTAAAGAGCATTATACAGCAGTATGCGAGCCGACACCAGCTCCATCCAAACAGAAATAAATTCCATAAAGTTTATAACAGGCGGGGACAAAAAATGGTTCCCGTCTGATATAAGTTATAGAAATAAGAGAAAAGAGGGTATTTAGAAATGGCAGATTTCAAATTTGAACCAATGAGAAGTCTTATCTACGTTGACTGCGTAAGCGAAGACTACAGACCAAAACTTCAGAGATGGCTTTATAAAGTACATATTCCGGACAGCATCTCTCAGTTTGAGCCGTATGTTACCAAATATGCATTTTATCCGTCCTTCCCGATTCCACCACAGGGTGATCGTTTCGGATACGCAAGAATGCAGCTGACAGAGCATCACTGGTTAGTAAGCGACCTTGATCCTCGTCTTGAAATCAAAGCAATCGCTGAGACATTCCCGATGGACGTACTTGTATGGCAGGGACAGATCCCGGCAGCAGCTCATACAGACGCTCAGATTGATTCTGACGGAGATGCAGGAAATGCAGCCCGTAAATCCAACAATGCAGAAGGAAATCCATTTATCTTTGCATTTCTTCCGATGTGGTGGGAGAAAGACCTGAAAGGAAAAGGACGTACGATCGAGGATGGCGCAAACTATCGTTTCAATATGACCATCGGTTTCCCGGAAGGCGTAGACAAAGCAGAGGGAGAGAAGTGGTTATTTGAGAAAGTAGTTCCGATTCTTCAGGCAGCTCCGGAGTGTACACGTGTACTTGCAAGTGCCGTAAAGAAAGACATCAACGGATGCGTAATGGATTGGGTACTTGAAATCTGGTTTGAGAATCAGTCCGGATGGTACAAAGTAATGGTAGATGACATGAAAGCACTTGAGAAACCGTCATGGGCTCAGCAGGATGCTTTCCCGTTCCTGAAACCATACCACAATGTTTGCAGTGCAGCAGTTGCTGATTATACACCAAGCAACAACCTTGCAAATTATCGTGGATACATCACCATGAGATAAGGAATTCCCGGGTGGATAAACCATAAGGTTGTGTTGGGCCGGAGGCTCAGAAAAGAATACCGCAGACGAAAACGTCCGCTTGTATGATTTTCTGAGTCCTCCGGTCCTTTTTTCGTTACAGATAGCAGAAGGTCATTTATCCACCATTGTGGAAGCACAGGTGGATTCAGACTTTTTGTACATCGTGACATAAGTGTATTCGTGTGGTATACTGAAAAATAGGGAAATGTAATATAGGATTCAGATAACAGAGGAGTACAATACATGAATGTAGGAATTATTACAGCCAGTGACAAGGGGTATCTGGGAGAGCGGGAAGATCGTAGCGGAGCCAGAATCGCAGAGATTATGGAAGCCCAGGGCTATACCGTTAGAAAGAAAGTAATCCTGCCGGATGATCAGCAGATGCTGCAGGATGAAATGATCGCCATGTGCAATGATGATATCCAGCTGATCTTGACCACAGGCGGAACCGGTTTTTCCAAACGGGATGTGACACCGGAGGCAACAAAGGCAGTGATCGAGCGGGAAGTGCCGGGAATTCCCATGGCAATCCTGCAATATTCGCTGACAATCACAGAGCGGGCGATGCTGTCGAGAGCAGCGGCGGGCATCCGTGGAGAGACACTGATCGTCAATCTGCCGGGCAGTCCGAAGGCTGTGGATGAAGCATTGAGTTATATTCTGCCCTCCTTAAAGCATGGGCTGGATATTCTGCTTGGTAACGATGCCGAGTGCGCAAGAAAGTAATAGAAAATAGAATCATAGGTATAAATATAGGTATAAGTTCATTCAGAACAAAAACATGTATGAATGGTAAAAAACAGGTGACAGGAGAGACAGGATATTATGAAACTGATAAAAACAGAAGATGCGGTAGGGCATGTACTCTGCCATGATATTACTCAGATCATCCGGGGGGTGACCAAAGATGCAGTATTCCGCAAAGGACATATTGTGACCGCAGAGGACATTCCGGTACTGCTTTCCGTAGGGAAAGAGCATCTGTATGTATGGGAAAAGGATGACACGATGTGGCATGAAAATGAAGCAGCGGAGATTCTGTATGAAATCTGTGCCGGTGAGCATATGCATCCTTCCGATATCAAAGAAGGAAAGATCGAACTTATTGCGGATACAGACGGATTGCTGAAAATCAACCGTGAAGCGCTGGTTGCAGTCAACAGTCTGGGGGAGATGATGATCGCCTCCCGGCATGGCGATTTCCCGGTGCATGCCGGGGATAAACTGGCAGGAACGAGAATCATACCGCTGATCATTGAAAAAGAAAAAATGGAACGTGCAAAGGAAGCGGGCGGCACGGAGCCGATTTTTACGATCAAACCATATAAAAAGAAAAAGTATGCGATTGTGACCACCGGCAGTGAAGTGTTCAAAGGACGCATCAAAGATACGTTCAGTCCGGTCATCCGGGAGAAACTGGCAGCTTTTCCATCCGAAGAAATTGGTCAGATTTATGTGGACGATGAGAAGACACATATTTTGGAAGCTATTCAAAAGCAGATCGCGGCAGGCGCAGACCTGATCATCTGTACCGGTGGCATGAGCGTGGATCCGGACGATTGTACCCCGGGTGCCATCATGGCAACCGGAGCAAGGATTGTCAGCTACGGTGCACCGGTGCTTCCGGGAGCGATGATGCTTGTTTCCTACTATACGAACGAAGCAGATGGAAGAGTAATTCCAATCCTCGGTCTGCCGGGATGCGTCATGTATGCAAAACGCACAATCTTTGATCTGGTGCTGCCAAGAGTGATGGCAGAGGATGAGATTACCGCGGAAGATATTGCAAGACTGGGTGAGGGCGGTCTGTGCCTGAACTGTGAGGTCTGTACGTTCCCAAACTGTGGATTTGGAAAATAACGCTATCATAAACAATTCGAATGATACTAAAATGCAAGGAGAAAAAAATGGCAGAATTAACACATATCAATGAGCAGGGCAGAGCCAAAATGGTGGATGTCTCAGAAAAAGCAGATACCAAGCGGATCGGCGTGGCTTCCGGCCGGATCTGTATGCAGCCGGAGACTTTTGCGCTGATCACAGACGGCAAAATCAAAAAAGGAGATGTGCTCGCCGTAGCGCAGGTAGCAGGTGTCATGGCAGCGAAAAAGACCTGGGAGATCATTCCGATGTGTCATCCGCTGCTGTTGACCGGTGTGGATATTCATTTTGAACTGTATCCGGAAAAAGCAGAGATCGAAGCCATCGCATCTGTGCGGACTACCGGAAAGACCGGGATCGAGATGGAAGCATTGCACGCCGTATCCGCAGCATTGCTGACCATTTATGACATGTGCAAGGCAGTAGATCGCGGCATGGTGATCAAAGATATTTTACTTCTGGAAAAAGACGGCGGAAAATCCGGACATTATATCAGAGGTTGATAAAAACGAAGAAACAAAATGAAAAAATATAATCATTAACCCTCTTGACGAAACAAGAGGGTTAATTTATACTAACTACATAAAAAATGAGCGGATAACCAGGAAATCCGCTTTCTTTTAAAAATTGCGGTTAGGAAATGCTAATAATAGATGAAGGAGGCTAACATGAGTATCGTAATTATCGGAGGACACGAAAGAATGGAAACACAGTACAAACAGATCTGCAAACAGTACAAATGTAAGGCAAAAGTATTTACGAAAATGAAAACAGATCTGAAAAACAAAATCGGAAGTCCGGATCTGCTGATTCTCTTTACCTCCACCGTTTCTCATAAGATGGTACATTGTGCCGTGGCAGAAGCAGAACGCAAGAATATCATAGTGGAACGTTCCCACAGCAGCAGCGCCAGCGCATTAAACGGAATATTAGAACAATATGCATAATTTCAGAGCCAAGCAGATTTATATTCAAACGTGTGAATCATGCTTGCATGAATGAACAAGTTTGAATAAAAATCTATTTGGCGAGAAGCCACATCGAGATGAAGCAAAGCGAAATCGAGATGGCTGGCTCTGAAATTAAGAAGAGCCAAGCAGATTTACATTCAAAAACATGAATCATGCTTGCATGAATGAACAGAGGAGGATAGCAAATGCCAACTGAAGCCGTATTAAACCAGCTTTCCAGCAGGAAAGTCACAGAAAGCCTCATGATGCAGATCATTCTGCATTGTGCACCGGTTTTAAAAGATATAAAAATGTCAAGTATGTTTACCGTTCCGGCGGCTTACCTGAAATTTGTACGGTCCGCATTTCGGGGTACCGGGATCCGGGTCAAATGTCTGTGCCAGGGAGCAGGACGTGCAGTGGTATATGTATACCGGGAAGCAGAGGTGCAGCAGTGTCTGGAAGATCCGCAGGTGGCTGTATTTTTACAGCAGTACGGATATGAAAGTACGCAGGCAGAAGCCTGTCTGAATCATCTTGGGGCGCGCGTTTCCCTGTCGGCCCGGGGGATGGAGCATTATCCCCATGAAATGGGCATATTTCTCGGCTATCCGTTAGAGGATGTCAGAGGATTTATCCGGCATGAGGGAAAGGAAAGCCGTTATACCGGATATTGGAAAGTCTATGGTGATGTGACACAGGCGAAGCAGATTTTTCAGGCATATGATGATGCCAAAGAATGTGCTGTGATGGAATATATGGCAGGAAAACACATGAGTGAGATTGCCTGCTGATAATAAGGTAAAGCGTTCACGCAATTGCCACAATCGGAATAAATACAGAAAAGTGTGGCTGATACAACGAAAAAAAGAATAAAAAAGGTTTAAACTGTATATCGATTCCAAAGCAGTCATACAAGTGTGAAAGAGCGGAATCTGTATACAGAAAAAATAAAAAATATAAAATCAAGGAGACAAAAAAATGGCAGAAGTTAAAATTATTTATTGGAGTGGTACAGGAAATACAGCAGCAATGGCTCAGAGCGTAGCGGATGGTGTTGCAGCAGCAGGTGCAGAGGCAAAGATCATTCCGGTTGAAAACGCAGGCGCAGCAGATATCGCAGATGTAAAAGCATTTGCACTTGGCTGCCCGTCCATGGGGGCAGAACAGCTGGAAGAATCCAGTATGGAGCCGTTTGTAGAAGAAATCCTTGGCAGCGTATCCGGCAAAAAGATCCTGTTATTCGGATCCTATGGCTGGGGAGATGGCGAATGGATGCGCAACTGGGTCGAGCAGATGACAGGTGCAGGCGCTGAGATGATCGAAGCCGAAGGTATCATTGCAAACGAAGCTCCGGATGCAGACGCACAGGCCGCATGCGAAGCAGCAGGAAAAGCACTTGCAGCAAATGCATAACATATAAACTGATAGTAATCAGATAAGAAAAACAACAACTGAATCCTATAACCAAAAACCAAAAGATAAAAAATAATGTAACGTATGAACAAACGTAACTAGAATTCATTCCACCCGAAAATCCCACTTGCACTGGCAGGACTCTGCCCGTGTGAGTGGGATTTTTTATGTAATAGGAAATTACTACGTAATATTCCTGTTACATAAAAACGCTCCGCGAGGATACGACCAGATGCATGAGGAATAATTTTTTACTCTTGCATTTATGCATAATCTAAGCTATGATAACAATTAAGTTGTCTGACAGAAAGAAAAAACCTCAGACAACAGAGTTGACCTATGCGGCAGGAGGAAAAAGTGATGAATTTAGAAGAGTTAAAAGTAGTTGATGCAGACGTGGCAGCAGCGATCGAAGCGGAGATGGACCGTCAGAACAGCCATATCGAGCTGATCGCATCCGAGAACTGGGTCAGTGATGCAGTTATGGAAGCACAGGGAAGCATCATGACAAATAAATATGCAGAAGGATATCCGGGAAAACGTTATTACGGCGGATGTCAGTGTGTAGATGTTGTAGAGAATCTTGCAATCGAGCGTGCAAAAGAGTTATTTGACGCAGAGTATGTCAACGTACAGCCGCACTCCGGTGCACAGGCAAATATGGCAGTACAGTTTGCACTGCTTCAGCCGGGTGACACTGTGATGGGTATGAACCTGGATCACGGCGGACATCTGACACACGGAAGCCCGGTCAACTTTTCCGGTACTTATTTCCACATCGTACCTTATGGGGTCAACGATGAAGGATTCATTGATTATGACAAAGTAGAAGAGATCGCGATGGAGTGCAAACCGAAAATGATCATTGCCGGTGCAAGTGCTTATGCGAGAACCATTGATTTCCCTCGTTTCCGTGAGATCGCAGACAAATGCGGCGCATACCTGATGGTAGATATGGCACATATCGCAGGTCTGGTGGCAGCAGGACTTCATCCAAGCCCAATCCACTATGCAGACGTCGTTACCACTACGACACACAAAACACTGCGCGGACCGAGAGGCGGTATGATCCTGGTATCCAAAGAATCCATGGAGAAAAATAACTTCAACTTCAACAAAGCCGTATTCCCGGGTATTCAGGGTGGACCGCTGATGCATGTCATCGCAGCAAAAGCCGTATGCTTCAAAGAGGCATTGCAGGACAGCTTCAAGACATATCAGCAGGGTATTGTAGATAACGCACAGGCATTGTGCAACGGTCTGAAGAACCGCGGCATCAAGATCGTATCCGATGGTACAGACAACCATCTGATGCTGGTAGACCTGACACCATTTGACCTGACCGGAAAAGCCATCGAGAAACTTCTGGATGAGGCTCATATTACAGCTAATAAAAATACGATTCCGAACGATCCGAAATCTCCGTTTGTCACAAGCGGTATCCGTCTCGGAACACCATCTGTTACATCCAGAGGCATGAATCCAGAGGATATGGACAAGATCGCAGAAGCAATTTCCATCGTCATCAAAGAAGGCGATGAGGGCGTAGCAAAAGCACGTGCAATCGTAGATGAACTGACCGCGAAATATCCGCTGAAAAAATAAAACACAGACAATATATCCATTGACATCATTGTAGAACAAAAAGAATCCCGTTATATTACAGTTTGAATATAACGGGGTTCTGTTTGCGTAAAAAAATTTTATCTCAGTCGAGAAAATTCACACTTCTGCAAGTGGTAAGTAATAATATAATACCGCATAAGGATAAATGTGCATAAAAATCATTACATATGAAATGAAAAAATGTGAAAAACAGAAGTAATTAATCTCACCGTTGACAAAAACTGGTAGTGCGAGTTAGCATAACTTTGCATGTATATAAGGAAAATGGATAA
The DNA here is from genome assembly GCF_045002895.1 of Eubacterium ramulus. Taxonomy (NCBI): domain Bacteria; kingdom Bacillati; phylum Bacillota; class Clostridia; order Eubacteriales; family Eubacteriaceae; genus Eubacterium; species Eubacterium ramulus. The sequence goes on along the minus strand of NZ_CP173382.1, from coordinate 1,969,930 downwards.
AAAGAGACAAAAAGGAGCAAATAGCACATGACAGGATACTGGGATATACATAATCATATACTTCCAGGTGTGGATGACGGTTCCGGATGCATGCGTGAAACGATGGAGATGCTGGAAGAAGAATACCGGCAGGGCGTGCGCCATATCGTTTTTACACCACATTATCGTCGTGGCATGTTTGCGATACCGAGAGAAGAAATACAGACGGTCTATGCGCGCGTCTGCGAAATGGCAGCAGACCGATTTCCGGAGATGGAATTTTATCTGGGATGTGAGTATTACATCCATTCCGATGCATCGGTGGAACGCCTGCGCGGGAATCCGAAGTATTACATGGCAGGCAGCCGCACCGTATTAATGGAATTTGCGTATGAGGCTTCCTATGCATGGATCATGCAGACCGTGTCTGAAGTACGTCAGATGGGATTACAGCCGGTGGTTGCACATGCGGAACGGTATGAATGTCTGTATAAAGGCAGGGACCGTGTCGCAGAACTGAAGACGCAGGGCGCATACATCCAGATAAACTGTGAGAGTATTCTGGGGAAATGCGGCAGAAAGGCAAAGCATTTCTGTATGAAACTGTTAAAAGAAGATCAGATTGACCTGATGGCCAGCGATGCACACGATACCGAGTATCGTATTGTGAATATCCGGGAGGCAGCGGAGCTGATCAGCCGGAAGTTCGGACAGGAAAAAGTGGAAACAATTTTTATCCATATACCCAAAAAGATAATTTTGACATAGAGAGAAAGGAATACGATAGATGCAGGAACTGATTTTGGAGGAGAAAACGACGTTATCTCCCGTTATGAAGGAAATATACCGGAGACTCCGGACAAATCTCGAGTTTACCGGAATCGAAAATAAAGTAATCTGCCTGACCAGCTGTATGGAAAATGACGGAAAATCCAGTGTGTCATTCAATCTGGCAAAGATTCTGGCAGAAAATGACAAACGCGTGCTGTTCATCGATGCAGATATGCGAAATTCTGTACTGATGAATAGAACCGGGATCCCGGATGACCTGAAAGGCCTGAGCCATTATCTGGCCGGCAAGAATGCCGCTTCCGAAGTAATATACGCAACGAATTATAAGAATTTCTATGTGATCCCGACAGGCAGATTCCCGAAAAACCCGACCGAACTTCTGAATAAACCAGCGTATGAAGTTCTGATTGAGGGCATGAAACAGACCTTTGATTATGTGATCATTGATACACCGCCACTTGGAAGTGTTGTCGATGCAGCACTGATCGCAAAAACGGCAGATGCTTCCGTACTGGTGATCTCTGCCAACGCTGTCAGCCGCAGAATGGCAAACAGCGTAAAAGAACAGCTTATCAATGCAAATCCGAATTTCCTGGGCGTAATTCTGAATAAAGCAGACGAAGGAACAAAGCATTACGGCTACGGAAAGCGGTATGGCAGCAAATACGGCTATGGCTATGGATACGGAAGATACGGACAGAATCCGAAAGAATAAATGGTTATAATACAGACAAAGGAAACGAGAAAAAATGGAGAATAGAAAGCAAAAAGAAGAGAACGAAATGGAGATTGACCTTGTCAGCCTGTTTTTCTATCTGATCGACAAATGGAAACTGCTGTTTCTGGGAGCCGTCGTAGGAGTTGTACTCGCAGGGGCACTGGTGTTTTTCCAGACACCGATGTACGAATCGAACTCAACCCTGTATGTGCTGTCCAAAACAACCAGCATTACATCTATGGCAGATCTGCAGGTAGGAACGGAACTGACGTCCGATTTTTCCGTTATCGCTACCAGTAAACCGGTTATCGATGGCGCAATCAAGACATTGAAAAAAGACAACATCAAGCTGACACGGAAAGAAATCAAACAAATGCTTACCGTAGCAAACAAGACAGATACACGAATGCTGTCCATCACGGTGACAAGCGATGATGCAAAACTTTCCTGTGCAGTGGCAGATGCCATTACCGATGCGGCAGTGGATCAGATGGCGAGCATCACACAGACAGATCCGCCTACCATTGTAGAACATCCGGAAGTCGCATCTGCGCCGGTAGACAACGGCATGATGAAAAAACTGGCCATGGGCATTGTGCTCGGAATCTTCCTGGTAGGCATGGTACTCACGATCCGCTTTATCATGAATGACAAGATCCAGACAGAAGAAGATATCGAGGATTACCTGGAGACAAGCGTACTGGCTGTGATCCCGGTGGACAAAGAACTTGCTTATTACAGCAAACAGGAAGAAAAGACAGAAAAAGAGAGACGTCGTTCTCACAAGAAAAGAAAAAAATCCTGAAACAGCCAATATCAAAGGAGATGAACATAGAACGTGAAACAGAAGAATCTATTATTTCGAATATTCCTTGTGATATTTCTGGTAGCTGTGGCAGGTATCATAGGACTGCTGGTGCGGGATCATATTCAGAAAGACAAAGACCAGAAGCTGCGTGAGAAAGCAGCGGTATCCGTGCAGGAAGAGCCGGAAGTATCCGCAGAAGCTGAGGAAACACCGGTACAGATCCCGGTGGATTTCAGTGTCCTGCAGGCAGAAAATCCGGATATCTATGCATGGATCCATATTGCAGATACACCGGTTGATTATCCGATCCTGCAAAGCAAGGTGGACGATGATTACTATATGGATCATACCGTGGATGACAAAGAAGGACTTCCGGGAGCGATCATGACAGAATACAGCTACAATCCGGAGCCCTTTGAATCCGATGCTGTGACGGTTGTCTATGGTCATAACATGCTGAACGATTCCTTCTTCAGCAGACTGAAAGATTATCAGGACGAGACCTTCCGCCAGGAACATCCCTATATCGAGATCTACACACCGGAACACATATAATAAAGTGCAACTCAAGTGAATCATACGGATTGAGAATGCCCTGAAATACTGAAAAAATAAGGAAAAACCTGCATTTCGTATTGCAAAAGTGCAGGTTTTTTGATACACTATATTTAGTTGTAAATGCAACTATAAAAGGATGAGAAATATGTATTTAAATTACGTGGTGGATATACCAGAAATCAAAGGAAAAATTACATTTCGCAACAAGGGAAATGCCCGCTATGTTTATTATGAATATGATCGGATTTACGATCCTTCGAAACAATATACTACTGTCAAAAGGGTGACGATCGGAAAGGTTTCAGACGATGATGAAACAAAAATGAGACCGAATGAGAACTTCAGAAAACACTTTCCAGAGGTGGAGGTGCCAGAGTCTTTAGCTGATTCTGAAAGGAGTAGTTGTCTAAAAGCAGGTACATATATGGTAATTAATCAGGTGGTTAAGAATGCTGGATTGAACCAGAAACTTGAGGACGTTTTTGGAGCTAAAGCAGCTGGTATGATTCTTGATTTTGCAGCATATTCAATCATTACGGAGAGTAATGCAGCACAGTATTATCCGGACTATGCGTTTAACCATCCGTTGTTTACAGAAGACATGAAAATTTATAGTGATTCCACTCTTTCGGAATTCTTCAGAAGTATTAATGAGAATCAAAGGCAAGGATTTCTGGACAAATGGAATGAAGAAAGAAATCATAGAGAGCGGATTTATGTCTCTTATGATTCTACGAATAAGAACTGCGAAGCCGGAAATATCAGTATGGTCGAGTACAGAGCTGCTAAGGTGGATGCTGGCTTCCCAATCTTTAACTATGCCGTAGGATATGATCTGAATAATAGTGAACCATTGATGTATGAGAAGTATCCAGGAAGTATTAATGATGTTTCTCAGCTGCAGTTTATGATTGAAAAAGTTAAGGGATATGGCTATCGAAAGATTGGATTTATTCTTGATCGAGGATATTTTAGCAAAGAAAATCTGAGATACATGGACAATAATGGATTCAGTTACATCATTATGGTGAAAGGATGTAAGGAATTCATCCGTGACCTGATTCGTGAACACAAAGGAAGTTTTGAAAGCGATTGGGGGCATCAGATATCAGAATTCGGGGTGTATGGAAAAACAGTCCAAACATTTGTATATGCAGCTGACACAAAGAAAAGATATGTTCATATTTACTACAATGCAGCTAAAGCAGCTGGAGAACGGTCACGACTTGAAGAAAATATCCGGGAGATGCAGAACTATCTTGCAAGATTTCAGGACACTGAGCATGAATTCGGACCGATGTTTCATAAATACTTCCATATGCATTATAACAAGGAAACCGGACATTTTGTATATGGAGAACCTAACCTTCCGGTAATCAGGGAAGAGTTGGATTTATGTGGATACTTTGCTATTATCTCATCTGAGAAGATGGAAGCAAAAGAAGCGATTGACCTGTATAAGAACAGAGATGCATCAGAAAAAGTATTTCGTGCAGATAAATCGTATCTTGGTAACAACTGTCTGCGGGTAGCTTCTGAAGAATCTGCGTCTACTAAGATATTTATCGGATTTATTGCGCTAATCATACGTTGTAAGATTTATCAGGCTTTGAAAAATAAAGCGAAAGAGCTGGTAAAGAAGCCGAATTACCTTACTGTTCCGGAGGCAATCAGGGAATTGGAAAAAATAGAAATGAACAGACAATTAGATAAAGTATATCGTTTAGATCATGCAGTTACAAAAACACAGAAAGTAATATTAGACGCATTTGATATCGATGCAGCACATGTCACATACAAAGCAAACTGCATCAGCGAAGTTCTGAAAGGAAGAGGATAAATGGCAAGGAATATTAGTAAAGAAAGTCTGACGCAGAAGATAGAAAAAGTGGAGAAAGCAATCAGCCGAAATCGAGAGCAGTATGATAAGCTGACAGTTGAATTTGGAAGACATGGATGATTTTTTCTGTAGCTAAATATGGCGATTTAGTCGTAAAATAACTGGAAGTTCACAAAATACATCGGCACACCGCTGAAATATTATTTTGAAGATGTGGGACTTAGAAATGCAAGATTAGGATTCAGACAGGTTGAAGAAACACATCTGATGGAGAACATTATTTACAACGAATTACGAAGCAGAGGATACTCTGTAGATGTTGGCGTTGTGGAAAAACGCGGAACTGATGAAAATGGTAAAGAGTACAAGAATCAGTTAGAAATTGATTTTGTAGCCAATCTTGGCAGCAAGCGTTATTATATTCAGTCTGCTTTCAGTATGCCGACAGAAGAAAAGCGTATTCAGGAAAAGGCTTCTCTTGTAAACGTAAATGATTCCTTTAAAAAGATTATCGTTGTGAAAGATGTTGTAAATGTTACAAGAGATGAAGATGGAATTACTACGATGAGTATCTATGACTTTTTATTAAAAGAAAACAGTTTAGAACTATAATATTAAGGTATGGATTACAATGAAATAAAATATAAGGGGAGACAAAAGTGGGTAAAATACATTGGCTACATTTATCAGATATACATTTGAATAAAAGAGATGTAGATAGTCGGCGTATGCGTAACAGGCTATTAGACTATATGAAAGAGTTAGGAACACAGATAGATTACATTTTTATTACCGGAGATCTTCGATATGCTCCGATGGGAGAGTTTGCGACAGATACTGTTGATTATATCAACAAACTTTTAAGTGTAACAAATCTTACCGTGGATCGGTTGTTCATTGTACCGTGGAATCATGATATTGAACGAGATGCGGAGGGACGTGCGGAGGCTATTTCAGAAAGTATCAAGGAGTATTCTCCGAAGGACGGTGCTCTAGCCTCAGATAAAATGGCAGCGGTACATTGTGGACATACAGAATTTCGGAATATGATGCATAGAATTTATCAGGAAAATCAAGAACAGGCAGCCAGCTATGACGATGATGAAAAGCCACATTTTGTAACAGAAACAAAGGACTTTAACATAATATGCATAGATACAGCTCTTACTTATACAAAACAGAGAAATAATGATCTGTTTATCGGTACAGAATATATCATGGATCTGCTTGAAGAATTGAATCAAGATAAACCGTCTATTATATTGACACACTATTCTTTTGATTTTTTAGAGAGAAGTGAACAGATGCAAATTGTCCAGTTGTTGAAAGATTTTCATGTTCAACTGTGGCTTGCCGGTCATGAGCATACAGTCTTAATGAGAAAACAATGGGACTACTTTTATGAATTTCAAAGTGGAAATTTGATGCACGAAGGGGAGTATACGAGGAGTACAATTATGATTGGAACGTATGACTCGGCATCATACAATGGCATTGTTGAAGTGCATGAATGGGATTCAGATAATGGCTGGTTTAAAATGCAGAATGTTGGGCTTCATAAGGAAGATTATTATGCCTATGAATTACAAAATACAAAGACAATGATTGACCAGATTGTCAGTGCATCGCACCAGAATGCAGGAAGCCCGGTTCGGATGGAAGCAGAGTTATCTGCAGTACCTGATAAGATGGAAATGGATACATTTTGCGGAGAACTGTCGGCTGCAGCGGATATTCATCGGATGCCAAGTGAGAGCAGAAGTGGGTATTTGTATGTGGATAATAGAATTGCACCTACTGCACAAGTAAAGGTTTTGGAATACAATATCTATGGTACAAAATATTATGAAATACGCAACGATGGCTTTGAATTTAAGTTTCTTGAAGGCAGAATAAGCATTCCTCCGCTTTACACACAGCAGTTTGAAAGTGAAAATTTATCTTTTGGTTATGAACTGAGTGTATACTCTGATGTTGCTGATAGGTTATTTTGGTTTAATGTGATTTCTGAGATTGTGAATGCGTCAACAATAATCATTAAGTTTGGAGCAGCGGATGAGGAAAGAATATTAAGATTGTCGATACCGGGTGCAGGAAGCAGTTTTGACAGGATACGAGAAGACACTGCTGTATGGAAAGAACAGATGGAACGAATCGCCAAAATAGAAAATTATTATGGTGTTAAGTTTTATCTTCCGAAAAAAGCAGATGAGAGTGTCTATGTTACGATTGAGATTTTGAGTGATGCTATCGAGGGACTTCCGACACGTAGACTTCCTGTTGTAAATATGAAGTCGCGAGGACTTTTTAAACATTTTACATTGAATGAGGAGGTTTGGTATGGAGATGGATCAGATCTCATGAGTTTGAACTTGTTTGGATACACCTTCAAACCTGTTGCGGAGTATATTATGCCGGGAGAGTTTGTTTGGAATCGAAAGGAGCATGGATGGGAGTCTGATAAGAAAAATGGTGGTGTCTCTGTGCGAGTTGAGTTTATGGTAGATACGGATATTTCAAAAGATAAAAAACTTATGGATGTGATGCCTGTTTCTGATCTTAAAGATGAACTCAATTTAGAAGAAACTCCAATTGTTACGGGTGAGTGTGCGGATATAATATCTGATTATATAAATGTAAGCCATAAGGTGCAGGAAATATATAGACAATATCAGATGTATCAGGAAGCACTTGGAGAATGGATTCATTATGATTTAGATGAAGACAACCATCTTGTGAAAAAATATAGTGGAGCTGTCATAGATAAGGTTACTGTAAACAAAATGACAAAAAACATCTTGCATGAGGGAATGTTGCTAGTAAGGAAAGCCGGTGCGTTTGTACAAAAGTTAGGTTTGCAGAACGAAACAGACTTTTTAGCGGATTCTATGGGAGACAATCTTGGATTCGAATTTATGGTGCTTGCTGCAATATACATGGATCATGGACATTGGGCGGTTGAGTTTGAAAATGGAGACAGCTTTTATAATCTTTTAGAGATGTGCACGGTGTTGCGTACTGCAGATGAAGAAGATAGTGCCGATTTATTAAAAACATTCACCTTGTTGAAAAATGAAATGGAAGAACAGGGAATGGATATACGGCATATTGATCATTATAATATGCTGCGTAATTATATTTATACGGTTGCTGATATCTATAAAATATTCTTTGATGCAATACAAAAAAAGCTAGAGGCCATGGTTGTGGAAATAGATTCTTTGGTAGATAAAAACCCGGATTTTATTGCAACGGAAGGCAAATTTAAAGGCTGCATTTTTTATCAGACAGACACTGATTCGAATCGTGTAGATGTATTTGATCCAAGTGGAAATATTATGGCTGATTTTTCTATTTTTCAAAATGAAGCGATCAGAAATTATGAGAAAACTCGGCTTGGAATCCAAGGAGCGGTGGAGCATAACTAAAACAAACAATGAAAATATCAAGATAAGAGCAAAAATCAAAAAATGCTAACTTCCCAGAAACTATCATACTCAATCGGAGTTATTATATTATCAAGTGAGGAGTTCCTGCATTCGTGTCGGAGCATTTCTTGTAATTAAAAAGATCATTGATGATTATAAACTTCAAGAAAAGTGTATATATAGAAAGCAGTCTTTGCCAATAATGAAACTTTAAATTGTTTTTTTTATAATAATCCGTTATACTAAAGACAATGTATAGCGGATTTTTATTAGTGGATTTAGTGAGATTTTCAGATTCACTAATGTTCAGGAAGGCGGCATATTGTATGTGTGAATTTAATATCCAGGAAATAGAACTTTTTAATTACAGGCAGTTTGAAGATAAGAAATTTGTGTTAAATTCAAGAATGAATGTTTTTGCAGGAAAGAATGGCTCTGGTAAAACAACAGTATTGGAAGCGGCTAATGTCGTGCTGGGGGCATATCTTGCAGCGTTTAAGAGATATGTACCTTCCAGGTTTGTGTTTAATATCAAATCAACTGATGCAAGACGAAAGACTCAGATTTCAGATGATAGCAGAATTCTTACTGCTGGTGCAATCCCACAGTATCCTTGCAAGGTTAGTTGTAAGGCTGCATGGAATATTGATTATGAGTCTATTGGTTTTCAGCGTGTTCTTTTGAAACAGGATGGCAGAACTAAGTTTGGTGGAAAAAATCCAATGCAGCAGACTGTAATTGAATGGGAAGGCAAAATCGCAAATGCAGATCACTCTGATGAAGAGGTTATTCTGCCATTGGTATTATACCTTAGTTCAGCACGACTTTGGAAAGATGGAAATAAAAGAACAGTAAAGACAGGCGTATTGAGCAGAACAGACGCATATAGCCACTGCCTTGATGCGCAGCATGGATTGGATATTGCGTTTCGATATATAGATACGCTTAAAGCTGTTGCAGTTGAAGAAAATGATGGAAAAATTTTTCCGGCTTATGAGGTCATTTTGTGGGCGGTTAATGAGGCGTTTAGAGATGAGTTAAAATCAGGTGAAAAAATTATATTTTCTACAAAATATGAGGATGATATTATTGCACTTAAAACGTCTGAAGGAACCGTTCTTCCATTTCAGATGTTGAGTGACGGTTATAGAAACGTTATCAAGATAATCTTGGATATTGCAGCAAGAATGTGTATATTAAATCCATATTTGAAGGAGAAAGCCTTACAGGAAACACCGGGTATTGTTCTTATTGATGAAATTGATTTAAGTTTGCATCCAACTTGGCAGAAAAGAATTATTGGGATTTTAAAACAACTGTTTCCTAAAATTCAGTTTATCTGTGCAACACATTCGCCTTTTATTATTCAATCACTTGAAGAGGGCGAGCTGATCACATTAGACCAGCCTCTGGAATCTGAATATTCAGGAGAGAGTATTGAAGATATTTCGGAGGATATTATGGGGGTTGTGTTACCGCAATATAGTGAAAAAAAGAGAAAAATATATGAAGCTTCAAAGCTGTATTTTGAAGCACTTACACAGGCAAAATCGCAGGAAGACATAGACAGACTGGGAAAAAGACTGGCGGAACTGGAGGCTGAATACAGCGAAAATCCTGCTTATATGGCGTGGGTACATCAGCAGTATCTGGAACAGAAATGGAAAGTGAAAAAGAATGAGACCAATAAATAAGGGGGAGTCTCCATATAAAAAAATAAATGAATATAAGGACGCATTGCCATATTTAGAGAGACGGATAGGAATGTATTGTTCTTATTGTGAATTTTCTATACCACATGTTCCTGAGGTAGAACATGTGGTTTCAAAATCCAAAGGTGGAGATTTAACAGACTGGAATAATCTTAACCTGGGATGTAAATATTGTAATACACGAAAAAAGGCACAGACAATGCCGAAAAATAAAAAAAACTATTTGTGGCCGGATGAAGATAATACTGCTATCGCATATTCGTACATTAATGGTATCCCAAAGGTGAATGAAGAGTTATTGATAAAACTGGATTCAACAGGGGATTACCTGAAAAGAGCACGTAATACATATAAACTTGTAGGTTTAGGCAATTTTCCTACGGGAAAAGATAGAGATAGACGATTTGGACAAAGAAATATAGCTTATCAAAAAGCATTAAACTCGCTGGAAAACTGGAATCATATGAAAGACCTGTCAAAAGAATATCAGAATGATATGAAAAAGCAGATTATTATGACGGCCTTGGGAGATGGATTTTTTTCGATATGGATGGAGGTGTTTTGTAATGAACCGGAAATACGACTAGCACTCATAGAGGCTTTTCCAGGGACGAACCTGAATTATTATGATGAGAAAGGATGCGTTAAAGAAATTATATGACAAGGATTCAGTATAATCCGGATGCGATAATAGTTATCAAGTCTACGATCCCGGTTGGCTTTACAGACAGTGTGAGAGCGAAATATCACTGTGACAATATTATTTACAGGGGATGAGAAAAGGACAATTTGAGTGAAAGATAATATATTATAAGTATAATCAAATAAAAGCATTGGAAATACTTTTGTTAAAGACGCTATGAAATATGTTAGATATATTATTGTATGTGAACTTCCATAATAAAGTGCAACTCAAGTGAATCATACGGATTGAGAATACCCTGAAAATACTGAAAAAATAAGGAAAAACCTGCATTTTTTTATTGCAGAAATGCAGGTTTTATTGTTACACTATATTTAGTCGTAAAAACAACTACAAAGAAGAGGGATGTTCATGTATCTGGATTATGTTGTTGATATACCTGATGTAAAAGGAAAAATCACATTTCGAACCAAAGGTCAGGCTCGCTATGTTTATTATGAGTACAGCCGTGAGTACGATCCATCCAAACAGTATACAAATGTAAAAAGGGTTACTATCGGTAAGGTTTTGCCGGAAGATGAAAATAAAATGAGACCTAATGAAAATTTCAGGAAATATTTTCCGGAGGTTGAGCAGCCCGAGGAAAAAACAGTTTCATGCAGGAGCAGCTGTTTGAAGACAGGAGCATATATGATCATCGATAAAGCTGCAAAAGATCTTGAACTGGATATAAAACTGCAGGATTCATTTGGGGCAAAAGCAGCCGGGATCATGCTTGATCTGGCAGCCCATTCCATTATTACAGAAGGGAATGCTGCGCAGTATTATCCTGATTATGCTTATAATCACCCGCTTTTTACTCCGGATATGAAATGTTACAGTGATTCGTTTATTTCAGATTTTCTGAGGTCAATAAAAGAAGACCAGAGGCAGGATTTTCTGGATCAGTGGAAGGCGGACAGATGCAAACGCGAACGTATTTATATATCGCATGATTCAACAAATAAGAACTGTCAGGCCGGAGATATAGATATAGTGGAATTCGGAGCAGCAAAGGTGGATGCAGGACTTATCGCCGCCTTTATGAAGGAACGCTGTTGGAAAACAATGTAAATCAAATACGAATCTATATTGGGGAGAAAATTCTATCGTCTATGACAAAATTTGTTCCCCAATGCTATATCTGTTTCAGAGTCGAGAAATCGGTATCATTCGAAGGTTTGAGTGGAAATATAAGAAAAATTATCCGATAGAGACAGGAAAAATCATGCGCGAAAAGTATGAGAGTGGCTTGATTCGGAATGAACATGAATTTAAGGAGATGCTGAATAATGTGTTATCTAGTAGCGAAAGATCGTGATGCACATGGCTGTTTTGCTCTGAAAACAACTCATGGAAAGCATCTGGTAGAATTAAAGAGGGAATTGAATAAGGCCGTTGGGTATAAGGGAATACAGCTTGTAACAATCAGCAGGCCAACTGCGTATGGCGAGTACGCACCTTACCACTTTGTGGATACAGAGCAGGAGTTTCAGGCTATCGTCAAGGGACTTCGTCCATGAAATGTGAACTTCCATAATAAAGTGCAACTCAAGTGAATCATACGGATTGAGAATGCCATGAAAATACTGAAAAAATAAGGAAAAACCTGCATTTTTTATTGCAAAAGTGCAGGTTTTTTTACACACTATATTTAGTCGCAAATACAACTATAAAAAGGAAGAAATTATGTACTTAAATTACGTGGTGGATATACCGAAAATCAAAGGAAAAATTACATTTCGTAACAAGGGAAAAGCCCGCTATGTTTATTATGAATGTGATCGAATTTACGATCCTTCGAAACAATATACAACCGTCAAAAGGGTGACAATCGGAAAGATTTCAGATGATGATGAAACGAAGATGAGACCGAATGAGAACTTCAGAAAATACTTTCCTGAAGTGGATGTGCCGGAGTCTTTAGCGGATTCTGAAAGGAGCAGCTGTCTGAAAGCAGGTACATATATGGTAATTAATCAGGTGGTTAAGAATACTGGATTGAACCAGAAACTTGAGGACGTTTTTGGAGCTAAAGCAGCTGGTATGATTCTTGATTTTGCAGCATATTCAATCATTACGGAGAGTAATGCAGCACAGTATTATCCGGACTATGCGTTTAACCATCCGTTGTTTACAGAAGACATGAAAATTTATAGTGATTCCACTCTTTCGGAATTCTTCAGAAGTATTAATGAGAATCAAAGGCAAGGATTTCTGGACAAATGGAATGAAGAAAGAAATCATAGAGAACGGATTTATGTCTCTTATGATTCTACGAATAAGAACTGCGAAGCCGGAAATATCAGTATGGTCGAGTACGGGGCTGCTAAGGTGGATGCTGGTCTCCCAATCTTTAACTATGCCGCAGGATATGATCTGAATAATAGTGAACCATTGATGTATGAGAAGTATCCAGGAAGTATTAATGATGTTTCTCAGGTGCAGTTTATGATTGAAAAAGTTAAGGGATATGGCTATCGAAACATTGGATTTATTCTTGATCGAGGATATTTTAGCAAAGAAAATCTGAGATACATGGACAATAATGGATTCAGTTTCATCATTATGGTGAAAGGATGTAAGGAATTCATCCGTGACCTGATTCGTAAACACAAAGGAAGTTTTGAAAGCGATTGGGGGCATCAGATATCAGAATTCGGAGTGTATGGAAAAACAGTCCAAACATTTGTATATGCAGCTGACACAAAGAAAAGATATGTTCATGTTTACTACAATGCAGCTAAAGCAGCTGGAGAACGGTCACGACTTGAAGAAAATATCCGGGAGATGCAGAACTATCTTGCAAGATTTCAGGACACTGAGCATGAATTCGGACCGATGTTTCATAAATACTTCCATATGCATTATAACAAGGAAACCGGACATTTTGTATATGGAGAACCTAACCTTTTGGTAATCAGGGAAGAGTTGGATTTGTGTGGATACTTTGCTATTATCTCATCTGAGAAGATGGAAGCAAAAGAAGCGATTGGTCTGTATAAGAACAGAGATGCATCAGAAAAAGTATTTCGTGCAGATAAATCGTATCTTGGTAACAACTGTCTGCGGGTAGCTTCTGAAGAATCTGCGTCTACTAAGATATTTATCGGATTTATTGCGCTAATCATACGTTGTAAGATTTATCAGGCTTTGAAAAATAAAGCGAAAGAGCTGGTAAAGAAGCCGAATTACCTTACTGTTCCGGCGGCAATCAGGGAATTGGAAAAAATAGAAATGAACAGACAATTAGATAAAGTATATCGCTTAGATCATGCAGTTACAAATACACAGAAAGTAATATTAGACGCATTTGATATCGATGCAGCACATGTCACATACAAAGCAAACTGCATCAGCGAAGTTCTGAAAGGAAGAGGATAAATGGCAAGGAATATTAGTAAAGAGGATCAGTTAGAAATTGATTTTGTAGCCAATCTTGGCAGCAAAGTTTATACAAGAGATCTGTTCCAGAGAGACTAAACGGAGTTGTGATACAGGAGGAATATAAAATGACCATTATAGTAACCGGCGGAGCCGGATTTATCGGAAGTAACTTTGTTTTTCATATGCTAAATAAATATCCGGATTACAGAATCATCTGTCTGGATAAATTGACCTATGCGGGAAATCTGTCCACACTGGCACCGGTGATGGATAATCCGAATTTCCGTTTTGTAAAAGCTGATATTTGTGACAGAGATGCGCTTTATCAGTTATTCGAAGAAGAACATCCGGATATGGTTGTAAACTTTGCAGCAGAGAGTCATGTAGATCGTTCCATTGAGAATCCGGGAATTTTCCTTGAGACAAACATCATAGGAACTTCTGTATTGATGGATGCCTGCAGAAAGTACGGAATCAAGCGTTATCATCAGGTTTCTACCGATGAAGTGTATGGTGATCTGCCGTTAGACCGCCCGGATCTGTTTTTCACAGAGGAGACTCCGATCCATACAAGTTCTCCGTATTCTTCTTCCAAGGCAGCAGCAGATCTGTTGGTACTTGCATACCACAGAACTTATGGTTTACCGGTTTCTATCAGCCGTTGTTCCAATAACTACGGACCGTATCACTTTCCGGAGAAACTGATTCCGCTGATGATCGCCAATGCGCTGGCTGACAAACCGTTGCCGGTATATGGTGAAGGTCTGAATGTGCGTGACTGGTTGTATGTGGAGGATCACTGCAAAGCGATTGATCTGATTATCCATAACGGTCGTGTTGGTGAGGTTTATAATGTCGGTGGACACAATGAGAAGAAGAATATCGACATTGTAAAGATTATCTGCAAGGAGCTTGGCAAACCGGAGAGTCTGATTACACATGTAACGGATCGTAAAGGCCACGATATGCGTTATGCGATTGATCCGACTAAGATTCATAATGAGCTTGGCTGGCTGCCGGAGACAAAGTTTGAGGATGGTATTAAAAAAACTATTCAGTGGTATCTGGATAACCGTGAGTGGTGGGAGACTATCATTAGTGGTGAGTACCAGAATTATTATGAGAAGATGTATGGTAATCGGTAGGATCGCGTAGTGTGGAAGGCCGTCTCAGTGTTAACTTCCAATAGAGAGTGCAACTGCACCAGAAGCAGAAGGCGATTCAGAGCCAGGAGAAGTTAGCAGGTAAAAATATAGATTACGAGATTATCCTGTGATATACTTTAAGAACGAATCTGTGAATAGAAAGCATAGCATTAGATGGTTTTGGCTGTGCATGGAGATCCAAGAAAAGAGGTCATTGCGTTAGGACAAACGTATTTTGCAAAACTGCAAACATGAACCCGATTGATACATCGAAGAAAAACTAAATTTGCATGAGAAACAAAAGGTGGAACTGAAATGAATAAGAGTGTCTATTTATATGAACTGGATTCTGTAAGAAATTCAAAAGAAGAGATTCAATATGCACAGGAACGGATGTTCCAGGAAATTATACTGAATGGGAACCAGGTGATCTTGACCATGAATCAGTTAGCGGATTCTCGTGCATTTCTTGCTGCGATTGAAAATGAAAATACATTTGAACCATTTTTTGAGTTATGTCAGATGGGGGTGATCCGAATTTCGCAGTATGGAGCGTTGCGTACTCCGTCGCAATATTTTCAGGGAAAGATAGAAGAATTTCTGAAGAAGGCAAAGAAAACCGAGTCTGAAAAGAGTGCATTTATTTATTCAGGGGTTCCCGTTGCACATGATGATGTTGTGATGCTGAGACAGTTGTTGACAGCATTGCGTTATAGTGACCCGGAGTGTCTGAGGGAATTATCTGGTTATAATGAAGAAAATTATAGTGAAGAAAAGATAGAATATTTGATCCGCTATGTGAAGACGTTGCTGGCATTGAGTGTCAATGCATTTTCATTGAATCCACCTAAAAAGGTAAAGCAAAAGAAACTGACAGAATATCTTCATGAAATTGCATATCCGCTTACTGATCAGGATACAGTAGAAATTCTGAAAAGAGTTGAGAAAGATTTGAGTTCACAGGATCGTCAGGAATATCGGAGTGCCTGGCATATTTATCTCCACGAAAAAGAGAAAGGAGAAAAGGCAGAATATGCAGAAGCGGTGCTCGATCTATGTTATAATCTTACAACGGAAGACAGTATTTATGGAATTTCCAAGCATTATGATCCGGAAGATATAGAATCCTGCCGTGAATGGTTCAAAATGCAAATTGAAGGATTACTGGGAGAAGGATATTGCTCCTAGCCATGTTTTCCCTGCAAAGGATAGTACAACGTGGGAACTTTATCAAGGAAAACTCCCGGACTGGAGTTGTGCTATTCGGATTTTGCAGATGAAAAATGTGCAGGAAACGCTGGAACTGAAACCGGCTCTTGAAGATGAAAAATTACAGACGGGAAGCCGTTATGAAGTGGGGATGGAGAAAGAGCTGAAAGAGTGGGATAAAAGTATACATAAAGGAATAAAAAGAAATATCATAGATGCACTAATTGGGGTGGTGATCTTTGTAGGAATTGAGTTGGGAATGAACTATCTACAGGATATTGTGTCTGTAGAAGGGGAGCTTTCATTGGCTGCGACCATAGGATGGGCGGTCTTGCAGGTGATAGCTTTTGGTATTCTGAGTTCGTGGATTTCGGGTATGATATCCCGTTGGTGGACAAGTTGTGATATTTTAGACAGTATTGAGGAATTGACAAGAACGTGGGCGGATCTGAAAATCGTAAGAAAATGTCGGGAACGCCTGAAAGTTGAAAAAGGCTGAAATAAAAAATGAAAACCTGCTCACAAGAAGTTGGTAAGAAATAGGGATGAAAGGGAATGGAAATAAAAGGAACAGAAATGGATTCGATTGAAAAATATCTGGAATTAAGTCGGACGTGTACGGAGCTTTTTGCCCAGTCTGAGGAACTTCCGCTGGTACTTGACCCGAAGGAACTGTATGCATTTGCACAAAAAAGTGGCAGAAGAATCGGAATTGTATACGAGAGCCATTACCATTTAATGGTTGTGGATGTTGTGCGTGCAAAAAATGGAAGTCTGTTTGCATATGAAAGACTGATGAACCGCGTTATGAGAGGTGCGGTTGTTATCGTTCCATATTATAATGGAAAGTATATTTTACTGCGGCAGTATCGTCATGCTCTCAGGGAATATCAGTACGGTTTCCCAAGAGGTTTTGGAGAAGAAGGAATTTCTGCAAAGGAGAATGCGGGAAAAGAATTATGGGAAGAACTTGGTGTGCAAGCAGAAAAATGGAAAAGTTTCGGAAAAATTGTGCCGGACAGTGGTGCAATGAGTTCAAAGGCAGATGTATTTCTGGCAGAGTTGAATGAAGCTCCACAGGTGATACAGGAAGAAGAAATAGTAGGACATATTGCATTGGATTGGGAGCAGTTGGGCGAATGGATCCGGGATGGAAAAATTACGGATGGTTTTACTCTGGCAGCATATGCAAAGATGAGTTTACAGAAATAATGAGGATAGAAAAGAGGAAAAGACAGTACAAAATCTGCTGCAATGGTGTCAAAGATCAATATGATGCAGTCATCATTGATTGTATTTCCTGTGTTTAATAAATTGGGGAACATTTCAATGTGATTTGTTAAGAAAAAGTTCCCCAATTCGTATTGGATATTAAGAGCAAAAATCAAAAAAGGAGAAACTGTTTAAAAATGAACAGGGTGCAGGAGTTTATGGTATAGATGGATATTTATCAGATATGGACAACGTATAATAAGCAATGGTCAAGGTATGAAATACTGGCTTTTGGGCTGGTATTAACGGGGGTGTGCATCGGAATGGCGGTGTGTGTATACAGAAAGAAGCTGCGTATCATACAGGCATTGGCAGTCGTGGCATTGGTGGTGTTTCTCGGAATTGTATTTGGCTCAACGGTATTTACCAGGATTGGAACGGTCCGTCAGTATGAATTATTGCCATTCTGGTCGTGGCGGGAGGTAATCTGTAACCACGACCGGGAGTTGTTAAAGGAAAACCTGTTGAATTTTATCTTGTTGTTGCCGGCAGGGATTCTGCTTCCGCTCATTGCGAATCATAAAATTAAGTGGTATCAGGCTCTGGTGATCGGAATCCTGATGTCAGCGACAATTGAGCTCAGTCAGCTGATTTTTATGCGTGGTCTGTTTGAGTGGGATGATATGATTCACAATGGGTTGGGGTGTATGGCAGGATGTCTGTTTACGAATAATTTTGTGAAAAGTGGAGTAAAACATTAACAATAACATTGCTTTGAAACAATGATGATGTTGATTCATGGATTTGCCCATGATAAGATTGATACAATGAGAATGATAAAGAATATAATAATTAATGGTTTTACAGATAACGGAGGGAGTTCAAATGAGAAAAAAAAGATTTGAGGCGCTGTTATTAAGTTTGGTGCTGGCATTGTCTCCACTGAGCACCATGCAGATACAGGCGAAAAATGTTTCCGATGATACGAATGTGAAAACGGCACAAAACACGGGATATATAGAAAGTGATCTGGATAGGAATGTGCCTGTACACAGAGCAGGCGTTGCTGCATATGCGATGCTGCCATCTGCTTATTCGACAGATATTGATGCATGCAGACGCGAATATCCGGCAGTGCGTGACCAGAATCCATATGGTACCTGCTGGGCATTTTCTTCCCTCGGTCTGGCAGAGTTTGATCTGATCAGTGATGGAATCGCAAAGAAAGACATTGATCTGAGCGAGTTGCAGCTGATTTATTTTACTTATAATTTTGTGACGGATCCATTGGGCGGCACAAAAGGGGATACCGCAGAATACAACAGTGCAGAGGCGAAAGGCAGTTTTCTGAATTTTGGCGGTAATTATGAGATGGCAGCCCGGAGAATGAGCCAGTGGGTCGGCGCGGTAAAGGAAGCGGATGTTCCGTATACGGATGCTGAGAAAGTGGAGCAATCAGGACTGAAAGACAGTTATGCTTACAGCCGTGATGTGGCGCATCTGGAAAATGCATACTGCATGAGCCTGAAGGAAGATACGGATGGTGTGAAGGCACAGATCATGGATCATGGTGCGGTAGGTGTGATGTATGATCATCTGGATAAGGCGATGGCGAAGAATCAGAAAGGAGAATATACCTACTATGATGCCGAAGCCAGCGGCAACGGACATGCGGCTATGATCGTTGGCTGGGATGATGATTATTCCAGAGACAATTTTGCAGGATATGCAAAACCGGCACACAATGGTGCGTGGCTGATCCGAAACAGCTGGGGATCTTACTGTGATTATTTCTGGATGTCTTACGAGACGGTTTCACTCGGTGAGGCTGCGTGGGCGTTTGATTTTGATACGACGGATGCGTATGACAATAATTATCAGCTGGATGGTGGTCTGAACGCATATCCGACAGAGTTTGATACGCTTGCGAATGTATTTACGGTTCAGGATGCAAAGGCTGGTGTGGAAGCGGAAGAGCTGAGAGCAGTCAACGTATCTATGATGCACAATGCGAATGTATCTTATACGATCAGTGTTTATACAGATCTGAAGGATCCGAAAGATCCGACCAGCGGTACAAAGCAGGAAAAGGCAACGACAACCGGTGAGACTTCTTATGCCGGTATCTATACCATTCCGCTGGAGAATGCTGTGGAGCTGCAGCCGGGAACGACTTTTTCTGTTGTGGTCCAGACGGATACCAATGCGGTAGAGTGTGAGCTGGAGATGTCCATCGAGAATGGAGGCCAGGTCATCTGGTCCTGTGATGTCAGCAAGGGAAATGAAAAGACGTTTTATCAGTACCACAATAAGTTTTATGCATATCCATATGGAAATGCCTGCATCAAGGCACTGACGTCAGAGGTGAAGAATCCGGCTTATAAAACCGGTATTTATACTGAAAATGGCGAGGATGTCTACTATGTAGACGGAACGCGCCGGCATGATACCGGTCTTGTGGAGGTAGATGGCGTACGCTACTATATGAATGACGGTGTTGTACAGAAGGAAGAAACGGTTGTTATGCAGGAGGATGGCACCTGGGTATACATTAATGAAGAGGGTGTCGCAGATGATTCTTACTGTGGTTTTGTTTCTTACGGCGGAAGCTGGTGGGAGATTCGAAACGGTGTGATTGATTTTTCTGTAAATAGTGTGGATGAAGGTATTGTCAATGGTGAATATGGCTGGTGGAATGTGGTAAATGGCCGTGTGGATATGGGAAATACGGTCGCACAGAATGCCGGTGGCTGGTGGTGTATCCGGAATGGTAAGGTAGATTTCTCCTATACCGGAGTCGCACAGAATGCCGGCGGCTGGTGGAGAATCGAAAACGGCATGGT
The DNA here is from genome assembly GCF_045002895.1 of Eubacterium ramulus. NCBI lineage: Bacteria > Bacillati > Bacillota > Clostridia > Eubacteriales > Eubacteriaceae > Eubacterium > Eubacterium ramulus. The sequence continues at coordinate 1,949,617 of NZ_CP173382.1, read as the reverse complement.
GAATTTTGCTTATAACGGTGTGGTAAACAGTGAGTATGGCTGGTGGTTCATCCGCAACGGCAGCATTGATTTTACTTATACCGGTCTGGCGCAGAATGAATATGGCTGGTGGAGAATCGTCAACGGAACGATTGATTTTGGCTGCAACAGTGTCGTAGACAGTGAATATGGCTGGTGGTATGTCAGAAATGGCCAGGTCGATTTCGGTTATACAGGCGTTGCGCAGAATGAATATGGCTGGTGGAGAATCGAAAACGGTGCTTTGAATTTTGGCTTTACCGGTCTGGCGCAGAATGAATACGGCTGGTGGTATATCCGCAGTGGTATGCTGGATTTCTCCTATACAGGATATGTGGGATGGTACGGTGTAAATTACCGGGTGCAGAATGGTCAGGTGATCTTTTAACCGGAACAGGGGAATCTTGTAGAAGTGGTTTCGCAAAACGACTTCAGGGAATGATTTTTATTTCATACTTATAGTGTGAATTAAATATACGGTTTGAATGGAGATTGATTTATGAGAAATTAAAGGTTAACTCCTTCTTGCACGAACGAGCGTTCTTCTGTATAATGTAGTTGTAAAGATTTGAGTTGAAAAATGTGGAGTTTGTAGCAAAAAAATTACGAACTCTGGAGTCTGTTTGCCTGTGAATGTATATTGTAAAATTCACGGCGTATGCTATAATAAGATCATAAAGATATAATTATTTATTAGTAGCTTTCAGTTACTTTGTTTTGATTAGGGACATTCCCTTGAGAATTATCAGGGAATGTTGGATCACTTTCCCTGTTCATATAGATAATTAAAAATCTGCTATTACGCAGGGAAAGAGAGGAACGAAGGTAATGGATTTAGGAAAGGTAGTTATTACCCTCAAAGAAAAAGAGGAAAAAGTCAAAGACCTTCGTCCAATAGATGATGTATTCTTTGAAGTTTTGGCAAATGACGTTAATTTCTGTCAGGAAATGCTGCAGATTCTTCTTGAAGATAAGAATCTTGTAGTTAAAGACGTTGTTGTGCAAAGCAGTGAAAGAAATCTATATGGTCGATCGGTGCGATTAGATGCTTTATGTGTCTTGGGAAATGGAAAGAAGTGTAATGTCGAGGTACAACGCTCGGATAATGATGATCATCTCCGCAGAGTGAGATTTAATGCAGCTAGTATTGCGGTGAAAGATTCTCAAGAAGGTGAAAAATTCGAGCAGATTGAAGATATTATTGTAGTGTACATTTCTCAGTTTGATATTTTCAAAGCCGATCGTGTACTATACCATGTGGATAGTACAATCCGAGAAACGGGTAATCGTGTTGATGATGGTCTTTACAGAGTTTTTGTTAATACGGAAGTAAAAGACGGAACTACAGTTTCGGAGTATATGGAATGTTTCCTTAAAAAGGAAGTTAACAACTCGAAATTTCCGGCATTTACGAAAAGAATGAACGCTTTAAAGCATGAAGAAAGGGGGCTGAATGCCGTGTGTGAAGTAATGGAAAAGTATGAACAGAAAGCTGTTGAGGAAGGACTTTCTTTATTTGAAAAAGCAATTACAATGCTTGCGAGCGGGAAATCGCCTTCTGAGGTGGTGCTTACGGGTGTCCCTCAAAACATTGTAGATCGTGCTAGTCGCGCTATGAAACCTAAACTTAATAAGTAGAAAGTTGGCAGTAATGAAAGGATCATCTCAAACCGAGGTGGTTCTTTTTCTATGCAAACTTTTTGATATCACATATAATTACTTATTTTCCATCAAAGTTATTGCAATAAAATTTCCACCAGATTCAGCGCAATAGCTTTGTTGCGTTGACTTTGAAAAATTACCTTTTTGAGAAAAAGAAGGTTAGCCACATCACACTTGTTGACATCTTTCTACATGTCCACTATAATAAACGCAGGAAGAATACTCATGGTATACCAAAAAAATAACATACAATTTGACTATGGATTTTATTATTCTGTTGTGAATGAAGAGGAGGAATGAACTGGTGGAAGCAAATGCAAAGAAGTTTTTTTCGTCGGTAGCGATTTCCGGGCTGGAAGCGGTGACTGCAAAGCGCAGATATCTGACCAAATGTGAGCCGAAGGTCATGGAGATCGATGATGAAGAGAAGATTGTGAAGACTGCCTGTCGTGCCTGCATCGCAAACTGTGGTGTTCTGGCGCATGTGAAGAATGGCCGCGTCATCAAGCTGGAGGGAAATCCGGTGGATCCGATGAGCCAGGGACGTATGTGTGCAAAGGGTCTGGCTGGTATCCAGGCACTGTACCATCCGAACCGTAATAAGTATCCGCTGCTGCGCGTTGGTGAACGTGGAAGCGGACGATGGAGACGTATCAGCTGGGATGAGGCATTGACCCGTGTGGCGGAAAAAGCCATGGAAACCCGTGAAAAATATGGTGCGGAAGCGTTGTTCTGTACCACAGGCGGCGGTGGTAATCCGGAAATCTGGAGTATCGCCCGTTTCTGTAATGTATTCGGAACGCCGAACTGGTATGAGCCGGGCTGCGCGCAGTGTTATCTGCCGCGTGTGCTGTCCTGTGCCATGATGTATGGTGGTGCGGATTCCAGTATCGCGGATTCCAATGCACTGGAACTGTATGATTATGAGAATGCACAAATCAAATGTCTGGTGTTGTGGGGGGCAGGTCCTGCTTATTCCGCACCGGCCAGCGGCGGTCGTATGGTCAACGAACTGCGTGCGAAGGGTGTAAAGACGATCTGTATTGATCCGCGTTTTACACCGGATGCGGCAAAGGCAGATATCTGGCTGCCGATCCGTCCGGGTACGGATGTAGCGCTGCAGATGGCATGGATCCGCTATATTCTGGAAAATCGCAGATATGATGAAGAATTTGTGACACGTTGGACAAACCTGCCGTATCTGGTAGAGGTGGAGAGCCGCTTCTTTGCCCGTGCGAAAAAGGGTGAGAACGGTGCACCGGATACGTTTTATGTATGGGATGAGAAGACAGCGTCCATGCAGCCGATGGAGTATCCGTATGATGAGAAGTTATCCCCGGCGTTATGGGGCACGTATGAAGTAGACGGAAAAGTATACAAGACCGGTATGCAGTTACTGTATGAGCGCTGTGAGGAGTTTACGCTGGAGAAAGCAGCAGAGATCTGCTGGCTGGATGCAGACCGTATTAAAGCTGCGATCGAGATGTATCTGGAGAATGCACCAAGCGGTATCTGCCTTGGTGTGGCAACGGACCAGACACCGAACTCTGTACAGGCTGCCATGGCTGCGGATACGATTGATTTTCTGATGGGTAACCTGGAGAAACCGGGTGCGCTGATGCAGCGTTTCCGTACCAGCGGTGTACTGAAAGTACCGAATTATCCGGTGCCGGTTGCATTGAAGTGTCTGCCGCCGGAGCAGTTGAAGAAACGTCTGGGAGGAAGAGAGCACAAGGGCTTAAGTATCTGGTATGCGGGACATCCGGGCAGCGTGCTGAACGCAATTTTGACAGAGAAACCGTATCAGCCGCGGATGTGGATCGACCGTTCCGGTAACAAGCTCGGTGTGCTGGCAGAATCCGGCCGTTGGGCAGAGGCAATCGAAAAGCTTGATTTTATCGTACATATGTATATGTATCCGACCTCTTTTTCCTGCTATGCGGATATTTTGCTGCCGACGGAGGAGTGGCTTGAGACGGATATGATCGTTGAGACCTGTAATATGCTGGTAGCCAGACAGCAGGTTGTCCACCTCTGGGAGACGATGGATGAGACGCTGATCTGGTCCCGCCTGGCTAAAAAATGTGCCGAGCTCGGTCATGAGATGTGTCAGAAAGCTTTTGATCCGGAATTTATGGGAGATCAGCTTCCGTATTGGGATTCCATGGATGAGTTTTTTGATCATCTGACACCGGCCATCGGCATGACATGGGAAGAAATGAAGAAAAAAGCGCCATTCGAATATATGTCCAAAGAAGAATGGAAGTCTTATTATGTATACAAGCAGATTGATGATGCGACAGGTCTGCCGAAAGGTTTTGATACACCGTCGAAGAAGATTGAAGTATATGTGGAGAGTATGATCACGCTGGGAAGAACCGGTCAGCCGTTTTTACCGGTTGAGTTTGAACCGGCAGATAAGGATTATGAACCGCTTCCGTATTATCTGGAGCCTGTGGAGAGTCCGGTCCGTGATGATGATACGGCCAGGGAGTATCCGCTCGTTATGACAAACGGCCGTGTACCGTTCTATCATCATTCGACGCTGCGTAATGCGGCTGCTATGCGTGAGCTGTATCCGGTTCCGGAGATCTGGATCTATCCGGATGTGGCAAAAGCGTATGGTATCGCACCGGGAGACTGGGTATGGGTAGAATCCAAGCGAGGCAAGATCCGTGCGAAAGCACTGGTCACAAAGGGAATCAATCCGGGAACGGTATGTATGGAGCGTTTCTGGCATCCGGAGACGATGAATACAAAGACGCATGGCTGGCAGGAGACAAACGTCAATGTTTTATCAAAATCAACCGCACCGTTTAACGATGTCGTTGGTACTCATACACTTCGTGCTTATCAGGTACGGATTTCGAAAGCAGACAGTGCGCCGGAAGGCATCTGGCAGAAACCGGAAGACTTTGTAAATTGGCTTCCGTTAGGTAAGGCATAAGGAACGGATAAGGAGACAAAGTGATGAAACAATATGCAATGGTTGTAGAGGCTGACCGCTGCATCGGCTGTAAAGGTGGATGCCAGGTAGCCTGCAAGACAGAAAATGAAGTGGCTCTGGGACGTTCCAGAAGCACGTTATATCATATGGGACCGACAGGTGTGTATCCGGATCTGCAGATGTACTTTCTGCCGGTAATGTGCCAGCAGTGTGAGGATCCGAGCTGTGTGGATGTATGTCCGACAGGCGCATGCTACAAGGATGAAGACGATGGAGTGATCTATATCGATCAGGATCTCTGCATCGGATGTCAGAGCTGTAAAAAGGCATGTCCGTTCCATGCGAACAATTTTAACAAAGAACTGCGTGTCATGGACAAATGTACCGGTTGTGTACAGCTGCGGGACGAAGGGAAAGAGCCTGCCTGTGTCAGAAACTGTGCAGGACGTGCCCTGCATTTCGGTGATATCAATGATCCGGAGAGTGAAGTATCCAAGCTTCTGGCAGCGAACGAAGGTCACGTATACACGCTGAAGGATGACAACGGAAATCATCCGTCCGGACGGTTTATCCTGAAGAATCAGAAATGGATCGACATGCTTCCGTTTGAATTTGAAGAAGCACTGCACAACGGTATGTACGAGGAGCCGGAAAGTGAACTGGCACATCGGATTTTTGAAGATCATTTGAAAAAAGCGAACGTGGTGCGTACGGAAATGAATAAGGAAAAGGAGGCGGAAGTGGAATGAAGCAGGTGGAAGTAAGAAAAGAACTGGCAAGAGCCAGAGCAGGACTCTACCGTTTCCTTGGCGGCTTATATATCATGGAAGTAGATGAGGAGACGCTGGCGAACATGAAACAGATGCAGTTTCCGACAGACTGCGCCAATGAGGAACTGGCGGAAGCTTACAGAGGGCTGGAAAAGGCGATTGCAGATCTGAACAATGAGGATCTGGAGGATGTGGCTGCTGATTATGCCAAGACGTTTCTGGCAGCAGGAGAAGCAACCGGAGTGGCTGCCTTCCCGTATGAGTCCATTTATACGAACAAAAAACGTGAGATCGGCGGACGTACCGAGCAGGAGACGCTGGCTTTGTATGCGCTGCATGGCTGGGAGCCGAGTAAGGATATGTTCCGTACAATGAACGATCATATCGGCCTGGAGCTGGAGTTTATGGCAGTTTTGTGTGAGGAAGAGTTACTGTCTTGTCAGACGGATAATGCAGATCGTGCGGCAATGTCTTCCCGTGACCAGAATGAGTTTTTACGCAAACATCTGAAATGGGCGGGAGCTTTCTGCATGGATATCAGTAAATATGCACAGACCGCGTTTTATCAGGCAGTAGGAAAAGTGACGAATGTATTTCTGGAGCAGGAGAGAGAAATGCTGGCAATGGGAGGTGCAATATGGGATATTGCGTAGATTACGACAAGATGAATGATATTCTGGCTGTCTGGTCAGAGACTTATCATGTGTATGCACCGGCATGGGATAAGAGAAAGAAGAAAGTGCGTTATCGTGAGATTAAGACGGTGGATCAGATCGTGCTGGATCGTCAGGCAGATTTTTCACCGAAGGAAGCTTACTATCCGGTGTCACAGACGATGTTTTATTTTACCGATACGGAAGTGACGGAGAGTGAGCTTGCAGATGACAAAGGGATCATTGTGATTGCCCGTCCTTGTGATATCAACGGAATGGCAAGACTGGACTGTATTTTCATGGAAAATGGAGGTCATGCAGACTATTTCTATGCAAGACTGCGTGAGAAAGTAAAGGTAGTCATGCTGGAATGCAGGGAAAGTTTTGAACATTGCTTCTGTGTATCCATGGGAACGAATAAGACAGATAAGTATGACGCAGCACTCCGCATTACAGAGAATGAGGTGCTGGTGGATATCAAAGATGAGACGCTGGGTGCGGCATTTGCATCGGCATCTGCCTGTGATTTCACACCGGAATATGTGCAGGAGAATCAGAAAAAACTGCATATTCCGCAGATTACAGACCGCAGTATGTTAAAACCGATCAGTGATCTGGAGTACTGGACACAGTATGATGAGAAATGTATGTCCTGTGGCGGATGTAATACCGTCTGTGGAACCTGCAGCTGTTTTGATACAGTAGATGTCATTTACCAGGAGGGAAGCCGCAGCGGTGAGCGCCGCAGAGTCTGGTCTTCCTGTATGCTGGAGTCCTATACGATGACAGCCGGTGGCAATCGTGCCCGCAAGACACCGGGAGCAAATATGCGATTTAAAGTGCTGCATAAGTTTTATGATTTTGCAGACCGTTTTGCAAAGGACGGAGCACACGGCATAGCCTGTGATGCACAGATGTGTGTCGGATGCGGCCGTTGTGATATGAGATGTCCGAAGCAGATTTCGTTCTTTGATGCGGTGGACGGTCTGGCAGCGGAAATTGAAAAAATGAATGCGGGAGAGGAGGCGTAAGACAATGGAAAATATTATGAAACCGGAACCGCACAAGATCGTAAGTGTTATCCGTCAGACTGCGGCAGAGTTTACGATTCGTGTGGCATGTGACAAAGATCCTGGATATGGACAGTTTTTCCAGCTGTCTCTGCCGAAAATCGGAGAGGCGCCGATCTCTGTCTGTGGAAAAGGACCGGGGTATGTGGAATTTACCATCCGTAAAGTCGGACGACTGACCGGTGGTGTGTTTGACCTGAAAGCCGGAGATACACTGTTTATGCGTGGACCGTACGGAAATGCATTTCCGGTGGATCAGTTTGAAAATAAGGATCTGCTGGTGATCTGTGGTGGTACCGGTATGTCACCGGTAAAAACCACGCTGACTCATTTTTATGATCATCCGGAAATCTGCAAATCGGTATATCTCATCGCCGGATTCAAGGATATCAATTGCGTATTGTTCAACGAAGAACGTGCAAAATTTGCGGAGCGGTTCCACTGTACGTACTGTCTGGACAACTCCGAGGCACCTGGATTCCACAAAGGAATGGTAACGAAATTTATTCCGGATGTGCCGTTTGATACTTTCGAGGACTATAACGTAGTGATCGTAGGTCCGCCGCCAATGATGCGGTTTGCTGCACTGGAATGTATGAAATGCGGTGTCCCGGCGGAGAAAATCTGGGTATCCTTTGAACGTAAGATGTCCTGTGCAGTAGGAAAGTGCGGACATTGCAAGATCAATGAGACTTATGTCTGCCTGGAGGGTCCGGTATTTAACTATACGAAGGCCAAAGAACTTTTCGATTAGAAATTTTTTAAAGCAGACAGATAGGTATTCAGAATAAAGCTAGAAACGTGGATAAGATTTTTAGAAAATAAAGTATAAAAAGAACCATCAGGGTCTGGAATCATTTTTTCTGCAGTTGACAAACACTGGCTGAGAAAATGATTCCAGACCCTGTTTTTATTGTATATATGTTTTGTGTGTGGCTGGAAAAATTAATAATATAGAATAAAAAAGATTGACAAACATAAAATAAATACATACAATTAATGTACGAAAAAACGTACGGTTTTAAAACGATGGAGGATTTTTAAGAATGATTGCTGTAAAAAGTATGAGTGTAAGAGCAAATTTTAAAGAATGGTGTCGAAAAGTATTTAATGGCGAGACAATTATAGTATCAAGACCAAAGAATGAGAATGTTGTAATGGTATCGGAGAAAAAATATAATGAACTCTTGAAAGCCAAAAAGAATGCGGAGTATCTTGCTATGTTGGATAAGTCATCTGCAGAAGCAAAAGCTGGAGGATTTATTGTAAAATCCTTAGAAGAACTGGAGGGATATGAGCAGGGATGAGAGGAAGATTAACACCAAAAGGTGTTTTTCTTTTTGAAAAAATTGTGTAATGTGCTGAAATTTTTGACAAGATTTTGTGTAATATAATGTTGACGAAAAGATGAGAAAGGGCTAGAATATAAAGCAGTTAAGAAATGGTAGAACCAATCGAAAAGAACGTGTTTTTACAAAATCATTAGGGTTGAAATAAAAACTTTATTTTTTTATGGTGATTGGTACTACCAAAAAAATATCATATAATTGGTACTACCAAACAAGGGTATTGACGAAGAATGTATTATCTTGTAGCAGGATAGTATAAATTACATTAAAAAATGGGTATAAGGAGGACTTGGATGATGGCAGATTACAGTTACAATCAGGTAACACCGGAACTGATCGAAGCATTCAAAAAAATCGTTCCGGGCAAGGTGTTTACCGGAGATGAGATTAATGCAGATTATTCTCATGATGAAATGCCAATCTATGGAAAAGGAGCACCGACGGTACTGGTCGAGGCTACTACAACGGAGGACGTTGCAGCAATCGTAAAGCTGTGTTATGAAAACAGCATTCCGGTAATTCCGCGAGGTGCAGGAACCGGTCTGACCGGTGCGGCAGTTGCACTGCATGGCGGTGTCATGATTGATATGTCCAAGATGAATAAAATCCTGGAGTATGACAAAGAGAATTTTGTGGTTCGTGTGGAAGCTGGTGTGTTACTGAACGATCTGGCTGAGGATGCACAAAAGCAGGGACTGTTATATCCGCCAGATCCAGGTGAAAAATTTGCCACACTGGGTGGAAACGTATCTACAAACGCAGGTGGTATGAGAGCCGTAAAATATGGTTGTACCAGAGATTATGTCAGAGCCATGACGGTCGTACTTCCAACCGGTGAGATCGTAAAACTCGGTGCAACGGTTTCCAAGACTTCCACCGGATACAGTCTGTTGAATCTGATGATTGGTTCTGAGGGTACGTTAGGAATTATTACTGAACTGACACTGAAACTGATTCCGGCTCCGAAAGAGACCATCAGCCTGATCATTCCTTATGAGAATCTGGAAGATTGTATTGCAACTGTTCCGAAGTTTTTTATGGAGCATTTACAGCCACAGGCCATCGAATTTATGGAGAAAGAAATCGTTCTGGCTTCCGAGCGTTACCTCGGCAAGAGCGTATTCCCACAGAAACTGGAAGGCGTGGACATCGGTGCGTATCTGCTGGTAACCTTTGACGGAGATGATATGGAATCTCTGGAGGAGATTACGGAAAAAGCAGCAGAGGTGGTACTTGAAGCAGGTGCGATTGACGTACTGGTGGCTGATACACCGGCGAAGAAGAAAGATGCATGGGCAGCAAGAAGTTCTTTCCTGGAAGCAATTGAGGCAGAGACGAAGCTGCTGGATGAGTGTGATGTGGTCGTTCCGGTAAATCAGATCGCACCGTATCTGACGTTTGTAAAATCACTGGAAGAAAAATATGATTTTACGATCAAGAGCTTTGGTCATGCAGGTGACGGAAACTTACATATTTATGCATGTGCGAACGATATGGATGAGGCAGAGTTCAAGAAACAAGTTGCGGATTTCATGGATATTATTTATAAAAAAGCAGCCGAATGCGGTGGACTGATTTCCGGTGAACACGGAATCGGTTATGGAAAAATGGATTATCTGGCAGCTTTTGCAGGTGAGACAAGCATGCGCCTGATGAAAGGCATCAAAGAAGTATTTGATCCGAAGATGATCTTAAATCCGGGTAAGGTATGTTATTCGCTGTAGCGGAACAAAACTGCAGAAGCGGTATGAAAAAATCGACAGAATAGTTGTTAAAAATATGGAAAACGCGTTTAGCGGAGGAGGATTCAAAATGGCATATTTAATTTCTGAAGAAGCACAGGATCTGTTACAGGATGTGAAAAATTTCTGCGAGAAAGAGGTCGTAGAACAGTGTAAAGCATATGATGTATCCGGTGAATGGCCAAAAGAGATTTACGATAAAGCAATCGAGCAGGGCTATCAGGCACTGGAAGTTCCGGAGGAATATGGCGGCCCGGGGTTATCAAGGGTGGATGTGGCAGCACTCATCGAGCAGATGGCAATTGCGGATGCTGGATTTGCAACTACCATTTCCGCCAGCGGACTTGGCATGAAACCGGTGCTGATCGCAGGAAGTGAAGCGTTAAAGCAGCGTGCATGTGATCTGATCCTGGACGGTGGATTCGGTGCATTCTGTCTGACTGAGCCGGGTGCCGGTTCTGATGCAGGCGCAGGCAAGACAACCGCAGTCAAAGATGGTGATGAGTATGTACTGAACGGAAGAAAATGCTTTATCACAAACGGCGGTATCGCTTCTTTCTACTGTGTAACAGCCATGACAGATAAGACAAAAGGTGTCAAAGGAATGTCTATGTTCTTCGTAGAAAAAGGAACTCCAGGACTGAGCACAGGAAAAGAAGAGAACAAGATGGGTATCCGTACATCCAATACCTGTGATGTAGTGCTGGAGGATGTCAGAATTCCGGCTTCCAATCTGATCGGTGAGGAAGGCAGAGGTTTCAATATCGCAATGCAGACATTGGATCAGGCTCGTACATGGATGGGTTGTGTGGCAACCGGTATTGCACAGCGCGGCATCAATGAGGCTATCGCATATGGCAAAGAGCGTGTACAGTTTGGCAAACCGATCATCAAAAACCAGGCACTGAAATTCAAAGTAGCAGATATGGAGATCAAGACTGAGACAGCACGTCAGATGGTAGCTCATGCACTGACCAAGATGGATCTGGGTCTTCCGTACACCAAAGAGTCTGCTATCGCAAAATGCTATGCTTCCGATATTGCAATGGAAGTTGCTTCTGAGGCAATCCAGATGTTTGGCGGATATGGATACAGTCGTGAGTATCCGGTAGAGAAGCTGTTGAGAGATGCCAAGATCTTCCAGATCTTTGAGGGAACCAACGAGGTACAGAGAATTGTTATCTCAAACAGCGTAATAGGAAAGTAAGCTATCCCTTATCTAACAATATATGTATTCTGCTGATGGACATTTTTGAAAATCGGCGGAATACAAACAAAAAAATGCAGGAGAAAATCATCATGGAAATATTAGTTTGCATCAAACAGGTTCCGGACGATTCCGTAGAAATTTCATTGGATGAAGCTACGGGAAAACCGGCACTGGACGGGGTGACACCTGTCGTAAATGCATTTGATACATATGCAGAGGAAATGGCAGTACGTCTGAAAGAAGCTGTTGCTGAGAGTGAAGTAACTGTGGTATCCATCGGAGATGACAGTGTGAAAAACTCCTTAAAGAACTGCCTCGCAGTCGGTGCTGACCATGCATACCTCGTAAAGTGTGACGAGGCTGAAAAATTAGATGGTGCGGCAGTTGCGAAAGTTCTCGCAAAAGCAAAAGCAGACATTGAAGCTGCAGAAGGAAAGACATTTGATCTTATTTTTTGCGGAAAAGAATCCACTGATTATGCGGCAAGCCAGACGGGTCTGCTGCTGGCAGCAGAGCTGAATGTTCCGGCAGTTGCCAATGTGGTAGCAGTGGAGACCGCAGATGGCACCGCAAAGATCAGACAGGAGACCGAGACCGGATATAATGAAGTGGAAGCTTCTATGCTATGTGTTGTGACGATTCAGAAACCGAATTACGATCCACGTTATCCGACCATCAAGAGCAAGATGGCAGCCAGAAAGAAACCTATTGGTGAACTGGAGGTTGGTGAGATTCCGGAATCTTCGATGGAAGTCGTAAAAGTATATGCACCGGCAAAACGACAGGCCGGTGTGAAGATCAAAGCAGAATCCCCGGAGGAGTCTGTTGCCCAGGCAATGAAACTCATCGCGGATGCCAAGGTATTGTAGGAGGTCACAGGAAATGAGTCTGACAGAAGGAAAAAATATTTTAGTATATGTTGAGACTGCCGGGGACACTCCGGTTGGCCCGGCACTTGAGATTCTGGCAAAGGCAAAAGAACTGGCAGGAGCAAAAGGTGAAAAAGTTATCGCAGCTGTTCTTGCAAAAGAGCCGGATGCAGCGGCCAGAACAGCCATTGAAGCCGGTGCGGATGAGGCAGTCATTGTAAAGACCGAAGAGAAACGTCCGGAAGTGCGGGCGGCCATGCTGGCAAAACTGGTGGAGAAATATACACCGTCGCTGGTGCTGGCAGCAGCGACCCAGGAGGGCAAAGATGTTACTCCGCTGGCTGCACAGAAATTCGATGCAGGATGTGCCGTTGATGTCATGAATATTGTGGCTGACGGAGATCAGTATGTGTTTACCTGCCCGGTATACGGCGGAAATGTATTGAATGATGTTGTATTGCATACCCGGCCGGCAGTAGCCACCGTGCGCGGCGGCTCTTTTTCCAAATCAATTGAGGAGGGAAAAGCCGGCAAAATTATAGAAGAAACCATTGAAATCGCAGAGGAAACGGTATTTACCAAGATTGCCAATGTGGTAAAAGAAATCAGTGAGGCAGTCAACCTGGAAGATGCCGATGTCATCGTATCCGGTGGCCGTGGTATGGGAAGCAAAGAAAACTTTGCACTGGTACAGCAGCTGGCAGATGTCTGCGGCGGTGTCGTAGGTGCCACCAGACCGGCTATTGAAGAAGAGTGGATCGGACGTTCCCATCAGGTGGGTCAGTCCGGCAAGATTGTTGCTCCGAAGTTGTATATTGCCTGCGGTGTATCCGGTGCCACACAGCATGTGTCCGGTATGATCGGATCCGGATATATCATCGCCATCAACAAAGATGAGGATGCACCGATCTTTGATATCGCAGATGTGGGAATTGTCGGTGATGCTATGAAGATCCTTCCTCTGATGATCGAGGAAATCAAAAAATACAAAGAAGCATAAAAAGAAATATAAGATAAAAATACGCTAATCCAAATCCATTTTATACACTAAATAAAAGAAAGAAGCCCCATGCTTTATAAAAGTATGGGACTTCTTTATTATTATGTCAGAAATGGTGCATAGGCCTGCTTGTGCAGTTCTTTTTGCTGATACATCGCATAATCAGCCTGACGAATCACATCGTTGACAGTCAGTTCATCATGGTTGGCCGGAATTTCGATGATTCCGAAGCTGAACCCTTTGGGGTATGGCTTTTCTTTTGTGCGGTCAAAGGCATTCTGGATATCGATAAGCCGTTCTCGGGCAATCGTTCCCGGCAAGCCTTCCAAAACGAGACAGAATTCATCACCGCCGATACGGGCCAGGATATCTTCTTTTCGGATGAATTTTTTTATGGTATGTACAAAATGGCAGATATACCAGTCGCCCTCCAGGTGACCATAAGTGTCATTGATGTATTTTAAATGATCCAGATCGCAGTAGCAGAAGGTCAGCTGCCGCTTGCTATTCAGCAATTCTCCCATCTGCTCGATCAGGAACTGGCGGTTTCCGATGCCGGTGAGAGAATCGTGGTAAGCTTCTGCGGTGAGTTTTTGCTCACGCTGCTTCTTTTCGGTGATATCCTGAATGATATGGGCATACGCTTTCTGACCCTGCCATTCCATCAGACCTGTCGTGATGCGGTAAAAGCGGTGAAGGGAATCTTCTGTTTCCCAGATCCATTCATATGCCTGCTCACCCTGAAAGGGGTCTGCATTTTTCTCGGCAAGATGCCGGATACACAGCGCATAGAGTTCATTGGATAGTGTATCGCCGGAGGTCCGCTGATGGCGGTAGAGGATTTCCTGATGATCCACGCTGGTCACCAGAATATCTTCGTTACTGCGGTCGATCAGCTGCATCAGCAGCTGGTTGTAACTTTCCAGCATGTTTGCATGTGCTTTCTCACGGGTCGCTTCTTCCTTCAGGGATACTTCCCGTTCATGAAGCTGACCGGTCATCGTATTAAATGCTTCTGAGAATTCTCCCAGATAGGATACCGTCTGGGCGTAATCGCCTTTTGCCACCTGTTTTGCCTGCCAGGTTAGATGGTTCAGGTTTGCATGAATGTTTTTGAGGTTTTCACAAAGAAAATTGTCTCTGGGCGGTGTGTCAACGGACAGATTTCCATGGGAAAGCGCTTCGGAATAGGATTTCATTTCTCCGATCGCATTTTCAAGGAACTGAAGTCCCTGACCCAGCTTGCGGTATGGTTCATCCAGATCAAAAATATTCAGCGTTTCTATTTTCGTATCGTATAGAATGCTGCGTAAATATTCAAAGAGTAATTCACAGTTTTTGCTTTCCTGCATAATGAAAACCTATCCTTCCGATTTCACAATCTCTGCACGAAAACGACAGACACGGTCGCCGGTTGCCCAGCAGTCGATCTCGATGGCAGCGTATGGTTTCCCGGTATATACGGATAAAATACCGGAAAGGAATCCTTCATCATAGTTGCATACTGTCTCACCAAGAACCGGGAGACCGGAGCAGTCTGCATCTTCTGAGACAGTCAGAATGATGCGGCCGGTTTCCTCGTCCACACTTTCAATACGCAGAACACCGATCTTGAGTTCCTGCAGCTTTGCCTGCAGTTCACTGATAAACTGATTCAACGGCTGATCCAGATGCAGCATGTTCCGGGCAAAATATTCCCCACTGCGCTGTCCGGCTTTTCGGAAAATATCAATCTGCGCATCTTTCCCCAGGCGGGAGACCAACTCGTCTTTCATTGAATATTCCAACATACGATAAACAAGAACCGGAAGCGTTTCCCCGAGATTGCTGCGGCTTTTTTCATCATATTGCAGATACTGTTCGAAAGAGAGCGGTTTCTGATCCTCCATAAATATATTATTGTCCATAATTTTCTTTTCCCTTTACTGTTGTTTTGACACCCAAATCATATACATAGAAACGACATTACTATTTTCTAGTATAGCATTTAAAAACTTAATATGCAAGGAAGCAAAAATAATTCATAGAATCTTAACGTTTCACGAATGGCGCGTGTGAACAGTAACTCTTATCGGATTTGTATTTTTTTGCAAAATCAGTTAAAATAGAACTGATTAAAATAAAGAAATGGAAAGATACAGCGTATGAATTTATTATCATTGGAAAATATTACAAAAGCATATACGGAGCGGGTGCTGCTGGATGGTGCATCTTTTTTTCTTCAGGAGGGCGAGAAGGTCGGCATCATCGGGATCAACGGAACCGGCAAGTCCACGCTGCTGAAACTTGCGGCTGGCCTGGAAGAGCCGGATACCGGAAGTTGTACAAAAGCAAATCATGTTGTGATCCGTTATCTGCCGCAGACACCGGAATTTGACGATTCCTGCACGGTGTGGGAACATGTGGAGAAAAAAATATCCGAGAGTACACAGTGGGATATGGAAGGTGAGGCAAAGAGTATGCTCCGGACACTGGGGATTGTCCGGCTGGAACAGAAAATCTCGGAGCTCTCCGGCGGTCAGCGCAAACGTCTGGCACTGGCAGAAATCCTGATGCAGCCCTGTGACATCCTTGTGCTGGATGAGCCGACGAACCACCTGGATCACGCGATGGCAGCGTGGTTGGAGGACTATCTGAAGCGCTGGCGGGGCAGCCTGATCATGGTGACACATGACCGGTATTTTCTGGACAGTGTTTCCAACCGGATCGCGGAGATCGACAAAGGAAAGATCTACAGCTATGATACCAATTATTCCGGATTTCTGGAGCTGAAAGCCCAGAGAGAGGAGATGGAAGCTGCTACGGAGCGGAAGCGTCAGTCGATTCTCCGGGTGGAATTAGAGTGGGTAAAACGCGGGGCAAGAGCCCGTTCCACCAAGCAGAAAGCACGTCTGGAGCGTTATGAGGAGATGAAAAACCAGCATGGTCCGCAGAGCGACGGTCAGGTGTCCATGAGTTCCATTACAACCCGTATGGGAAATACGACCATTGAGATTGACGGAATCAGCAAATCCTATGGCGGACATATGTTTATCCGGGATTTTTCGTACATTTTCCTGAAAAATGACCGTGTGGGATTTGTAGGAACCAACGGATGTGGAAAAACGACATTGATGAAGCTGCTGGCAGGACGGGAAGAGCCGGACAGCGGAAGTATCAAGGTGGGACAGACGATCAGGATCGGATATTATTCCCAGGAGATCGAGACGAGCAAAGAAGCCGGTATTGCTTATATGGATCCGAAGATGAGAGTCATTGACTATATCCGGGAGACAGCAGAATTTGTCCGGACCGAGGATGGACTGATCAGTGCATCTGCCATGCTGGAGCGATTTTTATTTCCGCCGCAGGCACAGTACAGCCTGATCGGGAAACTGTCCGGCGGGGAACGCCGTCGTCTGAATCTGCTCCGGGTGCTGATGGAGTCACCGAATGTGCTGATCCTGGATGAGCCGACCAATGATCTGGATATCTCGACTCTGACGATTCTGGAGGATTATCTGGATCATTATCAGGGAATCGTTATCGTTGTATCCCATGACCGGTATTTTCTGGATCGGACGGTCAATCGCATTTTTGCTTTTGAGGCCGGCGGTGTACTGAGACAGTATGAAGGCGGATACACGGATTATGCGTTGAAAGCCGGAGAATCCGCACAGTGTAATCTGTCCGTGCAGGACGGAATTATCTCATCGGCAGCCGGTGGAACCGAAGGGGCAGATACCGGCAGTGAGGCCGGCGGCCGTGCGGCATATGAGAACTACCGGGCGAACCGGGAGCGCAAGCTGAAGTTTTCCTATAAGGAGAAGCAGGAGTATGAGACCATCGAACAGGATATCCTGGATCTGGAGGAAAAGCTGGAAAGTCTGGATGCAGAGATGGCGGCGAATGCCACAAATTCCAAGCGTCTGTCGGAGCTGGCAGCAGAACGGGAACAGACGGAAGCAGATCTGGAACATAAGATGGAGCGTTGGGAATATCTGGAAGAACTTGCGGAAAAGATTCACGCGCAAGGCTGATGAACCAGCCGGGTTTTATGTCCGGGTGAAATGTTCCGGAAATGTGGTTACAAGTGTTATTTAAGTAAGTAGAAAGCGGGTGCAAGTTATGAAACAGAAAGTAAAGTATAAAGGAATCTTATTTATTGTATTATCGGCGCTTTGCTTTGCATTTATGAATATGTTTGTACGAATGGCAGGAGACCTGCCGGCGGTACAGAAGAGTTTTTTCCGAAATCTGGTGGCGTTTATCATTGCTCTGGCAACAATGGTGCGACACAAAGAAGTTTTTCAGGTGGAAAAAGGAAACTGGAAGTATATGATTTTGCGGGCAGGCTTCGGAACACTGGGGATCCTGTGTAATTTCTATGCGGTGGATCATCTGGTGCTGTCCGATGCATCCATGCTCAATAAAATGTCACCATTTTTTGTTATTTTATTCTCTTTCCTTATTTTAAAAGAGAAGCTGACACCAATTCAGGTAACTGCGGTGTGCGGGGCTTTCATCGGAAGCCTGTTTATCATCAAACCGACGTTTCTGAATATGAATATCGTACCGTCTCTCATCGGATTGTGCGGTGGTTTATGCGCCGGAATCGCGTACACGATGGTGCGGGTGCTGGGACAGCGGGGGCAGAAAGGGGTATCTGTGGTGCTGTTTTTCTCCGGATTTTCCTGTCTGGTGACGCTGCCGTATCTGCTGTTAAACTATCATACCATGAGCATGTGGCAGGGCATCGTTCTGCTGGGAGCCGGAGTGGCTGCCGCAGGCGGACAGTTTGCCATCACAGCGGCATATTACCATGCACCGGCCAGAGAGATTTCGGTCTATGACTATTCTCAGATTATTTTTTCGGCGATCATCGGTTTTGCACTGTTTCATCAGATCCCGGACCGTTACAGTGTGCTGGGGTATGTCATCATCATCGGCATGGCAGTATGGATGTTCTTCTATAACCAGCGTCGGGATGCATCGGACGTGAAATAGGATGTTTGCTGTGCAGATTACGGGACAGAGGCTTAGAAATGACGGATAAGGAAAGCCCGCGGGAGGTTATATGCTTACATTTGGAATTGACTGGGATGATGTAATATCCCCCTTAAATGATTGTGCCATTGAACTGGCAAATGAGGAATATCACTTTGAACCTCCATTGACACTGGAGGATATTGATTCCTGGGAAAATACAGGGCGTGCATCGGTGATCAAAAAATATTATTCGGATCCGCGGCTGTATGAGATGCAGCAGGTTTCTGACCAGGCGAAGGCTTTTATCAGAACGCTTCAGACGAAGGGAATCGTCTATATCGTGACTGCCGTGCAGCCACAGTTTATGTCAAAACGTGTGGAGCAGATCAAGACGGCATTTCCGGATTTCCCGGATGAAAATATCATTATGGGATTTCAGAAATCCGTGGTTCAGGTGGACATTACGCTGGATGACGGACCGCATAATATATTAAAAAGCAGTGCACGGTTTCCGGTGCTGATGCGCCGCCCATGGAACCGGGAGCTGACAGGATTGCTGGCAGTCCATAACTATGAAGAATTTTTCCAGCTGCTGGATCAGATCAAATCTGCCATGATCGAGGACCGGGTGGAGCCTGCTCCGCCCTGTATCGTGGCACTGGTGGGACCGAGCGGTTCCGGGAAAAATGAGATCACACGGAAGTTGTGTGAGACCGGCAGATTCACGGTACCGAGAGCCTATACGACAAAAAGCGTATCTGACCGTATCCATACTACGATCACGGAAGAAGAATTTATCCGTTGTCGGGATACATTTATCGAGACGACCCGGTATGCGGGTTACGCTTATGGCACAAAGTGGAAAGATATCACGGAACTGATGAATGGCGGACAGTATGTAGTGATGCCGATGGATCTGAGCGGTGCCATTGCCATGAAGCGGCATTATCCGACGGTGATCATTTTCTGTAAGTGCAAGCGGGAGCAGATGATCAGGAGTATTCTGGAAAAAGAGATGGACAATCATGAAAAAATGCTACGGCTGGTATCCCTGGAAAATGAGCTGAAAAATGCGGCCCTGTGTGATTATGTCATTCACACGGACCGCGAAGATGCAGTGGAACGGATTTTAAAAATCTGCAGATAAATATGATATATACGCGTTAAGTTTCATGTGCGTTCGACTTGGAATGATCAGCGGTCTGGAAATCCGTATAGAACAGCCACAGTGCGAAAATAGTCAGCATGATACCAAGACTGGCAAACAACGGATAGCTCAGCGTCAGGGAAATCTGGATGAGCCCTGAGAAGAAGCAGCCGATGATGTTGAATACAATATGAACCGGAATGGAGTATTTGATGCCATGTCCCCGTCGGCATACCCAGCCAAGGAACAGTCCCATCGCAAAGGCATAGATGCCCTGCACGAGATTCATGTGTACAAATCCGAACAGTGCAGCCTGCAGGATATTTGCAAACCAGAATGGCATGGCATGCCGTGCATAGCGGAAGACCAGTCCGCGGAATACCGTTTCTTCAATAACCGGTGCGAGAATGACGGAGTACACCAGGAGCAGCAGTGACAGATCATCGTATCCCTGGGAACTCATCTGTGCATTGTAAGCGGTAATGAGATCCGGGCGAAGCGCACCGATGGCATCAGTCAGCATGGTTGTGACATATTGCAGTCCAATGCCGAGAAAAAACATGGATGTAATGGTATGAAAACTGTATCCTGACGGATGTTTTTTTCTGCGGTGACGGAATGGTTTTACAAATATTTTATAGTACCAGGTACCGAATACAAGCAGCGCCAGAATCGCATAGACAAGATTCAGTGTCTGCAGATATTCCATATCGGAGGTAAGACCTGACAGGGAAGCCAGTAATTCGTTCAGTGCCGGTTTTGCATCACCGGAGGCGCGGAACAGAAAAAAAAGCATCGTGGGAATTGCTGCCACGATCTGCAGGATAAAAACCATGACCACGGGGAACAAACTTTTTATAAAATAGCGAAATCTTTTCATAATCTCATAAATCCTCTCTGTGCAAGAATGCTCCCGGTATTCTTCCGGCTTCTTGCATCTGTTCAGGAATGCCCTCGACATTCTTGTCGCGAGATGCACGTCATGCATTGCATGATATACATCTTCTAACTATCTTATAAAACCGTTTTCGGTTTGTCCAGAGGTTCTTTCCAATATTAATAAAATCGTAACAATAAAATGTATCTTTTCCAGGTGGGGAGAATGTGGTAAGATGTTAGATGGATGAGAGAACAAATGTTTTGTAACAGATTAGACAACGTAATAGAAAGAGGAAATATATGGCATTTGCACATTTACATGTCCATACAGAGTACAGTCTGTTGGACGGTTCCAATAAGATTACAGAGTATGTCAACCGGATCAGGGAACTGGGGATGACAGCCGGGGCGATCACGGATCATGGTGTGATGTATGGTGTGATCGATTTTTACCGTGCAGCGAAGAAAGCGGGGATTAATCCGATCCTTGGATGTGAGGTGTATGTGGCACCGGGCTCCCGTTTTGACCGGGAGCAGGTCAAAGGAGAAGATCGTTATTATCATCTGGTGCTGCTGGCGGAAAATAATGTCGGATATGCGAATCTGATGAAGATCGTCTCCAAAGGTTTTGTGGATGGTTACTACTATCGTCCCCGTGTGGATATGGAAGTTCTGGAGACCTATCATGAAGGTATTATTGCACTGTCTGCGTGTCTGGCCGGTGAGGTGCAGCGTTATCTGACCAGAGGGATGTATGAGGAAGCGAAAGCGATTGCCTTAAAATATGAGACCTGTTTTGGAAAAGGAAATTTTTTCCTGGAGCTGCAGGATCATGGCATTCCGGAGCAGGCGCAGGTCAATCAGCAGCTGCTGCGGATGCATCAGGAGCTGGGCATCGATCTGGTGGCTACCAACGACGTGCATTACACTTATGAAAAAGATGCGGAGGCACATGACATTCTGCTTTGTCTGCAGACCGGCAAAAAGCTTTCGGATGAAAATCGTATGCGCTATGAGGGCGGTCAGTATTTTGTGAAATCAGAAGAAGAGATGAAGGCACTGTTTCCCTATGCGCTGGATGCGATTGAAAACACGCAGAAAATTGCAGACCGCTGCCATGTGGAGATTGAATTCGGTGTGACGAAGCTGCCGAAATTCGATGTGCCGGATGGCTATACATCCTGGGAATATCTGAACAAACTGTGCTATGAGGGACTTGATGAGCGGTATTCACCCAAACGGGTGCAGGAGTTAAAGCCACGTCTGGAATATGAGCTTTCGGTTATTCAGAAAATGGGGTATGTGGATTACTTTCTGATTGTCTGGGATTTTATTCATTTTGCCAGAGAAAATGATATCATGGTCGGTCCGGGACGAGGCAGTGCGGCAGGTAGTCTGGTTTCCTATACGCTGGGAATCACCAAGCTGGATCCGATCCGTTACAGTCTGCTCTTTGAACGATTTCTGAATCCGGAACGAGTTTCCATGCCGGATATTGATGTGGATTTCTGCTACGAGAGACGTCAGGAAGTCATTGATTATGTTGTAAGAAAATATGGCAAGGACCGCGTGGTGCAGATCGTAACTTTCGGTACCATGGCTGCCAAGGGCGTTATCCGGGATGTGGGGCGTGTTATGGATCTGCCGTATGCCATGTGTGACAGCATTGCAAAAATGATTCCGAACGAGCTTGGAATCACCATCAGTAAGGCGTTGAAAATGAATCCGGAACTGCGCGGACTCTATGAGTCCAATCCGGAAGTGACGAAGCTGATCGACATGTCACTGCGTCTGGAGGGACTGCCGCGGCATACGTCCATGCATGCAGCCGGTGTAGTGATCAGTCAGAAATCGGTGGACGAGTATGTGCCGCTCTCGAGAGGCTCCGATGGTTCCGTGACGACACAGTTTACCATGACGACACTGGAGGAGCTGGGGCTTCTGAAGATGGATTTCCTCGGACTCAGGACACTGACTGTAATCCAGGATGCCGTGAAAAATGTGGCGCGTTCCACCGGAAAAGAACTGGATATGGATCAGATTGACTATAACGATCCGGATGTACTGGCCTCGATCGGTACCGGTCGCACCGATGGTGTGTTCCAGCTGGAGAGTGCCGGTATGAAAAACTTCATGAAGGAGTTAAAACCACAGAGCCTGGAAGATATCATTGCCGGAATTTCCCTGTATCGTCCGGGACCGATGGATTGTGCGACTCGTTTCAATGCCCAATAAGCATTGACCGATTTAAGAGTAAAAACCAAGTAGGTTATTGGTAAATAAATGAGCCAGAGCTCGCCTGTAACCGAAAGGGAAAGAAATTAAATTGAGAACTTATATTTCAATAAATTAAATGATAGGGTAACGCCTTGAAGAATTTGCGCTGAGACCTCCGAATAGCATTGCATGATAAAGCATGAAATGTTATAAGCTCGGTAAAGTCGTCTGAAAGGAACCTAAACTGAAAAAAGTCTTTGAAGTATCATTGGTACAAAAGTGCTAGGGCACACCTGTGAGAAAAGAGGAGTAATAAGTAGGCAAGGTAACTGATAGGGCGGGCGTCGACGCTCGTATATGGTGAGTATGTTGTTTGAGATAGCAACTGACGAACTTCTGAATGTACGGACCTTAAAATACGGGACTGCCAAGGAAACTGGCGGGGCTGCCAAGAGCAGTTCATGTGTGGTTAAGTAATAATAGTCCAAATGAAAGACCATACAGTGTTACAGGCACTGTCAAGCATGAGGGTTCAAAGGAAGCACCTAAGTACGAGATGCTAAGAAAGAAATATAGGAACGAGGAAAGCTGTGAATATGTTGAAACTTTATTTTCTATAACATAGTAAGTAGGAAATGTTATATCTATAACTACTTTTAATCATAGTGAGAGTAGTGGCAGGAGCGCTGAAGTTTTTGTAATGAAAATGGAGCAATAGCCACAAGCCGTGTAGATTTACACAAAATATATTACTTACAAACATAGTTCGAGTAAGACAAAAAAGAATTCATCGTCTTCCAAGAGAAATCAAAGAAGGAGGTGGATGTCTATGTATACTTCAAGCAAGAAGAAAGATGACATAAAAATCAGAAATAACAGTTACTATAACATGGAGGAAACGTTTGATGACCTCTATGCAAAAAGTCAACAAGGCTATAATTTCTACAAGCTAATGGAGATTATCACAAATGAGAGTAATTTAAAGTTAGCATATAGGAATATCAAGAAAAATACGGGCAGCTATACAGCAGGTTGTGATGGCATGACAATAAAGGAAATAAAAGAAATGGATGAAGACGTTGCAATCCAAAAGATTAAAGCAAAACTTCAAAATTTCAATCCAAAGTTAGTCAAGAGGGTAGAAATACCAAAAGCCAATGGTAAGCTCAGACCACTTGGAATACCGAGTATATGGGATAGAATCATACAACAGGCAATTCTGCAAGTTATGGAACCTATTGCTGAAGCGAAATTTCATTCGAACAGTAATGGTTTCAGACCACTAAAATCTTGTGAAACAGCCATGGCGCAGACAATGAAGCTGATACAGTTACAAAAACTCTATTATGTAGTGGATTTTGATATAAAAGGCTTCTTTGATAATGTAAACCACAAGAAATTAATGTCGCAGCTATGGAACATGGGCTTCAGGGATAAAAGACTTCTATGCATCATTAAGAAGATGCTAAAGGCAAACGTAAAACTTCCAGATGGAACTATTATTAAGCCTGAAAGAGGAACGCCGCAAGGCGGAGTGCTTAGTCCCTTATTAGCAAACATTGTTCTAAATGACCTTGATTGGTGGATTGACAGTCAATGGGCTGGATTTCCTACCAAAAAAGAATACGCATGTGCTGTACATGAAAATGGAAGTGTAAACAGAGCGCATAAATTCTCGTCGATGAGAGATTATTCAAATCTTAAAGAGGTTTTCTTTGTGAGATATGCAGATGATTTTAAATTGTTCTGCAAAAATCTCGATTCAGCCAAAAGAGTCTATATAGCAACAACAAAGTGGTTGAAAGAAGAATTAAAGCTTGAAATCAGCGAAGAAAAGACCAAAGTAGTAAATCTGAAAACTGATAAATCTGACTTCTTGGGATTCACAATAGGAACTGCCATTAAAGGCAATAAAAGAATATGCGTGACACATATCAGTCCTAAAAATATTGAACGAATCCAAAAGGCACTAATAGGAAAAGTGAAAGAAATGCAAAAACCGCATGACAAAAATGAGCTTTTTCTCACAATAAACAGATATAATTCTATAGTAATAGGAATACACAACTATTATAGAATTGCAACCTGTGTTTATCTTGACCTGGAACCAGTGCAACAGCATATGCATTATGTGTTTGCAAACAGAATAGGCAAAGAATATAGCAAAAATGGAAGTGTGCCAAAAGGATACATTAGTGATAACTATGGTAAATCAGCACAAATCAGATATATCCATAAGAAATGTATTATTCCAATAGGAGCAGTAAACAATGTAGATGCCAAATTTGTACCAAGAAAGTACAATAAGTATACAATAGCAGGCAGAGAGGCAATGAATACTGGACAAGGAATAAATATGGAAATTCTCCACTCGTTGTTAACCCAAACGTTTGTTAACAAAAGCATGGAATATATGGATAATCGAGTTACGGTGTATACGGCGCAGAAAGGAAAGTGCAGAGTGATGGGAACAGAACTCACAATTGACAATATGCACTGTCATCACCAAAAGCCGATAAGCCTTGGAGGAACTGATGAGTTTAAAAATCTTATCTATGTGAGAGCAGATATACACAGATTAATACATGCTGTAAATGCTGATACAATAGATAGATTGCTAGAACAAATAAAACCAGATAGTATGCAACTTGATAAAATAAACAAATTGAGAGCAAAATGCAATTTGGAAGTAATAGCAAGGGTGAATTCGAATTAATAAGTATTAAGTAAGTAATTTTAACAATAACGTAAATCTAAACGGGGGAGCGCCGTATGAGCTCGAAAGACTCACGTACGGTGCGGAGCGGGGGAAAACTTAGAGATAATATCAAAGAGTTACCTATCGCTATTTATCCCATCCTATATCCGTGGTAAAAATAATCCGTCTTCCATTGTGTATGACTGTCCGCAGCTGGAACCGATCCTGGCTCCGACGTATGGATGTATCGTTTATCAGGAGCAGGTCATGCAGATCGTGCGGGATCTGGCAGGTTATACACTGGGACGAAGTGATCTGGTACGTCGTGCCATGTCCAAGAAAAAAGGCGATGTCATGGCCAGAGAGCGTCAGAATTTTGTGTACGGCAATGAAGAAGAGGGGGTGCCGGGCTGTATGGCAAACGGTATTTCCGAGGAAGTTGCCAACAAGATTTTCGATGAGATGACAGATTTTGCAAAATATGCCTTTAACAAATCCCATGCAGCAGCGTATGCGGTGGTGTCTTACCAGACTGCATATCTGAAATATTACTATCCGGTGGAATTTATGGCTGCCCTGATGACATCTGTGATTGATAACTCTACAAAAGTGGCAGAATATATCCAGGTGTGCCGTCAGATGGGGATTGCCGTGCTGCCGCCAAATGTCAATGACGGATATGCGGGATTTTCCGTGTCCGGCAAAGATATCCGCTATGGACTGTCTGCCATCAAGAGTATCGGCCGTCCGGTGATCGATGCACTGGTACAGGAGCGCACGGAGAATGGGCGTTTTAAATCCCTGAAGGATTTTATTGATCGTATGAGCGGCAGGGAGATGAACCGTCGTGCCGTGGAAAACTTCATCAAGGGCGGAGCATTTGACGATCTGGGTGGCACGCGCAAGCAGTTTATGCAGGTGTACGGAAAGCTGATGGATCAGATTACCAATGACCGCAAGACCACGATGGCAGGACAAATGTCCCTCTTTGACATGGTGGCACCGGAGGAGAAGAAGCAGTTCGAGATCCGTCTGCCGGACTGCGGCGAATTTTCCAGGGAAGAGATGCTTGCCATGGAGAAAGAAGTGCTTGGTATCTATGTCAGCGGTCATCCACTGCAGGAATATGAAGCAAAATGGCGGAAAAATATTACAAAGACCACCGGAGATTTTGTCCTGGATGAAGAAAGTGGAACTGCCAGAGGTATCACAGATGATGAGAAAGCCATGATCGGCGGTATCATTACGGCAAAAAACGTGAAGTATACAAAACAGAACAAAGCGATGGCATTTCTGACGGTCGAGGATCTGTACGGAAGTGTCGAAGTCATTGTATTTCCGCGGGAGTATGAACGGTATCATCTGCTGATGCAGGAAGAGCAGAAAGTGTTTATCCGTGGCCGGGTGTCTGCGGAAGAGGATAAAAACGGCAAACTGATCTGTGAAAAAATCTATTCTTTTGATGATGCGAGACGGGAACTGTGGATCCAGTTTGCAGACCGGGAGACTTTTGAACAGCAGGAAAACGAAACCCTGGCATTGTTATCCGGGTCAGATGGACAGGATCAGGTAATAATTTACCTGGCAAAAGAGCGTGCGATGAAACGGCTCGGGGCAAACATGACCGTTTTTGCAAATAATGAGCTTGTAAATGAATTAAATAAAAAACTTGGTGAAAAAAATATCAAAGTTTTGGAAAAGTCCATTGAAAAAATGTAAAAAAAAGATTAGAATAGTAGCAACATGAGGAAAAATGAAAATGATACAGGTATAGGAGGTTTTGTCATGGCTAAGGAAATACAGACAATTGGTGTGTTAACAAGCGGTGGAGATGCACCGGGTATGAATGCAGCTATCCGTGCGGTAGTGCGTCAGGCAATCTCAAAGGGAAAAAAAGTAAAGGGTATAAGAAGAGGTTATACAGGATTAATTGCTGAAGATATCGTAGATATGGAAGCAAAAGATGTATCCGATATCATTCAGAGAGGTGGTACGATACTTCAGACAGCAAGATGTCCGGAATTCCGTACAGAAGAAGGACAGAAGCTTGGTGCTGAAATGTGCAGAAAGCACGGGATCGAAGGAATCATCGTAATCGGTGGTGACGGTTCTTTCCGTGGAGCTCAGAAACTGGCTGCACAGGGAATCAACACGATCGGTATTCCGGGAACGATCGATCTGGATATTTCCTGTACTGATTATACCATTGGTTTTGATACAGCTGTTAATACAGCAATGGAAGCCATTGACAAAATCCGTGATACAGCATCTTCCCATGAGCGCTGCAGTATTATCGAGGTAATGGGACGTGATGCAGGATATATCGCATTATGGTGTGGTCTTGCAAACGGTGCTGAGCAGGTACTGATTCCGGAGAAATATGATTTCGACGAGCAGAAGATCGTAAACAATATCATTGCAAACCGGAAACGTGGCAAGAGACATTATATCATCATCAATGCTGAAGGTATCGGACATTCCACATCTCTGGCAAGACGTATTGAGGCTGCAACCGGAATGGAGACAAGAGCAACCATCCTTGGTCACATGCAGCGTGGCGGAAGCCCGACATGTAAAGACCGTGTCTATGCATCTACTATGGGTGCTTATGCCGTAGATCTGCTCTGCGAAGGCAAAAGCAACCGTGTTGTTGCCTACAAAGATGGCAAATTCGTAGATTATGATGTGGATGAAGCACTGGCTATGGAGAAACATATCTCTGATTATCAGTTTAACGTAGGAAAGAACCTGTCAATCTAAGGTTCGCTTGTGAATGGCAGGGGTGAACGGTAAATAAGAACAGAAAAAAGCAGTTTGCACGGAAAGGTGTAAATTGCTTTTTTTGTGCATAGCAAGTATAATAAAAAAGATGTTGGGGTAAAAAGATGCCATACGAATTGTTCCGTACTTCGTACTCCCACAATTCTAAAAAATAAAAGATATCATTTAAGAAAAGGAACTTCATATGATAACAAGTACAGCAAATGCACAGGTGAAAGCCCTGAGCAAACTGATAAAAAATGCAAGAGCAAGACGGCAGCAGCAACTGTATGTGGTGGAAGGGATCCGGATGTTCCGGGAGACACCGAAAGAGCGGATCGGGAAAGTGTACGTTTCCGAATCTTTTGCAAAAGATCCGGCACATGAAGGTGTTTTTGAAGGAACCGACTGGGAGATGTTGTCAGATTCCGTATTTGCTGCGGTGTCTGATACAAAAACGCCTCAGGGAGTGCTCTGTCTTGTGAAAATGAAAGAAAACCGGTTGGAAGATATGCTGGAGGATACAGACGGTGTCTGGCTGGTGCTGGAAAATGTCCAGGATCCGGGCAATCTCGGAACGATGTTCCGGACCGGGGAAGGTGCCGGAATTTCCGGTGTGATCATGGACAAGTGTACCGTGGATATTTACAATCCTAAGACGATCCGTTCCACCATGGGGAGCATTTTCCGGGTACCGTTTTATATTACTGAGGATCTGCATGGGACGCTTGGTCAGTTGCAGGAAAAGGGCATCCGTGTCTATGCGGCACATCTGGAGGGCAGTGTATGCTATGATGAACCGGATTACACGGGAGGAACCGCATTCCTGATCGGAAATGAAGGAAACGGGCTGACAGCGGAGACTGCAAAACTGGCAGATACCTATATCCGGATTCCGATGGGTGGACAGCTGGAGTCACTGAATGCAGCCATGGCAGCAGGTATTCTGATGTATGAAGCCAGCAGACAGAGAAGAGGGTAAGAATATGTTTCGTTTATGGGCAAAAGAATTTAAAGACAACCGGATGCTGCGGGATACGACAATCTGTGATGACAGCGATGAGACCCGCACGCACAAAGTATTTCATGCACTGGAAGAAGTATGTTACGTGTTTGATCTGGGAAAACCGATCTGGCTGGAACACAATATTGATGAGTTTAAACGTCATGCAAAAGCTCGTTTTTACCAGGATAGTTTTATTGAACAGATTAATTTTGATTTTTTGGAGATTCAGGTGATTGAGGAGGATTGATATGACGGATGGAGCAACACGCAGAATAGAACTGATGAATCGTTTAAAACAGGAAAAACGTCCATTGTCCGGAACGGAACTGGCAAAGGAGTTTGGCGTGAGCCGCCAGGTGATCGTGCAGGACATCGCACTGTTGCGTGCGACCAACCGCAATATCCTGAGCACAAATAAAGGATATGTGCTGTATGATCCGGAGCACGGTCAGAATCTGTGCCGGAGAATTTTTGCAGTGAACCATACCGACGCACAGATGCAGGAGGAACTGTATCTGATGGTTGATTGCGGCGGTTATGTCTGTGACGTGATCGTAGAGCATGAGATCTACGGACAGCTCAGTGCGGATCTGATTCTGAAAAACCGCCGGGATGTGGATGAGTTTATCCGGAAAATGGGTGAGACAGCGGATCTGCCATTAAAGGTCCTCACCGGCAACAGTCATCTCCATACGGTGGAAGCTGATTCTGAAAAAATACTGGATGAGATCGAGACCCGGCTGGCAGAAAAAGGATTTCTTAAAAATAAATAAAGAAAGCGCGCAAACAGACAAAAATCATAGAAAAATATGATACAATGAATAAGACGGCCAACCGATGTACTTTATATGAGGGACAGAAAGAAGGTCTGCCAAGTGAAATTCAGGAGGTTTTTTAGGATAGATGGCAGAAGAGACAGCGGAACGAGGGGAAAATGCCTATGACTGGCAAAGTTTGATGTTTTTATATAATGCGGCGATCAAGGAAGTCCGGACAAAGCTGGATATCATGAATGATGAATTTCAATACATTCACCAGTACAATCCAATTGAATATATCAAATCCCGCATAAAAACGCCGAACAGCATTGCAAAAAAATTAAGCCGGCACGGGCTGGAAAATACCATGGAAAACATGGTGGAGCATATCAATGATATTGCAGGTGTGCGTATCGTGTGCTCCTTTACATCCGATATCTATCGTCTGGCAGAGATGATTGGAAAGCAGAAAGAATTTACGATTCTTTATATCAAAGATTATATGAAGCATCCAAAGGAGAGCGGATACCGCAGCTATCACATGCTGATCACGGTTCCGATACAGACCACCAACGGGATCAATCCGACGAAAGTAGAGATTCAGATCAGGACCATTGCCATGGATTTCTGGGCAAGCCTGGAGCATAAGATCTATTACAAATTTGAGGGAAATGCTCCGGAGTATATCAGCCGGGAACTGCGGGATTGTGCGGCAATCACGTCCAAGCTGGATGCGAAAATGCTGTCACTGAATGAAGCGATCATTGCGGAAAAGGAACGGCAGCAGAGTGAAGAAGAACAATCGTGAGTGATAAATGCTATTTTTGATACTCACATCACAGCACACAGGTAACTACGATAATTACACAGGTAACTTCGATAAATGAGAGTATAGTTTACAAGATACAGGAGGAAATGAATGAGCGCAATCAAAGATATCAATCTTGCTCCATCCGGAGCACACAAAATAGACTGGGTTCGGAAAAACTGTCCGCTGCTTCGCAGTCTGGAAGATGATTTTTCCAAAGAAAGACCTTTTGAGGGCATCCGTATTGCTCTTTCCATTCATCTGGAGGCAAAGACCGCATATCTGTGCAAGGTACTGGCAGCAGGCGGTGCGGAAATGTATATCACAGGAAGTAACCCGCTTTCCACACAGGATGATGTGGCGGCAGCACTGGTGGCTGACGGTTTAAATGTATATGCATGGTATGACTGTACACCGGAAGAATATGATCAGCATATCACAAGTGTTCTGGAGAACAACTGCAATATCATCATTGATGACGGCGGTGATCTGGTGCATATGCTTCATACAAAGATGCAGGATAA
Source organism: Eubacterium ramulus (assembly GCF_045002895.1). Classification (NCBI taxonomy): domain Bacteria; kingdom Bacillati; phylum Bacillota; class Clostridia; order Eubacteriales; family Eubacteriaceae; genus Eubacterium; species Eubacterium ramulus. Next base: position 1,918,562 of record NZ_CP173382.1, on the reverse strand, counting down.
ACTGCAGTATGTCATCGGAGGTTGTGAGGAGACGACAACCGGTATCATCCGCCTGATCGCCATGGCAAAAAATGATGAACTGAAATTCCCGATGGTATTGGTAAATAATGCAGACTGCAAACATCTGTTTGACAACCGTTACGGAACCGGACAGTCTGTATTTGACGGTATCAACCGTACCACAAACCTGATTGTGGCAGGCAAATATGTGGTTGTTGCAGGATATGGCTGGTGTGGAAAAGGCGTGGCTATGCGTGCCAAAGGTCTGGGTGCAAAAGTTATTGTGACTGAAGTAGACCCGATCAAGGCGATTGAGGCAGTGATGGACGGATTTGATGTAATGCCGATGAACGAGGCAGCAAAGATCGGTGATTTCTTTATCACAGTAACCGGTTGTGCCGGCGTCATCAGCGAGGACGATTTCAAAGTGATGAAAAATGGCGCAATCCTGTGCAACGCAGGACATTTTGATGTAGAGATCGACATGAAACGTCTTCGTGAGATCGCACTGGATACCATTGATCAGCGTAAAAATATCGTAGGTTATCAGATTTCTGAGGATAAATGGATCTATGTACTGGCAGAAGGTCGTCTGGTCAATCTGGCAGCAGGTGATGGTCATCCGGCAGAAATCATGGATATGAGTTTCGCAATTCAGGCACTGAGTGCAAAATATCTGGTAGAAAATGCGAACAATCTGACAGAGAAACTGATCAGTGTTCCGCGTAACGTAGATCTGGAAGTTGCCAACAGAAAACTTCGTTTCCTTGGCAAATCCATTGATACATTGACACCGGAGCAGGAGAAATATCTGAATTCTTCCAATATTGACTTATAGGATAGAGCAGGATGCAAGAAAGGTCTGTTACATGCAGGAAAACATGTGGCAGGCCTTTTGTGGGAAATATGTGAAAGTGGGAGTCTTCTTGACTGAGATAAATTTTCTTGCAGTGCGTCTTTATTCATGGCATACTATAAGGAAGTGCAGTGTACCGTGGTTTCTGAAACAAAGAGGTCAGATTCCGGGGGTACATGGGTGGAATATGGAGGAATGAGAAGCGATATGAAGAAAAAAGGAATGGTGCTTTTTCTGACCGGTCTGCTGGGCATGTCCCTTTTCCTGGGCGGCTGTACCAGCAAATCAGAGAAGAAGGCACTGGAATATAAGCAGCTTGGTATCAGTCAGATGAAAGAAGCCAAATATGAGGATGCGGTCAGCAGTTTTCAGAAGGCTCTGGATCAGTCTCTGGGAAGGATCCGTGCACAGGAATTGGATGTGTGCTACTACAAGGCACTGGCACAGTACAAATCCGGAGATACCAAGGCAGCCATCAAGACTTATGACGGACTGGTGGATTATGATAAGAAAAACTGGGAAGTATACTATCTCAGAGGAAGTGTATTGCTGGCAGACGGACAGCCGGATGCCTGCCTGAAGGATTATGATAAGGCAGTGTCCCTGAATGATTCGGATGCGGAACTGTATGGACATATCAGCGAGAATCTGCAGAATGCAGGCAGGACGCAGGAAGCACAGAAATATCTGGAGCAGGGGTTGAAACTGAAACCATCTTCTGCATCTGATTATGAAAATATCGGGAAACTGTATGTCATCAAAGGTGATACGGAAAATGCGGTCAAAATGCTGACACAGGCGGCAGATAAGGGTGCGGACAGAGCATATCTGGCGCTTGGCAAACTGTATACTTCAGAGAAAAAGACGGAGGATGCAAAGGCTGCATTCCAGAAATATATGGAAAAACATCCAAAAGATGCGGATGCGCTGGAACAGCTGGCGTCCATTGCTGCAGATGCAGGGGATTATGCGGATGCGGCAACGTATTATAAAGATGCCATGGAAGCAGCCAGCGGAGATCAGGTGAAAGAGCTGCAGAAAGCTCTGGTGGCTGTATATGAGAAAAACGGTGATTTTGCATCTGCACTGGAAGAGGCAAAAGACTATGTGGCAGATTATCCGGAAGATGAGACGATGCAGAAAGAGTATGAATTTCTGCAGACCAGGGTACTTACCGGACTGGAGAATACCGGAACTGACAATACGCAGCAGGCGGATGATACAGCGGCAGATACAACAACGGAAGGAAACGGACAGTAAGTGGGAATCGTATACGAAAATGAACAGCCGGTGGAGCGCGTGATCCTGGTGGGAATCAGTGAGCGAAACGGCGATGATACAGAGAGTTCCCTGGCGGAGCTGGCAGAACTGGCAGCCACGGCAGGAGCTGAAGTAGTAGGCACGGTGATCCAGAATCTGGAACACATGCATCCGGGAACTTATGTAGGAACCGGTAAACTGGAAGAAATCCGGGATATGATCTGGGAAAAGGAGGCAACCGGAATCATCTGTGATGATGAACTTTCCCCGATCCAGATGAGAAATATGGAGCAGGTACTGGACAGCAAGGTCATGGATCGTACATTGCTGATCCTTGATATATTTGCGGCACGGGCACGGACCAGTGAAGGAAAGATACAGGTAGAGCTGGCGCAGCTGAAGTATCGTGCCAGCAGACTGGCGGGCTTCGGACGATCCATGTCCCGTCTGGGCGGCGGTATCGGAACCCGAGGACCGGGTGAGAAAAAGCTGGAGATCGACCGGCGTCTCATCGGTCACCGGACGGCACAGCTCAACCGGGAATTGAAGGAAGTAGTGCGGCACAGGGAACTGACCAGGAGCCAGAGGATGAAGAGTCACACAAAAGTGGCAGCTATCGTTGGTTATACCAATGCAGGAAAATCCACGCTTCTGAATACGCTGACGGATGCAGATGTTCTGGAGGAAGATCAGCTGTTTGCAACATTGGATCCGACGACAAGAATGTTGGAATTATCCAATCACCAGAACCTGATGCTGACAGATACCGTAGGTTTTATCCGGAAGCTGCCGCATCATCTGGTAGATGCTTTTAAGAGCACACTGGAAGAGGCGAAATATGCGGATTTTATTATTCATGTGGTAGATGCTTCCAATCCGCAGTGGGATGCACAGATGCACGTCGTGTATATGACGCTGCAGGATCTTGGTGTCGTGGATAAGAAGATTCTTACGGTATTTAATAAATGTGACCGGATCACCGGAGAGGAAATCTTGCAGGATTTCCGGGCAGATAAGACATTGCGTATTTCTGCGAAGACCGGCATGGGACTGGATACACTGAAAGAAGTATTCGAGGATATGCTCCGGGATGGAAAAGTGCTGCTCAAGCATACATTTCCATATGAAAAGGCCGGAGAGATTCAGAAAATCCGTAAATATGGAGAATTACTGAAGGAAGAGTATACACCGGAAGGCATCTATGTGGAGGCTTATGTGCCACCGGAACTGTAATAAAACATTGCGGCGAAGTGTTGAAAATGATAAAATAAAGAATAATGATTCCATGCAGAAGTGATGTATCAAAAAGCTGCTTCTGCAAATGGAATCGGAAGAAGAAAACTGTTATAAATACATGGGAAGAAAGGAAGACAGTCAAGGATGGTACTTTTGATAAAAAACGGAACAGTCATCAATCCCGGCGACAAAACGATGACAAAGGCAGATGTTCTGATCAAAGACGGGACAGTGGCTGAGGTTGCACCTGCGATAAAAGAGAAAGCAGATGAGGTTTATGATGCGAAAGGCTGTTATGTCATGCCAGGATTTATCGATCTGCATGTGCATCTGCGGGATCCGGGTCTGGAGTACAAAGAAGATATCCAGACAGGCGGTGCAGCAGCACTTCACGGAGGATTTACGACCATCGTTGCCATGCCGAATACAAAACCGGTGGCAGACCGTCCGGACGTGATCGATTATGTGAAGCATAAAGCAGAGGCTGTGACGAAAGTGCACGTGCTGCAGACCGGAGCGGTGACGAAAGGTCAGAAAGGCGAGGAACTGGCAGATATTCACGGAATGGCGGCAGCCGGAAGCCGGACTATCAGCGAAGATGGCAAATCAGTTATGAACGCACAGCTTTACCGGGAAGGTATGCAGGCAGCCGCTGAGGAAGGACTTGTCGTTCTTGCGCACTGCGAAGATATCAATATGGTGCATGGTGGTGTGATGAATGCGGATGCGAAAGCAAACGAACTCGGATTTGCAGGCATTACGAACTCTGTGGAGGACGTTATTGTGGCGCGGGATATCCTGCTGGCCAAAGAGACCGGAGTACGCCTGCATCTGTGCCACTGCTCTACAAAGGATAGCGTGCGTATGGTAGAACTGGCAAAAGAAGAAGGTCTGCCGGTGACAGCTGAAGTATGCCCACATCATTTCTGTATGACATCCGATGATATCACAGAGGATGATGGTAATTACAAAATGAATCCGCCACTTCGTACGAAAGAAGATGTGGAGGCGTTACAGAAAGGTCTGGCTGATGATATCATGGACGTGATCGCAACGGATCATGCACCTCACGCAGCCAGTGAGAAGGAGCAGGGCATCCAGAAAGCACCGTTTGGCATTGTCGGACTGGAGACTGCGGCAGCACTGACTTATACAGCGCTGGTAAAACCGGGTATTCTGACTCCGATGCAGATGGCAGAGAAGATGAGTTACAATCCGGCGAAGATCCTTGGTCTGGATAAAGGAACCGTGGAGGCCGGAAGTCCGGCGGATCTGACGATTTTTGACCCGGAATGTGAGTGGGTCATTGATCCGGCAGAGTTTTTATCCAAGGGCAAAAATACGCCGTTTGGTGGTAAAAAAGTGACCGGAAAAGTCATGGCAACCATCGTGGACGGAGAAATCGTGTATCAGGAGAAATAGACAGGATCTTCCCCCAAAAATAAACTATATATCATTTCAGAAAGAGGAGAACGAAGTATAATGATCAACAAGTTAGTAGAGAAAATCAAGAAAACAGGCGCACCAATCGTTGTCGGCTTAGATCCGATGCTTTCCTATGTACCGGAGCATATTCAGAAAAAATCTTTTGATGAGTATGGAGAGACACTGGAAGGTGCCGCAGATGCCATCTGGCAGTACAACAAGCAGATCATCGACAGCACTTACGATCTGATCCCGGCAGTAAAGCCGCAGATCGCCATGTATGAGCAGTTTGGTGTGGAAGGTCTGAAAGCATTCCAGAAAACCGTTGATTATTGTCATGAGAAAGATCTGGTAGTGATCGGTGATGTAAAGCGTGGAGATATCGGTTCTACTTCCGCAGCTTATGCAACCGGACATCTTGGAAAAGTCCAGGTAGGAAGCAAGACATACCGTACGTTTAATGAAGATTTCGCAACTGTAAACCCGTACCTTGGTACCGATGGAATCAAACCATTTGCAGATGTGTGTAAAGAGGAGAAAAAGGGTCTGTTCATCCTTGTAAAAACATCCAATCCGTCCAGCGGTGAGTTCCAGGATCGTCTCATTGACGGAAAACCACTGTACGAGCATGTGGCTGAGAAAGTAGCTGCATGGGGAGAAGATGTCATGGGCGACGAGTACAGCTATATCGGAGCTGTTGTAGGCGCTACTTATCCGGAGGTTGGCAAAGTATTGCGTCAGGTAATGCCAAAGAGCTTCATCCTGGTACCTGGTTATGGTGCACAGGGTGGAAAAGGTAAGGATCTGACTCATTATTTCAATAAAGACGGTCTGGGAGCAATCGTAAATTCTTCCAGAGGTATCATTGCTGCTTACAAACAGGAGAAATATGCTCAGTTTGGCGCAGAAAATTTTGCAGATGCTTCCCGTCAGGCAGTTATTGATATGATCGAGGACATCGCTTCCGCACTGAAATAAAAGGAGAAGGAAATGGCAGAGAAATTCAAAGAGCAGGCAGTGATCATCAGCCAGGAGGAGATTGCTCCGGCGATTTACAGCCTGTGGATCAAAACAGATAAAATCGCACAGTATGCAAAGGCTGGACAGTTTATTTCTATTTACTGTGAGGATGGAAGCAGATTGCTCCCGCGTCCGATCAGTATCTGCGAAATTGATAAAGAGGATTGTGCCCTGCATCTGGTATATCGTATTGCAGGCGCAGGAACCGAAGAATTTTCCCAGAAGCAGACCGGAGATCATCTCTCTGTGATGGGACCGCTTGGAAACGGTTTCCCGTTAAAGAGCAAAAAAGCATTTCTGATCGGTGGCGGTATCGGTATTCCGCCAATGCTGGAACTTGCAAAACAGTTAAACTGTGAAAAACAGATCATCCTCGGTTACCGCAACAGCGATATGTTCCTTCTGGATGAGTTCAAAAAACAGGGGGAAGTATATATTGCCACAGAGGATGGCAGTGTGGGATCAAAAGGAAATGTCCTGGATGCGATCCGGGAGAATGAGCTGGATGCGGAAGTCATCTATGCGTGTGGTCCGACACCGATGCTCCGTGCATTGAAACAATATGCGTCTGAAAACCATATGGAATGCTGGATCTCCATGGAGGAGAAGATGGCATGCGGTATCGGTGCATGCCTTGCCTGCGTATGTAAATCAAAAGAAGTAGATGGACATACAAATGTACATAACAAACGTGTCTGCAAGGAAGGTCCGGTATTTTTAGCAGAGGAGGTAGAACTGTAATGAATACAAAAGTAACGATTGCAGGAGTAACATTTGACAATCCGGTTATGGTTGCCTCCGGCACCTTTGGTTCCGGTGAAGAATTTTCCGAATTTGTAGATCTGAATCGCCTGGGCGCAGTAGTCACAAAAGGTGTGGCAAATATTCCGTGGCCGGGAAATCCGACTCCGCGTATTGCAGAAGTATACGGCGGTATGCTCAATGCCATCGGTCTGCAGAATCCGGGTATTGATGTGTTTGTGTCCAGAGATATTCCATTTCTGAAAAAATACGATACAAAGATCATTGTAAATGTCTGCGGAAAATCCACTGAGGATTACTGTGAAGTGGTGGAACGTCTGGCAGATCAGCCGGTAGATATGCTGGAAATCAATATTTCCTGCCCAAATGTCAAAGAGGGCGGTATTGCTTTCGGTCAGGATCCGAAAGCCGTAGAAGCAATCACAAGAGAAGTGAAAAAGCATGCAAAACAGCCGGTGATCATGAAACTGAGCCCGAATGTTACAGATATTACCGTGATGGCAAAAGCCGCAGAGGCAGGTGGCGCGGATGCCCTGTCCCTGATCAACACACTGACGGGCATGAAGATCGATGTCAACAAACGTGCGTTTGCAATTGCAAATAAGACAGGTGGATTGTCCGGTCCGGCAGTACATCCGATTGCAGTCCGTATGGTATATCAGGTGGCAAATGCAGTGAACCTTCCGATCATCGGAATGGGCGGCATCCAGAATACAGAAGATGCGCTGGAACTGATTCTGGCAGGAGCTACGGCTGTCAGTGTCGGAACTGCAAATTTTGCAAATCCGATGGTGACCATGGAGATCGTGGACGGTATCGAGCAGTATATGCAGATGCATGGTGTGGCGGATATCAATGAACTGATCGGGGCCGTAAAATAAAATTTTGTTTATCTGTGTAAAGGGCAAATCTGAAGCAGAAATCCAGACAGACACGGATGATTTTCTACCTCCGCTGCGCCGCTTATCTCCGCCTCCTCCCGCGAACTCGCACGCAAAAACAGCGTGCTCAGACACACTCACGGAGGCGGGCTATGCTCGCTGCGGTGACGAAAATCAACCTACCGTCTTGTCTTGGATTTTGCTTTCAGATTTGCCCATTTTACGTGATGGCACCGCGTGCCACGCATGCATCCAATCTTTGAAACATCTTGTCGCATGCGCAGATTTACACAGAGAAAAGAAAAAACGAAAGGAATTGGCTATTTACGCGACCTTTGACTATATACAAAAAGAACTGCTCAACTTTTAAATTCGTTACTGCTTGTTCCGAATTACCCTAAACAAGAATTCTGCCAATTTCATTGGCTCGGTTGTATCAAAAACCGGTAGATTTTCGGGTGTAGGATCATACGGAAAATCAGCAACATAGGCAATAGTATTTTCAAGGTTGCCGACTGGTGTCTCATGATACCCTCTGCGAAGTAACTGAATTTTCGGCTGTGATCCGAATTTGTAGCCTTCGATCAGGATGAGATCTGCATCTTTCACAGAGGATATCAGCTGATGCAGAGACGGTTCTCCGGCAGTGTGGTTTTCCAGGCGGGCGGTCTGATCGGGACCGCACAGGATCATCGTATCCACACCGGCTTTTCGCAGACGATAGCTGTCTTTTCCGGGCTGATCCAGTTCAAAACCATGCGCGTCGTGTTTGATCAGGGCAATGCGAAGTCCTTTTTCTTTCAGGCAGGCAACCAGTTTTTCCAGATAGGTTGTTTTTCCTGTACCTGATTTTGCAGAAAATGAGACGTATGGAATTGGCTGGTCTGATTGAGAAATAAAATCAGGCGGAAACAGTGCGGGCTGTTTTTCTGCCAGCATTTGCAGGGCATGGTAGTAGGATGGCATATCGTTCATGTTATAAAAGTGTTCCTGGGGAACGAGGATGTCAGAGATAACAGTGTGTTCCGGTGTCAGGAGCTGGCGCAGGCGATAGTTTTCTGCCTGTATCATGTGTTTGATGACAGGAAGGCAGGTTTTTGCATAGGCTGCGGAAAGGGGCTGCATTCCGCGGGTCGGATGTTTTAGGACGCAGGCATATTTTGACGGATTCGTTTCAATGGCCTGCTCCAGTGTCTGGCATATTGTAAGGGCAGCATTTGTGCTTGTAAATGGTGCATCTACCGGTGTGAAAAACAGCAGATCCTCTGTAACAGCAGAAAGACAGCTGTACAGTCCTCCCAGCGGACCGATTTTTTCAACGCAGTCAGGAATGGCTGTGCAATCCAGTCTGGCAGCAAGCTGCATCCAGGAATCTGTCATTTTCGGAACGGATAAATATATTTTTTCAAAGTAAGGGCGAAAACGCCGAACCTGATATTCCATCAGGGTATATTCTCCGAAAGGGAGGAAGGCTTTGTTTGTGCCCATGCGGGTGCTGAGTCCGCCACAGAGAAGGACAAGTGCATATGACATAATTAACTCCTTAATCGTTTAAATTCATATATCGAGTATATTCCAAATGAAGAACAAAAAGCAATAGAAAAAGGTGGAAATATATTATGCGACTTACAACTTTATGTTATATAGAAAAAGATGGAAAATATCTGATGCTTCATCGGACGAAAAAAAAGAATGATGAGAATCATGATAAGTGGATCGGTGTCGGTGGAAAGTTTGAGCCGGGAGAAAGTCCGGATGAGTGCCTGATCCGTGAAGTAAAAGAGGAAACGGGACTGACGTTGACAACCTATCAGTTTCGCGGGATTGTGACGTTTTGTTCCGATGAATGGGAAGATGAATATATGCATCTGTTTACTGCGACAGAGTTTGAACGCAGGTCGCAAAGCGACTGCGTTCATGAGCAAGTAGCGAAAGCGGATTGCGAATGTCCGCTTTACGGAGAATTGACAGAATGCAGGGAAGGTACACTGGAATGGGTGGACAAAGAAAAGGTATTGTCACTTCCGACATGGGAGGGAGATCATCTGTTTTTAGAACGTCTGCTGTCGGATGATCCGCAATTTTTTTCACTGAAAGTTGTGTATGAAGGAGAACATCTTGCTAAATGGACATTTTATTGATATGAGAAAAAAGAAGGTACAACGGATACTGTGGTAACTATTAAACAAAAATAAAAACTCCGGATTGGCTTCAAGGTATGAAGCTGACCCGGAGTTTTTGTTTTTGCAGGATTATTTCTTAGGTGTAACGATTAGCGTTCACATTTCCAGAAAAATGCGCTGTACGGCGGAAGTTCACTGCCTCCACCAAAATCATGTGTATTACCTGTGATCAGGTCAACGGCAGTGCCACAGCCTGCGTCAAAATGAGCGGTATATGGTACGTTGTCGGCATTAATTGCAACCAGTACACGTTCGGAATCTGTTTTTCGTTCAAAAATGCACTGGCGGTTTGTCAGTACGACAGAGCGGAAATCGCCATAATTTAATGCATTGCTGGCTTTTTTTGCGGCAGCAAGTTTGGAAATCCATGCGGTCAGGTCATTTTCCACCGGAGCATCAAAGCAGGCGCGTAATGCCGGATCACCTTCGCTTTTGTTTGCTTTTGCACCCCATTCACTTCCATAGTATACACACGGAATGCCCGGCATACCAAAGCACAGGGCATAGATCAGTGGCAGATGCTGTTCATTGGTCAGATTGCTTGCAATGCGGCTGACATCGTGGTTATCTACAAAGCAGAGCAGATGCTTGCCCCGGTAGAGTGTCCAGTTTTCCGGACCGAATTGACGCAGGAGTGAGTGGATGATCTCGAACATATTCATGGAGTTGAAACTGGAGAACAGTCCTTTGTAACATTCGTAGTTTGTTGCCGAATGCAGCATGGAATCATTCATCAGACGGTTGTAATCGCCGTGCAGCATTTCACCCACCAGGAAGAAATCCGGTTTCAGGCTGTCACAGAATGCCCGGAGTTCCCGTACAAAGTTCTCATCCAGACAGTAGGCTACATCAAGACGCAGGCCATCGATATCAAATTCCTCCACCCAGCTTCGGATACTGTCAAAAATATGCTGTTTCACATCCGGATGGCAGAGATTCAGTTTTACCAGGTCATAATTGCCTTCCCAGCCCTCATACCACAGCCCGTCATTGTAGTTGGAGTTTCCGTCAAAGCTGATATGGAACCAGTCTTTGTACGGCGAATCCCAGCGTTTTTCCAGGACATCCTGAAATGCCCAGAATCCGCGGCCGACATGATTGAATACGCCGTCCAGCACGACTTTGATTCCTTCCTTGTGCAATGCCTGGCAGACATCGGCAAAATCTTCGTTTGTGCCCAGACGTACGTCGATTTTACGGAAATCTCTGGTATTATATCCATGGGTATCGGATTCAAATACCGGTGAAAAATAGATCGCATTCGCACCAAGATTTTTGATGTGTGGAATCCAGTCGATGACCTTTCGGATCCGCGGTGTCAGGACACCGTCATTTTCAAAAGGTGCTCCGCAGAATCCAAGCGGATAAATCTGATAAAATACACTTTCGTAAGCCCACATAATTCAAGCCCTCATTTCTTAAATAATAAAACATTTATAAAAAGCCTGTATCTGTGCAGAGCCATTTTGCCGGACAGATACAGAGTTTATGACAATACTTATGATAATTCTTTTGCGTCCACATCAATGAGAGAGGAAGTACAGTTCGGACAGCGGGTTGCTTCGATACTGATCTCAGACATACAGTACGGACATTTTTTTGTGGTCGGAGCTGCCGGTTTTTCCGGTTCCGGTCTGCGCAGTTTGTTTAAGAATTTTACAATACAGAATACAACCAGTGCCATAATGATAAAATTGATCACATTGGAGATAAAGGAACCGTATTTGAATACAGCAGCACCGGCTTTTTCAGCAGCGGCCAGTGTCTCGTAGTGGGAACCGTCCAGGGTGAGAAACAGATTGGAAAAATCGATTTTTCCGGTAAAGATACCGAGAATCGGATTGATGATGTCATTTACCAGGGAATTTACGATGCCGGTAAATGCACTTCCGATGATCATACCTATGGCAAGATCCATCATATTGCCTTTTAAGGCAAATTCTTTGAATTCCTGAATGAATTTTTTCATAATAGTACATAGCCTCCTTATGTATGGTGATGCCAAGCTGCATAAAAGTGGAGCGTCAGCTTCACGATATGCGAATATTGGGTAGAATTGTGGGAGTACGAAGTACGGATCAATTCGTATGGCATCTTTAGAACCCAACATTATGTCATTAGTATATCATAGGACATCTTTTTTGTGTACAAAAGAAATGAAAATGAGAGAAAAGAACGAAAGAATTCGTCGAAATTTACAAAAATATAGGCGAATTACTGGTAAGACCAAATTAGCGATGACAAACCAGAGCGGTTGTGTTACACTTAATCAGTAAAATAATGCATTATATACGATATGTAAATAGCGGAAAGAATTGCAGAGATGCACAAAAAAATATGCTATGCATTGCACGACGTGCATCTCGCAGCAAGAATGTCGAGGGCATTCTTAAATAAGATAAAGCAATACGGATTGTTGCTGGAAATGGGAGAGAGATGGAATTATGACAATTGTTACTACGATGTGCAAATTATTGTTTGCAATGTTGATTGGTTTTTACCTGTTTAAGAAAGATATTCTGACAAAAGAAGTTAACGCGAAACTTTCAAGTCTGATCGTACAGATCACATGTCCATGTATTATTCTGAACAGTCTGTCTACCGTGTCACATGAAGATACCGGTATGATCCTGAAGCTGTTTCTGGCGGGAGTGGTGATGTATGTGATCTTTCCGATCCTGTCCTGGATCATCACAAAGATCATGCGTGTCCCGGCGCATCTGCGTGGGACTTACATGTGCATGCTTATTTTTTCAAATAACTCATTTATGGGTTATCCGGTGGTACAGGCGTTATATGGTGACAGTGCGATTTTTTATATTACGATCTTCAACATGCCATTCAGTATCCTGTTTTTCTCCATGGGTCTGCATCTGCTGAAAAAAGACGCGGCCATCGAGTCCGGGAATTATGTAAAAGAAAAAATGAACTTCCGCAGTTTTATCAACAACGGAATCATTGCTTCCATTGCATCACTGGTCATCTATTTTGCAAACATTCCGATGCCGGATATTTTCTACTCCTGTGTGGGATTTGTGGGAAATATCACGACACCGTTGTCCATGATCATCATCGGAGCATCCATGGCGGCTTCCTCTCTGGGTGATATCAAAAAGGAACGTGGTATCTGGCCGATGCTTCCGATCCGTCTGGCAGTGATGCCGGTGATCGTGTGGCTGTTCATGCATCTTGTGACAAAGGATGTGTCACTGATCAATATCTGTACGATTGGTGCAGGTATGCCGGTAGCTTCTCTGGTTGCCATGGGTGCGGCACCGTATCCGCGGCAGAGCCAGTCCGCTTCCATCGGTGTGGCAATCTCTACCATCTTATCACTGGTGACGATACCGATCATGGCAGTGCTGCTGGGAGCCTGAACGCAGAATAAGCAAGTAGCAAAAGCGGATTGCGAATGTCCGCTTGAAATATAAATAGAAAATGTACCGGAGTAGTGGTAAAATATTTCAGATAGAGAAAAAGTTAGTAAAAGGAGGTAAGTATCATGTATCAGGCAAAAGAGACAAGATATGACAAAATGGTATACAACCGTTGTGGAAACAGCGGCTTAAAACTGCCGGAAGTTTCCCTTGGATTCTGGCACAATTTCGGAGATACCGGAGTATATGAAAATATGCGGCAGATGGTAGTTACTGCTTTTGACAATGGTATCACACATTTTGATCTGGCCAATAATTACGGACCGGAGTATGGAAGTGCGGAAGCAAATCTAGGAAAACTGCTGAAAGAGAATTTTACCGCTTACCGGGATGAGCTGATCATCAGTACAAAAGCCGGTTATGATATGTGGAAAGGTCCTTACGGCGACTGGGGCAGCCGTAAATATCTGCTGGCAAGTCTGGATCAGAGTCTGGAAAGACTGGGACTGGAGTATGTGGATATTTTTTACCATCACCGGATGGATCCGAATACTCCGTTAGAGGAGACTATGGGAGCACTGGATCAGGCGGTAAAAAGCGGAAAAGCATTGTATGCCGGAATTTCCAATTATGACGGTGAGACGATGAAACGCGCAGCAGCGATTATGAGAGAACTGCATTGCCCGTTTGTCATTAACCAGAACCGTTATTCTATTTTTGACCGTACCATTGAGCAGAACGGGTTAAAACAGGCGGCACAGGAAGAGGGCAAGGGAATCATTGCATTCAGTCCATTGGCACAGGGGATGCTGACCGACCGTTATCTGAATGGGATTCCTGCTGACAGCCGCGTTAATACAGATGGCCGGTTCCTGAAAAAAGAGCAGTTGACAGACAGTAAGATTCATCAGATCCGGGCGTTGAATGAGATCGCAAAACAGCGTGGCGAGAGCCTGGCACAGATGGCTCTGAAATGGGTATTAAAGGATGATGTAGTCACCAGTGTACTGATCGGGGCATCCAGACCGCAGCAGATCCTGGATAATATTAAAGTGATAGAAAGTGCCGGATTTACAGAGGAAGAACTTAGCTTGATTGATGAGGTTTCAGTGGAAAAGAAGGCTTAATCTGTCTGATGCAGCAAGAAAATGAACGCAGAATAAGCATTCCCCCGCTTCAAGTGCGTAGAGCACTAAGCGGGGGGTAAGGGGGATGCTTATGTCAGTGGGAGTTAAAAGCTCCCACTGACAGGTCGCAAAGCGACTGCGTTCATGAGCAAGTAGCGAAAGCGGATTGCGAATGTCCGCTTTACTTATATTCCGGGGAAATATCATTCAGATCGAATGCATGTGGAAATAGTGCGAGGATATTCCTGAAGTGTTAGAAGGGAGTATATAGATAGAGATAAATGTGGATAATACTTATCGTTGTGGCAGCAGTTGTTATTTTGCTGTGGATGGTAATTGGATATGTGGGATTCCGGACGGCTATCTGCCGTGGACATGAGTTGAATATTGCAGACCGGGAGGCATTGAAAGGCACATCCTGGGATCAGTATTATGAGGAAATCCAGGAGGGAATCGAATGGATCAACCGGCAGGAGGCAGAAGATATTTTTATCCGGTCTGAGGATGGCTTCAAGCTGCATGGCCGTCTGATGGATCAGCCAGGAGCAAAAGGAACGGTACTGATGTTTCATGGATACCGCACCCATCCGGAGGTGGATTTTTCCGCCTCTTCCCATGTGTATTATGAATGTGGTAATCGGATCGTACATATTGATCAGCGTGCCGCAGGCGAAAGCGAAGGAAAGTACATCGGATTCGGGGTACTGGAGAGCAGAGACTGCTGTCTGTGGGCGCAGTATATTGCAAAACGGTTTGGACCGGATCAGAAAATCATTCTGGCCGGGCTGTCCATGGGAGCATCTACGGTGCTGATGGCCACTGCACACCATGAAAAAAAGCTGATTCCAATCAGTATTTCCACAGAAAAAACGATGGAAGTGTGTATGGAACTTCCGGAAAATGTGACGGGAATCGTGGCGGACAGTGCGTTTTCATCGCCTTATGATATTATAAAAAAAAGAATCCACACAATGTTTCATTGCAAGGGGAATCTGATTACGGTATCAATCGGGATCTGGAGTCGTTTTTATGCACACTATGGGCTGAAAACATTGTCTGTGCCGGAAGTAATGAAAGAAAATACGATTCCGGTACTGTTTGTGCACGGAATGGCAGACAGTAATGTACCGGTGGAAATGACGATTCAGGCTGCCAAAAACTGCATCGCACCGAAAAAACTGCTTTTGGTGGAAGGCGCAGAGCATGGCACCGGTTATTTGGTAGATAATGCAGGCTATGTGCAGGCATTACAAGAGTTTTGTTGTGTAAGCAGTGCAGAGAGACACTAAAATCTGTAAATTTAACAGAGTAAATTTAGAACTTCTGCAATTTTCTCTCAAGGAGCGATTTCTAGCGGCTGAGATAAAATTGTAGAAGTTCGTATTATAAAATTTAATCTAAAACGGAAAATCAAGAATTCATATCTCGTGATTTCTGCACGCATGCTCTCTGTGCTTCAATGACAGCATTGCGCAGGCCCGCTTTTTCCAATGTTGCGACAGCTTCGATGGTAGTGCCGCCCGGAGAGCATACAGCATCTTTCAGTTCGCCCGGATGCTTTCCTGTCTCAAGTACCATCTTGGCGGAACCAAGTACGGCCTGCGCAGCAAATTTATATGCCTGTGCACGCGGCATGCCATCTGCCACAGCGGCATCTGCCATTGCTTCAATAAACATGTATACATATGCAGGAGAAGATCCGCTGACACCGATAACGGTATCTATCATAGATTCGCTGACTACCTCGGATTTACCAAAACTGTTGAAAATAGCCTGAATTTCAGCCAGATCTTCATCGGTAACGGCATCGTTGCAGCATATAGCACTCATAGCTGCACCAACCATAGCCGGAGTATTTGGCATGACACGCACTAATTTGATGGAATTTTCAAATATTTCTTCTATGCGCTCGATCGTCTGTCCGGCAGCAATTGATACGATGATCGCATTTTCTTTCACTGCATGTCGGATTTCAGGAATTACTTTGTGAAACATATTTGGTTTTATGGCCAAAAAAAGAATATCTGCTTTTTGAGCAGCGGCTTTGTTGTCTGTAGTAGCTTCAATGTGTAAAGTTTCTTTCAGACGAATAACAGAAGATTCGTGTGCGGCAGTTGCACAGATATGGTCACTGTCTGACAGTCCGGAAGAGAGGATCCCGCTGATGATGGCAGTAGCCATATTTCCACCGCCAATGAAACTGATCATTTTTTTGTTCATGTTTTTCAATTCCTTTCAATAATAGTAAGTTCAAGACGAACGCACGTGAGACTTGGTGCGTGATTCTGGTCAGCGAAAGCTGACATATTCTTCTCAGAATCACTGCACATCCTCAGCACTTCGTGCAAACGATGCATACTTTCTTGTTTTTTTATGAAAGAAGGAGTGCCAGAAATACATACTTGTACTTGGTGGCACCCCTATCATGGTTGATTTATTTCAGGCTGAGTTGAGTAGAATCACGCACTAGGTCTCACGTGCGTTCGACTTGAACTCAGTCTGAGAAGATTCGGAAACGATTCCGGTTTTATTTAGAAATCTGTGAAGTTTTTCTCTTTACGTTTCTCAAGGAAAGCAGTCATTCCTTCTGTTTTGTCATGTGTAGAGCATGTCATACCGAAGAGGTTTGCTTCGTACTCAACCGCATTCTTGATATCCATGTCATAACCATTGTTGATAGCAGCTTTTGCAATTGCAACCGCATAGCTTGCGTTACGTGCAATCTTACCGGCTAATTTTTTAGCAGTAGCCATAAGCTCTTCCTGCGGAACAACTTTGTTTACAAGACCGATTCTGTAAGCCTCGGCAGCATCAATGTTCTGGCATGCAAAGATCATTTCTTTTGCACGTCCCATACCAACCAGGCGGGCAAGTCTCTGTGTACCACCGAATCCCGGGATAATTCCAAGACCGCATTCCGGCTGTCCGAATAATGCATTTTCAGAAGCAATACGGATATCACAAGCCATGGAAATCTCGCATCCACCGCCTAATGCAAAACCGTTTACAGCTGCGATTGTAACCTGACGCATGTTCTGTAATTTGAAGAATGGTTCGGAAGCTCTCATACCGAAAGCACGTCCTTCTGCTGCGGAGAAGTTTACCATCTCAGAGATGTCTGCACCTGCAACAAATGATTTTTCGCCGGCACCGGTAAGGATTACGACTTTGATGTCATCTCTTCCTTCAATCTCAGTAAGAACTTCGTTTAACTCTGTCAGTGTCTCACTGTTCAGGGCATTTAATGCCTTTGGTCTGTTGATAGTAAGTACGGCGATTGGGCCTTCTACTTCTAAAAGTAAATTATTCATTTCAAATACCTCCTGTTTTGGTAAATGTACGGTCATAATCTCTTTAAACAAGTTTAGAATTCTTCATTTAAAAGGGGTGGAACGTACATGTAATTTATGTATCCTGAGAATACAATTTACTCAACAAATTGATTATACACCATATTTGTTAAAAAGAAAACAATAAAACGAACATTTCCTAGTAGAAAAAGTATAAAATATCTGTTAAAGTGCTAAATGATATGAACGCTTTACTGGCGGGATAGATAATTTCTTACGGGCTGTAAGGAATAGGAAGCACATATAATAGGAGATAAGATAGAAATGCTGGAAGAATTTCAATTGGAACAGATTGTAAAGCCTTTGCTGGCATGGTTTGAAAAAAATGCACGGACACTGCCCTGGAGGAGTATAAGTACACCTTATCGTGTCTGGGTGTCGGAGATCATGCTGCAGCAGACCCGTGTGGAGGCAGTGAAACCATATTTTGAACGGTTTATGCATGCACTTCCGGATGTGAAAAGTCTGGCAGAATGTGAGGAAGAACGGCTGTTAAAACTGTGGGAAGGGCTTGGTTATTATAACCGGGTGCGTAACATGCAGATCGCGGCACAGACGGTGATGGAGCAGTATGATGGAAAACTGCCGGCGGATTATGAAAAACTGCTGGAGCTGAAAGGAATCGGACACTATACAGCGGGCGCAATTGCATCTATTGCATACGGGATTCCGGTGCCTGCGGTGGATGGAAATGTATTGCGGATCCTGATGCGTGTATCTGCGGACAACTCTGATATTATGAAGCAGTCAGTAAAAACGAGGGTAGAGCAGGCACTGCAGCAGGTGATTCCACAGGACTGTGCCGGGAGTTTTAACCAGGCACTGATGGAACTTGGAGCCATTGTCTGTGTGCCAAACGGAGAGCCTTTGTGTGACCAGTGCCCCTGGTATTCTTTCTGTGAAACGAGAAAACGGGGACTCTGGCAGGAACTTCCGGTAAAAAAGAAGGCAAAGGGCAGAAGAATCGAGGAACGCACGGTGCTGGTGATCCGTGACGGAGAGCGAGTGGTTTTGAAAAGACGTCCGAAAAAGGGATTGCTGGCAGGTCTGTATGAGTTTCCAAATGAGCCGGGAACGCTGACAGAGGATGAAGCATTGCGGGTGGTGCAGGATATGCATCTACATCCCATGCGGATCCAGCGTCTTGAAGAAGCAAAACATATTTTTTCCCACGTGGAATGGCATATGCAGGGGTACATGGTAGAAGTGGATTCTCTGACCAGAGAGGAAGCAGGACTGTTGTTTGTAGAGGCGGCACATTCGGAGGAAGCGTATCCGATCCCGGCGGCATTTGCGGCTTATACGAAATATATGAACATCCGGCTGGGAAATGAAAGATTTAAAGAAAAATAATGAGTCAGTTCTACAGATAAAATAGTGGAACCTTACTGAACCTGGAGTTCGAGAAGCAGCGTTCTCTGCGGGAACTGAAAAGAGGAGCCGATGCGGTTGGCATCGGCTATACATGAAAAAGATTTATGAAAAGAAATTGCTAATTGCTATGTTGGCTGGTGTAAGTTCTTTATTTATCTTACACTTAGAAGTATAGAGATAAATTGTGTCTTTCGTATGTGGAGAGTATGTTATTTTTGCAAATAAAATGTGAACAAACTATGAATACAAAAGAAGTAAGAAAAAATTCAGAAAAAACAGGTTAATTTTTTCAAAACTGTGATGTATACTAAAAGGAAACAAGGAATACGAAAAAGGGGAAAGAGATCGTATGAAGTTATTAACATTTACCGTGCCCTGTTACAATTCACAGGATTATATGCGCCGATGTGTAGATTCGTTGCTGATCGGTGGAGAAGATGTGGAAATTATTATCGTAGACGATGGTTCTTCCGATGATACAGGTGCGATTGCAGATGCATATGCGGAAAAATACCCATCCATTGTTCGTGCCATTCATCAGGAGAACGGCGGCCATGGTGCCGGATTGAATGCAGGACTGAATCATGCTACCGGATTGTATTTTAAGGTTGTAGACAGCGATGACTGGGTAGATGAAGCAAGTTATCGCCAGATTTTGGATGCATTGCATAATCTTTGTTCTGCAGGATGTATGCTGGATATGATGATCAGTAATTTTGTATATGAAAAAGAAGGGGCAAAGCACAAGTCTGCGACCCGTTACCATAATATCCTTCCGCAGGGACAGTTGTTCGGCTGGGAAGAGACAAGGAATTTTAAAATCGGAAAATATATTCTGATGCATTCTGTTATTTATCGGACACAGCTGTTGCGCGACTGTCATCTGGTACTGCCAAAGCATACCTTTTACGTGGACAATCTTTTTGTATATGTGCCACTTCCATATGTAAAAACGATGTACTATCTGGATGTTGATTTTTACCGTTATTATATCGGTCGGGAAGATCAGTCCGTCAATGAAAAGAATATGATCAAAAACATTGATCAGCAGATCAAAGTGAACAAGATCATGGTGGATGCCTATGATTTGTGGAAGATAGCAGACCGCCATCTGCGGCATTATATGATGAACTATCTGGAAATCATTACCGTGATATCTACTGTGATGCTGCTGAAATCCGGTACGGAGGAGAATCTGGAGAAAAAAAGAGAACTCTGGACTTATATCAAGAACCGGGATATCCGGCTGTTCCATAAACTGCGGAACCGCATTATGGGACAGACATTGAATCTTCCCGGAAAAGGCGGAAGAAAATTGTCGCTGACGATTTACAAAATCTCCCAGAAAGTGATCGGGTTTAATTAAATTTTCTTTTTATTTATAAAGAACAAACTGAAACTATTCCAACAAGGACATGAAAAATTTTCTGTGTCAGCTGCATCGCTTATCTCTGACCGCTCCCGCGAACTCACCCGCAAAACCAGCGGGTTCAGACACACTCACGCGGTCGGGCTAGATGCAGCAGTCACGACGAAAATTTTACAACGATCCTTTTGTTGGAATAGTTTCAGTTTTGTTCTATTTACACAATGAATAAACGGAAAAAGTATTCTGTACAGTTCATCTCTGATTAAGTTGATGTGGTATAAAGTGCAGTGGTGTGAATTGGCTGATTCATAAGGTAAATATAGAAAACGAAGAATCCTGTCAGGGTAAGCGATTCAGTGAACGACTGAGTTTTGCGAGTTTTGTGCGAGCGGGAACGACCTCTTTTTCAGGCGTGAGAGCGAGCACGATAAAACCGAAGCAAAACGAGGGTAGTGAACGTCTAGCGTCCCGACAGGATTCTTCGTTTTCATATTAAATTTAAGAAGCGAGCCATTACACAATGTGGTATTTTGCCGCACTGAGTTCATTGAAGACTTTTTGTTTCAGGTCATATAAGTTATCAGACAGATCCACATATACGTTGGATGGATTTACGAAACGCATATTTTCATCCCATAGTGTAGCTTTTTCCTGTGTACAGATGGACTGGATTTCCATAACACTCGGAGAAGTGTATACACATTTTCCTTCTTCAAAGATCGGAACCAGAAGTTTCCGCATAGTGTAAGTGCCACCGACGATGCGAGTGCGTTTCCATGTCTCATTCGGATCAAAGAGTACCATGTCTTCATTTTCATCAAAGGTTTCATTTGCCAGGCAGATCAGATCTGCACGGATTTTTCCTGTTTCTTTATCATAAATACGATAAATCTCTTTGTTGCCCGGATTGGTAACTTTCTCCGTGTTTTCAGAAAGTTTGATCTTTGGTGTGAAGTGCCCATCTTCATTGCGGATGGCAGCAAGTTTGTATACACCGCCGAAAGCCGGGCAGTCTCTGGAGGTGATCAGGCTTGTACCGACACCCCAGGAGGTGATTTTTGCACCCTGGATCTTCAGGGTCTCGATCAGATATTCGTCCAGATCGTTGGAAGCGGAGATGATGGCATCCGGGAATCCGGCAGTATCCAGCATTTGCCGTACTTTCTTGGACAGATAAGCCAGGTCTCCGCTGTCCATCCGGATACCATAATTGTGCAGTTTTACACCGGCATCTTTCATCTCCTGGAATACGCGGATGGCATTTGGAATACCGGATTTTAAAGTGTCATAGGTATCGACCAGCAGAATGCAGGCATTCGGATATAGCTCCGCATATGTTTTGAATGCGGTGTACTCGTCCGGAAAACTCATGATCCAGCTGTGGGCGTGTGTGCCTTTGACCGGAATGTTGAAAATCTGTCCTGCAAGTACGTTGGAAGTTCCGCAGCAGCCGCCAATGACAGCAGCGCGGGCACCGTAAATACCGGAATCCGGTCCCTGTGCACGGCGCAGGCCGAATTCCATGACACCGTCGTTTTGTGCTGCATAGCAGACACGGGCTGCTTTTGTGGCGATGAGGCTCTGATGGTTCAAAATATTTAAAATAGCGGTTTCTACCAGCTGTGCTTCCATGATTGGTGCGATAACTTTGATGAATGGCTCACGGGGGAACATCACGGTGCCTTCCGGAATTGCATAAATACTGCCGGAAAAACGGAACGTACTCAGATATTTTAAGAAATCTTCGTCAAACATATTCAGACTCTGCAGATAGCGGATATCGTCCGCAGAGAACTGAAGATTTTTGATGTAATCGATGACCTGTTCCAGACCACAGGCGATGGCATAGCCGCCACCACATGGATTTTCCCGGTAAAATGCATCAAATACAACCACGTCATTGTTCCGGGCTTTGAAATAGCCCTGCATCATTGTTATTTCGTATAAATCAGTAAGTAATGTCAGATTTAATGATCTCATAGTATCAGTTTGACCGGCGGCCGGTCATTTCCTCCCTATCCTTATAATACTGGCAGACTGCGCTGTCAGTCATTTTTGTAAATGTCTTTTTTCCAGTATACACTTTTTTCAGAAAACTTCCAGTTATTTTTCAGCAAAATGATATCCGGCATTGTCTCAAAAAGCATAACCAGACGGTAGGACAAATGATAACTAAAGTGTATGACAAGATGGGATTTATTCAGTGTACATGCATCAGGATAATAGATATACTTGATTTATCAAAAAGAAATGTCATTGAACAGTGGCGGAAAAAATAAGGACAAGTATTGCCAAACATGGAGGAATGTATTATGGGTAAATATGAAGAGAATCTTGAATTATTGAGAAAAGCGGTTCGCTGTGAGCCGGTGGACCGTGTACCGGTGGTTCCATGTGGAAACGCGTATTTTGCACGGGCACAGCATGTATTATTAAAAGATTATATCACGGATTTCGATAAAGCCTGCGATGCAAATCTGACGGAACTAAAGCGCATTGGAGCAGATGGTACACAGAATGTGATCTTTTCCCCGTATCTGCTGGGTACACAGTGGCTGTCTAAAGCAGCACTTCCGGGACAGGAACTGGGCGATGATGATATGTGGCAGATCAAAGAGTTTGAGAACATGCAGTTTGAGGATTATGAGAAGATCAAAGAGATGGGATGGGATGCATTCCAGAAACAGTTTATCGCAGAAAAATGTGACAATAACTGGGAAAACCTGAAACCGTTTTTTGAAGCAAATCCCCGTTGCTATCAGAAGTTTTATGAAGCAGGTATTCCGTGTATCGTTGATTTCCTGATGATCACACCGTTTGAGTATTTCTGCGGCGGACGTTCCCTGGAAGCATTCTTTATGGATGATCTGATGGAAGAACCGGAGTTGATGCATGAAATTTTTGATATGGTATTGGAGCATAATTTGAAAGCTTATAAACAGCAGATAAAAGATACCCATGCCTTGGGCGTATGGATTGGAGGATGGAGAACCGGCCCGGATCTGGTTTCCCCGAAGATGTTTGATGAATTCGTATGGCCGGCCTTTAAAGCTTACTATGACCTGTGTATCGAGATGAACGTCATTCCGACGTTCCATCTGGATTCCTGCTGGAATCTGGATCTGGATAAGTTTAAACGTCTGGAAGACAAGACCTATATCCTGGCACTGGATTCCAAAACAGATATTCGCAAAGCAAGAGAAGTACTTGGAAAAGATGTATGTATCCTCGGTGATGTTCCGTGTGAACTGATGACATTTGGTACGCCGGAGGAGGTAAAAGAGTATGTGACAAAACTTCTGGAAGATATCGGACCTTGGGGTTGTATGATCGCAACCGGATGTGATATCCCGTCAGATGCAAAACCGGAAAATGTGCTTGCCATGAGTGAGGCTGCACATGATTTCCTGAAGACACATCCGCAGAAATAATCAAATAATCAAATCCTTACAAACCACCCCTTGGAAAGTTTATTTCCAAGGGGTGGTTTGCCCACAACATCATCTTATAAAAGAAATGAATACACAAACGGCATAGAATCATAACCAAAACCGATGACAAAACCGATAGAATATATAAATATAACAAAAAATAAATATAAAATATATACAATATGTATAAAAAACAAGCGAGAAAGAGTGTTTTTGATAACCGTTGTGTATCAGTGTATGAATGCAGAAAGAATCATTACCAAACTGCATGGCAGAATGACTTTTACAAATTGGATTCCGGAGCAGGGAACACTTATAATGTGAGTGTAAAAACAGATAAGAAATTCCGGAAAAAAATCTGTGGAGTGTAGAGAAAATGTATAGCTCATGATTTGAGAGAAAGAAGGTAAGGTAGATTATGAATTGGGGAATACTGGCATTTGTTATTATTTATGAAGTTTTAACGGTTGTTGGCGTCGGTCTGGTCATTGCCCGAAAAAATAAACACAGTGTGGAGGAAGGAAACTTTGCACTTGCAGGAAAAGGGCTGCCGACTGCACAGGTCGGTGTCACACTTGCTTTGACCATGCTTGGTTCCGCACATATCTGGGGTACCTGTGAGAATGCTTATTCCATGGGTTCCATCGCAACCTGGTTTGGTATTGCATGTACGGTCATGATGATCGTGATCACACAGATCACCGGTCCATGGGTAAGAAAAATCGGAACAGATACCATGCCGGATCTGTTTGGTAAATTATATGGAAAGAAAATGCGTATCCTGTGCGCCTGTGTTATGGGACCGTTAGTATTCGGATGTCTGTGTCTGGAAACACAGTGTATCGCAGTTACATTCGTGGCATGTACCGGCTGGTCCTACACCGTAGGTGCAATCGTAGGCGGAGCGTTCGGTATCCTCTATGTACTGCTCGCAGGTATGAAAGAAGTATCCTGGCTGAATATGATCAATGCGGTATTTATGTATGCAGCACTGATCATCGCACTGATCGCAATGTTTGTATACCTTCCGGGTAACGGATGGGAGGATGTGGCACAGAATATTACAGATTCCGGAAATGCATGGATGCTTGATATCTTTGGAAATAAAAACCTGATCATCGGATTCGCAATCCCGACGATTTTCTGTACATCCATGTTCCAGGGCGTATCCCAGATGGGATTACAGACCTGTATCGCTGCAAAAGATGTTAAATCCGTAAAGAAATCTATCTGGCTGGCAAGCCCGGTCAACGGTCTGTTCTGTATCATTCCGGCTCTGCTTGGTATGGCAGCACTGGCACTTGGATATTATAAACTGGCTGGCGACAGCGCGATGATGATGACACCGATGATGATGCTTGAAGTACTTCCGCATTGGGTAGTAGCACTGATCTGTGCATCCTTCCTTGGAGCACTGTTATCCACGTTTGCGATGACATCCCTTTGCCCGGCAACTATTTTTGCATACGATCTGTATGGCGGATTATACAAACCGGAAGCAACAGAGAAAGAAAAAACGCTGGTGATGAGAATCATGATCGTCATCGTAGGTATTCTTGCAATCGTATTGTGTAACTTCCAGCCGACCGTTGTAACAACGATCAACTGGATCTTTACCTGGGGCGTACCGCTTTTTGTAATGCTGGTTATTGGCTTATGCTGGAAACGCAATACTACAGCTGCAATGATCACTATGTTTGTATCATGGATCGCAAATATCGTATGGGTAACCTGTGGACTGCAGGAGCGTCTGGGAATGGTAAATTTCCATCAGGTATATCTGTGCATGATTGTTTCAGTGATCCTTGGCCTTGTTCTGACAGCCGTGCTGCCTGGAACAAAACCTGGATATTTCCGCTTATCCAAAGAAGAAAAAGCGGCTTGCTAGGAAAAGGAGGAAAAGATAGATGGTAGCTCATATTGTTCTGGAAAGTGCACTTATGGTATTTGGAATCACAATTGCCGGTTATTTCATCGGCAAACTGTTTAAAGAGGCAGAAAGAGAAGATTAAAGGGGGAAATTGATATGCTGGCAATTACGATGACACAGGGTTGGATGATTGGAATCATCGCATTTATGGCAGTGTTTGGAATCTGTGCGGGTGTTTTTTCCGCACTTGGCAAAAAGAGAAAATAGACAGTACATACATCGTGTGATCTGGTGAAAAATCCCGTGTAATGTGCAGGAAGTCCTGTGGTACAGACAAGTACAGCAGGACTTCCTTTTATCGGCATGTTTTTTTTGCAAAAACAGGCGAGATATGGTAGTATGGATAAACAGGAGGGTTTTGCACTATGAACATGATTCAGATGAAATATTTTATTACGGCAGCAAAGTGTCTGAATTTTACGAAAGCAGCAGATAAACTGTTTATCACGCAGCCGGCACTGAGTCGTCAGATTGCTTCCATGGAAGCAGAACTGAATATGCAGCTGTTTATCCGAAATAACCGTTCTGTACGGCTGACACCGGCAGCAGTGGTGCTTCTGGAAGGATTTGAAAAGATTTATAATGAATATAATGTGACAGTAGCAAAGGCTCTGAATAGTTTCCAGGGATTGAGCGGTGAATTGAACATTGGCATTCTGGACGGTACTTATGTGGGAGACCTGTTCCCGGGTGTATTAAAACATTTTGCAAATTGTTATCCAAATGTGAAGATTAATTTACAGAATTATAGTTTTAATGCATTGGTAGAGAATCTATACAGCAGTAGGCTCGATTTGATCATTACATTGAGATTCGATGTGGAACATCGGGAAAAAATGAAGTATCGTGTGATAGAAGAGACCAGGGATCATGTGGTGGTACATAAGGATCACCGGTTGGCCAATGCATCTTATGTAAAGCTTTCTGATTTCAAAGATGATACTTTTATTATGGTGTCCCCGGAAGATTCGGAAGAATCTCCAAAACTGATCATTGATGCCTGCAAAATGAGTGGATTCAATCCTCAGGTAAAGTTTGCAAGCTCTGTGCAGGAGGAGATGCTCTGGGTGCAGGCCGGTGTGGGCGTATGTATTCTGGATTCACGGAATCTGCTGTCTAATAACGATACGGTACGGTTTTTGAATACGGATATCATCAGTGATCCAAGCCTTGTTATGGCATGGAATATTGATAATTACAATCCGATGAGGGAAATATTTGTAGACAATTTCTTCTGCGATGATAAGAAGTAACAGTAGATATAATTGAACGCAGAACAAGTAGCAAAAGCGGATTGCGAATGTCGATTTACTGATATATGAATCAGAGATGACGGAAATATTGTTACATTTCCGGATAGAAGAGTCAGGCTCAAATGCCTGACTTTTTGGGGGTTTCAGTAAGTATCAGGGAAAATTCGATAATACAGACGGTGAGAAGACACTGCTGAAAAAATGATCAGAGGGGGGAAGCTATTATGGATTTACAGACATTGATCAAGGATGCAAAAGAACGTTTTGGATTTGAAGAAGCCGGTGCGCTGAATGTGGAGGCACTGGAGTTTTTGCCGGAAGTACGGCAGATGTGTGCGGCAGACCGCTGCCGTTCTTTTAACAGAAACTGGTCCTGCCCGCCGGGATGCGGCACGCTGGAAGAGATTGCTGAGCGGGTGAAACCGTATACCAGAGGTATTCTGGTGCAGTCGATAGGACAGCTGGAGGATGAGTTTGATGTGGAGACGATGATGGAGACGGAGCATACTCAGAAAGCACGGTTTGCACAGCTGGTGGAATATGTGCGTTCTAAGGAGCCGGACTGCATTCCGATGGCAGCAGGAGCCTGCCAGGTATGCAAAAAATGCACCTATCCGGATGCACCATGCAGATTTCCGGAGAAATCCATTCCGTCGATGGAAGCGTATGGATTGTTTGTGAGCAAGGTCTGTATCCAGTCTGGCATGAAGTATAATTATGGAAAAAATACCATCGCGTACAGCAGCTGTATTTTGCTGAAATAGATTTCTGTACAAACGGATGAGTGAAGGAACAGGTAACAGTAATGAAGGTAAAAATCAGAATTGGAAATGAAGTGAAAGAGTATACAGGAGCGTGGGAAGATCATACGCTCCTGGAAGTGTTTCAGGAGCTTGGCATCACGCAGGTACATGCCCCCTGTGGTGGAAACGGTACTTGTAAAAAATGTCTGGTGACAGTGGAGGGACTTGGTAAAGTCCTGTCATGCCAGACGCAATGTAAAGATGACATGTGTGTGACCGTTGCAGAAGAGCAGAAGTCAGCCATTGCTGAAAATGGAAACTGCTATCTGTATCCGGCAGATGCGGGTGAAGGGCTGTTGGCGGCCTGTGATATCGGAACGACCACTGTGGTATGTCATCTGCTGGATGGAGCAACCGGAGTGCGTCTTTGTACAGTCAGCGCACCGAATGCACAGCGCAGTTTTGGCGCAGATGTCATCTCCAGGATCCAGGCATCTGTGGACAGCGGTCTGGATAAATTGCAGAGTGCCATTGTGGATCAGATCAATGGTATGCTGGTGCAGTTAAAACAGAAAGCGGGCAGAACAGAAGATATCCGTCGGCTGGCGGTTGCCGGCAACACGGTCATGAGCCATCTGTTCTGCGGATTGTCTCCGGAGAGTATCGGTGTGGCACCTTTTACGCCTTTGTCTCTGTTTGGGGAAAGTTATGACGCAAAACAGATTGGTATCGAAGGTTGTGAGACTGTGTATGTCGTGCCGTCCATTGCCGGTTATGTGGGCGGCGATATTGTAGCTGATCTGGCAGCGGTACAGATGCACTCTTCTGTGTTGGCAGAAGATGGTGAGAAAGAGACACTGATGCTGGATATTGGTACCAACGGAGAGATGGTGCTTGGAAAATCCGGTTCGTATGTGTGCTGTGCGACAGCGGCAGGACCGGCTTTTGAAGGAGCGGAGATCGCCATGGGAATGCCGGCAGCTTCCGGAGCTATCTCAAAAGTCTGGCTGGAAGATGGAAAAATCTGTTGTTCCACGATCAACGATGCACCGGCAGTGGGAATCTGCGGTTCCGGGTTGATCGACGCACTGGCGGTATTTTTGGAAACAGAGCTGTTGGATGAGACCGGTCTGATCGCGGACGAGGATGAAGTGGAGGAAGCATATGCCGGTTATCTGGGAGAAGATGAGGACGGTACCTGTGTCTATCTGACGGATACTGTGAAAGTGACCCAGGCAGATGTGCGAAAGCTTCAGCTTGCCAAGGCATCGATCGCGGCTGGTATCCGGATTCTGTTATCCGAGCGGAATATTTCGGTAACCGATGTGGAGCAGGTGATCCTTGCCGGCGGTTTTGGAAGTTTTCTGAACAAAAAGAGTGCGGCAGCGATCGGGCTGATCCCGGAGGAACTGGAGCCGGTGACGATCTCTGTAGGAAATGCGGCCGGTGAGGGCGCAGTGTCTGCGGCAGTGTCAGAGGCAGCCAGACAGGAACTGGGCCGTCTGCAGCAGGAGATGCGCTATGTGGAACTGTCCACACACAAAAAGTTCAGCGATGCTTATATGGAAGAAATGTTTTTCGAATAAAAAACTGAGAAAGAAAGGAAATAAGAAACATGAGAGGAATTTTATACGGGGTAGGAGTAGGTCCGGGAGATCCGGAATTAATGACTTTGAAGGCGGTTCGTATGATCCGCGAGAATGAGGTGATTGCAGTACCGGGGGCAGAGGCAAAGGAAACTGTTGCGTACCAGATCGCTGTACAGGCGGTGCCGGAACTGGCAGACAAAGAATTGCTTTCTATCTATATGCCAATGACACACGATGCAAAGGAACTGGAGGAAAATCACAGAAAGGGAGCAAAAGCACTGGAAGAAGTACTGGATCAGGGAAAAGATATCGTGTTTCTGACCCTCGGAGATCCGACCATCTATTCTACATTTTCCTATTTGCAGAAACGTGTGGAAGATGATGGTTATGAGACTGCGCTGGTAAGTGGTATCACTTCTTTCTGTGCAGCAGCGGCCAGAACAAACCAGTCGCTGGTTGAGTGGAATCAGACTCTGCATATCGTACCTGCTGTTCACCGTCTGGGTGATACTCCGGATGCCGAAGGTAATTATGTATTTATGAAATCCGGAAAGAAGATGAAACAGGTAAAAGAGATTTTGCGGGAGACCGGAAAGCAGGTGTCCATGGTGGAAAACTGTGGAATGGAGACGGAACATGTATACCGCAGTGTGGATGAAATCCCGGATGATGCCGGATACTATTCCCTGATCATTGCGAAAGAGATGGAATACGGAAAATGATAGAACTGTCAGATCTTACGAAAAAGTTTGATACGTTTACTGCGGTGGATCATCTGAACCTGCGGATCGAAACCGGTGAATTTTTTGGCCTGTTGGGGCCAAACGGAGCCGGAAAGACTACAACAATCAGTCTGATGTCCACCCTGCTTCTGCCTACGGAAGGCGAGATCCGGGTGGACGGGGAAGTGCTTTCACGGAAAAATCCCGGACTGAAACGAAAGATCAGTGTCATTACCCAGGAGTATTCCATGCGTCAGGACATGACGATGGATGAGGTGATGGAATATCAGGGACGGCTGTACTTTATGCCCCGGAAAAAAATCCGGGAAAAGACAGAAGAACTGCTGGAATTTTGTGGTCTGATCGATTTCCGCAGAAGGACAGTGCGAAAACTTTCCGGTGGTATGAAACGAAAACTGATGGTCTGCCGGGCTTTGTTGACAGAGCCGGAGATCCTGCTGCTGGATGAGCCAACCGCTGGTATGGATGCTCTTTCCAGACGGCAGATGTGGAATCTGCTGCGCCAGCTCAATGACCACAATCTTACGATCCTTCTTACGACCCATTATATGGAAGAGGCGGAGAGTCTGTGCCAGAGGGTAGCATTTATGGATCGAGGAAGACTGGAAGAAGTCAGTGAACCAAAGAAAATGGTGGAACAGCTGGGACATTTTGCAGTGGATGAGATGACATCAGATGGACTGAAAAGTCATTATTTTAAAAACAGAGAAGATGCTATTGCTCATTTGAGCAGACTGACCGGTCAGACTGCTTTGCGCAATACCACATTGGAAGATGTCTTTGTGGCACGGGCAGAGCAGAAAGAGAGGCAGCGGTAGTCAATGGGAATTATAACAGTATTATGGGAAAAATGGACGGAGTTCCGCAGAGATTTTTACAAGATCACTCTGGCGGCAATGATTGCACCGCTGATGTATCTGATCGTGTTTGGAATGGGAATCCAGATGGTGTCCCACGGGGAACCATATCTGAATTTCCTGATCCCGGGTGTGGTGTCACTGACAACGATGACGGGCAGTTTTAATGCCATTGCACAGAATCTGAATGTACAGCGTCTGTATGAGAAGGCTTTTGATCAGGTAATGATCTCACCGACACCGCTCTGGCAGTTTATTGTAGGCCAGGTGATTGCCGGAAGTCTCCGGGGACTGTATGCGGGATGTGTGATCATGCTTCTGGTCCTGCCGATTCATACCGGAGTAATATTCAACGGATTTTCTTTCCTGATCATGTTTTTGAATGGGGCAGTATTTTCAACGATTGCCGTGGTAGTTTCCTTTATTGCGAAAAATCATACGGATGTGCCGCGGTTTTCCAATTATGTCATTATGCCGATGTCTTATCTGTGTAATACATTTTTTGCTATGGATAATATGCCGGAAGGCATCCGTCAGGTCATCGGTGCATTGCCGTTGTCACAGACAAGTGCTATGATCCGGAGCATTGCAAAAGGAGAAGCCATCAATCCGATTGGAATTCTGATCCTTGCAATTTATCTGGCGGTATTTCTGACACTTTCCTTTTGGTTTATTTACAAGCGGAAGAATCTGTAAACATCGTCTTTATGGACGCAGGTCGCAAAGTAGCTGCGTTCATGAGCAAGCAGCGAAAGCGGATTGCGAATGTCTGCTTTACAACAGAAATATCGGAATAAAAATACAGGGAAAGGAAGCTGAATATGGAAAAACAGACGGGATTCAGAGGAAAAGGAAAAGAACAGAAGACGGGAGTGACCGGAATCTGGCACCGGATCCTGATGGGAGTCTGCTGCTGTCTGCTGCTTGGTGTCTGTCTGTGCCGGACAGTTCAGGCGGAGCCATTGTCCGTGGACAAAGAAGATGGGGAATATGCCATTGATGTGTCCATGACCGGAGGAAGCGGAAAGGCAACGGTGGTATCGCCGACCGTTTTTCTGGTGAAAGATGGCAAAGCATATGCAAAACTGCAGTGGAGCAGTTCTAATTATGATTATATGATCGTGGATGGTGAGAAAATTTTAAATGAGAATACCAATGAGAACGGGTATTCCACCTTTACGATTCCGGTGACGGCATTTGACAGTGAGATGTCTGTCATTGCAGATACTACCGCTATGGGAACACCTCATGAGATTGCTTATGCACTGACCTTTTATGCGGATTCGATTGAAAGTAAGGGAGCACTTCCACAGGAAGCGGCAAAACGTGTACTGGTGGTGGCTGCCATTATCATTGTAGGCGGTGGAATTCTGAATCATTTTGTGGCAAAACGCAGAAACCGGGATTATACCCCGCACAAAAAGACGGGAAAATAAATAACGTTATATATTGTGAATAGAAACGTCATTTTACCAAAATTGAAGTATTTAGAAAGATATGAGGAGCAGCTATGGAATTGAATGCAATGAAAGAACGGGAAGCAATCTGTGATGTCTGCCATAAAATGTGGCAGCGTGGGATCGTGGCAGCAAATGATGGAAATGTTTCCGTAAAATTAGAGGACGGTACATTCTTGTGTACTCCATCCGGTGTCAGCAAGGCAGCCATGACACCGGAGATCCTGGTGCATCTTGCTGCGGACGGAAGTGTGATCTCTGCGGCAGAAGGCTACAAACCATCTTCCGAAATGAAGATGCATTTCCGGTGTTATGCGGAACGTGAGGATGTAAAGGCAGTGGTACATGCACATCCGCCGATCGCAACAAGCTATGCGTCCATGGGGCGTGCACTAGATGGGTATCAGGCCATGGAATTTATCGTAAATCTCGGTGCAGTTCCGATCGCTCCGTATGCACAGCCATCCACAGATGAAGTGCCGGATTCCATCGCACCGTTTCTTCAGGATCATGATGCCATTTTACTGGCACATCACGGAGCACTGACGGTGGGAGACAGTCTGACCAGAGCTTACTTCAGGATGGAATCGCTGGAGATGTTTGCAAAAACTTCGCTGTATATCCATCTGCTGGGGGGTGCACCGGACATGCCGCAGGATAAGATTGATGCGCTGATCGATCTGCGTAACAATGGATACAAGATTCCGGGCAGACATCCGGGATATGTCAAATATAATGAACCGGAAGGTGACAATCAGTAATGAACAGCAGACAGTTGGAATATTTTCTTGCCGTTGCCCATGAACTGAATTTTACAAAAGCAGCGGAATCCATGTATGTTTCCCAGACGGCGGTAACCCAGCAGATCAAGGCACTGGAAGAACAGCTGGGAGTCAGCCTGTTTGAGCGGACAAAGAAAAAAGTTGTTCTGACTCCGGCGGGAAAAGTATTTCTGCAGGAGGCATCTTCAATACTGAACCGAATCGATACGGCGGTGGAGCGTACCAGGGAGGCATCCAGCGGAGTGATCGGATCACTGGAGATCGGATTTTCCGTGGGCATCGGCAATACGGGACTGGCGGAAAAAATTCAGGCGTTTAATGAGAAATATCCGAATATTGCCATGAAGTTTACGAACCAGAGTCCCTCCATGCTGTTAAAAATGTTGAAAAACGGAGATTTGGACCTGGTGCTGATGCCGATGTTTGAAGAGCGGTATTATCAGAATGTGGAAGTGCGCAGACTGAGCACGGAGCGGATGTCAGCCGTATTTCCACGGA
This sequence comes from Eubacterium ramulus, assembly GCF_045002895.1. NCBI lineage: Bacteria > Bacillati > Bacillota > Clostridia > Eubacteriales > Eubacteriaceae > Eubacterium > Eubacterium ramulus. Next base: position 1,885,059 of record NZ_CP173382.1, on the reverse strand, counting down.
CACATGTCCTGGCACAGAAGCCGTATGTGACGAGAGCAGATCTCAAGGACGAAAACCTGATCCTTGCCTGCACACCGGAAAGTGAGATCGGTGAGGACAAGCGGATCATTGAAACATTCTGGAAGCGGGGGTATCATCCGAATGTGGTGGCAAAGATCGAGGATGTGGAGACGATTCTTCTGATGCTGTCAGCAAATATGGGGGTGACGATTCTGCCATCCTATCTGTCGATTCCATTGCAGTCAAGAGGGCGGCTTGTGTCAGTGCCATTTGGCGGACCGGAGGATACCATTGATATTATTGCAGCATGGATGCCGCAGACAGAGAATCCGTCCCTGGAAAAAATCCTGCCGTTTCTGGAGGAAAATCAATAGAAGAGAAAAAGTCAAAGAGAGAGGAGCTGGGTGCGGGCAAAATGGAAACCGGATTGGAAGATTATTTTATTATTAAAGATCAGAAAAAAATGCGCTTTGGGTATACCACAGGCAGCTGTGCGGCAGCAGCGGCAAAGGCAGCGGCCAGTATGCTGTTTGAGCGGAAAGAACTTCCGGTTGTAGAACTGCTGCCCCCCAAAGGAATCCGTCTCTGGCTGGAAGTGCTGGACATTAGCCGGAAAAAGGATTGTGTGTCCTGTGCGATCAAAAAGGACGGCGGCGATGATCCGGATGTGACCAGCGGATTGCTGGTATATGCAACTGTGCGGTTGTGCGGCCGGGGAGAGGCCAGGGCACTGCAGCAGGTATTTTTACATACAAAACAGATGCAGGGAGATTGCCGGCAGACAGAATTGCTGCAGCAGGAAAAACCGGAAACTGCAGTGGTGGGAATTACTGCCGGAGAAGGGGTTGGAAAAATCACACTGCCGGGTCTGGAACAGCCGGTGGGAGCCCCTGCCATTAATAAAGTGCCTCGGCGTATGATCACGGAAGCCGTGCAGGAAATCTGTGAAAAACATGGTTATTGTGGCGGAATCGAAGTGTGTATCCGGGTACCGGAAGGGGCGCAGACAGCACAGAAAACCTTTAATCCGAGACTCGGCATACAGGGCGGTATCTCAATCCTCGGAACCAGCGGCATCGTGGAACCTATGAGTGAAAAAGCACTGATCTCCAGTATTGAAGTGGAGATGAAGCAAAAAGCTTCCGGCGGAAAACAATATCTGCTGGTGGCACCGGGCAATTACGGACTGCAGTATCTGTCCGGTCATTTTCCCTTTGCGGCTGATGAAGCGGTAAAATGCAGTAATTATGTAGGACAGACCATTGATTTTGCTGTAAATATGGGACTGAAAGGCATTTTATTCGTGGCGCATATCGGGAAATTTATCAAAGTAGCCGGTGGCATCATGAACACCCATTCCAGAGATGCAGATGCAAGGATGGAGATTCTTGCAGCAAATGCCCTGCGGGCAGGAGCGGATGTCCGGACAGCGAAGCAGATACTGGATGCAGTTACAACGGATGAAGGACTTGCTGTTTTAAAACAGACCCCATACTGGACGGATACCATGCAGCTTGTGGCACAGCATGTGGAATATTATCTGAACCACCGGGCACAGGGGCAGCTGATCATCGGTGCCGTGCTGTATTCCAATGCGATGGGTGAGCTTGGGCGGACAACGCAGGCTGAGCGATTGTTGGAAAATCTGATAAAAGAACGAAAGACGCAGTTATAATACAGAAAAGATAAGAGATAAAAATCAGGAGGAGGATCATAAAGATGGTTTATTTTGTAGGAGCAGGAAGCGGTGCACCGGATCTGATCACCGTCAGAGGAAAAAATCTGCTGGAGCAGGCAGATGTGATTATTTATGCGGGATCTTTGGTTAATCCGGAGCTGCTGTCCTATAAAAAAGAAGGATGTGAAGTGTATAACAGTGCGACGATGACACTGGAGGAAGTGCTGGAAGTGATGGAGCAGGCTCATGCAGAGCAGAAAATGATTGTTCGTCTGCATACAGGTGATCCATGTATTTATGGCGCGATCCGTGAACAGATGGATCGACTGGATGAGAAGAACATTCCATATGAGAGCTGCCCGGGTGTCAGCGCATTTTGCGGAGCTGCAGCAGCCCTGAATCTGGAATATACGCTTCCGAATGTGTCACAGAGTGTGGTCATTACCCGTATGGAAGGACGGACACCGGTGCCGGAGCGGGAACGTATTGCTTCTTTTGCAGCGCATCATGCAACGATGGTTGTGTTCCTCAGTACCGGCTTACTGGAAGAACTTTCAAAGGAACTGATTGCCGGAGGGTACACAGCGGATACACCGGCAGCCATTGTATATAAGGCGACCTGGCCGGAGGAAGAAAAATATATCTGTACCGTCGGAACGCTGGCACAGACTGCAAAGGAACACAATATCACAAAGACAGCCCTGATGATCATCGGTGATGCAGTGACACATACGAATTATGACAGATCCGAGCTGTATCATCCGGAATTTACCACAGAATTCAGAAAAGCGAAACAGTGATGGACAGAGTCAGGATCGTATCCTTTACGGAAAATGGATATCAGCTTTTCTGCCGGATGCGGAAGGTAATCGGTGACCGCGCGGCAGTGACAGGATACAGTGGCAGATCGCAGGTAGCAGAGACACATCCGGATATCTATCCGGTGACAGAGGGACTGCAGGCCTGGTGTGAGACAGTATTTGAACAGTCGGAGGTGCTGATCTTTATCGGAGCATGCGGGATAGCCGTGCGAACCATAGCACCCTTTCTGGACAGCAAATATACAGATCCGGCGGTGCTTGTGGCAGATGAACATGGCGGACATGTGATCTCACTTTTGTCGGGACATCTGGGAGGCGCGAATGCCTGGACGCAGTTTCTGGCAGAGGGATTGCAGGCAGATCCGGTGATCACCACAGCGTCTGATGTCAACGGGCGTCTTGCAGTGGATGTATGGGCTGTCAGACATGGACTTCAGATCACGGACCGGACGCTGGCAAAATATGCAGCGGCTGTGTTTGTGACCGGAGAGCCGCTTCCTTTTTATGCAGAGCCCGGATATGTGGATATTGCTGCGTTGCCGGAGGAATTTAACAGGTTTGAGACAAAAGAAGCATTTTGGAATGCGGCAGAGCGAAGAAAACAGGAGCAGATCGCAGGTATCGTGGTGTCTGTGCACAGTGGATGGCAGACCAATGTACTTCGGCTGGTTCCGCAGCGGGTAGTTCTCGGCATCGGCTGCCGCAGGGACAAGGATCCGGCAGAACTTGCGCAGCAAGTGGACCGGGTATTGGCACAGTATCAGATTGCACCGGAGAGTATCTGCAAAATTGCATCGATTGATCTGAAGACGCATGAGAGGGCAATTTGTCAGCTGGCAGAGACATGGAAAGTTCCGTTCGTGACATTTTCTGCGGAAACGCTTTTACAGATGCCCGGAGCGTATGCGTTGTCTGATTTTGTAAAACAGACAACCGGTGTCGGAAATGTCTGTGAACGTGCGGCAGTGGCTGCGCTGGAAGAACAGGAAAGAAAGAATCCGAAATGGATTTGCAGAAAGCAGGCAGGAAACGGTGTGACAGTTGCATTGTTGGAAACATAAGGAATACAAAAAAGATATGGAGGAATACAGAGCGTGAAAAAAATATATGTAGTTGGAATTGGACCGGGGGAATATGAACAGATGACGATCCGTGCGGTAAAAGCACTGGAATCCTGTGATGTCATTATCGGATATACCGTTTATGTAGATCTGGTGCGGGAGCATTTTGCAGGAAAAGAGTTCCTGACGACACCGATGAAACAGGAAGTAGAGCGTTGCCGTATGGCTTTTGAAAAGGCAGAAGAAGGAAAGACAACGGCTATGATCTGCAGCGGAGATGCCGGAGTCTATGGTATGAGCGGGCTGATGCTTGAAATCGGACAGGAGTATCCGGATGTGGAAGTGGAGTGTATACCGGGAGTGACCGCAGCTATCGGCGGAGCGGCAGTTCTTGGAGCACCGCTGATCCATGATTTTGCACTGATCAGCCTGAGTGATCTGCTGACACCTTGGGAGAAAATTGAAAAACGTCTGCTGGCAGCGGCAGCAGCGGATTTTGTAATCTGCCTGTATAATCCTTCCAGTAAAAAGCGTCATGATTATCTGCAGAAAGCCTGTGATCTGATTTTACAGTATCAGCCGGAGACGCTGGTGTGCGCAACGGTCAGCCAGATTGGCAGAGACGGGGAAGAGAAGCATATTTATACTTTAAAAGAATTGCGTGATCTGCAGGTAGATATGTTTACTACAGTATTTATCGGAAATTCCCAGACCAGGGAGATCAACGGCTGTATGGTGACTCCGCGGGGATACCGGGTATGAAAAAAGCGATAAGCTATCTGGTGTTTGCCGGAACCAGTGAGGGGCGGCAGCTGGCAGAGTTTTTTCAGAAAAATCAGATTCCGGCATTGTTTTGCGTGGCGACGGCATATGGCGAAGAATTGCTGGAGCAGACAGAGGAGATCCGGGTCCATACCGGCAGGATGGATGAAATACAGATGCAGGCCTGTATCCTGGAACTGATGAAAACGGGGCTGCAGGCGGTGATCGATGCGACACATCCCCATGCAGTGGATGTGACGGAAAATCTGAAGCGGGCGTGTGAAGCAGCCGGGGCACGCTATATCCGGCTGCTGCGTAAACCGCTGGACTTGTCAGCATATGATCACATCGTAACCGTAAAATCCTGTCAGGAAGCGGCGGATTGGCTGGAGGCACAACAGGGAAATATCTTTCTGACCACAGGGTTGAAGGAATTGCCGGAGATTGCGGCACAGATCACAGATAAGAAGCGTCTGTATGCAAGAGTGCTTCCGCAGGAAGAGGCATTTGCAGTGGCAGAGGGCATCGGATTGCAGAAAAAACAGCTGATCTGCATGCAGGGACCGTTTTCGAGGGAATTGAATGCGGCGATGCTGCGGGAGACAAAAGCAGATTTTCTGGTAACGAAGGAATCCGGGGCAGCCGGCGGGTTTGCAGATAAAGTGCAGGCGGCTGGAGATGTGAAAGCCACCTGCGTGGTGATCATCCGTCCGATGCAGGAAAGCGGATATTCGCTGGAGGAAGTGGAAACTATGATTTTGCAGGAATATCACAAAAAACAGAAAGAGCATTCAGTGACCGGAACGAAGCCGGAAATCACGTTGCTTGGCATTGGAATGGGTGCACCGGAAAGTATGACACTGGAAGGATTTTGCGCCTGCCGGGACGCAGATTGTATTATTGGCGCAAAGCGTATGCTGGAAGCTGTGAAAAACAGTCTGGCGCACTGGTCTGTGTCGAGAAATTGTCCGGAACTCCAAAAGGAAAATAGAACAGATATCGCCGGTATGGCAGCAAACGGTGCTTGTGATGGAAAAACGATGGTTTCCATGTATGAGAGCAAGCAGATCGCGGACTATATCCGGAACCATCCGACATACAGCCGTATTGTGATCGCACTGTCCGGAGATGTGGGATTTTACAGCGGAGCAAAGAAATTGAAGGAAGCATTGGCGGATTATCCGCTGCGCTTTATCTGCGGAATTTCCAGCGGTGTTTATTTTGCTTCAAAGCTGCAGACTTCCTGGGATGATATGCTGCTGACCAGTATGCACGGGCGCAGTCTGAATCTTTTAGATGCACTGAAGAAAAGCGGTAAGGTATTTACCCTTGCTTCAGATGCCAAGAGTATCCGGGAACTTGCAGATTTTCTGCTGGAGTATAGACGGACAGATCTTATTATGTCAGTAGGGACAAATCTGAGTTATCCGGAGGAATCCATTACGACCGGTGTTCCGGCAGATTTTTCCGCATATTCTGTGGAGGGCGTCAGTGTGGTGCTCTTACAACAGAAAAATCACACGGAGCCGGTAGTCACTCATGGGATTCCGGATGCAGCGTTTATTCGGGCAAAAGTGCCAATGACAAAGGAGGAAGTACGCAGCATTTCTCTGTCGAAACTGCAGCTTCAGGCGGATTCTGTTGTGTATGATGTGGGAGCCGGAACCGGATCGATCTCCATCGAGGCTGCCTGCATGGCAGACCGTGGGATTGTATATGCCATCGAACAGAAGGAAGAGGCTGTGGCACTGATCCGGGAAAACAGCAGAAAGTTCGGGGTATCCAATCTGCAGGTCATTCACGGAAAAGCACCGGATGCCTTTGTGGATCTTGAGACGCCAACCCATGCATTTTTAGGCGGAACCGGTGGAAACATGCGGGAGATCATTGGCTGGCTGCGGGAACGAAATCCGCAGATCCGGATTGTGATCAACTGTATCGCACTGGAAACACTGGCGGAAATCACTGCTTTACTGCAGGAGTGGGAGATTTGTGATGTGGATATCGCTTCTGTGAATATTGGAAAGGCAAAACAATTGGGAGCTTATCATCTGATGATGGGACAGAATCCTGTATATGTGATTTCTTTTGGCGGAAAAGTGTGATCCTGATGTCAGAAAATGAGAAATAGGGGGATATGCAATATGAATGAAAAAGGGGGAGCAGGTGTAAAGATTCCGCGGTTTATGCTGGCGGCACCAAACAGTGGCAGCGGTAAGACGCTGATCACCTGTGGTCTGCTGCAGGCATTGAAAAACAGAGGTCTGCAGCCGGCTTCATTCAAGTGCGGACCGGATTACATCGATCCGTTGTTTCATACCAAAGTTCTGGGTGTGCCATCCCGGAATCTGGACACATATTTTACCGGGCGTGATCTGACCTGTGCATTGTTTGGTACGCATGCACAGAATGCAGATCTGGCAGTAATGGAAGGCGTTATGGGATTTTATGACGGGGTTGCAGGTGTGACTTGCGTGGCCTCTTCCTGGGAACTGGCAGATGTGACAGATACACCGGTGATTCTTGTGATCAATATGCGTGGGATGAGTCTGTCTGTAGCGGCTCTGATCCGGGGATTTCAGCAGATGAAGCCGGAATCTCATATCCGGGGCGTCATTCTGAATCAGACATCGGAATTTATGTGCCGGCAGCTACGCCCTGTGATTGAGGATCTTTGTCAGATTCCGGTGCTTGGATATGTGCCGAAGGTGACGGATTGCGTGATTGAGAGCCGGCATCTGGGCCTGGTGACACCGGATGAACTGACGGATCTGCAGGAGCGGATTGAGAAACTGGCAGAGATTCTGGAGCAGACACTGGATCTGGATGCCATTCTCAGGCTGGCAGAAGATGCATCGGCACTTTCCTGGGAGCCGCTGCAACAGTTTTTACCGGAGGCCTATACTACGAAGTCTACTTTAGAAAACAATGAGATACCGCAAATTCGTATCGGTGTCGCCCGGGACGAAGCTTTTTGCTTTTACTATGAGGATAATCTGGATCTGTTGCGGCAGCTGGGAGCGGAAATCCTGTATTTTTCTCCGCTGCATGACAGAAAACTTCCGGAAAAGTTACAGGGACTGTTGATCGGAGGCGGATATCCGGAACTATATGCACAGGCTCTCAGTGAGAACACCGGAATGCTGCAGGATATACGGAAGCAGATTGCCGGAGGACTGCCGTATCTGGCAGAGTGTGGCGGCTTTATGTATCTGCATGAGAGCATGGAGGATATGGAGCAAAAGCACTGGCCAATGGCAGGGATTTTGAGCGGAAAAGCTTTTTATACCGGAAAGCTGGGACGTTTTGGCTATGTGGAATTGACAGCTGAACAGGATCAGATGCTTGGCAGAGCGGGAGACTGTATCAGAGCCCATGAATTTCATTATTTTGACAGTTCGGATAATGGAAACGCATTTCATGCGGCAAAACCGATGCGCAGCCGTGGATGGGACTGTATGCAGGCAGGAAGCAGCTATGCGGCGGGATTTCCACATCTGTATTATTATTCCAACCCGGAGTTTGCACTAAATTTTGTAGATACATGCAGGAGGTATAAAGGATGACACTGGAAGAGACGATGCAAAAGATCCGTCCGGTGGATGTAGCTGCCATGGCGGCTGCAAAGCAGCACTGGGACGGACTTGGAAAACCATTAGGAAGTCTGGGGCGGCTGGAGAAAGCATTGATCCAGATTGCGGGAATCCAGCGCACCGGAGATGTGCATATTGATCGGAAAGCACTGGTCATCATGTGTGCGGATAATGGTGTGGTAGAGGAAGGCGTGACCCAGTGCGGGCAGGAAGTAACGGCGACGGTTGCGGAGAACTTCCTGGATGAAAAATCCTGCGTAGCGATCATGTGCAGACGGGCCGGAACCAAGATCTGTCCGGTGGATATCGGCATGGCAGTGGACACCCCACGGGTGGAAAAACGAAAAATCGCTTATGGAACGAAAAATATGGCGAAAGAGCCTGCCATGACAAGGGAACAGGCTGTTGCAGCCATTGAAGTTGGTATTGCAAAAGCAGAAGAACTCCATGCGCAAGGGTATGAAATGCTGGCAACCGGAGAGATGGGAATCGGCAACACTACTACCAGCAGTGCCATGACAGCAGTATATCTGGGACTGGATGTGGAGACCGTCACCGGTCGTGGTGCCGGGCTTTCCAGCCACGGATTGCAGCGGAAAATACATGCGATAAAACAGGCCATTGCAGTGAATCAGCCGGATCCGGAGGATCCACTAGATGTGTTGGCAAAAGTCGGCGGACTGGATATTGCCGGAATGTGCGGCCTGTTTCTTGGCGGTGCTGCACAGCAGATGCCGGTGATAATGGATGGATTTATTTCCCAGGTGGCGGCTCTGACAGCGATGAGACTGGTACCGGAATGTGCGGATTATATTCTGGCATCCCATGTTTCAGAGGAGCCGGGCGCAAATATTTTACTGAAGGCATTAGAGAAAGATGCATTTCTCACCTGTGGGATGAGACTCGGAGAGGGAAGCGGCGCAGTGGCACTGTTCCCGATCCTTGATTTTGCATCAGATATTTATCACAAAATGAGTACCTTTGTACAGGCGGATATTGTTGAGTATCAGCCGCTGGATTAAGAAAGCGATAAAACAGGAATGATAGTATTGGTAATAGGGGGAAGCGGCAGTGGAAAATCCGAATTTGCAGAAACGATCTGCATGGAACTGCCGGCGGAAGAAAAGTGTTACATTGCAACGATGCAGGCTTTTGATGAGGAAAGCCGGGCAAGAATTGCGAAACACCGGAAGGCTAGAAGCGGGAAGGGGTTTGAAACCATTGAGCAGGGGACACATCTGGAAGCAGTTTGTCTGCCCGGGGGCTGCACGGCATTGCTGGAATGTATGTCAAATCTCGTGGCGAATGAGGTGTTTGCACCGGAGGGCAGAGGTGCAGACTGCAGCGAAGTATTAAAATGCGGGCTGCATCATCTGGCCGGGACTGCCGCACATCTGGTCATTGTCACCAACGATATTTTTTCGGATGGTGTGACGTATGATCCGGAAACAGAGCAGTATAGGAAAATCCTTGGGGAAGTGAACCTGGAAGCTGCGGCCATGGCAGATTATGTTTATGAAGTGGTGTGCGGTATTCCCATTTGTGTCAAAGGTGAGAAAAGAGACTTTACGGACAAAAATAACAGATGAACAGATACATAAAGGAGTGTTGGCAGATGAAGGTTCTGGAGAGTATTGTTGTGGCATTTTCCATGTATTCGAAAATACCGATGCCACACATTGAATGGAACAAAGAAAATATGAAAAATGTGCTCTGCTTTTTTCCATGGGTCGGAGCAGTAGCAGGGGTTCTGGTCTGGTTGTGGTTCCGGGTCAGTGATCAGTTTGGATTCGGTGTGATGCTGAGGGCGTCGGTGGCAGTTCTGATCCCGGTGCTGGTGACCGGCGGCATCCACCTGGACGGATTGCTGGATACGGCAGATGCGTTAAGTTCCTGGCAGACCCGGGAGCGCAGGCTGGAGATCCTGAAGGATTCCCACGCGGGAGCATTTGCCATCATTGTGTGCTGTGGCTATTTCCTGGCGGCTTTCGGAATCTGGACGGAGGCCGGGGCGGAAGATATCGGGGTTCTGGCAGTGGGATTTATCCTGAGCCGTGCCCTGAACGGATTTGGTATCTGCACGTTTCCCTGTGCAAAAAACAGCGGACTGGCGGCTACTTTTGCACAGGCAGCAGACCGGAAACGGTGTCAGATCGTATTGGTGATTGAAATTCTGCTGTGCATTGCAGGAATGCTTCTGATTGATCCGCTGCGTGGAACAACGGCCGCAGTGGCTGCGGTTGTGGTATGCCTTTGCTGCAGACGGATGGCTATAAAAACTTTTGGTGGTATCACCGGAGATATTCAGGGATTTTTTCTGCAGATCTGTGAACTTGCCATGGCGTATGTGGTGATTTTGCAATAAAGGAGGTATGTTTGATATGATACTTGTGATCGGTGGGGCTTATCAGGGAAAAGAGAAATTTGCAGAAAGTCTTCGGGAGCAGGAAAAGAAAGCCGGAAGAGAAAGAACCATAGTTCCACAGTTTCATGAATGGGTGAAAAACTGTATGAAAGCGGAGCAAAATATAGAAGAGGAGTTGCGGGAGAAACTGGCACAGGAGCCGGATCAGATCATTGTATGTGATGAACTGGGCTGCGGAGTCGTTCCCATGGATGCATTTGAACGTGCATGGCGGGAGCGTACCGGACGGATAGGCTGTGAACTGGCAAAGCAGGCAGAGGCAGTATACCGTGTGACCTGTGGAATCGGAACCCGCATAAAATAGACAATGTATATTTATACAACGATTGCGGCCCTGGTGGCCGGTTATGTGCTGGATCTGTGCATCGGAGATCCGCATGGTATGTGGCATCCCATCTGTTTTGTTGGGAATCTGATTTCATTTTTTGAGAAAAGACTGCGCAGGGGCAGAAGTGAAAGAGCAGATCTGGCAGGCGGTGTTTTGCTGGTGATTCTGGTGACCGGGATTTCCACGGCGATCCCTTTTGGAATTCTGTTCCTTTGTTATCGTCTCTGGTTCTGGCTGGGATTCGCAGTGGAAGTGTATATGTGTTATACGGTTCTGGCGACGAAATCGCTGAAGACAGAGAGTATGAAAGTGGCAGAGGCACTGGAACAGGAAGGTCTGGAAGCCGGACGGTATGCAGTGTCCATGATCGTAGGCAGAGATACGAAAGAACTGACGGAGACCGGTGTGGTAAAGGCTGCTGTTGAAACAGTGGCAGAGAATACATCGGATGGCATTCTGGCACCGATGTTTTATATGGTCATCGGTGGTCCGGTGCTGGGCTATTTTTATAAGGCTGTGAATACCATGGATTCTATGGTAGGATATAAAAATGACAAGTTTTTGTATTTTGGACGTGCAGCGGCAAAATTTGATGATGTGATGAATTTTCTGCCGTCCAGAATTTCAGGTATCCTGATGGTGCTGGCAGCACCGCTGGTAAAACTGGATGGAAAAAATGCCTGGAAAATTTTTAAACGTGACCGGCTGTGTCATGCCAGTCCGAATTCAGCACAGACGGAATCTGTCATGGCAGGGGCATTGCAGGTCCAGCTGGCGGGCGATGCCTGGTATTTTGGAAAAAAACATGAGAAACCAACCATCGGGGATCCGATCCGTCCGGTGGAGATTGCGGATATTGCCCGGGCAAACCGGCTGCTGTATGCGGCGAGTGCGCTTGGCATGATCGTATTCAATGGAATAAAAATAATCCTGCTGTTGTTGCTTCTGTAAAAAAGAAAAACAACACAGATGAAATAGAAAGAGGTGTGACCAATGCATAAGCATGGTGGAGATATTTACCGCAATCAGGGAGTGGTGGATTATTCTGCAAATATTAATTTCCGGGGGATGCCGGAGTCCGTCCGTCAGGCCGCAAAGGATGCTATTGATGCATCGGTCTGCTATCCGGATCCACAGTGTGAGAAACTGAAAGCGGCCATTGCAAAAAAAGAAAATGTTCCTGCAGAATGGATTTTCTGCGGAAATGGGGCAGCGGATGTGATTTTTTCTCTGATGCTGGCATTAAAGCCGCAAAAAGCACTGCTCCCGATTCCTTCTTTTTATGAGTACCGGCAGGCACTGGAGAGTGTGGGATGCCAGATAAGTGAGATCCTTTTAAAGGAAGATGAGGCATTCTGTCTTCAGAAGCGTTTTGTGAATGAAATTCCGATGGATACGGATATGGTATGCCTGTGCAATCCGAATAATCCCACCGGACAACTGATTGACCGGGAGGTACTGGAACAGGTGGCAGACTATTGTCAGAAAACAGACACCTGTCTGCTGCTGGATGAATGTTTTCATGATTTTCTGGAAGAGGGCAGTGTGCATACACTGCTGCCGCGGGTAAAAGAGAATCCGAAGCTGTTTGTGCTGCGGGCATTTACAAAAATGTATGGCATGGCCGGATTGCGGCTCGGGTATGGTATCTGCAGTGACACGGAGCTGATCCGTCGGATGGAACAGGTGACCCAGCCCTGGAATGTATCGGTTCCGGCTCAGGCTGCGGGAATCGCGGCTGCAAGAGAACAGGAATTTGTGGCGGTGAGCAGACAGATGATCACCGAACAGAAAAAACTACTGCTTGCAGGCCTGGAGGCAGCGGGGGCGAAAGTATACGGTTCGGCGGCAAACTATATTTTTTTCCGGGCAGCACCGGGATTTGATACACGGATGTATCGTGCCGGATTTATGGTACGCAACTGTGGCAATTATGATGGACTGACAGAAGGTTTTTACCGGATCGCAGTGCGGGGAGAAGCAGATAACCGGGCATTTTTGCAGGCATTGCAGGAATTGGAGCAGAGAGAGGGTTAACAGGATGGCAAAATCGATTATGGTACAGGGAACCATGTCAAATGCAGGCAAGAGCCTGCTGGCGGCAGGACTGTGCAGAATATTTAAGCAGGATGGGTATCGTGTGGCACCCTTTAAGTCACAGAATATGGCGCTGAATTCCTTTATTACCAGAGAAGGTTTGGAGATGGGACGCGCACAGGTCATGCAGGCGGAGGCGGCAGGAATCGAGCCATCCGTTCTCATGAATCCGATTTTATTAAAACCGACGAATGATACTGGTTCCCAGGTGATCGTCAATGGAGAGGTACTCTCTACCATGAGTGCACGGGACTATTTCAAATATAAAAAACAGCTGGTGCCGGATATTATGAAGGCGTATCATGCCCTGGAAGAACAGGCAGATATCATTGTGCTGGAGGGAGCTGGCTCCCCGGCGGAGATTAATCTGAAAAATGATGATATCGTCAATATGGGAATGGCAAAGATGGCGAATGCACCGGTACTTCTGGTAGGAGATATCGACCGTGGTGGTGTGTTTGCACAGCTGGCGGGCACGATGATGTTGCTGGAGGAAGAGGAAAAACGGCTGGTCAAAGGACTGGTGATCAATAAATTCCGGGGAGATAAGAGCATTCTGGATCCGGGAATCGAGATGCTGGAGCAGCTTTGCAGCAAGCCTGTGGTAGGTGTGGCACCGTACATGGACATTGATGTGGAAGATGAGGACAGCCTCAGTGAACGCATGAGTGATCATAAGGAGATTGGTCAGATTGATCTGGCAGTGATCCGGCTTCCACGGATTTCCAATTTTACGGATTTCAATATTTTTGAAAGTATTCCGGGTGTATCCGTGCGTTATATATCCCGTGCGGCACAGCTGGGCCATCCGGATCTCATTCTGATACCGGGTACCAAGAATACCATGCATGATCTGGCCTGGATGCGTCAGTCAGGTGTGGAAGCGTCTGTGCTCAAAGCACATGCTTCCGGCTGTCCGGTTTTCGGCATCTGCGGCGGTTATCAGATGCTTGGTGAATATCTGGAGGATCCGCACGGAGTGGAAGAAGGCGGCAGCATGCGTGGCATGGGACTGCTTCCGATGCGCACGGTTTTCACAGAAGAGAAAACGAGAACCCGGGTGGATGGAACTTTTAGCAGTGTGCATGGCATTTTACAGGCACTTTCCGGTGTGGCTTTTAGCGGATATGAAATTCACATGGGACAGAGTATCGGAAAAGAGGGTACAGATACATTGACGGAGATTCATGATACGAACCGGCAGCAGGGAGAACCTGCAGTTTGTGAGCGAAAATCTGAGGGTGCCATGGGAGAAAATGTCTATGGTACCTATGTCCATGGCATTTTTGATAGCATGGATGTGGTAAATGCGGTAGTGCGTGCACTGGCAGAGCGCAAGGGGATTGATCCGGAAGGACTGGCACAGATTGATTATGCGGCCTATAAGGAACAGCAATATGACAAGATGGCAGCGATCCTGCGCCAGTATCTGGATATGGAAGCAATCTACCGGATCGTGGAAGCAGGCGTATAAATCGATACAATGACAAATCGGATTGAAATAGATACAGGCAGGAGAGAAAAACATGGAGTTTGAACATGTAAAACCAATGGACATAGAGAAACGGAGTATGGAGATTATCGGACAGGAGCTGGCAGAGATGGGGATTTCCCTGCCGGCAGATAAGGCACATATTATAAAGAGAGTGATTCATACCAGTGCGGATTTCGATTATGCGCAGACACTGGCTTTTTCAGAGGATGCACTGGAGCGTGCCACAGATGCACTGAAACAGGGAGCCTCCATTATCACGGATACGAAAATGGCATGGTCCGGGATCAATAAGCGGGCGCTGGAGAATCTGGGTGGCCAGGCATATAATTTTATCTCAGATGAAGATGTGGCAGCAATCGCAAAAGAGAAAGGCTGTACGAGAGCAGCGGCAAGTATTGACAAGGCGGCAAATCTGAATGGACCGTTGATCTTCGCAGTGGGAAATGCACCGACAGCATTGATCCGGCTGCATGAACTGATCATAGAAGGAAAATTGAAACCGGCGCTGATCATCGGTGTTCCGGTAGGCTTTGTGAATGTGGTGCAGGCAAAAGAATTAATCATGGAAACGGATGTGCCTTATATCGTGGCACGGGGCCGGAAAGGCGGAAGCAATGTGGCAGCGGCCATCTGCAATGCCTTATTATATAATCTTGACAGTAGCAGAGGTGCAAAGAAACCATGAGAAAGATACAGATGATGGGAATTGATCACAGCAGGGCGACCGTTGCGGAACGTGAGCTGTTTTCACTGACAAAAGCAAAGCAGAAGGAATTGATGGAGGCAGTCATCCGGCAGCAGGGCGTGGGTGGCTGCGTGTTGCTGTCCACCTGTAACCGGACAGAGTTGTATGTATCCCTGCAAAAAGAAGAGGATATTGATCTGTACCGGATTTTCTGTCATATCCGGGAGATCCCGCAGACAGCGCAGGATGAACTGCAGCATTTGTTTTGCAGGCGGAGCGGGGAGGATGCAGTACGTCACCTCTTCTTGCTGACCGGAGGACTCAAATCCAGAATTATCGGGGAGGATCAGATTCTGACACAGGTGCGGGAAGCACTGGAATATGCAAGATTGTGTAATGTGGCAGATACCGTATTAAAGACGCTGTTTCGCATGGCAGTTACTGTTGGAAAGAAGATTAAGACCCAGGTAGCTATTCCGAGAGGGAATACATCAGCGATTGCGGCAGCTCTTGCACAGTTGGAACAGGAAGGGCATACCTTCGGGGGTACACAGTGTCTGGTGATTGGAAACGGCGAAATGGGCAGACTGACAGCCCGGGCCTTCCGGGAGCGGGGGCTTTTGTTACGGTAACGGTGCGACAGTATCGCAGCGGCCAGGTGCAGATACCGGAAGGATGTGCACGGATCCATTACGGAGAGCGTTATGAGAAAATACCTGAGTGCCGGTATGTAGTATCAGCAACGTCCAGTCCGAATCTGACACTGGAAAAAGAAAAAATACAGGAACTGAATCTGACAGGTGCACTGACGCTGATCGATCTGGCCGTTCCTCGGGATATTGATCCGTGTATCGGAAAACTTCCGCAGACGGAAGTCTATAACATCGATGATTTTCAGACCGGAACCGGCGTATCAGAGGAGCAGAGTGCTTCGATTGAAGCAGCAAAGGAACTGGTGGAAGAGGAAGTCGCAGAATTTGTATCCTGGTATGAGTGTAAAGATATGATTCCGGAGATACGGGAACTGGGAACGATGGCGGCACAGGATGTCAGCTGGCGGATGGGAAAAACCTTTCATGAGATGCAGTTTGCACCGGAAGTCTGTCATCAGCTGGCCGATGCGGTGGAGCAGACAGCTGCAAAAGTGTTCCAGAAGATGCTGTTTGGCGTGCGGGATCATGCAGACAGCGATGTGATGCGTGAGTGTCTGGATGCACTGGGACAGGTGTGGAAAAAGGAGTGATCCGATGGAAAAGGAGCAGAGATATTTTCCATTTTTTGTAGATATTTCGGAATATCGGGTGCTGGTGGTGGGTGCAGGTATCATTGCATTGCGCAGGACGTCTGCACTGCTGCGTTTTGGAACCAGGGTTACGGTGGTGGCACCGGATATCCGTGCAGAATTTCAGGCACTGCAGGCGCAGTATGGGCAGGAGTATGTCTGCCTGCAGCAGAAAAAATTTACACCGGGTATGACAACTGGCTATGATATTGTATTGGCCGCCACGGATAGTCCTGAGACAGATCATAGCATCTGGGAGGAGTGTAAAAAGCATGGTATCCGGGTCAGTGTGGCATCCGATCAGACGTTGTGTGATTTCCGGTTTCCGGCATTGATCGAGAAAGATAATATCGTTGTGGGTGTTACATCAAATGACAGTGATCACCGGAACGTACGGGAGATCAGTGCCAGAATCAGAGAAACACTGGGGACTGAGAACCGGAATATAGACAGAGCTGAAAAGCAGGACAGCAAAGAATCTGAATATCAGAGGAAAGAGATGTCAGCAGGCAGAACTGGCAGTGAAGAAAAAAATCAGTGAAGCAGGAGTCAGGAACATGAAAAACATTCGAGTAGGAAGCAGGGAGAGCCGTCTGGCTGTGGTACAAAGCGAGATGGTGATGGATTATATAAAAGAAAACTGTCCGGAATATACACCGGAACTTGTGACAATGAAAACGACCGGAGACAGGATCCTGGATCGGAATTTGGATCAGATCGGTGGAAAAGGGTTGTTTGTAAAGGAACTGGATGCGGCTTTGATGGATGGACGCAGTGATATGTCCGTGCACAGCCTGAAAGATATGCCGGCGCAGATTCCGGAGGAACTTCCATTGATCGGTTTTTCCAAACGGGAAGATCCAAGAGATGTTCTGGTACTGCCGGAGGGAGTCGCAGAACTTGATTTTTCAAAACCGGTGGGTTGTTCCAGCCGCCGAAGAATGCTGCAGTTTCAGGCCATGTATCCAGAGGCAACCTTTGCACCGATCCGGGGAAATGTGTATACACGGCTGGCAAAAGTAGATTCCGGTGAGTATGCGGCTACGATTCTGGCAGCAGCCGGACTGAAGCGGCTGGGGTTGGAGCAACGTATCAGCCGGTATTTTTCTGTGGAGGAAATGATCCCGGCAGCCGGCCAGGGCGTACTGGCACTGCAGGGCCGGGCAGGAGAAGACTACGGTTTTCTGCGTGGCTTCTGTTCTGAGGAAAGCCATGTGACATCTGTATGTGAACGTGCCTTTATCCGGGAACTGGACGGAGGCTGTTCCTCGCCTATTGCAGCGCATGCGGTGGTGAAAGGAGATACCGTAGTATTGCGGGGACTGTATTATGAAGAGTGCAGTGGAAAAGCAGAGACTGCGGTAGAGGAAGCACCGGTTTCCGAGGCGGAACATCTCGGTATCATGCTGGCCCGCAGACTGAAAGAATTATGTCAGAAACAGGAGGAAAAATAGATGAATCAGGGGAAAGTCTGGCTGGTAGGAGCCGGCCCGTCAGATGCGGAACTGCTGACGGTAAAAGCAAAACGCGTATTGGAACAGGCAGAAGTCGTGGTGTATGACCGGTTGGTGGGTGACAGCATTTTGCTGATGATGCCGGATACAGCAGAAAAAATTGATGCGGGAAAGCGTTCCGGCAATCATACGATGCCACAGGAGGAGATGAACCGGCTGTTACTGCGTAAGGCGCAGGAAGGAAAGCGGGTCGTGCGTTTAAAAGGCGGGGATCCGTTTCTTTTTGGCAGAGGTGGGGAGGAACTGACCCTTCTGGCAGAGCATGGGATTCCATATGAGGTGGTTCCGGGTGTGACATCTGCCATTGCAGTGCCGGCATATAACGGAATTCCGATTACTCATCGGGATTTTGCTTCCAGTGTACATATTATTACAGGACATAAAAAGAAAGACGAACCGCTGGAACTGGATTTTGCCACACTGGCAAAACTGGAGGGAACACTGGTATTCTTAATGGGAGTATCTGCCCTGGGGGATATCTGTGACGGACTGATGCATGCCGGAAAAGCAAAAGATACACCGGCGGCACTGCTGAGCCGGGGAACCACGTCACGTCAGGCAAGGCTGGTGAGCACACTGGAAAAACTGCCGGAGGAACTGCATGAACATCCGCTGATGACACCGGCTATCATTGTGATCGGAGAAGTGTGCGCACTGGCGGATCAGTTTGCATGGTATGAAAAGCTGCCATTGTCTGGCAAAAAGATCATTGTGACACGTCCGAGGGAACGTCAGGAAGAAATTTCACAGCGTCTGCGCAGCCTGGGTGCGGAAGTGCTGGAACTGCCGACGATTTCCATTGCACCATATCGGGCAGAGGAACTGCCGGAGCAGGGAGCTGCCCTGGAGGAGCTGGAGAGCTATCAGTATCTCGTATTTACATCACCTTCCGGAGTAGACTGCTTTTTTGCACTGCTGCGGGAAAAAAAGATGGATATCCGCCGGTTTTGTGCCGGAAAGATTGCGGTAATCGGAGCCGGCACAGCCAGCCGTCTGCAGAACTACGGACTGATGGCAGATCTGATGCCGGAGATTTATGATGCGGTGCATCTTGGAAAGTGTGTCGGAGCGGACTGCAAAGACGGTGACCGGATCCTGATTCCACGGGCAAGACTTGGTAGTCAGGCTCTGATCGGGGAAATTACGGCACAGAAAAAAGTTACGATTGCAGATTTGCCGATTTATGATACCATAGAGAAGGAATCACCGGTGGTGGAACTGCCGGATCTGACAAAAGAAGAAGCAATGATTGTATTTACCAGTGCTTCTACGGTACGTGGTTTCAGAAAAATGATGGCAGATGCGGACATCAGCCGTCTGCAGGCTGTCTGCATTGGTGCACAGACAAAAGAAGCAGCAGAAAAGGCTGGATTTACCAATGTCTGTGTGGCAGCAGAAGCGACTGTGGATGCCATTGTTTCAGTAATAGAAGAACAGTAGGACAGGAATGACAGACAGGCGAGCATGAGGAGGAAATAAAAGTGGAAATGATCAATCGTCCCCGCAGATTGCGGACAAGTGCAAATTTAAGAAAAATGGTTCGGGAGACCAGAATGGATAAATCTTCTCTGATCTATCCGATGTTTATTGTAGAAGGAACAAATATTAAGGAAGAGATTCCATCCATGATGGGACAGTACCGTTACAGTGTGGATCGTATGGAGGAAAAACTGGAGCAGTTGAGTAAAGCAGGGATCGGCGGTGTCATGCTTTTTGGAATCCCGGATCACAAGGATGAGCTGGGAAGCGGTGCGTATGCACAGGATGGTATTGTGCAGCAGGGCTTCCGCAAAGCAAAAGAACTGTTCCCGGATCTGTATATGATCGGTGATGTGTGCATGTGCGAGTATACGTCCCATGGTCACTGCGGTGTGCTCTGCGGTCATGATGTGGACAATGATAAGACATTGGAACTGTTGCAGAAGACGGCGCTGTCTCAGGTACAGGCGGGAGCAGATATGGTGGCACCTTCCGATATGATGGACGGCAGAGTCGGTGCAATCCGTGAGATTCTGGATAAAAACGGATATATCAATACACCGATCATGGCATATTCTGCAAAATTTGCTTCTGCATTTTACGGACCGTTCCGTGATGCAGCAGAGTCCGCACCGGCATTTGGCGACCGTAAGACGTATCAGATGGATTATCACAACCGCAGAGAAGCGTTAAAGGAAGTAGATCAGGATGTGCTGGAGGGAGCAGATATCGTTATGGTAAAACCGGCCATGGCTTATGGTGATCTGATCCGTGAAGTAAAGGATATGACGGATATTCCGGTGGCAGCGTACAGTGTCAGCGGAGAATATTCTATGGTAAAAACTACTGCAGCAGCAGGTTTCATCGATGAAACTTCCATTATGTGTGAGATGGCAGTATCTGCATTCCGCGCAGGCACCGATATTTATATTACCTATTTTGCAGAAGAACTTGCAAAATGCATGGATGAAGGGAGAATCGGATAATGGCAATCACAAAATCAGAAGCGCTTTTTAAAGAAGCCGTACAATATATTCCGGGTGGCGTTAATTCTCCGGTCCGTGCGTTCGGATCGATCGGATCCACACCGCGTTTTATCAAAAAAGCAGATAAAGCGCTGATGTGGGATGAGGATGATAACGAATACATTGATTTTATCGGATCCTGGGGACCGATGATCCTGGGACATAACCATCCGCTGGTGCTGGATGCAGTGCTGGAGTATGCAAAACGCGGATTAAGCTACGGTGCAGCGACATCTATTGAAGTAGATATGGCAAAGCTGGTCTGCAGTATGGTTCCATCTATTGATATGGTGCGTATGGTAAACTCCGGTACGGAGGCTGTGATGAGTGCCGTGCGTGTGGCTCGCGGATTTACACGCAGAGACAAAATCATCAAATTTAACGGTTGTTATCATGGACATTCCGATGCGTTGCTTGTAAAAGCCGGATCTGGTGTCATGACAGCAGGTGTTCCGGATTCTCTGGGCGTTCCGGCCGGCTGCACAGCGGATACTGTAACAGCAGATTATAACTCACTGGAGAGCGTGCAGGACTGTTTTGACCGGTATGGTGAGCAGATTGCGGCGATCATTGTGGAGCCGGTGGGAGCAAATATGGGTACGGTTCCACCAAAACCAGGATTTTTACAGGGATTGCGTGATATCTGTGACAAATATGGTTCACTGCTGATTTTTGACGAAGTAATTACAGGATTCCGTATGCAGGCAGACGGAGCACAGGGACATTTTGGTGTGACACCGGATCTGACCACTTTTGGAAAAATCATCGGTGCAGGTATGCCGGTAGGTGCTTACGGTGGCCGCAGGGAAATCATGGAAATGGTATCTCCGGTGGGAGCTGTGTATCAGGCAGGAACATTAAGCGGCAATCCGGTGGCGATGGCAGCAGGTATTGCACAGCTGACTTATTTAAAAGAACATCCAGAAGTATATACAAAATTAAATAAAACCGCCGATTCTTTCTTTGCAGAACTGCAGAAAATCGTGGATGAGAGCGGCAGAGGATATCAGGTAAACCATATCTGTTCTCTGGGAAGTATGTTCTGTACTACACAGGAAGTATATGATTATGAGACTGCCAAGACGTCAGATACAAAGGCATATGCGGATTATTGCAATTATATGCAGAATCATGGCATTTACCTGGCTCCGGCGCAGTTTGAGGCAATGTTTATCTCTGCGGCACATACGCAGGAACAACTGGCACAGACACTGGAGACAGCACGTAATTATTTTAAAAACAACTGATAAAACGGGATATCGTTTGGCATAGAGCGAAGTTTGGCAGATGAAGGAAGTCAGAGACGATGGCAGTACAGAAGAAGGTACAGAAAAGCACAACTAAGAAAAAGAAACGAAAAAATAGAAAGAAGCGGTATGATCTGTCCAGGGTCTGGATGGCATTGGGAACGCTGACCGTGATTCTTCTTGTGATTTTCGGTGTGGCACAGCATCAGAAGACGCAGAATGCGGCACAGCAGATGTCAGGACTTTCTGCCATTGATGGCAGCCGGCCGGATCTGGATGTGGAACTGCTGACAGTCAATCCGTACTCACGACCGGGGACGGCTCTGACACAGGTAAACGGTATCGTGATCCATTATACAGCCAATCCGGGAGCAACAGCGATCGCAAACCGGAACTACTTTGAAAATCTGAAAGATACACATACGACAAAAGCCAGTGCGCATTTTATCGTTGGTCTGGAAGGTGAAATCGTGCAGTGCATACCGACGGCGGAGATTGCCTATGCTTCTAATGACAGAAACAGTGATACCCTGTCTATTGAATGTTGTTACGAAAAGGATGACGGATCCTTTAACCGGGAGACCTATGAGTCCGTGATACGTCTGACAGCATGGCTGTGCAACAAATTCGGACTGACGTCAGAACAAGTGATCCGGCATTATGATGTGACCGGAAAACTCTGCCCGCTGTATTATGTGGAGCATGAGGATGCCTGGCAGCAGTTTAAGGCAGATGTGGATACAGCGATCCAGGCAGGAGAAAACAATACAGGAACACAAAACACGGGAGAAAATGGATGAGAGAACTTTATGAAAAAATAAAAAAAGGGACAGACCGCAGAGCAAGTCTGATTGCCCTGAAAAAAGAATTGAAAGATGAAGCAAAGAAAAAGGTGTTTCTCACCATGACCGGAAACCGTCTGGATGAAATTATGAAATGCCTGGTGGATGAAGACCCGAAGGTGCGGAAAAATGCGGCAGCTATTCTCGGCGAATTACATTGTCAGGATGCGTTGGATGTGCTGATGGATGCTTATGAGGAAGAGGACAAATTGTTTGTCCGGGAAGCTTATGTGCAGGCACTTTCTGCGATTGACTGCAGCGAGTATCTGCCTCAGCTGGAAGAGCGGCTGCAGGAACTGGCAGAATATGATGCTCCGGAAGAGGAAAAGAAGCATACCCAGGCAGAGCTGCATGCATTGCAGGAACTGATCCTTCAGAAAAAAGGCGTGAAAAAACATACGTTTAACGGATGGAACCGTTCCAGTGAAGTGTTGCTTTTAACATTGCCGGCATTTCGGGATCTGCTGGCAGAGCAAGTGACCGGGAAGAAAAAAATATTGAAATCCGGAGTCCGTACCATAGTATCTGATTTTGAAGATACGATGAAGATCCGTACGTTTCAGGAATTGCTTTTTGTCATTCATACACAGACAGAGAAACATGTCCTGTCTTCTGAACCGGAAACCCTGGCAGCGCAGCTGGCAGGTTCGGATCTGCTGCAGATCCTTGCAGAGACACATAAGGGAGAAGCACCGTTCTATTTTCGGATCGGTGTGTCCGGCGGAATGGCTCTTGAGGAGCGGAGCAGTTTTTCCAGACAGACAGCAGCAGCCATTGAGAAGGCTTTTGCACGAAAGCTGATCAATTCTACTTCCCACTATGAAGTTGAAATTCGTCTGCTGCAGAACCGTGAGGGTGGATTTGTACCGCTGCTTAAGCTGTATACTCTGCCGGATCACCGGTTTGACTACCGCAGATATTATGTGGCAGCCAGCATGAAACCAACTATGGCAGCAGGACTGCTGGCACTGGCAAAACCGTATCTGAAGGAGCATGCACAGATTCTGGATCCGTTCTGCGGTGTAGGAACATTACTGATCGAGCGCCGGTTTCTGGTGCCGGCACGAAATGCTTATGGCATTGACAGTTTCGGGGAGGCTGTTGAAAAAGCACGGGTGAACAGCAAAATTGCAGGAATGCAGATAAATTATATCAATCGTGATTATTTTGATTTTGTGCATGACTATAAATTTGACGAGATCGTCACAGATCTTCCGGCTGGCAATCTGACAAAACCGGAACTGGATGTGTTGTACCGCAGATTTTTTGAAAAATCCGATGAGGTACTGACAGAGGATGGCCGCATGATCTTTTTCTCCAGAGAGATGGGGCTGGTGAAAAAGCAGCTGCGTCTGCATCCACAGTTCCGTCTGGCGCAGGAATTCTGCATTCAGGAGAAAAACGGAAGTTATTTATTTATTGTTGAAAAACGTCAGTAAAAATGTCGGAAGTGTGATGCCCCATTTTTACAGATGGTAGCGGACACAAATCGCTATTAGTATCAGTCAGAGGGAAGAAGACAGGAGAAACGCATGCTTCAGAATTCATTTCAGGAACAGTTGGAAGATTGTCCGGTGATCGCAGCGGCAAGAGACAGGGAGGGACTGGCACGCTGCTGTCAGTCCGAGAGTAGCATCGTATTTATTTTATTCGGAGATGTCTGCACCATTTCAGAAATCGTAGATCGTGTTAAATCCGCAGGGAAACTTGCATTTGTACACATGGATCTGGTGAACGGACTTTCCAGTCGTGAGATCAGTGTGGATTATATTCGAAAAGAAACAAATGCGGATGGAATCATTTCCACAAAACAGCCACAGATCCGCCGTGGAAAAGAACTTGGGCTATACACCGTGCACCGTTTTTTTGTTATTGATTCCGCAGCCTATGAGAATGTGGAAAAATGTACAAAAGCGATTCGTCCGGATTGTGTGGAACTGATGCCCGGTGTTATGCCAAAGGTTATCCGCCAGATGGCAGAAACACTGTCCGTTCCGGTGATTGCAGGCGGTCTGATTTCCGATAAAGAGGATATTATTGCTGCATTGGATGCAGGTGCGGCGTCGATTTCAACGACGAAAGAAGAACTGTGGTTTCTGTGATTTACAGAAGAAAAAAATGTGATTAAGTTGAGGAAAAGAATTACGGAGGTAGCGCAAACATGTATGATTGTATTATTATCGGAACCGGTCCGGCAGGCTTATCTGCAGCATTGAACCTGAAAACTTACAAAAAAAGTTTTGTATGGTTCGGTTCCAAAAATCTGAGTGATAAAGTGCAGAAAGCAGAAAAAATTACAAATTATCCGGGATTTCCGGAGCTGACCGGACAGGAATTGTTTTCTCATTTTACAGATCACATACAGAGCGCCGGTCTGGATATTACAGAAAAGACAGTGACAAATGTTATGTCAGTCGGAACGTATTACATGGTACTGGCAGACAATGAAGTCTACGAGGCAAAAACACTGATCCTTGCCATGGGTGTGATGACAGCAAAACTGCTGAAGGGTGAAGACGAGTTACTCGGCAGGGGTGTCAGTTATTGCGCTACCTGCGATGGTATGTTCTACAAGGATAAGGAAATCGCAGTACTGTGTAATGATCCAAAATATGAGCATGAAGTAGAATATCTGGCAGATCTGGCAGCAAAGGTAACTTATTTTCCAATGTTTTCAGACAGTCAGATAAAAAAAGAGAATGTTACGATTTCGAAAGACTTTCCGTTGGAAATAAAGGGCAGTGACCGGGTAACCGGTCTCGTGTTAAAAAGCGGAAAGGTGTTGGAGCTTGACGGCATTTTCTGTCTGCGCAATGCCATTGCGCCCTCCAAACTCGTTTCCGGATTAGAGATTGAGAATGGACATATCAAAGTGGATCGCACCCAGAAAACAAATCTGCCCGGCTGTTTTGCAGCGGGAGACTGCACCGGTCGTCCGTATCAGTATACAAAAGCAGTGGGAGAAGGAAATGTGGCAGCACATAGCTGTATCAGTTATCTCACAGAATAGCTTCTATGCAAGACAAAAGCGTCGTAGCAATACGGCGCTTTTTAGATTATGAATGAGGTGCATTGACAGGAGATTAGATGAAAATGAATATTCACAAAGATAAAATGCTATGGTATAATACAAGGTACTGTATTGGGGCTTCTTATGAAAGAAGCTGAAATATGGGAAAAGATTTAAAAAGAAAAGAATTTGACAAGGGTATCATTCAGTTCATATTACCGAGGAAGAAAAGAAAAAAATGGAATTGGTAGCAGGAAGCACTTGTGGCAATGTAATGGCCCACGAAATGGCCCACTTGCAAAAATAAGTATGCTGAAATCCCTTGAAATCAAAGGATTTATAGGAGGAAATAGAGAAAATGAAATTAGGAATCGTGGGACTGCCAAACGTAGGAAAAAGTACCCTGTTCAATTCACTGACAAAAGCCGGTGCTGAGTCAGCAAACTATCCGTTTTGTACCATTGACCCGAATGTGGGTGTCGTAGCAGTACCGGATGAGCGCTTGAAATTACTGGGAGATATGTATCATTCCAAGAAAGTGACACCGGCTGTTATTGAGTTTGTAGATATTGCAGGTCTGGTAAAAGGAGCCAGCAAAGGTGAGGGACTCGGAAACCAGTTTCTGGCAAACATCCGTGAAGTAGATGCAATTGTACATGTGGTACGTTGCTTTGAGGATCCAAATGTTGTTCATGTAGATGGAAGTGTAGATCCGGCCCGTGATATTGAGACCATCAATCTGGAGCTGATCTTTTCTGATATCGAAATTCTGGAGCGCCGTATCGCCAAAACAAGCAAAGGTGCCAGAATGGATAAGAAACTGGCAAAAGAGCTGGAATTGTTAGAGAAGATCAAAGCACATCTGGAGGATGGTCAGCTGGCAAAAACCTTTGAGGTAGGCGATGATGAAGATGATCAGGAATGGTTTGCTTCTTACAATCTGCTGACTGCAAAACCGGTGATTTATGCTGCCAACGTATCCGAGGATGATCTGGCTGATGACGGCGCAAACAATCCGCATGTGGCAAATGTACGCAAACTGGCTGCAGAGGAAGGCTCTGAAGTATTTGTTATCTGTGCACAGATTGAGCAGGAGATCGCGGAACTGGATGATGATGAGAAAGCAATGTTCCTGGAAGATCTGGGACTGAAACAGTCCGGTCTGGAGAAACTGATCAAGGCAAGTTACAGCTTACTTGGTCTGCTGAGTTATTTGACTGCAGGTGAGGATGAGACACGAGCATGGACCATCAAAAAAGGAACCAAAGCTCCGCAGGCAGCCGGAAAGATCCATACTGATTTTGAGCGTGGATTCATCCGTGCCGAGGTTGTAAACTACAAAGATCTCCTGGAGTGCGGCTCACTGGCTGCAGCCCGTGAAAAAGGTCTGGTAGGACTGGAAGGAAAAGAATATGTGGTACAGGACGGCGATGTGATCCTGTTCCGTTTCAATGTATAAAACGATTGAAGCAGGATGCCTATTGGCTTTAAACAATGGGTAGTTCACAAGAGAATAAGCGTATATAAAAAAATAATCTGATGCATCAGCAGCATAGCTGCATAAAACAGTATCATATGCACGTTCCTGGCAACTGTGAATAAGATAAAAGAACAAAAAAATCCGGGAAGTGCAGGATGCGTTTATGTGAATTTTCAAAAAAAGAGGTTATCAATGTCTCTGACTGCAAATGTCTGGGATGTGTCTGTGATCTGAAATTTGACGAATGCAGTGGACAGATATGTGCGATGATCATAAAGGGACCTCCGAAGTGGTTTCATCTGGTAGGCTGTGACACGGAATATGTCATAGACTGGAAAAAAATTGTTCGGATCGGACCGGATGTAATACTGGTAGACATTTGTGCAGAAAAATGTCTGCGTAAACTTTAAGCAATTTTATAAATACGGAGGAAAAGAGCGATGAAATGCCCTTATTGCAGCAGCGATAATACAAGAGTCATTGATTCCAGACCGGCAGATGATAATTATTCCATCCGCCGGAGAAGACTTTGTGATGATTGTGCAAAGAGATTTACGACTTATGAGAAGGTGGAGACTATTCCGCTGATCATTATAAAAAAAGACAATACCAGAGAACAGTATAACCGTTCAAAAATCGAGGATGGTGTACTGCGCGCCTGCCACAAACGCCCGGTGTCCGTTAACCAGATCAATCAGCTTATTGATGAGGTGGAGACTGAAATCTTCAATATGGAAGAAAAAGAAATCCCAAGCAGTGTCATCGGGGAATTGGTGATGGATAAGCTCAAGGATCTGGAAGCAGTGGCATATGTGAGATTTGCATCGGTTTACAGGGAGTTCAAAGATGTAAATTCGTTCGTGGAAGAACTGAAAAAAGTGTTGGATAAATAAAATTCATGAGGTTAGAATTGTGGAGTACGAAACAATTCGTATGGCATCTTTTAACCCAAACATCAATTTATGCATGTAATACGGAGGTGGTTTATGTTTCAAAAATTTTATCCGGATCTGTATGTATCCTCTACATATGAGATTGATTTTGACCGGTTGTACCGGTCCGGATACCGGGGATTGATTTTTGATATTGATAATACATTGGTAACACATGGAGCACCTGCAAATGATCAGGCGAAACAGCTTTTTGCACATCTGCATGAGATTGGATTTGCCACCTGCCTGATTTCTAATAATCAGGAGCCGCGGGTAAAACCATTTGCGGATGCTGTGCATTCTCTGTATATTTATGATGCGCATAAGCCATCAACAAAAAATTATGAGAAAGCTATGGAGCAGATGCATACGGAGAAGGGCAATACGATTTTTATCGGAGATCAGATGTTTACCGATGTGTTTGGTGCCAATCGGACAGGAATTCCATCCATAATGGTAAAGAAAATCCACTGGAAGGAAGAAATTCAGATTGTTTTAAAACGGCGGTTGGAAGCCATTGTGCTGATCGGTTACCGCAGATACAGAAAGACACATAAAAGTATATTAGAGTGAGAAATGATTGTCACGGACATAAACAGTGAATATGAAAATGATATCGGTGACAGGAATCAATCCTAGGATAAATGAAAAAACGGAGGGAAGAACAATGAAACTTGTAATTGGTAATGACCATGCAGCAGTAGAACTGAAAAATGAGATCAAGGCATATCTGGAAGAGAAAGGTCATGAGGTGATCAATATCGGTACAGATACACATGACAGCTGTAATTATCCGGAGTACGGCGAGAAAGCCGGACGTATGGTAGCAGCAGGTGAAGCGGACGGTGGTGTGCTGATCTGTGGAACCGGTGTCGGTATCTCCATCGCTGCAAACAAAGTAAAAGGGGTACGTGCGGCAGTATGTTCTGAGCCGGTAACAGCCCGTCTCGTAAAAGAACATAACAACGCAAATATCATTGCTTTCGGTGCCAGAATTGTAGGCAGTGAGACTGCAAAAGCAATTGTGGATGCATGGCTGGATGCCAAATTCCAGGGTGGCCGTCATCAGACACGTATCGATATGATCCATAAAATTGAGGAATAGTCTATAAAAAGGTTGAAAAATCACGGTTTTTCATATAGAATAGATAGAAGTAATAATTACCATATATTTGTGGTAATAGAAGAAAAGACCGAGAGTCTTAACATACAAGGAGGATTTTTGAATGGCAAACGCAGGAAAGGTAATCGGAAAAGGTGTTACAATCGAGCTGGAAGGCAATGTATACAGAGTAGATGATTTCCAGCACGTAAAACCTGGAAAAGGCGCAGCTTTTATCAGAACAAGATTAAAAAATATTAAAACCGGTGGTGTTGTAGAGAAAACATTCCGTCCGACAGAGGATGTAGAGACAGCACACGTTGACAGATCTGAGAAACAGTATCTGTACAATGACGGTGATTTATATTACTTCATGGATACAGAGACATATGATCAGATCGCTCTGAGTGCAGATGCAATCGGTGATGCTCTGAAATTCGTAAAAGAGAACGAGGCAGTTACAATGCTTGCTCACAACGGAGATATCTTCGCAGTTGAGCCGCCGATGTTCGTTGAACTTGTTATCACAGAGACAGAGCCAGGTTTCAAAGGCGATACAGCAACAGGTGCTACAAAACCGGCAACTGTTGAGACAGGTGCTACTGTGTACGTTCCGTTATTCGTAAATGAGGGAGACGTAATCAAGATTGATACAAGAACAGGCGAGTACTTATCACGAGTATAAAAAATAGTGAGCAGAGCGAACTATTTTTTATGAGCAAGTAACGAAGTGGATTGCGAATATCCGCTGTTACAGGAAGTGAGCAGAGCGAACTATTTTTTAAATGACGGAGTGGATTGTAAATATCCGCTCCGTTTTCTGTTTGACGAGGATTAAGGAGGATGTATGAAATACGATTTTGACAAAATAGTAGACCGTCATGGAACGGACTGTTATAAATGGGATATGATTGCAAAAAGAAAATTACCGGCGGATACGTTACCACTCTGGGTGGCAGATATGGATTTTGAGACGGTTCCGGAAGTGAAAGAACGGTTAAAAGAAGTGGCAGATCGTGGTATATACGGTTATTCCATGCTGGGTGACGGCTATTATCATGCATTGAAAAACTGGTTTTCTGAGCGGTTTGGATGGCAGGTGGAAAAAGACTGGGTGATCGTCACTCCGGGTGTGGTATTTGCGCTGGCAGCAGCAGTCCGTGCTTACACAAAAGAGGGGGACAGCGTTATGATCCAGCGCCCGGTTTATCATCCATTTACCAATGTGGTAAAAGAAAACGGACGAAAACTGGTGAATAATCCACTGGTTATGGAAAACGGAAAATATCACATGGATTATGAAGATATGGAGCGCAAGATCACAGAAGAACAGGTAAAACTGTTTCTGCTTTGCAGCCCGCATAACCCGGTGTCCCGTGTCTGGACAAAAGAAGAACTGTGTCAGGCTGCCGAAATCTGTAAAAAGCATGGTGTCATCATGATCGTGGATGAGATTCACTGTGATTTTGTATATGAGGGATATCATCACACCAGTTTTGGTACACTGAGTGAATATGCAGACAATGCAGTGATCTGTACGGCACCGAGTAAGACATTTAATTTGGCAGAACTGCAGCTGTCCAATATTATGATCCCGAATCCGGAACTGAGAAAGACCTTCCAGGCAGAGATGGACAAAGTATTTTACTCCGATGCAAACCTGTTCGGACAGGTATCCTGCCAGGCAGCATATGAATATGGTGCACAGTGGCTGGATGAATTACGTGTATATCTGCAGGGAAACATTACATACATCCGTGATTATCTGGCAGAGCATCTGCCCAAAGTCCATCTCATCGAGCCGGAGGGAACCTATCTGCTTTGGGCGGATTTTCGGGAATATGGACTGTCTGCGGAAGCACTGAATGCGAAAATCCTGAAAGATGCAAGAATCTGGTTTAATGAGGGCTCTATGTTCGGACCGGAGGGTGCAGGGTTTATGCGGATCAATATTGCAAGTCCCCGCAGTATGATCGTGGAAGCGATGGAACGTCTGGGAGAAGTCTTCGGAGAATGAACGCAGAATAAGCATTCCCCCGCTTCAAGTGCGTAGAGCACTAAGCGGTGGATACGGGGGATGCTTATGTCAGTGGGAGTTAAAAGCTCCCACTGACAGGTCGCAAAGCGACTGCGTTCATGAGCAAGTAGCGAAAGCGGATTGCGAATGTCCGCTTTACCGAAAAATATGCGTTCAGCTTCACTTCTCAGGTACATATTCAGGTGCATGATGCAGACAGAAAAATGCGAGCGCACAGATCAGAATCTGGCTGGCCAGCATGCCCCAGAGGTAAGCACTCAGTCCAATGCGGGGGATTCCTGCGAAAACAAATATAATGCGGATGGCGGCACCAGCCAGGTTGATCAGCATGGTGAGGGTAGCCTTGCCAAGTCCGTGCAAAATGCTGCACAGTGTGCTTGCGAGGAATAAAAACGGACAGATCCAGCTCAGGGTGCGCACATAAATACCTGCCAGTGTGTTGTGAAACAGATGGATGCCGATCCAGTTTCCGCACAGCAGAAATCCGGAGGTACACACAAGACCGAGAATGACACACAGCTGTGTGGTTCTCCGGATGGCTTTTTGCACCAGGTTATACTGTTTCCGGCTATTCGCTTCTGCGATGGCCGGAAGCAGCATAACAGACAGGGAATTACTTAGCACGCACGGAAACATAATGGTGGAAAAAACCATGCCGGTCAGGATACCATAGACGCTCAGGGCATCACTGTTTGCATAACCAAAATCCCGGAGTTTGATCGGGATCAGCAGTGCTTCCGCACTCTGACATAAACTTAACAAAATACGGCTGCAGGTGAGAGGAACTGCCATAGAGCACAGATCCTTTGCAATTTTTGTCAGCCGGATAGAAGAAGGCGGTACCGATGGATTTGGTACTGTCTTTTTATTTTCCGTGCGTTCTGAAAAAAAGCAGACCATGGTGACGGAGTAAAGAGAGGAAGCAAGTTCGCCAAACAGAATGCCCCAGACTGCAATCTGTGGTGTCACAAGCTGTCCCCGCTGCATCTGGATGTCAGCCACGAGCCAGACGCCTGCGACACGGATGACCTGTTCCAGAATCTGTGAAATAGCCGGGATGACGGCTTTTTTTCGACCATAATAGTAGCCGTTGATGCAGGCGTGGATACAGGCGAAAGGCAGGGAAAGGGTCATGATGCGGAGCAGCGGGACTGTCCGGACATCTTCCAGCAGGGAAAGCCCGATCTGCGGAGCGTAGTGCCATATGATCCAGACACAGCTGGCAGATAGCAACAGGGAACCAGACAGTCCGACACTCAGATAGGCTCTGGCCTGGCGTTTCTGTCTGCATTGGGCACAGTAACGGGAGATCGCAGTCTGGATTCCGGCGGCTGATACAGAGATGATCAGGGCAAATACCGGAAATATCAGCTGGTAAATTCCAAGTCCTTCTGCACCGATTCTGCGGGAAAGGAATATTTTATAATAAAAACCGATGATCCTGCTTAAAATTCCGGTCAGTGTCAGCAGCAGCGTACCGGATATAAAGTTCTGTTTCATGGGATTTGCATATGATTTCATTGGAAAGAAGACTCTTCTGCCTGTGGATTTTTTATAAATATATGCAGAGAAAAATCGGTCAGAACCGAAAGGAATGGTATGATTATATGAAACGGTTGATTTATTTGGATCATGCCGCCACAACGCAGCCTTTTCCGGAAGTGTTGGATGCGATGATCCCCTATTACAGCAGATATTATGGCAATCCATCATCCGGATATGAACTGGGGGAAGAAAGTAAGCGCGCCATTGAGACAGCCCGGGAACAGATTGCAGACACACTGGGGGTGGAAGATGACACTATTTATTTTACATCGGGAGGAACAGAATCCGATAACTGGGCATTGCGCTATGCCGTGCAAAATGGAAAACGAAGGAGACCACACATTGTGACATCGTCTATTGAGCACCATGCAATCTTAAACACGTGTAAAAATCTGGAAAAACAGGGAGTGCGTGTGACTTATCTTCCGGTGAATAAGGAAGGAACAGTACAGCCGGAGATGGTGGAGCGGGCGATCATATCAGATACAGTGCTGGTGTCTGTAATGTATGCAAACAATGAGATCGGAAGTATTCAACCGATACGTCAGATCGGGCAGATCACCCATCGGAAACAGGTTCTGTTCCATACGGATGCAGTGCAGGCATACGGCCAGATTCCAATTCATGTAAAAGAGGATAATATCGACCTGCTGTCTGCCAGTGGTCATAAATTTAACGGGCCAAAAGGAACCGGATTTTTATATGCCCGAAAGGGACTGAAGCTTCAGCCGATGATCCATGGTGGTGGACAGGAGCGGAAGATGCGGGCCGGTACCGAGAACGTACCGGGGATTGTAGGAATCGGACGGGCGGCGGTCTGTTCCGCAGCAATTCTGGAGAAAAAGATGGCATATGAAAGCAGGCTGCGTGATTATTTTATCCGGCGGCTGCTGGAAGAAATTCCGGGAAGCAGTATCAACGGGGATCGCCGGAACCGTCTGCCAAACAATGTGAATATCAGCATTGCGGGGGTAAACGGTCCGGCGGTAGTGGCATTGCTGGATCTGGAAGGCATCTGTGTATCATCCGCTTCTGCATGTTCCACCGGGGAACAAAAGGCTTCTCATGTACAGCTTGCCATCGGAAATGCCGGACATCAGGCATATGAGGCTATCCGTTTTACCCTGGGTATCCAGAATACACCGGAAGAATTGGACGATACCGTTGAGGTGTTAAAACAATGCGTAAAAAAATTGAGGGACTTTAAAAAATGATTTGGGTGTTAAAACGCCCAAATCTCACGTGCGTTCGACTTGAATTTAAACCGGAAGAAATTCCGGTTTTCTTTTCGTGAAGACCGTAAAGTAGTCAAAGCCGGCCGCTTTCAGCAGCTGTGGTACTTTGTCGAAATCCCAGGCAATCTGATCTGGGGCATGTCCGTCAGCACCGATGGTGATGATCTCACCTCCCAGCTCCCGATACCGGTGCAGGATTTCTTCCGTTGGGTTTGGGTGCCCGAGACCATATTTGAATCCGGCCATATTCAGCTCGATACCCTTACCGTGAGCGATAAGCTGCCGCAGGATCTCGTCAATGACATCTTTGTATTTGTCATAACTGTAATTTTTGTTCTTTTCCGGTCCGTAACGAACCACATAGTCAATGTGACCGTATACATCAAATTCATGAAAGGCAGCGATGTTTTCCAGAATGGATTCAAAATATTCCAGATAAGCGGCATGCTCGCTGCGTCCTTCATAATAAGCCGGATAATATGGATCGAGGCCGTGCACCACATGGGAGGATCCGATGACAAAATCAAAATCCATTTCCTGTAGTATTTCATGGTGCTTCTTCGCCAGATGCGGCTGCAATCCCAGTTCAATACCGAAGTTGATGTTCAAGGAATCAGAAAAATCAGCCTGCAGCTGCCGGATTCCTTTTTCATATTGAGGAAAATCAATGGTGAATAAATCCGGTTCATCCGGGTAATCATAGTCAAGGTGATCGGTAATGCAGATCCCAGCCAGATTTTTTTCGATGGCGGAACGTGCCATAGCAGCAGGATCGGCGTTGCTGTCACCGGAAAAATGAGTGTGCATATGTGTATCCCAAAGCATGAAAATGTCTCCTTTCAAGGGTGATATAAGGCTTATATTATATATTGTGCAAAATATAAACTTTGAAAAACAGCGTGGTTATGCGGTTTCCTGAAACTATGATAAGCACAGCAGTACATTTTTGTCAATCCAATCCGTGCATTTTGAATAGGAAAAATGATCGAAATTCTAAAAAAAGGAAAAAGTTTTATGCAATTACTACAAAAACACATAGTGAGACTTGGACTATAATATCAAAACTGGTGAAAAAACATCTGTAAAACTTGTACAAATTGCTAAAAAAAGAGAAAAAAAGAAACAAGATGGTGAAAAAATTAACAAAGTTAAAATAAGCGGTTGAAAACTATTGAAAAACTCAGTCATATTCGTTAAAATATAAGCAGATTGGATGAGACATCAATGAACAGACAACAGTTGAGACATCCAAAAATAAACCACCGGATGATCCGGATACATTTTAATTCTAGGAGGAATGAAAAAATGGCAGTAAAAGTAGCAATTAATGGATTTGGACGTATTGGACGTCTTGCTTTCAGACAGATGTTTGGTGCAGAGGGATATGAAATCGTAGCAATCAACGATCTTACAAGCCCGAAAATGCTTGCTCATTTATTAAAATATGACTCTTCTCAGGGTAAATATGCAAAAGCTGATACAGTTTCTGCTGGAGAAGATTCTATCACAGTTGATGGAAAAGAAATCAAAATCTACAAAGAGCCAGATGCAAATAATTGCCCATGGGGTGCTTTAGACGTAGACGTAGTTTTAGAGTGTTCCGGATTCTATACATCCAAAGAGAAAGCACAGGCTCATATCAATGCAGGTGCTAAGAAAGTTGTTATTTCCGCTCCGGCTGGAAACGACCTTCCTACCGTTGTTTACAATGTAAACCATGATGTATTAACAAAAGAAGATACAATTATTTCCGCAGCTTCCTGTACAACAAACTGCCTTGCTCCGATGACAAAGGCATTAAACGACCTTGTTAAGATCAAATCCGGTATCATGTGCACAATCCACGCTTATACAGGCGATCAGATGACACTTGACGGACCACAGAGAAAAGGCGATTTAAGAAGAAGCCGTGCTGCAGCAGTTAACATCGTTCCAAACAGCACAGGTGCTGCAAAAGCAATCGGTCTGGTAATCCCAGAGTTATCCGGTAAATTAATCGGAGCTGCTCAGCGTGTACCGACCCCGACAGGTTCTACAACAATCTTAAACGCAGTTGTTGAAGGCAACGTAACAGTTGATGAGATCAACGCAGCTATGAAAGCAGCTTCTAACGAGTCCTTTGGCTACAACGTAGATGAGATCGTTTCTTCCGATATCGTAGGAATGACATATGGTTCTCTCTTCGATGCAACTCAGACAATGGTTCTTCCGTTAGACAACGGAACAACTCAGGTTCAGGTTGTTTCATGGTATGATAATGAGAACAGCTATACAAGCCAGATGGTTCGTACAATCAAATACTTCGCAGAGTTAGCATAATCAACACTCTATAAAGTATAACAAAGACTCACTGCAGGGTCCGGTCTTTTGGACCGGACTCTGTTTTTGATTTGTGTTGCAAATCAAAAGCAGAGCCATTAGAAATGCGCACACGCATAAGATGAAAATTGCTTCGCATATGCTCGGTGCAATAAGAAAAGTATGCATAGATCAGTTACAAACAAGGTTCAATTAGACATGCATATTTTCTTGATCTTTATAGATTTCCTAAATTAAGTATATAAACAGGATAAGGAGACAATATCATGGGATTAAATAAAAAAACAGTAGATGATATTAACGTAAAAGGACTTAGAGTTCTTTGCAGATGCGACTTCAACGTACCGTTAAAAGATGGCAAGATCACAGACGAGAACCGTCTCGTTGCAGCTCTTCCTACCATCAAAAAACTGATTGCTGACGGAGGCAAAGTAATTCTCTGCTCTCACCTTGGCAAAGTAAAAACAGAGGAAGATAAAAAAACAAAAACGCTTGCACCGGTTGCAGTACGTTTATCCGAACTGTTAGGACAGGAAGTAAAATTTGCAGCTGATCCGGAAGTTGTAGGACCGAACGCAAAAGCAGCAGTAGAGGCTATGAAGGATGGCGATGTAATCCTTCTTGAGAATACTCGTTTCAGACCGGAAGAGACAAAAAACGGAGAAGCTTTTTCCAAAGACCTTGCTTCCATCTGTGATGTATTTGTAAATGACGCATTTGGAACCGCTCACAGAGCACACTGCTCCAACGTAGGTGTTGCAGGTTTGGTTGATACTGCTGTTGTTGGTTACTTAATGCAGAAAGAGATCGATTTCCTCGGAAACGCAGTAAATACACCGGAAAGACCGTTCGTGGCAATTCTTGGCGGTGCAAAAGTAGCAGATAAATTAAACGTAATCTCCAACCTGCTTGAAAAATGTGATACCCTGATCATCGGTGGTGGTATGGCATTTACATTCCTGAAAGCAAAAGGATATGAAGTAGGAAACTCTTTGGTAGATGATACAAAGATCGATTACTGCAAAGAGATGATGGACAAAGCTGAGAAACTTGGCAAGAAATTACTTCTCCCAATCGATACTACAATCGCAGATGGTTTCCCGAATCCGATTGATGCAGAGATCGCAGTAGAAGTTGTTGCATCTGATGCAATTCCGGCTGACAAAGAAGGTCTTGATATCGGAACAAAAACAGCTGAGTTATATGCAGATGCAGTAAAATCCGCAAAAACAGTTGTATGGAACGGACCGATGGGCGTATTCGAGAACCCAATCCTTGCAAAAGGTACCATTGCAGTTGCAAAATCTCTGGCAGAGACAGATGCTACAACAATCATCGGTGGCGGTGATTCCGCAGCAGCTGTAAACCAGCTTGGATTTGGTGACAAGATGACACATATTTCCACAGGTGGCGGAGCTTCTCTGGAATTCCTTGAAGGAAAGGAACTGCCTGGCGTAGCAGCAGCAAACGACAAGTAAAAATCCCATATATGAAATAATTGCTTCGTTAGATGAGACTTGACGTACCTCTATGTACGTCTGCGTCTCATCTGCCTTGCACTGATTCCATATCTGGAATTTTTTGGAGTTTTTGTAGTAATTGAATTTCTGAAAAAATTATATATTAATCCCATATATGAAATAATTGCTTTGTTAGATGAGAATTTGACGTACCTCTATGTACGTCTGCGTCTCATCTGCCTTGCACTGATTCCATATCTGGAATTTTTGAAAAATTATATGTAAGGAGAAAAAGCGAAATGGCTAGAAGAAAAATTATCGCAGGTAACTGGAAAATGAACAAAACACCGAGCGAGGCAGTTGCTCTGGTGAATGAGTTAAAACCGTTAGTAGCGAATGAAGATGTAGATGTAGTATTCTGTGTACCGGCTATCGATATCATCCCGGCTATGATTGCTGCAAAAGACAGCAACATCTGCATTGGTGCAGAGAACATGTATTTTGAGGAAAGTGGCGCTTATACAGGTGAAATTTCCCCGAATATGTTAGTTGACGCAGGTGTAAAATACGTTGTTCTTGGACATTCTGAGAGAAGAGAGTATTTTGCAGAGACAGATGAGACTGTAAACAAAAAAGTTCTGAAAGCTTTTGAGCATGGTATCACACCGATCATCTGCTGTGGTGAGACTCTGACACAGAGAAAACAGGGAATCTACCTTGACTGGATCCGTATGCAGATCAAGATCGCATTCCAGAACGTAACAGCAGATCAGGCAAAAACAGCAGTGATCGCTTACGAGCCAATCTGGGCAATCGGAACCGGTGAGACAGCTACTTCTGATCAGGCAGAGGAAGTATGCGGCGCAATCCGTGCATGCATCGCTGAAGTTTATGATGAGGCAACTGCAGAAGCAATTCGCATCCAGTACGGTGGATCTGTAAACGCAGGAAATGCAGCTGAGTTATTTGCAAAACCGGACATCGATGGTGGTCTGGTAGGCGGCGCTTCTCTGAAAGCTGACTTCGGCAAAATCGTAAACTATAATAAATAAGATAATATTAACAATGCTTTTACAATTCAGAGCCATCCGCAAGACCGTTTGGCTCTGAATTTATCTTAAACTAAATGGATGTTCCTGTCCGCATGAAGATGTTGTGAAACTAACATTTTGACAGGAGTTCAATGATACAGATTTTTTGGAGGAAAACATGAGTAAAAGACCAGTCGTATTAATGGTTTTAGATGGATATGGTTTAAATGACAATCCGGAAGGAAATGCTATCGCAATGGCTAAAACTCCGGTGATGGACAATTTGATGAAAGATTATCCGTTTGTAAAAGGTGCCGCATCCGGTCTGGCAGTTGGTTTGCCAGATGGTCAGATGGGAAACTCTGAGGTTGGACATATGAATATCGGCGCAGGCCGAATCATTTACCAGGATCTGACCAGAATCACAAAAGCAATCGAGGATGGTGATTTCTTTGAAAACAAGGGATTACTGACTGCGATTGAAAATTGCAAAAAAAACAATTCAGACCTGCATCTGTGGGGACTGTTATCTGATGGTGGTGTACACAGCCATATCACACATCTGTACGGTCTGCTTGAGATGGCAAAAAAACATGGTTTGACAAACGTATATGTACATGCATTTTTGGACGGCCGTGATACACCGCCTGCTTCCGGAAAAGATTATATTGAACAGCTGGAAGCAAAAATGCAGGAAATTGGTGTAGGTAAGATTGCATCCATTTCCGGTCGTTATTATGCAATGGATCGTGATAATAACTGGGATCGTATCCAGAAGGCATATGATTCCCTGGTATCCGGAACCGGTGTACAGGCAACGGATGCAGTGAAAGCAATGGAAACTTCTTATGCAGACGGTGTGACAGATGAGTTTGTACTTCCGACGGTTATCACGGATGAAGCTGGCAAACCGGTTTCTGTTGTAAAAGAAAATGATTCCGTTATTTTCTTTAACTTCCGTCCGGATCGTGCCCGTGAGATCACCAGAGCATTCTGTGACGATGCATTTACCGGATTTGAACGTCCGTTTATTCCGCTGACCTATGTATGCTTCAAAGATTATGATGAGACAATTCCAAACAAGATCATTGCATTTGAGAAAGAATCCATCAAAAATACCTTTGGTGAGTTCCTCGCAGCACAGGGTAAAAAACAGCTCCGTCTGGCAGAGACAGAGAAATATGCACACGTTACCTTCTTCTTTAACGGTGGTGTAGAAGAACCAAATACAGATGAGGCACGTCTGCTGGTTGCGTCTCCGAAAGATGTTGCAACTTATGATCTGAAACCGGAGATGAGTGCTCCAGAAGTAGGCATGGATCTGGTAGAGGCAATCAAATCCGACAAGTATGATGTGATCATCATTAACTTTGCGAACCCGGATATGGTAGGTCATACCGGTGTGATCCCGGCAGCTGTTGCAGCCGTAGAGCGTGTGGACAGCCTGGTAGGTGATGCTGTACAGGCAGTCAAAGATGTAGATGGAATCCTGTTTATCTGCGCTGATCATGGAAATGCAGAGCAGATGATCGACTATACAAGCGGAAATCCGCATACTGCTCATACAACAAATCCGGTACCGTTTATTCTGGTAAATGCAGATCCGGCTTACGGACTGGCAGAGGGAGGATGTCTGGCTGATATCGCTCCGACATTGATTGAACTGATGGGATTAAAACAGCCGGAGGAAATGACCGGTCACAGTTTATTGATCAAAAAATAAATACCAAAGTAATTTGTGGATTTTCCGCGAGTAAGCCCTTTCGCCACACGACAGTATTCTTGTACTGTCGTGTGGCATTTTTTATCTCAGTCCGAGTTGAGACTCCCATTTCTGCAAATGGTGAGTAATAACAAATCTTTCTCAGTGGGAGTTCAATCTCCGACTGAGATAAACGCTCCGCGAGTATGTGCAGTGATTCTGAGAAGAATATGTCAGCTTTCGCTGACCAGAATCACGCACCAGGTCTCACGTGCGTTCGACTTGAATTTCTGGTAGAAGGAGTATAAGCAATTGAACGAAACATTTATGAAAGAAAAACCGATTTTCCCGCTATTGTTGTCGATGTCCCTTCCGATGGTCATTTCTATGGCGGTAAACTCACTTTACAATATTGTAGACAGTTATTTTGTGGCAAAGATCAGTGAGGATGCCATGACGGCACTCTCTCTGGTATTTCCGATTCAGAACTTTATTAATGCAGTGGCGATTGGTTTTGGTGTAGGTATTAATGCTATGATCGCCCAGTATCTTGGCGCGGGAAGAAGAGACAAAGCAGATGAGGCACTGACACAGGGGATGGTGCTGGCAGTGATCCACGGGATTGTCATGATGATTTTATGTATCATCGGCATTCCGTATTTTTTGAGATTATTTACCACAGATGCAAATGTGATCGCATTGGGGGTACGTTATGCAACGATTGTATTTTCTTTTTCTGTTATTCTTAGTGTGAATCTGACTTTTGAAAAAATGAATCAGGCGATTGGAAATATGAAAATCACCATGATAAGCCTGCTGATCGGATGTGTCCTGAATATTATACTGGATCCGATGATTATTTTCGGCATCGGACCATTTCCGGAACTTGGAATTGCAGGAGCTGCACTGGCAACCGGATTCGGACAGTGTGTACCGATTGTGATTTATATAGCTGCATATCTGAAAAGACCAAAGCGGGTGGCCTTCCGCCGGGAATATTTGCATTTGACCAGGGAAGTGGCGAAGCGGCTCTACAGTATCGGTGTGCCGGCTATTTTGAATATGGCGTTGACCTCTGTATTGACCACAGCGCTGAATGCGATTCTGGCAGCATTTTCCCAGACATATGTATTGGTGCTTGGTATTTATTATAAACTGCAAACGTTCTTATACATGCCGGCTAACGGAATTATTCAGGGGATGCGCCCACTGATCGGCTACAACTATGGTGCAGGAGAGCATAGACGTGTGGAGCAGCTGTACCGCCTGACATTGCTCTTGAATATTTGCATTATGACAGCAGGCATGATCCTGTGCCTGACAATTCCGGGAAAACTGATGGGGGCATTTGCTGAAAATCCACAAACTATTCAGAATGGTGTGACTGCATTACATATTA
This sequence comes from Eubacterium ramulus, assembly GCF_045002895.1. NCBI lineage: Bacteria > Bacillati > Bacillota > Clostridia > Eubacteriales > Eubacteriaceae > Eubacterium > Eubacterium ramulus. Next base: position 1,843,472 of record NZ_CP173382.1, on the reverse strand, counting down.
TCTGTTTCGGGTTCATTTTATCCGCAGTGTCTGTTACAGCCTGTGGTGCGCTCGAAGGATTAGGGAAAGGAATACCATCTTTACTTATTTCCTTATCGCGTTATGTGGTACTGATTATTCCGCTGGCATTAATTTTTAGTCGATTCTTTGGAGCTGCTGGCGTATGGCATGCTTTTTGGGTGACAGAAGCATTGAGTGCAGTATTTGCAGTGATAATCTATCGGCGTAGTGTGAAGGCAGAATCATTTATAGAAGCAGAATAGGAAATAAATATTAGAAATGCTAATAAAAGAGAAAAAATATACAAAAATACTAATAAATAAAGCGGGATTTTCTACATGCACTTTTCCATTCTGGAGCCTTTGTTGATTGACGAATGTTTTTCAAATGTATTATACTTAAATTACGTTGCAAAAGTTCTGTTTATGATAAATACAATGTATGTGGTTTGACCATGTTTTTGTAAACAGAATCGTTTGCGGAAAATACAGAGACTAAATAAGTACAATACAGAGAAAAGGGGAATCAATCGCTATGAGTATTCAGACATTCAAACCGGTGAAAGAGGGAAAAGTACGTGAGGTTTATGATATTGGTGACAGCCTGATCATTACCGCAACAGACAGAATTTCTGCTTTTGATGTAATTTTAAAAAATAAAGTAGAGAAAAAAGGTACGATTCTGACAAAAATGTCAGAGTTCTGGTTCGATTTTACAAAGGATATTTTACCGAACCATATGATTTCAACGGATGTAAAAGATATGCCGGAATTTTTCCAGAATGAGAGATTTGATGGAAACAGCATGAAATGTAAGAAACTTGAGATGCTGCCGGTAGAGTGTATTGTACGTGGCTATATTACAGGAAGCGGCTGGGCAAGCTACTGTGAGAACGGAACCGTTTGTGGCATCAAACTTCCGGAGGGATTAAAAGAATCCGAGAAACTGCCGGAGCCGATCTACACACCATCCACAAAAGCTGAGATCGGTGATCATGATGAGAATGTAAGTTTTGAGCAGACAGTGATCAATCTGGAGAAAATCTATCCGGGCAAAGGACAGGAGTATGCTGAGAAATTGCGTGATTACACCATCGCACTTTACAAAAAATGTGCAGAGTACGCATTAAGCAAAGGGATTATCATTGCAGATACAAAATTTGAGTTTGGTCTGGATGAGAACGGCAATGTCATCCTCGGTGATGAGATGCTGACACCGGACAGCTCCCGTTTCTGGCCATTAGAGGGATATGAGCCGGGTAAAGGACAGCCGTCCTATGACAAACAGTTTGTAAGAGACTGGTTAAAAGCAAATCCGGACAGCGATTACCTGCTCCCGGAAGAAGTAATTAAAAAGACAGTTGATAAATATAAGGAAGCATATGAACTGTTGACTGGAAAAGAATTCCAGGCATAAACCGCATAGTTGGAGGGAATAGATTCATGCTGGAAAACAAAATGGAACAGACCATTGCACAGGACGAATTACATGAGGAGTGCGGTGTCTTTGGTATCTATGATTTAGACGGACAAGATGTGGCATCTACCATTTATTATGGCCTGTTCGCCCTGCAGCACCGTGGACAGGAGAGCTGCGGTATCGCAGTCAGCGAGACACAGGGACCGAAAGGTAAAGTATCCAGTTTTAAGGATATGGGGCTTGTCAATGAAGTATTTGATGCAGAGAAACTGGAGCGTCTGAAAGGTGATATCGGTGTCGGTCATGTGCGTTATTCTACTGCCGGTGCATCCACCAGAGAAAATGCACAGCCGTTAGTGCTGAATTATGTGAAAGGTACACTGGCACTGGCTCACAACGGAAACCTGATCAACGCCAATGAACTGCGTCACGATCTGGAGTATACAGGTGCAATTTTTCAGACAACCATTGATTCTGAAGTTATCGCATATCACATTGCAAGAGAGCGTTTGAAAGTCGGTACCGTTGAGGAAGCCGTACAGCGCGCTGCCGCAAAAATGAAAGGTGCGTATTCTATCGTTGTCATGAGTCCGAGAAAATTGATCGGTGCCCGCGATCCATATGGATTCAAGCCATTATGTATCGGCAAACGTGACAACTCTTATATTATTACATCTGAAACCTGCGCCCTGGAGACGATCGGCGCAGAGTTTGTACGTGATGTGAAACCGGGTGAGGTCGTTACCATTAACGGTGAGGGCGAGATTTCATCTGATATGACAAACGCCATTGATCCGTGCAAACAGGGAAGATGTATTTTTGAGTATATTTATTTTGCAAGAGCTGACAGTCACTTTGACGGCATCAGTGTTTATGATGCTAGAATCAAAGCCGGAAGATTCCTGGCGCAGGATTCTCCGGTAGAGGCAGATCTGGTGGTAGGTGTTCCGGAGTCCGGAAATGCGGCCGCTCTTGGCTATGCCATGGAATCCGGCATTCCATACGGTACCGCATTTGTCAAAAACAGTTATGTGGGACGTACTTTCATCAAGCCGAAACAGAGCAGCCGTGAGCAGAGTGTCCGCGTAAAATTAAATGTTGTAAAAGAAGCAGTTGCAGGAAAGCGGATCATTATGATCGACGATTCCATCGTGCGGGGAACGACATCTGGCCTGATCGTAAATATGCTGAAGGAAGCAGGCGCAAAAGAAGTGCATGTGCGTATCAGTGCACCGCCATTCTTATGGCCGTGTTACTTCGGAACAGATATCCCTGCCAGAGAGCAGCTGATTGCTTACAATCGTTCGATTGAGGATATCCGCGATCTGATCGGAGCAGATTCCCTTGGCTATCTGCGCATTGAACGTCTGAAGGAAATGGTGAGCGGTCTGCCGATCTGTGAGGGATGTTTCACAGGGACATATCCGTTAGCTCCGCCGACAGAAGACATTCGTGGCGAATATGAGCGATAAACGCTCCACGTGGATGTGCAGTGATTCTGAGAAGAATATGTCAGCTTTCGCTGACCAGAATCACGCACCAAGTCTCACGTGCGTTCGACTTGAATGCAATGAAAATTAACAGAAATGAGGAGAACAACTATGAGTACAGATAGATATACAAGTCCGCTTTCTGAGCGTTATGCAAGCAAGGAAATGCAGTATATTTTTTCACCGGAAATGAAATTCCGTACATGGAGACGTCTCTGGATCGCACTTGCTGAGACAGAGAAGGAATTGGGCCTGGATATTACACAGGAGCAGATTGATGAGCTGAAAGCACACAAAGACGACATCAACTTCGAAGTAGCAAAAGAACGTGAAAAACTGGTGCGTCATGACGTGATGTCTCATGTTTACGCATATGGTGTACAGTGTCCGAAAGCAAAAGGCATTATTCATCTCGGTGCGACATCCTGTTACGTTGGCGACAACACAGATATTATTCTGATGTCTGAGGCTCTGAAATTAGTTCGTAAAAAACTGGTAAACGTTATCGCAGAGCTTGCAAAATTTGCTGATCGTTACAAAGAACTGCCGACGCTGGCCTTTACTCATTTTCAGCCGGCACAGCCGACTACAGTTGGAAAACGTGCCACATTGTGGACACAGGAATTTCTGATGGATCTGGAAGATCTTGATTATGTGCTTGACTCGTTGAAATTACTTGGTTCTAAAGGAACCACAGGAACACAGGCAAGTTTCCTGGAATTATTTGAAGGAGATCAGGAAACCATCGATAAGATTGACCCGATGATCGCAGCAAAGATGGGATTCAAGGACTGCTATCCGGTATCCGGACAGACTTATTCCAGAAAAGTAGATACCAGAGTATTGAATGTTGTTGCAGGAATCGCTGCAAGTGCACATAAAATGTCAAATGATATCCGTCTGCTTCAGCATCTGAAAGAAGTAGAAGAACCGTTTGAGAAAAATCAGATTGGATCTTCTGCAATGGCTTACAAGAGAAATCCGATGAGAAGTGAGCGTATTGCTTCCATTTCCAGATATGTGATGATCGATGCCTTAAATCCGGCGATCACATCCGCAACCCAGTGGTTCGAGCGTACACTGGATGATTCTGCAAACAAACGTCTCAGTGTGGCAGAAGGCTTCCTTGCTATTGACGGCGTACTTGATCTGTGCCTGAACGTCGTAGACGGACTGGTCGTATATGATAAAGTTATTACCAAACATCTGATGAGTGAACTTCCGTTTATGGCTACAGAGAATATCATGATGGATGCTGTAAAGAACGGTGGAGATCGTCAGGAACTTCATGAAAAAATCCGTCAGCTCTCCATGGAGGCCGGTGCAAATGTAAAACAGAATGGTCTGGACAATAATCTTCTGGAACTTATCGCAGCAGATGAAAGCTTCGGCCTGACACTGGAAGATCTGCAGGCAAATATGGATCCATCCAAGTATGTGGGACGTGCTCCACTGCAGGTGGAAAACTTCCTGAAAAACCATGTAAATCCGGTTCTGGAAGCAAACAAAGAAATACTTGGAATGACAGCAGAAATCAACGTGTAAAATTCTGCTTCATGTAAATTATTAAAGAACAAACTGAAAATAACTCCAACATGGACATGAAAAATTTTCTGTGTCCGTTGCGTCGCTTATCTCCGACCGCTCCCGCGAACTCGGCTGCAAAAACAGCAGCCTCAGACACACTCACGCGGTCGGGCCAGACGCAACAGCCACGACGAAAATTTTCCAACGATCCATTGTTTGGAGTTATTTTCAGTTTTGTTCTATTTACACTACGGCGCCATTACATGCCACGCGTGCATATATGGGATTACTAAAATGTGCATTGTGTCGCACGCGCAAAAAAACAGATATGTCAGGATGAGTGCTTAATTTGAATGTTATTTTTCAATATGTAAATGGCGAAATCAGAGAAAATTTCCTCAACGAACGATTAAGTGAATGACCGAGTTTTACGAGGTTTTGCGCGAGTGGGAACGACCTCTTTTTCAGGCGTGGGAACGAGCGCGATGAAACCGAAGTGAAATGAGGGTAATGAACGTCTAGTGAGTGAGGAAATTTTCTCTGATTTCGCCTTAAATAAAAAACAAAAAATAAAAACAAATCTCAAGCCTCCCCGGGAACGGAAGTTTTGTGCTGCCGTGCATATTCCGTGGGCGGCATCCCCATCTGTTTATGAAATACCTTGGAAAAGTAGAGACTGTTTTCAAATCCAACGGATTCTGCAATATCGATCATAGACATTTCGTTATGCGTCAGCAGATAACATGCCTGCTTGATGCGATACTCACTCAGATATTCTTTCGGGGACTTGTTCAGTACCGCCTGAAATGCCCGGCACAGATAGCTGCGGCTCAGCCCGACATATGCTGCCATGTCATTCACGGTAATGGGAGAACTGTAATTGGAAGAAATGTACTCAATGGTTTTTATGACATAACTTTCCTTACGGCTCAGTTTGTTCTTATTTTCTGCTTCCCTCATATAAATAGCAAGGAGCATGTACAGATAACCGGCCATTTCCACCGAGTTGATAAAGTCATTGCCCCGGGTATTGTAAATCTGGTTCATGCGCTGGTTGATCTCACCGCTGTGGATGTTATTGTAGGTCACCGGAAAGGATGGTGTGAATCGTGTGGCCTTCAGTATGGAAGGTGCATCGTTTCCGGTAAATCCGATCCAGGAATATTCCCATGGATTTTCCTTGTCGGCATAGTACCAGACTTCGTGATTTGGATAGATCAGAAAGGAATCCCCGGTCTTCAGTGTATAGAGTTTTCCGTTGCAGTGATAGTATCCCTTGCCGGTCACGATGTGGTGGATCAGGTAATGATCTTTCACGCCGGGTCCCCAGTGGTGGTTTGGGTCACATTTTTGATGGCCTACATTGCATACTGACAGGGAAAAAAGTTCATATTTGCGTATTTTGTAAGAATCTTTGTAAAAATCACTCATTTTTTTGCCCCCTATGATAAATCAAGATTAGCATAAAGGAAAAGAAAAAACAACATTTTTACATATTTTGCACACATTTCCATATAGGAATTTTTGCAGAAAGAAAGTACAATGAACTTAATCAGAGCGGAAAAGAAAAACACTGGCTCTGGAGTGTTAAAATGTAATAAAAAGAAAAATGAAGAAGATGGAGGGGTTCGATGAAAGATCAGTTAGTAAAAGTATTTAAAGAAAAATTTGGAAGCGAAGGTGATATCCGCAGCTATTTTGCTCCGGGCAGAGTAAACCTGATCGGTGAGCATACCGATTATAATGGCGGACATGTATTTCCGTGTGCACTGACCATTGGTACCTATGCGATTGTCAGAAAACGTGAAGACCGCAACTTCCGTTTTTATTCTACAAACTTTGAGAGTCTTGGTGTGATCGAGGCGAGTCTTGATAATCTGAAATATGACAAAGCACTTGACTGGACTAACTATCCACTGGGGGTTGTATGGGCATTCATTGAGAAAGGCTACCCGGTTGACTGTGGTTTTGATATGCTGTTATTCGGAAATATCCCGAATGGTTCCGGACTTTCCTCTTCTGCATCCGTAGAAGTTGTAACCGGCGTAGCACTGCGTGATCTCTTTGGATATGATGATATTTCCATGATTGACATTGCATTGTTTGGTCAGTATTCCGAGAATAACTTTAATGGTGTAAATTGTGGTATCATGGATCAGTTTGCCATCGCAATGGGCAAAAAAGATCAGGCTATCTTTCTGGATACCAGTGATCTTTCCTATACATATGCACCGATCAAACTGGCAGATGAGAAGATTGTTATCGCATGCAGCAACAAGAAACGTGGTCTTGGAGATTCCAAATACAACGAGCGCCGCGCAGAGTGCGAGGAAGCTCTGGCAGAACTTCAGACAAAACTGGACATCAAAGCACTTGGTGAACTTTCTGAGGAAGAGTTTGAGGCAAACAAAGATCTGATCAAGAGTGAAGTACGTCAGCGTCGTGCAAAACATGCCGTTTATGAGAATCAGCGTACATTAAAAGCAGTAGATGCCCTGAAAGCAGGTAATCTGGAAGAATTCGGAAAACTGATGAACGCATCTCATGTATCCCTCCGTGACGATTACGAAGTAACCGGCATTGAGTTGGATACATTGGTAGAGAATGCATGGGAGCAGGAAGGAGTTATCGGTTCCCGTATGACCGGAGCAGGTTTCGGTGGTTGTACCGTAAGTATTGTAAAAACAGACTGCGTAGATAAATTTATTGAAAATGTAGGAAAAGCATATCTGGAGAAAATCGGTTATGCGGCTGATTTCTATGTAGTAGAAATCGGTGACGGCGGAAGAGTATTAGCATAATGTAGGAATGCCTTCGGCATTCTTACTGCTGTGTGATAGGAGGAGGAACATACGAAATGTCTGATTTATATGTGGCAAGACTGGTACAGTACGGAATTGAGTCCGGTCTGATCCCGGAGGAGGAGCGGATTTACAGTACGAACCAGATTCTTGAAGTAATGAAAAAAGATGATTATGAGGCACCGACAGCCGAAGAAGTCGGCACAGAGATCGATCTGGCAGATACATTGGGGCATCTTCTGGATGAAGCATTGGAGAGCGGTGTACTGGAGGATGGTGGAATCGTATCCAGAGATTTGTTTGATACAAAGCTGATGAACTGTCTGACCCCGCGTCCGGCACAGGTGATCGCGAAATTCCGTGAGGACTATGCAGAAAACCCGAAGAAAGCGACCGATCATTATTATAACTTCAGTGTGGCTACCAACTATATCCGTAAGGATCGTATTGCAAAAGACCGTCGCTGGAAAGTGCCGTCAGAGTATGGCGAGATCGATATCACCATCAATCTGAGTAAACCGGAAAAAGATCCGAAAGCCATTGCAGCAGCAAAACTGGCAAAACAGTCTGCTTATCCGAAGTGTCAGCTTTGTGTGGAAAATGAAGGTTATGCAGGGCGTCTGAATCATCCGGCCCGTCAGAACCATCGTATCATTCCAATCACGATCAATGGCGGAAACTGGGGATTTCAGTATTCACCGTATGTATATTATAACGAGCACTGCATCGTATTTAACGGCGAGCATACACCGATGAAAATTGAACGTGCTACCTTCCGTAAACTGTTTGATTTTGTAAAACAGTTTCCACATTATTTCCTTGGGTCCAATGCGGATCTGCCGATTGTTGGCGGTTCTATCCTGAGCCATGATCATTTTCAGGGAGGACACTACACCTTTGCCATGGAAAAGGCAGAGTTTGAGAAGAACATTACCATTCCGGGATTTGAAGATGTGGAAGCAGGTATTGTGCACTGGCCGTTATCTGTGATCCGTATCCGCAGCAATGATGATGAAAGACTGGTAGAACTTGCAGATCACATTCTGAAAGCATGGCGTGGTTATACCGATGAAGATGCATTTGTTTTTGCAGAGACAGATGGAGAACCGCATAATACGATCACACCGATCGCGCGTATGCGTGATGGCAAATATGAGCTGGATCTGGCATTGCGTAACAATATCACCACGGAAGAATGCCCGTTGGGTGTATATCATCCGCATGCAGAGTTGCACCACATCAAAAAAGAAAATATCGGTCTGATCGAGGTAATGGGGCTTGCGGTACTTCCGGCCCGTCTGAAGAATGAGATGGATGAGCTGGCTACCTATATTTTGGAAGGCAAAGACATCCGTTCCAATGAGACCATTGAAAAACATGCAGACTGGGTAGAGACTTTCCGTGATCAGTATACATTTACGGAAGAAAATGTAGAAGATATTCTGCAGCAGGAAATCGGAAAAGTTTTTGTAAAGGTACTGGAAGATGCCGGTGTATATAAATGCACCGAAGAAGGCAGAAAAGCATTTGACAGATTTATTGCAAGTTTATAGAATATAACTATTCAGGGGCGCATCGTAAACGCAATTTTACGGGCTGGTTCTGAACCGTTATAAAAATGTATATATAAGGAGGAAATTAGTATGCATATTTTAGTAACCGGAGGCGCAGGCTACATCGGAAGCCATACATGTGTCGAACTGCTGAACGCAGGTTATGAAGTAACTGTCGTAGATAATCTTTACAATTCCAGCGAAAAAGCACTGGATCGTGTACAGGAGATCGCAGGCAAAGCAGTGAAATTTTACAAAGCAGATATTCAGGACAGAGATGCCATGAACAAAGTTTTCGATGAAAACAAGTTCGATGCTGTTATCCATTTCGCAGGATTAAAAGCAGTTGGCGAGTCTGTCGCAAAACCAATCGAATATTATCAGAACAATATCGGCGGAACACTTGTGCTGACAGATGTTATGCGTCATCACGGATGCAAAAATATCATCTTCAGTTCTTCCGCAACAGTATATGGAGATCCGGCAATCATCCCGATCACAGAAGAGTGCCCGAAAGGAACATGCACCAATCCGTATGGCTGGAGCAAGAGTATGTTAGAGCAGATCCTGACAGATATCCATACTTCTGATCCGGAATGGAATGTAGTATTACTTCGCTACTTTAATCCGATCGGAGCACACAAGAGCGGTAAGATTGGTGAAGATCCGAAAGGTATCCCGAACAATCTGCTTCCGTATGTCGCTCAGGTTGCTATCGGAAAATTAGAATGCCTTGGTGTATTCGGAGATGACTATGATACACCGGACGGAACCGGCGTGCGTGATTATATCCATGTCGTAGATCTGGCACTCGGTCATGTAAAAGCTGTTGAGAAGCTGGCAGATAATGAGGGTGTATCCATTTACAATCTCGGCACCGGAAACGGATACAGTGTACTTCAGGTAGTTCATGCATTTGAAAAAGCATGCGGACATGCGATTAACTATGCAATTAAACCGCGTCGCCCGGGTGATATCGCTATGTGCTACTGTGATCCGGCAAAAGCAAAGAAAGAGCTTGGCTGGGAGGCTCAGTACGGTATTGAGGATATGTGTGCCGATTCCTGGAGATGGCAGAGTCAGAATCCAAACGGATATGCGGACTGAAAGGATTTTTTTGACTGAATGAATGACTATAAGATTACGCAACAGGTAAAGCGGAAATCAAAACGGTTTGCAAAACCATTGTCCATATTTATGGTTGTGATGGCTGTGGTACTGGTAATTCTTGCAATCATTTTTGATACGGGACTGATGCTTCCTGCATTTTTGTTTGCAGTGCTGTACTATATTTTTTCTATTAATACTGACCGGGAGTACGAATATTGCCTGGAAAACGGCGTGCTGACCATAGCTGTGATCCGGGGAAAGCGGCGCCGGAAAACAGCACATACGCTGATGATGCAGGATATGGAAGTGATCGCACCGAACTGGCATGAAGCTGTGGCAAAATATCGCAAGAACGGTGGTACGGAAAAACTGAAAAAGTTTGACTATACTTCTTACGATGACAATATTCCGTATTATACGATGATCGTGTATGAGAACAAAGAAAAAATCAAACTGTTACTGGATTTGAACGACAGCATGCTGGAAGCAGTCAAACGTGTTTATCCGCAGAAGGTGTATATGCGATGAAAAAAGCAAAAGGTAAAATGGAATTGCGCTATTACGATATTCCGCAAAACGAGTTCCTGATTGCCTTACAGAATCAGAACTGGCAGAATAAATACCAGACAGAGGAAGACGGGCTTCACTTTCACAATCTGTTGGAGATCGGCCTTTGCGTTCAGGGATATGGTATTATGCGCCTGGAAGAAGAAAACGTACATTTTGAAACCGGTATGCTGAGTATTATCCCCGCAAATTTCCCGCACAGCACGATGCCGCAGGCACCGGAAGGAAATACATGGGCTTACTTATTTGTAGACCCGGAGAAGATCCTGGCATCCGTTTATCCGGATGATATTTTGATGCAGCAGAAGATGTTGGAAAATATCAACCAGAGAGCATACATCGGTAAAAAGGAGACGGTTCCGAATCTGAACCGCATTGTTTCTGCTATTTTTTATGAGATGCAGCAGAAACCGGATTTTTACCGGGAGAGTGTCAGAGGCCTTTCCTTGTCTCTGATGATGATGCTCGCCCGGCTGAACAATAAGCTGGGTCCGACTACGGAAGGTGTACGCCAGAAGAACGGATTCGATCAGATTCGTCCTGCACTGGAGCACATCCGTGATAATTTTGCCAATCCGACAAAGATTGCGCAGATTGCTTCTGTGTGTCATATGAGTGAGTCTCATTTTCGCAGACTCTTTGAGGAAAATATGGGAATGACACCGGTGGATTATCTGAATCAGGTCCGGATTAAAAAAGCCTGTGATATGATTCGTAAAACGGGGTATTCCATGGAAGAAATTGCTGTGAAGGTGGGATTTTCCACGACATCTACGTTTAACCGGAATTTCAAACGAATCGTGGGTACGTCACCGTATCACTGGAAAAAGTCACCGGAGAATTTTGAAACCAGACTGGCAGATTTCAATATACTGGTGGAAAAAGGCTGGTAAATATTATGAAAAAAGAAAAAGAATCATATGTGTGGTTAGAAAACAGATAACTGCCATATGATTCTTTTTTACATTACCATACGGTAATTGGTGAAAATATTGTAGAATCCCCGCATTTTATTCGTGAAAAACACGAAAAAGTGAAAGAAAATAGTCGAAAAAAAGAGAAAAATGCAAAAAAAGATAAAAAGAAGATACCATTAAAAATAAAAAATATGCAACATGACGATAAAAAGTCAAATATGCGTGTATCGTGAGAAAAAATGCAAACTATACTATATGTGTGTATAGTATAATATGTACATCTTGATGCAGGAGATAAAACAATATTTGATTAATATGAACAAATGACTTTATGCATCAGAATAATTCATGAGGAGGAGAAAACATGAAAAAGAAAGTAATTTCACTTATGCTCATTGGTGCTATGGTAGCTTCTATGGCAGCTTGTGGTAGCAATGGCGGTGACAAGGGTGGCGCAACAAAAGACAATGACACATCTGCAGCAGCTGAGTCTGATGGCGGAGCAAGTGAGGGTGGCAACACCTTAACAGTTTGGACATGGGATCCAAAATTCAATATTCCGGCAATCGAAGAAGCTGGAAACCTCTACAAAGCTGATCATCCGGATTTCAATCTCAAAGTAGTTGAGACATTATCCGATGACTGTGAGTCCAAATTAATCGCAGCAGCAGAAGGCGGAGATCTCTCCACATTACCGGATATCGTTCTGATGCAGGATAACTCTTATCAGAAATTCGTAACAGCTTATCCGGAAGCATTTGAAGACTTAACAGATTCCGGAATTGATTTCTCTCAGTTCCCGGCTGGAAAACTTGCTTATTCAACAGTTGATGGCAAAAACTACGGTGTTCCATTCGACAACGGTGCTGTAATCGGTGCTTACAGAACAGATATTCTTGAGCAGGCTGGTTACACAACAGCAGATCTGACAGATATTGACTGGAACAGATTTATCGAGATCGGTAAAGATGTTAAAGCTAAAACAGGTACATATATGTTATCCGGACAGGCTGATTCTCCGGATACAATTATGATGATGCTTCAGTCTGCAGGAGCTTCCCTCTTTGATGAAGATGGAAAACCGGCTATGACAGACAATGATGCATTAAAAGAGTGTATCGATATCTACAAAACAATGGTAGATGAGGGAATTTACCTCGAAGTAAACAAATGGGATGACTATGTAACATCTATTACAAAAGGAAGTGTTGCAGGCGTTATCAATGGTAACTGGATTATCGCTACTATCCAGGGTATGGAAGATACAGCCGGCAAATGGGAAATCACAAATATGCCGAAACTGATCAAAACTCCAAACGCAACAAACTACTCTAACAACGGTGGTTCTTCCTGGTATATTACATCCAACTGCAAGAACAAAGATCTGGCAATTGATTTCTTAAAGAGCACATTTGCAGGCAGCGTAGAGCTGTATGAGAAGATTCTTCCGACCACAGGTGCAATTGCTACATACCTTCCGGCAGGAGATTCCGCAGCATATGCAGAGCCACAGGCATACTGGAGTAATCAGCCAATCTTCAAGACAATTGTAGAGTACTCCAAACTGACACCTGCAAACAATACAAGCCCATACTACTATGATGGACGTAATGCAATCGGAACACAGATCCAGAACATCATGAACGGTGCTGATATTGATTCCGCAATTGCTGATGCACAGGCTGAAGTTGAATTTTCTATGCAGTAATTCATTTCTGATTTTGAGATGACAACCTATTTTTAAAAATATGCGGGGGGCTGCCTGGCAGTTCCCCGAATATTATTTGCGAAGGGGGTTTTGAGGTGGAACCTAAGAAAAAAGGCATGACCTTAGTTGCAAAGCAGAAAGCGGCAGGATGGCTATTCCTGGTGCCGGCATCTGCAATGATTGCAATTATGAGCTTTTTCCCGATGGTAAAGGCATTTATCATTTCTTTACAGACTGGTAGAGGTCTGAATATGCACTTTACCGGATTTTCAAATTATGTACGTATGTTCCAGGATAAAGTATTTTTACGTTCCGTTGGAAATACATTCTTTTACTTGATTATTCAGGTACCAATTATGCTTGTGCTTGCAATTTTACTTGCACAGCTTTTGAACAACAGAGATCTGAAACTGAGAGGCTTCTTCCGTACATGTGTATTCCTTCCATGTGCAACATCTCTGGTATCTTATGCATTGATTTTCCGTTTCCTGTTCGCTCAGGATGGATTTATCAATAATGCTTTAATCGGACTTGGTATTCTTGATACAGGATATAATTTCCTTGGACATGCCATGAGCGCCAAGTTTGTAATCATTATCGCGCTGGTATGGAGATGGACAGGTTACAACATGGTATTTTACCTGGCCGGCTTACAGAACATTGAGTACTCCGTATATGAGGCAGCTAAAATTGATGGTGCCAACGGATGGAAGACATTCTGGAGCATTACTGTACCATTGTTAAAACCGACAATTATCATGACATTTATCATGTCAATTAACGGTACATTGCAGCTGTTCGATGAGTCAGTCAACCTGACAAACGGCGGACCTGCAAATGCAACCATTACAATGTCACATTATATTTACAACACATGTTTCGTGCGTTCTCCTAACTTCGGATACGCATCCGCAATGTCATTCTTCGTATTTATCCTTGTGGCAATCCTTGCGTTTATCAATATGAAAGTAGGTGATACACGTGACTAAAAAGAAAAACAAATCAATGATTCAGCGTCGTCTGATTCCTACTTATATTTTCCTTGCAATCGTGTCTCTGGTATCGGTATTCCCGTTCTACTGGATGATCATGGCTGCTACAAATGACTATGTTGATATTTCGAGAGGTAAATTAACATTTGGTACAGCAGCACTTGAGAACTTCAGAAATCTGATCGATCAGCAGCCGCTGGCACTGGCAATGAAGAACTCTTTCGTTTATGCAATTTCAGTTACCATAATCTGTCTGCTCATCTGTTCACTGGCAGGTTATGGATATGAGATTTATCATGACAAATGGAAAGATAAATTATTTTCAGTTATCCTTCTTGGTATGATGATTCCTCAGGTAGCAACAATCGTTCCGTTGTACCGTATGTTTACAAAGGCACACCTGATCAATACAGCAGTTGGATTCTTCCTTCCGATGATTTCCACGCCGTTTATGATCATGATGTTCCGACAGAATTCCCGTGCATTCCCGGTAGATATCGTAGAAGCTGCACGAATTGATGGTCTGAGTGAGATCAAAATCTTTTTCCAGATGTATATGCCGGTTATGAAATCCACATATGCAGCTGCAGCAGTTATTACTTTCATGAATGCATGGAATGCATACCTGTGGCCAAAGGTAATCATGACAGATGGTGATTCTCTGAATATGGTTATGTTGATTGCAAATATGACAGGTGGTTATAAACTTGATTATGGTATGATCATGATGGGTGTATTATTCTGTTCTATTCCTACTATGGTTGTATTCTTTATCCTTCAGAAACAGTTTGCAGAAGGTATTACAGGTGCCGTTAAATAATGACGAGATAAATAGTCATATCAAACATAATATTGCAACTTATGCAACCCCACGGTGGTTCCGCCGTGGGGTTTTTCAAACAGAGCATAACCGGAAGTGCTTTTTCGGTTTTGATAAATGGATTCCGTCTGGAATCAGAACTTGATAAGTTCGGAAAGGAAATGAAAAATGGGCGTGAAATTTAATCATTTATGTTACGGTGGAGATTATAATCCAGATCAGTGGCTGGAGTATCCAGAGATTCTTGAAGAGGATATCCGTCTAATGAAGAAAGCACATGTTAATACGGTTTCACTTGGTATTTTTGCATGGGCAAAATTGGAGCCGGAAGAAGGTGTATATGATTTTGATTGGATGGAAGAAATTATCAATCGTTTGTATGAAAATGGAATTTATGTGTTTCTTGCAACTCCGTCCGGCGCGCGTCCGCACTGGCTGGCAGACCGTTATCCGGAAGTGCTTCGTGTAAATGAGATGCGTCAGAAAAATATCTTCGGACAGCGTCATAACCATTGCTACACATCTCCGATCTATCGTCAGAAAGTACGCCAGATAAATATGAAACTGGCAGAACGCTTTGGAGATCATCCGGGTGTTTTAATGTGGCATATTTCCAATGAGTATGGCGGAGAGTGCCATTGTCCATTATGTCAGAGTGCATTCCGTGGCTGGTTAAAGAAAAAATATAACAATGATATCAAGGAAGTAAACCGTAAGTGGAATACGGCTTTCTGGAGTCATGATTATCAGAATTTTGATCAGATCGAGAGCCCGACACCGCTGGGTGAGACATCCATTCACGGACTGGTTCTGGACTGGAAACGTTTCGTCAGCGATCAGACGATTGATTTCTGCAAAGCAGAGATCCAGGCATTGCGGGATGCAGGAAATCATAAGCCGGTTACGACGAATCTGATGTATAATTTCTCTACGATCAATTATCATGAGATGGCGAAAGTACTGGATGTAGTATCCTGGGATAACTATCCGCAGTGGCACAAGGGACCGGAACGTCTTGTTGCTATGGATAACGGCATGCAGCATGATATTATGCGTACGTTAAAGAAAGAGCCATTTATCCTGATGGAATCCTGTCCGGGTCCGACGAACTGGCAGTCTGTCAGCAAATTGAAACGTCCGGGAATGTTGGAGACAGCATCTTTGCAGGCGGTAGCGCATGGATCTGACAGTGTCATGTATTTCCAGATCAGAAAAGGTCGTGGCGGATTTGAAAAATTCCATGGTGCCCTGATCGATCATTATGGAAAAGAGGACGAGCGGACATATCAGGAGTGTAAAGAAGTTGGTGCAGACTTAGAACAGATCGATGAACTGAAACATGCAAATGTAAAAGCAGATGTGGCGGTTATTTATGACTGGGAAAACCGTTGGGCCGTAGAAGAAGCTCAGGGACCGCGTAATAAAGGCATGTTCTATAAAGAGACCGTCGAGAAGCATTATTATGCATTCCGTAAATTAGGTCTTAATGTGGATCTGCCGGATATGACGCAGGATCTGGATGGATACAAGATCGTGGTTGCACCGATGCTTTACATGTTCCGTGCCGGATTCGAAGAGAAAGTCCGTAAATTTGTGGAAAATGGTGGCACATTTATTATGACTTACTGGAGTGGTGTAGTAGATGAGAACGATCTGTGTGTACTTGGCGGAACACCGGGCGGTCTGATGGATGTCATGGGACTGCGCAGCACAGAAATTGATGCACTGTATGACGGCGAGACCAATGTAGTCAAAGCAGTTGTTGGTGATGTCTCTTATCAGTGCGAGCGTTTCTGTCAGTTGGTAGACGTAAAGACAGCAGAGCCGTTATTTGTATATGGCGAAGACTTTTATGCAGGAACACCGGCTATGACGGTCAATGAGTTTGGCAAAGGAAAAGCATATTATATCTGTGCAGATGCTGAGCAGAAATTCTTTGATAACGTGTATGAAGAAATTGTGACAAAAGCAGGGGTTGAAAGACCGCTGAAACAGCCAGTTCCGGAAGGCATCGAGGTGTGCACACGTCAGAGTAAGGATGCGGAATATGTGTTTATCCAGAACTTTAATAAAGTTTCAACTGTATTCAAACCGGAACTTGACGGGGCAGAAGTACTTTTCGGCGAAGTTACCGGGGAGATGAAACCGTTCTCAACCATTATTCTCAAACGGTAGGTTTCTGTTGGGATTCTTTGTATTAAAATGTAGAATCGGGAGAAGTCTAAGAAAATGGGAAAATTGTGTGAAAATCAGCAGAAAATTTATGCGGCCTATCGGGTTGCAAATCTGCTGGGTGTATATGAGGATTGTTCGCCGAATGGTTTTTATCAGAGATGGAAACAAAAGAATGCTTTCATGAAGGCGCAGGCGGAAGAGTTTGGAATTGGAAGTACCGATCATTTTATTGATGCCGTTGAGCGGACTGTGGATCAGCGGCGTGCAGAAACGGAATGGAAGAATGCGGATGCATGGAAAAATGGAACAGCGGCTTTTGGTGCGCGGTATCTGACTCCGGAGATGTATCTGGATTATGAGCTGAAGAGTATACAGCTGGCTTTTGCGACATATAAGGGCGAAATGGTTGGAAATCATAAATGCCATGTTTATACAGAGGATGAGAAGCGGGCATTTTATGATGTAAACCAGGATCTGTTTACAAGGTATCATGGTGATCTGTTTTCGTATGAAGAAGTGGACCTGATCATTGAAAAGTGGTTAAAGGTACAGGAGTATCAAGATATCATAGAAAGTGTTGTTGCAAATACGCATTTGAATGAAACGACCGTAAACGAAATATCGGCACAGGATGTGTCAGATGAAAAGTCAGATAATGCAGTTCGGTGGATAACAGAGTTTGAAAAAATCTGGAATCAGATGCAGGAGGAGAAGCGTCTGAGAGAAGATAAAAGCTGCCAGGAAGAAACTAAAAGTGAAAGCAGCATAGGGAACGGTGGTCGTTGCTATTATGTCAGCTCGCTTCACGGCGATGATGCGAATAACGGAGCAGAGGACCAGCCGTTGAAGAGTTTATATGCCGTAAACCGTTTGGATTTACAGCCGGGTGATCAGGTGTTACTGGAACGTGGTTCTGTGTTTGAAAATCAGTTTTTGCATCTGAATGTACAGGGGACAAAGGAACAGCCAATTTATATTGGTGCATATGGGAACGGTGCAAAGCCTTTGATCCAGACGAATGGTCAGGGCATCTGGTATCAGAATTATGGAAATGAGCTTGATGCACCGACACATGTATACAGAGGGTATGTTTCATCTGCGGTATTGTTATATGATTGCGAGTATCTGACGGTGGAGAATCTGGAGATTAGCAATAAAGGGGGCGTATTCGGAGAGACATATTCTGCTCCACACAAGATGAACCGTACAGGTGTGGCAGGAATTGCGAAGAACCGTGGAACGTTGCATGAAATACATCTGAGTAATTTATATATTCATGATGTAGAAGGTAATGTGTATGATAAACATATGAATAATGGCGGTATTTATTTTACCTGTCTGAAGCCGGAAGCAGAAGAAAAAACCGGCGTGGCACGATATGAGAATGTCAGTGTCAGAGGATGCCATCTGAAGCGGACAAGCCGTTGGGGAATTGCTGTTGGATACAGTTATAAATGCAAAGAGTTTATGACGGCAGAATTGCCGGATGAGTTGTTTGAACGGTATGGTCATCATAACATTTATATCGCAGATAATTATGTGGAAGAAATCGGTGGTGATGGCATCACCGTGATGTATGCCATGAAACCGCTGGTGGAGTACAATTCCGGTGACAGCTGTGCGTTGGAGATGAATGATCGCTATTATACTGAATCGGAGGACCGGGCAGGAAAAGTGGCGGCGGGAATCTGGCCATGGAAGTGCAAAGATGCATTACTTACTTATAATGAAATGCGTGATATGCGGCTGAATCAGGATAGTATGGCATGGGATGCAGACTCCGGGGATGGCACATTATATCAGTATAATTACAGCCATTTAAATGAGGGAGGCTGTGTCATGTTCTGCCTGGAAGAAGCCATTCATAATGAATTCCGTTATAATGTCAGCGTGGATGATCTGGGAGGGCTGATCAGTCCGTCCGGAAATCCGGATGCGTGGATCCATCATAATGTATTTTATCACAGAGCAGAAGTGCCATTTGTACGACCACATATGGATGATGGAAAATATGTGGCGGAGGAAAATGAAATCCATCTGATTTAAGAAAAATTTGAAATAAATAGTAGAAGCAGAAAAGTGACTGGTGTGTATAAGCAATGAATGATACATGCCGGTCACTTTTTTTGGAATACTACCTTTGGTACAATTAATGCAATTCTAAACCAAAGGTATTTTGTATGTCTTTTTTGTATAGACAACTATGTATTGATGTATAAAAAAAGAAGAATAGCGGATACTTTTATTTGAACGCAGAATAAGCAAGTAGCAAAAGCGGATTGCGAATGTCCGCTTTACCGCAGAATAAGCAAGTGGCGAAAGCGGATTGCGAATGTCCGCTTTACAAAGAATCGTCTGTTCTGGCTGAAAAATATCAGCTGTATGAATGGAAACTATACTTTTAATGCAGAAAGGAAAAAATATGTCTGTTTATCTGAAAATTGTGGATGTGTATGCGAGAGAGATTCTGGATTCCAGAGGGAATCCGACAGTGGAAGCAGAAGTGAAAGTAAAGGACGGGGAACATGTATTTACCGGGCGTGCAAGTGTACCTTCCGGGGCGAGTACCGGGGAGCATGAGGCGAAGGAACTGCGGGATACGGATTCCGGGCGGTATCACGGAAAAGGCGTGCATCAGGCAGTGGTCAATGTCAATGACCGGATCAAGGCCGTTTTGCTTGGAAAAGATGCAGCGAATCAGGTGCTGATCGATCAGATTTTAAATTGTACGGATGGTACGGAGAATAAGTGCAATCTTGGGGCAAATGCGACGTTGTCTGTTTCTATGGCCTGTGCAAAGGCTTGTGCAAAGGCATTGAATCTGCCATTACACCGTTATCTGGGCGGAGTATACGGAATCCGGATGCCAATGCCGATGATGAATATTTTGAATGGGGGGCGTCATGCAGACAACACGGTGGATTTTCAGGAGTTTATGATCGTGCCGGTGGGGGCACGGGATGATGAAGGCAATTTTATTTTTCGGGAAGGACTGCGCTGGTGTGTGGAAGTGTATCATAGTTTAAAAAAAATTCTGGAAAACGAAGGATATAGCACTGGCGTAGGAGATGAGGGTGGATTTGCACCGGATCTGAAAAATGCAGAGGAAGTGTTGG
Source organism: Eubacterium ramulus (assembly GCF_045002895.1). Lineage (NCBI taxonomy): Bacteria > Bacillati > Bacillota > Clostridia > Eubacteriales > Eubacteriaceae > Eubacterium > Eubacterium ramulus. The sequence continues at coordinate 1,823,277 of NZ_CP173382.1, read as the reverse complement.
ATTATCTGATGCGTGCAGTGGAAGAGGCCGGATATGAACCGGGCCGGCAGATAGCATTTGCACTGGATGTGGCAGCAAGTGAATTATATAACAAGGATTCCGGGGTGTATGATTTCCCGGGAGAGACAAGGCTGAAGCTGTCAGAAGCGATTTCACTGCCGGTGCATCGGACTACCGAGGAAATGATTTCTTATTACGAAGAACTGATTTGCCGCTATCCGATTGTATCCATTGAGGACGGGCTGCAGGAGAACGACTGGGATGGATGGTGTGAGATGACGAGGCGTTTGGGAGATCAGGTGCAGCTTGTGGGAGATGATCTCTTTGTGACAAATCCGAAACGTCTGAAAGAAGGCATCCGGAGAAAAGCAGGAAATGCGATACTGGTGAAAATCAACCAGATCGGGACTCTTTCCGAAAGCTTTGAGTCAATCGTGCTGGCGAAACGAAACGGTTACCAGACGGTGGTATCTCATCGTTCCGGGGAGACAGAGGATACCATGATCGCAGATATTGCAGTGGCTTTCAATTGTGGACAGATCAAGACCGGGGCACCCTGCAGGGGGGAGCGTACGGCAAAATATAACGAATTGCTCCGGATTGAGGAAATGGTGTAACTGTGTGATAACGGAGGAACTTTTTGCAGACAAAAAGAAAAATGAGAAACAGAGAAGAGACAGGCTATACGAACAGAGAAGAGACGGGAGGTCTTGTCAGAATGAATGAAATTTGTTATGCTATCTAATTAGTATTAATATGTTCATAAAATAGATAAAAAGGTGAACGCAAAAGAGAAGCACTAGCTGTTCCTGCAGGGAAATCTGCCTGAGATAGCTGCTTCTCTACATAAAAAGGTTTCAGATACAGGTGTAATAGGAAAAGAGAATTTTAATGAAAAAAATTTTTCAAAAGAGTTTGATATGGTTTATCTGTGCGGTATTTGTTTGTCTGTCAGGTGCGCAGACAGTCCGTGCGGCAGAGATTTCAGAACAGTCTGATCTGGCACAGCAGCTGGCTTACCAGGCAGCGTTGACGATGTATTATGATGACCGGTATTCGATCCAGAACGATTATCCGGATTATGTGATTGAGCGGATCAGTGGACAGATTGTGACGTCACGTCAGGTACAGAATGGTCAGGTCAGTTATGTCAGGGACAATAATGTACTGGTAAAGACTTCGGATACAACACTGACAGCTGCCGGCACCGGTACAGCGACAGTCGTACTGAAAAAGGGCAGTGGCAAGAATGCACAGTATAGGAATCTGCGTATTGATGTAAAACCGGCACGGCTGACGTTGATTTATCTGCTGGGTCAGAGCAATATGGAGGGCATGTGCTCCTGGAATACAGGATATGAAAACGACAAAAATATTTTAAATACGGCAGGAGCAGTGTATTCTACTTACCTGCCGACTGCTATGAATCCATCGAACTATATGACTGATATTTTCTGGTCAGAGTATGGAACGCGTTACAATGCGAATAAATTTGTACCACAGGCTCTGACAAGTGCGTACTCACTGGCTGGAACTGAGCTGCAATATCCGTTAAATACACTGACGACAGAAGTGCTTCCAAACCGGGGGAAAGGTGGCATGGACAGTGCCATTGCCTATGAGTGGCGGCAGCGGACCGGAGATAAAGTGTGGATTGCCAATCTGGCATATTCCGGTTCCAGAATTTATGAGTGGGTACCGGGAAATGATGTCTATGAGCGGGCAGCAGTGACAGCGCAGCTTGTACGGCAGGTTTATGCGGCAGAGATTGCAGCAGGACATTATACCACAGGAAATCAGCTTATGTTCTGGATGCAGGGGGAGCTGGACAGTCTGACAATACAGGCAGCGGATTACCGACAGCACTTCCTGAGCATGTATCAGGATTTTACAGCGCGTGTTCCGGTGGAAAAATGTGGGATTATTACCACAAGAACTGCAGCCGGCACACACAAATATACGGATGATCTTTATTTTACAGGCCCTCGTATTGCACAGTATGGTATGGGTGCCAGCCCGGAGCTGTCAAACATTTATGTGGTATGCAATGTGCATGAACAGTGGATTACCGATGAAGGGACGGCACAGTATTTCCGGAATCGCTATCCGTATGGCATTTTTACCTATCCGGTGCGCAATGGGGCTTATGCTATTCCGACTTGTATCAATGATGCTCATCATGATATCCATTTTTCTCAGATCGGGCATAATGAAAATGGCATTGTGGCGGCAGATAATATGTATGCAGTGGTATACGGTGCCTCTGCGGGTCAGAGAAATTTCGTCTGGAGAGATGCAGAGTATCAGGCAGTCAGTCAGGTGACGCTGCGCAAAAATAATGATATGGTGCTGGTTGGTATACTGGATCCGGTTTATCTGTCAAAACAGGTGAGTTACGTGACATCTGCCGGATTATCTTATGACTTCCGGACCGGAACACTGACGGCCGGTGCAGCAGCCGGGGATCAGTATGTGGATGCCCGGATGTCGGATGGTACATTGCTGGCGCGTCTGACGGTGCATGTGGTGGATCATTATGATTATGAGGATTCCGCCGGAAGACCATATACCGGATTGTATCAGCAGCAGGACGGACAGTGGATTTATGTAAAAAACGGATCCTGGGCATATGATTATACCGGTTTTGTCGCAAAAGATGGCGATTGGTGGTATGTGGAAAACGGCCGGATCACGTTCCATTGTAACGGGCTGGTAAGGGGGCTTGTAAATGGAAATGATACCTGGTGGTATGTCACCGGCAGCAAGGTAAACTTCTGTAATACAGTGGCTTCCAATGCCTGTGGCTGGTGGAAAATCACGAATGGACGGGTAGATTTTGATTTTTCCGGTCTGGCAGAAAACGCTTATGGCTGGTGGAAGATCACCAATGGTCAGGTGGATTTTAGCTATGTCGGCTATGAACAAAACGGATCCAACTGGTGGTATGTATATGGAGGCCAGGTATGCTTTCAGGCAACAGATGTCCTGCCGGGAACCGTAGGTGGTCAGTATGGCTGGTGGAAAGTCTGTGAAGGAAAAGTGAATTTCGATGATGATGTCTGTGAAAATGCCTATGGCTGGTGGAAAATTACCACAGGAAAAGTAGATTTTCAGTATACGGGCCTGGCACAGAATGCTTGTGGCTGGTGGATGATCCAGAATGGACATGTTAATTTCGGAAGTAACGGTCTGGTGGACAATGGAAACGGCTGGTGGCTGGTGAAAAATGGCGGCGTGGACTTTAACTATAACGGTCTGGTGGACAACGGAAACGGCTGGTGGCTGATAAGAAATGGCTACGTGGACTTTAACTATAATGGACTGGTGGACAACGGAAATGGCTGGTGGCTGGTGAAAAACGGATGTGTGGATTTTTCCTATCAGGGATATGTCCAGAATGAATGTGGTGTTTGGTGGGTCAGCAACGGTCAGGTACAGTTTTAACAAATATTAGAGGAGAAAAATGAATGCAGGAGACGGAACAGACACAGGAGCAGCAGGACACTGCACGGGAACTGGCGGGCAAAATCATGGTGTATGCCAGGGATGAACTGATGATATCCATGCGGTTTCTGGATCGGGCACTGTTTCGGATGCCGCTGATAGCGGCGGACAGTGTGGCGGCCTTTGGTGTGGACGGAGAGACGATGTATTACAATCCGGAGTATGTGCTGCATGCCTTTAAAAAAGAAAAAAACGCATGTACCAGGGCATTTTTACATATGATTTTTCACTGTATCTTCAGCCATCCTTTCCACTATGAAAAACTAGATCGGGAGTGTTGGGATCTGGCAACAGATCTGGCGGTAGAACATGTGATACTTGATCTGAATCTGCAATCAGTAAAACTGGAGCGTGATGGACAGATGCAACGGATCCTGTCACGGCTGCAGAAACAGGTACCGATTCTGACGGCGGAGAAAATCTATCGCTGGCTCTGTGAGCATCCGGAGAAGGCGGCAGAGTTTTTCCGTGAGGAGCCTCTTTTTATGTGGGATGATCATCTGAAATGGATTCCGGTGAAAGAAACACAGAATCAGGACCGCAGAAATGATAGCATTACCACGGATACGCGGACGGCCATGATCGGCTGTCATGAGGCAGACACCGGAGAAGAAGGTGAGCAGGAAGAGATTGATGAAGCACTGGTGGGGCAGCGTCAGGGAGAATGGCAGGAAGTCAGCCAGCATGCCAAGACGGATCTGGAAATGTTTTCCCATGAACAGGGATTTGGGGCAGGAAGCCTGCTGCTGAATCTGAATGCGGCATTGCGGGATAAGTATGATTACGGAGAATTTTTGCGGAAGTTTGCAGTACTTGGGGAAGAAATGCATGTCAATGACGATGAATTTGACTACATTTATTATACTTATGGTTTGCAGCTGTATGACAATATGCCGCTGGTGGAACCGCTGGAATACCGGGAGAACAAGCGTATCCGGGAATTTGTCATTGCAATCGATACATCGGGATCCTGTCAGGGAAAAACAGTGGAGCGGTTTCTGCGGAAAACTTATTCCATCCTGAAAAGCAGTGAGAGTTATTTTGAACGGGTAAATATCCACATCATTCAGTGTGATGAGAAAATCCAGCGGGATGTGAAAGTTACGACGGATGAAGAATTTGAACAATATATGCAGGATGTGGAGTTGTGCGGTTTTGGAGGCACCGATTTCCGTCCGGTGTTTGAATATGTGGACGGACTGATCCGCAGACATGAGTTTCAGGATCTGAAAGGACTGATTTATTTTACCGACGGACAGGGGACATTTCCGGAACGGATGCCGGATTATCAGACAGCATTTGTGTTTATCCAGGAAGGATATTCCATCCCGGAAGTGCCGGTGTGGGCAATCCGTCTGATCTTGGATGAAGAGGACGTATAGCAGGATATCGCAGGGAAAAGTACAGGAGGATAAAAGTACATGAATATACAGGAAGCAAAGGAACAGATTGAACAGGCGGTGCGTATTTATCTGATGAAAGATGAGTATGGCGATTACCGGATTCCGATCGAGCGGCAGCGGCCGGTATTTCTGCTGGGAGCACCCGGTATCGGCAAGACTGCTGTTATGGAGCAGATTGCCCAGGAGATGGATATTGCGCTCGTTTCTTATTCTATGACGCATCACACGAGACAGAGTGCACTGGGACTTCCGTTTATCAGTCACAAAAAATATCAGGGTGCAGAGTTTGATGTATCGGAATATACCATGAGTGAGATTGTTGCATCTGTATATGAGACGATGGAAGCGACCGGAAAGACTGAGGGAATCCTGTTTCTGGATGAAATCAACTGTGTATCCGAGACACTGGCTCCGTCTATGCTGCAATTTCTGCAGTATAAGACTTTTGGCAAACATCAGATCCCGCAGGGCTGGGTGGTTGCCACAGCCGGCAACCCGCCACAGTTTAACCGTTCTGTCCGGGAGTTTGATATCGTGACCATGGACCGACTGAAAGTGTTGGAAGTGGAAGCGGACTATGAGACCTGGCGTAACTATGGGGTGAATAAAGGAATACACGGTGCGATCCTGACCTATCTGGACATTAAAAAACAGGATTTCTATGTGATTGAAAATACTGTGGATGGAAAATCCTATGTCACGGCCCGTGGTTGGGAGGATCTGTCAGAGACACTTTATCTGTATGAAGAAAATAATTTTACCGTGGATGAAGTTCTGGTAGGACAGTACCTGCGCAACAAGCGTATTGCCCGGGAATTTTCTTCCTATTATGACCTGTATCAGAAATATAAAAAAGATTACCGTGTGGCACAGATCCTGGCAGGAAATGCAGATGCGGATGTGCGCAAACGTGCGAAAAATGCGGCTTTTGATGAGCGTATTTCCCTGCTGGGACTGCTGCTGGATGCCCTTCAGGAAAAAATCCGCCACAATGTCGAACTGGAAGATTCCCTGCGCCGGATACTTCCGGTCTTAAAGGAAATCAAAGCTGAGCTTGCAGCAGCGGATGACAGGGTAGATGCCGCTGCGATTATGGAACATCGTGCGGATACGCTGCAGCAGGAGATGGAGCAGGAGGACAAAGCAAATGCGTTGTCGTCTTCTGCGCGAAAAGGCTATCAGCTGATCCTTCATACACTGCGTCAGGATGCAAAAGAGCTTCGTATGAAAGATATCCGTGATGCGAATGCAGCATTTTTATATATCAAGGAAGCTTTTGATGAACAGGTGGGCAGCATGCAGGCGGAAAGCAGCCGGATCAGTCAGGAACTGGCAAATCTCTTTGCTTTTGTGGAGAAAATTTTCGGAGACGGCAACGAGATGCTGATTCTCGTAACGGATCTGACTGTCAATGCGGACAGCATGAAGTTTATCAGCAGAAATGGCAGCAAAGAATATTTCAAATACAACAAAAAATATCAGTTATATGAGAGACAGCAGGAAATCGCAGATGCTTTGGAACAATTACAGATATAGGGTTGAAGATGACAGTATCGTCATCGAAGATTACTGTGGGGAGGAACTGGATGTCAGTATCCCGGCAGAGATAGAAGGGCTTCCGGTAAAGAAGATTGCACCGGAGGCATTCAGCATCCACGGTGCAATGATTGAGCGTGTAGAAGTCCCGGGCAGTGTGACAGATATCGGAGACGGTGCCTTTAAGATGTGCATGAGTCTGGAAGAATTGGTGTTGCAGGAAGGTGTCTGCCGTATCGGAGAAAATGTCCTGCTGGTGACAGCAGTGACGCAGTTGTATCTGCCGACCACAGTGGAAAAACTGAAATGTCCATGGGAATGGGGAAAAGTAGCGGTTGATGTGGCACAGGAGAATCAGCATTATTTTTCAGATGGATATGGTTTATATGAGAAACGGGAAGACGGGTATGCACTGGTGGCAGCGCGGGCAGAGGATCAGAGAGTCCGGTATACGGTAGCTTCCAACACAACGGTGATTGAACGGCATGCCTTTGAAGGACAGATGTATATTCAGGAGGTAGAACTGCCGGAAGGTGTGATCAGTATCGAGGAGGAAGCCTTTGAAAGCTGCCAGGCTCTGCGGCGGATCGTATTACCGGAGGGACTGACCAGGATCTGCGCGGATGCATTTCGGTGTTGCATCAGTCTGGAAGGACTGGAACTTCCTTCTACGCTGAAAGATCTGGGAGAACATGCGGTGACGGATACTTACGGCTGGAGTCCGAGCATGAACGGCATTATGTATATGCGTGTGCATCCGGACAATCCATATTTTTATCATGATGCCAATGCATTTTATCAGAGAAGGGAGAATGGAAGCCTTCTGATCAAATATTTTGGTAAAAATGAGGTATGGAAGATTCCGGAAGAAGTAACGGAACTTGGTGCTATGGCACTGCGCCGTTCGAACCTGCGGGAAATCATTATCCCGGAGACTGTAAAAAGCATATCGAAGGATGCTTTTGCAGAATGTGGCCGGCTGGAGTGCATGGAATTTGCGGCGGATGGCGTAAAACTGTATGTTCCGGAAAATCCGGTGTATCGGAAAGGAGAAATCAGCAGTCTGTTTTATCGGGACAACGCAGGGCAGCTGCATTATGATTATGAGACATATGATTCATTACTGGCGGACTGGTCCCAGATCCTGATCCGCTGCCGGATGGCAGCTTTCCGATTGGAATATCCGGTGCAGCTTCCGACGGCTCGAAAGCGGGCGTATGAAGCACTGATTGCGGAGCATTTGAAAGATCTGGTGTATGATATCTGCAAAAGGGACAGTCTGATGGATCTTGCGGCACTTGGAAACGCCGGTATGATCACTGCAGAACATATTGAGGAAATGATCGACTGGACCACAGCGTGCCGCAGAGGAAAACTTACCGGATATCTGCTGGAGTATCAACAGGAACATTTTACAGAAAATACATTTGATTTTTCTTTATAAAAGAGGGGAATATGCAGCAACTGAGAAAATTACAGAAACTGATTATCGGAATGGGGGAAGCACTGCTTTGTTATGGTGCTGAGATTTCCAGGGTAGAGGAAACGATTCAGCGCGTGGCGGATCACTATCAGGTGGAAGAAGTGGAGATGTATGTCATCACCAACGGACTGTTTGTGAATTTGCATCAGCAGGAGGATTATACATACACACGGTTGAAATATGTACCATCGATATCTGTAAATTTAAAAAAATTATGTGATATTAATGAACTGTCCCGCAGAATCGAACAGGAAAACCTGTCTATTGATACTGCCTTTGAACGTTTGCAGGAGATTCAGAAAGCAAAAAATGAACCGGTATGGGAGCTGGTGTTTTCTTCCGGTGTGGGTGCAGCTGCGTTTGGTTATCTCTTTGGCGGAAGCCTCTGGGATTGCCTGGCAGCGTTTGTGTGCGGTGTGATCCTGCAGCTGTTTTTCAGTTTTCTGGATGAAAAACAAGTCAATATTTCAAAGGTGTTACTGGATATCATAGGGGGACTGCTGGTGACGGTTATCTGTGTGGTGTTGAACCGCATCGGGGTATCAGAACATCTGGATCTGGCTATTACGGGTGCGATCATACCGATGATTCCGGGTGTGGCTTTTACCAATGGAATCCGTGACATTGTGGATGGTGATTATCTGTCAGGATGTGTCCGGCTTCTGGATGCCATTCTGGTATTTTGTTCCATTGCCATTGGTGTGGGGCTGGGGCTCAAACTATAAGGAGGAGAAATCAATATGCTGATTAATGCAATCGGACAGCTGGCTGCAGCATTTCTGGCAACTATCGCATTTTCCGTACTATTCCATGTGCCGAAGAAACAGTATATCATCTGTGGACTGACAGGAACCCTGGGATGGCTGGTGTATCTGCTGGTGAAGTTTTACTTTTCCAATACACTGGCATGTTTTGCGGCAACTGTGGTGATCGTATTCTGTGCACGGTTGTTTGCTGTCTGGCGAAAAGTGCCGTCGAACGTATTTATGATATCCGGGATCTTTCCTATCGTCCCCGGCATCGGTATTTATAATACAATCTACGATATTATGATCGGAGATGCAGCGGCAGCCATGAGCAGCGGATTGGAGACTTTTAAGGCGGTGGCAGCCATTGTGCTTGGTATCGTATGTGTCTTTGTAATTCCGAATAAATGGTTTCGGAGCCTGTGGTAGTTACCGTTCTGTCTGCGAATGATGCGTGTGCTCTGAACATAGTTGAGGTTAAATGTACAGTTTTAATGGGTTAAATTGAAAAAATAATTGCTTTTTAGAGTCAGATATGCTATCATATCAGATGATTATGGGTGTCTTAGGACATTTAAGAAGTTTAACCGTGGGAGGTGGATACAGTGGAAATCGCAAGAACAATCATACAGATCGTATTTATTATATTAAGTATTATCATGACAGTTATCGTATTAATGCAGGAAGGTAAGAACAATGGACTGGGAGCATTAACCGGTTCCGCCGATACTTATTGGAGCAAGAATAAAGGACGTTCCATGGAAGGGATGCTTGTTAAGGTTACAAGAGTTCTTCTGGCACTTTTCCTTATCATTTCCGCAGTACTGACAATTGGACGTTTTCAGTAAGAATACCTAAGAGGCTGTCGTTATCGACAGCCTTTTACTTTGTTTTTGCCTTATTCAGGAAAAGATATGGAAACGTTTTTTCGGGGGATAGAAAATTATGAGAAGAGAATTATTAGAAGAGAGAAAACAGACGGTATACGGACTGATCTGTGATGAGTTTTATGTACCAATGAAGGCAAAAGAGATGGCCATCCTGATGAATGTGCCGAAAGCTCAGCGTCACGAATTGCAGGAAGTGCTGGATGCACTGGTGGCAGAGGGCAAGATCGAAGTTTCATCGAAAGGAAAATATACGAAGGGAACAAGTCCGAATCTTACCGGTGTCTTTACGGCTCATGCCCGTGGATTTGGATTTGTCACCATCGAGGGTGAGACGGAAGATGTTTTTATTCCGGAGAGCAGCACGAATGGTGCGATCCAGGATGATGTAGTGCAGATCGCACTGGTTCCTTCCAGTGGAAAACGTCGGGAAGGAAAAGTAGTAAAAATTGTGGAACACGGACTGAAAACGGTCGTTGGAACCTTTGAAAAAAGCAAAAATTTTGGTTTTGTCCGCCCGGACAATCCACGGATCAATATGGATATCTTTGTTCCGGCTGAGCGTTCCAAGGGTGCAGTCACCGGACATAAAGTAGTAGTGGAACTGACGTCTTATGGTGGAAGTGGCAAAAAACCGGAAGGAAAAGTTATCGAAATCCTGGGGCATGAGAATGATCCGGGAACCGATATCCTTTCTCTGGTGAGAGCTTACGGATTACCGATGGAATTCCCGGAGAAAGTGCTGAATCAGGCAGAACGAGTGGCAAAGGATGTGACATCTGCGGATATGGCAGGGCGTATGGATCTGCGGAACTGGCAGACCGTTACCATCGACGGTGAGGATGCCAAAGATCTGGATGATGCGGTGACATTGACCAGAGAAGGGGATTTCTGGCAGCTTGGTGTGCATATCGCAGATGTGACGAATTATGTGCAGGAACATAGTGCGCTTGATGTGGAAGCATTAAAGCGTGGTACCAGTGTGTACCTGGTAGATCGTGTGATCCCGATGCTGCCACATACGTTGTCTAACGGAATTTGTTCGCTGAATCAGGGAGAAGACCGTCTGACACTGAGTTGTATTATGAAAATCGACGGGAAAGGAAACATTGTAGATCATCGCATCGCGGAGTCAGTCATTAATGTGGATCGGCGTATGAGTTATACAGATGTAAATAAGATCATTACGTTGAAGGATCCGGAGAAAACCGAAGAGTATAAAGAGTTTGTACAGATGTTTTTCGATATGAAGGCAGTGGCAGATCTGCTTCGTGCAAAACGCCGGAAACGTGGTTCCATTGATTTTGATTTTCCAGAGACCAAGGTGATCTTGGATACACAGGGACATCCGGTGGAAATCAAACCGTATGACCGCAATCCAGCCACGAAGATCATCGAAGATTTTATGCTGGCGGCTAATGAAACCGTGGCGCAGGATTATTTCTGGCAGGAACTGCCTTTTGTATACCGTACCCATGAAGTTCCTGATACAGAAAAAATCAAAAAACTCAGTACGTTTATCAATAATTTCGGATACAATATCCATATCGGTTCTGATGAGGTGCATCCGAAGGAACTGCAGAAACTGCTGACAAAGATTGAGGATACTCCGGTGGAGGGGCTGATCTCGCGGTTGACACTGCGTTCCATGAAGCAGGCAAAATACAGCGTGGAGTGTGTGGGGCATTTCGGACTGGCGGCCCAGTACTATTGCCATTTCACATCACCGATCCGTCGTTATCCGGATCTGCAGATCCATCGGATCATCAAGGACAACCTGCGGGGAAGAATGAATGAGAAGCGGATCGAACATTATTGGAAAATTCTTCCGGAGGTAGCACAGCAGACCAGTCAGCTGGAGCGTCGTGCGGATGAGGCAGAGCGTGAGACGATCAAGATGAAGAAAGTGGAATATATGGAGAGCCGTATCGGAAATGAGTACGAAGGTGTCATTTCCGGCATTACAAATTATGGGCTGTATGTGGAACTGCCGAATACGGTGGAGGGCATGGTGCATGTGACCACTCTGCGTGGAGACTACTACAATTATGTAGAAAGTACCTATGAGATGGTAGGTGAGAACAGCGGTAAGAGCTATAAGCTTGGACAGACTGTAAAAATCCGTGTGATCGGTACGGACAAACTGGTGCGCAGAATAGATTTTGAATTGGTGGAATCTTAAAAACTTGGCTTCCGGCTGAAGGTTTAGTAAAGGTGGAAAACTTATGGGAAAAGACAGATACAAATTAGTTGCAAATAATAAAAAGGCCTATCACGATTATTTTATTGATGAGACATACGAGGCAGGTGTAGCACTGCATGGAACCGAAGTAAAATCTGTGCGCATGGGAAAATGCAGTGTCAAGGAATCCTTCATCCGAATTGAAAACGGGGAAGTAATAGCTTATGGATTGCACATCAGTCCCTATGAGAAAGGAAATATTTTCAATCGTGATCCGTTACGTCCGAAGAAACTGCTGCTTCATAAATATGAGATTAACAAACTGGCAGGAAAGATTGCAGAAAAAGGCTACACGCTGGTACCACTGAAAGTTTATATCAAAGGTGATCTGATCAAAGTAGAAATCGGTCTTGCCCGTGGTAAAAAACTGTACGACAAACGTCAGGACATTGCAAAAAAAGATCAGCGGCGTGAAGTGGAACGGGAATTCAAAGTGAAAAATCTGTATTAATGCCGGTTTGGCAAATGTCACTTTTAAATTTTTGCTCAGAAACAGGACACAAATGAAACGTTTATTCCAGTTCAGTAAAGGTAAACTGTTGGTTTAAAGGGATGCTTTTCTCTTGACGAACCGAAAGAAATCTCATATAATAACAAAGATCAGAATAGTAAGAATCTGATAACTGGCATGATCCGCCGAAGAAATTCGGGGATGTACTGGTTTCGACGGGGTTTTAAAAGCCGGAGAAGCGAGCCGTATGAAATGCGTTAAATTTCAAATCTAAATATAAACGCTGATAATAATAAATTAGCACTGGCTGCCTAAGTTGCAGCTTGTCTGACCGGGAGCACCTGCACTTTCGGATCCAGGCATCGACCATGCAGGAAACGACTTATACAAAGCTTTGCGTATAAGGGCGTAATATGAAGCTACTGAAACCGAAAACCGGTTACTGGGTGTTCGGCGGAGGGAATGTTAATACAGTGACTACGCTCGTAGAAGTACGGTGGCTGGAATTTCGGACAGGGGTTCGATTCCCCTCATCTCCATAAAATGACACCGAAAGCAATCGTGCTTTCAGGTGTCGTTTTTTGTTTGATCGAAAATCTCGGTGATTTTCTGTCAGAGAACAAGCATTTTGTGCAGGCAATGCGTACTTGCACGAGAAAAAATAGTAACTGTGGTTTACCTTGTGTTTTCCATAAAATAGACACATTTATCAGATATACTTTGAATGATAAAAAGAATCTTCTGTTTTAAAAACGGAAGATCAGATGTAAATCATATGGTAGAAAACCGGAGGAAGTCGGGATGGATAGATTAAAAATTCTTGTAGTTGATGATGAGAGCAGAATGCGCAAACTGGTGCGTGATTTTCTGGTAAAGCATGATTTTGATGTTGTGGAAGCCGGAGACGGTGAGGCAGCACTGGATTTATTTTATGATGACAAAGACATTGCACTGATTATTCTGGATGTGATGATGCCGAAAATGAATGGCTGGGAAGTGTGCCGTGAAATCAGGGAATCTTCCAAAGTACCGATCATTATGCTGACTGCAAAAAGTGATGAGAGCGATGAACTGATGGGATTTGAACTGGGTGTGGATGAGTATATTTCAAAACCGTTTTCACCGAAAATCCTGGTGGCCCGGGTGGAGGCTATTTTACGCCGGACCAATCAGCTGAATATGGAAGGCAGCCTGAATGTCGGTGGTATCTGCCTGGATAAAAATGCACATACCGTTACCATAGACGGAAAAAATATTGAAATGAGTTTCAAAGAGTTTGAACTGCTTACTTATTTTATGGAAAATGTCGGTATTGCTCTTTCCCGTGAAAAGATTCTGAACCATGTATGGAATTATGATTATTTTGGCGATGCAAGAACGATCGATACACATGTGAAAAAGCTGCGCAGCAAGCTGGGTGATAAAGGAGAATATATAAAGACCATATGGGGTATGGGTTATAAATTTGAAGTTTAAAAAAACAGCCCCATATGGTCCGGGACCAGATGGTCAAGCTATGCGCATGCACGCCCATATCAGACAAGCTGATATGTCATGGGGCATGGGATATAAATTTGCAGTTTAAAAAAGCATCCCCATATGGTCTGAAAAATTAAAGGATAAGAAGTAGTATGAAAAAACATTCACTGACGCGGCAAATTACATCCATTGTCAGTCTGTTGGTAGCAGGTGCAATCCTGCTTTGCTGGGTACTGAATACGACATTGCTGCCGCGTTATTACATGCACAATAAAAAAGAAGTTTTGATGGAAAACTATCAGACAATTTCCAATGCCAGTGCACAGAACGAACTGGAATCGGACGAGTTTGCCGTTACCTTTGATAATCTGTGCTCCAATGGAAATATTATGGCACTGATCCTGCAGCAGGACGGAAAGGTACTGCGTTCTTCTGTGAATGATCTGGATGCATTACGGACGGAATTCTGGGATGTTCTTTTGCACGGGGATAAAATGGAAGTGCTGTATTCCAACAAGCAGTATCAGTTATTGAAAAAGACAGATACCCGTCTGGATTCGGAGTATCTTGTTCTGGTAGGTGTACTGGAAAACGGAGATATGGTACTGATGCGTACTGCGGTGGAAAGCATCCGGGAAAGTGCGGCAATTTCGAACAGATTTCTTCTGTTTGCAGGGGCAGCTGCCATTGTGGCAAGTATCCTGGTGGCATTTTTCACGACAAGACATATCACGAAACCATTGCAGCAGCTGACGGATATTTCCAAGCGGATGGTGGATTTGGATTTCAATGCAAAATATGAAAGTGATCAGTCCAACAGTTATGAAGTGGAGGAACTGGGAAACCACATCAACCGCCTGTCTGAGAATCTGGAACGGACGATTTCAGAACTGAAGACAGCAAATGTGGAACTGCAGGATGATATTGAGAAAAAGATACAGATTGATGAGATGCGAAAAGAATTTCTGTCTAACGTGTCCCATGAGCTGAAGACACCGCTGGCATTGATCCAGGGTTATGCGGAAGGATTGCAGGAGTGTATTAATGATGATGCAGAAAGCCGTGAATTTTATTGTGAAGTTATCATTGACGAAGCGGATAAAATGAACCGTATGGTGAAAAAACTGCTGACTTTGAATCAGCTGGAGTTTGGCAATGATCAGGTTATCATGGAGCGGTTTGATATGACAGAACTGATCCGTGGTGTGGCAAATTCCACAAGAATCCTCATGGAGCAGAAGGGTATCCGTCTGGAACTGGAAAATTCAGAGGAAGCCTGGGTGTGGGGTGACGAATTCAAAGTGGAAGAAGTGATTACGAACTATATGAGTAATGCCATCAACCATGCAGATGGAGAAAAGCTGATTCGTGTGTTCTACACACGTTCAGAAGATAAATTGCGTGTCAGTGTATTTAATACCGGACAGCCAATCCCGGAGGAAGATATTGAGAAAATCTGGGTAAAATTCTACAAAGTGGATAAGGCGAGAACCCGGGAGTACGGTGGAAGCGGTATCGGTTTGTCCATCGTAAAAGCCATTATGGATTCTTTTCATCAGCGATGTGGTGTCATCAACCATGAAGATGGCGTGGAGTTCTGGATGGAACTTGCCACAAAATAAAAGAGGAGAGTAAAAAAGATGATTGCAATTATTGACTATGACGCAGGTAACTTGAAGAGCGTGGAAAAAGCGTTGGCGCACATTGGAGAGGAAAGCGTTATTACCCGCGAGTTTCAGACAATTCTGAATGCAGATAAAGTTATTTTACCGGGCGTGGGTGCATTTGGTGATGCCATGGCGAATCTGAAGCGTCTGGAACTTGACAAAGTGATACGGGAACTGAATGAGAAGCAGACACCATTCCTTGGAATTTGTCTTGGACTGCAATTGTTGTTTGAGTGTAGTGAAGAAAGCCCGGATGTGGAAGGTCTTGGTCTGTTGAAAGGAAAAATCAGCCGGATTCCAGACAAAGAAGGACTGAAAATTCCGCATATCGGCTGGAATTCCCTGGATTTTCATAATAACGGAAGATTATTTGCAGGGCTGGAAGAACATCCATATGTATATTTTGTACATTCTTACTATCTGCATGCCGAGGAGCCGGGTATTGTGACCGCAACGACGGATTACAGTACCTGCATCCATGCTTCCGTGGAAAAGGGCAACCTGTTTGCCTGCCAGTTCCATCCGGAAAAAAGCAGTACGGTAGGATTGCAGATCTTGAAAAATTTTGCCGGAGTGGAAGGAGGACGCGCGTAATGTTTACCAAACGAATTATTCCATGTCTGGATGTCAATAACGGCCGCGTGGTCAAAGGGGTCAATTTTGTAAATCTGCGAGATGCCGGTGATCCGGTGGAGATTGCGGCAGCTTATGATAAAGCCGGTGCGGATGAAGTGGTATTTCTCGATATCACTGCTTCTTCCGATGCCAGAAATACTGTGGTAGACATGGTACGGAAGGTAGCGGAAAATGTATTTATTCCGTTTACCGTGGGCGGTGGTATCCGTACCGTAGATGATTTCCGCGCATTACTGCGGGAAGGTGCAGACAAGATTTCCATCAATTCTTCCGCCATTAATACACCGCATCTGATTTCAGATGCGGCAGATAAATTCGGCAGTCAGTGTGTCGTAGTTGCCATTGATGCCCGCAGAAGAGAAGATGGCAGCGGCTGGAACATATATAAAAACGGCGGCAGAGTCGATGTGGGTATCGATGCCGTGGAATGGGCGATGAAAGTAGATAAACTGGGAGCAGGGGAAATCCTTCTGACCAGTATGGACTGTGATGGAACGAAAGCCGGATATGATCTGGAGCTGACCCGTCTGATCGCAGAAAATGTATCCATTCCGGTGATTGCATCCGGTGGAGCAGGTACAAAAGAACATTTTTATGAGGCTCTGACGGAAGGAAAAGCAGATGCGGCACTGGCAGCATCTTTATTCCATTATAAAGAACTGGAGATTATGGATCTGAAAAAATATCTGGCAGACAAAGGGGTATCTGTACGCCGTTAAACAAAGGGGGAGAAAGTACATGCCACCAATTACAAATGACTGGCAGCAGCCATTGGAAGTAGAATTTAAGAAACCATATTACAAAGATTTATATAAGAAAGTGTTGGAAGAATACCGGAGCAGACAGATTTTTCCGAATCCGGATGATATCTTTAATGCCTTTCATCTGACACCATTAAAAGATGTCAAAGTCGTGATCCTTGGACAGGATCCGTATCATAATGACGGACAGGCGCACGGACTCTGCTTTTCTGTAAAACCGGATGTGGAGGTGCCACCGTCACTGGTGAATATTTATAAGGAATTGCAGGATGATCTGGGATGCAGGATCCCGAACAACGGATATCTGGTAAAATGGGCAAAGCAGGGAGTGCTGATGTTGAATACAGTACTGACAGTGCGCGCACACCAGGCAAACTCCCATCGTGGCATCGGTTGGGAGCAGTTTACAGATGCAGTCATCCGTGCCGTGGATGCACAGGATCGTCCGATTGTATTTCTGCTCTGGGGACGTCCGGCGCAGATGAAGAAAAGTATGTTGCATAATCCGAAACATTTGATTTTGGAGGCACCGCATCCGAGTCCGTTGTCTGCGTACCGTGGGTTTTTCGGCTGTAAGCATTTCAGCCAGACCAATGCATTTCTGGAGAAAAACGGACTTGCGCCGATCGACTGGCAGATTGAAGATGTGTGATCTCGCTGGAACCGGACAGAAGCATCACTATGGGTTATGCATCTATCTGGTCAGTAGCCGGATGTAAGAAAAAATATTAAAAAATAAAAAGAAAAAAGGAAACAGGAAAATTACACGGAATATATAAAATAGGATATTTATGCTTTACAGGCAAAATGAACATGAAATCTTGTAACAAGATACAGGGAGTATAACCATCGTATGACAATTCGTGAACAGTTGGAATTATCAGAACGTACATATTTAAGCTCTTATGCGATGCTGAGTCAGGATTCGAGAGGGCGGGACAGAGAAGAACCGGAATGCGATATTCGTCCGGTTTTTCAGCGTGACCGGGATCGGATCCTGCACTGCAAATCTTTCCGGCGGCTGAAGCACAAGACGCAGGTATTTCTGTCACCGCAGGGGGATCATTACCGGACACGGCTGACCCATGCACTGGAAGTGTCACAGAATGCGAGAACTATTGCAAAGGCACTGCGCCTGAATGAATCGCTGGTGGAAGCGATTGCATTGGGACATGATCTGGGGCACACACCTTTTGGCCATGCTGGAGAAGGAATGCTGAATGAACTGTGTAACGGCGGATTCAGACACAATGAGCAGAGTGTCAGGATCGTGGAAAAGCTGGAAAAAGAAGGGAAGGGGCTGAACCTTACCTGGGAAGTCAGGGATGGTATTTTAAATCATCAGATCAGCCTGATGCCGTCTACATTGGAAGGCAAGATTGTGCGTTTATCTGATAAAATTGCATATATTAATCATGATATTGATGATGCAATCCGGGCTCAGGTGCTGCAGGAAGAAGACATTCCGGTTAAATATCGGGAAGTACTTGGTTTTTCCACGCAGGAGCGTCTGAATACATTGATTCATGACATTATCGAACAGAGCTGGGAAAAGAATGAAATCTGTATGTCACCGGATGTGGCGCAGGCTATGCAGGGGCTGCGTCAGTTTATGTTTCAGAATGTCTATACGAACCCGGTGGCAAAGGGTGAGGAGACGAAAGCAAAGGAACTTCTGGAACGTTTGTTTGTGTATTATCTGAAGCATATTGACCTGCTGCCTGGATATTATCTGCAGATGCTGGAGGACGGCGAAGAAAATGACCGGGTGGTCTGTGATTATATCGCAGGAATGACGGATCAATATGCACTGGCCAAATACAGTGAGTATTTTATGCCGAAATCCTGGCAGGTTTACTGATCTGTCCGGATGGCAATGACAGGTATAAAGATTGAAGTAAAAAGGAAGGTATTATGACTTACTATTCCGATGAACTGATTGAAGAAGTACGATCCAGAAATGATGTGGTAGACGTCATTTCCGGTTATGTGCGCCTTCAGAAACGGGGAAGCACGTATTTTGGGCTCTGTCCTTTCCACAATGAAAAGACACCGTCCTTTTCTGTCTCACCGGGCAAACAGATGTATTACTGTTTTGGCTGCGGCGCAGGCGGGAACGTATTCACCTTTATGATGCAATATGAAAATTTTACATTTCAGGAGGCAATGCAGAGTCTGGCGGATCGGGCAGGCATTGAACTTCCGAAGCAGGAGATGTCTGCCGCCCAGCGGGAAGCCGCAGATCGGCGGAGCAGGCTCCTGGAAATAAATAAAGTAGCGGCAAAATATTTCTATATGCTGCTGCGCAGTCCACAGGGAGCTCATGCGTTACAGTATTTTGAAGAGCGTAAACTCAGCAAAGAAACCATGCAGCATTTCGGACTGGGCTATTCCAATAAATACAGCGATGATCTGTATCAATATCTGAAGAAGCAGGGCTACGAAGATGAACTGCTTAAGGACAGTGGTCTGGTTACCATTGATGAACGCCGGGGTGGTCATGACAAATTCTGGAACCGAGCGATGTTTCCAATCATGGATGCAAATAACCGGGTCATCGGATTTGGGGGTCGTGTCATGGGCGAGGGAGAACCGAAATATCTGAATTCGCCGGAGACCATGATTTTTGACAAGAGCCGGAATCTGTACGGATTGAATTTTGCCCGGTCATCCCGGAGACCGCATATTTTATTGTGTGAGGGATACATGGATGTGATTGCCCTGCATCAGGCTGGATTTGACAATGCAGTGGCATCTCTTGGAACATCCTTTACATCCGGTCATGCCAATCTGCTGAAGCGTTATACGAAGGAAGTATACCTGACCTTTGACAGTGATGGTGCCGGGGTAAAAGCTGCCCTGCGGGCCATTCCGATTCTGAAAGAAGCCGGATTGACGGCGAAGGTCATTAATATGCGGCCTTATAAGGATCCGGATGAATTTATCAAAGCACTTGGGGCAGAAGAATATCAGAAGCGGATCGATGAAGCGGAAAACAGTTTTATGTTTGAAGTGCGGATGCTGGAGCGGGATTATGATCTGGCTGATCCGGAAAGCAAGACAAAGTTTTTTTATGCCGTTGCCCGGAAAATCCTGAATTTCGAGGAAGAACTGGAACGGGAAAATTATATTGAGGCTGTGGCAGCAAAATACCAGATCGGTTTTGAGCAACTGCGGTCGGTGGTCCGTTCCGAGGGAACCCGTGGAGGGCTGACCAGAGAGCGGGAACGTGCTCCGTTAAAGAGCGGAGTGAATGACAGAAAGAAGAAAGAAGATGGCATGAAGCAGTCCCAGCGGCTGTTTCTGACCTGGCTGATCGAGGATGAGCGCCTGTTTGATCTGACGGAGGGCTATATCAGTCCCGATGATTTTACAGAGGAGATTTTCCGTGATGTGGCAAAAGTACTGTACGAGCAGCATGCCGCAGGGGAGATCAATCCGGCACAGATCATCAGCCGCTTTACGGACGAGGAACAGCAACGGGAGGCAGCGGCGTTGTTCCACGCACGCCTGCATCCGGTGGAAACCCGTCAGGAGAAAGAGAAAGCTTTAAAAGAAACGATCCTCAGGATTAAGAAAAACAGTATGGATGTACGCTCCGGAAAATTGGAGCCGACAGACCTGGCAGGCCTGCAGCGGCTGATCGAAGATAAAAAGCAGCTGGCGCAGCTACAGAAAATGCATATTTCATTAGATTGAGGACAAACTATATAGACTAAAAACATGGAAGGATGAACAAGATGGCAGAGAAAAACGATCAGAAAATGAGAGAAAGAGCAGAGCGGGCAGAAAAATTCCAGGCAAAACTTCAGGAACTGCTTGCACTGGCAAAAAAGAAAAAAAATATGCTCGAGTATCAGGAAATCAATGACCATTTCAAGGATTTTGCCCTGAGTCCGGAGCAGATTGATAAAATTCTGGATTTCCTGGAGGCAAATCATGTCGATGTCCTTCGTATTACAGACGATGATGACGATATCCTGATTGATGACGAAGATAATGATGTAGAAGTAGAGAAAATCGATCTGTCTGTACCGGATGGTGTCAGCATTGAGGATCCGGTGCGTATGTATTTAAAAGAGATCGGAAAAGTTCCGCTGCTGACTGCGGAGGAAGAGATCGAACTTGCAAAACGTATGGAACTTGGTGATCAGGAGGCGAAAAAACGTCTGGCAGAGGCAAACCTCCGTCTGGTTGTAAGTATTGCAAAACGTTATGTGGGAAGAGGTATGCTGTTTTTGGATCTGATTCAGGAAGGTAACCTGGGTCTGATCAAAGCCGTTGAGAAATTCGATTACAGAAAAGGATATAAATTCAGTACCTATGCGACCTGGTGGATCCGTCAGGCGATTACCCGTGCTATTGCTGATCAGGCACGTACCATCCGTATCCCGGTGCATATGGTTGAGACGATCAATAAACTGATCCGGGTGTCCAGACAGTTATTGCAGGAACTTGGACGTGAACCCACTCCGGAAGAAATTGCAGAGGAAATGAATATGCCGGTAGACCGTGTGCGTGAGATCTTAAAAATCTCCCAGGAGCCGGTTTCTTTAGAAACTCCGATCGGTGAAGAGGAAGACAGTCACCTGGGTGATTTCATTCAGGATGACAATGTGCCGGTTCCGGCAGATGCAGCAGCATTCACACTGTTAAAAGAGCAGCTGGTGGAAGTTTTAAGCACACTGACAGACCGTGAGCAGAAAGTGCTTCGTCTGCGTTTTGGTCTGGATGACGGCCGTGCGCGTACATTGGAAGAAGTTGGAAAAGAGTTCAATGTTACCCGTGAACGTATCCGTCAGATCGAGGCAAAAGCACTGCGGAAATTACGCCATCCGAGCCGCAGCAGAAAGCTGAAGGATTATCTGGATTAAGATGGCGATTCGTTTATCAAACCGGTTATCTGCATTGGCCAGTCTGGTATCGAAGGGGCATCGTCTGGCTGATATCGGAACGGATCATGGATACATACCGATTTATCTGTGTCAGACGGGGATCATTCCTTCTGCCATAGCTATGGATATCGGAAAAGGTCCGCTGCAGCAGGCAACAGCCCATATCAAACAACAGGGACTCTCAAGCCGGATCAGGACGCGTCTGTCGGATGGACTGACTGCGCTGCAGCCGGGAGAGGCAGATACGATACTGATCGCCGGTATGGGTGGTGGTCTGGTGATGAAGATATTATCCCAGGGCACACATGCACTGACCGGCAGTGAAGAACTGATCCTGCAGCCACAGTCAGAAATTGCGCAGGTAAGAGCCTATCTGCGCACACATGGATTCCGGATTTTGGAAGAAGAGATGATCCTGGAGGATGGAAAGTATTATCCGATGATGAAGGTGGTGCAGGAGACAGCATCTGATCAAAGAGAAGAGACAGTTCAGGTGCAGGTGGAAGATGCCTTTGGCCCTGTATTATTACAGAAAAAACATCCGGTGCTGAAAGAATGGCTGCAGCGGGAATTGAAGACCGTGGATACGGTCTGTCGTCAGCTTGCAGCGCAGCCGGAGAATGAGCGGATTACGATCCGTATGGCGCAGGTACAGGAAAAAAGACAATTGATTCTGGAGGCGTTGAAAAGATATGAAACAGCAGATGTGTAAGATTACGATACAGGGAACAGAGCGGGAATATCCGCGGGAGACAACCTTTCAGCAGATTGCAGATGAATATCAGTCACAGATGGAAAATGATATTGTGCTGGTGAAATTCCAGCAGGATCTGCGGGAGTTACATCAGTCAGTACTCCGGGACGGAGAACTGGAATTTATCACCACTGCCGAAAAACCGGGCAGAGATACTTACCGGAGAAGTGTAACGCTTCTGATGGAGGCAGCGGCATGGAAGCTGTATCCGAACCTGGAGCTTCTTGTCCAGCATTCCATTGGTCAGGGCTACTACTGTGAATTCCGCCATGAGGATGCCATCTGTGTCCCGGATCAGAAGATGTTGCAGGCTCTGAAAGAGAAGATGCAGGCATTTGTGGAAGCAGATCTTCCTATCGTTAAATATAATATGAGCACGCAGGATGCATCTGCACGGTTTCGTCAGATGGGAAGAATGGATAAAGTCCGTCTGATGCGCTACCGCCGCAGTTCCAGAGTGAATGTATATGAATTGCAGGAATTCCCGGATTACTATTATGGCTATATGGTGCCTGGCACCGGTTATCTGAAATATTTTGATCTGATTCCGTACCAGAATGGATTTATGCTGATGTTTCCGGGAAAAGAAACACGGAAAGTGGCGGACTTTGAAGTAACCGATAAATTGTTCAACACATTAAATGACTCTGCCCAGTGGGGAATTGATATGGGAATCCGTACAGTGGGGGAACTCAATGATGTGATCGCAGCCGGCCGGATCCAGGATATGATCCTGGTGCAGGAATCCTACATGGAGCAAAAAATCGGTGATATCGCTGAGACGATTGCGGCAGACCGCAGGAAAAAGTTTGTGTTGATCGCAGGACCTTCTTCTTCCGGAAAAACAACATTTTCCCATCGTTTATCCATTCAGATGACGGCACATGGTCTGAAACCGCATCCAATTTCTCTGGATGATTTCTATTGCAACAGAGAAGAGACACCGCTGGATGAAAATGGTGAGTATGATTTTGAATGTCTGGAAGCGTTGGACATTCCTCTGTTTAATCAGTGTATGACAGATCTGCTGGCGGGAAAAGAAGTGATACTTCCGGTGTTTAATTTCAAAACCGGTCACCGGGAATACCGTCAAAAACCGCTGAAACTCGGGGCGGAGGATGTTCTGGTGATTGAGGGCATTCACGGATTGAATGAAAAACTTTCCTATGAACTGCCAAAAGAAAACAAGTATAAGATATATATCAGCGCATTGACACAGCTAAACATTGATGATCACAATAATCTGTCCACTGCGGACGGACGGCTGATCCGTCGTATGGTACGGGATGCCCGCACCAGAAACACTTCTGCCAGGGAAACACTGGCGCGTTGGAACTCGGTACGGCGTGGAGAAGAGAAAAATATCTTTCCATATCAGGAAGAAGCGGACGTAATGTTCAATTCGGCCTTGATTTATGAATTATCTGTGTTAAAATTATATGCGGAGCCTTTGCTCTTTTCCATCGATGCAGACTGCCCGGAATATCCGGAAGCAAAACGTCTGCTGAAGTTCCTGGATTATTTTCTTCCGGTACCGGGAGAGAATATCGGGCACAATTCGATTCTGAGGGAATTTATCGGTGGAAGCTGTTTTCATGTGTAGTAACGTCATACAAAGGTAACAGCATAATTTAAGTGAAAAGAATACAATTCAAGTAAGACAAATGATCGCGGCTGCAAGTGTCGAAAGACCGCAGGTGAGGAAAGTCCGGGCTTCATAGGGCAGGATGCCGGATAACATCCGGTGGAGGTGACTCCAAGGACAGTGCAACAGAAAGATACCGCGTTAGCAATGAGCCATGCGCAGACACGGATTCAGCAGATTTTCGAGTAAGCTTGCTTACAGAGAAAACAGGATGAATCCGGGGATGGATACGGCGAATGCCGTGTATCGAAAATTGCGCAGCAATTTGAGAGACCGCATGGCGGAGTAAAACAGGATTCTGTGTATTGCTCATTGTTAACGTAAGGGTGGAATGGCAGTGTAAGAGACTACCGCCCGGCTGGTAACAGTCGGGGCACATGTAAACCCCATCCGAAGCAAGACCGAAACAAAGCGTTGACGTGGCCCGCCAGCTTTAGGTAGGTCGCTTGAGGTAACTGGCAACAGTTATCCTGGATAGATGATCATTCACGACATAACCCGGCTTATCGTTTTGCTTGAATTGTATTTTTTGTTCTATTAACTTTTTCTAAAATGTTTGTGAAAAGACAATAGGTTTGTTGACATCAATTTGCACAAACTGTAACATAAGGTTATCGGTTCTGAAACAGGGACTTTATTAAATAAAAAGACTGAGGTGTTACAGGTGAGAAATCGTTTTCAACAATTTATGTATGGACGTTATGGTATGGATCAGCTCAATCGTTTTTTATCAACGGTTGCATTGATCATTCTGGTAGTTTCTATGTTTATCCGCAGACCAATCGTCGAGATTGTCGCATTGGCACTGCTGTTCTGGTGCTATTATCGTATGTTTTCCAAAAATATTTCAAAACGTGCAGCTGAAAATCAGAAATATATGAATTTCAGATATCGTGCCGTATGTTTCTTTAAAAAGGGAAGAACCGGTGGTTCTGCAAGTTTTGCACAGAAGCAGGCGCAGCGGAAAGCACATCATGAGCAGAAAAAGATGTATCGTTTTTTTGCATGTCCGAACTGTGCACAGAAGGTGCGTGTGCCGAAAGGAAAAGGAAAAATCTGTATTACCTGTCCGAAATGCCATACAGAGTTTGTAAAGAGAAGTTAGAGAAATCGTTTAAATCGAATGTTGGGCTACAAATGGCAAAATGCTTGAAGAAAAAGCCGGATAAAATGCGAAAAGAAAAATGAGAATACAAGGAGTATGATCATGTTTGGATATATTTATGTGAATCGAAAAGAACTTTCGGAGGAAGACAGAAAAGATTATCAGTCTTACTACTGTGGATTGTGTCAGGCATTGCGTAAGAGCAGTGGGGTCAAAGGGCAGGTGCTGCTGAATTATGACATGACGTTCCTGATTATTCTGCTGTCCGGTCTGTATGAACTGGAGAATAAGGAAGAAGAATTTTTCTGTCCGTTGCATCCTGGGAAAAAGAAAATCGCATATATCAATGAGGTGACACAGTATGCCTCTGACATGAACGTGCTGCTGTCTTACCACAATCTGCTGGATGACTGGCAGGACGAGAAAAATTATCCGAAGCATGTGATGTCCATGATGCTGAAAAAGGATTATGCACGGATATCGCGCAAATATCCGCGGCAGGCAGAGGCAGTGGAAGCTTACATGAGAAAACTGAATATGCTGGAGCATAAGCGGGAAACGAATCTGGATGCGATCGCAGGTCTCACCGGTGAAATGCTGGGTGAAATTTTTGCATGGAAGGATGATATATGGTCCGAAGAATTACATTGCATGGGATTTTACATGGGCAAGTTCATCTATCTGATGGATGCCTACGAGGATCTGGAAAAAGATCTGCGGAAAAGAGAGTATAATCCTTTTGAGTCCATGGTAAAAAACAGTCCGCAGGATTTTGAGACATTGAGCAAACTGATCCTGACCAGTATGATGTCGGAGTGTTCCAAATCCTTTGAGCGGCTTCCGATTCTTCAGCATGCATCGATTATCCGGAATATTCTGTACTCCGGCGTATGGTCAAAATACGAGTATGTACAGGCAAAGAAGAAAAAGAGGAGGAAATCTCAGTGAGAAATCCTTATGAAGTACTGGGAGTATCTCCCGGTGCTACTGATGAAGAGATAAAAAAGGCATATAGAAAACTAAGCAGACAGTATCATCCGGATGCAAATGTCAACAGTCCGCACCCGGAGATCGCAGAAGAAAAATTTAAAGAAGTGCAGCAGGCATACACGCAGATCATGAAAGAAAAACAGCAGGGGTATGCAGGAGGCTACCAGAATAGCAGTGCACAGTCGGGGCCGTATGGCGCATACGGCGGATATGGCAGCTATGGCGGCTTTGGTGGATTTGATTTTAACGGTCAGAGCGAGCAGCGTTCCCAGCAGAATGATTCTGTGAATATGCAGGCAGCTTTGAACTATATCCGAAACGGATATTATAAAGAAGCACTGCATGCGTTGAATGATATTCCGGCTGGACAGCGCAGTGCGAGATGGTATTTCTTCTCTGCAGTGGCAAATCAGGGAGCCGGTAATAATGTGGCTGCACAGGAGCATGCACAGCAGGCGGTGTCTATGGAACCGAGCAATATGGAATATCGGCAGTTTTTGCAGAATCTTCAGTTCGGCGGTACCTGGTATCAGAACATGGGATCAGCTTATCAGAGACCGGTATCCGGACTGTCACGGATGTGTGCCATCTGGTGTGGATTTATGATGTTTTTGAATTGTTGTTGTTTTCGGCCATTTTAAGACTGTGGCTGTGGAACAGTGATCAGTGGCGGAACGTTAATTTTTATAAAAGAAATCGGGATATCTTGTCTCCTCAGCTAGCAATCGCTTTCGGAGAAAAGATATCCCGATTTCTGTCTACACAGAGAGTAAAGCGGACATTCGCAATCCGCTTTCACTGACCAGAATCACGCACCAAGTCTCACGTGCGTTCGACTTGAATGCAGGATAGTGCAAAAAAAGACCTGTTGGAAATTCCAACAGGTCTTCAGAAGTAGCGAGAGGGGGATTCGAACCCTCGACACTGCGGGTATGAACCGCATGCTCTAGCCAACTGAGCTATCTCGCCACACGAACTTCTTTACTATACATGAAGTGGCGGGATTTGTCAACAGTTTTTTGAATTTTTTTCATATCGGAAGTGCCTCAAGGTCATTCATCCACCTTTGTGTAAGCACAGGTGGATGAATGACCTTTTGACACTGTAATTATTATAATAAATCAGCTATTTTTATTTTCAGATTTTTATAAATGCCGGAAATGACTTCCTGATGAAATGGAATGATCATTGGTGCAGCATCCTGCTCGTAATAGTAGATCGTAGTTCTTTCTTTGGCAGGATCAACAATCCGATATTCACGAACACCGACAGAAGCGTAGAGGGCATTCTTTATATTGTAATCCATGCGTCGGCTGCTGGGAGATACCACTTCAATAACCAGATCAGGAGCACCTTCACAGCCACGATCAGAGATTTTCCATGGACAGACTTGTGCAGAATGCGCGGTAAACCTGTTTAAAAAAGTGAAAGATTATGAAAAATGTTTTTGCATTCAAAATTTTTTGTATTGAATTACATAAAATTCAGAGCAAACTGACGGGAAAGGAAAGCCTGCAGCAGAGTAATATTGACAGATTCCACGAAATGTAAAGGAAATCTTGCAATTGGAACTACCATTTTGGAGAAGAAATGTGAAATATCCTGATTTGACAAAAAATCAATATCATGCAATAATGCATCCGATGTGGAGAAACTGCATAGAGTGTAATGATGGAATAAAAAATGAAATCGTTACCAATTTTCCATTTTGTATAGGGGTGAGCTCATTATAGAAAGGGTGAATCAATCATGACAGAAAAGAAAATCAAATTAAATGCAACCAATGAAGTACAGGAATTTGTCAATGCAGCATCCGAATGTAATTTTGATATTAACCTGCACTATCAGCGTGCCATCGTAGATGCGAAATCATTTCTTGGCGTTTTAAGTCTTGGACTTTCGAAAATTTTTACGGTATCTTATGGCGGAAACGATGGTAATTTCGAACAGATTCTGAGCAAGTATGCTGCTGCATAGTCAGAATCCACAAATCACTGAAAAAAACAGAGATATATACAGGGTCGTACGATAATCGTACGGCCTTTTTTCTGTTTGCAGTGAAAAAAAACATAAGATGTGTTACACTGATAACAGTTTGCTGAATCGATGATACATAGAAGATTCAGTATAAAGTGTTGAAAAGGCGGATAGCAGTCATTTATGGAGCAGATAGAAACGATTGGAGCGACAGAGCAGCGGGAGCTGACGAGAATACGGATTTCCGTGCGAAATCTGGTGGAATTTATTTTTCGTTCCGGAGATATTGACAATCGTATTGGAAAAGGTGCACAGAAAGAGGCTATGCAGGAAGGCAGCCGGATGCACCGTAAAATCCAGGGACGGATGGGAATGGAATATCGAGCAGAGGTTCCTCTGAAACTGGAAGTGCCGCAGGAGCAGTATGTGCTGGCATTGGAAGGCCGGGCTGATGGTATTATTACAAATGCAGATGGTGTGACCGTTGATGAAATCAAATGCATGTATACCGATGTGACACGTTTTGAGGAACCGATTTTTGTGCACAAGGCACAGGCGATGTGTTATGCGTATATTTATGCATTGCAGAACGGATTGGATCAGATTTCCGTGCAGCTGACCTACTGTGATCTGGATACAGAAGAAATCTGCCGGTTTGAGGAAGCATTTTCTTTTTTCTGGCTGGAGCGATGGTTTCAGGATATGATGGAAGCCTATCGGAAATGGACAGATTTTCAGTTTACATGGAGAAAGATCCGTCAGACATCCATACAGACACTGGAGTTTCCGTTTCCTTACCGTGAGGGACAGTACAAACTGGTGGGAGATGTATATAGAACCATTCACCGGAAAAAAATATTGTTTATCCAGGCACCTACCGGAACCGGAAAGACGATTTCTACGCTGTTTCCGGCAATCCGTGCTGTTGGGGAAAATCTGGGAGACAAAATTTTTTATCTCACGGCAAAGACGATCACACGAACGGTGGCAAAGGATACATGTGACCTTCTGAAAGCAAAGGGTTACCGCGGAAAGGTCATTGTACTGACGGCCAAAGAGAAAATGTGTCCCTGTGAGGAAATGGATTGTAATCCATCCAACTGTCTGCGGGCGAAAGGACATTATGACAGGGTAAACGATGCAGTGTATGATCTGATCACCACAGAGGAGGATTTTACCCGGGAGCGGATGCTGGCGCAGGCGGAAAAATATCAGGTGTGCCCTTTTGAAATGTCACTCGATGCGTCACTGTATGCAGATATCATTATCTGTGATTATAATTATGTGTTTGACCCGAATGTGTATCTGAAGAGGTTCTTTTCCGAGGAAGAAAAAGGTGACTATATTTTTCTGGTGGATGAGGCGCACAATCTGGTGGAGCGCGGCCGGGAGATGTACAGTGCCGTTTTGGTAAAAGAAGAGATTTTGACGGTGAAAAAGCTGGTGCGTGGTAAGGACCGGAAACTGGAAGCGGCTTTGGAAAAATGTAACCGCCAGATGTTGGAATGGAAGCGGGAATGTGAAACATATACGATATATGAGAGCATCGGAGCCTTTGCATTTTCCCTGATGCGTCTGATGTCTCTGCTGGATATTTTTCTGCAGTCGAGAGGGGAGATGCCGGAGCGAAAAGAAGTCACGGAGTTTTATCTGAATTTGCGGCATTTTATGAATATGTTTGAGCGGGTGGATGAAAATTATGTACTGTATTCTGATTTTGATGAAACAGACCGGTTTTGTCTGCACTTGTATTGTGTGAATCCATCCGTAAATCTGCAGGAGTGTCTGGAGCGGGGGAAAAGTACGATCTTTTTCTCTGCGACATTGCTTCCTGTGAACTATTATAAAAATCTGTTAAGTTCGAAAAAAGATAATTATGCGGTATACGCGGATTCAGCGTTTCGAGAGGAACAGCGTCTGCTGTTTATCGGCCGGGATGTCAGCAGCTTGTATACACGACGGACCCTTGGAGAGTTTCATCGCATTGCTTTGTATATCCAACAGGTGTTGCGGGCAAAAAAGGGAAACTATCTGATATTTTTTCCATCTTATCGTTTTATGGAGGATGTGTATGAACAGTTTCTGGCGGTCAATGAGCAGGAAGCAGACTGTATGATGCAAAGCGGAAATATGAATGAGGCAGACCGGGAAGAATTCATACAGGAGTTTTCCAATCCAAGAGGAAAATCCCTGGCGGCATTCTGTGTGCTTGGCGGTATTTTTTCGGAGGGGATCGATCTGAAGGAAGATCTTCTGATCGGTGTTCTGATTGTCGGAACGGGATTGCCACAAATCTGTAACCAGCGCGAAATCCTGAAAGAATACTATCAGGAAGAGAATGGACAGGGATTTGATTATGCCTATCAGTATCCGGGGATGAATAAGGTGTTGCAGGCGGCAGGACGTGTGATCCGGACAGCGTCTGACCGGGGGATCATCGGTCTGCTGGATGAACGTTTTCTGCGAAGTGATTACAGGAAGCTTTTCCCAAGGGAGTGGAGTCAGTATGAGGTGCATACGTTGGATAGTCTGCCTGAGGCATTGGAAGCCTTCTGGAATCTGTGTAAAGGGTAAATCTGAAGCAGAAATCCAGACAGACACGGATGATTTTCTGCCTCCGCTGCGCCGCTACGCAGTGCGTCGTGTGAATGGCTGATTATTTCACTGTGTAAATACAGAAAACGAAGCATCCTGTCAGGGAAAGCGATTAAGCAAACGACCGAGTTTCACGAGTTTTTGCGCGAGTGGGAACAACCTCTTTTTCAGGCGTGGGAACGAGCGCGATGAAAACGACGTGAAACGAGGGTAGTGAGCGTCTAGCGTCCTGACAGGATGCTTCGTTTTCGTATTAAAAATTAAATTTCAGCCAACAACAAGACAAACAAGAAGTTACAGAGATGGTAACAAGTCCAGAAATGCCTCTGTTGGTGCATTGATCGGAAGCGTCGGATTCACGGAAGCCACGATCTGTCGTGCAGGCATGGTTTCTTTTGTTTCAATGATATCCAGTTCCTCATTGCCTTCCCGGACGCAGTAGTCCGGTACGCAGGCAATGCCAAGACCGATTCTTGCAAAATCAATCAGCAGATCGTTACTGGAAAGTTCAATCTCCGGTACCAGTTCCAGCTGATGCTGCAGAAACAGATTGTGCAGAAATTCGCAGGTGGTGCAGTGACGTTCCAGGGTGATCAGTGGATAGCCGGAAAGCTCCGCCAGGCGCAGTACCCGGGATTTCAATGGGTAATAAGCCGGATTTGCCACGAATACATCATGAAATTCACAGACAGTTTTCCGGATGTAAGACTGGTTTAGCCGGGTATTTGGTGCATTGGTGATGATCAGATCCACCTTTCCCTGTTCCAGCAGATCCACGCAGTTCAAAGAGGTTGCGTTCGTGACCTTGATCGGCACATTTGGATACTGCTGATGGAATTTCCGGAAATACGGAACGAGAAAATAACGGCAGATGGTGTCGCTGGCGCCGATGTGCAGCTGACCAAGTCCGAGCCCCTGACTGTCAAAGAGCTGGTTTTCACCGCGGCGGATGAGGTTCATCGCCGGTTCCACATGTTTTAACAGCAGCTGCCCGGCCGGGGTGAGCTGCACTTTTTTTGTACTGCGGATAAAAAGCGGCTGTCCGAGTTTGCGTTCCAGTGTCTTGATGGACTGGCTGACCGCAGACTGGGAAATGTAGAGATGTTTGCTGGCTTCCGAAAAGCTTAACGACTGTGCCACATAAAAAAATACTTTGTAAAGTTCATAATTGATATCCATAGAAGTATCCCCTTTGTATGTTTTGATTTACAGAAATCTCTTTTTATATTAGTATATAAAGTGTAAGAGCGTATGTCAATTATAAATTAGTGAAACTTATATATAGAATTAAATATATTAATTTTTCTAATTGAAATGTCTACGGTATACTAAAGGTACCATGATAGCACGGAACAGGTCTGTGCCATGTAATATTGCAGAGATGGACTGGAGAGAATGTCCGCTTTACCTAATTTTAAAATGGAGGATCCGATATGAGTAATGTACGCAGAGTTTATGTAGAGAAAAAAGAAGCGTATGCAGTAAAAGCAAAAGAACTGCAGGAAGAAATCAAGAGCTATCTTGGAATTACTTCCGTCACAGGAGTACGTGTTCTGATCCGTTATGATGTGGAAAACATTTCTGAGGCTACTTATCAGAGAGCACTGGTCAGTGTTTTCTCCGAGCCGCCTGTTGATGATATTTATGAAGAAACTTTTGATCTGAAAGGCGCAAAAGCATTCAGTGTGGAGTTCCTGCCGGGCCAGTTTGACCAGAGAGCAGATTCCGCTGTTCAGTGTGTAAAACTTCTGAACGAGAATGAGGAGCCGGTCATCCGTACCGCAACAACTTATGTGATCGAAGGTGATGTGACTGAGGAGCAGTTAGATGCCATCAAACATCATTGTATCAACCCGGTAGATTCCAGAGAGACCGGTTTTGAAAAACCGGAGACACTGGTTCAGAACTTTGACGAGCCGGCAGATGTTATCGTATTTGATGGTTTCTGTGAGATGCCGGAAACAGAACTGAAAGCATTATATGAATCCTTAAATCTGGCTATGACATTTAAGGATTTCCAGCACATTCAGAATTATTTTGTGAAAGATGAGCACCGTGACCCGACAATGACAGAGATCCGTGTACTTGATACATACTGGTCTGATCACTGCCGTCATACTACTTTCTCCACAGAGTTAAAGGATGTTGTATTTGAAGATGGTGATTATCTGGAGCCGATCAAAGCTTCCTATGATAATTATAAGGAGACTTACGCAGAACTTTATAAAGACCGTGACGATAAATTTGTATGCCTGATGGATCTTGCACTGATGGCTATGAAGAAACTGAAAAAAGAGGGAAAACTGGCAGATCAGGAAGAATCTGATGAGATTAATGCCTGCAGTATTGTTGTTCCGCTGGAGGTGGATGGCAAGACGGAAGAGTGGCTGGTAAACTTCAAAAATGAGACACACAACCATCCGACTGAAATCGAGCCGTTTGGTGGTGCCGCAACCTGTCTGGGTGGAGCCATCCGTGATCCGTTATCCGGACGTACTTATGTTTACCAGGCAATGCGTATCACAGGTGCGGCTGATCCGACCGTTTCCGTAAAAGACACTCTGGAAGGAAAACTTCCGCAGAAGAAGATTGTCCGTTCCGCAGCAGCGGGTTACAGTTCCTACGGTAACCAGATTGGTCTGGCAACCGGTTTTGTCAAGGAAGTATATCATCCGAACTATGTGGCAAAACGTATGGAGATCGGTGCGGTTCTGGGTGCAGCTCCGAGACGTGCCGTACAGCGTCTGACTTCTGATCCGGGTGATATTATCATCCTGCTTGGTGGTCGTACCGGTCGTGACGGCTGTGGTGGAGCAACCGGTTCTTCCAAAGCACATAACACATCTTCTATCGATACCTGTGGTGCTGAGGTTCAGAAAGGTAACCCGCCGACAGAGCGTAAAGTACAGAGATTGTTCCGCAGAGAGGAAGTCAGTCATATTATTAAAAAATGTAACGATTTTGGTGCCGGCGGTGTATCTGTTGCCATTGGTGAGTTGGCAGATGGCCTGCGTGTGGAGTTAGATAAAGTTCCGAAAAAATATGCCGGTCTGGATGGTACGGAAATTTCTATTTCTGAGTCACAGGAGCGTATGGCCGTTGTCATTGCACCGGAAAATGTGGATCAGTTCCTTGCTTATGCAGCAGAGGAAAACTTAGAAGCAGTTCCGGTAGCAGTTGTTACGGAAGATCCGCGTCTGGTTCTGATCTGGAGAGGTAAAGAAATCGTAAATATCTCCCGTGCATTCCTGAACACAAACGGTGCACACCAGGAGACAGGTGTTCAGGTGGAAATTCCGAGCAGAGAGGATAATTATCTGCATAAAATCGCGCTTGACAGCGTTGCAAAAGATCTGGAACATAACGATGTAAAGGCTGCATGGGTAGATACATTAAAAGACTTAAACGTATGCTCCCAGAAAGGTTTGGTGGAAATGTTTGACGGTTCCATCGGTGCCGGAAGTGTATATATGCCATATGGTGGAAAATATCAGTTGACCGAAACACAGAGTATGGTTGCAAAAATTCCGGTTATGACTGGAAAATGCGATGCCGTTACGATGATGAGTTATGGATTTGATCCGTATCTGTCCAGCTGGAGTCCATACCACGGTTCTGTTTATGCGGTTCTGGAGTCTATTTCCAAGATCGTGGCAGCCGGAGGTGATTACAAGAAGATCC
Source organism: Eubacterium ramulus (assembly GCF_045002895.1). NCBI lineage: Bacteria > Bacillati > Bacillota > Clostridia > Eubacteriales > Eubacteriaceae > Eubacterium > Eubacterium ramulus. The sequence goes on along the minus strand of NZ_CP173382.1, from coordinate 1,788,840 downwards.
GCTTCACATTCCAGGAGTACTTCCGCAGAATGAACGAGGATCCGAAACGCTGGAGTCAGCCGTTTGCAGCATTACTTGGCGCATATCAGGCACAGATGAGCTTTGGTCTGCCGTCCATCGGCGGAAAAGATTCCATGTCCGGAACTTTCAATGAGATTGATGTACCGCCGACACTGGTTTCCTTTGCTGTAGACGTTGCAAAAGAACAGGATATCGTGACTCCGGAGTTAAAGACAGCAGGCGATAAACTGATGTATTTTACCATTGATCATGATGCTTATGATCTGCCGGATTATGCTCAGGTCATGAAACTGTATGATGCAGTATACAGCCTGATCCAGGATCAGAAACTGAAAGCGGTATATGCACTGGATGCAAAAGGTCTGGTAGCTGCAGTCAGCAAGATGGCATTTGGTAACAAACTGGGCGTATCCATCCGTGGCTGCCTGAAGCCGGAAGAAGCATTTGCACCGGGATTTGGTAATCTGGTAGCAGAGGTTGCACCGGAAGATGCGGATGCTGTAAAAGCAGCATTAGAGGCTGTAGGACTTCGTGCAAACGTGTCCATCGTTGGTTCTGTTTTAGAAGAGCCGGTATTCCGTTATGGTGATGCGGAGATTGCAATGGATGACGCATTATCCGCATGGACAAACACATTGGAAAAAGTATATCCGACCAGAGCAACCACAGATAAAAAAGAGCTGGATGCAAAACTTTATACTACCAAAGAAATCTATGTATGCAAAAATAAAATTGCAAAACCGACGGTATTTATCCCGGTATTCCCGGGTACAAACTGTGAGTATGATTCTGCAAAAGCATTTGAGCGTGCAGGCGCAAATGTTGTGACGAAAGTATTTAAAAACCTGAATGCACAGGATATCCGTGATTCTGTCGATGTATTTGCAAAAGCAATCGACCAGGCACAGATCATTATGTTCCCGGGTGGATTCTCTGCCGGTGATGAGCCGGAGGGAAGTGCAAAATTCTTTGCAACTGCATTCCGTAATGCAAAAATCAAAGAATCTGTTGAAAAACTCTTAAATGAGCGTGACGGACTCTGCCTCGGTATCTGTAACGGTTTCCAGGCACTGATCAAACTTGGTCTGGTTCCTTACGGTGAAATCTGTGAGCAGAAAGCAGATTCTCCGACACTGACATATAACACCATCGGACGTCATATTTCCAAGATGGTTTATACAAAAGTGATGTCCAATAAATCGCCATGGCTGGCACAGGCAGAGGTGGGCAAGATTTACACGAACCCGGCGTCTCATGGTGAAGGTCGTTTTGTAGCAAACGAGGAGTGGCTGCAGAAACTCTTTGCAAACGGTCAGGTGGCAACCTGCTACGTCAACGAGGCAGGCAATCCGACGATGGATGAAGAGTGGAATGTCAATGGTTCTTACATGGCTATCGAGGGTATTACAAGTCCGGATGGAAGGGTTCTCGGTAAGATGGCTCATTCTGAACGTCGTGGTGATGGCGTGGCTATCAACATTTACGGCGAGCAGGATCTGAAGATCTTTGAGTCCGGTGTAGCATTCTTCCGCGACTAAAGTTTGCTTATTTTTCTGAAAAATTGATATGACTGAGAAGGGAAATCATTATTTTGTTTCCGCGGCTTACAATCGGCCGTTGAGAAAAATAATTGATTTCCCTTTTTTATGCCATGAAGATTTTATCCATGTATAAAACCATTACAGATAGAAACAATCGCAGAGCATTGTAATAAAAATGAATGAGATTGAACGGATTTACACTATTTGATCTTCTTTTGCAAAAAAAGTGAATGAAAGTGAATGAAAGTGAATGATTGTGAATATTGCATAAAAATAAAAAGTTTTTTTGTGAATTAAAATGATTGATTATGACTGAATGTGACGGTATAATACAGGCATAAAAGACATGGAGGTGCAAGATGGTTTACACAGTAACTTTTAATCCGTCACTGGATTATATCGTATCAGTAAATGATTTTCAGATGGGTATGACAAACCGGACATGTGCAGAGCAGATGCTCCCGGGCGGCAAGGGAATCAACGTGTCTACCGTACTTTATAATCTGGGAATTGAAACAAAAGCACTTGGTTTTTCAGCAGGTTTTACAGGTAAGGAGATTGAGCGCAGAATGGCAGAGATCGGCTTTACACATGATTTTATATCTTTACCGGAGGGGTGCTCAAGGATCAATGTCAAATTGAAGGATTTTGACGGAACAGAGATCAATGGTATGGGACCGGATATCAGTCCGGAGAATGTAGAATCTCTGATGCAGAAACTGGATACACTGACGTCAGAAGATTATCTGGTACTGGCAGGAAGCATTCCGGGAAGTATGCCGAAGATGATCTATCGTGACATTATGGCACGTCTGGCATCCAAAGGTGTACAGTTCGTGGTTGATGCTACCGGAGAACTTCTGATGAATGTACTGGAGTATCATCCGTTTTTGATCAAGCCGAATAATCATGAGCTTGGCGAGATTTTTGGTGTAGAGTTAAAGACAAGAGATGAGGTTCAGCCATACGCAAAGAAACTGCAGGAGATGGGAGCCAGAAATGTACTTGTATCTATGGCAGGACAGGGCGCAGTTCTTCTGGATGAAAACGGCGGATTCCATCAGCTTCCGGCACCGAAGGGAACATTGGTGAATGCAGTCGGCGCAGGTGATTCCATGGTGGCAGGATTTGTAGCCGGATGGATTGAAAAACAGGATTATGAACATGCCTTCCGCATGGGAATTTCCGCAGGAAGTGCAAGTGCATTTTCAGAACTACTTGCGACAGAAGCAGAAATCAGACAGGTTTATGCATCCATCGAGGCATAAGAAACAGTTGATAAGAAGATAAAACAAAACGGACAAAGGAAAGAGGAGGTAATGAGAGTATGAGAATTACAGACTTACTGGACAAAAGAAGTATTTCGCTGGATGCCGTTTGTGCATCAAAATCTGATGCGCTCGACCAGGCGGTTGCCCTGATGGTAAAAAGCGGCAAGATCAATGACGAGGAAGCGTATCGCAAACAGGTTTATCTGAGAGAGGAAGAGAGTACCACTGGTATTGGAGAGGGAATTGCAATTCCACATGGAAAATGTGATGCAGTTACAAAACCGGGACTTGCAGCTATGGTCATCAAAGATGGTGTTGATTTTGATTCTCTGGATGATGAGCCGGTCAATCTGCTGTTTCTGATCGCAGCACCAAATACCGAGGACAACATTCATCTGGATGTGCTCAGTAAACTTTCCATGTTATTAATGGATGAGAACTTTGTGGAGAAGCTGAAAAACGCATCTTCCGTAGATGAATTTTTAGAGATTGTAGATGCGGCAGATGAGGAAAAACCGGATCTGAACGATCAGCTGGCAGCTCAGACGGAGACAGAAGGTTCTGTGTGCAGAATTATTGCAGTTACTTCCTGTCCGACCGGTATTGCACATACTTATATGGCAGCGGAAGGTCTGGAAAAAGCAGCAAAATCTCATAATTGTTCTATTAAAGTAGAAACAAGAGGATCCGGCGGTGCAAAAAATGTGCTGACAGATGAGGAGATCGCAAATGCAGATTGCGTTATCGTAGCAGCAGATGCAAAGGTTCCGATGGATCGGTTTGATGGAAAGAAACTGATCGAGGTTCCGGTTTCTGACGGAATCAGTAAAGCAGATCAGCTGGTAGAACGTGCGATCAGCGGAGATGCACCAATCTATCACAGCAGTAATGCAGGCAGCCAGAGTACTGCTTCCAAGAAAACTTCCGGCGGAATTGGTCACAAATTGTATGTACATCTGATGAACGGTGTATCCCATATGCTTCCGTTTGTTGTCGGCGGTGGTATTCTGATCGCGATTGCATTCCTGATCGATGGAATGAACGTAGATATCAATTCACTCTCCGCAGATATGAGAGCAAACTTTGGTACGATCACACCAGTAGCAGCAGCATTTAAACAGATTGGTGGAATTGCTTTTGGACTGATGCTTCCGGTGCTGGCCGGATTTATCGCTATGAGTATCGGTGACAGACCTGCACTTGCAGTTGGTTTTGTTGGTGGTATGATTGCAGCAAACGGAAAATCCGGTTTCCTTGGTGCGTTGGCAGCCGGTTTCCTGGCAGGACTGATCATTTTATTACTGAAAAAAGTATTTTCAAGATTGCCGGATGCATTGGAAAAGATCACACCGGTATTGTTATACCCCGTATGTGGTATCCTGCTGATGGGACTGATCATGATGTTTGTCATCGAACCTCCGGTAGGAGCTTTGAATACAGCTTTAAATACAGCCTTGACCAATATGGGGGCTTCTAGTAAAATATTACTGGGAATCATATGTGCCGGAATGATGGCAATCGATATGGGTGGCCCATTCAATAAGGCAGCATATGTATTTGGTACCGCAGCAATCGTTGCCGGAAACTATGATATTATGGCAGCAGTTATGATCGGTGGTATGGTACCACCGTGTGCGATCGCTCTTGCTACTTTGCTCTTTAAGAACAAATTTACAAAAGAGGAACGCAAATCCGGACCGGTCAACTTTATTATGGGACTTGCATTTATCACAGAAGGTGCAATTCCATATGCAGCAGCAGACCCGATCCGCGTCCTGCCATCCTGTGTGGTTGGTTCAGCGGTAGCAGGTGCGTTATCTATGGCATTCGGATGTACACTGATGGCACCGCATGGTGGAATCTTTGTTGTACCGGTTATGGGCAATGCAGGTATGTATCTGGTGGCACTTGCAGTCGGAACCGTTATTTCCGCCGTTTTACTCGGTCTCTTGAAGAAAAAAGTAAATGAATAATTGATTGAAAAGGAGAACTTGAACATGAAAGAATTTAAGTACGTAATCACAGATGCACAGGGAATCCATGCTCGTCCGGCTTCTGAACTGGTAAAAGAGCTTAAAGGAGTTACTTCCGTTGTCAAACTTACAAAAGAAGGTAAAACGGTTGAGGCGAAGAAATTAATGGCTGTTATGAGCCTTGGTATTAAATGTGGACAGGAAGTTACTGTAACAGTAGAAGGCGAAGACGAAGACGCAGTAGCTGAGAAACTGGAAAATTTCTTCAAAACAAATCTGTAAGATAACAACTGAAAAAAGGTTTTGGAAAAGAATGCTCTGAATAAGTTATGATCATTTATAAAATGGTTGGTATTTTGAGCCAGAGAGGCTGTGTACGGTGGAAAACATCTGGCGTACACAGCTTTTTGTTTGATAGAAAATTACGGTGAATGATATAAATAAGGAAAGGAACAATGTGGTATGAACGTATATCAGGGAAAAAGTGTGTTTGGCGGTATTGCAATCGGACATTTATGTGTATACCAAAAAGGAGAGCAGCAGGTTACACGTCAGAAGATTGAGGACGTGGAAGCAGAAGTAAAACGGTTTCAGGTTGCCAGAGAAGCGGCTCAGGCACAACTTGGGGAGTTATACGACAAAGCTGTAAAAGAAGTAGGTGAAGCAAATGCCGCTATTTTTGAAATGCATCAGATGCTTTTGGAGGATGAGGATTATCAGGATTCGGTAGAAAATATCATCCGTACGCAGCAGGTGAATGCAGAGTATGCGACAGCTGTGACAAGCGATCATTTTTCTTCTATGTTTGCCGAGATGGATGATGATTATATGAAGGAGCGTGCGGCAGATATCCGTGATATCTCTGAACGTGTTATTGCAAACTTAAATGGTGAGAACAAAAGTAAAGTTGTGACAGATGAGCCGGTGATCATTCTGGCGGATGATCTGGCTCCGAGTGAGACAGTTCAGCTGGAGAAGGACAAAGTACTTTCTTTCGTAACTGTACATGGTTCTGTCAACTCCCATACAGCAATTCTTGCCCGCACCATGGGAATTCCGGCCCTGGTAAGTACAGAGATGGAACTTACACAGGATCTGGATGGGAAACTGGCTGTTGTAGACGGCAACCATGGAACCATCTATGTGGATCCGGATGCTGAGACCATGGAAAAAATGAAAACTCTGAAAAAAGAGGAGGAGGAGAAGAAAGAGCTTCTTCAGACTTTTAAAAATAAAGAGAGTATTACACTGGACGGCAAAAGAGTACTGACTTATGCAAATATCGGCAATGTCAAAGATCTGGCGTTGGTTCTTCAGAATGGTGCTGAGGGTATCGGACTGTTCCGCAGCGAGTTCTTATATCTGGAGTCCGAGACATATCCGACGGAAGAAGAACAGTTTGAAGTATACAAAAAAGTTGCTGAGACTATGGCAGGCAAACGTGTCATCATCCGTACCCTGGATATCGGTGCGGACAAACAGGCAGATTATTTTGAACTGGCAAAAGAAGAGAATCCGGCGATGGGTGTCCGTGCCATCCGCATCTGTCTGACCAGACCGGAAATCTTCAAAACACAGCTGCGTGCACTGTTCCGTGCAAGCGCTTATGGAAACATTGCAATCATGTATCCGATGATCACTTCTTTATCTGAAATTGCACAGATCAAAGAGATTGTGGAAGAGGTAAAAGCAGAACTGGATGCAGACGGCGTTCCGTATGGTACACCGGAGCAGGGTATTATGATCGAGACACCGGCAGCAGCAACTATCAGTGATCTGCTGGCAAAGGAAGTAGATTTCTTCAGTATCGGAACCAATGATCTGACGCAGTATACATTGGCGATTGACCGTCAGAACCAGTCTCTGGATGCATTTTTCGATGCACATCATATCGCAGTACTCCGAATGATCTATCAGACCGTACAGAATGCACATAAAGCAGGAATCTGGTGTGGTATCTGCGGAGAACTTGGTGCAGACAGCGATCTGACAGAGTTATTCCTGGCAATGGGTATTGATGAATTGTCAGTATCTCCGGGTCGTCTGCTGACGATCCGTCGTCTGATCTGCGAAACTGACAGCAGTGCAAATAAGGAAGAAATTCTGAAAAAATGGCTGTAGGGTAGCTACGGAGGTCCTGAAAGGACGTTTTGCGAATGGCACGCGTGAACAGTAACGCATAGCATGTATCTCGCAGCAAGAATTCCGAGGGCGTTCTTGCATTAGAAAAGTAACAGAAAAGAGGAATGATACTAGATGTTGACAGAAAAGAGGCAGGAGGAAATTCTGCGCCTGCTTACTTTGAAAGGCAGCGTGACTGTTCAGGAGCTGAAAGAATACTTCGATGCTTCGGAATCTACGATCCGGCGTGATTTGAACACACTGGATGAAAAAGGTGCGCTGGTGAAAGTATTTGGCGGAGCCATGCTGACAGAATCAAATCTTGCGACCAAAGATGAGCAGGTTTCTCAGCGTAAGGGAATGTATCAGGAAGAGAAGCAGAAGATTGGCAGATATGCTGCTTCCCTGATCGAACCCCATGATTTTGTATATGTGGATGCCGGAACGACGACTGCCTGCATGATACCATATATTACAGAAAAAACGGCAACTTTTGTAACAAATGCGGTTTCACACGCGCTGGAGCTTGCAGAAAGGGGATTCCATGTCATTATCCTTGGTGGTGAACTGAAGGCGGCAACGGAAGCGATTGTTGGAAATGAAGCCTGTTTAAGCCTTCAGAAGTTTAATTTTACAAAAAGTTTTATGGGAACCAACGGTGCATCTCCGACGATTGGTTTTACCACCCCGGAGATCAATGAAGCCAAAATCAAGGAATGTGCCATGGTGCACAGTCTGAAATCTTATGTGCTGTGTGACAGCACGAAGTTTCACCAGGTCAATCCGGTCCGGTTCGCAACATTTGAGTCTGCCCAGATTCTGACAGAACAAATCCCGGATGCAGTATTAAAAGGACATAACAATATCATTGTGGTGCCGTAACAGGAGCATGAATTAAAACAAAAATAACTCCGACATAGGATTGTTGGAGTTATTTTTGTTTTTGTTCTTTAAATGAAACACCTTAATTCCTATTGACATTAGGGGAATACTATGATAAGATATCCGCGAATTGAGAAAACAATAGTTGAGATACAAATACTAAACTAGAAAGTGTGAGGGACTATGAACGTATATTTTGATAATGCGGCAACGACAAAAATGAGCCAGGTTGCATTGGACGCTATGATTCCATGCCTGGAAACTGTATATGCAAACGCATCAAGTCTTCATACTCCGGGTCAGAAATCCAAGGAGGTACTGGAGAAAGCAAGAGAGGAGATCGCAGCCTGTATCGGGGCACAGCCGAATGAAATATATTTTACTTCCGGTGGAAGTGAGGCAGACAATCAGGCTATCGTATCTGCAGCAAAATGGGGTGCACGCAGAAATAAAAAACATATTATTTCCACAACGTTTGAGCATCATGCCGTACTTCATACATTGCAGAAACTGGAAAAAGAAGGTTACGAAGTAACATATCTGGATGTCCATGAAAATGGTATCGTTCAGCCGGAAGAAGTTGCGGCAGCCATTCGCCCGGATACCTGTCTTGTAACAATCATGTATGCAAATAATGAGATTGGAAGCATCCAGCCAATTGCTGAAATCGGTGCAGTCTGTAAAGAAAAAGGGGTCTATTTCCACACAGATGCTGTACAGGCAGTTGGACATCTTTCAATTAATGTGAAAGAGCAGAATATCGATATGATGTCTGCATCCGCACATAAATTCCATGGACCAAAAGGAGTGGGCTTCCTGTATGCAAGAAAAGGGATCCTGCTTTCTAACATCATTGAGGGTGGTGCACAGGAGCGTGGCAAACGTGCCGGTACAGAAAATATTCCTGCAATTGTAGGTATGGCTGCAGCATTGAAAAATGTTCTGGCTCATCAGGAAGAGAACGCAGCAAAAATGACAGCTTTACGTGACCGTCTGATCGATGGATTGCTGACGATTCCGCACTCCAAATTAAACGGAGACCGTACAAAACGTCTCCCGGGTAACGTAAACTTCTGTTTCGAAGGCATTGAGGGCGAATCCCTGTTACTGATGCTTGATATGAAAGGTATCGCAGCATCTTCCGGTTCTGCATGTACATCCGGTTCCTTAGATCCGTCTCATGTACTTCTTGCAATCGGACTGCCACACGAAGTAGCACACGGTTCCCTTCGTTTATCCCTGTCTGAGTATAATACACAGGAAGAAGTGGATTATGTATTAGAAGAATTACCAAAGATCGTAACTTATTTAAGAAATATGTCACCGGTTTGGGATGAATTGGAAAAAGGAGAGAAAAAACATGTTATATAGTGAAAAAGTAATGGATCATTTTCAGAATCCGAGAAACGTAGGTAAAATGGAAGATGCTGACGGAGTCGGCGAAGTAGGAAATGCAAAATGTGGTGATATCATGAGAATGTATATCAAAGTCAATCCGGAAGATCAGACAATTTCAGATGTAAAATTCAATACATTTGGATGTGGCTCTGCCATTGCAACAAGTTCTATGGCTACTGAGATGATCAAAGGTAAAAAAATCGACGAAGCGCTGGAACTGTCCAACCGTGCAGTAGTAGAGGCACTTGACGGACTTCCACCGGCAAAAATCCACTGTTCCGTACTTGCTGAGGAAGCAGTAAAAGCAGCAGTAAAAGATTACTATGATAAAAACGGCATTGCATACGATCATGAAAAATTCCAGTCTGTAGACTGTGCACACTGCCACGAATAAAGCACCATTCCTTAAATGAATAAATACTTGTGAGCGAAAGAAAAGCGTCCTTTGTAGGGCGCTTTTCTTTATGGTATACTATCTGTAATTATTGAAAAATGCAAATTGGCATAAAAACGAAATAAAAGTTTTACTTATAATTTACGGTAATATGCTTTGTTTTTTACGATGACATGCTAGGATTTCAATATCAAAAGAAAAGAGTTTTTGATGTTAAGAAAGAGGGCATGACATGATGGAAAAGATTTATGCATATTCAAATAAAGCAGGAAGACATACAGTAAATTCAGGTAAATATTTATATCTGTTTTTGCGTACGGTAGTTGTAGCGGCAATTTCACTGGCAGCAGTGATGATCTTGAATCTGTTTGTTACGATTCCGGGAATGACGCATCTGGTATTTTTAATGTTGGTTTGTGGCTGGATTACACTTGTATATGGATTTTTCGGTGGCATCTTAACATTGATGCGCCGATAAAGAATACAGTGGGTACCAAGATGATTTGGGCTATTACGGGTATAGGATCATTGAAATCTGTTGAAAATCTGATATAAAATCAGTATCATCAAAAAGATAAAAATGGCATATCCAAGCAAATAGCCGGGATTTCCAATTTGATCGGCAAGAACTTTCAGTGGCGTATTGGCTGGTGGATAGTTGATAAACATGTAGTTACTGTCAAATTTTTTATTAAAGAGATAAACGGGTGGCACAATGCAACAAAGGAATAGTACCGGCTGCCAGATGTGTTTGGTTCTGGGACGAACGTTTCCGCTGACAAAAAGCAGCCATGGATAAAGGATGATCAGAGCGTGATATATAAAACCGTGGATTGTCATATAATGAAAAGCCGGATATACACTCCACACCGGAAATAAAATTCCTAGAACGGCGCCAGGCATAAAAAGGCACAGTGCAATTTCTGCCAGTGAGTCACAGTGACCGGTGCGCAGAATGCGCATTTGCAAAAACAGGTAAAAAAATGTGGCCAGATCACAGAGATGGAACGGGAGCATTCTTGCATTCATATGTCCGGTGACAGCCAAAATAGCATCCTGCGTAAATGTGCAGCACAAGGCCAGAAGCACAAAAGCGTTTAGCATTTGCAGGCGTTTGTTTTTGGCAAGACGCAGGTATACTTTGCACAGGAGGAAAATACTCATGGCAATGCCTGCAATCCATATAAAATGAACACCGCCAAAAAGTGGAAAACCGGAATTTTCAGGCAGAGCGTCCTGATAAGTGAAAAAATAACCATACATAAAAAGAACCTTCATTCATACAATTGATAAAAGGAAAAACCGTGGAAACGATGTTAATGTACAATCTTTGGTTTTTCCTTATGTATGAAACGAGGTTCTTTTTTTGTAAATTATAAGTCATTGTGAGTGGTCTGATAAGTTTTTAACCGTTCTAACATGGTTCTTAACACATCTTCCGATGCTGCAAAGGAGAAGCGGATGCAGACACAGTCTTCTTCTCCGTAGGCAATTCCCGGAACACCGGCAATTTTTGCTTTATCAAGGAGATCATTGCAGAGTGTTTCACTGTCCATATCGGTATCAAATTTTACCCAGGCATAAAAAGCTCCGGCAGGAGTCAGAAGTTCCACTCCTGGGATCTCGTGGATTCCTTTGACCAGGAGATTCTTGCGCTTTTCGTATGCCTGACGCATCTGTTCTGTTTTTTCCACACAGTCCATGGCAGTCAGTGCACCTCTCTGCAAAAAGCCGCTGGTGCAGCTGATGGAATGCTGGAACAGCTTCAGGACAACCTGATACATCGCAGTATTGCAGGCAAGATAGCCCAGACGCCATCCGGTCATGGCACTGCATTTGGAAAAACCATTGACGATGACAACTCGATCGAAAAATTCCGGAATAGAAGCAAGGCTGATAATCTGCTTCTGATCATATACGATTTTCTCATAAATTTCATCGGATAAAACATAAATGTTCGGATGCTTGCGCAAAAAGACGGTCAATGCCTGAATATCTGCTTCTGTCAGAATCTGTCCGGTGGGGTTGTTCGGATAATTGATGATCAGAAGTTTGGTTTTATCCGATACGGCAGCCTCCAGCGCTTCTGCTGTAATGCGGTAGTTTTCTTCATATTTTAAATGGACCGCCACAGGAATACCACCACTGGCTTCCACGATGGACGGGTAAGAAACCCAGCCGGGTGTGAGCCAGATAGCTTCATCTCCGGGATTGATCAGTGCACGGATGGTCAGGTACACAGCATATTTTGCCCCCGGTGTGATCAAAATATTCTCCGGCTGAAAAGGAGCATGATTTTCCTCCTGTAATTTACGGGCAATGCGGGCACGCAGCTGTGCATCTCCGCGACTGTCGGAGTAGTGTGTATGTCCGGCAGCAAGTTCCGCCACAACAGTATCACAGATGGCTTTCGGTGTTGGAAAATCCGGTTCACCGCCGGTCAGATTTAATATTTCAGGATCAATTTTCTGTAATTCTTTTGTTTTTGTCAGCAAAGTAACGGATTTTGATGGTTCCACGTTGCTGATCTGTCTGTTAAATTCCATAATTCATTCCTCCAAAATGCGGGAAAATTTGCCAGTTTAGCTTTTTAATGTGTAAAAGCACACTTTCCTGTATTTTACCTCAATTCCAGGTTAATAACAATCGGAAAGATGAGAATTATCTGGATTTTTTTACAGAAAACGATATAATAAATACATATGGGCTTATAAAAGTGTAAAGTGCAGTGATTCTGAGCGGAGAATGTTCTGCAAAACAGAAACTTTTATAAGTTATGAGAGAAAATGGAAATGAGGATTGTAAAAATGGATAAGATTGGTTATATGGGAATTCCGGGAAGCTTTTCAGAAGTAGCAGCAAATGAACTGTTGGCACAGGCAGGCATGACAGAGACAGAACTTGTGCCTCTGGTATGTGCAAAAAATATTCTGGAAGCAATGCAGAAGGGTGAGGTTCAATATGGTGTACTGGGTGTGGAGAATTCTACAGCCGGTCCGGTGGGAGAGTTTGTACATACTTTTGAAAATATTTCTTATGAAAAACTTGCTGTGTATGTGCTGCCGATCCATCATTGTCTGTTTAAAAAGCTGGGAGTGGATGCGGCAGCTTTGCAGGAAGTGGCTTCTCATCCGCAGGCTCTGCGTCAGACGATCAATACCCGTAAGGAAAAGTTTCCTGATTTGAAAGAACTCGAGATTGAAGATACTGCTATTGGAGCAGAGTGGCTGGCAAAAGGAATATTGCCGGAAACAACGGCTGCCATTTGCAGCGCACGTGCAGGGAAACTGTGGGATCTGGAGATGATTGCAGAAAATATCGAGGACAGTTCCGAGAACCGCACGACTTTTTGGCTGCTGAAACTTGCGTAGCAGATCATCAGGATGAAATGTGTAAATTGCGTGAAAAAAACATAAATTACAAATAAAATGTCTAACTTTGAAAAAAGTAAAAAAACTTGTTGACTTTCGGCTTGTTATGGGTGTATACTAACGAAGTCGACAGGGCGAACAGATAAAGGTTCACCGGTCAACAAAATGGGATCTTAGCTCAGCTGGGAGAGCATCTGCCTTACAAGCAGAGGGTCACAGGTTCGAGCCCTGTAGGTCCCATTTAATATGGCGAGATAGCTCAGTTGGCTAGAGCATGCGGTTCATACCCGCAGTGTCGAGGGTTCGAATCCCCCTCTCGCTATTAGAAGCCTGTAAGAGTTTTCTTGCAGGCTTTTTGTTTAAAGCAGACGAGGTATAATTATGGATCGTTATTTGGAAAACATTGAACATAAAGCGGCAGTACTTTGTGATGCACTGCCGTATATCAGAGATTTTGTAAACAAGATCATTGTCGTAGAATATGATTGCGGAGAGTGGCTTTCCGGTGTGGAAGAAAAGAAACTGATGAAGGACATTGTTCTGCTGAAGAGTATTGGTGTCATTCCGATCGTGGTACACCGGACGCCGATGGGCGTGGATAAATTTCGTGAGAACAAGCGGATCGCAAAGATGCTGGAACTTTGTGGTACCAAGGCATTGGGAATCTGTGGTGTAGATGTGGAGACACTTCATATGACCATTTCAAATGATTATATACCGGTCATCGTGCCGAATGATATCGACAATGAGATGGAATACATTGATCCAAAAGATACGGCATTGGAAATTGCGGTAAAGATGCAGGCAGACAAGCTGATCTATCTGTCCCGTTATCCGGGGATTTATACAGATGAGACTCGTAGTGATGTATATCCGCGCATTACATCTGAGGAAGTGGAAGAATTGAAGAAAACACGTCATTTTCCAGAAGATTTCATGGATTATCTGAATCATTGCATGGATGCGGTACATCAGGGAGTAAACAGAGCACATATCCTGGATGGAAGGATTGAACATGTACTTCCAATCGAGTTCTTTAGTATTGACGGTGCAGGAACAGTCGTCATCCGGGATGAGCGGACCTTATACCAGCACGAATTATAAAACCTGAGGGGATCTGGAGAATTTTCAGGCAGGTATCATAAAAACCGGAGTATTTTTTTCAATCAGCGCTTGCTGGCTGAGAAAAATACTCCGGTTTTCTCTTTTTGAACGCAGAATAAGCAAGTATCGAAAGCGGATTGCGAATGTCCGCTTTGCTCGGATTTGTCAGAAACTATGTCATATATTGTGCCAGATAGGAAGCCAGAAATTCCATATGCTGTTTCCTTGCATCCTCAAAGTCGGAATATTTCTGCATTTCCGGCAGAGACTCCTGCAAATCTTCCGCGCGTGTAGAGAGCAAATAGGATTTTATGATCAGCTGATCGATCTGGTGACGTCTGGAATCATCCCCGGGTGTGGTGTGGATACCGATTTCTGCCAGTTGTTCCCGCAGAGTGCGGAGCAGTTCAAAGAGATATTGCATCTGTTTCTGGAGCCGGACCGGGAAAATATACCGGTTGGAGAGCAGAGCAATCCCGCCGCCAAGTAATGTGTAGATCAGCCGTTGTGTCAATACGACAGGTATATTGCTGTCGATGGACTGCAGTGCGAGGGCAGAACATGTAATGAAAGCAACTGTGGGACCATATCCGTCCGCCGCATAGATTAAAAAGTTCGCTGCTGTCATAATTACAACTCTGGAAGTGAAATCCGGGAAGATTGTAAAAAGGATGAAGCTAAGGACAATGCCTGCCATCGTTCCAAATACTCGTTGTCGTACCCGTTGCATGGTATATTCCGTAAATGGTATCATCATAAAAAATACGGAGATGACCAGCCAGTAGATATTGTTTGTCTGCCACAGGTAGGCAAGTACCAGACAGGGAGTCAGCACAATGACCTGACGCAGTGCAAATCGAAACCGCAGATTACGGATATCAGGTTTGCGGATGCGGAAATTCAGCCGCCGGTAATCGGTGGCAGGTTCAATTTCCTGGAACTGCGCATAAAATTTTTCATAAATACCCCGTGCCGTCTGTTGGTTGTTATCCTCCTGTGCGTGATCCGTCAGATAGTTTATAATCTGGAATACAAGGACAAAGCGGCAGTACCAGTTGGTTTTTCCTTTCAAACGCAGGGTAGCACGGTTGGCAGAATAAATTTCGCGGCTGATGTGCTGATTGATCGTGCAGAGCTTTTTGTGAAGTTCCGGAACCTGTTCGGATGTTTCGTTTTGAGCAGAATGGGAATCTGCAGTTATGCATCCGGTCTGTGTCAGGAGTTCCTTACATACATCAAATCCATCAGAAATCAGAGCCTTTAACCGGTTTTGTACGGTTGTATTCAAAGAAAGAAACCAGGCAAATAAAAATACGATGCCAAAACTTGCCAGAAGAGCCAACAGACGGTTTCCAAGGTCAGATACTGTATGCACCGGTGCAATCTGGAAAAAAATCAGTGCCATTCCTGCCGGAAAATAATTGTTTGGATTGTATTCATCAATGAGCAGACAGGCGATCCAGAACAGTGCAATGGCATTGACAATGATGCACAGTGGCAGATTCAGTACAGCCAGAAAGGAAAGTACAGCCATGATCATATACACGGAAAAATTCCGGATCAGACATTCGTAGTGGTTGCACATATTCCTGCAGCGCAGGAAGGACAGCGTGGCAAATGGTCCGATCATGGTGTTTTCCATGCCGAAAAAGAAATATGTAATAAAAAATATCAGGGTGGCAACAATGGTCGGAGCGACAGCACCCTGCAACATTTTTTTCTGTTTATCTGATAATTTCAAAAAATCACCTCTGAATATACGATTATTATGGTTCACGCGCATCATTCCTCATTATGCAGGCATGCTTGAATGTACATGAGGAATGAACTGTAACCTTGAAATTTATATTAATTTATATTAACAAAGAAAAAAACGGGAAGTCAATGGAAATTTTTCGGGAAGTGTGATAAACTAAATACCAAATAGGCTCTTGGGGCAAATAGAAGAGAAAAGAGGTGCAGATACAGTTATGAGAATCGGAATGGGTTATGATGTGCATAAACTGACGGAAGACCGCAAGCTGATCCTTGGAGGTGTGGAGATACCACATACGTTGGGACTTCTTGGACACTCAGATGCGGATGTGCTTCTGCATGCAGTCATGGATGCGCTGCTGGGCGCAGCGGCTTTGGGAGATATTGGCAAGCATTTTCCGGATACGGATGAAAAATATCGTGGCATTTCCAGTCTGAAGCTGCTCGAGCATGTGGGAAATCTGTTGGAGCAGGAGCATTATATTATCGAAAATATCGATGCAACGGTAATCGCTCAGAAACCGAAACTTCGTCCTTATATTGAAGAGATGGAGCAGAATATTGCGGATACCCTTCATCTTGCAAAAAATCAGGTGAATGTTAAGGCTACCACGGAAGAGCATCTGGGATTTACCGGACGGGAAGAAGGTATTTCCGCAAATGCAGTCTGCATGTTGTCAACGATTTATGAAAACAGTGTGGCTGTGGGTGACAGTGAAGGTGGATGCACGGGCTGTGCGGGATGTCATTGAGGATGATAAATCTGACCTTTACATGTCTGGCAGAAGAAGCACTTTGTTAAAAAATTGGTCTGACCATGGAGGTAGAAAGATGTTAAAGTTTGAAGAAATTATCAGTAAATTTCAGATTGAAGGAGAGATCACGGATGTGAAACCTCTGGGTCATGGAACCGTGAACCACACATATGAGATTGTCTGCGGCGGAGAGCATTATGTCCTTCAGGAGATGAACCATATCGTGTTCAAATATCCTACAGAGGTGATGAATAATCTGTTCCTTGTCACAGAATATCTGCATGAGGTAATCGAGCAGGAAGGACGGGATCCGCAGCTGGAAGGACTGACATTTATCCGGACGAAGGCAGGCAATCAGCTTCTGCAGACGGAAAACGGCAGTTATTTCCGTTTATACCGGATGATCTGCTGTGGTGAGGAAATGGAAAAACCGACGACACCGGAGCAGGCATATGAGGCTGCCAATGCGGTCGGCGTGTTTCATCGGAGACTGCGTGATTTTGACAGCAGTCAGCTCGGAGTTACGGTGCCGAAGCTGCATGATATGAAGAATGCGATGCGTCAGCTGCTGGATGCAGTCCGTGCGGATATTTGCTTTCGTACTTCAGACTGTCAGGAGCAGATTCAGTTTGTGCTGGATCGTTCCAAAAAGCTGAATGAGATTCAGGAAGCTATTGAGTCAAAGCAGATTCCAAAACGTGTCACACACAATGATACACGATACAGTAATGTGCTGATCGACAGTGATAGTAAGAAAGCAATTTGCCTGATCGATCTGGATACTGTGATGCCGGGAGCATCCATACTGGATTTCGGAGATGCGGTGCGCGCCGGTGCAGCGACATTTACGGAAGATGAAAAATTTGGCAATATTGAGCTTGATATGGAGCTTTTCCGGGGCTATGTGCAGGGCTACTGCCATGAGATGGGACGGATCCTGACAGCAAAAGAAAAAGAATTGATGGTGTATGCGGTATGGCTGATGACTATGGAAAGTGGTATTCATTTTCTGACGGATTATCTCAGCGGTGACCGGAATATGACCAATTTTTCCGATGAACGCCAGAACCTGTACCGTGCCGTGAATCAGTTTTTTCTGGTGCTGGATATTGAAGAAAAGAAAGAGCAGATGGACGAAATCGTGGCAGCTGTTCTGATGAAGAAATAAGGAAATCGTCTGTGGGTTACAGGCAATTGAAAATAATTTTTAAATAAGTGCACGGGAGGTGCACATATTTAAGAAACAGAATTGAGAAAGGAGAGCGGGGTGACCTGCTTAAATGGAATGAAACTTTACAATACACTGACAAAACAGAAAGAAGAATTTGTACCTTTACATGAAGGAAAAGTAAGTATGTATGTATGCGGACCTACCGTATATAACTTTATCCATATTGGAAATGCCCGTCCGATGATTGTATTTGACACTGTGCGCAGATATATGGAATACAAAGGATACGAAGTAAATTATGTGTCTAACTTTACGGATGTGGATGACAAGATCATCAAAAAAGCCATGGAAGAGGGCCGTACAGCCGAGGAGGTGTCCCAACAGTACATCGAAGAGTGCAAAAAAGATATGCACGATATGAATGTAAAACCGGCAACCACACATCCGTTGGCTACGCAGGAAATCCAGGGTATGCTGGATATGATCAGTACATTGATCGAGAAAGGATATGCATATGCGGCAGCGGATGGAACCGTATATTACCGTACCAGAAAGTTCAAAGATTACGGAAAACTTTCCCATAAGAACATAGATGATCTGGAAGCAGGACACAGAAGTATCAAAGTGACCGGTGATCTGAAAGAAGATCCGCTGGATTTTGTGCTCTGGAAACCGAAAAAAGACGGTGAACCGTACTGGGAGTCTCCGTGGTGCCAGGGTCGTCCGGGCTGGCATATTGAGTGTTCTGTCATGTCAAAAAAATATCTTGGTGATGAGATTGACATTCATGCAGGCGGCGAGGATCTGATTTTCCCGCATCATGAAAACGAGATCGCACAGAGTGAGGCAGCCAACGGTGTACCGTTTGCGAAATACTGGCTGCACAATGCATTTTTGAATATTGATAACAAGAAAATGTCCAAATCTCTCGGCAACTTCTTTACGGTAAGAGAAATCGGTGAGAAATATGACCTTCAGGTATTGCGTTTCTTTATGCTTTCCGCTCATTACAGAAGTCCGTTAAATTTCAGCGCAGATCTGATGGAAGCAGCAAAGAGCGGTCTGGAGCGCATTGTGACAGCGGCAGAGAACCTGCAGAGATTGTCCGGAAGCACAGCCGGTGAACTGTCAGAAGCAGAGAAAGATCTGCTGAATCAGTCTCATGCTTATCAGGAAAAATTTGAGGCTGCCATGGATGACGATTTCAACACAGCGGATGCAGTATCTGCAGTATTTGAGTATGTTAAATTCTGCAATACTAATGTTTCCGGCGAGAACAGCAAGGCATACATTGATGCATTATATGCCAAATTAAAAGAACTGTGCGATGTGCTGGGAATCATTGTGGAGAAAGAAGCAGAGATTCTGGACGCAGATATTGAGAAACTTATTAAAGAACGTCAGGATGCAAGAAAAGAGAAAAACTTTGCCCGTGCGGACGAAATCCGTGATGAACTGGCTGCAATGGGAATTATTCTGAAGGATACAAGAGAAGGAGTTACATGGAAAAGAGCGTAGATACTGCAGCATTGCCAATTTTCAGTGCAATCCGTGAAACATTTGATATTCGAAAAGGAGATATCCGGACATACTCGCCGCTGACACTGGCTTATATCGGAGACGGTATTTATGATCTGGTCATCCGTTCCATGATTGTTGCACAGGGTAATACGAAAGCCAGCCAGCTTCACAATCATACAAGCCATCTGGTGAAGGCACATTCCCAGTCCGCCATGATGGAATATCTGCTTCCGGTGCTGTCCGAAGAGGAAGAAGCGGTCTACAAGCGTGGCCGGAATGCGAAGTCTCCAACTATGGCGAAAAATGCAAGTATGAGTGATTACCGACGGGCTACAGGATTTGAGGCTCTGATGGGATATCTGTATCTGGCGGATCGGTTTGACCGGATTCTGGAACTGACCGTTCTGGGACTGGACGGTTTGGGTAAAGAAGAAAAAACACACCGTTCATGATCTGTACAGGTCAAAAGAAGCGTCTGAGTGCTTAAATAAAAAATAAGAAATAACCAGGAGAACATACATGAGATATGAAGAATTAACCATCGAGGGCAGAAATGCGGTTCTGGAAGCATTTCGTTCCGGCAAGACGATTGACAAGGTATTTGTGCTGGAGGGCTGTCAGGATGGTCCGATCAAAACAATTTTGCGAGAGGCAAAGAAACATGGTACTATGGTAAAATTTGTTTCCAAAGACCGTCTTGATAATATGTCTGAAACAAAGAAACATCAGGGGGTTATCGCTTATGCGGCAGCATACAATTATGCAACTGTGGAGGATATTCTGGCAAAAGCTGAGGAAAACGGAGAGCCGCCATTTATCTTTCTGTTAGATGGAATTGAAGATCCGCATAATTTGGGAGCTATCATCCGTACTGCTAACCTGGCGGGGGCACACGGTGTCATCATTCCGAAAAACCGTGCCGTTGGTTTGACTGCTACGGTGGCAAAGACTTCCGCGGGAGCCTTAAACTATACACCGGTGGCGAAAGTGACAAATCTGAGTGCCACCATGAAGGAATTGAAAAAACAGGGGCTGTGGTTTGTATGTGCAGATATGGACGGTGAAGTGA
This sequence comes from Eubacterium ramulus, assembly GCF_045002895.1. Taxonomy (NCBI): domain Bacteria; kingdom Bacillati; phylum Bacillota; class Clostridia; order Eubacteriales; family Eubacteriaceae; genus Eubacterium; species Eubacterium ramulus. The sequence continues at coordinate 1,768,493 of NZ_CP173382.1, read as the reverse complement.
TGTACCGTCAGAATCTAACCGGACCGATCGGTCTGGTCATCGGAAACGAAGGTGATGGTGTCAGTAAGTTAGTAAGAGAAAACTGTGATTTTACGGCATCCATTCCGATGAAAGGGGATATTGATTCCCTGAACGCTTCTGTGGCAGCAGGAGTTCTGGCTTATGAGATCGTGCGCCAGCGCCTGCAGAAAAAATAACAAGAACGGAATCATAAGATATGAAAAGACAGTATGATGCCTTTACGGACGAAGAACTGATTGAACAACTGCGGGACGGAGATTCCGCTGTGATGGATTTTCTGATGGAAAAATATAAATACTTCGTCCGTAAAAAGGCAAATGCTGTCTTTTTACTTGGCGGGGATACTGATGATCTGGTGCAGGAAGGAATGATCGGCCTGTTTAAAGCAGTGCGGGATTTTGACAGCAAAAAAAGCAGTTTTTTTCATTTTGCAGAACTGTGCATCAGCAGGCAGATTTATCATGCAATTGAAGCTGCAGGGCGAAAGAAGCATGTTCCTCTGAATGCATATGTATCGCTGTCCGGGTCCGATATGGATTCGGAAACAGTACCTCTGGAGGACAGTCTGAATAGTCCTCAGGATAATCCGGAACAGATGCTTATTGATCAGGAAACGGTGGCTGCATTTCTTCAGGACATTCATGAAACATTGAGCCCTATGGAAAATAAGGTACTGGATGCATATCTGGATGGATGGAATTACCGGCAGATTGCCCGGAAGATGGGAAAGACGGAGAAATCCATTGATAATGCACTGCAACGGATCAAGACGAAAATCCTGAAGCTCAGATGCCATAAGTAAAAGTGAACGGATCCCGCTTCCTTTTAACGCAGAATAAGCATTCCCCCGCGTCAAGTGCGTAGAGAACGAAATGGTGGGAGGATGCTTATTCTGACCAGAATCACGCACCAGGTCTTAGGTGCGTTCGACTTGAATTTATAGCAGGTCACGGTAGACACGTAAGGTGTTTTTATAACAGATTTTTTCAATCTGAGTCGGCGTCAAGCCGGCTTTTTTCATTGTGTGGACCAGTTTTGGCATAACACTGCAGTCGGACAGATCGTGATAGCGTGTAATGCCATCAAAGTCAGAACCAAGCGCAACAAAATCTTCTCCGCCAAGATTCATCAGATATTTTATATGTACCACAGCCTGATCCAGATAGTTCTGGGAGACATCCGGTTTTCCGAGAAATTCTTTGCAGAAATTAATACCGGTGATTCCGCCGCGTTCTGCCAGCCGGCGAACCATGTCATCTGTAAGATTTCTTACTGCAGGGCAGACACTGCGGGCATTGGAATGGCTTGCCACGAAAGGTTTTGTGGTGTGCTCCAGTACATCATAAAAACCGGCATCAGAAAGGTGAGAGACATCAATGATCATGCCAAGACGTTCCATTTCTTCCAGAAAGACAATCCCCTGTTCTTTCAGACCTTTGTTCTGGCTCAGGCAGTATCTGTCGGAAGAAGCAGACGCTTTCTTATCCAGTCTGACATTTGGAAAACCGAGAGAGTTTTCATAGTTCCAGGTGAGTGTCATCATACGCATGCCGAGTTTGTATAAGAAATCAAGAAAATCCGGATTCCCCATTGTAATCTCGCCTTCTTCGCCGGTGAGTAGAGCAGACATGACACCATCTGCCTGGTTTTGCTCGATGTCAGCGTAAGAACGGACCGGACGGATCAGATCAGCATGTTTTTCCATTTCAGATTCAAAAAGCAGAATCATTTCCAGCGCTTCCGGTAGCGGTGAGTCGGTTTCACCGAGATTTACAAAGATGGCGAAGTTCTGGAGCAGATAGTCTCCCGCCTGCATTTTAGATAATGAAATCTGAGTATCAGAGTTCTCAAAATCAAAGTTTTTGCCCTGACGTTTTGCAGAAAGCAGGGCAGACAACGTATCACAGTGCATATCAACAATTTTCATAGTAAATGTCCCCTTTTTTGTTTGTGTATCCTTATAATTTTTTGATGAAAGAGTTTGCGGATATATTATTTTTGAAATGACTATATATATTATACCTCAAATGGTGTAAAATGGAACACAGGATGAAGAAATGGAGAAGATAAATTTATGGATGACAAAAGATTTTTTTCAAGGGTAGGGTTCAGCTATTTTATGATGGTAGTTCTGACGGTTGCTGTTCAGTTTCTGTTGTCACTGCTGGTGTCTCTGATTGCGCCGCAGGCAGCCGGTCTTCCGGTTACAAGCTGGCTGCTGGCTATGGTACCGCTGTATCTGGTGGCAATCCCGGTATGTGCAAAGATGATGCAGGCGCTGCCGAACATGCAGCTTTACCGGAATGAGATGCGGCCGGGACAGTGGATCCGGACATTGTGTATCTGTATTTTTGTGATGTATGTGGGAAATATCATTGGAAATGCAGTGAGTGCACTTATTGCGCAGGGGACCGGACTGGATCTGTCCTTTGAACTGGAAGAACTGCTGTCCCAGGGAAGCCCGTGGTTTACCTTACTTTTTTCTGTTGTTCTGGCACCGGTGATGGAAGAACTGATTTTTCGTAAGGTACTGATAGACCGTACCATTGTATATGGAGATAAAGCAGCAGTTGTGTTATCCGGTCTGCTTTTTGGTGTGTTTCACGGGAATTTTCATCAGTTTTTCTATGCTTTCGGACTGGGATGCATATTTGCTTATGTATATATCCGCACCGGAAAGCTGAAATATACGATTTCGTTGCATATGACAGTGAATATGCTGGGTGGTTTTCTGTCTTCCTTGTTGTTGCAACAGCTGAATTACAGTGCCTGGGATACTTCAGATCCGTATGCTTATATCGATATGATGTTCAATCATGCGGGGGCTGTTCTGGGACTGGTTATACTGGAAATCAGTATGATCATCATGGGCATTGCCGGATTGATTTTCTTTGCCGTGTCTGTGAAAAAACTGGAATGGCGTTCCGGTGAGTACGAAAGGCCATTCCATGAGATGGCGGGAGCCATGTTTGGCAATCCGGGCATGATTTTGTTTCTTCTGTCCGGCGTGTGCCTGTTTGTGCTGGATATGCTGTAAAGCAGACGATGATTCAAGTCGAACGGTCTGATTACAGCTCCATCATGCCGGACATGATGCAACCGCCGGTGGCACCTGCCGATTGCAGTTCCTGCCATTGAACCGGATCAAATTTAATACCACCGATGCCGTAGACCGGCACGGATACAGACTTGCACACTTCCTGCAGAAAATGCAGACCACGGGGTGCAAGTCCTTTTTTACAGTCTGTCACATAAATGTGTCCTGCAGTGAGATAGGTAACACCCAAATGTTCTGCTTCCCGGGCTTCTGCCACGGAATGGACGGAAGTACCAAGAACCGTGAAGGAAGCAAACTCCGGAGAAGACAAAATCTCTTTTTCAGAGAGCCTCCGCAGCAGAGGAAGGGGCAGATGGATGGATGTGCAGCCAAGTGCAATCGCTTCCTTCCAGAACGTATGGAGAATACAAGGAACATCATATTTGTGACAGATGTCCAACACCTGTGCAGCAAGTGCCAGATAACTCTCTGCCTCCAGATCTTTTTCCCGCAGAATCAGACCTTTTGGATGAGTCTGGCAGATGCGGGTAATCTGTTCCGGATACGGATGTACGGACAGATGCCGGTTTGTCACAGCCAGAAGAGATACTGTATTACACATAGATATAGTCACTCATAACCGGCTGCAGATGATGTTCAAGTAAAGCCTGGTAGATTTCATCCACAGAGCGGCCGTCTGCAATTTCAAACTGATCGTCGCCCTTATCCTCGATATCTTCCACATGGCTGCCGATACCGGTGCTGACACCGGCTGAAATCTTGGTGGCTGCGATATCTACCAGGTGATCCCGGACACGCTCACACTCCCGGGTGGAGACGGTAATGCTGGCATAAGGCATGAACAGCCGGTAGGCACAGACGACCTGCAATAACTGCCGTTCATGGACATCCATAGGATTGATGCGGTCATTGTTGATGATCGGACGCAACCGTGGACAGGAAAAAGCAATCTCAGCATGCGGATATTTCCGCTGCAGCAGATAAGCATGGTAACCGGTGGCAAATGCGTCTTTGCGAAAATCGTCCAGTCCAAGCAGTGCGGCAAATCCGACTCCGCGCATGCCGCCCATCAGAGCGCGCTCCTGGGCATTGATACGATATGGGAAAATACGTTTATGACCGGCCAGATGCAGCGTTTCGTATTTGTCAGAATTATAAGTTTCCTGAAAAACGGTTACATAATCTGCGCCGCAGGCATGCAGATAGGCATACTGATCAGAATTTACCGGATAGATTTCGAGACCGATGACACGGAAATATTTTTTTGCGATCTTGCATGCTTCACCTATATATTCCACGGTGGACATGGTCGGACTTTCTCCGGTAAGAATCAGAATTTCCTGCAGACCGGTGGCGGCGATGGCGGCCATTTCTTTGTCGATCTCTTCCGGTGTCAGGCGGGCACGGTGGATCTTATTGTGACAGTTGAAACCGCAGTAAATGCAGTAATTTTCACAGTAGTTGGCAATATAGATCGGTGTGAACATATAGACACTGTTGCCAAAATGTGCCTTTGTCTCCTTTCGGGCAGCCTGGGCGATTTCTTCCAGAAACGGCAGTGCAGCAGGAGAGAGCAGTGCCTGAAAATCCTGCGGTGTGCGCTCTGTATGCGCCAGAGCACGTTTTACATCTGCTGCAGTAAACTGCTGATAGTCGTAGCTGTTCATGGCATCGATCACCTGATCCATGATATCGGAGCCGATGTTCTGCATATCTGGCAGATAAGTCATGTGATCAATACGGTTTTTCTTCTGATCTTCTAAAATCTCTTCACTTAAAATGCTTTCATTGATATGTTTATTTTCCATAGGTTGCGCCTCCTAGTCCTGTAAAAATCCGGTCAGTGGGGAAGAAGCACTGGCACCGTGTTCAATGGTGCGTCCAAGTCCGGACAGATATGCACTTCGTCCTGCTTCAATGGCTTTTTTGAAAGCTTCAGCCATCAGCGGCACATTGCCGGCAGTGGCCACAGCAGTATTTGCCATAACGGCGGCAGCACCCATTTCCATGGCATCACAGGCCTGAGACGGGCGTCCGATGCCGGCGTCTACAATGATTGGAAGATCAATTTCGTCAATGAGTATCTGAATAAAGTCACGGGTGCTAAGACCTTTGTTGGAACCGATCGGGGAGCCGAGGGGCATGATGCATGCTGCTCCGGCATCTGCCAGTGCACGGGCAGCATTCAGGTCCGGGTACATGTATGGCATGACAACAAAGCCTTCTTTTGCAAGGATTTCTGTAGCTTTGATGGTTTCATAATTATCCGGCAGCAGGTATTTGGAGTCGTGAACAACTTCGATCTTTACAAAATCACCACAGCCGAGTTCCCGGGAGAGACGGGCAATACGCACAGCTTCTTCGGCGTTTCTGGCACCGGAAGTATTTGGCAGCAGTGTGACATTGTCCGGAATATAATCCAGAATATTTGCAAGTCCGCCTTCATTGGCCCGGCGCAGAGCCAGAGTGATGATCTGTGCCCCTGCTTTTTCTACACAGGCTTTTACTAGCTCCAGAGAAAATTTTCCGGAACCGAGAATAAAGCGAGAGGTGAATTCATGTCCTCCAAGTATAAATTTATCTTCGATTGTATTTGTATTCATGATTACGATACCTTTCTTTTTACTAAATGTTTGCGTTATTATCACGGTGACAAATTGTTATGGTCTTAGAAGCAGTTTTGGCACGAGGTGGCTATACATCTTCGTTTCCCAGAAGTAACCGGGTGATCATATTTGCCTCATGGGCCGCACAGATGGCCACTCGTGGTGCCATCAACCCATTGCCATAGGATGGCTCAGATACAGCGTCGCCACACAGGTAAAAATTTTTCATCACCCGACGTGTGGTAATGGTGTTACTGCTGTCAGCACCTGTCATTCCAGTGGCGGACACCAGCTTTTTTTCCGGAAAATATTCCAGAATACCGTTGACAAGCATAGCTTTTGCTACGGGATCGTCAAAGGCTTCACAGACGATGGGGGCATCGGCAAAAAGTTCCCGGAGATTTTCTCTGGTTACCCGGATGCAGTCTGTGCGGATATCCAGATATGGATTGATCTGTTCCAGCAATGATTTCAGAGCATCTGTTTTATACATACCGAGTTGTCCGATGAAATATTGCTGGCGATTTAGATTCGTAATGTCCACCACATCAAAATCAATGAGATGAAGATGTCCGACACCGATGCGGGCCAGTGCACAGGCAACATTGGAACCAAGTCCCCCAAGCCCTGCAATGGCTACATGTCCCTCGGATAGCAGGCGCTGTTTTTCAGGGGAATGGCGTCTGTTCAGTGCATCCATGATCTGCGTTTGTGTCAGCATATTGGTTGGATTCTTATTCATAAATATCAGCCTCCTCCTACAAATGTGACGATTTCCATGCAGTCGCCATCTTTCAGTATGGTTTCAGCATAGCGGTCTTTTGGTAGAATCTCTTCATTTAGTTCCACAACGATGCGGTCTGTCTTGTAGCTGCAGGCTTCCAGATAGGCAGAAACACTGGTGTTGTCTGCAAGAACGACCTCTTTTCCGTTGATTGTGACCATCGTATAAATCCTCCTTCCCAGATGAAAAAAGAGTTCACGAAAGTAATACACCCGTGGTGGTGCACCCCTTCATGAACCCTTTGTTCACTCTCAATTATAACATTATTTTATTATGTTCCTGATTAGATGATGTTAGATAATGGAATTTTGATCATACCATGGAAGAATATGTAGTGATACATACCTTACAGGTAAGAACGTGTGCATCATATACTACGTATTTGGAGTTTCTGCGTGGTTTTCCATTAAAAAAAGAGATACGCGGTAATGTATCTCTCAGTCCATTCGTTCCTTATACATCCCTACGTTGGCATTATCCAAATCAGGTTTGTGGGTCGAAGTTCTCAACTTCCTCTCAGCCTAGTATATAAGCTCCCCATATGTGATTACAAGGCAGAGTATAAAAACAATCATTGAAAATGTCAAGTGTTTTTTGCGAATTTCTTTTAGTAGAGGTCGAAAAGGTGCAAAAAAGGATAATTGTTTCAAAAGTCTGACAATTTACGATTGTTTAGAAAAAAGACACATGGAAAAGGTGTTGACAGAAGAGGGAAAATATTGTATATTTATCAAGTCGGTAATCACTGAGATTACGGAGCAGGCTGCCGTGGCACAGTAGGTAGCGCACCTCATTGGTAGTGAGGAGGTCACGGGTTCGATTCCCGTCGGTAGCTTTTGAACCGGAAACTGTAGAATGCAGTTTCCGGTTTTTTGTTTGTTCGGAAATTCCGATGAATTTCCGAACCTTCTATTAGTTAATGCAGGATGACAGGAGAAAAAGAATGGCAGTAGATATTGATAAAATGACAAATGTATTGGTAGTTTATAATACAGAAGACGCAGAGGAAGTGGAAGTGCGTCTTCGTATGGAAAAAATTGTCTGCGCACGAAAGAAGATCGGATCCGGAAAACATGGGAATTTTCTGCTGGCGATGAATAATTTCGGCGAGGAAATCTATGTCAATCCGGAAGAAGAGACAGCGGCACGTGCTGTGATCGAGGACTGGCGCAGAGAAAAAAGAGGAGCGGGAAAAGGCAGCCACAGTGCCGCAGTCAGAAGCAGCAGAAAAAGGGAATAAAATGCTGTTGCCGCGCGTGATTGCAGGAATTGCACTTGTGATCATCGTTGCCTTATATATTTCTCATTTGAGATAAGACAATGAATGATCTGCAGATAGAATATTTTCTGGCAGCAGCAAGAAATATGAGTTTTTCCAGAGCGGCACAGGAATTGTTTGTATCACAGCCTGCCATCAGCCGGCAGATCCTGGCACTGGAACAAGAACTGGGCTGCCCGCTTTTTGAGCGGCTGAACCGCGGAATCATGCTGACAGCAAACGGTGAGATGTTTTACGATTTTTTTGAACGGTATCGTGGGGAACTGTTTGATCTGAAACTCCGGGCAAAGCTGTCGCTGGAAAACAAAAAACAGGTGTTACATCTTGGTGTGTTGAATAACTGGAATATCTCTGAAATTTTGCTTCCTGTGCTGAAAGAGTTTTCGCAGGAATTTCCAAATGTCAAGGTAGAAGTTAATAGTTATGAGCCTCGTAGTTCCCAGGAGGCTTTGCAGAGTGGCAAAGAAGATGTCATTGTCACCATAGAACCGAAAATCTTAAATATCCAGGGAATTTTACATGCCAAAGTTGCTGATCTTCCCCGGGTGCTGCTCTACAATACGGCCAATGCACCACACCAGGGCGAACTGATTCCCTATGATTTCAGGGGGGAAGAGTTTTTAACGGTGGCGGGAGAGGATAACGATTATGTGACAGATCTGATTCGGAGTGTGTGCAAACCTTATGGATTCACACCGAAGATCCAACCGGTACACAGTACAGATGCAATGATCATGGGGGTACAGTGTGGCCTCGGGGTAGCGGTGACGGATAGCTGGAGCCGGGCACTGGATACTCCCGGATTCGCGTATCTGCCACTGGAATCCACGCATCCGCTGAGTCTGGTATGGCGGAATGAGCACAGGGATCCTGCCATCCGCAGATTTGTGACAATATTGAAAAAAACGATTCACAATGCATAACAAAATGGTTATAGCAAACGGCTCATTTTTTTATTTGACGTATGAAAAAGATTAGATTAGAATAAAATCATCAAGAAAAAAGGAGGCGTAATTATGGCAGACAAATTTTATGCCAAGGGACCGGGAAATAACGGATATATCAAAAACCTGGAAGTTCTCGATTTCAACCCTTGGAATGGTAAAAGCGGTGTTTTCCAGATGCAGGTATACAAGACTGCAGAAGGAAAATATTATCTGTATGGTTCCTGCTTTGGCGGCAGCCAGAATGGTGTTCTGATCGCAGACATTACAGATCCGGAACATACAAGATTTGTAAAACATCTGCAGCTGTTAGATCCGGAAGAATATCCGACTACCTCTACCCCTAAGATCCAGGTAGCTGATGATCTTCTGATCTGTGCAATGACAGCCGGTTCAGGTCCGGGTGCCTTAGTTGAGCAGAGCGAGCTTATGAACATGAAATGTCAGGCCGGTATCCAGATCTGGAGCCTGAAAGAAGATCCGGAGAATCCGAAATATCTGGGTTACTGGGATTGTGGGGTACCACATTCCATCGGTGTTCATCGTTTCATGTATAACGGAGGTCCTTATGTATATCTTTCCTGCGAATCCGAGCGTTTTGAAGGAATGATCATGCGTATTGTAGATATTTCTGATCCGACCAATCCACATGAAGTTGGTAACTGGTGGGCACCTCATCAGTTCGTAGACGGATATCCTTGCAGAACAGTAGATCATCATGCAGGACATGTTCCGTCCTTCATGGATAAAGGATGGATGCATGGACCGCCATTCAGACGTGATGACGGAATTATGTTCTGTGGTTACGGCGGAGATGGTCTGTATGTTCTGGATGCAACAGACGTTACCCGTCCACATCTGTTAGGACAGTTAAAATTTATGCCGGCATTCTCAAGCCATCTGGCAGGAGCACGTACTCATACAGCATTACCGCTGCCGGGTCGTGATCTCTGTGTTGTTACAAACGAGGGCGAGAGATTCCAGTTCTTCCCGGAAGGATCCATCAAAGAAGCACAGGCTATGAATAACATTCATATGGTTGATGTCAGTGATCCGACACATCCGACTCTGATCGCAGAGTTCCCGTATCCGGAAGTACCGGAAGATTTCCCGTATCCGAACTTCAATGTAATGAACCTTGGATGCCAGGGACCGTTCGGACCGCACAATCTGCATGAGCCGATGAGCAACAAGCCATGGCTGGAGCAGAGAGGCGACAGAGTATACTGCTGTTACTTTGCAGCAGGATTGCGTATCTATGATGTATCCGATCCTTATTACATCAAAGAACTTGCATACTTTATTCCGCCAAATCCGAATAAAAAACCGGAAGACTCCTTCTTCCCGGGATTACCGGGTCCGCGTAATGCAATGACAGAAGATTGCTGCGTAGATGACAGAGGATATATCTATGTAACCTGCTTTGATGATGGTTTCTATGTATTAAAGAGAACCGGAGCAGCAGACAATTAAGAAATGCTGAAAGCTAGACGTTAAGACAAAAAAGCAGCCCATTGTCAGGAGAAAATCCTGACGACGGGTTGTTTTTTTTTGTTCTTTTGTGTATGATGTAGAACGAGAGAAAAAAGTGATACGACAAGGAGAAATTAAAATGAAAAAAGAACCATTTGTTACCAAAGAGCAGATCGAAGAGATTGTAAAATCTTATCCGACTCCTTTCCATTTATATGATGAAAAAGGAATCCGTGAAAATGCAAAGGCTGTGAAAGAGGCATTTGCATGGAATCCGGGGTTTCGTGAGTATTTTGCTGTAAAAGCTACACCGAACCCATTTCTGTTAAATATTTTAAGAGAGTACGGATGTGGTGCTGACTGTTCTTCGATGACAGAGCTGATGCTTGCCCATGAACTTGGCATGTCCGGTGAGGAGATCATGTTTTCCTCCAATGATACACCGGCAGAAGAGTTTGTATATGCAAATGAGATTGGTGCGACGATTAATCTGGATGATTTTACCCATATTGATTTTCTGGAGAAAACGATCGGTGCGTTTCCAAAGACCATGAGTCTGCGTTATAATCCGGGCGGAGTGTATACATTGAGCAATGGTATCATGGATAACCCTGGTGATGCAAAATACGGGTTTACAAAAGAGCAGCTTTTTGAGGGATATAAACTTTTGAAAGAAAAAGGAGTGGAGCGTTTCGGTATCCATGCATTCCTCGTAAGTAATACGGTTACCAATGATTATTATCCAACACTTGCACGTACATTATTTGAACTGTGTGTTGAAATCAAAGAGAAACTGGGTATCAAGATCAGTTTTATCAATCTGTCCGGTGGTGTAGGAATCGCATATAAACCGGATCAGGTTCCGAATGATATCCGCGTGATCGGTGCAGGGGTACAGAAGGTATACGAAGAAGTGCTCGTTCCGGCTGATATGGGTGATGTAGCAATCTATACAGAGATGGGAAGATTTATGATGGGACCATATGGCTGCCTCGTGACAAAAGCAATCCATGAGAAACACACATACAAAGAGTATATCGGTGTGGATGCCTGCGCTGCAAACCTGATGCGTCCGGCAATCTATGGAGCATATCATCACATTACCGTGGCAGGTAAAGAAGATGCACCTTGCAACCACAAGTATGATGTGGTAGGTTCTCTTTGCGAGAACTGTGATAAATTCGCAGTAGACCGTATGCTTCCGAAGATTGACATGGGTGATTATCTGGTGATCCATGATACAGGAGCACATGGTTATTCTATGGGATATAATTACAACGGACGCCTCCGCTCGGCAGAAATACTGTTGAAAGAAGATGGCGGCGCACAGCTGATCCGTCGTGCCGAGACACCGAAGGACTATTTTGCAACTTTTGATTGTTTTGACATTATCAAAGGACTGGTATAAAGAAGTAACAAAGAAAAGATAAATTTTTCTTGCAATTTGCATATCTGTATGATATGATTAATGTGTTCGGTAAAAACCGAACACCATGCCGCTGTGGCGGAATTGGCAGACGCACTTGACTCAAAATCAAGCGGGTAACTCCGTGCCGGTTCGAGTCCGGCCAGCGGCATTTGAGAAGCAGGAAAGTGTATCGCTTTCCTGTTTTTTGTAATAAAGAAAAATTTACTTAATGCAAAGAGCATAAAACGCAAGGGGGCGACAGCAATGATTGATAGAACAAACAGATATTATTTGACAACAGCGGAAATGCTTGTGATGCGTGCTATCTGGCTCGCAGATCATGATATGGTTTTAAGTGAAGTAGTAAAAGCTTGCAATGCAGTGTATGAAAAGAACTGGAAACCTCAGACGGTAAGTACTTACCTGAGTCATCTGGTTCAGAAAGAGTTCTTACGAATGGATCGTAATGGTAAGATTTACAGTTATCATCCGATTGTAAAGGCGCAGGAATATATGAAATATGATGTACAGAACTTTGTAGAGTTCTGGGGGCTGACACCGGCGGAGATGATGAAGAATTATCTTGCAATCCGTGGATCATCCAAGGAAGAGCGTGATGAACTTCGTGCCAGCATTGCGAAAATGGAAGAAGAACAGTCAAAATAAATATCGTATAAATGGAGATAAAAGTCAGGAAATGGAGCGTTTCTTGACTTTTTCTATCTATACAAGTAAAATATAATGGAGATTTTGACCAAAATATTACTTTGAAAGAAAGGCAGACTAAAAAGAATGAAAAAATTAATCGTGGGGTTATTAATGACAGCGATGATCTGTTCTCTGGTGGCCTGTGGTGGAAAGAATCAGAGCAGTGCAGGAACGGATACATCTGCAGTAGGAGAAACAGCAGAGAATGCAGACAGCAGTGCATCGTCGGAGGATGTTGTTGCTTATCAGGCAGGAACCTGGGATGGTGTTACTTATACAAATACAAGTCTTGGTATGTGCCTGACACTTCCGGATGGCTGGCAGATTGGTACACAGGAGCAGATTGATGCTGTGGAAAGTGCCGGACAGCAGGTGACAGGCAATACAGATAATATGGGTGATACCAGCAGTTATGAATTCTATATTTATAATCCAAATACCGGATCTACGATTGCAATGATGACAGAGGATCTGACGATGTTTGGTGAAGTGACAGCTCAGGAGTACGCAAATACACTTGCCGGGCAACTGATGAGTTATTCCGATCAGGGTATTACTTACAATTTTAATGGTATTACAGACAGTGTCATTGGTACGAGCCCGTTTGTATCTTTCGCCGGTATGGCGGAATATCAGGGCAGCTATATTTACCAGTATTATGCAGTGACGGAAAATGGCGGACGGATGATTACAATCATTGCCACAGGACCGGCAGAAGCAGGGCAGGCAGAATGTGAAGCTGTTCTGTCATCTATCCAGCCGCTTTCACAAAATTAAAAAGGACACAGGTATTGGAGAAAGTAAAGCAGACATTCGCAATCCGCAAACAGACCAGTTTCAGAAGAACGATCCATAGGGGTGGGTATCGTTCTTCCTGAAGCTGGTCTATTTTTTGAAAAAAGAAAAATTATTTCTCATACACGGTGTAGTGATATTTGCGTAACAGTTCTACTGCGTGATCATAAGCATTACTATCGTAAAATTCCACCTGAAGAACACCCTGTTGGAACTCGCGGTTATGGATGATGCCGATGTTCTTGATACTGATGTTGTTGGAAGCCAAGATCGTAGCAATGGTGGCGATTCCGCCTGCTTCATCAATCAGATCACAGAACAGCTGGTAAACCGGGCGGATCGGACCACGATGCGAGATGTTGAAAGAATCACGGTATTCCTTGGCAGAACTGAAAAATTCTTTGATCTCTTCCGGGTGACTTTCTGCTATGGTGTTTCTGGTTTCCTTCAGTGCATTGACATAGGTATCGATTAGTTCCAGAATCTGATTGCGGTTTGCCAGACATATGTTTTCCCACATGGTAGGATCGGAAGATGCCACGCGGGTGATATCTTTGAATCCACCGGCTGCAATCGTACGCAGTGTCTCATCAGAGTCATCCAGATTTTTTACCAGATTGACCAGTGTAGAGGCTATGACCGTAGGAAGATGGCTGATGGAACCGACAGAAAAATCATGTTTTTTATAATCCAGAATCAATGGAACCGCACCGATCGATGTCACAAAATGCTCGAATTCATCAACTTTCTGGGGAGAAACAGTGTGTGTCGGGGTCAGAATATAATATGCATTTTCCAGCATATATGCAGTGGAATACTCATAGCCTACATGCTCCGTTCCGCACATAGGATGACCGCCGATAAAATGTCGTTCCAGATCCGGAAATTTCTGAATCTGTTCGTGGATGCCGGTCTTGACACTGCCGACATCAGTTAAAAGCATATCATCATGCAGAATGCCGGATAATTCCCGGACATAGTCTGCATTGTCGAGAACCGGGGCACACAGATAGATATAATTACAATCGGAAAATCCTTTGCCAACCTGATCCAGTGCTTCACTGATCACACCTTCCTGTAATGCGGTGTCCAGAGTGGCACGGCAGGTGTCATAGGCGACGATCTGAATATCCGGATAGATGCGATGCACCGTCTTTGCAACAGAACCGCCGATATGCCCCAAGCCGATAAAGCCGATTTTTTCTGGAATCATAATGTACCCTCCCTTATCATTTCATATACGCTCGGAATCTTTCGAAAACGAGCCCTTTATTTAAAAACTATGATCCATATCGTTCGCTCAGCGAACTCTTTTGCCATGATAACGCATTTATATAAAAAAGTCAACACTTTAAAGCGTAAAAGTAAATAAGAAAAAAAACAGAAGACGGGTAAGGTGATGTTGAAAAAGTCTGATAGAGGATATCGCTCTGAAAGCAGATCTTGTTCAGAAAATTTCCGGAAAGCGAAGCAATTGCAAGATAATATGGATGAAACTTGTGCATTTTTTATAAAAAGGTTGCAAAAACAAGAAAAGTTTAGTAAAATATAACCATACTTTTTTATGTATTGGAGGAAATGACATGAATGTTTATACTACTGACAAGATCCGCAACGTAGTTTTACTGGGACATGGGGGTTCCGGAAAGACAACAATAGTTGAAGCTATGGCTTACCTTTCCGGAATTACCAATCGTATGGGAACAGTCACAGATGGCAATACCATCAGTGATTATGATAAAGAAGAGATAAAACGTGGTTTTTCCATCAGCACATCTGTGGTTCCGATCGAGTGGAGAGAAACCAAGATCAATCTGCTGGATACACCGGGTTTTTTCGATTTTGTCGGTGAAGTAGAAGAGGCAGCAGCTGCAGCCGATGCGGCGATTATTGTGGTAAATGGCAAAGCCGGCGTGGAAGTTGGTACACAGAAAGCATGGGATATCTGTGAGAAGTATAACCTTCCGCGTATGATCTGGGTTACGAATATGGATGATGACAACGCAAGCTTCCGTCAGGTAGTCGTAGATCTGCAGGAATTATATGGAAAGAAGATAGCACCGCTTCATTTACCAATTCGTGAGAACGGACAGTTTGTTGGCTACGTCAATGTCATTCAGATGAAAGCAAAACGCTGGAAAGAAGACGGAACCGTAGACAAGACGGATGTGCCGGATTACTCTTTTGAAAATCTGGAAATCTGTCGTGAGGCATTGTTGGAGTCTGTGGCAGAAACAAGTGAAGAATATATGGACCGTTATTTTTCCGGTGATACGTTCTCTGAGAACGAGATCCGTCAGGTTTTACATACCAATGTATGTGACGGCAGTATGGTTCCGATTTCCATGGCTTCCGGTACAATGGCAAAAGGTATCTACACCTTGTTGGATGATATTGTAAAATATCTTCCAAGCCCGGAGAAAAAACAGTGCAAAGCTATCAATATCAAGACAAATGAAGTATATGATGCAGACTTTAATTTTGCAAAAGCAAAGAGTGCGTATGTTTTCAAGACCATTGTGGATCCATTTATTGGAAAATATTCTCTGGTCAAGGTGACATCCGGTGTAATCAAGACAGATGATGTGATGTACAATGAAGAACATGGCATGGACGACAAAATCGGTAAACTGTATGTACTGCGCGGGAACAAACCGGAAGAAGTACCGGAGCTGCACGCCGGTGATATCGGAGCACTTGCAAAATTAAATAAGGTAGCGACAACCGATACACTGTCCACAAAGGCAACACCATTGACTTTTATCAAGACAGCGGTATCCAAACCATATACATACATGAGCTACAAACCGGTAAACAAAGCTGATGTAGATAAAGTATCCCAGGCATTGCAGAAGATGATGCAGGAAGATCTGACACTGAAAGCAGTCAACGACAGTGAGAATCATCAGTCTCTGTTGTATGCGATCGGAGATCAGCAGCTGGATGTGGTCGTAAGCAAATTAAAAGAAAAATACAAAGTAGAGATTACGTTAGAACAGCCAAAAGTTGCTTTCCGTGAAACTATCCGCAAGAAAGCTGATGTAGAGTACAAATATAAAAAACAGTCCGGTGGACACGGACAGTATGGTCATGTTAAGATGACATTTGAGCCATCCGGCAATCTGGAAGAAGCATATGAATTTGATCAGATTGTAGTAGGAGGTGCTGTTCCGAAAAACTACTTCCCGGCAGTAGAAAAAGGTATTCAGGAATCCGTAGAGCGCGGACCGCTGGCAGGCTATCCGGTTGTAGGTGTAAAGGCTGTATTATACGATGGATCTTATCATCCGGTAGATTCCTCTGAGATGGCATTCAAGACAGCTGCAATTCAGGCTTTCAAGAAAGGATTTATGGATGCGTCCCCAATTTTATTAGAGCCGATCGCTTCAGTAAAAGTGTTAGTACCGGACAAATACACCGGTGACATTATGGGAGATTTAAATAAACGTCGTGGTCGTGTACTTGGAATGAATCCGGTAGAGGGCGGCAAGCAGGAAATTGTTGCAGATGTACCAATGTCTTCATTATTTGGCTACAATACAGATCTTCGTTCCATAACCGGCGGCAGCGGAACTTATGAGTATGAGTTCTCACGCTATGAGCAGGCTCCGTCTGATGTACAGGAGAAAGAAGTGGCTGCAAGAGCAGAATAAAATTTAACCGAATAAGCAAGTCCCCTGCTTCAATTGCACAAAGCAATAAGCAGGGGACTTGCTTGTATCAGGAGTGGTGCAAGCCACTCCTGATAAGCTGTAATGCAGCATTCGGTTATGAGCAAGTAGCGAAGCGGATTGCGAATATCCGTTTTTTCGCTTTAGTAATGTAAATTTTCCTATGCCAACCTTGACAAATGCAGTGGTTGTGTTAAAATTTCTACAGACTATGTCCACGCAAGAGAAAGAAGGACAATCTGTTAGGAGGAATGAAAATGGCTGTACCGTACAATCACAGAGAGATTGAACAGAAATGGCGCAAAATCTGGGAAGAACACCCGGTTAATGTAAATGATGGTAAGAAACCGAAATACTACTGTCTGGACATGTTTCCGTATCCGTCAGGAAATGGTCTGCATGTCGGACACTGGAGAGGATACGTTATCTCCGATGTCTGGAGCAGATACAAAATGCTCAATGGATATTATCTGATTCATCCGATGGGATGGGATGCATTCGGACTTCCGGCTGAGAACTACGCAATCAAGATGGGCGTACATCCGGAGAAATCCACAGCAGAGAATATTGCAAATATCAAACGTCAGATCAAAGAAATCGCTGCTGTTTATGACTGGGATATGGAAGTAAACACAACCGATCCGAATTTTTATAAATGGACACAATGGATTTTTGTGAAAATGTTCAAAGCAGGTCTTGCTTATCAGAAAGAGATGCCGATCAACTGGTGTCCGTCCTGTAAGACAGGTCTTGCAAATGAGGAAGTTGTAAATGGTAAATGTGAGCGTTGCGGCGCTGATGTTACGAAGAAAAACCTGAACCAGTGGATGTTAAAAATCACAGCATATGCTGACCGTCTGTTGGATGACCTTGACAAGCTTGACTGGCCGGAAAAAGTGAAAAAGATGCAGACTGACTGGATCGGTAAGAGCTACGGTGCTGAAGTTAACTTCAAGGTTGAGAATACAGATAAAGAAATCACCGTATATACGACAAGACCGGATACTTTGCACGGTGCTACATTTATGGTCCTGGCTCCGGAGCATGCAATGGCAAAAGAGCTTGCAAACGATGAGACAAGAACAGCAGTAGAAGATTATATTTATCAGTCTTCTCTGAAATCTTCCGTAGACCGTCTGCAGGACAAAGAGAAAACAGGTGTATTTACCGGAAGCTATGCTATCAACCCGATCAATGGTGCAAAAGTACCGATCTGGCTGTCTGATTATGTATTAGCTGATTATGGTACCGGTGCGATCATGTGTGTTCCGGCGCATGATGATCGTGACTTCGAATTTGCAACCAAATTCAATATCCCGATTATTCAGGTTATCGCAAAAGATGGCAAAGAAATTGAAAATATGACAGAAGCTTACACAGATGCCAAAGGTACCATGATCAATTCCGGTGAGTGGAATGGTATGGAATCTTCCGTGCTGAAGAAAGAAGCTCCGCATATTATCGAGGAGATGGGTATTGGAAAAGCTACCACAAACTACAAACTGAGAGACTGGGTATTTTCCCGTCAGCGTTACTGGGGTGAGCCGATTCCGATTATTCATTGTCCGGATTGTGGACCTGTTCCGGTTCCGGAAGAAGAACTTCCGCTGTTATTACCGGAGGTTGAGTCCTATCAGCCGACAGGTACCGGTGAGTCTCCGTTGGCAGACATTACGGATTGGGTAAATACAACCTGCCCATGCTGTGGAAAACCTGCAAAACGTGAGACAAATACCATGCCGCAGTGGGCAGGATCTTCCTGGTATTTCCTTCGTTATGTAGATAACAAAAATGAGAAGGAGCTGGTTTCCAGAGAAAAAGCAGACAAATATCTGCCGGTTGATATGTATATCGGTGGTGTTGAACATGCGGTACTGCATCTGCTTTACTCCAGATTCTATACAAAATTCCTGTGTGACATCGGTGTGATCGACTTTGACGAGCCGTTCCATAAACTGTTCAACCAGGGTATGATCACAGGTAAAAACGGTATCAAGATGAGCAAATCGAAAGGAAACGTAATCTCACCGGATGATCTGGTACGGGATTACGGCTGTGATTCACTGAGACTTTACGAACTGTTTGTAGGACCGCCAGAACTGGATTCTGAGTGGGATGACAGAGGAATCGATGGTGTATATCGTTTCATCACACGTTTCTGGAAATTGATCCTGGATAACAAGGATGCTGATGTGAAAGAGACAAAAGAACTGGTAAAAGTTCGTAACAAACTGATTTACGACATTACCACCCGTCTGGAGAGCTTCAGCCTGAATACAGTTATCTCCGGATTCATGGAGTATAATAACAAGCTTATCGACATGGCGAAAAAAGGCGGTGTAGACAAAAAGACATTAGAGACATTTGTTATTCTGATGGCACCATTTGCTCCACATATCAGTGAGGAACTGTGGAGTCAGCTTGGACATGAAGATTCTGTGTTCCATGAGACATGGCCAACTTATGATGAGAATGCCATGAAAGATGATGAGAAAGAACTTGCCGTTCAGATCAATGGAAAAACAAAATGCGTGGTTACGCTTCCGGCTGATGTCAGCAAAGAAGATGCTATCGCAGCAGGTAAGGCAGCACTTGGCGATAAATTGACAGGAAATGTGATCAAAGAGATTTATGTTCCGGGCAGAATTATCAATATTGTAGCCAAATAATGAAATTAGGAAAAGGCATCCGTTTTATGGATGCCTTTTTGTGAATAATGATTCAAGTTAAAAATGTTGGGACGGAGCAGAAACATTATGAAGGGGAAAATAATATTAAAGAAAGTTGGAATTGTAATACTGTTCATCGTATTGCTTGCAGCGGCAGTGCTTATTTTTTATACGGTACGGGAATATCATCCGAAATCCATTGAGTTTCTTAATGCGGGAAATGGAACAAAGACATTGTCTGAAGGAGACAGTTTTTCTGTGTTGACTTACAACACAGGTTATGGTGCACTGAGCAAAGATGAGGATTTTTTTATGGACGGTGGAAGGAAGGTACAGCCGGATCGTAAAGAAGTTGTAGAGACAAATCTTGCGGGTATTTCTGATATTTTAAAAAATCAGGCTGCGGACTTCTATTTCCTTCAGGAAGTGGATATTGATGCAAAGCGTTCCTTCCATATCAATGAACGTGCGTATTATGAGAAGGCATTGGATATGAGCAGCATTTATGCCTGCAATTTCAAGTGTGATTTTGTACCTTATCCGATTCCACCGATCGGAAAAGTCGAAGCGGGTCTGGTTACGATGACAGATTATCAGGTGGAGAGTGCAAAGCGTATTAAACTGGCAGAATCTTTTTCCTGGCCGATCAAAACCTGTAATTTGAAACGCTGCATGCTGGAGACAAGGATTCCAATTGAGGGAACAGACAAAGAACTGGTGCTGATCAATTTTCATCTGGAAGCGTATGACAGTGGAGAAGGAAAGATAATTCAGAGCCGGATGCTGGCAGATAAGTTGCAGGAAGAATACAAAGCCGGCAATTATGTGATTGCCGGTGGTGATTTCAATCAACAATTTGAAGGTGTGGATACATATGAAATCCATGATACAGACAGTTGGGTACCGGGAACTGTATATAAAAAAGATTTGCCGGAAGGATTTGATTTTGCCGTGGCAGATAATGCACCAACCTGCCGTCTGTTGAACGGACCATACAGTGGAAATTATGAGGATTCTCAGGTGTATGTCATTGATGGATATATCGTGTCTGACAATCTGCAGGTGGAGCAGGTAAACGTAGTTGATACTGATTTTGAATATACGGATCATCAGCCGGTATCCTTGCGGGTGACGTTGCAGCGCACGTAGTGTGGCACAAAGTGCAGGGTGGCGTAAAAATGAACAACTCCAGCAATTTTCCCTTGGGGAGCGATTGTTAGCGACCGAGGCAAAATTGCTGGAGTTTCTATTAGGATCGAGATAGTAAATTTTAAGTGACCCGAAACAAGAAATTATGCGTAATGGTATACATGCCGTTTTCGTACGAAGAAGGAAATCGTTACGCAGATTGCCAGTGATTCAGCGACTACAATGGAACACCATACACCATTGATGCCGAACAGATATGGTAGTACAAGCACGGCAACAATCTGAAAGGCAAAGGTCCGTAAAAATGCGATACAGGCAGAAATCAGTCCATTGTTTAAGGCGGTGAAAAATGCAGAACCGAAGATGGAAAATCCGTTCAGCAGAAAGGCCAGTGAATAAATGCGGAATCCATGTACCGTGAGTGCAAATAAGGCATCATCATATCCGACAAAAAGGGAGGCCAGCGGTGCAGACAGAAGGTTTGCCAGGATAGCCAGGCAAACACCGGCGCAGCCTACCAGTTTCAGACTTTTGTGAAACAGATTTTTCAGTTCCGGATAATTTTCAGCACCGTAATTGTATCCTATCAGTGGTGCACATCCTACGGAGTAACCAATGAACATTGCACAGAAGATAAAACTTACATACATAATGACGCCGTAAGCGGCAATTCCGTTTTCACCGGCGATACGCATCAGCTGAAAATTGTAAAGCATGTTTACCAGTGACATGGAAATGTTTGTCATGAATTCAGAAGAACCATTCGTACAGGTTTTGATCATAATTCTTGGCTGAATCCGTGTCCTGCAAAGTTGCAGTGAACTGTTGTTTTTGCGTAAAAAATAGAGTAGTGGGGTCAGACCGCCAATAAATTCGGAAGCAACAGTGGCAAGTGCGGCACCTGCGATACCAAGTTTTAATCCATAGACAAATACGGCATCCAGGGTCATGTTGGTCAGACCGGCACTAACGGTAATCAGCAGCCCAAGTTTGGGTTTGCCGGCAGTGACTAGCAGACTCTGGAAAACATTTTGCAGCATGAAACAGGTCAGTGAAATCATGGAGATACGTCCGTAGAGAATACTTCCTACCAGCATTTCACCGCGGGCCCCCAGTGATTTTGCAATTGTCGGCATAAAAATGAAACCAAGGATAGAAACGATGATGCCGCCAATCATGGTACAGTATATGATCATGGAGAAATATTTCTGTGCCAGCTTAGGTTCACCTTCTCCCAGTGTTTTTGATACGATTGCATTTCCTCCGGTTCCAAGCATAAATCCGATCGCACCGAGGATCATAATGAATGGCATGATCAGATTGACGGATGCAAAAGCGGTTTTTCCGACAAAATTGGATACAAACAGTCCGTCTACGACACTGTAAATGGAAGTAAAAATCATCATGATGATAGATGGAAATACAAAGCGCAGTAGTTTTGATAATGTAAAATGATCAGAAAGCTGAATTTTCATAAAAAAGAGATCCTTTCCTATATACTTACATACATGAACAAGCAGCGAGAATGCAGAGGGCATTCTTGGACTTATATCTGAACTTCAAGTCGAACATACGTGAGACTTGGTGCGTGAATCTGGTCAGCACAAGCTATAGTAACCAAAATGTTATCACAGGGAAAATGAGCTGTCAATGTAAAAAACGATACAATGTATTTTCTATTTATTGGAGCGTTAAACCGAAAAGAGTGTGAGAAAAGTGTGCTTCCAATCAGAAAAGTGTAAGAAGAAAGAGTTGGAAAACAGAAGAAAATGGTGTAGAATAGAAAACAAATTTGAAAAAAGAGGAGCGTTTAAAAGATGAAAGTAGATTTATTTTCTATTGGCAGATTCACCATTCATACCTATGGCGTGATGATTGCCATAGGAGTCATTTTGTGTGTTCTGATGGGATATTATAGAGCAAAACGTTACGAGATGAAGGCAGAGTCCGTGCTGGATCTGGCAATTCTCTGTGTGGTGATGGGATTTCTGGGAGCAAAAGTATTTTTTGTGATATTGAGCTGGAAACAATTTCTTGCGGATCCGCTGAGTGTTTTGGGTTCTTCCGGATTTGTGGTGTATGGCGGAATTATTTTTGGTGTGGTATCGGCATTGATTTACTGTAAAATTAAGGATATCCGCTTTTTCACATATTTTGATCTGCTGGCACCATCCATAGCATTGGCACAGGCCTTTGGCCGGCTGGGCTGCTTTTTCGCAGGCTGCTGTTATGGTAAGGAGACGAGTTTGCCAATCGGAATTGTATTTCCGGAAAACAGTTTGGCACCGGCAGGGGTACCGTTACTGCCGACGCAGCTTTTTTCTTCCGCAGGTGATTTCCTCATTGCGTTTGTGCTGATCCGGATGACAGGAAAGATGCGTTACCATGGCGATGTGGGAGCGTTGTACCTGATGCTTTATGGAATCGGAAGATTCTGTGTGGAATTTCTGCGTACCAATGAGCAGGGGGGAATGTTCGGGCTGACAACGGCACAGTTGATATCCATTGTATTTATGATTGTCTCCATCCTATTATTTGCCCGGAATAAAAGAGCGGCAGACAAAGAGGATTTAATGTATATTTAGCAGAATCGTTCCGTGTAAATGATGCGTATTCGTGCGAGAAGAAATTATAATAGATTCATTGCTTCGGAAGAAATCTGACTGATAATATCAACCACTGTGGCATCTCCGTACTGCCGATTTTCAAAAAATGCATAATAACCGCCATAGACCGTGTAAGACAGCACGACATTGACGGAAGGATCCTGTTTGTACTCCGGGTGAGCATCAAACAGGATTTTTTTTAGTTGATATTCGACTTTGCGTACCAGTTCTCCTGCTCTGGTTCCGGAAAACAGGATCCGGATGATGGTATCCCTGGAGAGATAGCCGAGAAACATATTTTTAGCCAGAACGGCGGGATCTTCCAGACAGTTTTGCGGATTTGGTATGGCTTCAATGACGGAGGCAACGACATCGGTTTCTAATTGATCGCTCAGATCATAAATATCTTTATAATGAGAGTAAAAAGTTGATTTATTGATCTGTGCCTTTTCGCATAATTCTTTGATGGTTATTTTTTCCAATGGCTTTTTGGAGCGAAGTTCTAAAAATGTATTGTGAATTGCAGTTTTTGTTTTTTCTATTCTGATATCCATGATCATACCTCATTTAATTGTAGCATTGTTTTTCAACAATTCTCGAAAAACGTTGGTTTTCCAACGGATTGAAAAAGCTGTTTCTGTTCAAATGTGTTTTCTTTATTTATAATTATAATAGAATTGAGATGGAAAAACAACCACAGTTGATAAATGGAAATTTTATCGTAAAAAGATTGTTACGATTTAAGAGGGGAGAGAGCATATGGATTTTTATGGATTTTATACGGGAAAAGAATTTGAAGCATATCGTTTTCTGGGGGCACATGCCTGTGAGAAAGGAACGGTTTTCCGGACATTTGCACCAAATGCACAGCGTATATCACTGATCGGTGAGTTCAATGGCTGGCAGGAGACGCCGATGCAGAAAGTACATGATGGTAACTTCTGGGAATGTTATGCGGAAAATGCACAAAAAGGAATGATGTATAAATATAAGATCTACGGAGCGGACGGAAGCTGCATCGATCACTGTGATCCATATGGATTTTATGCGGAGTTACGTCCGAACAGTGCATCCATTATCTATGATACAAAGAACTATCATTTTACAGATGGAGAATGGATGAAAAAACGTTCCATTCATCGGGAAGCACCTTTGAATATTTATGAGGTACATTTCGGTTCCTGGAGAAAAAAAGTGAATGATGATCCGGAAGGATGGTATACTTATCGGGAGATGGCAGATCTGCTGATTCCGTATCTGAATGAAAACGAATACAATTATGTAGAACTGATGCCATTGAGTGAGCATCCCTGCGATGAATCTTGGGGGTATCAGAATACCGGCTTTTTTGCACCGACATCCCGCTACGGAACACCGGATGACCTGAGGTATTTTGTCAATGCCTGCCATAAACACAAAATCGGTGTGCTCATGGATTTTGTACCGGTGCATTTTGCAGTGGATGCTTATGCATTGTGGAATTACGATGGTTCTGCATTATACGAATATCCGAATCAGGATGTCGGTTACAGCGAGTGGGGAAGCTGCAATTTCATGCATTCAAGAGGAGAAGTGCGAAGCTTCTTGCAGTCTGCCGCAGCATACTGGCTGGCAGAATATCATTTTGACGGTCTGCGGATGGATGCGGTGAGCGATCTGATTTACTGGCAGGGAAATGAAGCGAGAGGTGTGAATAATCTGGCTGTTTCTTTTATCCAGAATATGAATCAGGGGCTGAAAGACCGTTTTCCGACAGCGATGCTGGTGGCAGAGGATTCTTCTTCTTATCCGGGAGTGACAAAAACGGTGTGTGACGGCGGACTCGGATTTGACTATAAGTGGGATATGGGATGGATGAATGATACACTGAATTATTTCCGGACAGCACCGGAGTATCGTTCTGCAAACTATCATAAACTTACGTTTTCCATGATGTACTATTATAATGAAGCGTATATATTGCCGCTGTCTCATGATGAAGTGGTACATGGCAAGGCGACCATTATTCAGAAAATGAGTGGTGACTATGAAGAAAAATTTCCACAGGCCCGGGCAATGTACATGTATATGTATGCACATCCTGGCAAAAAGCTGAATTTTATGGGAAATGAAATTGCACAGTTCCGTGAATGGGATGAAAAACGCCAGCAGGACTGGGAGATTCTTAAATTTCCGAAGCACAAAGAATTTCATCATTTTATGATGGAACTGAATAACGTGTATGAAGCACATCCGGCGTTGTGGGAAGCTGATTATGCACAGGATGGGTTCCGATGGATCGACTGCCATCAGGAAGAAAAATGCATCTATGCCTTTGAACGGAAGAGCAAAAAGGAACGGATTGTTGCAGTGTTCCATTTTGGAAATACCGGGGAGCAGGAATATACTATGAAGATTTCCGATGCAAAAAAACTAAAACTGATTTATAGCAGTGATGATACAGAAATGAAAAAGGGACACCCGGGGTATCAGAAAGATCTGACAGTGAAAAAGGGACAGATTTCGATGTTGTTACCGGCATACAGTGCACGTTTTTATCAGGTGGAAAAATAAATAACGGAAAGTAACAGGTGGTTAATGATAAGAAATATCAATAAGGTGAAAAAAATTGAAATATCCAATTGCGATGCTATAATAGAGGATAAACATTAAAACACGCAAATGGAGGAAAAATATTATGTTCAAAAAATTTAATGCAGGAAAAGTTGGTCTTTTTGTAGCAGGTCTTGCTTTTGGAACAGCAGGTATCAAAATCCTTACAAGCAAAGATGCTAAAAAAGTTTACACAGGATGCACTGCTGCTGTATTGCGTGCCAAAGATACCGTAGTAAAAACAGCAACAACTGTTCAGGAAAATGCAGGAGATATTCTTGCTGAGGCAAAACAGATCAATGCTGACCGTGCCGCTGCGGAAGCATATGTAGAGGATGAAGAAGTAGCTGAGGCAGAAGAAACTCAGACTGAGGAAGCACAGGCAGAATAATAATGAAATTTGTGATCAAGCATGAGATAAAAGGACGTCTTCGGGTTCATATGGCGCAGCAGCGCATGACATATGAGCAGGCTGACGTCCTGCAGTATTATCTGCAGCAGTCTGATCTTGTAGTAGACGCAAAAGTATACGAACAGACAGCGGACGTTGTGATCAGTTATAACGGAGACCGGGCTGCGATGATTCATTTATTGTGTACCTTCAAATATCAGATGGTGGAAGTGCCGGAAGGTTATCTGGAGAGCACGGGACGTGAGTTAAACTCAGAATATAAAGAAAAATTAATTTGTAAGGTTGTATGGCATTATGGGAAAAAGCTGATCCTGCCGGCACCGATTCGAAATGTGATCACCATTGTGAATGGCATCCGTTATATATGGAAGGGTCTGCAGAGTCTGCGTCACCGTCGACTGGATGTGGCGGTTCTGGATGCAACGGGGATTGCGGTATCATTGCTTCGTCAGGATATGGGAACGGCAGGTTCTGTCATGTTCCTGCTTGGCATCGGCGAGCTGCTCGAGGAGTGGACGCATAAGAAATCCGTCGGCGATCTGGCGCGCAGCATGTCTCTGAACGTAGAAAAAGTATGGCAGAAAGTTGGAGATCAGGAAATTCTGGTATCTGCGTCAACCATTGAAAAAGGCGATGAGATCATTGTTCATGCCGGAAACATTATTCCTTTTGATGGTGTGGTAACGACGGGCGATGCTACCGTAAATCAGGCTTCTCTGACCGGAGAATCTGTACCGGTTGCAAAAAGCATAGATTCTTATGTTTATGCAGGTACTGTATTGGAAGAGGGCGAGCTTACCATCTGTGTAAAAGCAACCGGAAGTGCTACAAAATATGAGAAGATCGTTACCATGATTGAGGATTCCGAAAAACTGAAATCGAATCTGGAAGGAAAAGCAGAGCATCTGGCAGACAAGCTGGTTCCGTATACCCTGGGTGGTACCTTGTTGACCTGGCTGCTTACCAGAAATGTCACAAAAGCACTGTCTATCCTGATGGTAGATTTCTCCTGTGCACTGAAGCTGGCAATGCCGATTTCTGTGCTTTCCGCAATCCGCGAAGCACAGCAGTGTGACATTACCGTCAAAGGTGGAAAATATCTGGAAGCAGTTTCAGAAGCAACCACCATTGTATTTGATAAGACCGGTACACTGACAAAAGCAAAACCGACAGTGATTGATGTTATTCCATTCAACGATTCCGAGCCGGAAGAGCTGCTTCGTATCGCAGCCTGCCTGGAAGAACATTTTCCACATTCCATGGCAAAAGCTGTTGTGACAGCAGCAAAACAGAAAAAGCTGGAGCATGAGGAAATGCATTCCAAGGTGGAATATATCGTAGCACATGGTATTTCTTCTTTTATGGAAGAAAAACGTGTAGTGATCGGAAGTTATCATTTTGTATTTGAAGATGAGCAATGTGTGATTCCGGAAGGCAAAGAAGTGATATTTAACAACCTGCCGGAGGAGTGCTCCTGTCTGTACATGGCTATTGATCAGCAGCTTGCAGCTGTTATCTGTATTGAGGATCCGGTACGTGAGGAAGCAGCGGATGTAATCCGGGATCTGCGTGATAATGGTATCCAAAAAATTGTCATGATGACGGGAGACAGTGAACGTACGGCTGCAGCAATCGCACATAAAGTCGGCGTGGATGAGTATTATTCTGAAGTTCTGCCGGAAGATAAGGCAAATTTTGTAGAGCAGGAGAAAGCACTTGGTCATAAAGTTATTATGATCGGTGACGGAATCAACGATTCACCGGCTCTGTCTGCCGCAGATGCAGGTGTGGCCATCAGTGATGGTGCAGCCATTGCCCGTGAGATTGCAGACATTACCATCGCAGCGGATAATCTGCATGAGATTGTGACATTGAAGAAAATCAGCAACAGGCTGATGCAGCGTATTCATCGTAATTATCGTTTTATTGTGGGATTTAATGCAGGACTGATCGCACTTGGCGTTGGCGGAATCATTCAGCCAACCACATCTTCTTTGCTACATAATACGTCTACTTTGTATATTGGATTGAAGAGTATGGAAAATCTGTTGGATGAGCAGGAAAAAATAAATAAATAAAAAAAAGCATGTCGTGTTGAACAAGCGATTGTGTTTAAGTAAGTATAAGAAGTCCGTGGAATTTTGAAAAAAGATTCTACGGACTTCTCTTTTGTATATGTTGGCTTCTCACTGGAAAACTATTTATCTCAGTCGAGAAGACTCCCACTTCTGCAAGTGGTGAGTAATAACAAGTCTTTCTCAGTGGGAGTACAATCTCCGACTGAGATAAACGCTCCGCGAGGATGTGCAGTGATTCAGAGAAGAATATGTCAGCTTACGCTGACCAGAATCACGCACCAAGTCTCACGTGCGTTCGACTTGAATTTTGCAAACATAATTCGCATTTTTCTGGAAAACTTTCTGGCTCTGAATCGTTACGAAAATTGTTTATTTTCCGAGAAGTAATTGTTTTTTGTGTGAAAATCCGCTATACTATCACAGGCAATTAATTCATAGTAAAATAGTAAACAATAAAGAATCTTACAAAAAATATGGGTTCTGAAATGTTCGAATAATATCAAAAGTACGATGGAGGATAAATATTTATGGAAGAAAATACTTCTTTGCATACAGAATGTGCGCATAAGCCGCGCCCGGCTGTGTTGAACCAGTTTTCCAGAACGGAACTGCTTCTGGGAGAAGACAACATGCAGCGCCTGTTCAACGCCAGAGTGGCCGTATTCGGTATCGGCGGCGTCGGCGGATACACTGTGGAAGCACTGGCTCGCGTGGGCGTTGGAACACTGGATCTGATCGATGATGACCGGATCTGTATGACAAACTTAAATCGTCAGATTTTTGCAACAAGAAAAACAATTGGAAAATATAAAGTAGATGTAGCAAAAGAGCGTATTCTGGAGATTAACCCGAAGGCGGTTGTCAACACGTATAAGACATTTTATATGCCGGATACTGCAGATCAGTTTGATTTTTCACAGTATGATTATGTGGTAGATGCAATCGATACCGTCACCGGAAAACTGATGCTTGTGGAGCAGGCAAAAGCAGCAGGTGTGCCGATCATCAGTTCCATGGGAGCAGGAAACAAGATGGATGCCTCTGCTTTTGAAGTGGCAGATATTTATGAAACTTCGGTCTGCCCATTAGCAAAAGTGATGCGCCGTGAGTTGAAAAAACGCGGAATTGATCACTTGAAGGTTGTCTATTCCAAAGAAAAACCAATGACTCCGATCGAAGATTCCGAAAACAGCTGTAAAAACAACTGTGTCTGCCCACCGGGAACAGAAAGAAAATGTACCGTGCGACGTCAGATTCCGGGAAGTCTTGCATTTGTGCCGTCAGTAGTCGGACTCATCATTGCAGGTGAGATTACAAAAGATCTGACAGAATTACCGCAGTAGAAAGGAGATTATATGGGAGAAATACAGTTATCTGTACAGGAACTGTTTGCGATGCCGGAAAACAGCTATCAGTTAGTTGATATCCGGGATGAGCGTGCACGTTCTTATGGTGTGATCCCGGGCAGTGTGGCTCTGAGTGCAGAGGAACTGCCGGAATCACAGGAAATTGATAAAAATAAGACAGTTGTTATTTATTGCCAGAAAGGTGAGATGAGTGTTCCGGCAGCGGAAGCACTGCAGGAAGCCGGCGTGGATGCAAAAAGTCTGAATGGTGGATACTTAGCCTGGCTGATGGAAGCCATGAAACAGAAAGAAGAAGCCAAAAAGGAAGAAGAGACACCGGAGTATCTGGAAATCGAGCAGAGTATCCGCAAAAAGTTCCGGAAAACCATCTGGTGTCGTTTTACCCGTGCAGTACGTGAGTACGAGCTGGTAAAAGAGGGCGACAAGATTGCAGTCTGTATCTCCGGGGGAAAAGATTCCATGCTGATGGCAAAACTTTTCCAGGAGTTGAAACGCCATAATAAGTTTAACTTTGAAGTGGTGTTTCTGGTAATGGATCCGGGATACAGCCTGGCAAACAGACAGATCATTGAGGCCAACGCAAAGAGAATGAATATTCCGATCACTATTTTCGAGTCGGATATTTTTGATGCGGTATTCAATATAGAAAAATCACCGTGCTATCTGTGTGCGAGAATGCGCCGCGGACATCTATACAGCAAAGCAAAAGAGCTTGGCTGCAACAAGATTGCTCTGGGCCATCATTATGATGATGTCATTGAGACCATTCTGATGGGTATGCTCTACGGAGCTCAGATGCAGACCATGATGCCAAAGCTACACAGTACAAACTTTGAAGGCATGGAGCTGATCCGTCCGCTGTATCTGATTCGTGAGGATGATATCAAAAAATGGCGTGATAGTAATGACCTGCACTTTATTCAGTGTGCATGTAAGTTTACTGATACCTGCAGCACCTGCGGCAGTGAGAACACATCAAAACGTGTGGAAGTGAAAAATCTGATCCGTCAGTTGAAAGAGACAAATCCGTTTGTGGAATCCAATATTTTCAAAAGCGTGGAAAATGTGAACTTAAGCACCGTCATTGCATACAAGAAAGATGGTGTGAAACATCATTTCCTGGATGATTACGATAGAATAGAGAAAAAAGAGGAAAACTAAAAAAACTGGAAGATGCAACTGCCAGTTGACGGATTTTCAAGGGTAATTGGTGGTTGTCAATCGGGATTTTTCGTATAATGAACGCAGGTTGCAAGATGACTGTGTTCATGAGCAAATAGCGAAAGCGAATTGCGAATGTCCGCTTTACTCCATGCAAACGATGCACACTCGCACGAAAAGAAATTACCCTTCTTGAACACAGTTCAAGAAGTAGCCCTCGCTTAGAAAGCTCGGTTAAACGTGCTCGGCGCGAATAAGAAAGATGTGCTATTGATAATTACAAGCACGCAAATGTGTGATAGCACACTTTCTTATATTTATTACTAGGAAAGGTATCAAGGGTTATGAAACTTGCAGAAAAAATTATGACATTGAGAAAGCAACGCGGCTGGTCGCAGGAAGAACTGGCGCAGCAGCTTTCTGTATCACGACAGTCTGTATCGAAATGGGAGAGCGGAGCGTCCGTGCCAGATCTGGATAAAATCTTAAAGATGAGTGAGATTTTTGGTGTATCCACAGACACTCTTTTAAAAGAAGAAATGGAGTTGAACGAGAGAAAAACAACATTTGAAGATTTACAGAATGAACAGATGAAAACGGATACGTCGGGTATGACAAATTTTTGTAGTAATCAAAATAGCACGCAGCAGCAATTTGGAGAAGATACACGAAGTGAAGAAATTCCAACGCATCATGTTTCTATGCAGGAGGCAAGGGATTATCTTGAATGGGCAAAACACAAAGCCCCGTGGATCGCATTAGGAACGTTTCTGTGTATATTATCTCCGGTATGGCTTTTATTGCTTGGCGGAATGGCAGAATATAAGGTGCTTCCGATCACGGAGGATATGGCAGGTGGAATGGGCGTTGCGATCCTTCTGGGCATAGTGGCTGTGGCAGTCGCAATTTTTATCATTAAGGGTGCGCATCAGGAACGCTTTTGTTCTTTTGAAACACAGCATATCGTAGCGGAAGAGGAAGTTCGAAAGATGGTTTTGGAAGAAAAACAGGAATTTGCCCCGCTGAGTCGTAAATGCACGGTGACCGGTGTGATTCTTTCCATTGTCAGTGTGGTGCCGATGATGCTGATGGCAGCATTTTCCATGCCGGATATTTATTATATCTACAGTCTTGCCGTTCTGCTGATATTTGTGGCAATTGCAACTTTTTTCTTTGTGTGGTCAGGAACAATCACAGGAAGTTACCAGATTTTGCTGGAGGAAGAGGACTACAGCGTGAAAAATAAGCAGAGCAGTGGCAGAAGAAAACAGGTTTCCAAAATTTACTGGCGTTCTGTAACCGCAATCTATCTGGCAGTCAGCTTTTTGACAAATCGATGGGATGTGACCTGGATCATCTGGGTCTGCGCAGGGGTGCTATGTGGTGCGGTTTCTGCTATAATGTCTTTATCGAGAAGATAAGTTCTGCAGAGCCCAAAGTGGAGAAAGTCAGCAGATGACTGCGCTGTAGCAGCTATCCGAGTTAAAAAATAAGATAAAATATAAAACATACCTGATAAGTTGGTGAAACAAAAAAGACCTTCTTTGGACAGAAAAACGTCTGAAGAAGGTCCTTTTTTGTCATTTTTGAAAAATAGAAACAGCCATATACCCAGTATTTACGCGGTTTTACGGTATTCTTTGTGAAAAAATATAAAAAACTTTCAAAACCTAGTTGACAAATAGGAATAATGGGAATATAATACACTCAACAAATAAAACATAGAAAACAGATATGATTTATAGGAGGACGAAACAATGGCTAACATTTATAAAGGAACACTTGGTTTAATCGGTAACACACCACTGGTTGAAGTTACAAATGTAGAGAAAGATCAGGAGCTCAACGCTAAAATCCTTGTAAAATTAGAATACTTCAATCCGGCAGGAAGTGTCAAGGACAGAATTGCAAAAGCAATGATTGAGGACGCTGAAGAAAAAGGATTATTAAAAGAAGGTTCTGTTATCATTGAGCCGACTTCAGGAAATACCGGTATCGGTCTTGCATCCATCGCAGCAGCAAAAGGATACAGAATCATCCTTACCATGCCGGAGACCATGAGTGTTGAGAGAAGAAACATCTTAAAAGCTTATGGCGCAGAGATTGTTTTAACAGAAGGTTCCAAAGGAATGAAAGGAGCCATTGAAAAAGCAGATGAACTCGCAAAAGAGATTCCAAACAGCTACATCCCGGGACAGTTTGTAAATCCGGCAAACCCGGCAGCACACAAAGCAACCACAGGTCCGGAGATCTGGAACGATACAGACGGAAATGTAGATGTATTTATCGCAGGTGTAGGTACAGGCGGAACATTAACAGGTACAGGCGAATATCTGAAATCCAAAAATCCGGATGTCAAGATTATCGCAGTAGAGCCTGCAACATCTCCGGTACTTTCCGAAGGTAAGAGCGGAGCTCACAAAATTCAGGGTATTGGCGCTGGTTTTGTACCGGACGTATTAAATACACAGGTATATGATGAGATTATTACAATTGAAAATGATGATGCATTTGAAAAAGCAAAACTTCTGGCAAAGAAAGAAGGCGTTTTAGTCGGAATTTCTTCCGGAGCAGCATTATCCGCAGCAATTCAGGTGGCAAAACGTCCGGAATTTGCAGGAAAAACAATTGTAGCATTATTACCGGATACAGGTGACAGATATTATTCAACACCATTATTCACAGAGGAATAGAAAAAACTGTGAGAGCAAGAATGTTTTAGAGTGATTTGATACGTTCAAGTGAATTTGAACTGTTATCAGAATCTGTGAAACAAAGACAACAGCAGGATGGCAGACAGCAGATCCTGAACAGGACAGATTATGAAAGGCAAAGGTTGAGAGAAATGGCAGAGAAAATCGCAAGAAAAGACAGAAATTTTAAATTTGAGACATTACAGTTACACGTAGGACAGGAGAATCCGGATCCGGTTACAGATGCAAGAGCAGTACCGATTTATCAGACATCTTCCTATGTATTCCGCAACTGCGATCATGCAGCGGCACGTTTCGGACTTGCAGATGCAGGTAACATTTACGGACGTCTGACAAACCCGACAGAGGACGTATTTGAGCAGAGAATGGCAGCACTGGAAGGCGGCGTTGCAGCATTAGCAGTAGCTTCCGGAGCGGCAGCGATTACTTATACCATTGAAAATCTTGCTCAGGCCGGAGATCATATCGTAGCTGCAAAAAATATTTATGGTGGTTCCTTCAACTTGCTGGAGCACACACTTCCGCAGTACGGCATCGAGACTACATTTGTAGATCCGTTTAATATTGACGAAGTAAAAGCAGCAATCAAGGACAATACAAAAGCACTTTACATTGAGACACTTGGGAACCCGAACTCTGATGTAGTGGATATCGAGACACTGGCAAATATCGCTCATGAGCATAAGATTCCGCTGGTAATCGACAATACATTTGCAACCCCATACCTGGTTCGCCCAATTGAGTACGGCGCAGATATCGTTGTTCATTCCGCAACAAAATTCATCGGCGGACATGGAACAAGTATTGGTGGTGTGATCGTAGACAGTGGTAAATTCGACTGGGAAGCATCCGGAAAATTTGCTTCTTTAGTAGATCCGAACCCAAGTTATCACGGTATCAGCTTCACAAAAGCTGTTGGACCGGCAGCTTTCGTTACAAAAATCAGAGCAATCTTACTGCGTGATACCGGAGCAACCATTTCTCCGTTCAACTCTTTCCTGTTCTTACAGGGACTTGAGACACTGTCCTTACGTGTAGAGCGTCACGTAGAGAACGCACTGAAAGTAGTTCAGTACTTAAACAACCATCCACAGGTAGAGCGTGTACATCATCCGTCTGTATCTGAGGATCCGAGCCAGCAGGCATTATACAAAAAATATTTCCCGAATGGCGGTGGTTCTATCTTCACATTTGAAATCAAAGGTGACGAGCAGAAAGCAAAAGACTTCATCGACAATCTGGAGTTGTTCTCCCTGCTTGCAAATGTTGCAGATGTAAAATCTCTGGTGATCCATCCGGCAACAACTACACACAGCCAGTGCACACCGGAAGAACTTGCTGATCAGGGAATCAAACCAAACACAATTCGTCTGTCTATCGGTACAGAGAATATTGACGATATCATTCAGGATCTGGATGAAGCTTTCAAAGCAATTCAGTAAAAAATGAAAAAAAT
Source organism: Eubacterium ramulus (assembly GCF_045002895.1). Taxonomy (NCBI): domain Bacteria; kingdom Bacillati; phylum Bacillota; class Clostridia; order Eubacteriales; family Eubacteriaceae; genus Eubacterium; species Eubacterium ramulus. The sequence goes on along the minus strand of NZ_CP173382.1, from coordinate 1,733,542 downwards.
ATAGAAATTCAGGCGGGTTGTATTACTGCAATCCGCCTGTTAAATTAAATGATGTAGAATTAAATTGGAGTATGGGAGGTATTATAAAAATGAAGTTTTCGAAAAAAAGCAGATATGGACTAACCTCTCTGATCGATTTATCCGTATATTCCCAAAATGGACATGTGGCATTAAACAGCATCGCGGAACGAAATGATATTTCTCCGCAGTATCTGGAGCAGGTATTTGCTGCACTGCGCCGGGCAGGTATTGTCAAAAGTATCAAAGGTCCGCAGGGGGGCTATCTGCTGAATCATCCGGCAGAGAAAATTACTGTGGCTGAGATTCTGGAAGCCCTGGATGGAACTTATCACATTGCAGATGAAGATACGGCAGAAGAGAGTGACTGTAAAGGAATTGCAGCGGCCATTCAGACACGGGTAATTGATGAGGTGAACCGTCAGCTGGATCAGATTCTGATGAATCTGACACTGGCAGATCTGGTGAAAGAATATCAGGAATTTGAAAAGTACGACGAAAGTATGTACTATATCTAAAGAAATATATGCTACTACTTGATTTTTATCAGTAAAAAATACTATAATACTAGGATAACATGGGGTTATATCATGACTGGAAGATACAGGCGATATAATCCGTAGATTCTTGAATAGTATGATAAAAAGGAGACGTAGCCTTTGAATAAAAAAGCAATAATCGCAATGAGCGGCGGCGTTGATTCCAGCGTAGCCGCTTTTTTAATGAAAGAAAAAGGATATGAGTGTATCGGCGCTACTATGAAGCTGTTTCAGAATGAGGATGTGGTTGTATGCAGAGAGCATACCTGCTGTTCTTTAGATGATGTAGAAGATGCCAGAAGTGTGGCCCGGGCACTGGAAATGCCTTATTATGTATTTAATTTTTCAGATCGCTTCAAAGAAGAAGTGATGGAGAAATTTGTATGTTCTTACGAGAATGCATGTACACCGAATCCATGCATTGACTGCAACCGTTATCTGAAATTTGAAAAACTGTTTCAGCGTGCAAAAGAGCTGTCTTATGATTATGTGGTCACCGGACATTATGCACAGATTGAATATAATGAGGAAACCGGACGTTACTTATTAAAAAAATCCGTAGATCTGAGCAAAGATCAAAGTTATGTACTGTATTCTCTGACACAGGATCAACTGGCACATGTGCAGTTTCCGCTGGGCGGCATGCATAAGACTGAGGCCAGAGAAATTGCGGAAACACAGGGTTTTATCAATGCAAGAAAACATGACAGCCAGGATATCTGCTTTGTCGTAAACGGAAAATATTCAGATTTCATTGAACAGTATCGTGGAAAGACCTATCCGGAAGGAGATTTTGTAGATCTGGAGGGGAATGTGCTGGGACGTCACAAAGGAATCATCCGTTATACGATCGGGCAGAGAAAAGGACTCGGTCTTGCATTAAAAGAGTCTATGTATGTGGTAGCCGTGGATCCGGTGAAAAATCAGGTTATTTTGGGAAGAAACGAAGATCTGTTTTCCAAAGAACTGATCGCAAATGATGTGAATCTTATTTCCGTGGATCATATTGAAGGGGAAATGCGCGTGAAAGCCAAAGTGCGCTACCGTCATGAAGAACAGTGGGCAACTGTGACACAGCCGGAGCCGGACAAGATCCGTGTGGTATTTGATGAGCCGCAACGTGCCATTACCTGTGGCCAGGCGGTGGTTCTGTATGATGGCGATGTGGTTGTCGGCGGAGCGACGATCATTGAGACAGAGATCGCAAAAAGATACAGTTAAAAACGGAACATTTTTAACGCAGCGTCTGGATGAAAAATATAGTATTGTTTCAGCAATTATAAATGAGAGTAACCTGTGAAAAAGGGATATAAAAGGGGAAGTAAGAAATGAATGCAGCACAGAAATTAATCAGGGAACATAATTTAACCCGGGAAGAGTTTGCGGAACTGATCAAAATGGCGGATGATCCACAGGTAGATGCGCTGCTGGCAGAAGAAGCTGTCCGCATCCGAAAAGAGGTTTATGGTACTGATGTGTATACAAGAGGGCTGATCGAGTTTACCAATTATTGTAAAAACGACTGTTATTACTGCGGAATACGCAGAAGTAATCCGAATGCAAAACGTTACCGGCTGACAGAGGAGGAAATTTTAGCCTGTTGTGAGAATGGCTACGAGTTAGGATTTCGTACTTTTGTCTTGCAGGGAGGCGAGGATCCGTATTTCAACGATGATCGTATGGTAGATATTGTACGGAAGATTCGTGCAGGTTATCCGGATTGTGCCATTACGTTGTCAATTGGTGAAAAATCTTATGAGAGTTATAAACGTTTCCGGGAAGCGGGCGCAGATCGTTATCTGCTTCGTCATGAGACTGCCAATGATGTACATTACCGGAAACTGCATCCGGAAGAGATGCGTCTGGAGGCACGTAAGCAGTGTTTATACGATTTAAAGACACTTGGTTATCAGGTAGGAGCAGGATTTATGGTAGGTTCTCCGGAGCAGACCGCAGAGACGCTGGCGGATGATCTGGTATTTTTAAAAGAACTGGATCCCCAGATGGTCGGTATCGGTCCGTTTATTCCACATCATGATACCATGTTTGCCAAGGAGCCGTCCGGAAGTGTTCCATTGACGTTGTTTTTACTGTCCGTAATCCGCATTATGCTGCCGCATGTATTGCTTCCGGCGACAACGGCACTTGGAACGGCAGATCCGCTTGGAAGAGAAAAAGGATTGCAGCATGGAGCGAATGTTGTAATGCCAAACCTCTCACCGGTGAAAAACCGGAAACAGTATGATCTGTATGATAACAAGATCTGCACCGGAGAGGAAGCAGCGGAATGCCGCGGATGCCTGGGACGCAGAGTGGAGAGTGTCGGATTTACTCTGGTCAGTGACCGTGGAGATTTCCAGTCATAGGATGTTCAGGGGTGCATTAAAAAATAAAATAAGAATATGCCAAAAGTGGAAAGATATTACCAATTCCAGTGTAATATAATGAATTGATTGAGAAAGAAAAAGGTGAATAGTATGTCAGATATGAGCAGAAATATAGAGGGAAAAGAAGCAGAAGAAATTCTGGATTCCATCCTTGCTGATTATGAACGGGATCGCACCATTGACAAGATGGAAGATTTTTATGATCAGCCAAATAAAGAAGTGATCATTGATATTATTGAAAAATTACTGAAGATTATTTATCCGGGTTATTACAGAGATCGTGCATACAAAAGCTATCATGCAAACCATCATTTATCAACTTTAATCGAGGATGTACTGTATCGTCTCAGCAGACAGATTGCAAAAGTTTCAAAATTCTGTCCGAAGTTGGATGGAAAATGCCGGGAACAGATTGAAAAAGAAAGCTACGAGATCACAGTAGATTTCCTGCGACAGATTCCGAAGATCCGTGAATATCTGGAGGGAGATCTGCAGGCAGCATTAGAAGGAGATCCGGCAGCAAACAGCTATGGCGAGATCATTCTGGCTTATCCGGGATTATTTGCTATCACGATCAACCGTCTGGCACATGAACTGTTTATCCGTTCCGTACCGCTGATTCCGCGTATTATGACGGAGTATGCGCACAGTGTGACCGGAATTGATATTCATCCGGGGGCAACCATTGGAAAACATTTCTTTATCGACCATGGTACCGGTATCGTAGTCGGTGAGACGACGATCATCGGAGATAATGTCAAAATATATCAGGGTGTTACCTTAGGTGCATTGTCTACCAGAGGCGGACAGAAACTGAAAAATGCAAAGCGTCATCCTACCATTGAGGATAATGTGACGATTTATTCCGGTGCTTCCATCCTTGGTGGAGAGACTGTCATTGGCAGAGATTCTGTTATCGGCGGTAATGCGTTTATCACAAAATCCATTCCGGCGGGAACGACGGTCAGCATTAAAGGGCAGGAACTGCAGTTTAAGCAAGGTGGAAAAACAACCATGGAGATCAGTAATTTAGAACAGGATGAGAACTGGTTTTATATTATATAGTTTTCGGGTAATTGTGTGGCTTTTGTTAGGTTATGAAAAAGGACTCTGCGATTTTGTCTCGCCCGCTAGCAATCGCTGGTCGAGAAAAAATAGCCAGAGTCCATTTTTACCAGATTGTGTGAAAACCACACTACTTACCCTTACGTTGTGACACAAATAAAAATATCAGGAGGAGCCAATTAATGAGTTTAATTGATACGAGATTTCAAGTAGACGAGAGTAAATGTGTGGGCTGTGGTTTATGCCAGCTTGCCTGTCCGTCTATGCTGATTGAAATGAATGAATATAAAAAACCAAGCCTGAAACCGGTAAAAAGTATGGACTGGTACGGATGCTGGGGATGTCAGCATTGCCTGACCGTCTGTCCGAACGGGGCCATCAGTGTGCTTGGTAAAAAGCCGGAAAACAGTCTTCCGTTACCAAGTGATGCAATTTCTACAGATCTGGAGCGTCTGGTCTGCAGCCGTCGTTCCTGCCGTCATTACAAAGACGAAAATGTGGATCCGGAACTTTTAAATGAACTGCTTGCGGCACTGGAGGCAACACCGACTGGCGGAAATAAGCAGAAAATGGAATTCACGGTCATTGATGACCGCGCAGAACTGGACAAACTGCGCAAGATGATCTGTGAAGGTGTCAAAGACCTGAAAAAACAGGGAATCTATCCGTATTCCTGGGATGAGGAATCCTACGGAATTATGGAAGCCCGCGGTCCGCAGGCCATGAACGGAGATATTTATTTCTGCTCTGCACCGCATATTATTATTCCGCATATGCCGAAAAAATTTGGCTCGGCAGCAGTAGAAGTGGGAATTACTCTGGCTTACTTTGAACTGTTATGTGAATCTAAGGGACTTGGCTGTGTGTATCTTGGTTTCCCGATGAACGTTATGAAACTGATGCCGGATGTATGGGAAAAACTTGGTATTCCGGAAGATCATTTTGTGGCAACGGCCATGGGATTCGGCTATCCGAAATTTGAGTATGCCCGTGGTGCACAGAAGAGTGGAAAACAGGCAATTCATCATTTGAAATTCTAAAAATGTAACAGAAATAGCATAAAAGTAATAAGAAAAATAATAAGAGACAATATCAAAAAATAAATGATATTGTTCCTCTTTTGGTTGACATTATTCCTGAAAATGCAGATACTAAAAGAACAAAGGCACAGGGGAGGAATCGTTTTTGCATTTTTATATTACAGGAGATACACACAAAAAATTTGACCGGGTGGAATCCTTCTGCCAGGAACATCATACCACGACAGATGACGTCATGATCATTCTGGGGGATTCCGGCATCAATTACTGGCTAAGTTCGAAAGATGAAAAGCTAAAAGAGCGTGTGGCCAGAATACAGATTACATGTTTTTGTATACACGGCAATCATGAAGGTCGGCCATGGGAATCTCCGGCGGATTACAAACTGGTGCCATGGCATGGCGGTCTTGTATACAAAGAAGAAAAATATCCGAATATTTTATTTGCAAAAGACGGGGAGATTTATGATTTTAACGGAAAATCAGTGATGCCGATCGGCGGCGCGGGAACGATAAATAAGGATTATCGCATCAGCCATGGACTTCAGTGGTTTGCATCGGAGCAGCCGGATGACACAATCAAAGAATTTGTGGAGCAGCAGTTGGAAAAATTTGGTTGGAAGATGGATATTATTTTATCTCATACCGTTCCGATTAAGGCGGAGCCAACCTGGGCTTTTAAGCCGCGAAAGGAACCGATTACTGTAGATAAAGGGACAGAAGAGTGGCTGCAGACAATTTATGACCGACTGGCGTTTACGGAGTGGTATGCAGGACATTATCATGTGGAAACAGAATCTATGGGGATACGGATTATGTTTGAAAGTTTTGATGAGATATAACTGGATAATTAATGACTAAAACTTTCCACACAAACAAGGTGCGAATCTCATTTTAGGTGTGGAAAAATTTAATATTTAACTTATATGTTGAATGAAAAAAGTTGTGGACACAAAGGTGTTCGCATTTTTTTTGCTTTAAGAGCAGTTTTTAATATACTTGAGTGTTTGCAACAAATATGACTCGTTAACAAAAACAGTAAGAGCTATAATTTCTCATATAAAAATGCATTGCAAGAGATAAAATCAAATGTAATATAATATAATATGATATGTAATGCAATCTGCATTGCAAAAATAGCGGGATTATATTAAAATGTAAAAAATGATAAAACGGAGGAGATATTACATGTAAAGACTGCATTTTTGGCTTGAAAAATGTATGATTCGTTATATATGGAGACAAGGGGAGGGAAAGGGTATTGCATTTTTACATAACAGGAGATACACACGGAAATTTTGATAGAATCGAAGAATTTTGTCAGTTAAATGAGACCACTACAGATGACGTACTGATTATTCTGGGTGATGCAGGAATTAATTATTGGCTGGATATTCGCGATTGGAATGTAAAAAATCAGATTGCAAATATGGATATTACATTATTCTGTGTGCATGGAAATCATGAAGGACGTCCGTGGGAGTCTCCGTCAGATTATGAGTTGTTTCCATGGAACGGCGGACTTGTATACAGAGAAGAAATGTATCCCAATATATTATTTGCCAAAGATGGAGAAATCTATCATTTTAACGGGTACTCGGCCATGGCAATTGGTGGGGCATATAGTGTAGACAAGTACTATAGGCTTAGTCATGGACTTCAATGGTTTGATACAGAACAGCCAGACGAAGCAATGAAAGCGTTTGTAGAGGAGCAGTTGGAACGCGCAGATTGGAAGGTCGATATCATACTTTCTCATACAGTTCCAATAGAAGTAGAGCCTGTATGGGCATTTATTCCGGGATTAGACCAGTCATCCGTAGACAAATCAACCGAAAAATGGCTACAGACGATTTATGATCGACTTGAGTTTTCCGAGTGGTATGCAGGACATTATCATATAGAAAACGAAGATAATGGTATTCGGATTATGTTTGAGGATTATGATGAGATCTGTACAGAAGAATAATGCGTGAGATTTTTGTAGATAAGGTATAGGTAAATTCATGTTTATAGATAAAAGGGAAGGAACAAAAGAAAATGATAAAATCTTTTTTGACAAAAGATGAATTTTCCACAAAGAAAGATTTATTTCAAAATGCGAAATGGGGAAGTTATCTCATTCTTCCATTGCATGATAATCCAAAAGGAAAATTAAAAATGAGTCGTCAGGAGGCAATTGACATCATTTTGAAAAAGCAGGATGAATCTGGAAAGAATGTTTTCGCGTATGAAAACATAGATGCCTCAGACCTGTCTGATATTTTGACTAGCCGATGCAAAAATAGAAATGATTTTGTTGACCAATATCATATAAGCTGTAAATTAAAACAGATTTGTTTTTCAGAAAAAAATGCTTCAAAAGAAGAATATGTTGAGGTGAAAGATATTCATTTATATTATTTCCCAGAGAGTGAATTGGCATTTTTGACGATTCTGTTAGTGAATCAGGATTTTTCGGTAGATAATTTTTATGAATTGATAAATCCTGGATATATGTTGGATTATGATAAAGTGCAGGGATTAAAAGAAGAATTTTGCGTGGAGATAAAAGAAAAAATCCTGGATGATATCTTAAAAGAACTTAATTTTGACATTTATATCATGGACGATACAACAGATATTTTCCGCGAATCTTATTGGCTTAATGCGGCGTTTGTAGCGACACGTTTTAATGAGTTGAAAACTTTGGAGCGTGTGACATATAATGCACATCGACTGATTCCTATTGATTCTGCATTTGAAGATAGTTCGGAAAAAGATATTGTATATGTTTCTGGGGCGCGAGATGTAAAACAGATGGATTATGGCTGGGGATGTTGTATTTCATCGCAATCTATCAGTTATGTGTATGGTGATAAAGCTAAAATAAAAGAAGATGTAAAAGCTGAGCCAATCTCGGTAGAATTGATATGGAAGCGGGTTAAGTGTGATTTGCTTTTGACAATTATAGCTCTTTTTCAAAAATATGTTTGTGTTCAGATTAATGATCTCATTTATGAAAAGGTAAAATCTGCTGGTAACAAAGAAGAAAATATCCGTGAAATCAAACGGACAGTTCTCAAAGTCCGCGCTTATGAAACTTATACTCCCTCTCAGATTTCATGCTGGAATAATGTATGTGAAATATATCGTTTATTGTTAGAAATTAATGGTGTGAATGATTATATGCGGGATATACAGGAGAAAGTAAATCTTTTAGATGAGGAATTAGAACGGGCAAGTGCAGAGCGTGAAAATAAATTAATGAATATTATTACGTTGTTTGGTGCGCTTTCCATTATTGCATCCGTATTGACAATCGTTGATTTTATTAAAGGAAGTCCGATTGATATGGGGATTGTGAGTTTGGCGATTACTGCTGTGGTGGTGGGAGTGATTGCGAAGATGGTTGGAAGCAGAAAGAAGCATTAAAATTGCAAAGTGATCTTTGAGTATTAAAAAATTGAGGAATAGGATATGAGCAGAACATATAAAGATGTATTTGAGTTTTATTTTAAAAAGAAATATTTAAAAGTTAGAATAAAAACTAACGATGAAATTGAAGCAAAGAAAGAGTTAGACTATATTTTACAAAATGACTGTGATTGTGTGGATTTACTAGAATTATTGGGACTTTATATCATTGCATATGGACAAAAAACAGAAAGTAGTGGTTATCTAAAGCTGATGAATACATGTAAAGTGTTAAAGGAAAAAGACATATATTTTTGTAGTGATATGGATGATGATAGTGTATTTGTTCTGTTGATTAAATATATTATGAAAAACAAGATGAATAAGAAATTTGGTGCATTACGAAGATATACGGTTGATGACGTAAAAAAATGGATTTTGAAAGATGATATAGATTATGATCAGGCATGGCATCTTTTGGTTGCATATATTTTGTATCAAGAATTGAATGGTAAGTATTGTTTCTCAAGTGTGGGTGAAGTAAAAGATTTAGGTCAAAAAAAGTTTACATACTATAATCAATGCAAATGTGAAGAATTGCTATTATGGATGGCAATTGCAGCAGGAATAGAACGTAGAAAGATTGTATCTACTTTGATCATGGTAGTGAGTAAAAGAAAAAAATCCGAAGAAGCGTTAGCGGAGATACGAAAGGAGATTCCTTGGGAACAAATAGAAGAGAAAATACCAAGTATTAAGTAGGAATGGAAAAATTTTTAATAATTCATAAATTTAGTAGTGCTATAGGAAAAAAATACTTACTCAAACTCAACCGTACATCCAGCCAACTAGAACTATACAAAAAAGCTGACAACTCTGTTCTGCACAAATACTATTCTATTCGCTCAGACTTTGATTCTTCGAATTACGTTATGTATGAAGAAATCAAATCCATGGATTGTATTTATGGTGGTGAAAAGTCATCGACACCAACAGGAATTTTTCAGGTGGAAGGGAAGTCTGCGGAAGAATATGTCAGTGGATATTATCCAGAATTGGATCAAGTAAAGTTTTTTGGATATTTGGTGATATTTGAGGATTACTTCATTCATAGTGATTTATATGCTTCGAATGCAACAAAGGAAACTATGCAGGATTATGAACCGGTAAGTAAAGATGATACATTTACATCAGGCTGCATAAGAGTTTCGCAGGAAAACCTAGATTGGTTATTAGAAAATGTTGATGTAGGAACAACTGTTATCATGTAACTAGAAAGAAAAAAGTTGTGGACACAAGAGTGTTCGCAACTTTTTTTGACTATTAAGAACATTTTTATCGATATACTTATAATCAGAAAGCAACGAACAAATGAAAAAGAACATTTTTCTGCTTTTCGAGGAGTACACAATATGATTTATGCAATGTCCGATATTCATGGTCATTATGAAGCAATGAAAAAAAGAATGGAACAGATGAGACCGTTATTACAAAAGGGTAATAGCAGATTAATATTACTGGGTGATTACATTGACCGGGGAGATAAAAGTTATCAATGTTTGAAACTGGCATATGATCTGGAACAGGAATTTGGATCAGACAAAGTAATTGTTTTAAAAGGCAATCATGAAGTATGGTTTGAAGAATTCCTTTTTAAAAACGAAGATGTCTGGCTGGATGAGGATGGAGATTTTTTTACAACGGGATCATTTTTAACAAAAGAACAGCTCAAAAAAATGGAGTTAAAGCCAGATCGGGAAACAAGGATTGTTTATGTGAAAACGTGCATAAAAAGTAATCATAAAAATTTGTTGTCGTGGATGAGAATGCTGCGATTATATTATGAAACGGAAACGCAGATTTTTGTACATGCAGGGGTGGATGAGACGATACCGGCAGAAGAAGTGGAGTGGTGCACACTTGGAACGCCGGATTATGTCATGACGGGAAAATTTCCACCATCCATTGGACATTTTTATAAAGACATTATTGCAGGACATGTCGCTGCATCTCTGGTTGCTGGAAATAAAAGGTTTCAAGGTATTTACTTTGATGGAGAAAGCCATTTTTATATCGATGGTTCTGTCACATATAGAAAAAGGTTGTTGTATCTGGCGTATGATGAAGAAGCAAAAAAATATTATGAATACGGTTTAGATGGGACATATAAAGCAATAAAAAAAGAGTCTTCGCAACAAATTTGACTCGTTAACAAGAATAGTAAGAGCTATAATTGCTCATGTCAGATGGGGATGGAGAAATATCTTAGATTCCAATCTGTACAATACAAAATGTGGCGGAGCTGTTGCTAGGAAAGAAAAGTGGAACAGTCGGCGAAACTGTTCCACAGATACAATATTACCGGCGAAGCAATATCGTTATCATATAAGTGCTATTTGTCTGTATTTGGTATATCCATATTGTCTAGAGCATACTCACATGCCTGGATTACAAAACCGGAAAATGATATGGGCACATCTCCGGATGCAATAGCTTCGTCAATTTTGTTGATCAGCTCCAAAGGAAAACGAATGGTTTTGTTTTCGGTAGCTTTTCGATCTGGTTTTAATTGAAATGCCACGGTCTCACCTCCTGCTTACTTTATAATATTGCAAAAAGAAATATAAATAAGCATTGCAAAGACAAAATAAAATGCAATGTTATATGTAATGCAATATGTATTGCAATAGGAACGAAATTATATTAAAATATAGATAAAATGATAAAACGAAGGAGAATTGTTATGAAAAAGAGAAATTTATTACTGATGGTTATGGTAGCAATGGCATTAGTTTTCGTAGCAGGGTGTTCATCTGCTCCGAAGGAAGATGAAATCAAAGATGATTTGATCAGTTGTGGAGATGATCAGCTGCTCCGTGATGGAGAGACCCTTGACAGTATTGAAATTACAGATCGAACAACTGATAAGAAAAATAAAACAGATTCCATTTTATGTGTGGTAACAACACACAAAGATGATATATCTTATGAAAAGGGGGTACAGGTTACATATTATAAATATGACAAAGACTGGGAAATTGGCAATATCTCTGTCAGTGATGCGAATTCCTGGCTTATGAAACCGTTGAAAGGCGTGGATGATGAAACAATTACAGATGAACTTGTGAATCAAAGAATCCGTGTAGATGGACAGGATTGGGATATTGAGGCTAGTGATATTTCAAAAATCACTGTAGATGAGAGAAACTCTGACCTGGAAAATAACAAGGATGAGGTATCTGTTACTATTACATTAGACAGTGGAGTGGAAAAAGCAACAGGTACATTAACTGCTGATTTTGAATTTGATAAATCCTGGGAACTGGTTTCCTGTAAAGCAAATGACGATTTTGAAGTAGTCGTAAATGAGACAAAAGCATTAAATATGACAGAAGATGATTTGACTGGATTGCTGGCAAATGAGACATTTACATTGCGAGACAGCCATACAACGGATCAGGAAGTTACTGTTACAAGAGACCAGATTTCTGATTTTAAGATTAACAGTCAAAATGTGATCAATAAAGGAAAAAATCAGAAGTATGAGTGCAGTTGTACATTTACGAAAGTAAATACAGTATGTGATGTACAGTTTACCGTTGAAAATACATATGAGAATGAAACTGGATGGAACTCTGTGGTTTCATCAAAAAAAATACAAGTAAAGAGTGTTGACTGGGCTGGCAAATGGATCGGGCGTTATCTGGCAGTACCGTATGCTGGAGATGCCGTATTGGAATTAAATGTAAATGGAAATCAGGTTACAGGTACCTACACATATACACCGGATGTATTGAATCAGTTTTCAGAAGCTGGAAGTTATAATGTATCTGGAACAATCGAAGAAAATTCCTTAACGCTTCGACTGGCAGCAGGGGATTGGATTAACAAACCTAGCAAAATAAAAGAATGGTCATCAACAAAACAGGATGTAATCGTAAGTATTAATCTGAATGAAAATCAGATGGAAGGCAGTGGTCATGATTGCAATTCAATTGCATTAAATAGATAAGAAGATTTAGAACAACGATAGGAGATAAAATTTTTGAAGAATAGGAAATTCCCCAAATGGATCATATTTATTATTATAATTATCGTCGCAATCATTGCAGCATTATTCCTTGTGAAAAATCAAAAGAGTAACAAGCAGTCTGCATCGAGTACAGAAGATGTTATTGTAAAAGATAATGTGTATGTCATTGATGAAAATAATGCACCGGATCAGATCACCGATAATAGTCTGGTATATGACGAAAAACCAGAATACGAAGAAGGAGATGTGCTGGTTGCCGGTATTATTGACGGAGCAGAAGATGGATTTATCCGCAGAGTTACAAATGTTGAAAAAAAGGATGGTGACTACATAGTTGAAACGGAACCGGCATTGCTGACGGATGTATTTGAAAAAGCCAGTATCATTAAAAGATTTGTATTAACAGATGATGGTATGGAGGAAGTTGGATTTCAAAGTGAGACAACTGCAGATGGAGGCATTATCAACAATGCAATGATACAAACAAGTGGTTCATATTCTGCAATTCAGCTTTCAAATACAAAAAAGGAAAAAAGCGCTGATACAACGAATAACTCTGAAGAGTCTGAATCAGAAGATGAGGATGATGACGATGATGAGAAGGATTATTGGTTAGGAAAATCTGAAGAAATAGAAGATGATCCGCTTACAATTTCATATGATGCAGGACTTGATGCCTGGCTGGAATTGGACATAGAAATAAAAGATGATGATATAAAGTGTGGACTTTCAATAGAAACAAAAGCGGAAGCAGATGTAACGGCAGATTTTGGAAAAAGCCTCGAAAAAGAATTTGAAACAGCAATTTTATCTAAAAGACTACCAAATTATCAGATTATGGCTGGAATCGTTCCAATCGTTGTAACCAATAAAGTGGAAATTACAGTTGGTGCAGAAGCAAATTTGGAAGGAAATGTTGAGATTTCATATAACCCTTCAATAGAAAGTTCATTGGGAGTACTGTATGACAGTAAAAAAGGAAAAATTGAACCAATTAAAAAATGTGAAAAAAATATTGATGCACTGCAATGGGATACACAGGCCGGTATTTCGGGAGATGGAGAAGCAAAGATAGATGTTCATTATATTACGAAATTATATGGTAAAGCGGGTATAGATATCTCAGCAGGTGTATACGGTTCTGTAGAAGGTGAGGCAAAGTTAGCAGCAAATGGAAATAAGGAAATGGAATTGAGCGGAAACCTTGATTTGGAAATAGGACCGGAACTTGAAGGAAATTTGGTTATAGATATTCCTGTATTTACGAAAGATAATATTGAAAAGAAAATTTTTGATTCTTCATTACCTAAATTTTGGTCAAGACACTGGGAAGTAGGTGGAACAATTGAATCTGAAAGTGATAAAAATACTGGCGATACATCCCAGGAAACTAGTACCTCTCAATCTGATACTGGAAATCTGGGAACAACGTATAAAACAAGATTTGCAGATGTAAATCAGATAGAGCAGGCAAGTGTATTTCAATTTGATATACCGTCTGGTTGGAAAGTAGAGAGTGAAGAGGTTGGCGCGTTAACAGATTATATTCAAGAGAAGATAGTAATCTCTAATAATCGTGGAGTAACGGTTACGTATTGGGATATACCTCAAGAGGAAATAGGCGGTCACTCAGGTGTGTCTATGGTGCAGGCAAATGTTACAAAAGCAGCAGATTCAGATTTTGTGACAACGGTTCGGGATCCAGAGAGTGCGGCTGATTTTGCAGATGTAGACAAATTTATGGTAGCGCGAGTGCATATTATCGGAGAACTATATATGCCAACAGATTCAGAATTTACACCAATAGATGGAGCGACATTTTTTGCACTGGTTCCAACATCTTATCTTGGAGATAGAGAGTTTGTAGGTCAGGCTGGAAATGTGGATGAGTTTTCTTTTTATCATTATGGATGGTATGCATTTATTGCAGAAGCACCAGATGGTCAGTTTACAGCGAAGGAAGAACAAGAAGTAATCCAGATTTTACAGAGTTTCAAAGAAGTATATGATTGATGAAATAGTATATTAATGTGGAGGAAGAAACAAAAGATGATTAAGAATCTTATTAACAATGTAAAGGATTCAATAAAAGATTTTAAGCAAGACCCCATCGAAAACCTGGCGTTTTTGGTTACTGTGGGAATCGGATTAAATGCTTTGATCAATGGAATTATTGCATATATTCTGTTTATTTCCAGAGGCGGTTACACAGCACAGATTCAAGCTGTGAAAGAATACGGAATTTTTCAAAGCTATGAAGGAAAGTATACAACAGGTACTACAGGAATGATCATAGGTGGCGTTGCTGGAAAAATCTTGATTGCCTTGTTATTAGTAGAGTTCATCTTATTGATGTTTACGTATTTTAAAAATACAGGAATAGCAAAAAAAATTATTATGATTATAGATCTTGGAGTAACGGGAGTTCGATTGATCATTTCTCTTATTTCATATTTGTGTGCGATGCAGGGAAGCAATATGGACGGAGTGCCATTGCTTTTTGGAGGAAATTCACTGTCAGTGCAAAAAATCATTATGATTAATGCTATTGTTACACTTTGTACAATTGCAATATTTTTTATTTTAATTCTCACAATCAAAGCTTGTAGATGGATGCTAGGATACTCAGCAATCGCATTGTTGATGGCACTTGCGCTGATTCCATTAATAGTATTGATTTTAGAAAATATTATTCCAATTGCAACGGGAATTCTTGCATTTATCATTGTAGGAATTATTGTGGTAGCTGTGATTTGGGCGGTTACTCGATCGACTGGAGCACCTAATCCGGAAAAAAGTGCATCATGGAATAGTTCGGAAAGTCATAGTGGAAGTAAAAAAGGTGGACAGCTTAGTGAACGTGGAGAAAGAAAACGAAAAAATGATGAGTTGGTGATAGAAGAACATTGTGCTTATATACCAAATTATAAGCAATGGGGAGGATTTAAACTATATAAAGTTCATGGGCACATAGAGGATTATATTGAAACTGATAATGGTTTTCTTAACAGAAAGATTTGTTCATTGGAGTTATATAATAATGGAAAATTTCATATTTATGAAGCAAAATCCAGAAGAGAAATAATGACGAATGAGATTCCATGGCGATAAACAATGAATCATTAGCTCCATTGTACTACAATTTAACATTATAAAAACAACTATATATTCTCTTGAATTAGTGTTAAAATAAACATTAATTCAAGAGAATTTTTGGCGTATAAATAATCGAGGTGTTTAGACAAATGATTACAGATTTCAGAGAACAGGTGAAAAATGACAGTCTTTGGATCGATGAATCCCAGATCATGCATTTGCCGGGTGTGATACAAAAAGAATATGAACTTTTGCGGGAGAGCATTGAAAAAGACGATATTTTCGGCTCTGTATTCAGATTGAAAGACATCTATGAAACCTGTTTGAAAATTCCTGTGATCATTGCGATGATTGTCATTGATTCTGCCATAAAAAGAGACGATACATATGTTCCGTCAACCAGCGAACAGTTAATGCAGGAAAAAAATGCTAAGATTCAGGAAAACGCCTGTGCGCAGAAAAACGATGAGGAAGTTTTTTTGCAGTTTAGAAAAATCATGGCTAAAATGCTGAGAAAACCGTTATCGATTGGATCATGGGCAGAACTGCTGAATTCAATTTGTAAATGTGCAGGAATTTTTGGATTTCATGAGTATTTAACAGAGCTTTTGAACCGTACAAGTATTTTGCAAAGGGTACAGCCACATAAAAATACGGACGAAGAAAGATACGATAGTATCGGTAACTGGAGAAATAAAGTGATCGGTCATGGTACGCTTATGATGGATGCTGATATATACTGGCTACAGGCATATGATTTGCTGGAAGGTTTACAGGCATATTTTTCAAAAACGGCGGATGGGGTATCTGTGGATGATTTATATAGCCACATTTATTTCGAGGAGTCCGATGGCATTATTCTGAATATCGCAGGAAAACGATATCGGGATTCAGAGTTTGTCTATGAAATTGACAGAGAAAAGTTTTTCTTTGATTCCTACTTTAACGATCAGAAGTATGTGGAAGTGACAAATTATCTGAGTGATACAAAGCGAATAGATGGAAATGTTTATTTCCAGTCCAGATATCAGGAATGTTTTTCCAATACTGAAAATAAGCAGCGGAAAGTCAGAGAAAAAATAGCGGACAGTGAAGAACGGGAAGTATTTGCATGTCTGAATCATACGCCGCATTATGAAAAACCACAATTTCTGATCAATGAGATCCGTCAATTTATGAATGATTATCCGAAGGGGATTTTATATATTCAGATGGAACGCGGAATGGGGAAATCAACCTTGGCGCATCATTTGGATGGCAGATACCAGAAGGGAATCCTTCAACATGATCTGAATGCAATTGTAAGGGTTTACCATATCCGTGATACACTGTTCCGGACGGAGAATCGCATTGTGGATTTTTATACTTCCTTGGATGAAAACCTGAGAAGTTTTGACGGAAAGAAACGGTTAGAGGTAGATGAAGAAGAATATGAAATGCCAGATGGAAGGAATTTGAAGCAGGAGATCCGAAAAGGTGAAGCCTGTGCTGGTCAGGCATTTATCGAATATCTGAATTTGTTCAGAAAAAGATACGAAGAAGAACTTGTCGAGGAATGTGAAGACCCAAAGCTGGTCTATATTATAGACGGTATTGATGAATTGAATTCTGATACGGAGAATCTGTTGAATTCTTTACCGACAAATGAGCAATTTCGGAAAATGCCAGATGCAGATCATGTGTATATCGTAATACTTTCGAGGTTAAAAACGGAAGAGACACTTACACCGACATCTGCTGCCTGTATTCAAAAATGTGAGGAGATGAGTGGAGAACATACACTGACCGTAGACGGAAACAATAAACAGTATGTGGCACTGTTGAAACGATATATAAAGTTGAATTTTTCTGGAATTACAGAGAAAGCATGCAAACAAATTATTGAAAAATCACATCGGAAGTTTTTGTATGTACAGCCGTATATTGCCATGGGAGATGTTATTTTTCAAAGTGGTGGAAAAGTGACGACGGCTGTTGTGGCAGAAAATTATATAAAGGAATTGTTAAAAAGATACTGGGGTGTAAGCCAGAGGACCTTGTATCTGATGTTTGCTTCCATTGCAGTGTTTGGAAATATTCGCTTGGAAGAGATCTGTCACCTGATTCTTTTTCATGGTGTGAGTTTTGATGCAATTGGATGTATGAATGATATTCTTCCGTTATTGACTGTGAAACGGTCGGATGGCGCCGACGTATATGAATATGCCAATGAAGAATTTCAGAAAGCTGTAGAACGGATCTGCGAATCGGCGCTCCCGGAAGTCATTCGCAGATTTCGTATCAGTCTGATCTCCTGGTATGATAGTGTGGATCAAAAATCTGACGGGTACGAAGGACAGTGGGAGTTTTATGTCAAAAAACTGTTGCTTGTGGATGAATATGCACAATGGTTAAATATGCAGAATGAAGAAATGTATATCAAAACGGTTATGAGTATGGATGTGAAAGCACCCAATACGGTATATGCAAAATGGATTTCAGATACCTTGGATATTGATATATTAAGGTTGTTGGAAACGATGCATTTTACGATATTGCTCGAAAGTGGCAGAATAGAACGACAGTGGTTCGGTAGTGTAATGCATGATCCGCAGATTTGGAAAAATCCATATAAAAATAAATTTATGCAGTGTAGATATGAGTTTTTGAATAAATTTATTAATCATTGTAAGAAACATCAGAAAATTAATGTGTGGTTTCAGTATCTGGTTTTGGAAAAAACCAGTTTACTTAGAGCATATGCAGATTTTACTGCTTTTGAAAAAATTGTGGATGTTTGGCATGATGAAAAATTAGTGGATTATCTAATACAGTCAGTAGAGTCAGATTTGGCAGAAAAAAAAGAATGGACGTATGCAGTTTATCTTGAGGTGTTGCTTAATATAGTAGAAGATGAACGGATTCAGAATAAAATCTTACATTGCCTGATTATGACATATCGTTTTTACATTAACAAAAATGGCAGTGTTTCTTCACGTATGTTGTTTGAAGATGTGCGCAGGGAAAAGATGTTGATGGTGTTAGAAAAAGCGCAAAAAAGTGGTTTATTTAAACAGTCAGAATTAAATTTAATAGGAGAGATGCTTGGAGAAGGATATGTGTTTTCTACGGCTGTTTTTCGATTGCAGCAGTATTACGATAACATGGAAAGTTGTACGCCAGAAGAAGTGTTAGGGCGACTAGAAAGCGTTCTGTTGCCAACGTATCAACTTGGATTTGAAGTGAAAGACGAAGATGGGCTGTATCAAAAATCATGTGTTGCAATTGCAGAAAAATTGTTACAGCAGGTGGAAACTTTGTATCAGGAGCAGGAATATAAACAGGTTCATACAATTTTATCTCATTATGAATTATATCGTTTACTTGAAATATGTAAAAAATCAGAAAAAGAAGTGTTGGAACGCTGGTTGTTTTTGTACAGTATGGATGCCAGAAGACTCTGGAATAGTGATAATGTAGCAGGATTAGAGGAATTGCAGGGGACATTTCGTTGGGTAATGAGATGTTATGATGAACACATAAAAGAGCAACCGACGAGAATTGGAATATCAGTAGGGGGTGAAAACTGGCAGGAAGAAGATGACTGGGAGAAAATTTATCCACTGAAATATTGGGAAGAAGATTATATTTTATGTTGTGACTGGTATACTTGTTCTATTCTTCCTTATGCAAGTAAAAAAATTGAGTACAGCTTGACCAGAGGAATGGGTTTACTTTTGCAGGAACTGTTCCGTTCTGGAGATCTGGAAGCATATTATATACTCAACAGACAAATTGAAGTGACCTATCGTAAATATGGCTTTACAGATCGGGATCTAAAAGGTGAAATTGGTTCATTTGAAAGCTTACGCTATATGTATTGGCTGGCGGTGCGTTATGATCGCAGCCTGCAAGGGTACGATCATCGAACAGAAGCAGAATTATATGGCATATTAAAGAAGGAATATCAGATCAGATGGAACTATTTGAGAAACTGTATTCGTAAATTGAAAAATGGTGATGATACATTAGAATCTCCTCAGGGTATTGTCAGAAATACAATTAGAATGTTTGAGTTTGTAAAGCTGATACCGGATTCGATTGTGTGTCTGGAAGATGCGAAAGAAGCATACTTTGACGAAATGAATGCAGCAAAGAAAAAGAGAAAAGACAACAGGCTGATCTGTGAATGGATTGATCAACAACTGAAAAATATGTCTGCTATAAATGAGCAAATTTGAAAAATTGCACAAAACTACACTGCGAATTTCATAAATGAATCAAAATCATTGCTTTCCTTTGCGCATTGAAAAAGATAACGAT
Organism: Eubacterium ramulus; assembly: GCF_045002895.1. Taxonomy (NCBI): domain Bacteria; kingdom Bacillati; phylum Bacillota; class Clostridia; order Eubacteriales; family Eubacteriaceae; genus Eubacterium; species Eubacterium ramulus. The sequence continues at coordinate 1,713,667 of NZ_CP173382.1, read as the reverse complement.
ACTTTTCCAGCTGAATGGTATCACAGATTTCGTGATATCCAGTTTCAAACGAACAGAACCTACCAGTACCCACTGCACACATGAAATGTGCCAGTGACATAAGTAGCCAGTACCTTTTGATTCCCTGTGCAGAGCGTATCTGATAGCTGTCCAGTGCCAGTTTATCCTTACACTGGCGGAAAAATACTTCAATCGGCCATCGACACACATACCAGGAAAGAATCTCCTGTGTAGACAGGGCTGCGTTTGTACTGATGAAAGCACGCAATGCTTTGGGATTACCAAATGCTTTTTCCGGATAACTCAAAAGAACTACCGCATTTTCTATGCCGTTGAGGTTTCCCTCGTACCGGTACACATAATAGTTTCGTTTTTTGACTGTCACAAGGTCAAATTCACGATGTGTAACAGACAATTCGGCGGCCAGTTCACGAAGTTTCTTTTTCATTCCCGATGGATACAGCAAACGGTTTGTTTTCAAAGCACCGATGGTATGGAACCCTCTCTGTGCAAAGGTATTGATTATCTTTTCAGAAACATACCAGCAGTCGCAAAGAAAATAGGACATTACCGGTGGAACAGGCAGCTCCTTTGCAATGCTTTGTACAATGTCAATCTTGGAAATTGACTTATTGTACATTACAAAAGCATAGTTCAGAACAATGCCATTGCAGGAAAGCATAACAGCAACTGCCTGATGCCCGTAATCCGGTTTTCCCTTTAAATGGGATTGGTGAAAATACGCATCTTCAATCGGATGTAAAGCCTGTGACGAAGGCTTTGTCTTTGAAGCAATCGTATCGTCCACAATACAGAGAACAGGTTTTCCGGTGCGTGCTGCTTCTGAATAAATAATCTCAATGACAGAGCATTTTAACGTATCTGAAAGTAAGGAATCATCCCATTTTCCGGAATTGAGGAAATGGGCAATCGTAGTTCTGTGGCAGGAACTGTTTTTAGCAAAGTCCGTGGTTTTTCCATGATATCCTGAAATGAAAATACTGATTAGGATACTCATAAGATGGTTTATTACTCGGTTCGAATAAAATTTGCATAAGTTTAATTTTTTAAACTGGTTGTATATGAATGAGGAATGATGTATAGTATTTGCGAGAGACACCTTCTTTCGTAAATGTTGCAAATGTTTGTTTTGGCACTTTCATTATACAACACATGGAATCGAGGTGTCTTTCTTTTATGCAAAATCACGAACTTGCTCATTTATAGTATGTCTGAATAAAAAGGATAAAGGGGAAGCAGGATGCCATACAGTGATTTGACAAAGAATTTTGAAAATGTACGGGATTATCTGAAAGAATTTTATATTTATGGTTTCCGTAAGAGAAATGAGATTGTTTTAAAACAGGATCAGAAAGAGAAGAAAAGAAATGAAGAAAATGAAAGAACTTCAGCAGCAAGAACTTATGATGACAGAAAGCGGAAGATAAAAAGCTGGCTTGGAAAAACCTATATGCAGGACAGAGATTATCTGGAAGGCAGAGTGCCATATATTTCGGTTGACAGCAGAGAGATTGTTCATAATCCGTTGTACACTGCCTTTAAAACAAGTACGTTTTCTCAAAATGATATCTTATACTATTTCTTTTTGCTGGATTTTATGACAAAAGATGAGTGGTTGTCAGTTCGGGAAATTATGACAAATTTGAGATCCTATATGGCTAAAATCTATGATGCAGTTCTTGAAGTGAAAAAAGAACGAGAAAAACGGACGGGCAAAATTGAAGCGATAGATCATGATGATAAAAAATTCGAAGTGAATGAAAAGAATGTGAAAAAAATATTAGATGAGTATGTGCGTGTTGGGATTCTGAGAAAAGAATCTGGAAAATTACATGAAAAGAGAGGGAATGTTTTTACACTTGCAGAAAATAGTGTGGAGCTAAATTCTTGGAAGGATGCAATCCAGTTTTTTTCTGAAATGAATCAGCTGGGTGTGATTGGTTCTTATTTGTTGGATAAAATGAATCAGATCGAAGAAATGAATTCCAGTATAGAAGAAATCGAGTCTAAAATTGAAAAAGACGATTCGCGTCTATCAGATCAGAAAAAATATCAGGTAGAGTCGTTCACTTTCTATTTTAAACATCATTATCTGTTGTATGCTTTGGACAGTGAAATAATTTTGAATCTATTACTTGGTATCCGGAAAAAAAGGTATCTGGAAGTAGTTGTATGGAGCAGAAAGAAGAAGAAAAATGTATTTCATGTGGTTCCGTTGAAAATACATGTCAGTACACAAAATGGCAGAGTGTATCTTGTTTGTTATAATGCGGAAAAATCGGATATCCGTTTGCTTCGTGTGGATTTCATGCAAAAGGTGGAACAAAAAGAGATATGCGATGAGGATCTGTACGAAAAAATACAGAGAGAATATGCGGTTCGTAAGCCTTATTTGTGGGGTGTCGAGATAGGAGATCCGAAAGAAACTTCACATGTGGAGATGACGATACAGATTGGAGATGACGAAGCTTATATTTTACAGCGGCTGGAACGTGAAAAAAGAAATGGTCATGTGGAACAGATAAGTGCAAATCAATATAAATATGTGGCAGATGTTTTTGATGCGATGGAGTTACTGCCGTGGATCCGAACTTTTACAGGAAGGATCGCAAAGTTGGAGAGCAGTAATCCGTTATTAAAGCAGAAGTATGAAGAAGATTTAGAAAAATTGTATGCGATGTATGGTGGAGGAGACGAAGATGATGTTTCATAAGATTTATGGGAATTATTATAATGCAGTGACGGCTGTTTTGAATTACGCTGTACGTAAACCGATATCAAGAGATAGAATAACAGATATTATTCAGGAATATGAATATGCTTTTGAAGAAATGACATTTATGCTGCCGGATGATATTGGACCAGAGGGGAGATGGTCTCTATTAGATAAAGAAGGAAAATCTATTTTAAATAATCAAGTTGACAGACCACTTACAACACTGGAAAAACGTTGGATAAAATCGTTACTTTCTGATCCCAGAATCAAATTGTTTCAACCAGATGAAACAGGTTTGGAAGATGTGGAACCTTTGTTTGACAGCGAAGATTTCGTGTATTACGATCAGTATCAAGATGGAGATCCTTATGGGGATGAACACTATATTAAGATTTTCCGCAGTATTTTGGAGGCTGTTCACGAGCAGAAATCCGTGCAGATATTATATCAGCGAAAAAATGGAACAGAAGAATGGCAGAGTTGTAATCCAATTCGAATCGAGTATTCGCAGCGGGATGACAAGTTTCGGGTATTATCTTCTGTTAATGGAAAGATAGCTACCTTTAATATTGCAAAAATTTCTGAGGTCAGACAACAAGGGGATTTTTATCCGATAGAAGAGACAGAGACGAAATTTCATGGAAAAAGATCCGTAGAATTGTTAGTGGAAGATACTGGACGTATATTGGAACGTTTATTGTTACAATTTTCTATTTATGAAAGAACTACAGAGTGTATTGGAGAACATACTTACAAAATTATTTTAAATTATGAAGAGGAGGATGAAACAGATTTGTTGATACGGATTTTGTCATTTGGTCCACGGATCAAGGTGATTGGTCCGACAAATTTTGTAAAAAGAATGAGATATAGACTGGGAATGCAGAAAAATAAATTAGAGATGTAGGAAAAATGCGAGCACATTTGAGTGTTCGTATTTTTTTGGGCTATTTCAAGGATGAGATGTATTCTATAATCAGAAGCATCAAGAAGCAAGCGGATGATGGAAAGGAGCTTACATATGATTTTATATAAATACAGCGCAGATTGTTCAAAGATGGAATTGGAAAATAAAAAGCAGGACAATAATGAATATGCAAGATTTTATTCTTATCAGAGTCCGATTACAGCACTTAATAATAAATTTTATACTATTTATAGTGTGGAAAAAAAGGTGCGGGTAGTCATATCAAAAGTTTGGGATGATAAAATGACGCTTGTAGCAGTGCAGAAAATGGAAGCAGATGCTGAAGAATGTGAGAAAATTATAAAAAAGCATTTGCCGGAGATAGACATTTTGAAACGGGAAGAAATCACCAGTGAAGAATTCGGAAAGGAGCTGACACGCGCAGAACGGAATGATTGGATTGAACGGTCGAAAGATTCCATATTCAGAGAACTTCAAATGACCATCGCACCATGTAATTATGGATTGTTTGATGGAGTTCCGTATAAGGTGAGTGAATCTGTTTATTCAGAACATGAGATGTCAAAACAGACATGTGAAAATTATTTAAGGGACATTCTGGCTTCCGATGATTTTTATGAAGAAATAGATAGAATCTATTCAAATGAAAATGAGCATCGTTTTGTTGGTCATCCGGTGCATTACCTGATTACTGCGGGGGATAAGAAAGCGGTAGATGATATGATCGATGTGCTGATTCCGGCATTATTGAAAAATAAAAGACTATTAAGTGGAAGAGTATGCTATGTAGAAAATATTCAGCCAAAGGCAAAGCACGAAGAAGGATTTTTTAATATTTTTTCTGCATTTGAGGGCGGAACGGTTGTGATCAATCTTGCTGGTGAGAATGATCTTGGAATGTATGCGACGGGATATCATGAACTGGCAGAGGAACTTGGACAAAAATTAGGTGAATATGGAAATAACACATTATTTATATTTGTAGATGTGTCCGGAAAAAGAACGATTGCAAATGAGACGATAGCGGCAATCCTCTGCCATGCGGATATGATCCAGATTAAGGAAGGATATGGGAATCTGAAGCGTGCAGAGGCATATTTAAAACGCTTGGCAGAAAAAACAGAATACACAGATTATAAAGTGGAGGATCTGACACAATATTTACCGGAAGATAGAGAAATTTATTTTGTGTCTGATATTTTTACCGCTTACAATCAGTGGTATGGAAGAGGATTAAAAACACATATTTATAAAGCTTACAAAGAAAAAGACATTACACGGATTGAACTGAAAAAGAAAATGGATCAACCATATGTGGAATTGCAGAAAATGGTGGGGTTATCTGATGTGAAAAAAGTGACAGATGAGATTTTGGCAGCAGCAAAAATGCAGAAGATGCGTAAAGAAATGGGATTGCCGGAAACAAAAGCTTCCATGCATATGCTTTTTTCTGGAAACCCGGGAAGTGCTAAGACAACAGTTGCGCGACTTCTAACTCAAATTTTGAAAGAAGAAGGTGTGCTTTCCAATGGACATCTTGTGGAATGTGGACGTCAGGATCTGGTTGGAAAATATGTCGGATGGACAGCTAAGATCGTTGAGGAAAAATTCAAGGCAGCACGGGGAGGAATCCTTTTTATCGATGAGGCATATTCCCTTGTGGAAGACGGAAAAACATATGGCGCAGAGGCAATCAATACGATTGTACAGCAGATGGAAAATTACCGTGAGGAAGTTATTGTTATTTTTGCCGGATATCCGGAGAAAATGAGTGAATTTCTGGAGCAGAATGAAGGATTGGCAAGCAGAATCGCATTCCATTTGAAGTTTCCGGATTATACCGCACAGGAGCTGGTTCAAATCATGGATCTGATGCTGGAAAATCAGGGATACCAGATTAATGACCAGTATACAAGAGAAAAATGTCTTGCTATTTGTGCACAGGTGTGCACGGAGAAAAATTATGGAAATGGAAGATTTGTACGAAATATGCTGGAACAGGCAATGATGAAGCAGGCAGACCGGTTGCTGCGTGGAAGTGGAAATCTGGAATTATCAAAAGAAGAAGCAAGTAAACTGATTGCAGAAGATTTTGAAATGCCGGAAGAAAGGAGGACGCAGAACAGAAAAATTGGATTTGTAGTTTGCTAAAGAAAATATGTAAAAACGGGAGTTTTTTAGGATGCTAAACAAAATTTGAAAGTAAACTGTTGGTTCAGTGACAGAAAAGATAGGGCGTATTATAATTCGCTTAGATGGAGGCGTTATATGCATAGGGGAGAATAACAAACAATCATGGAGAGGTAGCTCAGTAGGTAGAGCAACGAAAAAAATGGAGTCTTGTAGGAGACTCTTACAGCAATGATTTTAAGCTTGGTAAGCCGTTTGTCGTAGGTTCAAATCCTACCCTCTCCTTAGACTGGCTTAGCTCAGTGGTCAGAGCGCAGGATATAAAAAGTGAATCTTGTATAAGATTCTTACAGCAATATTTTTAGAGGATGATTAGGAGGATCCTGAGATGGTTGGTTCAATTCCAACAGCCAGTATTCAAAAAAATCGGATGCGATTTGCAGCCGGAGCGAAAAACAGACAGTATGGAGGTTAAGAAGATGGCATTTATGAATGAACTGTATAAACAGATGACACAGGAAAAACAGACAACAGAAAATGGTGCGATTGGTTACAGAACCTCCGGAAAACAACTGTTGGATGCGAATTTCGCCGTGAGCAGTATGCGGGATTGGTGCGATGAGAGGATTCGTCAGATGTTTACGAAGGTATATTATGAAAATCCGCTTCTTGCAGTAAAGTGGCTTTTTTATCTCCGGGATATTCGTGGAAATGGAATGGGAGAGCGTCATATATTCAGAGTCTGTATGAACTGGCTGCTGAAAAATCATTATGAATATGCAAAAAATGTCGTGTTATTGATACCGGAGTATGGACGATTTGATGACTGTTTTTGTCTGATTGATACACAGGCAGGCAAAGAAATTATACGTGCAATGAAAATGCAGCTGATGCGGGATCTGGAAGCTGTGGAAACAGGCGGCCAGGTGTCTTTATTGGCAAAGTGGCTTCCATCCTGTCATACAAGTTCAGCGGAAACACGAAAACTGGCGCGGGATATCTATCAGGCGTTTGGATTTTCGGAAGAAGAATATCGCAAGATCCTTTCCAAACTGAGAGCTTACCTGAATGTAGTGGAAGTGAAAATGTCTGCAAACCGATGGGATGATATTGATTATAGCAAAGTGACATCCCGGGCGAATTTAATTTATGGGCGGGCATTTTTGAAAAATGACGAAATGCGCAGAAGGGATTTCCTGAATAAATTAGTGCGGGGAGAAGAAAAAATCCATGCGGATACCTTATTTCCGAGTGATATTGTTTCAAAATATTATGAGAGAGGTTCTTATCGCTGGAAATTCAATTTAAAAGCTAAGGATGATACGTTGGAAGCATTATGGAAGGCACTGCCGGATCATGTTTCCGGTGACGCATCTACTCTGGTGGTTCGGGATGGTTCCGGATCTATGACTGTCAATGTAGGAAATACGGATATGACGGCTTTGGATGTAGCAACAGCGTTGGCTATTTATTTTTCAGAACATTGCAGGGGAGAGTTCAAGAATCAGTTTATTACCTTCAGTGCATGTCCACAGCTCGTAGATCTGTCTTGTACTGAATCCTTGCGGGATAAACTGGAGATATGCAGTGCTTATGATGAATGCAGCAATACCGATATTCAAGCTGTTTTTCAGCTTATATTGAATACTGCACTTGCAAATGATATGCCGCAGGAGGATATGCCGCGCAATATTCTGATTATTTCAGATATGGAATTTGATTCTGCGGTTACATATCCGGGATCTTTGCGAAGAAGTGAAAAAGGTGGATTGCTGTCTCTGTTTGAGCAGATCCGCAATGAATATGAATCCAATGGATATCAGATGCCGCGTCTGGTGTTCTGGAATGTTTATTCCAGAACAAATACGATTCCGTTGCAGCAAAATGAGGCTGGTGTGGCTTTGGTCAGCGGATTTAATCCAACGGTTTATCAGATGGTACTTTCCGATGAACTGGATCCATATCGCTGCCTGCTTCAGCAGTTAAATGCAAAAAGATACGATGCGGTAGAACAGGCACTAGGTGAGAAAAGAGGTTAGAGAAAAATGAAATATTATATCAGCGATCTGCATTTGTTTCATGAAAATGCGATCCGTTTTGACCAGCGTCCCTTTGAGTCGGTGCAGCAGATGCATGATACGATTTTGAAAAACTGGAATGACCGGGTGATGAATGGCGATTATGTATATATTTTGGGCGATGTGAGCATGCGGGGCAAAAACGAAGACTTGATTGCATTTGTTGCACGGCTGAAAGGCAGAAAGGTGCTGATCAGGGGAAATCATGATGATGTATCGGATTACCGTTATCAGCAGCTGTTTGCAGAAATTTGTGATTACAAAGAGATTCATGATTCTGTTGGAAAAGAAAAGTATGGATTGGTGTTATCCCATTATCCGATTTTTTCCTGGAAAAATATGGGACGGGGAAAGATTTTATTATATGGACATACCCACGTAAGCGCAGAAGATCAATTTTATCAGCAGTGTTTAAAGCAGATGAAAGAGAATGACTGCCGTCATGTATATGATAAGGATTTGCGGGCATTTAACGTGGGATGTATGCTGCCTTATATGGATTATACACCGCGGACCCTAGAAGAAATCATGACAGAGGCAGGGGAATGTTTTTATGCAAGATAGAATGAGTAATAGTAATGAATGTAAAATAAAAATCACCTGCGTTTTGAGATGGAGATGCATTTAGATGGAAGGAACATATATAGATGAATTTACCGATTAGTGTAACACAAAATGATTTATTGGAAATTTTAATCAATATCGCACCGGTCAGACCAGTGTTTATCTGGGGCGCTCCGGGAATCGGGAAATCCGCATTGGTGGAACAGTTTGCGCGGGAAGTAGAAATGCCATGTGTTTCCCTTCTTGGAAGCCAGCTTGCACCGGAAGATATCATTGGTATTCCACAGATCCGGGGAGAGACTTCTGAATTCCTTCCTCCGAAGATGATCGCACGGAAGGAACCGTATGTTCTTTTTCTGGATGAATTAAATGCTTGTACACAGGAAGTGCAAAAAGCTTTTTATTCGTTGATCCATGAACGCCGAATTGGAGAATATCATCTGCCAGAGGGAAGCATTGTAGTGGGCGCCGGAAACCGGGCACAGGACAGTGCAATTGTAAAAACAATGTCATCAGCATTGATCAACCGTATGTTTCATGTTCAGATGAAAGCAGATGCCAGACAGTGGATCAAATGGGCACAGTCAGAAGGACTTCATCCATGGGTGATCGATTATATTATTCAAAGACCGGATCATCTGTTCTCAGAACCGCCAAAGACAGAAGAACCATTCTCTACACCGCGCTCCTGGCATATGCTCAGTGATGCGCTGACAGAGTATGGTGTCGGAAAGCGAGCGGTCTCAATGGAGACTTTAAAAATGCTTGCGTATGCCTGCATTTCTGACGCACATGCAGGCATGTTTCTGGCGTATACCAAGACGCTGCGAAATACACACTTGCTGGATGAGATTATTGCACAGAAAGCAAAATGGCCGGGAAAACCAGAAGAGCGGGATGTCCTTTATTTTTTAGCGCAGTCTTTCCGGGCAAAATTGCTTACGGAACTTCCAAAAAGCAAACAGGATATTTCCGGAAATATGCTTTCGTTTGTCTATCGGGCAAAAGGTATGATTAAAGAATTATCTGCAATTAATTTTGAAATTGCGCAGATGACAGTCGCGGCGGATGACCAGGAAGCTTTACCGGACTGGTTTATGATGGAGGTAATCAGAGATCTGCCGAGGCTGGTGCATTAAATGATATGGTTTGAGAAATAACTGATGATAGATTTGTAAGTTAAGGAAAATGCAGGAAAAGAGGTGTAAAAATGCCGCGATTTGTTGCAAGATACTATTGGGAAAAGATAAATCACCGGGATATCAGAATCTGACTTCGGGATATCAGTTATTGGATCAGCATCCTCTTTTTCATAAGCTGGATGGTGTGGTTTGGTCCAAAACATCTCACCTGAATGCAAAAGGCAGCATTGCGTGTGTCTCGAAGGATGGCAATGTTTATGTAAATGAAAAGGCAAAGATTTCGCCGCAACAATGGTGTTATATCCTGGCGCATAATTTGCTGCATCTTGCATTTGGACATTTTGACCGTGACAAAATCCCTTCAGAGTTAGAGTATATTCCGACACTCTGGAATAAGGCATGTGATATTTATATTACGCGATTTCTGTATGACATACGACTTGGGGAGCCGATTTGTGAAGACCCGGCGGAATTATATGCAATTAAACTGAACGATGAGCGAAAAATATACGAATATCTTTTGGAACAACAGGATAGTGGTATACAGCAGTATGGGACAAATTCGGAAAAATTAAAAGATATGATTGGTGTGGAGTCTCCAAAATTTTATAAAAATGGAGAGAAAAACGAGTATGTGGAAACGTTTTCTTATGCAATCACGCATTCTATTAAATCTGCAATCAGCAATGCCGGGGGATATGAGTTTACGCCACAAAAAGATACGATTGTGGCGCATGCAGCAGCCTGGTTTTTAACACATTATCCGCTTCTTGGCGGCGTGGCAGCATCTTTTCAGATTGTAGAGGATATTACCCTATGTCATAAATATGAGATACATATAGCGGCAGTGGATGCAGAAAAAGGCGTCATCTACGTCAATCCAACGTGCCAGTTGTCCGAAAAAGAGTGGATGTTTGTTCTGGCGCATGAATATCTGCATGCAGGGCTGCAGCATTACAAACGTTGTCATGGCCGGGATCCCTATTTGTGGAATGTGGCCTGTGATTATGTCATCAATGACTGGCTGAATGAGATGGAGATCGGTGAAATGCCATCGGAAGATCTGTTGTATGATGAAACGCTGCATAATATGTCTGCGGAAGCCATTTATGACAGAATTGTCAAAGAAATACGGAAATATAAAAAATTGGATACGTTTCGCGGATATGGAAAAGGGGATATTTTTGGCGGTAATGGTCCTCGTTTTGAAGGAATGGGAAAAGGCGTGTCTCTGGATGAATTTTTCAAGAGTGCATTGCGGGAAGGACTGGATTTTCATGTGGCAAACGGACGTGGATATCTGCCAGCAGGTTTAGTAGAAGAAATCAGGGCATTATCCATGCCTGTGATTCCTTGGGATGTGGAACTGGCGCGGTGGTTTGATGATCAATTCCCGCCCCTGGAAAAGCATCGCAGTTATGCAAGACCAAGCAGAAGGCAAGGGGCGACACCGGACATTCCGAGACCAAGTTATGCTCTTCGGAGCCAGGATCTTGAGAGCAGAACATTTGGTGTTGTGGTAGACACATCAGGCTCTATGTCACAAAAACAGCTGGGGATGGCATTGGGGTCGATTGCCAGTTATGCATCTGCAAAGGATGTTCCTTTTGTACGAATTATTTTTTGTGATGCAAAAGCAACAGATGTCGGTTATCTGGCACCGGAAGAGATTGCTGGAAAAGTAAAAGTGACTGGCCGCGGGGGAACAATTTTGCAGCCGGGTGTTGATTGCCTGGAAAAAGCAACAGACTTTCCAGTAACCGGTCCAATTCTGATTATTACAGATGGAATGATAGAACATGATTTAAAAATAAAACGGGAGCACGCGTTTTTGCTGCCGAAAGGTAATAAATTGCCGTTTCATCCAAAGGGGAAAGTGTTTTATTTTAAAGAATAAATATGTAGAAGCAATTCAAATTGAAGGGAACTTGGATTCAGGAGGATAAATGATGTTTGATTTTGTGGTATCCAAAGATTATAAAAAAATGATGCAGGAGAATCAGATAGAATTAACGGATTGGGAAAAGGCAACTTTGATTTACAATCATCCAAGTGCAAGATATATCGAAAAGATGTGGGAACTTCTGGCGTTGAAGAAACAGACAGAGGATGAATATGTATAAAGCACAAGTATATTATAATACACATACAGTAAAAAAATGGTATTTTAAGTATATATTTCTGAGAATGTAAATAACAGGGGACTGAGCAGAATAATAGGAGTTCTGCTCAGTCTTTTTGCATATAAGAAGAAATAATAAGCAAGATGGCGCAGAGGATAGTGTGCAGGATAACAGGGGGGATTATTTTTTCCTCCGCAGCATTTGCAGCACTCGATCGATTCTTTGCTGTTCTGCGGGATTTAGTCCCTGGCGCAGATGCTGGATAATAAAATCGGTTTCGTCTGTGGTAAACGAGAGATTCTGATTTTTGGCTTTTGCGACAAAATTCATAAGAAAAGCCATCATATCTCTGGAAGAATTTGGCTTTTCCTGATTCATGAAATTCATGAGGAAGGCTAGTTTTTCCGGGGATATGTTCTGAAAAGCCGGATTTTGTGAAAAAAAGTTCTGATCCATAAATAAGTCCTCCTGATAGTATTATTTTCAAATTGAAATAGACTACATATGCGAGATATGTATGAGCGTGATGGCAATAAAAAGAATCATTTTTACATATTCAGAATGCCTGTCACAGAGGTAATGTCGAGAAGATTTAAAATCATGTCAATCTGATCCCGTTCCTGTGGTGTGCAATATTCCCGCAGGACATTCAGAATCTGATGAGTACGTTCTGTGGGAGACTCGTTGGAACAAATTCGCAATTCCTGTGCCTGCATTTCCGGGGCTGCATCAAATAACTGCATCGTGCGCTGCAGTTCGATCATCCGGACCATCATGGAGACCATGCGCTGCTGCGGTTCGTAGAGATAGGGCACAATGGCTTTCAGCATCTGGATCGGCCGGTTTTGTATCAGAGTATCCAGTACAGGTGGTGTATGTTCGTTTTCGTGTTCATTCATAGGAGATATCACGTCCATATCTGATGTTTTTTATAATGTATGAAAAAAGTATGCGATTATGAGTAGAAAATTACAATCCATGAAAGGAAAGCAATAAAAGAGAAGAGTATAAATAAAACAGGCGAAACTAAGTTTATTTCATATAATAATAGAGAATTCATTGTCTGATTATGGAGGATATCGCATATGGGAAAATTAGTTTATGATGGTAAAAGTGTATATGAGATAGATGAAGACTGCCTGCGGAAAAAGGAAGAACGGGAACGGAAGAAGGAGATGGAGTGGCAGAGAAAAGAATCTGAGAAGAATAAGAACCGGAGGCGTTGACGCCTCCGGTTCTTGAGGTTTAGAAGCAGCCACAGCCGTTTCCATTGTTGTTTCCACCGTATCCGCCACAGCAGCACAGAAGCAGGATGATCCAGATTGCTTCACTGCAGCCATTTCCACCCAGGAAAGAGCCGTTGCCATTTCCACATCCGCCGCCGCAGCAGCACAAAAGTAAGATAATCCAGATAATGTTATTGCATCCGCATCCGTTGTCGTTAGAGCATCCACAGTTTGTAGCAGCTAAATCACTCATGTTGATAGCCTCCAGATTTTTATTTACAATTCATAGTATGTATGTGGCTTGTCAGTGTTTCCTGAAAAAAATGCGTATTTTTTATCATTGATTGTATTTTCTGTTTATTCGTTCTGATTTTTGTTTGTTTTTCTGTTTTTTTATAAAAAATTTTTTGCTTTAACTTGACAAAGTGAAAAAGAGAATGTATGATTGTATGCAATGAGTTTAATTGCATACAATGCACATGATTGTATACAAGTATATAAGGTGAGGAGCGAATAACATGCGTAAAGTAGTAATGAATAAGCATAATAATCTGTTGCAGTTGGAAGAGCATTTTTATCAGCTGGTAGATGTAGATGAACCAAATACATTTAGAAATCTGTTCCCATATGAAGAGATTCCGAAAATTGCGTTCAATGACCGAATTGTACCGCATAACATGCCGGACGATATCTGGATTACAGATACGACATTCCGTGACGGACAGCAGTCAAGAGCTCCGTACACTACCGATCAGATTGTAACGATTTACGATTATTTGCATAAACTGGGCGGTCCGAAGGGAATTGTCCGCCAGAGTGAGTTTTTCCTGTACAGCAAAAAAGACCGTGATGCAGTGTACAAATGTATGGAACGTGGATATAAGTTCCCGGAGGTTACAAGCTGGATCCGTGCAAGTAAACAGGATTTCGAATTAGTAAAAGACATCGGACTGCGTGAGACAGGTATCTTGGTCAGCTGTTCCGATTACCATATTTTCTATAAAATGAAAATGACCAGACGTGAGGCCATGAATCATTATTTGAGTGTCATCCGTGAATGTCTGGAGACAGGTATCAGCCCACGTTGTCATTTGGAAGATATCACAAGATCTGATATTTACGGATTTGTGATTCCGTTTTGTGTGGAACTGATGAAACTGATGGATGAATACAAGATTCCGATCAAAGTGCGTGCCTGCGATACGATGGGATATGGCGTTAACTTCCCGGGTGCTGTTATTCCGCGAAGCGTACCGGGTATCATTTACGGTCTGACCACACATGCCGGTGTACCGTCTGAACTGATTGAGTGGCATGGACACAATGATTTTTATAAAGCGGTTACCAATTCTACCACAGCATGGCTGTATGGTGCCTGTGGTGTCAACTGTTCTCTGTTTGGTATCGGAGAGCGTACCGGTAACACACCACTGGAAGCAATGGTATTTGAGTATGCACAGCTGAAAGGAACACTGGATGGCATGGATACTACGGTGATCACAGACCTGGTTGATTATTTTGAAAAGGATCTGGATTACACACTTCCGAGCAGAACACCGTTTGCCGGCAAGAACTTCAATGTAACAAGAGCCGGAATCCATGCAGACGGATTGCTGAAAAACGAAGAAATCTACAATATTTTTGATACAGAAAAATTCTTAAAGAGACCGGCACTGGTATCTATTTCCAATACTTCCGGTCTGGCTGGAATCGCACACTGGATCAACAGCTATTACAGACTGCCGCAGGAGCGTCATCTGGACAAAAACTCAGAATTGGTGCATAAACTGAAAGACTGGGTAGATGAGCAGTATGATGAAGGCCGTGTAACTGTTCTGACAGATAACGAGCTGGTTGTTAAAATTACAGAGTGTTGCCAGGAACTGGGTATTATTTTATAATAAGGGGGCAAAACAGGATGGGAGATAACCATTCGCTTAGTGAAAAAGTATTTCATAAACTGCAGGAAGACATTTTGTCCGGCAAATATGCAGTGGATGAGGAATTGAAGGAAAAAACGATAGGCGATGAGCTGGGGGTCAGCCGGACTCCGGTACGTGAGGCATTGCGTCAGCTGGAACTTCAGGGGCTGGTGACTATCACACCGAACAAAGGCGCACATGTGACCGGATTTTCCAAGGAAGATCTGAATGATATTTATGAGATACGATCTGTGATGGAAGGTTTGTGTGCCAAGTGGGCAGCGAAAAAAGCCACTCCGGAGCAGATTGAGGAACTGGAAGAAATTGTATACCTGACAGAGTTTCATGTGTCGAAGGGACATAGCAGTCAGGTATTTGAATTGGATAATAAGTTTCATGAGACATTATATCAGGCATCCGGAAGCAAAGTGCTGGCCGGGGTACTGACAGATTTTCATAATTATGTGCAGCGGGTACGCAAGATGACATTAAAGTCAAAGGAGCGTTCGGAAAAATCAAATGATGAGCACCGGATGATCGCACAGGCCATTCATGATCATGATCCGGAGAAAGCACAAATGCTGGCAAATCAACATATCATGAGAACCATTGAAAATATCGATCACTGTGGCTGGGATAATCTGCTGCAGGAATCAAGTGTAGAGAATCAGAAAAACGGGAAATAAGGATCGGAGGATAATTACCATGGAAAAAATTAAAATGACCACACCGTTAGTTGAAATGGATGGAGACGAAATGACCAGAATTCTCTGGCAATATATCAAAGACGAGTTATTACTTCCATTTGTAGATCTGAAGACAGAGTATTACGATCTGGGACTGGAGTACAGAAATGAAACAGACGACAAGGTAACTTTCGATTCTGCTTATGCCACACAGAAATACGGTGTAGCTGTAAAATGTGCAACTATCACACCAAATGCAGCCCGCGTAAAAGAGTATAATTTAAAAGAAATGTGGAAGAGCCCGAACGGAACCATTCGTGCGATCCTTGATGGAACAGTTTTTCGTACACCAATCAAGGTAAAAGGCATTGAGCCATGCGTAAAGAACTGGAAAAAACCGATCACCATTGCCCGTCACGCTTACGGTGATGTATACAAAGCTTCTGAGATGAAGATCCCGGGACCGGGAAAAGTTGAACTGGTTTATACTGCTGAGGACGGAACTGAGGTAAGAGAACTTGTACACAACTTTACAGGTGCAGGTGTCGTTCAGGGACAGCATAATATCTGCAAATCCATCGAGAGTTTTGCAAGAAGCTGCTTCAACTACGCACTGGATTTGAAGCAGGATCTCTGGTTTGCAACAAAAGATACGATTTCCAAAAAATACGACCATACATTCAAAGATATTTTCCAGGATATCTATGATGCAGAGTACAAAGAAAAATTTGAGGCTGCAGGCATCGAGTATTTCTACACACTGATCGATGATGCGGTTGCCCGTGTCATGAAAGCGGAAGGCGGATTTATCTGGGCCTGCAAAAACTATGACGGTGATGTTATGAGTGATATGATCTCCTCTGCATGCGGATCTCTGGCTATGATGACTTCTGTACTGGTTTCCCCAAGTGGCGTATACGAGTATGAAGCTGCACACGGAACCGTTATGAGACATTATTACAAACATCTGGCTGGCGAGGAGACATCTACCAACTCTGTAGCAACGATTTTTGCATGGACCGGTGCATTGCGCAAACGTGGAGAACTGGATCGTCTGCCGGAATTAGTAAAATTTGCAGATAATCTGGAAAAAGCTTGTATTGATACAATAGAATCTGGTAAAATGACAAAAGATTTGGCATTAATTACAGAATTAGAAAACCCGGTTGTATTGAACAGCCTTGATTTTATCAAAGCAATTCGTGAGACACTGGAGAAACTGTACGCATAAGAAGTACACAAAAAGCAGTGCTGCTTTAATCGCTGATTCTGCAAGCTGCCAAATACAAAGCATGGTTCAGAGTCAGATAGAACAGAAAGACTCAGATCTATCCGGCATAAATGGACACTGATTCGATAAAGAAAAATGAAAAACAGGAATCCTGCGGACTGCAGGATTCCATTTTTAAGGTGAGGAAGAAAATATATGATTTTAGCATGTCAAAATATCAGCAAATCATTTGGTGTGGAACCGGTGATCCGAAATGTGAGTTTTCATGTGGAAGATCAGGAAAAAGTGGCGATTGTAGGAATCAACGGTGCCGGAAAATCCACGCTGTTGAAAATTATTGTTGGGGAACTGCCGGCGGATGAAGGTACGGTGACCCTGGCAAAAGGAAAGACACTGGGGTATCTGGCACAGCATCAGGATATGGACGATGCACGGACAATCTATGAGACAGTACTGGAAGGAAAACGCCAGCTCATTGATATGGAGCAGAAAATCCGTGAACTGGAAGAAGGAATGCAGTCTGTATCAAAAGAAGAGATGGAATCTTATATGGAGAGCTACCATAAGCTGCTGCATGAGTTTGAAGCCAGGGATGGTTATTCATACCGCAGTGAGGTTTCCGGTGTGTTAAAAGGTCTTGGATTTTCCGAGAATGATTTTGAGAAACACTGCAACGAACTGTCCGGTGGACAGAAGACACGTGTGTCTCTGGCGCGTCTGCTGGTGACTCATCCAGATATCATCCTGTTGGATGAGCCGACGAACCACCTGGATATCGAATCTATTCAGTGGCTGGAGACATTTCTGATGAATTACAAAGGTGCTGTTGTGATTGTTGCCCATGACCGGTATTTTCTGGATCGGATTGTCACAAAAGTAGTGGAGATCAGTATGCATAAATCTGCGGTTTTTGACGGCAATTATACGGAGTATGCGAAGAAAGCAGCATTTGCCCGGGAGGAAGCACTGCGTGCCTATTACAATCAGCAGCGGGAAATCAAACATCAGGAAGCAGTTATCGAAAAATTGAAATCTTTCAATCGTGAAAAATCGATAAAGCGTGCGGAGAGTCGTGAAAAACAGCTGGCAAAAATAGATGTACTAGAAAAACCGCAGGAAGAAAAATCTGAGATGCATATGACACTGACTCCTTCTGTTATTAGCGGAAACGATGTACTGCGGGTGGAAGGTCTGTCCAAAGCTTATGATCAAAAGAAACTGTTTCAGGACATTTCTTTTGAAATCAAGCGTGGCGAACGGGTGGCTCTCATCGGTCAGAACGGAACCGGAAAAACAACGATTTTAAAAATATTAAATGAAAAAGTGGATGCAGATGCAGGTTCATTCACACTGGGAACGAATGTGAAAATCGGATATTACGACCAGGAGCAGCAGGTTCTTCATATGGAGAAGACATTGATGGAGGAGATTGCGGACGATTATCCAAAACTGACCCAGACCAGGATTCGAAATATTCTTGCTGCATTTTTATTTACCGAGGACGATGTGTTTAAAAGGGTCAGTGATTTAAGTGGTGGTGAGCGCGGTCGTCTGTCACTGGCAAAACTGATGCTCTCTGAGGCAAACTTCCTGATTTTGGATGAGCCTACGAATCATCTGGATATCGCTTCCAAAGAGATTCTGGAATCGGCTCTGAACCGTTATGAGGGAACGGTGTTGTTTGTATCTCATGACCGTTATTTTATTAACCGGACAGCGACCCGGATTCTGAATCTGACAGAGCAGAAGATTGTCAATTACATTGGCAATTATGATTATTATCTGGAGAAAAAAGAAACAAATGAACGGGCCTATCTGAATACCGGTGAGACGGTGGAAGTTGTGAAAGAAGATGTTTCTGAGGGGAAAACAGACTGGCAGTCTCAGAAAGAAGAGCAGGCCAAAAAGCGCAAAATCCAGAACCGTGTGAAAAAGATTGAGGAAGAAATTGAATCTCTGGAGGAAAAACTGTCGGAGCTGGAGGAACAGTTCCAGGATCCGGCGGTGGCTACTAATTCAGCCAAACTAGGAAAACTGCACAGTGAGCAGGTGGAAGTCCAGGAAAAACTGGATGGTCTGTATGAAGAGTGGGAAGCACTTGCATCGGATTGATAAAAAATTGACAAAAAGAAATGAACTGTATATAATAACCATAGATAACTGCAGAACGTTGCAGATGGTTGAAGGAGTATAGAAACAATGCAGAAGGAAATTTCACAGGCTGTCATACGGCGCATGCCTCGATATTATCGATATCTGGGAGAATTATTGGATGATGGAGTCGAACGGATTTCATCCAATGAACTCAGTGTCCGCATGAAAGTTACAGCATCACAGATTCGGCAGGA
Organism: Eubacterium ramulus; assembly: GCF_045002895.1. Lineage (NCBI taxonomy): Bacteria > Bacillati > Bacillota > Clostridia > Eubacteriales > Eubacteriaceae > Eubacterium > Eubacterium ramulus. The sequence goes on along the minus strand of NZ_CP173382.1, from coordinate 1,694,552 downwards.
TCTGAATAATTTTGGCGGATTTGGTCAGCAAGGATATGGTTATAATGTACAGTATCTGTATGAGGAAATCGGTAAGATTCTTGGTCTTGACAGACAGCATAATATTATTGTTGTCGGAGCCGGTAATATGGGACAGGCACTGGCAAATTATGTAAAATTTGAAAAACGTGGATTTGTGATCACAGGATTATTTGATGTAAATCCGGCATTGGCTGGATTGTCAGTACGTGGAATTGAGATACATATGATGGATGAACTTCCGGAGTTTTTAAAGACACAGCGTGTGGATATTGCAGTTCTGACACTTCCGAAGGAAAAAGCAGAACAGGCAGCGGAAAAGCTGGTAGAACTTGGCATCCATGCGATCTGGAATTTTGCACATCTGGATTTGGAACTTCCAGATGATGTCGTTGTAGAAAATGTTCATTTATCGGACAGTTTAATGCAGCTGTCTTATAACATTGTTCGCAGGCAGGATGATAAATAGGTAGGGAATAAAAAGCGCTTTGTTGTAAGGACAGGGCGCTTTTAGCATATGATGATAGGAAATTGCGTTTTGTTATAGAAGGGAAGGAACTGTCATGAAATATATTTTGAACAGTCGTGAAATGAAGCAGTGTGATGAAAATACGATGCGGCGACGGGGAATGCTCTCAGCAGTTCTGATGGAGCGGGCTGCCCTGGCAACGATGCAGGAGATTGTAAAGCGTTATCCAAATCCGGCGACAAAAGTGCTGGTAGTATGCGGGTCCGGGAACAACGGAGGAGATGGCGTGGCGGTTGCACGGTTGCTTTATCTGAAGGGATACAATGTGACAATTTATTTTGCCGGAAACCGGGAAAAAGCGACGGAGGAAACAAAACGGCAGATGTTTATTGCAGAACAGTATGGAGTGGAAATTTCTGATGAGTATCCAAAAGACATCGTGGACGTGATCGTAGATGCTTTGTTTGGCATCGGGCTCAGCCGTGAGGTAACGGGAAAATATGCAGAAATTCTTCAGAAAATGACGGAACAGGATGGATATAAAGTGGCAGTGGATATCGCATCCGGCATTTCTGCTGATACCGGTGCTGTTATGGGAACAGCGTTTGTAGCAGATCTGACGGTGACCTTTGGATTTATCAAAGCCGGTCAGCTGTTGTATCCGGGAGCAGAATATACTGGTGAGCTGAAAGTGGCAGATATTGGCATCGATGAGCAGAGTTTGTATGAGATCAAACCGGAACTGAAGGTGCTGGAGACATCGGATCTGAAACGATTGCCGCGGCGTGTGAACCGTTCGAATAAGGGAAGCTACGGAAAATTATTGATTTTGGCGGGATCGAAGCAGATGGCAGGAGCAGCTGTTTTTGCGGCAAAAGCAGCTTATCGCATGGGCTGTGGTCTGGTAAGGGTGGCAACGGTGGAAGAAAACCGGATAATTTTGCAGGAACAGGTGCCGGAGGCAGTTCTGGCAGTTTACAATAACGGGACAGATGTGGTAAAATTTGTAGAAACACAATTGCACTGGGCAGATGCTGTAGTGGCAGGTCCCGGAATCAGTCAGTCGGATTTGTCGGAACGCATGTTGTATGAATTGTTAAAACGGATACAGGTTCCTTGTCTGTGTGATGCGGATGCCCTGAATCTTCTCTCAAAGCATCCGGACTGGTGGAAACTGGTACAGTCTCCTCTGGTGATCACACCGCATCTGGGCGAGATGGCGAGACTGACCGGCCGGCCAATCACTGAAATCAGGGACCGGCTGGTACAGACAGCACAGGAGTTTGCAATGGAGCATCAGATTACTGTAGTTTTAAAAGATGCAAGAACGATCACAGCACAGCCGGATGGACAAAGTTATATTAATGTCAGCGGCAATCACGGTATGGCAACAGCCGGAGCCGGAGATGTGCTCAGCGGTGTGGTCGGAGCGCTTCTGGCGCAGAAGCTGGATATATATCTGGCGGCAGCCCTTGGTGTCTTTATCCATGGACTGGCAGGAGATGCAGCGGCAGAACGTGTGGGACATTGTGCTATGATGGCCAGTGATATTGTGGATGGACTTATGGATGTGTTGCGGAAACAGGAGGACACAAAAAGACAATGAAAGAATATCGGAGAATATGTGCAGACATTGATCTGGATGCATTAACACATAATTTGGATGAAATACATCGCTGTATCAGAAAGGAAACGAAGATTATTGCCGTGGTGAAGGCAGATGGTTACGGGCACGGTGCCGTTCCACTTGCAGAAGTCATGGAAAAACGGGAGGATGTCTGGGGTTACGCAGTCGCAACGCCGGAAGAAGCGGAGGAATTGTATACGAACGGAATCAAAAAACCGATTCTGATCCTGGGCTATACGTTTCCGGAATACGATGCACAGATCGTACAGGAAAATCTGCGTCCGGCAGTTTTTTCTCTGATACGTGCAAAACAGCTGTCTGAGGAAGCAATGAGACAGGATAAGATCTGTAAGATCCATATCAAACTGGATACCGGCATGAGCCGTATCGGTTTTCAGGTGACGGAGCAGTCTGCAGATGAGATCGCACAGATTGCAAAGCTGCCGCATATTATGATAGAAGGAATCTTTACTCATTTTTCCAAGGCAGATGAAACAGATAAAGCGTTTACAAAGAAACAGGAGGCTGCTTATGAGCAGATGATCACCTGGCTGAAGGAACGTCAGGTGTCTATTCCGGTCCACCATGTATCAAATAGTGCAGGTATTGTGGATCTGCCGGAATATAACAAAGATATTGTCCGGGCGGGCATTATTTTATATGGTCTGTGGCCGTCGGATGAAGTGAATAAAGAAAATATTGATTTACAGCCATTGCTTTCCCTGAAAAGTCATGTGGTGCATGTCAAAGAACTGGAACCGGGACGAATCATCAGTTATGGTGGAACATTTGAGGTGGAGCATCCGATGCGGATTGCAACGGTGCCGGTAGGATATGCGGACGGTTATCCGCGCAGCCTGTCCAATCAGGGTTATGTGCTGATTCATGGCAAACGTGCAGCAATTTGTGGAAGAGTCTGCATGGATCAGATGATGGTGGATGTGACAGATATTGCAGATGTATGTCCGGGAGATGAAGTAACTCTCATTGGAAGAGATGGTGCAGAGTGTATCACGCTAGAGGAACTTGGAGATCTGTCCGGCCGGTTTAATTATGAATTTGTCTGCGATCTCAACAAGAGAATCCCACGGGTTTATGTAAAACAGAAATAGCCCGGGCAGATGCTGAAAAAATTTCGATGAAAACAGAATACGCACGCTGAAAATGGGAAGAATGAAAACAACCTGAACAGATGGAGTGTGTGACATGTTGATTCGAAGAGGAGATATTTATTATGCAGATCTGCGACCGGTGGTTGGATCGGAGCAGGGGGGTGTGCGACCAGTGCTGATCATTCAGAATGATATCGGCAACCGGCACAGCCCTACCGTGATTTGTGCAGCAATTACATCACGGATGAATAAAGCAAAATTACCGACCCATATCGAGCTGAATGCAGTCCGCTATCATATGGTGAAAGATTCTGTGATTCTGCTGGAGCAGCTGCGAACCATAGATAAAGTGCGCCTGAAAGATAAAATCTGTCATCTGGACAGTGAAATTATGGAAAAAGTAGGAAAGGCGCTGCGAATCAGTCTGGAATTGTAAATTACATAGGAGGAGTATGAGACAATGGAGGATGACAGTAGTCCGTTTAATACATTCGGAAAAGGTTTTAAGCGAATATTTGGAAAGGGACGGTGGACGGCCGGAGAAGATCTGACAGAGCAGGAAATTATGTCCATGGTAAATGAAGGGCATGAGAATGGTGTGCTGCAGGAAAGTGAAGCGGAGATGATCAATAATATTTTTACCCTGGATCAGAAAGAGGCGAAGGATATTATGACGCATCGCAAGCAGATCATGGCACTGGACGGCACCTGCTCTCTGCAGGAAGTGCTGGCAGAAATCCGGGATATGGGATATTCCCGTTATCCGGTATATCTGGATGATGTTGATAATATTATCGGTATCATACATATTAAGGATATTTTAAACCAGATGCTGGATCAGACGAATATGGAGCAGCAACTGACGAAAATCAATGATCTGATCCGCCCGGCATCTTTTATTCCGGAGACACGAAATATTGATGTGTTGTTTAAGAACATGCAGTCCCAGAAAATCCATATGGTGATCGTGGTGGACGAATACGGTCAGACTTCCGGTCTTGTGACGATGGAAGATATTCTGGAGGAGATCGTCGGAAATATTTTTGATGAACATGATGCGGAAGAAGAGCAGATTGTGGAGGAAGCAGACGGCAGTTATGTCATTGATGGAATGACGGATTTTGATGATGTGTGCGAACTTCTGGAAATCCAGGGGGAAGAACTGGAGGATTTTGATACACTGAGTGGATTTCTGATTTCCCGGATCAACAAGATTCCGGTGAACGGGGAACACTATCAGGTCTCTGCGTACGGTTACCGGTTTGATGTGCTGCTGGTGGAACATAGGGTGATAAGGACTGTTCGTGTAACAAAAGAACCGCTGAAGGAAGAGAAACAAATCTTGTCAGAATAGAGATAGTGTGCTATAATAGCGGATAGTTTCGAAAAAAGATAGGGAGAGATAAAAATGTCAGGACATTCAAAGTTTGCAAATATTAAACATAAAAAAGAAAAAAATGATGCTGCAAAAGGAAAAATTTTTACCATTATCGGACGTGAGATTGCAGTTGCAGTAAAAGAGGGTGGACCGGATCCTGCAAATAATAGCAGACTCCGTGATGTTATCGCAAAAGCAAAAGCAAATAATATGCCGAATGATACGATTGACCGTGGTATCAAAAAGGCTGCCGGAGATGCAAATTCCGTAAATTATGAGTATGTTTCTTATGAAGGGTATGGTCCGAGCGGTACAGCGATCATTGTTGACGCACTGACAGATAACAAGAACCGTACAGCAGCAAATGTAAGAAATGCTTTTACAAAAGGAAAAGGAAATGTAGGAACACCGGGCTGTGTATCTTATATGTTTGATAAAAAAGGTCAGATCATCATTGATAAAGAGAACTGTGATATGGATGCAGATGATCTGATGATGGCAGCACTGGATGCAGGTGCAGAGGATTTCAGTGAGGAAGAGGATAGCTTTGAAATCATCACTGATCCGGATTCTTTCAGTGAAGTAAGACAGGCATTAGAGGATGCGGGAATTGAAATGGCAAGTGCTGAAGTTACTATGATTCCGCAGACTTATGTAGAACTGACAGATGAGCAGGATTTATATTGCATTAACAAGATTCTGGATCTGCTGGATGCAGATGATGATGTACAGCAGGTATATCATAACTGGGACGAGTAATCGCTTCCCATTACAATGAAATTATAGGAAAACAAAAATGGCCGGTGTTACAAAGCGAAGACACCGGTCATTTTTTGTTGGGATTTGATAAGTGACCTTTTACATTGCACCGTTCCTATGGTATAATGAAATCAATAAATTTGAATGCAATCCGGATCTGCATCCGGGAATGAAAGTCAGGGGGTTCAAAATGAAAAAGGTTTTATTTGCTGCTTCAGAGTGTGTACCGTTTATCAAAACCGGAGGACTTGCCGACGTGTGCGGCGCACTTCCAAAACAGTTTGATAAAGAAGAATGGGACGTTCGGGTTGTGATTCCGAATTATTCCTGCATTCCGGAAAAATATCGGAATCAGTTTGAATATGTCACACATTTTTATATGGGAACCGGTCCGTATGTGCCGAGTAAATATGTAGGTGTTCTGAAATATGAGCTGGATGGGATTACTTATTATTTCATTGACAACCAGGAATATTTCGACTGTTTTCTTCCATATGGAGATATCCGTTATGATATTGAGAAATTTACATTTTTTGATAAAGCGGTATTATCTATGCTGCCGCAGATTGGTTTTCAGCCGGATCTGATTCACTGTCATGACTGGCAGGCAGGTTTGATCCCGGTATTTTTGAAAACAGAGTTCCAGGGCGATATGTTCTTTTGGGGCATGAAAACAATCATGACGATCCACAACCTGAAATTTCAAGGTATCTGGGATGTGAAGACTATGATGGGACTCACCGGATTCCCGAAGGAATTGTTTACACCGGATAAGCTGGAGTTCCAGAAAGATGCAAATATGCTCAAAGGCGGACTTGTTTACGCTGATTACATCACGACAGTCAGCGATACTTATGCGCAGGAGATTCAGACACCGTATTATGGAGAAGGACTGGATGGTCTGCTCTCTGCACGGCATTTTGATATGCAGGGTATTGTGAATGGAATTGATTATGATATTTATAATCCAGAGACGGATCCGAAGCTGTTTGTAAATTATAACCGTGATAATTTCCGCAAGAAGAAATCTGAGAATAAAGTGAAATTGCAGGAGATGCTGGGATTGACTGTAGATAAGAAGAAATACATGATCGGTCTGATCTCCCGTCTGACAGATCAGAAGGGGCTGGATCTGATAGATTATGTTTTTGAACGTATCCTGGATGATAATACACAGTTTGTTGTGATTGGAACAGGTGAAGAGCGTTATGAAAATATGTTCCGGCACTTTGCATGGAAATATGGAGACAGGGTATCGGCCAATATCTGTTATGATTCTGATCTGGCTCAGAAATTGTATGCATCTGCCGATGCGTTTCTGATGCCGTCCCGGTTTGAACCATGTGGTCTGACACAGCTGATGGCATTTCGTTACGGAACTGTGCCGATCGTACGTGAGACAGGTGGATTGAAAGATACGGTGGAGCCATACAATGAGTATGAGAATACCGGAACAGGATTTTCCTTTACCAATTATAATGGTGAGGATATGTTGAATGTGATCAACTATTCCAAGACCGTATTTTTTGAACGGAAACGTCAGTGGAATCAGATCGTAGACCGCGGTATGGCAAAGGATTTCTCATGGAAAGTGTCTGCTGGACGTTATGCAGGCTTATACAGTTATCTGATTGGATAAAAGATGCAATATGCCCGTACAGTTTTTATGAACTGTACGGGCATATTTTTTTTTAATCTGCACATACTTTTGAAAAACATGGAGGAATGGTGTAATGTCAGAACAAAAAGAAGTAAAAAATCAGGAAATAAAAGAGTATGGACAGATGGAACTGGCAGACAACCGGCAGCAGCATAAACTGCATCTGTTATCCATTATTGGTGAAGTGGAGGGACATGAATGCCTGTCAGCAAATACAAAGACAACAAAATATGAGCATGTGCTGCCCAAACTGGCTCAGGTGGAGGATGACCGGGAGATTGACGGATTGTTGGTGCTTCTGAATACGGTTGGTGGAGATGTGGAATCCGGTCTGGCCATTGCGGAGATGATTGCTTCTTTAAGTAAGCCGGTGGTATCGTTGGTATTGGGCGGAAGCCATTCTATAGGTGTGCCGCTGGCAGTTGCTGCGGACTACTCTTTTATCGTTCCTACAGGAACCATGGTAATCCATCCTGTGCGTATGAGCGGTACCGTGATCGGAGCACCACAGACATATGATTATTTTCAGCAGATGCAGGATCGGATTACCGGATTTATTGCATCCCACAGTCAGACGAACCGGGAACGTATGGAAGAACTGATGCTGAATACGGGGATGCTGACAAAAGATCTTGGAACCATCCTGGTGGGGCATCAGGCGGTGGAGGAAGGTATCATCAATGAAGTTGGGGGTATCAGCGATGCGGTACAGCGTCTGCATTTTATGATCAATGAAAGCAGCATCTGAAAAAAAGAGCAGCGGAAAATCACAGATGACATCCGTGAAAAAATGTGGTATGCTAACAATAATCATGTACGAAAGAAGAGGGATAATCGGATGTCAATGGTACAATCTGTGATCATGGGACTGATTCAGGGACTGACGGAATTTCTGCCGGTAAGCAGCTCTGGTCATCTGGCACTTTTTAAAATATTATTTAATGTAAATACAGACACGGGACTTTTGTTCGATATCATGCTTCATGTGGGAACATTGTTGGCGGTCTGTATTGTGTATTACAAAGATATCTTTCATCTGGTGAAAGAATTCATCGGCATAGTCATTGATTGTATCTACAATCTGACGGTCCTGATCGGGAAGAACGGAGATGGTGTCTACCGGCATGTGGTTTACAATGGATATCGGAAATTTGTCATGCTTGTGATCGTATCGACAATTCCAACGGGAATCCTTGGGTTTGTCGCTTCCGACCTTGTGACAGCTGCCTCCGAGATTCTGTTCGTTCCGGGTATCTGCCTGATCATTACAGCAGGATTGCTCTTTATCTGTGACCGGGTGCCGGAAGGACACAAGAGACCGAAACAGGTAGGGTATGCAAATGCGTTTATCATCGGTATCTGCCAGGGCATCGCGACGTTGCCTGGTATTTCCCGTTCAGGAACGACGATCACCGCGTGTGCACTCAGCGGATTTGACCGGAAGTTTGCTGTAAAGTATTCCTTTATTATGTCTATTCCGGCAATTCTCGGAGCTATGGTGCTTCAATTGAAAGATATTGGAAGTGCGGCCATTGGCAGCTCCCAGCTTGGTATTTATGCAGTTGGTATGCTGGTGGCAGCAGTGGTGGGATATATCTGTATCAAGACGATGCTTGTAATCGTGAAAAAAAGAAAATTTACATATTTTTCCATATACTGTCTGGTAGTCGGTATTCTTTCTATTATCGGATATTTTGTGACAGCGTAGAATACAGATTGTGGGAAAGTGTGGCGTTAAGTTAGAAAGGTTTTATATGGCAACAAAGAAAAAAACTTCATCTGCCCGGAAGAAAAATTCCGGTAAAAAAACGACAACAGGAAGAAAAAAGCAGAACAGTTCTGTGCAGACATTTACCTGGCGCACAGAATTGTTGCTTTTTGCGTGTCTGGCAGCTGCAATTCTGCTTTTTATCGGAAATATCGGAAAAGGTGGGATTGTAGGCAATGCATTGAGTAACGGCGCCTTTGGATTGTTTGGTATGCTGGCGTACGTGTTTCCGGTACCGGTGTTCTTGGTACCGGCATTCCTGATCTCAAACAGACAGGATTCCAGGCAGGGATCTGCATATTCCGGACGTGTGATCATGAAAGTGACAGCCGGAATTTTGCTGTTCCTTTTTTTATGTGTATTTGCGCATATCGTATGTTTCTGGGATCAGATACCGGGAAAAGTAACGGATCTGTATGTGCAGTGTGCGGCAAAACACAGCGGTGGTGGTTTGATTGGCGGTTTGCTTGGGATTTTGTTTTCCAAAAGCTTTGGAATGATGGGAGCAATTCTGCTGGATCTTCTGATTCTGATTGTCTGTGTGGTATTGCTCACGGAGCAATCCTTTTTCAAAGGGGTATCCAGAGGCGGACACAAAGTATATGAATCTGCCCGGGCAGATGCGGTACGCAGAAAGACCAGAGCACAGGAACGCAGCCGGACCAGAGGGGAACTGAGAACTGCCCAGAGAGAACGCAAGGCGGCAGAACGAGAGAATCGCCGTATGAACCGGAAGGTGACAGGGGTATCTCTGGATACAAAGATTCAGCCGGAGTCAGCCGTGGGGGAAAACGCGGAGTTAAGAGAACTTGCGCTGGATGCTGGACAGCAGCCAGTGAAAAAAAATATAAAGCGGGCAAAAGCACAAGCCCCGGTAATTCAGGATATACCGTTGCAGGAGTCATCAGATATTACGCAGACGCAGTCTGATGATTTCTGGGCACGGCATCCGCAGCCGGAGATACATATGTCCGGAGAGGGAGCATCTTATCAGGCGGAAACGTTGATGCAGCCTGTGCTGTCTGAGACAGGAACAAAAGAAAACCGAAATACCGGATCAGCTGTTATGACAATGGAACCGGAGCGTGGTGCGAAAGATCAGACGGAAGGTGAAGCAAAAAAGAAAGCTCATCGCACCGGTCAGCCGAAGCAGTCCGTTGAGCAGGTAGAACAGGAAATTGCAGATGTCCGGGAGGAGATTGCAGAGCATGCAGATGCGGCGGTGAGAAAATATGTCTTTCCGGAGATACGGCTGCTGCAAAAAGGGGATCCGAATATGACCGGTGATTCCAGACAGCATTTGCAGGAGATGTCAGCAAAATTACAGATGACGTTGACAAATTTCGGTGTCAATGCCAGAGTGACCAATGTCATCTGTGGACCGACGGTCACCCAGTATGAGATTCAGCCGGAGATGGGGGTAAAAGTAAGTAAGATTCTCAGTCTGGCCGATGATATCAAACTAAATCTGGCTGTTCCGGACATTCGTTTTGAAGCGCCGATTCCGGGAAAATCTGCCATAGGTATAGAAGTACCGAACAAAGAGAATGTCACCATAGCATTCCGGGATCTGGTTGAATCCAGAGAATTTCAGGATCACGCATCAAAAATTTCCTTCTGTACCGGCAAGGATATTGCCGGTCATGTGATCGTAGCAGATATTGCCAAGATGCCGCATCTGCTGATTGCCGGCGCGACCGGATCCGGTAAGTCCGTGTGTATCAATACGATTATCATGAGTATCTTGTACAAGGCAAAACCGGATGAAGTCAAGCTGATCATGATCGATCCGAAAGTAGTGGAATTAAGTGTGTACAACGGGATTCCACATCTTTTGATTCCGGTTGTAACGGATCCCAAAAAGGCTGCCGGTGCATTGCACTGGGCGGTTTCAGAGATGATGGAGCGCTATCAGACCTTCCAGAAATACGGTGTCCGTGACATGAAAGGCTATAATAAGAAAGTAGAATCCATCCGGGAGATTCCTGGAGAAGACAAACCGAAAAAGATGCCGCAGATCGTTATTATCGTAGATGAGCTGGCAGATCTGATGATGGTGGCTTCCAATGATGTAGAGGATGCTATCTGCCGTCTGGCACAGCTGGCGCGTGCAGCCGGTATGCATCTGGTCATTGCTACACAGCGTCCTTCCGTGAATGTTATTACCGGTCTGATCAAAGCAAACATGCCGTCCCGTATTGCATTTGCCGTTACTTCCGGTGTGGATTCCAGGACAATCCTTGATATGAACGGAGCAGAAAAATTGCTTGGAAAAGGAGATATGTTGTTCTATCCGCAGAATTATCAGAAACCGCTTCGTGTGCAGGGTGCTTTTGTGACTGACAAAGAGGTATCTGATGTGGTAGAATATATTATTGAAAAAAATGGTCAGATAGCTTATAATGCAGAGGTTGAAGAGAAAGTCAATACCTCGGAAAACAGTATTGGAAACGGCAGCGGATTTACCAATTCTGCCGATGACAGGGATGCATATTTTGCCGATGCCGGAAAGTTTATCATAGAAAAAGAAAAAGGCTCCATCGGTATGCTGCAGCGGATGTTTAAAATCGGATTTAACCGTGCGGCACGGATTATGGATCAGTTGGAGGAAGCCGGGGTAGTCGGTCCGGAGGAAGGTACAAAGCCACGGCGTGTACTGATGAATCTGGAAGAATTTCAGCAGGTGCTGAACGGAAATGAGGCATAGAACCATGATATATCGCTGAGAGATGGACTTTTCATTATAAGCGGTGAATCATCATCACAAGAATGCCGAGCGTATTCTTGAATATTTGAGCATCATAGTTGTTTGAAGCTTTTTTAAGTTCAATAATACAATAATAGGAGGGTATACCAATGAAAACAGACATTGAAATCGCACAGGAAGCTGTAATGGAACCAATTGGGAAGGTGGCTGAGAAGATCGGAATCGGAGAGGACGATCTGGAACTGTACGGAAAGTACAAAGCAAAATTAAGTAATGAGCTTATCAAAAGAGTAGAGGAGCGTCCGGACGGCAAACTTGTACTGATGACAGCAATCAATCCGACACCGGCAGGAGAGGGTAAGACTACTACAAGTATCGGACTGGCACAGGCATTCTGCAAGATGGGAAAGAAAGCTATTCTTGCACTGCGTGAGCCATCACTCGGACCGTGCTTTGGTATCAAAGGTGGTGCGGCTGGCGGCGGATATTCCCAGGTGGTACCGATGGAAGATCTGAACCTGCATTTCACCGGAGATTTTCATGCTATCACATCTGCTAACAATCTGCTGGCAGCAATGCTGGACAATCATATTCAGCAGGGAAATGAGCTTGGTATCGATCCTCGTCAGGTGGTATGGAAACGTTGTCTGGATATGAATGACCGTGTGCTTCGTAATATCGTAGTCGGTCTTGGAAGCAAAATGGACGGAATGGTAAGGGAAGATCATTTCGTGATCACCGTAGCATCTGAGATCATGGCAGTTTTATGTCTGGCGGATGATATGGAGGATCTGAAGCGCAGACTGGGCCGCATGATCGTGGCATATTCTTTTGAAGGAAAACCGGTAACTGCAGATGATCTGCATGCAACAGGTGCCATGGCAGCCCTGCTGAAAGATGCTCTGAAACCGAATCTGGTTCAGACACTGGAACATACACCGGCTATCGTACATGGTGGACCGTTTGCAAATATTGCGCATGGATGTAACAGTGTACGTGCTACAAAGACAGCGATGAAACTGGCAGATATTACTATTACAGAAGCGGGATTTGGTGCAGATCTGGGTGCTGAGAAGTTCTTTGATATTAAATGCCGTATGGCTGGTCTCAAACCGGATGCTGTTGTTTTGGTGGCAACTGTCCGCGCATTAAAGTACAACGGTGGTGTGGCAAAAGCAGATCTTGCACAGGAGAATCTGGATGCAGTCAAAGCTGGTATTGTAAATCTGGAAAAACATATTGAGAATCTCCAGAAGTTTGGTGTGCCAGTAGTGGTAACTTTAAATGCATTTGCTACGGATACACAGGCAGAGCTTGATTATGTCGAGCAGTTCTGTAAAGAACGCGGATGTGAGTTTGCAATCTCTGAAGTCTGGGAGAAAGGCGGTGAGGGAGGAATCGCTCTGGCAGAAAAAGTACTGGATGCTTTGGAAAACAGAGAAAGCAATTTCAAAGTATTGTACGATGACGAGTTATCTCTGAAAGAGAAGATTGAAACCATCGCAAAAGAAATTTACGGTGCAGACGGAGTGACTTACTCTAATGCAGCGAATAAAGAATTAAAACGTATCGAAGATCTGGGCATGGGAGATTTCCCGGTATGTATGGCAAAGACACAGTATTCTCTGTCTGATGATCAGCATAAGCTGGGACGTCCGAGCGGATTTAGCATTAATGTGCGTGAAGTATATGTAAACGCAGGTGCGGGATTCGTAGTCGTAGTTACCGGTGCAATTATGACCATGCCGGGACTGCCAAAACAGCCAGCAGCAAACAATATTGATGTGAATGAAGAAGGTGCCATCACAGGATTATTCTAAAAAGGGCATAATTAACAAAGCAGATGTAATAAAAGTGATTTGGAGGCAACAAAAAGGAATGGCAAATTTGATCGATGGAAAGAAGATTTCCCAGGAAATAAAGGATGAGTTGAAGGCAGAGGTGGCAGAACTTACACGACAGGGAAAAACAGCTTCTCTGGCAGTAATCCAGGTTGGGGCAGATCCTGCATCCAGCGTATATGTGAGAAATAAGAAAAATGCATGTGCGTATATCGGAATTGGTTCTGAGTCCTATGAATTACCGGAAGAAACGTCAGAAGAAGAACTGCTGGCACTGATCGCAGAGCTGAACCACAAAGAGGAAGTACGTGGAATTCTCGTGCAGCTTCCACTGCCGGCACATATCAATGAGGAGAAAGTAATTCTGGCTATTGATCCGGCCAAAGATGTCGATGGTTTTCATCCGCAGAGTGCAGGGGCACTGATGATCGGAAGCCAAGGATTTTTGCCGTGTACACCGGCAGGCGTGATTCAGCTGTTGAAAAGATCCGATATTGAGATAGAAGGAAAAAACTGCGTGGTTCTCGGAAGAAGCAATATCGTGGGAAAACCGATGGCTATGCTGATGCTGCGGGAAAATGCAACGGTGACAGTGGCTCATTCCAGAACAAAAGATCTGAAGGAACTGTGCAGACAGGCAGATATCCTGATTGTTGCGATTGGAAAACCAAAATTTATTACAGAAGAGTATATCAAAGAAGGCGCGGCAGTCATTGATGTGGGCATTCATCGTCTGGAAGGGAAGAAGCTTTGTGGCGATGTGGATTTTGAGGCTGTTGAGCCTCATGTCAGCGCAATCACTCCGGTACCTGGTGGTGTAGGACCAATGACCATTGCAATGCTGATGAATAACTGTGTGGAGACAATGCGTTAAGAGGATAAACTATGAAATGTGCAAAGTGTGGTGCTGAGATTCGTCCAGGCTGTGTATACTGTTCCAATTGCGGGCAGGAGGCACAGATCGTGACCGAAATCAATATTTTGGAAGATGATCTGCTTCGTTCCATGCTGGATGAAGAAAGTGAGAAAACAAAAGAAACGGTTTCAGCAGAAGACAAATGCAGAAAATCTTCGGAATCATCGGATACAAAGCAGGCGGAGCGCGGGCGGAAGCAGAAAAAAAGCAGACAGCAGAAGAAAAAGCAGCTGCGTATGCTGATCATTCTGTTGATAGTGCTTGCAGCTGCCTGTCTGACAGCGGGCGGGATACTGCGGTATCAGCGGGCAAATTCTGCTGCGTATCAGTTGAAACGCGCGCAGGAAGCTTTTGATCAAAAAAATTATACCAGTGCGCTCGATTATGTAAATCGTGCATTGCAGCTGGAGGACGGCAGTGAAGATGCTTTACTTCTGCAGGGTCAGATTTATCAGATGATGAAGGAAGATGATCAGGCGGAGACAATATTGCTGAAAGTGATCGATCAGAATCCGGACTGCACAGAGGCATATGAGAGTCTGTTGGAATTATATGATGAAAATGGCTCTTATGAACAGATCCTTGCACTGAAGGAAAAGACGACAAATCCAGATATTTTGTCTCTGTTTGACACTTATCTGGTAGAGACACCGGTTATTGATGTAAAGAGTGGAACGTATAAAGAATTTCAGGAAGTAAAGCTGTCGGTGAAAGGAAAAAGTCTGGAAATCTATTATACATTGGACGGTTCGATTCCGACGAAGAAGGATACACTGTACGAAGATGTGGTGTCCATTGAAAAACAGGGAAAGACAACGCTGACAGCCGTTGCAATGGACAAAAACGGACGTTACAGTGAACCGGTTTCCGCGCAGTATGATATTGAACTGGACGCTCCGGATGTCCCTGTGGTGTCACCGGATGGAGGAAGGTTCACAGAAGCATCCAGTGTAACTGTGACTGTACCGAAGGGAGTTACTGTATATTATACCTGGAATGATACAGCACCAAGTAAAAAATCCAGTAAATATACAGGTCCGATTGAAATTCCGGAGGGAAATAATATTTTGTCACTGATTGCAGTGGATGAGAATGGTCTGTCCAGTGAAGTGTTAAAATGCAATTATATTTATTATCCATCGAATGGAATCTGATTGCCACAATGAAATAAAAATAACTGTATGAACGCAGAATAAGCAAAGCGACTGCGTTCATGAGCAAGTAGCGAAAGCGGATTGCGAATGTCCGCTTTACAAATAAAAAAGCAACTGACAAATCAAAAGAGTGTCAGTTGCTTTTTTTCAGTAACTTATTCAGAAATGCAGATATCTGTTATGAGAAGCGAACAGATTCTGTTATGCCTGGTGTGAAGCGTCGTATTCTGCCAGGTATTTTTTTGTATATTCCACATCAGAAGGGCAGTCAAGATATTCACTTCCGTATTTTTGCCGGGTCTCATTGCCTTTTCCGGTGATCAGAAGGATGGATTTTCCTTCGGAAGTCATAATGGCTTTGCGGATAGCTTCTCCACGATCTTCGATCATTTCATACGGACAATGCTGAGCTTCCACATATTGTGCGATATCTTTTGAAATCTGTTCCACCGGTTCTGCGCCTGGATCTTCTGCAACAATGTATACTTTTTTAGAATACATACCGGCGATAGTTCCGAGATCATGGCGGCGGATTACTGCTTTTTTGCCCGGACATCCAAAGATGGAGATGATGTCATAATCCGGATACTCTTTGCGGGTGGAAGAGAAGAGTTTGTCAAAACTCAGTTTATTGTGGGCGTAGTCTACTACGGCAATAACATTTTTATCTGCGGACATATAGGTTTCCATTCTTCCTGAAGAACGGGCACGGTACAGACCGGATTTCATAAATTTCACCGGGATGTTGAATACATATGCGGCTGCAATCGCTGCCAGTGCATTTTCCACATTGAACAGACCCGGCATGGTCAGTGCAAAATCCTCATCAAAGCGGTCACATGATACACGGAAATGAATCTCGTGATCAATTTTTTTGATATCGTAACCTAAGATATCGCTGCCCGGCTTTGTGCCGAAAGTGATAACATTTTCTGCATCTTTGGCAGATTCGGCAACACGCTCAAAATAATCGGAGTTTGTGTTGATCAGTGCATGTTTCGTTTGTGCGAACATTTTTAATTTGGAAGAAAAGTAATCTTCAAAATCCGGGTGTTCAATTGGGCTGATGTGATCTTCGGAGATGTTCAGGAAGATTGCTGCATCAAATGTAATCTGATCCACACGGTTGTACTTTAATGCCTGGCTGGATACTTCCATTTCCAGAAAATCAATATCAGAATCTACCGCATTGCGGAAATGCTGCAGCAGTTCAATGTTCTCCGGTGTGGTGATATGTGATTCCACTTTGGTTACGCCATCATATACATCGATGGAAGAGATAACGGCACTTTCTTTTTTTCCGATACTTGCCAGATAATCATCCACAATCGCTTTTACATAGTAAGCAGTCGTGGATTTCCCTTTTGTTCCGCCAACACCGATGAGATTCAGCTCTTTAGATGGATCGTTAAAAAAGAGTTTTCCCAGGTATGGCATTGCTTTTCTGATATCAGAGACAAGGATGTAAGGAACTTTTGTATCCAGTTCATATTTCTGCTCACTGACATACAGTGTAGCACCGGAAAAAACTGCATCTGCCAGATACTGTGGGTGGAAAGCAGCTCCTTTACAGACAAATAATGTGCCTGCTGTAGCTTCTTTGGAATTGTAAGTCAGTCCCTGAATGGCATCAGAGTCATGTCCGTACAGATTGCTGTCGATGATAAGACCTGCCTTAGTCAGTGTGTTGAGATAATCCTGCTGTGTATAAGTAATCATAAGTATTCCTCTCTATTTTTAATGGTAGTATGTTTTAAATTTGCGGAAGTGGCTGAAATGGTTCTTTACCATACGCAGCCAACGGTTGAAGTTAAAATCGCCTTTCATGAATACTGGATTTACAACCTTACCTTCCCGGATCAGACGGTTTAATTTCTCTTTGTTTTCTGGCTGGTGTACATATTTGCGGGCAACGGCTTTTGGTACAACCATCCAGAGATGCTCTTCTTTTGCAATCTCGAAAGGAATTTCTTTATTATATACAAATTCTTCTACGAAGTAACGGGCTACGTTGAAACCGGAACCGGTTACATAGTAGTTGGAACGTCCCTGTCGTGTGTTGATCTCAAAGAATTTGTAGCGGTTGTCGCGGACATCATATTTGATATCAAAGTTGGAAAATCCTACATAACCGATGGTTTCCAGCAGATTCTTGACTTTTGTCATCAGCTCTTCCTGAGGTTCTGTGATGATGACTGCATGGTTGCCGGATCCGTGTGGAGTGTGTTCCTCTAACAGAACGTGTCCGAGGCACATCATTTTTACTTTTTTGTCCTTGCCGGAGAAACAGGTCAGTACACGCATGAATTCATCATTTCCAGGGATTGTGTCCTGAATGATCAGGGAGTCGGTGTATCCGGCATCATAAATCTGACGAATGGTATCTTTTAATTTTTGGTCGTTGTCAATCTTATATACTTTTTCCTGGGTCGGGAATTCATGCTCCCAGTACATTACAGAGTTGGATGGTTTTAAAATAACCGGGAAAGAAAACGGCAGTTCAAAATCCAGATCCATTCCATAGCGGAATACAAGAGTATCCGGAAAATCGATATCGTGTTCCCGGCAGAGACGGTAGAACAATTCTTTTTGTTGCAGTCTGTCCATGAGTTCAAAATCAATATATGGGGCAACGACATTTTTCGGCATTTCGTCTTTGTGGCGGCTGCACAGCGCTACATAGGAATCGCCGCATCCGATGGTCAAAACCGTTTTGTCTGCATGTGCGGCAGCAAAATCGCGGACGGTTTTCATAAATACATCATCCGTATCAATTTTTAAATCTGCATGGTACTCAATAATATTGCTGTTATAACTCGGACCGCTTGGAAACTTTCCGAATACATAAGTTTTTACCTGATATTCTTCATAAAATGCACGGGCAACACTGTAGGTATTGATGTCACCGCCAAAGAGCATTGGTATGAATGGCTGATCTTTAAAGTCCATATTTATAATCCTCCAGTTTAATATGATCACTGCTAGTTTGTTTGGAACAGGAAGCAATATGCGCCCATATTCCTGCATTATTTTATACCAGATATATCATTTATACAAGTTTAATTCGCTGAAAAATTGTAAAACGGGGCGGACAGTAGAATCCTGGGCGATTCGCAGAATAAATCGCAGAATAAAACAGATATGCTGAAACAAGACGCGGTTGACACTGTGAAACAGATTTGATATATTCGAAAGGAATAAAGTGCAAAGGTATGCCCTTTATAGGAAAGGAAACCATAAAAATATGGAGAAAAAAAAGTTAGGAATATTAGGAGGAATGGGTTCCGAAGCAACGGTTCTTTTTTATAAAAAAATCATTGACAATACATCTGTCAACAATGACCGGGAACATTTGGATATCCTCATTTACAACCATGCGTCGATCCCGGACCGGACCGAATGTATTTTGTGCGGCAAGCAGGACTATCTCTGGGATATCATTGCAAATGATATCCGTGGAATGGAGCAGCTGGGTTGTGAATATTTTGCCATTCCGTGCAATACCTGCCATTATTTTGCAGATCGGCTGCAGAAACTGACGAATGGAAAGTTCATCAACATGATTGAGGAAACTGCCCGTTATGCAGCGGAGCGCGGGCGTAAGAAAGTCGGTATTATGGCGACAGATGGTACTGTGCAAGGTGGTATGTACAAGAAGGCCATGGAGGCGCGGGGAATTGAAGTTGTTTATCCCTCCAAGGAACGGCAGGAAGATGTTATGTCCCTGATCTATGAGCAGATCAAGCGTGGAGAAAAAGGAGACAGGCATCAGTTTATGAACGTGGTACATGAACTGCGGGCGCAGGGCTGTGATGCGGTGATCCTTGCATGTACAGAATTGTCGGTATTGAATGTGAATTACAGTCTGAATCCGGATTTCTATATTGATGCCATGAATGTGGTGGCAAAGGCATGCATTGAAAAATGCGGCGGTGTATACTGTGAGTAAATTTCGCTACCACAAACTAAAAAGGTATGATATAATGAGCGAAAGAGAGTCAACATGCTTGCATGATTGACGAACGGCGAAATTATTGAGTGATGAAATCACGATATAATGAATGCAAACGAGTCAACATACTTGTATGATTGACGAGTGGTGAATGCCAATCATGAACTGTTTTTGTTCATGATATAATGAGCGAAAGAGAGCCAATGTGCCTGTATCATTGATGAAATAATGATCAGTATGAATAATTAATAAAGAAGAAAGGACAGAATTCTTATGAAAAGAGTTTTACTGAAATTGAGCGGAGAAGCTCTGGCAGGAGATAAAAAATTTGGATTTGATGAGGCAACGGTTACCGTTGTCGCAAATCAGGTAAAACAGTTAGTGGATCAGGGCATCGAAGTAGGTATTGTGATCGGTGGAGGAAACTTCTGGAGAGGACGTACCAGCGAGACGATTGATCGTACAAAAGCAGATCAGATCGGTATGCTTGCAACGGTTATGAATTGTATTTATGTATCCGAGATTTTCCGTTCCGTAGGAATGAAGACAAATGTGTTGACACCATTTGAGTGCGGCTCTTTTACAAAATTATTTTCCAAAGACCGTGCCAATAAATATTTTGAAAAAGGAATGGTTGTATTTTTTGCAGGAGGAACTGGTCATCCGTACTTCTCTACAGATACAGCAACCGTTTTGCGGGCTATTGAAATCGAGGCAGATGTAATTCTGCTGGCAAAAGCCATTGACGGGGTATACGACAGTGATCCGAAGACAAATCCGGATGCAAAACGTTACGATGAAGTAAGCATTCAGGAAGTCATTGACAAACAGCTGGCGGTTGTGGATCTGACAGCATCCATCCTGAGCATGGAGAACAAAATGCCGATGTATGTGTTTGGATTAAACGAAGAAAACAGCATTGTAAAAGCAATCAGCGGTGACTTTAACGGAACAAAAGTAACTGTATAAGTATTAGAAGAATAGAGTAGTATTCCGGGAAATATAATACAGAAAATATAACAGAAGGTAAAAAAGAATATATCTGGAGGATTAAAATATGGCAAACGAGACAATCAAACCTTATGAGACAAAGATGAAGAAATCTTACAACAATTTACTGGATGAGTACACTTCTATCCGTGCAGGCCGTGCAAACCCGCATGTTCTGGATCAGCTTCGTGTAGATTATTACGGTGCACCGACAGCTATCCAGCAGGTTGCAAACGTATCTGTACCGGAAGCACGCATGATTATGATCCAGCCATGGGAAGCATCTATGGTGAAAGCAATCGAGAAAGCAATTATGACATCCGACATTGGCATCAACCCGACTAACGATGGCAAATGCATCCGTCTGGTATTTCCGGAACTGACAGAGGAGAGACGTAAAGACCTTGCGAAAGATGTCAAGAAAAAAGGCGAGGCTGCCAAAGTTGCTGTTCGGAACATTCGTCGTGATGCAAATGATGCATTAAAGAAAATGGGTAAAGGCGGCGATGTTTCTGAGGATGAGATTAAAGATCTGGAAGAGCAGGTTCAGAAACTGACAGATAAATTTATCGCTGAGATTGATGGTGCGATCGCTGAGAAAACAAAAGAAATCATGACTGTATAAGCAGAATATAACAGACTGAGATGAGAGGATGGGGACATGGCGCAGGCTATGTCCTTTTCTGAGAAAGGGGAAAAAATGGAACTTTCACAGTTAAAGATACCAACACATGTTTCAATCATTATGGATGGAAATGGACGCTGGGCGAAATCCAAGGGTATGCCCCGGACTTATGGACATTCCAAAGGAGCAGATGTACTTATGGATATCTGTGAGGATGCGGATGCACTTGGAATTAAATATCTGACCGTGTATGCATTTTCCACGGAGAACTGGAGCCGTCCGGAAACAGAAGTAAAAACGCTGATGTTTTTGTTTCGCAAATATATCAAAATCTGCTATGGGAAGGCAATGAATAATAATACCCGTGTGCGTGTCATCGGAGATAAGACCGGACTGGCAGAGGATCTCCGGGAGAGCATCCGTGTATTGGAGGAAGATACTGCGAAAAATACCGGTCTGCAGTTCCAAATCGCCATTAACTATGGCAGCAGGGATGAGATGCTGCGCGGTATGCGTCGGATGATGCAGGACTATAAAGAAGGAAAGTTTGCACTGGAGGATGTGGATGAATCACACTTTTCCAGCTATCTGGATACTGACGGAATTCCTGATCCGGATCTGATGATCCGTACCAGCGGAGAACAGAGATTGTCTAATTATCTGATGTGGCAGCATGCGTACAGTGAATTTTACTTTACGGATGTGCCGTGGCCGAAGTTTGATAAAGCAGAACTGGTGAAGGCACTGGAGGCTTATACCAGCCGTGATCGCCGTTATGGAAAAGTAAAAGCATAAAAGGGATTTCTAAGAAAATACCTGAACATAAGAGAGGAAAAAAATATGTTTAAGACAAGACTGTTGAGTGGTATCGTGCTGGTACTGCTGGCGTTGTTATTTATTATTCACGGCGGCTATCTGCTGCTGACAGTACTGGGCATAATCTCACTGATCGGACTGTTTGAACTGTACCGTGTATTCGGTATTGAGAAAAGTGCACCGGGTATCGTCGGATATGTGGCTGCCATTGTATATTATCTGAATCTGGTATTTGATTTTATACCGGATAGTATGATGTTTGTGATGGCACTGCTGATCGTGTGCATGTGTGTATTTGTATTTGGCTATCCGAAGTTTCATGCAAACCAGATCATTGCAGCTTTTTTCGGAGTATTCTATGTGGCAGTAATGCTGTCCTGCATTTATGAGACACGCTCTCTGGAAGGCGGAAAGTACCTCGTATGGTTGATTTTCCTTTGTTCCTGGGGCTGCGATACCTGTGCATACTGCGTGGGTATGTTGTTCGGAAAACATAAGATGGCACCTGTGTTAAGTCCTAAAAAATCAGTGGAAGGTGCTGTAGGTGGTGTAATAGGAGCTGCACTGCTGACGATTATTTACGGATTTCTTTTCCGGGGTTCTATGGATGTGGATGCGCCATATATTTTTATGATGGCGGGTATCTGTGCGGCAGGCGCGCTGATCTCAATGGTTGGCGATCTGGCAGCATCTGCTATCAAACGTAATTTTGAAATCAAAGATTACGGAAAGCTGATTCCGGGTCATGGAGGTATCCTGGACCGTTTTGACAGTGTGATCTTTACCGCACCGATTATTTTTTATCTGACCGGTAATCTGTTACAGCTTGCCATTTAACTACTAACTTTCATGGAAGGAAATATAAATATGAAATATATAGCGATTCTGGGTTCTACCGGTTCAATCGGTACTCAGACACTGGAGGTTGTGCGTGCACAGCAGGATATCAAAGTAACTGCTTTATCAGCCGGTGATAATATCGATCTGCTGGAGCAGCAGATTCGTGAATTCAGGCCGGCTCTCGCAGCGGTAAAGACAGAAGAAAAAGCGAAGGAGCTGGCATTACGGATCAGTGATCTGAATATCCCTGTTCTGTCCGGTATGGACGGACTGATGGCAGTAGCCTGTGAAAAAAAAGCAGAAGTGCTTGTGACAGCCATTGTTGGCATGCTTGGGATCCGTCCGACCATTGCCGCAATTGAAGCCGGCAAGGATATTGCTTTGGCAAATAAAGAGACGCTTGTGACAGCCGGACATATCATTATGCCATTGGCAAAAAAATGTGGTGTCCGTATTCTTCCGGTGGACAGTGAACATAGTGCAATTTTCCAATCTCTGAATGGAGAGAAAGAACATGGAAATAAGATTGATAAGATTCTGCTGACTGCATCCGGTGGACCGTTTCGCGGAATGAGCAGAGAAGAGCTTTCACAGGTGCGTCTGGAAGACGCCCTGAAGCATCCGAACTGGGTGATGGGAAGAAAGATTACGATTGATTCCGCTACTTTGGTAAACAAAGGTCTGGAAGTTATGGAGGCAAAGTGGCTGTTTGACGTGGAACTTGACCAGATTCAGGTAGTCGTGCATCCGCAGAGCGTGATCCATTCCATGGTGCAGTATGAAGATGGTGCCATCATTGCACAGCTTGGCACACCGGATATGAAGCTTCCGATCCAGTATGCACTGTATTATCCGGAACGACGGTTCCTGCGGGGGATGCGTCTTGATTTTTACAAACTGGGGCAGATGACATTTGAAGCACCGGATATGGAGACCTTCGAAGGACTGAAATTCGCTTTGGAGGCAATGCGGCGCGGTGGCAATATCCCGACGGTATTTAATGCAGCCAACGAGAAAGCAGTGGCAATGTTTTTGGAACGCAGAATCGCATTTTTGGATATTCCGGATATTATCGCATCTGCAATGGAGGAAATTACATATATCAAACATCCGTCGGTAGACGAGATTCTGGCAACGGAGGCAGCGGTATATGAATGGATAGAAAGCAGGTGGTAGGGTGATCATAAAATATATCATAGCGATCTTGCTGTTCAGTGCAATTATTCTGTTCCATGAGCTGGGACATTTTCTTCTGGCAAAAGCCAACGGTATCCGGGTGAATGAGTTTTCACTGGGACTTGGTCCGACCATTGTCGGTTTCACAAAGGGAGAGACAAAATATTCCATTAAGCTGTTGCCCTTTGGCGGCGCCTGTATGATGGAGGGGGAGGACAGTCAGAGTAATGATGACCGTTCTTTTCAGAAAAAATCGGTCTGGGCGCGCATCAGCGTGGTTGCTGCCGGACCGGTGTTTAATTTTATCATGGCATTTGTACTGGCAGTGATCATTCTCGGAAATATCGGAATTTCCGCACCGATAGTGGCACAGGTGGAAGACGGATACGGTGCACAGGCAGCAGGACTGCAGGCCGGTGATGAGATTATAAAAATGAATCATAAGCACATTCATTTTTTTAAGGAAATCAGCATGTATACCCTGTTTCACGCCGGGGAGACTGTGGAAGTGACTTATGAGAGAAACGGGGAGCGCAATACCGTGGAAGTTCAGCCGACCTACGATGAAGAACAGGGTCGTTACCGTTACGGCATCTATGGCTCCGGAGAGTATACCAAAATCGGTCCGTTAAAGACGCTGCAATACAGTGTGTATGAAGTAAAATACTGGATTCAGTATACGGTGGGAAGTCTGAAAATGCTTCTGACTCATCAGGTCAGCGTTAATGATCTGTCCGGTCCGGTGGGAATTGTAAAAACCATCGGGGATACTTATGACATGAGTAAATCAGACGGTGTTTTTTACGTCTGGATGAACTTATTGAATCTGGCACTGTTGCTGTCAGCAAACCTTGGGGTTATGAACCTTCTTCCGATTCCGGCGCTGGATGGCGGCCGTCTGGTATTTCTGGTGATCGAGGCAATCCGAGGAAAGAGGGTCAGCGAGGACAAAGAAGGCATGGTACATTTTATTGGCTTGTTGTGTCTGTTTGGTCTGATGATCCTGATTATGTTTAATGATATTCGAAAACTGATACCATGATAGTGGATAGGAATGTTCTGTTGATCTGTTTTGAAAAACAGGTACAGCAGGGCTTTCTTATCATTTAAGAGGAGAAAAAAATGGCAGAGAGAAAATCTACAAGAGAAGTACGAATTGGTGATGTGGTCATTGGAGGCAATCATCCTATTGCGATTCAATCCATGACAAATACGAAGACACAGGACGTGGAAGCGACTGTGGCACAGATTCTGCAGTTGGAGCGTGCAGGATGTCAGATCATTCGCAGTACCGTTCCTGACATGGAAGCTGCAAAAGCACTTCAGGAGATCAAAAAACAGATTCATATTCCACTTGTTGCGGACATACATTTTGATTACAGACTTGCCATTGCAGCCATGGAAAACGGTGCGGACAAGATTCGTATCAATCCGGGCAACATTGGTTCTGCTGAGCGTGTCAAAGCAGTGGTAGATTGTGCCAGAGAGCGTAATATCCCAATCCGTGTCGGTGTAAACAGTGGTTCACTGGAAAAAGAACTGGTAGAGAAATATCATGGTGTGACAGCAGAAGGAATCGTAGAGAGTGCACTGGATAAAGTGAAAATGATTGAGGATTTTGGCTATGATAATCTGGTTATCAGCATCAAATCCTCAGATGTTATGATGTGTGTGAAAGCACATGAACTGATTTCAAAACAGACGGATTATCCGCTGCATGTGGGAATCACGGAGTCTGGAACAATCATCAGCGGAAATATCAAATCCTCCATCGGTCTGGCACTGATCCTAAATCAGGGGATTGGCGATACAATCCGTGTATCTCTGACCGGAGATCCGGTGGAAGAAATCAAATCAGCCAAGCTGATTCTGAAAACACTGGGGCTGAGAAACGGTGGCATAGAGATTGTTTCTTGTCCGACCTGTGGACGTACCAGTCTGGATCTGATCAGTCTGGCAAATAAAGTAGAAACCATGGTGGCAGAATTTCCACTGAATATAAAAGTGGCTGTAATGGGCTGCGTGGTAAACGGACCCGGGGAAGCGAAAGAAGCGGATCTTGGTATCTGCGGTGGAAAACAGGAAGGTCTGATCATCCGTCGCGGAGAAGTGATAAAAAAAGTACCGGAAGCAGAGTTGCTGGAGGCACTGCGACAGGAACTGATCAATTGGAGTGAATAGATAAATGGCAAAAAGCTTTTTTGAAGTATTTCCACAGTTAAAACTGGATACGGATCTGCATGGCATGCTGGATGATGCCACAGTTTCAAAAGTTTCCACAACGAGACAGAGAAACTCTTTGCGTATCTACCTTGGATGCGGCAGACTTTTGCCAAAAGAAAAAATATATTTTCTGGAAAGTGAACTGAAACGACAGCTGTTTCCACATCATACGATGAATATCAAGATCATTGAACATTTTCAGCTGTCTGAACAGTATACACTGAAAAATCTGCTGGATGTGTACTGGAGCAGTATTCTGACAGAATTTCATCGATACAGTCTGCTGGAGTATAACCTGCTGCGTCAAGCAAAAGTAGATGTGGTGGAGGAAAACACATTACGTATCAGTCTGGAAGATTCTGTACTGGCGCATCAGAAAGAAGAAGAAATCTATCACATTCTGGAAAAAATATTCAATGAACGATGTAATCTGTCCGTGCAGATTCAGATGGAGTTTCATGAGAAAAAAGAATCCAAATACCGGAAAAATGCAGATCTCAAGATGCAGAATGAAGTGGAAAATGTCATTCGTCTGTCCAGTTTTGGTGCAAAACGTCATTCTGAAGGAGAATATCTGGAGAGTGAGGAAGCAGGTGCATCGGAAGTACCATGGGAGACCGGGGAGACTGCTGCAAAGCCTGCGAAGAAAGCAGCTCCGGCAAAGAAGACGGAAGCTCCGGCGGCCAAAAAGGAAGCCGTGCCAGCAGGAAAGAAGTCTGCAAAACAGGAAGAACACGGTGGTTTCCGAAAGAATTTTGGCGGCAGCCGGGATTTCCGGGAGCGGGGTTCTTTTAAACGTTCTGACAATCCGGATGTGATATTTGGCCGTGATTTCGAAGAAGAGACGATTCGCATTGAACAGATTATGGGCGAGATGGGAGAAGTTGTCATCCGTGGACAGATTCTGTCCATGGACGAGCGTCCGATCCGTGGAGAGAAAACTATTTTAATGTTTTCTATTACAGATTTTACCGACACGATCATGGTAAAAATGTTCTGCAAGGATGAATATCTCAAGGAAATCAAAGACGGAGGGATTGCGAAAGGTGCATTTCTGAAAATCAAAGGTGTGACAACAATTGACCGGTTTGACAGCGAACTGACCATCGGTTCTGTCATCGGTATCAAGAAGATTCCGTCCTTTGTGTCTACCCGTATGGATACCAGTCCGGTGAAACGTGTGGAACTGCATTGCCATACGAAGATGAGCGATATGGATGGTGTATCTGATGTCAAAGATATCATCAAACGTGCCA
Source organism: Eubacterium ramulus (assembly GCF_045002895.1). Lineage (NCBI taxonomy): Bacteria > Bacillati > Bacillota > Clostridia > Eubacteriales > Eubacteriaceae > Eubacterium > Eubacterium ramulus. Next base: position 1,667,265 of record NZ_CP173382.1, on the reverse strand, counting down.
TGAAATGGGGACACAAAGCACTTGCTATCACCGATCACGGAGATGTACAGGCTTTTCCGGATGCAAACCACGCAATTGGAAAGGATGATGATTTTAAAATCATTTATGGTATGGAAGCCTATCTGGTGGACGATCTGAAAGGGCTGGTAGAAAACCCGATGGGGCAGACCTTTGCAGATAGTTTTGTTGTATTTGATCTGGAAACAACAGGATTCAGTGCAGCCAAAAATAAAATTATTGAGATTGGTGCTGTAAAAGTGGTAAATGGTTCCATTACAGAACGTTTTTCTACTTTTGTCAATCCAAAAGTACCAATTCCATATGAGATTGAGCAGCTGACTCATATCACGGACGATATGGTACTGGATGCGCCGATGATTCATGAGATTTTGCCGCAATTTATGGAATTCTGCCAGAATGCTGTTATGGTGGCACATAATGCTGATTTTGATATGAGTTTTATCAGGCATAACTGTGATCTGTTAGGTCTGGAATGTGAAAAAACTGTACTGGATACGGTAGCTTTAGCCCGTGTTCTGCTGCCTTCGCTGAATCGATTTAAGTTAAATACAATCGCAAAAGCACTGAATATTTCTCTGGAAAATCATCATCGTGCGGTAGATGATGCTGCCTGTACAGCAGAGATATTTACAAAATTTGTGGAAATGCTGCGGGAACGAGGCATAGAAACTATGGAAAATCTGGAACAGATGGAAAGCTATACGGAGGAGAGTATCCGAAAGCTGCCAAGTTACCATGCCATTATGCTGGCGCAGAACGATATTGGTCGAGTAAATCTGTATCGTCTGGTATCGGATTCCCATATCAAATATTATAACCGCCGACCGAAAATTCCAAAAAGCGAATTTATGAAATATCGGGAAGGAATTCTGCTTGGTTCTGCCTGTGAGGCGGGAGAGTTGTATCGTACGTTGTTGCGTGGAAGTACGCAGGAAGAAGTGGCACGAATCGTACAGTTCTATGATTATCTGGAAATTCAGCCACTGGGAAACAATGCGTTTATGCTGCGCAGTGATAAGGAACCGATAGAATCGGAAGAAGATCTGAAGGATATAAACCGGCAGATTGTAGAACTGGGGGAGCAGTTTAATAAACTTGTGGTAGCAACCTGTGACGTACACTTTCTGGATCCGGAAGATTCCATATATCGCAGTATCATTATGGCAGGCAAGGGCTTTGATGATGCAGATCAGCAGGCACCGCTTTTTCTTCGCACAACAGAGGAAATGTTGAAAGAATTTGAATATCTGGGCAGTGAAAAAGCGGAAGAAGTAGTCATTGAAAATACAAATAAGATTGCAAATATGTGTGAGAAAATCTCACCGGTCAGACCGGATAAGTGTCCGCCCGTTATTGAAAATTCGGATGGCATGCTGCGTGAAATCTGTTATACAAGAGCTCATGAGATTTATGGCGAAGAACTTCCGCCGGTGGTAGTTGAGCGGTTGGAACGTGAATTGAATTCCATTATATCCAATGGATTTGCCGTTATGTACATCATTGCACAGAAACTGGTGTGGAAATCAAATGAGGATGGGTATCTGGTAGGTTCACGAGGATCCGTAGGATCGTCCTTTGTAGCAACCATGGCAGGAATCACGGAAGTAAATCCGCTGAGCCCGCATTATATCTGCAGCAACTGTCATTATGTGGATTTTGATTCAGAGCTTGTAAAAGGCTATGCCGGAAAAGCCGGATGTGATATGCCGGACCGTAATTGTCCGCACTGTGGTCAGAAGCTGATGAAGGAAGGCTTTGATATTCCATTCGAGACTTTCCTTGGATTCAAGGGAAACAAAGAGCCGGATATCGACCTGAATTTCTCGGGCGATTATCAGAGTAAAGCACACAAGTATACAGAGGTTATTTTCGGTGACGGTCAGACATTTCGTGCAGGAACGATTGGAACGCTTGCGGATAAAACGGCATTCGGATATGTGAAGCATTATTATGAGGAACGTGGTGTTCCCAAACGGAATTGTGAGATCGACCGGATCGTGCAGGGCTGTGTCGGTGTGCGTCGTACTACCGGTCAGCATCCGGGTGGAATCATTGTGCTTCCGCTAGGGGAAAATATTTATTCCTTTACACCGGTGCAGCATCCGGCCAACGATATGACGACAGATATTATCACGACGCATTTTGATTACCATTCCATTGACCACAACTTGTTGAAACTTGATATTCTCGGACACGATGATCCGACCATGATCCGTATGCTTCAGGATCTGACTGGTGTGGATCCGCAGACGATCCCGCTGGACAGCCCGGAAGTCATGTCTTTATTCCAGAATACTTCAGCCCTTGGCATTGAGCCGGAAGATATTGGTGGCTGTAAGCTTGGAGCTCTTGGAATCCCGGAGTTTGGTACTGATTTCGCGATGCAGATGCTGATCGATACCAAACCGCAGGCATTTTCGGATCTGGTCCGAATCGCAGGACTGTCGCATGGAACAGACGTATGGCTTGGAAATGCCCAGACGCTGATTCAGGAAGGAAAAGCAACCATTTCTACGGCAATCTGTACGAGAGATGATATTATGACGTATTTGATCGGTAAAGGGCTGGACAGTGAAGAAGCATTTACGATTATGGAGCGTGTACGAAAAGGTGCCGTTGCCAATGGAAAATGTAAAGAATGGCCGGAATATAAACAGGATATGCTGGATCACGGTGTGCCGGACTGGTATGTGTGGTCCTGTGAAAAAATCAAATATATGTTCCCGAAAGCCCATGCGGCGGCTTATGTTATGATGGCGTGGCGTATTGCCTGGTGCAAGGTATTTTATCCACTTGCTTATTATGCGGCATTTTTCAGTATCCGTGCCACATCTTTTAACTATGAACTGATGTGTCAGGGGAAAGAACGTTTGGAACATCATATGCATGAATATGAACGGCGGAAGGATGAACTGTCCAAAAAGGAACAGGATACTTACAAAGACATGCGTATCGTACAGGAAATGTACGCCCGTGGATTTGAATTTTTACCAATTGACCTGTATCGGGCAAAAGCACATCATTTTCAGATCATTGATGATAAACTGATGCCATCGATCAGTACCATTGACGGTCTGGGAGATAAGGCAGCTGACGCAGTGGTGGAAGCGGCAAAGGATGGAAAATTCCTTTCAAGAGATGATTTTCGTCAACGTACAAAAGTAAGTAAGACAGTGATTGATAAGATGGTAGAACTGGGAATCCTGTCAGATCTTCCGGAATCCAATCAGCTGTCGCTATTTGACCTGTAAAAATGTTTTTGTAAATTATTCAAAGATGGCGATAAAGCAGAGAGAATGCCGAGGGCATTCTTGAATTTAGTGAAAATACGGATGAACGTAAGGAGTAAGACAGATGAAAGATTTACTGGATATTCGAAATGAGATTGATGGCATTGATCGTCAGATCGTAGAATTGTTTGAAAATCGTATGATACTGACGACTCAGGTGGCGGAATACAAGATTTCCACCGGGAAAGCAGTGTTTGATAAGGAACGCGAGGTATCAAAACTGGATTCTGTGGCAGAACTGGCACATTCTGAGTTTAACAGTCATGGCGTCAGAGAGTTGTTCGAGCATATCATGTCTGTCAGCAGAAAACGACAGTATCAGCTTCTGACAGAGCATGGAAAATTTGCGCCAACTGGTTTTGTAGAGGTGAAGGAACTTGACTTCACCCATGCAGCAGCAGCATTTATTCCGGCTTCCGAAGACGCGGCAAAAAGTTATTTTCCGGAAGAATGTGGTCTGCAGAAATGCACGGACTGGCGGGAAGCCTGTGATGTATTACAGCGGGAAGAAGTTAATTTTGCGTTTCTTCCAATGCAGGATCCGGCCTCAGGCTATGTGTCTGCCAATTACAATCTGGTAGCAGAGTATGGGTTTTATATTCTGGAAGAATACGAGACAAGCCCGCAGCCAAAAGACCGCTATCTGCTGATTTCCAAAGACCGTGTTACTTTGAGTGGTGCGGATAAGATCAGCATCTGTTTTGAGGCACCGGATGCCTGCGGTTCCCTGTATCATCTGATGTCTCATTTGACTTACAACAATCTGAATATGAACCGGATTGAGTCCATTGTTATTTCCAGAGATCCGTTGGATTATCGTTTCTTTATGGATCTCAGTGGTAATCTGAATGACAGTGCCATCAAAAATGCAGTGCTTGGTCTGCGGGATGAAGCCCGGAATTTTAAAATTTTGGGAAATTACAGATAGTAACAAATCGGAAACTATGATACAATTATGTTAATAAAGGGGAAATGTTCTGAAAATTACTTATGAAGTAACACCTTTTGGGAAACGGAATATGGATCATAGGAGGCAGTCATATGGAAAAAAAGATATTCTTTATTGATTTTGACGGAACTTTAATGAGGGATGATAAAACGATTTCAGATAAAAATCGGGAAGCACTGCGGAATGCAGTGGATCAGGGGCATTATATCGCCCTTGCGACCGGCCGGGCTGTCAGCAGCGGACGGAGAATTGCAAAAGAACTTGGATTAACACGACCGGGCTGCTACCTGGTAGCATACAATGGCGGAACCATTTACGATTTTTCTGCAGATTGTATCCTGAGCAACAAGCGTCTGCCAATCGAGTATGCTGAGTATCTGTTGCGGGAAGCGACAGAAGCAGGTATACATATTCAGACCTATTCTGATACACAGGTGCTTGCGGCAGAACGAAGTAAAGAACTTGATTTCTATACGAAAAAGACCGGAATGCCATGCAGGATTACCGGAAATCTGAACAGTATGCTGTATGAGGAACCGCCCAAAATGCTTCTGATCGATCTGGAGCATAAAGAACGGCTGGAAGCATTTCAGCAGGCACATGCAGAGTGGGAGAAAGAAAAGTGCAGCAGCTTTTTCTCCTGCAAAGAATATCTGGAGTATTGTCCGCTTGGGGCGAATAAAGGATACGGTGTAGCGTTTTTGTGTGATTTCCTTGGAGTACCGATTGAACATGCGGTGGCCATCGGAGATGAGGAGAATGATATCAGTATGATCCGAAATGCCGGTGTGGGAGTGGCTATGAAAAATGCGGTGCAGAGCGTGAAAGATGCTGCAGATTATATCACAGAGCACGATAATAACGAAGACGGCGTGGCAGAGGTGATTGAAAAGTTTTCCCCTGATATTCAAGTCGAACGCACGTGAGACTTGGTGCGTGATTCTGGTCAGCGTAAGCTGACCAGAATCACTGCACTCTACACTTCGCATGTTACTTTGTAAAAGAAGTTCTCATAGCTTCCAGAAATTCATGCGGCACGGACATCGTTCCCTTTCCGGTGCCAAGATGAATATATGGCTTATTTGCACCATGGAAATCAGAACCGCCGGAGAGCAGCAGATGATATTTTTCTGCCATTGCCCGGAAATCTTTTTCATCGGAACCCTGGTTGCAGGAATATACTGCCTCAATGCCGTTCAGACCTGCAGCCACAAGTTCTTCGATCATGGCGGTCAGCTCTGCACGTTTCATCTTATAAAGACATGGATGTGCGAGAATTGCCAGTCCGCCGGCCTGATGGATCAGAGCCACTGCCTGCATCGGTGTGATTTTATAGCGGTCCACATAGCATTTGCAACCGTCGCCGATGTATTTGTCAAACACGGTTTTCAGATCTTTTACCTGTCCGGAATCCACCAGATATCTTGCAATGTGTGGACGTGCCACCACGGTATCCGGATTCAGACGATACAGATCTTCTGCGGTGATCCGGAATCCCTCTTCCTGAAGTTTTTCTATCATTTTCAGATTGCGGTTGTCCCGGTTATCACGGAATTTTGCAAGTTCTGCCTGAAGTTCGGTATTGGCAGGATCAATAAAGAGTCCGACGACATGGATTTCCGTTTCGTTGTATTCTGTGGAAAGTTCCACACCTGGGATAACTTCGAACCCGGAGGCTTCGCCGGCAGCAAGTGCTTCGGAAATACCGTCAACGGTATCATGGTCGGTTAACGCAAAAGCGGAGAGACCGCATCGTTTTGCTTCTGTAACGAGTTCTGTCGGGGTGAAAGTACCGTCAGAAGCAGTGGAGTGTACATGTAAATCAATGGTTTTATTCATAGGAAACATGTCCTTTCTTTATTTATAAGATTAAGGTGTCAAAACACCTAAATGTTGATAGATAATTTTTTCGAAATATCCAAAGATATATGTGGAAAATTATTTCAAAAGTAGTATAATAAAAAAGTAAAATCTATGCAAGAAGGAATATGGGAACCGGATTTGTACTATATTTTACTTTATGGAATGGCGTGTGTGGACTGTAACATTTATTTGTAAAAACAGATAAAAAATATTACAAAAACCGGTTGACGCTGAAAAAAAAGTATGGTATAGTATCAGAGTTGTTGAAGACAAAGTAGAGTATCCACTCTCACCTCGGCGCAAGTGGGCGACCGGCGGTTATGATTCAAATACATTTGATTTGATTGTGGATAGTCTGCCTATCCACTTTTTTTATGGAGGTGCAAAACCATTAGCGATTTAATGATTAATGAACAGATCAGAGACAGAGAAGTTCGTGTAATTGGTGCAGATGGTACTCAGCTTGGTATCATGTCTGCAAGAGAAGCGTTCAAACTGGCGCAGGAAGCAGAGCTTGATTTAGTGAAAATCGCTCCGACAGCGAAACCGCCTGTTTGCAAGATTATTGATTACGGAAAGTACCGTTATGAAATGGCGCGCAAAGAGAAGGAAGCTCGCAAAAAGCAGAAAACTGTGGAGATCAAGGAAGTGCGTTTGTCACCGAATATTGAATCCAATGATTTAAACACCAAAATAAACGCAGCCAGAAAGTTTATCACAAAAGGTGATAAGGTGAAAGTATCCCTGCGTTTCCGTGGACGTGAGATGGCTCATGTCCAGAACAGCAAACACATCTTGGATGATTTTGCTGAGGCGCTTTCTGAAATAGCGACAGTGGAGAAGGCACCGAAGATGGAAGGCCGCAGCATGACAATGGTGCTGGCCGAAAAACGCTAATTAGACTATTTATCAAGGAGGAATTTCATTATGCCAAAAATGAAAACCAGCAGAGCAGCAGCAAAACGTTTCAAAAAAACAGGAACAGGACAGTTAAAAAGAAATAAAGCTTATAAGAGTCACATCTTAACAAAGAAAAGCGCTAAGAGAAAAAGAAATCTTAGAAAAGCAACTATCACAGATGCTACTAATGTTAAGAACATGAAAAAAATCTTACCGTATCTGTAAGATAGAAGATTAGGAGGATGACGTAAATGGCAAGAGTAAAAGGCGGATTAAACGCAAAAAAAAGACATAATAGAACATTAAAACTGGCTAAAGGTTACAGAGGAGCAAGATCCAAACAGTACAGAATCGCAAAACAGTCTGTAATGCGTGCTCTTACAAGTGCTTATGCAGGAAGAAAACAGAAAAAGAGACAGTTCAGACAGCTCTGGATCGCTCGTATCAATGCTGCAGCCAGACTGAACGGTTTATCTTACAGCAAATTCATGTACGGCTTAAAACTGGCTGATATCGAGATCAACAGAAAAATGCTGGCTGAGATGGCTGTAAACGATGCAGAAGGATTTGCTGCATTAGTAGAAGCTGCAAAAGCTAAATTAGCTTAATTTTTATTCAGAAATTAATTGTCTGATAAAAAATATCATTTGCTTTCTGGTTGTGGAATCATGTTGCATGATTTTACAGCCGGAAATAGAATGAATTGATATGTATTTGTATAATTGTATATATTTGATGGAATTATACAAAAAAACGAGAAAATTGCAAAAAAAGTGTTGACAGCAAACGCTAGTTTCTGTATAATACCGATTGTTGTGGTTCGTTGGTCAAGCGGTTAAGACGTCGCCCTCTCACGGCGAAAACAGGGGTTCGATTCCCCTACGAACTGTTTAATGTTTTCAAAAAAAGTAAATAAGATATGGTTCGTTGGTCAAGCGGTTAAGACGTCGCCCTCTCACGGCGAAAACAGGGGTTCGATTCCCCTACGAACTGTTTAATGTTTTTCAAAAAAGTAAATAAGATGTGGTTCGTTGGTCAAGCGGTTAAGACGTCGCCCTCTCACGGCGAAAACAGGGGTTCGATTCCCCTACGAACTGTTTAATGTTTTCAAAAAAGTAAATAAGATATGGTTCGTTGGTCAAGCGGTTAAGACGTCGCCCTCTCACGGCGAAAACAGGGGTTCGATTCCCCTACGAACTGCTCTGTTTTTTATAAAAACAGCCCAACCCGAAAAATACTGCAGGTAACAAATGTTGCTTGCAGTATTTTTTTGCTACGTAATAAAGATTACCTGCGCCTTGAAAAATAACAGGCGCAGGTGATTTAGAAAAGAATCTGTCAGCTTATGGTGCGCAGAATCATGCGCCAGGTCTCATGTGCAAGTAGCAAAAACAGATTGCAAATGTCTGTTTTGCTGTATTGTTTTAACAGGATGATTTTGCATCAAAAGCCGGATTGAACGCATAGAAGTTTTTGGAATTTAACCGGTCTGTCACAAGGCGGAGACCTTCGCCAAAACGCTGGAAGTGTACGACTTCACGTTCCCGCAGAAAGCGGATTGGGTCACACACCTCCGGATCTTTGACCAGACGAAGAATATTGTCGTAAGTTGTCCGTGCTTTCTGTTCAGCAGCCATATTTTCGAAAAGATCTGTAATCGGATCGCCTTTTGACTGGTATTCACAGGCATTATGTGGAATGCCGCTGGCAGCTGCCGGCCAAAGACCGAGCGTGTGATCTACATAGTAGGTATCAAACCCGCTTTTCTGGATTTCTTCCGGTGTCAGATCTTGTGTCAGCTGTCGCACTATAGCGCAGATCATTTCCATATGAGCCAGTTCATTCGCTCATACATGATGGAAGTGATTATTTTTGCATAAAAGTAGGAGATTGCAGGCAGAAAAAGCCTTAATACAGTAAAAATAATGCCTGCGCCCAAAGATCACAGGCGCAGGTAGATATCCAGTTCAAAGGGGTTGGCAACGAATCGTCCGATACCAGGCTTGGATTCACTAGAATTGTGATATATGATTTTTTCAATGCAGGATTTGAGGAGTAAGTTCATTTCCGATGCTGAAATATCCGTATCTTCAAATTTAGACAGGCAGTCAGAAAATCGGGAAACCCGTTCCTGGTAATCAACTTCCGGTGGCATGGTATCTTTTGCCCGCTGGATGGAAAGCTGCACTTCGCAGATCTGTTCCTGTAGCTTGGCATTTCTGGAAGCATATTCTTCTTTGGTATAAATCCCATCTTCGTAAGCATCTTTCTGACGCAGATCCTTATCCTTTAATTTCAATAGATCCTGTTCCAGATTCCGGATGATATTCTCATGGATCCGGACAATATTCCCATCATCATTCTGTAATTTAATTTCAAAATCATCCACCGTCTTTGATAATATTTCTTTTACACGTTCCACAAAAGCACTATATTGTACCGATTTGGTATGGCAGATACGTTGATTTGGACAGATCATGCTTTCTGACCGGCGGGGAACTTTGCTCCGGTAGTTTGTAAACTGTTTGAATGTCATGGAGCGTCCGCATCCGGCAGTTCCACAATAGACCAGTCCGGCAAATGGATTTCTCAATTCATGACCACGTTTTATCTTTGGAGATTTCCCACGGCGCTGTGCAATGGCGTCAAAGGTTCCCTGATCGAGAATGGCAGGATGCTTGCCTGGCACCAGGATGTAATCTGTATCGTGGTTGGTAGGACGGGATTTTACAATCTGGCCATTTTGCATTGTTTTGATTGTTTTAAAATGATTCCAGCGTATCATCCCAATATAAACCGGATTGGATAAAATATCACTGATGGCAGCAGGAGACCAGTGATCAGATTTCAATGGCTTGATTCCAAGAGAATCCAGATGCGCAGCTATCCGTGTGAATCCATTTCCTGCAAGGTAGAGTTGCGCCATCATTCTGACAGCGTCAGCCTGCTCAGGAACGATTTCGAGCGTGTGTGCGGTATCTTTTCCACTGCCGGTTTTAATCTTGCGATATCCGTAAGGAGCGATGCTCCCGATGTAGTTTCCCTGCTTGACGGATGCCAGCCGCCCTCGGTTCAGAATCTTCTTGGTATATTCCAGATAATCATTTCCCCTGGTCAGTTCCATTTCAAAAAATTTCCGGTCGTACTCGTCAGAGAGGTCATAAGTTTTCGGTGGAGTAAGGACCAGAGTATTTGTATACCGGAATGCATTAATAATGCGTCCGCAGTCCTCCAGATCGCCACGGGAGAGACGTTGTGGCTCAATGACCAGCACACCTTTGATCTGACCGCTCTCAAGGTATTTCATGACGCTTTGCATAACCGGACGGTCCGCAATGGTTTCCCCGGAAACAACTTCCCGGAAAATCCGTTCTTCCGGAATGATGGATCCGAAAGAGGAGAGAGCATATTCCTGGAGCTGCCGCTCATGCCGAGCCAGGACTTCTTCCACAGTCATATACGGATCATCTGATCGGGATTTGCGCAGATACATGATAATTTCATTGATAGAGATGTTTGTTTCCTGCATGTCATCATCCTCCTAAGTAAAAATATGTAAAAATGGGTATAAAAATAACAGCCAGCGGGGAACGGGTGTTCCGCTTGCGAAGCTGTTCCGAAGATGATACAATATTTTTGTCATTGCAGAGTATTATCTTCGGATACATATTCTATTGCCGGTTCCTGTTGACGCAGGAGCCGGTTTTTATTTTCGGTTGTTTTTAAACTATAAGATTTATTTTAGCAAATATAATATTGCTGGACAAAAGTATGTTGCATTTCTACTCTTGTCATCTTTCTGCAATATTCCTTTAGAAACAAATTCATCTAACATATTATATAATGTTGCTTTGCTTCCAGGTATAGTGTTTTGGAGATGTTTTGCCTTAAAGGCTGGTTTTTTGAAAATTTCATCTAGTAGTATTATGGAGTATTTGGAACTCATATCCGATACACAAATTTCTTTAAATTCATTGTATTTATCCAACAGGGCACGTGCTTTTATTGTATTGATCTCAGCTTGTTCAATGACACCTTCTAAGAAATATTTAATCCAGGTACCATAATCGTTATTTTTGGAAACTGCTGATAATTTTTGAAGATACAAACTCCTGTCTTTCTCAAAAAATGCGCTCATGTAAAATGTTGGAACTGGGAGCATATCTCTGTAATATAAAAATAACGGAATAAGAAGACGACCGATTCTTCCGTTTCCATCTTTAAAGGGATGGATCATTTCAAATTGACAATGAATTAGCGCCGCCTGTACCAATAAGTCTACTTCATCGTAATGAATATAATTTTCTAAATTAGTCATGTAATCTAGCGTTAATTCCGGAGAAAGTGGTGTAAATGTTATTTCGTTTATGCTTCCGATGTAATTTTGCTCTGTTTTGAATTCGCCAGGTGTCTTTGTTTTACCTCTTACATTATCTAATAATATTTTATGCATTTCTTTAATTAAACGAACACTTAATGGCAATTTATGAATTCCTTCTTCAGAATTATCTGAAATGGTCGCTATCTTATCTAATGCGTAAAATAATGCACTTCTATAATTTATTATCTCCTGCATTTCATCTTTCGATATGGATACTTCATTTCCGGCATCATAATTAATGAAATCCTCTATTGTAGCATGAGTTCCTTCGAGTTTTGATGAAAGCACTGCTTCTTGTGACACCAAAGGTGAAATCAACAACATAGGATTGATTGTATTAATTAAAAAACCTCTGTATACGCCGATTGCATTATTGGCTTTAGAGATTAGTTTTATTACTTCACAATCGTATAATGATGAAAGATCGACTGGTAGTTTTTCTGGTATATGTGGTTTTGGCACGTTTTTATAAATCTCCTCAAAATTCATTGCGCATCTCGCCCCTTTTCTTTTGTTAATTTGAAAAAATAGACGATTTAATTTGTTAGTATAAAATATTCCCTATTTTTGTACTATAAAACAAATAGTCTATTTTTCCTTAGAATTTTATACTAAGCCGTAATATAGTCTAAAAAAACGTTTATTTTTAGACCAAGTATATAATATAGTCTGAAAAAATGCAATTTGTTATACTAAAAAAATGTATATTTTAAGCTTGTAAGTGATTCTTACATATTGTCAAATAAACCATTCCGGTGCATTCACCGAGATGGTCAAAACAAAAAATTGACATTCAAAATGTATTTGCTATAATATACTTAACAGGAAAGCCGGGAGATAGATGAAGCCTATCCGCTCCGGTGCAAAGTTAATAGTTACTATTCAAGCAAGCTACCTACTCCGGCCAAGAGACAAGGTAGCTTGCTTATTTCTTATAATTCAGAATTGCCACAATGAGCATCGCCACGGTTAAAATCACCATGAATTCTTCATATGTAGACATAAGCGTCACCCTCTCTAACAGGATTAGAACGGATGACTGCATACCTTCCCAGCTCCCCTGGTAAGTATATTATTCAGTTTTTCATTGCTCCCCCGATCACGAGGAACAGGGGAGTGTAAATTATAAAATATATTGTGAAATAGTTCTTCCAATCTCAACAATATTGCTGGATCCAGTGAACTCAAATTTAACTTTTCCCAGACTACTGAAATAGAGTTCCAACTCACTATCAAGATCAATCACACCGGCTGTCTCAATAGAAAATGCCTGGATTTTTGAATATGGAAGAGTAGTAAAGTCTTTTTTCTTTCCTGTCATGCCCTGAACATTGACAGCAATTACCCTTTTGTTTGTAAAGATAACAAAATCTCTGATTGCCTGGTACTCACCGAGAAATTCTTCGCCTGGAACAAAAAGTGGCTTGATTAAGCTTTCATTGTGGAATTTTTTTGTGTCTTTCAGCTTGATAAAGCTTCCGTTTTTGAAATCAATCATAGTAAAAATCTCCTTTTGTAAAAATATTTATAAAATGCCGTAGCAAATTACCATAAATTGTCATTGGTAGTAATAACAGTGTAAAATTTTTTATTCTTTTTTAAATACAGTCAAACCTGGGATAAAATAGATTATGTAGTTGTCTACCGTGGTGTACACTCCATATTTATCCCTGTATGCGTTCAGTGCATCATTCAGAAATTCTTCTGTCACTTCCAAATATTCAGCTACTTCATAGGTGCTGCGGCATCCATGATGAAATGCTCTTACAATACCCATTAATCCAATCATTTCATTGTATGCCCACATTCTGGCACGAAACTCTTGTTTTCGGTTCTGTTCGTCTGTTTGATCTATAATGTTCCCAGCAGAAGTATAGTGATGTCCCATTTCTTCAGCCAGCACACAAGCTTTTTCGGCATTAGTATCTATGTTATTGCTAATGGCAGCAGTGCCATCGCAGTATAATCCTTTTATGGTTTTATTTCTAAAAGTATATCCAATAACGTTCATACCGGCATTATATGCCCGATCTTGCATTTCTTCATATATATTCATGCGGACACCTCCTGTTAGTAATAATGCTCTTAATGAGGAAGTCGTTACACACGATCTTCCGATAAGAACATTATTCTATTCAGATTTTGTCATTCTTACTGTAGTTGTAGTGCCCATCATAGATGCTTGATAAGAAAGTTCTTTGTCAGAATCAGAATAAGTAAAATCCTTGGTATCATCAGAGGATGCAAGGAGAGCACTTTCTGTTTGCTCTTTATCATTCGTAGAAGTCCATGTGTATTCATCTGAATATTCGGTTGGTGCAGTATAAGAGCCTACCCAATAAATAGATTTTGTATCTCCATTATCAGAAACCCAATCAATAGAAATCGTATTGTCATTAATAGTCGCTTCCATCCAAGAACCATCATTGTCTTCTGATTTCCATGTTCCAGTCAAATCAACAGGTTCTTTAACTTTTTCGGTTTTATCCTGTGAAACTTCATTTTTTGCAGAAACAGCGGAATCGTTTGATTTAGTGGAACCGCAGGCGGTTACAGACAAAATTATAGAACCAACAAGTAATGCAGTAAAAATTTTTTTCTTCATGATAATTTCTCCTTTAAAAATAATATTTATTAAAATGCCGTAGCAAATTAAGCACAATTATTTACGTTTGTTTTTAACAAATTCAGCGAACTGGCGAATTTCGTCAAGTTCATCTTCGGTATATTCATCACCATCGAAGTGTGCTGCGATGGTGGAAGGGGAATTAACTGGTTCAGCATAACCAAATGTACTTAAAACATCAGAAACACCATAGGCTTTGCACATAATTAATAAAGCATCTGGTGTTGGTTGGCTATTGCCCTTTTCCCAACTATATATAGTCTTTTCAGAAGCTTTGAATCCTTTTGAAATTAATAAATCAGAAATTTCTTTTACAGATTTTCCAGCTTCGATTCGACATTTCTTTAATGTTTCACCAATAGAACTTTCCATAATCAAACCTCCTTGTTAGTCAAATCATAGGAATTTGTAATTTGAATATAGCACTCACTTTTTAACGTGTCAATAAAAATTCTAAGAATATTAGAAAAAAGTATTGACATTCTAAGAAAATGAGAATATGATACAGACAAGTTCTAAGAAACTTGGAAATGAGGTGAAAAAATGGACGGGGCAACAAAACAAATTTCTGAGTATATCAGAAAAAAAGGATTTAATCTGTCTGAAATATCAAGAAAGACATGTGTGCCGTATATGGCTCTGTACGATAGCTTATCTAACGAAAAAAGAGACAGAGATTTGAGAGTGGATGAATTTTTAGCGTTGTGTAAGCATTTAGAATTAGATCCAATGGAATTTTATCCAGCAGAGAGGAATGTGTAGAGAGGAGGGGAGAGCGATGTTTGAGGTAATAAATTCTCTTCGTGAAGAAATGGAGAAAGTACCCGTTCGTGTATCGCAAAAGTGTATTGATAATGCTGCTAATTCGGGATTAGAAACAGTTTTGTCCGAACTTCCAGAAGAAGCCCGGACAGTGGAGATTGTTGAACATGTATTACATGAAATGTTGGATAGTTTGAATCAGAGGAAAATTACTTTATAAAAATTCAAGAGGTGAAAATGATGGTATGGATACATATTCTGGGAATAGCAGCAATTGCCGTTTCTGGTGTTACATGTCTGAACAATTGGTTGACCAAGTATGCACTGATAGTATGGATTCTCCAAAATACAAACACCCAACCATCTAAAGAAGAGATGATTGAGTGCAAGAAATTTGTAATCCAGCATGTACTGGAAGATTTACGCAAGACCAAAATGTGATTTTATGATTGACGAGATGATTTGTGTAGAGATTTGTGTCATCGCAGATAACGAATTTACACCAATTTCACTAGCAACTTTTTTGGTCTTATTCCAGATTTTATCCGAGCGAATATTGGCTAAATATTGATGCCCGGATGGTGATAAGTCGCCGATATCAAAGCTGTCACCGCCATCATAGAAATGCACATCAATAATTAAGTTAGCCATTCTGCATTGATTTACATGGTAAAGAATTTCATCGTGTGTATATGGAGTAAGTAAATGTGGCTTGTCGTTATCCATATCATAGGAAAAAGAAGAATCATATGTACATATTTCTTCCAAGGTTAAAAGGATATCGCGAACACAATCGTTGTTTAGTTTCAAATTATTGTCTCCTTTCATTTGTACTCAGCTCTGGCGGGAGCCTGTGTATCGATTATAGGAGACAGCAACGAAAAAAGCAAATGCAAAGCGTAACCAGACAACCCACAAGTACATATCTTCTAAGAGAGGAAGGTGAGAGCATGACATATTCCAAGGTAAAGACATTTAACATTGATGGATGTAAAGTCAGAGTGCATTTCCCAGATCTTCCAGAAGAGGAGAGAGCGAAGCGCAAGAATGCACTGATGAAGGCGGCGGAACGCTTTCTGAAGCATGCAGAGCGTGTGAAGAAAGAGAAAGCTGAGCAGGAGAATATGCCAGAAGCAAAGGAAGGATAAAACCATGAACAAGATGAAAATTGCCGGAATCATCACATCGATAGTGGCAGCAGCCGTGTTTGTATTCCTGTATTTTGGCAGACCACACACGGTAATAAATGCAATCCTGGTGATGTTGGCCGGAGGCGTTGCGGTGCTTGGATTAATGATGATTTCGGTAGTAGAAGAAATTAATCTGGAGGATACAGAAGATGAAAAATAAGATTGCATTCGGACTGTGTGCCACAGGACTTGGAATAGCCTCCATCGGAATGATGGGGCTGTCTAGTGAGGGACAAGCCGGATTCATTCTGGCGGTGAAGATCACAGCTGTTGGACTGGTGATTGCCGGTGCAGGAATTATTCTGAACAAATTAAAAGAGCGTGAGACCCTGAGAAAGTACACGCTCTAAACCAATGACATAGGGATAAAACCTATGTCTGGAGTATACCAGATGGGAGATGAAAAGTAAATGGAAAAAGCAAAGTTAAAGTACATCGAAGAGCAGTGCAACCGGATCGCTGATGGAATGGAGCGGATCAGCGGATTTACAGGAAAAGGACAGCTGTACATATATGAACATGTAGACATAAGCAAAGGAATTGAGGTGATAGCAGCGGCGCTGCATCTTCCGGTGCGAATCGAGTGCGGAAGGTCGTGCTATTGGCGCACAGTAACCCATGGTAATGTGACTTTTCGACAGATGGGGTTCTATTCCACTATGTGTTGATGATAAAAAAATGAATATTCCACCGTCCTGCAGTCGGATGTTTAAAACCAAAAACTCTCAAATAATTATTGATACGTTAGCTGCAGTAGACATCTTCTTACTTGATTATAAATACATACAAACGTCCGACTGCAGGGCGGTGGAATCATATAGTCCGGCCAGGGAAATCCTGTCCGGACATTAAAAAACCTTTTTTCGGAATATTTCAGAGTTACAACCGGTTTAAAGCCGGTATTCAGACTCGATAAAGATATTAAAGTTGGGACAAACAGCTATGATCAGGAGAAAAAAATACAACTTCCGGAAGGGAGACATAATCGATGTGGAAGAGTTCCATGATGGCAGGTATGGGGCACCCGGCGAGAAACGGCAGAAGAGAGTCAAGCCGACACAGGAACAGATTCGCATAGTCAATGCACAGAATAAAGCGAAGCGGTGCAGGCAGAAGATGCTGGCATATTTCAAGAGGGGAGATATTTTGGCCACATGGACCTATGAGGTAGAAAATAGACCACCGACCATGCAGGATGCACTGAAAGATTTTCAGAAGGCAATGCGGTACGTGCGACGTGAATACAAGAAACGTGGCTATGAGGTGTTTTGGATCCGAAACATCGAAAAAGGAACAAAGGGAGCTTGGCATATCCATCTGGTGATCAATGAGATCGGGGATACGGTCAGCATCATACAGAAAGCATGGACGAAGGGTGGCACCTGGTCCATAGAAATCAAACATAGCAAAAACTATGATGAGGATTTCACAAAGTTAGCCAACTACATGACGAAAGATGAGCACACTACCGAAAAAAAGATAGATGGCACACGTGGAAAACCAAGAATAGCAGAAGCAAACTACAACACTAGCCGGAACATGCCGCTACCAGAGCCGAAGGTGGACAAGCTGCATAGATGGAAAGCTGAGCCGAAGCCGAAAAAAGGTTACTACATAGCACGGATCCATGAAGGCATCAATCCGGTTACAGGATACAAATACCGTAGATATACCATGATTAGGTTGATACCGGAAAAAGTAAGAAGAGGAGTGAAGCGAGAATGATGGAAGTCTCTTTGTACATAGACGTATCCGGTAAAAGGATTAAGCCCGGGAAGGCCAGCTTTTGTTATGTACTGGAATACATTTCGCCTGCAGGTAATACTTACACCAAGTCAGAAATTGGATGCATGGAAGCTTCCGGAAACCGTCTGGTCTTGTCGGCGGTGATCCGGGCACTGAGGCATCTAAAACCAGGATGCTGCGTGACAATCTATACAGACCTGCATTACCTGGAGTCTGCCTTGATGCTTGGATGGCTGCAGGAATGGAAAACAGACGGATGGACAAGATCTGATGGAAAAGAGATTAAGAACAGGGATTTGTGGGAACAGATTGAGCAGCAGACGAAAATCCACAACCTGCAAGTGAAATATACATGCAAAAGTCCGTATACTGCCTGGATGCAAAATGAAATGAAAAATGCAGATCTTGAGATAGGACAGTACAAAGAACTTAAAGGACAGTAAAAGCCTGTCCGTAAGATAAAAATCACCATTTGTGAGCATTTGAAAGGAGAAAATGAAACATGAATAAAGTCATTCTAATGGGGAGGTTGACCAGAGATCCGGACATCCGGTATACACAGCCGAACTCTGCGCAGGAGCAGACCTGTACTGCACGTTATTCACTGGCAGTAAACAGGAGATTTAACCGCGATGGGGAACAAAAGGCTGACTTTATCAGCTGTGTAGCATTTGGCCGCCAGGCAGAGTTTGCAGAAAAATATCTGCGTAAAGGAACCAAGATTGTCCTCGCAGGCCGTATCCAGACCGGAAGCTATACCAACCGTGACGGACAGAAAGTTTACACCACAGATGTCGTCGTGGAAGAGCAGGAGTTTGCCGAAAGCAAGACAGCAGGACAGATCGCGCAGCAGAATCCGGCACCGATGACAAGAGAGGATGGCTTCATGGAAATCCCGGACGGACTGGAAGAGGAGCTACCGTTTAGCTAATGAGTAAAAGCATCGTACAGAGGGAAAAAGAGTGCTATATCTGCAGATATCTGGCTGGTGAACAGGGATATTACGGAGAATTGCCATCTACAGGATTGCACAGACACCATATCATGTTCGGAACCGCAAATCGTAAGAAATCAGAGCATTACGGTCTGTGGGTATATCTATGCGTAGCGCATCATGAATATGGACCGGATGCGGTGCATACAAACCGAAACGTCCGGATCTTTCTGTGCCAGATCGGGCAGCAGGCGTTTGAACGTAAGTATTTACATGAACGCTACATGCAGGAGTTTGGTCGGAACTGGATGCATGAAGAGATTACCGGTAAATGGCAGCAGGAGAGCACTAAAGAACACAAAGAGGGCAGGATAGAGTTCCTTGATATTGATCTGGGAGAACTGCCATTTTGAGAAAGGGAGAACACGATGTTCAAGGTAGGACAGAGATACAGAATTTATAAAACAGGAGCCTTAGAGTTAAAGGATAAAAAGTGGATAAATGCCGTAGTGGAGCATATCCCGGAGCATGAAAGGTTCATCAGATTCCGGCTGCATTTTGTGAATATGTTCGGTGATCACACAAGCTATGTGGAATCATTTTCAATGAATGAGCTGGCACACATGGCTAAAAGCGGCGAACTGGTAAGAAGATAAGGGCAGGAGATATAGACAGATGGAATATGACGTGGAAAACGAAGCTGAACGCAGACAGGCGTTACAACGATTCTATGAGGAATATGATGCGGTGTGCCGAAAATATGGACTGAAAATGTCAGCACATGCATCCATTTTTGATGATTGCTGGATCCGTATCTGGCAGGGCAGCGGCATCAAGAAACGAATGATCATCAAAGTAGAGAATGAATCGGAGACGCAGTGCTATCGTGTGGCAACAGAAGCCCTGATCAGCTGGGTGGAAAACAAAGAAGCACGCCAGAATGGCAGAGAGGAGCTAAACAATGTTTGATAAGTTCGGAGAGATGGATACGTTTGGAGAAATAAATGAACTTGCAGAAAATCTGTTCAATGAGGGCGATACAGCATCGATCAAAACTATGGCCAAAGAGAATGGCATCGATAAAGAATACGTGGAGATGTATCTGTCTGGCGATATTCCGGTACTGTGCGATGCCATGACGGCGGCACTGGGAAAGATTGATGTTGAAGTAGCAGATTTGAAGCCAAAAGAGATCATGAAGGACTGGGTAGAGTATTTGCGTGGCCAGTGCATGGAAAATGAGCTACTGGCGTTCAATGTCCGGAAGAAAGGAAAATCACTGAAAGGGTGTATCGCAGCACTCCTGATGTGGTCGTTTAAAAATCAGCAGCCTATCGATAAGGGAATCATAAAGGCAGCAGGCGTATCTGCCGGTAAGGTCACTTTAGGAATTCCTGGGATGGCCAGAGCGAAGCAGATCATCACGGATTACTACATGGGAGGCGAGAAGAAGTGAGAGCGGCAAAATTCTTAAAATGTGAACCATGTGGTACATCGGGGAATACGGAAAGGGGCAAAATAACCGCTGTAAGTCAGATTCTGGAAGTAAAAGGAGAGCAGGCGATAGAAATCAGCCTGTTTCATAAAGGAGTTTTGAAAGGCAGGTATTTCGCAAACGAAGATGGTTATAATGCTTGGATCAATGGAACATGGCGCATCTGCAAACTGAACAATGCAGCCAGAGTGTGTATGGGAAAGGAACCGGTAAAAAGCTACTATTGCGATCTTGACGATTGTATCGCATGGGAATCCATCGAGGATAAACAGAGAGCGTTGGATTTCCTGGATACATGGAGAATAGGTGTTTATGAGGACGAAATAAATGAAGCGAACAGGCAAAAAGCAATGGAGCGGAAAGTGGACCGGATTAATGATATGATGGCAGAAATTCCATGCGTACCGGATAAAGTAGAGGATTGGTTGGATCAGAAGATTTTTCCGGGGCACATACTTTTTATCAAAAAAGTTGGAAAGAGAACTACATACAGTTGCACAGCCTGTGGATGCAGCAGTTGGAAAAAGAAAGGATGGAAACACGGAGAAAAGACAAGCTGCCCGAAATGCGGTCAGCTAGTAACGGCAAATAGCAGACAACAGGAGAAAGTAAGAAAGGCACCAGTTATCCTATTGCAGCAGTATGGAGAAAAGTGGGTAGAACGTCAGTTTAAAACAATCTGCAGATGGAGCGCAGGGAAAAAAGAAATCCAGATGTTTGAGGAAATCCGGGCAATTATCCCTAAAGGCAAAGATTGGGGAAAAGTCTGGTACGGAACACGAATAGAGGCAGATGAGTTCGAACAGGATTTCTGGGACAGAAATCAGCAGAACAAAAGGTTTGTACCATCGTATCTGTATCCTGACAATCTGAAGGAAGTCTTGCCATGTGGAAATCTGGAACGGAGCGGAGTTGACGCACTGGCCAATAGCGGAACGAAATTTAACGTCAACAAATTTATTACATCATTCCGGGCAAGACCATATTTCGAATACATAGCAAAAGCCGGGTTGTACAGATTAATAGCAGATATTGTAGACCAATACGGTTGGTGGGGCGAACCAAGTTGCATGTGTACACACGAAAAAAAACTGAAAGATGCATTGCAGCTGGATGGAAACAGAACGAACCGGATGAAACAGATAGACGGCAACTTATATACATTAAATTGGCTGCAATATGAGCAGATGAAGGGGATAAAAATTTCTCAGGAAGCCTTACAGTATTTGACTGATAAAAAAATGAGTGTCGGTGAATGCAAGGATATTTTAAAAGAACTGAAAAGTGTAAACCGAATGGTCAATTACATGAAAAAACAGAAGATATCTCCAAAGAATCTGACTACCACATGGACGGACTATCTAGCGATGGCTAAAGCTGAAGGATACGACACAGAGGACGATATCGTAAGATTGCCAAAGGATTTAAAAGCCAGACATGATGAGCTGGTTGAATTAAGAAATCAGCGCGCAAACAAAAAACGGTTGAAAGGATACACTAAACTGGATCAGCAAATACAAGAACGGTTACCAGAGGTGCAGAAATATTTCTGGGAAGATAAAACGCACATGATCATTCCTGCAGGAAACTGTGAGGAACTGATGACAGAGGGACAGACGTTACACCACTGCGTAGGCAGCAGTGATCAATACATGAAGAAAATGGCAGCAGGAGAAACATGGATCTTGTTTCTTCGAAAAAAGGAAGATCTGGAAAAAGCGTATTATACCGTGGAAATAAACATGAAAGATGACCGGATCATCCAATATTATTCCGCATTCGACCGACAGCCAGATAAAGAGACCATCAGTGAGGTGTTAAAAAGGTTCAAACAGAGCATAAAAGCCAAACGAGTACGAATCACAGTACCAGTGACAAACATAGCGTAAGGAGCTGATATGGTAGAGGATTACAGAATCAAATTTCATACCGGAAGAGCGGAGCTGACAGGGCAATATACGGTAAATCGAAGAGGCAATACAAAAGCAATCACCAAATATATAGAACGCTATGTAACACCGTTGGGAGAGTTTCTCCCGGAGATTTGGAGAGAAGAAGCAAAAGAAGAGATAAAGGCCGCTGGGGAGATAGAACTTTTAGAACAGGTTAAGGAGCACTGTAGAAATCATTGTGCTTGGCTTAAAAAAGAAAACGAGCTGGAAGACTATGCTATTAGCTGCGTGTGCAATAGATCATACAGGGCTTGGAAAGATTTTGAGTACGAAGAAACAATAATTTGGATGTAGGAGGCAATTATGGAATATGTGCAGATGACTTTGAATGATTGGATCGAGATAAAACAGAAATTAAAACAGGAGCTTTTGGGAGTTAAGCAGAGCTTCGTCCGGATCGGATACGCTCTCCGCCAGATTGATGATCAGAAACTCTATGAGAGAGACGGATATAAAAGCGTGGCAGAATTCGCCAAGGCGGAATATGGACTGGAACCATCAACCACAAGCCGTTTCATGGCTATTAACCGGGAGTATTCGATAGACGGATACTCTGAACGGCTCCGGCCGGAATATGCGGACCTCGGGCGCAGCCAGTTAGAAGAAATGCTGAAGCTCCCGGACAGCGACAGGCAGATGATCCAACCGGATACGTCACGAGAGGACATCAGAGAGCTGAAAAGGTTTAACAAAACCGAACCGGAGGCAGGGGAAGCCGACGATATTCGGCAGCTGGTAGAGAAATTCTATCAGGATCATATGGACGTACTCAATGCGGTGTTTAGTGAAGTAACAGAGTTCGGCAAACCAACAGCAGAGCGATTCAAGGAAATTGTAAATCCGGGCGGAAACCGGTCATATAAAAAAGGGCTTTTTTTTCTGATGATGTACGAAAATCGTGTAACATTCAAAAAATTTGGAGATACGCCAAAGGACATGAATTGGGAAGAATTCTATCAAATGACGATGGATATCTTCGGAGCATCGGCAGCAGGAACTGATACATGGCGGAACTATTTTGGCGGACCAGAAGAACAGGACGTTGTTGAACAACCGGAAAAAGAGGATGTTCCAGAAGAACATCCAGAGCCAATTAATGAAAATACAGAACAGGAAGCAGAAGAAAGCCAACAAGGCGAGGAAGAGACAGGTGGCTATGGAACAGACAGCGAAACAGAACATCAGGAAGATGACACCGAAGGAGAAGAAACAGGCTCCGGAGATTATGAAGAGGATACAGATGAGAGCATTGAACCGGCAGGAGAGGAGAGCCAGAGAGAGGAAATTGCGCCGGCGCAAAAAGAGCTAGAAATCCAAGAAAATGAATGCTTAGAATCATCTGCTCCGGAGGAAAACGACGATGAAAATGAGCCGGTAGAGGAAGAGATACCAGAGGTAGAAGTAGTCGATGAAATGTACGAAACGCGAAGAGAGTACATGAGCAATCTGACGGTTCTAGAGCTGGCACATTATCTTGCCGGAGAGCTTGAAAAGCATCATCTGGAGAAGATAGATACCGAAACAGAGGTACGGATCCACGACTGGTTAAGTGAAAAAGTTGACCGGTTCGGAAAACCGATGGAGGACGCAAGATGATAAAGATGATAAGAGTTTACGGAGATATGTATGTACCAAGAGAGTATTGCACGTTTACAAATCCGGTGACGAGTGGAGGAACTGAGGAAGTTGACTATGTAGATATGCCATGTGAGAACGGATGTAATAAAGTGTGTGAGAATTGTACATTGCAGAAAATCATGAATGAGTATGCGAGGCTAACAAGGCAGGATATAGACGAGAAGAAACGGCATTGTGAAGAATGTGAAAACTATAAAGAAATCAGAAAAGGGCCGAGAGGAGGGAAGAAAGGAATATGCAGGATACTCAGACCATCGGAAATAAGAAACGGACGAGCGAGAGCCTGCAAAAGATTCCGAGTACAAAAAACGAGTACAGAATCCAGTGTAAAAAGGAAATGGATCTAGGGCAGCAGGAGAAGGTATACGAATGGCTGAAGCAGAGAGTAAATCGATATGGAAAGGCGGTGGCAGAAAATGAAAAAGACTGATGAGCAGCTGCAACAGGAAGTAGCGGAGATTCAGCGGTTTGTGGATGGGGATTCTAAGCAGACAGCAAAGAAAGTGATCCCTATTGCATATAATGCGGCAATTGGAACAGCAGTGGGAGAATGTCCGGAATGCAGAACATTGCCATTAAGAGAATGTGATTGCGCATATTGCCCGAACTGCGGGCAGAAATTAGATTGGAGTGAAATGAAATGAGGTTAATTGACGCAGATAAACTATTGACTCATCTGAATGACTGTGCACTGTCAGCATCACCAGGTAGTGGAAGCCTTAAAGACCGGATGATTGCAAAGGCAGAATATGATACTATCCAGAACTGCATGAAAGCAGTGAAAGAGCAGCCGACAGCTTATGACGTGGAAAATATGATAAGCGAAGTGGAGGTAAAGATGAAGGCCATGTGGTACTTTTTAGACTGCCATTCAGCACAATGCGATAATGAGAGTGGTGGAGATTGCAGTTATTGTAAAAAAGATTTCTACGATGAGATTGATAAAATCGTTGAACAGTTGAAGAATGAGTTGAGCAATCATTGACAATCCTTGATTACCTTGCAACAGTCGGTGGTAATCCGGAATGGAGCCTGTCATATCTGATATGGCAGCAGATACAGCAAAGTGGCAGCAGGGCAACGCTGCAGGAGAGAAATAAGGGAGGCGATGCCGTTGGAGATGACAAAGGAAAGACTGAAAGCGTATCGGAGCAATAAAGCTGAGATACTGGAACTGGACTATGCGTTGCAGAATCGCTGGAAGTCAGATACGATGATCGGGAACGATGTAATATTTGATTACAGCAAGGGTTATCCTATGCCGCAGTGTGTGGTTGGGTTCGACAAGGAGAAATACGAGCGGTTGCAGGATCGTGATCTGAAGCGGAAGAAAGCCCTAGAGCAAGAGTGCAAAGAGGTGGAGCAGTTTGTGGATGCGATACCGGACAGTCTGGCACACCGCATCTTCCGGAAACTGTTTATCGATGGCAGAAAGCCGGTGACCCAGGAGCAGGTTGCCAAGAGCGTGCATCTGGATCGTAGCAGAATCAGCAGAAAAATTGATACTATTCTGAAAAACGCACAAAAAGCACAGGATGCACAGTTATAATAATACTTGAGCCAAAGGCGGAAACCGGCGGCTCGATTTCTTCCCTATGAGGATAAACCTACTTAAAAGGCATTCGGAAACGGATGTCTTTTATAGATATAAAATATTGCAATTTTATGAATATGGAATATAATGAGATAAAGAAAATCAAAAGGGGAGATAGCG
Organism: Eubacterium ramulus; assembly: GCF_045002895.1. Lineage (NCBI taxonomy): Bacteria > Bacillati > Bacillota > Clostridia > Eubacteriales > Eubacteriaceae > Eubacterium > Eubacterium ramulus. The sequence goes on along the minus strand of NZ_CP173382.1, from coordinate 1,641,804 downwards.
ATGTCAAATTATAGTGCAATTGATGTATCAACATACATTATTAATTATTCATGTGATATCAATAGTCCAGTAAGTAATTTGAAACTACAAAAGTTATTGTATTATGTGCAAGCAGCATTGTTGGTTGAAACGGGAAAAAAATGTTTTGAGTCTAAGATTGTAGCTTGGGAATTTGGACCTGTAGTAGTAGAGTCATACCAACATTATAAAGAATATGGTAGAAACAATATTCCAAGGCAAGAAGAAAATAAAAGGATGAAATTTGATAGCAAAACAATGAAAATTATTTTTGAACCAGCAAAAAAAATAGATGAAATCACAAAAAAAATAATCAATAAAGTTGTTGATTCATATGTAAAAATTACTAATCCATTTGATTTGGTGAGAAAAACACATGAAGAGGATCCATGGAAAAACGCACAATTAAATACTGAAATTAAGTGCAAAGATATACAAAAATATTATGAAAGACAACCAGAGAAAATATATGGGGTATAAAGCGTGCAATATAATAATAATACTAAAGATACACAAGAATTATTAAAAATATTTTATTCTGATAAATATGGATTTGATGAAGAAGGATTAAAAAAAAGTTTGCAAGGAGTTTTGCAGTATTATGATAATCATGCGCGACATCAATATCATATAATTTCTCGGTTTGTGAATGAAAAAATGCAAGAGAGTGAGGATTCTGTAAGTTATATATTAAATAACATAGATGTCATGCTGGCATTTTTAGAAAATAAAAGAAAAGAATGTGAAAAAATTATTAAGAAAACATCAAGCATAAAGATAGATGAGGTGATTTTGAATTTAGAAAAGTTATATGATCATATTGCACTTGAAGAGGAACGTTTGAAGAATAATGCTGCAAATATGAAGATTAGTAATAGCCAGATAAAAGATAATGTATTGGAGACATTTAATTCTATAACGGATAGTTTTCAAGAAAAAGTTGACGAAGTTTCCGGGTCTTTAAATGCGAACATTATTACTGTTGTGGGGTTGTTTTCTGCAATTATTTTTGTCTTCTTTGGAGGAATTACAGGTATGTCTGGTTTGGTAAAGGGAATCTGTACATTGAAAAGCAAAGAAGACTTAACTATACCATTGATATGTGTTTTGGCGCTTGGCTTTGTGATTTTTAATATAGTGTTTTTGTTATTATATTCGATTGCGAAAATAGTGGATAAAAACATAGGAACAACTATTAGTGGACAAGGATATGTCTGGTATGACATTGATGATAGTACAGACGGTAAGTTTTATGTTTTAAAAAATGGAGAGCTTACGAGAAAGAGTTACGAAACGAGGCAGAAGGCACAGAAAAAAATAGAAAAAAATAAAAGGGTCTGGAGAGTTAAAGAAGCTATTAAGCAGACTTTAAAAAAAATATTTTTTAGATTTCCATATGTATTAGCAATAAATATTATTCTGGTAATAGGAATTTTATATCTTTATATGCAACTATAATTATTTCAAAGCTTGAGGCAGCAGGATTTACCTGCTGTCTTTTCTTTATGCAAAAAAATAACCGGAGGAGAGGACTATGGCAGAAAGCAGGCTGATCACAATTTCAAAAGCAGAACTAGATCCGAACCCGGTCCAGACAGGAAAAAGTTATATAGTCCGCGTTACGCTGGAAAAGAAAGCGTATTGGCTGGATTATCCATATGATTATGCACACGATTATGCGAAAGGAGACGAAAGTATGAGTGTAAAAACAGTTCAGGCGGTCATTAATGGCCAGACTTATACGCTTACAAAAAACACCAGCACAGGCAAGTACGAAGCAACCATTACAGCTCCGTCAAAATCCAGTTATACATTATCCGGACATTATTATCCGGTAACGGTAAAAGCAACTGATGATGCTGGAAACGTAACCACAAAAGATGCAACAGACAGCACATTGGGTGCAAGCCTGAGATTGCAGGTAAAAGAGAAAGTTGTTCCTGTGATCACAATCACCGCACCGACTGCAAGCCAGTATCTTGCAAACAGCACACCTGCCATTGCATGGAAGATCACAGATGATGATTCCGGAGTTAATCCGTCCACAATCGCTCTGAAAATTGACGGTACTGCGGTAGATACATCCAAGCTCACAAAGACTGCAGTGACAGGCGGCTACACTTGCAGCTACACACCAGCATCAGCTCTGTCAGATGGAGCACATACCGTTGTGGCAACTGCGAGTGACTACGATGGAAATGCAGCTGTGCAGAAATCCGTAACATTTACTGTTGATACGATTCCTCCGACATTGTCTATCTCTGCACCGGCCGAAGGATTTATTACAAATAAATCTACCGTAACGGTTAAAGGTACCACAGACGATGCAACCAGCAAGCCGGTTACAGTTACTGTAAACGGAGCCCCCATACCCGTTACTCCTAGTGGAACCTTCAGCAACGATGTAACGCTGAAAGAGGGCAGCACTACCATCACCATTGTTGCAAAAGACAAAGCAGGAAAGACAACAACCGTAACCAGAATAGTGAAACTGGATACTGCACCTCCGGTTATCAAATCTGCAACTATCACACCGAACCCGGTTGATTGTGGCAAGACATTCGTTATCTCGGTTGAGGTAACAGACTAATGACCACGCAGGTATGGGGCTTGCTTGGCAGCAGTAAGATCATCTTCGACCGAACAGATGGAAATATCTGGAAGGTGACAGTCCCATTGTTAGAGAGCGGCGAGTATATTGTCGCTCTTTATGCGTTGGATGATGCAGGAAATCAGGCTTATGTGGCAACTATTTTGTATGTGGTTGACATTGAGAATATCCAATATGAAATCCGGATGCTGGATTATGCATCAGAAGCACAGACGACTGGTTTTACGATTGAAGCACAGATGGCAGATTTTACAATTGAAGCACAGACGACTGGTTTTGCGATTGAAGCACAGCTGCAGAAGTATTCGATTGAGCAGGAACGGCTGGAAAGGAGGGCGGCTTATTTTGCAGAAAACGCAGACACTTAGAATGTACACGGGTGAAAACAGGAGATTGTATGTGACAGTGACTTCATGTGATGAGTTACCCTTTCAGATTACAGATGCGCAGTATGAATTCTGGAATTGCGATATGGATATGCGTGAGGCAGAAGGTACCTGTGATGTAGATGGTCATGTGCTTGGAATTTCAGTTTGCCCGGCGAGACCCGGCATATATAAAGTTATATATTTTTTGAAAATTGCGGATGAAACGGTAATCTGCAGGGCGATGATAAAAGTGAGTGAAGCATAGATAGAGATGGGAAGGTGAGGTGATGGCAAACAGTAGTAATCTGATGCCGATTGAACTGTTGAACGCGAGACGAACACGAGAAGAACGCAGTGAAAATGCAAAAAAAGCAGGAAAAGCATCTGGAGAAGCAAGAAACCAGAAGGCAAACTTTAAAAAGGCATTGAATCTGCTTCTGACAGCACAAGTTGAAACGGAATGGACGGAACAATTACAGGCGTTAGGATTGGACAGCACCTATGAATCCGTAATAAATGCATCTATGATTTTGCAGGCAGCGCAGGGAAATGTAAAAGCTTATGAAGCCATTGCCAAATATGCCGGACAGTTAAATCCAGAAGAAGAGACAGAAGAAACGGCACATGCATGGAGCATACCTATCACTGATATCACTTCTGACTTTGTGGAGCCGTATCGTTCCATACATGCTGCTTTTTCCGGTGAGGAAAACATTCGGGAAATCGTCAGCAAAGGTGGTCGTGGTTCGATCAAGTCAAATTTCTGGGCGGCTGTTGCAGAGGAAACCATCTATCAGGATCCGGAAGCGCATGTGGTGTATACCAGAAGATATAAAGTCGATCTGCGTGGATCTGTGTACAATCAGTTCATGAAGACTGTGATCCGGCATGGACATCTGGATGACTGGGAATTCACTACCAGTCCTATGATGGCAAGATACAAGAAAACTGGCCAGTGCGTGATCTTCGTTGGAGCAGACAAGCCAATCAGTTTGAAGTCTTACAATCTGTCTTTTGGCTATGTAAAACTACTGATCCATGAAGAGTGTGACGAGATGGCAGGTATTGAACAGATGGATAACATCGAAGATACGTTTCTGCGATCTGATACCCCCGCACTAGATATAAAGGTATTCAATCCACCGAAGAGTAAAAATAATTTCATGAACCAGTACGTGGAAGAATGTCGGAAGAAAGCGGAGACAAGGGTGTTTCACAGCTATTATTTTAATGTGCCGGTGAAATGGCTTGGAAAACGGTTCTTTGAACGTGCGGAATGGTTCAAAATTCATAAACCGAGGTATTACGCGAACAACTACATGGGAGAAGTCACCGGAACAGGCGGTGGAATCTTTGAAAATGTGGAAGAACGTGTGATTCCTGATGAAGAGATCAGTAACATGCCATATTTTGACTATGGTCTGGATTTTGGTTTTGAGCATCCGCAGGCATTTATCAAATCCTATTATGATCAGGATGAAGATATTCTGTACTGTGTGGATGAAGTGTATTCCAAACGCTGCAAAAATTCGACCTTTGCACGAAAGATTAAAAAATATATGAATGTAGAAATTATCTGTGATTCTGCCCGCCCGGATTCAATTGCAGAGATGCAGGACTGGGGATTCAATGCGACCGGAGCCGTGAAACGATGGGGAAGTGGACATGGCAGGGATTACTGCTGGGAATGGCTGCAGATGGCAAAGAAGATTGTGGTGGATCCAGACAGATGTCCGCACCTTGCGCATGAGCTGACGACGCTGGAGCATGAGCAGCTGAAAGATGGCAGTTTCTCCAGTGAGTACCCGAAACTGGGTGAGGATTGCGTGATGGCACTGATCTACGGTAATAACCGAAACATTATGGAATCCAGAAGAAACAGTGGTTTGTATGATGATAACGAAGAGGAAGAGATGGAGGATGATGACGAATAATGGAATCAATGGAATCCTGTGTAAGAACAAAACTGGGACAGCTTGGATATCATATACATACCAAGCCATATGAATATATTGAGGAAGCCAACCGCTGGTACAGAAATGAGCTGATTGACGACTTTCACAAGCGTACTGCTGTGACCGGTGAATTGTATGAGATTGACCGCATGAATTTTGCAAAACGTGGCTGTGCGGATGATGCAAACCTTTGTGAGATTATTGATATCAATGTCGGTGAGGATGCGCAGAATGAATTTGTACATGCTGTATTGGAAAATAACCGGTTCGATACAATGTACCGCAGGCAGTTAGAACGGATGTCGGCAGCAGGCACGGTTGCCGCTTATGTGCGCTTGGATAATGCGACTTATCTGACCAATGGAAAAGCAATCAACGGCGAAATAAAGCTGACATATTGCTATGCAGAAGATTATATCCCGCTGCGGATCGTGAATGACGAAGTGGTGGAAACTGCTTTTTCTTCTACGAAACTGGGAAAAGACGGGAAGCAGACTACACTGGTCATGTTTACGCAGCAGGGAGGAAATTACCGGGCAGATACCTTTGTATTTGACAGATCCGGAAAAGAGATTGAAGCATACTGGATCATTCTTGGTGATGTGAAGCCGTTTGCGGTGATGCAGGTAGCAGAAGTGAATAATATCCGGCATATGGATGGTTTTGGTTATCCGAAAGTATACGGCGCTATTCCAACGCTGAAACAGATTGACCTGTGCCACATGATCTTAAATGGAGATCTGGAAAAAGGTGAGAAGTTCGTACTCACAAATGAAGCTATTGTGGAGATTGATAAAAAGACGGGCGATCCAAAGCCGCGGTCTAAGCAATGGAAGCGTCTGTTTGTGCTTCTTGGAAGAAAGCCGATAGATGGCAATGGTTACATTCAGGAATACAACCCGAAAATCCGTGTGGAAGAGATCAAGAAAGCATTTGAATTGTGCTTATCCCTGTTTTCCATGACATTCGGGTTTGGTAGTAAAAAATATGTGTTCGAGCAGAATCAGATCCAGACGGCTACTCAGTACATCGGAGAGCGTCAGGACTGTATGCAGGAACTGAATAAGCAGCGGGAAGAAGCACGGCAGTACATCAGCGGTATTGTACGTGCTATTTTATGGTTTTCCAACACTTTCCAGAACACGTCATTTGACCTCACAGCAGATATTTGTATTGATTTTGATGATTCTTACATCGAGGATAAAAATACCCGCATGGAGAGCATGAGGACAGATGCGCAGACCTTTTCGGATATTCCGGAATTTACCATCCGGTATATCGAGGAACGGCTGAATGTCAGCCGGGAAGAAGCTCTGAAAGTTTATGAAGGGCAGGTGCAGGAGGATGATCCGGAGGTTGAAGATTAATGCTGACAGAAAACCAGCTTGAGATGCTGGGAGATCAGATTGCTGCATTATACCAGGCATTGGAACAGGATGTGATCGCTGACATTGCCAGACGCGTAAAGAAGGCAAAGCGGTTTACAGAGACTGCGGAGTTGATGGCACAGGCAATGAAAGAAACTGGCAAGAGTCCGGATCAGATCAGAGCTGAGGTGATGAAGCTTATCCGAGCAGACAAGGCTTTTCAGGATGAGGTGGCAAAGAATACCAAGGAATGGAAAGAATTTGTCCGGGAAGAGATCAAAGCCACAGAAGCCGCTGCAAAGGAAGCCGGAAATGATATCATAGCCAATGCTGGCGATATGTCCTTTAATTATGACATGGAAGCGTGGCAGCAGGCGGGTATGGAACTGACAAAAGACAGTGCTTTTACCAGAATGGTTGAGGAAATGAGCAAAGCAACTGCCGGAACATTGAAGAATCTGACCAGATCAACTGGATTGTGCGACTCGTTTCAATGCCCAATAAGCATTGACCGATTTAAGAGTAAAAACCAAGTAGGTTATTGGTAAATAAATGAGCCAGAGCTCGCCTGTAACCGAAAGGGAAAGAAATTAAATTGAGAACTTATATTTCAATAAATTAAATGATAGGGTAACGCCTTGAAGAATTTGCGCTGAGACCTCCGAATAGCATTGCATGATAAAGCATGAAATGTTATAAGCTCGGTAAAGTCGTCTGAAAGGAACCTAAACTGAAAAAAGTCTTTGAAGTATCATTGGTACAAAAGTGCTAGGGCACACCTGTGAGAAAAGAGGAGTAATAAGTAGGCAAGGTAACTGATAGGGCGGGCGTCGACGCTCGTATATGGTGAGTATGTTGTTTGAGATAGCAACTGACGAACTTCTGAATGTACGGACCTTAAAATACGGGACCGCCAAGGAAACTGGCGGGGCTGCCAAGAGCAGTTCATGTGTGGTTAAGTAATAATAGTCCAAATGAAAGACCATACAGTGTTACAGGCACTGTCAAGCATGAGGGTTCAAAGGAAGCACCTAAGTACGAGATGCTAAGAAAGAAATATAGGAACGAGGAAAGCTGTGAATATGTTGAAACTTTATTTTCTATAACATAGTAAGTAGGAAATGTTATATCTATAACTACTTTTAATCATAGTGAGAGTAGTGGCAGGAGCGCTGAAGTTTTTGTAATGAAAATGGAGCAATAGCCACAAGCCGTGTAGATTTACACAAAATATATTACTTACAAACATAGTTCGAGTAAGACAAAAAAGAATTCATCGTCTTCCAAGAGAAATCAAAGAAGGAGGTGGATGTCTATGTATACTTCAAGCAAGAAGAAAGATGACATAAAAATCAGAAATAACAGTTACTATAACATGGAGGAAACGTTTGATGACCTCTATGCAAAAAGTCAACAAGGCTATAATTTCTACAAGCTAATGGAGATTATCACAAATGAGAGTAATTTAAAGTTAGCATATAGGAATATCAAGAAAAATACGGGCAGCTATACAGCAGGTTGTGATGGCATGACAATAAAGGAAATAAAAGAAATGGATGAAGACGTTGCAATCCAAAAGATTAAAGCAAAACTTCAAAATTTCAATCCAAAGTTAGTCAAGAGGGTAGAAATACCAAAAGCCAATGGTAAGCTCAGACCACTTGGAATACCGAGTATATGGGATAGAATCATACAACAGGCAATTCTGCAAGTTATGGAACCTATTGCTGAAGCGAAATTTCATTCGAACAGTAATGGTTTCAGACCACTAAAATCTTGTGAAACAGCCATGGCGCAGACAATGAAGCTGATACAGTTACAAAAACTCTATTATGTAGTGGATTTTGATATAAAAGGCTTCTTTGATAATGTAAACCACAAGAAATTAATGTCGCAGCTATGGAACATGGGCTTCAGGGATAAAAGACTTCTATGCATCATTAAGAAGATGCTAAAGGCAAACGTAAAACTTCCAGATGGAACTATTATTAAGCCTGAAAGAGGAACGCCGCAAGGCGGAGTGCTTAGTCCCTTATTAGCAAACATTGTTCTAAATGACCTTGATTGGTGGATTGACAGTCAATGGGCTGGATTTCCTACCAAAAAAGAATACGCATGTGCTGTACATGAAAATGGAAGTGTAAACAGAGCGCATAAATTCTCGTCGATGAGAGATTATTCAAATCTTAAAGAGGTTTTCTTTGTGAGATATGCAGATGATTTTAAATTGTTCTGCAAAAATCTCGATTCAGCCAAAAGAGTCTATATAGCAACAACAAAGTGGTTGAAAGAAGAATTAAAGCTTGAAATCAGCGAAGAAAAGACCAAAGTAGTAAATCTGAAAACTGATAAATCTGACTTCTTGGGATTCACAATAGGAACTGCCATTAAAGGCAATAAAAGAATATGCGTGACACATATCAGTCCTAAAAATATTGAACGAATCCAAAAGGCACTAATAGGAAAAGTGAAAGAAATGCAAAAACCGCATGACAAAAATGAGCTTTTTCTCACAATAAACAGATATAATTCTATAGTAATAGGAATACACAACTATTATAGAATTGCAACCTGTGTTTATCTTGACCTGGAACCAGTGCAACAGCATATGCATTATGTGTTTGCAAACAGAATAGGCAAAGAATATAGCAAAAATGGAAGTGTGCCAAAAGGATACATTAGTGATAACTATGGTAAATCAGCACAAATCAGATATATCCATAAGAAATGTATTATTCCAATAGGAGCAGTAAACAATGTAGATGCCAAATTTGTACCAAGAAAGTACAATAAGTATACAATAGCAGGCAGAGAGGCAATGAATACTGGACAAGGAATAAATATGGAAATTCTCCACTCGTTGTTAACCCAAACGTTTGTTAACAAAAGCATGGAATATATGGATAATCGAGTTACGGTGTATACGGCGCAGAAAGGAAAGTGCAGAGTGATGGGAACAGAACTCACAATTGACAATATGCACTGTCATCACCAAAAGCCGATAAGCCTTGGAGGAACTGATGAGTTTAAAAATCTTATCTATGTGAGAGCAGATATACACAGATTAATACATGCTGTAAATGCTGATACAATAGATAGATTGCTAGAACAAATAAAACCAGATAGTATGCAACTTGATAAAATAAACAAATTGAGAGCAAAATGCAATTTGGAAGTAATAGCAAGGGTGAATTCGAATTAATAAGTATTAAGTAAGTAATTTTAACAATAACGTAAATCTAAACGGGGGAGCGCCGTATGAGCTCGAAAGACTCACGTACGGTGCGGAGCGGGGGAAAACTTAGAGATAATATCAAAGAGTTACCTATCGCTATTAAAGGTGTACATGGCACTACCGCTTTAAAAAATGCATACAGGCAGTATCTGGATAAGGCATTGATAAAAATGGCTACTGGAACCTTTTCTTATGATCAGTGTGTGAATGATTGTGTGAAAGAACTGGCACAGAGTGGACTTCGCAGTATTGATTATACTTCTGGGAGAACGTACCAGCTAGATACGGCTGCACGAATGGCGATACGGACCGCAAACAGTCAGCTTGCCGGTCAGATCTCCATGCACTACATTGAAGAGACGGATACTGATCTGGTGGAAGTCAGTGCACACTGGGGAGCACGTCCGGAACATGCTGAATGGCAGGGAAAGATTTACAGCCGTAGCGGAAAGAATAAAAAATACCCGAATTTTTCTGCCTGCCATTATGGAGAAGTGGACGGGTTAAAGGGAATCAACTGCCGACATGATTTCTATCCGTTTTTTGAAGGAGTCAGTGAGCCGAACACATGGCCAGATGAGCCAAAACCGCAAGAGTATCACGGTAAAACGTATAATTATTATCAGGCAACCCAGAAACAGCGCAAGATGGAGCGTGATATCCGGGCAACCCAACGGGAGATTGAAGCACAGAAAGCAATCGGCGGTGATACTTCTGTTTTGGAAGCACAGAAGCGCAAGCAGATCAAGGAATATCATAATTTCAGTAATGCAATGGGAATCCGGGCAAAGGATAACCGGTTAAGGGTTATTAAGGGAACGTCTGATTTGAAAAAGACGCAAACTACTCAAAGAGTCAATGTGTCACGTGCAAGAAGGGAAGCAGCTGAAAAATTGTTTTCAGTGGAGCCAGTAGAAAAAGGCGATGTTATTTTGGCAGAGAATATCTATAAAGACCTGAAACGAAGTGAGATAGGACAGGAAGTTATAGAATTTATCGAAAAAAATAATATTGATGTACAAATTCTAAATAACAAATCATCTGTTGAAGATATGGGAATGGAAAATTTGTATGGATATCAACGTGGCAAGAGGATATACATAAACGCTTTGCAATGTAAAACAAAAAAGAAAGTTGTGGAAACGCTTATACATGAAAAAACACATCTGGATTACCCGGAGGAATGCGGAAGACATGTAGAATGTGTATGTGATGCCCAGGCAATGAAACATCGAAAAGGAAAATTGACGGGTGATGATTTGAGGAGTATAATTAAATCAGTAAATGAGAGATATCCAGACTATAAATGGAGGGCTGTGTATCATGATTGATAAAGAGGACGGAAAAATATTAAAAATCCTAAGAGCAGGCGGAACTGTACAGTGTCCGGAATGCAAAAAAGGAAAAGTTACGCACAAAGGAAATAATCTGCATCACTTTAGTTGTGATAAGTGCGATTTTAAGATTAATATTGATTGATACCACTGATCAGAAATGGTTAGTGGTATTTTTATACCCATTTTTAAGAAAGGAAGAGGTAAAAGAACATGAAAAAATTATTTATCAGCCAGCCGATGCGCGGCAAGACAGACGAGGAAATCAAGGAAGAACGCGCCAAAGCAATTGAAAAGGCATCTGAACTGGTGGGAGAACCGGTGGAAGTGATCGATTCTTTCTTTGAAAAAGCACCGGCAGGTGCAAAACCATTGTGGTTCTTGGGAAAATCTTTGGAACTTTTGGCAGATGCAGATGTAGTCTATTTTGCACCGGGTTGGGAAGATGCACGTGGCTGCATCATCGAACACGATTGTGCGATTGCGTATGGATTCAAAAGTATTGTCGCATAGAAAGGCGGTGATCCAATATCTCCCGCCGGGACGCAGGGTGAAGCGTTCCATGCGATATAAAAAGTTGGAAAGGAATGGTTGCCTGCAACAGACAACTGGGTTATAATAATCATGTTAAAAAAATACTGGTATGGTTGCCCGGTATGTGGCAACCCAAAGATGATTCTTTTGCGGGAAGATACCGAACTGGTAAATTACCCGGCATACTGCAAACGCTGTAGGAATGAATCAGTCATAACAATAGAGCCGAAGCGCCGAATAGTTGAATCTGAAAAGGTTTGATTATCCGGTGCTTTTTTATATCCTGATCGCAGAAAATGCGATTCATAAATCATTTTAGGAGGCAGAAACCATGAAAAATATTTTTGACATTATGAAAGAGTTCGGAATCGAAGTGCCGGAGGATCATAAAAAAGACTTCGAGAAAGCTGTTCTGGAGAATTATAAGACCATGGCAGATTATGATAAACAGACAGAGAAGCTGACCAAGGCAAATGATACGATCAAAGCGAGTGATACTGCAATGAAAGATTTGCAGACGAAACTGGATGAGTATAAAGATGTGGATGTATCCGCACTGAATCAGAGAATTACTGATCTGGAGACAGAAAAAGGCAATATTGAATCTGATTATCAGAAAAAGCTGGCAGAGCGTGATTTTAACGATCTGATCAAAGAGGGGATTGCAGCGGCACATGGCAAGAATGTGAAAGCAATCACTGCTTTACTGGATACAGAAACACTGATGCAGTCCAAAAACCAGAAAGAGGACATTGCAGCGGCAATCAAAACTTTGACCGAAGCCGAGGACAGCAAGATGCTTTTTGGAGATGCAATTGAAATTGCCGGAAAAGGAAACCCGATTGGAGATATCGGTGGCGGCAAGCTGACACCGGAAGAAAAAGAAGAAGCAGACTGCAGAGCTGCTATGGGACTTCCGCCGGTAGGAGAAGGAGGAAAATAAGTAAATGCCAAACACATTAGTATTACCAAAAAATTATGTAGCCAACTTAGATGAAGTATACAAATTAGCTTCTGTTACTTCTGATCTGACCTGTGATGCAACCATGGTGAGAGCCGGTGCAAATGTGGGAGAGGTAATTTATCCGCAGATCGATGTAACCGGTCTGGGAGATTATGACCGCAATACCGGATATACCACTGGTGCGGTTGATTTGAAGTGGAAAACTTCCAAATGCAATTATGACCGTGGAACAAAGATCTCTGTTGATGTAATGGACGATCAGGAGTCCGAAAAACTTGCCTTTGCACGTGGTGGCGCGGAGCTGATGCGAACAAAAGTTGCACCGGAATCAGATGCTTTTACTTTTGCAACCATTGCTGCAATGGAAGGAATTTCCAAACTGGAAGGTCAGGATTTTACGGATGCAGTACAGTTCCTGGAAGCACTGATTGATGCAAAAAATAAGATGGATGAGGATGAAGTTCCGGAAGAAGGAAGAATCCTGTATGCGACACCGACGCTGATGAACGGTGTTATGGCGCTGGATACTACAAAATCCAGAGAGATTTTAAATTGCTTTGCAATCAAGAGAAAGGTACCGCAGAGCCGCTTCTACACAGCTATTGATCTGTTAAGTGGTAAAACAGGTGAGGAAGCAGGCCACTATAAGAAAAATGCATCTGCAAAGGATATTAACTTTATGATCATCCATAAGCCAGCTGTTATGAAATATGATAAACATGTTGCACATGATATTATTCCAGCAGCTATGAATGCGGATGCAGATGCGGATATCTTAAAATACCGTAAGTATGGACTGGTGGATGTGTACAAGAACAAATGTGCAGGTATCTTTATGTGTACGAAAGCAAAATAGGAGGACAATCATGAGAACAATCGGTGTAGGTGCTGTAAAACCGGAAGCGGACAGCACGGAGGAACTGAAAAAGGAAAATAAAAACTTGAAGACTTCCAATACGAGATTGAAAAATAAGGTCGAGGAATTGGAGACTGAGAATGATGCGCTGCATGAGGAGAACGAATCTCTTCATGCGGAGATTGCAGCGTTAAAAGGCAAAGCCTAGAAAGGTGGGAGATATAAATGTCACAGATTATCGGTTGGGAGTATTATGTCTCCCATTTTCCTAACATCGTTCCAGAATCAAAATTTGATGCGGTAGAACAACAGGCAGAAATAGAATATCGCAAAGTAGTTGGAGAATACATGGATGTTGATCCGGTAGATGAGAAAAATGCAATATTCCAGATCTGCAATTTCCTCTACACAAATCAGGCAGGTTTATCAGGCAAAGCCGTTTCATCCGTAAACAATAATGGGTATTCCGAAAGCTACGCTTTACAGAATAAGGAACAACTCATGGATTCTATGAGGGAAATGATTTATGACTGCATCGGGACAAGATTGGCAGGTGTATTTTAATGAATGACCAGACTATTACGCTATATAATTATCATGCTGTATCAAAAACATGGCACAGGACGGTAATTCACGGTGTTTCTTACCGGTATGGATCGGAACGGACCGTAGCATCTTCCGGAGCGGTTGTGTTTACGCAGCTTTTGACGATTATCATTCCGGCGGAAGCAGATACTAGCGGTAAAACGTATATCGATGCAGTTTCATATTCTGGAATGCGGAAGGAGGCTCTGGGAGATTTCTGGACCATCAATCCAATGAAAAACCATGATGTGATTGTATGCGGAGATGTGAAAAGCGTGATAAGTGATGCATATACGATTACGGATCTGCAGAAAGATTTTCAGAAATCCGGAACAGTGTGCAGTCTTTCAGATAATACAGACGTCCCACTGTTAAAGCATTACAAGGTGGTGTGTAAATAATGGGAAATCCATTTAATGTACACTGCCCCAGAGATTTTGTTTTAAAGATGACTGCCGAGGGTACAGTTTCCAATGTAAAAGTATCTTTTAATCCCGGAACACAGGAGAAAATTAACAAAAGGCTGTATGAAGTCCAGCAGATGATTGATAGTGAAGTGCTGCGGAGATGTGATCCATTGGTACCGTTTGATACTGGGACCTTAAAACAAAGTGGAAGTGAGCACACAGAGCTTGGTAGTGGAAATGTAATCTACCGAACGGTGTACGCGAGGAAACAGTATTATATTCCGATGCAGCATGAGAACAATCGTACCGAATATTGGTTTGAACACATGAAGAATAATGGTGGTAAGGCAGCAATCTTAAAGGCAGCGCAGGAGGCATTAAACAAGTGACAATATCAGAATGTATCATCGAATGGCTTGGCGAGTATCAGAAAATGGAGTTTGCCGAGTGTGCGGTTGACCAGATTGAAGCGGAGGATGGCACTTATGCCATCTTCAAAACTCCGAATAAGAATGTTACGGAATATATGGACGGCAGTCAGCTGGTCACAGAATATTTCCAACTGGTAGCACGGAAGTCAACACAGTTAAATCCAGAGCGTGTCAATAATCAGCAGATGCTGGCTAATCTGGAAAACTGGGTAGAAGAAAGAAACATGGAGGAAGATTATCCGGATCTGTCAAAGGCAGGAAAGCTAATCTGTATGGATATCGACGTATCTGATTCCAATTCCATTGTTTCACAGGAAGATGCGAGTGCAATTTACCAGTTATCGATTGCCATCCAGTATTTGAAAGAAAGAGGAGGATGTGAAGCGAATGAGTGAAGCAGTAAAACAGCTTGTAAAAAAGCATAAGATTGGATTGTTTCTGGATCCGGGAACCGGATATAAGCGGATTAAAAAGTCAGAAACACTGACCATTTCCATGAATCCGGAAGAAAATGAGTATGATTATATTGCAGATGAGAATCCGACCACAGAGGTAGACCGGTACAAGCCATCGATTGACCAGGATCTGACTATGTACAAAGGGGAAGATGATTATGAGATGGTATGGCCGTATTTTTATGAACGAAAGACAGGGCAGGAAGCACATATAAAATGCATGATTGTGTTTATGCATGAACCGGCAAGTGGCGGTGGATATCTTGCCTGGGAGACAGATTCCGTATTGTCCGTACAGGATCTTGCAGCAGTGGATAAGAAACTGAACTTTAAAGTAATCTTTGCCGGAGATATCACAAATGGTGTTGCAACCATGAGCGCAGGTGCGCCGACTTTTAAAGCAAGCACAGAGGAGGTAGCAAGCAATGCAGTATGAACTGGTGTACAACAATCTGGGGTATTCGCTACCAAAGTATACAGCGAAGATCAGTAAGGAGATGGAGGAAATTGACAAGCAGAATGCATCCATGTCAGTATCACAGGATCGAAAGTATAAGACCATGTATGATTTTGTCCGGAAAACAGTAGGATCGGAAGCAGCCATGGAGATTTTTGAAACAGATAACTTTGATGAAGTTGATCTGAATGCGATCACTATTTCTTATCTTGGAATCCGTGCGGGATATGACAGACCGTTACTGCAGGCGAAACGTGCAGCAAACAGTATTGCAATTGATGAGAATGACAAAACCGTTCAGACGATCATGAAAATTCTTGAAAAACCGGAAGAACTCAACAAATTGATCCAGACCGTTGACAAGATGCCGAAGAACAGTCAGTCCATGATGGGACGTTTCGGGGCATGATCGATCTGACAGAGAAGTCTCTGCCAAATACCATTCAGGTACAAGGCAGGGATTTTTCTATACACACAGACTTTCGGATATGGATGCGTTTCTGCATTGAGTTCCAGCGGTGGAAAAATGCCGGATGCAGAGGGGTGATGGATATCGCTTATTTATTTTCTGTGGAACCGCCTGCTTTTTACTGCGTAGAAGATTATACCGGGATATTTGATTTTGCTTTTCCGTCATGCAAGGTCCCTAATGGATCCGGCGACGGTGATCAGACGCTTTATTACGAATATGATGGTGATTACATTTATGCAGCGTTTATGCAAAATTACAGGATTGATCTGATGGAAACCAGATTGCACTGGCATAAGTTTTTGGCATTGCTGAAAGGGCTTTCCGGAACAATGCTCAATGAGATTATGGGATATCGTGCTTATACCGGTGCGAAACAGGAAAAACCGGAACAGCAGTATCGGAAATTGAAGTACGCATGGACTCCGCTCCCGGAAGAGACGGAGGAAGAAAAAGAAGCAGAGGAAGAATTTAATCAGTATTTTGGAAGTTAAAAGAGCCTGAGCCACAGCGCCTGCGCCATAGATGAAAGAGGTGCAGGACATGGCAGATGGAAGTTTGCTTTTTGATACAAAATTAGATGAGACCGGTATAGAGTCTGGATTGTCATCGTTAAAAAAGACAATTGCTGCGCTTGGTATTGGAAAAATGCTCAAAGACGTATCTCAGCAGGTCTGGGAAGTTGGCAGCAGTTTTGAAACATCATTTTCCAAGGCAAGCACGTTGTTTGGTGACGTCAGTGTTGATACAGATAATTTAAAAAGTAAGATTGTGGATATGTCAAAACAGACGGGCATTTCTGCGGAAGAACTGAATGAAACACTGTATCAGGCAATGTCCGCCGGTATTCCTGTTACGGAAGATATGGGGATGGCACTGGCAGCGGTGCAGACAGCGGCAAAACTATCTGTTGGTGGTTTTACATCATCGTCAACAGCAATGAGTGGCTTGACGACTGCTATCAATGCTTATGGATTGAGCGCGGATGATGCCAGCAGGATTGCCGATGAGTTTATCCTGGTTCAGAACAAAGGTGTTACAACGGTGGATGAACTGGCTTCCAATATGGGACGTGCGATTTCAACCGGTTCTGCTTATGGTGTGAATCTGGAAAATCTGAACGCTGCATACATTTCACTGACCAAGGGTGGTATCAGCACAGCGGAATCAACTACATATTTGTCATCGATGATGAATGAACTAGGTGACAGTGGTTCAGATGTCGGAAAAGTCCTCCAGGAAAAGACAGGCATGTCATTTTCACAGCTGATGGATAATGGATACAGTCTGGCAGATGTACTGGATATTCTGATGGCTTCTGTTGATGGTGATTCTTCCGCATTGATGAATTTGTGGGGAAGTGCTGAAGCCGGAAAAGCAGCCAACGCGATACTGACACAGGGAACAGATAACTTCCGGCAGAGTCTGGATGATCTGGGAAACAGCTCCGGAACGACCGAAGATGCCTACAGCACCATGATGGATACTGCCGATGGCAAAATGAAGCAGGTGAAAGAAACAGCGAATGATCTGTTTATCAAGGTTTTTGAAAAAGCAGAGCCTGTGATTGCTGCGGTTTTGGATGGCTTCCAGTGGTTGATTGAAAATGCACAGATCTTGGTGCCGTTTTTGGTAGCTTTGGGTGTTGCGTTTGGTGTGATGCAGGCACAAGCGTTAATCGCGGCAGCAGCGGAAGCAGAAATGACAGTGGCACAGTATTTGCTGAATAGTGCATTTTTGGCATGCCCGGTATGGTGGATTGCTATGGCAATCGCTGCATTGGTGGCAGCGTTTATCTACCTGTGGAATAACTGCGATGAATTCCGACAGTTCTGGATTAATCTCTGGCAGAATATCAAAGATATTTTCTTTACGGTCTGGGATGCGGTCAAGTCTTTCTTTACAGAAAAGATTCCGGAAATGTTCAATAATCTTCTGCAATGGTTTATTGCACTGCCAGATAATATTGCTTACTGGCTTGGATATGCACTTGGAAAAATCATAGTATGGTGTATTACATTGCCGGAAAAAGCGAGGGAAGCAGGAAAGGCTTTTCTGGAAAATGTAATCAACTTTTTTAAGAATTTACCTTCCAATATTGAAACCTGGTTGTTGAACGCGGTGGCGAAAGTCAGCGAATGGAATTCAAAGCTGCGTGAAAAAGGTGCAGAAGCTGCCAAGGGGCTTTTGACAGCTGTTGTAGACGGTTTGAAAAACCTGCCTAGCAAGATGCTTGAAATAGGCGGCAATATCGTAAAAGGCTTATGGCAGGGTATTCAGAATATGATCGGATGGTTCAAAGATAAGATTCACAATTTCTTTTCTGGGATTGTTGATGGTGTAAAAGATACTCTTGATATCCATTCTCCGTCAAAGAAATTTGCCTGGATTGGAAAGATGTGTATAGAGGGATTCGAGGATCCATTTGATGATTATGATCCGTATACACCGTTTAACGATGCAGTCAAAGCGAATATCGGAACAATGCAGGCCAATATGACAGGCAACAGTGGAGGATTTGATTATGGTTGTTTTGCAGATGCGACAGTAGATGCATTTGAACGTGCTGGATTTACATTCAGAGCCAATAACCGGGAATTGGGAAGATTCGTGAGAGGAGTGAGCATGGCATAATGGAAATTTATTATCAGAACAGTGCAGGTAAGCGGCTGTATCTGGATCGTGGAGCATATAAGATGCTCGCAAAATCCTCTTTATGGGATTACGAGTGGAATTATTCCACAAATAATTATAATGGTCGCCCACAGATGAGTATCAGGCGAAAGTCTACGAAAAGAAACATTAGCGTTGTGGTATCTGCAGGTACTGTAACAGAATGTATGCAGAAGCTCAGTGAGTTATCAGATTTTTTCGATATAGATGTTGTTACAGGAACGGCGGGAAGAATTTATGTTGGATCAGGATATTTGAAGTGTTATGTAATCAAAAGTACAAAATCTGGAAAATACGTTCAAACCAGAAAAACAACGGTCACATTTGATGTGCTACCGGATGGTGAAGACTGGATCTATGAATCAAAGTACATTTTCCAGCCGCAGGAAACATCTGGCAGCGGAAATAACATGGACTATCCACATGATTATCCGTTTGATTATTACAATGGGATGTCGAGCCGGATTCTGTTGAATGAAGCCATCTCGGATGCAGATTTTGAAATGGTAGTTTATGGCCCTTGTGAAAATCCGGAGATTCTGATCGGCAGCCACAAGTACCATGTGAACTGCCAGCTGGAGACCGGGGAATATCTTGTCATTAATTCGCTGAGTAAAAAGATATATAAAGTGAAAAATGACGGTGAGCAGGTCAATCAGTACAACCTGCAGGACAGAGACTGGTATGTGTTTCAGAAGGTTGCTTCCGGAAGTCATTCCGTGTCCTGGAGCGGGCTGTTTGGGTTTGACATCACCATGTATGAGAGGAGGTCTGAGCCAAAATGGACTTGATTCACGAAGATTCCAATCACGCAATGCTTGGGGCGATTGATCGATACGAATTGGATCTGGCATTCGGATCAGATGAAAACGATTTTGAGTGCACCATGGCAATTTCCGATCATTGCTGCAGTATCGGTGATTATCTGGCAATGCAGGATGTGGTGGCCGGTCATGTGAAATATACGGAGTACGGTGGCCGGATCGATGGTGTTTGCGTGGATACTGGAAAAGAGACGGTTACCTATTCCGGAAGGACCTGGCAGGGGATACTGTCCAAGAAGATAGTGTGTCCGGATGACGGGCAGGATTATCTGGTGTTATCCGGAGACGCCAATGAGGTGTTGGGATTTCTGATACAGCGCATTGGAGTTGGAGATCTGTTTGAGACACCCAGCGAGGAAGCAGGCATCACAATCACTTCATATCAGATGGATCGTTATATTGATGCATACACGGGAATCCGGAAGATGGTAAAATGCGCCGGCGCAAAACTGGTCATGTATTATCGTGAAGGAAAGGTGCATTTGTCTGCGGTACCTTTGGTGGATTATAGCCAGGATGAAGAGTGGGATTCTGACCAGATGAATTTTCAGATCAGCAGCAATGAACGGCCGGTAAATCATCTGATCTGCCTGGGAAAAGGAGACCTCAGTGAGCGGATGGTCCGGCATCTGTACATGGATGCGCGGGGAAATATATCAGAAACACAGACGTTTTTCGGCGTGGATGAAGTGACAGAGACTTACGATTATTCCAACGTGGAATCAGAGGAAGAGTTGATTACTGGCGGTACACAGCGACTGCAGGAAACTTGGGCGGCAGCAAATACGTTGGAAACAGATTTTGAAAATAATACAGAGTATGATGTCGGTGATATCGTGGGAGCACGGGAGACAATTACTGGAGTTACGATAAAACGAGACATCGTGAAAAAGATACTGAAAGTCAACAGCAGTGGCATCAATGTAGAATGTCAAATTGGAGAATAGGAGCGTGATGAAATGGCAGTGGAAATTATTACAGGGCACACCGGAAAAGAACATGTGACAGCGGAAGCAGCCGGAGCATTACATGCCGGAGTGATCGGAATAGGGAAATACGTCCTGGCCGGCGGTAATCAGTTTGCAGCGGAGATTGTATCAAATAACCTGATTAAGATTAAATCCGGTGAGCTGGTCAACCAGGGACGGCACATGCGTATCCCGGTGAACAGTTATGAGGAAGTGACAATTCAGAATGGGGCACAGGGAATGCACCGGAGCGATTTGATCGTGATGCGTTATAAAAAAGATACCAGTGCACAGGTGGAATCAGCGGAACTTGTGGTGATCAAAGGGAAAGCCAGTTCATCCATTCAGACGAGTGTTCCGAGTTATGTCAATGGAAACATTCTGTCCGGAGCAACGCAGGATGATTTCCCGTTGTACCGGGTATCACTGAGCGGTCTGACGATTACAAGCGTGACGAAGCTGTTTTCTGTGTCGCCGACAATCGAGATGTTGTCGAAACGGATGGACGATATCGGAAAGGTCAGTACGGCAAAGTTATTAACAGAATTTCAATGTGAAACCAACATGATCACTAAAACGGCGGATGGGATGGTTTCACTGTCTGTGTATATGCACACGGGTGCTATCGGAGGCAATGCAGGAACGTGGTGGACTGCCGGCACGATTCCGGAAGGGTACAGGCCGAACAGCACTGTATATGGGACAGGCATGGTATGCGGAGATGGTTGGCTGAATGCGGTACCTACAGCTTTCATGATTTCTAATGGACTGCTGTATTTGTATGGACAGAATTCAGCAGCAACCATGCTGGTGATCAACATGACGTATGTCGCAATGGGAAGTGTGGTAGCATGAGAATAAAGGCGCTGATCCGATGATTGCGATTGATGAGCCGATAGCGTAGGCAGAGGGGGGTGATGAAAAAAGTGAATGATATACTACTGCAGACATACCTTGTAGCCCTCCCAATCATACTAACAGCATTGATGGGTTACATAGTATGGCTGCTGAAAAAGCAGAAAAGGGACAGGGACGCAAATAGCAAGGGAACCATGCTGCTTCTGCGTGTACAGCTGATTGAATATCATGATAAATATATGCGGCTGGGAGAAATTCCATCTTACGCTTATGGGAATTTCAATGAGATGTATGATGCATATCATAAATTAGGTGGGAACGGAATGGTAACAAAAATGAAACAGGAAATTGAAGAATTGCATTTAAAAAAGAAAGGACAGTAAAAATGACAGATGTAGGATTTTTAGCAGATTTCATGATTCCGGTAATTGTAGGAATCTGCCTTTGTGTAGGCTATGTGATCAAAAAATGGATAAAAGATGTGGATAACAAATACATTCCGACAGTGTGTGCGTTACTGGGAGTGTTATTGGCCATCTGGATCAACGGGTGGACCATTTCGCCAGCTATTATTTTGAGTGGATTATTCAGCGGTCTGGCATCAACCGGATTACATCAGTTATTTAAGCAGTATATCGAAAAGAAAGAAGGTAATGAGTAATGGCAGCAATTAGTATTCATGCCGGACATAACCCGGCAGGAAAGACCGCCTGCGGAGCAGTAGGCTTACTGGATGAGTCGAAAGAGAACCGTCTGATCGTGGAAGAAGTGATCAGTATTCTGAGCAGCTACGGCTGGATCGTCTACAACGACACTGTAGACAACGGAAGCAGCCAGAACGATGTCTTAAATAAGATCGTGGCAAAGACCAACGCGCACAGCGTAGCGTTCTCCATTTCCTTCCACTTAAACTCCGGACGGAACGACTATCCGGGAGACGGTCGCATCGGCGGTTTCGAAGTGTGGGTAAATGCGATGAACAAAGGAAAACCGGAGCTGGCAGAGCGGATCCGCACCAACATGCGAGGTTTGGGCTTTACGGACCGTGGCACAAAGATCAGCAAAAAACTCAAAGTGCTGAACAAAACCAACGCGCCGGCACTCCTGTTGGAGATCTGCTTTGTGGATGACCGGGACGATCACAACCTGTATCAGAAAGTTGGCTACAAAGCAATTGCCAAGGCAGTGGCTTATGCGATCATGAACAAACCGATGCAGGAGGTAGAGATGAACAAAGTGACAGGAAGAGTTGCAGATCAGGCTGCAGCTGACGGTAACTGGTATTATTATGAGAATGGTCAGATCGTAAACAAGACCACCGTGGCACCAAATGAAAACGGCTGGTGGTTTGTCCGGGACGGTAAAGTGGACTTTACCTACACCGGAATCGCCCAGAACGAAAACGGCTGGTGGCGCATCGTAAACGGAAAAGTAGATTTCAACTGCAACAGCGTGGAATCCAATGAGTACGGCTGGTGGAAATTATCCGGCGGCAAGGTAGACTTTGGTTTTACAGGTATTGCTGGAAACCAGTATGGTGCATGGTTCGTCCGCAATGGGAAAGTAGATTTCGATTATTCCGGAAACATTACTGCCAGAGTTGAAAAAGGCAGAGTAATAGTGTAATATAATCATATAAAAGTTTCCAAAACCTTCTTATTATAATGTAGTAGTCACTTCCATCTTCTTTGAGCAAATTCTTCTGTTCCAATATCAGTTAACAATCCTGCAACTTCCCGGTAAGGCATTGCATATCGTTGAGACAGATATCGCATAGAAGCGGAGAGCTCTCCGTCCGGACCTCCAAACTGAGAGATGATCACTTTTGCAATCGCCGGATTAGATTTTGTGATACAAACCGGATACTGTAATCTTTTTTCATAGTTCCACATAAATTAGTAGTACCCCCTTTCCCATGGCCATGGTGATACGGTCCACTGCCAATAATTCTGCCTCTGTTCTCCGGTCTGGGTAAGGGGACCAAATTTTGTTTCATATTCAGCTACAAAATGATTGTATTTGTGTTTCATATGCTGAAAATAATCCAGTGCATCCGGATCCTTTGGATGAGTATCCAAAAAGAGGGTAATATCACTGATGGCGAAGCCACACTGATAGATGGCATTCATCAGACGTTGTTTTTCTACATTACATGCAGTTTTCACGATACATGCCTCCCCTCCCGGTAAATGGTTTATCTAATTCGGCAAAAATGGTACCGACCTGAAGCGCCTGCTCCAGATCATACAGATTTCGGAACTGCTGCCAGGGGACGTAAGCCATGGCGATGGTTCGGTTTTCGCCGTTGGGATGTTTAAAATCTGTCATATACTGACGTTCTGTGTTCATAGAAGTACAATTACAGTTCAATAGATGAAACCCTTTCCTGATTTTTATTTATTTTATCATATGAAAAATAGTGGATAGTGTGCAAATGGTAACTGATTGTTTTTTGTTAAGTACCCTGGGTGTTTTCTATTGACCATGGAGGGGGTTAGGCTTTAAACTAATGACAGGGATAGGAGAGACCATAGGAAAGGGTGATTAGTTTATGAGAGGATTACACACACAGGTTTCAGATTTGAGAAAGGATGTTTTTGTTGAGGTTGCGCGTATTGCGTATGAATCTGATAACATAAACGATGACTTGGAGTCAATTCCATATAAGTTATCTCCGGATGAGAATCCACGTTTCAGAGATAGTGTTTACAGAGAGCGTGCAGTAAGTTCCGAACGTACCAGACTGGCACTTGGATTATCTCTTCGACCACAGAATAAACCGGTTCATATTACCAGCGGTCTGGATGAAGCTACTGTGGATGAGATGTATTATGAACCACCTTTGATGCAGGTGATTCCGTCTGCATGTAACGCATGTGAGGATAATGTATATGAAGTAAGTAACCTTTGTCGTGGATGTCTGGCACATTCCTGCATGGAGGTCTGTCCGCGGGATGCGATCACACATGTGGATGGGCAGGCACATATTGACGAGTCAAAATGTATCAAATGTGGAAAATGTAAAAGTGCTTGTCCGTATGATGCGATCGGGAAAAAGGTACGTCCTTGTTCCGTTGCCTGCGGTGTCAAAGCAATTGAATCGGATGAATATGGCAGAGCTGTCA
This sequence comes from Eubacterium ramulus, assembly GCF_045002895.1. Lineage (NCBI taxonomy): Bacteria > Bacillati > Bacillota > Clostridia > Eubacteriales > Eubacteriaceae > Eubacterium > Eubacterium ramulus. Next base: position 1,617,310 of record NZ_CP173382.1, on the reverse strand, counting down.
TTAATCAGGACAAATGCCTGTCCTGCGGTATGTGTATGGTAAGCTGTCCGTTTGGTGCTATCGCAGATAAGTCCCAGATTTTCCAACTGATCCGTTGTATGAAAAATGGCGGCGAAGTCGTTGCAGAAATCGCACCGGCTTATGCAGGACAGTTTGGCAAAGAAGCGACACCGGATAAGATATATGCGGCATTACTGAAATTAGGATTTTCACAGGTATATGAGGTAGCACTTGGTGCGGATATCGGAGCAGTGACTGAGGCACATGATTATGTGTACCATGTAAAAACAGGAGAGAAACCGTTCCTGCTTACATCTTGCTGTCCTGCATGGTCCATGTTGGCAAAGAAACAGTTTCCGGAGATTATTGACAGTGTATCCAAGGAGTTGACTCCGATGGTTGCAACTGCACGAAGCATTAAGAAAGAACATCCGAATGCAAAAGTTGTGTTTATCGGACCGTGTGCAGCAAAAAAACTGGAAGCAATGAGAAAAACAGTCCGTAGTGACGTGGATTTTGTTATTACATTTGAGGAACTGGATGCCATGTTTGAGGCACGTGGCATTGATCCGAAGACAATTGAGAGTCAGGGACATCTGCATGATGCAACAGCAGCCGGCCGTGGCTATGCGGTAGCCGGTGGTGTATCTAAGGCTATTGAAAACTGCATCCATGAATACTATCCGGATGTGGAGGTACAGATTGAGCATGTAGAAGGTCTGGATGAGTGTAAAAAAGTTCTGATGCTTGCAAAAGCCGGACGAAAGAACGGATACCTGATTGAAGGTATGGGTTGTCCGGGCGGATGTGTAGCCGGAGCAGGTACATTGATCCCGGTACCGGAGGCAAAGAAGGATGTACAGCAGATTGTTAAGGATTCTACGAAAAAACTGCCTCCAAAACAATTACGGGAGATAGAATTAAAATAATTTATGAAGATTGATACAAGTCAGATCAATGCGATCAGGCATAAAGACGGACCTGAACTTGTACTGGCGGGACCGGGGTCAGGAAAGACCCTGGTCATCACCCGCCGTGTGCAGCATCTGATCGACCAATACCATATACCGCCATCTGCCATTTTGGTGATCACGTTTACAAAAGCGGCAGCTACAGAGATGAGACAGCGGTTTGAAAAATTGATGGGCGGCAGGAGAGTACCGGTTTCTTTTGGTACGTTTCATGCGGTCTATTTTATGATTTTAAAACATGCTTATGGTTATACTGCGGATAATATTGTAAAAGAAGAGCAGCGTCTGCAGTTTATGAAAGAATACATTCGTCGTCTGCGCCTGGAGTATGATGACGAAAATGAATTTATTTCCAGTCTATTCTCAGAAATCAGTCTGATAAAAAACACTTCGGTAAATCTGGCACATTACTATTCTTCCTGCTGTGGGCAGGATGTCTTTCGAAATATATTTGAAGCTTATGAAAATTTCCTGCATCAGAACCGTTTCATAGATTTTGATGACATGCTGGTGTATTGTAAAGAACTGTTGGTACAGCGCCCGGATATTCTGGCGGCGTGGCAGCGGAAATATCAGTATATTCTGATCGATGAGTTTCAGGATATTAATCAGATCCAGTATGATATTATTCGTATGTTGGCAGCACCTCAGGACAATCTGTTTATTGTCGGGGACGATGATCAGTCTATTTACCGATTTCGTGGTGCCAGACCGGAGATTATGCTGAATTTCACAAAAGACTATCCGGATGCAGGGAAAGTAATTCTGGATACGAATTATCGTTCCGGGGCAGAAATTGTCCGTCATGCAGGAAATCTGATCTCTTTTAATCAAAAAAGATTTGAAAAGAAAATTGCACCGGCTGCCAAAACAGGTATCCCGGTTGTAAAAAAGGAATTTCAGACGCAGCGGGAGCAGAATCTGTATGTGATACAGGAAATATTGCGTCTGCACCGGGAAGGTATGGAATATAAAGATATGGCAGTGTTGTTTCGAACAAACATGCAGCCACGATTTTTAATGGAGATGATGCTGGATTACAGTATTTCATTTACAGCAAAAGACCGGATTCCGAATATTTATGACCACTGGATCACACGGGATCTCTTTGCATATATAGATATTGCCAGAGGAGACCGCAGACGCAGCACATTTCTGAAAATCATGAACCGTCCGAAACGATATCTTTCCAGGGAAAGTCTGCCCTATGAGGAAGTGGCTTTTGATGTATGGGAAGAGTATTATGAGGAACAGGGCTGGATGGTACAGCGTTTGGAAAAGCTGCAGATGGATCTGAAGGTGATCGCTGGAATGCGGCCATATTCTGCCATCAATTACATTCGAAAAGGCGTAGCATATGAGGATTATCTGCGAGAGTACGCAGAGGTACGTCGGATTCCGTTCGAAGATTTGGCAGATGTACTGGATGAATTACAGGAAAATGCCAGAGGATTTGAAACCTTTGACAGCTGGTTTGAACATATCAAGCAGCTGCGGGAAGAACTGGAGGAACAGGCAAAAAGCTATAAAGTGGCAGAGGGTGTCAACTTGAGTACACTGCATTCATCGAAAGGATTGGAATATGATACCGTATTTCTGGTGGATGTGAATGAAAATGTCATGCCAAACAAGAAAGCAGTGTTGGATGCAGATCTGGAAGAAGAACGCCGGATGTTTTATGTCGGAATGACACGGGCGAAAAACCGATTATATCTGCTCTGGTCCCATCAGATCCGAAACAAAGATATGGATCCGTCACGCTTCCTGATTGAGTGTGAGTCTGCTCAGACAAAACGGTAGAAGTAAGAGATCGTAAAAGAAGGTAGAGTCAGATTTATCTCAGTGAATGAGACAAATCTGACCCTACCTTTTCATAACTTAAAAATTAATCACAGCTTACATCTGATCAAATTCTTCTTCGTCCAGTAACTCATCGAAGCGGTCGCTGACTGCATCGAATTCATCATCATGATCAATGTTTTCGAGAGATGGATTGCCTTCTTCGTCTTCAAAGTAGCGGTAGAAGATGACTTCATCATCATTATCAACCGGAACCAGTGCGATGTAATTCTGATTATCCACATCAAAGATGGTCAGAATCTGACATTCCAGCTGGGAACCATCATCAAGATCTAGCGTAACAAACATTTCCTGTGGATCGAAGATTTCATCTTCATTGTTTACGTTATTCGGATTACTCATTTTAATTGTCCTCTTTTTTTCTATATATTCTTATATAGGACTTTACCCCATAGAATACTACAAGTATAAAAATTTGCAGTACAAAAGTCAATTCTTTTTCCCATTTTTTTGTTGACAAAAGAAAAGAAATCGCATATACTTTGAATATCAAAATATTTGAGGTAAAAACAATTTGAAAGGAAGAATAAAATTATGTTAGAGAAAATGAAAGAAATGATCGCAGATCAGTTATCAGTAGATGAGGATAAAATTACACTGGAGTCCAACTTTAAAGAGGATCTGGATGCAGATTCTTTAGATTTATTTGAACTGGTTATGGCTCTGGAAGAGGAGTATGGTATCGAAATTCCATCTGAGGAACTTGAGAGCCTTACAACAGTTGGCGCAATTATCGATTACCTGAAAGCACATGGTGTAGAGGAATAGATTTAAATGAAAACAAGAATTACAGAACTTTTTGGAATTGAATATCCGATCATTCAGGGCGGTATGGCCTGGGTAGCAGATTATCATCTGGCGGCAGCAGTTTCCAATGCGGGTGGTCTTGGTTTGATCGGTGCGGCAAGTGCGCCGGGCGATGTGGTTCGGACACAGATTCGCGAAGCAAAGAAATTGACAGATAAGCCGTTTGGTGTAAATATTATGCTGCTTAGCCCGTATGCGGAAGAGGTAGCACATATTGTTGTGGAGGAAGGTGTCAAGGTTGTTACAACCGGTGCCGGTAATCCGGGTAAATACATGGAAATGTGGAAAGCTGCCGGAATCAAAGTTGTTCCGGTTGTTGCAAGTGTGGCTCTTGCAAAAATGATGGAGAAAGCCGGTGCGGATGCGGTTGTTGCTGAGGGAACAGAGTCCGGTGGTCATATCGGATCCGCGACAACTATGACACTGGTTCCGCAGGTCGTTGATGCAGTGGAGATTCCGGTAATCGCAGCTGGTGGTATTGCAGACGGAAGAGGATTTGCAGCAGCGATGATGCTTGGTGCAGAAGCCGTACAGATCGGTACCAGATTCTGTGTGGCTGCCGAGTGCATCTGTCATGAGAATTACAAACAGAAGATCATCAAAGCGAAAGACATTGATTCTGAAGTAACTGGCCGCAGCAACGGACATCCAATCCGTTGTTTGAGGAATCAGATGTCCAGAGAGTATCTGCGTCTGGAAAAAGAAGGAGCCGGATTTGAAGAGCTGGAGCGTTTGACGGTCGGATCTCTTCGAAATGCAGTTATCGACGGTGATGTTAAGAATGGAACTGTTATGGCTGGCCAGATTGCAGGCCTGATCAAGAAAGAGCAGAGCTGTAAGGAAATTGTGGAAGAAATTATGGAGCAGGCAGAGAAATTAATGCACTGCTAACAAAAAAGACAATTAGATTCAGGGAAAAACATAAGGATAACAGAAGTTTACCTGAAAAGAGTTGCAATGATAAGCGAAAAGGAGCAAATAAAATGAAAAAAATAGCGTTTATTTTTCCCGGTCAGGGGTCACAGTACGTTGGCATGGGAAAAGATTTTTATGAGACTTTCCCATGTGCAAAAGAAATGATCGATCTGGCAGAAAAAGTAAGCGGTATCCCTATGAAGGAGCTTCTTTTCGAAGAAAATGAAAATATTAATATCACAAAATACACCCAGATTGCAATGCTTGCAGATGAGCTTGCAATCTGGAGTGTGCTGCGTGAAAAAGGAGTAGAATCTGCAGTAAATGCAGGCTTGAGCCTTGGTGAGTATGCAGCATTGGTTGCATCCGGAGTAATGACACCGGAAGATGCATTCCGTGTGGTGACAAAACGTGGAGAATTTATGCAGGAAGCGGTTCCGACAGGCGGAGCCATGACTGCAGTGCTTGGGGCAGACACGGCAGTTATTGAAAATATCTGTAAAGAGACGGAAGGAATTGTATCCATTGCAAATTATAACTGTCCGGGACAGATTGTAATCACCGGTGAGCAGAAAGCCGTGGACACGGCAGCGGCAGCCTTGAAAGAAGCAGGTGCAAAACGGTGTACACCGCTGAATGTCAGCGGTCCGTTCCACTCAGCGATGTTGTTGCCGGCGGGAGAAAAACTTGCGGCAGAATTAGAGCAGGTAGAAATTCATAAAATTGCAGTTCCTTATATTACAAATGTAACTGCTGATTATGTGACAGATTCGTCACAGGTAAAAGAATTACTGAAAAAACAGATTTCCTCATCCGTCCGCTGGCAGCAGAGCGTAGAACGCATGATCGCAGACGGTGTAGAGGCATTTATTGAAATTGGACCAAAAAAATCCCTTTGTGGATTTATGAAACGTATAGATAAAACCGTTCCAGCTTATCACGTTGATAAGGTGACGGATCTGGAGTCCGTATTAGAAGTGATATAACTTTCATTGAAACAGATTTTGCAGGGCTGGAATGCAGGAGGCAGTATGGAGAAATTATTAACAGATAAAGTAGCCATAGTTACCGGTGCAAGTCGAGGAATCGGCAGACAGATTGCCATGACGCTGGCACAGGAAGGGGCTTATGTTATTGTAAATTATAACGGATCAAAGGAAGCGGCAGAGGCAGTGGTTGAGACTATCAAGGCAGCCGGTGGTCAGGCAGAAATCTGGCAGTGCAGCGTGGCAGATTTTGTGGCAGTAGAAGAGATGATCAAATCTATTCACAAAAAATTTGGTCACATTGATGTTCTGGTAAACAATGCCGGAATTACAAAAGACAATCTTCTGATGAAAATGAAAGAAGAAGAATTCGATGCAGTTATTGATACGAATCTGAAGGGAAGTTTCAATACGATGCGTCATATTGCAAGATATATGTTGAAACAGAAAAGCGGAAGCATTGTTAATATTTCTTCTGTATCCGGAATTCTTGGTAATCCGGGACAGATGAACTATTGCGCTTCCAAAGCAGGCGTCATCGGCATGACAAAATCTATGGCAAGAGAGCTTGCAAGTCGTGGCATCCGTGTGAATGCAGTAGCACCTGGATTTATTGAGACAGAAATGCTTGATCAGATGACAGATGCGGCAAAAGAAGCCGGAAAGGCACAGATCCCATTCGGACGTTATGGAAAAACGGAAGAGATTGCAAATACAGTTGCATTTCTGGCATCCGAAAAAGCGTCCTATATCACCGGTCAGGTAATTTGTGTGGACGGTGGCATGGCAATGTAAACATGCAGTGGCATAATCCTTTCAAATATTATTGAGAGTGCAGGCGTTGTGTACAACAGTACACGTTACATGTTTATCAAAGTGTATAGAAAATGTAAAAAAGGAGACACATAGATGAGACGAGTAGTAGTGACCGGAATGGGAACCGTCAATCCCATCGGTTTAAATGTAGATGAATACTGGGAAGGACTAAAAGCCGGAAAAACAGGTTTCGGCGAGATTACTTATTTTGATACCACAGATTTCAAGGTAAAAGTCGCAGCAGAAGTAAAAGGTTTTGTGGCAGCAGACCGTATGGATAAAAAGGCAGCAAGAAGAATGGAGCCGTTTGCACAGTATGCAGTGGCAGCAGCAAAAGAAGCATTTGAGGATGCCGGTTTGGATATGGAAAAAGAAGATCCGTATCGTGTTGGCTGCGCCATTGGTTCCGGTGTCGGAAGTTTACAGTCTATCGAGCGTGAGCATAAGAAACTTCTGGAGAAAGGACCGTCCAGAATTAATCCGTTACTTGTTCCACTGATGATCACAAATATGGCAACCGGAAACGTAACCATTCAGCTTGGCATAAAAGGAAAAAGTATCAATGTGGTAACAGCCTGCGCAACAGGTACTCATTCCATCGGTGAAGCATTCCGCTCCATTCAATACGGAGAAGCAGACGTGATGCTGGCAGGTGGTACGGAAAATGCGATCACTCCGATCGGCGTCGGCGGATTTACAGCGTTGACTGCACTTTCCACATCCAACAATCCGGAGCGTTGTTCAATTCCGTTTGACAAAGACCGTGATGGATTTGTCATCGGTGACGGTGCGGGAGTTGTTGTGCTGGAAGAGTTAGAGCATGCAAAAGCAAGAGGTGCAAAAATCCTTGCAGAGGTTGTTGGTTATGGCGCAACCAGTGATGCATATCATATTACATCGCCGGCAGAGGATGGAGAAGGAGCAAAAAATGCTATGTTATTTGCGCTGAAAGATGCAAATGTAGCTCCGGAAGAAATTACCTACATCAATGCACACGGAACAAGTACACATCATAATGATTTGTTTGAGACAAGAGCCATTAAGGCAGCCTTCGGTGAGCATGCATATGATATCAAAGTAAACTCTACAAAATCCATGATCGGCCATCTGTTAGGAGCGGCCGGTGCAGTTGAGTTTATTGCCTGTGTGCTTCAGATGAATCATGGTTATGTACATCAGACTGTAGGTTTGGAGCAGCCGGATGAAGAGCTGGATCTGGATTATGTACAGGGACACGGCGTCGATATGGATTTTGAATACGCGCTGACAAACTCTCTGGCATTTGGTGGACATAATGCAAGTTTACTGATTAAAAAGTATACAGAGTAAGAAGTAATTGTCCGGCAGCATGATTTGGTAAAAAGTCATACCTTATATCTGCTGGAAAAAAGAAAGGAAAAAAGATGGAAGTTAGCCAGTTAATCGAATTAATGAACGCTGTTTCCGAAGCAGGTCTGACAGATTTCTGTTATGAAGAAAATGGCGTTTCCGTAAAAATAAAAAAACATCCTGAGAAGAAAATCGTGGCTTCGGCGCCGGTCGAGATGATTGCTCCGGCAGCTGTTGCAGCACCGTTACAGGTATGCGCAGATACTTCTGTATCAGCGGATACTGATGTATCAGAGGAGGTTACAGGAAATATTGTAAAAAGTCCATTAGTCGGAACCTTTTATTCTGCAAGTTCTCCGGATGCTGCACCATATGTACAAGTGGGAGATATGGTAAAAAAAGGTCAGGTACTTGGCATCGTGGAAGCAATGAAACTGATGAATGAGATCGAGTCCGAGTTTGATGGAACCGTAAAAGCAATTCTCGTAAAAAATGGTGATCTGGTAGAATTTGATCAGCCAATGTTTGTGATTGAGTAGGAGGTCTGAAATGTCAGTTTTAACAACAAAAGAAATCATGGAGATCATTCCGCATCGGCAGCCATTTCTGCTGATTGATACAATTGAGGAATTAGAACCGGGGAAACGTGCGGTAGGAAAAAAATGTGTCAGCTATAATGAGCCGTATTTTGCAGGACATTTTCCGGCAGAACCGGTGATGCCGGGTGTACTGATCGTAGAAGCACTTGCACAGGTTGGTGCAGTAGCGATTCTTGGTTGTGATGAATTTAGAGGGAAAACCGCTTACTTTGGAGCTATCAATTCCGCAAAGTTCAAACGCAAAGTTGTACCCGGAGATGTTCTGATGTTGGAAACAACCATGATTAAGCAGAAAGGTCCTGTCGGTGTGGCTTCTGCAAAAGCAACCGTAAACGGGAAAGTAGCTGTTATTGCAGAGCTGACATTCGCCATCGGTTAGGAGAGAGAACATGTTTCAGAAAATATTAATTGCAAACAGAGGTGAAATTGCGGTGCGTATCATCCGTGCCTGCAGAGAACTCGGAATCACTTCTGTGGCAGTCTATTCGACAGCAGATAAAGATGCGTTGCATACACAGCTGGCAGATGAAGCCATTTGTATCGGAAAAGCAGCACCGGCAGATAGTTATCTGAATATGGAACGGATTTTGAGCGCAGCAATTGCTTCTAAGGCAGAAGCAATTCATCCGGGCTTTGGTTTTTTGTCAGAAAATGCAAAATTCGCGCAGATGTGTGAACAATGCCACATTGCTTTCATCGGACCATCCGCAGAAGTCATCCGTCGGATGGGAAACAAACAGGAAGCAAGAAATACCATGATCAATGCAAAAGTTCCGGTTGTTCCTGGTACAAAAGAAGCTGTTTATACAGCTGATTATGGACTGAAACTGGCAGAGCAGATTGGTTTTCCGGTTATGATCAAGGCAGCTAGCGGCGGCGGTGGAAAAGGAATGCGTATTTCTCACAGCCGTGAAGATTTTACGGAAAATTTTGAGGTGGCACAGACAGAGTCCGTAAATGGTTTTGCAGATGATACCATGTATATCGAAAAATATATCGAGGATCCACGTCATATTGAGTTCCAGATTCTGGCAGACAAATACGGAAATGTCATTTCTCTTGGCGAGCGCGACTGTTCCATTCAGCGTCGTCACCAGAAGATGGTAGAAGAGTCACCATCCGCAGCACTGGACGATAAACTCCGTGCCCAGATGGGGGAAGTGGCAGTCCGCGCAGCAAAAGCAGCAAACTATGAGAGCGCCGGAACCATTGAATTTTTATTAGATAAAAACAAAAAGTTCTATTTCATGGAAATGAATACACGAATCCAGGTAGAACATCCGGTAACAGAGATGGTAACAGGTCTGGATCTGATCAAAGAGCAGATTTTTATTGCAGCCGGCGAAAAGCTTCAGTGGAAGCAGAAAGATATTCATATCACCGGTCATGCTATTGAATGTCGTCTGAATGCAGAAAATCCGGCAAAGAATTTTATGCCTTGTCCGGGCAAAATCGATTATCTGCATTTACCGGGAGGGAATGGTGTCCGCATTGATTCTGCGATTTATACCGGTTATACGATTCCGCCGAATTATGATTCTATGATTGCAAAGATCATTGTTTACGGAAAAGACAGACAGACAGCCATCGATAAAATGCGCAGTGCACTGGGTGAAGTCAATATTGACGGAATTACCACAAACCTGGATTACCAGTACGATATCATTACACATCCGGTATTTCAGTCCGGAAACATTACAACTAGTTTTATCGAGAACTATTTTGAATAATTGACGCAGAAGATAGTGTATAGAATTGTATGAAAATATCGTCAATTATTCAAAATGCTCCGCGAGGATTGCAGAGATGGACAGAGGAATATATCAGCTTTGCTGATGTCCATCTTGCAGCAAGATTCGCGAGCGAATCTTGAATTAGGAAAGGTGAAGCATAGTGTTAAAGTTTAAGAAAACAAACTATATTACAGTTCCGCGAAAAGAGCAGGATATCCCGGAGGGCATGTGGATCAAATGCGATGCATGCGGGGAATTACTTTACAAAGAAGATGTGGTACACAATCACTATTCCTGCTATAAATGCGGCAAATATTTCCGTCTTTCCACAAAGCGCAGATTGCGCATGGTTGCAGACAAGCAGTCTTTTGAAGAGTGGGATACCGGTCTTGAGACAGCAAATCCACTGGATTATCCGGGGTATCCGGAAAAATTAGACGGATTAAAGGAAAAACTTCATATTGATGAAGCTGTGACAACCGGTGTATGTACCATCAAAGGAGAGAAAACGGTCATTGCAGTATGTGATGCACGCTTTCTTATGGGAAGTATGGGATATGTGGTGGGCGAAAAAATCACCCGTGCCGTGGAAAAAGCAACAGAAATGAAACTCCCGGTTATTATTTTCTGTTGTTCCGGTGGTGCCCGTATGCAGGAAGGAATGGTTTCCCTGATGCAGATGGCAAAAACGTCTGCAGCATTGAAAAAACATTCCGATGCAGGACTGTTATATGTTTCTGTGCTTACTGATCCGACTACCGGTGGAGTGACGGCAAGTTTCGCCATGCTGGGCGATATTATCCTGGCAGAGCCGGGGGCACTGGTAGGCTTTGCCGGTCCCCGCGTCATTGAGCAGACGATTGGACAGAAGTTGCCAGAAGGTTTTCAGCGGGCAGAGTTCCTGGTGGAACACGGTCTCATTGATGGGATTATCCGCCGTGAGGATATGAAAGATACCTTGGCGCGTCTGTTGCATATGCATACACAGAAAGCTTCCGCGGATACTATTGCGACAGTAGATGTGTCTGATATCATGCATGGACAGAAAAAGAAAAAAGGAAAAATGACCGCCTGGGATCGTGTCATGGCAGCAAGAGCTTCCGAACGACTTACGGCATTGGATTACATTCATGAAATCTTCAGTGATTTTGAAGAATTTCACGGAGACCGTCATGTAGATGATGATGGAGCAACGGTAGGTGGAATCGCATATCTGGATGAATGTCCGATTACGGTGATTGGACAGCAGAAAGGACGGACCACAAAAGAAAATATTACGAGAAACTTTGGTATGCCGTCTCCGGAAGGATATCGCAAAGCATTGCGTCTGATGAAACAGGCGGAGAAATTTCATCGTCCGATCATCAACTTTATCGACACACCGGGAGCATTTCCGGGACTGGAAGCCGAGGAACACGGCCAGGGGGAGGCGATTGCCAGAAACCTGTATGAAATGGCAGCTTTGAAAGTACCGGTATTGAGTATTGTCATCGGCGAAGGCGGCAGTGGTGGTGCGTTGGCACTGGCTGTCGGCAACAAAGTCTGGATGATGGAAAATGCGACTTATACCATTCTTTCCCCGGAAGGATTTGCATCGATCCTTTGGAAAGATGGCAAACGTGCACCTGAGGCAGCAGCATTGATGAAAGTAACTGCAAAAGATCTGCTGGAGATGGGAATCGTGGATGATGTCATTGAGGAGCCGATGCCGGCAAGTGAAGCCAATTTGGTGGAACTCAGTAACGATATGAAGAACCGAATCCGTGGTTTTCTCGCGGAAAATCTTGAAAAAGAACCGGAAGTGCTGGCCGAAGAACGATATGCCCGGTTCCGTCAATTTTAAAATCTTGTTTATCTGTGTAAAGAGACAAACTGAAACGAACTCCAACAAGGACATGAAAAATTTTCTGTGTCCGTTGCATCGCTTATCTCCGACCGCTTCCGCGAACTCGGCTGCAAAAACAGCAGCCTCAGACACACTCACGCGGTCGGGCTAAATGCAACAGCCACGACGAAAATTTTACAACGATCCTTTTGTTGGAGTTCGTTTCAGTTTTGTCTCATTTACGTGATGGCACCTCATGCCACGCATGCACACAAGCTGATAACATAATATTCGTTATGTCGCATGCGCAAATTTATATAGAGCAAAGAATGACACGGAAGCTAAAGTCATCTATTAACTATTTTAGATTCTGAGTCAGAGTGAAAAATCTTGTCGAGCGCGAAGCGGCATACTCTAAAAAAGAACTGCTACACTGTTGTACTTTATAACATACCTAATTGTAGATCTGCACATGCAACACAACAAAGACTATGCTATCAACTTATATGCATGTGTGGCACGCAGTGCGTCGTGTAAATGGCTGATTATTTCACTGTGTAAATACAGAAAACGAAGCATCCTGTCAGGGAAAGCGATTAAGCAAACGATCGAGTTTCACGAGTTTTTGCGCGAGTGGGAACGACCTCTTTTTCAGGCGTGGGAACGAGCGCGATGAAAACGACGTGAAACGAGGGTAGTGAGCGTCTAGCGTCCTGACAGGATGCTTCGTTTTCGTATTAAAAATTAAATTTCAGCCAACAACAAGACAAACAAGAATTTATATGCGGCGAATCAGTTCCCACCAACCCATAGCAACTACCGGCGGCATGATTTTACAGAATAGTCGATGTACAAAACAGACCGGTCCCGGAGTGGATACCCATAGTCCGAGTTTGTTATCAAGCAAGGCAAGACGTACCACAGATTTTGTTTTGGAAGCCAGTGGAAAGTGATGTACCGCGTGAGCCGCTTTCGGATTGTCAGTATGTTTTGCAACACTGATAAATTCGGTATCTTTGATCCAGTAGGGGCAGACTGCTGTCACATAAATTTGTTTCCCAATCAGTTCCCAGCGAAGCGCCTGGCTGTAGCGCAGCAGAAAAGCTTTGGATGCGGCATATACATTAAGTCCCTGCATCGGCTGAAAGCCTGCTGTAGAACAGATTTGTAAAATGTGGGAGCCTTTGGTAAAGTGCGGCATACAAATTGCAGTCATATGCACGGCTGCTTTACAGTTCAGATCGATCATATGGGTTAATTCTTCCGGCTGCAATGTGAATGGTCCGCCAATTTTGGCAAATCCGGCAGCGTTGATCAGATATTTGACGGTTGGCATCTCAATCTCCAGTTTATCCTGAAAATCTTTCATTTGTTCCTTATCTGTAATGTCCATTGGCATGGCAGCACCAACGCAGATTCCAGTGGCAGATATTTCCTGTGCCAGAGTAAGCAATGGTTCTTTTCGTCTTGCGAGCAGCCAGATTTCATCAATTTCAGCAGCATAGTTGTGACAGAGCTGTAAAGCAAATTCACGTCCGAGACCACTGGAAGCACCAGTGATAATTGCAATGTTCATATATATTAAATCCTCCGGATTATTTCCAAAATGTGTTTTTTTACTATCAAAAAAGGTAAACTCCCCATTGTCTAAAGCCAGTGGAATTGCGGTAGCCTTATTTTAAGATAGAAATTCTGATAAAACTTCTTTTATATTATAACAAATGTGGATACGGTGCAAGTTATTGCAGTATAAACATGAGAGAAGATACCATGAAAAATCAGGGTTACATACAGATCAAACTATGATAAGATGATGGGGTGAGAATTACAGAAAGTGAAGAGGACGTATTTATGAATAAAAAATATAAATGTATCAACAGTTTTATACTGAAGATGATTGCCATTATAACAATGGTCATTGATCATGTGGGTGCAGTGCTGTTCCCAATGAATATGATGTTCCGTTATATTGGAAGAATATCATTTCCATTGTTTGTCTTTTTGCTTGTGGAAGGAAGTATTCATACCAGAAAAATTCGAAAATACGAATTGAGGATGTTTTTATTTGCTCTCATTTCAGAAATTCCGTTTGATCTGGCTTTTTCGAACGAAATCGTCAATATTCATTCACAGAATGTATTCTGGACACTGGGTATTGGACTGGTGATGCTGGATCTGATTCAGAATGGGGCATCTTATATAAAACAGCATAGAAGTGATCTGATACAGGAAGCCTGGATAGAAGGTCAGCCAATTCCGATAATCTGGCAGTTCATTGTAGTAGCTGTTTGTAGTTGCGTGGCACAGGTATTGCAGACAGATTACGGTGCTGGTGGTATTCTGCTGATTTATCTTGTCTGGATGACACATGAAAATGTACCTGCACAGGCGGTTTCATTTGCTGTTATCGCTATACTGTTTTTTGGTGTGGTCGAGCTTCCGGGTGTGATTGCCTTTTTGCCGATTCTTTTGTATAATGGGAAGAAAGGACCGTCTGCAAAATATATATTTTATGCATTTTATCCGGTGCATCTGTTTCTTTTGCATCTGATACAGGCGAGTACATTTTTTATAGTGAGATAACTACGGGAGGCATGTTTTTGAAATTCTGGAAACATTTAAAGACAATCAATCATCATAAAATGCTGGTCATGAAAGGCTGCTTTCGGGTAGGTCTGTATAAACAGGGGTTGCTGCATGATCTGTCAAAATATATGCCGTCGGAGTTCCTGGTTGGCTGCAAATATTATCAGGGAGATGTCAGTCCAAACAATGCAGAACGAGAGGACAGGGGCTATTCTTCCGCATGGCTTCATCATAAAGGACGCAACAAACATCATATGGAATACTGGATTGATTATGGAATGCCATCGGAACCGGCGATGGTAGGAATGCGTATGCCGGATAACTATGTGGTAGAAATGTTTATTGATCGTATGTCTGCTTCAAAAAATTATCAGAAGGAAAAATATACGGACCGGAGTGCGCTGGAATACTATCTGCGGGGGAAAAATCGGCATATCATGCATCCGGAAGTACGGGAACTGTTGGAAAAACTGTTGTATATGCTGGCGGATGAGGGGGAGGATGCTACCTTTGATTATATTCGCAGAGAAGTATTGCATAATAAGAAGTAAAAAAGACAAATAATGAGTGACGAATGTTGATCATGAACAAGTAGCGAAAGCGGATTGCGAATGTCCATTTTACCACGATATTATATAAGCAAAATGCTGGAAGGTATGTGTAAGTTTTATCTCAGCCGAAATTTTTACGACTGAGACAGAAGCTGTTGCATATCTTCCGGCAGTTTTGCGTTTATGGTTAATGTTTCTCCGGTGATCGGATGCGTAAAAGTCAGGGATGCGCAGTGCAGTGCCTGACGGCTTATGGAGTGATCTTCCGGATGATACAGAAAATCACCGAGAAGCGGATGCCCGGTATGTTTCATATGCACACGGATCTGATGAGTGCGTCCGGTTTCCGGTTTGACTCGAACCAGAGAAATCTGTCCGTTGGTCCACTCTCGGGTAAAATGTGTCACGGCAGAGTCGCCTTTTTCGAAATCCACGCATCGTTCAATGACAGAGTCTGCGGCACGACAGATTGGCGCATTAATAGTGCCGTGTTCTGGAGTAACACCGTCACAAAGTGCCAGATATTCCTTCTGAATCAGTTTTTGCTGCATTGCTTTGGACAGGACAGAAGCGGAAAGCATGTGTTTTGCCAGAAGTGTGACACCGGTGGTATCCCGGTCCAGCCGTGTAATGCAACGGAAGGTATAGGGATTCTGCTGCGTGGCATAATACCACAGCACGCCATTTGCCAGCGTCTGTTCATAATGATTCATAGAAGGATGAATTGGCATATTTGCCGGTTTGTCAATGACCAGAATGTCCTCATCTTCATACAAAATGGAGAGCGGAATTTCATTTGGCACAATATTGCCGGAGCCTTCGTTTTCTTCTATGTGGATGTGAAGCAGATCTCCGGCGTGGAGAGGCTCGTTCACATAACTCCAGATGCCGTTTTTTAAAATGCTTTCCGGTGTTTTTTTCAAGTGTACAATCAAGTTGGAAGAGTAGCCGTGCTCCTTTAAAAATGAAAGGATACTATCAGCTTCCTGGGTGATTTTATAATCTAAATTTCGAATCATAATACACTATAACACATAATAAGACCGTCCTCTACAACCTGGTTCCATACTTCGGCTGCCTGTGCAGCATTCTGTGTCTGATAAGGTATGATCTGTATATTCATAAAAAGTTCCTCCTGATTCAATTTTGTAGGTTTTGAGTGTATATATTGTAAAAATGATATCAATAATAATCGGAATAAGACATCAGATATGATTATATATTGTTATCGGTAACTTGACAATTTTTTTATGAAATAAAATAATTATGTATCGTATATATTCAGATGAAAAATAGTGGTACAATGACACAAGAATAGGTGAGCACGTGAATGGAAATAATACTATATTTTAGCAAGCATAGAACGGAGAATAAGAATGTATTTTAAATATGGGGAAACAGAACTGGAGTATTTGAAACAAAAGGACAAGAAACTGGCGGAAGTGATGGAAGAGATTGGGATGATTGAACGAGAGGTCGATACGGATCTTTTTTCTTCCGTGGTACATCACATTATCGGACAGCAGATTTCTACGAAAGCGCAGGAGACGATATGGCGGCGAATGAAGGATGATCTTGGTGTTATTGACGCGGAGACGATTCTGGAAGCAGGGATTCCGAAGCTTCAGGCGTATGGAATGACGTTTCGGAAGGCGGAATATCTGACAGATTTTGCAGAAAAAATAAAAAATGGAGCATTTGATCTGGATGCTGTGTGGCAGATGTCAGACCAGGAGGCAATTGAAGCATTATCGTCATTGAATGGAATCGGTGTGTGGACAGCGGAAATGATTTTACTGTTCTGTATGCAGCGGTCGGATGTATTCAGTTATGGTGATCTGGCGATTTTGCGGGGACTTCGCATGGTATATCATCACAGAAAAATTGATAAAAAGATGTTTGAAAAGTATCGCAGACGATTTTCACCGTACTGCAGTGTGGCAAGTCTGTATCTGTGGGCTGTGTCAGGAGGTGCTATTCCGGGTATGAAGGATTATGCACCAAAAACAATAAAGAGTAAGACGGCAGAGAAGAAGAAAGTGAAATAAAAATGCCATTCGGAATTATATTAAAGTAAAAAAGAATAACTGTATTGTAAGAGAAAGATGGAAAAGGGTACGAGGTAGAGACATGGAATACATACATCACTATCATTCACCATTGGGTGGCATCACTGTGGCAAGTGACGGCGAAGTATTGACAGGTTTGTGGTTTGACGGACAGAAATATTTTGCTGTGACTTTGGCAAAGGAGCATGAAGAAAAAATGCTGCCGGTATTTGAAGAGACAGACCGTTGGCTGGACATTTATTTTCAGGGAAAAGAGCCGGATTTTCTTCCACCGGTGTCTTTTGCTAGTGGCTCTGAATTCCGGCAGGAAGTGTGGAAAATTCTTCTGTCGATTCCTTATGGAAAAACCATGACTTACGGAGAAATTGCGGCATGTATCGCAAAACAGCGGGGACTTACCCGGATGTCAGCACAGGCAGTGGGTGGTGCGGTTGGTCATAACCCGATTTCGATTATTGTGCCATGTCACAGAGTGGTGGGAACGGATGGAAGTCTGACCGGTTATGCAGGTGGTATTGATAAAAAAATAAAATTATTAGAATATGAACATATGGATGTGGAGCAGTTTTATGTGCCGAAAAAGGGAACCATTTGCAAAAACAAAACCATTGGGTGAAAAAGTGACACCGCGTGTGTTTGCATAAAGAAGCATTCAAGTCGAACGCACGTGAGACTTGGTGCGTGATTCTGGTCAGCGAAAGCTGACATATTCTTCTCAGAATCACTGCACATCCTCGCGGAGCGTTTATCTCAGTCGGAGATTGAACTCCCACTGAGAAAGATTTGTTATTACTCACCACTTGCAGAAGTGGGAGTCTCAACTCAGACTGAGATGAAATATTAAGTAGAGGCAGATACAGGTAATAATGAGAAAAAGAACTGGAACTGTGACAGAAATTGTCGGTGCCGGTTCTTTTTTTCGTATTTTTTTGATAAAATTTGTAATGAATTGTATTCTGATGCGTCTTATTAGTAAAAATAGATTTAGAGGAGGCATATCAGAATGAAAAATAGTTATGAAAAATGAGAGGCAGGCGTGGAAATGGAAGATATTGATACCATATCCAGATATTATAAAATTGTGTTTGGATATGTGTTTTCACTTTGTGGAAACCGCGAACTTACAGAAGATATCGTGCAGGATACGTTTGTAAAGGCAATCCTGCATGAAAAATGCTTTCGAGGCGACTGTAAAATGGAATCCTGGCTCTGCCAGATTGCAAAAAATATATATTACTCTTATCTGAGAAAGAAAAAAGGGCAGGAACCGGCAGAACGCGAATGTGCGGAACATGATTTTGTACATAAACTGGAGGAAAAAGATACGGCGAAAGCTGTGTTAAAGGTTCTGCATGAACTGCCGGAACCGTACAGAGAGGTGTTCTATTTGCATGTGTTTGGTGAAGTTGCTCTTGTGGAAATTGCGGAACTGTTTGGAAAATCACCAAGCTGGGCGGGGGTTACTTATTACAGGGCAAAACAGAAAATCAGTGATAATTTGAACGCAGAATAAGCATTCCCCCGTTTCAAGTGCGTAGAGCACTAAGCGGTGGGTAAGGGGGATGCTTATGTCAGTGGGAGTTAAAAGCTCCCACTGACAGGTCGCAAAGCGACTGCGTTCATGAGCAAGTAGCGAAAGCGGATTGCGAATGTTCGCTTTATGGAGGATGGTTATGAATAACATTAGTTGTGATGTGATACAGGATTTGATGCCGGTTTATATTGAACATATGTGCAGCACAGAGAGTCGGAAGCTGGTAGAAGCGCACATGGCGGAATGTGAGGGCTGCAGGCATGTTTTCCGTGCTTATACAGACGAAACAATTGTAAGAGAAGTGTCTCGCACAGAAGCGCATGCAGAAGGTAAGGAAAACGAATTTCATCAGATTTTGAAAAATGTGGAAAATAAAGTGATAAAACGTGTTGCAGTGATTGCAGTCATCATTGTCTCTTTTGCAGCAGCTATTGGCATTATAAATTTTGTGCCGGTCTTTCCTGCCAGTTACGAAGATGCAATTGTGCATGTTACTGCTTCAGAAGAAAAAGACAGGATCGATATTGACACTGCACAAGTTCGTCTGCATGAGGATGTGGTTGACGATTCCATTGTTTTGACAGGAAGATACAGTCTGGCAGCCAGACGCAGCTATGAAAAAAGTGGCCAGAGATACCGCTATGAAAAATCTCTGGAAAATAGAAAAATCAGCAGGGTGATTTACAGAGGCACAGATGGCACGGAGACGGTTTTATGGGAAAAATAGAGAACAAAGAATATCCGGTGAAATTTGCCGGGAAAGCTGTTTTCAGATAATTTCAGAGCCAATCTTAAAATATATCAGGATATGCTATATTGATGATGGTTTCCTGTCCGTTTGTAGTAAAATCATAGGATAGATGATTGTAGAAGAGGCGCTTATTTATGGTGTGAATATCGTTCTGGGACCGGAAGTAACTATCAAACGAAATCCGTTGTGGCAGAAATTCTAAATTGGTGTATAATAAAGATAATTTAAAGAAGGGGGTTACCAGAGATGAAGTTTTTTATTGACACTGCAAATGTAGAAGATATTAAAAGGGCGAATGATATGGGGGTAATCTGTGGTGTTACAACAAATCCATCACTGATCGCAAAGGAAGGCCGTGATTTTAAAGAAGTCATCAAAGAAATTACATCCATCGTGGACGGACCGATTTCCGGAGAGGTAAAATCTACAACTGTAGATGCAGAAGGAATGATCAGAGAAGGGCGCGAGATTGCAGCAATCCATCCGAATATGGTCGTAAAAATCCCGATGACCGTCGAAGGTCTGAAAGCCGTCAAAGTACTTTCAGCAGAAGGCATCAAGACGAATGTAACATTGATTTTTACCGCAAACCAGGCACTTTTGGCAGCAGAGGCAGGTGCGACCTATGTATCTCCGTTTCTTGGCAGACTGGATGACATCAATCAACCAGGCATCGAATTGGTACGTACGATCGCAGAGATTTTTGCTGTCTATGGTTATGAGACAGAAATTATTGCGGCATCTGTAAGAAATCCGATCCATGTAACTGACTGTGCACTGGCAGGTGCTGATATAGCGACAGTACCGTACAAGGTCATTGAGCAGATGACAAAACATCCACTGACAGATCAGGGAATCGAAAAGTTCCAGGCGGATTATAAAGCAGTATTTGGGGAATGATTTGGAGAAGAAAAAGAAGTGTCAAAGTTCTGACCATTCAGAAATTAATATCCAGATAAAAAACGGGAATCAGAAAACGGGACGTTTCTGGTTCCTGTTTTTTTGGGAGAAATATGCCAAGACTTTCCTGAATGTTGTAAGTGACGAAAAATCACACAGATTTTCAGACACGGGAAGAGCCTGACGGACATAGAATAATAGAAAGGCCGCACACGGAGGTGCCGATTTGAAATCATTTCAATCGCCGCTGAGTACGTTGGAAGAAAAGCAGTATCTGGAGCAGCTGAAAAACGGAAGCGAGCAGGCAAAATCGGTATTGATCGAGCGGAATTTGCGGCTTGTGGCACACATTGCGCGGAAATATCAGGGCACGCAGGAGGACATGGAGGATCTGATCTCCATCGGAACTGTCGGACTGATCAAGGCAGTTTCTACTTATAATTTGGAAAAAGGCAGCCGTCTTGGAACCTATGCTGCCCGTTGTATCGAAAATGAACTGCTGATGTATTTTCGCAGCAAAAAGAAGACTGCCAGGGATGTGTCGCTCTATGAGCCGATCGGAACAGATAAGGAGGGCAACCAGATCAAATTACTGGATATCGTGGAGAGCGGTGAACCGGAACTGTGGGAACGTGTGGTGGAAAAGAAAAACATTCTGCGATTATATGAATTGGTATCGAAGGTGCTGGATGAACGGGAAAATTGGATCATCCGGCGGCGATACGGTCTATATAATACAAAGCCTGTAACGCAGCGGGAAATAGCCAACAGTCTTGGTATTTCTCGCTCCTATGTCAGCCGGATTGAGAAGAAAGCGCTGGAAAAACTGCGGCAGGCGTTTTTATCATAGACAGATTCCTGTAGATATGTTAGAGTAAACTTGTCTTTTAATCTTACTTTTTACTTTTTTTCGGCAGTCGCCGGATTTTTTCCGTATACGAAAAGAGGAAAAATGAATATATGTATAGTGTAATTAAAACAGCAGTAGTCTGTGGCTTTGAATCACTTCCGGTTCAGGTAGAAACGGATGTCAGTGACGGTATGCCTTCTTTTGATATGGTGGGATTTCTGACATCCGAGGTAAAAGAAGCCAGAGAGCGGGTGCGCACGGCACTGAAAAATGCAGGATTTCGTTTGCCGGCAAAAAAGATCACCATCAATCTGACACCGGCAGATGTGAGAAAATCCGGTACGGGATGTGATCTGCCGATGGCAGCATCTGTTCTGGCAGCATTCGGGTTTCTAGATGAGCACATTTTAAGTAGTTATCTGCTGCTTGGAGAAGTTGGACTAAACGGTAGTATTCTACCGACGAAAGGGGTGCTGTCAACGGCAGTGCTGGCACAGAAAGAAGGCATGCAAGGCATTGTGGTGCCATGGGAGAATGCCAGGGAAGCAGCAATCCTGGATACTGTAAAAGTGATTCCGGTGAAAAATTTAAAAGAGTTTGTGCAGATTTGTCAGCAGGAATTGCCGGAAACCTGCTTTTACCGGGAACAGCAGGATTTTTGGAAGACAGAATATGATGTGGATTTTGCAGAATTGCGAGGACAGCCGATGCTGCGTCGTGCCTGTGAAATTGCAGTGGGCGGGATGCATAATTTGTTGATGATGGGACCACCGGGTTCCGGTAAGACCATGGCAGCAAAGAGGATTCCTACGATTCTTCCGGAACTGAGCCGGGAAGAAAAGCTGGAATTATCTCAGATTTATTCTCTTTGCGGGCTGTTGGATCAGGAACGCATCATCCAAAATGAACGTCCCTTTCGCAGTCCACATCATACGGTGACGGCACAGGCACTGGTGGGCGGTGGAAAGCAGCCCCATCCCGGAGAAATCAGTCTGGCGCATCATGGTATTTTGTTTCTGGATGAACTGGCAGAGTTTAAGCCGGGAATTCTGGATGTATTGAGGGAACCGCTGGAGGAGAAGAAAGTACATATTTCCCGGGTGGGAGGCAGTTTTGTGTATCCGGCAGATTTTATGCTTGTGGCATCGACGAATCCGTGTCCCTGTGGATTTTATCCCAATTTAAATCGTTGCAACTGCAGACCGCAGGCAATCAAAAATTATATTGGGCGTATTTCGCAGGCATTTTTAAACCGTATGGATCTGTGTGTGGAAACAGAAGAAGTCCGGTATACCACGATGAAGGATATGCGGGAGGAGGAAAGCAGTGCAGTGATCCGTGCCCGGGTGAAGCAGGTACATGAAATTCAACGAGAGCGGTTCCGGGGAAGACGCTATCGGTTTAACAGCCAGATGAATATGGAAGATCTGGAAAAATATTGTGTACTGGATGCAGAATCTGCGGAGCGGATGCAGGAGAAGTATGAGGAATACCATTTAAGTGCCCGTACCTATGGAAAAATTCTGAAAACCGCCCGTACCATTGCGGATCTGGCAGGAGCTGAGCATATTCAGTGGGGACATCTGGAAGAGGCTTTTGTATTCCGGAATCCAGACAAGAATTACTGGAGGAGGGACTGAAAATGCATGAATTAATGAATACGACAAAGGAAGTTTTCGGAAAAATAGAAAAGAATGGAGAACAGGGACAGGCAGCAAAGAATCAGGCGCAAGAGAACTTGAAATATGATTTCTGGCTGGCGTCTTTGCTGTATATCGACAGCAGGAAACGTATCCGGGTCAGTGAAATGTGTGGCAGTGCACAGGCCGTCTACGAATTAAAAGAAGAGACTTTGAAAAATATGTACCTTTTTACTGATACAGAGCTTCAATATCTGCTGGAAAGCCGGAAGAAGGATTTGAATCGTATCTGGGAGTGTTTTCTGGCAAAAAATATGCGGCTGATTCCCTATAGCAGCAGGGCGTATCCGGACAAGCTGACACACATCGCACAGCCACCATACGCGATTTTCTGCAAAGGTGCTATGCCGGATGCCCGGAAGAGTGTGGGGATTGTGGGCGCACGTATGTGCTCAGAGTACGGAAGGAGCATTGCAACGAAGCTGGGAAAACTGCTGGCAGATAAAGATGTGCAGGTCATCAGTGGCATGGCACTTGGCATTGACAGTGCTTCCCACGCGGGGGCATTGCAGGGAAAGGGCAGTACCTTTGCGGTGCTTGGGTGTGGTTGTGACGTGTGTTATCCGAAAAATGCCCGGAATTTGTATGAAAATATTCAGAGTTCCGGCGGAGGAATCCTGTCAGAATATCCGCCGGGGACGGAACCGATGCCTTACCGGTTTCCGGAGCGAAACCGGATCATCAGTGCCCTGTCAGACTGTCTGGTAGTCGTGGAGGCGAAGAAAAAGAGCGGTTCCCTGATCACCGCAGATGCAGCATTGGAGCAGGGCAAGGATGTCTATGCGGTGCCGGGGCGGTTCGGAGATGCCCTGAGTGAAGGTTGTAACGCATTGATCGGGCAGGGGGCAGGAATCATTTATGATTTGGACATTTTTCTTGAAAATTTGGGATATTTGCCTGAAAAAGAAGCAGAAACGACAAAAATAAAAAATATTTCTCTTGCGAAAACGGAACAGTTGGTGTATTGTTGTCTTGATTTACATCCAAAACATATCAACTATATTATAGAAGAAACAGGTTTGGACCTGCTTACTGTGCTGCGTGATCTTGGTAACTTGAAGCGGTACAGGTTGGTGCAGGAGACCTTTCAAAACTATTTTAGTAAAAGTATATAATTATTAAGAACATAGAGGTTAAAGAGGGATAAATATGGCGAAGTATTTAGTGATCGTGGAGTCTCCGGCAAAGGTTAAGACAATCAAGAAATTTCTTGGAAAAAATTATGAGGTGGCAGCATCCAACGGACATGTGCGGGATCTGCCGAAAAGTCAGCTTGGATTTGATGTGGAAAATGACTTTGAACCGAAATATATTACCATCCGTGGAAAAGGAGATATTCTGGCAAATCTGCGAAAAGAAGTGAAAAAAGCAGAAAAAGTGTATCTCGCAACTGACCCGGACCGTGAGGGTGAGGCAATTTCCTGGCATCTGGCAAGCGCATTGAAATTGGGGGACAAAGATGCGAAACGTATTACATTTAATGAGATTACAAAGAATGCGGTAAAAGCTTCCCTGAAGAATCCCCGCGAGATCGATATGAATCTGGTGGATGCACAGCAGGCGCGTCGTGTACTGGATCGTATGGTTGGCTACAAGATCAGCCCAGTACTTTGGGCAAAGGTAAAACGAGGCTTAAGCGCGGGACGTGTACAGTCTGTAGCATTGCGTATCATCTGTGACCGTGAGGAAGAGATTAATGCGTTTATTCCGGAAGAATACTGGACGATTGATGCGACATTAAATGTAAAAGGTGAGAAAAAACCGCTGGTTGCAAAATTCTATGGTGATGAAAACGGAAAAATCCAGATCCACAATCAGTCGGAGCTGGATGCAATTTTAAAAGAGATTGAGTCTTGTGAGTACAAAGTACTGGAAGTGAAAAAAGGTGAACGCACCAAAAAGCCGCCGCTTCCGTTCCGGACAAGTACCTTGCAGCAGGAAGCGAGTAAGCATCTGAATTTTTCTACTCAGAAAACGATGCGTCTGGCGCAGCAATTGTACGAGGGTGTGGATATCAAAGGCAGCGGAACTGTGGGACTCATTACTTATCTGCGTACCGATTCCACTCGTGTATCTGAGGAGGCTGAGGCAGCAGCGTCTGAGTACATTAGTGCAAATTATGGTGCCGATTATGTGGGGGGCAGCGTAGATACAAAGAAAAACACTGCAAAAATCCAGGATGCCCATGAAGCAATCCGTCCAACGGATCTGAACCGTTCTCCGGCCATAGTCAAGGATTCTCTGAGCAGAGATCTGTTCCGGCTGTATCAGCTGATCTGGAACCGTTTTGCGGCAAGTTGTATGACACCGGCAGTATATGAGACGACATCTGTTACCATCGGTGCTGGAAAATACCGGTTTCATGTGTCCGCGTCCAAAGTAAAATTTGATGGTTTTATGTCTGTGTATAGTCTGGATGAAGAAAAATCCGACCGCGTATTTTTATCCAAATCACTGGATGAGACCTCAGAGCTGACCGAAGAGGAAATTGAGCCGAAGCAGCATTTTACGCAGCCACCGGCACATTTCACGGAAGCATCTCTTGTAAAGACGCTGGAGGAACTTGGTATCGGCCGTCCGAGTACCTATGCACCGACGATCACGACCATCCTTGGCAGAAGATATATCGTAAAAGAAAATAAGAACCTCTATGTATCTGAACTTGGAGAAGTTGTCAATAATATCATGAAGGAGGCTTTCCCGGAAATTGTGGATGAGCGCTTTACAGCAAATATGGAGTCCCTGCTGGATAAAGTAGAGGAGGGAACCGTAGACTGGAAAATGATCATCCGGAACTTCTACCCGGATCTGGATGCGGCAGTCAAGGCAGCAGAGGCAGAACTGGAGAAAGTTAAAATCGAGGATGAGGTGACAGATGTGGTCTGCGAACAGTGTGGACGTCACATGGTCATTAAATACGGACCACATGGCAGATTCCTTGCCTGCCCAGGATTCCCGGAGTGTCGTAATACAAAACCATATTTTGAGAAGATAGGTGTAGCCTGCCCGAAATGTGGAAAAGATATTGTTCTGAAAAAGACGAAAAAAGGCAGAAAATATTACGGATGCGAGAACAATCCGGATTGCGATTTCATGTCCTGGCAGAAACCGTCCAAAGTTCCATGTCCGCAGTGTGGTGGTTACATGGTAGAAAAGGGAAACAAGCTGGTGTGCGCAGATGAGCAATGTGGCTATGTTATGGAAAAACCAGAGACTTCTGAGGAATAGAACGAAGTATAGATGTGCAGTGATTCTGAGAAGAATATGTCAGCTTACGCTGACCAGAATCACGCACCAAGTCTCACGTGCGTTCGACTTGAAGCTGGTCAGAATCACATGCCTGATTTCACGTCCATTCGACTGAAAGAAAAATAAATGTATAAAGTGCATGAAAAAATTGCTTTTTTTAAAATTTCTTGTATAATTTGAAAAAATCTGACAGATTTAAATAAAATTTGTTGAATTTACAGAAAAATAGTGCTAAGATATGGCTGTTAATTATCTTAGTACTATTTTTTGCTGTAAAATCGGCATAACTGATAAAGAATATATGGAGGAAACTATGAGCAGCGTACAGTTATTAGACAAAACAAGAAAAATCGGAAAACTGCTTCATAATAACAATTCGTCTAAGGTTGTTTTTAATGACATTTGTGATGTTATGACAGATATCCTTGCATCCAACGTACTGGTAATCAGTAAAAAAGGAAAAGTTCTGGGAACAGGTCTTCGTCCGGAAGTAGTAGAGATTACAGAACTTCTGGCAGATCAGGTGGGAAATTATATCGATGCATCTTTAAATGAACGGTTACTTGGTATCCTTTCTACAAAAGAAAATGTAAATCTGGAGACACTTGGA
Organism: Eubacterium ramulus; assembly: GCF_045002895.1. NCBI lineage: Bacteria > Bacillati > Bacillota > Clostridia > Eubacteriales > Eubacteriaceae > Eubacterium > Eubacterium ramulus. The sequence continues at coordinate 1,590,669 of NZ_CP173382.1, read as the reverse complement.
TTTACGATGGATAGTGGAAACGGCTATGCGGCAACCATAGCACCGATTGATATTGCAGGAGAGCGTCTCGGTACATTATTTGTATATCGTCAGAATGCACAGTTTGATATTGATGATATTATCCTGTGCGAATATGGCACCACAGTCGTAGGTTTGGAGATGATGCGTTCCGTAAATGAAGAGAATGAGGAAGAGACCAGAAAAAAACAGATTGTAAAATCTGCACTGAGCACACTTTCTTACTCAGAACTGGATGCCATCGAGCATATTTTTGATGAACTGGAAGGTCGTGAGGGTATCCTGGTAGCCAGCAAGATCGCTGACCGTGTAGGTATCACACGTTCCGTTATTGTCAATGCACTGCGGAAGTTTGAAAGTGCCGGTGTTATTGAATCACGTTCTTCCGGAATGAAAGGAACCTACATTAAAGTATTAAATGATGCGGTGTTTGAAGAATTAGACAATCTCAAGACAAAAAATGATTAAAAATATCTTGAAGCGTATCTATAAGTATGTTATACTGAATCGGTCTGAGAAAAGCCACAGGATTTTTTGCGTGCTTTTTTGAGATAAATACTATATTAATCACATATGCGGACTAACCGGGATGGTGCCCACAGGGTGAACCGGCGGGTGAGATGCATATGGAAGAAACAAAACCATGGAGGTAAAAAAATGAGCGTTATTTCAATGAAACAGTTACTGGAAGCAGGTGTACATTTCGGACACCAGACAAGAAGATGGAACCCTAAAATGGCTCCGTACATCTACACAGAGAGAAATGGTATCTACATCATCGACTTACAGAAATCCGTAGGTAAAGTTGACGAAGCTTACAATGCAGTAGCAGATATCGTTGCAGAAGGTGGTACAATCCTTTTTGTTGGTACAAAGAAACAGGCACAGGATGCTATCCAGGCAGAAGCTGAGCGTTGTGGAATGTACTATGTAAACGAGAGATGGTTAGGTGGTATGCTCACAAACTTCAAAACAATCCAGAGCCGTATCGCAAGACTGAAAGCAATCGAGAAAATGTCTGAGGATGGAACATTTGATGTTCTGCCGAAAAAAGAAGTTATCAACCTCAAAAAAGAGTGGGATAAACTTGAGAAAAACCTTGGCGGTATCAAAGAGATGGACAGAATCCCGGATGCTATCTTCGTTGTAGATCCGAAAAAAGAGAGAATCTGTGTTCAGGAAGCTCATACACTGGGAATTCCGCTGATCGGTATCGCAGATACAAACTGTGATCCGGAAGAGTTAGATTATGTAATCCCGGGTAACGATGATGCTATCAGAGCCGTAAAACTGATCGTTTCTAAAATGGCAGATGCTGTTATCGAAGCAAAACAGGGTACAGTAGAAACTGATGAGGAAGTTTTCGAAGAGGCTGAAGGAACAGAGGAGTAATCTGTAGATTTGCGGGAAACCGCATCACTATGAATGAAATCGGAGGAATAAAACCATGGCAATTACAGCATCAATGGTAAAAGAATTAAGAGAGATGACCGGTGCAGGTATGATGGACTGCAAGAAGGCTCTTACAGAGACAAATGGTGATATGGATGCAGCTGTTGAGTTCTTAAGAAAGAACGGACAGGCAAAAGCTGAGAAAAAAGCTGGACGTATCGCAGCAGAAGGTCTTGTACGTGTCGCTATGGATGGTGACAACACAGCAGCAATCGTAGAGGTTAACTCTGAGACAGATTTCGTTGCTAAAAATGATACATTCCAGGAGTATGTAGAAGCTGTTGCAGCTCAGGCTGTTGCATCTGATGCAGCTGATATGGATGCATTTATGGCAGAGGCATGGAATGCAGATTCTTCCAAAACTGTAAAAGATGCTCTTGTAGAGAAAATTGCAGTTATCGGTGAGAACCTGAACATTCGTAGATTCCAGAAAGAGACACAGGAGAACGGATGCATCGTTTCTTATATTCACGGTGGCGGACGTATCGGTGTTCTTGTAAAAGCTGAGACAGCAGTTGTAAACGACGCTGTAAAAGAAGCTCTTACAAACGTAGCAATGCAGGTTGCAGCTCTTGCTCCGAAATATGTTTCTTCTGAGGATGTAAGCGAAGAGTACAAAGAGCATGAGAAAGCTATCCTTCTTGCTCAGGCTAAAAACGAGAACCCGGACAAACCGGAAAATATCATTGAGAAAATGATTATCGGACGTCTGAACAAAGAGCTGAAAGAGGTTTGCTTAATGGAGCAGGCTTACGTTAAAGCAGAGGATGGAAAACAGACTGTTGCTAAATACTTACAGCAGGTTTCCAAAGAAGTTGGAGCTGATATCAAAATCACAGGTTTTGTACGTTTCGAGACAGGTGAAGGTCTTGAGAAGAAAAGCGAAGACTTTGCAGCTGAAGTGGCAGCACAGATGAACGCATAATCTTACAGTTCGCATAAGAATTTGAACCGTATTATTATCATGTAAATCAACGAAAAACCTTGAATTTCCTATGAAAATGGGATGATTCAAGGTTTTTTTGCGTGTTGGGGAATAAATTTTGACTTATCGTAAATTATCGCTATTTATGCATGGAATTGGGTAAAAGTTGGGGAGTGAGTTGGGGAATTTCAATTCCCCAACTGGCGTGTGAAACTTCGCCTCATTCTTCTGAAATAAGTAGGCGGAGATTGCCTGTTTTATTTTGTTGGGGAGTAGTGTAATTACCCAATATTTACCCAACTTTTGATGTATGATAGCGTAAGATTCCCCAACTTTTCATAAGCTATCGTGGAAAATAATAAATTGAAATATTAAAAAAGAGAGATTATAATGAGGACACAGATTTTCGATTATTTGCATAAAGAACCATTTAGTAGTAAAAAGGGGAATAGAATTGATTTTATATCATGTAACATTATTTAATAAGCCAACACAGGAAATACTGATTCCACGAATACCAGAAGATACTTCTATAGGGGAAGAAGTTAAAACAAATAGAATATGTTTGGCACCAAGTATTATTCAATGTTTGCGTGCATTGGAGATATATAAGTATTTTCAAGAAGATACGCTAGATGTTAAAGTTTATAAGATAGTCGTTGATGAAAATGATGAACAGTTAACTTCATGGGAACAGTTATAGTTAAATGGTTTGGTTGATGATGCTGCACTTACACATGAATATTGGTATAAAAGTAAGCTTATTCCAGTAGAATATAATGAATATAGAATTAGTGAATGTATAAAAAAGAGGTATATTATTATTCCCTCAAAAGAGAAAATGCGGATAAAAGAAATCATAGAAACAATGGGAGTATGTTTTGATAGACTGGAGAAATATAATGCATTTCAAATTATGAATGAATGGCTTCCACGACAATCAGAAACATTTCAAGAGCAAGTAAAAAAGAAATTAACACATAAAGTTGAAGAATATACAGAAGGGTCTGCTGAAATTTATAAGAAAATATTTGGAAATATTCCGGAACGTTTTCGTGAAGAAAAAGATTTTCGAGAAATTGAATATCTTGAAAAATGTAAAATAGAATATATTACATAGCCGATTGATTCAAATTGAAAGTCAGTCGGCCTTTTTTTATGCTCATTTTTATACATAGCCAGTCTCGTAAAAAGGATTGGCTATTAAATTTTTCGAGGAAGGAGGAAGCCATATGACTAAGTGTAAAGTAAGCCATTCCATTTACAACCAGATTAAACGTGGAGATCTGGAAGGCGTAAAGATTGGAGCAGGTACACATAAGAGACTTGCAAATGTTCCTTTTAAGATTACCAGTAAAACAACCGGAGAGAGCCATATCGTAGTGACAGATAAAAATGGTCAGTTTTCAACCGCTTCCGATTGGGCGTCTCATAAGAAAAATACAAATGCCGGAACATCCAGTGAGGACGGTATCTGGTTCGGAATTTCTGAGCCGGACGATAGCAAAGGTGCATTACTTTATGACACTTATGAGATTGAGGAGTTAGCTTGTGAATCCAACAAAGGTATGAAGCTGATTTCGGCATTTGAAGTTGTTGTCAGCAGAAATAAAGTAACTATCGACCTTGGAACACTGACTGATGAGTATGAAAAAGAGATTACCATTTATACAACTGCAACAGACAAGAAAACAGGAGAAAAAGTAATTGTTGCAGGAAAGAAAGTAACGATTGTGGATACAGTTACTCTGGACGGTCTGGAAGAAGGCAGAAAGTATCAGTTAAAAGGCTGGCAGATGCTGAAAGAGGAAAATGCAGTACTGCTCATTGATGGAAAGCGTGTGGAGAGTGATTACACTTTTGTTGCTGACAGCGAGAAAATGAAAGTAGAAGTTTCTTATACGTTTGATGCATCAGAACTTGGCGGACAGAATCTGGTTACATTTGAAGAATTATATGACTTGAAGAATCCGGAAGAACCTAAAAAAGTTGCAGAGCATAGATTAAAGTTAAAATATTATTTTGATGTATCTGATACCAGAGAAGGGAAATACAAACGTCTGGTGCGTCCAGTTTCTTTGTGGAGTGTGTCAGAAGAACAACAGGAATCTGTAAAAGAAGCCTTGGTAAATGCATTTGGTGTGGCAGATGGAGACAGAAAAGAGTTTGCGATGGTGATTCTGGAAGCATCTCTGAACATTGCAGAAGATAATATTGGAGATTATCTTCAGGATATCCTGCTTGCGACAAAGGACAGTCCGCTGGAAGAAATGGATGAGTTCAATATCCGGTTAAAAATGAAACAACTGCTTGCAAACAGTATTTCCTATATGCTTCTTTTGCGTTGTGGAATTAAACCAGAAATCTATTTGGAGACAAGGGATTTTCAGAATATCCGGGAGTTTCATACCAAAGAGCTGGTCAATCTCTTTGGCGTGGCAGCAAGTGATATGTCAGAAATGGCATTAGGTGAAGTTGCGGACACCATACGAAAATTGCAGATACAGGAACGGAAGCAACGCACATTTGTTGAACGGAAAACAGCAGATTATAATGTGGATAACAAACAGGAAACCACAACAGAAAGGAGACAGGACAATGGCAGCAATCACATACAGCAGACAGGGAGATTATCTCCTGCCGAATCTTATAATTCCAGAGGAAGAGGAAGTTCACCTTGGGAAGTACGCATATCTCCGAAATCAATATCTGATGAAGAATCGGTACGGAATGTATCTGAACCTTCTGACAGCAGGAACCTTGAATCAGCATCTGCTTCAGACAGAGGAAGAAGCACAGATGAGAATGGAAACAGAATGGAAACACTTATCCAGCAGATGGCAGAGAAAGAGGGAGTGACGGAGGAATTGAAAGCCAGAGATCAGATGGAGTGGATCGGGCAAATGAACAATATCCGGCAGAGAGCACAGGAAATCGTGAGGAACGAAATTCTGGAGAATTAAAATGGCATGACAGGAGCAGTGAAGATCATGAAATCGCATTTTTATCAAATGACGAAATCATCAAATCACTGCTCCTTTTTGCACCACACTTAAAAGCAAGAACGTCTGTATCATTATCTGTATGGACATATCCATTGCTATGAATATATGAAAAAGATTGGAGTGATAAAACATGAAAATCAGTGATTTTGATATTTATCACTTACCGCCTTTAATGGGAATGTTCGTAGATTATATTGAAAATGAATGTGAAAGATTGCTGCAGGAATCGCCGCAATTTACTGAGCTACAGAGAGAAGACCATGAGTTACTGGACGAATACCCATTCTTAAATATGATTACCGACAGTAATGGGGTCACGAAAGCGTTGGATTTGAATTATGCAGAGACAGAAGCCTTAGCGAGATTTTGTTTAGTGGAAGACGATATAAACTGTTGGAAACGATTGCAGATGTATTTATTAGGAATAGCATATGCGATGGAGATTATCGAGTTATTGATCAAAAACATGGAGCTTGTATAGGAGAAGAAACTATGTTAATCTGTTATAAACAAACGGAAGAAAAGGAAGATACGGAAAAAGAAAGAGGCGATATTATGGCAGAGAACAATACAAAAGAATTAGATTTTGACCGGAAGCATGAAGAAGATTTACAGCGTCTCCGTGGACTGAGATTGCTGGATGATGATTTCATGCAAAAAGTATTTGAAGATAAAGCGTGTACGGAATTTTTGCTTCAGATTATTTTAAACCGTACAGATTTGAAAGTATTGCGAGTGAACGGACAGCAGGATATTAAGAATCTTCAGGGACGTTCAGTAAGACTGGATATACTGGCGGTTGATGCAGAAAACAGAGTGTATAATATCGAAATACAGAGAAGTGATAAGGGTGCCGGAGTGAAAAGAGCAAGATACAACAGCAGCCTTATCGATGCAAATGTGACAGAGCCGGGTGAAAAATATGAAAATTTGTGTGAATCCTATGTTATTTTTATTACAGAAAATGATATAATGAAAGTGGGATTACCAATCTATCATATTGACAGAACGGTAAAAGAAACAGGCGAATTGTTTGGTGATGAATCGCATATTATATATGTGAACTCACAAATTAAAGACGAATCTGCATTAGGAAAGCTGATGCATGATTTTTCCTGTACCGATGCCAAGGATATGAAATATAAAATTCTGGCAGATCGAGTTCGATATTTTAAAGAAGATGAGAAAGGAGTTGCGACTATGTGTAGAGCGATGGAAGAAATGAGAAATGAAACTGCACGTGAAACAGAACATGCAAAAGCAATTAAAGTTGCAAAAGGTATGTTGCAGTCTGGTAAATTATCATATGAAGAAATAGCTGAAATAGCAGAATTGTCCATAGATGAAGTCAAAGCTCTGGACGAAAAAGTGATTGCTTAGCATGAAAATGCTACATAACCGGGTGGTTTCCTGAATGGGAAATTGCCTGGTTATTTTTATGCCCGGATATGAAAAATATCAATTTAGGGCAGGAAAGGAGAGGAGCTTATGCCATATATACCACCTGAGGTTGTGCAGGAAGTGAAGAGAATGGACTTGCTGACGTATCTGAAAAATTATGAACCTTATGAGTTGGTTCATTTTTCTGGTAACACTTATACCACCAGAACGCATGACAGTTTGAAGATATCTAATGGTAAATGGATGTGGTGGAGCAGAGGAATTGGTGGCAGGTCAGCACTGGATTATCTGATTAAAGTAAAAGATTACAGCTTTTTGGAGGCGGTTGAATTGCTTGCAGGACAGGCAAATATTCAACCGCCTCTTTCTGTATCTGAGCAGCTTCCAGTGGAAAAACATCTGCTGTTACCAAAAGAAAATCGGTATCACACAAATGTGTTCAGTTATCTTACCGGACGGGGAATTGACAATGATATTGTTCGATTCTGTATAGAAACTGGAAGAATTTATGAGAGTGCGTATCATCATAATGCAGTTTTTGTTGGTATGGATCAACAGGGAAAACCACAATATGCAGCACTTCGTGGAATCAATACAGATTTTATCGGAGAAGCAAATGGAAGTAATCAGAATTATTCTTTTTTAATTCTGGCAGAGAAAATGAGTGATAAAGTGCATGTGTTTGAATCGGCTATTGACCTGTTATCTTAAGGTGGCAAGACGAAGTTACAGTATCGGAAGTAGTAATATTTATGGATATGGTGTTCCGGCATATTAGAGAAAATGTTGTTTAGGATGATTGAGGAGATACTTATAAAAATAAGTATTAAAAAAAAGAACCGGTGAGAGAAGGCTAAACTTTACTCATTGGTTCAATTCATTTCGAATTTTTTGGATAACTCTGTCAGTTCTTTCGCCGTTTCCTGGGTGTGATGCAGCAGGGTATCGCGCATTTCTGGCGGACAGCTGGAATAAAGCATTTTCATCTGATTGACACCCTCATCCTCCAGAGAAACATCTGGATTTATAAGTGTATCTAAAGAGATATGCAGGACCTTGGCCAATGCTCTCAAAATCAAATAAGAAGGATTCATTTTCCCCTTTTCGATATTGGCGATTTGCTTTACAGAAACATGGCTCAGATCAGAAAGCTCCTGCTGCGTCAGATCTTTATTCTTTCGGGCTTCCCGCATTTTCTGCCCTAAAGCAGTTAAATCATCAATCGGCATAATCATTCACCTCAATAATATTGTATCGTTCCGGTTTATATGATGGAATGACCTTATTGTGCCTGAAAAACTGTACGATTATGCCGATTTTATAAAGCTGCGATTGGTGATAAACTTGTATTGTTCGAGACAAAGAACTATAATGTACTCTGTGGAGGTGCAGAATGGATTATATGACACTAAAAGAGGCCGCCGAAAAATGGGGCGTGACACCTCGTAGAGTAAATTACTATTGCGCTGCTGGGCGCATATCTGGAGCTGTAAAGATGGCAACTATCTGGCTAATTCCAAAGGATGCGGAAAAGCCGATTGATGGCCGAACAAAACAAGGAAAGGCAGAAAAGCATGAGTAATATATTACTTCTTGAAGATGATCTAAGCCTGATTAACGGGCTTTCTTTTGCTTTCAAAAAGCAGGGATTTGAATTAAATATCGCCAGAACGCTCAAAGAAGCGGAGGAATTGTGGACAGACGGAAAATATGATTTGTTGGTGTTGGACGTATCTCTGCCAGATGGGTCTGGCTTTGAATTTTGCAAAAGAGTTCGACTTACATCAAAAGTGCCAATTATTTTTCTGACGGCTTCGGATGAGGAAACAAGTATTATTATGGGGCTGGATATTGGAGGTGATGACTATATCACAAAACCGTTCAAACTGGGGGTTCTCGTTTCAAGGATTAACGCCTTACTTCGACGTGCAAATTCTTTTCAAGCAGCAGACACAGAATTGCAGTCGAATGGCATCAAGGTTCTTTTGCTGCAAGGACAGGTTTTCAAAAAGGGGGAGCTGTTGGATTTGACTGCCGCGGAATACAAGCTACTGTGCTTGTTTATGAGAAACCCAAGCATGGTGCTGACAAAGGGACAAATTTTAGATAAGCTATGGGATTGCGACGGGAATTATATCGACAGTAGTACCCTTACGGTCTATATGCGTCGGCTTCGTATGAAGATTGAGGATAATCCAAGCGAACCACAAATGCTCCTGACTGTTCGAGGTATGGGATATAAATGGAATATTATCGGGTGAGGTGCAGAATGAAGATATTGGCAAATAAAGAAATCAAAAATCTATTTCTTTCGCTTTCACTGGTTTTGGTGGGTACAGTTCTCTTAGCCGAGGTTTTTCTATGGCTGTCATATCGTCGGCTTTCTCTGTTATTGCTAATCCTTTTTCTATTGGCTGGCGGTGCTGTATGGGCAGTCTGCTTTGTATATTTTAATCGGCAAAATCAGATCATGGAGCAGGCGATATTACAAATCAATGCGTATCTTGATGGTGATCGCAATGCCCGTATTGAATGTGACAATGAGGGCGAATTGTACCGACTGTTTCATTCCATCAATTCTTTAGCAGCAGTGTTAAATGCCCATGCAGATAACGAGTTGCGAGAGAAGGAGTTTTTGAAAAATACAATCTCCGACATTTCACACCAACTGAAAACACCACTGGCGGCTCTGAACATTTATAACGGACTGCTTCAGGACGAGGATATAGAAGTGTCATCTGTGAAAGAATTTGCTAATCTGTCCGAGCAGGAGTTGGATCGTATTGAAGTGCTGGTGCAAAACCTTCTCAAAATCACAAAGTTGGACGCTGGTTCTATTGCATTTGAAAAGGAAATAGAAAATGTAGCGGATATGATGCAGGATTTGGAGCTACACTTTGCATATCGTGCCAAGCAGGAACAGAAAGAGATCGTATTATCTGGTGCAGATGATATTTCTCTTTTCTGTGACCGTGATTGGTTGGGCGAAGCGATTGGCAATATTGTAAAAAATGCACTTGACCATACAGGAAAGGGCGATACCATTTACATCAAATGGACGGCACTACCCTCCGCTGTTCAAATCACAATAAAGGATAACGGGTGCGGAATTCATCCAGAAGATTTACACCATATCTTCAAAAGGTTTTATCGCAGCCGTTTTTCAAAGGATACACAGGGGATCGGGCTTGGCCTGCCGTTGGCAAAAGCGATTATCGAAGCTCATGGGGGCCTAATAGAAGTGGAAAGTGAATTAGGAATTGGAACGAGTTTTATAATGAACTTTCCAATTCCTACAAAATTGTAGGCTGGTTGTAGGGCTACAGTAATATTAGGGTGCTATTCTTTCCATCGTAGACAGGAACGAAAGTTTACCCGTTTACGACAGCAAAATCATTGAGAAAGAGGTGTTTGCACGATGAACTTATTAGAAGTCAAAAATATTTGTAAAACCTATGGCAGCGGAGAAACCACAGTCAAGGCTTTGAAAGATGTTAGTTTTTCTGTTCCCAAAGGAGAATATGTGGCAATCGTTGGAGAATCCGGTTCTGGTAAAAGTACGTTGCTGAATATGATCGGCGCATTGGACACGCCTACATCGGGTAAGGTATTGATTGACGGCAAGGATATTTTTTCTATGAACGACAAGAAGTTGACCGTCTTCCGTCGCAGAAATATCGGATTTATTTTTCAGGCGTTCAACCTTGTGCCAGAGCTTACGGTAGAGCAAAATATTATTTTTCCTGTACTGCTTGACTATCAGAAGCCGGACAAAAAATATCTGGAAGAACTGCTTACTGTTCTTAATCTGAAAGAACGCCGTAACCATTTGCCGAGCCAGTTATCCGGCGGTCAGCAGCAGAGAGTGGCGATTGGCCGCGCATTGATTACCCGTCCTTCTCTGATTCTGGCAGACGAGCCGACAGGAAATTTGGACTCACAAAACAGCAGTGAGGTCATAGCATTGCTCAAAGAAACATCGAAAAAATACGAGCAGACCATCATTATGATTACCCACAACCGCAGTATTGCGCAAACGGCAGACCGGGTATTACAGGTATCGGATGGTACTTTGACTGATTTTGGGAGGTGCCGTGAATGAAAAGCTATCTTAGTCTTATTTCCATCTCCGCTAAAGTTCACCGCCGACAAAATCGTATGACGCTGCTTTGCATTGTATTTGCTGTGTTTATGGTAACAGCAGTATTCAGTATGGCAGAAATGGATTTTCGGATGGAACAGGCCCGATTGGTTGGTAAGCATGGAAGTTTCTCTATTGGAGACTTGCTCGGCAGTTCCATGGGGCAAACCCTTCTTTCTGTTGCGGTTGTTCTGTTCCTGCTGATTTTGATTGCAGGCGTTTTGATGATTTCCAGCAGTATGAACAGTAGCGTTGCCCAGAGAACTAAATTTTTTGGAATGATGCGTTGCATTGGTATGAGTAAGCAGCAGATTATTCGGTTTGTTCGTCTGGAGGCATTGAACTGGTGCAAAACGGCTGTACCCATCGGTCTTATTTTAGGGGTTGTTACAACATGGGGGCTATGTGCGGTACTACGCTTTGTGGTCAGAGAAGAATTTTCTGATATTCCCCTCTTTGGTATCAGTATTTTTGGCATTGTCTGCGGTATCTTTGTTGGACTGATTACTGTACTGATCGCCGCAAATGCTCCGGCGAAACATGCCGCGAAAGTATCTCCTATCACAGCGGTGTCTGGAAATGCAGACCACGGAAAAACAATGCATCATTGCCAGTATACAGGATTCGGAAAGATTGAAGCGCTTCTCGGTATCGACCATGCGGTCTCCGGGAAGAAAAATTTATTTCTGATGACAGGTTCTTTTGCACTTAGTATCATCTTATTTTTGAGTTTTTCCGTTATGATCGATTTTGTGGATTATTTGATACCTCAGTCAGCTGCCACATCAGATATTGATATTGCAAGTGATGACGGTAATGCGATTCCTCGGGAATTGCTTACATCCATCCGTGCAATGGATGGAGTGAGAGAGGTTTACGGGCGGCGTAGCGCGTTTGATGTTCCTGCCAGATTAAATAGCGATACCGGATTTTCCGGTACAACCGACATGATTTCTTATGATGATTTTGATTTACAATGTCTGAAAAAAGACAGTGCTTTGAAAAGGGGGAGTGATCTGTCCAAAGTTTTTGGGGACAGCAATTTTGTTTTGGCAACATCCGATCAGGACAGCACATGGAAAATCGGTGACACTGTTCAGATTGGGGATGAAACCCTTACCATAGCCGGACTGTTAAAAAACGACCCATTTAGTGAGAATGGATTGACAAATGGAAAACTCACATTGATTACCTCTGATGAAACATTTGTCCGTTTGACAGGAGAGGAAGGTTATTCTCTTGTGCTGATACAAACAACGGGAGATGTTACGGACGAAAATGTTCAGGCAATCCAGAATTCCGTAGATCAAACATATAGCTTTCGAGACAAACGCGACGAGCGCACTACGGGAACTTATATGGCTTTTGTTTTCTGTGTTTATGCGTTTTTGGCAATTATTGCACTGGTAACGGTAATGAACATTGTCAATAGCATTTCTATGAGTGTGTCTGCCAGAATGAAGCAATATGGAGCTATGCGGGCAGTAGGAATGGATGAACGGCAAATGACGAAAATGATTGCTTGTGAAGCATTCACCTATGCTGTTTTGGGGTGCGTTGTTGGTTGTTCTATTGGCTTGCCGCTTAGCAAATCGCTGTATGATTTCCTTATTGCAGGGCATTTTCCATCTGCAGTGTGGCAGTTTCCAATTATCTCTTTGGGCGTTATTCTTCTGTTTGTCTCGATTGCGGCAATCGCAGCTGTATATGCTCCGGCAAAACGAATTCGCAATATGTCGATTACTGCAACCATCAATGAATTATAGTTTCATATGTTAATCTGCCGCGCGACGGCAAAAGAAAAAAAGCCGTCGCAGAGCAGACACATTTTGACGCGCCTATGAAACGGCGGCTTTGATTTTCAGAGCCGCCGTTTCTTTGCGTTTACACAAAACTATGACGACTTGCAGGGACACGGTAGCCGATTGGAGGTTATTTTGCCGTGTCTCGTTTGCTTTTTCAAAGCTCACATGATCTACATCAGTTAAAAAAAGCCTTGCCCCTCCTCCGGGCAAGTATAACATTGCATCGGCATTATCGTTCCATGTAATTCAGTATAATAGTGGCAGCTCTTGGTGCGTCAGTTTCCCATTGCGGAAATCTGGCGTTTTTTGTTTCCAATTTTTAGAAAATACTTGGACAATATGTCGATGTCGTGCCCCGCCTACTGATCTGAATTCAAAAAAATTCAGATCGGAGGAAAGGACATGGAAGGCAGACAGCCAAAAAGAAGAAAAGATAAATACAACCCATATGTTTGATTGTAGAAGTACCATGAACATTTAAACAATCAAAAGAAGAAATTGCATTAACCCAGGAAGAACAGGACAATTTCCTGAGTGAGATGGAGGATAGCTGGTATAAAGAAATGTTCTAGTTCATGTGTCTGACAGGTGTCCGAGTTGGAGAACTTGGTGGAATGAAATGGAGCGATATAGATTTTAAAAAGAAAGTAGTTCACGTCAGACGTTCCTTGAGTTGTAGTTATTATAATGGAGAAAAGAGAATGATGCTTGTAACTCCTAAAACGGTAAATTCAATCAGAGAGATTCCGTTTTTAGGAGAAATGGAAGAAATATTAAAATCTCAGAAGAAAAAACAGAATAAGCTAAAAGAGGAACTGGGCAGTCGCTGGAGAAGTACGGATGATTTAAAAGATTTGGTTTTTACAACAGGTATGGGAAGTCCTTGTGTCAGATATGTTGTAGAAAAAGAAATTAAAAAGGCTTTAAAGAGAATGAGCGAAAAAGAAGGAGTTCTGGCAGTACAGGAAAATAGAGAACCCAGAGAAATCAGGGACTTCCACCCACATAGTTTACGGCATACGTTTGCTACAAGATGCTTTGAAAAGAAAATGGAACCGAAGGTTGTCCAGAGGTGATGGGACATTCGAGTATCAGCATCACATTAAACATTTATACACATGTCTTGGATAATATAATGGAAGAAGAAATTAAGAAATTTGGAGTGGCGAAGACACAGACACCGGAAGAATATTATAATGAAGAAATTCGAAGAGCTAGAATTTCGGCTATGAGCCACTGTTGATTATAAAATTATAAATATGTATAGTTTACTAGAAATAGAAAGAAAATATGGTTATAATAAGAGAAAAAATATATTGGAGAAAAGAGGGCGTTATTTGAAAAAGAAAGAATGTGCCTACTGCAAAAAAGAATTTGATTCAAATCGAAAAAGATCAGCAGAACATATTTTTCCACAGGTTTTGTTAGAGCTTTTTCCAGAACAGGATGTTTCGTTTACCCCGGAGAGAACATTTAAAGATAATTTTGGCTTAACAATTGCAGATGTATGTAGTGAATGTAATAATGGCATTTTGTCTGGGTTAGATCAATATGGTGGAAAATTGATAAAAGAACAATTTTTAGAAGAAATAGATTATAATTTGAAAGACTCAGAGATAGAAAAAGAAATAGATTATAGTATTTTTGTCAAGTGGATAATAAAAATTACATATAACTATATGAGAAGTCGAAAAACGGATTGTTCTTTTATAACGAAATATATTGAATGCATATTGGAAGATAAAGAAATGCCTGATGCTTTTAATGTTTTTATGGGTGTACATGTCAATACAACACCATTACCAGAACGATGTTATGAATATAAACCCTTAGAAATAGTTGAGGAGCCTAGACTTATTGGAACAGCATTAGGTTTGTCTATGCTGCATGATTTGCCGTTAGATTATAATAGAGTCATAATTTCTGGTTCCGAGGCTACATTGTGTCTAAGATTTGGAAATGCTATTATATATATAGTATTTTGGAAAAATAATAGTATAAAGGAAATGAGAACAAAGTACGTTGACTTGTTACAAAAGGAATTTAATTTTAAAATGCTTAAGCCTGGGAAAAATAAATATAAATTAAAAAGAGTAACAGCTTCAAGTAATATATCAATGGGATATTGGCATTTATTATCTAGAAGTGCTTTACGACAGGACGATATGTTGGTTGACAGTCTTATACATGGTAGAGATGTTAAAGCAGTTAGAAAAAGTTTTGAATCTATGAGAAGTGAAGAAGATTGGAGAGCGTCACAGTTATTGGTGGAAAGAGATATGTTTCCTGAAAATAGAAGGGTAAAAAAGGAGTATGAGGATTTCTTTAGAAATAGAGATTGAAAAATGATGCTATGAATTGAAGTTGGGGAACGAAAATATTCCCCAACTTTATAAAAAGGATTCCCCAAATGATAAAAAATGAAATTGAAATCAAGCAACAAATGCTCAAAATTATTCCCCAACTTAAAAATTTGGGGAACACCGGAAATCGTCAATAAGCTAGAAAGAGAAATTCCTTGAAAGTGGTGATAAATACATAGCTGTATTATATATAGGTAGCAATACAGGCAGGAGTGTAATTACAAAGTTCGCAAATCAGGCTGGAATGTAATCCAAAAGTCGCAAATCAGATGAACGCATAATCAAAGATTGTGTTAAATTTCTGAAATGATAATAACCCTTTCGAATGGTGGTGACACTGTTTGTAAGGGTTATTTTTATAGAAACTTAAGGAAAAATGACTGGTGGAGATATTAAGCAGAAAGGAAAACAAATGAGAAAAGCAATTGTATATGTATCTGTACATCATGGAAATACAGAAAAATTAGTAAAGGGCATAGCAGAAGCGTGCCAGGTCGATTTGATAGATGCTGTAAACCAGCCAGATGCAGATCTGAGCAGTTATGATATGATCGGGTTTGCATCAGGAATCTATTTTTCAAAATTTCATCAGTTGATATTGGAGTTTGCAGAGAAAAATCTACCGGATGACAAAAAGATATTTCTGCTCGGTACGTATGGTGGAAGTGCGAATTATAAATCCATAGAGCAGATTTTGGACAAGAAGCGTTCTAAAGTGATAGGAAAATTCGGATGCAAGGGTTATGACACATTTGGTCCATTTAAACTGGTGGGTGGAATTGCAAAAGGGCATCCAGATGAAGATGATATAAAAAATGCAGTTGAGTTTGTAACAAGATTATAAATGGTTACACAAAGAGGAATAGGGTATGAAAAAAAACAGCATTTAATGGAAAAAGAAATTATAAAATATGCGAAGGATTTTTTTGCATAAAATGAGAAAGAATATGTATATAAAAATGCGATTTTTATCTGTTCTTTTTGAAAGTTTTGTATTATAATTGTACGGATAAAAGGCGGGGTTGAGTATGAAGCGAAACTATACGACAAGTATAATACAAAGAGGAATTTGTCTTTTTCTGCTTGTACCACTGATCCTTGGAATTTCAATTAGTGAGATGCGTGCATCCACACAGGCATTGTACCGTGCATGGGATCTGAATGTATACAGTATGGAGAACATGGCATGGGAATATGAAGTGCTGGAGAATAAGGAAGAACGGGAAGAAAAAGATAAATTAGAATATTATGTGAGTGAAGTGCAGAGCTTGAATCATACCTATGGATTTGAAGGCAGTGATGATTTTGTACTTCTGCCACAGAGAGAGAAAAGTATCGAACGTGTGCATATGCTTCGCCAGATGGAGAAAGATCTTGCGTTGCTTGATATGCCGGAAACGGAACTGAACCATGTGATTTGTCTGGATGATGAGAGTATGGATATATCTCTGCCACGGGCAGATGAATATCAGGTATGGTATGCGGAAGCAGATATCGGGCAGACAGAAGTAGTTCCGATTTCGGATACGGAAAATGCCACAATGCTGCACACAGGATATATTATAAATAAAAATATGAAAAAAGGTTATCCACTGAGGGAGAATCTGGAATCTTCCGGCGATCATATAAGCATTAACAATGAGAACCTCTATCTGATGTAAGGGAATTGATTGCGAATGAACGCTTTGCGCTGAGCAGTACAAAAAGCTACTGAACTGAAATCAGATAGATGGGATTGGCTAAACAAATTGTGATTGATTAGATTTTAAGTATAGGACTGGAGGTATCATCAATGGATTTGGGCAATTCAATTTCATTGTTATTTTGCATTCCATTTTTAGGAATGCTGCTTAGTATCGCGGTTTTTCCACTGGTAAAACCAGCCTGGTGGGAAAGAAATCAGAAATATGCAGTTATAGGTTGGTCACTGTTGTTTTTGATTCCGTTTGCTATTCGCTATGGCTTTGGCGTAATGAGTGAGCAATTGCTGGAAGTAATTGTAGGTGACTATTTTACATTTATTGTGTTGTTGTTTGGATTATTTTGTGTATCCGGCAATATTACTATTGAAGGAGAGCTGCGTGGATCACCGAAGGTAAACGTAATCTTGCTTCTGATCGGTACACTGTTATCCAGCTGGATTGGTACGACGGGTGCCAGCATGGTTATGATTCGTCCGCTGATCCGTGCAAATAAATGGCGTTCCAGAAAGACGCAGGTCGTTGTGTTCTTTATTTTTTTGGTATCCAATATCGGAGGATGTCTGACACCGGTAGGAGATCCGCCATTGCTGATGGGATTTATGCGTAATGTTCCATTCTTCTGGAGCCTGCGTCTGATTCCAATTATGGTTTTAAATGTTGTGATCCTGCTTGTGATCTTCTATATTCTGGATTCCAGGGCTTACCGTAAGGATCTGGCGGAAGGTATTGTACCGGAAGTAGCAAAAGGTGAGAAAGAGGCAATCCGTGTCGTAGGTGCACATAATATTATTTTCCTGGCAGCAATTGTAGTAGCTGTTATTTTAAGTGGTATACTTCCATCTACAAAAGTATTTGGAGGAGGAATCCACATATTCGGAGAAGTAAAACTTACCTATGCGGCTATCATAGAGGTTGTGATTATTCTGGCAGCAGCCTTTCTTTCTTTCAAGACAACAAATAAAAGTGTAAGAGAGGACAACCATTTTTCCTGGGGTGCTATTCAGGAAGTGGCAGTGCTGTTTATTGGTATTTTTATTACGATGATCCCGGCACTTCTGATTTTGAAAGCAAAAGGTGCAGAGCTTGGTCTGACCGAACCGTGGCAGATGTTCTGGGTAACCGGTGCCATGTCCAGTTTTCTGGATAATACACCGACATATCTGGTATTTCTTACCACTGCAGGAACGCTGGGTGCAACTGCAGGTCTGCAGACGAGTGTTGGTATCGTACCGCAGATTATGCTGGAGGCAATCTCCTGTGGAGCGGTATTTATGGGAGCCAATACATATATCGGTAACGCGCCGAATTTCATGGTAAAATCTATTGCGGAGGAAAACGGTATCCGCATGCCGTCCTTTTTTGGATATATGACTTGGTCGCTGCGGTTCCTGATACCAGTATTTATTATTGATATGTTAATATTTTTCTTGTAAGGATAAATGCCTTGCATATCACAGATTCTGATGAAATTTGTAAAAGGAATCTGTGATATGCAGGGCATATTTACTTACAGAGTAAAAAAGTAGGAATTGATTTTGAAAAAAATATTGACATCAGCGTGGTAACGTGCTACCATGTCAAAAAACAAATGACAGAGAATAAAATCAAAGAACAAAAGGAGTACCTTTATGGCACTGCTTTACAGAGAGTCGGTGATGGTGAGATTCCGGCAGGTAAGTATAAAGGGAATGGATTTGTGAGATGCAAAGCGAACACAGGTGGCTGTAAGTAGCGGATGCCGTGTCCTCACGTTACAGGGGAAAGATATCGAAGAGATTCCGTATCGGATTGAGGTTGTGCAGAGCACAATGAATAAAGGGTGGCACCACGAAACGTATATTCGTCCCTGGCTGTGAGAATTCACGGCCAGGGTTTTTTTGATTTAAAATCAGAAAAGAGAAAAGGTTCGTAATCATTCCTTTGGATATCCACGGAAAGTGTTACCGGATAGAAAGGACTGGAAAAATGAAGCGTACATTGAGAGTTTACAAAAAAACCGTCAGTATTGTAAATGAAACTGCAATTGGCATGTATCAGAATCTTGTGGGAAATAAAGTTGGATTCCTGTTGGAAAGCTATGATAAAAATTATGACCGTTATACGTTTATGGGAGCGGAACCGGAGGAACTGATTTCTTCCGAGGGACAGTCCCTGGTGATTACCAGAGCGGATGGCAGCAGAGAAGTTCGGAAAGGAAATCCGCTGAATCAGCTGAAAGCATATTACAGTGAATTTGAGATAAAAAATGATCATGCGGAGCTGAATTTCTCCGGTGGAATGGTGGGACAGCTTGGTTATGATTTTATCCGATATACAGAAGTCCTTCCGGACGATAATCCGGATGAAATCGGCATTGAGACCATTCAGATGATGTTGATGACAAAGTTCCTGATGATCGATCGTGTGGCAGAGACTATGACAGCCGTGGTGCTGAGATCCGATGATGAAGATGGAAAACGGCAAGCGCTGGAAGAGGCAGAAAACATGATCCGGGAAGCCAGAAAAAGCAGAGGTCAGGCCAGTGCATTTCGGTTTCAGCGGGACGGCAGGATCATACGCCAGTCAGATACGCTGGAAGAATATAGTGCAAAAGTTGAAAAAATCAAACACTATATCCGGGAAGGGCACATTTTTCAGACAGTATTATCCCAGAGATGGACACTGGAGACAAAGCAGAGCGGATTTGATCTGTACCGGGAACTGCGGGAACTGAATCCATCTCCGTATCTGTACTACTTTAATTTTGGATCCTTTGAAGTCATCGGAAGTTCTCCGGAAATGATCGTGAAGCAGCAGGGAAAACGGGTATATACCTGTCCGATTGCCGGAACAAGACCGAGAGGAAAAACAAAAGATGAAGACAAACGTCTGACGGATGAACTGTTAGCAGATGAAAAAGAAAAAGCGGAACATGTCATGTTGGTGGATCTGGCAAGAAATGATATGGGACGGGTCAGCGAGTTTGGAAGCGTCAAAGTGACAGATTTTATGAAAATTCAGTATTACTCTCATGTGATGCACATTGTATCTTTGGTGGAGGGGCGAAAAAAAGGAACGTATCATCCATTTGATCTTGTGGCATCCTTTCTTCCGGCAGGAACATTAAGCGGAGCCCCGAAGATTCGTGCCATGGAGATCATTGATGAACTGGAGACAGTACGCAGAGGCCTGTACGGTGGAGCTACCGGATATGTGGACTTTTCCGGGGACATGGATTTCTGTATCACGATCCGGACAATGATTAAAAAAGGAGAAAACGTATATCTTCAGGCCGGCGCCGGAATTGTCGCAGATTCCGTTCCGGAAAAGGAATATCAGGAGTGTTGTAACAAAGCCATGGCATTGGCAAAAACACTGGTAGCGGAGGAAGCATTATGATTTTACTGATCGATAATTACGATTCATTTACATACAACTTATATCAATATATGGGAATCTTTCGGGAGGATATTGAGGTGGTTCGAAACGATAAGATCACCATTGAGGAAATCTGCAAGATGGCACCGGAGAAGATTGTACTTTCACCGGGACCGAAAAGCCCGAAGGAAGCCGGTATCTGCCTGGATGTGGTGAAGGAGTTTTATGACAAGATTCCAATCCTTGGCATCTGTCTCGGACACCAGACCATCGGTGAGGCACTGGGGGGAACCGTTACTTATGCAAAACAGCTGTATCATGGAAAGCAGTCCCTGATCCATCACACTGGAACCGGAATTTTTGACGGAATCGAGTCTCCAATCCGGGTAGCCAGATATCATTCTCTGGCGGTGTCTGCAGACAATCTTCCGGATTGTCTGGAAGTGCTGGCCACCACAGAGGATGGAGAAATAATGGCTATGCAGCATAAAAAATATCCGGTGATCGGATTACAATTCCATCCGGAGTCCGTGTATACCGAACACGGAAAACGCATGATGGAAAACTTTTTGTCACAGTTTACCTCAGTCGAGAAGAATGAGAAATGAGCTGATCGCATAGTGACAAATGGTGCGAGTGAGTTGTGAAGGTGTGTAGAGGAGTAAAAAAGATGATATTAGATAAAATTGTGGAAGATAAAAAAGTACGGTTGGTGGAACATAAATCCCGCATTTCAATGGCGGAGATGCGCAAGATGGCGGAAAAGTGTGAGGCACATCCGGCAAGTTTTTATGAGGGTCTTGCAAAACCGGGAATCTCCATTATCGGAGAATTCAAAAAGGCTTCACCAAGTCTCGGGAATATCAACAGTCAGATTGATCTGACAAAACGGATCGACGAATATAATGCATCTGTAGACTGTATATCTTGTCTGACAGAAGAGGACCACTTTCTTGGAACTGTGCATTATCTGAAAGAAATCCGGGAAATTTCACCACTTCCGATATTACGGAAGGATTTTATGATCGATGAATATCAGTTTTATGAGGCAAAAGTGATCGGTGCCAATGCAATTCTTCTGATTACCGGAATTTTGGATGATGTGCAGATGAAAGATTTTTATCAGCTGACCACGGAACTGGGACTAGATGCTCTGTTTGAAGCTCATACGGAAGAACAAATGGATAGGGCATTAAATTGCGGAGCGAAGATTGTCGGTGTCAACAACCGGGATCTCAGAGATTTCACAATTAAACTTGATACTACAAAGCGTCTGAGTAAGATGGTTCCGGATGACCGCGTTTTTGTAGCAGAGAGCGGTATCGTATCAGATGAGGATGTGAAATATCTGAAAGAATGCCGTGTGGATGCATTTTTGATCGGACGTGCATTTATGGAAGCCGCTAATCCGCAGGAATTGGCAAAACACTGGAAAGCACTGTAATAGAGTGAAAAAGCGACTGCATTCATGAGCAAGTAGCGAAAGCGGATTGCAAATGTCCGCTTTACAACAGATTGTAAAACAAAAGTTACAGAAAGTGTGAAGAGATGACGAAAGTAAAAATATGCGGTCTGAGCAGACCGGAGGACATCGAAGCAGTCAATGCATACGGTGCTGATTATGCGGGAATTGTTTTTTTTGAAAAAAGCAAACGAAATGTCAGCTATGAAAAAGCAGAGATGCTAATAAAAGAATTGAAGAAAAATCCGAAGATCCGGTCAGTTGCGGTGTGCGTCAGCCCATCCCAAGACGAAGTAGGAAGATTCAATGATATGGGATTTGATTTGATCCAGATTCACGGGACCATCCCGGCGGATTGTCAGTCAGACGGAGGTCTGGCATTGTGGCAGGCAGTGAATATCGCAGGAAGTACAGCGGAAAATGCAGATGAGCTGTTTGTACAGTCATCCAATATCCGGGGGTATGTGGTAGACGGAGCAGAATACGGATCCGGCAAAACTTTCGGATGGGAAGCAGAAGAACAGACATTTGTGTTTCCTGAAAAACTGAAAATACAAAACCGTCAGTTTATTCTGGCAGGCGGTCTGAATATAGAAAATGTGCAAAACGGAATTCGGATGTTGCATCCGGATGTGGTGGATGTCAGCAGTGGCGTGGAACGAAACGGAGTTAAAGATGCAGATTTGATCCGCAAATTTATTTCCGCTGTGAAGCATTGTTGAGACATTGCTTTAATAAGATTTGGAGAGCAGGTAGTGAAAGCGGATTGCGAATGTCCGCTTTACCAAAAAATGCAACGTAACATTTGAGAAAGACAGAAAGGTTAAAACTATGAACAAGAAAAATACATATTACGGAGAATTTGGAGGACAGTATGTGTCTGAGTCATTAATGAATACTTTAGAGGAACTGGATGAGGCATTTGAGGCAGCCATCAGAGATCCGGAGTTTATCAAGCAGTACAATTATTACCTGAAGCAGTATGTAGGACGTGAGACACCGCTGTATTATGCAGAGCGTCTCAGCAAAAAATACGGCACCAAAATATATTTGAAACGGGAAGACTTAAATCATACCGGTGCGCACAAGATCAACAACGTGATCGGTCAGATCCTGCTGGCAAAACGTATGGGTAAGAAAAAAGTCATTGCAGAGACCGGAGCAGGTCAGCACGGTGTGGCAACCGCAACCGGCGCAGCACTGTTTGACATGGAATGCACCGTTTACATGGGAAAAGAAGACATTGAGCGTCAGGCATTAAACGTAATGCGTATGGAGATGCTTGGGGCAAAAGTAGTCAGCGTAGAGTCAGGAAGCAACACCTTAAAAGATGCGACAAACGAGGCAATCCGCACCTGGGCAAAAACAGCAGAGGATACGTTCTATGTTATTGGTTCTGCCGTAGGTCCGTATCCGTATCCGAAGATGGTTAAAGAGTTCCAGCGTGTCATTAGTAAAGAAGCAAAAACGCAGCATTACAAGGCTGAAGGAAAACTTCCGGATGTGGTTATGGCCTGCGTAGGTGGCGGTTCTAATTCCATCGGTATGTTTGCAGAATTTATCGAGGAAAAAGAGGTACAGCTGATTGGTGTGGAAGCAGCAGGACTTGGTGTAGAGACAGGAAAACATGCGGCAGCTATGGCTCTTGGAGAGCCGGGAACCTTGCATGGCATGCGTTCCTATCTGCTGCAGGATGAAGATGGAAACATTCAGCTGGCACATTCCATTTCGGCAGGACTGGATTATCCGGGTGTGGGACCGGAACATGCATATCTGCGTGACAGTGGCAGAGCACAGTATGTATCGATCACGGATAAAGAGGCAATGGACGCACTGATGGAATTATGCGAACTGGAAGGAATCATTCCGGCCATCGAAAGTGCACATGCCATGGCATATGCCTTTAAAAAGGCAAAAGAAATGAGACCGGAGCAGTCCATGATCGTGTGTCTGTCCGGACGCGGCGACAAAGATGTCAATACGATTGCGAACTATCTGGCAGGGAAAGGTTATTTGAACTAAGGATAAAACACATGCTATTTGTTATTACACTGAAATCAGAAGTGAAAGAATCAAGGAAAATAAATTGGAGTAGAAGATCATGAACCGTATAGAGAAAAAATTACAGACATTACAGGAAAAAAAGGTAAAAGCATTTATTACATATATTACTGCAGGACTTCCGGATATGGAGCATTGCGCAAAGCTGATCCGTGCACAGGAGGAAGCAGGTCTGGATATTCTGGAACTTGGTATTCCGTTTTCTGATCCGGCAGCAGACGGACCGGTCATTCAGGATGCGTCCTATCGTTCTATTTTAAAGGGAACCAACTTAAGGAAATGTTTTGAACTGGTGGATGGAGTCCGAAAAGATGGATGTGAACTGCCAATCGTATTTATGATGTATTACAATACCGTGCTTCATTATGGATTAGAAGCGTTTGCGGAGAAATGTGCTAAGGTCGGTGTGGATGGACTGATCATTCCGGATCTTCCATTGGAAGAACAGCAGCCGTTAAAAGATGCACTGGCAAAACAGAATGCAACAATCCTGATTCAGCTGGTAGCACCGGTATCCGGTAAACGTATTCCGGAAATTCTGAAAGATGCAAAAGGATTTGTGTACTGCGTATCATCCATGGGTGTCACCGGTCAGGGTGCAAGCTTCCATAAAGAAGTTATTTCTTATCTGAAATCAGTAAAAGAGCAGGCTCAGATTCCGATCATGATGGGATTTGGTATTCGTACTGCAGCAGATGTAGCACCAATGAAGGATATTATTGATGGTGCCATCGTTGGTTCTCATTTTATTAACTTGATGGAAGAAAATCAGTATGATCTGGATGTGGCAAAAGCATATATTCAGACTTTTAAGACAGAGTTGAAATAAAAAATGCTTGATTTTCATAAGATTTGAGTATGAAATTCGGGTGAGTCTTATGAACAGTTGGTTGTGAAAAAGGAGTAATTAGTATTATGGATATGAAACAGGCAATTCAGAGAGTAGCAGACAGACAGGATCTGACCGGGGAAGAGGCAGGAGAAGTCATGGAACTTCTTCTGACCGGTGCAGCTACACAGGCTCAGATCGGAGCTTTTCTGACCGGATTGCGGATGAAAGGAGAGACGATTGATGAAATCGCTGGTCTGGCTTCTGTGCTGGCAGATAAAGCAGAGCATATTCATCCGCATTCCGATCATTATATTGATCTGGTTGGAACCGGAGGGGATTGCACGTATTCTTTCAATATTTCTACGACATCTGCCATCGTGACGGCAGCAGCCGGTGTTTCTGTGGCAAAACATGGCAATCGTTCCATTTCCAGCAAGAGCGGTGCCGGTGATGTATTGGAGCAGCTTGGTGTAAATATCATGATGGAACCGGAAAAAGTAGAAGCATGCGTGGATGAAGTCGGCATTGGATTTATGTTTGCACAGACCTTTAACAAATCCATGCGGTTTGTGGGACAGGCGCGAAGCGAGATGGGAATCCGTACCGTATTCAATATCCTTGGTCCTCTGGCAAACCCATCCGGAGCAAAGGGTATGGTAGTCGGTGTCTATGATCCGGCACTGACAGAAATCATTGCATCTGTTATGGGGCAGCTTGGTGTCAAACGTGCTCTGGTAGTCAGTGGCAGAGATCATATGGATGAGATTACATTGAGTACAAAGACTGTTGTATCAGAACTAAAAGATGGAATAGTAGAAACCTATGAGATTGTACCGGAAGACTTTGGATTCAAGACCGTAGATCTGGCAGAACTGCAGGGCGGAACGGCCGCAGAAAATGCAGAGATTACCCGTGCAATCCTCTCCGGGGAAGAGCGGGGAGCAAAACGTGAGATCGTACTGCTGAACGCAGGTGCGGCACTTTATATCGGCGGAAAGGCTGAGAGTATTGCAGATGGAATCATTCTTGCAAAAGAAGCGATTGATTCAGGAAAAGCGGCAGAAGTGCTGGAAAATCTGGCCAATTATACGAAATAATATGTTGTAAAATATTCTGATACTATCTGTTATAACAACAAGCGTGTAAATGTGCAATAGCACACTTGCACGCTTTAGAAAAATACACATAGTTTTTTGTTTTTGATAATAAGATAATTGCAAAAAAAAGAACAATTGGTATGACGGCACCAATTGTTCTTTATTAATTCGTATTTATTCGCACTTGTTACGCAATGCTGTTCACTAATTTTGCTAAACGAGCAATTTTTCTGGAAGCATTGTTTTTGTGATAAACACCTTTAGATTCAGCTTTGCTGATAACGGAAGTAGCGGATACTAATGCTGCAGAAGCTGCTTCTTTATCATTTGCTGCAACAGCTGCCTCTACTTTTTTAATAGCTGTTTTCACTGAAGAACGGATAGATTTATTTCTTTCTGTCTTTGTCTGCGCAACTAAGATTCTTTTCTTTGCTGATTTAATGTTAGCCAATCTGTACACCTCCCATGCTGAGAATTCTTAAATGATTGTTACATTAAAGCCGGACACGGACGAACTAATGTAAACATACTCATATATTATAGGGTCAGAAATTGGAATTGTCAAGAGAAAAACCGAAAAAAATGAAAAAATTGGTATAATTGTTTGTACTTTTTACAATACTATGAAAACTTAGAAGAAATCGGGGTGTTTTTATATGTTTGAAGTCAGAACAGACCTTGCAGTAGAGGAAAATGAACGGATCACCAAAGCACAGGAAGAGACGAAAGGAATTTCAGTCACGGAAGAAGATTATGGGGAAGAACAGATCCGCATTACGACGGTGCGGATCACTACAGAGAATGGTGCAAAACAGATGGGAAAACCGAAAGGAACTTATATTACACTGGAAGCAGCTGAGATGATCGAAGATGATGAGGATTATCACCGGGAGATATCAAAGCGTCTGGCAGAGATTCTGAAAGAACTGATCCCGGTTTGTGATAAACAAAAGAATTATAAAGAAAGTACTGAAAATCAGAAAAAAGTAAGCAGAAAGGGATTCGCACAAGCGAAGCATGAGCTGGAGGGTACGTCTATCCTGGTAGCCGGCCTTGGCAATCGTCTTGTGACACCGGATGCGTTGGGACCGCAGGTGGCAGATAATCTGTATATCACACGGCATATTATAAAAGAATTTGGCAGACGGGCCTATGAAAATGAGCAGGTGCAGCCCGTCAGTGCCATTGTGCCCGGCGTTATGGCCCAGACAGGCATGGAAAGCCAGGAGATTATTACAGGAATTATCCGCGAAGTAAAACCGGATTATCTGATCGTGGTAGATGCGCTGGCTGCCCGCAGTGTCCGCCGTCTGGGCCGGACGATCCAGATTACAGATACAGGAATCTATCCGGGTTCCGGTGTGGGAAATCACCGTTACAGTATTACAAAAGAAACCACAGGGATTCCGGTCATCGCTATCGGTATTCCGACCGTAGTAGAAGCGGCGACGATCGTCTATGATTCTATGTCTGCCCTGATTGATGAACTGGCGCATGCGGAAAGCCTGCAGCCGTTGAAGACTTCGTGGAACAGACTGACAGAGGCGGAACACCGGAATCTGGTCCGGGAACTGCTGTCTCCGCAGTTGAACCATATGTTTGTAACACCAAAGGATATTGATGCGGAGATCAAGCGGATGAGCTATACGATATCCGAAGCCATCAATCTGGCGTTTTGCGGGTAATCGGTTATGCTTGAAATATTATACTGTAAAATGGCAGAAGCGGAAGAAATAAAGAACCATAAAATGTAAGCATAATTCAGACACAATTTCATATATAGTATATATGGGAAAAATGTTAAAAGTTACAAGGAAAAGAAAGCGAAAAGAGAGAAGCGTACGTTGGATAGTGCGGGGAACCGGTTTCCTCGTACTGTTTTTCACTGCGCTTATAGCGGTATTTGCGATCCATAACACCAATCTGTGGAATCGGCTGCAATATCAGATCTGTTATCAGATGCTGAAACAGTATGCACCGCTGCTGGCTTCCGGCAGCGCGGTACAGTCGTTATATATAGAAGAAGACGATACAACTATGTATGATATGCAGTCAGAGAGTCAGTTGTCTTATGAGCAGATTCTGGCCAAGAAAGATCCGCAGGAGACACAGGCGGCGGATGCTTCAGAGGAAAATAAAGACATTTTTGTGGACCAGACAGGTTCCGGGAATACGCAGACAGGTGAAAATGGTAATCCGTCAGTTGAGACGGCATCAGCATCAGCGTCGGCTGGGGAAAATCTCGTATCGCTGGAAAAATTGAATGATTTTGATTATCTGATCCAGCATTATTATACAGTGGACAAATCCACTACCATCAACAGTTCACAGCTGGTGGTGCAAAATCTGCTGAATAAGAATTGCACGATCCAGAAAACTACGGAAGATGTACCACAGATTCTAATCTATCATACCCATGGTTCCGAAGGCTATGCGGATTCTGTGGAGGGAGATCCAAACACATCCGTGATCGCGGTCGGAAACCGTCTGACACAGATTTTACAGGATACATACGGTTATCATGTATTACATGATACGGGAATCTATGATACAGACCGGGATCATGCGTATAATGTAGCAGCTCCGGCTATTCAGAAAATATTGCAGGATCATCCTTCGATAGAAGTGGTGATCGATCTGCATCGTGACGGTGTGGCGGATACGACGCGGCTGGCAACAAACATCAATGGTGTGGATATGGCGCAGGTGATGTTTTTCAATGGGCTGAGCAAGACAACGGCTACCGGAGATATTGATTATCTGCGCAATCCTTATATTGAAGACAATCTGGCGATGTCTCTGAAAATGCAGCTGGCGGCGACGGAACTGTATCCGGGATTTACACGCAAAATTTATTTGAAAAGTTATCGGTACAACATGCATCTTTGCCCGAAATCGCTGCTGATCGAGGTCGGGGCACAGACCAATACGCTGCAGGAGGCAGTGAATGCTATGGATCCGCTGGCACAGGTGTTGGATAAGGTGTTGAGCGGAAAGTAGTAGCGTAGCTACGGAGAAGTCCTGAAAGGACGTTTTGAGAATGGCGCGTGTGAATAGTAACGATTTGTAAGATTTAATCGATCAGTTTTTGTATGGAAAACTTGCTATTTTCCGGCTTCAATGTTAATATTGTCAATATATTGGGCTTTTATGCACTTTTGAGAAAAGAGAGACAATGTACTAGGAGGAATTTTAGTGATAGATCAGAGTAAAATCAGAAATTTTTGTATTATTGCACATATTGATCATGGAAAATCAACCCTGGCAGACCGTATTATCGAAATGACAGGTTTGCTGACCAGCCGTGAAATGCAGTCTCAGGTATTAGATAATATGGATCTGGAGCGGGAGCGTGGTATTACCATCAAAGCGCAGACGGTTCGTATTATTTACAAGGCAAAAGATGGAGAGGAGTATATCTTCAATCTCATCGACACACCGGGGCATGTGGATTTTAACTATGAGGTTTCCCGAAGCCTGGCTGCCTGTGATGGTGCAATCCTTGTCGTAGATGCGGCACAGGGCATTGAGGCGCAGACACTGGCCAATGTATATCTGGCACTGGATCATGATCTGGATGTTATGCCGGTGATCAACAAAATCGATCTGCCTAGTGCGGATCCGGAGCGTGTCATTGAAGAAATCGAGGATGTCATCGGACTGGAAGCGCATGATGCACCACAGATTTCCGCAAAAACAGGTCTGAATGTCGATCAGGTACTGGAGCAGATCGTGGAGAAAATCCCGGCTCCGACGGGAGATCCGAAGGCTCCCCTGCAGGCGTTGATTTTCGACTCTCTGTACGATGCGTACAAAGGAGTTATTGTTTTCTGTCGTATCAAAGAAGGTACGGTTCGTGTCGGTACGCCAATCAAAATGATGGCGACAGGTGCCACAGCAGATGTTGTGGAGGTCGGATATTTTGGCGCAGGTCAGTTTATCCCTTGCGAAGAATTATCTGCCGGCATGGTAGGTTATATCACAGCTAGTATCAAAAATGTACAGGATACCCGTGTGGGTGATACGATCACCAACCGTTCCAATCCGTGTGCAGAACCGTTGCCGGGTTATAAGAAAGTAAATCCAATGGTTTACTGTGGTCTGTATCCGTCTGATGGTGCAAAATATCCGGATCTGCGTGATGCGCTGGAAAAACTGCAGTTAAACGATGCAGCACTTCAGTTTGAACCGGAGACATCTGCGGCACTGGGCTTTGGTTTCCGCTGTGGATTTTTAGGTTTGCTGCATCTGGAAATTATTCAGGAACGTCTGGAGCGCGAATATAATCTGGATCTGGTAACGACAGCCCCTGGCGTTATTTATAAAGTTCACAAAACGGATGGAACCGTGATGGATCTGACAAATCCGTCCAATATGCCGGATCCGTCTGAGATTGATTATATGGAAGAACCGATGGTAAGTGCGGAGATCATGGTAACCAGTGAGTACATTGGTGCGATCATGGATTTGTGTCAGGAGCGTCGAGGCATTTATATCAGTATGGAATATATGGAGGAGACACGTGCGCTGATCAAATATGATCTTCCGTTAAATGAAATCATTTATGATTTTTTTGACGCATTGAAATCCCGTTCCAGGGGATATGCGTCCTTCGATTATGAAATGAAGGGATACACCCGTTCTGATCTGGTAAAACTGGACATCCTTATTAATAAAGAAGAAGTGGATGCACTTTCCTTTATCGTATTCTCAGGCAGTGCATATGAGCGTGGCCGTAAGATGTGTGAGAAGTTAAAAGAAGAGATTCCGCGTCATCTGTTTGAGGTTCCGATTCAGGCGGCAGTCGGTGGAAAAGTCATTGCGCGTGAGACTGTTCGTGCGATGCGCAAAGACGTACTGGCGAAATGTTACGGTGGTGATATTTCCCGAAAGAGAAAACTTCTGGAGAAACAGAAAGAAGGTAAAAAACGTATGCGTCAGGTCGGAAATGTAGAGATCCCGCAGAAAGCGTTTATGAGTGTTCTGAAACTGGATGATAAATAGAAAACGGGTTATGCTGCTAACATACGCATTGGCATATAAATGCGAAAACAATGCAAAGCAGCGTGATTAACAGGGGAAATATATGAAAGAATTAGAATTATATCTTCATATTCCTTTTTGTGAACGAAAATGTGCATATTGTGATTTCTTATCTGCACCGGCTGATCTGCCGGTGCGGATTTCTTATATAAAGAAGTTACAGGAAGAGATTGTATATTGCGGGGCACAATATGGGGAATATCAGGTGAGCAGTATCTTTTTTGGCGGCGGAACACCGACAATCCTGGAAGGATACCAACTCGCAGCTATACTGGAAACGGTAAAAGAGCATTTTAATATAACGACAGATGCAGAAATTACAGTGGAGTGCAATCCAGGCACATTGACAGCAGGGAAAGCGGAAAAACTGGTGCAGGCGGGATTTAACCGGCTCAGTATGGGACTGCAGTCCGCGGATGACAGAGAATTGCATCTTCTGGGACGAATCCACAATTTTGCACAGTTCCTGGAAAGTTATGATCTGGCGAGAAAAGCCGGTTTTCGGAATATCAATGTAGATCTGATGTCAGCATTGCCGGGACAAACGCTGAAAAGCTGGCAGGATACATTGCAGAAAGTGACAGCACTGCGCCCGGAGCATATTTCTGCGTACAGTCTGATCATCGAGGAAGGCACACCATTTTACGAGCGTTTTGCGGAAGATGAACGGATTCGGGAGGAAGGTGGTCATCCGAGACTGCTTCCGGAGGAAGACGTAGAACGGCAGATGTATGAACTGACGGAAACTTTTTTACACACAAAAGGGTATGAGCGGTATGAGATATCCAATTATGCAAAGCCAGGATACGAATGCCGGCATAACTGCGGCTACTGGACCAGGAAAGATTATCTGGGACTGGGACTGGGAGCATCTTCTCTGGTGGAGCATCAGAGGTTTCAGAATACATCGGAACTGAAGACGTATCTTGAGCAGGAGTATTCACCACAATGTGAAGGTCAGCATGAACGTATAGCAGAAACAATCCAGTTACAGGAAGAAACTGGATTAACCCAGACAGGGCATCATATTCACATAGAAACTTTAGACAAAAAATCTGAGATGGAAGAATTTATGTTTCTGGGCCTTCGTCTGATGGCAGGAATTTCCCGACAGCAGTTTGAAAAAAAATTTCAGGTCACACTGAACAGTGTCTATGGCGAGGTACTTCGAAAATTAAAGGGAGAACAGCTAATCGAAGAGGTAGCAGGTTATGTGCGCCTGACGGAGCATGGTATAGATGTCAGCAACTATGTGCTGGCGGAGTTTTTACTGTAATTTTTTATGATCATCAGCAGAATCGTATCGAATAGAAAAAATAAGAAGTAAGATAGAATGTGCACCCGGGGGCTTTCTAAGTGAGTTGTTCTGCTTATAAAACGTAGAAAAAATAAAAATATGAAAAAAATAAAAATAGATGTTGACAAAGAAAAACGATAGTGCTACATTAGGTAATGAAGATATTAGCACTCCAAACAGTCGAGTGCTAACAAAGAAAAAGCATCAATTACAGGAGCATGAAATACATGAGCGAAGGATTGGACGAAAGAAAAACGAAAATTTTACATGCAATCATTCAGACTTATCTGGAAACGGGTGAGCCGGTTGGCTCCAGAACGATCGCAAAAGCGTCTGATCTGAACCTCAGTTCCGCAACGATCCGTAATGAGATGTCAGATCTGGAGGAACTTGGATACATCGTTCAGCCGCATACTTCGGCAGGACGTATTCCATCGGATAAAGGGTACCGCTTTTATGTGGATCATCTGATGGAGGAGAAAGATCATGAGATTTCCGACATGAAGGAATTTGTGATTGAGAAGACAGAACGCATGGAATTTGTTTTAAAACAGATCGCAAAGATGCTGGCAGTAAATACCAATTATGCAACTGTCGTATCCGCACCTCAGACCCACCACGGAAAAGTCAAATTTATTCAGCTTTCCGCGGTAGATGATTCCCAGGTTCTGGCAACAATCATGTTGGATGGCAACATCGTAAAGAACAAGATCATTCATACAAGTGAGACACCGAATCAGGAGACAATGTTGAAGTTAAACATTTTGCTGAACGGAAGTTTAAATGGTCTTGCCCTTGAGGAGATCAACCTTGGAACCATCTCCAGATTGAAGGAGCAGGCAGGTATTCACAGTGCCATGGTAAGCGATGTGCTGGATGCAGTTGCTCAGGCCATTCAGGAAGATGAAGACCTTGAGATTTACACCAGCGGAGCAACAAATATTTTCAAATATCCGGAATTGAGTGATTCGGAACGGGCAAGCGAACTGATCAGTGCTTTTGAAGAAAAGCAGGAATTCAAGGATCTGTTCACTGCTGACAAAGAAAACGGAAATCCGGGAACCGGCATTCAGGTATACATCGGAAATGAAAGCCCGATGCAGGGAATGAAAGACTGCAGTGTGGTGACAGCCACCTACGATCTTGGAAAAGGAATCCGGGGAACCGTCGGAATCGTCGGACCGAAACGTATGGATTACGAAAAAGTGGTTGACAACCTGCGAACCTTAAAGGTTCAGCTGGATGATATATTTAAAAAGACAGATGAGTAGTCATTAAAAATGATGAAAGCGGAAAGGTGGGATTTCGATGGCAGAGAATAAAAACATCAGTCCGGAAGAGATGGAAGAAGAAATCTTAGAAAATGAAGAAATAAATGATACAGCAGAGGAAGAAACCGTAGAAGAAGCCGAGGAGGCTGTAGCAGAAGAACCGGAAACTGAGAAAGAAAAAGGGTCTTTTTTCAAAAAGAAAGAGAAGAAAGACAAAAAAGATGAGAAAATCGAAGAACTTACAGACAGAGTCAGAAGACAGATGGCTGAGTTTGATAACTTCCGGAAACGGACAGAAAAAGAGAAGACACAGATGTTTGAGACCGGTGCAAAAAGTATCGTAGAAAAAATACTTCCGGTTGTTGATAATTTCGAACGTGGTCTTGCAGCTGTCACAGAGGAAGAAAAAGGAACTCCTTTCGTGGAAGGTATGGAAAAAATCTACAAGCAGATGATGACTGTGCTGGAGGAAGCAGGAGTAAAACCGATTGAGGCAGTTGGACAGGAATTTGATCCGAATCTGCACAATGCAGTTATGCATGTCGAGGATGAGGAATTCGGTGAGAACATCATCGCAGAAGAATTCCAGAAAGGCTACACATACCGTGATTCCGTGGTTCGCCACAGCATGGTAAAAGTAGCTAATTGATATTGCCATTAACGATTATTCGTTAAATATAAAAACAAGCTAATTCAGGAAACAATATATAGGAGGACACGATTATGAGCAAGATTATTGGTATTGACTTAGGAACAACAAACAGCTGCGTAGCAGTTATGGAAGGTGGTAAACCGGTAGTTGTAGCAAATACAGAAGGAGCAAGAACAACACCGTCAGTGGTAGCTTTTACAAAAACAGGTGAGAGACTGGTAGGTGAGCCGGCAAAACGTCAGGCTGTTACAAACGCAGAGAAAACAATCTCTTCTATCAAGAGAGAGATGGGTACAGATTACAAGAAAGAGATCGACGGAAAGAAATATTCTCCGCAGGAGATTTCCGCAATGATCCTTCAGAAATTAAAAGCAGATGCTGAGAACTACTTAGGCGAGAAAGTATCTGAAGCTGTTATCACAGTTCCGGCATATTTCAACGATGCTCAGCGTCAGGCGACAAAAGATGCTGGTAAGATTGCAGGACTTGATGTAAAACGTATTATCAATGAGCCGACAGCAGCAGCTTTAGCATATGGTCTGGACAATGAAAAAGAGCAGAAAATCATGGTTTATGACCTTGGTGGTGGTACATTCGATGTATCTATCATTGAGATCGGTGATGGTGTCATTGAAGTATTATCTACATCAGGTGATAACAGACTTGGTGGTGATGACTTCGACCAGAAAATCACAGATTATATGATCGCAGAGTTCAAAAAACAGGAAGGTGTAGATCTTTCTACAGATAAAATGGCTCTTCAGAGATTAAAAGAAGCCGCTGAGAAAGCGAAAAAAGAGCTTTCTTCTGCAACAACAACAAACATCAACCTTCCGTTCATCACAGCTACTGCTGAGGGACCGAAACATTTCGATATGAACCTTACCAGAGCAAAATTTGATGAGTTAACACGTGACCTGGTTGACAGAACAGCAGTTCCAGTACAGAACGCGTTAAAAGATGCAGGTATCACAGCTTCTGAACTTGGTCAGGTACTGTTAGTAGGTGGTTCTACACGTATCCCGGCTGTACAGGATAAAGTAAAACAGCTGACTGGCAAAGAGCCAAGTAAATCACTGAACCCAGATGAGTGCGTAGCAATCGGTGCTTCTATCCAGGGTGGTAAACTTGCAGGCGATGCTGGTGCCGGTGAAGTATTACTGCTTGATGTAACTCCACTTTCCTTATCCATCGAGACAATGGGTGGTGTAGCTACAAGACTGATCGAGAGAAATACAACAATCCCGACAAGAAAGAGCCAGATTTTCTCCACAGCAGCAGATAACCAGACAGCTGTAGATATTAACGTAGTACAGGGTGAACGTCAGTTCGCTAGAGATAATAAATCTCTTGGGCAGTTCCGTCTGGATGGAATCCCGCCAGCACGTCGTGGTGTTCCGCAGATTGAGGTTACGTTCGATATCGATGCAAACGGTATTGTAAATGTATCTGCAAAAGACCTTGGAACAGGCAAAGAGCAGCATATCACAATCACAGCAGGATCCAATATGTCTGATGATGAGATCGATAAAGCTGTAAAAGAAGCTGCAGAGTTTGAGGCTCAGGATAAGAAGAGAAAAGACGCGATCGATACAAGAAACGATGCTGATTCCTTCGTATTCCAGACAGAGAAAGCACTTGAGGAAGTTGGTGCAGGTGTATCTGATGCTGAGAAAGCTCCGGTACAGGCAGATCTGGATGCATTAAAAGCACTCCTTGAGGCTCATCCGGAAGCTGACAAGATGACAGACGCAGAGTTAGATGAGATGAAAGCTGCAAAAGAGAAACTGATGGCAAGTGCGCAGCAGGTATTTGCAAAAATGTATGAGCAGGCACAGGCCGCACAGAGTGCAGCAGGTGCAGGTCCGGACATGAACGCAGGTGCTGGTCAGCAGACAGCAGGCGGTGCGGATGATGATGTGGTAGATGCTGATTATAAAGAAGTTTAATCAGGACTGAAATATACAGATCATCGCAGCAAATGTTATTACTCACCTTGCAGAAGTGGGAGTCTTCTCGACTGAGATAAATAACGCACCAGAGGGCAGAATGCCTTCTGGTGCATTGTTGGATTAATCTCAGCCGATGTTTGACTGTGGATTGAGACAAAAAGATACGAAAAATTAACATAAGGGATGGAGTTCAGATATGGCAGAACAGAAAAGGGATTATTACGAGGTGCTCGGCGTAGATCGCAGCGCGGACGATGCCACAATTAAAAAGGCATATCGTCAGCTGGCCAAAAAATATCATCCGGATGCAAACCCGGGAGACAAAGAGGCAGAGGCAAAATTCAAAGAGGCTTCGGAGGCATATGCAGTACTGAGTGACTCAGAAAAAAGACGACAGTATGATCAGTTTGGTCATGCTGCATTTGATGGTGGAGCCGGCGGTGCAGGTGCAGGCGGATTCGATTTTTCCGGCATGGATTTTGGCGATATGTTTGGTGATATTTTTGGTGACTTCTTCGGCGGCGGTTCCAGAAGAGGTGCGTCTAACGGTCCAATGAAAGGTGCCAACTTGAGAACCAGTGTCCGTATTACTTTTGAGGAAGCAGTGTTTGGCTGTGAAAAAGAAATTGATATGGTGCTGAAGGATGAATGTACTACCTGTGGCGGAACCGGAGCAAAACCTGGAACTTCTCCGGAGACCTGTACAAAATGCGGTGGAAAAGGTAAAGTTGTATTTTCCCAGCAATCTCTGTTCGGCATGGTTCAGAACGTTCAGACCTGTCCGGAATGTAACGGATCCGGCAAAATTATCAAAGATAGATGTACTTCATGCCGCGGAACCGGTTATACTTCCAGCAGAAAGAAGATCAAAGTGTCTATTCCTGCCGGAATCGATAACGGACAGAGTGTCCGCATCCGTGAAAAAGGTGAGCCGGGTGTCAATGGAGGACCGCGTGGCGATCTGCTGGTAGAGGTTATTGTATCTTCACATCCGATCTTCCAGCGTCAGGATATGAATATCTTTTCTACTGCACCGATTTCTTTTGCTCAGGCAGTGTTAGGAGGAGAAACAAGAATCAGCACCGTAGATGGTGATGTGATTTATGAAGTGAAACCAGGTACTCAGACAGATACAAGAATCCGTCTGAAAGGCAAAGGTGTTCCGTCTCTGCGCAACAAAAATATTCGTGGCGATCAGTATGTTACTCTGGTGGTACAGGTTCCGACATCGTTGAGTGCAGAGGCGAAAGAAGCATTGCGTGCATTTGATGCAGTATCCGGTGATTCTCTGCATACAGGTGCGGGAGAAGGCATAAAACAGGAGAAACATCACAAAAAGAGAGGCTTCTTCAAAAAAGAAGATTAATATAGTATAGGATTACGGATGTATAATAAAATAGATTTAAAAAATAAATTAGAATCGATTCATCGAAAAAGTTATCCGGCATATAAGTCACTGAGGGGAAGTTATACCTTCGGTGACTTTGTGCTGTCTATTGACCATGTGCAGGGAGATCCTTTTGCGGCACCATCTTCGCTGCATGTAGAACTTCCATTGAAAAAAGCAGGATTTCCGGAAAAATACCTGGAAAAAAGACATACAAAAACAGCACTGGAAGATTTGATTTTACGTAGTTTTTCGAAAGCACTGGATCAGTACAGTTTTAAGGCAAAAGGATCCGGAAAAAGTGGTTTGATCTCCACGAGCAGACCGGGACCGGAGGTTATGCGCCGAACAGCAGTGGAATTTAACAATATAGCATTGCTTGCACGATTTGAAGTCGGGTTTCCGGCAAACGGACGTACTATTAACGCACAGGAACTGGAGAAGATTTTGCTGGAATTTCTGCCGCAGATTGTGAAAACATGTCTGTTTTACCGGTCCTGGGAAAAATCAAAAATTCAGGCTTGCTATGAACTGGCAGAAAATCAGCAGAGAATCCGTGAAGTATTAGAAGAACGAAAACTGGTGGCTTTCTGCGCAAACGGAAGTATATTGCCGAGAAAGAGCGGTGTGTCAAGTCAACCGCTGAAAGATGCCATAGAATTTCAGTCTCCGGAAAGCATGGAGATTTCGATTGATCTACCCTTTGGCAACAGTATCCGCGGCATGGGAATACCGGAAGGCGTGACCTTGATCATCGGTGGTGGTTATCATGGCAAATCCACATTGCTGCAGGCATTGGAACAGGGGGTATATAATCATGTAAAGGGTGATGGAAGAGAATATGTGATTACCAGAGCAGATGCATTGAAGTTGCGGGCAGAAGACGGCCGTGCAGTGTCACATCTGGATTTGTCCCTGTTTATCCATGATCTTCCGAATGGAAAAGACACGCATTGTTTTTCTACAGAGGATGCCAGTGGAAGTACCTCTCAGGCCGCTGGTGTCCTGGAAGGAATGGAAGCTGAAACAAGCTGCTTCTTGATTGATGAGGATACCTCTGCAACAAATTTCCTTGTGCGGGATGCCTTTATGCAGCGCGTAGTCAGCGGAGATCAGGAGCCGATCACACCGTTTATTGCCAGAGTACGTGATCTGTATGAAAAAGTAGGAATTTCTACAATCCTGGTGGCAGGCAGCAGCGGAGCTTTTTTTCATGTGGCTGATACAATTATTCAGATGGATGCCTATCGGCCGAAGGATGTAAAAATGAGCGTAGAGGCATTATTGCCGGAATACCCACCGGCAGATTTATGCAGCAATGCAGAGCCTTTTACTCTTCCAACTGAAAAACGTATGTTTGTGATGGAACGGAAGATAAAGCGGCATGGTCGTGGAGAGCGGGAGGAACGTATCAAGATAAAAGTGATGGGAACGGACGGTTTTTCCATTGAACATAATATAGTGGATCTGCGCTGTGTGGAGCAGTTGATTGATACGGAACAGACAGCAGCTCTGGCCGCAATTTTAAAACATATCGTAAAAAGAGGCAGTATTTGCATGGAAATGCAGGAGCTGGTTGCTGAAATCAACACGTTGCTTAAAAAGAAGGGGATGGCAGCTTTCGTGGAAGGAACCCTTTCCTGTGGTTATGCCTATCCGAGAAAAGAAGAAATCTATCTGATGCTGAATCGTTTTCGCAGAGGATAAACAAAAAAACTCTTGTCGAATGATAGACTTATAGGTTACAATAAAAATATGTATGCATTGATGAGTCCTGTTGCCATGAGATTTTAAATGAGAATCCCTGGATTTCAGGACTAATCGGCATGTTCGGAACTATTGACAAATTGTATGGAGGAATATGTACGATGAAATGGGATAAATATACAATTGAAACTACCACAGAAGCGGAAGATTATATCAGCTGTACGCTGGCAGATCTTGGCATTGAAGGCATCGAGATCGAGGATAATGTACCGTTATCTGAATCCGATACTTCAAAGATGTTTATTGATATTTTACCGGAGCTTCCGCCGGATCAGGGCATTGGTTATGTCAGCTTTTATCTGGAAGCCGGTGAGGATCACAGCGGAAAATTAAAAGAAGTGGCAGAAGCGCTGGAAGAAATGCGCAGCTATGTAAATATCGGAAGCGGCAAGATCACAAGCAGTGAGACAGAGGATATCGACTGGATGAACAACTGGAAAGAATTTTTTCATTCCTTTACGATTGACGATATTCTGATCAAACCGACATGGGAAGAACTGGATCAGGCAGATCAGGACAAAATTTTGATTGAGATTGATCCTGGTATCTCCTTTGGAACCGGAAAGCATGAGACGACACAGCTTTGCATCCATCAGCTTCGTAAATATATGAAAGATGGCGATGAAGTACTGGATGTCGGATGTGGAAGCGGTATTCTTTCTATCGTGAGCCTGAAGCTTGGTGCAGGTCATCTGACCGGTACGGATATTGACGAGGATTGTATTACTTCTACTTATGAAAATTTTGAGGTAAATCATCTGAGCAGAGAACAGGGTGACTTTTATGTTGGGAACCTGATTGACGATACCGGACTTCAGGAAAAAGTCGGTACAGAGAAATATGATGTGGTTGTTGCTAATATTCTGGCAGATGTTATCATTCCGATGGCACCGGTGATTCCGGCACGACTGAAAAAAGACGGTGTATTCATTACTTCCGGAATCATTGATTTTAAAGAGAACGAAGTAAGAGAAGCGATTGAAAAAGCCGGCATGACAGTTCTGGAAGTGACACATCAGGGTGAATGGGTCAGCATCACGGCGAGGAAATAAACATGTATCAGTTTTTTGTGGATGATTGCCAGATTGGCAAAGAATATGTGACCATCACCGGAAGTGATGTCAATCATATCAAAAATGTGTTGCGGATGCGTCCGGGCGAAAAAATCCGGGTCAGCAGCAGTTCCAGAGACATGTTCTGTGAGATTGCGGAATTGACAGATGATTTTGTGCAGGCGGATATTCTGGATGAGGAAGCACCGGATACGGAGCTTCCGTCACGGATCTATCTGTTTCAGGGGCTGCCTAAAGGTGACCGTATGGAGTATATTATTCAGAAAGCAGTGGAACTTGGCGTGTATGAGATCATTCCGGTAGCGATGAAATACTGTGTGGTTAAACTGGATGCAAAAAAAGCCGGAAATAAGGTGAAACGCTGGCAGGCGATCAGCGAAAGTGCGGCTAAACAGTCCAAGCGCAGCAGAATTCCGGAAGTGCATGCGGTAATGAACTTCAAAGATGCAGTGGAGTATGCAAAACTGCAGGATATGATCCTGGTGCCCTATGAGAATGAGCGTGGTATGGAAGCAACCAGGGAAGCACTGAAAAAAGTAAAACCGGGACAGTCCATCAGCGTGTTTATCGGGCCGGAAGGCGGATTTTCTGAAGAAGAGATTGATGCGTTACGGCAGGATGCAGAGGTACTTTCCCTTGGAAAAAGAATTCTGCGTACAGATACGGCGGCAATCTGTGCCATGTCCATGCTGATGTTGGAACTGGAAGAAAAAACGGAGGGAGAATGCTGACAATGGAAGCATATCTGGATAATTCAGCCACCACAAGGTGTTCGGAGGCTGCAAAAAATAAAATGGTGGAAGCGTTGACGGTGGATTTTGGAAATCCGTCTTCTATGCATATGAAAGGTGTGGAAGCGGAAAAATATGTCAAAGAAGCAGCCACTGCCATCGCAAAGACACTGCGTTGCCAGGAAAAGGAAATTGTGTTTACTTCCGGAGGCACAGAGTCAAATAATCTGGCTATCATCGGAACGGCACTGGCAAACCAGCGTGCAGGCAGACATATTATTACTACCAGTGTAGAACATGCGTCCGTCAAAAACACGATGCGTTTTCTGGAGGAAGAGGGATTTGAAATCACCTATCTCCCGGTGGATGCAAACGGTGAAATCTCTCTGGAAGATTTAAAACAGGAGCTGCGGGAAGATACAATTCTTGTTTCCATGATGATGGTAAACAATGAGATTGGTGCTTTAGAACCGATAGAGAATGCGGGGGAAATCATTAAAAATCATAATCCAGCCACAGTATTTCATGTGGATGCGATCCAGGCATACGGAAAGTTCCAGATCATTCCGAAACGGATGCATATCGATCTGCTTTCTGTCAGCGGACACAAGATTCATGGACCGAAAGGCATTGGATTTTTATACATGAAAGAAAAAACAAAAATTCGTCCGATTTCTTTTGGTGGCGATCAGCAGAGAGGTATGCGTTCCGGAACGATTAATGTACCGGGAATAGCAGGACTTGGCGTGGCTGCCACAGAGGCTTATGCGCATTTGGCAGAAAATGTAGAGCATATGTATGAACTGAAAGCATATTTTGCAGATAAACTGCAGCAGATTGGCGATGTGACCATTAATGGGAAAGCAGGGCATGACAGTGCTCCTCAGATTATCAGTGCAAGTTTTTTAGGTGTTCGTTCGGAAGTATTGCTGCATTCCCTGGAAGACCGCAACATTTATGTGTCAGCGGGAAGTGCATGCTCTTCCAATCATCCATCACAGTCCGGCACATTGCTGAATATTGGATTAGATCATGCGCATCAGGAATCTACGCTGCGTTTCAGCTTCTGCCCGGAAACTACGAGAGAAGAACTGGATTATACTTACGGCGTGCTGGAAGAACTGCTTCCGATGCTGCGTCGTTATACAAGACATTAAAATGATTTGCTGAAAATTATGATGTTTCAGCAGATAAGCAAAAGAACATACTTATAGAATCAAAATAATTTAGAACAAATGAGAGAGGAGAAACAAATTATATGTTGTTTCAGTCATTTTTGATCAAATACGGCGAGATCGGTATCAAAGGAAAGAACCGTTATGTATTTGAAGAAGCATTAATGAAACAGATCGGTCATGCTCTGCAGCCAGTGGAGGGCAGTTTTTCCGTATCCAGAGAGCAGGGAAGAATTTATGTAGATGCTGACGGTGATTACGATTATGATGAGGCTGTGCTTGCCCTGACAAGAGTATTCGGTATCGTAGGCATCTGTCCGTTAGTCAGAGTGGAGGAAAACGGTTTTGACCAGCTGGCAAAAGATGTATTAAAATATCTGGATGATGTATATCCGGATAAAAACAAAACATTTAAAGTGGTTTCCAGAAGAGCCAGAAAAAACTTTCCAAAAAATTCCCAGGAGATCAATGCAGATCTTGGTGAGATTATTCTGGATACCTATCCGGAGATGAAAGTCGATGTACATCACCCGGATATCATGCTGAATGTAGAAATTCGTTCCCAGGTAAATATTTACTCCATGATTATTCCGGGACCGGGTGGTATGCCGGTTGGAACAGCAGGAAAGGCAATGTTGCTTTTGTCCGGTGGTATCGACAGCCCGGTGGCAGGCTATATGATCGCGAAACGTGGTGTTACCATTGAAGCAACTTATTTCCATGCACCGCCTTATACCAGTGAGCGTGCAAAACAGAAAGTAATTGATCTGGCAAGAATCGTGTCCCGTTACAGCGGCCCGATCAAATTAAATATTGTAAATTTTACGG
The DNA here is from genome assembly GCF_045002895.1 of Eubacterium ramulus. Lineage (NCBI taxonomy): Bacteria > Bacillati > Bacillota > Clostridia > Eubacteriales > Eubacteriaceae > Eubacterium > Eubacterium ramulus. Next base: position 1,547,871 of record NZ_CP173382.1, on the reverse strand, counting down.
ATATTCAGCTTTATATTTATGATAAATGCCCGCATGATCAGCTGACCATTATTATGCGTCGTTATATGATGAAGATCGCTGAGCACTTCGCAAATGAGTCCGGTTGTCTCGGTCTGATCACCGGTGAGAGTATCGGTCAGGTGGCAAGCCAGACAATGCAGTCACTGGCAGCAACCAATGCGGTATGCAATATGCCGGTATATCGTCCACTGATCGGTTTTGATAAGAATGATATCATTGCAATTTCAGAAAAAATTGATACATACGAGACATCTATTCAGCCATTTGAGGACTGCTGCACGATTTTTGTTGCAAAACATCCGGTGACAAAACCAAATCTGAAAATTATCGAGCGCTCAGAACAGCATCTGAATGAGAAAATTGATGAACTGATGCAGACAGCCATCGAGACAACGGAGACGATCACTGTTTGTGAAGAGTAAAAAAAGACCCGGGAAAAATCACAGGATTTTTCCCGGTATCTGGTTTTGAAAATAAGTATGTTTCATTTATTTGTATGAGATTATACAAGATAAGGTTTTAATGCTTCCATGATCTCGCTCATATCTGTGTCACCTGCATGGATTGCAAGATCAATCGGTTTAGAGAGATCAAGACTGAAGATACCCATGATTGATTTTGCATCAATGACATATCTTCCGGAGATCAGATCAAAGTCAAAATTGAACTGTGTGATCGCATTGACAAAGCTTTTTACCTTATCGATGGAATTTAAAGAAATCTGTACTGTTTTCATTTACCAGCCCTCCTGAAATAATATAGTTTATTCTATTCAATAGTAACTTTAAATAATAAAAAAGTCAATACAGTATAGGAGTTGAAACAATGAAAAAAGCAGCATTACACAGCCTTGGATGCAAAGTAAATTCATACGAGACAGAGGCAATGCAGCAGATGCTGGAACAGGCAGGATATGAAATTGTACCGTTCCATGACAGGGCGGATGTGTATATTATCAATACCTGTTCTGTGACGAATATCGCGGATCGCAAATCCCGACAGATGATCCATAAGGCGAAAAAAATGAATCCGGGTGCGATCGTGGTGGCAGCAGGCTGTTATGTCCAGACATCTACGGAGCAGGCAAAAGCGGATGCAGCCATTGATATTATTATCGGAAATAATAAAAAGCAGGATCTTCTTAATATGCTGGCGGCTTATGAAGCTGACCATGGCGCAGAACAGGAAGGTGTGCTGGATATTAATCATACAAAGCAGGAATATGAAGAATTGACGGTCATCCATCCGTCCGAGCATACCCGTGCATTTCTGAAAGTACAGGACGGATGCAACCAGTTCTGTAGTTATTGCATTATTCCATATGCCAGAGGCCGGGTGAGAAGCCGTAAATTGGAAGATGTAGAGCGGGAAGCCTGCAGATTGGCAGAAAATGGTTTTCAGGAACTGGTGCTGACCGGTATCCATTTGAGTTCTTATGGCATTGACTGTGACAGCAGCCTGTTGGAACTGATCCGGACACTGCATGGAATTGACGGTATCGAACGGATTCGTCTGGGTTCCCTGGAGCCGGGAATAATTACGGAAAGCTTTGTACAGGCTCTGGTAAAACTCCCAAAGGTATGTCCGCATTTTCATTTGTCATTGCAGAGCGGAAGTGCTACTGTATTAAGACGGATGAACCGTCGGTATACACCGGAAGAATATCTGGAAAAATGCGAATTGCTGCGTGAGTATTATGAGCATCCGGCTATTACCACGGATGTCATCGTAGGATTCCCCGGAGAGACATCGGAAGAGTTTACAGAGACCTGTGCATTTGTGAAAAAAGTGGATTTTTATGAAGTACATGTGTTTAAGTATTCCAAACGAAACGGAACCGTGGCAGCCTCCATGCCGGATCAGATTCCGGAATCCCTGAAGGCTGAGCGCAGCAGTATTCTGATGGAACTTGCAGAAAGACAGAAAAGGGAATTCATTCAGTATTATGAAGGAAAAGAAGTATCCGTATTGTTTGAAGAACCGGTGGAAGTAGACGGTGTGCGTTATTTTGAGGGTCTGACACCGGAATATGTCAAAGTATGGGTACCAACAGAGGAAAACCTGACGAACCGGATAATGAAGGTTGAATTTTTCCCTTATTTATATTAGAATGAAAGACGAGAGATTTTAACGACAGAGGTACAGTTATGCAGGATTTAAGCAGTACACAATATTTTAAAGTAGAAAAAGCACCGGAATTAAAAATTGGTGATGTTCTGGAAATCGTATACAAAGCGATGGCAGAGAAAGGATACAATCCGATCAATCAGATCGTGGGATACATTATGTCCGGAGATCCGACATATATTACAAGTTATATGAATGCCCGCAGTCTGATCATGAAAGTGGAACGTGATGAACTCGTGGAAGAAGTTATGAAAGATTACGTTTCCAAACATGGATGGGATTAGGAAAAACATATGAGAATCATGGGACTTGATTTTGGTTCAAAAACGGTTGGGGTGGCAATCAGTGACCCTTTGTTTTTGACTGCCCAGGGAATCGAAATCGTGCGGCGTAAGTCACAGGGGAAACTGCGTCAGACGCTGGCACGGATTGAGGAACTGAAAGAGGAATATGAAGTAGGAAAGATCGTGCTCGGATTTCCGAAAAATATGAACAATACAGAGGGAGAACGATGTGAGAAGACGCTGGAGTTCAAGGAAATGCTGGAAAAGCGGACCGGACTCGAGGTAGTGCTCTGGGATGAACGACTGACCACCGTAGAAGCAGACCGTACTATGATGCAGGTCGGAATCCGCAGAGAAAACAGAAAAGAGTATGTGGATGAACTGGCTGCCATTTTTATCTTACAGGGGTATCTGGATTATCAGGGCAGACAGCACACGGAAGGGTAGAAGTGCGATGGAGAAAATTATTTTTACAGATCCGGAAAATCAGGAAGATCTTGAATTGTACCTTTTAGAACAGACATGTATCAATGGAACGACTTATCTGCTTGCGGCTGAGGAAGAAGAGGAGGATTCTGTTGCATATATTTTGAAGGAAGTACAGACGGAAAACGAAGATGTCATCTATGCAATGGTGGAGGACGATGTGGAATTAAATGCCATCTCCAAAGTTTTTGCAGAGATGCTGGACGATGTAGATATTGAAATGTAAAAAGAACGGAAATAAAACAGGAGGTGCGATTTTTGGCAAATACAAAAAAATCAAAATTAAAGATCATTCCCCTTGGCGGTCTGGAAGCCATCGGAATGAACATTACTGCCTTTGAATACGAAGACAGTATTATTGTGGTGGATTGCGGTCTGGCATTCCCGGAAGACGATATGTATGGTATTGATCTGTGCATACCGGATATTACTTATTTAAAAGACAATATTGATCGTGTAAAAGGATTTTTTATCACACACGGTCATGAGGATCATATCGGAGCACTTCCTTATGTGTTGCGTGAGATCAATGTGCCGATTTATGCGACAAAGCTGACCATTGGCATCATTGATCACAAACTTGGCGAGCATAATATGCTAAATAAAGTAAAGCGCAAAGTAGTTAAATACGGACAGCATATCAATCTTGGATGCTTCCGTGTGGAATTTATCAAGACAAATCACAGTATTCAGGACGCTGCCGCACTGGCAATTTACTCTCCGGCTGGAACCGTTGTGCATACCGGTGATTTTAAAGTGGATTATACACCGGTTTACGGAGATGCCATTGATCTGCAGCGTTTTGGTGAGATCGGTAAAAAAGGAGTTCTGGCACTGATGTGCGACAGTACCAATGCGGAACGTCCTGGCTTTACTATGACAGAGCGGAAAGTTGGCAAGACATTTGAGAGTATTTTCAGCGATCATACACATCAGCGAATTATTGTGGCAACCTTTGCTTCTAATGTAGACCGTGTACAGCAGATTATCAATACAGCCTACAAATTTGGCCGTAAAGTAGTGGTAGAAGGCCGCAGCATGGTCAATATTATTTCCATTGCATCGGAACTGGGTTATCTGAATATCCCGGATAATACACTGATTGAAGTGGATCAGTTGAAAAACTATCCGGATGAAAAGACAGTCCTGATCACTACCGGAAGTCAGGGAGAACCACTGGCTGCGTTGTCCCGTATGGCAAATGGCATTCATCGCAAAGTAAAAATCCAGCCAAACGATCTGATTGTATTCAGTTCCAATCCAATTCCGGGAAATGAGAAAGCAGTTTCCAAGATTATCAATGATCTGTATCGTCAGAGCGCAGATGTTATTTTCCAGGATACTCATGTATCCGGACATGCATGTCAGGAAGAAATCAAGCTGATCTACTCTCTGTTGCATCCAAAATATGCAATCCCGGTACATGGAGAGTTTAAACATCGGAAAGCGCAGGCAGGCGTTGCAGCAGAACTTGGTATGGATAAAGAGCATATTCTGATGATTTCCTCCGGCGATGTTCTGGAAATTGATGAGAACGGTGCAGAAGTTGTTGGAAAGGTACCGGCTGGTTCCGTATTTGTCGACGGTCTTGGTGTTGGTGATGTCGGAAATATTGTTATGCGTGACCGTCAGCATCTGGCTGAGGATGGTATCATTATCGTGGTACTGACATTACAGGCAGGTTCCGGACAGCTTCTGGCAGGACCGGATATTGTATCTCGGGGATTTGTTTATGTGCGCGGATCAGAAAGTTTGATGGATGAAGCACAGAAGCTGCTCAACGAGCATGTGACAGGTCTGACAGACCGTGGCATTACAGATTGGGGCAAAATCAAGACAGAAATCAAAGATTCGCTGGGCGAGTTTGTGTGGAAAAAGACAAAGCGCCGCCCGATGATCATTCCGATTATTATGGAAGTGTAAGAGAATGGAACTAAAGACAAGTATTGAGGAACTGAAGCAATCTTTGCTGGAGAGTGAAGCATTTCTGCGGTATCAGAAGGTTCGTGCGGAAGTACACAATTATCCGGAAAAAGAGTACAGACTTCATGAGTTCAGAAGAAAAAATTATTTTCTGCAGAACAGCAGAGAGCAGCTTGATCTGTTTACAGAGGAAGACCGGCTGGAACAGGAGTATGCGGATGTTTACAAGGATCCACTTCTGGGAGAGTATCTGGCAGCGGAAGTGGCAGTCTGCCGCATTATCCAGCAAGTGAATAAGGAATTGATCGGTTGTCTGGATTTTGAAGCAATTCTGTATGAAGAATAGAAACAGATGGTACAGGATGAATTATGATTGTTGATGAAAGATTTGTGACGTATATCAACTCACTGGATACGGAAAATACATCGTTTCTGGAAGAGTTGGAGAAAACAGCAAAAGAAGCTTATGTACCGATTATCCGAAGGGAAATGCAGAGCCTGCTGAAATTACTGCTGGCAATGAAACGCCCGATCCGGATACTGGAGGTGGGCACGGCCGTTGGTTTTTCTGCCCTTTTGATGGCGGAGTATAATCCGGTGGCCTGTGAGATCACCACGATAGAAAATTATGAGAAGCGTATTCCCATTGCGAAAGAGAATTTTGCAAAAGCAGGTCGGGATCAGATGATCACACTGCTGGAGGGGGATGCCGCAGAAGTATTAAAGACACTGCAGGAACCGTATGATTTTATTTTTATGGATGCAGCGAAAGGGCAGTACATTCATTTCTTTGATGATGTCTTGCGTTTACTGGCAGAGGGTGGTATCCTTGTGTCAGATAATGTATTGCAGGATGGTGACATCATAGAGTCCCATTATGCAGTAACCAGAAGAAACCGCACGATTCACAAACGAATGCGGGAGTATCTTTATGAACTGACCCATAATGAGCAGCTGACCACAGCAGTATTGCCAGTGGGAGATGGTGTGACGGTCAGCGTAAAGAAAGAACAATTAGAAAAAGAATAAGGAGCGTTTGATGAAACATCCAGAATTACTGATTCCGGCCAGCAGCCTGGAAGTATTAAAGACAGCGGTTATGTTTGGTGCAGATGCTGTATACATTGGTGGTGAGGCTTTTGGTCTCAGAGCCAAAGCAAAGAATTTTTCCATGGAGGAAATCCGGGAAGGAATCGCATTTGCACATGCTCATGATGTAAAAGTATATATTACAGCAAATATTCTTGCTCACAATGGTGATCTGAGCGGGGTAAGAGCTTATTTTGAAGAATTGAAAGAAATCAGACCGGATGCACTTATTATTTCGGATCCGGGTGTATTTATGATCGCCAGAGAAGTTTGTCCGGAGATTGATATTCACATCAGTACCCAGGCAAATAATACAAATTACGGAACTTACCAGTTCTGGCATCAGCTTGGCGCACGTCGTGTGGTAACTGCCAGAGAACTGTCTATGGCAGAGCTAAAGGAAATCAGGGAGAAAGCACCGGCAGATCTGGAGATGGAGACTTTTATCCATGGCGCAATGTGTATTTCCTATTCCGGTCGTTGCCTGTTATCCAATTATTTCACTGGCCGTGATGCCAATCGTGGGGCATGTACCCATCCATGCAGATGGAAATATGCGATCGTGGAAGAGACCCGTCCGGGTGAATATATGCCGGTTTATGAAAATGAGCGTGGTACTTATATTTTTAACTCCAAGGATCTGTGCATGATCGAGCATATTCCTGAGCTCATTGACAGCGGAATTGACAGTTTCAAGATTGAAGGTCGTATGAAGACCGCTTTATATGTGGCTACCGTAGCCCGTACTTATCGGAAAGCAATTGATGATTATCTGGAGTCTCCGGAACTTTACCGGGAAAATATGGACTGGTATCTGGATCAGATTTCTAATTGCACATACCGTCAGTTTACAACCGGATTTTTCTTCGGAAAACCGGATGAAAGTGCTCAGATTTATGATAATAACACATATGTGAAAGAATACACATATCTGGGCATTATAGGGGAATGCACTGCAGACGGATTATACCGTATCGAACAGCGCAATAAATTTTCTGTAGGGGAACAGATTGAAATCATGAAGCCGGATGGCAGAAACATTCCGGTAGTCGTTCGCAGGATCGTGGACGAAGAAGGGCAGGAGATGCAATCTGCGCCGCATCCGAAGCAGGTTTTATATATTGAACTTGCTGCGGCAGAAAATGGTGCTCTTTCCGGGGCAGATGTTTCGGAGCAGGACAACCATGCAGCAGAACTTTATGACATATTGCGTAGGAAAGAGGAGGAATAGTCATGGCAAAAGATCGTTATGTGGCATATGTCGGTACTTACACACATGGAAGCAGTGTGGGAATTCATATTTTTGATGTGGATGCCGAAAAAGGAAAAATGGTAGAACGTAAGGTGGTTCCAATCAACAATCCATCGGATGTGATCGTATCTACCAGCGGAAAATTTCTTTATTCTATTGCAGATGAAGGTGTACAGTCCTTCCGTATTTTACCGGACGGAGATTTGGAACCGATCAATTCTGTGTGGACAGGCGGCATGCGAGGATGTTACCTGGAAGTAGATGAACAGGATCGTTACCTGTTTGTGGCAGGCTATCATGACGGACGAATCACCATGATGAACTTAAATGAAGATGGTTCCATCGGCGAAATTGCAGATGGCATCTTCCATAAAGGGATCGGTGTAAATATTACGGATCGCAGTTCCATGCCACATGTAACCTGCGTGAAGGTGACACCGGATCAGCAGAGTGTCTGCGCTGTAGACAGTGGATTGGATCAGGTAAAAATTTATCGGATTGACAGAGAACGCAATAAAATGGAATTGGAAGATATTCTGCGTTGTGAACTGGACAGCGGACCTAAGATGCTTCGTTTCGACCGCCAGCACAAATTTGCGTATGTGTTGTGCGAGATGGATAATGTTATTGAAGTATATGAAGTTGGTGCACGGAATGATGATGTTGATCCTTTTAAAATGATTCAGCGTATCAGTACGATTGAACCAGATGAAAAACAGCGTGCGGCTGCTTCCGGTATTGAATTTTCACCGGATGGTAATCATCTGTTTGTGACGAATGCCGGTATTAATACCGTTATCATCTATGATGTAGATAAAGAAACCGGAGTGCTTACGCCATTATTCCATTGTAAGACCAGCGGAGATTATCCGAAGGCTGTGGCAGTTATGCCGGATAATAAGCACTTTATTGTACTTAGTCATGAGACGGATGAGATTTTTATTTACAATATGAACTATGAGGATTGTTACTTCCTGCAGGACAGCAGACCGATTAAGATCGAACAGCCGAACTGTATTTTTATCCATAAACTGTAATTGATCAGAGTCAGGAAAAATCTGAACACAGAGGTACTAATTACAGAAATATTGAATGAATATAAAAATGACTGTCAATGGAACCTGGAACGGGTTTCATATGACAGCCATTTTTTTATTCATAGATTTTCTTTAAATGATCGAGTTTTGCTGTAGTATTGCGGAGCATCAGGTCAAGAATGGTGATAGCTGCCATAGCTTCTACCACAACGACTGCTCTTGGTACAACGACCGGATCGTGGCGCCCACGGATGTTAATGTCTACGGCTTCGCCATCAGCATTTACGGTATGTTGTAACTGCGCAATGGATGGAGTAGGTTTGACAGCGGCACGGAAAACAATAGGGGATCCATCACTGATGCCGCCTAAGATACCGCCGGCATGATTCGTCGCTTTCGTCAGCGGAGCGTTTTCCTGAGGAACAAAGGAATCATTATTTTCAGATCCACGTGCAGTGGCAGCGGCAAATCCATCTCCGATTTCAAAGCCTTTGACAGCACCGATGGAAAAGATTGCTTTCGCCAGACTGGCATCCAGTTTGTCAAAAACCGGATCACCGATGCCGGCAGGAACCCCTGTGATCACACATTCAATAATACCACCGGAGGAATCTTGTTGTGCAATGCAGCAATCCAGAAAAGTCTGAGCCTCTTTTGCAGCATGAGCATCTGGCATAGCAACCGGATTCTGACTGATCTGTGTGGCATCAAAATGGCAGGGATCAATGGTTACCGGTCCGATAGATTTGGTATAAGTAAGGATAGAAATACCCATTTCCTTTAAAAGTTTTGCTGCGATGGCACCTGCAGCGACACGACCAATGGTTTCACGGGCAGAGGAACGTCCACCGCCGCGGTAATCCCGGAAGCCGTATTTGGCATCAAAACAGTAATCTGCATGTCCCGGACGGTAACAGCGGGCAATATCACTGTAGTCTTTGGAATGTTGATTTTCATTTCGTACGATCATGGAAATCGGTGTTCCTGTGGTATGTCCTTCAAAGACACCAGAAAGAATTTCAACCCGGTCTGCTTCGGTCCGTGGGGTTGTATATTTGGACTGCCCTGGTTTTCTGCGGTTTAAGTAAATCTGGATATCCTCTTCAGACAGTGGGAGACCACTGGGGCAGCCGTCCACAACGACACCGACGCCTTTGCCATGGGATTCTCCCCAGGTTGTGATCTGAAAAATAGTTCCTGTATTTGAACCAGCCATAATGTTTCCTCCCTCGATAACTCTATGTAGTACGGTTTGCCCGTTTGATAACCGGGCAGACGTTATGCGTGAACTGTAAAAGTGTTTTTGACACTTATCTTATTATATGATAAAGTTATAAACAGTGCAATGAAAAAGGAAAGGAACATTTTATGTATAAATTATTGAAAAAAGATGGACGCGCGAAGCGTGCCGAAGTGACAACGGTGCATGGAACCATCCAGACACCGGTATTTATGAATGTCGGAACCGCAGCAGCAATCAAAGGTGCGGTATCCACAGATGATCTGCAGCAGATCAAGACACAGGTAGAGTTATCCAATACATACCATCTGCATGTACGTCCGGGTGACAAATTGATCAAAGAACTGGGTGGTTTGCATAAGTTTATGGTATGGGACAAGCCGATCCTGACAGATTCCGGTGGTTTCCAGGTTTTTTCTCTGGCAGGATTACGGAAAATCAAAGAAGAGGGTGTGCAGTTTCATTCTCATGTAGACGGACGTAAAATCTTTATGGGACCGGAAGAAAGTATGCAGATTCAGTCCAATCTCGGTTCTACTATTGCTATGGCATTTGATGAATGTCCGCCTGCCCTGGCTGATAGAAATTATGTGCAGCCATCCGTAGACCGTACGACACGCTGGTTGGAACGCTGCAAGAAAGAAATGCAGCGGTTGAACAGTCTGGAGGATACGATCAATAAGAATCAGATGCTCTTTGGTATTAATCAAGGTGCGATTTTTGATGATATCCGTATCGACCATGCAAAACGTATCAGCGAGATGGATCTGGATGGTTATGCTGTGGGCGGGCTGGCTGTTGGTGAAAGTCATGAGGAAATGTATCACATTCTGGATGTGACCGTTCCACATCTTCCGGAGGACAAACCAACCTATCTGATGGGAGTAGGAACACCGGCGAATATTCTGGAAGCGGTAGACCGGGGTGTGGATTTCTTCGATTGCGTTTATCCAAGCCGGAATGGTCGTCATGGACATGTTTATACCAATTTTGGCAAATTGAATTTGTTCAACCAGAAGTTTGAACGGGATATGCGTCCGATTGAAGTGGGATGTCAGTGTCCGGCCTGCCGTACGTACAGTAGAGCTTACATCCGTCATCTGTTGAAGGCAAAAGAAATGCTCGGTATGCGTCTGTGCGTACTGCACAATCTGTATTTCTATAATACGATGATGGAAGAAATCCGTGATGCCATCGATATGGGCAATTATCAGAATTATAAGGCTGAGAAACTGTATCGCATGGAGCATGGAGAGTAAATAAGTTTCCTCATGCGAGCATGATCATTAACTGAATCTATGTGATGAGTGAACTGAAAAAATAAAAAATATGCAAAATGGCTTGAACAAAAGTTGTATTTTGTGTAAAATACTAAATAGTATCGAAAAATAGGAGGAATTCACATGAACGTATTATCATCCGGAGCAGGAATGGGTATGATGGGAACAATTATCTGGATTGCAGTTTTGCTTGTATTCATATTTGTTTTTATGCTGAGACCACAGAAAAAGGAACAGGCAAGAAGAAATGAAATGATGGCTAAAATGGCAGTTGGCGATACTGTTCTTACTAGCAGCGGTTTCTATGGTACACTGATCGATATCACTGACGATACTGTTATCGTAGAGTTCGGCAACAATAAAAACTGCCGTATTCCAATGCAGCGCGCTGCAATCGCACAGATTGAAAAAGCTGATGACGCAGTAGAAGAGTAAACTGAAAAGAGTAAAGATCAGACAAAGGAGGGCGGGGCATGGATATCAATTGATATCACTGCCCTTCTTTTGTATATTGTTTGTGAGAGGAGAAAGAAAATGAAATACCAGGTTGGAGTTATTGCCGGAGACGGTATTGGACCTGAGGTTGTAGCCGAGGCACAGAAAGTATTAAACTGTGTGGCTGACAAATTCGGACATGAATTTGAGTATGAAAACATTTTAATGGGAGGATGTTCCATTGACGCGACCGGTGAGCCGCTGACTGACCATGCCATTGAGCAGGCATTGCATTCTGATGCGGTTTTAATGGGTTCTATTGGTGGAAACACAAGCACTTCCCCATGGTACAAACTTCCGCCGGAGAAACGTCCGGAAGCAGGCTTACTGAAATTACGTAAGTCATTGAATTTATTTGCAAACTTAAGACCGGCATATCTTTATGAAGAATTAAAAGAGGCATGTCCGTTGCGCGATGATATCATCGGCACAGGTTTTGATATGATGATCATGCGTGAGCTGACCGGAGGACTCTATTTCGGAGCCCGCAAGACCAGTGAGGTAGATGGTGTAGTGACAGCGGTAGATACCCTTACATATACTGAGAATGAGATTCGCAGAATCGCCATCAAAGGTTTTGATATTGCCATGAAACGCCGTAAAAAAGTAACAAGTGTTGACAAGGCAAATGTACTGGATTCTTCCAGACTTTGGAGAAAAATCGTAGAAGAAGTAGCGAAAGATTATCCGGAAGTTACTTATGAACATATGTTAGTAGACAACTGTGCAATGCAGCTGGTAAAAGATCCGAAACAGTTTGATGTTATTCTGACAGAGAACATGTTCGGGGACATCCTTTCCGACGAGGCAAGTATGGTAACCGGTTCTATCGGTATGCTTTCCAGCGCAAGCCTGAATGATACAAAATTCGGTCTGTATGAGCCGAGCGGCGGATCCGCCCCGGATATCGCAGGACAGGGCATTGCAAATCCGATTGCGACTATTTTATCCGCAGCAATGATGCTTCGTTATTCTTTTGATCTGGATAAAGAAGCAGATGCAGTGGAAAATGCGGTAAAACAGGTATTAAAAGACGGATATCGTACGATTGATATCATGCCGCAGGAAGAGGATAAGAAATCTGCCGTAGAACAGGTTGGTACAAGTCAGATGGGCGACTTGATCTGCGAGAGAATATAAAAAGGAGTATGTAAAAAAATGAGAAGTGACAATGTTACAAAAGGGATGCAGCAGGCACCTCACAGATCTTTATTCAATGCACTTGGTTATACCAAGGAAGAGTTAGACAGACCATTAGTAGGTATTGTAAGCTCCTACAATGAGATTGTACCAGGTCATATGAATCTGGATAAAATCGTAGAAGCTGTAAAAATGGGTGTCGCAATGGCGGGTGGTACACCGATTGTCTTCCCGGCTATTGCAGTATGTGATGGTATCGCCATGGGTCATACAGGAATGAAATATTCTCTGGTAACCCGTGATCTGATCGCAGATTCCACAGAGTGTATGGCAATGGCACATCAGTTTGATGCACTGGTTATGGTTCCGAACTGCGATAAAAACGTGCCGGGACTTCTGATGGCAGCAGCCAGACTGAATATCCCAACCGTATTCGTAAGTGGCGGTCCGATGCTGGCCGGTCATATTCATGGTAAAAAAAGAAGTCTTTCTTCCATGTTTGAGGCAGTCGGTTCTTACGCAGCAGGTACTATGACAGAAGACGAAGTAAGAGAGTATGAAGAAAAAGTATGCCCGACCTGTGGTTCTTGTTCCGGTATGTACACAGCAAACTCTATGAACTGCCTGACCGAAGCAATCGGTATGGGACTTCCGGGAAACGGAACTATCCCGGCAGTATATTCTGAGAGAATTAAACTTGCAAAACATGCAGGTATGGCAGTTATGGAACTGTTAAAGAGAAATATCCGTCCGCGTGATATTATGACAAAAGCAGCATTTATGAATGCATTAACTATGGATATGGCACTTGGATGTTCCACGAACTCCATGCTTCATCTCCCGGCAATTGCACATGAGGCCGGTGTAGATATTGATCTTGATATTGCAAATGCACTGAGTGAGAAGACACCAAATCTCTGCCACCTTGCACCGGCAGGTCCAACTTACATGGAGGACTTAAACGAGGCAGGCGGTGTGTCCGCAGTTATGTCTGAGTTAAACAAAATCGGTCTGCTGGATACAAGCTGTATGACAGTCACAGGAAAGACAATCGCTGAAAATATTCAGGGTGTTGTAAATAAGAATCCGGAAGTTATCCGTCCGGTTGAAAATCCGTACAGTAAGACAGGCGGAATTGCTGTACTGAAAGGTAACCTTGCACCGGATTCCGCAGTTGTAAAACGTTCCGCAGTTGTACCGGAAATGATGGTACATGAAGGACCGGCACGCGTATTTGATTGTGAGGAAGATGCAATTGCAGCAATCAAAGGCGGAAAGATCGTGGAAGGCGACGTGGTTGTTATCCGTTATGAGGGACCGAAAGGTGGTCCGGGTATGCGTGAGATGCTGAATCCGACATCTGCGATCGCAGGTATGGGTCTTGGTTCTTCCGTAGCTCTGATCACAGACGGACGTTTCTCCGGAGCATCCAGAGGAGCTTCTATCGGACATGTATCACCGGAAGCAGCAGTCGGCGGTCCGATTGCGTTCGTAGAGGAAGGCGATATTATCAAGATCAACATTCCGGAGAATACGTTGAATGTAGATATTACTGACGAAGAAATGGAAGCAAGAAAAGCAAAATGGCAGCCGCGTGAGCCAAAGATCACAACAGGATATCTGGCACGTTACGCTTCCATGGTTACATCTGGAAATACAGGTGCTATTCTGAAGACAAGTAAATAAGATCAGAAGTTAAGATTAGATAGAAAAGAGGAACAAAAGCATATGCAGTTGACAGGATCACAGGTTGTTATCGAATGCTTAAAAGAGCAGGGCGTGGATACCGTGTTCGGTTATCCGGGCGGAGCAATTTTAAACGTTTACGATGAACTATACAAACATAGCGATGAAATTCACCATGTGCTTACGTCCCATGAACAGGGAGCTTCCCATGCTGCGGATGGATATGCCCGTTCCACCGGTAAAGTCGGTGTGTGTCTGGCTACTTCCGGACCGGGTGCAACAAATCTGGTAACCGGTATCGCAACCGCATACATGGATTCTGTTCCAATGGTGGCTATTACCTGTAATGTAGGTGTGCCATTGCTTGGAAAGGACAGTTTTCAGGAGATTGATATCGCAGGTATCACGACACCGATCACAAAGCATAATTTTATTGTAAAAGATATTAACAAACTTGCTGATGTGATCCGCCGTGCATTTCGGATTGCCCAGACCGGGCGTCCGGGACCTGTGCTGGTAGATATTCCTAAGGATGTTACTGCAGCCACAACGGAATTTGAATTTCAGCAGATTCCACCGGTTGCACGCAAGATTGATAAAATGACTGAAGCTGATCTGGAGCAGGCAGCAGCCATGATCCGTGATGCGAAAAAACCGTATATCTTTGTAGGAGGCGGTACAGTTATATCCGGAGCAAGTGAAGAACTTGCAAAATTTGCAGAGAGAGTGGATGCACCGGTATGTGATTCCCTGATGGGAAAAGGTGCATTTGACGGAACCAATGACCGATACAGTGGAATGCTCGGAATGCATGGTACAAAAGCTTCCAACTATGGCGTGAGCGAATGCGATCTGCTGATCGCCGTTGGTGTCCGTTTCAGTGACCGTGTCATTGGTGATGCAAAACGATTTGCGAGCAATGCGAAGATTCTGCAGTTTGATGTGGATCCGGCGGAGATCAACAAAAATATCCAGACGGATGCCAGTGTGATCGGAGATATCAAGGAAATCCTGAAACGTGTGAACCATCTGTTAGAACAGCAGGAGCACACAGAATGGATGCAGCAGATTAGTGAATTTAAGGAAAAATATCCGTTAACCTACAAAAAAGAAGGATTATCCGGACCGTTTGTTATGGAGGAAATTTATCGCCAGACAAAGGGTGATGCTATCATTGTTACAGAAGTGGGACAGCACCAGATGTGGGCGGCGCAGTATTATAAGTATTCAAAACCGCGTACATTACTGACCTCCGGCGGCCTTGGTACCATGGGATATGGTCTTGGTGCAGCAATCGGCGCACAGGTTGCAAATCCGGAAAAGCAGGTCATCAATATTGCCGGAGACGGATGTTTTCGTATGAATATGAATGAGATTGCGACAGCAGTCCGTCAGCAGCTGCCACTGATCCAGATCGTGATCAATAATCAGGTGCTTGGCATGGTACATCAGTGGCAGGGATTATTTTATGAGAAACGTTATTCCAATACGATCTTAAATGATGGTGTGGATTTCGTAAAACTTGCTGAGGCTATGGGAGCCACAGGCATGCGTGCAACGTCACAGGAAGCGTTTGCTGAAGAACTGGCAAAAGCACTGGAAATGAAGACACCGGTACTTATCGATTGTATCATTGACAGTGATGATAATGTCTGGCCAATGGTAGCACCCGGTGCACCGATCAGCGAAGCATTTGATGAGTCTGATCTGAGGAACAGATAATCATCTCAGTCTGAGTTGAGACTCCCACTTCTGCAAGTGGTGAGTAATAACAAATCTTTCTCAGTGGGAGTTCAATCTCCGACTGAGATAAACGCTCCGCGAGGATGTGCAGTGATTCTGAGAAGAATATGTCAGCTTTCGCTGACCAGAATCACGCACCAAGTCTCACGTGCGTTCGACTTGAACTGGTTTAACAGTTCAGAATCATTGTGCGTTAAAAAGTGCATTTGTCTCAGCCGGAGATGTGTAATTTTCTCTGACTGAGATGATAAGACGCATCCGGGTGGCACTGTACAGGGAGAGTAATCTCTTTGCCACCTGGTATGTGTATAAAAAATCCTGCTGAGGCAGGAAAAATCCAGGAGGTTTTAAAATGAGCAGAGTTTACAATTTCTCAGCTGGACCGGCAGTATTACCGGTAGAAGTGCTGAAAGAGGCACAGGAGGAGATGCTTGATTACCGTGGATGCGGTATGTCTGTTATGGAAATGAGTCATCGTTCCTCCATGTTTCAGGAAATCATTGATGAAGCTGAAGCAGATTTAAGGGATTTATTACATATCCCGGATAACTACAAAGTATTATTTTTGCAGGGTGGTGGCGCATTACAGTTTTCCGCAGTTCCGATGAACCTGATGAAAAACGGTGTAGCTGATTATATCGTGACAGGTCAGTGGGCAAAGAAAGCGTATGAAGAAGGAAAGAAATACGGAAAAGCGGTAAAGATTGCTTCTTCCGAAGATGAGACATTTACTTATATTCCGGATTGCTCCGATCTTCCGATTGATGATGATGCAGATTATGTATACATTTGCCAGAATAATACGATTTATGGAACAGTATATCATGAATTGCCAAATACCAAAGGAAAAATCCTGGTAGCAGATGTATCTTCCTGCTTCCTGTCTGAGCCGATGGACGTAGAAAAATATGGTGTGATCTGGGGCGGCGTACAGAAAAATATCGGACCTGCCGGTGTACAGATCGTTATCATCCGCGAAGATCTGATCCGCGATGATCTGCCGGAGTATGTCCCGACTCTGATGAAATACAAAACACAGGCTGACAAGGGTTCCATGTACAATACACCGCCATGCTATGGCATCTACATCTGTGGTAAAGTATTCAAATGGATCAAAAATCTTGGTGGTCTGGAAGCAATGAAGAAACGCAACGAGGAGAAAGCAGCAATTTTGTATGATTTCCTTGATAACAGTAAACTGTTCAAAGGTACCGTTCGCAAAGAAGATCGTTCTCTGATGAATGTTCCGTTTGTAACAGGTGACAAAGAACTGGATGCAAAATTTGTTGCAGAAGCAAAAGCGGCAGGCCTGGAGAACTTAAAAGGACACAGAACGGTTGGCGGTATGCGTGCTTCCATCTACAATGCTATGCCAAAAGAGGGCGTTATTGCATTGGTTGAGTTTATGAAGAAATTCGAAGCTGAGAACACAAAGTAAAAAAAGTGTGTAGCCGAAAGGCAATAGCTGACTGGGAAGGCGAGATGTCTCAGTCAAAAAAATGAGTTGAAAAAGTTGAAGAAAAGAGGAAACAAAAATGGTTCAGTTTCATTGTTTAAATCCGATCGCAGCCTGCGGTCTGGAATTATTCCCGGATACTTATAAGAAAACAGATGATTTCAATGCGGCAGAAGTTGCATTGGTGCGCAGTGCAGCTATGCATGATATGGAACTTCCCAAATCACTGCTGGCCGTAGCCCGTGCAGGTGCAGGTGTCAACAATATCCCGCTGGATAAATGCGCAGAGCAGGGAATCGTCGTATTCAATACACCAGGTGCAAACGCAAACGGTGTAAAAGAGCTGGTGATTGCCGGTATGCTTCTTGCAAGCCGTGATATCACAGGCGGTATCGACTGGGTAAAAGAGAACAAAGAAGATGCAGGAATTGCAAAAGCTGCTGAGAAAGCAAAAAAAGCATTTGCAGGAACTGAAATCAAAGGGAAAAAACTTGGTGTCATCGGACTTGGAGCCATCGGTGTGCAGGTTGCCAATGCGGCGGTAGCACTGGGCATGGATGTGCTTGGTTATGATCCGTATTTGTCTGTCAATGCAGCATGGAATGTTTCTACAAAAGTAAAACATGTGCTGGCAGTAGAAGATATTTATAAAGAGTGTGATTTCATCACGATTCATGTACCACTTCTGGATTCTACAAAAGGAATGATCAGTAAAGAAGCAATCGCAATGATGAAAGAGAATGTAATTGTTCTGAATTTCGCGCGTGATACGTTAGTAGATGAAGCTGCTATGGTGGAGGCTTTAAAAGCCGGAAAAGTACGCAAATATGTCGTAGATTTCCCGAATCCGACTACAGCAGGCATGGAGAATTGCATTGTAATCCCACATCTTGGCGCATCTACTGCAGAATCTGAGGACAACTGTGCAGTAATGGCTGTACAGGAAGTGATTGATTATATTGAGAATGGAAATATTACACATTCTGTAAATTATCCGGATTGTAACATGGGTGTATGCACAGGTGCTGCGAGAATAGCAATTCTGCATAAAAACATCAAGAATATGATTGGTCAGTATTCATCTGTATTAGGTGAAGCAGGTGTCAATATTGCTGACATGACAAACAAGAGCCGCAATGACTATGCTTATTCACTTCTGGATCTGGATGCTCCGGCAACTGCAGATGTTGTTGAAAAACTGGCTGCAATTGACGGTGTATTAAAAGTAAGAGTGATCAAATAAAAGGATCATTGAGTCAGCGTGGGAACAGGGAGTACAGCTCTGTTTCCACGCTATTGTTATTTCAAAGGAGACATTAAAAATGGCAGAGATCAGACCATTTGCATGTGTGCGCCCATGCAGAGAGAAAGCAGCAAAAATTGCTGCATTACCATATGATGTATATAATCGCAAAGAAGCAAAAGAGGAAGTATTGCGTGAGCCGGAATCTTTTCTGAAAATCGACCGTGCTGAGACACAGTTTGATGATTCTGTGGATATTTATGCACCGGAGGTCTATCAGAAAGCCCACGATATGTTATGGGATATGATAGCAAAGGGGGATTTTATCAGAGATAAAAAATCTTGTTACTATATCTATGAGCTGACCATGAACGGGCGGACTCAGACTGGTATTACCGCATGCGCATCCATTGATGATTATGAGAATAATGTGATCAAAAAGCATGAGAATACCCGTGCAGAAAAGGAGCTGGATCGTATTCGTCACGTGGATATCTGTGATGCACAGACCGGCCCTATCTTTCTTGCATACCGTGATAATGCAGCAATCACAGCCATTGTAAATAAAATAAAAACACAGGATGTGGAATATGATTTTACTTCTCCGGATGGCATTCGTCACAGAGTATGGGTAATCGGGGAAGCAGGGGATATTGCAGCAATCCGAAAGGCATTTGCGGATATTGACCAGCTTTATATCGCAGATGGTCATCATCGGGCTGCTTCTGCCGTAAAAGTAGGAGAAAAAAGAAGAAATGAGCATCCGGGGTATACCGGGGAAGAAGAATTCAATTTCTTCCTGTCTGTATTATTCCCGGAGAGTGAATTAAAGATCCTTGATTACAATCGTGTAGTGAAAGACTTAAACGGCATGACAGAGGACGCATTTTTACAGAAAATAAAGGAGATTTTTGAAGTTTCCGAGTTGATTGCAAAAGACAAGCATCCACAAGAGAAAGGAACATTTTCCATGTATTTGAAGGAGCGGTGGTATACCTGTAAAGTCCGCCCGGAAGATCAGAGTGAAGATCCGGTGAAGGGGCTGGACGTTTCTTTATTACAGAATCTGATGTTGACACCGGTACTTGGTATTACAGATCCTAAGACAGATCCGCGGATTGATTTTGTCGGTGGTATCCGTGGAACAAAAGAGCTGGAAAAACGCTGCCATGAAGATGCAAAAGCAGCATTTGCCATGTATCCGACCTCCATTGGGGAACTGTTTGCAGTGGCAGATGCAGGACTTTTGATGCCGCCAAAATCAACCTGGTTTGAACCAAAATTAAGAAGCGGATTATTTATCCATCTTCTGAATGAGTAAAATATAGAAAGAACTGGAGCAAATGTATGCTTAGATTTATATTAGCACAGAATCTGACGGATGAAGTAACGGATGTGGTAACGGACAATGTGACCTTCTGGTCCTGGGACACGATTGTGAAGTACTTTGAGGATTCCTTTCCGACAGTGCTGGACTTTCTGGTGAAACTGGTCATCGCGATTATCGTTCTGTTAGTGGGACGAAAAGTAATTAAACTGGTACGGAAATTTATCCGCAAATTTTTAAATAAAACCAACTGGGATGAAGGGGTCAAACAGTTTCTGGATAATATGTGTAATGTGGGATTGCATTTTGTACTGATCATGCTGGTACTTGGTAAATTCGGTATAACTGCAAGTTCAGTGATCGCAGTCATTGGTTCTGTCGGATTGTCTGTCGGCCTGGCGTTGCAGGGAACTCTTTCCAATTTTGCCGGTGGTGTTCTGATCCTGATTTTAAAACCGTTTAAAGTGGGGGATTATATCTGTGAGGATACTCACGGAAACGAAGGAACTGTTTCGGAAATTCAGCTATGTTATACAAAGCTGCTTACGGTTGATAACAAGACGGTTGTCCTGCCAAATGGCAGTCTGTCCAATTCCAGTCTGACAAACCTGACACAGCAGAATAAACGACGTATCGATATTACCGTCGGCATTTCTTACGATGCGGATATCCGACTTGCAAAACAAGTGATTTCGGATGTGTTGGAGCAGGAAAAAAACTGTATGACAAACGAAGAACCATATCATGTTTTTGTAGACAGTCTCGGTGACAGCGCTGTTGTTATCGGGATCCGCGTCTGGGTAAAGACAGAGGATTACTGGGAAACCAGATGGCGTATCACGGAAAACGTAAAATATGCCCTGGATGAACATCAGATTGAAATTCCATTTCCGCAGGTTTCGGTTTCTGTAAAATCATAAAAGAAGCGGTTATTTCAATATAAAATGAATAAACTTCAAGATAAAATGGAAGAAAATTGTTGTGGAAAATGTGGTTGAAATATGGTATTGTTAATGACAATGTGTTTATCAATGACATAATAAAAACTTTCGTTATTGGTAAGTGGAGATATCTTTTGACAAAGTAAAATTGTATAGAGGATATTTCAAAAAATACGTATCTGAAAGGGAAAGTGGGAGATGAATAAACAAAAGAAAAAACTGCCATTGGCAATGCAGATTTTTATTGCATTGATCCTGGCAATCGTTGTAGGTTTGCTAATGCAAAGTCAGGCAGCCTTTACGGAAAATTATATCAAACCATTTGGTACGATTTTCCTGAATTTATTGAAATTTATTGTAGTTCCGATTGTATTATTTTCTATTATGTGTGGAATCATATCTATGAAGGATATTAAAAAAGTAGGTACGATTGGATTAAAAACAGTGCTCTACTACATGTGCACCACAGCATTTGCAATTACGATCGGTTTGATTGGTGGAAATGTTTTTCAGCGTTTCTTTCCGGTGATCGCAACCACAGATCTGGCTTATGAGATGCCGGAAAAAACATCTGTCATGGATACGATTGTAAATATTTTTCCATCTAACTTTATCAGTCCGATGGTGGAATCTAATATGTTGCAGGTTATTGTCATTGCCCTGTTGCTTGGATTTTCCATTATTAAACTTGGTGAGAAAAATATTGGGATTGTTAAAGCATGCAATAACATCAATGAAATTTTCATGAAATGTATGGAGATGATTCTGAAATTGTCTCCAATCGGTGTATTCTGTCTGCTTTGTCCGGTAGTTGCAAGTAATGGTGCAGCAATCATTGGTTCTTTGGCTATGGTATTGCTTGCAGCGTACATTTGTTATATCTTACATGCAGTTGTAGTATACTCTGTTGCAGTGAAAACTATGGGAGGCATAAGTCCGGCAAAATTCTTCAAAGAAATGCTTCCGGCGATCATGTTCGCTTTTTCTAGTGCATCTTCGGTAGGAACACTCCCAATCAACATGGAGTGTGTGGAGAAACTTGGTGCAAAAAAAGAAGTATCTTCCTTTGTACTTCCATTGGGAGCTACCATTAATATGGATGGAACTGCAATCTATCAGGGCGTATGTGCAATTTTCATTGCATCCTGTTACGGTATTCATCTGACATTACCGCAGATGATGACCATTATTCTGACGGCAACATTGGCATCCATTGGTACCGCAGGCGTTCCGGGTTCCGGGATGGTCATGTTGGCAATGGTGCTGACTTCCGTAGGACTTCCGGTAGACGGCATTGCACTGGTAGCTGGTGTGGATCGTATTTTTGATATGGGGCGTACTACTGTCAATATTACCGGAGATGCAAGCTGCTGTATTATTGTTTCCAATCAGGAATCTAAGAAAGAACAGCGCAGAGCAAAAAAAGTACAGCCATAAGTTCAAGTCGAACGCACGTGAGACTTGGTGCGTGATTCTGGTCAGCGAAAGCTGACATATTCTTTTCAGAATCACTGCACATCCACGCGGAGCGTTTATCTCAGTCGGAGATTGTACTCCCACTGAGAAAGACTTGTTTTTACTCACCACTTGCAGAAGTGGGAGTCTTCTCGACTGAGATAAAACTGAAGAAAACAGGGTTATTTTGCAGAAATTTAGAAAGAAATATTCAACATTACAGAAAAAGAGCATATGATTCGTTTATTGTGAATAAATAAATGACAGATTTTTCGTATTTTCTTGACAAAAATATTGAAGTGTGATACGTTTAAGTTGTCAATTTTGCACAGATTGTGCGCATGTTTTAGGAGGAAGTATTTTATGCAACAGGGAACTGTAAAATGGTTTAATGCAAAAAAGGGTTATGGATTTATTTCAGATGCAGAAGGAAATGATATTTTCGTTCATTTCTCCGCACTGAACATGGATGGATTCAAAGAGCTGAAAGATGGGGAAGCTGTTGAATTTGAAGTGATCGAAGGTGATAAAGGGCCACAGGCTGCAAACGTTACACGCCTTGGTTAATTTATTTAGATAAATGAATATGACCCCAAGGGGCTGTCCATTAGGACAGCCCTTTTTGAATGAGAAGACAGCAGACAAAATGTGATATGTCTGCTGTCTCTTTACTTTTGGAGGAAAGTGTGTAAGAATAAGAGATACTGGAAAAACTACAGCAAAGTATATTATAGAAAAGACAGTCTGTCAGAAGACAGAAGAAAATGGAGGAAACGATATTTGAAACCAGAATTGAGTCAGTTAAACGCTTATGAAATCAGAGAGGAGAAAAGACTGGATGACATTCATTCAGACGGCATATTGCTGGTGCACAAAAAGAGTGGTGCACGTATCTGTGTTATGTCGAATGAAGATGTCAATAAAGTATTTTATATCGCATTCCGCACACCGCCAAAGGACAGCACCGGTGTACCGCATATCATTGAGCATACCGTATTATGCGGCAGTAAAAAATTCCCGGTGAAGGATCCTTTTATTGAGTTGGTAAAAGGCTCTCTCAATACATTTTTAAATGCAATGACTTATCCGGATAAAACCATTTATCCGGTGGCAAGCTGCAATGACAAAGATTTTCAGAATCTGATGGATGTTTATCTGGACAGTGTATTTTCACCGAACATTTATAAGGAACAGAACATCTTCCGTCAGGAGGGCTGGCATTATGAATTGAACAGTCCGGAAGACGAGCTGACGCTGAACGGTGTTGTATACAATGAGATGAAAGGCGCCTTTTCTTCTGCAGATGGTGTGCTGGATCGTGAGATTTTACGCTCCTTATTCCCGGATACTCCATACAGCAATGAGTCCGGCGGAGATCCGCAGGTGATTCCGGAGCTGACTTACGAGGCGTATCTGGATTTCCATCGTCAGTATTATCATCCATCCAATTCCTGGATCTATCTGTATGGTGATATGGATGTGGTGGAAAAACTGAAGTGGCTGGATCAGGAATATTTAAGCAATTATGACAGAATCAATGTGGATTCTGCGATTCCGGAGCAGGCACCTTTTACAGAACCGGTGGAACATGAGATTCCATATTCTATCTCCAGTACAGACAGTACAGAAAACAATACGTATCTGTCCTGCAACTGGGCGGTTGGAAACAATCTGAACAGAGAGCAGTATATTGCGTTTGATATTCTGGATTATGCTCTGCTCAGTACCCAGGGGGCACCGATCAAACAGGCTCTGCTGGATGCGGGGATCGGTACGGATATCTATGGTGGTTATGACAGCAGCAGCTATCAGCCGGTTTTTTCGATTGTTGCAAAACATGCCAATGCTTCCGATCAGAAGCGTTTCGTCCAGATCATCCGTAAGGTGCTGCAGGAGCAGGTGGAAAACGGAATTAACAAAAAGACATTGCTGGCTGCTATTAACGGTTCGGAGTTTAAGTTCCGTGAGGCAGATTTTGGACGTTTTCCAAAAGGACTGATGTTTGGCCTGCAGATCATGGACAGCTGGCTGTATGATGAGAATGCACCATTCCTTCATATAGAAGAACTGGGTGTTTACGATTATCTGCGAAAACAACTGGAAACGGATTATTTTGAACAGTTGATCCAGAAATATTTTCTGGATAATACACATAATGCACTTGTCCGTGTTGTTCCGGAGATTGGTCTGACCGGTAAACGGGAACAGGCATTAAAAGAAAAACTGCAGGCATATAAAGCGTCTCTGAGCAAAGAGGAGATTGACAAACTTGTAGAAGAGACGAAGGCACTGGAAATATATGAGGAAGAGCCATCTACCAAGGAACAGCTGGAGACCATTCCGCTGCTTTCACGTGAGGACATGAAGCAGACAAGTGAACCTTATAAGAATGCGGAAGAAACGATCAATGGTATTCCGTATCTGTGGCATGAGTATCAGACGAATGGTATTGTATATCTGGATCTGCTGTTTGATGCACATCATATTTCTGAGGAACTGATTCCGTATCTTGGCATTTTGAAAATACTGATGGGTAAATTAAATACATCGGATTACAGCTATACAGATTTTACGGATGAAGTCAATCTGTATACCGGAGGTATTTCCAATGAAGTAAATGTCACAGGAGATGTGCAGCGGGCAGACTGCTATCAGGTAAAATATGAAGTCCGTCTGAAGACACTGAAATCCAATCTCAGCCGTGGCGTGGAATTGATCCGAAGTATGATGCTTTCTACACAGTTCACAGATGAAAAACGTATTTATGAGGTGCTGGCACAGGTTAAATCCAGACTTCGCAATGAACTCAGTGACAGCGGTAATGTGGTTTCTGCGACAAGGGCATTATCTTATTATTCAAAGCGGGCAAAATATGCAGACAGCATTCAGGGTATCGGATTTTATGAAAGCCTTGACCGGATTGTGACAGACTATGAGACAGAAAAACAGAAACTGATGGAAAAAATGCAGGAAGTATGCAGTCTGATCTTTCAACCACAAAATCTTCTGGTCAGTGTCACCAGTGATGCAGCCGGATACGCAGCACTCAGGGAGTTGTCTGTACAGCTTACCGAAGGATTGTATGCGGATACAGCAAAGGAACATGTGGAAATCTCCCTGCCGGAACAGAAGAATGAAGGATTTCTGGACGCTTCCCAGATTCAGTATGTGTCTCTGGCGGGTAATTTTGCAAAGGGAGGAGCTTCCTACAACGGTTCTATGCGTGTGTTTAGAGTGATCATGAATTATGAGTATCTGTGGCAGAATATCCGTGTCAAGGGCGGTGCTTATGGATGCAGCACAAATATAGGCAGAAACGGGGACGTATGCTTTTTGTCTTACCGTGATCCGAATCTGGGACGTACTTTGGATGTGTATCGTGGTGTGCCGGAGTATTTGAAAAATTTTGAGATAGATGAGCGTGGTATGACCCGCCTTGTCATTGGTGCTTTCAGTGAACTGGACGCTCCGCTGACACCGTTAAGCCAGGGCAGAAGATCGCTGCTTTCTTATCTGACCGGTGTAACTTACGAGATGATCCAGGAAGAGCGGCAGCAGGCATTGCACACACGTCCGCAGGATATCAAAGATCTTGCAGATGTTATGCAGACAGCATTGGATCACAGCTATATCTGTGCCATCGGAAATGAAGGAAAATTGCAGGAAGAATCAGACCTGTTTGATGTATTAGAAACGTTGTAAAAGGAGATAACATATGAATGCAAATTTTAAATCAGGTTTTGTGACACTGATTGGCAGACCGAATGTAGGTAAATCCACATTGATGAATCAGCTGATCGGTCAGAAAATCGCCATTACATCTAAAAAACCACAGACCACAAGAAATCGGATCCAGACTGTGTATACAGACACAGACCGGGGGCAGATCGTATTTCTGGATACACCGGGTATTCACAAAGCAAAAAACAAACTGGGTGAATATATGGTGACTGTTGCGGAGCGTACGTTACAGGATGTGGATGTGATTGTATGGCTGGTAGAACCGAGCACTTTTATTGGCGCCGGTGAGCAGCATATTGCAGAGCAGCTGCGCAAATCCAATCTGCCTGTGATCCTGGTCATCAACAAGACGGATACAGTAAAAAAAGAAGAAGTATTGCTGTTTATCGATGCATACCGCAAACTTCTGGATTTTGCTGAGATTATTCCGGCATCTGCGCTGCATGGGGATAATACAGATACGATCATTGATATGATTTTTAAATATCTGCCGTATGGTCCGATGTTTTACGATGAAGATACTGTGACTGATCAGCCGGAGCGTCAGATCGTGGCAGAGATCATCCGTGAGAAAGCGTTGCATGCACTGGACGAGGAAATCCCACACGGTATTGCGGTAACGATCGAGTCCATGAAACAGAGAAAGAACGGAATTACGGATATTGAGGCTACCATTATCTGTGAGCGGGATTCTCATAAGGGAATCATCATCGGAAAAGGTGGAGCGATGCTGAAAAAGATTGGAAGTAATGCCCGTTTTGAAATTGAAAAACTGCTGGAAGGCAAAGTCAACCTGCGTCTCTGGGTAAAAGTGCGCAAAGGCTGGCGTGACAGCGATATCCAGATGAAAAATTTTGGATATAACATCAACGAATAATCCGTAACAGACTGCATACTCTAACAGTATCTGGAGAAGAGATAAGGGGGAGTATGCAATGGAAGATAAAAAATGGCTGAGTTTTGAAAAAAGCGGACGGGTTTCTGATTATCTGACTTACTGTCGCAGCAGTATTGGAAAATATGCAGACTATGAGACCGACAGCCAGGGAAGAAGTGGAATGATTTATGGGGCAGACTTGCATTCTGACAGGAATGATCCTGAATACGATGCCGGTGGGAGAATATGATAAGAGAATTACAATATTAACCCGGGAACGCGGAAAAATCACTGCTTTTGCCCGGGGAGCCAGAAGACCGAAAAGTTCCTTGCAGGCGGCAACGAACCTGTTTTGCTTTGGTACGTTTGAGGCTTATGAGGGACGCAGTTCCTATACGGTGGTGAAGGCGGAGATCAGTAATTACTTCCGGGAACTTGCCATGGATCTGGATAAGACGTATTATGGTTGTTACTTTCTGGAACTGGCAGACTATTTCTGCCAGGAAAACAACGACTGTATCAATCAGCTGAAACTGGTATATCAGACATTGCGGGCACTCAATGTACCGTCTTTGTCACCGAAACTGGTGCGGGTGATCTATGAACTGAAGACACTGGTGTATTTTGGTGTCTATCCGAATGTGTTTGCATGTACTTCCTGTGGCAGCCGGGAACAGCTTTGGTGCTTTGATGAAAAAAGTAACGGTGTCATGTGCAGGGAATGTCAGCCGGGTCCCGTGAAATATCCGCTGGATGAAGCAGCGTTATATACGATGCAGTACATAGTGACAGCACCGGTGGAAAAGCTGTACACCTTTACTGTTACGGAGGAAGTTCTTGGACAGGTAACAAAGCTGATTCAGTATTATATGAGACAGTATGTGGAAAAAGAATTGAAGACCCCTGTTTTTTTATCTTAGGAATACTTGCAATCAGAGGCGTAAACCGTTATAATTTAGAAATTGATGTAAAGTAGTATGAATCTGCAGTGATTCTTGAACTGTGGACAGAATGAATGTTCTGCTTTACAGAGAGTACAGAATAGCATAGAAACAGGGCATTCTTGAACCTGAAGCTGGAGGATAAGAGATGAAAAAAAGAATGGCGGCGCTTGGCTGTTGCATCGGTATGAGTGTGCTGCTTGGAGCATGCGGAGCTAAACTGGATGTGCAGGAGAATACGATCGCATTACAGAAAAGCGGCAAAGTTCTGGAAGCAGCCGTAGAATCTTTTGATCAGTCCTATTATGACGAGGAAGAGCTCAATACTTACGTGCAGAAAGCTGTGGAGGCATATACACAGGAACATGGAAAGAAATCTGTTTCTGTGACAGATTCAAAAGTAGAAGAGAAAAAGGCATATCTTACTCTGCAATATGAAGATGCAGAGACATTCAGTGATTTTTCAGGTATTGAGTGCTTTTCCGGAAGTATTGTGGAAGCACAGGCTGCCGGCTATGATTTTGATCTGGATTTTTATCCGGTGACAGAAGGCAAGGCAGACAAGAAATCCGTGAAAGGATCCACGTTGCTGAAAGAGGATGATCTGAAGGTGCTGATCGTAAAAGCAAATTCAGATCTGATCGTTCCGGGAAAAATTGTATATGTATCCGCAGATGGAACTGAAGTGACATCAGAGAAACAGGTAAATGTCACACAGAAGAAGCAGGATACAGACGAAGCGGTACTGGTTTATGTACTATATCAATAGGAATTGAAGGATACTTCAAAATAAATGGAAGAAAGAGGACATATAATGGAAAAGACAATGGAGAAAATTGTGGCACTGGCAAAATCCAGAGGATTTGTATATCCGGGATCTGAGATTTACGGTGGACTTGCAAATACATGGGATTATGGTAATCTTGGTGTAGAACTGAAGAACAATGTAAAAAAAGCATGGTGGCAGAAATTTATCCAGGAGAGTCCGTACAACGTAGGTGTTGATTGTGCAATCCTGATGAATCCGCAGACATGGGTGGCATCCGGACATCTTGGCGGGTTTTCTGATCCGCTGATGGATTGTAAAGAGTGCCATGAGCGTTTTCGTGCAGATAAGATCATTGAGGATTTTGCTGAGGAAAACCACATTGAATTAAAGGGTTCCGTAGATGGATGGACACAGGAAGAGATGAAAAACTTTATCACAGATAACAATGTACCGTGTCCGACCTGTGGCAAACATAATTTTACAGATATCCGTCAGTTCAACCTGATGTTCAAGACATTTCAGGGTGTCACAGAGGATGCAAAAAATACCGTATATCTTCGTCCGGAGACAGCACAGGGCATTTTCGTAAACTTCAAAAACGTACAGCGTACATCCAGAAAGAAAATCCCGTTTGGTATCGGACAAATCGGTAAATCTTTCCGTAATGAGATCACACCGGGTAACTTTACATTCCGTACCAGAGAGTTCGAACAGATGGAACTTGAGTTCTTCTGCGAGCCGGATACCGATCTGGAGTGGTTTGATTATTGGAGAAACTTCTGTATCAACTGGCTGAAATCTCTTGGAATGAAAGAAGAAGAGATGCGTGTCCGCGATCATGATCAGGAGGAGTTATCCTTCTACAGTAAAGCAACTAGTGATATTGAGTTTTTATTCCCGTTTGGATGGGGTGAGCTCTGGGGTATTGCAGACCGTACCGATTATGATCTAACTCAGCATCAAAATACATCCGGTCAGGATCTGACGTACTTTGATGACCAGAAAAATACAAAATATATCCCATACGTTATTGAACCGTCTCTCGGTGCAGACCGCGTGGTGCTTGCATTCCTGTGTGGTGCATATGATGAAGAAAACATCGGAACAGAGGAGAAACCGGATGTAAGAACCGTTCTTCATTTTCATCCGGCACTGGCTCCGGTTAAGATTGGTGTCCTTCCGTTATCCAAGAAATTAAATGACGGCGCTGAGAAAGTATTTGAGCAGCTTTGCAAAAAATACAACTGTGAGTTTGATGACAGAGGAAACATTGGTAAACGTTACCGTCGCCAGGATGAGATCGGTACACCGTTCTGTGTTACATACGATTTTGATTCCGAAGAAGATCATGCAGTTACTGTTCGTGACCGTGATACGATGGAACAGGTTCGCATTCCGATTGCTGAACTGGATGCTTATTTCGCAGACAAGTTTACATTCTAACGTGCGTTCATGAGCAAGTAGCGAAAGCGGATTGCGAATGTCCGCTTTACTATGATATTGCAGCCCTTATGAATGGTGGTCAACCGTTCCTAAGGGCTGTTCCTATTAAAAAAGAAATATGTGCTATTGATAGTTTTAAACGCGTAAGGCTGTGATAGCATACTTACTTGAGAAATTGTGCAGAGTGTCAGAAAAAAGTTTTAAAGTGTAAAGAAAAAATACTTGACAGGAAAAAATAAGTGTGATAATCTAGCAAAGGTGATTGACATGGAGAAAATTGGACGTCAGGTCTTTTTGTATGATTTTTATGGAGAATTGCTCACAGAGCATCAGAAACGTGTATATGAAGATGTTGTACTCAATGATATGTCATTGAGTGAGATTGCTGAGGAACTCGGGATCAGCCGTCAGGGTGTACATGATCTGGTAAAGCGATGTGATAAGATCCTTGCCGGATATGAAGAAAAACTTCATCTGGTAGAACGCTTCTGGAAGACAAAAGAAGATGTTTCAAAGATTCGTGATCTGTCACTTCATTATAACAAGGACTGTATTGCACAGACAATGGAGGAAATCAATCAGATTTCCGGACGGATTTTGGAGGAATTATAAGTATGGCATTTGACAGCTTATCCGAAAAACTGCAAAATGTATTTAAAAACCTGCGCAGCAAGGGCCGGCTGACAGAGGCAGATGTGAAAGCTGCCCTGAAAGAAGTTAAGATGGCGTTGCTGGAAGCAGATGTAAACTTTAAAGTAGTGAAGCAGTTTGTAAAATCTGTACAGGAACGTGCGATTGGTGCAGACGTAATGAATGGTCTGAATCCGGGACAGATGGTCATTAAGATCGTAAACGAAGAGATGATCAAAATGATGGGTTCCGAGACAACAGAGTTAAAACTTCGTCCGGGACAGGCAACGACGATCATTATGATGGTTGGTCTGCAGGGTGCCGGTAAAACGACAACAACTGCAAAACTTGCAGGGAAATTCAAACTCAAAGGAAAGAAACCACTTCTGGTTGCCTGCGACGTTTATCGTCCGGCTGCGATCCAGCAGTTACAGGTTAACGGTGAAAAACAGGGTGTGGAAGTATTTACCATGGGCGATGGGCATAAACCGGTCAATATTGCAAAAGCAGCGGTAGAGCATGCAGCAAAAAACGGTAATAATGTTGTCATTCTCGATACGGCTGGTCGTCTTCATGTAGATGAAGATATGATGGATGAGCTGATTGAGATTAAAGAAAATGTGGATGTAGCGCAGACGGTTCTGGTAGTAGATGCCATGACTGGTCAGGATGCAGTCAATGTAGCAAGCACCTTTGATGAGAAAATCGGAATTGATGGAGTGATCCTCACGAAATTAGATGGTGATACCAGAGGTGGTGCCGCACTTTCTATCCGTGCGGTAACCGGAAAACCGATTCTGTATGCTGGTATGGGAGAAAAGCTTTCTGACCTGGAGCAGTTTTATCCGGAGCGAATGGCTTCCCGAATCCTTGGAATGGGTGATGTACTTACTCTGATCGAAAAGGCGCAGGCAGAGATGGATGATGAGAAAGCTGCAGAGATGGAAAAACGTTTCCGAAAAGCAGAGTTCACATTCAATGACTATCTGGATTCTATGAGTCAGATGAAGAAGATGGGCGGTTTTGCGAATGTCCTGAGTATGATGCCGGGAATTGGCGGCGCACAGATGAAGCAGATTGAAGATGCGATGGATGAGAAGAAGATGGCGCGTATTGAAGCAATCATCTGTTCCATGACTCCGGCGGAGCGTGGGGATCCAAATCTGATCAATCCAAGCAGAAAACGTCGAATTGCGGCAGGTGCCGGTGTGGATATCAGCGAAGTAAACCGTCTGGTAAAGCAATTTGAGCAGGCTCGCAAGATGATGAAACAGATGCCCGGTATGATGGGCAAAGGTAAACGTGGCGGTAAATTTGGAAATTTCAAGTTTCCTTTTTAACCATATAGCGCGTATGCGCAGTGAAGTAGAAAATTGAGGAGGTGAAATGACATGGCAGTTAAAATCAGATTAAGAAGAATGGGACAGAAAAAAGCTCCTTTTTATAGAATCGTAGTAGCAGATTCCAGAAGCCCGAGAGATGGTAGATTCATCGATGAGATTGGATATTATGATCCGACAAAAGAGCCGTCTGAGATCCGCGTAGACGAAGAAGCAGCTAAAAAATGGTTAGCAAACGGAGCACAGCCTACACAGACAGTTGAGAAAATTTTAAAAACAGCTGGTATCGAGAAATAATAGATTAGTGAGGGAAACGTGATGAAAGAATTAGTAGAAGTAATTGCAAAATCACTAGTCGACAATCCTGAAGAAGTTACTGTGACAGAGACAGAGAAAGACCGGGCAACCGTTCTGGAGCTGCATGTTGCACAGGCCGACATGGGAAAAGTGATCGGTAAGCAGGGCAGAATTGCGAAAGCAATCCGTTCTGTTGTGAAAGCTGCTGCATCTCGCGAGGACAAAAAAGTTATCGTAGAGATCGTACAGTAAAAGGCGATAAGGGACATGGTGTTAAACTATGTCCCTTTTTTGAAAGGGAGAATATGGAAGAATTTTTACAGGTAGGTGTGATTTCAAGCACACATGGAATTGCCGGGGAGGTCAAAGTATTTCCTACCACGGATGATGTGAAGCGTTTTAAGAAATTAAAAGAGGTTATTTTAGATACCGGTAAAGAACGAATGACACTTCATATCTGCCAGGTGAAATTTTTTAAACAGATGGTGATTCTGAAGTTCAAAGAGTTTCAGAATATTAATGAAGTGGAACGGTTTCGTGGGAAAAGCTTGTATGTGACACGGGAAAATGCTGTGAAACTGCAGAAAGATGAATATTTTATCGCAGATATGATCGGTATGCGTGTGGTTTCCACGGAAGGAGAAGAACTGGGAACATTGACCGATGTGCTTCAGACCGGAGCCAATGATGTCTATGTAGTAGAGCAGAATGGTGCATCACAGCTTCTGCTTCCTGCAATCAAGGATTGCATTCGGGATATTAACATGGAACAGATGGTGATGACAGTATATCTGATGCCTGGATTGAGGGATTAGTCGATGAGATTTCATATTTTAACATTGTTTCCTGAGATGGTGATGCAGGGACTGAATACGAGTATTATCGGAAATGCTGTAGAGCAGAATCTGATTGAAATAAATGTGATCAATATCCGGGATTTTACCAAGGATCGTCATAAAAAGGTTGACGATTATCCTTATGGCGGAGGAGCTGGAATGGTTATGCAGGCACAGCCCATTTACGATGCATGGAAGAGTATCGTGGCGGAGGTGGGCTATGAACCGCGCTGTGTGTATCTGACGCCGCAGGGACAGGTGTTTGCACAGGAGATGGCAAAGGAATATGCAAGAGAAGAAGATCTGATCTTTTTGTGCGGGCATTATGAAGGCGTGGATGAACGTGTGTTGGAGGAAATCGTGACAGATTATGTGTCCATTGGTGATTATGTGCTGACCGGCGGGGAACTTCCTGCCATGGTTATGGTGGACGCAATTTCCAGAATGGTTCCGGGTGTGCTGACCAATGAGGAATCCGGATCTACGGAATCATTAGAAGGCGGTCTGTTGGAATATCCGCAGTATAGCCGTCCGGCGAACTGGAACGGAAAGGAAGTGCCGCAGGTACTGCTTTCCGGAGATCATAAAAAGATTGAAAGCTGGCGACATGAGCAGTCTGTGCAGCGGACGCTGCGCAACCGACCGGAATTGCTGGAGGAAGCAGAACTCTCGCGGGCAGATGTAAAGCAGATTCTAAAGCAACTGAAAAAATAGAGTGTGTACATCCGCTTTACTTACTTTTTTTACTATCCACGAATGAATTGTCAAAAATACAATGTAAAAGCAGTATTTTATGTTGATTTTTATAAATAAGTATGGTAAACTATCATACGTTGTGAATTAAAAAAGAGATGGTCCTCTGCTACATTATGTATTAAGAACATCCAAATAACAGGAGGTCACAAAAATGAACGCAAATGAAATTATCAAAAGCATCGAAGCTGAGCAGCTGAAAGCTGAAGTACCGGAGTTTTCCGTAGGAGATACTGTTCGTGTATCTGCAAAAATCAAAGAGGGTAACCGCGAAAGAATTCAGGTTTTCGAGGGTACTGTATTAAAGAAACAGGGCGGAAGCAACCGTGAGACATTTACAGTTCGTAAATTCTCCAACGGTGTAGGCGTAGAGAAGACATGGCCATTACACTCTCCGAACGTAGAGAAAGTTGAAATCGTTCGTTACGGTAAAGTAAGACGTGCAAAACTTTACTACCTGAGAGACCGTGTAGGTAAGAAAGCTAAAGTTAAAGAGTTAGTAAAATAATTCGCTTTTGAATGCTGAATGATGATAATCCCCTGAGTTGATGTGTATGCATCTTCAGGGGATTTTTTCGTTTGATAGGAAATTATGTTGAATTTTCTATCAAACAAATCTCTTTTCTGGTACAATAGGGATGCATGTTATGAAAGGGAGGAAAATGATGATGTTATTTCGAACCAGCGGTCTGAATTTCCGGAGAAAGCGCAGAAAAATGAAGTTGTCTACGGCGAAGAGTGCAGCTGCATGGGCAGTGGAGATTCTGATCGTGTTACTGGTGGCATTTGTGCTGGTGTATTGTGCGGGAATGAGAGTGACTATGGTGGGAAATTCTATGGAGTCTACCGTATCAGATGGCAGTCAGATACTGGTAAACCGGTTTATTTATAATGTTAAGAGTCCAAAGTCCGGCGATGTGATCGTTTTTTTGCCAAATGGCAATGAAAAGAGTCACTATTATGTAAAACGTGTGATCGGTGTTCCGGGAGATAAGGTGCAGATTAAAAGTGGTCTGCTGTATGTCAATGGGGAACTATATGATACGGAAGATACAGATACCATCAAAAATGCAGGTGTGGCAGAAGAAGAGATCACAGTTGGTGAGGATGAATATTTTGTCCTGGGTGACAACCGAAACAGCAGTGAAGATAGCCGTTATGCAAATATAGGAAATATTAAAAAAGAATATATCAAGGGAAAAGCATGGTTTGTGGTTCGTCCGTTTAAGAAAATGGGAAGGATCCGGTAAGAGAAAGAAGGAAAAAGATATGAATTTTCAATGGTACCCGGGGCATATGACAAAAGCAAAACGTCAGATGCAGGAAGATATAAAACTGATCGATCTGGTCATTGAGCTGGTAGATGCGAGAATCCCTCTCAGTAGTCGGAATCCGGATATTGATGAGCTTGGGAAAAATAAAGCACGACTGATTCTGCTGAATAAATCAGATTTGTCTGATGAGCGGAAAAACGAGACCTGGGCTTCTTATTTTAAAGAAAAAGGATTTTATGTGGTAAAGCTGGATGCTCGCCGACGAAATAGTATGAAAGAAATACAGAATGTGATTCTGGAAGCATGTAAAGAAAAAATCGAGCGTGACCGTCGCAGAGGTATTAAAAACCGTCCGGTGCGCGCTATGGTTGTGGGAATTCCGAACGTAGGAAAGTCTACTTTTATCAATACTTTTGCTGGAAAAGCATGCGCGAAAACTGGAAATAAACCGGGTGTGACAAAAGGAAAACAGTGGATCCGCCTCAATAAGGATGTGGAACTGTTGGATACACCGGGTATCCTCTGGCCGAAGTTTGACGATCAGATGGTAGGGCTTCGTCTGGCTCTGATCGGCTCCATCAAAGATGAAATCCTGAATATTGATGA
Source organism: Eubacterium ramulus (assembly GCF_045002895.1). NCBI lineage: Bacteria > Bacillati > Bacillota > Clostridia > Eubacteriales > Eubacteriaceae > Eubacterium > Eubacterium ramulus. The sequence continues at coordinate 1,512,139 of NZ_CP173382.1, read as the reverse complement.
ACTTTCACTGGAATTGATTTCTTATCTGAAAGAAAACTATGCTGGGACACTGGCGGCTCGTTATGAAGTGGAGGAAACTGTGGAACGTCCGGTGGAACTTCTGGAGGCAATTGCACAGAAACGCGGCTGTGTGCAACGTGGAAATGAGATTGATTACAGCAAAGCTGCTGCGCTTGTTGTTGATGATTTTCGCTCCGGACGTCTCGGTCGGATCACCCTGGAATTACCGGAGGCAGAATAATGGAAGTGCGGAAAATCGGTGAAATCAAAGAAGAATTAAAAGCAACGGCGGATACAGAATTGTCGGAATTTATCCGAAGATATGCCGCAGATGAGCGTGCCGGAGTCAGAACGATGCTGGCCCAGGCACAGAAGCGGCAGGAAAAGTATGAAAAAGAAATATTGCGTATAGAAGCATTGAAGGTTTATGAGCGCAAATACGCAGATTATGCATTAATCTGTGGAATCGATGAGGTAGGACGAGGACCTCTGGCTGGCCCAGTGGTGGCCGGTGCGGTAATCCTGCCAAAAGACTGCAATATTTTATATATCAACGATTCTAAAAAACTCAGTGAGAAAAAGAGAGAAGAACTGTACGATGTAATCATGGAACGGGCAGTTGCCACTGGTATTGGAATGGCATCTCCGGCCCGGATCGATGAGATCAATATTCTGCAGGCAACTTATGAAGCAATGCGGGAAGCTATCAGCAAACTGGATCCGCAGCCGGATCTGCTATTAAATGATGCTGTAACAATTCCACAGGTGGAGATCCATCAGGTGCCGATCATCAAAGGGGATGCTAAGAGTATTTCCATCGGTGCTGCCAGCATCATTGCGAAGGTGACCAGAGACCGGCTGATGGTGGAATATGATAAAGTGATGCCGGAATATGGTTTTGCATCTAATAAGGGATATGGCTCTGCGGCTCATATTGATGCACTGAAAAAATACGGTGCGACACCGATTCACAGGCGGAGTTTTATACATAATTTTATTACAGTATAGATCAGAGGGATGTGAAAAAGATTTGCATCCTATGCGATTTAGTACACAAACAAATAAAATCTTGTTATTTGCCGGAGAGAGTAGAAAGACAAAAATGAATACAAGAAAAATCGGAACAGTACAGGAACAGCGGGTGGCTGGATGGCTGAAACAGCATGGATATGATATTGTGGAACATAATTTTAGTTGCCGCTTTGGAGAAATTGATCTGATTGCCAGAAAAGATGGTTATCTGATTTTTGTAGAAGTAAAATACCGCAGCAACCTGGGGTATGGCTCTCCCTGTGAGGCAGTAGATCATCGGAAACAGAAACGAATATCCAATGCGGCAGCATTTTATCTGAGACGCTACGGGTATCCGATGGATCATCCCTGTCGTTTTGATGTGGCGCAGGTTTCGGCGGATGCTGTAGAACTGATGGAAAATGCATTTGCCTATTGCGGGAATTTTTCGATGTGACAAATGCTGCCTTTATAAGTAAGCAGCGAAAGTGGATTGCGAATGTCCGCTTTGTGAAAAAACTGTGCCTATGTGATATGGAAACGAAAGAAGGTGAACAGATGGAACATACAATAACAGAACGGACAGCCGATAATAAGAATGAAAAACAAAACGATGATGAATGCTGCATTATATCTGCAATCAAGCGAAAAAAAGAAGGGGCACAGTCCCTTCGACTAGAGATGCATCCGCTGAACAATGGGGCACAGGTACCGTTGTTTCATTTTCCGTTGCTGGATCAGACCGGAGTAGTTCGTCATTGCTTTACTACGCGGTATGGTGGTGTCAGCGAAGGAATTTTTTCGTCATTGAATCTCAGCTTCAGCCGTGGGGATGTAACAGAATCTGTGAAAGAAAATTATCGCAGGGTGGCAGAAACACTGGGGACGGACAACGGTCATCTTGTGTGTTCAGATCAGACTCATACAACAAATGTGCGGCTGGTGACCAAAGAAGATGCGGGCAAGGGCGTGATCTGTCCAAGGGATTATACGGATGTAGACGGCCTGATCACAAATGTTTCAGGGCTGACACTTGTTACTTTCTATGCAGACTGTGTACCATTATATTTTGTGGATCCGGTACACCATGCCATTGGACTGAGTCATTCCGGCTGGCGTGGTACAGTTGCACGTATGGGAAAATGTACACTGGAAGCTATGCATAATGCATTTGGCACAGAGGCATCCGATGTGTATTGCGCCATTGGACCATCAATCTGCCAGGATTGTTATGAGATCAGCGAGGACGTGGCTGTGCAGTTTATGCAGGCGTTTCCCGGGCATACGTCAGAAATTCTGATTGATAAAGGAAATGGAAAGTATCAGCTGGATTTGTGGAAAGCGAATGAAATTGTGCTGCTGGATGCTGGTGTGAAGAAAGATCATCTGGAAGTGACGGATGTGTGCACCTGCTGTAATCCGGAATTGTTGTTTTCTCACAGAGCCAGTCATGGAAAACGGGGGAATCTGGGGGCATTTCTGTGCCTGAACCCATAAAAAAAAGAGAGAGGGATAATATGATGCAGTTAAAAGACAGAATAGCAAATGGAATGCTTTTTTATGAGCACGGACATAAGGATCCGGTAGATATTGAACAGGAACAGGAGTTGGACGCACTGCGCAGACATTGTAAAGAAGTAATGTTTGATTACAACCATACCCGTCCGGAAGACCGGAAGAAACGGCAGGAACTGTTGAAAGGATTGCTGGGAAAATGTGGGGACAGTGTGTTTATTGAAGATGGTGTCCATATGTCTTATGGCTGCCATCTCTACCTGGAAGGCGGTTTTTATGCAAATTTCAATCTGAGTGTGATAGATGACGGAGATATTTTCATCGGAGATAAAACCATGATCGGACCGAATGTAACACTTTGTACTACCGGACATCCGGTGGAACCGGAGTATCGTGGAATGGGGGCACATTATTCTCTGCCAATTCACATTGGTAGAAATGTCTGGATCGGAAGTAATGCGGTGATTCTTCCGGGAGTTACCATTGGAGATAATAGTGTCATTGGTGCCGGCAGTATCGTGACGAAAGATATTCCGGCAAATGTGGTTGCAGTAGGTAATCCATGTCGTGTGTCCAGAGAGATTGGGGAGAGAGACCGGGAATACTATTTCCGTGATCTGAAAATTGATTTTCCATATACCTCAGACAGAATCACATCGGAAGAGTAGTATATTGATACAACACAAGAATAGGACAGGGTTGTAAAATTTTATAAAACGAATGGAAAAATCCAAGTTATGCAACCAATAGAATAGCCATCGGTTTTATATCGGTGGCTGTTCTATTGATGAAATTGATATTTTTGAAAAAAGAACGATTCTGAGAGTTCATATTACAAATAGGGAGATTAGATCAATGGAGAGGACAGAAAAGAAATGTTTTTTTAGAAAGTTCATCGGAGATAAAAAGTTTTATCTGATGGTTCTTTCGATTGCAATTCCAATTATGATCCAGAATGGCATCACAAATTTTGTAAGTCTGTTGGATAATATTATGATCGGACGAATCGGTACAGAACCGATGTCTGGCGCTGCGATTGTGAATCAGCTGATTTTTGTATACAATCTGTGTATTTTCGGTGGTGTATCCGGAGCCGGGATTTTCACAGCACAATATTTTGGAAAAGGAGATCAGGAGGGCGTACGCAACACGATGCGGTATAAGCTGTGGATGGTGATCATTATCACCGCAGCAACGATTGTGCTGCTCCTGACACAGGGAGATGCGTTGATTCACATGTATCTGAAAGGAGAAGGCACTGTAGCACAGGTGGCAGATACGTTGCGTTATGGACGGGAATATCTGGACATTATTGTGTGGGGACTTCCGGCCTTTATGATGGTACAGGTATATGCCAGTACACTGAGGGAGTGTGGAGAGACTATGCTGCCGATGAAAGCAGGTGTTGCTGCAGTAGTTGTAAATCTGTTTTTCAACTTTATGCTTATTTACGGAATGCTGTTTTTCCCGAAAATGGGTGTAAGAGGTGCAGCGCTTGCTACGGTGATCTCACGATATGTGGAAGTTCTGATCGTCATGGGATGGACACACAGACATCATGCGAAACATGTCTTTGCGGAAGGACTGTACCGCACCATGAGGGTTCCGGCTGCTATGACAAGGAGAATCCTGATCCAGGGTACGCCGCTGCTTTTGAATGAGACTTTCTGGGCCGCAGGCATGGCAATGCTGACCCAGTGTTATTCTATACGTGGATTGAATGTAGTAGCAGGTCTGAATATTTCAAATACGGTAAACAATGTATTTAATATTGTATTCATTGCTCTGGGAGATTCGGTGGCCATTGTAGTTGGACAGCTGCTTGGTGCCGGTAAGATGAAAGAAGCGAGAGATACAGATAATAAGATGATTGCATTTTCTGTGTTCTGCTGTACGATTGTGGCTTTGGCGATGCTCGTGCTGGCACCGTTATTCCCAAACCTGTACAATACGAATGCGGAGGCCAGAGAACTGGCAAAATATTTTATTATAATCACAGCTATTTTTATGCCACAGAATGCATTTTTGCATGCCTCGTATTTTACACTGCGTTCCGGTGGCAGAACGATCATTACATTTTTGTTTGACAGTGTATTTATTTGGGTAGTGAGTGTATCTGTGGCGTTTACGCTCAGTCGTTTTACCGCACTTCCGGTACTTGCAATCTATGCACTTGTGCAGGCAGCAGATTTTATCAAATGCATTATTGGATTTATACTTGTTAAAAAAGGTGTATGGCTGCGCAATATTGTAACTTCGTAGGTTACGGCACATGTATTTGCTCATGCAGACATTCCAGTCGGTGTGATCGGAATCCCGCTACTGTGGGAAGACAGGAAGGCAGCACCAAAAAATAACGGAAGGCAGAATGTCGGTCCTGTTACTGTATAATAGGTAAGATATATAATGCAGGATGATCGAATATAAGCGGAAAATGAGCGGATAGTCACAAACTTGTGGGGTGGTGAAAAAAAGGTAATTATTTTGTTACAAATTTCACAAAAAAGGTTGAAATCTATAAAAAATGTGGTAAAATATAGACGAAGTTTCGGAGAAAACAAGGAACTTCATGTGAAAAATTGCTAAAATAACAGATGACGCAATATCTGTTTGCAAAACACAATGTATATTTTAGGAGGAATTAGAAATGGCAAAATGGGTGTACTTATTTAGCGAAGGTAATGCCAGCATGCGCGAGCTTCTTGGAGGTAAAGGTGCAAACCTTGCTGAGATGACAGGTCTTGGACTTCCAGTACCACAGGGCTTCACTATTACAACAGAGGCTTGTACACAGTACTATGAGGATGGCCGTGAGATTAATGATGAGATTCAGGGACAGATCAACGAGTACATTGGTAAAATGGAAGAGATTACTGGTAAAAAATTCGGTGACAAGGAGAATCCATTGCTCGTATCAGTTCGTTCTGGTGCAAGAGCTTCTATGCCAGGTATGATGGATACAATCTTAAATCTTGGTCTGAATGAGACCGTAGTAGAGGTATTAGCTGAGAAATCCAATAACCCACGTTGGGCATGGGATTGCTATCGTAGATTTATCCAGATGTATTCCGACGTAGTTATGGAAGTTGGTAAAAAATATTTCGAGCAGCTCATTGATGCGATGAAAGAGAAAAAAGGCGTTACTTTTGATGTAGATCTTACTGCAGAAGATTTAAAAGAACTTGCCGGACAGTTCAAAGCTGAGTATAAAGCAAAAATCGGACAGGACTTCCCGGATGATCCGAAAGAGCAGTTAATGGGAGCTGTAAAAGCAGTATTCCGTTCCTGGGATAACCCACGTGCAAACGTATACCGTCGTGACAACGATATTCCGTACAGCTGGGGTACAGCCGTAAACGTACAGGCTATGGCTTTCGGTAACATGGGTGATGATTGCGGTACAGGTGTTGCATTTACACGTGATCCGGCTACCGGCGAGAAGAAACTGATGGGTGAGTTCCTGATCAATGCTCAGGGTGAGGACGTAGTTGCTGGTGTTCGTACACCGATGCCGATCGCTAAGATGGAAGAGGAATTCCCGGAGGCATATGCTCAGTTCGTACAGGTTTGCAAAACTCTGGAAGATCATTATAGAGATATGCAGGATATGGAGTTTACGGTTGAAAATAGAAAACTTTACATGTTACAGACACGTAATGGTAAGAGAACAGCTCAGGCTGCATTAAAGATTGCTTGTGATCTGGTAGATGAGGGAATGAGAACAGAGAAAGAAGCGGTAGCTATGATCGAGCCGCGTAATCTTGACGCTCTGCTTCACCCGACATTCGATACAGCTGCATTAAAAGCTGCTACACCGATTGCAAAAGCTCTTGGTGCTGCTCCGGGTGCTGCTTGCGGTAAAATCGTATTCACAGCTGACGATGCTGTTGAATGGGCTGCAAGAGGAGAGAAAGTTGTTCTGGTTCGTCTTGAGACCTCACCGGAAGATATCACAGGTATGAAAGCTTCCCAGGGTATCCTGACAGTTCGTGGTGGTATGACATCTCATGCAGCAGTAGTTGCCCGTGGTATGGGTGCTTGCTGTGTATCCGGATGCGGCGACATCATTATGGATGAAGAAAATAAGAAATTTACACTTGCAGGAAAAGAGTATCATGAAGGTGATGTAATCTCCTTTGATGGTTCTACTGGCTGCATTTACGACGGAGCAATCCCGACAGTAGAAGCTACCATCGCTGGTGAGTTTGGAAGAATCATGGCATGGGCTGACAAATACAGAACATTAAAAGTTCGTACAAATGCTGATACACCGGCAGATGCTAAGAAAGCGCGTGAACTTGGTGCAGAAGGTATCGGACTTTGCCGTACAGAGCATATGTTCTTTGAAGGTGACAGAATTGATGCATTCCGTGAGATGATCTGTGCAGATACAGTAGAAGAGAGAGAAGCTGCTCTTGAGAAAATCTTACCGTATCAGCAGGGTGACTTCGAACAGTTATACGAGGCAATGGAAGGTGAAGCAGTTACGATCCGTTTCCTTGATCCGCCACTTCATGAGTTCGTTCCGACAGAAGAAGAGGACATCAAGAAACTGGCTGATGCTCAGGGTAAATCTGTAGATCAGATCAAAGCTATCATCGAAGGTCTGAAAGAGTTCAACCCGATGATGGGACATCGTGGATGCCGTCTTGCTGTAACATATCCGGAAATCGCTAAAATGCAGACAAAAGCAGTGATCCGTGCAGCAATCAATGTATCCAAAGCTCATCCGGAATGGAATATGGTACCGGAAATCATGATTCCGTTAGTAGGCGATATCAAAGAGTTAAAATATGTTAAGAAATTTGTTGTAGAGACAGCTGACGCTGAGATTGCAGCAGCAGGTGCTGATCTGAAGTATGAAGTTGGAACTATGATCGAGATTCCGCGTGCAGCATTAACAGCTGATGAGATTGCAACAGAGGCTGAGTTCTTCTGCTTCGGTACAAACGACTTAACACAGATGACATTTGGTTTCTCCCGTGATGATGCAGGTAAATTCCTTGATGCTTACTATGACGCTAAGATCTTTGAAAATGACCCATTTGCAAAATTGGATCAGGATGGCGTTGGTAAACTGATGGAGATGGCATTGAAACTTGGTAAACCGGTTCGCCCGACATTACATTGTGGTATCTGTGGAGAGCACGGTGGAGATCCTTCTTCCGTAGAGTTCTGCCATAAGATCGGACTTGATTATGTATCCTGTTCACCATTCCGTGTGCCGATCGCTCGTCTTGCAGCAGCACAGGCAGCTATCAGCTCAGAACAGTGATTGAAAACCCCATTTTTCTAGGGTCTTACAACGTATCAAAGAGTTATATGAGGCAAGTTATTGGATTTTACAGACCAGATTTTAGGTTTGAGGCTGCGAATGACATTACTCTTGTGCTAAAATTAGCGTAGGGAATAGATTTTTCTATTCCCTACCTTTTTTTATTTGATAGGAAAGTTCGATTTTTGCCGATCTCTTGAACGAAAATAGCCCGCACTGAGGTGGGCATGCAGATAAAACGACACAGATTTAGAAAGATTGTCAATGGTAAGTGTCTCTATAGTGTAGCTCCCATCTTCATAGTATTGTATATGTTGCTTTGAATCTTGAGCAAATGCTGGTATACATGTCGTCACTATTAACAAACATGCAGTAAAAATGCATAGAAATCGTTTTTTATCTTTTTTCATCAGTAAAAACCCTCGTTTACGATTAGATTAAGGTACCTCTGTAGGAGGTGTTTCAATACTGTAGCCATCGATAGAATGGTCTTTGACATACATAATAAACAATGATATTATTAATTCATCAAATAAAAGGAGGGGAGTCCAATGGTGACTGAAGAAGAGGTGACAGAAAAAACATAATATTTAAACAAATGGGAGGAATTTACAATGAGATTTAAAAAATTGAAGATGAGTATGGCAATGGCAGCTATGTCAATGATGATGTTACTTCCGGCAGCTCCGGTATTTGCTTCAACATCTGATACCTGGTCAGTTAACTATTATAAAGGAGCGCCAACAACTACTGCTAATCCGATAGATTATGCATATGTGGAGTATTATTACAAATATAAAGCGATGGCATATGACCTGACAGGTTCATCGGATAGGACGGTGACCATTTCAAATGCAAATATGACGACACAGTATATTAAACCATCGGCAACAACAAGAACATGGACCATAAAGAAGGGATCATCTACTGTAGTGACGTTTAAAGTCGTAGCAAGTGGTAGCGAATCTTGCTATTCAACCGGAATGATTAAACAGGATAAGTAAGTAATCTTTGGGTGATGCACTCTATCAGTGAGTGCATCATTCAAATTGGAGGTAAAATGCCATGAAAAAGAAAATAACAATCTTCAATTTTATAATAAGTGCAATTTTGGTTTTTACAGTAACAGCATGTGGACAGAAATCAGAAGAAAATAAAAATACATCAGTAAGTACAAATGGCAGTGATATGCTTTTTTCTACAGATGCATATGAAAAAAAACTTTTGCCTGATAGAAGTTCAATCAAGGAGTGTGCCGACACATATGAGCAGGACATTAATGAAATTCTGGCACAGGACAAAGGAAAGTTTGATTTTTCAAATTGTGATTTTGCAGATTTCCCGGATGTAACTTCTTTAAAAGTCATGCTTGAGGAAAAGCATGGAATTACGGTTGAAGAGGCAGAAAAGACTCTTTCTGATTGGGTAACAAGTATTGGAAAACAAACTGTGGTCGATATGAAATCAGATGTTTATTATATACCGGATAATATAAACGAAACAGGTGAATTGTCATTATTCTATGAAGACAAAAAAAAGTTAGAAAATGGCGAGGGATGTCTTATTGATATTCCTGAATGTTATATCAATCTTTTGGGAGACGGAATATATTCTGCCAGTGATGGGAAAATCAGAGAATATATGGGGTATGAGGATGCAGCCTCATATGATGCATTTGGAGATCATGCGGAAGATACGGTAGAAAGTGGAAAAGTTTCTGAATTAGCACAGAAGGAGTATACGTTAATATCCGGAAATCTGTCTGTTGAACAGGGCGCTGAGTTAGTAAAGGATTATTTTTCGGCTGGAACACCATTCCCTTGTGAAAATGGAGTCACCGTAGATGTTCCGGAAGTCAGAATTTTCCGCTTGGGAGATGTTTATGGGTATGATTACACTGTTCGGCGCAAATACGAAAACGTGCCTTTTGCATATATGGATACAGGACATTATCGCTTTTATGCAGATTATCTTTCAGATGCAGACATTAAACATGCATATGTTGTGGATGATACGGGGATTACGGCTTTTTGCGGATATAATGAGGCCAGAAAGCTGACGGAACTTATCTCTGATGACAGCATGATCAGTTTTAAACAAATGCTTGAATTTTTACGGAGTGGTCTTGCATCACGTTTGAATATTAATGTTGAACGTGCAGGGTTAGTTTATTTTCCGGTTAAGTTACAGGGATCGGCAGAAAAAGAGGAAGTGATCGTGTTACCTTGTTGGGAAGTATTCGGTGTGAACGAGATCAAAAATGAAAAGATTTGGATTTATGTGGATGTATTTACTGGAGAGATTTATTACTATACAACAGAAATAAATGAAAGTTCTGATGAAAATTAAATGGGTTTTATCAAGAAGTTGTTAAGATATAAGTTGCAAAAGGATTTTGGGGGAATATATGTGCCAGATGTTAAAAGCAGAATTAAAAAAATTAAGCTTTATACCATATCTGATATTGAGCATCAGTGGAATAGTGTTACTTTGTCTCAGCGCAACTGGAGAGACAGATATGAGTGGAAAACAGATATCGATTTTTTCTTTGATATTTCAGGCACAACAGGCTAATACAGATATATCAAAATCTGCATTAGCACTCTGGCAGGCAGGGATCGGAGGCTGGCTGGTTGTGTTTGCACCGATGCTGCTTTCCATGGGATATATTTTACTACTCTCTGAAGAACGTCGAAACGGACAGATTCGTTTTCATATCTTACGTTCAGGAAATTGGAAGTACTGCATTTCCAAGGTGTGTAGTGGGGCATTGGCTGGTGGAATTGTATTTCTGATCGGATATGCATTGTTTGGATTACTTTTGGTGATGAGATTTCCGTCTGTTCGGACATTTCCTATAGAAGAACAGGAAATATTTTTGCTGGGAAGCAGTATCGGGATTGTCATTATGAAAAAGCTGATCGGAGCTTTTTTGTATGGCATGTTCGGAAGCGTGTTTGGAGTTGGTGTGGCGATTGTGTTCCGGGACAAGTACATGTTAGTCTGTCTGCCTTTTATGATCAATTATATTTATAAGCAGATTTTATCAAAACTGGCAACAGATGCGATGGCTGCGGAGGCCTGGACAAGACTGAACCGGATTGATGCATTCCGCCCGGAGAGTATTATGAATCTTTCACTGGGATGGAACTGGTTCCTGTCAGTCATTTTGATGTCAGCAATCTATGTGGTGTTAGCAGTTATTTTTTACCACAGTGTGAAAAGGGGGGATTGGGGTGCCTGAAAGAAATATGAAAACCGTCCTTCATATTGCCGGAACAGAATTCAAGCGATGGCTTAGAAGCAGCCGTATTATCATACTCGGTGTCATGCTGATCTTCGTGCATATGCAGATTATCGTAACCCTGCAGGACTGTGCTTCGCGGACAGGACTTCCGGTATCAGTGCCGGAAGCTTTTGTTGCACTGGGAAATTCCGGAAGCATTGTCCTGATCCTGCCGGCATTGTTTCTGGTTTTGATGTCGGATTTCCCGCAAAAAAGCGGCATTGATTTTTTGTATCAGATCAGATGTTCAAAAAGAGTATGGATCATGGGACAGATCATGTTTGCGCTGGAAGCGGTCGTATTCCTTGTGGTGTTTCTCATTTTGGCGTCCTGTTTGATGATGAGTGGAAGCGGCGTGTGGAAGATGGAATTCAGTAACGCGGTGACACATTATTCCAGCATCTTTCCGGAACGGACAGGCGATTATATTTTACAGTTGCTTCCGGAAAATCTGTATCAGCAGATGACGTTTCGGACAGCATTTGTGCACACGGTGGTTCTGTTGTCACTGTACTTTTTCTTACTGTCCATGATTTTATTGTTTACATCATTGTGTAATCGAAAATTTACTGGTGTATTACTGGATGGCGTACTGATCGTGCTTGGAACCGTCACATGTTCCGCAGACTCATGGTTGATGTGGCTGTTTCCTATGGCACATGCGATTCCATGGGTACATTACGAGAAATACCTGAGTCAGCAGATATTTCCAATCTGGGGCTCTTATGTGTGCCTGATTGGAAGCTGTGTCGGATTGATGATTTTATGTATGGCTTTGAGCAGAAACTATCAGGCAGGAAGGGGATAAGTATGATTGAGATAAAGGATGTATCATTAAATTTGAATAAACGGCAGATTTTGGATCATGTTTCCCTGAAATTGCAGGAGGGGAAAATCTATGGTCTGGTGGGAAACAATGGAAGTGGAAAGACCATGCTGATGAAATGTGTCTGTGGATTTATTCACCCGACATCAGGAATAGTATTGGCAGACGGAAAAGTAATTGGAAAAGATGTAGATTATCTCCCGGACGCAGGGGTTATTATAGAAACACCGGGATTCATCTCTTATTACAGTGGATTACAAAATTTGAAAGTACTGGCCGGGATTAAAAACAAAATCGGAAATTTACAGATACGGGATGCTATGAAGCGTGTGGGATTAGACCCGGATCTCAAACTTTCCGTTAAAAAGTACAGTCTTGGAATGCGGCAGCGTCTTGGACTGGCACAGGCAATGATGGAATCTCCGTCTGTGCTGATCCTGGATGAACCAATGAACGGTCTGGATAAAAACGGGGTAGAAGAAATCAGGCAGTTATTACTGTCCATGAAAAATGATCATAAAACTATCGTGATTGCAAGCCATAATGCAGAAGACATTCAGGTTTTGTGTGACGAAGTATATGAAATGGAGAATGGAAAGCTTTGTAATATGAATACTGTATAATTTATAGGAATTCCTGGTTAAAAACAAAAAATAACATAATCAGATGAAAACACACAAAGCTACATTTTATTTGTCGTAACATTTTAAGGAGTTTGTGAGCGCATAAGTTAAAGCTAAAGTGAAGATATTTCTTTTCAAAAATAAAGAGTTATATTCATAATAAGATATAGAAAGTAGAGAGGCGGTAGATGAAGTAATGAAAAAGAAAATTATGAGAATATTTTGTTGTATAATGGCAACATTATTTTTAAGTATACCAGGTATGGCGTATGCAACGGAAGCAGGGAATACTCCCATTGATGTTGTACAAAACTATGATGTTCAGATTTTATCGACAGATGTGAAACATAATCGTAGTTTGGCAAAAGTGACAACGCATACTGCGAATGGAGAGATTATCAATAATGGAGTACGATTAAGAAAATCACCAAGTACATCTGCGACAATTCTTGAACTCATGTATGATGGAGAATTAATCTGGATTGACTGGTCGGCATATGGAAGTGCTGGATTAAATTGGCATCGTGTACAGCGAATAAAAACAGGAACCTATGGATGGGTGAGCAAATCTTATGTATATCATTGGGATTAAGAAAAACGATTATATATTGCAGAGGGTTGTGCTCTCTGCATTTTTTAAATAAAAAAGATGCAGATAACATGCATATTCGACTTAATGTGAATTTCAGAAAACCATTTGCAGATTTCAACTGTCTTATATATGTAACTGAAAAATGATAGGGAATTGGTGGAAAAACTTATATGAGTGTAATGAACAAGGAAGAATTATCAGAACTGATCTTGCAAAATCAAAAAGAGATGTATGTACTGGCTTATTCGATACTGCAAAATCAGTCGGATGCTCAGGACGCAGTCAGCGAATGTATCGTGCGGGCATTTGAAAATCGGACAAGTCTCAGAAAACGTGCAAGTGCAAGATCCTGGCTGATAAAGATTCTGATCAATGTATCCCGTTCAGCAATCACAAAACGACAGAAAGTTGTGCTTTTTGCTGATCCGGAACAATACGAGCAGGCTTCAGAAGAACCGGAAGATTATTTATGGTCAGCAATTCTGGAACTGCAGGAAAATGTGCGGGTTGTCATGGTTCTCTATTATTATGACGGTTTTTCGGTAAGGGAGATCAGAGCAATGTTGGATATTCCAGAAGGAACGACAAAGACCAGGCTCTCAGCGGGGAGAAAACAACTGACGAAATGGTTAGAGAACGGAAAGGAGCGGTGACATGTTATCAGATGAGCAAATGGATCGAGAAATCCGGGAACATGTAGAGAAGCATCCAGTGATTCTGCCGGAAGATTACCAGACAATGGTACAGAATCAGATTAAAAAATGTTGTGAAGGTGAAATGTCTATGAGTCAGAACAAACAGCGAAAAAAGAAAATGATTGCAGCAGCCTGCATGATATTATGTATTGGGGTCTGCGGTGCCGGTGGCGTGCGTGCTGGAATGAACTATGCAAAACAGCGTGTGGAGAAGACTTCTGAGAAGGAGCAGGAAGCCCTGTGGATGGATGCCGCCAAAGCAGATGCAGATACATTTTCCAGAGAATTATCCAAAAAGGAACAGCAGAGAATGAATGAACTGGCAGAAAGGTATCAGACAGAAGGATTATTCCCGGATGGAAGTATTTTGCAGATTTCGGATCAATCAGAGATTGTACCTGATCAAATCTGTTTCCTGGCTCAGGCCAGTACTTTTTATCTGCCGGAGAAAGCATTGAGCGATGAGCAGATGCTGGAACTGATTGATTTTTATGCAAAGCGTGATTATAGTGTAACAGCACAGGGACAAAAAGAAGCTGATATAACTGATTCAGCAGATGATGTGACAGAAATCTCTCAGGAGGAAGTAGTAGAAAAAGCATCTGCCTTGTTAGAACGGTTATATGGAGTTAATGCGGATACATTGACAATCAAGACAGAGCATGACCAGGCATCAGATGGAAACGGCGAGACATTTACAACGGATCATATCATTTATCGGGATGAGGCTGCAGGAATTTCTTATCTGGTATCAGTAAATCTGCAGAATGGAGAAATAAGAACCGTTTCAGTGCAAAAAGATACGGGATCAAATTATTCCAAAGAGATAGCAGAAAATGCAACTCAGTATCAGGAACTTTTTCCGGAAGCAGAAAAGATGGCGTATGCCTATATGGAAGAAAATGCTGTGTGGGTTGAAAAACAGATCGAATATATGCGAGATGAAAAACAGATGCTTGGAACAGGAATCGTAAACTATATTTTTGTAACAGATACGGATGCGTGTGTTATCAGCTATAGCTGTGCACAGCAATATTTTTATCAGGTACGGGAATTTTCAAAGGATGAATTGGACAGCTACCTGTCAGACGAAAAAGAGCAGGGAGCAATGAGAAACCTGGAACAGGTAATAACAGAAGTAAAGTAATGAAAAATACGACCAAAAATGGCAGAAGTTCAAAATACTTCTGCCATTTTTGGTATGTCGAATAAGAAATAAGAATGAGACACAGTCTGTGGTGAAAAATCCGGATATGAAAAATCAGGAAGGCGATGCCGTGGAGAATCATAGAGAGCAAACGGGCAATCCACAACGTGTCGCGGTACCGATGGCCGTTTTGCTGGCCTGTGTGGGGATAGTACTGTTCGTTAGAAAACGAAGTTTCCGATGAATGGAAAATGGCGTATATCTATAGACGTAATCGCAGGTTTACTGGCGCTGGCACCAATTTCTTCTACTGTTTATGCAGCAACTTCGGCAGTCACTACAAATAGATGTTAAAATTGCGGATCAATCCGATTATTGTGCAGGATTTGAAAAGTGACTGCTGCACAGGCAGCGATCGCTGATGAGAAATAGGATGTATAGTTGATTCATTTAATGAATTGAATTATAATAGGCATATCACTTTGTGTGGTATGCCTATTTTCATGAAAGGAATAAAAAATACAGTGGCAAAGAATCAGAAAACCTATGGAATAGTTGTAGACTATTTTAAGAAAAAAATTTTAACAGGAGATTTGAAACCCGGAGAGAAACTACCGCCGGAGCGGGAGATTGCGGAGGAGCTGGGTGTCAGCCGAAACTCTGTCCGGGAAGCTATCCGCTTTATGGATATGACAGGTGTGATTTCCTCACAGCAGGGATCCGGTAATTATATTACCTGTGATTTTCAGAGTAGTCTGGAAGAAACAATGGGGATGATGTTTGCCATGGATCAGATTGATTATATACAGATCAGCCAGATTCGTTATTCACTGGAGCGACTGGCATTTACGCTGGCACTGGATCATGCATCGGAAGAAGAAATTAAATTGATGGAGGATTGTGTGAATAAACTGGATAAAAGCACAGATGCCAGTGTAAATAATGAGTTGGATAAGAAAATTCATTATACACTGGCGAGAGCGTCAGGAAATATTCTGATTCTGGACATTCTGGAAGCCTGCTCCGGTGTGATTGATGAGTTTGTCAAAGATCTGCGTCGGGAGATCATTCAAGAAGAATCCAGTAAAGAAGCGTTAAATGACTGTCATCATCGAATTGTCAGGGCTTTACGGGCGCATGACAGGGAAGCAGGAATTTTGGCACTGAAAGAGCATTTTTCCATGATTGACAAGATTTTGCTTGATTGGAAAAATAAATAATTGCGACTGCATTCATCAGCAAGTAGCGCAAGAGGATTGCGAATGTCCGCTTTACAACGAGAGAGAACGGTATGATAATGTATGATGATACATTGTATACTGTTCTCTTTTGTATTAAAATCTGTACAGTAGAAAAAAAGTGTGCTATACTTTATAAGTCTGTCCTGACACAGGCAGAATACAAATGAGTTGAGAGGTTGAAAGAATGTTAGAAATTATTAAATCAGTGAACGCTGTGGTGAATAACTTCATCTGGGGCGTTCCTGCTATGATCTGCATTATCGGGGTCGGTCTGCTTCTGAGTGTACGGACAAAATTCCTGCAGATTCGTAAATTCCCATATGCAATGAAGTCGACCATTGGAAAAATTTTTGATAAGAAAGATGCTTCAGATGGGGCTATGACACCGTTTCAGGCGGTCTGTACGGCATTAGCCGGCACAGTTGGAACCGGAAATATTGCCGGTGTAGCCGGAGCAATTGCCATAGGTGGTCCCGGTGCGGTATTCTGGATGTGGATTTCTGCGCTGCTTGGTATGTGTACGAAGTTTTCTGAGGTAACCCTTGCGGTGCATTTTCGTGAGAAAAATGCCGTGGGAGATTGGGTTGGTGGACCGATGTATTATATTCAGAACGGTCTGAAAAAACACTGGCACTGGCTGGCTGTCCTTTTTGCACTGTTTGGAGTACTGACCGTATTTGGAACCGGAAATGCCACACAGGTAAATACCATTACCACTGCCATTAATTCTGCATTACTCAATTTTAATATCATTCCGGAATCTGCTACGAAAATTACAAATCTGATCATTGGTATTATTGTTGCTGTGATGGTTGCAATGATTCTGTTAGGCGGTGTCAAACGTATTGGTCGTGTCACCGAGCGCCTGATTCCATTCATGGCATTATTATACATTGTACTTGCGTTCGGTGTTATTATCTTAAATATCGATCGTGTACCGGGTGTGTTTTATTCTATTGTTGATGGGGCGTTCCACCCGGCTTCTGTGACCGGCGGTATTGTAGGAAGCTTTTTCCTGAGTATGAAAAAAGGTGTAGCACGTGGTATTTTCTCAAATGAGGCTGGTCTTGGTACCGGTTCCATTGCGCATGCATGTGCGGATACCGGAGAACCGGTAAAACAGGGTATGTTTGGTATTTTTGAGGTATTTACAGATACGATTCTGATCTGTACCCTGACGGCTATGGTTATCCTGTGCAGCGGTGTTTCCGTCGGATATGGCGCAGATGCAGGTGCGGAACTGACAATTTCCGGATTCACGGCAACATATGGCAATTGGATATCTGTTTTTACAGCAATTGCACTTTGTTGTTTTGCGTTTTCCACAATTATCGGATGGGGATTGTATGGCGCTCGTTGTATGGAGTATCTGTCCTCTGAAAAATGGGTGAAACCGTTCATGGTGGTTTATGCACTGGTAGCGATCGTAGGTGCAACCATGGATCTTGGCATGCTTTGGAGCATCGCAGAGACATTCAACGGTCTGATGGCAATCCCGAACCTCATCGCGTTGTTCCTGTTGTCAGGTACGGTGGTGAAACTTGTGAAAGATTATTTTGCAAGACATCACAAATAAATGTGTCATATTTTGCTGTATGATAAGATTTGTCTATCATTTTATCAGTAAAAGTTTTAAATTGTCTGAAAAATAGGCAAATATAAAGAAAAAAGCTTGAAATTCCATCGTTGTTTTGTTACACTGTATCTCAGTGACGATGTATTGAAAAAAAATACAATCCAAACATTTGAGAGTGACAGGAAAGGAGAAACAGTGATGGGATTTTTAACAGGAAAAACTGCAATTATTACCGGAGGAGGACGTGCAGTATTAAGTGATGGAAGCTGCGGTTCCATCGGATATGGTATCGCAACAGCGTATGCAAAAGAAGGGGCAAATCTGGTACTGACCGGACGTAATGTCAAGAAACTGGAAGATGCAAAAGAAGAACTCGAGCGTTTGTACGGGATCAAGGTACTTCCGGTTCAGGCAGATGTATCTGCCGGTGCTGACAATGAAGCCATCGTTCAGAACGTTGTAAAGCAGGCCATTGATACGTTTGGAAGAATTGATGTGTTGATCAACAATGCACAGGCTTCAGCATCCGGAGTTCCGTTGGAAGAGCATACCACCGATCAGTTTAATCTGGCACTTTACTCTGGATTATACGCAGTATTCTATTATATGAAAGCATGCTATCCATATCTGAAAGAGACAAAAGGATCTGTCGTTAACTTTGCATCCGGTGCAGGATTATTCGGAAATTATGGTCAGTGTGCTTATGCAGCGGCAAAAGAAGGAATCCGTGGCCTTTCCAGAGTGGCAGCAACAGAGTGGGGCAAAGACGGTATCAATGTCAATATCGTATGCCCGCTGGCATGGACAGCACAGCTGGAGAATTTTGAGAAAGCTTATCCGGAAGCGTTCAAAGCAAATGTAAAAATGCCGCCGGCAGGACATTATGGTGATGTAGAGAAAGAAATCGGACGTGTCTGCGTACAGCTTGCTTCTCCGGACTTTAAGTACATGAACGGTGAAACACTGACACTGGAAGGTGGCATGGGTCAGAGACCTTAAGGAACAAAGTACGATGTGGAGAGTTCCTTATATATAGAAATCTGGGTGATGAAATAGTTAGAAGTTGACGGTTACTCTCATCCTGCTATTCGTATATTGCAGATCTGTTATTTTCTTGACAGAGTATACTTACCGTGCTATATTTTAGAACGGCAAAGGTGCCAGAGTATTTTGGTTTAAGATACTCTTGGCACCTTTTTTGTGAGAAAAATAGAGAAAAAGAGCAGGAGGGTGTTATGGAAAACAACCAGACAAATGAAAAACGGCAGGACTTCGAACTTCAGGCTGTACCTGACAGCGCGAGAAAAGGGTTTTTACCAATGTTTATGATCATGATGGGATTTACCTTTTTTTCTGCCAGCATGAGTGCGGGCGGTCAGCTTGGTGTCGGACTGAACATGACAAAATTTATATGTGCATTGCTTATCGGTAATGCAATTCTTGGCGTATATACCGGAATTCTTGGATATATTGGATGCAAGACGGGACTTACCCTGGATCTGATGGCGAGACATGCTTTCGGAAAGAAAGGATCCTGGCTTTGTTCTGCAATTATTACTTTTACACAGATGGGATGGTTTGGTGTAGGTATTGCAATGTTTTCTATTCCGGTAGCTGAGTTGACAGGTGTTCCGGTGGTGGTTCTTGTTATTCTGGCTGGTGGTCTTATGACAGCCTCTGCTTATTTTGGTATTAAGTCGCTGGAAATTATAAGCTGGATCGCAGTTCCGGCAGTCGGTATCCTGGGCTGCATTTCCGTAGGACTTGGAGTATCTTCAATGGGTGGAATTGATAGTTTGTTTGCTGCTGAACCACAGAATCCGATCACACTGGCAACAGCCATTACACTGGTTGTAGGTTCATTCATCAGTGGAGGTACAACAACTCCGAATTATACACGTTTTGCAAAAACTAAGAAAATTGCTGTTATCGCAACTGTGATTGCATTTTTTGTAGGAAACTCTCTGATGTTCGTTTTTGGAGCAGTGGGTGGTTCTGTAACCGGACAGGCAGATATCTTTTATATTATGATCGCACAGGGATTAGCACTTCCGGCGATTATCGTACTTGGATTAAATATCTGGACCACAGCAGATAACGGATTATATTCCTGCGGGCTTGGGCTTTCCAATATCACAGGATACTCCAAAAAGAAAATGGTACTTGTCAGCGGCATGATTGGAATCGTAGCTTCTGTCTGGTTATATTATAACTTTACTTCCTGGCTGACGTTCATGGGATATGCGATTCCGCCAGTCGGTGGTGTGGTGATCACAGATTATTTCATGCATCAGAATCGTTATCAGGATAATGATACAACAAATATGAAAACTGCAAAATGGTATGCAGTTCTTGCAGTTGTTGCAGGTGCCGTGATCGGCCTGAAAGTGCCGGTTGGTATTGGTTCTGTCAATTCTATTATTGCGGCATGTGTGATTTACTTTATCGGAGATAAGATCTGTGATAAAGGCGATAGAAGGATATAATTATGAACAGGGGAAATGTATTTGGAATTAATGGGAAAATTGAGACGGAATGCCTGACCGTAGTTGGTGCACAGTATGCACCTATTGGCGCTATGGGTATGGAAGAAGTAGATCGAAATACTGATGTACTGCTTTCCTTTATGGATCGGGCATCCGGCGGTTTCCCGGGATTTGATCTGTTTGTGGCACCGGAGGCGTGCGTTCAGGGATTTCCGCAGTTTGGATGGGAAAAAGCTCTGCTTACTATGGACAGCCCGCAGATTAAAAAGTTTCAGGAAAAATGTGCGGAACTGGAAGTGTACGGTGTGTTTGATTTTCTGCTTCGCGTGGATGAACAGAACAATTTTACCAATACGGCTATTGTGATCAATGACAAAGGTGAGATCATTCACCGTTATGATAAGATGAATCCGTGGATTCCTTTCGAGGGTTCTATACCGGGACGCAGCTGTACGGTATGCGACGGACCGAAAGGTGCAAAACTTGGTATCATCATCTGTGCAGATGGCGATTATCCGGAAATGTGGCGCGAAGCAGCGGTGCAGGGGGCAAATGTAATTATCCGTCCGACTCACTATATGGATCCGTGGCAGAATGCCTGGGAGATCACCAATAAATCCGGAGCGTATTTTAATCAGGTATATGTAGTTGCTGTCAACTGCTCCGGAACAGCAGAAAATGAGAATTTTTCCTGTTTTGGCCGCAGTATGATTCTGGGACCGGACGGAAATGTGATCTGCGAGGGTGCAAATGGAGCACCATCCATGATCAAAGCAGATTTGTATCCGGGGATTATCGATGCCATGCGCAGTCAGGCAGTTCATTCTGCACCGATGTATTCTTATGTACATCGTGGTGCTTCCAGCCATCCATATGCGGGCAGAGGACTGGATACTTCGGATTATACAGCTTATAAGCGAGGTGGCGATGATGGCACAGTTTAAAGGAATGTTACATTTACTGCACAAACGGATGGCGAATGTCGCTTATCCTATTAGTAAACAGGAGATATTGGAACAGATTGGTGATGAAATTGTCAAAGTGGATATGGAGCACTATTTAAGTGTACGGGAGATCATCGCACCGATCCGGCAGGAAACGTTTTCCTGTGCGGCAGAATTTTACTGCGCGCTGCTTGGCGCGTAGCAATTAGGGCGGAAGGGGGTGTGCCCCCATCCTTTTATGCAGACGAAAGAATGAGAGACTCTTTGAAAACGGTCAGAAACAAGTATCGGTTTCAAAGAGTCTCTTTTTGGTATGCTATGATTACTTACAATAAGTGCTAGATAAAAATAATTATTGACACCTAACGAATGTTGCTTTATACTAAAGTAGGATAGAGAAAGGGAATCTAGTATGCAGGCAACAGAGTTGGAAAAGACAGAAAACTATTATCGGACACAGATGCAGAAAGACAGAATCGTGGAGCGATTAAAAGAAAACGGATGTCGTATCACAAAGCAGAGAATGGTTTTAATGGATGTTATTCTGAGTGGCAATTGCAGCAGCTGCAAAGAAATTTATTATAAAGCATCAAAAATTGATCCTAAAATCGGAACAGCTACCGTGTATCGAATGGTGAATCTGTTGGAAGAAATTGGTGCAATCAGCCGTGTGAATTTATATGAAGTAACATATGTGACGGAAAAACGTCCGGAAGAACATGTGATTGAACTGGATGACAGTTCAGTACGTGTGTTGTCAGAAACGGAGTGGACCAGAGTCATTGAGCGGGGCCTGCGGGCATGTGGATATATTGACCGGCAGAACGTGAGAACTGTAAAACCGGGAATTGCGTAAAAAAAACTTGCATCTTTGAGAAGAGTGTGCTATCTTTATATAAGAATATGTTGTAAGTAGTAAGAGTGGGCGTGAGTCCACTCTTCGTTGTTGTTATGGTGAAACCTGAGAAAGAAGGTGACAAAATGTCAAAAAGAGAAGAATATGAAGCACGCACAGAAGCATTATTACTTCCTATTATGGAAGAAATGCATTTTGAACTGGTGGATGTGGAGTATGTAAAGGAAGGCAGTACCTGGTACCTGCGTGCTTATATTGATAAAGAAGGCGGTATTACCGTTAATGATTGTGAAGCAGTTGCCCGCAGAATGAACGATCTGCTGGATGAGGAAGACTTTATTTCAGATTCTTATGTGTTTGAAGTGAGCTCGCCGGGACTGGGCAGACCACTGAAAAAAGAAAAAGATTATGTCCGTAGTATGGGAAAGGAACTGGAGATTCGTACCTACCGTGCAATTAATCGTCAGAAAGAGTTTTACGGAGTTCTGACTGGATATACAGACGATACCGTTACAATTTGTACGGAAGAAGATGAAGAACTGACATTTCAGAAAAATGAAATTGCACTGATCAGACTGGCATTTGATTTTTAGGCATTCGAAGAACAGGAGGAAAAGAAAAAATGGCTAAAACCAGCAAAAACAGCAAAAACTCTGACAGCAGAGAATTACTGGAAGCATTAACAATTTTAGAGAAAGAAAAAAATATCAGCAAAGAGACACTTCTGGAGGCAATCGAGAATTCGTTACTGACCGCATGTAAAAATCATTTCGGAAAAGCAGACAATATCAAAGTTACGATTGATCCTGAGACCTGCGAATATCATGTATGGGCAGAGAAAACTGTAGTACAGGAAGTAACAGATCCGCTGACAGAGATCAGCTTTGCTGAAGCAATGATGATGAACGGTACACACGGACTTGGCGATGTGATCCATGAGGAAATCCATTCCAAAGATTTTGGACGTATTGCTACGCAGAATGCTAAGAATGTTATTTTACAGAAAATCCGTGAAGAAGAGCGGAAAGTGATCTATGATCAGTATTACGGAAAATCAAAAGATATCGTAACAGGTATCGTTCAGCGTTATATCGGCAATAATGTAAGCATTAACCTTGGCAAAGTGGATGCTGTTTTAAGTGAAAACGAGATGATCCCGGGAGAGACATTTGAGCCGACAGATCGTATTAAAGTATATGTCATGGATGTGAAATCAACTTCCAAAGGACCGAAAGTACTTGTGTCCAGAACACATCCGGAACTGGTGAAACGTCTGTTTGAGGCAGAAGTTGCAGAAGTTCGTGACGGAATTGTGGAGATCAAGAGCATTGCTCGTGAGGCTGGAAGTCGTACCAAGATGGCGGTATGGTCCAATGATCCGGATGTAGATCCGGTAGGAGCATGTGTCGGCATGAACGGTGCGCGTGTCAACGCAATCGTAGAAGAGTTAAATGGTGAAAAAATCGATATCATCAACTGGAACGAAAATCCGGCTATGCTGATCGAGAACGCTTTAAGTCCGGCAAAAGTAATTTCTGTTATCGCAGATGCTGAAGAAAATAAAGCAAAAGTTGTTGTTCCGGATTATCAGCTTTCCCTGGCTATCGGTAAAGAGGGACAGAATGCGCGCCTTGCGGCCCGTCTGACCGGATTCAAAATCGACATTAAGAGCGAGACACAGGCAAGAGAAGCCGGTGACTTCATGGATTATGAAGAAGATTATGAGGATGATGCGCTTACAGAAGATGAACTGAATCTGGATGAGGATTTTGAGGATACAGCTTATGACGAACCTGCAGAAGATGAATCTTATGAATATGAAGAAGATGAATTTGCAGGAGAAGAGGATAGTGAGAATGACTAAAAAAAATCCGATGCGCATGTGTGTGGGGTGTCATGAAATGCGGGAAAAAGAGATCTGATCCGTGTTTTAAAAATGCAGGATAATACATTCTGTATCGATCCGGCTGGCCGGAAAAACGGCCGCGGTGCATATTTGTGCAAAAATCCGGACTGTCTGGAACTGGCAGTGAAAAATCACGGATTGGAACGATCATTCAAAATGAGTATACCAAAAGAAATAGTCGCAGAATTGGCAGAGGAGATGAAAACGATTGCAGAATAACAGAATTTTATCCAGTCTGGGCCTTGCGCAGAAAGCCGGCTGTATTGCCAGCGGTGAGTATGCGGTAGAGAAAGCAGTAAAAGGGGGGCTGGCGAGCCTGGTGATCGTGGCAGAGGATGCTTCTGATAATACAAAGAAAAAAATGAAAAATATGACAGCTTTTTATGAGACACCTCTGTATGTTTACGGAAGCAAAGATGATCTCGGTCATTGTATTGGCAAGGAATACCGTTCTATGGTAGCAGTTCTGCAGCCGGGATTTGCAAAGTCTGTCATGAAGCAGCTTGACAATAGACCAACAACTGAATAGGGAGGATCTGGAATGGCAAAAATTAGAGTTCACGAAATTGCAAAAGAATATGATGTGACTGCGAAGGAGGTTATTAATTTCCTTCATGGACATAATATAG
The DNA here is from genome assembly GCF_045002895.1 of Eubacterium ramulus. Lineage (NCBI taxonomy): Bacteria > Bacillati > Bacillota > Clostridia > Eubacteriales > Eubacteriaceae > Eubacterium > Eubacterium ramulus. The sequence continues at coordinate 1,487,531 of NZ_CP173382.1, read as the reverse complement.
AAGTAACAAATTTAAGTTCACTGGAAGACAATGCAGTGTCACTGATCAGAGGAAAATACGGTAAACAGGACAGCACGGATGATAAGAAAGAGCGCCCGAAAAAGAAAGCAAGTATTTCAGCTGTATACAATCCGCAGAACAGCAAGATGGGTAATCGCCGTCCCAATAATGGAAACCGTAATGAACGCAACGGTGATCGTCCACAGCGAAATAATGGCGACAGACCACGTAATAATAATGGTGATCGTCCACAGCGAAATAACGGAGACAGACCACGTTACGACGGAGACCGTCCGCAGAGAAATAATGGCGACAGATCGCGTTACGATGGTGATCGTCCACAGCGAAACAACGGAGACAGATCACGTTACGACGGAGACCGCCAGCAGAGAAATAATGGCGACAGACCGCAGAGAAGATTTGGCGACAGACCGCAGAGACAGGAAAATGGTGATAGAAATGGCCGTTATGAAAGAAAAGACAACAATAATCAAAAAGGTTTCCAGGGTAATCGCGGCGGCGGTAATAGTTTTGGAGGTAATCGAAACAATCGACAGGACGGTCAGAATCGTTCAAGAGAGACGAGAGGACGCTTAGATCAGGAAATTTCACGTATGAACCGTGACAGCGCAAAGGCTCCGATCGAGGAGTTGCGCGGAAAAGAAAATACACACGCAAATAAAAAGAAGAATAAACAGGATTATGAAAGAAAGAATAGGAAGCAGGAGCAGTATGTAAATCTGGAGAAAAAAACCGGACATAAAAAGCGGAATGCACAGCCGCAGCCGCAGGCAGAGAAAAAGGCCGATGAGGTTCGCAGCATTGCACTTCCGGAAGTGATGACGGTACGTGAACTGGCAGAACGTATCGATGTGCCGGCTTCCAAAGTTGTAGAAAAATTATTTATGCAGGGCATTCTTGCAACCGTAAATCAGGAGATTGATTACGAAAAAGCAGAAGAAATCGCACTGGAGTTCAACTGTATCGCTGAGAAGGAGGAGAAAGTGGACGTCATCGCAGAACTTCTGAAAGAGGAAGAAGAGGATGAAAACACACTGATTTCCAGACCGCCGGTTGTATGTGTAATGGGACACGTTGACCATGGTAAAACTTCTCTGCTGGATGCTATCCGCGAGACACATGTAACGGATCGTGAGGCTGGTGGTATTACACAGCACATCGGTGCATCTGTTGTAAAAATCAACGGACAGAAGATTACATTTCTGGACACGCCGGGTCATGAAGCATTTACTGCTATGCGTATGCGTGGTGCAAATGCTACAGATATCGCAATTTTGGTAGTTGCGGCAGATGACGGTATCATGCCTCAGACGGTAGAAGCCATCAGCCATGCAAAAGCAGCCGGTATCGAGATTATCGTAGCGATCAACAAGATCGATAAAGAGAGTGCAAATATTGATTATGTAAAACAGGGTCTTGCTGAGCAGGGACTGATTCCGGAAGACTGGGGCGGAAGCACGATCTGTGTACCGGTATCTGCACGTACTGGTGAAGGAATCACAGAGCTTCTTGAAATGGTATTACTGACAGCAGATATCCTGGAACTGAAAGCAAATCCGAAGAGAAATGCGCGTGGTTTGGTGATCGAGGCACAGCTGGACAAAGGACGTGGTGTTGTTGCAACCGTCCTTGTTCAGAAAGGTACTCTGAAAGTCGGCGAGCCGATTGCAGCAGGAAGCAGCTATGGTAAAGTCCGTGCGATGATCGATGATAAGGGAAGAAGAGTCAAAGAGGCTGGTCCTTCCACTCCGGTTGAAATTCTTGGTCTGAATAATGTTCCGAATGCAGGTGAAGTATTCGTGGCATGTGATTCCGAGAAAGATGCAAGAAGTTTTGCAGAGACTTTTGTATCTCAGAACAGAGAGAAAATGCTGGAAGAAACCAGATCCAGAATGTCACTGGACGATCTGTTTTCACAGATCCAGACTGGTAATTTAAAAGAACTTGAACTGATTGTAAAAGCAGATGTTCAGGGTTCTGTAGAAGCTGTAAAACAGAGTCTGACAAAACTTTCCAACGAGGAAGTTGTTGTAAAAGTAATCCATGGAGGTGTTGGTGCAATCAATGAGTCCGATGTTTCCCTGGCTTCGGCATCTAATGCGATCATCATTGGATTTAATGTAAAACCGGATATGACCGCAAAAGCGACTGCAGAGCAGGAAAAAGTAGATATCCGTCTGTACTCTGTAATTTACAAAGCTATCGAAGATATTGAGGCTGCCATGAAAGGTATGCTGGATCCAATCTTTGAAGAAAAAGTCATCGGTCACGCAGAAGTACGTCAGATCTTCAAAGCTTCCGGTGTCGGCAACATCGCAGGTTCCTATGTACTGGATGGTGTATTTGAGCGTAATTGCAAGGTTCGTATTACAAGAGAAGGAAAACAGATCTTTGAGGGCGATCTTGCATCCCTGAAACGTTTCAAAGATGATGTCAAAGAAGTAAAAGCTGGTTACGAGTGCGGCCTGGTATTTGATGGATTTAATGATATTGCAGAGTTTGATATCGTAGAAGCATATAAGATGGTAGAAGTACCGAGATAGGCTGGAGATGATAAAATATGAGAAAAAACAGTATTAAAAATACCCGGTTAAACGAAGAAGTGATGCGTGAATTATCAACCATTATCCGCAATGAGATCAAAGACCCGCGGATTCATCCGCTGACCACTGTGTCAGCGGTGCAGGTTGCACCGGATCTCAAAACCTGTAAAGTATACATTAGTGTTCTTGGTGACAAAAAGGAAAAAGAAGATACGATTGCAGGATTGAAAAATGCGGCCGGCTATGCACGCCGTTGCCTGGCACAGTCTCTGAATCTGAGAAATACTCCGGAATTGAGATTCATTCTGGATGAATCCATTGAGTATGGAATTGAAATGTCCAAAAAGATTGATGCACTGACAGGCGGTAAAGAGGAAGAATAAGAGGATGACCATGATTTCATTAGATTCATATCTGGATGGGATTACTACCGTTGCCATATCCGGTCATATCCGGCCGGATGGTGACTGTGTAGGATCCTGTCTGGCTGTATACAATTATATTTGTGATAATTATCCGACTATTATGGCTGATCTGTATCTGGAACCGATTCCGGAAAAATTTCTGTTTTTGAAAAATGCAGACAAAATTCGTCACATGAAGTCGACGGATGGAAAAAAAGAGTATGATCTGTTCATTGCACTGGACTGTGGTGATGTAGACCGCCTTGGTTTGTCCGGGCAGTATTTTGAAGTGGCAAAAAGTACGTTTTGTGTGGATCATCATATCAGTAACCAGTCATTTGCTGATTTTAATTACATTTTTCCAAATGCAAGTTCTACCTCAGAACTGGTATATCAGCTGATGGATGAGAGCAGGATCACAAAGGAAATCGCTGAGTGTATTTATCTTGGCATCGTACATGATACCGGAGTGTTTCAGTATTCCTGCACTTCTTCCAAAACAATGGAGATTGCGGGTCAATTGATGGACAAAGGAATCGATTATTCCAGAATCGTAGATGATACATTTTATATTCGCACTTTTGCGCAGCAGCAGATTCTTGGAAAAGCGCTGATGGATGCAGAACTTCATTTTAATGGAACCTGTATTTCCAGTGTGGTCAAACGGAAACAGTTAGAGAAATTCCATGTAGAACCAAAGGATCTTGATGGAATTGTCAGCACTCTTCGTTCTACGGCAGGCGTAGAAGCGGCGGTGTTTGTATATCCGAATGAAAACGATACATATAAGGTAAGTCTGCGTTCTGCTTCTTATATGGATGTGGCACAGATTGCAATGGAGTTTGGCGGTGGCGGTCACAGTCGGGCTGCCGGGGTATCCATGGAAGGAAAACCGGATGAAATACTCAAAAAAGTGCTGGCAAAGATGAAAAAGCAGCTGAAAGATAAAGATACAGAGGAAGATGGATGTATAACGGAATCATAAATGTATACAAAGAAAAGGGATATACATCTTTTGATGTGGTGGCACGGATGCGGGGCATCTGTGGACAAAAGAAGATCGGACATACCGGAACACTGGACCCGGATGCGGAAGGTGTTTTGCCGGTATGTCTTGGAAAAGCCACAAAAGTATGTGATATGCTGACTGATTCGGATAAGGTCTATCGGGCGGTGATGCAACTTGGCATAGAAACTGATACCCAGGATCTGACAGGAACCGTTCTGTCAGCCTGTGAAGTCCCTGTGCTGACAGAGACCGAAATCCGGGATGTGATTCGGACTTTTCAGGGCGAAATCATGCAGGTGCCGCCGATGTATTCTGCATTGAAAGTAAATGGAAAGAAACTGTGTGATCTGGCCAGAGCAGGTGTGACAGTGGAACGAAAAGCACGTCCGGTAACTATTTATGAGATTCGTATTGAACGTGTGGAATTGCCGGAGATTGAACTGACAGTATCCTGTTCGAAAGGAACTTATATCCGTACACTGTGTCATGATATCGGACAGAAGTTTGGCTGCGGTGCGGCAATGAAAAGTCTGCTCCGTTTACAGGCTGCAGGGTTTGTATTGGATGAGGCACATACGTTGGATGAAATTCAGTCATACAAGGCTGCTGGTTCCCTGGCAGAAGTGATTACGCCGGTAGAACAGGTGTTTTTCGTATATCCAGTGCTGACAGCAAAGCCGGCGTTTGATGTGATGTTGAAAAACGGAAATAAAATGGCACCGGAGCAGTTTGCTGAGTATATTGTACCGCAGAACGGCATGCTTGTGCGTGTCCGTATGTCGGACGGAAGATTTGCAGCAGTGTATGAATATCAGGAAACACTTGGTCTGTACCGTCCTTCAAAAATGTTTTTAGAGGATTGACAATCAGTGATGAAATATATAAAAGATACTTTGGATTTTAAAATAGAAGAACCTTCAGTGATTACCCTCGGAAAATTTGATGGTCTGCATACAGGACACCGTTATCTGATGGATGCCATGCAGAAGGGAAAAGAACAGGGGCTCAAATGTGTGATTTTTACATTTGATATTCCGCCGAAAGCAATTCACAAAGACGCATATAGTGTATTGTCTACCAATGAGGAAAAAGCACATATTTTTGCGGAAGCTGGAGTGGATTATCTGGTTGAGTGTCCGTTTACGGACGAGTTCCGACAGCTTTCACCATATGCATTTTTGCAGATGCTGAAAGAGAAAATCAATGTAAAGATGATTGTTGCCGGAACGGATTTCCATTTTGGTTATCAGCGCTCCGGTACTTACCGGGAATTACAGCAATATGCGGATGACCTGGGATATGAGGCAGTGATCGTCAAAAAGAAGCAGTATAAGGGGGAGGATATCAGCAGTACCCGTATCCGTGCCAGAATCGCAGAGGGTGATATGGAGGAGGCAAACTATCTGCTAGGGTATTCCTATTTCCTCACAGGTCCGGTCCTGCATGGCAACGAGATTGGACGGACCATCGGGATCCCAACTGCCAACCAGCGGCCGGAAACATTTAAACTGCTTCCGCCAAAAGGGGTATATGCAGTGAAAGTGCTGGCAGAAGGAAAGCAGTATGACGGTATCAGTAACGTAGGTTGTAAACCGACCATTGAAGGAATAAATCCTATGGGGGTTGAAACGTTTTTATTTGATTATTCCGGAGATTTATATGGCAAGGATATCCGCGTATCCTTTCTGAAATTTATTCGTCCGGAGCAGAAGTTTGGTTCACTTGCAGAACTGAAAGCACAGATGGATCGGGATATTTTGGTTTGTAAGAAATATTTGAACGCAGAATAAGCATTCCCCAGCTTCAAGTGCGTAGAGCGTTAAGCGTTGGGTAAGGGGGGATGCTTAATCAGTGGGAGTTAAAAGCTCCCACTGACGGAGCGCAAAGCGACTGCGTTCATGAGCAAGTAGCGAAAGCGGATTGCGAATGTCTGTTTTACCGCAGACGCAGAAAATGTTTTTCAGAAAATGGTTTACAAGTCAGATTGAATATGATATATTGATTAGGCGTGAGTAAACAGCCCGTACTCAGTACCCGGACACTCCGACCGGTACTTGGTAGACACGCATTACTGGGCGATTATAAAAAATGAAGGAGGAAATCAAGATGATTTCAAAAGAAAAAAAAGCAGCGATTATGGCAGAGTATGGTAGAACACCAAACGATACAGGATCACCGGAAGTACAGATCGCAATCTTAACAGCAAGAATCCAGGAGCTCACAGAGCATCTGAAAGAGAACCCGAAGGATCATCATTCCAGAAGAGGTCTTCTGAAAATGGTTGGTCAGAGACGTGGTATGCTTGCTTACCTTCAGAAAAAAGATCTGGAAGGTTATCGTGCACTGATCGCAAAATTAGGCATCAGAAAATAATAACAGGATAGCTGTCAGAATAGAGCGGTATTTCCGCTCTATTTTGGATTGGCGGGAGGGTTTATCCGAGACCGCTGATGTGTACAAAAGGAGATTTTTACAGTTCACACGCGCATTTCAAAATCATTCGCAAAACGTCCTTTCTTGGCTTCTTCGTAGCCTTGTTACTGTTTTTGCTCATGAAATAGCTCTCTTTGTACAGATCAGTAGTTTCGGGTCTCCTGCCACAGTGAAGAAGGAGAGAAGATAATGAAGAAAACCTATTCAATGGAACTGGCCGGAAGAACATTAAGTGTTGATGTCGGCCGTGTGGCTGCACAGGCAAATGGAGCAGCACTTATGCATTATGGTGATACAGTTGTATTATCTACAGCAACTGCATCTGAGAAACCACGTGAGGGAATTGATTTCTTCCCGTTGAGCGTAGAGTTCGAAGAGAAAATGTACTCCGTAGGAAAAATCCCGGGAGGATTCAATAAACGTGAGGGAAAAGCATCTGAAAATGCTGTTCTGACAGCACGAGTAATCGATCGTCCGATGCGTCCGTTATTCCCGAAAGACTATAGAAATGATGTTACTTTAAATAACATGGTAATGAGTGTTGATCCGGAGTGCCGTCCGGAGCTGCTTGCTATGTTAGGTTCAGCTATTGCAACCAGTATTTCTGATATTCCGTTCTGCGGACCATGTGCAACCACGCAGATTGGTATGGTAAACGGCGAATTCGTTGTTAATCCGTCTCAGGCAGACTGGGATAACGGCGACCTTCAGCTGACAGTTGCTTCTACCTCTGAGAAAGTAATCATGATCGAGGCTGGCGCAAACGAGATCAAAGAAGAAAAAATGATTGAAGCAATTTATAAGGCACATGAGATTAATCAGACAATCATTGCGTTCATCAATAATATGGTTGCTGAGATCGGAAAAGAGAAACATGCATATACAAGCTGTGCTGTTCCGGAAGAAATGTTCGCGGCAATGCGCGAGATTGTCACACCGGCAGAGATGGAAGAGGCTGTATTTACAGATGTAAAACAGGTTCGAGAGGAAAATATCCGTGCCATTACAGAAAAACTGGAAGAGGCATTTGCAGAGAATGAAGAGTGGCTTGCGGTTCTCGGTGAAGCTGTATATCAGTATCAGAAAAAAACTGTTCGTAAGATGATCTTAAAAGATCAAAAACGTCCGGATGGTCGTGCAATCACACAGATTCGTCCTCTGGCAGCAGAAGTAGACCTGATTCCGAGAGTTCATGGTTCTGCAATGTTTACCCGTGGTCAGACACAGATCTGTACCATCACCACTCTGGCTCCGTTATCTGAAGTTCAGAAAGTAGACGGACTGGATGAGAATATTACAAGCAAACGTTATATGCATCATTATAATTTCCCATCTTACTCTGTTGGTGAAACAAAACCGTCCAGAGGACCGGGACGTCGTGAGATCGGACATGGAGCACTGGCTGAGAAAGCATTGGTACCGGTACTTCCGAGTGAAGAAGAGTTCCCGTATGCGATCCGTACAGTATCTGAGACTTTTGAATCCAATGGATCTACTTCTCAGGCAAGTATTTGTGCATCTACAATGTCTCTGATGGCAGCAGGTGTACCGATCAAGAAACCGGTTGCAGGAATTTCCTGTGGTCTGGTAACAGGTGAGACAGATGATGATTACATTGTTCTGACAGATATTCAGGGTCTGGAAGACTTTTTTGGCGATATGGACTTTAAGGTAGCCGGAACACATGATGGCATCACAGCAATCCAGATGGATATCAAGATCCACGGACTGACAAGACCGATTGTAGAGGAAGCTATCGCAAGAACACGTGAAGCAAGACTTTACATTCTGGATGAAGTTATGTTACCTGCTATTGCTGAGCCGAGAGCACAGGTTGGCAAATATGCACCGAAGATCATCTCTATGCAGATTGATCCGCAGAAGATTGGTGATGTCGTTGGTCAGAGAGGAAAGACCATTAATGCCATCATTGAGCAGACAGGTGTTAAGATTGATATTACAGATGAGGGTTCTGTATCTATCTGCGGTACCGATGCAGATATGATGGATCGTGCTGCAGAACTGATCCGCATCATTGTGACAGATTTCGAGGCAGGACAGATTCTTTCCGGTAAAGTCGTAAGCATCAAAGAGTTTGGTGCATTTATCGAGTTTGCTCCGGGTAAAGAGGGAATGGTTCATATTTCCAAGATTTCAAAAGAGCGTATCAATCGTGTAGAAGATGTTCTGACACTTGGTGACAAGGTAACCGTTGTATGCCTTGGAAAAGACAAGATGGGCAGAATGAGCTTCAGTATGAAAGATGTAAAATAAATTATAGTGAAAAGAAAACCGATGGGCAATCTGCTCATCGGTTTTCTGATTGATACGATCACGATGAATTTCCTATCAAACAAAAGCACTTCGTACAACCGATGCACACTCGCACGAGAAGGGATTCTTGTTAATAAAACGAACGCAATGCATGTTGATGGAATATATTACTATATGGAAAAAATATTAGCATACATTCATGCTTCGGCAGCATATCGGCAGGGCATTTTCGGACAGGGAATCCTGGTGGCTGTGCTGGATACAGGTATTTATCCACATTCGGATCTGCAAGGGAGAATTCTGGGATTCCGGGATTATATCAGGCAGAGGCAGCAACCTTATGACGATAATGGTCATGGAACACATATCAGCGGAATTATAGGAGCGGGTGGAAAAGGAGCCGTTCACGGTGTGGCCCCGGGCTGTTATCTGCAGGGATATAAAGTACTGGATAAGAATGGGAATGGAAAAATTCTGGATATTTGTCAGGCGGTTGAAGATATTATGAAATACAATCAGAACCATGCACAGAAGATCCGGGTTATCAATATATCTGTCGGTATGCGGGAACGGGTGCGGCCAGAATTGCAGCAACGTCTTTTACGAAGTGTGGAGCAGGCGTGGGATCAGGGGATTGTTGTTCTGGCAGCAGCCGGAAATAATGGTCCCGGAGAGAATACTGTGACCAGCCCCGGGGTATCAAAAAAAATTATTACAGTTGGCAGTCTGGATACTATAAATGAGAGAAAGCGGGAACCAAGTCTTTATTCCGGACGCGGTCCTACGGAATCCTGTGTAGTGAAACCGGAGATTCTGATGCCCGGAACTGATATTATCAGCTGTGGTACGAGACCGGGCACCTATATCAGAAAAAGTGGTACTTCTATGGCGGTACCTGTGGTATCAGGGATGATTGCACTGTTGCTGTGTAAATATCCGGCCATGATGCCAAATGAAGTGAAACTGCAGTTGTATCGCAGTGCAGATCACTCCGGTATTGACGAAAGCTTCAAGTGTTGGGGAACGGTGGATTTACAGAGGCTGTTATCAGTATATCAGATGTGAGATGACTCTCACCTCTGCAGGTGGTGAGCATCAAGAATGCCAGGGACATTTTTAAATGAAATTCAGTCTGGTTCTGACAGGAAAAAGCGGTGCAGAAGCTGCTGGCAGGTATCCTTCAGCGTGATCAGTGGAATGGACTCGGATGCCAGCAGATTCACAGAACCAACCGTGTTGTCATTTAATGTATACACGGCTTTGCCAATGATATCACCTTTTTTGATCGGGGCTTCCACGGAATCCGGAAGCTCTATTTTTTTTGCCAGTTCTCCTGCGGCATTTGTAGTATCCAGATGATAGAAAGCGGATTCATATTTCAGAGACAGCTGAGAATGTCGGCCTCTGGAAACGGGGAGCTTTGGCAAAGAATCCAGGTTTTCATCAGTATATACCTGACAGTTTGCAAATCCCCATTCAAACAGCGTTTCTATGTCAGCCATCCGTTCTTTGCTGCTGGGGGCGTTCAGCACGACTGCGATGAAATCCATCCCGTCTTTGCTGGCGGTAGCGGACAGGCAGAAACCGGCTGTCGAGGTAAAACCGGTTTTCAGACCGGTTGCATAAGGGTATTGTTTGATCAGATGATTTGTATTATTGAGGGTAAATGATGTGTCTCCCCGGGCGGTGTGGTGCGTGATGTCTTCCATCCAGATGGATGTATAGTCAAAAATTTCGGGATAATTTACCGTTAGTTCCCGGGACATCAATGCAATATCATAAGCCGTGGAGTAGTGCCCTTCCGTGTCCAGTCCACAGCAGTTGGCAAAGTGTGTATGCAGCATGCCAAGTGAAGCTGCTGTTTCGTTCATTTGCTGGACAAAGGCTTCTTCGCTTCCGGCAAGCTGCTCAGCCATGGCGACACAGGCATCGTTGGCACTGGCAACAACGATACATTTGATCAGTGTTTCTACTGTCTGTGTTTCCCCTTCTTCGAGGTAAACCTGAGAACCGCCCATACTGGCAGCGTGTGCAGAAACCGGAATGAGGTCTTCAAGTTGAATGGTCTGATTATGCAGTGCCTGAAAAATCAGCAGAAGTGTCATGATTTTTGTAACACTGGCAATCGGGCGTTCTTTTGCAGCATTTTGTTCAAATAAAACCGTTCCGGTAGCGGCATCCATCAACAGTGCACTCGAGGCAGTCAGTGTGAGAACCGGTGCAGCTGTATGTTCCGTAGTGATGTCAGAAGCGGTTTCGGCATCTGCATCAGAGGTTGTATTCATAAAAATGTTGTTTTCAGAGTGTGCGTTCACAGTGTATACAAGAGTTGAAAAACAAAGAGACAGGGATAATAATAATCCAAGAAAGAATCTCATAAGCAACCTGCTGGAATGATTTATTTTAAGTGTATGAGGGGAAAGTGAAATCTATGCACATTTTGTACGGACTGATAATATCTGTAATAGAATTGCAATAACAGGAAGAAGAGACAGAAAAGAATGATAGAAAATGTGAACAAAACCTTGAAATTTTATGCGGATTCAGTACAATAGTGTAAGATTGGAGAAAATTTGGCCTATGGAATTAAAGGTAAAACTGGAAGTATTCGAAGGTCCCCTGGATCTTCTGCTTCATTTGTTGGATAAAAATAAAGTAAGTATTTATGATATTCCGATTGTCGAGATTACAAATCAGTATCTTGAATATATTCGGGAGATGCAGCGACAGGATCTGAATATCATGAGCGAATTTTTGGTAATGGCGGCGACACTGCTGGAAATCAAATCAAAATGGCTTCTTCCGAAAGAGGAAACAGAAGACGAGGATGAAGTGGATCCACGTGCGGAACTGATGGAACAACTGCTGCAGTACAAGCTGTTCAAATACATGTCTCAGGAACTGAAAGACAGGCAGATTGATGCGGGACGGCGGTTGTATAAAAATCAATCTATTCCGGAGGAAGTGCGTTCTTATGAAGAACCGTTGGATCTGGAAGAACTGACCCGCGGTTGGGATCTGAAAAAACTGCATGCTATTTTTGAATCAGTAATGCGAAAACAAGTAGATAAGATGGATCCGATCCGATCCCGTTTTGGGAAAATTGAACGGGAAGAGGTTTCTTTAGATGAGAAGATGATTTATCTGGAAACATACTGTCAGGAGCATCCGCATTTTTCTTTCCGGGAACTATTGGAAAGACAGGGCAGTAAGGTGGAGATCATTGTGACGTTTCTGGCGATGCTGGAGTTTATGAAAACCGGAAGGATCCGGATCGTGCAGGAGCAGTTGTTTGATGAAATATATATTACTGTCTGCGGGCAGGCAATATCAGATGTGGGACGATTGCCGTCTGAACCGGCCGGCAGCATGCTTAAAGAAAAGATACGGGAGTAATTAAAAAATGAAAATAGAAGAATATGAAGCTGCCGCAGAGGCCATTCTGTTTGCGATGGGTGACTCTGTGGAAATAAAAAAACTGGCATTTGCACTCCAGGTAAATGAGCGGGAGGCAGAGATGATCCTGCGTAATCTGGCAGACCGGTATCAGGCAGACAACTGTGGTCTGCAGATCCTGGAACTGGACGGTGCTTATCAGATTTGTACAAAGCCGTCTCAGTATGAATATCTGATCCGGATTGCAAAACAGCCGAGAAAGCAGGTACTGACCGATGTATTGCTGGAAACATTGTCCATTGTGGCATACAAGCAGCCGGTAACCAGGGTGGAAATTGAAAAGATCAGAGGTGTGTCCTGTGAGCATGCCATCAATAAATTACTGGAATATGGGCTGATCCAGGAAGCTGGCCGTCTGGATGCACCGGGACGGCCGATTCTGTTCGGAACCACAGAAGAGTTTCTTCGTTGCTTTGACGTGCAGTCCGTAGAAGAACTACCGGATATGAACCCGGAAAAAGTGGAGGAGTTAAAGCAGGAAGCAGAAGAAGAAGTACAGCTCCAACTGAAACTGTGACAATATAAAATGCGAAAAAAAGTTCACAAAAATATACGATGATTTTGCATGAACTCGTTGAAGAATCTTGTTAATGAATTAACTACTGTCAAGAATAACCAATTATAAAAACAAAAAAATGTGAATTATGCACAATAAATAAAAAGAGTGAACGGGTTGAACTGACTAACAGGAAACCCGGTCACTCTTTTGTCAGTATTGAAAAAAATACAATAATATATTAATATCTGACACATAAGTATCGCAAAACATACGCAGATATGTGAAAAGTATACAAATACTTGCTTTACAGTGGTAAAGGATTTAGGAGGACAGGATATGAGCAGATTATCAGTAGCATCAGCTGACAAGGTAAATTCTACGACAGAACAGCTTATGAAAGAATTTACACAGCGAATTGTGGCAAATCCACCGGGAGTCTGTCCGGTTGATATGCAGCTGGCATTCTTAAAAGTGTGTCATGCACAGACATGTGGAAAATGTGTTCCATGCCGCGTTGGTCTGGGACAATTAGAGAGACTTCTTGAGAAGGTTCTGGACAATGAAGCGACAATGGAAACACTTGAACTGATTGAAGAGACCGCAGAAAATATCAAAAATTCTGCTGACTGTGCGATCGGGTTTGAATCCGCACGCATGGTGCTGGCAGGTCTGGAAGGTTTCAGAGAAGACTATATTTCACATATTACAGACCACAGATGTCTTGGATCATTCGAACAGCCGATCCCGTGTGTCACACTTTGTCCGGCGCATGTGGATATTCCGGGATATATTGCACTGGCAGGTGAGGGACGCTGTGAGGATGCAGTTCGCCTGATCCGTAAAGACAATCCGTTCCCGACGGCATGTGCCCTGATCTGTGAGCATCCATGTGAGGCGCGTTGCCGCAGAAATATTATTGATGACTCCATCAATATCCGCGGTATGAAGCGTTATATTGTAGATAACGCACCATCTGATAAAGTACCGGTTCCGGCATGTGCACCATCCACAGGCAAGAAGGTTGCAATCATCGGTGGTGGACCAAGTGGTCTGACAAGTGCATACTTCCTGCAGCTGATGGGACATCAGTGTACAGTATTTGAGGAGAAGAAGCAGCTTGGTGGAATGCTGCGTTATGGTATTCCGAATTATCGTTTCCCGCGGGAGCGTTTGCAGGAGGATATCAATGCGATTCTTTCTACCGGTGTGGATGTGAAATTAAATACAACGATCGGAACAGAAGAATTGAAACAGATTCAGCAGGAGTACGATGCAATCTACGTGGCTATCGGTGCACATACAGATAAAAAGCTCGGACTTGAAGGGGAAGACAGCAAAAACGTGATTTCTGCTGTTGATATGTTGCGTGAGATTGGTGACGGAGCATACCCGGATTACACCGGAAAACGTGTCGTTGTCGTAGGTGGCGGAAACGTAGCTATGGATTGCGCGAGAACAGCTATGCGTGCAAACGCGGAGACAGTAAGCATCGTTTACCGCAGACGTCAGGAAGATATGACAGCACTTCCGGCAGAAGTGGAAGGTGCGATCGCAGAGGGAATCGAACTTGTTACTTTGAAAGCTCCGCTTCGTGTAGAGGCAGATGCAGAGGGAAATGCATGTGCACTTTGGGTACAGCCTCAGATTATCGGACCGGTAAAAGGTGGCAGACCTTCCCCGCGTAAGGCCAATAAACCGGAAGAGCGTATGGAATGCGATATTGTGCTGGTTGCTATCGGACAAGATATTGTATCTGGGCCGTTTGCTGATTTTGGAATGGCTGTCAATCGTGGACGTATTGCGGCAGATAAAGGTGGAGCTGCAAATATGGTAGGAGTTTATGCCGGTGGTGATTGTGTATCCGGACCGGCGACCGTGATCAAGGCGATCGCAGCAGGAAAAGCAGCTGCAGCAAATATCGACGAGTATCTTGGTTATCATCATCCGATCAGCTGTGATGTAGAGATTCCGGAGCCGATGTTGAATGATAAAGTACCGTGCGGACGTGTAAACCTTCAGGAAGTGGAAGCATGGGCGAGAAAGACAAATTTTGAAGGAATAGAACTTCCGATGAGCTGTGAAGAAGCAGTACAGGAAGCAAGCCGCTGCTTACGATGTGATCGTCATGGCTGTGGTACACTGAGAGGAGGCAGAGAGTTCGAATGGTAAATTTAACGATCAATAATAAAAAAATTCAGGTACCGGAAGGTACTACGATTCTGGCAGCTGCCGCTCAGGCCGGAATCAAGATTCCGACATTGTGTTATTTGAAAGAAATCAATGAGATCGGAGCATGCCGTGTCTGCGTAGTAGAAGTTGAAGGAAAGGAGACACTTGTGGCTTCCTGCAACACAGCAGTAGAGGAAGGCATGGTTGTATATACTAACAGCTACAAAGCGCAGCATGCCCGCCGTATGAATGTACAGTTGATTCTGTCTGAGCATGATGCACACTGTGCTTCCTGTCTCAGAAGTGGAAACTGTACGTTACAGAGTGTGGCAAATGATCTGAATATCGGCGATGTTCCTTTTGGTGAAAAATATGAGCAGAATGAATGGCCGCAGGATTTTCCGCTTATTCGCGATGCAAGCAAATGTATCAAGTGCATGCGCTGTGTACAAATCTGTGACAAGGTACAGGAGCTGAAGATCTGGGATGTGATCAATACAGGAAAACGTACCAGTGTAGGTGTATCCGGAAGAAAACAGATCACAGAGTCTGACTGTGCAGTCTGCGGTCAGTGTATCACACATTGCCCGGTGGGAGCTTTGCATGAGCGTGACGATATTGACAAATTAATGGATGCCGTACATGATCCGGAAAAGATCGTAGTTGTTCAGATTGCGCCTGCAGTTCGTTCAGCCTGGGGGGAAGGAATTGGACTTTCGCGTGAGATGGCCACAGAAAAGAGAATGGCAGCAGCGGTACGTGCCCTTGGCGTTGACTATGTATTTGATACCAATTTCTCGGCAGATCTGACTATTATGGAAGAGGGAAATGAATTCCTGGAGCGTATGACGCATGCGGATGAGTATTCCTGGCCGATGTTTACTTCCTGCTGTCCGGGATGGGTGCGTTTTGTGAAATCCCAGTATCCGGATATGGTGAAAAATTTGTCAACGGCAAAATCTCCGCAGCAGATGTTCGGTGCAGTGGCAAAATCCTACTACGCACAGATATTGGATGTGGATCCTTCCAGAATTTTCAGCGTTTCCATTATGCCTTGTGTGGCAAAGAAACATGAGTGCGCAATTCCGGTTATGAACGATGCAGGAGCCGGACAGGATGTAGATATTTCTCTGACAACCAGAGAATTGGATCGTGTATTAAAAGCAGAACTGATTTCACCGGCTTTCCTGGAAGAAGAAGAATTTGACCAGCCGCTGGGTGTTGGTTCCGGCGCCGGTGTGATCTTCGGTACAACCGGTGGTGTCATGGAGGCAGCGTTAAGAACCGCTTACTATGTATTAAATGGCAAGAATCCGGATCCGGATCTGTTCAAAGTAGTACGTGGTATGGAGGGAATCAAAGAAGCAGAGGTTGAAATCGCAGGCATTAAGATCAAAGCGGCGATTGTCAGTGGACTTGGCAATACAAGAAAACTGATGGAGCGCATCCAATCCGGTGAAGCCGAATATCATTTTGTGGAAGTGATGGTATGTCCGGGCGGATGTGTCGGCGGTGGTGGACAGCCAATCACGGATGGCGTGGAACTGGCCGATGTACGTGGAAGAAATCTGTACAAGCTGGATAAGAAGAATCCGCTTCGTTTCTCCCATGAAAATCCATCCGTAATAAAAGCTTACGAAGATTTCTTTGAGAAACCGTTGTCCCACAAATCCCATGAACTGTTACATACTGATCATGAAGCATGGAAAATGCCGAATCAGAGATAATATAATTTTTCTGCCAGCAGCTATAACAGGCTGCTGGCAGTTTTTATTCATGAGCGGGTATCCGAAACATACAATAGAAGTAATAAAAAATGGATAAATGTTTATGAAGCGATATTTGAAACTATGTTTTTGCGTCGCATATTTACTTGCCGGCTTCTGCCAAAATGTGTTTGGACAGCAGCCGCTTGATGCTGCCTATATGAGCGGATCGGAAGTAACGTGTGTGCCGGAAACGCAGATGCAGATGGATACCGTGGATCAATTTTCAGATTTTCATTGTGAGGAACTGGATCTGTATGCCAAAAGTGCTGTTTTGACAGATGCAGATACTGGTCGGATCCTGTATGGAAAAGAGGCAAATTCTCCTATGGCAAATGCCAGCACTACAAAGATCATGACCTGTCTGCTGGCAATAGAAAGCGGAAAAACAGGAGATTCGGTGACTTTTTCAGAATATGCCTGCAGTATGCCGAAGGTACGGCTTGGCTGTTCTGTGGGAACACAGTTTCTGTTGGAAGATCTGCTCTATTCTCTGATGTTAGAATCTCATAACGATACTGCCGTGGCTATTGCTGAATATGTGGCAGGAAGCGTGCAGCATTTTGCAGTGCAGATGAATGAGCGTGCAGCAGAATTAAGCTGTCTGGATACACACTTTGTGACACCGAACGGGTTGGATAAATCAGACGAGGGCGGTGCGCATCAGACAACGGCCTATGATCTCAGCCGGATCATGGCAGCCTGCATTCAGAATGATAAGTTTTTGAAAATTACGCAGACTGTTTCAAAAACAATCAGCAGTATTGATGGTACCTTCCAGGCAACATTAAATAATCACAATGCGCTACTTTCTATGATGGAAGGTGTGATATCCGGAAAAACCGGTTTTACAGCGAAGGCAGGATATTGCTATGTGGGAGCATATCGAAAAGAGGATCGTACATATACCTTTGCACTGCTGGCCTGTGGCTGGCCGAACAACAAAGGCTATAAGTGGGAGGATGCAAGAAAATTGATTGCATATGGGAATGAACACTATGTACGGCAGTTGTACAGTGCGGACGGCGAGAAAAGGCAGATTCCGATCCGGAACGGGGTGAAAATAGAAGAGGAAGATACAGGAAGAAAGAAATATAAATATACATATCCGGAGCATTTTGTGGTGGAAACAGAAACTGTGCGACAGGAACTGTTATTGTCAGATACCGATGTCATTACGGAAACATGGAATCTGCCCAAAATCGTGGAAGCTCCGGTGAAAGCTGGAAATGTGATCGGAGAACATCGTATTTTACTGAATGGCTGTCAGATTGTGATACAGCCAGTGTATGTAGTGGAAACGGTGGAGAAATTTACTTATCGTTGGTGTCTGAAACATATTTTCTTTCTGTTGTTTCTTGGGAAAATATAAGGTATACTATACACGGTATTGCCCGTGCGGATTTATTCATAACCAGACGGGAAATCATATCTGTTATGATGTTGTGTGTAACAGATAAAAAATGGAGAAGAAACATGAATAATTCAAATGAACTGATTAACAGGATCAATGAAAAGTATAGCAGTATGAGTAAGGGACAGAAGCTGTTGTCCACGTATATTACCGATAATTATGGCAAGGCGGTTTTCCTGACAGCAGAAAAGCTGGGAAAAGTCGTAGGAGTCAGTGAATCCACGGTTGTGCGGTTTGCGACACATCTCGGGTATCGTGGATATCCTGAATTTCAGAAAGCATTGGAAGAACTGGTGCGTAATAAACTGAATTCTATCCAGCGAATGGAAGTGACCTATGGGCGGATCAGCCAGTCAAAGATTTTGGATACAGTGCTGCAGTCTGATGCAGAAAAAATCAAGAGTACGCTGGAACAGATTGACCAGAATGCCTTTGAATCAGCGCTGGATATTATTTTAAATGCAAAACATATTTACATTGTGGGAATCCGAAGCTGTGCCCCACTGGCAAGTTTTATGTCGTTCTATTTCAATCTGATGTTTGATAATGTACATCTGCTTCATACCAGCAGTTCCAGTGAACTGTTTGAACAGATGGTGCGCATCAGTGAGGAGGATGTGATTATCGGGATCAGTTTTCCGCGGTATTCGATGCGTACGTTAAAAGCCATGGAATTTGCCAATAACCGGAGCGCAAAAGTGATCACACTGACCGATAGTGTGCATTCCCCGATGAACCTGTATTCTTCCTGCAATCTGATCGCAAAAAGCGATATGGCATCTATTGTGGATTCCCTGGTGGCTCCGCTGAGTGTGATCAACGCACTGATCGTCGCCCTGTGCATGAGAAAGCAGAGTGAGGTGGCTGAGACACTGGAAGCGTTGGAAGATATCTGGAATGAATATCAGGTATATGAGAGTGATGAAATCAATTATATCGATGATCATATGAAAATGCGGTATGGAAAAGTAGATAACGTAGACCGGGAAGATTCCGGAATAGAGAAATAAAAACGATAGAATATCAGAATGATATTGTGTGATGTAAGAAAACTAACGAGTAGAAGCGGAGAAAATGGATGAGCAAAGTGGCAGTAATCGGCGGCGGTGCCGGAGGAATGATGGCAGCGTGTATCGCAGCAGGAAACGGGCATCGTGTAACGTTGTTTGAACAGAATGAAAAACTGGGTAAAAAGATTTATATTACCGGTAAAGGACGGTGTAACCTGACCAATGCCTGTGATACCGAAGATCTGTTTGCAGCGATCATGAAAAATGCAAAATTCCTTTACAGTGCAATTTATACTTTTGATAATCATGCACTGATGGACTATTTTGCAGGACTTGGACTGAAGATGAAAATTGAACGTGGAAATCGTGTGTTTCCACAGTCGGATCATGCTTCCGACGTAATCCGTGTACTGACGGATGAACTGCACAGAAAAAAAGTGCGTATCTGTCTGAATACCAAAGTGCAGGAAATCGTAAGTGACGGTACAAAAGTGACCGGTGTGCGATGGGATTGTCACGATACACATCAAAAAAATCAGATCGAAGCATTTGATGCGGTGGTGGCTGCCTGTGGAGGTGTGTCTTATCCGACGACAGGGTCTGATGGAAGTGGATTTGAACTGTGTAAAAAACTTGGACATACGGTGACGGAGCTGCGGCCTTCCCTGATCGGAATGACCACAGCAGAGGAATATATTCCACAGCTGCAGGGATTGTCTTTAAAAAATGTAACTTTTTATGTAAAGTCCGGAAAAAAGACATTGTATTCTGAATTCGGTGAAATGCTCTTTACCCATCAGGGTGTCAGCGGTCCTCTGATACTGACAGCCAGCAGTTGTATTCCGGATAAATATATGAAACAGGAATTGCATTTTGAGATCGATCTCAAACCGGCATTAGAGGAAGAACAGTTGGACAAGCGTCTGCAGCGTGATTTTGCAGAAAATGTGAACCGACAATTTAAAAATGCCCTGCACGGGCTGGTTCCAGCAAAATTGATACCGGTGCTGATCGAACTGTCCGGCATTGATCCGGAGAAAAAAGTACATTCCGTTACCAGGGAGGAACGGCATCGGCTTCTGATGCTGCTCAAACATTTTCCCGGAACGATCACGGGACTTGGCAGGATAGAAGAAGCCATTGTTACCAGAGGCGGCATTAAAGTCAAAGAAGTAAATCCGTCCACAATGGAGTCAAAACTGGTACAGGGGCTGTATCTGTGCGGTGAAATGCTTGATGTGGATGCGGTGACCGGTGGGTTTAATCTGCAGATTGCCTGGTCTACCGGATATCTGGCAGGTATGAGTATTGAGTAGTATGAGAAAGATTTGTTATCTCAGTCGAGAAGACTGAGAGGAATCTTTAAAGAATATTCATAGATAAATGGAAAATTAATAAATGATAGATGAGAGAGGTTGGAAACAGATGAGTTTTAATATTGCAATTGATGGACCGGCAGGTGCCGGAAAAAGCACGATAGCAAAAAAACTGGCAAAAAAAATATCCTTTGTTTATGTGGATACCGGTGCTATGTATCGTGCCATGGGATACTACTTTTTGCAGCATGGTATTCGGGCGGAGGAAGAAAAAAAAATCAGGGAAGCCTGTGAAAATATTTCTGTTACATTGGCTTATGAAGGCGGCGTGCAGAAAGTGCTGTTAAACGGAGAAGATATCTCAGATCAGATCCGTCAGGAAGAAGTGGGGAATATGGCATCTGCTACAAGTGGTTATGGATTTGTCCGTGCAAAACTTTTAAGTCTTCAGCAGGATATGGCAGCACAGTACGATGTTATTATGGATGGACGTGATATTGGAACCTGTGTGCTTCCGAATGCACAGCTGAAGATCTTTCTAACAGCCAGTGTACAGGTGCGGGCAAAACGCAGGTATGATGAATTAGTGGAAAAAGGTGAGTGCTGTGATCTGGCGGAAATCGAAAAAGATATCAGCGAACGTGATTACCGGGATATGCATCGGGAGATCGCACCGTTAAAAGCGGCAGAAGATGCTGTAATGCTGGATTCCTCTGAGCTGAATATTGATGAAGTGGTGGAGGCTATTTATGAGTATGCGAAAAAGGCAGGGCTTGAGGCATGAAAGTAGAACTTGCAAAAATGGCGGGATTCTGTTTCGGGGTAAATCGTGCGGTGGATACGGTATATCAGGAAGCAGTAGAACATTCGCCTGTGTATACATATGGCCCGATCATTCATAATGAAGAAGTGATCGCGGATCTGAAACGGAAGGGAGTTCAGGTCATTCATTCGCTGGAGGAAGCAAAAGAGCAGGCGGAAGGCACTGTGATCATACGTTCCCATGGTGTGACAAAAGCGGAACAGGAAACATTGGTCGCAGACGGACTGCGTGTGATAGATGCTACCTGCCCATTTGTAAAAAAAATCCACCGGCTGGTGCAGGAATATTCGGATAAAGGTTACCTGGTCATTATTATCGGAAGCGTTGATCATCCGGAGGTGCAGGGCATAGTTGGCTGGTCGCATGCAGATCGTACAGTTGTCATTAATTGTGAATCAGATGTGGAAAAGCTGGATCTGAACGCATGGAAAAAGGTCTGTATTGTCGCACAAACAACATTTAATTACAATAAATTTCAAGAACTTGTTGAAATTATTCAAAAAAAAGGGTATTATAGTGTGAGTACGGTGGACAAGGACAGTGAAATCATCGTACATAATACCATATGTAGTGCCACAAAAGAACGTCAGGAAGCTGCAAAAGAGCTTTCTGCGAAAGTGGATGCCATGTTGGTGATCGGTGGGTTAAGCAGTTCCAATACACGGAAACTGTATGAGATCTGCTCTGAAAATTGTAGAAATACTTACTTTATACAAACGAAAGAAGATCTAGAGAATTCTGACTTTTCGCGTTTCGACTACGTAGGTATTACAGCTGGGGCTTCTACCCCAAATAATATTATTGAGGAGGTTCAAAAATATGTCAGAAATGAGTTTTGAACAAATGTTGGAAGAATCTTTAAAAACAATCAGAAATGGAGAGGTAGTCGAAGGCACTGTTATAGATGTGAAACCGGATGAAATTATCCTGAATATTGGCTATAAATCAGACGGAATTATTACCAGAAATGAATACACAAACGACTCTAATGTAGACCTTACTACTGTAGTTTCTGTTGGTGACACAATGGAAGCAAAAGTTCTGAAAGTTAACGATGGTGAGGGACAGGTTCTCCTTACATATAAACGTCTTGCAGCAGAAAAAGGCAGCGAGCGTCTGAAAGAGGCATTTGAGAACGAAGAAGTATTAACAGGTACTGTAAGCCAGGTGTTAGACGGTGGTTTAAGTGTTGTTCTGGATGAAACAAGAATCTTTATTCCTGCAAGCCTTGTATCTGATACTTATGAGAGAGACCTTAGCAAATACAAAGATCAGGAAATCCAGTTTGTATTAACTGAGTTCAATCCGAGAAGAAGACGTATCATCGGCGATAGAAAACAGCTTCTGGTTGCTGAAAAAGAGCGTAAACAGAAAGAGTTATTAGAGAAAATCAACGTAGGTGATGTAATTGTAGGAACTGTTAAGAATATCACAGACTTCGGTGCTTTCATCGATCTTGGCGGTGCTGACGGATTACTTCATATTTCTGAGATGTCCTGGGGTCGTGTTGACAATCCTAAGAAAATCTATAAAGTTGGCGATACTGTAAAAGTATTCATCAAAGATATCAAAGATACTAAAATTGCACTCAGCGTTAAATTCCCAGAGGAGAATCCTTGGAACAACGCAGCTGAGAAATATGCGGTTGGTACAGTTGTAACTGGTAAAGTTGCTCGTATGACTGACTTTGGTGCATTTGTTGAGCTTGCGCCGGGTGTTGATGCATTACTTCACGTTTCCCAGATCTCCAGAGATCATGTTGAGAAACCTGCTGATGTATTAAGCATCGGACAGGAAATCGAAGCTAAAATCGTTGATTTTGATGAAGCAGACAGAAAAATCAGCCTGAGCATCAAAGCACTCGCACAAGATACAGAGGCAGAGACTGCTGAGGAAGAGTAGGATTCTAACCAAATTAAGAATGTTATAAAAAAGGAGAATGCAAAAGCATTCTCCTTTTCTGCTTGATTAGTAAATTACAATGAATTTCCTGTCAAGCAAAAGAGCTTTATGCAAGTAGATACTCAGTGCAGGAGATGTTTCAGATAAGATGAGAGAAAGGATTGCAGCTGCTTTAATTGTGTATCCGGAAAATGTAACGATTCGTTCGGAACGGCTGTTACTTTTGAAAACTCAAAATAAGTGGCAGTATCAGAATAATCTTTGCGCAGATAGCTACATTTATCGGGAACAGAATGTGTGAGATAATGACAGGTTTTTTCCAGATAACAGTTTTGCTTTGTCGCTTTTTCCCGATGATCGGGATCTACACAGGAACCAAGACTTTTATGGATGATGGTCTGTTCTTCCGGTAGGTAATAGTAGTTTTTGTAGTCTGCAAAATAGTGCCGCAGGCTTCCATGATGAACCGGAAAGGAGATCAATGCCTCCTTGCCCTGGAGCATAAGGGATGCTTCAGGCAGAACAACAGTGACTTTCTGAGGAAACACATAAGATACGGACAGCGTGATGTCACAGTAGTATATTTGATCTGTGGATGAGAGGACTACAGTTTCAATCTGGAAATTTCCGCTCAGAAAATCAGAGTAGCAAAGCATCGTGAGCAGATCATACATTCCACGGACATCTTCGCCATTGTGCAGAAGGAGATTGTGGAGCAATTCTTCTGTAGGATTTTCATTATATAGAAGATACTGGGTGATCAGTTCCTTGCCGGTATAAGAATCTTCCCGAAAACAACCGAGAAAGGTTTCAATGGATTTCTGTTTGTAATCCGGTAATTGGATCAGGTTCTTCAGATGACAGGCTTCCCGGTACAGATCCACCGACTGAGTATCGGAAAATGGTTGCTTGATATGATTTATTTCGTACCGTTTTTTGAGAAAAGGAAGGTCAAAGGAATTGCCATTGAAGGTAATGATCCTTTTGTGAGTTTGCAAGAGTGTTGTCAGTGCAGCCAGAAGTTCTGCTTCCTGTTCCGGTTTTTCAGCAAAAAAAAGCTGAACCGTGATGCTGTCACTCTTGTCCGGAGACAGATAAGAACAGCCAATACAGTAAATAAAATGCCGCGCAGCGGACAGACCGGTAGTTTCAATATCCAGTAGAAGCGTGTCTGCGGTCAGAAAAGTCCGGATGGAATCAGCAAGCTCTGCGCATGAAAAAATTGTCTGTTTTGTAATCATATTATCATCGTTCTCCTGTAGTTTTGTATTTATTCCAATTCATTATAGCTTGTCTGGTATTTTTTTCAATACAAAAGAAAAATTGCATGGATTTTAATACTTTTTTTTGGAAGTGTGTTATAATACTTTTCGATATTATGCAGAATTAATAATTTTTCTGTGGAAACTATTTTAGAGAAAGTGGGGCACAGGTTATGGGCTTATGTACTTTTAAGGGCGGTGTCCATCCATATGATGGAAAGGACTTGTCGAAAGATAAACCGATTCAGGAATATTTACCCAAAGGTGATCTGGTTTATCCGTTATCACAGCACATTGGTGCACCGGCAAAGCCAGTGGTTGCAGTAGGTGATGCTGTATTGAAGGGACAGATGATCGCTGAAGCAGGCGGTTTCGTATCTGCACCGATTTATGCAACAGTTTCCGGCACGGTTAAGGCAATCGAGCCACGTCGTGTTGCAGTCGGGGACATGGTGAACTCTATCGTGGTTGAAAATGACGGGGAGTTTAAATCTCTGGAGTTTACACCGGTAGACGATGTAGCGTCTCTGAGCAAAGAAGAGATCATCAAGAAGATTCAGAATGCCGGTATCGTAGGTATGGGTGGTGCGGGATTCCCGACACATGTAAAACTCTCACCGAAGGAACCGGAAAAAATCGACTACATTATTGCAAACTGTGCAGAGTGTGAACCGTATCTGACATCTGATTATAGAAGAATGGTCGAGGAGCCGGAGAAATTAATCGAGGGAATGAGAATCATTCTTTCACTGTTTGACAATGCAAAGGGTATTTTCGGTATCGAGGATAACAAACCGGATTGTATTGCAAAACTGACAGAGTTGACAAAAAATGAACCGAGAATGGAAGTGAAAGCATTAAAGACAAAATATCCGCAGGGTTCTGAACGTCAGCTGATTTTCGCAACAACAGGCAGAGCGATTAACTCTACCATGCTTCCGGCTGATGCTGGCTGTATCGTAGATAATGTTGATACCATTGTTGCTATTTATCATGCAGTTAAGCTTGGCAGACCGCTAATGCATCGTATTGTTACTATTACAGGTGATGCGATCACTGATCCTAAGAACTTCTATGTCTGTATTGGAACAAATTATGCAGAATTAGTAGAAGCAGCAGGCGGATTTAAGACTCAGCCGAAGAAAGTAATCTCCGGCGGTCCTATGATGGGATTTGCAATGTTCGGACTTGATGTTCCGACAACCAAGACAACATCAGCACTGTTATGTCTGACAGATGATGCGGTTGAGGATGCAAGCCAGAATGCAACAGCATGCATTAACTGTGGTCGTTGTGTAGAAGCATGTCCATCCAGAATTGTTCCTTCCAGACTTGCTGATTATGCAGAAAAACATCTGGAAGAGCCATTTGAACAGTGGCACGGCATGGAGTGTGTGGAATGTGGAAGCTGCAGCTTTACATGTCCTGCAAAGAGAAATCTTGCACAGTCGATTAAATCCATGAGAAAAACAATTCTTGCAAACAGACGGAAAAAATAAAAAACGTTAGAAAGAGGTGGATTATTGTGAGTGAGTTATACAATGTTACATCATCACCACATATAAGAGCCAAAGACAGTACACAGAGAATCATGCTTTATGTAATCATTGCATTACTTCCGGCTACTGTATTTGGTATTATCAATTTCGGACCGCGTGCATTGGCAGTTGTTGTTGTTTCTATCGCAAGCTGCCTGGTATCCGAATACTTATATAACAAAATTGCACATAAGAAACAGACCATAGGTGATTTAAGCTGTGTCGTTACCGGTTTACTTCTCGGTCTGAACCTGTCCCACACCGTTCCGTTCTTCATTCCGATCATCGGTGGTGCATTTGCCATTGTTGTTGTAAAAATGATTTTTGGCGGACTTGGACAGAACTTCATGAACCCGGCACTTGGTGCTCGATGCTTCCTGCTTCTTGCATTTACAGGTCCTATGACAAGCTTCACATTTGATGGTGTGTCCGGAGCTACTCCGCTGGCAGTGATCAAAGACGGAGCACTTTATAGCGATACAATGGCTATGTTTACCGGCCGTATCGCAGGTACTATCGGTGAGACATCCGTAATTGCGCTTCTGATCGGTGCAATTTTCCTGATCCTGCTGGGTGTGATCGATCTGAGAATTCCTGGTACATACATTATCACTTTCGTGATCTTTATTGTACTGTTTGGCGGACATCTCGGAAGTGGTGATCTTGGACAGTTCGTAGTTCAGGAAGTATGCGGCGGTGGACTGATCCTCGGTGCATTCTTTATGGCAACAGATTATGTTACTTCTCCGATCACTCCGAAAGGAAAAATTATTTATGGTATTATCTGCGGATGCCTCCTTGGTATTTTCCGTATGTTCGGTGCATCAGCAGAGGGATGTTCTTACTCCATTATCTTTGCAAACATGTTGGTACCGTTAATCGAGAGATTTACAATCCCGAAACCATTTGGTAAAGGAGGGGAAAAATAATGAATGGAAAAATCATTAAAGATGCCCTGATCCTTTTTCTGATCACAGTTATCGCGGGTCTTGGCCTGGGTGCTGTATATGGCATTACAAAAGCCCCAATTGAAAAAGCAAATTATAACATTCAGCAGAATGCATACCGTACGGTATTCCCGGATGCAGATGCATTCAACGATATGGACGGATTTGATTCTGAAAAAGCAACAGAAGCAGCTGTAGCTGCAGGATACGCAGATGACACGATTGAAAACTGTGTTGTCGCTGTAGATGCAAGTGGTGCAGAACTTGGTTATGTTATTTCCGTAACAGACCCGAATAGTTATGGTGGAGATGTTACCTTATCCATCGGTGTTACAAACGATGGCACATTAAACGGATATTCCATCACAACAATCAATGATACTGCCGGACTTGGTATGAAAGCAAAAGAAGATTCTTTCTCTTCTCAGTTTGCAGGCAAACAGGTAGAATCATTTGAAGTTACAAAGACAGGTGCAACATCTGATAACCAGATCGATGCAATCAGTGGTGCTACAATCACATCAAGCGCTGTTACAAGTGCTGTAAATGCTGGACTGGCTTATTACAGATCACTTGCACAATAACAGGAGGGGAACTTTTAAATGAATAAGTGTATAGAACGTATTGTAAACGGTATCGTGAAAGAGAACCCTACCTTCGTTATGTTGATCGGTATGTGCCCGACCCTGGCTGTTACAACATCAGCTATTAACGGTATAGGTATGGGACTTTCCACGACACTCGTACTTGTATTTTCAAACCTTTTAATTTCACTGCTCCGTAAGATTATTCCGGACAGTGCACGTGTACCGGCATTCATCGTTGTCGTTGCATCTCTGGTAACTATTGTTCAGTTTTTACTGCAGGGTTATGTACCATCCCTGTATGCATCACTGGGTATCTATATCCCTCTGATCGTAGTAAACTGTATCATTCTTGGTCGTGCCGAGAGTTATGCTTCAAAGAACCCGGTTCTTCCGTCTATCTTTGATGGTATCGGTATGGGACTTGGATTTACTGTTGGTCTGACATGTATCGGTGCAGTTCGTGAGATCCTTGGATCCGGACAGATTTTTGGTTTCCAGCTTCTTCCGTTAGCTGATGCAGCTGCAGGCAAAGCAGGATTTACACCAATCACAATTTTTGTACTTGCTCCTGGTGCATTCTTTGTATTAGCTATGCTGATCGCAATCCAGAATGCATTCCGTGAAGCAAAACGTAAAAAAGGTATTGCAGTGAAAGAAAGAACCGGATGCTTCGATGGTGACTGTGCAGCTTGTGCAAGCAGTTGCTGTGAAGGAAAGGTATTCACTGCAGGAACAGATGAGAAAGAATAAGGAGGAAAGGTTCAGATGAAAGAGGTATTACTTATCGCAATCGGCTCTGCCATTGTAAATAACGTTGTCCTGAGCCAGTTCCTTGGCTTATGTCCGTTTTTCGGTGTATCCAAAAAGGTAAATACTGCAGCCGGAATGGGTGCCGCAGTTATTTTCGTTATTACAATTGCATCCTTTATCACAAGTGTGCTGGATAAATTTATCCTGCAGCAGTTTGATATTACCTATTTAAGAACAATTGTATTTATTTTAGTTATTGCTGCATTGGTTCAGTTCGTAGAGATGTTTATGAAGAAATCAATGCCGCCATTGTACAACGCACTTGGTATTTTCTTACCACTGATCACAACAAACTGTGCCGTTCTTGGTGTTGCCCTGAACAATGTACAGTATGGTTATGGTATTGGCGTAAGTACAATCAATGGTTTCGCAACAGCAGTTGGATTTACCATTTCAATTGTCATTATGGCAGGTATTCGTGAGAAGATCGAGTACAATGATATCCCGACACCTTTCAAGGGTTCCGCAATCGTGCTGGTAACAGCAGGTCTGATGTCAATTGCATTTATGGGATTTTCCGGCGTCATTTAGGAGGGTATACAGATGAGCGTTTCAGCAATTATTATTGCCGCTGTTGTAGTCGGCGGTACAGGTATTGTCATTGGTATTATCCTTGGGATTGCCGGTGAGAAATTCAAAGTAGAAGTAGACCCGAAAGAGGAAGAAGTATTAGCAGCTCTTCCGGGAAATAACTGTGGTGGTTGTGGTTTTGCCGGATGTTCCGGTCTTGCTGCAGCGATTGCAAAAGGCGAAGCAGAAGTTGGTTCCTGTCCAGTTGGTGGTGCTGCAGTAGCAGCAAAAATCGGTGCGATCATGGGTCAGGAAGTTGGTGAATCTGTTCGTGAAGTTGCATTTGTAAAATGTGCAGGAACATGTGAGAATGCAAATGCAGATTATGAATACTATGGAGTAGAGGATTGCTCCATGATGGCTTTCGTACCGAATGGCGGACCGAAAAAATGTAATTTTGGATGTCTTGGATTTGGTGAGTGTGTGAAAGCTTGTCCGTTTGATGCAATTCATATCAAAAATGGCGTTGCAGTTGTTGATAAAGAGCAATGTAAAGCCTGCGGTAAATGTATCAAAGCCTGCCCGAAGAACCTGATCGAACTTGTGCCGTATGATGCAAAACATATCGTACAGTGTAGTTCCCAGGATAAGGGTAAACAGGTTATGACTGCTTGTAAAGTTGGTTGTATCGGATGTAAAATGTGTGAGAGAGTCTGTGAGTCAGGCGCTGTTACGGTAGAGAATAATATCGCACACATTGATCAGTCAAAATGTACCGGATGTGGCGCATGTGCTGAGAAATGTCCGAAGAAGATTATTACAGGCAAAAAGGTTACTGCTTAAGAATTTGTTCAAGTCGAACGCACGTGAGACTTGGTGCGTGATTCTGGCCAGCGAAAGCTGACATATTGTTCTCAGAATCACTGCACATCTACACTACAAATGCTGCCCTGAGTATTCAGGGCAGCATTTTTTGAGTGCGCTATATGAGTATTGACAGAAATTACATTACCGATGTATCATAGAACATAAGAGTGTCAACGATGGAAAAGCATTCTATAAAGGAAATTTGTATTACATATGAATGGCACAGTGCGTGAGAAATTACATCATCATAAGAGGAGCAGATACAAATGAATGTAAATGATTATTTTAAATATAAAAAGCGAGTCGTAGTCAAAATCGGTTCTTCGTCCTTACAGCATCCACAGACTGGAAGTATGAACCTGATGAAAATTGAAAAGCTGGTGCGGGAACTTTGTGATCTGAGAAATCAGGGGATGGATGTCTGCCTGGTAAGTTCCGGTGCTATCGCAGTGGGGCGTCAGGCCATCGGACTACAGAACCGCCCGGAAGATATTTCTACAAAACAGGCGTGTGCAGCTGTTGGACAGGCCCGGCTAATGATGACATATCAGCGGATGTTTGCGGAGTACAATCAGACAGCCGGACAGATTCTTATGACAAAGGATACAATGTTAGAGGAAGAATCCTGTCAGAATGCGCAAAATACGTTTGAAGAAATGTTTCGACTGGGGATTATTCCGGTTGTCAATGAAAATGATACCGTATCCACTTATGAGATGCATTTTGGTGACAATGATACACTCTCTGCTATCGTAGCATCTCTTACAGGCGCAGACTTACTGATTTTGCTATCTGATATTGACGGTCTTTATACGGATGACCCACGAAAGAATCCGGAGGCAACATTGGTAGAGTGTGTGGAAAAAATGGATGCACATTATGATGCTATGGCAAAGCAGTCCACAGGAAGTGATGTGGGAACCGGTGGGATGGCGACAAAACTGTCAGCTGCCCGCATTGCAACCGCATCCGGCACAGACATGATCATTGCAAATGGCAAAGATGTGGGAATTATCCATCAGATTATCAGTGGTACGTTTCGTGGAACCTTATTCCGTGCACAGAACGATGAGACATTTGATATTCATGCATATCTGCAGAATCGGTAGAGTTTCGAGTACAGAGTAAGCATAAATATCCTGAAAGTGATAGAAATGATACGATTAAGAAGGAGGAATAACAGATGAGTATGACAGATGAAAAAGTAAAACGAATCAATGAATTATATCATAAAGCAAAAGCAGAAGGTCTGACAGAGACAGAGAAAAAAGAACAGGCATTATTGCGAGAAGAATATATCGCTTCTTTTCGCAAAAATCTGCGCAGCCAGCTCAATCAGATTGATATTCAGAACACAGATGGTTCTGTAGAAAATCTGGGTGAGAAATATGGAAAAAAAGTAATTATTGAGTAACGTATCCGAAATGAAGTGTAGATGCGCAGTGATTCAGAGACGAATATGTCAGCTTACGCTGACCGGAATCACGCGTCAAATCTTACATGCGTTCATGAGTAAGTAGCGAAAGCGGATTGTGAATGTCCGCTTTCGCAATAAGGAAAGCTGTAAAAGAGAAATGGTGAGATGATATCACCGGTCTGTTTTACAGCTTTTCTTGTTTAAAACTTCCTGCCTTTTGTTTTTTATCAATGCTTTTTGCAATGCCGGAATGCAGACCGTCAGCAGTCAGATCCGGGTTTGAATTGCTGCCAGAAGATCCTCCGGAGTGGTACCGGTGGTCTGCAGGGTATAAATCGGCTCATGGATTGCGTTCAGATCATGGGCATCGGAGCTGCACAGGTGATTGCAATGCTGCAGATAGGGGAATTGTTGCTGAAGCAATGGCCAGTCCGCATCATTTTTTATTTCTGCACAGGAAAAGCGACTGTCTTCCGGAATAAAACCAAGATTTCCGAGAAGACTGGTACTTGGTTTGTTAATGTGAGCAGGAACCATAATGCCGTCAAACTGCTGTACCAGATCATATACGGAAGAGAAAGGAATATCCGTGGCTGAGATTAGCAGACGATTTTCCTGCCCCAGTATCTGATCTTCTTCATCGCAGATGCGTTGTTCGCCAAACAAAGCCGGTTTGTTTGGAATGTGTGGCAGATGTGATGATACATAGGAATCAAAATTCATGGCTGCATTCAGCTGTGGAAAATAGCACAGTACATGAACTTCTTCTGCAGTGGTCAGTTCCATTCCAGGCAGAAAAAGAATTCCGTACGCATTCGCTGCTTTCTGGATTGCAGGACAGTTTTTGCATGAATTGTGATCTGTCAGTGCAATCAGATCCAGACCAATGATTTTTGCCATGCCTGCAATGGTGGCAGGAGTCATTTCATTGTCTCCGCAGGGGGACAGACAGGAGTGGAGATGCAGATCATAAGTCAGGGTTTTCATGCAGTTTTTTATAAACCTCCAGGGCAGTAGTGAAGATTGGTTTTGCTGTTCGGAGTACATTCATATTTTCGCTGACCGCTTTCAGCTTCATGTTTTCATCAATGGAAACATTGTGACAGAGAATTACGCAGGCACATTCCGTTAGAGAGGCCACTGCCAGGGTGTTCATGTTGCTCATAACAGTGCACCAGGCAGAAGTAGCCGGTGCATTTCCCATGGCAATACTGAGCAGATCGCAACAATACGGTTCAGAGATTACAGCCTCCGGATCACCAAGATGTACGATTTCATAATTGTCCGTAAGGGTCAGTTCTTTTACAGTCATAATTCTTTTTCCTCCTTTTTCCCGGTGTGCTTTTTCCATTGTTCCCGCATCAAATAGATACAGTCTTCCTTGCGGGCGGAATCTACGCCTTTTACAATATCTTCGGCCAGGGCTTTGCAGGTCGGAGAACCGCAGGAACCACAATCCAGTCCGGGAAGTTCCTTTAGGATTTCCTGGCTTTCCAGAATTTTTTCCATACTTTCAAAAATATTTGCTCCCAGAGTGTACACAGGTTCATAAGCTACCGGTTCGGTCCAGCCAAAAATTTCAGGTGGTTCTTCCTGAAAATCCGCACAGTGCATCCGAAGTACCGGTTCGTATTTGGAAGATTGTTTTACTTTTGCTTTGGCAATATAGGGATTTTCTACGGTCAGAACGCCACCAACACAACCGGCGCTGCAGGCATTCAGCTCTACAAATTGCAGTCCCGGTAAGATTTTTTCATCTTCCAGATCTTCCAGTACACGGATTACATTTTCGATGCCATCGGCAGCCAGGTAATGATCGGAGATAATGCCATAGGCTTCGCCGCCACTGATGGCCCAGCCTTTTCCAATACGGCCGGAGAGTGTATAGGAAACCTTATTGTCCAACTGTTTCTGTGCTTCTTTCATATGAGAGAGCAGCAGCGGATAGATATCTTTAATGGCTAGTACCGCATCGACATTACTTTCGCGCATGCCCAGTGGATCATGGATAAATGTGATTTTGGAAGGGCAGGGAGACAAAAAAATGATGCCAATGTCGGATGAATCCAGACCGGTTTTGGCTGCGGCTCGTTTCCGGGCAATAATAGCTGCAGCTTCCATCGGTGGCAGAATTGGCAGCAAATGTGGAATTAATCCCGGAAAACGTACACGGATCAGACGTTCGACTGTCGGGCAGGCAGTGCTGATCAATGGGTAAAGTTCCGGATGTTCGCTGATATACTTTCGGGAAAGTTCGGAGATGATCTCTGCACCGGCACTTACTTCAAACACATCATCAAAGCCGGCCAGAACCAGTGCTGTCAGGATGATATTTGTGTCCTTGACATTATTGAACTGGCTGTACAGGGAAGGTGCCGGAAGTGCCACCGTATATTTATAATCTTTTAAAACCGGAATAAAATCCCGTTTTGTATGCTTGGCGTGATGTGGACAATGCCGGATACATTCGCCGCAGTCAATGCAAAATTCATTGATGATATGTGCTTTTCCGTCTCTGACGCGGATGGCCTGTGTAGGACATCGTTTCAGGCAAGTGATACATCCGGTACATTTGTCACTGTCCAGATAAACTGAGTGAAAAAATTTATTCATGATCAGATCGTCCTTATATAGATAGTCATGGTGACGGTAGTCCCGACACCAATGGAAGTGTCGATATGCATTTCATCGGAAGAACGCTTCATGTTTGGAAGTCCCATACCGGCTCCGAAACCAAGATTCAGGACCTCTTCACCGGCGGTGGAATATCCCTCCTGCATAGCAAGCGGCACATCAGGGATTCCGGGACCGTGATCCGTCAGCACCATGACAACTTTATCCGGAAAGATATCTACGTCGATGATACCACCGTTTGCATGGATTACCATATTGATTTCTCCTTCATACATGGCAATGGCACAGCGGCGGATGATATCTGCATCCAGGTTCATTAGTTTTAGTGTCTGCTTTAAAGCACTGCTTGCTTCACCGGCCAGGGTGAAATCATCACCATCCACGGTGTATTGATAATGTATACTAGGCATCGTTTCGGCTTCCTCCCCGTAGTCCTGCATGATATAAAATGCCGCAGGCATCAAACATAGTGTGTTCCGTGGTCAGAACAGTTATGCCGAGATTTTCAGCCATCTGCAGCATCTCCGGCTGAGGTTGTTTGCCCCGTACAAAGACCAGACAGACAATATCAAGCATCTCAGCGGTGCGGATGACCTGCAGGTTATTCAGACCGGTCAGTAATAATGCATCTTTTTTGATAAATGCCAGAACATCACTCATCATGTCAGATCCACAGACACTTTCAATGGTGTGCTCAAGGTCCGGCGTGTCAGACAGAGAAGTGGCTTCCAGCAGCGAAATGATTTGTGCGATCGTCATAGCAGCCTCCAAAATTTCTGATTTTGTACTTTTTTAAATGCACAATATTTTTGAATTAGTATAGCATGTAATTTGTTATATTTCAACAAAAAAGACTTGTTATTTTTATAACATACTTGCACATGTATTGCAGTTTGAACAATTATGTGATAAAAAGTATATAAATTATACAAACCTAACCAGAAAAAATTGTTGATTATTGTGAAAACAGATGGTAGTATAAAAGACAGATGTATTAAAAAAAGTACATTGGATATTAGGAGGGATAATTTTGGAAAAAACAAAATCTGTTCCGTTTAACGGAACACAGGAACAGGAAGCGATGCTGCATGCAGTCATCGACGAACTGCGCGAAGATAAAGGCTGTTTGATGCCGATCATGCAGAAGGCGCAGGAAATCTACGGCTATCTTCCATATGAAGTTCAGAAAATGATCTCAGATGAACTGGATGTGCCAATGGAAAAAATCTACGGAGTAGCAACCTTTTACTCCCAGTTCAATTTATATCCGAAAGGACAGTACAAAATTTCTGTATGTCTCGGAACAGCCTGCTATGTAAAGGGCTCAGGTGATATCTATAACAAGCTTATGGACATTCTCGGAATTGCCGGTGGTCAGTGTACTGCTGATGGAAAATTCTCTCTGGATGCCTGTCGTTGTATCGGTGCCTGTGGTCTTGCGCCGGTTATGATGATCAATGATGATGTGTATGGTCGTCTGACTCCGGATGAGCTGGATGGTATTCTGGCAAAATACATGTAATGTTACCGGAAATATCATTAAATATTCTGGATATCTCACAAAATTCCATATCCGCAAAAGCGACACAAATTAAAATCATGGTTTGGGTAAATACGTTTAAACAGCAGATAAAGGTTCAGATCAAGGACAACGGAACAGGAATGGATGCAGAGACAGTGAAGCGGGTGACAGATCCTTTTTATACTACAAGGACTACCCGGAAAGTCGGACTCGGAATTCCGTTTTTTAAACAGGAAGCAGAATGTACCGGCGGCTCATTTTCCATATCATCCGTGTTGGGTCAAGGGACGGATATTCAGGCGATATTTTGTACCGATCATATTGACTGTATGCCGCTTGGAAATCTTAATGAGACCGTTTATTCACTGATCGTGATGCATCCGGATATTGAATTTTATTATGGCTACCAGGTGAATGAGGCAGAGTTTCATCTGGATACGAAGGAAATGCGGGAAATGCTTGGGGATATCCCTTTGGATACACCGGAAATTTCTTCCTTCATCAGAGATTATCTGGAAGAAAATGAATCGGATATTAATAGAATGCAGAATTACCCCGGGTAATTCGAAGGAGGGATCATATGAAATCATTAGAAGAATTGAAAGCCATTCGGGATAAAATGAAAGGGCAGATCGGAATGCGTTCTGAACATGCAGATAATACACGTGTTGTTGTCGGCATGGCTACCTGTGGAATCGCAAGCGGTGCGCGTCCGGTTTTAAATCTGCTCGTAAAAGAAGTAGAAGATAGAAAATTGGAGCATGTGACAGTCACCCAGACCGGTTGTATCGGATTATGTCAGTATGAGCCGATCGTAGAAGTATATGAACCGGGCAAAGAAAAAGTAACGTATGTGAAAGTAAACGAAGAAAAAGCAAAAGAAATTTTGGAACAGCATCTTGTAAGAGGTCAGGTGTTGGATAAATATTTACTTCACGTAGATGAGAATATGTAATGGGGGTGTGACTAAATGTATCGTTCACATGTATTAGTCTGTGGAGGAACCGGATGTACTTCTTCCGGAAGTCAGCAGATTATTCAGACTTTAAAAGAGGAATTAAAGAAAAATAGATTACAAAATGAAGTAGCGGTTGTTAAAACAGGATGCCATGGTCTGTGTGCAGAAGGACCGGTTATGATTGTTTATCCGGAGGCAGTGTTTTATTCCAAAGTACGTCCGGAGGATGTTGAGGAGATTGTTTCCGAGCATTTATTAAAAGGTCGTATCGTGGAACGTCTCGTATACCATGAGGCTCAGGCGCCGGAAGGAATCAAATCCTTAAATGAGACAACTTTCTATAAAAAACAGCACAGAATCGCATTGAGAAACTGTGGTGTCATCAATCCGGAAAGCATTGATGAATATATTGGAACCGGCGGCTATGAAGCACTTGGAAAAGTTCTGACAGAGATGACTCCGGATGAAGTTATCCAGACAATTTTAGACAGTGGTTTAAGAGGACGTGGTGGTGCAGGATTCCCGACTGGTCTGAAATGGAGATTTGCTTCCGGAAACCGTGGAAATGTGCAGAAATATGTCTGTTGTAATGCCGATGAGGGAGATCCGGGTGCATTTATGGATCGTTCTGTTCTGGAAGGTGATCCACATGTTGTACTTGAGGCTATGGCTATTGCGGGCTATGCTATCGGTGCAGATCAGGGTTACATTTATGTGCGTGCAGAGTATCCGATCGCGGTAGAACGTCTGCAGATTGCGATTAACCAGGCAAGAGAATACGGACTGCTTGGCAAAAATATTTTTGAGAGTGGATTTGATTTTGACATCGAACTTCGTCTCGGTGCGGGTGCGTTTGTCTGTGGCGAGGAGACCGCACTGATGACATCCATCGAAGGAAACCGTGGCGAGCCGCGTCCGAGACCGCCATTTCCGGCTGTTAAAGGATTGTTTGCGAGTCCGACCATTTTAAATAACGTTGAGACATGGGCTAATATCCCGCAGATTATCATCAACGGACCAAAGTGGTTTGCTTCCATGGGTACAGAAAAATCCAAAGGAACAAAAGTATTTGCACTTGGTGGAAAAATCAATAATACCGGACTGGTAGAAATCCCGATGGGAACGACATTGCGTACTGTTATTGAAGATATCGGCGGTGGTATTCCAAATGGCAAGAAATTTAAAGCAGCTCAGACCGGTGGACCATCCGGCGGATGTATCCCTGCAGAGCATTTTGATATTCCAATCGACTACGATAACCTGATCAGCATTGGTTCAATGATGGGATCCGGCGGTCTGATCGTTATGGATGAAGATACCTGTATGGTAGATATTGCAAAATTCTTCCTGCAGTTTACCGTAGATGAATCATGTGGTAAATGTACGCCATGTCGTGTCGGAACGAAACGTCTGCTGGAGTTATTAGAGAAGATTACAGACGGACGAGGAACCTTAGAGGACATCGATAAGATGGAAGAGCTGTGCTACTACATCAAAGACAATGCACTCTGTGGTCTGGGACAGACTGCACCGAACCCGGTTCTCTCTACCCTTCGTTACTTCCGTGACGAATATATTGAGCATGTCGTAAACAAGAGATGTCCGGCTGGTGTATGTAAGAAACTCATTACATATAAGATTGATCCTGTGAAATGTAAAGGTTGTACATTATGTGCACGTAACTGTCCGGTAGATGCTATCGAAGGTCAGGTAAAAGTGGCACACAGCATTGACACAAGTAAATGTGTGAAATGTGGAACCTGTATCGATAAGTGTCGTTTTGGCGCTATTTATAAAGAGTAACGGAGGAATCAATCATGGAAAATATTACAATTAAAATAAACGGAAGAGAGGTATCCGCACCGCAGGGTTCCACGATTCTTGAGGCGGCTCGCCTTGCACAGATTGAAATCCCGACGTTATGTTACCTCAAAGAAATCAATGAGATCGGCGCCTGCCGTATGTGTGTGGTGGAAGTAAAAGGGGCTCGCAGTCTGGTGACAGCCTGTGTATATCCAATCAACGAAGGAATGGAAGTTTGGACAAATACACCGAAGGTTATTGCGTCCAGAAGAAAGACATTACAGCTTCTTTTATCCAATCACGATCGTAAGTGTCTGTCCTGTGTCCGCAGTGGTAACTGTGAACTTCAGACATTATGCCGTGAGTACAAAGTAGATGATGAGGCTTACTATGATGGTGAGCGTAATAAATATGAATTGGATACCAGTGCAGCCCATATGGTGAGAGATAATAACAAATGTATTTTGTGCAGACGGTGCAGTGCAGTTTGCGAAAAAGTACAGGGTGTGGGTGTCATCGGCGCAAATGAGCGTGGATTCAAGACTTATATCGGAACTGCATTCGATATGGATCTTGGTGATACAAGCTGCGTATCCTGTGGACAATGCATCGCAGTATGTCCGACAGGTGCACTATATGAGAAAGATAATACGGAAGAAGTATTTGCAGCCATTGCTGATCCGGAGAAATATGTGATAGTTCAGTGCGCACCGGCAGTCCGCGCAGGACTCGGGGAAGCATTTGGCATGCCGATCGGTACTGATGTAGAAGGTAAACTGGCAGCAGCACTGCGCAGACTTGGCTTTGATAAAGTATTTGATACCACATTCTCTGCCGATCTTACCATTATGGAAGAAGCGCATGAATTCCTGGATCGTGTACAGAATGGTGGCGTATTACCGCTGATCACTTCCTGTTCTCCGGGTTGGATCAAATACTGTGAGCACTATTTCCCGGAAATGACAGAGAATTTATCTTCCTGTAAATCTCC
Organism: Eubacterium ramulus; assembly: GCF_045002895.1. Taxonomy (NCBI): domain Bacteria; kingdom Bacillati; phylum Bacillota; class Clostridia; order Eubacteriales; family Eubacteriaceae; genus Eubacterium; species Eubacterium ramulus. Next base: position 1,448,646 of record NZ_CP173382.1, on the reverse strand, counting down.
GCAGCAGATGTTTGGTGCCATTGCCAAATCCTATTATGCAGAGAAAATGGGAATCCCGAAAGAAAAAATGGTGGTTGTCAGCGTTATGCCTTGTACTGCAAAGAAATTTGAAATCGGTAGAGAGGATGAGAACGGTGCAGGTGTTCCGGATGTAGATATCGCTATCACAACAAGAGAGCTTGGCCGCATGATCGAACGTGCAAGTATCCGTTTTACAGATCTTCCGGACGAAGAATTCGATATGCCGTTGGGTCTTGGAAGCGGAGCAGCAGTCATTTTTGGCGCAACCGGTGGTGTTATGGAAGCAGCTCTTCGTACTGCAGTAGAAAAACTGACCGGCGAAGAACTTGCAAAACTTGATTTTACGGATGTACGTGGTATCGAGGGAATCAAAGAGGCTGTTTACAATGTAGCAGGTATGGATGTGAAAGTTGCGGTTGTTTCCGGATTGAAAAATGCAAAAGAATTGTTGAAGAAAGTAAAATCCGGTGAGGCAGAGTATCATTTTATTGAAATTATGGGCTGTCCTGGCGGATGTGTCAATGGTGGCGGTCAGCCGCAGCAGCCGGGATATGTACGCAATACCGTGGATATTCGTGCAAAGCGTGCGGAAGTACTTTATAACCTGGATAAAAAGAACAAAATCCGTAAATCACATGAGAATCCGGCAATCATTGAATTATATGATACGTATCTGGGTGAACCGGGCAGCCATAAAGCACATGAGCTGTTACATACCACTTATGTAAAACGTACCGTAAATAAATAGATTTAATAATGATTTATATCTCTTTTATGAGAGGATACGAATGTTTATAAAAGGAGTCGTTGCATTTGCAGCGGCTCTTTTTTTACTATGAAAAAAGAAATGACAGAAGTACATTGAGAAAGGATACAATAATTATAAGAAAAAATTAAAAGATAAAATGTCATATTTGTGCTAAAATGATTCGAGAAGTATTGAAGGAGAGTTTTTTATGAATTTATTTTCAGCTGCATTTATTATATTTATAATTGCTTTGTTAGTACTGTATTATACTATATTTCGAAAGAAACAGTGGGTCTGCCTGCTTCTGTTCAGCATTGCATTTTATGCTTATTCGGGTATTTCCAATTTGATTTTTATGGCAGTTACCGGAGTGAGTGTTTTTATGGGTGGCATATGGCTGATGCGATTTTCTGACCAGTATCATAAAATCCGAAAAGACAAAAGCATTGACAGAGCCAGAAGAAAGGAAATAAAAGCTGCATTTGATAAGAAACGGAGAATGATTCTCTGGACAATCATTGTTATTAATTTTGGAATGTTGGCAGTATTGAAATATCTGCATCCTTTTTTTGAAGGTTTTCTAATACCGTTGGGCATTTCTTTTTATATGTTTATTTCCATAGGATATCTGGTAGACATTTATTTTGAAAAATATGAAGCGGAAAAGAATCCTTTTCGTTTTTTGCTGTTTGTTTCATTTTTTCCGCAACTGATTCAGGGACCGATCAATCGGTATGATCAGATGAAAGAGCAGTTGTATGGCAGACACACGCTGGATTGGTATCGTTGCAAAAGAGCGTTGATCTTAATTCTGTTTGGATTATTAAAAAAATATACAATTGCAAATCTGCTGGTTCATGAAATTGCAAATATTTTGGATGCACCTACGGAAAAAACACCGGGTTCTGCAATCGTGTTTGCAATCTTATTGTATTCTGCACAGCAATATGCGGATTTTTCCGGTGGCATCGATATCGTTATGGGTGTTGCTGAATTGTTTGGAATTAAAATGATGCCAAACTTCAGGCAGCCGTATTTTTCCGTTTCATTGGGAGATTTCTGGCGGAGATGGCATATTTCTCTCGGTGCATGGATGAGAGATTATGTATTCTATCCGTTTGCACTTACGTCACCTATGCAAAAATTTGGAAAATGGGCGAAAAAGCATCTGAATGTTCATTTTGGGCGTGTACTTCCGGCATCTATTGCAAATATTCTGGTATTTTTCCTTGTTGGTATCTGGCATGGTTCCCAATGGCATTTTATTTTCTGGGGACTTTATAATGGTATAGTAATTGCTGTTTCGGATATCTGTGCACCGTTGTTTGCAAAAATAACAGAAAGATTGCACATTAATGTGAAAAGTAAGGCGTTTTATCTGTTCCGGATAATCCGTACTTTTATAATTGTAAATATTGGATGGTACTTTGACCGGATTTATGACATCAGAGACTGTTTTCTGTGTATGAAAAACACAATTTTCAATTTTCAGATGAGCCAATTGGATGAATTTCTGGGACCGATACTGAAAATAATGCCAACGAAAGCGTATGTCATCGTGACTGTGGCATTGTGTATTGTCTTTGCTGACAGTGTTATAAAAGAAAGAGGAAAGGATGCCATCACGTTATTGGATAATCGACCGTTGGTATTGCGCTGGCTGCTTTATTTTGGAATGATTTTCATGATTTTAGAATCGTTTAATTTTGCAGTTGACGCAGGAGGTTTTATGTATGCGAATTATTAAGGGTATAAAAGTGATATTATTTGTCATTCTGTTCATATTGATGAATTTGTTGCTGAGTTATTTTCTTGTGAAAGCAAATGGCCCAAGTGAAGTTATGTGGAAGGATTTCCGTAAAACAGAAAAAATAGATACGGTATATTTAGGTTCTTCGTTTTCACAGATGACATTTAATCCATATATTATAGATGAAAATACCGGATGGAATTCTTTTAATATGGGAACGCCGGGGCAGCCATTGGATCAGACCAAAGAAGCATTAACGGCAGCCATTCAGGAAAAACATATAAAAAGAGCGGTACTGATCTTCGGAATCCCATCTCTGGAGCTGACGCAGAATGCAAATGCAAGAGCTACTTTCGCAAGAGCAAGAAACTATGGGTGCTCATTGTTGGAAAAACTGAGACTGGATTGGAATTATGTAACAAACAGTGAAAATTTCAATACAGAAGCTTCATTGACATATTTTTTCCCGTGGGTCTATAATGGAGTTGATTTTGAACCGAAAAAGATTGCAGAAAATCTGAAAATCAGGAAAGAAAGCAAAGATGCGAATGCCAGTTCAAAAAAAGTGGCTGGATATATGGAATATATCGGAAAGGGATATGCGTATTCCAGTGGTGTTTTAGATTACAATACTGCTGCTGAAAATAATACGAAAAAGGCTTATTCAGGAAAAATTTCTGATAAGGCTTATAAGGAATTAGAGGCTATGTGCAAACTCTGTCAGGAAAATGGAGTAGATCTTATGGTTGTGAATACGCCAAAAGCACCGTATGATATTGCGGCATATGGCGCAGACGATTATTTTGCGATCAACCATAAAATCACTGGTATATGCAGTAAGTACGGTGCTGATTATTATGATTTTAATCTGGTAAAACCGGATCTGTTTTCCATTTGTCCGGAGTATCTGTCAAATTTTGAACATTTAAATAAAACCGGTTCTGAGGTTTTTTGTAATGCTTTTTCAAAATTTGTATTAAGCCGTGAGGCGGGAGAGGATATGTCTCAATATTTTTACAGTGAGGATGCTTATATGGAATCTGTCAAAGATATTGTAGCATCCTATCTTCCGGGATATGATAATAGATAGAAAAAAGAGGAAACAAAATGACGAATGTATTAGAATGGCTGGAACATATGGAAGGACAGGCTGGAGAAAAAATTGCAGTTGCAGATCCGAAAGAAAAATATTCCTTTACGCAGTTAAAAACGTATGCACAAAAAAGTGGAACATATCTGCGAAAATGGATGACAGGAACATTTCCGGTAGCAATCTATATGGAAAAAAGCTGTGCCACATTAAGTATTATGCTTGGAGCGGTATATGCAGGATGTCCGTACTGTCTGTTAGATCTGCGTCAGCCGGATGTGAGACTGCGGCAGATTCTGAAGGTGCTGCAGCCGGAAGTGATTGTTACAAAGGAAGAAAATCTGGAAAAAATCAGAAATTGCGTAGATGAAATGGGCGGTGATGTCCGGAACACAACAATTTTGTTAGCAGAAAATTGTCTGAATGAAATGGAAATTGATCAGAAACTTTTGAAACAGATAAGAAAAAAGCATACGGATCGGAATCCTTTGTATATTAATTTTACAAGCGGAAGTACAGGTTTACCAAAGGGAGTCGCGGTCAGTCACAGAGCGGTGATTGATTTTATCCGGATTTATGCGGATACGTTTGATATTACCAAGGAAGATATTATAGGAAATCAGGCACCGTTTGATTTTGATGTTTCTGTAAAGGATATTTATACCGGTCTTTTGACCGGTGCCAAAGTACAGATCATTCCGAGAGAATATTTCAGTGATCCTACTACGTTGATGGATTATATGGCTGACAGTAAGATGACAGTACTTACCTGGGCGGTCAGCGCGATGTGTTTTGTATCTGTTATGAATGGATTTGATTATCGGACACCGGACACTGTCCGAAAGGTTCTTTTCAGTGGAGAAGTGCTTCCGGTAAAACATTACAGAGTATGGAAAAAGTATTTGCCGCAGGCGATGTTTGTAAATCTGTACGGACCAACTGAAGTTACATGCAACTGCACGTATTATGTGCTGGATCCGGCAGATAAATATGAACTTACAGATGTGATACCTATTGGAAAATCTTTTCCGAATGAACGGGTCTTTCTTTTGGATGAGGCAGATCAGGAAGTAACGGAAGCAGGAATGAACGGGGAAATCTGTGTCAGCAGTTCAGAACTGGCTTTGGGGTATTATAATGCACCGGATAAAACGGCGCAGGTATTTGTACAGAACCCATTGAATCACCTGTATGATGAACGGATTTACAGAACCGGTGATCTGGCAAAATATGATGCAGAGGGAAATCTTGTATACATTTCCAGAAAAGATTTTCAAATCAAACATCTGGGGCACAGAATCGAACTTGGTGAAATTGAAGTGGCAGCCAATGCAGTAAATGGGATCAGCAGATCCTGCTGCATTTATGAAGCTGAAAAAGAGCGCTTGTTGCTTTTTTATACTGGAGAATGCGAAAAACGGCAGCTCATAAAACTATTACGTGGTGCATTGCCGCCTTATATGATTCCCAATATGGCTTTGCGGCTTGCGGAAATGCCAATGACCAAGAATGGAAAGATTGACAGAAATAAATTAATGAAGTTGTACGAGGAGAGTTTACATGCAAGACATTTTAAAAAGTAATACGCCGGCATTTGTGTTTGATACGGCAGCTCTGAAGAAGCGGGTTGCACAAATCAAAGAGATTGTCGGGGAAACAGTATCACTTTGTTATTCGATGAAAGCAAATCCGTTTTTTGTACCGGCCATGATAACGTGTGTGGATAAATTAGAGGTCTGCAGCCCGGGAGAACTTACAATCTGTAAAAAGCTTGGGGTAGATGCATCCAGAATTATTTATTCCGGTGTCAACAAAGAAATCCCAGACATCAAAGAAGCCTATGAATATGGAGTTGGTACATTCACAGCGGAATCTGTCCGTCAGGCAGATCTGATCCAACAGGTCGTTGAAACAGCAGCTGCTGGTGAGAAGGCAGAAGTAATTCTTCGACTGAATTCCGGTTCCCAGTTCGGAATGTCCAAAGAGGATTTGCTTACGATTCTGCAGTGCAGAGAAAGCAAATACACAAGTTTGAATTTTACAGGAATACATTATTTTGTCGGTACACAACGAAAACGGGCCAAAAGAAAGATAAAAGAACTTCAGATGCTGCTGGAATTATTTGAAGAGATTCAAAATAAATATGGTCTGAAATTAAAAAAACTGGAATATGGACCGGGTTTTGCGGTTCCGTATTTTGAGGATGATGATTTTGAAGATACTTTGTATCCTGTGAAAGAGTTGAAAGATACCTTAAAACAGGTGGCACAACAAGTAGATCTGACGATTGAGATGGGGCGGTTTTTCACAGCCGAATGTGGAACATATTATACAAATGTTGCAGATTTGAAAACCGTGGGAAATGCACATTATTGCATTCTGGATGGTGGAATGAACCATCTGACTTATTTAGGGCAGATGATGGGGATGAAGACTCCAATCATAAAACATCATAAGAACACACCAAAACAGGATGAAAGGCCGGAAAAGAAAACATGGTGTCTTTGCGGAAGTCTGTGTACAACATCAGATATTCTCTGCAGAGAGGTGGAATTGAATCATTTGGAAATCGGTGATACACTAATTTTTGAAAATGTAGGTGCATATTCAGTGACAGAAGGAATTTATCTGTTTTTAAGCCGGACATTGCCTAGGGTTTATCTGAAAGATGAAAATGGGTACCTTACGCTGGTGAGAGATGCAATGGAAACAAGTGATATAAATATCTAGGATGTACTCCCGAAATCTTTCTAAATAAAGTATTAAAAAGATTCTGAGAATAAATGAAGTAGAAAAAGGAGATTTTGCAACATGGAAGAATTATTGGAACTGTTAAATGACATTAAAGAAGATGTGGATTTTGAAAATGAGAAGGCACTGGTAGATGATCACATTTTAGATTCGTTTGATATTCTGCAAATTATCAGTGATATCAGTGATGAGTTTGATATCGTGATTCCGGCAGCTTATGTAAAACCGGAAAATTTCAACAGTGCTGAGGCACTCTGGAAAATGATTCAGGAATTGCAGGATTAATACTTTGCGAAACGGCTGGAAATAGTGAAAAAGGAATGTGCGATCAAAGATGGTACGTTCCTTTTTTCTTATAAAAAATAGCTTTTCTGAGACTTCATTTCACTGGTGATTAATGGTAAAATAAATCCATGGAGGGGGAATCAGAATATGAATGTAATTAATTTTCAGGATGCAAACTGTGCGCATTGTTATAAATGTCTGAGAAATTGTGATGTCAAAGCAATCCGTATCAAACAAGGACAGGCGCAGATTGTTACAGATATGTGTATTTACTGTGGACACTGTATGGAAATCTGTCCTCAGGAGGCGAAGACCTTTGACAGCGACCTGGCGTATGTGAAAAGCCTGTTGTATAAAAAAGAGCGTGTGGTAGTTTCGCTGGATCCATCTTACCGTGGGCTTCTGGATTACGAAGACTCCGGTCAGATCGTGGATGCACTGTTGAAGCTCGGATTTTCCCAGGTGCGTGAGACGGCAGAGGGGGCTGCGATTATTACACGGGAATATGTGCGTCTTATGAAGGAAGGAAAGATGGACAATATCATTGTCACAAGCTGTCCGGCGATTGTCTATCTGGTAGAGAAGCATTATCCAATGTTGATTCCTTATCTGGCACCGGTGGTTTCACCAATGATCGCTCACGGGCGCTGGATCAAAGACCGTATGGGACAGCATACGAAGGTGGTATTTATTGGTCCATGCGTGGCAAAAAAAATGGAGGCCGAGGCAGATAGCAGAACCCGTGGCTGTGTGGATGCAGTAATTGAGTTTAATGAATTGCAAAAATGGCTGGAGGAAGAAGGGATTGACTTAAAACATTGTGAGTCCCGTCCTTTTGCAAATCAGGATCCTATGGTAAACCAGCTTTATCCTATTACAAACGGTATTATCCGGGCAGTGGATGTCTGTGGTGCACCGGGAACATATAAAAAACTGACGGTCAGCAGTATTAAGAGCTGTCGAGAATTTCTGCACAGTATGAAACGAGGTTATATCGATCACTGTTTTGTAGAACTGAACCTGTGCGCCGGTGGGTGTGTCAACGGCCCGGGCGTGGATAAACGCCGTGGTTTTCGTTTTAAAGCAACTATGAGTATTGAAAACAATGCCCTGCTTGCGGCACCACCTGCCTATATTACACTGCCAAAAGAGGAATTGGAGCGTACTTATGTGCCGCGCCAGGTAGTAGATAAAATGCCGACAGAAGCGGAGATCAAAGAAATATTGAAGACGATCGGAAAGAGTAACAGTACCACGGAATTTAACTGTGGAGCCTGTGGCTATATGACCTGCCGGGAAAAAGCGATTGCAATCTATCAGGGAAAAGCAGAAGCAGCCATGTGTCTGATCCGTTCCTATGAAAACGCACGTTCCCAGGCAAACGTTGTTATGGAAACCACACCGAATCTGATCTTTATCTTTGACAAGGAGATGCGGATCAGAGAATTTAACCGTCGGGCGGAAGACGTATTTCATACATCCCGTCAGGATGCGTTGAGAATGTATCTGTTTGAACTGATCGATACAAAAGATTTCGAGGAAGTATACCATACTCATGAAAATAAACTGCGGGTAAAACAAAAATGGGAACAATACAATATGACAGTGCTGGAGACCATCGTATATATTCCGAGTTCTGACCGGGTACTGGCCATTATCGAGGATGTGTCTGCAGAGGAAAAACAGGCGGAACGCATGCTGGAACAGAAACTGAATACCGTAAAACTGGCGCAGGCTGTGGTAGAAAAGCAGATGACAACAGCACAGGAAATCGCAGGCTTGTTGGGCGAGACTACGGCAGAGACGAAGGCGATTCTGACGAAGCTGAGGGATACATTGCTGGAAAGCTAAAGGGGGCGTGGAAACATATGAAACAGTTCGCAATTGACATGGCATATAAAAGCCTGAACCACTGCGGAGAAGAGCTGTGTGGGGATAAAGTTGAAATCGTGGACAAGGAAGATTCCCGGATCCTGATTCTGGCAGACGGCATGGGAAGCGGGATCCGTGCAAATATCCTGGCGACACTGACGTCCAAGATTATTGCTACCATGATGTACAACGATATGACCATTGACGAGGTTGTAGCTACCATTGCCAAGACGCTGCCGCTGTCTTCCATAAATGGAGTGGCGTATTCAACCTTCAGTATTATTCAGGTTTATCACACCGGAGAAATTTATGTAGCGGAATATGATAATCCGGAATGCATTCTGATTCGTCAGGGAAAATTGAAAGCGCTGCCTTTTTCTTATCGCAAAATTGAAGGAAAAAAGATCCGGGAATGTCGCTTTCAGACGGTCCCGGGGGATGCTCTGGCAATTATGAGTGACGGCTGTCTGTATTGCGGTACCGGAGATATCATGAACTATCGCTGGGACTGGAATGCACTGGCAAACTGCTGTGAAACCTGTGCGGATAAGACTCGTACAGCAGCTCAGATGGCAGATATGATGAACAAGGCCTGCGCGGATCTGTATGGCGGCATGTGCAGTGATGATACGACGATTGCTGTAGCACGGATCATGGAAGAAGAAATCGTGAACATTCTGACCGGTCCGCCACAGAACAAAGCAGACGATGCCCGGATGGTGCAGGACTTTATGAAACAGGAAGGTATTAAGATTGTTTCCGGTGGCATTACCAGCCAGATCGTGGCACGGGAGCTTGGCACCCGTCTCATTACATCTGTCGGCGTGTTGGATCCGGAGATTCCGCCCACGGCAAAGATTGAGGGTATTGACCTGGTGACAGAAGGTGTCCTTACATTAAATAAAGCGATTGATCTGCTGGAACAGTATCAGCAGGATGAGGTATCAGAAGAATTTTTTGAGGAACTGAGTCGTGATAATGGTGCCACCCGACTGGCCTGCTATCTGATGGAAAACTGTACCACAGTAAACTTATTCATTGGAAAAGCAATCAATAAGGATTATACAACGAAAGAACTGCCCTTTGAAATCTCTGTGCGGCAAAACCTGATGAAACGGATGCAGGCAGTGCTGACAGCTATGCATCGGACCGTACATGTGTATTACTATTGAAAAAAGAAAGTAAGATGTGGTATACTTATTCAGTTCACGACTACGGAACAAATGTTCCTGGTTGAATAATAAAAAATAGATAAGGATAAACATATGCAGATAGAACATTTTATTAATCAGATTGATCTGACACTGGATCCACCGGCAGAGGAACCACTGCGTCAGTATTATTTTATAGCAAAAGCTCGGACTTTGGTGGCTCAAATGGAGAAAGAAGCAGGCAGAAAGATGACGTTCTGCGTGAATACCTTTGGTTGTCAGATGAACGCCCGTGATTCTGAAAAATTATGTGGTATTTTAAATGCCATCGGGTATCAGGAATCTGAATCTGAGGATGCGGATTTTGTTATTTATAATACCTGTACTGTTCGTGAGAATGCGAACAATAAAGTATACGGACGGCTTGGTTATCTGCATGGATATAAGAAAAAAAATCCACACATGATGATCGCACTGTGTGGCTGTATGATGCAGGAGGAGAAAGTTGTTGCAAAAATCAAACAGAGTTATCGTTTCGTAGATTTGATCTTTGGTACACACAATATTTTCAAGTTTGCGGAATTGCTGGTACAGTCCATTGAAAATAATAAGATGGTTGTGGATGTGTGGAAAAATACCGATCAGATTGTAGAACAGCTGCCAAATGAGCGTAAATTTCGTTTTAAGAGTGGTGTCAACATCATGTTTGGCTGCAACAATTTCTGCAGCTACTGCATCGTGCCGTATGTAAGAGGCCGGGAGCGAAGCAGAGAGCCGCGGGAGATCATCCGTGAAATTGAGAACTTTGTGGCGGATGGTGTTGTGGAAGTTATGCTGCTTGGACAGAATGTCAATTCTTATGGAAAGAATCTGGATCAACCAATTACTTTTGCACAGCTTTTGGAGCAGATTGAACAGATTGAGGGACTGGAACGGATCCGGTTTATGACTTCGCATCCGAAAGATCTCTCGGATGAACTGATCGCTGTTATGGCAAAATCAAAGAAAATCTGCAGACATCTGCACTTGCCGTTACAGTCCGGCAGCAGCCGTCTGTTAAAAATCATGAATCGTCATTATGATAAGGAACAGTATCTGACGCTGGTGGAGAAAATCCGTGCTGCAATGCCGGATATTGCGCTGACCACAGATATCATTGTGGGATTCCCGGGTGAGACAGAAGAAGATTTTGAGGAAACCATGGATGTAGTACGAAAAGTACGTTACGATAGTGCATTTACTTTTATTTACTCCAAACGTACCGGTACTCCGGCGGCAAAAATGGAAGATCAGGTGCCGGAAGATGTGGTAAAAGTAAGGTTTGACCGTCTGTTAAAAGAAGTACAGGAGATTGCGGCAGAAAAATCTGCGGTATTGACCGGTCAGATACAGGATGTACTGGTGGAGAGCGTCAACCACCAGGATGACAGTCTGTTAACCGGACGTCTCGGCAACAACAGTGTCGTTCATTTTCCTGGAAGCAGGGAGCTGATCGGCCAGATTATTCCGGTCCGTCTGGATGAATGTAAAGGTTTCTATTATATTGGAAGCAGGGCATAACCATGGACAAAAAAGTCGGTAAAAAAGAAATTTTATTATTGCTTATTATCTTTGCAGCAGCAGTGATTGGGTACTTTGTGTTTCAGAAACTGCAGAGTACACCCGGCGCACAGGTAAAAGTGACGGTGGATGGAACGGTGTATGGTACTTATGACCTGTATACGACAGGGGAGAAAGCAAAGAAGATTCAAATTAAAAATGCGGAAGGTACTGTGACAAATACACTTGTAATTGAAAACGGAAAAGCAGATATGATTTCGGCAGATTGTCCGGATAAGTTATGCGTAAATCAGCATGCGATTTCATCGAATGGGGAAACTATTGTATGCCTGCCAAACAAAGTGGTAGTGGAAGTGGAAGACGGGGAAGAAGCCCAGTTTGACACCCAGACAAAATAACAGAACGAATAAAATTAATATAGAGGCATTTCAGCAATCTGTGTAATCAAGATTTGGGTGTTTTGACACCCTGATCAGAAATAAAAAGACAGATTAAAAAAGAAAGCGCCTCTAAGATGGAGTTTTTTGATGTATTCATATATAAAAGGAACTTTGGAAGAAATCAGCGAAGACCAGATCGTTGTGGAAAATCATGGAATCGGGTATAATATCCGGATTTCAGCCAGAATGTTGGACGTACTTCCAACCAGAGGGGAAGAGATTAAAATCTATACTTATCTGTATGTAAAGGAAGATGCCTTTTCTCTGTTCGGATTTCCAAGCAGAGATGAACTGGAGATGTTTAAATTGCTGATCAATGTCAGCGGCATTGGCCCTAAGGGCGGTCTTGCAGTGCTGTCAGTGCTGTCAGCTAATGACTTGAGATATGCGATTGTAGCAGAGGATGTTAAGACGATATCTAAAGCACCTGGTGTTGGAAGCAAGACGGCAAAACGGCTAATCATCGAGCTGAAGGATAAGATTGATCTGGAGGAAGTTATTGAAAATGGATTTGAACAAGTGGAAGCATCCAATCCTGTATCCGGCAGCAATAACCGTATCCGAAAAGAAGCCGCAGATGCATTGGTTGCCCTGGGATACAGTGCTACAGAAGCCTCAAAAGTGCTTTCCGGCATTGAAATTACAGAAGACAGTGATGTGGAACGTGTGCTGAAGGCAGCACTGAAAAATATGGCATTTTTATAGATCGTATTTCAGTTTGATATGAAAAACGTATTTCTGCCTGAAGCAGGGATTCTGTTAAAAACGACTAGAGTGATTGAAACGAGGAAATTCATGGAAAAACGAGTGATTTCGACGCAGGTTCAGGAAGAAGATATGCAGACAGAATTCAGTCTGCGCCCAATGTCTCTGGAAGAATACGTCGGACAGGAAAAAATAAAAAGCACGTTGCGTGTATATATAGAGGCGGCATGTCAACGACAGGAACCGTTGGATCATGTGCTGTTTTACGGTCCGCCGGGACTTGGTAAAACAACGCTTTCCGGGATTATTGCCAATGAGATGGGTGTACATATGAAAATCACCTCAGGACCGGCGATCGCAAAGCCCGGAGAGATGGCTTCTATTTTAAGTAACCTGCAGGAAAATGATATATTATTTGTGGATGAGATCCACCGGTTAAACCGCCAGGTAGAAGAGGTATTGTACCCGGCGATGGAAGATTATGCCATTGATATTATGATCGGAAAGGGGGCTTCTGCCCGTTCCATCCGGTTGGATCTTCCAAAATTCACGCTGGTGGGAGCAACTACCAGGGCAGGACTTTTATCTGCACCGTTGCGGGATCGCTTTGGAGTGATCCAGCATCTGGAATTTTATACTCCGGAGGAATTGCAGACCATTATTGTACAGTCTGCAAAAAAACTTGAGGTGGAGATAGAGCCGGAAGGTGCTGCGGAACTGGCAAAACGATCCCGTGGTACCCCACGTCTGGCAAACCGTCTGCTGAAACGCGTCCGTGATTTTGCACAGGTAAAATATGATGGTGTGATTACGAAGGAAGTAGCTTCTTTTGCATTAGATCTTCTGGAAGTGGATCGCTGTGGATTGGATAAAAATGACCGGCTCATTCTGATGACGATCATTCAGAAGTTTGGGGGCGGTCCTGTGGGACTGGAGACGTTGGCAGCAGCTGTAGGCGAAGATTCCGGAACGATTGAGGATGTGTACGAACCGTATCTGGTGAAAAATGGATTTTTGAACCGGACACCGAAGGGGAGGGTGGCGACCGCTCTTGCCATCGAACACTTTAAACAGTAAAATGCGGAATCGAAGCAAAAAGAAGGGAATGGAAATGACAAAGAAATCAATGGTGCAGGTTGTGATTGGCGGAAAAGTGCTGACTATGGGAGGATATGACGATGAAACCCATATTCAGCGAATTGCATCCTGTGTGAACCGGGTAATGCGGCAGATGGAAGATGCGGACGAATATCGTTGCCTTCCGGCTGATCTGAAACCAATCTTTATTCATATCAATATTGCAGATGAGTTGGTGACGGCACAGGAACTGATTGACCAGCTGGAACAGGAGCTGCAGGAAAAGGAAAAAGAACTGGCGGAGCTGAAACAGGAACTGGCAGAGACAGAAGTAAGACTTGAAAAACTGGAAGGACATAAAAAGTGATGAAACATGAATTGTTATCACCGGCGGGTTCTCTGGATATCTGCAAGGCGGTTATAAATGCAGGGGCAGATGCAGTGTATCTCGGAGGCGATAAGTTTGGTGCACGGGCATTTGCAAAGAATTTTACACAGAGTGATATCCGGGAGGCTTTGGATTTTGCACATTTACGTGGAAAAAAAATCTTTCTTACCGTAAATACATTGTTAAAAAACAAAGAAATTGAGACGGAACTATTTACTTATCTGAAACCGTTGTACGAATATGGTCTGGATGCTGTGATCGTGCAGGATTATGGTGTATTTCAGTTTATTTACAGAAATTTTCCCGGTCTGGCATTACATGCAAGTACCCAGATGTCTGTGGCAAATGTAGCCGGCGCGAAATTCTTGATGGATCATGGCGCAGAGCGGATCGTTACAGCCAGAGAACTTTCCAGTGCGGAAATCCGGCGTATTTATGATGAAACGGGTGTGGAGATTGAAAGCTTTATTCACGGGGCATTGTGCTATTGTTATTCCGGACAGTGTCTGATGAGCAGTATGCTGGGTGGACGCAGCGGTAATCGTGGACGATGTGCACAACCCTGTCGTCTTGCGTATCAGGTGACGGATGACAGAGGAAATGTACTTCATAAAAAAGAAAAATATCCGTTGAGCCCAAAAGACCTGTGTACGATTGAACTGTTACCGGAGCTGTGTGAATCCGGTATTTATTCTTTCAAAATTGAAGGAAGAATGAAAAAACTGGAGTACGCAGCCGGAGTGACTTCTATTTATCGAAAATATCTGGATTTGTATGAAGAATCACCGGAGGATTATAAAGTAGAAGCAGCTGATATGGAGCGTCTGCTCTGTCTTGGAAACCGGAATGGATTTACAAAAGGTTATTATGAAATGCGAAACGGACGTTCCATGATGACATTGACGGATTCTTCTCACAGCAGCAATGATGCAAAAACAGCTTATGAAGCGGCAGAGGAACGAAAACTGCCGATTGTTATGCGTGCTGTCGTGCATGCGGAAAAACCAATGGAATTGTCTGCTGCTGTCTGTGAGCAGGAGACAATGCAGGGGAACGGAGCACCGGTGAAAACAGAAAGCCTGATGTGGGGCATGGCGACTGGCGCCTGCCCGGGACAGGCACAGAATCGTCCGTTATCCAGAGAAGAACTGGAAAAGCGCCTACGCAAGACCGGAGATACACCATTTGTGGTGACAGACATAGATATTGATCTGGAAGACGGGCTGTTTGTTCCGGTGGGACAGTTAAATGAGCTGCGTCGCAGCGCATTGGAACAACTGCAGGAGCAGATGTTGTCTGTAAGTCGCAGACCGTCTGTAGGTGAACAGAAGCAAAATCCATATCAAACAGAAGAACCAGCTTCTTTGAAAAAAAGTCGTCAGCCATTTTTGAATGTATGGATTTCAACAGAAAAACAGCTTCCAATGTTGCTGAAGCATCCGTATGTGGCAATGGTCACGTTAGATGGATGTGGAAATGTTGCAAAACTTGCAGAACAGATTCATCAGGCGGGAAAGCAGACAGCCTATGCATTACCTCATGTGCTGCGGGAAACTTCTGAACAGCTTCTGGAAAAAGGCATGGATTGGAAACAGTTTGACCGGATCTGGGTGCGTAGCTATGATGGCATTGGATTTGCAAAAGATACACTGGGTATTCCGGTGGAAAAATTGGCATTGGATGCCGGACTGTATGTTTTTTCCAGGGAAGCGTCAGCAGATTTTCTGGCAGAAGGATTCGTCGGATATACGGCTTCCATGGAATTAAACCACAAGGAACTGACACATATGGAGAACAGCCAGGCAGAGCTGATGCTGTATGGTTATGCACCGCTGATGGTTTCTGCCCAGTGTGTTTATAAAAATTATGCATCCTGTATAAAAGAAAGGAAGAATGGCAGTAAATCGCAGCCGGAGCATCTGTATCTGAACGATCGTTATCAGAAACAATTCGAAGTGTCAAGAAACTGTACACATTGCTACAATGTGATCTATAACAGCCAACCGACCAGCCTGCTCCACCAGGCGCGGGAAATTCGCGGTTTAGTTTTCGGCTCTTACCGGATTGTGTTCCGGAATGAAACTGAGCAGGAGCTACAATATATATTACAGCAATATACGGATGCGTTCGTAAACGGAAAAGAAATTCTTCCGCCAAAGGAAGGAACTTTTACAAACGGACACTTCCGTCGTGGTGTTGATTAGAAAAAAAGGAGAAGATATGATACATTTGATCACAGAATTATCCAAATATGTGATGATCATTCTTTTTGCAATCTATACCTGGTACAGTTATGTGGTATTGGCAGTCAGAAATGAGGAACGGCAGAAACGGATGTACAAGACGCAGACGACCTGTATGTTTCTCATTCATCTGGATGCTTTTATGGTATTGTTTGCGGTGACGAAGGAACTGAAAGTATTGATTTTTTATGGCGCGCAGGTGCTGTTTGTGCTGTTTTTGTTCCTAATCTACCGGATTGTCTATAAAAAAGCGGCACGGCTTGTTATAAATCACATGTGCATGCTGATGCTGATCGGATTTATTATTCTGACAAGACTGAATTTTGACAATGCGGTGCGGCAGTTTGAAATTGCCGTTGCAGCAGCAGTGGTATCGGCATTTGTTCCGATGCTGGTGCGGAAATTAAAGTTTTTGCGCAAATTTACGTGGTTTTACTGCGCCGTAGGTGTTGTAGCTTTAGGGATTGTGCTTGTGATGGGAAAAATGAGCGGCGGTGCACATCTGTCTTTTACTGTGGCAGGTGTGACATTGCAGCCGTCGGAATTTGTAAAGATTATTTTTGTATTCTTTGTGGCCTGCATGCTGTATGAGGCGACGGATTTTCGCCAGGTATGCATCACGACCATTGCAGCAGCAGTTCATGTGGGAATCCTTGTATTGTCCACAGATCTTGGTGCGGCATTGATTTTTTTCCTGACTTATGTGGTCATGTTGTATGTGGCAACGAGGAAGCCATCGTATTTTTTCGGCGGTCTTGGTGTGGGATGTCTGGCGGCACTGGTCGGTTCGAAACTGTTTTCTCATGTGCGGGTTCGTATTGAAGCATGGAAAGACCCATTTGCGTCGATTCATGGTGGCGGATGGCAGGTAGCACAGGCGCTGTTTGCCATTGGAACGGGTGGATGGTTCGGCCTTGGGCTGTATCAGGGGATGCCGGATAAGATTCCGCTTGGGGCATCTGATTTTGTGTTTGCATCCATTTCCGAGGAGATGGGTGGCGCTTTTGCCGTGTGCATTGTGCTGGTATGTTTCAGTTGTTTCCTCATGTTTTTAAATATCGCCATGCAGATCAAAGATCAGTTTTATAAGCTGATCGCACTGGGGCTTGGCTGCGTGTATGGTGTGCAGGTCTTTCTGAATGTGGGTGGTGTTATCAAATTTATTCCGTCCACAGGACTAACACTTCCGTTGGTCAGCTACGGCGGAAGTTCCATTTTGTGTACTATTGTCATGTTTGCCATTATTCAGGGACTGTATATTATGCGGCAGGACGAAGAAGGAGAATTGAATGAGCAGAAAAATCGAGGACGAAAACAGAAAAAGAACGACTGGACGAAGAAAAATAGCAGCCGGAAGCCGAAGAACAAATCAGGTCAGACAGGGTATAGAGGTCATGAATCTGGATCAGAAAGAAACGGAACGCCCTCGCAGTTCAATGAGGAGATCGAAGAAATCTGGTAGAAATCTGGAATTTTTGATCATTACCTATTTATTTTTGGCAATTTTTATCGGAATGATCAGCTATTTTATTTATTTTCAAATGGTGAAAAGCGAAAGTGTGATCAATAGTTCCTATAATTCCCGTCTGGATCTGTATGCGGAGCATGTAATCCGTGGAGATATTACTACTGCGGATGGAACAGTACTTGCAAAGACAACGGTCAATGATGATGGAAGCGAGACCCGGGAATATCCTTACGGCAGGATGTTTGCCCATGTGGTGGGATATACAAACAACGGAAAAGGAGGACTGGAGTCCCAGTATAATTTTAATCTGCTGCGTTCTCATTCTTTTTTCCTGACACAGATTATCAATGATCTGAAAAACAAGAAGAATATCGGAGATACGCTGGTCACAACGCTGGATTATGATGTCCAGGAGACTGCGTACAAGGCATTGGGAGACCGGGACGGAGCGGTGGTTGTCATGGAAGTAAAGACAGGCAAGATTCTGGCACTGGTGTCAAAACCGGACTTTGATCCGAATACGCTGGCGGAACGGTGGGATGATATTGTGTCAGATGAAAACAGCAGTGTGCTGTTAAACCGTGTAACATCCGGATTATATCCGCCGGGATCAACCTTTAAGATTTTTACTACACTGGAATATGTGCATGAAAATTCAAACTATCAGGATTATAGTTTTGACTGTGAAGGTGAACTGAATGTGGATGGCAATGAGATCCATTGTTATCATAAAGCGGTTCATGGAAAGGAAACGCTGAAGGATTCCTTCGCGAATTCCTGTAATACTTCTTTTTCAAATATCGGTTTGTCGTTGGATATTTCCGGTTTTCGTAATCTCTGTGAGGATATGCTGTTTAATAAGAAACTGCCGGGCAGTCTGGCTGGCAGCAAGAGCAGCTTTACACTGACAGCAGATGCGGACAAAGGCAAGATCATGCAGACTGCGATCGGTCAGGGTGATACGTTGGTGTCTCCGCTTCATATGGTCTTTGTGGCAGGAGCTATCGCCAATCAGGGTATTGCCATGGAACCGTATGTGGTGGATCATGTGGAAAATGACGGTGGTGTACATGTCAAGAATTATAAAGGGAAAGAATACGGGGAACTTCTGTCTGCTTCCGATGCGGCACTGTTGCAGGATTATATGCGCGGCGTGGTGGAAAACGGAACCGGAAAAAAATTGAACGGTCAGAGTTATACTGCTTATGGAAAAACCGGTTCGGCCGAGTATAACAGTGCTGGAGATAGTCACGGATGGTTCGTCGGATATGGAAGCAAGGAAGGGTACAAAGACATTGCGATCGCAGTGGTTGTAGAAGATGGCGGTTCCGGAAGCCAGTCAGCCGTGCCTGTGACAAAACAGATATTTGACGTATATTTTAACAAATAAAGCAATGGGAAGGTATTGCAAGTTAACCTCAAATAGCGTATACTTAAAAACAGATTTGAGACCGCATCGGGAGGGCTTGCAATGATAGAAGCAACCAGTTGTGGCGGTGTGGTTATATTCCGTGGAAAGATTCTGTTATTGTATAAGAATTATCGTAACAAATATGAAGGATGGGTTTTGCCGAAAGGAACGGTAGAAGCCGGCGAGGAGTATAAGGATACTGCTGCAAGAGAAGTCAGAGAGGAGACTGGCGTAGATGCCTCCATTATCAAATATGTGGGAAAGAGCCAGTATACATTTACTGTTCCTGAGGATACAGTGGAAAAACAGGTGCATTGGTATCTGATGATGGCAGACAGTTATTATAGTAAACCGCAGCGCGAAGAATATTTTGTGGATTCCGGATACTATAAATATCATGAAGCTTATCATCTGCTGAAATTTGCAAATGAGAAACAGATTCTGGAAAAAGCTTATAATGAGTACCTTGATTTGAAACGGAGCAATCTGTGGGGAACAAAAAAGTATTTTTAGAATCCGGGAAAAACAGAATTAGCAAAACAATCTTTTCCAGATGGTTTTGTTAATTCTGTTTGCATATAAGCAAAAATATCAGTCTAAAATAACATTGAGGAAACATTTGGATGTATTGGTATAACTATTTGTATGCAGATAAGAAAGTGCATCATATCAGTCGCTTGAAATATAAGATTGAAAAAGGGATGCCGCATAAAGGTGTGTATCTCATTCATTTACCGGAATGCGGGAGCACGCTGCTGGAAGTGATTCCAAGTGTCCTGCTGCAGCAGAGTCACTATCCTAAGGAGTCGCTGTGTATTGTGGGAATCGGCAGCAGCAGGGGAGCCGCATTGGAACTGATCCGGAAGATCATTGATGAAGTTTACCGGGAACAGGGAAATTTTGACATTCCATCGTATCTGCAGATTGGTCGAGGATCTATGCCGGAGAGCGGGGTGACGCAACCATGATGATTTTTATGTTAATATTAAAGATAATCGGCATCGTGCTCTGCGTTATAATCGGAATCCTGGCTATCATCCTGTTTGTGCCGGTTTGTTATAAGGTAGATGCGGATATTGATGAGATGGATTATACGGTCCGTGCCCGTTGGTTAGGCTGGCTGATCCGGTTTGAATTCCGCTGGAAAGAAAAAGCACATGCTGTGCTGAAAATCTTGTGGTTTGTGATTGATTTGACCGATCCTGAGGCGGTGGCTGTCAGAAAAGCAAATAAGGAAGTAAAAGCCCGGAAAAAGCAGGAAAAGAAGCAAAAGAAGGAAATGCGCAAAAGCAGGAAAGAGCAGCGTAAGAAGCGGAAAAAAGAAGTACAGCAGGTATCAGAACAGGAAAAACGTGCAAAGCAGCGGGAAGAGTTTCGAAGACAGCAGGAAGCAGAAGAGCTTTCTGATGCAATAGAAAATGCACAGGATTCAAAAGGGAAAACAGCGGAAGCAGAACCTGAGATGGCGGGAACAGATGTAAATGCTGAAAAATATACATCTGAAGTGAATGAAAAAAATGCTTCAGAAGAACCAGATATTCTTAAATCAAAGTCAAAAGCCGGGAATGGTGCAGAAGAAAAAAAGTCTGTATTGAACAAATTGAAATCTGTTCAGGAAAAGACCGGTTCCGCGAAAGAAAAAATAAATAATGGCATAGCAGTTTTTCGCTTTTTGCGGGAACAGGAACTGATTCCGGCTGTCTGGACAAAGTTAAAAACATTTTTGCTGCATATCCGGCCCAGAGTATTGCAGGGGCATCTTCAGTTTGGCTTATCTGATCCGGCAAATACCGGACAGGTACTGGGTGGAATTGCGATGATACCGTTTTTGTATCAGACAGAGCTGCAGATCAAACCGGATTTTGAAGCAGACGAAAATTATATAAAAGGACAGTTATACACACGAGGGCATATATGCTGTATTCATCTGGTGGTATTGCTTATCAGATTGTTACTGGACAAGAAGCTCCGTGGTGTGATCCACATGATAAGAGAGAACAAATAACAGGAGGTATTGGAAAATGGCAGAGAATAAAAATACATTTCAGACAACCGTAGAATCTCTGATGAAAGGAATGGACAGCTTTGTTTCTTCCAAAACAGTCGTCGGTGAGCCGATCCAGGTCGGAGAAACCATCATTCTTCCGTTGGTGGATGTGTCTTTTGGTATGGGTGCCGGTGCATTCTGCGGAGAAAAAAAGAAAAACAGCGGTGGTGGTATCGGGGGCAAGATGTCTCCGAGCTCCGTTCTGGTGATCCAGAATGGAAGTACCCGTCTGGTCAGTGTGAAAAATCAGGATGGTATTTCAAAGCTTCTGGATATGATTCCGGATTTTGTAGATAAATTTATGAAAAAAATGGATGAAAAGAAGAATCCGGAAGAGGCCGCTGCCAGAAAAGAGGCAAAAAAGGAAGCTGCAGAAGAAATGAAAGATATGCTGGATATGGAGGAAGACTAAATCCGGACAGAATTTTTGAAGAGATATAAGTAATCTGGAAGAAAATAATTTGTTGAATCATAAAATCCCCCGCAGTATCGTAGGATAGAGCAGGGGATTTTTTATGTGTAACAGAACATCAAAACAACTGGCTGGATTTATCCTGTTTTGGATTGGTATCGGTATGATTGTGATGCTGTTTATGCCAAATGATTTTGTTGGGATATTGATTTCCGGCGGATTCCTGTTGCTGGGATACACGTTGTATCAGATGTAAGATACATCTCACAGCAGGGACATTTTCTATCAAACAAGAAAGTGTGCTATCATACACTCTCGCAGACAAAATCATCAACAGCACATCTTTCTTGTCCGCGCCGAGGACGCTTGCGAAGCAATCATTTCTTCTCGTGCGAGTGCGCATTGTTTGCACGAAGTGCTTTTATTTGATAGGAAATTCAACGTAATTTCCTATCAAATAAAAATAGCTGGCAGATATCTGCCAGCCATCTCAATGTTTTTCTTATGCTCTTTCAACTTTGTTGGATCTCAGACAAGAAGCACAAACGTATAATGATTTTGGAGTACCATTAACATTACATTTAACTTTCTTGATGTTTGATTTCCACATTCTATTAGATCTTCTATGAGAATGACTCACATTGTTTCCGAAATGAGCGCCTTTTCCACAAACACTGCACTTTGCCATGATTGCACCTCCTTGTGTTTACTAAGCTCGTATGTTCTGCGAACTCACAACAAATGTATTCTATCAGATGAATCAAAATAATGCAACAATTATTTTGAAAAAAATCAAAAAAATTCCGAAAACTTGATATATTTTTGATTTCACTATTCCTTTTTTGTGAAAAAATGGGTATAATAAGTCATATATGAAAATATGGGCAGGAATGCGTGTATGAAAGAAGGAGTATCGCCTTTATATACAGTATGAAGCATATGCCTGAAAATAAAAAGTGTGGAGGAGCAAGTATGAGAGGTCAGTTTGAAAATTCTCTTGGAACGGTTAGTATAGATTCGGAAGTGGTCGCAACCTATGCCGGTTCTGTGGCCGTAGAATGTTTTGGTATCGTAGGAATGGCAGCTGTCAATATGAAAGATGGTCTTGTAAAATTATTAAAAAAGGATTATCTTCATCATGGTATCTCAGTAAAAATCGAAGAGAATAACCGGATCACATTAGATTTCCATGTGATCGTATCATACGGTGTAAGTATTTCCACCGTATCAGATAATCTGATTTCCACTGTAAAATATAAAGTGGAAGAATTCACCGGCATGAAGATTGAGAAGATCAATATCTTTGTAGAAGGTGTCAGAGTCATTGATTAAGGAGGAATTGAGTGTGGATATACAGACAATAGATGCAGCACTTCTGTCAAAAATGTTTTTAGCGGGAGCGAAGAATCTGGAAGCAAAGAAAGAGTGGATCAACGAGCTGAACGTGTTTCCGGTTCCGGATGGTGATACTGGTACAAACATGAGTATGACAATTATTTCTGCAGCAAAAGAAGTTGCTGCTGTGGAGAAACCGGTGATGAAAGATCTTGCAAAAGCAATTTCTTCCGGATCACTGCGCGGGGCAAGAGGAAACTCAGGTGTTATTCTTTCCCAGCTGCTCCGTGGGTTTACAAAGACGATCAAGCATTATGATCAGATTGATAAGATTGTTCTTTGTGAGTCTTTCCAAAAAGCATGTGAAACTGCATACAAGGCAGTTATGAAACCAAAGGAAGGAACAATTCTTACGGTTGCCAAAGGCGCTGCTGAGAAGGCACTGGAACTTTCCTGTGACGACAGCTATAACATGGAGCAGTATATTGCTGCTATCATTGCTGAAGCAGAGCGTGTACTCGCATTGACGCCGGAGATGCTTCCGGTATTAAAACAGGCCGGTGTAGTGGATTCTGGTGGACAGGGACTGGTAGAAGTTCTGAAAGGTGCGCAGGATGCATTCCTTGGAAAAGAGATTGATTATACAATTGAAGCTGCTCCTGCATCTTCCGGTGTTGTAAAAATTTCTGCACAGACAGAGGCTGAGATTAAATTCGGTTACTGCACGGAATTTATCATTGTATTAAATAAAACGCTGACAGAAGCGCAAGAGGACGAGTACCGTGCGTTCTTGCAGTCTATGGGTGATTCTATCGTACTGGTAGCTGATGAGGAAATTGTCAAAACTCATGTACATACCAACGATCCGGGACTGGTATTACAGAAAGCACTGACTTTTGGATCTTTAAGCCGCATTAAGATTGACAATATGCGTGAAGAGCATCAGGAAAAACTGATCAAAGACGCAGAGAAACTCGCAAAAGAACAGGAAAAAGAAGCGGAAGGAAAAGCAAAAGCAGCTGTAGGTCCGAAGAAGGATATGGGATTTATTGCTGTTTCCATCGGAGAAGGAGTCAACGAAGTATTTAACGGACTTGGTGTGGATTATCTGATCGAAGGTGGACAGACTATGAATCCGAGTACCGAGGATATGTTAAATGCGATCGAACATGTCAATGCAGATCATATCTTTATTTTCCCGAATAATAAAAATATTATTCTGGCAGCAAATCAGGCAGCAATGCTGTTGGAGGACAAAGATATCATTGTTATTCCGACCAAAACGATTCCTCAGGGTATTTCTGCCATGATCAACTTTATTCCAGAGCAATCTCCTGAGGAGAACCGGGAAAATATGCTGGAAGCGATTGCAGCAGTAAAAACCGGACAGGTTACTTATGCAGTGCGTGATACTGTGATTGACGACAAGGAAATCAAAGAGGGCGACTACATGGGAATCGGTGATTCCTCTATTCTTTCTGTAGGTGCAGATCGTGAAGATGTTACAAAAGATATGGTAGCGCAGATGATTGATGAGGAATCTTCCTTTATCTGTATTTATTATGGAGAAGAAGTGCTTCCGGAAGCAGTCAATGCATTACAGAAATATTTTGAAGAAACCTATCCGGAATGTGAAGTAGAAGTACAGTTTGGCGGTCAGCCGATTTATTACTATGTCATTTCTGTAGAGTAAGGAGACAGTATGAACTTAAACTCCCCTATTCGTGAAATAAAAGGGATCGGGGTAAAAACAGAACAGTTATTTCAACAGTTAGGAGTATACACCGTCGGTGATATACTCCTATATTTTCCCCGTGATTATGAAAAATATCCAGCCTTGTGTGAAGTAGAACAGTTATTAGAAGACAGAAAAAATGCCCTTTATATCTGCGTGAAAAAGTCTCCCACCGTAAATACCCATTCCCGCCAGCAGGTGGCACTGCTGGATGTAAAAGGAGAAACGAAGGCACTGCGTCTGATCTGGTTTCGCAGTCCTTATATCCGTTCCCTGATCCGCCCCGGAGGCTGGTATGTTTTTTATGGAAAAGTAAGCCGGAAAGAGGGGCGGCTTGTAATGGAACAACCACAGATCTTTAGCCTGGGGCAATATGAGGCATTACAAAAGACGTTGCAGCCTCATTACAGTCTGACAAAGGGTATTACTAATAATCTGATCGTAAAGACAATGCATGCAGCCATGGCGGAGATTCCGTTGGAGATGGAGTATCTGCCTGAGGACATCCGTGTCCGTAATCATTTGAGTGAATATAATTTTGCTTTAAAAAATATGCATTTTCCGGAAAGTGAGGAGAACTGTATCATTGCAAGAAACCGTTTTGTGTTTGATGAGTTTTTCTTTTTCCTGCTCAGCATGCAGTTGTCAAAGGAGAATACACAGAAACTAAAAAATGAATTTACTTTTGCAGAAGATTCTTTTGTGGAAGATTTGATGAATCATCTTCCTTATGAACTGACAAGTGCACAGAAGCGGGCAGTGGCACAGATTCGTTCTGATCTGCGGGAAGCCTGCATTATGCAGCGGCTGGTACAGGGAGATGTTGGGTCTGGTAAGACAATTGTGGCTTTCCTGGCAATGCTGGAAGTGGCACATAATGGTTATCAGGCGGCACTCATGGCACCTACGGAGGTGCTGGCGCAGCAGCATTATGAAAAACTGACACATTTTTTGGAAACCAATGGCATCGAAATCCCGGTAGTTTTGCTGACCGGATCCATGGGAGTAAAAAAACGTCGGGCAGCCTATGCAATACTGGAATCGGATCAGCCGGCTCTGGTAGTGGGAACTCATGCACTTATTCAGGAAAAGGTACAATATCGTAATCTGGCGCTGGTCATTACCGATGAACAGCATCGTTTTGGCGTAAAGCAGCGGGAAACCTTTTCGTTGAAAGGTTCGCATCCGCATATCCTGGTTATGAGTGCAACACCAATTCCGAGAACATTGGCTATCATATTATACGGAGATCTGGATATTTCAGTAATTGATGAAGTGCCGGCGAAGCGTCTGCCCATCAAAAATTGTGTGGTAAATACAACGTACCGTAAGACGGCGTACAAATTTATGGAAAAAGAAATCCGTGCAGGACATCAGGTGTACATCATCTGTCCACTGGTGGAAGAAAGTGAACTGGCAGAAGGTGAAAATGTTCTGGATTATGCACTTCAGCTTCAGCAGATTTTTCCGTCGGATATTCAGGTTGGTATACTTCATGGAAAAATGAAACCGGATGAGAAAAATGCTGTGATGCAGGCATTTCAGACTGATCAGATCCAGATTCTTGTATCAACGACAGTCGTGGAAGTCGGTGTAGATGTACCGAATGCCACAGTTATGATGATTGAAAACGCCGAACGTTTCGGACTTGCACAGCTGCATCAGCTGCGTGGCCGTGTTGGTCGTGGCGATGCACAGTCTTATTGCATTCTGATGCAGGGAAAAGAAGAACAGACAAAGAACAAACGTCTGGAGATTTTAAATAAGTCTAATGACGGATTTTATATAGCAGGAGAAGATCTGAAACTGCGCGGCCCCGGAGATTTTTTCGGAATCCGTCAGAGTGGGGATTATCAATTCCGGCTTGCAGATGTCTTTCAGGATGCGGATGTGCTGAGTAAGGCGTCCTATGAAGTATCTGTTTTGATGAAAGAAGATCCACATCTGGAGAAGGAAGAACATAAACGGTTGCTCATTCGTCTGCGACAGTATGCCGGGGAGCAGTTCTCCTTGCTGAATTTGTAAACAGCCAAAGTTCAAGAATGCCTGGGTATTCCTGCTGCTAGATACGAGTCATTAATGTGTCTTCCGGTTGATATATTCTGTTTTGTATTTGGAATAGATGATCTTCTGACTGCTGTACAGTCCGTAATATCCGGAAAGCATATAGCTTAAGGCAATGGCAATAAGAAAATACGGCATTCCATCAAAACCAAACAGTTCGAAACAGATCATGAGAGAGGTGATCGGACTGTTAGTGACTCCGCAGAACACGGCTCCCATGCCGACGGCAGCACACAGTGGGATAGAACATCCGAAAGCGGAGGCAAAAAAAGTTCCGAATGTGGAGCCGATGAAAAGGGTTGGTACGATTTCACCGCCTTTATATCCGGCTCCCAGGGTTGCCGCAGTAAAAACCATTTTTAACAGGAAAGCCAGTGGAAAGACAGTTTTTCCTTCCATACATCCGGTGATGATATTCATGCCGGTTCCATTATATGTCTGATTCCCCACCAGCATGGTCAGACCAATTACAATGAGACCACCTGCCAGTGCACGTACATACGGATTTTTAAAAAAGCGTTTGTACAAGCGTTCCGCATTGTGAAGTGTCGTGCAGAACAGGATGCTGACCAAGGCACACAATACAGCAAAAATCCCGATGATCAAGGCGTTTTTTGCTGTGAAAGCCGGGATGGATGCGATTGGGAAGATTTCCGGTGTAATACCGCAGGCAGATGCGATGCCATGAGCCGTCAGGGATGCGATCACACAGGGAACCAGTGCGGAATAGTGCATGATACCGACACTGACTACTTCCATAGAAAAAACCGCCGCTGCCAGTGGTGTGCCAAACAGTGCGGAGAATGCAGCACTCATCCCACACATGATCATGATATGTTGGTCTTTTTCGTCAAAATGAAATAGTTTTCCAAGTGAATTTCCAATGCTGCCTCCTAGCTGCAGGGCAGCGCCTTCGCGTCCGGCAGAACCACCGAAGAGATGGGTCAGCAGAGTGGCGATGAAAATTAGTGGTGCCATGCGCAGGGGGATGTTTTCATTGGAATGAATGGCTGATAATACCAGATTCGTTCCGGTATCTTTTTCATCGTGCAGCAGATGGTAGAGCCAGACAATCAGAACACCGGCCAGCGGCAGAAAAAGGATCAGCCACGGATGATCCAGCCGCATGGCAGTGACGGTCTGCATACCATAGTAAAAGGCTGTACCTACAAATCCCAGTACAATCCCAGTTAAAACGGCAAAAATGATTGCCCGCAGTGATGTCACCAGATGGGAACCACCTCTTTTTAGTACATTTTTATATGATTCAAACATATCTTTTTCTCCCCGTAATAGAAAAAACTCCTGTCGTACAGCGGACTGCGAACGTCCACTTAACTACTTAACTATAGAAAGCATATTTTCTTATTTTCCTGACATTGCAAGAAAATTCAAAATGATTTATACTTTACTATTATAGAGAAAACGGGAAAAAAAGCAAACAAAAAAACAAAATCCCGGGAAGCAGGTTATATAAATGAAGAGAAAATTGCAGGAAATCATACAGGAAAAATTTAATTATGAAGAAACATGTCTGCTGCTGCCAGATATGGATCTGAGATTTTCAGCGGTTGAAAACGAAGTGTTTGAGGGAACGTTTCTGTTTCACAGCAGCAGTGCACAGGAAGTGCGCGGAATAGTAACCTGCGAAAATCCCCATGTGATATGTGAGACAAGGGAATTTCACGGAACCGAAATCCAGATTCGGTTTCAGTATCATGCGGATGCTATGTTTGAGGGGATGTCTGATCAGGGAGTTTTTGTGATCACAAGTAATGTGGGGGAGTATTTGCTGCCATTCAGGGCCGATATCACCAGACATTATCTGTCATCTTCTATCGGAACAATTAAGACGTTAAATGATTTTACAAATCTGTGCAAGCTGAACTGGGAGGAGGCACTGCTTGTTTTCAAGTCCCCTTATTTTGTGAATGTATTGCAGCATGACAATGGTTATCTGCAACTGCTGTATCGTGGACTGACTCAGCACGGCAGAGGAACTCATGAGATGGAAGAGTTTCTGGTAGGATGCGGCAAAAAGAAACGAAACAGTATCCGTATTGCACGACCGGAGCGGATTTATAAGGCAAGTCATAAGATACAGACCGATTTTCTGGATATTGAGAAACAGGAGTGGGGAGCCATTAATCTGGAAGCTTCCTGTGATGCATCATTTATCCGATTAGAAAAACATCAGATCGGAATGTATGATTTTATCGGAAAACATGCGGAACTTGCTTATCAGATTATTCCCGGTAAGCTCCATGCAGGAAAAAACTATGGCCAGATCACACTGAAAACGGCCTTTCAGACAGAGGCGGTGCATATTGAGGTTACTTTGCCTGTACAGCATCCGGAAAAATCTGCTGAGTGGAAAAGTACAAGACTACGTGCGCAGATGGAACAGAATTATCTGGAGTTCTGCCGGGAAAAATTAACGGCAGCAGAATGGAAAACGGAGATGGAACTGTTATTTACAGAAGCTGAACACATTCATCCGGATAATGAGTGGACGTTGCTGTATCGAATCTATGTCCGCTTACTTTGTGGGGAAAAGGAAGAAGCAGACCGGCTTTCTCGCAATATGGCAAGAACGATCACGAGCCAGCGTACGCCGCTGAGTGCATTTTATCTGTATCTGACAACCATAGGGGAGACGCCATCCTATATCCGGAATGTGACGAAGCGGATCCGTGAGATTTATCTGAAATATCCCAATCATCCGGTGCTAATATGGATTTTACTTCGGACAGATGAAGCATTGGTGCGTAATCCGGAGCGGAAATATCAGTGGTTGCGTAAATATATGATTTCCGGAAGCAGCAGTCCGGTATTTTATGAAGAGACAGCAAAGCTTCTGTGTAATCACCCGGAACTGCTGCGGCAGTTTGATATTTTTGAACGTCGTGTACTTGTATGGATGATGAAACAGGGGCGGCTTACAAGTGGACTTGTACAGCGCATTTTTGCAATGGCACCCGGTCAGAAGCAGTTTGAACCGCTTTTTTTCCAGCTTTTATGCCGGGGATATCGGATGGCTCCGGAAGAGCAAGCGGTAAGAACCATCTGCGGATATTTGATTAAATGCAACCAGTATGGAGATGTGTATTTTTCATGGTTTCAGAAAGGAATTGCACAACATCTGAAAATTGCCGGATTGTATGAGGCATACATTCTTTCCTGGAACAAGGCAAACGGTATGCTGCCCAATGAGGTTTTACATTATTTTTCCAGAAACAGCTCCCTTCCGGTAAAACGGAAAGCCATGCTGTATGCACACATGGTGAAAAACAGGAATCGGCTTGGAAAAAGCTGGGATGCTTATCTGGTTTTGATCCGTAATTTTGCAAAACAGGAACTGATGGCAGGAGAAATGAACGAAGATCTGGCAGTGATCTATGAAGAAGTGCGGCGTCACTGCACAAAAGCGGAATGGGACAGCTGGAAGAAACAAGCGGAGTGTTGCTATCGTATCCGTGTCATGAACGATGCGATGCCAAATCTTCATGTTTTGCAGGCAGGAAAGAAAGATATCCAGCGGGTGCCTGTGTTTGATCAGGGGACTTATATTTACCTGGAGAAAAAGCCTTTTGTAGTTCTGTATGAGAGTGTCGGCGGAAGGTTATATACGGCGCGTGATCAGTTCCATTTGAAAAAAATGCTGTCCGGCACACACATTTATCAGAAAGATGAGGAACCGGAGCAGAAATTATCTTCAGAACCGGTAACAGACAGTCAATCCTTAAAAGAACAGCTGGAGCTGTTTGCCGCACCGTTGTCTGTGATGGCAAAGCGGATTCGGAAGGCCAGAGATCTTGGAATGGACGTGCAGCCTTATGAAGAAAAACTTATGTTGTATATGCTGTTTACCGGAACTTTTCTTCCGGAGCATGAAACAGTTTATCAGAATCTGGCAGAATGTGAGACGGAAGAACTGCTTTTACGTGCATATGAGACATGGTTTTCCTGGCAGTATATGATAGGAAAAGAACCGCTGCCGCAGGCAGTCAGTGTACATCTGTGTCAGATATTTACAAAAGAACCGGTTCGGCAGAAATTTTGCAGAGCAGCGTTTTTGAAATTTTGTGTATGCAGTGGTCAGAATCAGACAAAGGAAGCGTGGGAGATTGCAGAAAGGATTCTGAAAGGTTTTGTATTGGAACAGAAATCTTTTGCATTCTATGCAATGCTGCCGGAAAAACTGCAGCGGAAGTATCTGCTCTTTGGATGTGATACGGTGACCTGTGTGGCGGTTCCCGGAAAATATCTGCGTATTTACAGAAAGAAACAGGGACAGTCGGATAAAACCGGGGATATGAAAGAAGTACTCCCGGGAATTTACAGCTATACCTGTCGGGAAATCCGTTCCTGTCCGGAGCAGTATGTGATCCGGGCAAAAGATGGCAGCTGTGTAGTACAGGGAACACTTGCAGCATCAGAGACGGAACGCTGGAGAGATACCAGGTACGGAAAACTGGTACATCTGTCGGCAGCAGGGAATACACAGGATGCTTATCAATATGCAGAATTAACAGATTTGACAGATGTACTGTTTCAGGCAATAGAGGAGTAAATGACTGGTGGAACAGAAGAAAATATTATATATGGGAATTGATCTTACCGATGAACAGGCTATGGTAAGCCTGTTTGGCAGGGGAATGGAAGAACCGGAAACCATAATGACCGGAGCTTCAAAAGAGCGGTATGGCATTCCGGTGGCCATGTATCTGGCAGATTCCGGACATATTTTTTATGGGGAAGAAGCATTGCGGCGAAAGGAGAATCCTCAGGGTGATTTTTTTGATCATCTGTATCAGCGGGCACTGGATGAAACAGAGAGTGAATCGAAGTTTTATCAGGGACTGCTTCGTCAGTTTGTCCAGCGGCTCATTCAATTAAAAGACAGGTATCGTTTTGACGCACAGGAGTTGTGTGTATGTATTACAGTTCCGGAGATTACAAAACAGGTGGTGACAGTTTTTCAGTGGATGTGCAAGGAGCTGGGACTTTTCGGAGAACAGTTTTTTCTGATGGATCATGGAGAAAGTTTTTTTGGACACACCTATCATCAGGAAGCACTTTTATGGCAGCATGATGTGGCATTGTTTGACTTTTCATCAGAGCACGTTACCTTTTATCTGCTGCACCGGAGGCATGGCGCGAAGATTCAGATAGTGACCGCAGAGAAAAAAATGTGGAATGTTCCGGCATATGTGCATCAGGATGCAAGTGTGAAAGATGAATTTTTCGCTAACATCATCCGGGAGGCATTTGCCAGTCATATGATTTCTGCGGTGTATTTCGTGGGAGATGGATTTGACGGGGATTGGCTGAAAGAATCCTTGCGGGTGCTTGGCGGCAACAAACGAGTATTTTTAGGCAAAAATCTCTTTACAAAAGGGGCTTGTTATGCAGGGTACCGATATACAGATGCTTCTTTCTGGGGATTTTTCTATAACTGCGATTACAAAATGCAGGGAGAGATTCGAATGCAGGTGCAGTGCGGAGAAGAAAATATAGAAATCCGCCTGGTGGAAGCCGGGAAAAACTGGTTTGCGTCGATGCCGGAATATGTGTTGCTGTATGATGGAACACCGGAACTGTCTGTGACAATCGGTGAAATCGGACAGATCCATGCACAGACCCGTGTATTTCCGTTAACGGATCTGCCGGACCGGCCGGAAAAAACATTGCGTTTTCGAATCCGGGCACTGGCTGAAAATGGACGCAAGGTTGTATTACACCTGGAGGATGACGGATTTGGTGAACTGTTTGAAAGCTCCGGAAAAGTCTGGGAGTTTCCAGTCACATTTGAGCCGGAGGAAAAACGATCCTTGTACGACCGAAAATACAGAAAAAATAGTTGAGACAGGAAGGGTAGACAATGGGTGCATTGAAGTTATGTACATATAAGAAAGCAGAATATCCGCTGTATCTGGAGATGTTATCTTTACATGTATACACGATGGAAGAATTGTGTTATGCCATGGAATCCAGTCTTTTCCTGCTGGATGAAAGTTGGATGGGAACAGAATTTTTTCAGTGGATTGCAGAGGGAGTTGGGAATGCAGAACTGGCGGGACAGTTGAGACGACTGTATCAGCGGCATCGGGATGTGTATGAATGTGCCGCATTTCTGTTTTCAGCATCTGGGTTCTATTCCCGGCAGGAACAAAAAGAACTGGAACGGATCATTGAAAAAATGAAGGGAAAGAACTCCATGGAACGCAGAAAGATGAAAGCGGATTACTATCTCGCAAAAAAGAGATACCGCTATGCCGCTTGTGGGTATCTGGAACTACTTCAGCCGGAGTTCCTGCAACAGATGACAGAAGAACTGCAGGGGCATATTATGCATAATCTCGGTGTGGTTTATGCCAGATTGTTTTTGTTCCCGGAGGCCGCCAGGATGTTTTCGATGGCATATCAGAAATCGCACACGGAATCTTCACGACTGTGTTATCTGTATGCCATGAATTATATTACAGAGGATGATTCTGCGGACACAAGAGTGCCGGAACTTCAGTTCAAAACGATGAAAGAAGCATATGCCCATTTTTCCGATGTATCGGATCAGGAGGAATATTATACTGAGCGAAAAAAAGTGGCAACGGCTTCCCATGCTTTTAACTGGAAGGGACGGGAAGCGGAAATTCGTCATCGATGGATTTCGGAATATGAGCAGATGTATTCCTGATGAATTATTTATCTCAGTCTGAGTTGAGACTCCCACTTCTGCAAGTGGTGAGTAATAACAAGTGTTGTGAATGTTATGAAAAAACGTCAAAAAGGTGGTTTAAAAATTCCTTTACGAAAACCACTTGCAGTGGTATAATGTCGAGCGGATGGTATTCCGAAAGGAAACGATACCTTGTATTTATTATTTTGAAACGGAGCTTGTATTGCCGGATGCAAACGAGACTCACTGTCCCGCCATGAAGAATGGAGGGATGCTTATGAATATTGGATTTATTGGCGCAGGAAAAGTCGGATTTTCCTTGGGAAAATATCTAACCGAGCGCAACGTCAGGGTGACCGGATATTATAGTCGTAATCCGGATTCATCCAGAGAAGCAGCAGATTTTACGAATACCAGACAGTATATGAATTTGCGACATCTGGTAGAGGACAGTGATGTCCTTTTTGTGGCAATCCCGGATTCGGCGATTGCTCCAATGTGGGAACAGTTAAAAATGCTTCCGATTCAGAATAAGATTATAAGTCATTTCAGCGGCTCCTTAAGTTCCGCTGTCTTTTCGGATATTGAGCGTTATCACGCTTATGGATATTCTATCCATCCGCTTTTCGCCATTAATGATAAGTATGAATCTTACAAAGTGATCTCCCAGGCTTTTTTTACCATTGAGGGTGATCCGAAATATCTGAACTGGTTTCAGAAACTTTTTGAAGGTTTTGGAAATCCGGTGGAGATTATTTCTGGGCAAGACAAAGTGCGATATCATGCGGCGGCAGCCATGGTCAGCAATCTGTATGTGGGATTGGCAAATTTGTGCGAGGAAATGTTGCGGAATTGCGGATTTTCCGCTGCAAATGCGCATCGTGCATTGTCACCGCTGATGATGGGAAATACGGAAAACATTGTTCAATACAGACCGGTTGGAGCCTTGACAGGCCCAATTGAGCGAAATGACCTGTCAACGGTTATGGATCATCTGGACAGTTTATCCGGCGAGGCACGGAAAATCTATCAGGATCTTTCTGTGGAAGTGCTGAAAGTTGCCAGAGAGAAACATCCGGAGCGGGATTATTCTGAGATGGAAAGGATTATTAGATCATGAAAACGACAGTTTCTACCTTGAAAAAACAAAAAGAGAATAAAGAAAAAATTACAATGCTTACCTGTTATGATTATTCCATGGCAAAACTCATGGATGAAGCAGGGATTGAGATATTGCTGATTGGTGATTCCCTTGGAAATACTATGCTTGGGTATGACACTACTTTACCGGTTACCATGGAAGATATGATTGCTCATACAGCAGCAGTCAGCAGAGGTGCAAAAAATGCTTTTGTGCTGGCAGATATGCCATTTATGTCCTATCAGACTTCTGTCTATGATGCAGTTGTAAATGCGGGACGCCTGATGAAAGAGGGTCATGCACATGGCGTAAAACTGGAAGGTGGAGCCAGAGTGTGTCCACAGATTGAAGCAATTGTGGCAGCAGACATCCCGGTGTGTGCACATATCGGACTGACCCCTCAGTCCATCAATGCCTTTGGCGGATTCAAGGTACAGGGCAAGAGCGAGGAAGCAGCCCGTCAGCTGGTGGAGGATGCCAAAAAAGTTGAGGCAGCAGGTGCCTCTATGCTTGTTATGGAGTGTGTTCCGGCCAAGCTTGCGGAGATTATTACAAACACGATTTCGATTCCGACAATCGGAATCGGAGCAGGTGCAGGCTGTGATGGACAGGTACTGGTAAACCAGGATATGCTTGGTATGTTTCATGATTTTACTCCGAAATTTGTAAAACAATTTGCAAATGTAGGTGAGATCATGATGCAGGCATTTAAAGATTATTCCGCGGAAGTAAAAGCCGGTACATTTCCGGCACAGGAACATACCTATGCGATTTCAGACGAAGTCATTGATAAATTATATTAAAAATGATTGCTGATCGTGTCAGTTAACTTTACAAGTTATTATTAAGATTAAAAATATGAACGGGGTGCAAAGCGACTGCGTTCATGAGCAAGTAGCGAAAGCGGATTGCGAATGTCCGCTTTACATTTAAAACAGGTAACAGAGGAGAATAAAACATGCAGGTTGTATCAACAGTAAAAGAAGTAAGAGATATTGTGGCAGAATGGCGAAAAGAAGGAAAAACCGTCGGATTTGTTCCGACTATGGGTTACCTTCATGAGGGACACGGCAGTCTGATCAGCAAAGCCGTAGAACAGAATGACAAAGCAGTTGTCAGTATTTTTGTCAATCCAATGCAGTTCGGACCGACAGAGGATCTGGAGAGCTATCCGAGAGATCTGGAAAAAGACAGCAAATTCTGTGAGAGCCTCGGCGCAGATCTGATCTTCCATCCGGAACCGGAAGAGATGTATCATGAAGGATTCAGTTCCTTTGTGGATATGACAGTTCTGACGGAGGAACTCTGCGGACTGAGCCGTCCGGTTCATTTTCGTGGTGTTTGTACCGTAGTCAGCAAATTATTCAACATCGTTCAGCCGGATCGTGCATATTTTGGTCAGAAAGATGCACAGCAGCTGGCAGTCATCAAACATATGGTGGATGATTTGAATATGAACGTGGAAGTTATTGGATGCCCGATCATTCGTGAAGAAGACGGACTGGCAAAGAGCTCCAGAAACACATATCTGTCCGCAGAGGAGAGAAAAGCAGCTCTGATTCTGAGCAAAACCATTTTTATGGGACAGAAAATGGTTGAAGAAGGCGAGACAGATGCAGTAAAATTAGTAGAAGCAATGAAAAAGAACATTGAGACAGAACCGCTGGCAAAAATTGACTATATCAAAGCGGTAGATGGTCTGACCATGCAGCAGGTAACAGAACTGAAGAGTCCGGTACTGGTAGCAATGGCAGTGTATATTGGAAAAACACGTCTGATTGATAACTTTGTATGTTAATGAGCAGTGCAAAAATTCATAGGATTTCAATTTGGCTGTTGTACAGACAAGATTGAAAGACTGAATTTTTATTCGGCGAATGCCGATCAATGAGAAAAATCAGAGATTTTTCGAATGTGCACTGCGAAAAAAAGTAAAAGAGAGAGGAAAAAGTTTTATGACCCTTCAGATGTTAAAAGGAAAAATTCATCGTGCAACTGTGATACAGGCGGCACTTGATTATGTAGGAAGTATCACCATTGACGAAGATCTTCTGGATGCTGCCGGCATTCTCGAATATGAGAAAGTTCAGATTGTAGATGTCAATAATGGCGCACGTTTTGAGACATACACCATTGCCGGAGAGCGTGGAAGCGGAATGATCTGTCTGAACGGAGCAGCAGCCCGCTGTGCCTCCGTCAAAGATAAAGTCATCATTATGTCTTATGCGGATATGACGCCGGAAGAAGCAAAGGTACACAGACCATCGGTTGTCTTTGTAGATGAAATCAATCGGATTGACCGTGTGACCAATTATGAAAAACATGGTCAGTTATTTGATAAAGCAAGACTGGATGAGGAGTAGAAAGATATCATGTTAAAAGGAAAAACCGTTGTACTTGGTGTGACAGGAAGTATTGCAGCTTATAAAATTGCATCACTGGCAAGTATGTTGATTAAACAGCATGCAGATGTGCATGTGATCATGACGCAGAATGCGACAAATTTTATTCATCCGACAGCATTTGAGACATTGACAAGACATAAATGCCTGGTGGATACGTTTGACCGGGATTTTCAGTTTAATGTAAAGCATGTAAGTCTGGCACAGCAGGCGGATGTGATGATGATTGCACCGGCTTCTGCAAATGTGATCGGAAAGCTGGCACATGGTATCGCGGATGATATGCTGACGACCACAGCGATGGCATGTAAGGCACCGATGCTGATCGTTCCGACGATGAATACAAACATGTATGAAAATCCGATTCTGCAGGATAATTTAAAGGTGCTGGCTTCTTATGGTAAGAAAATTATTGAACCAGCCAGCGGTATGCTTGCATGCAGAGATGTGGGAAAAGGAAAAATGCCGGAACCGGAAGTGCTGTTTCAACATATTCTGCGCGTGATCGCCTTTGAAAAAGATCTGGCGGGCAAAAAAGTGCTGGTGACTGCCGGACCGACGCAGGAAGCGATTGATCCGGTGCGTTATATCACCAATCATTCTACCGGGAAAATGGGTTATGCCATTGCAGAAAATGCCATGCTGCGTGGTGCGGATGTGACTTTGGTAACAGGTCCGTGTGCCGTGGAGCCGCCGATGTTTGTTAAGGTAAAACCAGTGATTTCCGCACAGGATATGTATGAGGCAGTGACAGAGGAATATGATCAAACGGATATTGTAATTATGACTGCTGCAGTGGCGGATTACCGTCCGGCACAGGTCAGCACGGAAAAAGTCAAGAAACAGGATAGTGATCTTTCTATTCCGCTGGTACGGACAAAAGATATACTGGCAACGCTTGGTGCATCCAAGACACATCAGTTTTTGTGTGGTTTTTCCATGGAGACACAGAATATGCTGGAAAACTCCAGAGCAAAGATTGCAAAGAAAAATCTGGATATGATCGTGGCCAACAATTTGAAGGTAGCAGGTGCCGGATTTGGCACGGATACCAATGTGATAACACTCATTGCAAAGGATTTTGAGAAAGAACTTCCGTTGATGAGCAAGAAAGAGGCTGCAGGCTGTATTCTGAATGCGATTCTGGAAAGAATGTAGGTGTTAAGAACGCGACCGGAAAATACATTTTTGATA
Organism: Eubacterium ramulus; assembly: GCF_045002895.1. NCBI lineage: Bacteria > Bacillati > Bacillota > Clostridia > Eubacteriales > Eubacteriaceae > Eubacterium > Eubacterium ramulus. The sequence continues at coordinate 1,410,677 of NZ_CP173382.1, read as the reverse complement.
TTTTTTATCATTGATGTATTTTCCGGATTTTTATGCTTGACATATACCCTTAGGGGGTATAGTATGGGCAGGAACAAAGGCATATCGATTATTTGAAAGGAAGTGGATTGATTTTATGGAGCAAATGAAAAGTACTCCGGAGCAGGAAGCGGTTTGCTGCTGTCATAAGAAAAAAGAGCGGGATGAGAAAGAGTATAAAGACCTTATGAATCGGCTCAGCCGGATTGAAGGACAGGTACGCGGCGTGAAAGGAATGCTTGAGCGGGATGCATACTGTGTGGACATCCTGACGCAGGTTGCAGCTATTAATGCCGCACTGAATAGTTTTAACAAAGTACTTCTGGCAAATCACATCAAAAGCTGTGTGGTGGAGAATGTGCGAAACGGAGATGACAGTATCATTGACGAGCTTGTTGTAACGATACAGAAGCTGATGCGATAATGTATGCGGATAAATCAGTAGCGATTAAATTATTAGAAGCGCAGACAGGAAAAAGCATATAACCAGAAGGGATGATGAGGTGGATTTTTATGAATAAATTTTCAGTAACAGGCATGAGTTGTGCAGCCTGCAGCGCTCATGTGGAGAAGGCAGTGTTGGAGGTGCCGGGTGTGACATCTGTTGCGGTAAGTCTGCTGACAAATTCTATGAATGTGGAAGGAACAGCAGCACCGTCAGATGTGATTCAGGCTGTTATCACGGCAGGATATGGCGCATCTTTACAGGGGGGTGAACGGAATAATGTTACACCGGGATTTGATGAGGAAGGACTGAAAGATCATGAGACACCGAAATTGAGAAAACGTCTGATTGCATCTGTTGTGATCCTGATCCCGCTGATGTATGTATCTATGGGACATATGATGTGGAACTGGCCATTGCCGTCCTTTCTGGCAGGCAATCATGTGGCAATGGGATTATATCAGATGCTTCTGACTATTCTGGTCATGGTCATCAATCAAAAATTTTTTATCAGTGGCTTTACAAGTTTGCTGCATAAAGCTCCGAATATGGATACGCTGGTAGCACTGGGATCCGGCGCATCTTTTGCGTACAGTACGTATGCATTGTTTGCTATGACCGGTGCTCAGGTGCGTATGGACATGGATGCTGTGATGCACTACATGGATGAGTTCTATTTCGAGTCTGCGGCCATGATCCTGACTTTAATCACAGTGGGAAAAATGCTGGAAGCATATTCTAAGGGAAAAACGACCAATGCACTAAAGAGCCTGATGGAACTGGCTCCGAAAAAGGCAACCATTTTCCGGGATGGCGAAGAGGTATTGGTTCCGGTGGAGCAGGTACAGATCGGCGATATCTTTGTAGTACGCCCGGGTGAGGGGGTTCCGGTGGATGGTGTGATTCTGGAAGGAAACAGTGCTTTAAACGAATCCACCCTGACCGGTGAGAGTATTCCGGTGGACAAGGCAGAGGGAGACAGTGTATCTGCGGGTACGTTAAATCAATCCGGATTTTTAAAATGCCGGGCAACCAGAATCGGAAATGACACAACATTATCCCAGATTATTCAGATGGTCAGCGATGCGGCAGCCACCAAGGCACCGATTGCAAAAGTGGCAGATAAAGTATCCGGTGTGTTTGTACCTGCAGTGATTACCATTGCAGCAGTGACCATTATTGCATGGCTTCTGGCAGGAGCAGACTTTGGTTTTGCTTTGGCGCGCGGTATTTCCGTACTGGTTATCAGCTGTCCGTGTGCATTAGGTCTTGCCACACCGGTTGCTATCATGGTTGGTAATGGTGTCGGGGCGAAAAACGGTGTATTGTTCAAGACAGCAGTATCGCTGGAAGAAACAGGAAAAGTAGATATTGTGGTTCTGGATAAGACAGGAACTATTACCCGTGGTGAGCCAAAGGTGACAGATATAATACCAGGTGAGGGTATTGCGAAAGATGCTCTGGTGCGGACTGCATTGGCGCTTGAGTTAAAGAGCGAACATCCGCTGGCGAAAGCCATTGTAGTTTATGGAGAGGAACAGAAGATTGCAATGACAGCTGCAGATGAATTTCAGGTGATGCCGGGAAATGGTCTGTCAGGACTCGTATCCGGCGTGCGCGTATTTGGAGGGAGTCTGAACTTTATTTCTGAAAAGTCGACTGTATCCAAGAATATGCAACATCAGGCAGAAGAACTTGCAAAACAGGGAAAAACACCGCTGTTTTTTGCGACAGAACAGAAATTGCTTGGCATCATTGCGGTAGCGGATGTGATCAGGGAAGACAGTCCGCAGGCGATTTCACAGCTTCAGAATATGGGAATTCAAGTCGTTATGCTGACCGGAGATAATGAATGTACGGCACAGACCATCGGTGCACAGGCAGGAGTAGATCAGGTCATCGCGGGTGTTCTTCCAGAAGGAAAGGATCGTGTGATCCGTGAACTACAGCAGCGTGGAAAAGTTGCTATGGTTGGTGACGGAATCAACGATGCTCCGGCACTGACCCGTGCAGACATGGGAATTGCGATAGGTGCAGGTGCGGATGTGGCACTGGATGCGGCAGATGTGGTTCTGGTAAAGAGCAGCCTGTCTGATGTACCTGCAGCAATCCGATTAAGTCGTGCAGTACTTCGAAATATTCACGAAAATCTGTTCTGGGCATTTATTTATAACGTAATAGGTATTCCGATTGCCGCCGGAGTGTGGTATCATTGGTTTGGGTTGAAATTAAATCCGATGTTCGGTGCGGCAGCCATGAGCCTGTCCAGTTTCTGCGTAGTGACAAATGCACTGCGTCTGAACTTTGTAAAAGTATACAGTACCAGAAGAGACAGCAAGAAAAATAAGAAAAAAAATCAGCAAGAGTCAGAATTACAGATTGTCGTAAATACAGATGTAATGTCTGAAAAACAGAAGGAGAATAGCATGGAAAAAATAATCGAAATTAAAGGTATGATGTGTGGACATTGTGAGGCACATGTAAAGAAAGCATTAGAGGCACTTGATGGTGTGACATCCGCAGAGGCAAGCCATGAAAAAGGAATTGCGGTGGTACAATTATCTGCATCAGTAGATGATACTGTACTGAAAAAAACGGTAGAAGAAGAAGGATATGAGGTAACCGGTATCCGTTAAGGCAGGAAAATTATGGCAAAGATAAAGCATTTGATATTTGATATGGGAAACGTACTGATGCGTTACGACCCGGAAATTCCACTGAAGAAATTTGTAAAGACAGAGAAGGCACGGAATTTGATCCGAAGAGAATTGTTTGAGGGACCGGAGTGGGTAGAAGCAGACCGCGGGATGATCTCGGAAGAAGAAATGTATGAGAGCGTAGCAAGACGGATTCCGGAAAAATATCATGAAGAACTGAAAAAATGTGTGTATGAGTGGATAATTTGCATGAAGCCGTTGGAGAAATCTGTAAAACTGTGTGAAGATGCCAGAAAATGGGGCTATCAGACGTATGTACTTTCCAATGCCGCACAGAGTTTTTATGAGTATTTCCCGAAATTTTACAGGATGGAAGATTTTGATGGTGTGGTGGTATCCTCAGATGTACACCTGATCAAACCGGATGTGCGGATTTATGCTTATTTGCTGGAAAAGTACCACCTGAATCCGGAAGAATGTCTGTTTCTGGATGATCGGGAAGATAATGTGGAAGCGGCCCGGAAAGCGGGAATGCAGAGCATGCTGTTCACGGAAGATTATGAGAGTTTGCGGGCATTTCTGAAGCAGAATGCAGGAATTGAAGCGTATCAGCAGAAAAAAACTATTCGAAAAACGGTAGCGAAGACATTGCGGACGCTCCTGCTTCCGCTTTTTGTGGCTGCTGCCGTCCTGACTTCTGCCTGCACAATAGCACCGGAGCCGCGGACAACGCAGGCACAGGAATCCGGGCAGGCGGTTGTTGGTACGGATGCAACGCAAAGCAGCAGTGCGTCATTGGACAGTGTTCCGGCGTATTCCGGACAGCCGTATGTGACATTGAATAACAATGTGCCGGATTTTACAGATGCAGACATGCAGACAACTTCTTACGAAGAGTATTCTGATTTGGACAATCTGGGCAGATGTGGTGCGGCAAATGCCATCGTTGGCATTGATCTGATGCCGACAGAACCACGCGGAGCCATTGGTCAGGTGCGTCCAAGTGGCTGGCATACAGTAAAGTATGAAGGAATCGACGGAAATTATCTGTATAACCGCTGCCATTTGATTGGATATCAGCTCAGCGGGGAGAATGCGAATGAGAAAAATCTGATTACTGGAACACGCTATTTGAATGTGACCGGTATGCTGCCTTTTGAAGATGAGGTGGCAGATTATGTAAAGCAGAACAATGCACATGTGCGTTATCGTGTGACGCCGATTTATGAGGGTGATAATCTCGTGGCTTCCGGTGTGCAGATGGAAGCAAAATCTGTGGAAGATGATGGTGCCGGAATCTGCTATAATGTGTATGTCTATAATATACAGCCGGGAATTACCATTGATTATGCAACTGGAGACAGTCAGAAATCCGCAGATATGCAGACTGCGTTATCTTCTGATACAGACAGCCGGCAGTCACAGGAGAAAACCTATGTACTGAATACAAATACTATGAAGTATCATACACCGGACTGTTCCAGTGTGTCTGACATGAAGATAAATAACCGGAAGGATTACATCGGAACTGCGGCTGAACTGCAGCAGCAGGGGTATGAGCCATGTGGCAGATGTCATCCGGAATAGATTCAAGTCGAACGCATGTGAGACTTGGTGCGTGATTCTGCTCAGCGAAAACTGACATATTTTTCTCAGAGTCATTGCACTCTATACTTTGTGAAATGAGAACAGGAAGGGAGAAATCGTCCCTTCCTGCTTTGTTTTTCAACGAGTGTTACGATACTCTCTGGGGGTACATCCCACAATGGATTTAAACGTTTTTGTGAAATAACTGGGGCTGGAAAAACCGCAGCTGTTGCTAATATCAATGATACTTTGTTCCCCGGAATCCAGCATATGACAGGCTTTTTCAATCCGGTAATGGATCAGGTATTGAATGGGAGACTGTTGGATGATGTTGTGGAAGGAACGCTGTACTTCCCGTTCACAGATATTGGCAGTCTCAGACAGTTGTTTTAAGGAGATGGATTCCATATAGTTGTTCTGGATATAACGGATCATTTTTTTCAGGTGCTGCATCTCCTGGGAGCTATCCTGCCGATTGTCAGATTCCAGTTCCGTACGGTTTTTGGCGAGAACCAGGAACAGTCGGGACAGTTTTTCACGGATTTCATATTCATAACCAAAGGGTTTTTCACGGGCAATGGTGGTGGCATCTGCAATCAGTTCCAAAAGTTCTTTTTCCCATGGGATGGATGTACGCAGGTGAATGTAAGGCAGAGAATGTCCGGAAGTAGCGATAGGAGCCATGTATTTCTGCCAGAATACTGTGTACTTAGAACCATAGATCAGACGTCCGTGAAAAACGAGATCTTCTTTATAAAAATCACTGGTGGCCTTGGTGGTTTCCTGGGAATGCAGCGTTCCGGTGTTGATAAATATACCATCTCCTGCATGAAGTACCAGATGATCCGTTCCAACAGACAGCGGACAAGAGCCGCTTCGTACAATGGAAACTTCATATTCTTCGTGCCAGTGCCAGCGGATATCGTGAGTTTTTGCATCGGTGAAGTAAGCAGCGCACGGAAATGCTGTGTCACCGTGGGCACGATTTTCCAAAAAATCGTCTTGAACCGAGATTGTTATAGTATTTTTCATAATTAACTCCATAAAAATATTAAAATGTCGTGTTTGTTATATTATATGTCCGTTCTGTTATGGATGCAAGGTTTGTTTTGATATAGTATATAGCTTGCTTTTGAAAATGTTGATTTGAGGGAGGAGTATAAGATGACAAAAGACATGACTTCAGGTTCTACCCTGCGGCATATTATAAATTTTGCAGTTCCGCTGTGTATGGGAATGCTGTTTCAGCAGCTGTATAGTATGGTCGATACGATGATTGTAGGAAAAGTGCTGGGTGTGCAGCCTCTGGCCGGAGTCGGAGCGACCGGTTCGTTAAATTTTATGATCATCTGGTTTTGCATCGGCATCTGTAATGGATTCTCCATTCCGATCGCACAGGCGTTTGGTGCAAATAAGGAAGTGGAACTGAGGCGTTATGTGGCAAACAGTACCTGGCTGTGTATTTTTTTCAGCATTGTGATTACTTTTTTTGTAGCCATTTTTACACGAAATATGCTGGTATTACTGAAAACACCGGAGGATATTTTTGAGTATGCTTATATTTACATACTGATTATTTTCCTTGGAATTCCGTGTACGTTCCTGTACAATTTTCTGGCGGGGGTTGCACGGGCACTGGGAGATTCCAAAACACCGCTGTTTTTTTTGCTCTTGTCTTCCGTGATAAATATTATATTGGATTTTGTTTTGATGATCCCGATTCCGCTTGGGGTAGCAGGTGCTGCGATTGCGACAGTGATTTCACAGGGCGTTTCCGGTTTGATCTGCCTGTTTTACATGAAAAACAAGTTTGCAATTTTACATGGATCGCGTGATGAATGGAGAATCCGTGGAAGTTATATGAAACAACTTTGCAGTATCGGCGTTCCAATGGGATTACAATATTCTATTACAGCCATTGGTTCTCTGGTTATTACAGCAGCTGTAAATGCACTGGGGTCCACAGCAGTTGCAGGGGTGACTGCAGCGCAGAAGATTAGTAATCTGATCACCTGCCCGATTGAATCTCTCGGACAGACTATGGCACCGTATGTGGGACAGAATATTGGTGCAGGTAAGAAAGAGCGCGTTAGTGATGGGTTGAAAAAGGCATCTGTCTGTGGATTTATATGGTCTGTGATCTGTATTCCAATCGTGCTGTTCTTTGGAAAGCCGATGACTCTTCTGTTTTTAAGTGAACCAAATGCGAAAGTAGTAGAATATTCATTTTTATTCTTATTGGTAAGTACGTTAGGTTTTTGTTTACTGACACTTGTTAATACCGTGCGTTTTTCTATTCAGGGTATGGGATTTTCCAGTTTTGCCATGACAGCAGGTGTGCTGGAGATGGCGGCCAGAACCATTGCAGGTATTGTGCTGGCGCCGATGTTTGGATATATCGGAATTTGTCTGTCAAACGTACTGGCATGGATCTTTGCAGATGCTTTTCTGCTGCCGGCGTTCCGACATTGTATAAAGAAATAGTGGTACATTTGAAATAAGGCTACCGCAATCCCACTGGCTTTAGACAGTGGGTTAAGGTAGCTAAAAATCAGAAATTATTATATACTCATGGCATGGGAAGATGGAAATCTAAAAACAGACACAAATACCTATTACAATATCACATTATTTTTGTCTGTAAATATAGGAAGAAATTACTGGTTTTGAGACAGATATCAGATGATATAAAGCAGTATTCATATGAGATATGTCAAAGGCACAGCGTTATTATCAGATATATGGAAACGGATAAAGACCATATTCATTACATGATAGAGACAGGACCAACAATGTCTATTAGTAAGATTGTAAACCTGATGAAGAGCTATACAACATACCATATATGGAAAAGATATCCCCAATATTTACGAAAACAATTTTGGAAAGCACATACCTTTTGGACAGATGGATATCTTGCATGTAGTGTAGGAAATGTATCGGAAGAAATGCTGAAAAGATATATAGAAAATCAAGGTTGAGAAAGAGAGTGGCAGTGGATGTTAAAGGCATATAAATACAGAATATATCCTAATAATGAGCAGAAAATACAGATCGCAAAAACACTTGGCTGTTGCCGTTTTGTATATAATCAGACACTGGCATACCGGAAAGAAGTATATGAGAAAGAGAAAAAATCAGTTAGTAAAATTGACTGTAACAATTACTGCAACAGACAATTAAAGAAAGAATATGAATGGCTGAAAGAAGTGGATAAATTTGCTCTGACAAATGCGATTTACAACATGGATGCTGCATATCAGAAATTTTTTAAGGAACATGCAGGTTATCCGAAGTTTAAGAGTAAACACGATAATCATAAGTCATATACAACAAATAATCGGAAAGGGAAATGGGTTATACAAAAACGTTCGGATAAGTAGGAATACTATCCGACGAGAAGCAATTATGGGGAAAAGCGAAACTATGAAAAAACAGATCAAAGATATTCTGGGTATGGTATGGAAATATAACCGAATCTTGGGAGGCATAAAATTGCTAAATGCCGTTCTGTTAGCTGTGCTTGTGTCAATCAATACGATTCTATTTCAGAAGATCATAGATGATATATTGATTTTGTTGCGACATAAACGGATTACAACTGGAATATATGTGGATTTTGGTCTGTTTGTTGCTGCATTGTTTTTTGGTGTGCTTTTGACAAGTTTTGATAATTACATAGAAATTCGGTTTGATATGAGGATGACAGATGGTCTGGAACGGGATATCATACAGAAATATAAAAATCTGGACTATAGTTGTTATGAAAAAAGTGCAACTTACGATATCATTTCAAGGATTTCAAAAAATCCGGGAGAAAAGATAAAGATAATTTATTGGAAGACAGTTGAAATCGTAAAAATAGTAGTTTCATTAGCTGGTTTACTATTAGTTTTCCGGCAGGCATCGAATCTGCTGATTGTTATATTTGTAGTGTTTTTGATTCCAATGCTATATGAAAATTATAAAGCAGGAAGTTTATGGTTTGAACTGTACGAACGTCAGACAATGGATGAACGAAAAGTTGCTTATTATGAGCGACTCCTTACAAGCAAAATAAGTCTCATAGAATTAATTATTTATCAGGCAACTGATTATATTAAATCTCTATGGGAAAAACAAAGTAATAAAATGTTGAAAGAAAAAGATGCAACATTAAAGAAGGTTGAAAAAGCTTTGTTAAAAAAGAGCCTGTTTGCTGCTTTGTGGTATATAGGTTGCACAGGAATATTGATTCACAGTGTAATGACAGGGCATATTTCTGTAGGATTGTTTATTGCATTGTTCAATACAACATTAAGCATTGTTGATACCATCACCAATCTGCTGGAAACATTTGGTGATTTTTCAAAAGAGATCAAAGAGGTATCTTACATAAGTTCCTTTTTTGAATTAAAAAATACGGAACCAAGAATGGGACATATTGAAGTTCCGATTCATTTTATTCGGTTTGAAGATGTCTGCTTTTCCTATCCAAATTCAGAGAAAGAAGTTTTGCATGATGCGAATTTTGAAATTGATCTGTCGCAAAGTACCGCAATCGTAGGTGAAAACGGTTCTGGAAAAACAACGATTATTAAATTGTTATGTGGATTTTATCGACCGACAAAAGGACGTATCATGATAGACGATCATGATTTAAACGAATTGAGCAGTCAGGAAATTGGCAAATTAATAAAAGTTGTATTTCAAGATTTTTATCAGTATGAATTGACAATTCGGGAGAATATAGCATTTGGAAATTTATGTGAACTGAAACATGATGATAAATTAGAGGAAGCGCTGGAATTGGTGAATCTAAAGGCTGTTAAAAATATAGGTTTGGACAAGCCTTTGGGTAAACTGGAAAAAGGCGGTATTGATCTGTCAAAAGGTCAGTGGCAAAGATTAGCAGTCAGCAGACTTTTTCTGACAGATACAACATATACGATTCTGGATGAGCCAACTGCTTCTATGGATCCTGTTTCAGAATATAAAATGTATCAGTTGTTCTATTCGCTCATGAAGTCCAGAGGAAGTTTGATGATTTCGCATCGTCTGATCAGTGCTAAGATGGCAGATCATATTCTGGTATTGAAACATGGAAATATTATAGAACAGGGAAATCATGATGATCTGATGAAAAGTCAGGGAGAATATTATACATTATTTTGTAAACAGGCAGAGTGGTATACAGCATAATGTAGAGTAGATGATTCTGAGAAAAACATAGCAAATTACGATGAACAAAACCACGTGTCAGATTTCATGTGTGTTCAATTTGAAAGTGCGCATATATTGGGGATAGAAAAATGATAAAATTGTTATTTCGCTCATTAAAAGATATACGCAGGATTGCACCGCAGTTACTCATTATGCAGGTTGTCTGTATGATGCTTCAGTCGGTTCTGGTAGCCGTCAATACATGGCTGGTAGCCGTATTTTTAAATCATGTGTATTCGAAAGATTTAAAAATAAGCGTGATATATTTAGGTATCATATGGGGCATATTTGTTGTGTCAGAGGTGGCAAACAGTGTATTTTATGCCTGTATGGTAAAAATTGATTCCAAGGTTGGAATGAAACTTGCTATAGAACTGGGGGAAAAAGGTGGACGTTTATCCTTGATTCAGTATGAGGATGTAGAAATTAATAATCGACTGAAACGGGCGCAGAACTGCATTGAACATGGGAGATTTTCCGATTTAAGCTTGTCAATATTCAATATTCTGGCAGAGATTTTGAAAGTAGGAAGTACGTTATTTATATTAGTCAGATTCAGTCCACTTCTGGCGTTGGTATCATTGCTGAGTGTGATTCCGTACTTTATCGTTCGATTGATTCGCGGAAAGGAATTTTATGAATTAAAAAAGTATCAGTCAGCAGGTGAACGAAGACGAAACTATCTGTATCATTTATTTGGAGATAAAAGAGTGGTAAAGGAACTTCGTATCTTTGGAATTGAATCTTATATTGAAGAAAAATTATACCAAACCAGAGATGAAATGAATCAGGAATTATGGGATTTTAAGAAACGGGATATTTGCAGCTTTTCATTATGTGAGATTTTATGCAAATGCGGTTATATGCTCAGTATCATCATTGCAATTTTGCTTTTGTTGAATCATAAGTTAGATTTCGGTATGCTGGCTGCTTCTCTTATGGCATTCTCATCTTTTCAGTTGGCAGCAAAGTATTTTCTGATCAGTCTTGGGCGGCTTCCGGAATGTGCGGCATTTGTAAGAGATTATTATGACTTTATTGATATTGATGAAGATGTGCGTGGAAGAGAAAAATTTGATTCCAATTTTGATAAGATAAATGTTAAAAATATAAGTTTTTCTTATCCGAACACAGATTACCTGGCAATTTCCAATATCTCACTTGATATAAAAAAGAATGAATCTATTGCTATAGTAGGAAATAATGGAAGCGGTAAAACGACGCTGGTAAAACTACTGACTGGTTTATATAAAACACAAAAGGGCGAGATATTATATGGCGTACAAAATATCAACAATTTTGAATCGGTAGGATTTTATCGAAATGTCTCTATTGTAAGTCAGGATTTTGTGAAATATGAAATGACGTTGAGAGAAAATATCGCTATCAGCGACTGGAAACATTTGGATGATACCGATAAAATACAGGAACTTTTAAAACAGATGGATTTACCGGAGTTTTCAAGCAAGGAAGCGCTCGACATGTTATTGGGCAGTGAGTTTGATGGTAGAGATCTTTCTATCGGTCAATGGCAGAAACTTGCGATTGCACGCGGTATGTTCAAAAACAGCAGTATGATTGTTCTGGATGAGCCAACTGCTGCCTTAGATCCAATTATGGAAACAACGATATTGAAGATGTTTTTGAAGATTACAAAGGAAAAAACAGCTATTATTGTTTCACATAGAATTGGAATTTGTCGGGAAGTTGACAAGATCATTGTGATGAAAAGTGGAAAAGTTGTGGAGATTGGCAATCACAATGAATTACTGGCAAAGAAAGGTGAATACTATCAACTTTATAAGATGCAGCAAAAATGGTATGTGGAATAGTATATTATGGTAAATAAAGTGAAAAATGATTCACTAAAAGTTTAAATAGCGGAAATATATAAATACATAACTGAGTAATAAATGGAGATAAACATGTCAGAAAAACGAACAGATGAATTATATCGTGTCTTACAGAGAAAAGGCTATCCAGATGATTTTTGTAGAGAAATTGCATACAAACAGATGAATACAGATTACACAGCGATGCGAATGCTTGGATATTTGTATCGTATTTCAGATCCGCGACCGGAGGATGTGGTAGATGAAATGTTAGCTATATTGAGTGATCGAAATGCAATCATTCAGAAAAAAGAGATGGAGCATGCTCAGACCATAATGAATCGTGTATACAGAGATGGGCTGGATAACTTAGACTAGATAGTAAAGTTGCGGGATACTACAATACAAAATAATATTGAAAATGTATTGTAGTATTTACTAAAAACTTGGTATAGTATACTATTTTAGAAGCTTGTCAAAAAGTCAAAAAATAACAGAAAGAGAGCAAAGAATTATGGTACAACAAATTATGCATGATCCGTTGTATTTAGCACAGAAATCAGCACCGGCAACCAAGGCAGATTTGCAGGTTGGAAAAGACCTGCAGGATACATTGAAGGCACATCGGGAAGGCTGCGTTGGAATGGCAGCAAATATGATTGGAGTAAAGAAGAATATCATTATTGTAAATATGGGAATTTTCGATGTAGTTATGTTTAATCCGATTATTGTTTCAAAAAGTGGAGCATATGAAACGGAGGAAGGTTGTTTATCGTTAAGCGGTATTCGTAAAACAACAAGATATGAAAATATTGAAGTAGAATATCAGAATTTTTCATGGAAAAAACAGCGTCAGAAATTGTCTGGATGGACGGCACAGATCGTGCAGCATGAAGTGGATCACTGCAATGGAATTTTGATATAAATGCTTCGTGGACGGTGTGAATTTTTTTCTGTAAATTCAGATCTTCTATGATAATTGATGCGGCTTAACAGCAGATTTCTGGGTTAAGCGGTAGTGTAAATTATTCTGTGTAAACCTCTCAGATTGATGATAAAATCATAGGTTTATAGAATACAAAAATATAATGTAATGGGCTGAATGGCATACTTTGCTGTTCAGCCTGTTACTTATTTAGTAGCATGGATTCTATTGCATGTCAAGGGCGCCCGAGAAAATCGGGCGTTTATTTACCCTTGATATGCGATTGAATCTGTGCTTAATCGATATCCTCTGGCTGGATCCGATCCCCAAAATAGATGCATAACTGATCCAGTGTCAGACCCCAGTCCCAAGCCTTTCCGGTCCATTTTTTTGTAGCATCCATCATTGCCAGATAGAGCATCTTGAAAAGTGCATCATCGGTCGGAAAAATAGTCTTGGATTTCCTAACCTTGCGTAGCTGGCGGTTAAAATTTTCGATGGAATTTGTAGTGTATATTAATTTACGTATCTCAGATGGATATTTAAAATATGTGGATAATTGTGTCCAGTTATTTCTCCAGGATCCAATGGAAGCAGGGTATTTTTTGCCCCATTTTTCTTCCAGATCTTCCAAGGCTGTGAGTGCAAGATCTTCTGTATCAGCTTTGTAAACCAGCTTTAAATCCGCCATAAATGGTTTTAAATCTTTGTAAGAGATAAATTTTGTAGAATAACGAATCTGATGCACAATACACCTTTGGATCTCCGCCTGTGGGAATACTGCATGAATCGCATCCCCGAATCCGGTCAATCCATCCACAGATACGATCATGATATCCTCTACACCTCGGTTTTTTATCTCGTTGAGGACGGACAACCAGTATTTTGCACTTTCATATCCTGAGCATCCTTTGGTTGATAGTGTTCCAACAAGCTGTTGATGAACGCTTTGCGTTCTGGATCCATTTTTCTTCTTCGTGCCATAAAAAAATCCTCCTGAATTGATATTTATTTTAATATCAATCCAAGAGGGTATATAGCTCTTTTAGAGTATACACAGAATTAATTACAGTCTCATTCAGACCTGGAGAATAGAAATTATACTTCTTCCGGAATGAACTCAATGTAGTTTTCAGCAAGTTTTGAAATTCTTGCCAGAGAATATACATGGATTCCCTGCTCTTTTAATTTATCACGGCCCGGCTGGAATGATTTCTCAATCAGGATACCAAGTCCGGCTACGGTTGCATGTGCTTTTCTTAAAAGGCGGATCGCACCGGTGGCTGCTTCGCCATTTGCCAGAAAATCATCAATGATCAAAACATGATCTGTCTCATCGATCTGTTCTGCGGAAAGTGTCAGCTCGTAGCTTGTTCCTTTTGTGAATGAAGTAACCATTGTCTGGTAAAGGTTTTTGTTTAAGACTTTGGATGGCTGTTTTTTGAGAATAACCATCGGAATCCCCATCTCAATCGCAGTGGTAAGGGCAGGAGCAATACCTGAGCTTTCAATGGTGACGATTTTTGTAATCCCATGATCTGCAAAATGTGCTGCAAAATCTTTTCCAATCTCTTTCATCAGAAACGGGTCAACCTTGTGATTGATGAAACTGTCCACCTTTAAAATATCTTCATTAACGGCTATGCCGTCTGTCTTAATCTTTTCTTCGAGTAACTGCATGATATTCCTCCAATATGTTTTTTCCGGAAAAACCCGGGCGAAATAATTTAAAGCCATTATAGCACATTTTTTTCATATAAAAAAGTCTAACACTTACTTTTTTATATCTTTTTAAAAAGCCTTTTTGAAAAGATATTTCGCAAATATAACAGGAAGAAATTTTTCTGTTTTCCCTTTACATAGAAATGTTCCTGTGAAATAATAGTTGGCATGAATATTACAATTTATGCCGTAGGAAAAATAAAAGAAAAATTTTACCGGCAGGCCATGGAAGAGTATGAAAAGCGCCTGGGGCGGTACTGTAAGTTGAAAATTGTGGAAGTAGCGGATGAAAAAACGCCGGATCATGCCAGTGAAACTGAAAACAGACAGATTAAAGAAAAGGAAGGAGAACGTCTGCTTAAACAGATGAAAGACGGAAGTTTTATCATAGCATTGGCTATTCAGGGGAAAAAACTGGATTCGGTTGCATTTTCGCAAAAAATCGGGACACTGGGTCTGCATGGAGTCAGTGATATTGGTTTTGTGATCGGAGGTTCTCTGGGACTTTCGGATGCCGTGCTGTCCCGCGCGGACATGTTACTCAGTTTTTCGGATATGACATTTCCACATCAGCTGATGAGGGTGATTTTGCTGGAGCAGGTGTACCGTGCGTACCGGATCAGCAGCGGTGAGCCGTATCACAAATAAGAAAAAAAGCGCAGGAGAAAACAGAAGAAAGAGTGATACAGCTACATTTTTTTCATATACTGTTAGCATGAGAAAAGAAAAAAGAGAACAACTGACCAGACAGCTGACAAAGAGCCTGGAACTGCCCGGAGATCTGATGCTTGGGGCATCCATAGTTACCGTGACCGGACGAAGGGATCTGGCCATTGAAAATTATAAAGGGATTTTGGAATACCGGCAGGATAAAATCCGGTTGCTGCTGAAGAACGGGCAGTTAGAGATCACCGGCAGAAATCTGAAGATTGATTATTATACCAATGATGATATGAAGATCACCGGACAGGTCGATAAACTGGAATATGGCATGTAAGGAGATGTCTGCATGGTATTAAAGGTGATGAAATTCTTTCGCGGGTATCTGTTTGTCCGACTGACCGGGTATTCTCCGGAACGTTTTTTTAATCTATGTGGAAATGCGGATATTGTTTTATGGAAGATCGAGCCGGCAGAAGATGGTTATACTTTTTTTGTCAGTCTGCCGGCTTTTCGGAAGTTGAAACCGATGTTGCGAAAAAGCGGAACCAGAGTTACGATTTTGAAACGTGTCGGT
Source organism: Eubacterium ramulus (assembly GCF_045002895.1). Classification (NCBI taxonomy): domain Bacteria; kingdom Bacillati; phylum Bacillota; class Clostridia; order Eubacteriales; family Eubacteriaceae; genus Eubacterium; species Eubacterium ramulus. Next base: position 1,395,052 of record NZ_CP173382.1, on the reverse strand, counting down.
GTTCCGTTTTTACTGTATCGATACCGCCATCATCGTTTTTTCTTTGTTGGGTTAGGCAGTCTGTTTGCAATTCTGTTTTTGATGACACAGTTTATCTGGGCGGTAGAAATATACGGAAACAGCAGTTATTCCGGACAGGTATTACGAGATTTTCTGGCAGAATCCGGTATCGGTTACGGAAGCTGGAAACGCAGTATTGACTGTGAGAAGACAGAGACACTGTTACGCCGGGAATTTGACGATATCACTTGGGTGTCTGCCCGGATATCCGGTACACGGCTGTATGTGGATATCCAGGAGCGATTGATGGAACAAAACCGTCCGGAGTCTGCCGATGAGGCAGGGAATATGGCGACAGATCTGGTGACGGATGTGGGAGGCGCCGTGGAGTCTATTGTAGTGCGTAAGGGAACGCCGCTGGTTATGCAGGGAGATCTTGTGGAACCCGGGACGATTGTGGTTTCCGGGAGCCTTCCTTTGGAAAATGACAGCGGAGAAATCAGTGGTTATGAATATTGTTCTTCAGATGCAGATGTCTGGATCCGTACAACGCTTGATTATAAAGATGTCTTTTCTAAGAGGAAGAACGTATTGCAGAAGTCTGGAAAAAAACGGTATGGTATTTCGCTGGTGCTTGGAAGGCACCAGATGCATCTGTTTGATACAGTCAAAAAGAACACCTTGTGCACTGGGGAATATTATGATCCACGGATTGGACGTGATTTTTATTTGCCGTTTCAATTGATCGTAAGGACCCAGGAAGACTGCAAATGGCAGGAAATTCCTTACACCAGAGAGGAAATTCGACGGATTGCACAACAGCGCCTGGAAGGTTACTGTAAGAATTTAGAAAAAAACGCTATTCAAATACAGGAAAAAAGTGTTATTATAAAAGCGAGTGTCACAGAAATATCTGTGGAAGGAACTTTGGAAGCGCTGGTGAAAGCAAGCCGGCGGACAGAGACAGAAAAGATAAAGAAACAGGAAGGAACTGGCACATATGGAATTGACACAACAAATGTTGGACATTCCGATTGAACATATGTCAAATGTATTCGGAAAGTTTGATGCCTGGTTGAAGCAGATTGAAAAATATCTGCAGGTTACAATGGTAGTTCGTGACGGAAGTCTGAAAATTATGGGAAATGACAACAATGTGCAGAAGGCACAGTCGGTGATGAGTGATCTGCTTGCTATGTCCCGGAAGGGCAATGATATCACAGAGCAGACCGTTACTTATGCATTGGAAATGTGCGGATGTACGAAAAATCATCCACTGTTAGAGGCAGACAGTGAGATTATCTGTCATACAGTTCAGGGAAAACCGGTAAAACCAAAAACGCTGGGTCAGAAAGACTATGTAGATCAGATTCGCGATAAAATGATCGTATTTGGAATCGGACCGGCGGGTACCGGAAAAACATATCTGGCGATGGCAATGGCAATTACTGCATTCAAAAATGAGGAAGTCAGCAGGATTATCTTGACGAGACCTGCCATTGAGGCAGGTGAGAAACTCGGATTTCTTCCGGGTGATCTCCAGAGTAAGATCGATCCATATCTGCGTCCTCTGTACGATGCTCTGTACCAGATTATGGGAGCAGAGAGTTTTTTGAAAAATCAGGAAAAAGGACTTATTGAAGTGGCACCGCTTGCTTACATGCGTGGACGCACACTGGATAATGCCTTTATCATTCTGGATGAGGCGCAGAATACAACGCCGGCACAGATGAAGATGTTCCTGACACGTATCGGTTTCGGGTCTAAAGTGGTAGTTACCGGTGATGCATCACAGAAAGATCTGGCGCCGGGTACAAAATCCGGTCTTGATGTTGCTATGCGTGTCTTGCAGAAAGTAGATGATATTGCATTTTGCAAACTGACCAGTCAGGACGTTGTCCGTCATCCACTGGTACAGAAGATTGTCAAAGCATATGATGAATATGAAAATGCACAGTTAAAAAAGGAGCGTGTTGCACGTTCCGGTAAGAAAGAAAGCAGAGGAAAACGCAATGACCATTAATATCATCTGTGAAACAGCGCCGGGTTTTTCCTTTCATTATAAAAAACTGGCGCAGACTGTGATTGAGCAGTCACTGGATAGTGAAGGCTTTCCTTATGAGGCAGAAGTTAACCTCACGCTGGTGGACGAGAAGCGAATCCATGAGATCAATCTGGAGACGAGACAGATTGATGCACCTACGGATGTATTATCTTTTCCAATGATCGCTTACGAGTTCCCGGCAGATTTTGACGGTGTGGAGGATCAGCTGGATGACTGTGTGAATCCGGATACACAGGAAGTATTACTTGGGGATATTGTAATATGCGTATCACGGGTGTATGCACAAGCCAAAGAGTATGGACACAGTGTAAAGCGGGAATACGCATTCCTGATCACACATAGTATGCTGCATCTGATGGGGTATGACCATATGGTGCCGGAGGATGCGGCTCTGATGGAAGCTCATCAGCGGGAAATTCTGAATACTTTACAGATTACAAGATAACAAGAAAGAGAGAAGAATTATGAAAAAAGCAATTGCAATGATTTTACTTGGGGTTATGTCACTGTCACTGCTGACTGGATGCGGAAAAAAAGAAGAGACATCGGCTGTGTCAGATACGGCACAGGAAACATCCATATCTGCACCGGAGGAAGTGCCGGTAAGTGAGCCGGAGATACCGGCAGTTCCGGAAGGAATGGCACGGAGTTATCTGACCGGTGAATGGATTGATGAGACCATTGCGAACCAGCGTCCGCTTGCCGTTATGCTGGGAAATACAAAGATTGCAACACCCCAGTATGGAATTACGGATGCTGATGTGATCTATGAGGCAGCAGTAGAAGGACAGGAGACACGTCTGATGGCTATTTTCCAGGATTATGCGAACCTGGAAAAAGTGATGTCCATTCGTAGCTGTCGTCATTATTATGTACACTGGGCACTGGAATTTGATGCCATTTATGCACATTATGGTCAGGCAAAATATGCTGTTGAGATTCTTTCCCAGGATTATGTGAATAATCTGAGCGGTCTGGATGGCGGAGTGGAAAAAGTGATGTACAAGCGCGATTCTAATCGAAAAGCACCGCACAATGCTTATACGACCGGTGAAGGAATTGTGGCAGGTATTGCTTACAAGGGATATGAAACGCAGCATGCTGCAGATTATTCCGGACATTATAAATTTGTAGAAGACGACAATCAGCAGTTATTCCTGCAGGGGGGATCACCGGCGGCAGTAGTAGAACCTGGTTATCTGGTAAACAAACCGTGGTTTGTGTTTGACAGTGAGACAGGTTTATACAAACGTTTTCAGAATGGTGCAGCCCAGACAGACGGCAATAACGGCAAACAGGTGGAAGTCAAAAATATTATTATCCAGATCTGTGAGTGGAACCGGATGAGCAGTGAGGATGAATATCTGAACATGGAAACGATGAAGGGCGGTTCCGGTTATTATATTACCAACGGGACAGCCATTCCGGTAACATGGAAGAAAGATTCTCTGCAGTCTCCGACCAGATATTACAAAGAGGACGGATCTGAGATTCAGTTAAATCAGGGAAAAACATGGGTATGTGTGACCGAAGATACCTATGCAGATAAGATCGCTTTTTATTCAAGCGAGGAAGAGTATGCAAACAGATAAGCTGCTCAAACGATACTGCTTTTTCCTGAAAGCAGGAAAAGAGGTTATTTTATGAGTAAGAAGAAAAATGATACAAGTTTTTTGGTGCAGGGATCCATTCTTGCAATTGCATCGCTTGTCAGCAGGGTCATCGGTCTTGTTTACCGAATTCCATTGACAGCGATCATCGGAGATCATGGAAATGATTATTACAGCTGTGCGTATGAAATATACAGCCTGTTGTTACTGATTTCCTCTTACAGTCTGCCAATGGCTGTATCCAAGATGGTTTCAGCACGAATTTCAAATGGCGAGAAGCAGAATGCGTACCGTGTATTCAAAGGTGCTATGATATTTGCACTGTTTACCGGTACAGCGGCCTGTATGATCGTATTTTTTGGTGCGGAGGAGTTGACCCGCCTTTTCAAAACGCCGCTTGGTGTTTACGCGTTGCAGGTACTGGCTCCGACGTTGATCATCGTAGCAGTGCTTGGTGTATTTCGTGGATTTTTCCAGGGCATGGGGACTATGATCCCAAGTGCGGTGTCACAGATCATTGAGCAGATTGTCAATGCGGTAGTCAGTGTAGGGGCAGCGTATGTGTTGTTCGCCTACGGAAGACGGATCGCGACAGTGCTTGGAAGCAAAGAACATTATGACGCAGCTTATGGTGCAGCAGGTGGAACCCTTGGAACGAGTGCAGGTGCACTGTGTGGACTGGCCTTCATCATCTTTGTGTTTTCGATGTTCTTTCCAAAATTCCGTAAGGCAATGAGACGGGAAAATAAGATCGGCAAAAAACAACCGGAATCATACCGTGTGATTTTTGGCATTCTGATCGGCACCATTGTTCCGGTATTGATGAGTACTACGATTTACAATATGGTTTCAATCGTGGATCAGTGGTTGTTTAAAAACATTGCAACTATACAGGGATACTCAGCTGCGGATGTTTCCGAGTGGTGGGGCATTTTTTCCGGTAAATACAGAGTTCTGACTAATGTGCCGATTTCCATTTCCACGGCATTGGCAGCGTCCTGTGTTCCGGCACTGGCAGCAGCTTTTGCACAGAAAGATGAGAAACAGGTTCGCTCTAAAATCGGCATGTCCATGCGTTTTATCATGGTGGTTGCCATGCCGTGTACTGCAGGTATCATGGTACTGGCAGATCCGATCATCCAGCTTTTGTTTCCGGGTTCAAGCCCGTTGGCAGGACATCTGCTGCAGGCAGGTGGAATCAGTGTTATTTTTTATTCCATTTCTACCTTGTCCAATGCGGTATTACAGGGAATTGACCGGATGCGGATTCCGGTCCGAAATGCTTCCGTGGCACTGGTGCTTCATGCGGGTGTCATTGCAGTCGGCATGTTCGGCCTGAAACTGAATATTTATGGCATTTGTGTCGGAACCATTGCATTTTCACTGATCATGTGTATTTTAAACGGTATGTCTGTACGGAAATACTCGGGCTTTAAACCAGATGTTACCAAGACATTTATAAAACCGGCCATTGCATCTGTGATTATGGGGGGTGTAGTTTATGCTGCATATTTTGTCTGCCATAAAGTATCCCACAGCAATGCCGTCAGTACCGTGATTGCTGTTCTGGTTGGTATGATTGTCTATGCAGCTGCCTTGCTGCTGATCAAAGGATTGACGGAAGAAGAACTGCACAGTTTCCCGAAAGGCGAATTATTGATCCGCATTGCAAAGAAATTCCGTTTGTTATGATTCTGGACAAATTAGAAACTGGAAGGAAGAAGTAACAGAAATGAAGTTCTGATAAAAAGAAAAACTGAATAAATGAAAAAGAAATGTGAATACTACGAAAAAAGGAGTTTTTTATGATGAAACAGACACGTATCATTCGCATTTCTTTTTTGATTTGTACGATTTGCATGGTGGCTGCATTCTGGAGCGGCTTTTATTTTGGTGAAAGTCAGTTGAAAGCAGATACTGCACCTGTGCAGACCGCATCCTGCCCGGACACGGACAGTAAGAAGAGTTCCACAGAAGAAAAAAAGAACATTTCCGGTACCGATTCTGTAGAAAGTATGAATCATTTGTCAGAAGAAAAATATTATGTCAAAGTCTCGGGAGAATATCTGTCCGTTTATTTTAGTGATACAGACCGGTTGTATTTTGAAACCAGTCTGAAAGTATCCAATCTTCCGGAATATCTCAGAAGGGATGCACTGGAAGGAATTCCCTTTACATCTCTGGAAAATCTATACAGCTTTCTGGAAAATTATTCGAGTTAGCGAAAACTGACGGCTTTTCAAAATCTGCGGCTTGTGCTATACTGAACCACGAAATGATTTCGCAACGGATCAAACAGGCGCAGAATTTCTGCTTGCAGATTGGTTGCAGATTCTGGAGGGCAGGATGAAAACAGAGAAAAAACAAAAGGGGATCGGACTTGGGACAGGCATGATTATCGGCATTGCCATTATCTATATTTTATTTGGATTGGCGATAGAGTTTGTTCCACAGTTTAAGGAAATTTATATTATCTATATTGCAGGAGCCATTTTTGTCGTGTTCGGGATTATTATGATTGTAAAATATTTCCTGACAGGAAGTTATCGTGATATTGGTAAATATGGATTTTCAGCCGGTGTGCTCTGCGTACTGATTGGTGCAATGCTGTTGGTGCGAACCAGTGAGATTGTAGCATACTTCTCCCTTTTTCTCGGCATTTGCATTTTGCTTACAGCTGTGATCAAGCTGCAGAACGCAGTGGATCTCAAAAGTATCCACAATGCAGGATGGTTTATCTTTTTGCTGATTGCACTGGCATTTCTGGCTGTAGCAATCCTGGTAATTTTAAACCCGGGGGGAAGAGTGTCCCAGTACAAAAATGCGATCTATTATCTGCTGATTGCAGATGGTGTTATTGATCTGATCAGTCCGATTTATCTGGTGTTTGCAATCCGTGCGAGCAGACGGATTCGTCCTGCGGAGCAGAGTCAGAAGTTTGCTGCACCGGATGAGAAAAAAGAAAATAAGGACGATTCTGAATCCGAAAAGCCGGTGTATACAGTGAAACCAACGGCATCGACAGATGAGAATGCCGGGGATAAACTGCCGGAAGGCGATATGGATGAGATGACGAAAGAAATTTTGAATTTTTTTGAAGAGGATAAGTAAAAGGAGTTTTTGTGAAACAGAAAACATACGATGTAATTGTAGTTGGCGGAGGCGCAGCCGGTCTGATGGCTGCGATTCATGCTGCATCCGGAGGCGCACATACGGCAATCCTGGATCATCATGAAGTATCCGGAAAAAAGATCCTGGCAACAGGAAATGGAAAATGCAATTTTACGAATCTGATGCAGGGGGAGAGCTATTATCGATGCGATACCCCTGCCTTTGTATTGCATATATTAGAACAGTTTTCTGCAGAGGATACGATTGCATTTTTCCGCGAACTGGGTGTGATGACCAGAGACAGGCAGGGATATTGTTATCCGAGAAGCGGCCAGGCAAGTGCCATTCGAAATGCATTGTTGCGGAAAGCAGAAAAGCTTGGAATTGAGATACATAATGGGATTGGAATCCGCAAAATCATCCGGGAAAACAATAGGTTTTCCTTTGATACAAAAAGTGGGAGCTTTTTTTCGACCTGCTGTATTCTGGCTACCGGAGGTATGGCATCACCGAAATCGGGAAGTGACGGAAGTGGTTATATCTATGCGAAATCCTTCGGTCATACTGTAAAAAAACCGTTGCCGGCACTGACTGCACTGATGGCAGAAGCGAATTGGTTAAAGGAAACCACCGGAGTGCGGGCGGATGCCACCGTGAAACTGTATGTGGATGGAAGTTGTGTGGCAGAAGATACCGGTGAAGTACAGATGGCTGATTATGGGATTTCCGGGATTCCGGCTTTTCAGGTGAGCAGATATGCTGCTGTTGCATTAGACCGGAAGCAGTGTGTGACGGCAACACTCGACTTCGTACCGGAATATACAGAAGAACAATTGCGCGATTTCCTGAAGCAGCAGTTGGATGTCGCTTCAGCGGAAGAAAGCTGGAAAATGCTGCTTTCCGGGATTGTAAATGAAAAAATAGCCAGTATGCTTTGTGCGCAGAAGCATCTTGGGGAGCGTAAAATTGCTTCGATACCGAAAGCAAAAAACAGACAATTACTGAGGGAGTTTGCAAATCTGCTGAAGCAGGTCAAATTTCCGATCACCGGTGTACGGGGCTTTCAGTTTGCACAGGTCACCTGTGGCGGGATTCCTGTGACGGAATTGACAAAGCAGATGGAATCAGAGCGTGTCGAGGGGTTATATTTTGCAGGCGAGATCGTAGATGTGGACGGTATGTGCGGAGGATATAACCTTCAGTGGGCATGGTCCGGCGGTGCTGTGGCCGGAACGGCAGCAGCTGAAAAATCTGTCAGAAGAAAAAGAACAGATGCTAAATAAAAAAATGCTATGTGATTGTTTTCGATAAAAGTGTAAAGCAACGAAAAAAGCGATTGAGAAATAATAAATAGAACGTGGAGAATTGTATGAAAAAAGTAATTCGTGTGTCACAGATATCTGTTCCGTTGGCGCATACAAAGGAAGAAATTTTTCAGAAGGCATGTGCTTTGGCACAGATTCCGATGAAAAAAGTGCAGTCCATGCAAATTATGAAGCAGTCCGTGGATGCCAGAAAAAAAGATGCCCTCAGTTATACGTATACGGTACAGTTAGTAGTGGATGAACATCAGAAAATCCGGAAAAATCATGCCCATGTACAGGAACTGAAACCGGTGGTTTATCAGATTCCAGAAAGGAAAGAACTACTTTCTGAAAAGCGTGAGCAAATGGCTGTGATCGGCGCAGGACCGGCAGGTCTGTTTGCAGCTTATCTGCTGGCTCAACGTGGTTACTGTCCGCATATCTATGAGCGAGGCAGAGCAGTGGAAGAACGACAGCAGGATGTGGAAGATTTCTGGAACGGGGGTGCACTGGATCCGGAGTCAAATGTGCAGTTTGGAGAAGGTGGTGCCGGTACCTTTTCAGATGGAAAGCTGAATACACTGGTGAAAGATAAATTTGGACGCAGCCGTTATGTACTGGAGACATTTGTAAAGTTTGGTGCACCGGAAGATATTTTATATGTTGCAAAACCTCATGTAGGAACAGATGTGCTGCGGGATGTGATCAGCCGGATGCGGCAGGAAATCATCCGGTTGGGGGGAACATTTCATTTTTCAACAAAAGTGACAGATTTACATATAGAGGACGGACGGATTTCAAAGATTGAGCTGAATCACAAAGAATGGAAAGACGTATCCGGTGTGATCCTTGCAATTGGTCACAGCGCCAGGGATACGTTTGAAATGCTGTATGAACGAAAGGTACCGATGATGGCAAAATCTTTTGCCGTAGGCATGCGTGTAGAGCATCCACAGGATATGATCAACGAAAGTCAGTATGGCAGGAATGCAGATATGACGTTGCTTCCGACAGCAGCTTATAAAGTAACGCATCAGTCTTCCAATGGAAGAGGTGTATATTCTTTTTGTATGTGCCCGGGTGGTTATGTGGTGAATGCATCTTCCGAAGAAGGCCGGCTGGCAGTCAACGGCATGAGCTACCGCAGCCGTGACAGCAAAAATGCCAACAGTGCCATTATTATTTCTGTGACACCGGAAGATTTCCCAAAACCGGATCATCCGCTTTCCGGCGTAGTGTTTCAGCGGAAATTGGAAGAAACTGCATGGAAGCTTGCAGAAGGCAAAGTTCCACAACAGCTGTATGCAGATTTTAAGGAGAACAAAAAAAGCACCGGTTATGGTTCTTTTGAAAGTTGTATCAAAGGTCAGCATGCTTTTGCAAATCTGCGGACGCTGTTTCCGGAAGCAGTGAATGAGGCATTTTGTGAGGGGATGGAATCTTTCGGGCGGAAAATCCGCGGATTTAACCGTGACGACAGCATTCTGAGCGGTGTGGAAAGCCGGACCTCTTCCCCTGTGCGGATTCACAGAGATGCGTGTTTCCAAAGTGAAATCCGGGGGTTGTACCCTTGCGGCGAGGGTGCCGGTTATGCGGGGGGTATTATGTCAGCCGCCATGGACGGTTTGAAAGTGGCAGAGGCAGTGATACAGCAGGAGATGAAATAAATGGAGATAAATATAGACGAACTGACACCCATGATGCAGAAATACATGGAGACAAAGCAGGAATACAAAGATTGTATACTGTTTTACCGTCTGGGTGATTTTTATGAAATGTTTTTTGAAGATGCACTGACAGCATCCCGGGAGCTGGAAATCACGCTGACCGGAAAAAGCTGTGGTCTGAAAGAACGGGCGCCGATGTGCGGAGTTCCTTTCCATGCTGTGGAGGGATATCTGAACAAACTGGTATCCAAGGGCTATAAGGTAGCCATCTGTGAACAGGTGGAAGACCCAAAACAGGCAAAAGGTCTGGTGAAGCGGGAAGTGACCAGAATTGTAACTCCGGGCACCAATCTGGATACCTATGCCTTGGATGAAACAAAAAATAATTACATCATGTGTGTGGTGTATGTTGACAATAAATATGGAGTGTCTGTGGCAGATGTCACCACAGGTGCGTACTATGTGACGGAACTGGATTCTGAACGGAAACTTCTGGATGAGATCAGCAAATACATGCCGTCCGAGATTATATCAAATGAAGCTTTTTTTGTGAGTGGGATTGATCTGGAAGATCTGCGGCACAGGCTTGGTATTACCATTTATGCGCTGGACGCCTGGTATTTTGGTGATGAACTTGCGGTAACTACATTGCAGGAGCATTTTCATGTGGCATCGCTGGATGGATTGGGACTGGCAGATTATAACTGTGGTGTGATCGCTGCGGGTGCGTTGTTAAAGTATTTGTATGAGACACAGAAGACAACACTGGATCATATGACTGCCATTGAACCGTATTCCACTGGTAAATTCATGGTACTGGACAGTTCGACCAGGAGGAATCTGGAGCTTGTAGAAACACTAAGGGAAAAACAAAAACGTGGTTCCCTTCTATGGGTGCTGGACAAGACAAAAACGGCTATGGGTGCCCGTCTGCTGCGTGCTTATCTGGAACAGCCACTGATTGACAAAAAACAGATCGAGGCACGGCTGGATGCAGTGGAAGAACTGAAGGGCAATATGATTGGAAGGGAAGAGCTGCGCGAATACCTGAATCCGATTTATGATCTGGAGCGCCTGATCAGCCGGGTAGTATATCAGACTGCGAATCCAAGGGATCTGATTGCCTTTCGGTCTTCGTTGGAGATGCTTCCTGCCATTAAGACATTGTTACAGGATTTTGAAAGCCCGTTACTGATGGAACTGGATGAACAACTGGATGATCTGAAAGATATTTATGAACTGATCTGTGCTTCCATTGAAGAGGAACCGCCGATTTCCATCCGGGAGGGCGGTATGATCAAGAGCGGATATAATGAACAGGTGGATCATTTACGGAATGCCAAAACAGAGGGAAAAAACTGGCTGGCAAAAATCGAAGAGGAAGAACGGGAAAAGACAGGTATCAAAAATCTGCGGATCAAATTTAACAAAGTATTTGGTTATTATCTGGAAGTGACGAATTCATACAAAGATCTTGTGCCGGAATATTATACAAGAAAGCAGACTCTGACCAATGCGGAGCGTTATATTACACCGGAATTGAAAGAATTGGAGGAAACGATTCTCGGTGCAGAAGATAAGCTGACGGCTTTGGAATATGATATTTTCTGTCAGATCCGAAATACCATTGCCGATCAGGTGGTGCGGATCCAGCATACGGCAAAAGCGATAGCGGGTCTTGATGTATTTGCCTCTCTGGCTGTGGTGGCAGAGCAGAGCAATTATGCAAGACCAAAAATCAATGAAAAAGGTGTTCTGGATATTAAGGGCGGCCGTCATCCGGTGGTGGAAAAAATGATCGATAACGATATGTTTATCGCTAATGACACCTATCTGGATAATAAAAATAACCGGATTGCTATTATCACCGGACCAAATATGGCCGGAAAATCAACCTATATGCGTCAGAATGCCCTGATTGTACTGATGGCACAGATTGGAAGTTTTGTCCCGGTACAGAGTGCGAATATTGGTATCGTAGACCGTATTTTTACCCGTGTAGGGGCATCCGATGATCTTGCGTCCGGACAGAGTACGTTTATGGTGGAAATGAATGAAGTGGCAAATATCCTGCGAAATGCCACAGGCAGCAGTTTGTTGATCCTGGATGAGATTGGCAGGGGAACAAGTACGATTGACGGATTGTCTATTGCATGGGCGGTAGTGGAATACATCAGTAATCCGAAAATTCTTGGAGCCAAGACGTTGTTTGCCACACATTATCATGAGCTGACAGAGTTGGAAGGAAAACTTTCCAATGTCAATAATTACTGTATTGCTGTGAAGGAAAAAGGTGATGATATTGTATTCCTTCGTAAAATCGTATCCGGTGGAGCAGATCGCAGTTATGGTATTCAGGTGGCAAAGCTGGCAGGTGTTCCGGATCCGGTCATTGAGCGGGCAAAAGTTATCTGTGAGGAACTGGAGCGTGCGAATATGAGTAATCTGGCAGCGAATCTTCCGGAGATACCCACACAGCATAAAGCAAAGCAGAAACATCCGGATGATGTGGATCTGGCACAGATGTCATTGTTTGACACAGTGAAAGATGATGATATCATTGATGAGATTCGTGCTATTGATCTGACAAATATGACACCTTTTGAAGCAATGAACAAATTATATGAGATTCAGAATAAAATCAAAAACCGTTGGTAGGAGGCACATATGCCACAGATAGAAGTATTAGATGAACAGACCATTGATAAGATTGCTGCCGGAGAAGTCGTGGAGCGGCCATCTTCTGTTGTTAAGGAGCTGGTGGAGAATGCTATTGATGCGAAGGCGACAGCAATTACGGTGGAAATCAAAGAGGGTGGAACATCCCTGATCCGGATTACTGATAATGGCTGCGGTATCGAAGCTGCACAGATCCCGATTGCTTTTTACCGTCATTCTACCAGTAAGATCCGTAAAGTAGAAGATCTGGTGCGGATTTCTTCCCTGGGATTTCGCGGTGAGGCTTTGTCCAGTATCGCGGCGGTGGCACAGGTGGAACTGATTACAAAGACGCCGGAGCAGTTTACCGGCAGCAGATATCTGATCGAGGGGGGAAAAGAAGTTTCTCTGGCAGAGATTGGTGCACCGAATGGGACTACATTTCTGGTGAAAAATCTGTTTTACAACACTCCGGTGCGGCGTAAATTCCTAAAGTCAGCCCAGACTGAGGCAGGATATGTCAATGATCTGATGGAACGCATCGCATTGTCTCATCCGGAAATCTCCTTTAAATTTATTAACAACGGTCAGATCCGTTTGCATACTTCCGGAAATGGAAAACTGAAGGATATCATTTACCACATTTATGGAAGAGATATTGCGGCAAATCTGCTGGAAATTCACGCGGAATATGAGGGATTTTCTGTGGATGGTTTTATCGGAAAGCCGATCATTGCAAGAGGCAACCGGAATTTTGAAAGTTATTTTATCAACGGACGATATATCAAAAGCACTTTGATTGCAAAAGCACTGGAAGATGGATACCGGGGATTTATGATGCAACACAAATATCCGTTTACAGTGCTGACGATTTCTCTGGACGGTACCCTGGTGGATGTCAACGTACATCCAAACAAGATGGAACTGCGTTTTTCCAATGGAGAAATTTTGTATCAGCAGCTGGCAGCATTGCTGTCGACACGGTTGCGGGAAAGCGAACTCATTCCGAAAGTTACAGTTCATGAAGAAAAGAAACAGGAAAAGCGCCCCCAGATCCAACCCCAGGAAGCACCGGAGCCTTTTGAACAAAAACGTCTGGAACGGCTGCGGGCAGCCGTGGCAAAGGATAGTCCGTACGAGCGGAAATACCCGGAGCGGAACAGACCGGAGACCGGAACTTCAGGCCAGGAGACAGCAGGGCAAGCCTCCGTTCTGCGTGAACAGATTACCTATGGAACAGAATACCCAGGGTCATTTCCTGTAGAACAGAAATTGCTTTGCGAAGAGAAAACGGATTCCTCAGAGACACAGAAACAAGAAAAAAATGGTGAAGTATTTTTTCCGGAGAGTGTGAATACAGATTCGCAGGAGGTTCTGGCAGAGCATGCATTACAGCAGACTTTGTTTGATGCAGCGGAGCAAAAGGCAGAGGAACAGGCGGATACGGGAGGATCGGATTTCAGCGATGCCGATCTGAAAAGCAAGCAGGAGTGGAAACTTTTATCAAAACAGGCAAGACCGCATCATCGTATCATCGGACAATTGTTTGAAACTTACTGGCTCGTAGAATATCAGGAACAGTTTTATATGATCGATCAGCATGCAGCCCACGAAAAAGTGCTGTTTGAGCGAACGATGAAAGCTTACAGGGAGAAAGAGTTTACTTCCCAGATGATCAGCCCGCCTATCATTTTATCTCTTACTATGCAGGAGGAAGTATTGTTGAAAAAGTTCCTGCCGGAGTTTGAAAAACTGGGTTATGAGATTGAATATTTCGGTGGAAAAGAATATGCTGTGAATGCGGTTCCGGGAAATCTGTACGGATTGAACGGTCAGAGTCTGTTATTGGAACTTATGGATGGCCTGGGTAATATGTCTGAGAAAGATACGCCGGATCTTGTAGTGGAAAAAATCGCAAGTATGTCCTGCAAAGCGGCAGTGAAAGGGAATCAGAAGCTTTCCAGACCAGAGATTGAGCATCTGATCGATGAACTTCTGACACTGGAAAATCCGTATTTCTGTCCTCATGGCAGACCGGTCATCGTATCGATGACCAAATATGAGATAGAGAAAAAATTTAAGAGAATTGTATAAGTATATGATGAATGAAAAGAAAAAACGACCATTATTAATTTTGACCGGTCCGACGGCGGTAGGAAAGACGGAGCTGTCTATTGCACTGGCAAAAAAAATCAACGGGGCAGTAATTTCGGCAGATTCCATGCAGGTGTACAGAGGCATGGATATTGGTTCTGCCAAAGTAACACCGGAGGAAATGCAGGGGGTACCGCATTATCTGATTGATGTGCTGGCTCCGGAGGATGAGTTCCATGTGGTACGGTTTCAGGAAATGGCAAAAGAAGCCCTGCAGGAGATTTATGAAAAAAAACAGATCCCGATCATTGCCGGCGGAACCGGTTTTTATATCCAGGCATTGCTGTATGATATTGATTTTACAGAGCAGGACGAAGATACAGCACTGCGGAATCATTATGCACAGCTGGCAGAGGAACATGGAAATGCATATCTTCATGAAATGCTCCGTCAGGTGGATCCGGTTTCAGCAGAGATGATCCATGCCAATAATGTGAAACGGACAATCCGTGCACTGGAGTATTTTGAAAAGACTGGCGAACCAATTTCCAGACACAACGAAGAAGAACGGGCAAAAGAATCTCCATATGATTTTCGGTATTTCGTTCTGACAGACGAACGTGCACATCTATATGAGCGAATTGACCACCGGGTGGATCTGATGTTGGAAGCCGGACTGGTGGAAGAAGTGAAACGTCTGCGTGCACAGGGCTGCCACAAAGGGATGGTTTCCATGCAGGGGCTTGGCTATAAAGAAATACTTTCCTGGTTGGAAGGCGAGATTTCCTATGAAGAAGCCGTATATCTGCTGAAACGGGATACCCGGCATTTTGCAAAACGTCAGCTGACATGGTTTCGCAGGGAGCGGGATGTTATCTGGCTGAACAAACCGGATTATGATTATGATGATTCCAGAATTCTGGATGACATTTTGAAAAATATTACAGCTGGAGGATGGTTATGACAGAAGAAGTGATGAAACAGAAATACCTGGAACTTGGTATTACAGAAGAAGTATATAATTATGGAACAGAGATTGAGAAAACATTAAAAGAGCGATTTGCGAAAATAGATGAAATAGCAGAGTACAATCAGTTAAAGGTAATCAACGCCATGCAGAAATGCAGGGTAAGTGCGGAGTGTTTCCAGTCAACCAGCGGTTATGGCTATAATGATATTGGTCGTGATACCCTGGAAGAAGTGTATGCAGAGTGTTTTCACGGTGAGGCTGCACTGGTTCGGCCGCAGATAACCTGTGGAACACATGCACTGGCACTGGCGTTGATGTCGAATCTGCGTCCGGGAGATGAGTTACTTTCTCCGGTAGGAAAACCATATGATACGCTGGAGGAAGTCATCGGTATCCGTCCATCTAAGGGATCGCTGGCAGAGTATGGCATTACCTATCGCCAGGTGGATCTGTTAAATAACCGTGATTTTGACTTTGAGGGAATCCGTGCTGCCATCAATGAAAAGACAAAACTAGTAACGATCCAGCGTTCCAAAGGATATGAGACACGCCCGACTCTGTCTGTGGATCGTATCCGGGAACTGATTGCTTTTGTAAAATCCGTCAAACCGGATGTGATCTGCATGGTGGACAATTGTTATGGTGAATTTGTAGAGGAGCGGGAACCGCTGGAAGTCGGTGCAGACATGATCGTAGGTTCCCTGATCAAAAACCTGGGCGGCGGACTGGCACCGATCGGCGGTTATATCGTTGGAAAGAAAGAGTGTGTGGACAATGCTGCCTACCGCCTTACTTCTCCTGGACTTGGAAAAGAAGTTGGAGCGTCCCTGGGAGTCATTCAGAGCTTTTATCAGGGCTTGTTTCAGGCTCCGACAGTAGTATCCGGTGCGTTAAAAGGTGCAATTTTTGCTGCCAATATTTTTGAAAAAATTGGTTTTCCGGTTATACCAGACAGTACAGAATCCCGCCATGATATCATTCAGGCAGTGACATTTGGCTCCCCGGAGGGAGTTATCGCGTTTTGCCAGGGTATCCAGGCGGCAGCACCGGTAGATTCCTATGTGACACCGGAGCCATGGGATATGCCGGGATATGACAGCCAGGTAATTATGGCGGCAGGTGCTTTTGTACAGGGATCATCCATTGAACTGAGTGCGGATGGACCGATCAAACCACCATATGCTGTATATTTCCAGGGCGGTCTTACCTGGTATCATGCAAAACTCGGCATTATGATGGCATTACAGAAACTGGTGGATGCCGGAATTGTTTCTACAGACTTTCAGGTGCAAAATGTTACCGACTTGTAAAAGTTCTTCATAAAATTTTAAGAGAATTACAAAAAAACTTCTTATTTTTTCGGTATACAGCAAAAAAAAAGTATGCTATGATATCTACGGCTGCATAGAGAGAGTAGAACAGGAACGTTTATGCAGAAAAATTTGACAATAAAGGAACTGCCGGATACAGAGAGACCGTATGAAAAATGTCTGCTGTATGGTGCCGGTTCCTTATCAGACGCAGAATTGATCAGTGTGATCATTCGCACGGGAAGCAGGGGAGAACGATGTGTCGATTTGGCTCATCGTATTTTGAATGCAGGTCCGGACGGACTGCTGAACCTGATTCGATTGGATACAGAACAGTTAACCGGTATCCGTGGAATCGGACCGGTGAAAGCGGTTCAGTTGAAGTGTATCGGAGAACTGGCAAGGCGGATTGCAGTCACACAACGCAAAAAGCAGATATCCCTGCAGTCTCCGGAAAGTATCGCATCCTATTTTATGGAAAAAATGCGGCACGAACGAAAAGAACAGCTGATGCTGGCAATGTTTGACAGTAAGGGAATGCTGCTTGGAGAGCGATTACTTTCTGTCGGAACCAGCAACGCAGCATTGATTTCTGCAAAGGATATTTATCGCGCGGCACTACAGGAACAGGCGGTATACATCGTAATCCTGCATAATCATCCCAGTGGGAATCCGGAGCCGAGCAGGGAAGATATCCTGATTACCAGAAAGATACGAGAGTGTGGAGAATTACTGGATATTTTACTTATGGATCATATCATTATTGGCGATAATGAGTATTTCAGCTTCTGTGAGCAGGATATTTTATATGAGAAAGGGAGAGAATAATGGCAAATATATATGGAATTGATCTTGGTACCTGCAATATCAAAATTTTCAGCAAACACAGCAACAAGATCATCAAAGAAAAAAATACCATTGCGGTTATTAACAAGAATCAGTTATATGCATATGGCGATGAAGCATATGCTATGTATGAAAAAGCACCGGAGAATATCAATGTATCATTCCCGGTTACCGGCGGAGTGATCGCAGATTATAATAACATGCAGACTATGGTGCAGGAGCTTCTGGAGAAAAATGTCAAGGGACATGTCAAAGGATCCGAATTTATTATTGCGGTTCCGACAGATATTACAGAAGTTGAGAAAAAAGCATTTTATGACCTGTTTTTTAAAAGCAAAATGAAACCGAAGTCTGTATTATTGTGTGATAAACCGATTGCGGATGCAGTTGGACTTGGTTTGGATGTAAATGAACCTACCGGTATCATGATCGTAGATATCGGGGCAGATACCACAGAGATTTCGGTACTTTCCCTTGGCGGTCTGGTACTGAGTGATCTTCTTCACTTCGGAGGAAACCGTCTGGATGAATCTATTATCACATATATCAAGAAAAACTTTAATCTGGTGATCGGTCAGAAAACTGCCATGCAGTTAAAAGAGCATATCGGCAGTGCGCTTCCGGGAGAAGAGGGAAGTTACACTATTGTCGGACTTGATGTGGTAAGCGGACTCCCGATCGAAATGGAGATTACCGCAGAAACAGTATATGAGGCGATGAAAGACAACCTGAACTCCATCTGCAATGCCATCAAAATGATTCTCGAGAAGACTCCGCCGGAACTTGCAAAGGATATTATCCATTCCGGTATCTATCTGACCGGTGGTGGCTCCAATATCAAAGACATGGACAGATTATTTACAGATATCACCAATATCAAAGTAAATACCTGTGAAGAACCGGATGAGACGGTGGTACGTGGTTTAAGCCTTGTAGTGACCAATGATAAATTCAAACGGCTGTCTTACAGCATGCGTACAAAAATTTTTAAATAGCAGAGGCATGGTATGAGGAAAAAGAAACAAAGCAAATTTCCAGCAAAATATGTACTGCTGATCATGACGATTCTCTGTGCTGTCATCATCGGCTGCAGTCTGAAAACTTCTGGTTCCGGACCGGTTTCTGCTGCTGCCGGGGCAGTGCTTGCACCGATGCAAAAGGGAGTCAACCAGCTTGGGAGCGGACTGACAAACCTGCGGGAGCATCTGCGGACAAAGAAAAGTCTGGAAAAAGAAAATGAAGAACTTCGGACACAGCTGGCAGATGCACAGCAAAATCTGAATCAGGTACAGTTGAATCAGGAAGAACTGGACGATCTGAAATCTCTGTATGATATGGATCAGAATTATGCCGATTATGATAAAATTGCCGCAAATGTCATTGGAAAGGATGCAGGAAACTGGTTTTCTGTATTTCTCATCGACCGGGGAAGCAATGATGGTATTACGGTAGGAATGAATGTGCTGGCAGATGGTGGCCTTGCAGGTATTGTTATTCAGGTAGGTCCGAATTATGCAAAAGTACGTTCCATTATTGATGATAACAGCAATGTCAGTGCCAGAAACTTATCCACATCGGATCTGTGTGTGGTAAGCGGAAGTCTGAAAACAATGAATGAATCCAGTCTGATTGATTTTGATGATCTTCGTGATAAAGAAGATCAGGCAAAGGTTGGGGATCAGATTGTAACATCTAATATCAGCGATATGTTTCTGGAAGGAATCCCCATTGGATATATTACAGATATAAAAACGGATTCCAACAATCTGACAAAATCAGGACATATTGCGACAATTGTGGATTTTGAACACCTGGATGATGTGTTTGTTATTTTGCAGACAAAAGACATCTCAACTGATACAACAAATGAACAGGGAGGGGAGTAGACTATGAGGAGGAAAATTGTTCTGGCAATTACGATCATTGTCTGCTTCCTTTTGCAATGTACGGTATTTAAAGCATTGGCCATCGCTTCAATTTCGCCCAATCTTCTGATCGTTGTAGTGGCCTCATTTGGTTTTATGCGCGGAAAGAAAGAAGGGCTGTTTGTGGGATTTTTCTCCGGTCTTCTTCTGGATGTGATGTTTGGAAGTGTCATAGGCTTTTATGCACTGATCTATATGTATATTGGATACATGAACGGTTTTTTTAAACGGATTTTTTTCCCTGATGAGGTAAAATTGCCGCTGGCGCTGATTGCTGTCAGTGATTTTTTCTGTAATTTACTGATTTATTTCTCCCTGTTCTGGTTCCGGGGCAGATTTTCCTTTGGTTATTATCTGTTTCATACGATATTGCCGGAACTGGTATATACAATGATCGTGTCCGTTTTATTATATTTCATTTTACTGAAAGTCAATGAAAAACTAGAGGCGATTGAACGAAGGAGTGCAGCAAAATTTGGTTGATAAATTAAAAGAATGGATTGTAAAAATTGTTACATCGCGGTTATTTGTGGTTTGGGTTGTCATACTTTGCCTTTTCACATTTGTTCTGCAGCATCTGTTTACTCTGCAGATCATCAAGGGATCTGACTATCTGGATAACTATATGATGAAAATTGAAAAAACCATTGATATCGAAGGTACGCGTGGAAATATTTACGACAGGAATGGCGTACTTCTTGCACATAATGAGCTTTCCTATACAGTGACACTGGAAGACAACGGAACCTATGCCAATAATAAGGAGCGTGCAAAACTTCTGAATGCAGAAATCAGCACCCTTATAGATATGATCGAAAAAAATGGGGACAGTATCGTGAATGATCTGGATTTGTATATGGATCCGGACGGAGAACTGTCATTTTTATCTGAGGGAACAGAACTGGCCGGATTTCGCAGGGATATTTACGGCAGAAAGAAAGTGGCTGATCTGAAATATAATGCAAAACTGGGGTATGACGAATCTGCAGCGACACCGGAACAGATGTATGAGTATCTGCTTAATAAATTTGCGATAGATACTGAGACATATGATCGATATCGTGCTTATCAGATTGTGGTGATCCGTTATGCTCTTTATCTAAGTTCTTATCAGAAATATATTGCCATCGGTATCGCAGAGGATGTGTCAGATCAGACAGTTGCCATGATCCGGGAACATGCATCAGAGCTTCAGGGTGTGGAAGTCAGAGAGGATACAAAGCGTGTGTATGATTATCCGGAATATTTTTCCCATATTCTTGGTTATACCGGAAAAATCTCTGATTCGGAATATGATTCCCTGCATGAACAGGATAAGTCCTACAACCGTAGTGATGTGGTTGGTAAAGCAGGGATTGAACAGGTGATGGAACTTCAGCTTCAGGGAAAAAAAGGATCTGAGACAGTATATGTAAATAATGTCGGTAAGGTACTGGATGAGAAAGATTATCAGGAGCCTTCTGCCGGAAATGATGTGTATCTGTCTCTGGATGCGACGCTTCAAATGGCGATATACGATCTGCTGGAACAGGAACTGGCAGGGATTCTGAATTCTAAGATCATAAATGCAAAGACAAGTGAGAGTTCAGAACTGTATATTCCAATTTATAAAGTTTACAATGCATTGATTGAAAACAGTGTCATAAGTACATCCGCTATGGCAAATGCGCCAGATGGTACAGAACAGGCAACTGTATATCGGACATTTTCAGACAGAAAAGAAGCCGTGCTGTCAGAAATCAGTGGTATTTTGCAGTCAGATACCGCATATAATGATCTTTCGGAAGAAATGCAGGAAATGGTTACTTATGTGGTGAAAATGCTGCAGGACAAGTCGGTGTTTGTCACATCGTCCATTGACACGTCAGATACGATATATCAAAACTGGAAAGATGGCAAGATTTCTGTGCAGGAATATTTGCGGCATGCCATTGATGCTTCCTGGATCAATATTACAGCATTTGATCTGAACGAGAAGTATGCAGATACAAGTGAAGTTTATGCGCAGCTGATGTCCTATCTGACAGAACAGCTGAAAAACAACACTGCTTTCGACAAGATCGTTTATAAATATCTCATTTATAATGATAAGATAACCGGAAGCCAGTTGTGTCTGATCTTATATGAACAGGGAGTTCTGGCAGCGGATGATAGTGCTGCAGCAAGTCTGAAAAATGGCTCAACCAGTGCATTTACTTTCTTGAAAAATAAGATTCAGAATATGGAGATCACGCCTGCACAGCTTGCACTGGATCCATGTACCGGGTCCTGCATCATTATGAATCCAAACACCGGAGAACTGCTGGCAAGTGTCAGCTATCCGGGGTATGACAGCAACCGGCTGGCAAACAATATGGATTCTGCTTATTATAATTCCTTGCTGCAGGATGGTTCTCTGCCATTGTATAATAATGCAACACAGCAGACGACAGCACCGGGTTCTACTTTTAAAATGGTAACAGCATCGGCTGGTCTGTCAGAAGGCGCCATTGATCCGGGAACGGTGATCACAGACACGGGTATTTTTGAACGTCTGGGATTAAAATTGAAATGCTGGGTATATCCGAGAAACCATGGCAGCATTACTGTGTCACAGGCAATCCGCGATTCATGTAACTATTTCTTCGCTGAGACAGCATATCGTCTAAGTTTGTCCGGTGATACGTATCAGGAAGAAAAAGGTCTGAATGCAATTGCAAAATATGCCACAGAGTTTGGACTTGCAGATAAAACAAATATTGAGATTCCGGAAGGAACACCGAAAATTGCGGATGAATTTCCAATTGATGCATCCATCGGTCAGAGTAATCACAGTTATACCACTGCACAGCTGGCGCGTTATGTATCTGCCATTGCAAACAACGGAACCGTCTATGATCTGACGTTGCTGAATAAAGTGACAGATTCTAATGGCAATATCGTACAGTCCTATGAACCGCAGGTTCACAATCAGATTACAGATCTGTCACCATCTACCTGGCAGAATCTTCACAGTGGTATGGAAATGGCAATTGGAGAACATGATCAATTTAACGATCTGCAGGTATCTCTGGCTGGTAAGACAGGTACGGCGCAGGAAAATGAAAAACGTCCGAACCATGCGTTGTTTGTTGGCTATGCACCGACAGATTCTCCGCAGATTGCGATTGCAACACGAATTGCATACGGATATGGATCAAGCAATGCCTGCGTATTTGTAGACCAGGTGTTGAAATACTACTTTAAGCAGAATACAGAAGAAGAACTGCTGAACGGTCAGGCAACAAATGTCGGCAGTTCATCCAATAGCTTTGGTGATTAGCAAAGCAGAATACATTACAAAAGATAGCAGATGAAAAAATGACAGGAGGTATCTTTTGTATGTGTGAGATTATTGTGGTGACATCCGGAAAAGGCGGTGTCGGCAAGACAACGACTACAGCCAATCTTGGCGTAGGTCTGAGTCTGCTTGGAAAGAAAGTGTTAATGATTGATACAGACATCGGACTTCGAAATCTGGATGTAGTGATGGGACTGGAACACAGGATTTTTTATAATCTGGTGGATGTTGTGGAAGGAAACTGCCGGATCCGGCAGGCAATCATCCGTGACCGGCAGTTTACGGGTCTGTATCTGATCCCTGCCTCCCAGACCCGGGACAAGAGTGCTGTGAAACCAGCACAGATGTTGAAATTATTACAGGAATTGCGGGAGGATTATGATTATATTCTGTTGGACTGTCCGGCAGGGATTGAACAGGGATTCCAGACGGCGGTTGCCGGAGCTGATCGGGCATTGGTAGTAACGACACCTGAAATTTCGGCCATCCGGGATGCAGACCGGGTCATCGGGCTTCTGGTTTCTGCAGAGATTCCGGATATCAACCTGATTGTAAATCGAATTCGGCCGGATATGATCCGTCAGGGACAGATGCTGAATCTGAAAGATATATCAGACATTTTATGTGTGGATATCATCGGTGCTGTATGTGATGATGAACAGGTAGTGATTTCCACAAATAACGGAAATCCACTGGCCGGCACAGCGACTGTGGCAGGACAGGCATACGCGAGAATCTGCCGCAGGCTGCTGGGAGAAGAAATTATGTTGCCCAGATTTGAACATCGGCACAGACATCAGCGAAAACAGCGAAATGGCTGGAAGAAAAAATACATAACAGGATAAAAAATCGGAGGATTTTTATGTTTAAGCAATACAAATTAAAAAACTACAGATTTCGGCTGATTGCATATGTAGTGATACTGTGCATTATCGGCGTTATGGTAGTCGGAAGTGCAAAACCTTCCGTTCAAAATAAACAGATTGTCGGTCTGATCGGCGGACTTATCGCGATGGTGATCATATCGCTGATTGATTATAATACAATATTAAAATTTCGCAGACCGATTTATTTGCTGGCTGTTGTATTGCTTGCCGTGATATTTATTCCGGGAGTTGGAGACAATACCGGAGGCGCAACCCGTTGGATTCAGGTGACAAGCAGTTTTAAGTTTCAGCCTTCCGAATTTTGTAAGATTCTGCTGATTGTTTTTTTTGCAGGTTTTTTTATGAAATATCAGGATCAGCTGAATACATGGAAGACCCTCGCCTTCAGCCTGATTCTTGCAGGCATTCCGCTGTTACTGATTGTAAAGGAACCGGATCTGTCTACGACGATCGCAACGACAATGATTTTTATTACCCTCTTGTTTGTTGCAGGATTAAGTTATAAAATAGTAGCAGGCGTATTGGCACTGGGAGTTCCGACAAGTATCATCGGAATCATTCTGATCCTGAAACATGCATTACCGTTAAATGAATATCAGTACAAACGAATTTATTCCTGGCTGCAGCCATCCAAATATGCGGATGACGCATATCAGCAACAGAATTCGATCATGGCTATCGGATCCGGACAGTTGTGGGGAAAAGGGCTGAATAACAGTTCAATCGCTTCCATGAAAAACGGAAACTTCATTTCAGAGCCTCAGACAGATTTTATTTTTGCTGTTGTTGGGGAAGAACTGGGATTTATCGGATGCGTGATTGTAATTGTATTATTGCTTTTGATTGTTTTTGAGTGTATACTAATTGCAAAAAATGCTAAGGATCTGGGGGGCAGGCTGATTTGCTGCGGTATGGCGGCATTGATCGGATTTCAGAGTTTTATCAATATCTGTGTAACGACCGGTCTGATGCCAAACACAGGATTGCCTTTGCCATTTGTCAGCTACGGTCTGACATCGCTTATGAGTTTGTTTATTGGTCTGGGACTGGTACTTAATGTGGGTCTGCAGGCTAGAAAATATCACGGATTGGGGGACATAGAATAATGAACATCGGACTTATCGCACATGACTCAAAGAAAAAATTAATGCAGAACTTTTGTATTGCGTACAGAGGGATTCTCGGACGGAATTCGCTGTATGCCACCGGTACTACGGGACGGCTGGTAGAGGAAGCTACCAATCTGTCCGTGCATAAATATCTGACCGGACAGCTGGGAGGATCCCAGCAGCTTGGGGCTGACATTGAGAACAACTATATTGACCTGGTTATTTTTCTGCGTGATCCGCAGAATTTAAAATCACATGAACCGGATGTGGACAGTATTGTTCGTTTATGTGATCCACATAATATTCCGCTGGCGACCAATCTGGCTACGGCAGAATTATTAATTCATTCATTAGATAGAGGAGATCTTGACTGGCGTGAAATGTACAAATAAATATAAAATCCTGTTGCCGGTGCTCATACTGGCGTTATTATTGCTGACAGGCTGTACGCAGCGGTCAGATGTTGCGGAGGCATATCAGCTGTATGAGACCTCCGACAATTATGCACTGACGGAAAGCAGCGCGTCGGCAGCACCGGAACTTCTGGCTGAGAATCTGTGCGTCGGCGGTACGGAGAATTCTGCCACAGATGGCATTGATGCAGCATTCGCACAGAGTGCGGGTGTATTTTCTGTGGAAGATGAGGTAGTGACTTATGCACAGAATATTTATCAACGAATGTATCCGGCAAGCACTACAAAGATTCTGACCGCATACATTGCCTTGAAATACGGAAATCTGGATGATGTGATCACGGTTTCGAATGAGGCGATCACTTCACTGATGAGCGGTTCTTCCATCTGTGGTCTGAAACCCGGCGATAGCCTGACACTGGATCAGGCATTGTATGGACTGATGCTCTGCAGTGGAAATGATGCGGCAAATGCTATCGCAGAGCATATATCAGGCAGTGTAGAAAAATTTGCTGAACTTATGAATCAGGAAGCAGCTGCGCTGGGTGCATCCCAGTCTCATTTTGTAAATGCGCATGGACTTCCGGATGAAAACCACTATACGACGGCATATGATCTGTATCTGATCTTTAATGCAGCTGTTCAGAATGATCATTTTGTCAAATTGATTTCCACGAAAAAATATGATGCATCTTATATGGATGCATCCGGTGCACCGGTCAATGTGACCTGGTTTAATACCAATGGCTATCTGAAAGGTACTTTCAGCATGCCGGAAAATGTTACTGTGATCGGAGGCAAGACCGGAACTACGGAAGCAGCTGGAAGCTGTCTGGTTTTATACAGCAAAAACAGCAGCGGAAAGCCATATATTTCAGTGGTTCTCAAGGGCAATTCGAAAAGAGAACTTTATACGCTTATGACAGAACTGCTCACAAATTTTTCAAAGGAATGAGATGGAATTTTTAGAAATAACGGTTGTATTTTAATGGGGGATATACTATAATGAATTCATAAACAGCCGGTTCTTTTTCAGAATTATGAATCTGTACATAGAAAGAATCAGGCAGAGGTAGGAGGATAAAATTATGGTTGAAATTATTGCCGGTAAAAAGGGAAAAGGAAAAACAAAATATTTATTGGATAAGGTTAATACATCTGTAGAGAGCGCTTCCGGTAATATTGTATATCTGGATAAAAGTCAGAAACATATGCATGAGTTATCAAATAAGGTACGTTTGATTAATGTAGGAGACTATCCAATCAGCAACTGTGATGAATTCCTTGGATTTATTTGTGGTATTGTTTCACAGGATTATGATCTGCAGGAAATGTATCTTGACAGTTTCCTTACAATTGCAAACCTTGCAGATGATCAGTTGGTGCATGCAATTGAGAAACTCGATATCATCAGTGAGAAATTCAATGTTAAATTTGTTTTAAGTGTTTCTAAAGATGAGGCAGATTTGCCTGAATGCGCAAAAGCCAGACTGATTGTTTCTTTATAGAAATAGCATCGAATATCAGGTGTCTTAATGGGGGAAAACATTAAGACACCTTTTTCATTTGAGTGGAAATTACGATAAACTTCATGCATCTTTCATGGAGCGGATACGGCCAAAGACACTGATCAGGTAGATACCGCTGATTCCTACCAGTGCATAGATTACACGGGAGAACCAACTCATAGTTCCAAATAGAAATGCAACGAGATCGAAGCGGAAAAATCCGATGAGTCCCCAGTTGATGGCTCCAATAATAACGAGTGCAAGAAGAATGTTATCCAGAATTTTTGTATTCATATGCTTCCTCCTATTCAATAAATAGTATTACCATTTCAGGAAGTTATTATTCACATTTGGAAATTTTCCCTATGGCGGGAAAATGAACGCAGAATAAGCATTCCCCCCGCTTCAAGTGCGTAGAGCACTAAGCGGTGGGTAAGGGGGGATGCTTATGTCAGTGGAAGTTAAAAGCTCCCACTGACAGGTCGCAAAGCGACTGCGTTCATGAGCAAGTAGCGAAAGCGGATTGCGAATGTCCGCTTTACATATGTTCCAGCCTTTTTCCGAGGCAGGTAGAAAATAAAAGATGAAACATAGAAAGGAAGACCGAAATGAAGAGTAAGAGGCGTAAACGAAAAATTGTACCATACCGCAGACGCTTTCATCTGAATATCGGCATTATCATATTTGCGTTTGTATTTATATATTTTGTTATTTATCTGATTTCATATCTGACCCAGAACAATATCGCTGTATATGAAGTACAGTATGGTCAGATTGCAAAAAATAAATCCTACACCGGGCTTGTTTTGCGCCCGGAACAGGTGTTTTATGCAAGTGATGCAGGTTCTGTCAATTATTATAAAAAAGAAGGAGATAAGGCAGGCTATAACGATCTGATCTGTTCCGTGGACAAGGCAGGTAATATTTCAGAAGAAATATCACAGGCAGGAATGGATACAGCGAATCTGTCAGACGAAGAACTGTTGAATATTCAGAATACCATTACGACCTATGTGTCCGGTTATTCCGGTTCACAGTTTTATAATGTATATTCATTCAAAGAGGGCGTGAATGCACAGATTCAGGAAAATCTTTATGTAAATGCACTGGATAGTCTGACAGACAAAACGACAGAGGCAGTGTCGCAAAATACATTTTCTTTTGTGCGGACGACGGTGGATGGTATTCTGGCTTTGTATACAGATGGATATGAGGATGTATCGGCAGATAATTTTAAGGCAGAGATGTATAATCCGGCATCTTATGTAAAAACGAATCTCAAGGGAAATGCACAGGTTACTTCGGGTCAGGCATTGTACAAAATTGCAACCAGTGAGGACTGGACACTGATGGTGCCAATTACGGAAAAAGAGGCAAAAGAGTATCAGAAAAAAATCAGTGAAGGTAGTGATTCCTTTGTGCTGCATGTAAAATTCCGCAAAGACAATACGGAGACAAATGCGACTACTTATGTCAGAAATATAGACGGAACGTATTTCCTGCAGTTGAATCTGAACAATTCGATGATTCGGTTCTTATCAGATCGTTATATCGAAGTTGAATTGGGAGCAGATGAAAGCAAGGGTCTGAAATTGCCGAATACTGCGATTGCTGAAAAAGAATTCCTTGTTATCCCGAAAGAGTATGTCGGAAAAGGCGATAATTCTTCCAGCAGTGGTGTAATAAAAATCACTAAAGATAAACATGGAAAAGAAAAGGCAGAATTTATTGCAACCGATCTGTATTATGATGATGAAGCAAATAACACTTATTATATATCGGAAGACTCCCTGTCAGTCGGAGATACCATACAGCTGCCAAATAGTACACAGCAGTATACAATTAAGGATAAAGACACAAGAAAAGGGGTCTATAATGTTGACAAAGGTTATGCGGTGTTCCGACTGATCGATGTGCTGGCAGAAAATGAAGAATATACCATTGTTAAAACCGGAACAAAATATGGTATTTCATTGTATGATCATATTGCGATGGATGGTTCCGGCGTAAATGAAGGCGAATTTTTAAATTAGAATCAGGAGGATAAAAAAGTGGTCACTGAGAGTTTAAAAGAAGTTGAAAAAAAAGTTGAAGAGGCATGTAAGCGTGCAGGCAGGGAGCGGTCTGAAGTTACATTGATCGCAGTCAGCAAGACAAAACCGGTGGAGATGCTGCAGGAAGTATATGATACCGGTGTACGTGATTTTGGTGAGAATAAAGTACAGGAAATGATGGACAAATATGAAGTGATGCCAAAGGACATTCACTGGCATATGTTGGGGCACCTGCAACGAAATAAAGTAAAATATCTGATGGGAAAAGTTGCACTTATTCATTCTGTGGATTCCCTGCGCCTGGCACAGGAAATCAGTGCACAGTCCGTAAAACATGAGGTTACGACAGACATTCTCATTGAGGTAAACATTGCTGGAGAGGCTTCTAAATTCGGAACTACGCGAGAAGAAGCCATTGCACTGGTAGAGGCTGCTGCAAAGCTTCCGAATATTCATATCTGCGGTTTGATGACTATTGCCCCATATGTGGAAAATCCGGAAGATAACCGTAAATATTTTCAGCAAATCCGTCAATTATCTGTTGACATCAAACGGAAAAACATTGATAATGTAGATATGCATGTTCTGTCTATGGGAATGAGCGGTGACTACGAAGTTGCAATTGAAGAGGGTGCTACCATGGTCAGAATCGGAACAGGTATTTTTGGTGCCCGAAATTATAATATTTAAACTATATGAATTGAGAATGGAGATTTTATCACAATGGCTATGATGGATAAATTTTTGAATATGATGCGTCTGAATTCTGAGGAAGAGGACGATTTCTACGATGATGATTATTATGATGAAGAGGATGATTATTACGAAGAGCCAAAACGGAAATCCTTTCGTCGGGAAAAAGAAAAAGAGGAAGATACAACAGCCAGATTTGCAACAACGAAGGAGTCAAAATCTGCTGAAAAGTCTAATTCAAAAGTAACACCGATGCGTCAGGTGAAAAAAAATCAGGGAGGAAATGCTGCTATGGAAGTATGTGTGATCAAACCTACATCTGTGGAAGATGCCCGTGAAATTACAGAGACACTGTTAAATAATCGCACTGTCGTGCTGAATCTTGAAGGACTGGATCTTGAAATCGGTCAGAGAATCATTGATTTCACTTCCGGTTCCTGTTTTGCAATAGATGGAAATCTTCAGAAAATTTCAAATTTTATTTTTATTGTAACACCTGCTGCTGTAGATATTTCCGGCGATTTCCAGAGTATTATGGATGCATTTGATGTGTCCTCTTTACAGAATGATATCTAAAAAAGCAGACAGTTTAGAGAATCTCAGGAGACCAGTTTCTGAAAAGAGACTGGTTTTTCTTTGAATAACAGGAAGGGGAATGTTATGTCCAACAAAAAATCTGACATGGGAAAGCCAAAAAGTGTCCTTATGGGAGTGATAGGTTTTATCATTCTTGTACTTGCTGATCAGTGGACAAAAAAAATGGCGGTGCTGCATCTGAAGGATCAGGATCCGATCGTACTGATAAAAAATGTATTTGAACTTTATTATCTGGAAAACCGTGGTGCAGCCTTTGGCATTTTTCAGGGAAAGCGTGTGATATTTCTTATTATTACAATCATCATATTGCTGTTTCTGGCCTATTGTTTCTGGCGCATTCCATATACACGGAAGTATGCCACACTGCGTGGCGTTCTTGTATTGATTGCGGCCGGAGCCGTAGGAAATTTTATTGACCGTATGTATAATGGATATGTGGTAGATTTCTTTTATTTTAAAGTAATTAATTTTCCGATCTTTAATGTGGCAGACATCTATGTCACCTGTTCTGCAATATTTCTGGCTGTTCTGCTGATCTTCTGTTATAAGGAAGAAGATCTCAATCAGTTGCTGAAGAGTTTGAAAGGTTTGAAAGGGAAGTAATTTATGGAAAATAATGTACATACGCAGGAATTTGTAGTGGAAGCAGAGCAGGCGGGAGAACGTCTGGACCGCTATCTGACTCTGATCTATGCGAATCAGTCCAGAAGCTTCTTTCAAAAGCTGATTAAAGGTGGGAATGTCAGTGTCAACGGAAAAGCAGTTACAAAAGCCGGATATGTCTTAGATGTATCTGATGTAGTTACTGCTTCCATTCCGGAAGCGCAGTCTGTTGCAATCGAAGCGGAAGATATCCCGCTGAATATTCTGTATGAAGATGCAGATGTGCTGATTGTTGACAAGCCAAAAGGAATGGTGGTGCATCCATCAGCAGGACATTACAGTGGAACGCTGGTAAATGCCATTATGTACCACTGTGCAGACAGTCTGTCCGGAATCAATGGGGAAATCCGGCCGGGAATTGTGCACCGCATCGACATGGATACTACAGGTGCGTTGATCGTATGCAAAAATGATACCGCTCACACGGATATCGCTGAGCAGATTAAAGAGCACACAGTGACCCGCCGATATCGCGGCATTGTCTGTGGTGTTGTAAAAGAAGATGAAGGTATCATTGAGGGTGCCATAGGTCGGCATCCGACACAGCGTAAGAAGATGGCAATCAATGAGAAAAATGGAAAACCGGCCATTACACATTATAAGGTACTTCAAAGATTTGCAAAATACACTTATATGGAGTTTCAGCTGGAGACCGGACGGACTCATCAGATCCGTGTGCATATGGCAAGTATCGGGCATCCGCTTCTGGGTGATGAATTGTATGGAAATCCGAAAAACCTGGCAATGAAAGGGTTGCAGGGACAGACTTTGCATGCCATGGTCATTGGATTTGTACATCCGTCTACGCATGAATATATGGAATTTGAAGCTCCACTGCCGGAATATTTTCAAAATTTATTGCTGAAGCTTTCCAAACAGTCCTAGCTTCGCTTGTGATATGGTCATCCGTAGTGTGACAGAAATGTTGAGGAAATTTCGGACTTTCCTCGTTTTTATCACAACAGGGATCAGATTGTGCGTGTAAATTCCGGGTGATAAAGTAAAGTTTTCAGACAAAAATCGGATTATCGTTGAGATTTATATAAAAATGTAGTATACTATATGTACTAAGTGAAGGAAAGGGGGATTTCCTATGAGAAATCTTGTAGTTGCAATCG
This sequence comes from Eubacterium ramulus, assembly GCF_045002895.1. Classification (NCBI taxonomy): domain Bacteria; kingdom Bacillati; phylum Bacillota; class Clostridia; order Eubacteriales; family Eubacteriaceae; genus Eubacterium; species Eubacterium ramulus. The sequence goes on along the minus strand of NZ_CP173382.1, from coordinate 1,363,131 downwards.
GACGCGAATTTGGAAGCGGGGGAAAAGAAATCGGTCAGAAACTGGCTGATCGATTAAATATAAAATGTTATGATAGTGAGTTACTTTCAATTGCAGCAAAAAATAGTGGATTCTGTGAAGAAATCTTACAGAAAAATGATGAGAAACCGACAAACAGCTTTTTATATTCTCTGGTAATGGATACATATTCCATGAGTGGTTATACATCTGCTCCATTTGTAGATATGCCATTGAATCACAAAGTATTCCTGGCTCAGTTTGAAGCAATTAAGAAGCTTGCATCGGAAGAGCCCTGTGTTATTGTTGGAAGATGTGCAGATTATGCATTAGCAGGAGATCCGGATTGTGTCAGCGTATTTATCCATGCAGATATGGATTTCCGTCTGAAGAGGATCAAAGCAGATTCTGATAAAGAGTTTAAGGATGACAACAAGGTCATTGATTTTATCAACAAGACTGATAAGAAGCGTGCAAATTATTATAATTATTACTCCAGCAAGAAGTGGGGAGATGCACGCAGCTATGATTTTTGTTTAGACAGTTCTGTTCTCGGCATTGATAAGACGGTAGATATGATCATCGAGTATCTGAAAATCCGTTATCCGGAAGACAAAAACATTAAGTAAGTATCGTATAAAAAAATGCCTTCAGACATCATTTCTTGGATGTCTGAAGGCATTTTTTATTTGTGCTGATTTCTCCATTCTCTGGGAGAAACACCGTAGATATTTTTGAAGGCACGGGAAAAATGCAGCTGATTTTCATATCCAATGGCAGAACCGATATCCGCAATCGATAGTGAGGTTAGTTTCAAAAGTTCAGCTGCTTTTACCATACGGTAATTCATAAGAAATTCCTGTGGAGACTGTCCGGTATTTTTTTTGAAAATTTTTCCCAGATAGCTGCGGTTAATTCCGCAGACGGATGCAACATCTTCAATCGTAATGTTGTTTTGAAAATTCTGCTCAATATAATTGATCGCTTCTTTGATATAATAATCACTCATTTTATTATTGGATAGCAACTGTGTGGAATGTGCTGACTGAATCAAATAGTCCAGAAACAAGTACAGATGCCCAATGAGATGAAACGGCGATTCTTTTGGATGATGACTGATATACATCAGTTCATCTGCCAGCTTATCCCGCAGTTCTTTATTATGGGGATGATAGACGGGTTTGTTTTTGGAAAAATCTGTCATGCTCAATGCTTCTGTGATCCGTAAACCGTCAAATTCAACCCACAGGTATTCCCATGGTACATTCGAATCTGCAATGTAGGTTGTAACCTGGCCCGGAAAAATCATAAATCCCTGGCCACTGCGAATCTGATAGTTCTGTGTAATGCCTTTTGTATCATCCGCCAGCAGAGTTCCTGTTCCTGAGAGGATATAATGAAACAGATAGTGATTGCGTACCGCTGGTCCAAAAGAATGTCCCGGATTACATTTTTCATAACCATACTGATACAGGCACAGGTCAATAAAGTTTTCATTTGGAAAAATATGAAATAAAAGATCAGCCATGAAAGGCTCCTTTCTATGAGTGTTATCGTACATATATTCAAGAATGCCCTCAGCATTCTTGTTGCTCATTACCTATCGAGGTGTGAGTCATTTCACATCTGATATACCATTATGCGACATACATATTGATTATAGCACAATAAAACGCATAATGATATAAAAAATGAAAAATACAGCTATTTTAGGTCGCATTTTGATATGTTACAATCATTTTAACAGAAATAAATACGAAAGGAAGCAGAAATATGGTGAAAAAGAAACTGGTTTATGGACTGGCGGCGCTTCTTCTGACAGGATGCAGTCTGACTGGATTGATGGGATGCGGAAACAAAGCGACAGCGGAAGGCAGGACAGAGATTGAAATTGTCTCTTATAAAAAAGAAGCAGTAGATACGTTTAATAAAATTGCAGCGAGATTTAATGAAACACATGACGATATTCATCTTACCATTGATTCTCCAAACGAAGCAATGACGATTTTGAAAACCCGTTTTATACGGGAAGATTATCCGGATATAATCGTTATTGGTGGTGATATGGATTACTCCAATTTCCTGGATGCAGGTCTTTTTGCAGATATTTCAGATCTGGATGTTCTCAGTGAAACAAAATCAGCTTATCTGGACATGGATAAACAGTTGGAATTTATCCCACAAGATGGAACGTATGGATTGCCATATGCAGCAAACGCAGCAGGTATCCTTTATAACAAAGACATGTTTGAGCAGCATGGATGGGAAACGCCTGAAACCTGGAATGAATTTACAGCACTGTGTGAACAGATTCAGAGCGAGGGTGTACAGCCGTTATATTTTGGATTTAAAGACACATGGACCTGTCTTGCACCATGGAATGCTCTGGCTGTTAGTCTGGCGGACCCGCAGCTTTGCAGTCAGGTAAATAATGGAACAACAACTTTTACAAAGGCCTATGATGAAACAGCTGAAAAGATGAAAGCGTTACTTGCTTATGGGGAGCCAAACCCGATGGCTTATAGCTATAACGATGCATGTACTGCTTTTGCACGTGGTCAGTCTGCCATGTATACCATTGGAAGTTATGCGATTTCGCAGATTAAATCTGTCAATCCTGATATGAACATTGGTACATTTACATTCCCGGCAAATGAGAAAGAAGCGGATAATGTATTAAATTCCGGCATTGATGTACAATTTTGCGTTATGAAATCCTGTGAAAATAAGGAAGCTGCTTATGAGGTACTGCGCTTTCTGTATAGGGATGATACCATTCGCACCTATTTGAGCGAGCAAGGCGGCATTGCATGTAAACAGGGTGATTTTCCACTTTCTTCTGAATTGGAAGGGGTGAGTCCTTATGTTGCATCCAACCGCATGGCTGACTTTCAGGATCACCACTATCCAAGCGAGATGAGTGTGGATGCCATGATTCAGACATATCTGTTAGATGACAGTGCAGACGCAAAGGAAACTTTTCTGAACAAATTTGACAAAGACTGGAAACGATATAATCGGGATCTGATCTGGAAAATACAGCAATATAATGAAAAAGATGGAACATCGGAGGATACGAAATGAAATCAAAAATGACAAATCGGAATAAAACATTCTGGATCATCGCAATTCTGGTGATTGCATTGTTTTTTACATTCAATACCCTTCCGATGATCAAAGGTGTGATTTACAGTTTTACCAATTATAAAGGCTATGGTTCTTATGACGTGGTTGGATGGCGCAACTATGTGGATCTGTTTACCGATGCGAGAGTCGGAAAAAGTTACCTGTTTACTTTTAAATATGCTGTCGCCGGAACAATTCTCGTTAATGTATTAAGTTTGCTTCTGGCACTTGGATTAAACAGCAATATCAAAGGTAAGAGCGCGCTGCGAGGTATTTATTTTGTACCAAATATTCTGGGTGGACTGGTGATTGGCTATATTTTTAGCTTTATATTTACGTATATTCTTCCTGTTATCGGAAACGTCTGCCATATTTCTATTCTGGAAAACAGTATTCTTGCCAGTGAAAAATATGCCTGGATTACAGTACTGATCGTTGGTGTATGGCAGGCAGTGGCTATGAATACAATCATTTATATTTCTGGATTACAGACTGTTCCGGAGGATGTATACGAGGCCAGTATGCTGGATGGTGCAAACAAATGGACGGAATTCTGGAAAATAACATTTCCACTGATCATGCCGTTTGTATCCATCAATCTGGTGCTCAGCACAAAGAACTTCCTGATGGTATTTGATCAGATTGTATCCTTGACCCAGGGTGGTCCTGCACAGAGTACGGAATCAATTTCTTATCTGATCTACAAAAACGGTATGTCCGGCGGGCAGTTCGGATTTCAGAGCGCAAATGCAGTATTGTTTTTCATTGTGATCGTGGCAATCTCTGTTTTTCAGCTGCGTTTTACCAATAAAAAGGAGGAACAGTTGTAATGGAAAAAGGGCGTAAAACAAATAAAATTTTAACAATACTTCTGATCATCGGAACTGTAACAGTATTTTTTCCGTTATATATGGCAGTGATTATTGCCTTCAAAAACCCAAATGAGATGACAAATGATGTGGCAGGTGCACTTTCTCTGCCGAAAAGCTGGAGTTTTTCCAACTTTGCAGAAGCAATGCAAGTGACAGATTTCTGGCATTCTCTTGGCAACAGTTTACTTATCACACTTGTGACAATTGTGCTCGCAATTCTGATCCATTCCATTGCCGGATATGTAATTGGACGTGGTATGCGTAAAATCAAAGGATTTAAATTTATTTATTTTTATATTGTCAGTGGTATGTTTGTACCATTTTCCATCCTGATGATGCCATTGGTAAAACAAACAGCTCAGATGGGGATTGGAAACCGTTTTGGTGTCATTGTCCTGTATCTGGTATTTTATATGCCAATGAATGTGCTTTTATACAGTGGATATCTGAAAAACATCCCGGAGGCAATGGAAGAAGCGGCAAATATTGATGGAGCCAGTACATGGACAACATATTGGCGGGTTATTTTCCCGATGATGAAACCAATGCATGCCACAGTTGCAATTCTGACAGCTCTCGGTACCTGGAATGATGTAATGACACCACTGGTTATTATGTCCGGAACCGGTCAGAATACGCTTCCGCTGGCACAGTTAAATTTCCAAAGTCAGTTTGGAACGAATTACAATTTGGCATTTGCTTCTTATATTCTTGCATTGATTCCGATTTTGATTTTCTATGTCATTTGTCAGAAGCAAATATTAAATGGTGTGGCAAATGGTGCCGTAAAATAGTATAATAAAAACAACTAGTATTCAGATGCAATGAATCGTATTTTCTTAGTAAATGAGTAACAGATGGAAAAATATGAAAAATGAGGAGGAACTGTGAATGGCAATTACTTTTGATGCAAATCGAAAAATATTTACAATTCATACAAAACAAACAACTTATCAGATGCAGGCAGATGCGAATGGTTACCTGCTTCACTTATACTATGGAGCACGGACAAAAGGAAGTATGAATTATCTGTTATGTTATGCGGATCACGGTTTTTCCGGGAATCCATATGTGGCAGGAATGGATCGTACCTATTCCCTGGATGCATTACCGCAGGAATATCCATCACTTGGAACAGGTGATTATCGTGGTGTCTCATTGAATATCGCAGCAGCTGATGGAACAGAGTGCTGTGATCCGACGTTTGATCATTATAAAATCACAAAAGGAAAATATCATCTGCAGGGACTTCCGGCTGTCTGGGCAGCAGATGATGAGGCAGAAACGCTTGAGATTGTGTTAAAAGATGCATTGATGCAGGTTGAGGTGCATCTGCTTTACGGTGTACTGGAAGATGCAGATATTATTACCAGAAGTGTAATGATCAAAAATACAGGTACAGAAACAATCACGGTGAAAAAAGCACTGTCAGCATGCCTTGATTTTGTACAAGGAGACTACGATGCTATTAGTTTTTACGGTAGACATGCTATGGAACGTAATCCGGAACGTGTTCGGGTGGGACACGGAACATATCGGATCGGCAGCCGCAGAGGCACCTCCAGCCATCAGTACAATCCAGGTGTGATTTTGGCAGATCATACCGCAACAGAAGATGCAGGCAATTGTTATGGAATGCTTTTCATGTACAGCGGGAATTTCGTGTGCGAGGCAGAGCGTGATCAGTTTAATCAGACTCGCTTTCAGATGGGATTAGGTGACGAGCTATTTGCTTATCCGGTGGAACCAGGCGCAGTTTTTACGGCACCGGAAGTGATCATGACATATTCTGATCAGGGATTTTCAAAGCTGTCCCGCCAGTATCATAACTGCATTTTAAATCATGTTTGCAAGGGAAAACAGGTACATAGCAACCGGCCGATCCTGATCAACAGCTGGGAAGCAGCATACTTTGATTTTAATGGTGACACGATCGTGGATCTGGCCAAACAGGCAGCACAGCTTGGCATTGATATGGTTGTTATGGACGATGGGTGGTTCGGAAAACGAAATGATGATAATTCCTCTTTGGGTGACTGGTTTGTCAATGACGATAAATTAGGGGGAACATTGGGAGATCTGATTGAACGTGTGAATGCCCAGGGAGTAAAATTTGGTATCTGGATCGAGCCTGAGATGGTCAACGAAGACAGTGATCTGTATCGGGAGCATCCGGACTGGGCACTGACAATTCCGGGGCGTGCTCCAATTCGTTCCAGAAATCAGTTACTCCTTGATTTTTCCAGAAAAGAAGTTCGGGAAGAAATTTTAAAACGTATCTGTGTGATTCTGGATCAGGGAAATATCGAATATATTAAGTGGGATATGAATCGCAGTATGTCCGATGTATATGCAGGAAATGTACCTTATGATTATGTTCTGGGCTTGTATGATTTTCTGGAAACACTTACCAACCGTTATCCGGATATCCTGATTGAGGGCTGCAGTGGCGGCGGCGGACGTTTTGATGCAGGTATGATGTATTACACACCACAGATCTGGTGCAGTGATAATACGGATGCCATCAATCGAACCCGGATTCAGTACGGAACGTCCTTCTTCTATCCGACAGCAGTGGTCGGATCGCATGTGTCTGCGGTACCAAATCATCAGACCGGAAGAATCACAAGTCTGAATACCAGAGGAATAGTGGCTATGGCTGGTACCTTTGGATTTGAAATGAATCCTGCATTACTGAGCAGTGAAGAAAAAGAGGAAATACGTACAATGCTTGCAACCTATCGCAGACATCAGGAATTGATTCGTGAAGGAGATTATTACCGTCTCTCCGATCCGTTTCAAGAAGAAGTGGCTGCATGGATGAGTGTTGCAAAGGATCAGTCACAGGCATTAGTAAGTGTGGTACGTTTGTCGGCAGAGGGTAATCCCTTCGGAACCTATGTGAAGTTAAAAGGTCTGGATGCAGAGAGCTTCTATCTGGAAGAAACAACAGGCCATGTATATAGTGGTATGACATTGATGCAGGCAGGTCTCTTGCTTCCGATGGCAGCAGCAGAATATGAAGCATATCAGTTTTCTTTCAAAAAAATGAAGGAGGCAGCTGATTTATACGATGTTCTCAGGAATAAAATCAGTGCAGAACGAAATGTAATCAGTATTTTTGGTGGTTCCGGTTCCGGAAAAACGACCATGGCAGACATTTTACAGCAACATTTTCTGGAAGACGGTATCGGCTGTTTCGTCCTGCATGGAGATGATTATCCACACAGAATTCCGAAAATGAATGATGAAAAAAGGGAACAAATTTATCAGGAAAACGGAGAAAAAGGGCTGGATGCATACCTTGGAACTCCGCAGGAGATTGAGTACGACAGAATCAATCAGGTACTTGCGAAGTTTCATGCCGGTGCTTCTGTAATCGAACTGAAAAAAATGGGTCGGGAAGCGGATGAAATCTGGTATGAGCAGACCGATCTGACCGGTGTACAGGTATTGCTTCTGGAGTGGACACATGGTGGAAGTGAGTACCTGGAAGGAGTTGATATTTCTGTTTATCTGGACAGCTCGCCGGAAGAGACACAAGCACGCAGGATTCGTCGTGGACGGGATGAAAATGCAGCCAGTGCGTTTATTCAGCTTGTTGTTTCCATAGAAGGAAAAAAATTGCAGGAGCAGGCGAAAAAGGCAGATGTTATCGTTGGAAAGGATGGTCATATATATGAATCTTAAACCGATGCTGAATGCTTATCCGGACAGTTTAGGCGGAACACTGGGAGATATTGTAACATTATTGAAACAGGATGATATGAAAGGTGTTTTTGGATCTTTTTATATTTTACCGAGTTTGTATCATTCAGATCTGGATCGTGGATTTTCCGTCATTGATTATGATATCAATGAAGAATTGGCAGAGCGGGATGATCTTGAGGCATTAAAGGAAGTTGGTATAGATCTGAAACTGGATTTTATCCTGAATCATGCTTCTGCACAGTCTCCACAGTTCAAAGATCTGGTTGAAAAAGGAGATGCGTCGGAATATAAGAACTTTTTTATTGACTGGAATGCATTCTGGGAAGGATATGGCTCTATGACGGAGGAAGGGTATATTCAACCGGATGAAACGTATATCAAAGATATGTTTTTTCGAAAACCGGGGCTTCCGATTCTGATGGTACAGTTTCCGGATGGAACCAAACGACCATATTGGAATACATTTTACCAGGAAGAGCATTATCCACAGTATCTGGGACAGATGGATCTGGATATCCGGTCAGCGAAGGTATGGGATTTTTATCGGGAAACACTTGCAAAAATCGCTTCCTATGGCGCAAGTATTGTGCGGCTGGATGCTTTTGCCTATGCCCCAAAGGCTCCTGGTCGGAAAAATTTTCTGAATGAACCGGAAACATGGGATTTGCTGGAACAGATCAGAATGTATGCAGAACCTTATGAGCTGACGCTGTTGCCGGAAATCCATGCCGCATATGAGGAGCATATTTATCAGACGGTAGCTGAAAAAGGTTATATGACCTATGATTTCTTTCTGCCCGGGCTTGTGATCGATGCCATTGAAAATAAACGTAGCAAGTATCTGGCAGCATGGGCGAAAGAATTGGTAGAGAAAAAAATCAATACCGTAAATATGCTTGGCTGTCATGATGGAATACCGATGCTGGATCTTAAGGGAATTCTTCCGGAAGAAGATATTCAGAAACTAATTGCACTGATTGTAGACCGTGGTGGCATGGTGAAAAATCTGCATGGGCAGAAAAATGTGTATTATCAGGTAAATGCCACATATTTCAGTGCACTTGGTGAATCTGAACAGAAACTTTTACTGGCAAGAGCAATTCAGATATTTATGCCGGGAAAACCACAGATCTGGTATCTGGATCTGTTTGCCGGGAAAAATGATCATGAAGCTGTGAAAGAGGCCGGAGAAGGCGGACATAAGGAAATCAACCGTACGAATTTGACAGACATTCAGATTCGGCAGGCACTTCAGACCGATGTCGTGCAAAAACAGTTAGAACTGTTACGTTTTCGCAGCACCAGCAGGGCGTTTACGGAAGATGCGGATATTCAAATCCAGTCCGATGGTCGGAAATTGATGATCCGTTGGAGTAATTCAGTTGCAGCTGCTCAGCTGGATGTAGATTTTGAGACAGGAAGTTTTGTTATATCCTGATCTCAGATATTTTGAGAGGTATAAAAATGAGTAAATTACTGGAAAAATCAATGGATGAGCTATGCGCAAATACGGTAGATACGGTAGACCGTATTATGGGAAGATATAATGTAGGGCTGGAAGAAGCCTGCTCTGTTGCCGGAATCAGTGCGATCGATTACAGTGAGTGGAAAGAAAATGCACCGCAGATGACTTTCCAGGAGCAGGAGATAGATGAGCATGAACTGGAAATGAAAGAAAAAATAATGGAAAAAATTGTAATGCATAAGATTCCGGATTTGCTAAAGCTTGGAATTACATTGGAAAACGCATGTGAGTTTGCAAAAATCAGCGTGGAAGAATACGAAGAATATAAAAACAAGCATGTGAACGAAGAATAAGTAATCCCCTGCTTCAAGTGTGTAGAGCACTAAGCGGTGGGTAAGGGGGATGCTTATGTCCGCTTTACTTAAGTGCAAATGGAAAACCACCTCATTGACAGAATTGTCGGTGAGGTGGTTTTTTAATACTTCCCTTTAATCTCTGATTGTTAAATTTGCGTACCGGCGTTTTGCATTTCGCATGCATTGCCATCAAAAAAAGTTTCTGAAAGAGTATTCGAATGTTTACTCACTAAACAGTATATAACAGTTGACAACAGGTACATACTGTTATATACTGTTTGTTGCAAGGGAGGTTCCATCAATATGCATATAATCTTAAATCATAGTTCTATGGTGCCAATTTACGAGCAGCTTATGGAACAGATAAAAACGGGAATTATTGAGTCGGCGCTGGCGGAGGGAGAGGCGCTTCCTTCTGTGAGAAAACTGGCAGGAGAGCTTCGTATCAGTGCTCTGACGGTAAAAAAAGCTTATGACAAGCTGGAGGAAGCCGGATTTGTGACAACCGTTCATGGAAAAGGAACGTTTGTTGCAGCTTCAGATAAACAGCTGGCATTGGAAGCACGCAGGAGAGCAGTAGAAGAAGAATTTGAAAAAGCAATCGATCAGGCAAAAAACGTTGGATTGAGCAACGATGAAATTTTGGAAATCGTAACTTTACTGCTGGACGAGGCATAGGGAGCAGGAGGATTTGTAATGATTAAAATGAAAAATGTCTGCAAGACATATGAAGGATTTCAGTTTGATCTGTCCATGGAGATCCCAAATGGACGGATCACAGGTCTGGTTGGAAAGAATGGAGCCGGAAAAAGTACAGCGATTAAATTGATACTTGGACTGACGGAGGCAGAAAGCGGAGAAATAACTATATTTGGAAAATGCGTGCATCAGTTAAGCATGTCAGAGAAAGCACAGATCGGAGCATCACTGGCAGAATCCGGTTTTAGCAGTTATTTAAATATTACGGATGTAAAAAAAATATTGGAAAAAATGTATCCGGATTTTAATAAAGGATATTTTGAAAAAATGTGCCGTGAATTGAATCTTCCGGAAAAAAAGCGAATCCGTGAATATTCTACTGGTATGAAAGCAAAATTGCGGGTGCTGACCGCACTCAGCCACCATGCTAAGCTCCTGGTCATGGATGTAAACTGGTGTAACAAGATAGCCTGTATATAGAGTGTATACAGTTGATGTGGAATAGAATATAGGTACTGTATGCACAGATAATGAAAAAATATGTGTATGTAGTAGGGGAATATTGAATGGTTAATATAGATAGTAAACTATAAATGAGCAAGTTCGTGATTTTGCATAAAAGAAAGACACCTCGATTCCATGTGTTGTATAATGAAAGTGCCAAAACAAACATTTGCAACATTTACGAAAGAAGGTGTCTCTCGCAAATACTATACATCATTCCTCATTCATATACAACCAGTTTAAAAAATTAAACTTATGCAAATTTTATTCGAACCGAGTAATAAACCATCTTATGAGTATCCTAATCAGTATTTTCATTTCAGGATATCATGGAAAAACCACGGACTTTGCTAAAAACAGTTCCTGCCACAGAACTACGATTGCCCATTTCCTCAATTCCGGAAAATGGGATGATTCCTTACTTTCAGATACGTTAAAATGCTCTGTCATTGAGATTATTTATTCAGAAGCAGCACGCACCGGAAAACCTGTTCTCTGTATTGTGGACGATACGATTGCTTCAAAGACAAAGCCTTCGTCACAGGCTTTACATCCGATTGAAGATGCGTATTTTCACCAATCCCATTTAAAGGGAAAACCGGATTACGGGCATCAGGCAGTTGCTGTTATGCTTTCCTGCAATGGCATTGTTCTGAACTATGCTTTTGTAATGTACAATAAGTCAATTTCCAAGATTGACATTGTACAAAGCATTGCAAAGGAGCTGCCTGTTCCACCGGTAATGTCCTATTTTCTTTGCGACTGCTGGTATGTTTCTGAAAAGATAATCAATACCTTTGCACAGAGAGGGTTCCATACCATCGGTGCTTTGAAAACAAACCGTTTGCTGTATCCATCGGGAATGAAAAAGAAACTTCGTGAACTGGCCGCCGAATTGTCTGTTACACATCGTGAATTTGACCTTGTGACAGTCAAAAAACGAAACTATTATGTGTACCGGTACGAGGGAAACCTCAACGGCATAGAAAATGCGGTAGTTCTTTTGAGTTATCCGGAAAAAGCATTTGGTAATCCCAAAGCATTGCGTGCTTTCATCAGTACAAACGCAGCCCTGTCTACACAGGAGATTCTTTCCTGGTATGTGTGTCGATGGCCGATTGAAGTATTTTTCCGCCAGTGTAAGGATAAACTGGCACTGGACAGCTATCAGATACGCTCTGCACAGGGAATCAAAAGGTACTGGCTACTTATGTCACTGGCACATTTCATGTGTGCAGTGGGTACTGGTAGGTTCTGTTCGTTTGAAACTGGATATCACGAAATCTGTGATACCATTCAGCTGGAAAAGTATCGTTATCTTTTTCAATGCGCAAAGGAAAGCAATGATTTTGATTCATTTATGAAATTCGCAGTGTAGTTTTGTGCAATTTTTCAAATTTGCTCATTTATAGTAGTAAAAATAATATAGATGGAAAGAAAAAGAACTGGTTTATATCCGATAAGAATATAGACTAGTTCTTTTTTAGAGGTAATTATATACACAGGGAATAGGTGAAATGTCGAATCATAGCAGACCGTCAAAGAATGCATTGATATCTGTATGGAAAATCTTTGCCAGGGCAACCAATTCAGAAACTTTGATATTCATGCGGTTTGTTTCCAGTTTGGCATATGTGCTTTTGGAGATGACGATGCCCATGAGATTCAGTTTTGCAATGACCTGCTCTTGCGTCAAGTTGTTCTTATATCTGAGAGATTGAATATTTTTACCGATATCCATATCTGGTCTGATTTTCTGCATAATACGTTCTCCTTAAAAAATAAAAGTTTCGTTATTTGGAAACATATATATTGATTCTAATGGGTTAAAATTTTATAATGTTTCGTAATAAAGAATTATTTCTGAAAGGGGACAATCTATGAGCGAAAGTGAGAAAGAAAAAAAGATTTTCTTGAGTTACTGTGGCAGCAGGGATCAGGAATTATTGACGGGCAGAAAAAAGATGACATTGGGGGATATGGAGAGGTTTTCATTTCTAACAGAATTCTTTGGCTTGGAAAGTTATGGATTAAATTTATGGAAAGAGTTTGGCGATGATGTGGAAGAACCATTGGATGCACTGATCAAGTCCTTTACAGCCGTATTGATGTGGTATCAGCACGCATATCAGGTAACAAATTATGTATTACACAAAAGAATATTTAAAAAGAGCGCATCGTGAAATTGATACAATTTTCCGGGTACTGTTTCCGGAGCATGGAATGGCAGTAAGGGAAGAACAGATTATGTTATGCCACGAAATGCTGGATAACCTGCTGGGAAGAAACATAGCACTGTGTGACGCGGGTGTCGGTATCGGCAAGACGTATGCTTATCTGGTGGCCTGTGTTCTGATGAGAAAATATTCCCTCCTTGCAGAAGGATGTTCCCCTTATGAGCAGCGTCCGGTCGTGATATCCACTTCCAGCATTGCACTCCAGAAAGCAATTCTTACAGAATATATCCCTTTTCTCTCCCGGATTCTTCAGGAGAACGGGACGATTCAGGCCCCCATTAAAGCTGTGATACGAAAAGGGAAAGAGCATTTTGTCTGCGATGAGAGGTTGGAGCAACGAATCGTTGCAATCGAAGAGAAAAACAAAAATGCGTTGCAGAAAGAAGCTCTGCTGTCGTTGAAAGAACATTATGATATGGACGAAGTGTCCAACTTAAGTGGGTTTGACAGAAGGATGGTGAGTGTACCGAAGTTCTGTTCGGGAGACTGCCCGAAAAGAGGTTCGTGCAGGTATCAGCAGTATCTGGAGCGTTCCAGAGATAATGAAATGTTCATTCAGATCTGTAATCACAATTATCTGCTGGCTGATGGTTATCACAGACTGCAGGATTACCGCCCGTTATTGAAAGATTACAGGGCATTGATTGTAGATGAAGCACACAAACTGCCGGATGCGGCAAAGCAGATGTTCGGGAAGAGCCTGTGTTATGACGATATCCGGGAAATATGCTTTTATCTAGGGAAAGAGTACCAAGGACCGGAGATAAGGAAATTGTCCGGCACGATCCGGATGGTGCTGGACATTATAGGAGAAAACCACAGAACCAGATATGGGATAAAAGAAGAATTTCACATGACAGAAGAGTGTGCAATGTATTTATATGAGGGGATACAGACCATGAATAAGATCATAGAAAAATTAGAAAAGAAGATTCCAAAGTGGATCAGAAACAAGCTGGAAGAAACCAGAAGTGTGCTGGAATGCTTTTTCCATCAGGATAAAAAGTATGTGCTGCATCTGAAGCAGGACCATGACCACCGGATTATATTGTGTGCATCCAGCAGACGGATTCCGCAGTACCTGGACCAGATGTTATGGAGCAGAGGTATGGGAGCGATTCTTACAAGCGGAACTTTAAAAACCGGACAGGGATTTTCCCACATTCGGAAAATGACAGGATTACAGAGGGTGCGGAGAGTCCGGGAATATGTGGCAGACTCCCCGTTTGAATATCAGAAGAACTGTCTGTTATATCTGCCCAAGAATTTGAAAAAATGCAGAAGAGGAAGTCAGGAAGAGGCAGAGATGATAGCAGGCCATATCCATTCACTGATCTGTTCGACTTACGGGCATACGCTGGTGCTGTTCACATCTTATCATTTGATGGGAAACGTTTACCAGATGTTAAGGGATGAAATTCCGTTCCCGATGCTAGAGGTGTGGAGACATTCACCGGAAGAGATCACAAGATTTAAACAGATGGACAATGCTGTCCTTTTTGCAGCCGGCTCCTGTTGGGAAGGAGTAGACTTCCCTGGAGATATGGTATCTTCGCTGATTATAGTAAAACTGCCCTTTGCTGTTCCTGATCCCATCAGCGAAGCACAGAAGAAGGAATATGCCGGCCTGAAAGATTATATTCAGGCAGTGATTGTTCCAGACATGCAGAAAAAACTAAGACAGGGATTCGGACGGGCGCTCCGCACCGAGACAGATACTTGTGTCGTGTCCATTTTAGACGAGCGTGCAGGAGAAGGCGGCAGGTATCATGAGGAAGTGATGTGTGCGCTTCCAAGCTGCAAGATGGCAAAAGACATCAAGGATATCCAGCACTTTATCCGAAACCGGAAAGGCGTGGAATACTACCTGTAACCGTTCGTGGTTCTGCTACAGGGAAAGCAGATTTTGCACGAAAAGTTTGGTGGTATTTCAAGGGCGTTTTCGGTGGGATTGTTGGTATTGATGAATAGCTATTTCGGCATGAAGTGGGTATACTGTGTATAGCGTTAGAGGAAAGGTAGTGAGCAGCATGAAACGATACAAAGTGGAAACACAGAGGGAAGGCTCGGTAAAATATTTCTTTATCCGGGATATGGAATCGTTGGAAATCGTGTTGCTCCCAAGCAAATATCTAATGCATCAGGTCAGGGCAAATCGTTCTCCGAACACAATACGGAGAAATGCATTCGCCCTTGCCTATTATTGGGAATATCTGCTGGAAAACGAAAAGAAAGCAGAAGATATCTATGAGATGGATTACGAAACACAATATGATTATTTCGCAGAATATCTAAAATGGCTGAAAGCCGGAAAACATACTGACAATTTAGAAAATGGACCACAGAATAAAACCTGTAACGCTTACTTAAAAGAAGTGTTCAGGTTTTATTGTTTTTTAGAAGCGGTCAGAAATAACGATTCTTACTTATCCGTTCTTTCTTATAACCAGCCGATTACAAAAGCAAATGCCATTGGAGTCAGAAGAACACTGCGTTCCCGCTCTTTTAAAGGGTATCTGAAAGAAGAGGAACGGGATGTGAGGGCAGCCGAAAAGAATGAAATCATTACGATTCTGGAAGCCTGCACGAACTGTCGGGATCAGGTATTGATTTTGCTGACATCAGAACTTGGATTTCGTATCGGTGAAATCTTAGGAATTGATTATACGAAAGATATCGACTACGAAACCCATGAAATCAGGGTGAATTTCCGAGAGGACAACGAGAATGATGCAAGGGCAAAAAATGCAGAAGAAAGAAGAGGACGTCTCAGCGATGACACCTTTGAATTCCTGCTTTATTACATCGGAGAATACTGGGACATCCTGCAAAAACAAGAATATCTGTTTATCAACATCAAAGGGGATACGACAGGAAAACCAATGAAGGTAGACAGTGTTTACGATATGTTTGAGAGGATGGAGAAAAAGACCGGAATCAAGATCACCCCACACATGCTTCGGAGATATTATGCAAATACGAGGTGGGAAGCAGACTGGCCGCTGGAAATGATCAGTCAGGCATTAGGGCATAAACATCTGGATACAACCATACGATATCTGAATGTTTTAGATGACAAGCTAAGGACAGCAAGTCAGGAATTTTACCGTCGATATTCCAATCTTTATAATGTTAATCAATTTTTGGAAAGCAGGAGGTGAAAATAAATGCCGGCAAGATTGTATGCCTTTGTGCCGGAAGAGCAGAACCTATCCAATACAGAGCGGGAACAACTGATTGAAGGACTGGAACGGGAATTAGATGAATATTATGAACAAAAATGTGGAAAAGGTAGTCTGGAAACATATTTGATTCAGAATGAGATCTGGCACTTGTCAGAGATCAATTATCAGGTGAGAGCCGGATATCAAAAATATCTGAGAGAATATTATGTGGATTCGACGGTGCGTAATTATCTGCTCGGAATAGATCGTGTAAAGTTGCGGCTGATCATAGAAAATGCGCAGACCTTAAAAGGAAAGTGGAATGCCCGGAATCATCCGGAGCTGCTCCATGACATTCTGTTCCTGCGGTATCATCCCAATCCGGCGATTGCAAAACGATATGAATATACGACAGATATTAGTAAGCTGGTCTGGGATTTCAGGGTAAAAGGTTCAGATATATGCAAACAGCAGATTTTAACGGTTCTGGAAGATATCGTGCAACAGAAAATAACAATGAAAGAATGCACCAGACATCTAAACGGATTGAAAAGTGTATATGAATTTTGCATGCAGGAACAGATTGAAGATCTCAGATATCTTACACAGAAGCAGTTCGACAAAATTGAAAACTATGGGGACACGGACTATAAAAAGAAATGCGCAAAACAGGAGCTTAGAGCGTGTCAGGAATATATTTTCTGCCATGCAAAAAATATTGCATGGGATTCCACGGTCTGGTTTATGGAAAGACTGTATCTGGAAGAATACCGGGTGAATCCGTCTAATCCTGTAAAAATGATTTCTTTTATGAGCATAGAAAGGACAGATAACAGAGAACTTGTTCAAGAATATATAAAATACTGTTTGGGAGTCACACACTTAGCATTAAGTGTAATACATACTGAATTTTATCGAATTCAAAAATTTGTTGTCTGGCTGGAAGAAACAACGGAAATCAACTTGAAACAAGTGTCAGAAAATGAAATAAAGAAATATTTTCAAATAATTGACTGCAAGGAAGCAAGCTATTTCAATGATATTATCATAGTAATCTATCAGTTTTATGAATATCTACAGACGAAAAATATCATAAAAGAAGTTCCTTTTAATTACCAGTATTATCTGAAAAAGGAAATCCTGCATCATAATGACCGGAGTGTAGAACAGGAAACCTATGAAAGTATTTTAAAACATTTAAAAGATTTTCCGGAAAAGCCGAGATTGATTTTACTGCACTCTATGCTGTTAGGACTGAGAATCAGTGAAGTATGCTGCCTGAAAGGGAATGCTTATTACTGGCAGGGGAGAGACGCCTGGATACAGGTATATCAAATAAAAATGCGGACATATAAGCGAATCCCCATCCCGGAAATTCTATATAAAATCATGAAAGTATATATAAAAAAATACGGGATTGGTACTGAGGATTATATTTTCCAGAATCAAAAGGGAAAAGCATATCATTACTCCAGTTTTCGATGGAGTATGAAGAAAATATTTAATGAAAATCATGAGCTGTTTCAGGAATATAATTTCAAATCCCATGATTTCAGGCATACGATAGCAACCATGTTTTATGAAGATGGAGTGCCACTTCAAAGTGTCAGAGATTATCTGGGACATGATTATGAAGAAATGACACAGCAATATGTGGACTATATGCCGAAGAGAATTTCCAAAGCAAATCAGGAACTTTTCGCAAAAGAAGGAAGCAGTCTTGCTTCCGGAATAAAGAGGTGCAAGCGTGGAAAATAGATTTTATATCAAGGAACTGGATTCTTATCAGAAAGCAAGTGATCTCAGCAAAGAACGTATGGGAACAAACCCCAATTATGATCTGGAACTTCTGCCGACAAAGCAGATGCAGGAAGAAATGTGGGAGTTCCTGCAATACAGAGGTAAAAACCTCGTAGCAGAAAAATTTTATACAGAACGAAGATTTTACCATCATTTATGCAGGATGTTGAAAGAAAAAAACAACCGGCCGGAGAGTTTTCTGGACTGGGATAAAGAAAAATGGATGCAGCAGATGAAAATCTGGCTCCTGCAGCAAGGATTGTCCCTGACAGCACCATTTAAAAATAAGTGTGGTGGAAGAGGAACGCAACGTGCCAAAACACTGGGGTATATAGAATGCCTGATTGATTATTTAACCGACTTAAGAGATGCGGATGTAAACGAAATAACAAAAGATGTCTGGAAAATTGAAAAACTTGACATACAGGTGAAGCAGGATTTGATACGTCCGAGGAAAACGATATCTTTTACAGGAATCAGTCAGCCAGAGTTGAAGGAAGAAATTAAAAAAGCAGTATATTTTCAACTGAGAATAGAAAGCCTGGAGACTGTAAAAAAGGAACTGACAGCCATCCGGAGATTTTCCAGATATCTGAATGAGCATAAGAAAAATGTAAAATCCTGCGCGGATTTTGACAGAACGATTATCGAAGAATATCTGGTATATATGAAAACAGAGAATACAGGAACAAAAAGGTATCGATCAGAGATAACAAGGCTTCGATCAATCCTCAATATGGTAGCAGATATCTACCAATATCCACAGGCAAAAGATCTGATATTGAACAGGGATATTCCGCCAAATATCAAAGCAGAATTTAAGGTCTACTCAGATGCAGAATTAAAGAGGTTTAATGAGTTCCTGGTAAAAGTAGATATACAGACCGCCAGAGTCATGACGATCCATCAGATGCTGGGAACAAGAATCTCAGATACACTGACATTGCGGACTGACTGCCTGATGGAACAAAACGGTGAGATATTGATCAGAATCTACCAGATGAAAACACATTACTATGAAAAACCGATCAGTCAGGAACTGGCAGCTTTGATCAGAGAAACCATCCGTTATACGGAAGAAAGGTATGGAAAATGCAAATATATTTTTACAAATGAAAATGACCATACAAAACCGATGACCTACTCACTGATCCAAGGGAGAATTACAACAGCAATTTATCGGGAAAATCTCAGGGACGATAATGGAAATTATTTTACATTCGGAACGCACATGTACCGGCATGTCTACGGAGTAAAGCTTGTAGAAATGCATCTGGATGACTGGACGATAGCAAGGCTGCTCGGACACAAAAGCCTAAAGAACGTAAAATATTACAGAAAAATGAGTAACCAGATACTGGCAAATGATACCAGAAAAGCAAGAAACAGGTTATCACAGATGGTCCTGGAATGTCTGGACGGATGGGAGGAAGAGTATGAACAAATACGACACGATGATAGCTTGTAACCGGAAAACAAGTGAGGAAAAAGTAAATCGCGCAGTGACAGAAATCCGACAAATGCTCACGGACAGAGAAAAGGTAACTGTACCAAAGTTAGTAAAGCGGACAGGGTTATCCAGAGGATTCTTTTACAAGAACGAAACCGTCAGGAAAGAAATGGATCGAGCATTGGAGCAGCAGGTTGGATTGATTGATCCTAAAAGATACATAGGAGACATTGTGCTGAAAAACCGGATTGAATTACTGGAACAGCAAATCCGGGAAATGAAACGAGAAAAAGAGAAACTGGAAAAAGAGAATATCAGATTACAAAAAGCGTTGAATAAAAAAGATTTGAATCTATTAAAAAATCTGTAACTAAAATCAGAAAATAATTTACAACAGCCGGAGAGGAAAAGCTTCCGGCTGTTGTGGTTGGAAATATAAAAGAGCATTATAGAAATGAATAAAAAAATGTGATAATGTGATAACAAAGATACAATAAAGTTAGTTGTGTATTTATGAATGATATATGAAAATTATGATTAGGAGAAGGGAGTAGAAAGAAAATGGATAATCCATTTGAATTTCATGAAGAGGATACGATTATTGCGTGTGTAGGTGACAATGGAGGAACCACAGATGATGATATAAGAAATGGATTTAAACGTACAGTTGAGATCCTTATAAAGTCATTAAAAGTGAGTCAGGAAGTTGAAGATCTGTTAGTGTATCCGATTGTTTATAATGCAAGACATAGTATTGAATTATCTCTAAAAATTGTTATTAAGATGTTATGGGAACTGGAGAGAAAAAAGAAGATAAGTCACTCAGTTGAATTTATAGCAGAAAGAAAAAAGAAACTTCACACACATAATATTGAAGAACTATATAAAATGGCATGCGAGAATAAAAATATAGATAGAAGGGTTCCTGCATATTTTGAAAACATAGAAGATATGATTCAGTTTTATTATTTTGATGAAGAGGGAGATGCTTTTAAATATGAATTAAATAAAGATGATCAACCGCATATGATAAAAAATCAAATTTCTCATATAAGTATCGAATTATTAGAAACTGAATTTAAAGCAGTAATGGAAAAATTTGATGACTTGATTTATTTTTTAGGAAGCTGTGTTGATGAGTATTCGTTAGGGACATTTACAAAAAGTTTATCAAGAACTGATATAGGGGAAATATCAAAAAAACTTCCGGTTTACGAAGAGTGGGGCACAGAAAAATTTAAAGAGGTCAAAAATCAAATTAAGCAGGAATATCAACTTGGAAGTAAAGAATTAACAGATGCCTTAAATTTAATCAAGAAACATAGATTGTTTTCAAGTAATATTGGTTGCGAAAGAATGTTTGGAACAATTACAGAAGATGAGTTGAAAGAGTATGCTTCATTAGTTAAATATTATTGTAAAAAAAATAAATCAAAAGAAAATGTTGTTACAGAGGGGTATAAATTAGAAGAAGTACAACAGAATGTAGAGATTTTGCGAAAGTATTTATCGAGTATTTCAATGGAAACATTAAGAACTTTGTTATGTTTTTATGAAATGGGAAATAGCAACTTAGCAGTTGAAAAGCTGGAAGATACTTATAAGTATATAGTCGATAGTGCGTTTGATGAAATGTATATTATACGAAAATTGAAACAGAAAAATACATGTTTAAGAATTATCGTTGGAATGAAAAAGTGTGGTCAAGTGACATATGAAAAACAGTTACAGGCTGCATTGGAAGAAGAGAAAGTAGAACTCTAATACTAGAAAATATACACAATATACAGATGTGCCTACCGTTAAAGCCAGTGCTTTCAAGGGATAGGAGAGGGCTACCCAATTTTATTGACGAACCGACGGCAGGATTAGACGTGGAAGCCAGAAATCATATTCTGGATATGCTGCGGGCCTATATGGAAGAGGATGAAGAACGTTCCATTCTGATCACATCCCATATTGCGTCTGATCTGGAACAGCTGTGTGATGATATTTATCTGATCCACAATGGAACACTTATTTTGTATGAGGATACAGATGTGATTCTGGAACAGTATGGTGTATTAAAAGTGAGTGAAGATCAATTTGCCGGCTTGGATCAGGACTATCTGTTAAAAACACAGAAAACGTCTTACGGTTATGCCTGCTTCACAAACCACAAAGATTATTATCAGCAAAATTATCCGGGGATCATTGTAGAAAATGGCAATATCGATGAATTGATTTTAATGATGACAGGAGGTTATCAGGGATGAGAGGATTATTAGAAAAAGATATACGATTGTTGATGCACAGCAAGCAGACATTTGTATGTTTTATTGCATTGGCAGTTGTACTTGGTGTTGCTCAGAAAAGCACACTTATGCTTGGCTATCTGACGTTTTTTATATCAGCCATCCTGGTTTCGACACTTTCTTATGATGAGATGGATCATGGATTTGCTTTTTTGTTTACATTACCTATTAACCGAAAAATATATGTCAGGGAAAAATATGTATTTTGTATGGGTGGAGCAGTTATCGTCTGGTCTCTTACGATGATGTTATATGTGATTATATTAAATGTAAGACATACACCGGCAGTGATTTCAGAAGAAGTGTTGAAAGGCCTTTCCTTTTTGCCGATTGTTATTTTATTTCTATCGCTGCTGATTCCTATGCAGTTAAAGTTCGGAGTAGAAAAAAGCCGCCTTGTAATGATCGGTGTTTCTGCTTTTGTTGGAGTGATGATTTATTATTTGGCAGAAAAAAGTGGAATGCTGGATGGAAACAGCGCAGTCGTGTTGTCTGCTTTCGACTTGACCGGAGATCTGGCGGTAGATGTGATCGGATTGCTTATAGCCGCTGTTCTGGCTGTGGTGTCATACCTGTGCAGCTGCCGTATTATGAAAAAGAAAGAACTGTAATATTAACTGGCATTATTTGAATGCAGAATAAGCAAGGAGCGAAAGCGGATTGCGATTGTCCGTTTTACAGCGATTTCATGTTAAGGTAAGAAATATTTTGACTGAAATTGCTTGACTTTTAGTCAGATTTTTTTGTATTGTATAGAGTGTATTAATTCGAATACAAAAATAATGCAGAAGATTGATAAATTATTGACAAATTGTGTCTTTAATGATAGTATAGGTTCGAATTAAGTACACTATTAGATTACAGTAATGAAAGAACGAGGTAGGTAAAATGGCAGAAATCAATTTAAGCAAGTACGGCATTACCGGCACAACAGAAATTGTTCACAATCCTTCTTATGATTTGTTATTTGAGGAAGAGACAAAACCGGAACTGGAAGGTTATGAAAAAGGCCAGGTCAGTGAACTCGGAGCCGTTAATGTTATGACAGGTATTTATACAGGCCGTTCTCCGAAAGACAAATATATTGTAGAAGATGAGAATTCCAAGGATACTGTATGGTGGACTTCTGATGAATATAAAAATGATAATCATCCGGCTACACAGGAAGCTTGGGATGCTGTAAAAGAACTCGCGATCAATGAGCTTTCCAATAAAAAACTGTATGTTGTAGATGCATTCTGCGGAGCAAATAAAGACACACGTATGGCAATCCGCTTCATCGTTGAGGTTGCTTGGCAGGCACATTTTGTAACAAACATGTTCATCCAGCCGACAGCAGAAGAACTTGAAAACTTTGAGCCGGATTTTGTTGTTTATAATGCATCCAAAGCAAAAGTTGAGAATTACAAAGAACTTGGACTGAACTCTGAGACAGCAGTTATGTTCAACATCACAAGTCGTGAGCAGGTTATTGTAAATACATGGTATGGCGGAGAAATGAAAAAAGGTATGTTCTCCATGATGAACTATTATCTTCCGTTAAAGGGCATTGCTTCCATGCACTGTTCTGCAAACACAGATATGAACGGTGAGAATACAGCAATTTTCTTCGGACTTTCCGGAACAGGTAAAACTACACTTTCCACAGATCCGAAACGTCTTCTGATCGGTGATGATGAGCACGGCTGGGATGATAACGGTGTATTCAACTTTGAAGGTGGATGCTATGCAAAAGTTATCAACCTGGATAAAGAGTCTGAGCCGGATATCTATAATGCGATCAGACGTGATGCTCTGCTTGAGAATGTTACTCTGGATGCAGAAGGCAAAATTGATTTTGCTGATAAGAGTGTAACAGAGAACACTCGTGTATCTTATCCGATCAATCATATTGAAAATATTGTGCGCCCGGTTTCTTCCGCACCGGCAGCTAAGAATGTAATCTTCCTGTCCGCAGATGCATTTGGAGTACTTCCGCCAGTATCTGTTCTGACACCGGAGCAGACACAGTATTACTTCCTGTCTGGATTTACAGCAAAATTAGCTGGTACAGAGCGTGGAATCACTGAGCCGACACCTACCTTCTCTGCATGTTTCGGACAGGCATTTCTTGAACTTCATCCGACAAAATATGCGGAAGAACTCGTTAAGAGAATGGAGAAGAGTGGTGCAAAAGCATACCTCGTAAATACAGGATGGAACGGAACAGGAAAACGTATTTCCATCAAAGATACCCGTGGAATTATTGACGCTATCTTAAATGGTGACATCAAAAACGCTCCGACAAAGACAATCCCATACTTCAACTTTGAAGTACCGACAGAGCTTCTGGGCGTAGATCCTGCAATCCTTGATCCGCGTGATACTTACGCAGATGCTTCTGAGTGGGAAGCAAAAGCAAAAGATCTGGCAGAGAGATTTGTTAAGAATTTTGCAAAATACGAAGGAAACGAAGCTGGTAAAGCACTTGTTTCAGCAGGTCCTCAGGCATAAGATCCTTATAAAGACAAAAATTTGAATATTTGATTTTTCAAGATGTGGAAAATTCGCATGATAGTGGATTTTCCACATCTTTTTCTGTGATCGTTTGTAAATACATTTTTCTATAAGAAATTCCTTGCAAATTTTTAAAATTTCTGGAAACAGACTTTTCAGCATGGAAGAAAAGGTCGAAATATGTTAGAATCAGACAGTATTGTCATTGCCCGGAAGCAGAGGTTTATTTTCTGGTTGGCGGAACACAGACCAATCAGATTGTGATTAGCACGATGCTGCAACCATTCGAAGGGGTAATTGCGGCAGATTCCGGACATGTCAATGTACATGAAGCAGGTGCAGTCGAGTACACCGGACATAAGGTATTGTCCCTTGCAGGAAAAGATGGCAAGATTGCAGCTGCCGATTTGGAAAATTATGTGGCGCGGTTTTATGCGGACGACAGTTACGAACATATGGTATTTCCGGGAATGGTTTATATTTCTTTCCCGACAGAGTATGGAACGTTGTATTCCAAAAAGGAACTTCAGGAAATCTATGAGGTATGCAAGAAAAGAGATCTTCCGTTATTTGTTGACGGAGCGCGGCTTGGCTATGGACTTGCCAGCAGTGAAAATGATGTGACATTGGAAGAACTGGCGCAGTTGTGTGATGTTTTTTACATTGGCGGTACAAAAGTTGGTGCTTTGTGTGGAGAGGCAGTTGTATTTACCAATCGACGTGCACCGAAGTATTTCGTGACACAGTTCAAACAGCATGGCGCGTTACTGGCAAAGGGACGTCTGCTTGGGATTCAGTTTGATACGCTTTTTACGAACGATCGGTATTTTAAAATCAGTGAACATGCGATTTATATGGCAGAAAAATTGAAGCAGTTATTTGCAGAAAAAGGGTATCGTTTTTACTTGGATTCTCCGACAAATCAGCAGTTTATTATTCTGGAAAATGAGAAGTTGCAGGAATTGAGCGGAAAAGTAGATTTCAGCATCTGGGAAAAGCAGGATGCTGAACATACCGTTGTTCGTTTTGCAACGAGCTGGTCTACTCAGGAAGCAGATATTGAATATCTTTCAACTTTATTATAGAAGCAGATTTTAAAAGAAATATATCTGTAGTGATGGTGGAGAGAAGAAAGTATCTTTCACTGATAGTAAGCAAGTCATAGTCGAAAAAATCGACTGTGAGTTGAAATAAGGAGGTATTGGATAACATGAATGAGATAATAAAAAGTTTATATGAGAGAAAATCTATGCGTGTCTATGAGGACAGACCGATTCCGGAAGAAATGAAACAGGTAATTCTGGAAGCGGCAGCGCAGGCTCCGACAGCAGGTTGTCAGCAGCTGTATACCATACTGGATATTACAGATCAGAAGTTAAAGGAAGCACTGGTGGATACCTGTGATCATCAACCTTTTATTGCAAAAGCGCCGTTGGTTCTGATATTTTGTGCGGATTGTAAAAAGTGGTATGACGCATTTACAGAAGCAGGAAGTGAACCACGCAAACCGGATGTTGGTGATCTGATGCTGGCAGTGTCAGATGCTGTGATTGCAGCACAAAATGCTGTTGTCGCGGCAGAAAGTTTTGGTATTGGTTCCTGCTATATTGGAGATATTATTGAAAATTGTGAGGAACAGCGAAGATTATTACAGCTGCCGGAATATGTATTTCCGGCAGCAATGCTTGTGTTTGGATGGCCGACGGAGCAGCAGAAGCAACGACCGAAACCACAGCGTGTAGATCAGAAGTATATTGTACATGAGAATACGTATCGGAGTATGGATGGAGCTGAACTGAGAGAGATGTTTGCGGGACGCTGTGATAACAGGTCTTTTGAGGATTGGATGACAGCATTTTGCAAGCGGAAATATAATTCTGATTTTTCAAAAGAAATGTCACGTTCCGTACAAAAATATCTGGAGCAGTATGCAAAGAAAGAAGATGCGGATAAGTAAACGTTTATCCCAAAAAACGACGGCAAGTTTGATTATACTGGAAAAAACCAAGAGCTTGGGCTGTCGCACTAAGTAATTAGTGCGCAGCCTCTTTTTGGTGCAAAAAATAACCTCTTTAGTAACTAAGGCAAGTACAATTGCTACAATCGGTGGAATAATAGATAGAAACCCCGCATCTACCATAATAAAATACCTCCTACGTATTATATGTACTCTCGGAGTCTTTCTAAACGAGTCATTCTGGCTATATTTCTGATATACTGCTTCCATTTTCTCGTCGTACACACCGTGTACGCACTGCGAAAATGTCATTGTATATCAAAAATCTATCTCAGAATTCTTCATTTAAAAGATTCCGAGAGTACATTTATATTTGCCTGACATTACGATTGCTAATATCTTTGTATCATAAAAAAAACTTCTTATAAAGCGTAAAAAAAACTGGGAAATGTTACCAAAAAGTCACCGGTTCATACTGGCAAATATAGATAACTAACCAGGCAAAGTCTTTGTAGGAAAGAAGAGTGTCCATTACAGTCGCACGAAAAACAGCGAAACATACAAAAGAAACAAAAGAAAGAACTGTATTTTGTGCAAAAATACCAATTGACAGAGAAGTTACCAGATGGTAACATGCAAGCATCAACAAACGAAATAAAAAAGTGTTTATGAAAAACATAAACAAATACGCAAAACATAATCATAAACATTATCAAGCGTGTATCATATATGAAAAGGAAGGACGCCTGAAGATGGAATTCAAAGAGCTTACATTAGAGGAGTTAACCAGAGGCTATGTCTGGTCGGAAGAAGAACAGTTGTATCAGTGCATTTTCTGTGGGGATAAAATGGAAGAGGGATTGATTTATTCTTCCAGAGGGAAATCTGTGAATGCACTTCGTGCAATGCAGGAGCATATTTTTGATGAGCACGGCAGTGTATTTGAGTGTCTTCTGAATCTGGACAAGCAAATGAACGGGCTTTCTGATGCGCAGAAGGATGTACTGGAAGGTTTATATTATGAAAAGGACAATAAAGCAATCGGTAAAGAAATGGGGATCAGCGATGCCACTGTCCGGACATATAAATTTAATCTGCAGAAAATGAAGCGAAGGGCGCGGATTTTTCTGGCAATGATGGAACAGATAGAAAATGAAGATTTCATTGCTTTGCGCAAACGTCTCGAACCGGAACAGAATGTGGAGAATATCCGTAAACCACACTTTGATACGCAGTTTGGAGCAAATCTGCTCCATCCGTTTTTTACGCAATATAACCTTAAATAACTATGGAACGGCTTTTTATAGTAAAGGAAGGTAAAATCATGAATGGGGACATACATATACCGCAGGTTCAACTCAGACAGAAAAGAAATTTGATACTATTTATTATCAGTTATGTTATTAACAATCTGGCCAGCGGCATTTTATATGATACTTATGTAAATTATCTACAAGAGGTGTCATTGCCGACGGCGACATCTTTTTGGGCATTTTACGGATATGCAACATTTTTGAGCGCATTGATTTTGTTGCTTGTCCCGAAAAGTGGATATAAGAAATTGTTGCTGTTCTGTGCAGCATCGACATCCGCAGCATTTTTCTGCGTTGTGTTTGTCAAGTCAGCAACCATTTTTTACTTATCAACGCTTCTTGCACTGACCGGAGTACAGCTGCATTTCATTATGCTGGCTCCTTATGTGGCAGCATATGCCGGCAGCGCAGGTGGGAAGAGTATTGACTGGTATACACGTACGTATTATATGGGATATGTTGGATATTTCCTGACCACATTCCTTGGAGGTGCAGCAACCGTTAAATTATTTTCTTCACATGCAGGTATATCCTTCGAAAGAGCAAGAAAATTGACCGAGTATATTACAGAAACGACCGGAAGTACCCGTGATGCGTACCTGGCAGGGAACAGAGATGTATTGATCATTACCGGTGTCGTGACATTGTTATCGATCGTACCGATTCTCTTTATCCGTGAAGAAAAATCAGATTATATTTCTGTAGAGGAACAACAGACAAAGAAACAGAGCCTTCCGGAAAGAGCCCGTGATATCTTAAGTGTGCTGTTCCGGAAAGATGCCATGATGTATTTGATCTACTGGGCACTGATTTCCTTTGCGATGGGATTATTTACTTCTTACTATACCGTATTCCTGAACCGTAACCTGCACATAGATAAAGCAACATCTTCGCTGTTGGTATCTATTTCCTATGCGGCAATTGTGTTGTTTATGCTGTTTACACCATTTGTTGTAAAAAAAATGGGAACGGTGGGAACCATCTGTTTTACGGTACTTTTATCGATACCGTTTATGCTGATCATTGCAAACGGCAATCGTTTCGGAAAAGCCATGATCCCAATGGTAGGAATTGGTCTGTTTATGAGAGCCGGTCTTGCCAATCTCGGAAGTCCTGCAGACAGCGCACTTTCGATGATGCTTGCACCGAAAAATCTGCGCCCGGCTTTCACTTCGGTTGTGAACTTTATTGCCGGGATTGTCAGTATCATCAGCGGTCATTTTACAGGAAGCATCCTTTTTACGACACAGGAAGGATATCGGACAGCCTATTATATTGCCGCCGGTTTATATTTTGTTGCAGCGCTTGTAATCATTACTTTGTTTAAGAAATATAACAGAAAAGAGGCAGAAGAATGACCTATCAGTCACAGCTTACAGAGCTGAAGGGAATGATTGAAAAAATAGAATATTACAAATATACCACAGATGCGCTTATTTACTGGGATAAAATCACTTATATGCCAAGAAATGCGATTGAATATCGAAGCAAGGTCATGTCTTTTCTGGCAGGAGAGCAGTATCGGCTGCTTTCCGATAGCAGGTTTCAGAAGCTGATTCGATTTTTTAATGGAAATGCGAAAAATGATTTTGTCACCAATGCCATGATCAGAAGATTGATCCGTAATTCTGAAAGTATCCGAGCTGTACCGGAAGCAGAGTATCAGAAGTATGTGCAGCTGATTGCTGTTTCGGAACAGGTATGGGCAGAGGCAAAAGAAAAGAATGATTTTAGTTATTTTCGACCGTATCTGGCCCGGATTTTCAAAACATTCCGTAATTTTGCGGAATACTGGGGATATGAAAAAGATCCGTATGATGCTCTTTTGGGTTATTACGCAGAAGATCTTACGACAGAAACGATCGATACGATGACTGCTCAATTAAAGCCGGTTTTGATCGGACTTCTAAATCAGGTTGAGGAAAAAAATAAAAACGGGTCAGCACCGAAAAAGATTGACATCGGACCGGTCAGCCGTGAACAACAGCAGGCCGTATGGACGATGATCTTAAAAAAAATTGGTTTCAACTTTGACAGCGGAAGGGTGGATATCGGTTCACATCCGACCATCCTGGCAAATTCTCCTGATGATATAAGAGTAGTCAATACATTTTCCGAAAATGGTTTCTGGGGAGGAATTTTTAATATATTACACTGTGGTGGACGAGGGGTCTATAAGCAGTCAATCAGCAGGGAACTTATGGGAACCCTGCTTGCCGAATCACCGACATTTGCGGTAGAGGAAGCAATCGGAAGATTTTACGAAAATATCATCGGACGGAGCAAGGGATTCTGGCAATATATTTATGAGCCACTTACAGACATCCTTCCGCAGTTGAAAACATATACACCGCAGGATTTATTTGAAGCGGTCAATCATGCACAACCGTCTCTGATCCGGCTGGAAGCAGATGAGCTGACCTATCTGCTCCATATCATTATCCGATATGAGCTGGAAAAGGATCTGATCAGCGGTGCACTGGATGTCGATGATCTGCCAGATGCATGGAGCAGTAAATATGAAGAGTATCTTAGTATCCGACCGGAGCATGATGGGGAAGGCGTGTTGCAGGATATTCACTGGGCTGCAGGATATGTTGGATTTTTTCCGTCTTATTTTATGGCAAATGTTACGGCTGCACAGATGGCAGCAGTCATGGCACAGGAAATCGGAGATCTCGATCAGTTGATGCAGCAGCAGTCATTTGGTAAGATCAATGATTGGCTTACGCAGAATATGTATTGCTACGGCGCAGTTTATTCTGGTCGGGAGCTGATGGAAAAAGTCTGCAGAGGAACTTTTTCATCCACTTATTATATTGATTACTTACGGAATAAATATTCCGAAGTATATAAATTGTTCTAAAAATAAACAAAAAGGAGAAGAATTATGAACAAGTTACTTGCAAAAATCGGCTTGGGCGAAAAAATGTCCAAAAACTTTCTGGCAATCCTGATTGTTGCTTTTGGTGGTGCAATTATCTATGGATTACCGTATTTCCGTTTTGACTACTATGATGTCTATCTGGAAACGTACCATCTGACCAATACACAGATGGGTGTGTTCGGTAGTGTACTTGGGGTTTTCGGAATGATTTCTTACTTATTTGGTGGTGTCGTAGCTGACCGTATTTCCACACGAATTATCCTGACGGTATCTTTGATCGGAACAGGTCTCGGTGGATTCTTACATCTGCTTCCACTTGGTTTTAAAGCACTTGTATGTCTGTATGCATTCTGGGGAATCAGTTCTTTGTTTGCATTCTGGCCGGCTTGTGTAAAAGCAGTTCGTATCCTCTCAGATTCCGGAGATCAGGGAAAAGCGTTTGGTTTCTTTGAAGGTGGAAGAGGTATCGCTGCTGCTCTGATGGCAATCGCTGCTGTTGCTGCATTCAGAATTGGTGCAGGAAAGATGGAAAATCAGGCACAGGGTATGAGATATGTTATCATTTTCTATTCTGTACTGACAATTGTAATGGGTATTCTTGCATTCTTTACTGTAAAAGATCAGAAAATGGAAGCCAGCGAGAGAATTTCTTTTAAAGGTATCGGAGAGGTTCTGAAACTTCCGGCAGTTTGGATCATCGCATTTGTTACATTCTGCAACTATGTATTTACACTGTCTCTTTACTACTTCACACCATATGCAACAAGTATCCTTGGCGCAACTGTAACATTCGCAGCTACACTTGCAGCAATGAAGAGATGGTTCTCTCTGTTTGGTAATGTTGGTGGTGGTTTCATCACAGATAAAGTTGGTACAGGAAGAATGTTACTGATCTCCTTTATCGTTATGGTTGCAGGTACTCTGGGAATCGTACTCCTTCCGACAAATGCAGGAAGTATCATTGCATTTACAATTCTGTTTATTGTAATTTACATTTTCTATAACGTAAACTATGCAATGACATGGGCAATGATGGATGAAGGTGCTATTCCGGAGAAATACTCTGGTACAGCTGCAGGTATTATTTCAACCATCGGATTCCTTCCGGAAATCTTCTGCTCTCTGTTAGCAGGTTCACTGATCGATGGTCATCCGGGTGTAACAGGATACAGACAGTATTTTGGATTCCTGATCGCAATGCTCGTTTTAGGTGTTGTTTTTGTATGCATCTGGATGAAATTTTTGAAAAAAAGAAAAGCAAAGGAAACTGATAAATAATATGAATCAAAAACCTTATATCATAGAAAAAGTATATGTTGAAACACCGGTAGATACCGATGGCGACGGAAAAAAAGATCTGATTGCCGTATATCTCAGACTTCCGAAGGAAGTAGAGGAAGGCAAAAAAGTTCCGGCAATTTATGTTGCAAATCCATATATGCTGACATGTAACGAAGACTGGTATGTGCCGTACAATGTAGATTGTGAAGTGAAAGCTTTTCCGGCACAGGATATCAAAGAAGAAGATATCTGCTTCGATTATGAGGCTTATGAGAAAAAAATTACATCCACTGTATTTGAGGAGCGCCCGACGATGGGATGCGTAGAGCATGCTCCGATTGATGCAGAACCGGAATTTGAATGTGTATGCGAAGCATATGAATACTTCAATGAAAGAGGCTATGCGACGGTTCTTTGTGGTGGTCTCGGAACCCGTGACTCGGAAGGATTTACACTGACCGGATCCAGAGAAGAAGTACTTGCATTCAAAGCAGTTATTGACTGGCTGAATGGCAGATGCCGCGCATTTACCAACAAGACAGACAATATTGAAATTTTGGCATCCTGGTGTACAGGAAACGTGGCAATGACTGCAAAATCTTATCTTGGTACTATGTGTATCGGTGTGGCTACTACAGGCGTAGAAGGACTCAAAACAATTATTCCGGAAGCCGCCATTTCCAACTGGTATGCATATTATCGTACCGGAGGACTGAATCTTCCGGCTATTGGCTGGCAGGGAGACGACGTGAATATTCTTGCAAAATACTGTTTCAGCCGTGCAAAAGATCCGGAAGACTATGAAAATATCAAAGAAGCATATGCAAAAGCTCAGGATGAAATGATCCAGGCACAGGATCGTGCAACCGGAAATTATAATCGTTTCTGGGATGAGCGTAATTATCTGAATCTGGTAGATAAAATCAAAGCATCTGTTTTTATTGTTCATGGAATTAATGACTGGAATGTAAAGACAAATCAGTGTATTCCGTTCTTTGAGGCACTGGAAAAGCAGGGAATTCCTGCAAAGATGATGCTGCATCAGGGTGAGCATGTTTATATCCATACACTGAAAGATTCCAACATGCTTGATATTATGTACCGCTGGCTGGAGCATTATCTGAAAGGGGTAGATAATGGTATTGAGAAAGAGCCTGCAGTTCTGGTAGAGAGCGGTAGTGACCAGTCCGTATGGATGGCATCTGACACATGGCCACCGAAAGGATGGGAGGCAGAGACATTCCCAATCAGTGAAACCGGTGAAGGCATGATCGTGGATGATCTTTCCAGCACTGTATATGACAGATCAGCAGATAATCTTGGGGCATGGCTTGATGAACTTGTATTAAATGACGATGCTGAGTACAAAAACCGTATGAAATATATCTGGGATCCGTTTGCGGAAAAAGGAACATCTGCTCATACAAAAGAGTCAGGGGAGAATATCAGAATCTCCGGTACAGTAAAAGTATCCTTCGATGCTGCAATTGATCGGGAAACAGCTATCCTGAGTGCTATGCTGGTTGATCTGGGGGACGCAAAGCGTATTACCGCAGAAGAAATCAAACATCCAGACGGAACATATAGCTTTGGTCTTGAAGCAGAACCTTCAAAATATAAAGTCATCTCTCGTGGATGGATAAATGCACAGAACAGATCCTGCATCTGGAAAAAGGAAGAAATCAAACCGGGTGTATTTTATCATTATGAGATTGATATGGTTCCGACTGATCACGTTCTGGATGAAGGACATGAACTCGCATTGATCCTCTATGGTATTGATGCACAGGCGACACAGAGACCGGATACGGTAACAACCATTACCGTTGATCAGGCAAGCATTCATGCAATGGTGCCAATTGTTAGATAAAAAATCAAGTCGAACGCACGCGAGACTTGGTGTGTGATTCTGGTCAGCGAAAGCTGACATATTCTTCTGAGATAAAATTACTGTTTTTTAAGAACGACTGACCGCTTTCGCGGCAGTCGTTCTTTTTTCTGTCCTTTTATGATTAGATTATATGATACATAATAAGAAAAGTAAAACGATTGTATCTTTGCGATATGTTAAGTAAAACTTAATAATAGAAATTTTGAAAAATAAATGATTTTCACTATAATATCAAGGATCGTATTTATCCTGCAATTTTATTCAGCAATCCAGTGGACTGAAGGAACAGAATAAACATAATAACCGGCATAATATAACGAATCATCACATTATAAAGTTTTTTTCGGCGGAATGTTTTACCATTTAACTCCATCTCCGCAGCAATCCAGGATGGCTTTACGATCCATCCGATCAAAAAGGATGAGAGCAGTGCGATAAACGGCATCAGAAAACTGTTACTGATATAATCCATGATGTCCAATAACTGTCCGGTGCTTCCGCTTGGCAGCCGCACTTCAACATAAAACGTGCTGTAACCCATTGCAATGATTGCGGTTGCAACCAGATAAATGACCGTCAAAATGCTCGTAACTTTTTTACGTTCGGCATGGAATAATTCCATGCAGTTTGCAGTAATAGATTCCAATACGGAAATACAGGATGTCAATGCTGCAAATGCTGTCAGTATGAAGAACATCAATCCGATGAGTCTTCCTGCCAGTCCCATGGAATAAAATACGTTCGGCAGGGAGATAAACATCAGACCGGGTCCTGCAGACATTCCGTCCAATCCGGAAAATACATAAACTGCCGGAATGATCATAACACCTGCAAGCAGAGCAACACCGGTATCCATCAGCTCAATCTGGGAGATAGATTTGTTTAAGTTTACATCTTTTTTTACATAAGAACCATATGTGATCATAATTCCCATAGATACGCTTAAGGAGAAGAATAACTGGCTCATTGCATCCAGGGAAATCTGTAAAAATCGTGTTACCGTAAGTCCTTTTACATCAGGTGTCAGATATACTTTTAGACCCTGCAGACCGGTTCTGACCGTTCCATCTTCCAGCGGATGTTTTAATGTCAGAGAGAAGATCGCGATTCCGACTACCATCAGTAAAAGTATGGGCATAATAAATTTGGATACACGCTCAATGCCTTTTTCCACTCCGTTATATACGATCAACGCTGTTAAAAACATAAAGATCAGACCAAACCATACGGAAGAAGGAGAGGAGATAAAGTTTGTAAAGCAGTTACTTTCTACCGCTTCTTTTCCGGAACCGGTCAGATAGATGGTAATATATTTCAGGATCCATCCACCAATGACAGCATAATAAGTCATGATCAGTACGGGTACAAAAAAGGTCAGAATACCTAAAAATTTCCATTTCTTTTTCATTTCCTGATATGCGTAAATTGCACTTTTTCCGGTTTTTCGACCGATGGCAATATCGGTAGTAAGCAGTGTGAAGCCGACCGTAAAAACCAGTATCAGGTATATGATCAGAAACAGGCCACCGCCGTCTTTTGCTGCAAGGTATGGGAATCTCCATAAATTGCCGACACCAACGGCACTTCCGGCAGCTGCGAATACAAATCCGAGCTGGCCACTAAATCCATTTTTTTGTTTCATAAGCTCATTCACCTCATAAATTTTAAAATCACAGAAATGCACAGAAGATTCAAGTCGAACGCACGTGAGACTTGGTGCGTGATTCTGGTCAGCGAAAGCTGACATATTCTTTTCAGATTTCTTATCAAAAATTCCAGAGCATTCCTGAAATGTGGCAACGAAAAAATCGCCACTTAAGCATAATAGCACTAAATCTCTGCAAAGTACAGTAATTTTACAAGAAAATGAAAAACATTTTCAAATCATATTGACATTTGAAAAAATGGTGATAAAATGAAAACAATTTTCAAATTAGAGAGGGATAACAATGGGAAAAGCACAATATAAAACAAAACAGATGAGTGAAATTTTGAATTTCCTTCAACAAATGGAAGGAACGCATGTTACAGTAGCTGATATCTGTGATTATTTTAAGAAAAAAGGAATTGCAGTCGGTATGACAACGGTCTATCGTCAGTTAGACAAAATGGTCAGTGAAGGACTGGTTGCTAAATATGTGATTGATGGAAGCAGCAGTGCGTGTTTTGAATATACTGGTGATAGCAGACATGAATGTAAAGAGCAGACGTATCATTGTAAATGCGAAAAATGCGGGAAACTCATTCATTTGCAGTGCAGCGAAGTGGAAAACCTGACGCAACACATCAAGGAGCATCATGGATTCAAATTAAATCCGTTACGTACCGTTTTCTATGGAATATGCAGTGACTGCCAAAAATCAGAAATATAATGAGGTAGTGGAAAACATTCTTCAAATTTTTAACTTTGGATTCCATGCAGTCTACGACATCTGATGATGTTAAAAACGGAACTACATATCTGTCTGTAATGCAGAGTAATCTGGATGTCTTAAAACAGGCTTTGCAGTAGGAGGATGGTATGGCACAACTTATTGTAAATATTTAACAAAAGTTAGCAAGAATTCTCCTTCCTCTACAGGACGCCACTGAAAAAGTCCTTATTTTGTGCAAAACAGCACAAGATAAAGTATATTTGTATGTTTTGTGCTACTATATATTGTATGCAAAAACAGTTTTTCAGTGGCGTCCTACAGGTGGGAGATGAATTGTAGAAAAAGAAAACAGAACACTTGTTCTGCAACGCAAGGTGTGGTATACTATAATCAGTCGAAAGGCTTGAATGAAAAAGTAAATTCTACCTGGCAAGAGTTAATTCTACGTCTGTAGAATTAACTCTTGCATAGATTTTATTCTTCATTTTTTGTACAATGTCAAGGCAGTTGATTGCCTGCCTGTGCAGAAAGTGAGGTTATTATGAATGAGAACCGACCAAAAGGCAATCAGAAGCATATAGATCTATCAGGAAGAATTCGTATAGAACAAGGTCTAAATAATGGCGAATCATTTAGAACTATTGCTAGAGATTTAAACAAGGATCCTAGCACTATATCTAAAGAGGTAAGACGTCATTCTGTTATTAAAGAACGTAAGCCTGATGCCTTTGCACCTATACCCTGCGCTAATAATTACGATACCTCTAAACCGAAAGCCAATGTATGCAAGATACTTCATGGATGCGGAGATAATGAGTGCACTCATAAATGTGTTAACTGCAGAAAGGCAAGATGCAGTGAAATTTGTAACCACTATAAGCCGAGACAGTGTGAAAAACTTGCTAAGCCTCCATATGCATGTAACGGCTGTCCAAAGAAAACGAACTGCATGATGGATAGAAAAATATATTCATCCAAGTACGCTCAGGATACCTATGAGACACTGAGAACGACAAGCAGAGAAGGTATTAATCAAACGCCTGAAAGCATTCAGAAATTAAATGACCTGCTGTCTCCGCTCATTAAAAAGGGACAATCAATAGCTCATATCTATGCTTCTCATGCAGAGGAAATTGCTTGTTCAAGAAGAACTATTTACTCCTATATTGATAGTGGTGTTTTCGAAGTCAGAAATATGGATTTACGTCGTAAGGTCGTATACAAACCAAGGAAGAAAAAAACTGCCACCAGTACAAAAGATCGTGCATTTAGAAAAGATAGAGGCTACAAAGAGTTTCAAGAATATATAAATAAAAATAAACCTACATACATCGTAGAAATGGATACAGTGGAGGGTGTTAAAGGCACAAAACCATGTTTTTTGACGATGCTTTTTAGAAACTGTAAGTTAATGCTTATGTTCCTTTTGAAAGAGCAAACTCAGGATGAGGTCAATAAAGTTTTTGACTATTTAACTGAAGTCCTTGGCATTGAATTATTTCAAAAACTATTTGAGGTAATAATCACAGATAATGGACATGAATTCCAGGATAGATGGAATTTAGAGTGTGATGATAACGGTGAAATGAGAACGCGAATTTATTATTGTGATCCTAATCGTTCTGACCAAAAGGGTGCGCTTGAAAAAAATCACGAATACATAAGATATGTTCTTCCTAAAGGAACAAGTTTTGAGAACATAACAGAAGAAACAACACTGTTATTGCTTAATCATATCAATAGTGAAAAACGAGACAGCCTCAATGGACATAGTCCATATGAGGTGTCTCGAATCTTGCTGGATAATAGACTTCATGAAGCTCTTGGATTAATTGAAATCCCGGCAGATGAAGTAACACTAATCCCAGCATTAGTAAAATAAAAATAGTGTAAGCACAGGCAAGTTTCACTGCATAGAATTTAGTCTTTCCAACAGACATGTGGAATTTAGTCTCGCACACTATTTCCAGATGTCTCTTTCTCATGCAGAAAAACGTACAATCTGTACCGTATGAAGACATTATATACTAAAAAATGCGGGATGTATACTTCCTAAAGTAGAAGTTAATCCCGCATAAATTCAAGAAAGCTAAAAAGTAGAATTTACTTTTTCATTCAAGCAATCAGTCGAAAGAATAGGAAGGACTGATTATATGGACAAAATGGATCATAATGCACATTCAGTATATTTGATGTATTATCATCTGATCATGGTTGTAAAATACCGAAGAAACGTAATAGATGATCCGATTTCGGAACGTGCAAAAGAGATCTGGGAACGTATTGCACCTGATTATGGAATCACACTGGAAGAATGGAATCATGATGTTGATCATGTGCATGTTATGTTTCGGGCACAGCCAAAATCAGAACTCAGCAAATTTATCAATGCGTATAAAAGTGCAAGCAGCCGGTTGTTAAAAAAGGAATATCCACAGATCAGGGAAAGACTTTGGAAGGAAGCATTCTGGAGCCAGAGTTTCTGCCTGTTGACAGCGGGTGGGGCACCGATTGATGTTATCCGTAATTATATCGAGACGCAGGGAGAGAAAAAAAGATGAATATAGCTTACCGTTTTCGGATATATCCAAACAGAGAACAGGAAGTCCTGCTCGCAAAAACATTTGGCTGCTGTCGTTTTTTATATAATCAGATGTTGAATGATAAGATACGGGAATATGAAGCATCGAAAAAAATGCTGCGAAATACACCGGCGATGTATAAAAAAGCATATCCATTTTTGAAAGAAGTGGATTCCCTGGCACTTGCAAATGTGCAGCTGCATCTGGAAAAGGCATATAAGAATTTTTTCAGGGATCCAAAGATTGGCTTTCCAAAATTCAAATCAAAACACAGGATCCGAAAAAGTTATACGACAAATGTGGTCAATGGAAATATTCAGGTAGAAGATTATCGGATAAAACTTCCGAAGCTGAAGTGGATCCGTATGAAAAAACATCGTGATATTCCAGAAAAATATTGCCTGAAATCCGTAACAATAAGTATGGAACCATCCGGAAAGTATTATGCAAGTCTATTATATGAAAAATCTGACTGTGAAAACCAAGCAGAAGAATTTGATTATGAAGACGCAAAGATACTTGGGATTGATTATGCAATGCATGGGATGGCTGTGTTTTCTGAAGATATACAGAAGGAAAATGAAGGATACTTCAGAAAAAGTGAGGAGCGGCTGGCAAGGGAACAGAGAAAGTTATCCCATTGCGTGAAAGGAAGCAATAATTATAACCGACAGAAAAAACGTGTTGCATTATGTCATGAAAAAATCCGAAACCAGAGGAAAGATTTTCTGCATAAACTGAGTCATGAAATAGCAGAGGCATATGATGTTGTTGCAGTAGAAGATATTGATATGAAAGCAATGAGCCAGTGTATGCATTTTGGAAAAAGTGTCATGGATAACGGTTACGGAAAGTTTCGGGAATTGCTGGAATATAAGCTGACATGGAGAGGAAAGAAATTGGTACGTGTAGACCGTTTTTTTCCTTCCAGTAAAAAATGCTGTAAATGTGGCAATATAAAGAAAGAACTGAAACTTTCGGACAGAGTATATCTTTGCACATGTGGAAATCGGATAGACCGGGATCTGAATGCGGCAATCAATATACGTGAAGAAGCACGTCGTATGTTGTTAGCAGGATAAATGGGAAGTGTCTGTATCCAGACAATGAAAATATCCCATAACTGGGTAAAAATGAATCGCGGGGCACGCGAGGATAGCTTGTAGATACTTGGCTCAGTAGAGCCATTGAGCAAGAAGCCCCCACTTCAAAATCTGTGATTTAAGTGGTGGGAGCATGTCACGTGTCTGCAATAAAATGGTGATTGCCTTTGCAATCGTTACCTTGTTTTGCATGAATGGATGCAATAAAAAAACAGTATCGGCACTTTTATCTACGCTCTGTGTGCTGGCAATGGTTATGACAGTTTTCTCCCTGGTTGTACATCATACAGAAGAACTGGATTTTTCTACTATGGAATATCTGGATCTCAGAAGTATCGATAATCCGGAAGAAATATTTTATGCAGAAATATTACTGTCCGGGCTGGGTGCCATTATGGATGTTGCGGTAGATATATCAACT
The DNA here is from genome assembly GCF_045002895.1 of Eubacterium ramulus. Classification (NCBI taxonomy): domain Bacteria; kingdom Bacillati; phylum Bacillota; class Clostridia; order Eubacteriales; family Eubacteriaceae; genus Eubacterium; species Eubacterium ramulus. The sequence goes on along the minus strand of NZ_CP173382.1, from coordinate 1,323,150 downwards.
GCATTAAGTGAAATTATAAAGCTGAAACCAGAAATATCATTTCGGCAGCTGTTTCGATCAGGCAGAGAAATCGGACATGATATTATGGGGACGATGATTAATATATTGCTGTTTGTGTTTATCAGTGGATTGATACCAATGTGCCTGATTCGTATGAATAATGATGTATCGTTTCTGACAATTATTCGTTTGCATATTCCGTGTGAACTTTGCCGCTTTTTTGTGGAAAGTATCGGTATTGTACTTGCAATACCAGTTTCCGTGCTAATTACCTCCGGAATATTAAAAAGTAATTTGAAAAAGAGGACAACGTTATGTTAGTGATATTTGGTTTAATATTGGTTGCTTTGATTGCCATTGTCGGGGGCGACAGAGGAGTGATGTCTCTAATTGCATTGGCAGGGAACCTGCTTATTCTGTGCATTGCGATCTGGCTTATTGCCAGCGGAGTACCGGTTTTTCCAGTGACGATTTGTCTCAGTGTGGTTATTTGTTGCATTACGTTGTTTTACCAAAACGGAATAAACCGAAAAACGCTATCTGCGTTTACGGCAGTGCTTATTACAATATTCATTTTGTTTTTTGCAATTGGCATTGACTGTTTCTACTTCACTCTATGAAGTGAAGATACATAAACCAGATATGAGTAACACAGAACTGTTTCAGAGTGGAATGCAGATTGGAAAAAGCATATTGGGAACAACGGTTAATACGTTACTGTTTGCTTATCTTGGTGAATCCATGATTTTGTTTGCATACTTGCGAATGCAAAAACAATCCTTGGGGATTCTGTTAAATTCCAGGCTTTTGTTTCAAAATTGTATTTTTATGATTTTTGGAGCACTGTCCTGTGTACTTGTCATACCGATATCTACTTTATTAATGAAAAAATTATGTGGAGGAAACCATGACAGATAAATTACAACTTTAGAAAGAAGAATATACAGGTGAAAAAGCAGATTCGCAAAAATGTGGGTCTGTTTTTGTATATATAAAAATAATTACCGTACAAATATGGTGAAATTTTTGAAAAAGTACGAATTTTATATACAGTAAAACAGAAAATTTTATGCTATACTGTCTTTATACTATATTTTGCAAAGGACAGAAATTATGATTATTCATACAGGGATGCGTACTGACATTCCAGCATTTTATGCAGACTGGTTTGCGAACAGAATACGGGAAGGATTTGTCTGTGTGCGAAATCCCTATAATCCAATTCAAGTGACGGAATACAGTTTAGATCCTTCCGTTGTAGATCTGATCGGATTTTGTACAAAGAATCCGGAACCAATGCTAAAATATATGGATTTATTGCAGCCATATGGCATGTATTGGTATGTAACAATTACACCTTATGGAAAAGAAATTGAACCGATGGTTCCGGATAAAGAGCATGTGCTTTTGTCATTTCAGAAATTATCTGAGATTGTAGGAATTGATTCAATTGGCTGGAGATATGATCCCATTGTTGGGGATGACACTTATACGGCAGATTATCATATCCGGCAATTCACGCATATTGCATCTGTACTGGAAGGATATACCAAAAACTGTGTGATCAGCTTTATTGATCTGTATCAGAAAGTGCGAAAGAATTTCCCGGAAGTGCGGGCAGTGGAAAAAGAAGAACGTCTGTATCTTGGTAAGGCAATGATTGAGATTGCAGCAGAACATGGTATGACGGTCCGCCCATGTGGAGAAGGTGACGAACTGGCAGTATATGGAGCAGACTGCAGCGGATGCATGACAGAACAGATTTATGAACAGGCATTGCATACAAGCATGGATTTTCCAAAGAGAAATCAGCTTCGGAAAGAATGTGCCTGTTTGTTGGGAGCAGATATCGGAGCCTATAATACTTGTCTGCATCTGTGTCGGTATTGTTATGCAAATTATGATGCGGATACGGTAAATACAAATTATGCCAGACATGATCCGACCTCACCGTTTTTGATTGGAAATCGGATGCCGGATGATAGGGTGCATAAGGCGGAGCAGAAAAGCTGGATCAATGGTCAGATGACATTGGCTGATTTTATGTAAAGCGAGGTGCAATATGAATGTATCAACAATGGCTGCCATCAATAGTATAAATACAATGAATCTAATGATGGCACTTCAATTGGAAGTAAATACAATATTTGTAGTAAATGACGGAAAGGAATATGAAGAAATGAGTACATTATTAGAGCAGTTCAGCATGGGAAAGACATTTGAACGGTAAAAAGAATGATTTTAAGGGAGATATGATAGCGTATCTCCCTGTATTTGTATGATGAATCTGCAGATAGCTGGCGATTGAGTCCGGCATATGATCTCACATACAGCAACACATATTATGGGGAACATACGACTACGGTAGATGGAAATGGTCGTAATCCTGGAAAGAAAGAGCTTCTTGCAGTTGGAACTATGGCTGGAATGAAAAAAGAACTCTGTATGGATATCATAACTGAGATAAAAAGTTCTATAAATGGAATGCTTGAAATGTATTTAAAATAAAGATTTGAAAAAAATGTAGATTAAAATATGAATTTTATGGAGTAACGAGAATGACAGCAGAAGAATTTAGAAATACAATAAAAAACGAATCTTATATTGGTGGTGGAAGTCCTTTGCATCTGGAGTTCCATGCATTTTCCCAACGTGCAATGAAACTAACATGTGAAATGAATTACAATTATCATACACCAGAAGAATTGCGAAGCTTGATGAGTAAACTGACGCAGTCAGAAATTGATGAAACATTTGGAATTTTTCCACCATTTTATACGGACTGTGGAATTAATATCCACATCGGAAAAAATGTGTTTATTAACAGTGGGTGTAAGTTTCAGGATCAGGGAGGTATTTTTATCGATGATGGTGCCCTGATTGGTCATAATGTAGTGATTGCGACATTAAATCATGATATGAATCCGACGAAGCGCGCATCAATGATTGCACAACCAATTCACATAGGTAAAAATGTCTGGATTGGATCAAATGCGACTATTTTAGCAGGAGTGTCTATTGGAAATGGCGCTGTAATAGGTGCCGGATCTGTGGTAACAAAAGATGTGCCGGAGAATACCGTCTATGCCGGAGTTCCTGCAAAAAAGATAAAAGATATATCAGATGAGAGATAACGCCTTTATAGGTGGTAAACAACAAGTGTAGATCAGTAATGGGACTCAATCTCCCATCTGATATAGCCTCTGGCAGAATTGCAGAGATGCACAGAAGAATATGTCATGCGCTGCATGACGTGCATCTCGCAGTACGAATGCCGAGGGCATTCTTGAATAGATGAGTGATGAAAAATGAATGTCGTTAAGAAAAAAGCATATTATCATTTACCGGGGTTGTTTGAATTTTATGATCTGTATCGAATATTCCTTCCTCTTTATCAGGAGCACAGAGAGTATTTTTATGACTGGTGCGAGATCAGTTCCATTTACGGTGCACCGGAAGGCTGTCTCTGGGGCGGTGGAAGAATCGGATGTGGAGATGAAAATCCGCAAGAAGTTTTAAAATTGATAAATGAATATGGCATATCTGCCCGATTGACTTTCAGTAATTCCATGCTTAGAAAAGCACATTTATCAGATAGAAAGTGCAACGAATTATGTGCCTTATTTGAGCAAGGAAGTGAAGATGGTAATTCAGATAATAATAGTGTAAAAAATGGTGTTATCGTCCATTCAGAATTACTGGTGGATTATTTAAAACAAAACTATCCGAATCTTTATTTAGTATCTTCCACAACGAAAGTATTGACCGATTTTCACGAATTTGCGGAAGAAGTAAAACGAAAAGAGTTTCAGTATATCGTACCTGATTTTCGATTAAATAAATCCTTTGATCAGTTAAATACATTGACGCTATCAGGAAAAGACAAAGTAGAATTTTTGTGCAATGAGTGTTGTTGGATTGGCTGCAAAGATAGAAGGAAATGTTATGAGACGGTCAGTCTACAAAATCTGGATGAAAACTGTCCAGATCATCGTTGTACAGCACCAAATGCTGCATATGGATATCGTTTTTCAGAGGCGATGAAAAATCCAGCATTTATCAGTATTGGCGATATTCAGAATGTGTATGTGCCAATGGGATTTACAAATTTTAAAATTGAAGGCCGTGGATTAGGTAGTGCCATTGTATTAGAATTTTTATTGTATTATATGACCAAACCAGAGTATCAACTGCAGGTCAGAGAAGCAATTTATCTGGATAGTATGTTGGATTTATTTTAATAAACAAAAAGTATCGACAGAACATATCCAATCTGGCAAAATCTTGGACATAAGGATGTTTATTATATTGTTTCAGCAGGACTTGGAACAGATATCATTGAACGTTCCCTTGGAGATTTGGATGGATTTGTGGAGCATTTGGATCATTCTGTGGTGAAGGGAAGAATTTATGCGCCAAATATCATGGAGGCCGGATTGGTAAAAGAATGTCCACAGGTTTTACAACAGGCATATGATATGGGAAAATATGTATGATTGAGTGGATTACTATATGATAGAATCAAAACTGACCGTGAATTTGAGAAAGAAAAGTTATCAGTAGAACATTGGATCTGGATAATATGCTTACGTTAGATGCCTTCCTGGAATGGTATATGAAGGCGAAATGCTATAAATGATTGACAAATACATATAACATCGTTAATATAAAAAAATACATGAAATAAATGAATAATAAGTTTGTCTCAACATAAAAGAAGACTATAAATTTTACTGTTTCTGAACATAACAGTTTGGTTTATAGTCTTTTTTGGTGTATGATAGAAAATAGGAAGTAGAGGAGAGGTTGGAAAATGTCTATTATTTTTGGAATACTGGCAGGTATTGGTGTCCCGATTCAAACAAGCATCAATGCAAGATTACGGAAAAAAGTAGGTTCCCCTTATCGGGCATCGCTTGTATCTTTTGCAGTTTCATTGATATTTTTAGTATTGTTATTATTGATTTTAGGACAGGGTGTACATATTCCATTTGATAAAATGTTGCATGAGCCAGTCTGGATTTGGTTTGGTGGAATCTGTAGTTTTATATATGTTACTGGAAATATTTTACTGTTTGCAAAATTGGGCGGAACGCTTGCGGTTATACTGCCGGTTCTGGGGCAGATTCTGGTGGGGCTGGTAATTGATCATTTTGGATTCTTTTATTCATTGAAAACACCGATTTCCGTATTTCGGATCTTTGGAGCGGTTTTGGTTGTAGCTGGCGTAGTAATTGTATCTCTGGCAAAAAGAGAAGCCGGCAAAAATAATCCGAAAGAAAATGCACATGCGGATATCTGGCTATGGAGAATATTTGGTGTATTGTCCGGTGCATTAAGTGGTGTGCAGACTGCCATTAACGGACATCTGGGAAAAGTTGTCGATTCTCCGATCAAAGCGTCTGCTATTTCATTTACAGTTGGATTAAGCTGTTTATGCGTTATTTGCATCGGTTTACGATTGATGCAGGGGAAATGTGCGGTGGTGCAGACACGGGAACATATGAATGAGAAAAATCCATGGTGGATGTGGATCGGAGGCGTATTCGGTGGCATTTATGTACTTGCAAACGTAGAGTTGGCAGAAATTTTTGGAACGGGACTGGCAGTCATCATTATTCTGATCGGTCTGACAACCGGCGGCATACTAGTAGATCATTTCGGGTTATTTGAATCTCCGAAAAAAACGATGAATGTACAGAAAATCGTTGGTGTTTGCGTGATGGTGTTTGGTGCTACTTTAATAAAATTATTGTAACAGTGAAATGAAATCATAAAATGATACAATGCAGTAAATCTTTGTACAATAAATAAAGGGTAATTTATGAAATCAATATCTATTTATGCATTAACCAGAAAACAGAATATTGAACATTTACAAAAACTGGAGCAGCAGTTATCCGGCAGAGAACACATGCTGAAAATGAAAGAGTGGGAACTGGAAAGTATGCGCGCACTGGTGGAGCGGCTGGAACTTCATATGCAGGATGTATCAGCACTTCGACTGTTTTATTCTTTTCAGATTCCACGTCTAGGCAAAGAATTTGATTTGTTGCAGATCAGAGAAAATCAGATCATCAACATTGAGCTGAAAAGTGGAGCAGTTTCTGAGGAAGCGATACAAAAACAATTAATTCAAAATCGATATTATCTGTCCGCACTTGGTAAACCGATTCAGTCTTATACTTATATCAGCAGTCAGAATCGCCTGATGCGGTTGACAAATCACGATCATGTAATAGAGGCAAGTTGGAATCAGTTGTGTGCGGCTTTGCAAAAAGAGGGCAAGGACTATTCTGGTGATATTGAAAATCTGTTTCGGGCAGAATGGTATCTGTTTTCGCCGTTGACAGAACCGAATCGATTTTTAAACAAAGAATATTTTCTGACGGCACAGCAGCGGGATATCAAACGTCAGATTTTAAAGAAAATCTGCGAGGAACAGACCGGATATTTTTCTTTCAGTGGTCTGCCTGGGACCGGAAAGACATTGCTTCTTTATGATATTGCCATGAAACTATCCAACCGACAGCAGGTCTGTATCATTCATTGTGGGGAAGCAGGAAAGAAATGGGAAATTTTACATAAACGTTTACAGCGAATTGATTTTTTGTCAGATAATCAGTTGGAAACACAATTTTCGTTAGAGGATTATCATGCAATATTGGTGGATGAGGCACATCTGCTTTCGGTTGAAAAATTAAATGTATTACTGAATATGAGTGAAGATCGTCCGATCATTTTTTCCAGTGATTCAGAAGAAATGATCTCACCGAAAGAAATAGATCAGAGTACCATGAAACGAATGGAAGAACTGCCGAACCTACAGACCTTCCGCTTGACAAATCGGATTCGAACTAATGCGGAACTTTCTTCTTTTATTCAAAATATGATGCACTTGCCTGTAAGGAAAAATCAAAATGAATTTCCGCATGTGTCTGTGGTGTATGCAAATGATGCAAAAGAAGCAGATATATTGGTGCGGGATTACATACGGCAGGGATATCATTTTCCGCAGATGGAAAGGGCAGAGCTTGGGGTTACAGCGATTTGTGATACGGTGAAAATGGTTGTAGTGTTAGATGAACGTTATTACTATGACGATGAACTGTATTTCAGATCCATACATCCGATGCGAAATGGACAATCTGAAGTACGGAGCTTATTTCACCTGTTGAATCAGGCAAAGGAAAATCTGACTTTTGTAGTTAAGGGGAACGAAACGGTGTATGGTATTTTACTTGATATGAAATAAAATTTGAACGCAAAATAAGCATTCCCCCGCGTCAAGTGAACGAATGGAGAGAACTAAATGAAAAGGGATGGCATGATTTATGAATTTTAAAAAGATAGATATTGAAAATTGGGTGCGTAAAGAACATTATCGGTATTATACAGAAAAATTGAAAATAGAAGTAAATATGACAGCACCAATTGATGTTAAAAATTTATTGGATTTCTGCTATATTCACAACTACAAATTTTATCCGACTGTAATATATATTGTTACCAAAGTTCTTAATAAAATAGAAAATTTCAAGATGTTTCGGGACAACAAAGGAAATTTATGCGTATGGGATAAAATAAATCCAAATTATACAATTTTTCATCAGGATGACAAAACTTTTTCCGATTGCTGGTCGGAATATGAGGAAGATTTTGAAAAATGCTTTCAGAATATAACAACAGATATGCATACTTATAAGGACAAAAAAGGAATTAAAGTAAAAGAACAACAACCGGCAAATTTTTATTGTATCTCCTGTACACCTTGGACGGCTTTTACTGGTTATGGAAGCAGAGTGGCAAATGGGGAACCGGCTTTTTTCCCAATTATTACGATGGGAAAATATGAAAAGAATGGTAATAGAATAGATATGCCCGTAAATATTACGATTGCTCATGCTGTAGCGGATGGCTATCATATCGGGTTATTTTTTGAATATCTGCAAAACGAAATAAATGCACTCAAAAATTGAGATTGTTGATATTCTAATAGCAGACAAACTTGGCAGATCCACCATTTACAAAGAATTGGAGAGAAGAACACATGAAACTTGGACTTGTACAAATTATAGGTTAGATTATATGAAAAAGAAGAAATTTATTTTTATTATACTTGTGATAGTAGTCGTCATAGTTATTGGCATTTTCCTTCGATATCAGCATACTTCTCCGAAAAGATTAGCTGATTTATCCGAACAAAAATATGAACAAGTGCACAGCTCCATAGATTATGATCAGGATGGCATTGACGATCAGACAGACATCCTTCAGGGAGCTTTGAATTATATTAACACAAAACCGAAGTATAAGAGTAAATATTATAACAGTGGTTATTCGAATGATAATTATGGTGTGTGTACGGATGTGGTAGCATTTGCAATGCAGGCTGCCGGTTATGATCTGATGCAGCTTGTAAATGAAGACATTCAGAATCATCCGGAAGATTATGATATCCAAGAGCCAGATTCAAACATTGACTTTCGCAGAGTGAAAAATCTACAGGTGTTTTTTGCCAATAATGGAGAAAGCCTGACCACCGATGTTTCCAAAACAGAGCAGTGGCAGGGCGGAGATATCATCATTTTTCAAAAGCATATCGGGATTGTTTCAGACCGGAGAAATAAAAATGGTGTTTCATATGTGATTCATCACAATGATCCGTGGCAGAAATCCTATGAATAGGATATTTTGGAAAAACGGGATGATATTGTGGGACATTATCGTTGGAAGTAGAATGTCATATAAGGCTAACGTCAGCTACCCGGAATTAAGTCCTATAAGCAGGAAGTAAAAGGAGCCGAAAATGGCTCCTTTTTAAAATGTAATACGCATCTGATACCATTCTGCGCCGCCATGATCGGATTCAGAAAGTCCTTCATTTACAAAACCGAATTTTGCATAGTAGTGCAGCAATTTTTCTTTGCAGGTCAGAACAAGTCCTTTTCGGCCCTGTGCTTTTGCGTCTGCAATGCAGGATTTGATCAGTTCACCGGCATAGCCATGTTTGCGATAATCAGGAATCGTATTTACACCAAAAATCATCTGCCATGCGCCGTTAGGGTTGTGCAGGGAAGCGTCATGGAACATTTCGTCGGTCAGAGTTTCTTCATCTGTTACAAATCCATCCACAAAGGCAATGAGTTTATCTTCATCAAACATCAACCAGAAATGGTCGTTATAATATGTCAGTCGTTTGGAAAATTCTTCTCTGGAAGCCGCTTCTGCCGCTGGAAAACATTCTGCTTCCACAGCAGTGATCGCATTTAAGTCATTCATAGTAGCAGTTCGTATGGTCATTTTTTCACCTCAAAAATATTTTAGTATCATGTTTCTCTATTATAACATTGCATGTTGGCAATGTGTAGTAGAGGAATGGAAAAAAATGTATTTGCAAATCATATGTGTTATAATATCCCTATAGTTTTTGGATTCAGAAGGAGAAAATTATGGAACTCACAATGCTTGGAACCGGAAGTGCGCTTGTGACGGAGTGCTACAACACCTGCTTTGTATTACAGGAAGATCAGCAATATTTTATGGTAGACGGTGGTGGAGGAAGTACGATACTGCATCAGTTAAAACACGCCGGAATCAACTGGAAGGACATCAAAACCATTTTTGTGACGCACAAGCATATTGATCATATTACCGGTATCATTTGGATGTTGCGTATGATCTGTCAGCACATGAGACAGGGCGAATATGAAGGTGAGGCCACGGTCTATGCGCATGAAGAATTAATTGAACTGCTGAAAAATCTGGCAGTGAAACTTCTGCAAAAGAAAGATGTTGCGTTTATTGGAAAACGACTGCATCTCATTCCCGTTGCAGATGATGAGTCTGTCAGCATTTTATCTAAAAAAGTTACGTTTTTCGATATCCAGTCAACGAAAGCGAAACAATTCGGTTTCTGCATGGAACTTGGTAATGGAGAAAAACTTACCTGTTGCGGTGATGAGCCATATAATCCATGTGAAAAACAGTTTGCAGAGAACAGCACATGGTTATTGCATGAAGCATTTTGTCTGGAGAGCGAAGCAGATATTTTTCATCCGTATGAAAAGCATCATTCCACAGTGGCAGATGCAAGCAAACTGGCAGAAGAATTGCATGTAAAAAATCTGTTGTTATATCATACGGAAGACATAAATCTGCTACGAAGAAAAGAACTTTATCAAAATGAAGGACGAAAGTATTTCAATGGAATTATTTTTGTGCCGGAAGATTTAGAGACGCTGGTTCTCTAAAGAAAATAGAAGGAAACGTTATCTAGTCACTATTTTTATAAAAACAAAAAGAACATAAACATAATAATATAGATAGACTTAATAAATAGGATACGTGGAGGATATTATTTATGAAATGGATGATCGCATCAGATATTCATGGATCAGCATATTATTGCAGAGAACTGCTGGAAGCATACAGCAGGGAAAAGGCAGACAGATTATTATTACTGGGAGACATTTTATATCACGGCCCCAGAAATGATCTGCCAAAAGACTACAATCCAAAGGAAGTGATCGCACTTTTAAATCAACACAAACAGGATATTCTCTGTGTGCGGGGAAATTGTGATACGGAAGTAGACCAGATGGTGCTGGAGTTCCCGGTTCTGGCAGATTATTGTGTAATCGCAGATGAGAAAAATGTAATTTATGCCACACATGGTCATCATTTTAATGAGGGCAATCTGCCACCTCTTCAGAAAGGAGATATTTTGCTGAATGGACATACCCATGTACCAAAATGTGTGGAACATCCGGATTATATTTACATGAATCCCGGATCTGTTTCTATTCCAAAAGAGGAAAGTTGGCATGGATATATGATATATGAAAATGGCAAATTTATATGGAAAAATTTACAGGGAACAGAACAGATGCGGTATTGCTTTAACTGATTTTTTTATGTAGCTATTTGGTAGCATCTGTTGGAGGAGACATTTATGAGAAATATCGTATTTCACAAAGAAACAAAAACATTTCATTTATATAATGACAAAATAAGTTACATTATGTGCGTATTAAAAAACGGACATATGGGACACCTTTATTTTGGAAAAAGAATTCATGATAAGGCAGATTTTTCTTATCTGGTCGAAGAATGTCAGCGTCCCATGAGTTCGTATATATATGAGGGTGACCGGAATTTTTCTCTGGAGCATATCAGGCAGGAATATCCGGTATACGGGACAACGGATTACAGACATTCTGCAATTGAAATATTGCAAAAAAATGGAAGTCGAATCTCAGAATTTGTGTATGAAGGATATGAGATTACAGCGGGAAAGGTAAAATTACAGGGGCTTCCGGCTACTTATACAGAATCAGACGAAGAAGCAATGACACTTCGGGTTTATTTGAAAGATGCATTGACCGGTGTGCTGCTGGAACTTTTGTATACTGTTTTTTCTGAGTATAATGCAATTGCACGGAGCGTTTGTGTGAAAAATACGGGAACAGAAACGGTGCATCTGTTAAATGTAATGAGTCTGAGTCTGGATCTCCCAGATCAGGATTATGTGTGGATGCAGCTATCAGGAGCATGGGCGAGAGAACGCTATATAAAAGAAAGAACATTGGAACAGGGAATCACAGCAATTGACAGCAGGCGCGGAAATTCTTCTCATGAACACAATCCATTTATGGTTTTACGGAGAAAACATACGAATGAATATCGGGGAGAAGCAATCGGATTCAGTCTGATCTACAGTGGCAATTTCCGTATTCAGGCGGAAGTCGACACGCACAATGTAACAAGAATAACAGCAGGAATAAATCCGAAAGGATTTGACTGGAAACTGGAAGCTGGAGAAATGTTCCAAACTCCGGAAGCAGTCATGGTCTATTCAGAGAGTGGATTAAATGGAATGAGTCAGACATTTCATAAGCTTTACGGAAGACGTCTGGCCAGAGGCTACTGGAGGGATCGATGCAGACCGATTCTGATCAATAACTGGGAAGCTACTTATTTTGATTTTACAGAAGAACGTCTGGTTGAAATTGCAAGTAAAGCAAAGAAATGTGACGTAGAATTATTCGTTTTGGATGATGGCTGGTTTGGTGCCAGAAGAAATGACCGCGCTGGACTGGGAGACTGGATTGCAAATATGGAGTTACTGCCAAATGGAATCAGTGGACTTGCAAATCGAATCGAAGAACTTGGAATGAAATTTGGTCTCTGGATTGAACCGGAAATGGTGAATAAAGATTCTGATCTGTATAGAAAACATCCAGACTGGATCTTACAGACACCGGGACGACGAGTATCTCATGGAAGATATCAATATGTACTGGATTTTTCAAGAAAAGAAATTGTGGATTATATTTATGGGATGATTGCAAAATTGCTTTCTGAGTCAAACATATCCTATATAAAATGGGATATGAACCGGAGCATTACGGAATGTTACAGTATCGCATATCCGGCGGATCAGCAGGGAGAAATTTTTCATCGCTATATTTTGGGCGTTTATGATCTGTATGAACGTCTGACTTCAGCGTTCCCGGAGGTGCTTTTTGAGTCCTGCGCAAGCGGAGGAGGGCGTTTTGATCCAGGAATGCTTTATTATGCACCGCAGGGATGGGTTAGTGACGATTCAGATGCTGTAGAACGGTTGAAAATACAATATGGGACATCCATGTGTTATCCGCTCAGCAGTATGGGAAGCCATGTATCTGTAATACCAAATCATCAGGTTTTTCGTAATACACCGTTACATACAAGGGCAAATGTTGCGTATTTTGGAACGTTTGGTTATGAACTGGATTTGAATAAGTTGTCTGATGCAGAGATAGAAGAAGTGAAAGCACAGATCCGATTTATGAAGGAATATCGTGAATTACTTCAGTTCGGTACATTTTACAGATTGAAAAGTCCGTTTAACGGAAATGAAACGGTCTGGATGGTTGTCAGTGAAGATAAAAGCAAAGCACTTGTGGGCTATTACAGAGTTCTGAATGGTGTAAATCTGCCATATAGCTGCGTAAAACTACAGGGATTGGATCCGGATAAACTGTATGAGAATGAACTGGCAAATACAGAACATTATGGTGATGAACTGATGAACCTTGGATTGATCACTACGGATGTGAGTGCAGGAGAAGTTCCGCAAGGTGCAGAGCCATGTACGGATTTTGAATCCAGAATTTATTTATTAAAGGAAAAACAGAGTACGAACTAAAATATTTTTTGTATTTCATCTGAAACTGAACCTGGAATTTGAACATGGCATGAAATATCTGAGATAAAAGCCCCGGCAGCAGAGTGATAAGAACATTCTGTTACCGGGGGAAATTTTTGAACTGTCGTTCAAGAAGTTATCGTTTGTGCAAAGCACAAACTTATTTTTGGTTTTCTTTTGCCAGTTCCTGCATTCTCATTGCACGAACTTTTAACGGCAGACCGAATAATGTAATGAATCCATCTGCATCGTGATGATCGTAAAGGTCACCAGTTGTAAAACTTGCCAGAGACTCACTGTATAAGGAGTATGGGGAAGTAGTACCGGCTTTGATGATGTTTCCTTTATAAAGTTTGAATTTAACTTCACCGGTCACATATTTCTGAGTGGACTCTACAAATGCCTGAACAGCTTCACGAAGCGGTGTGAACCATTTTCCTTCGTATACGATCTGGGCCATGCGGTTACCCATATCTTTCTTTGTATCCATAGTAGCACGGTCAAGCGTCAGCTCCTCTAACTGTTTCTGAGCCTCAAGTAAGATTGTTCCGCCAGGAGTCTCATATACACCACGGGACTTCATACCAACAACACGGTTTTCAACGATATCGATGATACCGATACCATGTTTTCCGCCAAGACGGTTCAGCTCGCGGATGATATCAGCAACTTTCATCTCTTTGCCGTTTACAGTTTTCGGGACACCGGATTCAAATGTCATTGTAACGTATTCCGGTTCATCCGGTGCTTTTTCCGGAGAAACACCTAATACAAGAAGGTGGTCATAGTTCGGTTCATTGGCAGGATTCTCCAGTTCCAGCCCTTCATGGCTGATGTGCCATAAGTTGCAGTCACGGCTGTAGCTCTGATCCATAGCGAACGGAAGATCGATGCCATGTGCTTTGCAGTATTCAACTTCGCCTTCACGGGAATCAATGGTCCACTTCGGATCACGCCATGGAGCAATGATCTTGATATCCGGAGCCAGTGCTTTGATAGAAAGCTCAAAACGGATCTGATCATTTCCTTTTCCGGTTGCACCGTGGCAGATAGCAACAGCGCCTTCTTTTCTGGCAATCTCAACTAATTTTTTTGCAATACCCGGACGAGCCATAGCAGTACCAAGTAAGTATTTGTTCTCATATACAGCACCTGCCTGAACGCAAGGAAGGATGTAATCCTCTGCGAATTCGTCACAGATATCTTCGATATATAATTTAGCAGCACCTGAGTACTGAGCACGCTCCTCAAGTCCTTCTAACTCTTTACCTTGTCCGCAGTCGATGCAGCAGCATACTACATCATAATCATATGTTTCTTTTAACCAAGGGATGATGGCTGTTGTATCAAGTCCGCCGGAATATGCTAAAATAACTTTTTCTTTCATTGTAATAGATCCTTTCTTTCTTATCGTTAAGCAGGTCTGTCGCAGACCGTTTCTTCTGATTTTTTCTGAAAACAAACATATCTTTTGCTTTCGACCTGATTCATCATACTACAATCGGATTCAGAATGCAAGTGTAAATTTATACATATTTTGTTTATAAAAATACATCTTTTTATTCAGTGCGCACAGAATGGCAAAAAAAGGAAAAAGTCCTTTTCTTTTGAAAAAACTTGTGTTATTATTTGATGCAGGACAAAAATACATAGAAAAGGCAAGAATGAATGGAAAAATGAATAAGTGTATAAATATACACCCTTATGTATAAAAAACACAGAGTTGAAAATCAATACTTTACGAATTGCATGAGAAGTATTATTATAGGAAACAGTTCATTCGACAAAATTAAGGAGGCTGCAAATGATTAAAGCAGGTATTATCGGAGCAACAGGTTATGCAGGAGCAGAACTTGTACGTATTCTGATGGGACATAAAGAAGTTGAGATTGTCTGGTATGGATCCAGAAGTTATATTGACCAGAAATATGCATCTGTATATCACAATATGTTTGAGATTGTAGATGCAGCATGTCTGGATGATAATATGGAAGCACTTTGTGAACAGGTAGATGTGATTTTTACTGCAACACCGCAAGGTTTTTTGGGATCTGTTCTGACAGAGGAGATTTTATCCAAAACAAAGATTGTAGATTTGAGTGCGGACTTCCGTATCAAAGATATCGCTACATATGAGAAATGGTATAAGATTGAGCATAAGAGTCCACAGTTTATTGAAGAAGCAGTATATGGTCTGTGTGAAATTAACCGTGATAAAGTAAAAAATGCCCGTCTGGTGGCGAATCCAGGATGTTATACAACCTGTTCTATTTTAACTGCTTATCCGCTTGTAAAAGAAGGTCTGATTGATCCGGATACACTGATCATTGATGCAAAATCCGGTACTTCCGGAGCTGGTCGCGGTGCAAAAGTTGCAAATTTATTCTGTGAAGTAAATGAAAATATGAAAGCATATGGTGTGGCAACGCATCGTCATACTCCGGAAATTGAGGAGCAGCTTGGTTATGCAGCTGGTAAAGAGATTGTTATCAACTTTACACCTCATCTTGTTCCGATGAACCGTGGTATTCTGGCAACAGAGTATGCCACTTTAAACAGGAAAGCTGACGGATCCCTTCCTACTTATGAAGAAGTGAAAGCTGCTTATGATAAATATTATGCGAATGAGAAATTTGTTCGTGTGCTGGAAAAAGATATTGTGCCTGAAACAAAATGGGTAGAGGGCAGCAACTATGTGGATGTTAATTTCAAGATTGACGAGCGTACCGGAAGAGTTGTTATGATGGGGGCCCTTGATAATCTTGTGAAAGGTGCTGCGGGACAGGCAGTTCAGAATATGAACCTGCTGTTTGGTCTGGATGAAAGCGAAGGATTGAATCTTGTTCCGATGTTCCCGTAATTATAAATATGTATGGAAGGAAACAAGATTTTATGGAAATAAAGATTCGCCCGATGACGATGAAAGATTATGATGAAGTATATGCACTGTGGATGACCATAAAAGGATTTGGAATCCGAAGCATTGATGATTCCAGAGAAGGGACAGCGCGTTTTCTGAAACGGAATCCGACTACCAGTATTGTGGCAGAAGCGGACGGCAAACTGGTAGGGGCGATTTTATGCGGACATGACGGCAGAACCGGCTGTTTTTACCATGTGTGTGTGAATGAGGCTTATCGTAACCACGGCATTGGAAAGCAGATGGCAACAGCGGCAATGCGTGCCTTACAGCGTGAGCAGATCAACAAAGTAAATCTGATCGCTTTTAAGAAAAATGAACTCGGCAATCACTTCTGGCAGGACGAAGGCTGGAAAATGCGAGACGATGTGAATTATTATGATTTTATATTGAATGACGAGAATATTACAAAATTCAATGAATAAGACAAATTAAATTTTAGAACAAATAATAAAAAACAGCAGATACAACGATACCGATGTGAAAATGTATCTGACAGGAGGATTGGATCATGAAACAGATTACAGGTGGCGCGACAGCGGCAAAAGGATTCCAGGCAGCTTGTACCGCGGCAGGAATCAAATATGAAAATCGTACTGATATGGCAATGATTTACAGCCAGGTACCGTGTCGTGTGGCAGGAACGTTTACGACAAATCTTGTAAAGGCAGCACCGGTACTCTGGGATCGGGATATCGTGAAAAACAGTGACTATGCGCAGGCTGTTGTTGTCAATGCAGGTATTGCAAATGCCTGCACCGGACAGGAAGGATTGGATTATTGTCAGAAGACCGCCGATCAGGCAGCTAAAGTATTGGGAATCCCGGCGAGTGCAGTTTGTGTGGCATCTACCGGTGTCATTGGCAAACAGCTTCCGATCGATCGTATTATGGCAGGTGTTGATGCATTGGCACCAAAGCTTGCGGACGGTGTGGAAGCAGGAAATGCGGCTGCTAAGGCGATCATGACTACAGATACACATGAAAAAGAAGTTGCTGTTACATTTGAAATTGGCGGTAAAACCGTTACAATCGGTGGCATGTGCAAAGGTTCCGGAATGATTCATCCAAATATGTGCACGATGCTTGCCTTTGTTACAACAGACCTTGCGATTTCCAAAGAGTTATTACAGGAAGCACTTTCTGCAAATGTAAAAGATACCTTTAATATGATTTCCGTAGACGGAGACACATCCACAAATGATACACTGCTTCTGATGGCAAATGGTCTCGCAGAAAATCCGGAGATTACAGAAAAAGGTGCTGATTATGATGCATTCTGTGAAGCTTTGAATTTTGTAAACACAACACTGGCAAAAATGATGGCAGGGGACGGTGAAGGTGCAACTGCGTTATTTGAAGTGACAGTTGTGAATGCAGAGACAAAAGAACAGGCGCAGGTACTTGCAAAATCTGTAATCTGCTCCAGCCTGACAAAAGCAGCGATTTTCGGACATGATGCAAACTGGGGAAGAATCCTTTGTGCCATGGGATATTCCGGAGCAACATTCGATCCGGATAAAGTAGATCTGTATTTTGAGAGCAAAGGCGGAAAAATAAAACTCATTGAGAATGGCGTCGCACTTGATTACAGTGAAGAAGAAGCCACAAAGATTTTATCCGAGCCGGAAGTAACCGCAATCGCAGATTTGAAACTGGGTGATGCACAGGGGACGGCATGGGGCTGTGATCTGAGCTATGATTATGTAAAAATCAATGCGGATTACCGTTCTTAATGCAAGCATATTTTAACGATAGGTATTAATTTGTTTGCAAGAGATAAGAGAAAAAAGTGATTTGTTACAGGAGGACAGATAAATGAAGGAAGATAAATATGAAGCATTGCGGGCAAAGGCTGAGGTGCTGATAGAGGCATTACCCTATATCCAGCGTTTTAACCGCCGGATCATTGTTGTAAAGTATGGTGGAAGTGCCATGCTCGATGAAGAATTAAAGCAACGTGTTATCCAGGATGTCACACTGCTGAAACTGGTTGGTTTCAAACCAATTATCGTACATGGTGGTGGAAAAGAGATCAGCAAATGGGTGGCAAAAGCCGGAATGGAACCGGAGTTTGTAAACGGTCTGAGAAAAACAGATGCTGAGACAATGGAAATCGCAGAGATGGTACTTGGAAAAGTCGGAAAATCTCTGGTATCCATGGTAGAGAAACTTGGTGTTCAGGCAGTCAGCATCAGCGGTAAAGACGGTGGTTTGCTGAAGGTTGAGAAAAAATATTCCCAGGGACAGGATATCGGTTTTGTAGGCGATGTAAAATCCGTGGATCCGAAGATTTTATTTGATCTTCTGGAAAAAGATTTTTTGCCAATTGTCTGCCCGATTGGTTTGGATGATGATTATCAGACATACAATATCAATGCCGATGATGCAGCTTGCGCCATTGCAACAGCAGTTCATGCAGAAAAACTTGCATTTTTAACTGATATCGAAGGTGTTTACCGTGACCCGAAAGATCCGTCCACACTGATTTCTGAACTGACTGTTTCGGAAGCAAAAAACCTGCTCGACAGCGGTTATGTAGTTGGCGGTATGCTTCCAAAATTAAATAATTGCATTCATGCAGTGGAAAATGGTGTTTCCCGGGTACATATCTTAGATGGACGTATGGCTCATTGCCTGTTACTGGAAATTTTCACAAACAAAGGAATCGGTACGGCAATTCTTGGAGATGAGGAGGCAAAATTTGACCATGAATAAACAGAATTATATTGATCATGCGGAACAGGCACTGCTTCATACATATAATCGTTTCCCTGTTGTATTAGATCATGGGGAAGGTGTATATCTGTATGATACAGATGGAAAAAAATATCTTGATTTTGCAGCAGGTATCGCTGTCTGTGCTTTTGGATATGGAAAAAAAGAATACAACGATGCACTGAAAAATCAGGTGGATAAATTATTGCATACTTCTAATTTATATTATAACGTACCGACAATGGAAGCAGCTGAAAAAGCACTTGCTGCAGCAGATATGGATCGTATCTTCTTTACAAACAGTGGTACGGAAGCAATCGAAGGTGCATTAAAAGCAGCAAAAAAATATGCCTACAGCAGAGATGGACATGCAGGTCACGAAGTGATCGCAATGCAGCATTCTTTCCATGGCAGAAGTCTTGGTGCATTATCCGTAACCGGAACAAAACATTATCAGGAACCTTTTGAACCACTGATTCCGGGAATTCGTTTTGCTGAGTACAACAATCTGGAAAGCGTGAAAGCACAGATCACAGATAAAACCTGTGCCATTATTATGGAAACGGTACAGGGCGAAGGTGGCATTTATCCAGCTGACCCAGAGTTCTTAAAAGGCGTACGTGCTCTTTGCGACGAGAAAGACATTTTACTGATCCTGGATGAAATTCAATGTGGTATGGGACGTACCGGTGCAATGTTTGCATGGCAGAATTATGGTGTGAAACCGGATATTATGACTGTTGCAAAAGCACTTGGCTGTGGTGTGCCGGTGGGTGCATTTCTTATGACTCAGAAGGTGGCAGATAAATCTCTGGCACCCGGTGATCACGGAACAACTTATGGTGGAAATCCGTTTGTAGGAGCTGCAGTCAGCACAGTATTTGATATTTTCGAGAAGGATCAGATTATAAATCATGTACATGAAATCACACCGTATCTGGTGCAGAAACTGGATGAACTGGCTGCGAAATATGACTTTATCACAGATCGTCGCGGTATGGGACTTATGCAGGGACTGGAAATGGAAATACCGGTAGGACAAGTTGCTGCAAAAGCACTGGAGAAAGGTCTGATCATCATTACGGCAGGTTCCAACGTAGTTCGTTTTGTCCCACCATTGGTAATTGAAAAAGAACATGTGGATGAGATGGTTACAAAATTAGACGAGGTACTTGCAACTTTCTAATCCTTCTATCAGTCGGTTAAAAATCGAAAGATTGTCCGTCTTGAAGAAGATTTCAGCAGACAGTTGTGTTTTCCATTTGAAAGCATAGCTGTCTGTTTTTGACAGAAAATACAGACCGAAATAATCCTGTTTTTGGATAACAATTCCGGTATAAAAAAAATCTTTTGTGGCATTCTGATATATACATGCATAATTTGCAGTATGAAGAAAAAATAGGGTTGTTATTTTTCCTATCCTGCTGTTTACAAAAAAATTATGCAAATATTCAATGCAAAAAGGAAATGAAATTATGATCGGAATTTTAATTGCAATTTTATCAGGAATACTGATGAGCGTTCAGGGAGTCTTCAACACAGATGTGACAAAGCAGAGTAGTCTCTGGATAGCAAATAGCTGGGTACAGTTTACGGCACTGGCTGTCTGTCTGGTTGCCTGGGGCATCACGGATCGCAGTTCATTTGCTGCGCTCTGGAAAGTTCAACCCAAATATGTATTAATCGGAGGTATCATAGGTGCTTTTATTACCCTGACGGTAGTTAAAAGCATGCATACGCTCGGGCCTGCACAGGCGGTTCTTTTTATTGTTATCGCACAGATGATCAGTGCCTATGTCATTGAGCTGTTCGGTTTGTTTGGGACAGAAAAAGCAGACTGGTCTGTGCAGAAACTGATTGGAATGGCAGTGGCTGTCGCTGGGGTAATCCTTTTTCAATGGGAGCGAACGTGAATTTTTCTAAAATCTACTATGAAAAAGTTGAAAAACTGCTGGTTCTGTACAATCAGTGTGCAAAATAAAAACAGGACTTGTAATATTTGCGATATTTGATAAAATTGTTACAGGTATTTGAGAAATCCTTTGCTTTTCAGAGTAAAGGAGATTTTATATGAGACAATTGCTGGTTGTATGCTCTGTGATATTGCTGTTGGGAACATTTTCCGGCTGCCGGACAGATCCGCAGGATATTCTGTTGGGAACGGAAGAATCAGTAACCGAAGAAGTATCCGGCGAGATTCCTGTTTTAAAATCTGAGTCGGAGAATGTAAAACAGGAAGAATCAGAAGAAAATGCATCTTCGGAAATAAAGGATTCTGAATATCCGGAAGCAGACGACACCGGAAAGACGGTGTTTGTCTATGTCTGCGGAGCTGTCTGCCAGCCCGGAGTTTATGAACTTTCAGCACAGAGCCGTGCATACGAAGCAGTTGCCATGGCGGGTGGCCTGCTGGAAAATGCCCGGTCTGATGCTGTCAATCTGGCTGAAGTGCTGACGGATGGTCAGAAACTGCATATCCCCTATATAGGAGAGGATGCTGTGGCAGAAGCATCCGGACAGACGACAGCGACAGATAGTAAGGAAGCGGCAGACGCAACCGTTAATATCAATACGGCGACCGTTGACATGCTGATGACTCTGAAAGGGATTGGACAGACCCGGGCAGAAGATATCATTGCGTACAGAGAAAAACATGGTTCCTTTCAAAATAAAGAAGATATCATGAATGTAGATGGTATCAAACAGGGAACCTATGACAAAATAAAAGATAACATAAGTGTTCAATGAGGTGACGAAATGGCGAAAAAAGTGCTGGTGGTAGATGATGAAAAATTAATCGTAAAAGGAATCCGGTTCAGTCTGGAACAGGACGGTATGGAAGTGGATTGTGCGTATGACGGAGAAGAAGCTCTGGAAATGGCACATAATAAACAATATGATATTATTTTACTGGATATTATGCTTCCAAAACTAGATGGATTTCAGGTATGCCAGCAGATTCGTGAATTTTCCAATGTTCCCATCGTCATGCTGACGGCAAAAGGCGATGATATGGACAAAATCCTTGGTCTGGAGTATGGTGCCGACGATTACATAACAAAACCATTCAACATTCTGGAGGTAAAAGCCCGGATCAAAGCGATCATGCGCCGGACTTCCCGCAAGGAAATGGAGAAAAATCCAAATGTGATCGTGGATGGTGATGTACGTCTGGACTGTGAGAGCAGACGATTGTTTATCCAGGGACGTGAGATCAAGCTGACCGCAAAGGAATTTGACCTGATGGAATTGATGGTAAAGACACCGGAAAAAGTTTACAGCAGGGAACGTCTGCTTAACCTTGTCTGGGGATATGAGTACCCGGGAGATTTCCGCACGGTGGATGTACATGTGCGTCGTCTGCGTGAAAAAGTAGAAGCAAACCCAAGTGAGCCGAAGTATGTTCACACAAAATGGGGGGTAGGTTACTATTATCATTCTGACAAGCAGAGGTAATGGAATTGAAAGCAATGATCGCATATTTGAAAAGTCTGAAATTTCGCATTTTTCTATTAATTATTTTGTTCGGAATCGCTCCGACATTTTTACTGCGTACAGGTATTCTGTCGGTCTATGAAAAACGGGCCGTCAATACCCGTACCGTAGATATTACCAGTCAGGCAAAGCTGCTTGCCAGCCAGATTGTGGCAAATAACTATCTGCAGGATACTTCTTCCAAAAATATCACAACACAATTAGATCAGCTGTCAACTATTTATGATGGTCGTGTGATGCTTATTGACAGTTCTTTTACTATAGTAAAAGACACTTATGCATTGGACGAGCAGAAAACAATTCTTGCAGAAGAAGTCATGCAGGCATACAATGGCGAGACTGTGCAGAAATATGATGCAGATAACCATTACATTGAGATGACGTTTCCCATGCATGATGAATCCGGGAAAAATGTGATCGGTGTAATGTTGGTCAGTGTCTCCACCGACAGTATTGCTGCCACCCTTGCCATTTTGAAACAATATGCCCTGATGATCCAGTTTCTGGTCGCAGTCATTGTTGTCATCGCCGGATTTGCAGTTTCTACTGCTCTTGTGCGTCCGTTCCGTCGTCTTACAAAGTCCATAAAAGATGTACAGGACGGTTATGAAGCCGATTTTATCAGTGTTAATTCATATTCTGAAACGGAGACGATGTCTGCAGCCTGTGACGAGATGCTGCGACGTCTGCAGACATTGGATGAGAGTCGCCAGGAGTTTGTATCTAACGTGTCCCACGAATTGAAGACACCATTGACTTCCATGAAAGTCCTTGCAGACTCCCTGATGGGACAGGAGGATATTCCGGTAGAACTTTATCGGGAATTTATGACAGATATTGGTGCAGAGATTGACCGTGAGAATAAAATCATCAATGATCTGCTTTCGTTGGTAAAAATGGATAAATCTGCCGGAAATATCAATATTACAAGCGTTCAGATCAATGAACTGCTGGAGCGGATCATGAAACGTCTGCGTCCGATCGCACAGAAACAGAACGTGGAACTTGTTATGGAAAGTTTCCGCCCGGTAGTGGCGGAAGTAGATGAGGTCAAACTCACCCTTGCCCTGACCAATCTGATTGAAAATGCAATCAAATATAACAATCCGGATGGATGGGTGCATGTTTCACTGAATGCAGATCATCAGAACTTTTTTGTAACGGTGGAGGATAATGGCATCGGAATTCCAAAAGAAGCACAGAACAGGATTTTTGAACGATTTTACCGTGTGGACAAATCACATTCCAGGGAAATCGGCGGAACCGGTCTTGGTCTTGCTATTGCAAGGAATGCCATCATCATGCACCGCGGTGCCATCAAAGTACACAGTATGGAAGGTGAGGGAACCACGTTTACCGTACGGATTCCTCTGACTTACATCAGTTGATACCACAGACACATATTTTACGGAACAAAGAACCGGCAAAAAGTGTTCTTTGTTCTGCCCGTCATGAAAGGCATTAAAAATGAAACGATTAAACATAACAGCTATTTTGTTTTTGGTATTTCTGTTTCTGTTTTCCGGCATTGCCGCAGGTTGTGGAAAATACAAATCGGAAAATACCGGATATGCGCTGTTTTATCTGAACAAACAGCGAGAGAAAATTGTGAGCAAACCTTATGATCCTGAATCTACGGATACGGATGCACTGATCAAGGAATATATCGCCCGTATGTCTGAGGACAGTGATGATGTAGAATATCAGAAGATTTTTCCGGATAATGTAAAAATTGTACGATATGAATATACCGATCACCAGCTGTATTTGTATTTTAATAAGGCATATGGTGATATTCCGGCACCGGAAGAAGTGCTCTGTCGTGGGGCAGTGGTGCATAATATGATGCAGATTCATGATATCGATGGTGTGTCGATCTATGTGGATAATCTTCCGCTGACTGATGCAAATGGAGTAGAAGTCGGCATTTTGACGAATGATTCCTTTGTGGAAAATCCGGGAGAACAGATTAACAATATCCAGGAAGCAAATCTGACATTGTATTTTGCGTCTGCTACCGGAGACGGACTGGTAAGGGAAACTCAGCATGTATATTATTCCGGCAATACGTCCATTGAAAAATTGATCATGGAACGGCTGCTGGATGGTCCGAAATCATCCAATGCCCGTTCTGCTATCCCGGATACAACACAGCTGGTCAGTGTCTCTGTTATGAATGGAGCCTGCCTGATCAATCTGGATGATGGATTTCTGACCCAGAATTTTGAAATCAAAGAAGATGTGATCATCTATTCCATCGTAGATTCTCTGACGGAACTTGATACCATTAATACAGTACAGATCGCCGTAAATGGCAAGACAGATATTACCTACCGGGATAAAATGTCCCTCGGTGAATATTATAAGAAAAATCTGGATCTTGTCACTGAGGATGGAGACGACGTAGAGGTTGTGCAGAAACAGGAGAAGGAGGGATTGCTTGATACTGGAGAATAAGCATCATATCTGCCTGTTAGCAGCCTCATTGACCGCCGGAATTCTGTTGGCCGGAGAACATCCTTCGGTACAGCATGTTTTTCCGGCGGTTCTGTTATTATTTGCCTGTGCAGCAGGGGTGTACAAAAAGCATCCCTCACGTGAACAAATTGTCATGCTGTTTTTAGTGACAGGTTTTTGTCTGCTGGGAGCTGGTATCACCCGGCAGCATCTGACATCCTATACCGGACGTCAGAAAATCATTTCGTCCACTGCACAGGTTACACTTTGCGGAACTGTAACCGGCAAAGAAATCAAATCTGATTCTTATCTATATCATCTGAAACAAACCTATCTGAATACAGATCAGACACCCGTGTTTCTCGGGCATATTATTTTTTCGAATGAAACGGATGTAATTCCAATTGGTGCCAAAATCAAGATTACCGGCAAGGTACAATGCTTTTCTCCTGCACGTAATGATGGCAATTTTGATTTTGCTGACTATTACCAACAGCAAAATATCCTCTGCCGTCTCAGAGTAGAAAACGGAGAGGATGCGATACAAATAAAAAAAATCCCTGCTCTGTTATGCAGGGAACAGTTATATCGTCTGCAAAAACATATCGTTCAAATTTACACGGAACAGATGAATCAACGGGATGCGGGTATTTTATGTACTCTGGCAGCCGGGACAAAGTCTTTGCTGGATCCGGAAATCAAACAGCAATATCAGGAGGCCGGGATATCCCATCTGTTGTCTGTCTCCGGTGTTAAGACTTTAAAGTTGGATATCCCCCTAGTGCCTGAAACCCGCATAAAATGGGCACCTATGCCACTACATATCGCTAAAATTTACATTTTAAAACTGTGCTTAGACGAGGAAATTATTCCTCGTTGTCGTTTCCCTTGTTCAAGGGGGTATCTCACAAAATGTATAAATCAGCAAAAGAAGCAATAATTCAGCGTAAGTTTAATCTTATGGCAGAAGTCTAAAAAATGGCAAAAGGAGAAGATGAATATGGCATATAAAAAATATAGAGAAATGAAGGTTTATGAAGCAAGAGGGTACCAGTATAAGCAGACACCGAGTATTGTTTTGAAAGGAAAATGGCTTTCAGAGTTGGGATTTAACATTGGAGAACAGATTGAGGTGAAATGTGAGGATGGACGGTTAATTATAACGAAGGCGAATGAGATATGGAGTGCTGAAGCTTAATAGAGGCTTTTACTTTTTAAACACTGTTCATTATTATATCAAAAAATAAAAATGAAAAAGCTATAAGACATTAAAGCTAGATTGAGTTGATACCAACCCAATGAATAGTATTTTCCGTTCAAACCAACTAGGGCTTCTTTTGGTTGATTTCCGGCGGTAATACGAATATAATATTTATTAGGTGAAAGTATGCGATTTCATAGGAGAAAATGAATGGAATATTTAACAGTGAAAGAAATTGCTGAAAAATGGGGAATCTCAGAAAGGCGCCTTCAAACGATGTGTAAAGAAGGAATGGTTGAGGGGAGTAAAAGATTTGGGAGATCATGGGCAATTCCAGAGGATGCGGTAAAGCCTGTTGATCGTAGAATAAAATCTGGGAAATATATGAAAGGTAAAAAAAACTAGAAAAAATGACGGAGGTAAATATAAATGGCGAAAAATACAGCCGACATAGGATTTGAAAAACAGATATGGGATGCAGCCTGTGTGCTTCGTGGTAACATGGATGCGTCAGAATATAAGAATGTTGTACTGGGGTTGATTTTTCTAAAGTACATTTCAGATCGATTCGATGACAAGTATCAGGAGCTGAAAGATGAGGGCGACGGATTTGAGGAGGATATTGATGAATATACTTCCGAAGGCATTTTCTTTGTACCTGTAGGTGCACGTTGGAATGAGATTGCAGCGAAGGCACATACACCAGAAATCGGTACAGTTATTGATGATGCCATGCGTGCTATCGAAAAGGAAAATAAGCGTTTGAAAGATATTCTTCCTAAGAATTTCGCACGTCCAGAACTGGATAAACGAAGATTGGGGGATGTGGTGGATTTATTCACTAATATCCAGATGATTGAACACGGCAGCGAAAAAGATATTTTGGGACGTACATATGAGTATTGTCTTTCCATGTTTGCAGAACAGGAAGGAAAGCGTGGTGGTGAATTCTTTACTCCGTCATGTGTAGTTCGTACTCTGGTAGAGGTGCTGAAACCATATAAAGGTCGAGTATATGATCCTTGTTGCGGATCAGGTGGTATGTTCGTTCAGTCCGCAAAGTTTGTAGAAAACCATAGTGGTAATATCAGCAATATCTCTATTTATGGACAGGACTCCAATCCGACTACATGGAAGATGGCGCAGATGAACCTTGCGATTCGTGGAATTGAGCCGGATCTTAGCACTTACGCAGCAGATACCTTTTTAGATGACCGTCATCCTACATTGCGTGCAGACTATATTATGGCAAATCCCCCATTTAACCTTTCTGACTGGGGTGCTGATAAATTAAAAGAGGATGTGCGCTGGCAGTACGGTATGCCACCTGCAGGAAATGCCAACTTTGCATGGTTGCAACATATGATTTATCATCTTGCACCGGCCGGAAGAATTGGTATGGTTCTTGCTAATGGTTCATTATCTTCTCAGTCAGGTGGTGAGGGTGAAATCCGTAAGAATATTATCAATGCAGATTTGGTTGAATGTATTGTTGCAATGCCTACACAGCTTTTCTATACGACGCAGATTCCGGTTTCACTCTGGTTTATCAATAAACAGAAAAAACAGACCGGAAAGACACTGTTTATTGATGCTCGTAAGATGGGAACTATGGTCAGTCGCAAACTTCGTGAGCTTACAGATGATGATATTAAGAAGATTTCAGATACTTATGAATCATTTGCAGACGGAATGCTGGAAGATGTGAAGGGCTTCTGTGCTGTTGCTGATATAGCAGAAATCGAAAAGCAGGATTATATTCTTACTCCGGGGCGATACGTTGGCATTGAGGAACAGGAAGATGATGGGGAACCATTTGAAGAAAAGATGGATCGTCTGACATCGGAGCTTTCGGAAATGTTTGCTAAGAGCCATGAACTCGAAGATGAAATTCGTAGGAAACTGGGGGCGATTGGGTATGAAATTTAATATATGGGAAGATTGTCCAAAAGTTCCAATTACAGAATTACTTTCTTTTATTGTTGATAATAGAGGGAAAACCGTTCCTACAGCGAATGATGGATGGAAGCTTATAGCAACAAACTGCGTTACAAACAACACACTGTTTCCAGTATATGAGAAGGTGAGATATCTTACACAAGAAACTTATGAAACGTGGTTTCGAGCACATCCTATGCCGGGAGATATTTTATTTGTTAACAAAGGTACTCCAGGACGGGTTTGTATGGTTCCGGATCCAGTAGATTTTTGTATAGCTCAGGATATGATTGCCCTGCGAGCTGATGATAAGAAAATTTATAACAAATACCTTTTTGCTGTTTTAAGAAGCCGAGAAATTCAACAACAGATATATAATACAAATGTTGGGGATGTTATACCGCACTTTAAGAAGCAATTTATGGATCAGTTATTAATTCCTGTTCCAGACAGAAAGATTCAAGAGAAAATAGGAAACCTATATTATCAATTGAGCTACAAAGTGGAATTAAACAAAAAGATAAATGAGAATTTAGCTGATCAGGCACAGGCTATTTATCAACAATTTTTTCTTATCGAGGCTGATCCTAACTGGCCATTTGGTCATCTCTCAGATTTGATTAATGTCAAATATGGCAAAGATCATAAAAAATTAGCTGATGGCGTTTATCCCGTTTACGGATCAGGCGGAATTATGAGGTATGTAGAACGCCCACTGTATGAAAAGGAGTCTGTTCTTATTCCTCGAAAAGGTACTCTTAACAATGTGATGTATGTCAATCAGCCATTTTGGTCCGTTGATACCATGTTTTATACAGAGATGAAACAAACTAATGTGGCAAAGTTTGTATATCACTTTGTAAAATCCAAAGATCTAGCCTCTATGAATGCAGGATCAGCAGTGCCAAGCATGACAACAGCAATCCTGAATGCCTTGGAACTCAGGATTCCCTCCGCAGAAGCATTGCTTCAATTTGAAAATTCCGTTGCTCCAATGTACGAGATGATGAAGAAAAATGAAGACCAATCTCGTAAATTGACGGAATTACGTGATGCCTTATTGCCAAAGCTGATGTCCGGCGAAATTGATGTTTCCGACCTCGACCTTTAAGCCGCTAAATTCTCATTTAACCGAATAACTCCTACCAACGGCAGGGGTAAAAACCAACGGAACTGCCGTTGATTCGTTCTCTGGAAATAAATATAAGGAGAACGAATTATGAAACAAAAAATTATGGAAGGGATTGTGCAACAGATGTTGCCATATCTCAATAATGTACAGTTACAAAAATTACAGGAGGTCTTAGAATATTCGTTTTATAATTATGAGATTTCCAGCAAAGTAGAAGAAACGGAAGACGATAGCCAAAAACTGATTGACGCTTTTGTGTATGCAAAACGAATTGAGGGATGTTCAGAGAAAACACTGAAATATTATCGAACCACAATAGAAGCGATGACGGAAGTTATAAATAAAGGGGTCCGTCATATGCAGACAGATGATCTCAGGGCATATCTGACGGAATATCAAGAAAAGCATGGCTCAAGTCGTGTGACGATTGACAATATTCGGAGAATCTTATCAAGCTTCTTCTCATGGTTAGAAGATGAGGATCATATTTTGAAAAGCCCAGTGCGTAGAATTCACAAGGTGAAGACAGCTACTAATATCAAAGAAACGTACACAGATGAAGAGTTGGAAAAGATGCGTGATAATTGCGTGGAGCTTCGAGATCTGGCGATTGTTGATATGTTGGCTTCTACAGGTATGCGTATTGGAGAGATGGTGCTGTTGAATAAAGTGGACATCAATTTCAATGAGCGTGAATGTGTTGTATTTGGTAAGGGTGATAAGGAACGCGTAGTTTATTTTGATGCGAGAACTAAGATTCATCTGCAAAATTACATTAATAGCAGAAGCGATAATGATCCAGCTTTGTTCGTAACGCTGAGAGCACCACATACAAGAATCAAGATTGGCGGTATAGAATCCCGTTTACGAGAAATAGGGAGATCCTTGGAAATAGAAAAAGTCCATCCGCACAAGTTCAGGAGAACACTTGCAACGATGGCAATAGATAAGGGTATGCCAATTGAGCAGTTACAGCAGCTATTAGGACATAAACGAATAGACACAACCTTGCAGTATGCAATGGTTAAGCAGAGCAATGTAAAACAGGCTCATAGGAAATATATAAGTTAGGAGAATGATTTATGAATATATGCAAGTTGGGTGACATTGCAAAGTTCACAACGGGAAGGCTTAACTCAAATGCAGCACAGGATAATGGCAAGTATCCATTTTTTACCTGTGCACCAGAAGCGTTAAAGATAGATGATTATGCTTTTGATACAGAAGCAATCATACTGGCAGGAAATAACGCGGATGGAAATTTTCATATTCAACATTTTAAAGGAAAGTTTAATGCATATCAAAGAACATATGTGATTGAAAGCTCGGATGAGAATAAAGTTTATACAAAATATTTATATTATGCATTGAAAACATGCTTGTTGCATTTTAAACAAATATCACAAGGGTCTGCTACAAAATTCTTGACGGCTAAAATTTTGAATTCATTTGAATTACCAATACCAGAAATAGAGATTCAGAAAAAAATAGCAGGAACACTTGGAAATTTAGATAAAAAAATTAAAACAAATGAAGCGATAAATGAGAATTTAGTGGCTTAGATGTCTAGGGAGGAGATATCAATTTCACCGGACATCAGTTTGGGTAATAGTGAGTCGCGCAAAGCGGAAAGCCTGCGATTTTCTGCTTCAAGGATCTCTTGTTCCTTGAATATAGGTTCGCAAAAATTGTTAAAAAGTTGAATGATATTAACATCAGGCATAACCGTAGGCACAGATTTCATTCCTGCTCCGGATATTTCTTTGAAAGTTGATCCGGAAGCCATACCTTCGATTGTCGGAAGAAGATTCTTTAGTAAAAAATACACGTAGGAAGTACCGATATTCTCATTTGGAATAACGGATTTAAATCCTTGATTGGTAGTGAGTTCGTTTTGAGCTATGGCAATGTAACCTATTGGAGCTCTTGAACTAAAAAGTACAGTTCCAGCAGGCATTTTTTTTGTACTACTCTTGGAAAATCCCAACTCAGAGATATCATTCTCGCCATGAGAGATAAATTTTGACTTATCGACTGATAAATCTTTGGGCGTTATCCATGCAATACCCTGATCTGCATAGTATTCCGACTTCGATTTTGAAGGGGTTCCGCCTGCAACGATAGAACCGATATCTGAAAGCGTGCATTCCGGCCAATTTGGATCAGCATTAACGACAAAAAGCTCTTCAAAATAGGCTTGTGCTTGCCGCTCTAAATTCTCATTTAATATTTGAGGGGAGAATTTTATATGCTAAAAGACTGGAATTTTTGGTGTTCTGTGATTACGGCTTTAACGGCTATACTGGCATTAGTTTTATCTGTTCGCCAAATAAGTCTTAGTAATAAACACCAGTTATTTGACCGTAGAATGGAAGCGTACATGCTAACAAATGGACTTATCGCTCTTTGCAAGGATAATTATATGTGGCTTTCTCCGAAAAGAGAACAAATGCCGCAGTTTGCCAATGATTATGTTTTTATATGGCTTACCAATAATACTTATATGGAAAAACAGGCAGATGCTATTGAATATCCGTTAGAGCAGCCTTTTCACAAAGAATTTTTGCAAAAAAGAGAAGAAATAAGAATCACGGCGGCAGAAATTGATTTGATTTTTAAGGGAGAAGCAGCATTAGCATATAGCAATTTTTTAAGAAACTATGAGGCTGCTTTGGCTGTAATGTATGAATATCAGATTATTATTGATAAAATGCAGAAAGAAAATGAAAAACATCCAATGACGGTAGAGGAAGCGGAAAAAATGTTTTCAGAAGAAAAATATAGAGAGAATCTTTATAATGCATTGGATAATCTTAAAAAAGCATATGATGCAGTAGCAGAGGAAAAAGTAGAAAAGCAGATAAAGAAGCAGCTTAAATTGGTATAAAAAGGAGGTCCATCATGCCGAGTTTGTTTACAGAAGATACTTATGAACAGGCCATTATTGAACTGTTTGAGAATATGGGGTACGAGCATTTGTATGCACCAGATTATGATAGAGATTATACTAGCCCGCTTCTGGATTCTGTTCTTCGGGATAGCTTGGTGCGTATCAACCGTGGCTTGCCATTAGATGCGATTGAGGAAGCAATAGCGAAGTTGAAAAATTTTGATACAGGAAGTTTATTACAGAAAAACATTACTTTTATGGATTATCTGCAGAATGGTATTACTGTGAAATTCTTTGTAAAAGGTGAGGAGCAGTCTTCAATTGTTCGGTTGGTGGATTATGAGAAAGAAAAGAACAATACTTTTTATGTGGTAAATCAATTTACATTTCTGGAGAATGGTAACAATCGTAGACCGGATATAATTTTGTTTATTAATGGCCTTCCATTGGTTCTTATGGAATTAAAGAGTCCAGCAAAGGACGAAGTAGGTGCAGAAAATGCATATAATCAGATTCGCAATTATATGCAGGATATTCCGTCTATGTTTTATTATAATGCAATATGCGTTATCAGTGATCTTTCTACAAATAAAGCAGGAACAATTACTTCTGGCTTGGATCGATTTATGGAATGGAAAACAAAGGATGGAAACTATGAAGAAACAGCATATGCTCAGTTCGATGTATTTTATGAAGGAATGTTTCAGAAAGATCGTCTGTTAGATATTTTGAAGAATTTTATCCTTTTTTCAGGTAGTGGTCAGGGAAGATTTAAGGTTCTGGCGGGATATCACCAGTATTTTGCAGTTCGTAAGGCTATTGAAAAAGCGAAAGTAGCAACAAAAACAGATGGAAAAGGTGGCGTGTTCTGGCATACACAAGGATCTGGGAAATCATTGTCGATGGTATTTTATGCGCATTTATTGCAGGATGCTCTGGATAGTCCGACGGTTGTAGTTATGACAGACCGGATTGATCTGGACGATCAGTTATATTTACAGTTTTCCCAATGTGCAGATTTTTTAAGGCAGACTCCAGTTCAAGCAGAAAGTAAGGAACATTTAAAAGCATTACTGGATGGTAGAAGTGCGAATGGAATTATCTTTACCACTATGTTTAAATTTGAGCGTGGGGAGAAGCCTTTGTCAGAACGCAGGAATATTGTGGTTATGGCAGATGAGGCACATCGAGGACAATATGGATTTGATGAAAAAATTGTCATATCGAAAAATGAAGATGGAGAAAAAGAGGCACATACAGTAATTGGAAATGCCAGAATTATCCATGATGCATTACCGAATGCCACTTTCATTGGATTTACAGGTACACCTATTTCTGCAAAAGATCGGAATACTCGTGAAGTGTTTGGTGAGTATATTGATGTATATGATATGACACAGGCAGTGGAAGATGGAGCAACCCGTCCAGTTTATTATGAAAGTCGTGTTGTGCATTTGAAATTGGATCAGAATACGTTAGCTCTTATAGATTCTACATATGATATATTGGAACAGCAGTCAGATAGTGCCACAATAGAAAAGAGTAAAAAAATGCTCGGACAGATGGAAAGTGTTCTGGGAGCAGATTCCACAATTATATCTTTATGTGATGATATCGTGGAACATTATGAAAAATATAGGGCAAATCTGCTGACAGGAAAAGCAATGATCGTAGCGTATTCCAGACCGATTGCTATGAAAATATATCACCAGATTTTAAAAATCCGACCGACATGGAAAGAGAAGATTGGTGTGGTCATGACGAGCGGTAATAATGATCCGGAAGAATGGAAAGAAATCATCGGAACTAAGTCGCATAAAGAAGAGCTTGCAAGAAAATTCAAAGATAATAATGATCCAATGAAGATAGCCATTGTTGTAGATATGTGGCTCACAGGATTTGATGTTCCTTCTTTGGCTACCATGTATGTGTACAAGCCAATGCATGGGTATAATTTGATGCAGGCAATCGCTCGTGTTAATCGTGTATTTAAAGATAAAGAGGGCGGATTGATCGTAGACTATGTTGGAATTGCATCGGCATTAAAGGCTGCAATGAAAGAATATACGAAGCGTGATCAGTCTAAATATGGCGATATGAATATTGCAAAGGTGGCGTATCCAAAATTCCAAGAGAAACTGCAGGTATGTAAGGATTTATTACATGGTTTTGATTTCAGCGGATTTTTTGGTGGATCTCCACTTACAATGGCAAAACTTATTACTGGTGGTGCAAACTATGTGTTAGATGCAAAAGTACCGGACCGAAAGGATCTCTTTTTAAAAGAGGCTATGCTTCTAAAACAGTCACATTCGCTTTGTTCTAGTATGACTACGGAACGTGAACGTCATGAAGCTGCTTATATGGAAGCGGTTCGTTCTACAGTTATTAAGGTTACTTATGGCGGAACAGGGGGTAAAAATCTATCCCTGAAGGAAATTAATGCTCAGATAAATGAATTGCTTAAGGCGGCAGTCCAGAGCGAGGGAGTCATTAACCTGTTTGATAGTAGCAAGACAGGTGGAGAGAACTTCAGTTTGTTTGACCCTGCAGTATTGGATGAAATTTCTCGAATGAAAGAGAAAAATATAGCTGTAGAAATTCTGAAAAAGCTAATGGCCGAACAGGTATCTCTGTATAAGAGAACAAATGTGGTTCAGTCACAGAAGTTTTCAGAAAAAATCGCCC
Organism: Eubacterium ramulus; assembly: GCF_045002895.1. Lineage (NCBI taxonomy): Bacteria > Bacillati > Bacillota > Clostridia > Eubacteriales > Eubacteriaceae > Eubacterium > Eubacterium ramulus. The sequence continues at coordinate 1,288,520 of NZ_CP173382.1, read as the reverse complement.
AGTTAATGAATGCCTATTATAATGGGCTGATTACAAATGAAGAGGTTATAAAAGAGCTTCTGAAAACAGCAGAGGAAATTACAAATTTGTATAAAAATGGTCAGAAGCTCGGTTTGACACAAGAAGAGTTGGCTTTTTATGATGCTCTTACTAAACCGGAGCATATTACTGATTTTTACAAAAATGATCAGCTTATAGCACTGACAAAAGAATTGACAGAAATGCTTCGAAGGAATAGAACCATAGATTGGCAAAAAAAAGAAACAGCTAGAGCGACAATGCGTAAGATGGTAAAGCGTCTATTGAAAAAGTATGATTATCCACCGGAAGATTATGATTTTGCAATTACTACGGTAATTAGCCAGTGTGAGTTATGGACTGATAATAGTAGTGGAATGTAAAAAATTTGTTTTCGTGAATCGTACTGAGGGATAGGGTGCAGTACATCTAAAAATTTCAGGTGTAAAAATATGTGATTATTATTTGTCGGATACACGCATGGATATTCAGAAATTAAATCTGTGATGTAAGGTAGTGGTGCTAGTGTATCTAATGATGAAAAATAATAATCAGCAGGCAGAAAAGAGGTGCGACGAACATGGACTGGAATCTGTTTTGGACGGCATTTGGTGCAATTGGCGGTACTCTTGGTGCTGTTGCTACAACAGCAGCAGTTGTGGTTGCATTATGGCAAACAAAATATAGTCAAAAGAAAATTATAAAACTTGCCTTTTCAGATAATTTTCAATTATATAATCCAAATACGGGAGAATCAGTCAAATTTATTGGGATAAGTGTTACTAATACAGGTAACAGAAAGGTTATCATCCGTACATGGGGAGTGCATCTTAAAGAGGGAAGTGCTATTGTGATGCCACCTGTGGATGCGAATGGAATAGAAAAAATGGTATATACAAAGCTGCCACAAACATTGGATTTGGAAGAATCCATAGATCTGCAGTGGCAGAAAGATAAATTTCAATTATTTTTGGAAGCTAATGAGGATAATATAGAGAAGAGTAAGCCGTTAGTCTTTTATGTAAATGATAGTACAGGAAAACAATATACAGTAAAAACAAAAGAGAATGCTTCGTGTTATTTCGCTTGAATGAAAAAGTAAATTCTACTTTTTAGCTTTCTTGAATTTATGCGGGATTAACTTCTACTTTAGGAAGTATACATCCCGCATTTTTTAGTATATAATGTCTTCATACGGTACAGATTGTACGTTTTTCTGCATGAGAAAGAGACATCTGGAAATAGTGTGCGAGACTAAATTCCACATGTCTGTTGGAAAGACTAAATTCTATGCAGTGAAACTTGCCTGTGCTTACACTATTTTTATTTTACTAATGCTGGGATTAGTGTTACTTCATCTGCCGGGATTTCAATTAATCCAAGAGCTTCATGAAGTCTATTATCCAGCAAGATTCGAGACACCTCATATGGACTATGTCCATTGAGGCTGTCTCGTTTTTCACTATTGATATGATTAAGCAATAACAGTGTTGTTTCTTCTGTTATGTTCTCAAAACTTGTTCCTTTAGGAAGAACATATCTTATGTATTCGTGATTTTTTTCAAGCGCACCCTTTTGGTCAGAACGATTAGGATCACAATAATAAATTCGCGTTCTCATTTCACCGTTATCATCACACTCTAAATTCCATCTATCCTGGAATTCATGTCCATTATCTGTGATTATTACCTCAAATAGTTTTTGAAATAATTCAATGCCAAGGACTTCAGTTAAATAGTCAAAAACTTTATTGACCTCATCCTGAGTTTGCTCTTTCAAAAGGAACATAAGCATTAACTTACAGTTTCTAAAAAGCATCGTCAAAAAACATGGTTTTGTGCCTTTAACACCCTCCACTGTATCCATTTCTACGATGTATGTAGGTTTATTTTTATTTATATATTCTTGAAACTCTTTGTAGCCTCTATCTTTTCTAAATGCACGATCTTTTGTACTGGTGGCAGTTTTTTTCTTCCTTGGTTTGTATACGACCTTACGACGTAAATCCATATTTCTGACTTCGAAAACACCACTATCAATATAGGAGTAAATAGTTCTTCTTGAACAAGCAATTTCCTCTGCATGAGAAGCATAGATATGAGCTATTGATTGTCCCTTTTTAATGAGCGGAGACAGCAGGTCATTTAATTTCTGAATGCTTTCAGGCGTTTGATTAATACCTTCTCTGCTTGTCGTTCTCAGTGTCTCATAGGTATCCTGAGCGTACTTGGATGAATATATTTTTCTATCCATCATGCAGTTCGTTTTCTTTGGACAGCCGTTACATGCATATGGAGGCTTAGCAAGTTTTTCACACTGTCTCGGCTTATAGTGGTTACAAATTTCACTGCATCTTGCCTTTCTGCAGTTAACACATTTATGAGTGCACTCATTATCTCCGCATCCATGAAGTATCTTGCATACATTGGCTTTCGGTTTAGAGGTATCGTAATTATTAGCGCAGGGTATAGGTGCAAAGGCATCAGGCTTACGTTCTTTAATAACAGAATGACGTCTTACCTCTTTAGATATAGTGCTAGGATCCTTGTTTAAATCTCTAGCAATAGTTCTAAATGATTCGCCATTATTTAGACCTTGTTCTATACGAATTCTTCCTGATAGATCTATATGCTTCTGATTGCCTTTTGGTCGGTTCTCATTCATAATAACCTCACTTTCTGCACAGGCAGGCAATCAACTGCCTTGACATTGTACAAAAAATGAAGAATAAAATCTATGCAAGAGTTAATTCTACAGACGTAGAATTAACTCTTGCCAGGTAGAATTTACTTTTTCATTCAAGCTTCGTGTTATTTCAAAGAATAGGGCTATTGACAAAACGAACAAATGTTCTTATAATTAAAGCATCGCTACGTTAGGATACATATCGCAGAGTAACACTATCAGGTTGGTTCACTTTCCCTTGACTGACCACAGTAGTAGGAGGCGATGGTTACATGACATTTGAAATCGGTTCGACAGCTTATATTGTCGAGAGCAACCGGATTATTCGTGAAGTGACTATAGTTAAGCGGAACGGAAACTTTTATATAATCCGGTTTGGTACAAGAGGCGGCATCCAAGTGAGAAGCAACAGGCTTTTTGCAAGCTATGATGATGCGGATTCTTCCATACATAGAAAGACAGAAAAAAGGACGGGATATCGTTCTCCATATGATTACATACATTAAAGTAAATGGAAGGGGATAATTTTGCAAAAAAATATGATTGACAATCCCCTTCAAATTTTATATACTTTAGTTAGCAAGTTAGCGAACAAGCAAGCGTGCTAATATATGAACACCGATATAAAAAATGAAATGAAGAAATGAAAAAAACGAAAAGAAAAGCGAAAACAGAGAAAAGGTGAAAATTATGATGTATGCGAATTTTGGAGAATTTATAAGTAAGAAGAGAGTTGAAAAGAAAATCACATTGAGGAAAATGGCTGATATGTTAGGGGTATCTGCACCGTTTTTGACTGATGTGGAAAAAGACAGACGCAACCCCTTCGATATGGAAAAACTTACCCAACTCGCACAGATACTGAATTTATCAAAAGAAGAAAATGCACAGATGCTTGACCTTGCTGGAAAGAAGAGAAATGCCGTAGCACCGGACCTTCCAGAATATATTATGGAACGGGACTATGTCAGTGCAGCTTTGAGGACGGCAAGGGACTTGGATGCAGGAGAAGAAGAATGGAACCAGTTTGTCGAGGAACTAAGAAAGCGAAAGGGGTAAGAACCTGTATATGTATAGACCTGAAATTAAAAGAAAGAGATCTGGGGCACCAGTGTTAAGCAGAAAAGAGATTGATGTTATTGGACAGAATATTGTCGGGGATTTTATGCCGGAAGCATTAAAATCTCCACAGGAAATAGATATCGATTTGTTGGCACAAGATTATCTGGGAATGGATCAGGACTTTCAGTACCTGTCGCATTGCGGTGTTTATCTTGGTATGACGGTGTTCAATGACACGGACAAAGTACCCGTGTATGATCCGCAGAATAATTGTGCGGACTATATCAGTGCAAAAGCACATACCGTGATAATTGATAAGACGCTCTTGGAAGAAAATCAGGAACACAGATATCGTTTTACGATGGGACACGAGGCAGGACATGAGTTTTTGCATAAAGAATATTTTGCCTATGATCCTGACCAGATAACGCTGTTTGACCTGATGGGAGAAACTCCGGCACCAATGGTTCAGTGTCGTGTAGATACAAAAAAGATGGATTGCCGGACAGCAAAGAGCTGGACAGACAGGGACTGGATGGAATGGCAGGCGAATGCATTATCATCTGCAGTTCTGATGCCTGTTTCAATGGTACGGATGGTAGCTGAAAATTTTAAACGACCAGGACTGCAGCAGATTTTTTATCATTATGCCCTGGCAGAAGAAGTTGCTTCGATATTTAATGTATCATTTGAAGCAGCAGGATACCGATTGAAACAGCTTGGATATATTCCACAAGAGGCGCATCTGAGCACAGATATTCTTAACATGATTTCTTTTGATTTGGCTTGTAATTACTAGCAGAAGGTTGAAGTATGCGGATTACAGAATGATCCGCATATTTTTTTGACCTAAGTGTTAGCAAGTTAGCGAACAAATGAACAAAAGAAAATATGAATATTATGTTGATTCATGGAACATATTGTAATGTTGACCCACATAGTAATAATATGGGTTTCAGAATAAAATATGAAGTAATATTAGGAAATATGCACACTTTTTGGTTCTAAAATTCGACATTGATTAATATCCTGAAAAAGGGAAATGTAAATTTGTGGAAAGAAGGTGAGAACACATGGCAGATGGAGTAATACATAGATGCACCAAGGAATGCCCATATAATAAGAAATGTTTTGTATGCAAAACAGAATCTGAAGTATCAGGGAGTGTTGTGGTGCTTCATAAATGCAGGATTACGAAAGAGGATATTCCGATTCAGATTGGAAAAGAAGAAAATGCCTGTGTTTTATGATGGGCAGAACAGTAAACTTAATAATCGGACTAGCTTGTAAAGACAGCCACTAGGATGCGCTGATATTACAGTAGCCTACGAAACAGGGATGTTAGTAGAATGCTGTAAAAAATCAGAAATTCTAGTGGCTTTCTTAAATTCACCCATTTATAGCCAACAGCCTGTTTATCGGACAGTCTGTTGGCCTTTTTGTTTCTAAAAAGGAAAGCTGACGGATTGGGTTAATCACGCAGATAAATTTCTACATTGCAATGAACAAAAGATTAAAGATTTTCAGGAACAAAAGGGAGAACAAGTATATAGATGCCTGGCTATGATGCAGATTTGGGCAGTATCGATGTTCTTCTGAACGATGAGATTCAGTTCAGTATTGGATGTAAAAATACCTAACCTTATATATTCTCTGCACCTCTGGTTTTATTTTACGGAAAATCGTCAGGTACGAGGAGAATAAATTATTAGGCATAAAAAATGAAGTTTTGATACATCTGAAAAATTTTTGAAAATTATTTTTTAATCGTGCAAAAAGTCTGCACTTTTAAAAATTATTCTTTAGTCACAAAGCAAGGGAACAGGAAGGAGGTGAGCGAGAGATGGCAAAAAAGAGTATGACACCAAGTGAGCGCCGTGAGGCGATTCTCAGGGTCTTATGCCAGAGAAGACAGGACAAGATTGATAATCTTGCCGAAGAATTCGGTGTATCGGTCCGGACAATTAAAAATGACATCGAAGAATTAACTCTCGCTCACCCAATTGAGACGGTTCGTGGAAGATATGGCGGAGGTGTAAAAGTTGCTGATGGATATTATGTCGGACGCAATTACCTGAAACCGAAACAGCAGGAACTGTTAAAAAAATTGCAGTCAACACTTCAGGGTGACGATCTTGAGGTGATGAACAGTATCCTTCGTGATTTTGCTTTGTAAGAACTATATTTACGAGAACCCCACGGCCATGAGAGCCGAATGAGAAAGGATGAATTATTATGATGAAAATTTTTATCTGCAGCCCGTATCAGGGCAACATCGAGGAAAACAAAAAGAAGGCAGCATATTATGCAAAGATCGTTGCCAGAGCCGGGAATGTCCCAGTTGCACCACATATCTATTTTCCAACCTTCCTTGATGAGAAGAATCCCAATGAGAGAATGACGGGAATTGAAATGGGACTGGAACTCATGGATACATGTGATATGGTCTATGTTTTCGGTTTTGAGATTACGGAAGGCATGAGATTCGAACTGGAACATGCCAAGGAGATGAAGAAGCCTGTAAGACTTTATGACAGAAATTTTGAACAGATTTGTGTCAAAACGATTCCGATTGATGACCGTGCCAGTGATGAGTACCGTTCCCTGGTTAAGGGGCTGAAGCTCATGAGATAGGAGATCCGATATGTCAGGAAGAGTAAATGTCCGTTACGGACTGAATCAGGGTGACCGAATTATGGTCACCCGTGGAAAAAAGAAGAAAAAAGCAGCCGTTGTAAAGGAGTACCCGTTCCATATTCTGATGGATTGGGGAAAGTACAAGTCCAGTGTAAACAAAGTTGATGTGTATACAGGCGATGTGAAGCTGGCACGCATTTGAAAGGAGAGAACGCAATGAGCGAAGCATTGTTATTGGTAGCCGAGGGCTACGAGCAGATTGCTGCAGGAATCAGAAAGATGGTCGCAGCACAGAAAGATACATCTAAGAAGGAAGAAAAGCCTGTGAAGAAGGAAGAAAAGAAGGAAAATCCTGTGGCAGATACACCGAAAGATGAAGCTGCCCCGAAGGAGACAGCCGTTGACAGAAAGACGGTCCGTGCTTTCCTTGCGGACAAGTCCCGATCAGGAAAGACCTCCGAGGTAAAGAACTTGATCGAGCAGTTCGGTTTCCAGAAGCTGTCGGATGTTCCTGATGAAAAACTGCCGGAACTGTATGAGAAAGCACAGGTGCTTTAATGGGCGGCCACGCAAGATACTCGCCATCGTCCGGCAAAAGACGCCTGGAATGCCCTCCATCGTTACTGTTGGAGGAGCAGTTCCCGGATGAAGAGTCACCCTTTGCAGCAGAGGGTACTGCCGGACATGCGATGGCAGAGTATCTCATCAATAAGTATCTGAAGAAAAGAACCAAGAGACCCGTATCTGATTATTATTCGGATGAGCTGCTCGAAGCAGTGGATGACTACGTGGAATATAACATCGGCCAGATCGAACAGGCAAGAAAGGACTGTGATGACCCGTTCATCGGAGTGGAGCTGAAGGTCAGTCTTGCACACAGAATCATGGACTGTTTCGGTACTGCAGATATGGTGGTAGTCGATTCCCATAAGATCCACATTATCGATCTGAAGCTCGGCAAGGGCGTGGTGGTCGATGCGGAACAGAATGTCCAGCTTATGATCTATGGACTTGGAGTTCTGGACATGCTTGGTTTCTTATATGAGATCGACACGGTGGAGCTTACCATTGTCCAGCCAAGGATCGAACATTTTTCCACTTGGGAGATATCAGCCGGAGATCTGCTTGTATGGGGAAAGGACGTTCTTGAACCGGGAGCAGCAAAGGCTCTTGCCGGAGAGGGAGAGTTTAAAGCCGGAGACCACTGCCGATTCTGCAAGGCAAGATTTACATGCCGTGCAAGGGCAGAGGAATACCTGAAACTTGCACAGATGGAATTTGCCGAGCCGGCCCTTATGTCGGATGAGGAAATTGCAGAGGTTCTTTCCAAGGCAGATGCCCTGAAGAAATGGGCCGAAGAAGTTTACACCTATGCACAGAATGAAGCAGTGGTCAACCATAAGGAATGGCCTGGATACAAACTCGTTCTGGGAAGAAGCAACCGTAAATATACGGATGAAGATGAAGTGGCAGAGGCAGCACAGAAAGCCGGATACACAGACATCTATAAAAAGAGCCTGATCGGCATTACTGAAATGGAAAGGCTGATGGGAAAAAAGAAATTTAAAGAGATCCTTGGCTCCTTGGTATACAAGCCTGACGGCAAAGTCACACTGGTGCCGGATTCAGATAAAAGAGAAGCAGTTAAAACAGCAACCGCAGAAGCGGATTTTAAGGAGGACTAAATTATGACAACAGCTAATTTAACAAAAGTAATCGTACCTTGCAGACTCAGCTATGCACACCTGTGGGAGCCGGATTCCATCAATGGAAGCGAACCGAAGTATTCCGTATCCTGCATCATCGACAAGAATGATAAGGAAACCATCTCCAAGATCAAGAAGGCAATCGAAATCGCTAAGGATGAGGGAAAAGGCAAGTGGGGAGGTAAGATTCCGGCGAACCTGAAAACACCGTTAAGAGATGGTGACATCGACAGACCTGAAGACGAGGCGTATGCAGACAGCATGTTCCTGAACGCCAACAGCAAACAGGCCCCTCAGATCGTGGACAGACAGGTACAGCCGATCCTTGACCAGAGCGAGGTATATTCCGGCTGTTACGGAAGGGTATCCATTACTTTCTATGCTTACAACAGCAACGGAAATAAGGGTATCGCAGCAGGACTTGGAAATGTGCAGAAGTTAAGGGATGGAGAGCCTCTCGGTTCCAGAGCAAATGCCAAGGATGAGTTCGAGGCAGTGGATGCAGAGGACGATTTCCTCTCATAGGAGCATAACGGCAGTATTAAACCGGGCGGTGGTTTCCACCGTCCGTGTACATAAAGGAGATGTTATTTCATGGAAGAACTGATGAAGGAGCTTAACAGCATAAAGAAGTATATCCCGTATAACACATACCGCACCATCAAAGGGCAGATGAAGTCTGGCAATATGGCAGCAGCAAGAACGGGGATCAGCAGAATAAAGAAAAGAGTGGAGGGACAGGCTTATGGACACACTTGCAATTGATATTGAAACTTACTCAGATGTATCACTCCCGGACTGCGGGGTACATAGATATGCAGCATCGGAGCAGTTCGAGATCCTTTTGTTTGCATACAGTCTGAATGATGAACCGACAAGGATCATTGACCTTGCATCCGGGCAGACGATGCCGGATGAGATCATGGAATGCCTTATGGATGATTCCGTGGTAAAAACAGCATTCAATGCTGCCTTTGAGCGTAACTGTATCAACCGATTCTTCGGACTTTCCTTAAAGCCGGAAGGATGGAGATGCACGGCAGTTCAGGCATCCATGCTGTCGCTCCCGCTGTCACTGGAAGGCGTGGGGGGAGCACTGAACCTTGATAAGAAAAAGATGTCGGAAGGCAAAGACCTCATCCGCTATTTCTGTATGCCGTGCAAGCCCACCAAGGCAAACGGGGGCAGGACAAGAAACCTTCCGTCCGATGCTCCTGAGAAGTGGGAGCTGTTTAAGACATACTGCATCCGTGACGTGGATGTGGAAAAGCAGATCAGAAGCAAGCTGGCGAAATTCCCCATACCAGACAGGGAACAGGAGCTTTACTGCATGGACCAGAGGATCAATGACCGTGGGATCATGGTTGACCGTGAACTGATCAGCCATGCAGTGGCGTGTGATCTTTTATATAAGGAAGCAGCATCCAAGAGGGCATACGAGATATCGGGACTGGAAAACCCGAACAGTGTATCACAGCTTAAGGACTGGCTGAATGAAAAAGGTATCGAGGTGGATTCCCTTGCCAAGGCAGCCGTGGAAGAACTGGTGGAGAAAACGGAAGGGGAAGTATCCGAGATGATGAAGCTGAGGCTTTCCATGTCAAAAACCTCGGTAAAGAAATATGAGGCAATGGAACGCTCCGTCTGCCCGGATGGAAGGGTGCATGGATTATTACAGTTTTACGGGGCCAACCGTACAGGAAGATGGGCAGGCAGACTTGTACAGATCCACAACCTTCCGCAGAACCACATGGAAGATCTGGAACTGGCACGATCCATCGTAAAGGAAGGCAGATATGACCTTGTGGAGCTTTTATATGATTCCACCCCGGAGGTGCTGTCGGAACTGATCCGTACTGCATTTGTGGCAAAGCCGGGATGCAGATTCATTGTCAGTGACTTTTCCGCAATCGAGGCGAGGGTCATGGGATACCTTGCCGGAGAGGGATGGGTCATGGAGGAGTTCCGTGGTGCAGGAAAGATCTATGAGCAGACGGCATCCAAGATGTTCCATATCCCGATCAAAGAAATCACAAAAGGAAGCCCGTACCGTGCAAGGGGAAAAGTGGCATCACTCGCCTGTCAGTATGGCGGTGCGGAAGGTGCGCTTGTCAGCATGGGAGCATTAAATTTTGTGGAAGAAGAGGAACTGAAAGGACTGGTGCAGTCATGGCGGACAGCAAATCCGCACATCGTGAATTACTGGTATGAAATTGACGGTGCGGTAAAGGCAGCCGTGAAGGAGCGGAAGATGACCACGGTCGGAAGGGTGACGGTATATTACCAGTCCGGGATGTTAAAGATTGCACTGCCGTCAGGAAGGGTGCTGTCTTATGTAAGACCGAGGATGACCGTGAACCGATTCGGTTCGGAGAGCGTCAGCTATGAAGGTGTCGGTACGAATCGCAAGTGGACGAGGATCGAATCTTACGGGGCAAAATTCTGTGAGAATATCGTTCAGGCAACCGCAAGGGATGTACTGGCAGAAGCAATGCTCCGTCTGGAAAAGAAGGGATTTGATATCGTGTGCCACATCCATGATGAAGTGGTGCTTGAAGTGCCGGAGGGAATATCTTCGGTGGAAGAAGTAAATGAGATCATGGCGGTATGCCCTGACTGGTGTGAGGGGCTTCCGCTTAAAGCTGCCGGATTTGAAAGTCCGTTTTACAAGAAAGATTAGGAGGCAGAAACATGTTTGTATCAATCGGAAACTCAAGAATGGATAAAAAGTTTAACTGCACGGATATGACATATGAAGATTTTGTCAGCCGTCTGTCCAAGACAAAATATACTGCGGAAACAATGGAGCAGTACAGGAAGATGCCGAAAGGGCAGCAGGACAATATCAAGGATGTCGGAGGTTTCGTGCTTGGAAAGCTGAAGGGGGGACGCAGGAAGAAGGACTGCGTGATTTCCAGATCCGCTATCACACTTGATATGGATTACGGAACACCGGGTATCATTGATGAACTGGAAATGTTCTTTGACATGAAGATGGTGGTGTATTCCACGCATAAGCATACGCCGGAGAAGCCGAGACTGCGTATCATCATATTTCTGACAAGGGACGTGACACCCGATGAGTACGGGGCAGTCAGCCGTATGCTTGCATCGGATATCGGAATCGAGCTTTTTGATGATTCCACCTATGAACCATCAAGACTGATGTACTGGCCGAGCACTTCCAGTGACGGTGAGTATGTGTTTCAGGAGATCGAAGGGAACGAAGTCGATCCCGATGAAGTGCTGTCCCGTTATAAGGACTGGCATGATGTATCAGCATGGCCGGTCAGCAACCGTCAGGCATCCGTTGTGCAGAGGGATATAAAAAAACAGGCTGACCCGCTTTCCAAGGACGGGCTGATCGGGGCCTTCAACCGCACATACACGGTGACACAGGCAATCGACAAATTCATCCCAGATGTGTACAGGCATTCAAGGGCAATCCCCGGAAGATATGATTATATCCCAGCGGACTCGGCTGCCGGAGTTGTGGTCTACGATGACCTGTTCGTATACAGCCACCATGCAACAGACCCATGCTGCGGAAAGCTGATGAATGCGTTTGATGTGGTAAGGCTTCATAAATTCGGTGACAAGGATGCAAGGGTAGCCGAAGGGACAGAGCCGGGAAAACTCCCTTCTTTTAAAGCCATGCAGGATTTTGTTTCTGCAGATGAAGAAGTGAAGAACACACTTGCCAAGGAAAGACAGGAGCTGGCGGTACAGGAATTTTCCCCGGAGCCGGATGAGGACTGGCAGAACAAGTTGGTACTTGACCGTAGGGGAAATATCAAGGATACCCTGCAGAACATCGCACTGATCATCCGCAACGATGAGAACTTCAAGCACATCGTGTACAACGAGTTCAAGGATACCATTGATGTCATCGGTTCGCTTCCGTGGAAACAGGTAAAACCCGGATGGAACGATTCTGACCTTGCAAATGCAAAGGTGTATTTCGAGAGGGTGTACGGGATCTGGTCACCGACCAAGTTTAAGGATGCACTGCTTGCCGTGGTGTCATCCGACAGGCTCTACCATCCGATCAAGGATTATTTTGCAACGCTTCACTGGGATGGACAGGAGCGTATCGATACACTGCTCATCGACTATTTCGGTGCGAAAGATTCACCGTACACAAGGGCAGTCATCCGCAAGACACTGGTGGCTGCGGTAGCACGTATCTATAAGCCGGGAGTAAAGTTCGACTCCATCCTCGTGCTGAACGGACCGCAGGGAATGGGAAAATCCACCTTCTTTGCCATCCTTGGAAAGCAGTGGTTCTCGGATTCCTTATCCATTTCGGATATGAGGGATAAGACTGCTGCCGAGAAGCTGCTCGGAAACTGGATACTTGAGATCAGTGAGATGAATGGTATCCGCAAGACGGAAGTCGAAGTAGTAAAATCCTTTGTCACCCGTCAGGATGATAAGTTCCGTCAGGCATACGGGGTCAATGTAGAGTCACATCCAAGAAAATGCATCATTGTGGGAAGCACAAACTCCGAGGGCGGATTCCTTCGTGACGTTACGGGCAACCGAAGATTCTGGCCCGTGCATGTGCCGGGGACAGGAAAACACCATCCGTGGGAGCTTGACTGTGTCGACCAGATCTGGGCAGAGGCAATCCATCTGTATAACGAGGGCGAGGAGCTGTTCTTAAAAGGTGCGGAGGCAGAGGAAGCATACAAGATGCAGCAGGAGGCAATGGAGTCGGATGACCGTGAGGGCATCGTGCAGGACTATCTTGACAGACTGCTGCCGGATAACTGGTCATCAATGGATGTCTACCAGAGAAGGGCATTCCTTGGCGGAGGAGAGTTCGAGACGGTCGGTGTCAAAGGAACGGTCATGCGTGAGCGTGTGTGCATCATGGAAATCTGGGTGGAGTGCTTCGGCAAGGAGCGTCAGAACTTAAAGAAGGCGGATTCCTATGAGATCGAAGGCATCTTAAACAAGATCGGGGGATGGAAGAAGTATGATTCCAATACCACGGGCAAGACCAAAGTCCCCCTTTACGGAGTGCAGAAGACTTTTGTGCGGATGGATGAGAAACCAGAGGAAACCCGTTAGGCGGTTTCCGGGGTTTCCCAGATGCAGATGGACAACGGTAGTCGGAAACCGTGCTGACACCTTGGAAAATAAGGGGTTGCGGTTCTTAGTTTCCCAGTTTCCCATTAAATCCAGTTGAGAATTAAAAATAAAGATAAAAAGAGCAATTCATGTATATATGCGCGTATAGGAGTTGAAGGCATATGGCAACCGCAATCGGCAAAGGAGGTATCTGGTTTTGCTAGAAAGTACAGTAGAGAGACATTTGAGGGAAGAAGCTAAAAAGCGGAAAGGCATGGCACTGAAGTTCGTATCACCCGGTATGAATGGAGTGCCTGACCGCATCGTCCTGATGCCGGACGGGAAAATGGCATTTGTGGAACTGAAAGCACCGGGGAAGAAGCCGAGACCGCTTCAGCTGAAGAGAAAGCGGATGCTTGAGAGGTTAGGTTTTCCCGTTTATGTAGTTGATAATATTGAACAGATCGGAGGTATCCTTGATGAAATACAAAGCACATGATTATCAGCAGTATGCAACAGATTTTATAATCAGACATCCCGTGAGCTGCCTGATCCTGGATATGGGACTTGGCAAAACGGTCATCACGCTTACGGCATTGTGGCTTCTGCTGTTTGACTATTTTGAAGTGAGACGGATCTTGGTGATAGCACCGAAGCGTGTGGCAGAGACCACATGGCCGGCAGAGATAAAAAAGTGGGAGCATCTTTACGGCATGACATTTGCCGTGGCAATGGGAACTGCAGAGCAGAGAAAGGAAGCACTTCTGTCAGGAGCCGATGTGACAATCATCGGAAGGGACAATGTTTCATGGATGACAAAAAACATATTTTTTGATTTTGACATGGTTATCATTGATGAGCTGTCGAGCTTCAAGTCCCCGAAGGCACAGAGGTTCAAAGACCTGAAAAAAGTAAGGCCGATGGCAAAACGTGTGGTCGGGCTTACGGGAACACCGGGAAACCTCATGGACTTATGGGCAGAGATCGGAATCCTTGATATGGGGCAGAGGCTTGGAAGATATATCGGCGGCTATCGTGACAGGTTCTTTCTGCCGGATAAGCGGAATCGTGAGATCATCTTTTCGTATAAGCCGAGGGAAGGGGCAGAAGAAAAAATATATGAACTGATCTCCGATATCAGCATTTCCATGAAAGCCGTGGATTATCTTGATATGCCGGAATGCATAAACAATCGTGTGACCGTATCCATGTCGGAATCCGAACAGGCACTTTATGACAGGATGGCAGATGAAATGATCCTTGAATACGGGAAAGGACAGGACATTGATGCGGTAAATGCAGCTGCCTTAAGCAACAAGCTCCAGCAGATGGCAAACGGTGCGGTCTATGATGAATCCGGCAATGTCCGTAACATCCATGACAGAAAACTGGATGCACTGGAAGACCTGATCGAATCGGCAAACGGAAAACCGCTTCTGGTTGCATACTGGTTCAAGCATGACAGGGAGCGGATATTAAAACGGTTTCCGGCAAGGGATATCAATACAAAGAAAGATATCGAAGATTGGAATAAAGGAAAAATCCCTGTGGCTCTGATCCATCCGGCATCGGCAGGACACGGACTGAATCTTCAGGAAGGCGGTTCAACTATTGTATGGTTTTCACTTACTTGGTCCCTTGAACTGTATCAGCAGTTGAATGCCAGACTTTACAGACAGGGGCAGAAACACACGGTTATCATAGAGCATCTGGTGACAGAAGGAACGGTCGATGAAGATATCCTCCGGGCAATTGAAAAAAAGGATACTACACAGAATGCGATGATAGAAGCAGTAAAGGCAAGGATTGGAGGTATGACGGATGACGGCAGACGCAATGATGAAGGAATATAAGAACATGAAAAAGGAACTGACCGTGACTGAGTTCCAGCTCCGTCAGTTTCAGGGAGTGAGCGAACAGGACATGATCGATTCCATGCTCTATTCCCATCAGGAAGGGGAAAGGGTGCAGACGAGCACTCTTTCTGATAAAACGGCAAACATAGCGATCAAGTATAAGGCAGCAATGGAACGGGAGAATGACGAGTGGTACGGTTTTCTTTTCCAAAGATATATGTTCCTGAAGGAAGAACTGGATTTTTTCGAGCATGCAGTGAACGGACTGGATGAAAGACATAGAAGCATTATCACGGATCTTCTGGATGAGGATATGACATGGGACATCATGATGGAAAGATACCATGTGAGCCATACGATGATCGGGAAATACAGAAAAGCAGCATTGAAGGAACTGGATAAACAGTATGAAATGAGGGACAGACAGGTGGAAGCCTTTGTCCTCGGATAGGAGGTTTTTTATGTGTAAGCGTGGCGATATTTATTATGTGGATTTTGGAGAGAAGGCCGGAAGCGAACAGGGCGGTGTGCGTCCGGCACTGATGGTAAGCAATAATAAGGCAAATAAGCATTCGCCTGTGGTTACGGTCATTCCGCTGTCGGCAAGGGTGTGGAAAAAGAAGTATCTTCCGACCCATGTGCAGATTCCGCTGAAGAAAAGCAGCGGTCTGAATAAACCGAGCATGGCACTGGCGGAACAGGTGGAAACCCTTGATAAAACAAGGCTTGGAGAAAGAATTGGGGAAGTGCTGGATGACATGGTCATGGAGCAGATTACCGTGGCACTCCAGATACAGATAGGCGCATATGCAGAGTACAATTAAGGCAGTCAGACGGCTGTCTTTTTTGTTTGCGTTATGGTAAAATATAAATATATAAAAGCACATTGAAACTAATCAGATTTGAATTCGAAAAGGAGGATGGTTATGACTTTTTATGATTCACATGGCAAAGCAATAGCGTATTTACATGATGACGGAATTCATATTTATCTTTTTAATGGAAGACCAGTAGCATATTTATATGGTGATGCCGTTTACGGATTTAATGGTCATCAATTTGGCTGGTTTGAAGATGGTTGGATTAGGGATTTAAATGGCTGCTGCGTTTTCTTTACGGAAAATGCAACTGGCTCTGGACCAGTAAAACCAGTTAAATGTGTAAAGCCAGTCAAAGGAGCTAAATATGCGAAGCCAGCTAAATGTGCCAAGTATGCCAAACAGGCCAAGGCTGCGAAATCATTATCTTGGTCCAGATTATCTGGAAATCAGTTTTTTGAACAATAGATAAGAACGGCAATTGTGTTGACATAGAAGAATAGCAGGGGGTATTGGTGATGGAAGAAGTACAACAGAAGAATCCAGAAGAGATAGAGAATGATAAGAAGGGATTGGTTAAGTGGGTTAAAGAACATAAAGACCAGCTTGCTTTAGCGGGGGTGAGTGTTGCAGCAGTTATTGCAGTGATACTTGGACTGAAGAATAAGGATAGTATTACAAATGTATGGCTGACTTTAAAAGATGAAATCAAAAAAGGCAAACCGCTATCAGCTAAATGGTATGAAAAAGCTGACTTAGAAGAGCTTAAGGATGTAAGAGATTCTGTTCAGAAGGCATATCTGAATCCAAAACTTAGTATGGAAACCAGAGGTCATTTGTGGGATCTACTTCCAGTAATTGATAATGCAATTGGTAAGCGGGAGTGGGCAGGAAAAGAGTATGGATTTCCTGTAAAGAGCGAGAATGGCTGGCATCTGTCGAGTGATTAAAGGAATAGGTGCACTAGAGGTTTACTAAAGGTGCACTAATGGTTTACTGACTTTTTAATTTGTATCTGCTATGATTAAGATGGCAAAAAAGAAAGGGAGCGGAAACGCTCCTTTTTATGTTGCCGTAAGGCGGTGCCTTTTCAATCCTTTCACACCGCCCGTGTACATAGAAGGGAGGAATGGCAGATGCCGATGAAACCAAAGAAGCCGTGCAGACACCCCGGATGCCCAAAGCTGACAGACGGACTGTACTGTGAGGAGCATGAAGCACTGCACCGTGGTGACAGGGCGAGCAGCAGCAAGCGTGGTTACAACAGGCAGTGGCAGAAGGCAAGGGCAAGATACCTGAAGGCACATCCTTTGTGTGTTCAGTGCTTAAAGGAAGGCCATGCAGTGACAGCAACTGTGGTCGATCATATCAGACCGCACCGTGGCGATCCCGTCCTGTTCTGGGACGAGAAGAACTGGCAGAGCCTTTGCAAGCCTTGTCATGATAAAAAGACATGGAACGAAGATAACAATCCTGAGTATCGGTTCTGACGGCAGACCGTGGGGGTATCTAAATCTCTACAGTCTGAACCGCTGAAGACCGATGGCCCCCTTTGCGTGAATTTTCGCAGAATTAAACAGGGGGGATATAAAAAGGGTATGATAATTTTCGCAGAATGTACTTAAAACACGGCAAAAAGGGGTATTTCCTTTTGCCAGAAAATCAGGGAAAACGCATTATTTAAGGCTGGAAAACAGTGTAAAAACATTGTTTTTCCGGTCTTTTTTTGTGTGCCGGAAGGAGAGTGGAAAGGATGACTGACACACAGGCAAAGCAAATTAACGAGATGCGGATGAAGGGGATGGGCTATAAAGCCATCGGAATGGCAATCGGACTATCCCGTGACATCGTAAGGAATTACTGCAAGAGGCACAACCTTGCCGGATATGCCACGGTGGTTTCAAAAAATATGAAACTCATGGTGGACGGTAAAGAGGTGTGCCACTTCTGCGGTAATCCGATCACGCAGCCGAAGACTGGCAGACCGAGAAGGTTCTGTTGCGAAAAATGCAGAAGGGAATGGTGGAAGGCACACCCAGAAGCAGTGAGGAAAAGTGAGAAGGCTTCTTACACGCTTGTATGTGAGCAGTGTGGGAAGCCTTTCATTTCCTATGGAAACAAGAACAGAAAATACTGTGGCCGTGAATGTTATTTCCGGCACAGGTTTTTAGCAGAGGAGGATATGGAAGATGCAGTTTCAGAGTTATAAAATAGCAGACCTTATCCCGGCTTCCTATAATCCAAGGAAGAAATTAAAACCAGGTGATAAGGAGTATGAAAAAATCAAGAATTCCATTAGGGAGTTCGGTTATGTCGAGCCGATCATCATCAACTCAGACATGACCATTATCGGAGGACACCAGAGGGCCACGGTCCTTGCAGACCTCGGATACACGGAAGTGGAATGTATCGTGGTCGATATCGACAAGAACAAGGAGAAGGCACTTAATGTAGCGCTTAATAAAATTACAGGTGAATGGAATAAGGAACTTCTGGCCGACCTCATCAAAGACCTTGAGGATTCAGAATTTGATGTCAGCATCACGGGTTTTGAACCGCCAGAGATCGAACAGCTTTTTAATTCTGTGCATGATAAGAAGATCATGGAAGATGACTTCGATGTGGAAGCGGAGCTTGCAAAGCCAATCGTGGCAAAGACAGGTGATGTATGGCTGCTAGGAAAGCACCGTGTTATCTGCGGTGATTCCATTCTGCCGGAAACCTACGATAAGCTGATGGATGGACAAAAAGCAAATCTTGTCCTGACTGACCCGCCATACAATGTAAATGTTGAGGAGACAGCCGGCAAGATCAAAAATGACAACATGCCGGATGAGGATTTCTATAAGTTCCTGTTTGCTGCATTTGTAAATATGGAGCAGTCGATGGAACAGGATGCATCCATTTATGTATTCCATGCAGATACGGAAGGGCTGAATTTCAGAAAGGCATTCAAGGATGCAGGTTTTTATCTTTCCGGGTGCTGCATCTGGAAGAAGAACGCACTGGTTCTTGGAAGAAGCCCGTACCAGTGGCAGCATGAGCCGTGTCTGTTCGGATGGAAGAAAGGCGGGAAGCACCAGTGGTATTCCGACAGGAAGCAGACCACCATCTGGGAATATGACCGTCCGAAGGCGAGCAAGGATCATCCGACCATGAAGCCAGTGGCGCTTATGGCATATCCGATCCAGAACTCATGCATGAGCAACTGCATCGTGCTTGATCCGTTCCTTGGTTCTGGCTCTACGCTGATCGCCTGTGAGCAGACACACCGTATCTGTTACGGCATCGAACTGGATGAGAAGTTTGTGGATGTGATCGTAAACCGCTACATTGAACAGTGCGGTTCGGATGCGGATGTATTTGTCATCCGTGACGATATGAAAATTTCATATCAGCAATTATGCAAGGTAGGACAGTATAATGAGATAGATAGCCTTTCTTGATGTATGTTCCGGCATTGGCGGCTTCAAGCTCGGTTATGAAACTGCTGGACATAAATGCATCGGATCTCAGCAGCACTTATGGAAAATGCAGTTATTACAACAGTTATTTAAGCGGTTGCGATGTTGCTTCCGGAGTCCAGAAACGGACAGTACATTTTCTTTTGGAAAGTACCATTATCTGCTTGACTATACGGGCATTCAGAGTGATATATGGTATTACCAAAAGGAAAGGAGACCAGCAGAATGGAAATTATTACAAATGCTGAAAACAGGAAAGAATTAGTAAAAGCCTTATCCGGACATTTCGGACAGAGATCAGAATATCTTGGACCGCCATCCTTTGCATACCGCATCGGAAACATCATGGTGGACAGGGACGCAAAGATCATATTTGAAGATGATAGCATGGAAGACGAGGTGAGAAGGGTGCTTTTCCAGAATGACGTGGCAGAAGAGATACAGGAAACACAGATGGAAGAACCGGAAGCAGAGATCAAAATACCGATCGGCAGCATGACACCACAGGGCATCATCAACCTGATAAACATGATGCATTCCAAACAGTACCTTATCAACAGGGCAGTCGGAAGGGAGTGCATTTCCATAGCAGACAGCCTTATAAATGCCCTTGCCGAAAGTACCTTCGAAGATACGGAGACGGCAGCAGGGTTCATTACGGAACAGGGCGGATGCAGCGGTGTTACCTTTGCAGACGGGAACATTGAGTTCACGGGATTTCCGCATACCGATGACATGATGGAATACTGCAGACTTGCATCGGCAATGGTAAAGAAAGCATCGGAACAGAAACGTGTGAATCCGAAACAGACCATTGAAGAGAATGAAAAATATTACATGAGGGCATGGCTGGTATCCATAGGATTTGGCGGGAGCGAAGGAAAGGAAACAAGATCCTTCTTCCTTAAGGGGCTGAAAGGCCATACGGCATTCCGTACCCCGGAAGATGCGGAAAAGTGGAAAGCCAACCGCAGGGCAGAAAGGGGGTCAACGGTATGTTCGGAGTAAGCAGACAGACACTTGAGAGACTGAGGAAGGAATATCCTGTAGGAACCAGGGTGGAGCTTATCCGCCTTGATGCCCCCTACCGGAAGATCCCGTCAGGAACCACCGGAACCGTGGAATATGTGGATGATGCAGGACAGCTCCATACGGTATGGGACGGACACGGGTCACTGGCGATGATCTATGGAGTGGATGAATGGAGAAAGGTTAAAGACTGATGGATAAGATTGTGAAGGTCTGCTATGGTAAAGAAGAGACATGGGAATCGAAGAAAGCTGCGGAGCAGTTCTTCCTTCGAGCCATGATGGGATCTGATGGCAGCGAAAGGGAACGCTATACAAATATCTACATAAAACTGCAGATGGGGATGACCTTCTGCACAGATGAAGAATTTTAAAAGGGGATAATGAAGTGAAAGAAGTCAGAGGAAAGCTGATGGCATTGATGAAAAAGCATCAGATGGATATAACGGAGTTTTCGGAAAAATGTGGAATTAAGGAAGAACGGGTGGAACGGCTGCTTGGCGGCAGGGGAAAACCCAGCCATTTGGAGCGGATGTGTATCGCAGAAGCTTTTGGGATGACAGAGGAAGAGCTACAGGATATAGAACCGCTTTCGCAGACAGAGGTCCGGGAGGTGCAGACAGACGGCATTGAAAAAGTGATCGCAGAACGGCTGCAGGAGATCGTAAAGATTCATGGGATAGGAATTCCTGAACTTGCAGAACGGTGTGGTTTAAAAAGACAGAGAGCAAAGAAACTTATGAATGGTGAAGTTAAGATGAGCATTGCAGAGGCAGTCAGTATTGCCAATGAATTTCAGGTCTCTTTGGAATATCTGTTAGGAAGATATCCATATCCGCTGCCAGCACCACAGACAGAGGAAGAATGGATGGTATACGAAAAACTCGGGCAGATGGATGAAAATGAAGCTCAGAAATATCTAGAAATGATGATGCCGATGAAATAGGACTTGCCATAATTTACACAGGTTTCGGAACAGATCTTTGTGCAGTTTATGGGTGCGATATAACTGGATATATATGTGTTTTAGAGCGAATATGTACCTACCGAAAGGGAAGAAAACAAACGGAGGTACAAGCCATGAACGAAAGGATTGCAAAACAGATCGAGGAAATGAAGAAACAGACCATCGGGGTCGAGGTTGAGATGAACAACATCCGAAGGGATAAGGCTGCAGAACTTGCAGCAGCATTTTTCGGAACAGGAAGATTTGAAAACACGGCTTCCAGAAACGGATATTACACATGGTCAGCATGGGATGCAAACGGAAGGGAATGGAAATTCCAGAAGGATTGCAGCATTTCAGGACCGGATGATAAAAAATGCGAACTGGTCACACCGATCCTTCACTACGAAGACATCGAACTTCTCCAGGAACTAATAAGAAAGCTCAGACACGCAGGAGCCAAGAGCGATGCCACAAGGGGATGCGGAGTCCACATCCACATCGGAGCAAACGGACACACACCGCAGACTTTACGAAACCTTGCAAACATCATGGCGGGACATGAGAATCTTTTAGCGGATGCCTTAAACCTCGACAGCTGGAGGATGAACCGCTACTGCAAAACGGTAGACCCAAGATTCCTTAAGGAACTCAATAAAAAGAAACCGAAAACGATGGCAGCCCTTGCAGACATCTGGTATACGGCAAACGGGGCAAGCTACGGAAGAGACCATCATTACAACGACAGCCGATACCATATGTTAAACTACCATGCTACTTTTACAAAAGGGACGGTCGAGTTCAGGCTTTTCCAATTTGATGCCCCGGCTGACGGAAAGCTGAACGGACTGCATGCGGGACAGCTGAAAAGCTACATCCAGCTCTGCCTTGCCTTAAGCCAGATGGCAAAGGAAGTAAGGACGGCAAGCCCGAAACCGCAGCAGACAGAAAATCCGAAATATGCAATGAGGACATGGCTTTTACGCCTCGGATTCATCGGGGATGAATTCAAGACCGCAAGGGACATCCTTACAAAGAGACTTGCAGGAGACACCGCTTTTAGAAGCGGAAGGGCAGCTTGAAGGGCACAGCCTCCTGCCACCTTGGAGCATTGACCGCCATGTGCGGTCTTAAGGTGGTAGAAGGGTGTTCCCTTCAGAAAGGATGGAGCATTATGGAGAAAAGATATTACATTGCTTATGGCAGCAACCTGAATTTACGGCAGATGAAAATGCGTTGTCCGACCGCAAAGGTCATGGGGACGGCAGTCATCAAGGATTACGAACTGCTTTTCAAGGGAAGTCTTACAGGGGCATACCTTACGATTGAGCCGAAGAAAGGCAGTGAGGTTCCCGTTGCGGTCTGGACTGTTACCGAAACAGATGAAAAGGCACTTGACCGTTATGAAGGATGCCCTGTTTTTTATTACAAAAAGGATATGGAACTGGATATCAGGGGAATACGGACGGGGAAAATGAGGAAAAGAAAATGCTTTGTGTATATCATGCACGAAGAGCGGAAAATCGGGATTCCTTCCCTTTCCTATGTAAGAACATGCCTTGAAGGTTATATCAGTTTCGGATTTGATGAGCATTATCTTTCCGAGGCACAGATCAGGGCGGTGAAGGAGGCAGGATATGAAGACTGAAACATTAAGAATAAGGATCTGCCCGAAATGCGGGGCAGGATACACACGGACACCTGCCCTTTCAAGGGAAGATAACCAGACGCTTATCTGTCCAGACTGTGGAACCCGTGAGGCACTTGCAAGCATGGGCGTGAGCAGGGAAGAACAGGAAGAAATTATAGAGACCATACACAGGTCAAACAGATAGCGGTTATGTAAAAAGGCTTCTTCGGGAGTCTTTTTTTGTTGCCATTTTTTTACAGGGAGGTGAGGACAGTGGCACAGAGAGGAAGAAAACCAAAGCCTACGGCAGTAAAGGTGCTTGAGGGCAATCCGGGCAAGAGAAGCCTTAATACGGGCGAACCAAAGCCGGAGAAAAAAGCCCCGCGCTGTCCGGCATGGCTTGAGGATGAGGCAAAGAAAGAATGGAGAAGGATGGCGAAACAGCTGGAGCATCTCGGCATCCTGACAGAAATAGATATGGCAGCATTCGCAGGATACTGTCAGGCATATGCGAGATGGAAAGAAGCAGAGGAGTTTATTACACAGCACGGGACCATCGTAAAGACCCCGAGCGGATACTGGCAGCAGGTACCGCAGGTATCCATCGCACAGACATATCTGAAGATCATGAATAAGTTCTGTGAGCAGTTCGGACTGACCCCGTCTGCAAGAAGCCGTATCTCCACGGACAGCGGGGAAGATAAGCAGAATGATGAAATGGAGCTTCTGCTTGTGAAAGGCGGTGCAGGATAATGTTTGATGAAGCAAAAGCAGATCATGCAGTCAATTTTATAAACTGCCTGAAACACACCAAAGGAAGGTGGAGGGGAGTTCCGTTTGAACTTCTCCCCTGGCAGGATGAGATCATCCGTACCCTTTATGGGACGGTAAAGGAAAACGGATACAGGCAATACAATACCTGCTACTGTGAGATACCGAAGAAAAACGGAAAATCGGAGCTGGCGGCTGCCATTGCACTGTATATGACATGCGGTGACGGTGAGTGGGGAGCAGAGGTCTACGGCTGTGCTTCCGACAGACAGCAGGCTTCCATCGTATTCGATGTTGCGGTGGATATGGTAGACCAGTGTCCGGCACTGAAGAAAAGGATCAAGCCCGTCATGTCCGTAAAAAGGCTTGTATATAAACCGACCAACAGCTTCTATCAGGTGCTGTCGGCAGAGGCGTACACCAAGCACGGTCTGAATGTTCATGCGGTCATCTTTGATGAGCTGCATGCACAGCCGAACCGGGAACTGTTCGATGTCATGACCAAAGGTTCTGGTGATGCCAGAACACAGCCATTGTTCTTCCTGATCACAACAGCCGGGACAGACAGGAATTCCGTGTGTTTTGAACAGCATCAGAAGGCTCTGGATATTATTGAAGGAAGAAAGATCGACCCGACTTTTTATCCGGTAATTTATGGGGCTTCTGATGAGGATGACTGGTCGAGTGAGGATGTGTGGTATAAGGCAAATCCGTCACTTGGATACACGATTGACATTGAGAAAGTGCAGAATGCCTATATCAGTGCAAAAGAGAATGCAGCAGAGGAGAATGTGTTCCGGCAGCTCCGCCTGAATCAGTGGGTGAAACAGAGCACCCGGTGGATGCAGATGGATAAGTGGGATGCCTGTTCCTTTGCAGTGAATGAAGAAGAGCTTCTCGGAAGGGAATGCTATGGCGGACTCGACCTTTCAAGTTCCACGGATATCACGGCATTCGTGCTTGTGTTCCCGCCAAGGAATGATACCGAAAAGTATGTGATCCTTCCGTATTTCTGGATACCGGAGGATAACATGAGGCTGCGTGTACGAAGGGACCATGTTCCGTATGATGTCTGGGCAGCCGAAGGGTGTTTAAAGACTACGGAAGGAAATGTCATCCATTATGGATTCATAGAGCAGTTTATTGATGAACTTGGTACGAAGTTTCATATTAAGGAAATTGCCTTTGACCGATGGGGAGCAGTACAGATGGTGCAGAACCTTGAGGGCATGGGCTTTACCGTTGTCCCGTTCGGACAGGGATATAAGGATATGAGTCCACCGACCAAGGAACTGATGAAGCTGACACTGGAAGGACGGATCGCACATGGCGGTCATAAGGTGCTGCGGTGGATGATGGATAATGTGTTTGTCCGTCAGGATCCTGCAGGGAACATCAAAATGGATAAAGAAAAATCCACAGAGAAGATCGATGGGGCTGTTGCAACCGTTATGGCACTTGACCGTGCAATCAGAAACGAAGGTAGTGACGGAAGTGTATATGATGACAGAGGAATTATAGTATTTTAACAGCGGAGGTATCGTATGGGAATTAAGAGTTTATTTGGATTTGGACAGGCGAGGGATAAGCCTGTGGACAAGGCAGCAGATGCAGGATATTCATTTCTGTTCGGAAGAACAACAAGCGGAAAGCCTGTGAATGAAAGGACTGCAATGCAGACTACGGCAGTATATGCCTGTGTCAGAATCCTTGCGGAAGCAGTGGCATCTTTACCGCTTCATGTATATGAGTATCAGGATGACGGCGGCAAGAAGCTGGTGCATGATCATCCTTTATATTATCTGCTCCATGACGAGCCGAACCCGGAGATGACTTCATTTGTGTTCAGGGAAACACTGATGAGTCATCTTTTAATATGGGGAAATGCGTATGCCCAGATCATAAGGGACGGGACTGGAAGGGTGCTTGGGCTTTATCCGCTCCTTCCGGATAAGATGGATGTGCGGAGGGATGACCGTGGAAACATCTATTATGTGTATTCCAGAAACAGTGATGAAAACCCCATGTTCAAGGAATATGGAGATATCAGGCTGAAAGCTGAGGAGGTGCTTCATATCCCCGGACTGGGATTTGACGGGTTGATCGGATATTCCCCGATTGCAATGGCAAAGAACGCTGTCGGAATGACACTTGCCTGTGAAGAATACGGGGCGAGTTTCTTTGCAAACGGGGCAAATCCGGGAGGTGTTCTGGAGCATCCGGGAGTCCTGAAAGACCCGTCAAAGGTGAGGGAATCCTGGAACTCCGTATACCGTGGTGTGAATAACGCACACAAGATCGCAGTGCTTGAAGAAGGAATGAAGTACCAGCAGATAGGCATCCCACCGGAAGAAGCACAGTTCCTTGAGACAAGGAAATTCCAGATCAATGAGATCGCAAGGTTATACAGAATACCACCGCATATGATAGGTGACCTTGATAAATCGAGTTTTTCCAATATTGAGCAGCAGTCTTTGGAGTTCGTAAAATACACACTTGACCCGTGGGTGATCCGGTGGGAGCAGTCCTTACAGAGATCACTCCTTCTGCCGGGAGAGAAAGGAAAGTATTTTATCAAGCTGAATGTGGATGGCCTCCTCCGTGGGGATTACCAGTCAAGGATGAACGGCTATGCGGTCGGAAGGCAGAACGGGTGGTTTTCTGCCAATGACATCCGTGAGATGGAGAACATGAATCCGATCCCGGATGAAGAAGGAGGAAGCCTGTATCTTATTAACGGTGCTATGACAAAACTTGCAGATGCGGGTGCATTTGCTGGGAAGGATACCGGACAGACACAGGAAGAGAAAAAACTCCCTGCACAGGAAAACAGCAGAAAGAGAGGTAAAAGATGAAGCGGAAGTTTTGGAACTGGATAAGGAATGAAGATGAGAGCGTGCCTGACATGGAAAGGACGCTCTTTTTAAATGGCATGATCTCGGATGAAACATGGTACGGGGACGAAGTCACCCCGCAGCTTTTCAAAGATGAACTGAATGCCGGAAATGGAAATATCACGGTGTGGATCAATTCACCGGGCGGTGATGTGTTTGCAGCAGCCCAGATCTATAACATGCTCCGTGATTATAAGGGAAGCGTGACGGTCAAGATTGACGGCATTGCAGCTTCGGCAGCATCCGTGATTGCTATGGCAGGAGATAAGGTCTGTGTATCCCCGGTGGCTATGATGATGATTCATAATCCTGCAACGATGGCAATGGGTGAGGCGAAGGATATGCAGAAAGCAATCGCCATGCTGAATGAGGTCAAGGAATCCATCCTGAATGCCTATGAATTCAAGACGGGGCTTACCCGTGCAAGGCTCTCGCACATGATGGATGACGAGACCTGGTTCAATGCAAAGAAGGCGGTGGAGCTTGGCTTTGCGGATAAGATCCTTTTTGATTCCGATGAGGATGAGAAAAAGAAAAAGCCGGATGATCCGGAAGAAAAGCCGGAGGAAGGCAGTGATGGAGAGAAAGGGGACGGAGAGGATGATAAGGACAAAAACGGGAAAAAGAAGCTCCCGTTCCAGCAGGATTCCATGATGTTTTCTACCAAGGCGATGAATGAATCGTTCCTTTCCAAGGTGTCTGATATGGATGCCATGATACCAGTCAACCAGTTGGAGAAGAGACTGAGTCTCTTAGCACATTAAGGAGGATATTGAACTATGAGTAAGATTTTAGAATTAAGAGAAAAGAGAGCGAAGGCGTGGGAAGCTGCAAAAGCATTCCTTGATGCAAAGAGAACACAGGAAGGTTTTGTTTCTGCTGAAGATGCAGCCACCTATGACAAGATGGAAGCGGATGTCGTAAATCTTGGAAAAGAGATCGAGAGACTGGAAAGACAGGCTGCCATTGATGCAGAGCTTGCAAAGGCAACAAGCACCCCGATCACCAATCAGCCGCATGCCAGAACTGGCGGGGAGACAAAAACAGGAAGGGCAACCGATGAGTACAGAAAAGCGTTCTGGAACGGTATGAGAAACAAGATGTCATACGAAGTACAGAACGCTCTTTCTATTGGTACAGATTCCGAGGGTGGATATCTTGTGCCGGATGAGTATGAAAGAACACTGGTGGAAGCCCTGAATGATGAAGTATTCTTCCGTAATCTGGCTACTGTTATCAAGACATCGAGCGGTGACCGTAAGATTCCAATCGTCACATCAAAGGGTGAGGCAGCATGGATCGATGAAGGAGGTCAGTTTACAGAATCCAATGACAGTTTTGGGCAGACAACCATTGGGGCTCATAAGCTGGCAACCATGATCAAGGTTTCAGATGAGCTTTTAAATGACAGCGTGTTTAATATCGAACAGTATATTTCCAGGGAGTTTGGAAGAAGGATCGGTGCAAAGGAAGAAGAAGCCTTTTTCATCGGTGACGGAGCAGGAAAACCTACAGGTATTTTCAACGCAACAGGCGGTGCTGAAACAGGAGTGACAGCTGCAAATACCACCATTACGTTTGATGATGTCATGGATCTTTACTATTCCCTTCGAGCTCCATACCGTAACAAGGCAGTATGGCTTCTGAATGATTCGACTGTTAAGGCAATCAGAAAACTGAAGGATGGAAACGGAAATTATATCTGGCAGCCATCTGTAAGGGAAGGAGAGCCGGACAGGATCTTGAACCGCCCTTACCGTACATCCATTTATGTGCCGGAGCTTGCAGCAGGAAAACGTGTGATGGCATTCGGTGATTACAGTTATTACTGGATCGCAGAACGCCAGGGCAGAAGTTTCAAGAGACTGAATGAGCTTTATGCTACAACGGGACAGGTTGGATTTCTCGCTTCCGAGCGTGTTGACGGCAAGCTGATCCTGTCTGAGGCAGTGAAAACACTCGATGTGAAAGCTGCCGGAAAGTAGGTGGGCTGAATGTTTGTAACGCTTGAGGAAGCCAAAGGGTATTTGAGGGTGGATTCATCAGACGAGGATAGTTTTATCCTCGATCTGATGGAAACTGCAAATGCTTTGATTAAAAATGTAACAAGACGGACTCCAGCGGTACTTAAAAAGCATGAAGCAGTTGTGCGGACAGCGGAATTGTATGTGATCGCTTACCTTTATGAGCACAGGGAGGAAGCCGACCATAAGGCCATGACGGAGACCGTGAAATATCTGCTCTTTGGCATACGGAAGGAGAAGTTTTAATGATCGAGTTGATGCGTGACCGGATCACGCTCCAGAAAAGTTCCGTGAAAACAGATAAGATCGGAAACCATACGGCAGTCTGGGAAGATGTGTATTCCTGTGCTGCTTATGCCAATAACCTGTCTGGAAAAGAATACTGGGCAGCAAAGCAGTTGAATGCCCAGTCTGAACTGGATTTTATTATCCGGTACTGCAGCGAGGTGGCAGCCCTGGACAGTGAGCATTACCGCATCAGGTTCCGTGGGGATCTTTATAATATTACGTTTATTGATAACGTGCAGTATAAAAATAAATCTGTCAGGATCCGTGCGGAACGGATCAAACGGTGAGGTGAATTGGAAATGGCAAAGAAGATCAAAGCGGATGCCCTTGCATCGGAAGTCATGAAGGAGCTGGACGATTATTCCAGTCTGACTACGGAAGTGATGAAAAAGGCGGTCAGGAATGCCGGAAAAACAGTCCGGGAGGAGATTGCGGACACAGCACCGAAAAAGACCGGAACTTATGGAAAAAGCTGGGCGGTCAAAAAGACCGGGGAAGACAGTAAGTCCCTGCAGGTGACGGTACATTCCAAAAACCGATACCAGATCGCTCATCTCCTGGAGCATGGACATGCAAAAAGGGGAGGCGGCCGGGTAGCAGCAAGACCGCATATTGCACCTGCAGAGGAGTCAGGAATCCGCCAGCTTGAGGAAGAAATCGAGAGGGGGATCCGGAATGGATGATCTGGTTAAGATGATGGAAGAAACAGGACTGCCATTTGCCTACGACCACTTTGAAGAGGGGGAAGCAGCAGAACCGCCGTTTGTGTGCTATCTTCTTCCGCAGAGTAATCATTTTTCTGCGGACGGAAAGGTGTATCTGAAGATTACGGAAGTCCATATCGAACTGTATACCGACTGTAAGGACTTGTCGGCAGAACAGAAAGTAGAAGCCGTGCTGGATAAGCAGGGTATTTTTTATGAGAAATCCGAGGTATGGATTGAAAGCGAGAAATTGTATGAAGTCCTGTATTCATTTGAGATGGAGGTTTAGACATGGGAAATAAAGTAAAATATAATCTGAAAAATGTCCATGCAGCAAAGCTGAAGGAAACAGTGAGCAGCAGCGGTGAGACAACATTTTCTTATGAAAATCCAAAGGCAATCCCCGGAGCAGTCAGTATTAGCCTGGATGCAGAAGGGGAATCCACACCGTTTTATGCAGATGGTATCGTATATTTCCGTTCCGTAACGAATAACGGATACAGCGGTGATCTGGAAATTGCACTGATTCCGGAGTGGTTCCGGACGGAGATCTTACAGGAGAAGCTGGATGGAAAAGGCGTGCTTGTGGAAAGTACAAACATCGGGGAAAGTGTAAAATTTGCCCTGTTATTTGAATTTGACGGGGATGTGAATAGTATCCGCCATGTGATGTATAACTGTACGGCATCCCGCCCATCCATCGAATCCGAAACAAAAGAAGATACGATCGAGCCGGGAACGGAGAAGCTGTCGCTGACGGCTGATCCGAGGAGCGACGGACTGGTAAAGAGCCGTACCGGAGATACCACGGATGCAGCGACATATGCGAACTGGTATAAGTCCGTATACATTCCGTCAGAAACAGAAGAAAGCAGTGCGAAAGGATAAGGTGAAAGGGTATGTTAAAAAGAGAAATTGAAATTTGTGGGAAAACGATCCCATTCCGGTCATCTGCGACCGTTCCGAGATTATACCGTGCAAAGTTCAAGAGGGATATTTTTAAGGATCTGTCGAAACTGGAAAAATCCTATAAGGGTAAGACCGAGGATGGGGATGAGTTCCAGATCGATGACCTGGAGATCTTTGAGAATGTTGCATATATCATGGCCTACCATGCGGATAACAGCATCCCGGCATCCATTGATGACTGGCTGGACCAGTTTGATATGTTTTCATCTATGAGGTGCTGCCTCAGATCCTGGAACTGTGGGGTGATAACCTTGCAACAGAGGTGGCAGCAAAAAAAGGTCTGGCAGAAGTGAACGGGAAATGACAACACCGCTGTTCCTTCTGCGCAGCGTAGAGATTGGAATATCCATATCGGATCTGGATCTTCTGACGGTGGGGCTGGTGATCGACATGTGGACGGAAAAAGCAAATGATGGCGTGAAATATAATAAGATCGCCACGCAGGATGATTTTGATAAATTCTGATAGCAGCATCAGAAAAATCATGTTATTATGATATTGTATAATTTCTGTTTGAAAGAATACAGAAATTATTCTCCACTCCTGAGAAAATAATTATGCAGGAATAATCCTTGGAAAATATTCTAGGGATTCAGCTTAGAAGGTGACAAAAAGTGTCCGCTATCTTCTGCAGGTTATTTAATGGGATCAGGAAGAAAGGAGGATAACTATGGCTAAGAGAAAAGGAGTATCCGGTAAAACTCATACGAAACAGCAGCTTAATGATTATGCCAATCAAAATAATCCGAATAATAAGGCATACCGGGCGAGAAGAACGAACGAAGGAAAAACCCGAAAAATAGGGAATCACTTTGACCAGGATATGATTTATTATGAGCCGGATTTTGGCTTTGGCTGGTGTGATGACTAGGAATCTGAGAAAGGCAGGTATTTGTATGGGAAACTTTTTTTATAACCTGTTTAATGGAAAGACGGGCTATACAATATCGGATAGCATGGCAGTGGATGAAGATGGTGATCTTTTAATGAGGTTATCTGATCATACGGTTATGGACATGGACACAGGGGAAATTGGTTTTTTATCATCGGCAGGAAATCTGTTTGACGAGGAAGATGAATGGTAATGTAAACCTGATATGACGAATGGAAAAGCATCGCATTTTGCGGTGCTTTTCCTATACTTAGAAAATTATGATTTTATGAAAATAAGGCATCGATCATTTAATTGTGATCGGTGTTTTTTTTCTGCCATGACGGGGGAGGTGTGTGCAGGTGGCAAGCAGGATTAAAGGAATCACGGTCGAGATCGGAGGGGATACCACTGGTCTTGACAAAGCCCTAAAAAATGTAAATGCAACGATCAGGACGACCCAGTCCTCATTGAAGGATGTCAATAAGCTGCTGAAACTGGATCCGGCAAATACAGAGCTGCTTGCACAGAAGCAGAAACTTTTAAAGGATGCCATCGGTTCTACCAAAGAAAAACTGGATGCTTTAAAAACAGCACAGGAACAGGCAAAGCAGCAGATGGAGAACGGGGATCTGGGACAGGACAAATATGATGCCCTTCAGAGGGAGATCATCGAAACGGAACAGGAACTCCAAAAGCTGGCACAGGAAGCGGTAAATTCCAATGCTGCCCTTGCAAAAATCGAAGAGGTTGGTGGGAAGCTGGAGTCAGTCGGAAATAAGATATCCGGTGTCGGAACAAAAATGCTTCCCGTAACGGCGGCAGTTGCAGGTCTTGGTACGGCAGCAGTGAAGACTACGGCAGATTTTGATTCTTCCATGAGCCAGGTACAGGCCACGATGGGAATTACGGCTGATTCCATGTCAAAGGTGGATGGACAGTCCGTAAATACGATGGATACCCTGCGTACCCTGGCGAAGCAGATGGGAGAGAAAACAGCCTTTTCTGCAAGTGAGTGTGCACAGGCACTTAATTACCTTGCTTTGGCGGGTTATGATACACAGCAGATGTGTGATACGCTTCCAACGGTACTGAATCTGGCAGCCGCAGGAGATATCGATCTTGCATCTGCATCGGATATGGTAACGGATGCCATGTCAGCCCTTGGCATGCAGACGGATGAAGCCAATACAATGGTCGATCAGATGGCAAAAACAGCATCGACCACGAACACATCCGTGGCGCAGCTAGGGGAAGGAATCCTTATCATTGGTGCAACTGCTAAATCCGTAAAAGGCGGTACGGCAGAATTAAATACAGCCCTTGGTATTCTGGCCAATAATGGTATCAAGGGAGCAGAGGGCGGTACACATCTTAGAAACGTGATCCTTGCATTACAGAGTCCGACCGATAAGGCAGCTGCCTGTATGGAGAGTCTCGGTCTTCAGGTTTATGATTCGCAGGGAAACATGAGGAGTCTGAACGATATCCTTTCTGACCTTAATAAGTCTATGGATGGCATGACCTCTGCCGAGAAGAATAATATCATCAGTACGATCTTTAATAAAACGGATCTCTCATCCGTAAATTCTCTACTTGCAAATACCGGGGATACCTGGGACAGCCTTCAAAAGTCCATTATGGAATCCGGTGGTGCTGCACAGCAGATGGCAGATACACAGCTTGATAACCTGTCCGGTCAGATCACCATCTTAAAATCAGCGGTGGAAGGTCTGGCCATTTCTTTTGGAGAGGCGCTTATGCCTGTGATCCGGAGTCTTGTCTCAAAGATACAGGGATTTGTAGATAAGCTGAACAGCATGGATGAATCCCAGAGAAACCTGATCATCCGTGTTGCAGCGGTGGTTGCAGCCATCGGACCGTTCCTGATCATTCTTGGAAAAACGATCTCAACCGTAGGGACAGCGATGAAAGGCTTTTCTTCCCTTGCCAAAGGGATCGCAAGTCTTGGAGTAAAGATCGCAGGAAGCAGCGGTTCGGTAACCGGGCTTGCAAGCGCACTTGGGGCGGTAGCAGGACCTGTGCTGGCGGTTATTGCCGTGGTGGCCGTTTTAGTGGCTGCATTTAAACATCTGTGGGATACTAACGAGGAATTCAGAAATGCCATGACAGCGATCTGGGAAGGTATTGTCAAGAAGATACAGGCATTTGTTGAAGGGATCAAGGAAAGGCTGGCAGCCCTTAATATTGATTTTACTGCAGTGGTAAATACACTGAAAAAAATCTGGAATGGTTTCTGTGAACTTCTGGCACCTGTGTTTGAAGCAGCATTCAGTATCATTTCAACAATTCTTGGTACAGTGCTTGATGTACTGACGGGACTGCTGGATGTGTTTATCGGACTTTTCACAGGAAACTGGGAGCAGATGTGGTCGGGGATCAAGGAGATATTTTCCGGCATCTGGAATGGGATCACTGGAATCTTTACGGTAGCATTGAATCTTATCCGTGGGATTGCGGATACAGTCCTTGGATGGTTTGGGACAAGCTGGAATGCAGTATGGACTTCTGTATCTACATTCTTTACAAATATCTGGAATGGGATCACGTCATTCTTTACTGGAGTATGGGAGACCATCAAGAATGTGGTACAGGTAGGAATCTTGTTTATTGGTTCGCTTTTGGAAGCAGCATTTAATGTCATTACACTGCCGTTCCGCTTTGTATGGGAGAACTGTAAGGAGACCATTATTTCCGTATGGAATACGATAAAAAGCACGGTTTCGACTGTAATCGATGTCGTGGCATCGGTGATCTCTACAGTCATGAATACCATAAAGACTGTGATCAGCACAGTCTGGGATGCAGTCAGTACAAAGATATCTACCGTGCTGAATGCCATTAGGTCAGTGGTAACCACGGTATTTAATGCAGTAAAAACGGTAGCGGTTACGGTGTGGAATGGAATCAAAACCGCAATCAGCACGGTCGTTGACGGCATTAAAAGCAAGGTGTCTTCCGTATTTGAGGCTTTGAAGAATACACTTTCTTCTGTTTTTAATGGAATCAAATCGACAGCGGTATCTGTTTGGAACGGGATCAAGAGTGCAATCGTTACACCGATTGAGGCAGCAAGGGATACTATTAAAGGAATCGTGGACAAGATCACGGGGTTCTTTAATAACATGCATTTGTCGCTTCCGCATATCAAGTTACCGCATTTCAGTATCAGTGGGAAATTGTCACTTGCTCCGCCAAGTGTACCGCATCTGAATATCGATTGGTACAAAGAAGGCGGTATCATGACAGGACCGACCATCTTTGGCATGAACGGGTCGAGTCTTATGGCAGGAGGGGAAGCCGGAAAAGAAGCGGTTCTTCCACTGAAAGGCTTTTATGAACAGTTGGAAAATATCCTGACAAACAGGCTGAATACTTCGGCAATGGAGCAGTATCTGGCTGTGATAGCAGAAAACAGCGGAAAGGGCATCTATCTGGATGACGGAACGCTGATAGGAAAACTGGCACCCGGGATCAATCAGAAACTGGGCATGCAGAAATTTAAAGCAGAAAGGGGCATGGTCTGATGAACGAATATACAACCGCAGGATTTGGGGCAACGATCAATGGAAAGCACACATGGAAAGATTATGGTCTTGTGATTGGCAATACGGATATCGTAAGTGAGCCATCCCCGAAAACTAATTATATCGAAGTGCCTGGAAGCAGTATCAGAATTGACCTTACGGAAACACTGACAGGACAGGTGGAATATGAGTCCAGACAGCTTAAGTTCTCTTTAGGAAAAATGGAAAGGGAAGATTTGTGGCCGGTGTTTTACCGGACATTTCTGAAGGTATATCAGGGCAAAGAAGTACGGGTTGTTCTGGATCAGGAGCCGGATGTGTATTATCACGGACGTGCAGAAGTTTCGGGGTTTTCCAGAAATGGAAGGCTCGGTACATTTACCCTGACGGTAGATGCGGATGCGTATAAATATGAACTTAATGTGTCAAGTGAGGATTGGCTGTGGGACATATTGAATTTTGAAACAGGGATCATCCGTGATTACCGTGGAATCAGTGTTTCTGGAAGCAGCAGTAAACTTTTGGAAGGAAGCGGTATTCCGGTTGTTCCTGCATTTCTTGTCAGCAACCTTGATGAAAGTGTATCGAACTATATTACTTTTAATGGGACGAGGTACACTCTGCAGGAAGGCCGGAATCGCTTTGCAGATCTGATCATTCCGGCAGGAGGTGGAAGACTCTATTTTTACGGAAAGTATACAGTAACTATTGAGTTCCGGGGAGGGAGTCTGTAAATGTATAAAGTATTTTGTGACGATCAGCTTTTGTATCTTCCGGGAGATCAGGAGCTGGTCATTTTTAATACCAAGCTGGAATTGGCAGATAACAAATCCGGCTCATTTGAGTTTGATATCCCGGCAGTAAACCCGATGTATGACAGGATGAAAAAGCTGACTTCCGTTATCTGGGTAGAAAAAGATGGGGACAGTATTTTCTACGGACGCATCCTTAGTATGGAGAAGAACTTTTATAATACCCGGACAGTGGTGTGCGAAGGGGAACTGGCCTATCTTCTGGATTCGATACAGGAGCCGAAGGCATACCACGGCTATACCGTGAGGAGCTTCTTGAATACCCTGTTGGCTGTGCATAACAGGCAGACAACAATGGAAAAACGGCTTGCTGTCACATTTAACTCCAAATGTGCGGGGGAAAGCGGATCTTATGATAACATTTCCCTTTACTATCAGTCGGGAAGTACCACATATGCTGTTTTTACGAAAAAAAGGGCGGATGATGTGGCTGGAAAAACATTTATTGTACCTGCCGGAGACTTTTATGTGTACTGGCATACGGACGCATCGGTTAATAAATATTATGGATTTTCCATAGATAGCGTAGAGTTCACAGCGGGGATTCCGGACACAGTAGTTGTATCAGCACTCCCATCTTATACGGCAGTGGAAACAAAGAAAGTTTCTGATATGCAGAGTGCACATAATCCGTATGATAACAGTTCCAATCTTTTGTGGCATTACACCCATACGTTCGACAGGAAAGACCTGTATCCCAAAATGTTTGTTACAGGGATGGTTACGGTGGAAGACAGCAATGACAGCATCTACCGCTATACAAATTGGGAAAACACGCTGGATGATATTCAGGATAAGCTGGTAGACAGACTTGGAGGGCATTTACGGATCCGGCATTCCGGCACGACCCGTTACCTGGATTATATCGTAGATTATGATAATACCAATACACAGGTCATTGAGTTTGGCAGTAACCTTCTTGATTATACAGAAAATGCGGATGCATCTGAAATTGCAACCAGAGTGATCCCGCTTGGTAAACGATTGGAGGAAAGTTCGATCGAAGGGCTGGAAGAATATACCACGATCAGAAGTGTGAATAAGGATGTTCCGTATATTGAATCCACGGATGCCATAAAAGAATATGGCGTGGTGACAAGGACTGTAAGTTTTGAGGATGTCGGAGAGCCGGCCAATCTGAAGAAGAAAGCAGAGAAATATCTGTCAGATATTCAGTTTGAGAACCTGTCTTTGACCTGCAATGCCGTGGACCTGAACATGGTGGATGTGGATATCGAACGGATCAAACTGGGGGATTCCATCCGGGTCGTGTCAAAACCACACGGAATGGACCGGTATTTTCCGGTTACTGCACTTACCATTGACCTGCAGAATCCACAGAATAATACGGTAACGCTTGGAACAAGTGTAAAGGCAGGAATTTCAGAACGTACAACAAATCAGAACGACTCGCTTGTACAGAAGATCCAGTCACTGCCGCCACAGTCTGACACCCTGCGGATGGCGATAGAAAATGCAACAGCCCTGATCACGGCAGCAACCACGGGGCATGTGGTGACAAGACCGGAAGAGATCCTGATCATGGATACTGCAGATAAGGATACCGCAAAAAAGGTGTGGCGATGGAATTTAAATGGTCTGGGATATTCCAGTACGGGATATAACGGGACGTTTGGAACAGCCATTACGATGGATGGAAAGATCGTAGGTAAATATATTGCTGCCAGAAGCATTTATGCAGATTCCTTTATTGCAGGAGAACTACAGACTGCGTGGAATGGAATCACGGATTATATCCAGCTAAAGAACGGGGAACTGCAGGTATTTAATACTTCTGATCAGCTGGTGTCAAAGTTCAATTATAATGGGGAGCATTTTTACAGGGATGGCACTTATGTAGGTAAGATTGGAACTAACAAGTGGTCAAGCAATGCAGCACACAAAGGGCTGGTGTTTGATCTGGAATATACCGGAAAGTATATGGCATGGTGTTATCAGAAAACAAGCGGAGCTTCATCCTATACCACGATGCTGTGTTTTTCACAGGGAAACAGTATCTACACGGAACAGGGGCTGCATCTGGGCTGTGATTTTTATGGGGAGTGGAATACGCTCTACAACATTAAACTTTCGGGTGTTTCTTCTGGCGGATACAGTGCATTTACTGGAACGATCCCAATCATCATGAATATTACGGATAAAGGAAATGGGGCAATCAGCTGGACTTACAGTAAGCTTCAGGTAAAAAACGGCATCATAGTCGGATACTGGAATTAAGGAGGTATAAAGTGGAAAAAGAAATCGAACTGGAACTTCCCCGTGGGGAAAAGCCAAAGGAAGGAAAAACAGAAATGGCAGAAAAAACAGTGGAACTGATGTCTGGCTCACCGCTTGAAATGAAGCTGGAAGAAGTTTTAGGTAAGGTTACTGCTATGGAATCAGCTATGACAAAAATGACAGCATTGTTTGAGGGAGGTGCATTTAGTGGAAAAGCAGGAAAAGAATAAAACAGAACAGAATCCCATGCCTCTTGGCATGATTCTGGATCATGCAAGGGAGGACATGACAAAATCAGTAGTTGCACTGCAACAGAAATACGGGCTTCCGGCAAGTCTTCTTGATGTGATCCTGACAGGCGTGCTGTCAGAAGTTCGGGAAATGAAGTGTATGGAGTACAGGCAGCTGAAGGAGGGAGAAAAAGATGGCAAATGTCACAACGTATCTGAATAAGATCCTGTCTGCGGTATATGGAAAAGATGTCAGGCAGAGTATTTATGATTCCATCAATGCAATCAATACACAGGTGGAAGGGTATGTATCTGCTGAGAAAAGCCGTGTGACAGCGGAAGCTAATAGAAATAGTGCTGAAAAAATCAGGGTATCAAACGAGAACGATAGGGAAGCCGCTGAAGAGGAACGTTTAACAAATGAAGCAGAAAGGCTGGAGATATATGATGATCTGTGCTCTCAGGTAGCTGATATGCTGGATGAATTGAAGAATGTGGCAGAGGGGAAAATTACATTTTCTGCGATTTATCCTGTGGGCAGCATTTATATGTCCGTGAATAACACCAGTCCGGCATCCTTGTTTGGCGGCACATGGCAGTCATGGGGAAGCGGACGTGTTCCGATTGGCGTAAACACATCAGATTCAGAATTCTCTACATTGGAAAAAACAGGTGGAAGTAAGTATCTGCAGAGTCATACCCATACTTTTACCGGAACAGCGGTCACGGTGACAGGTGGGTCACATTCCCATACGCTTCCATATCCTGTTCCTTCAGAACCGGGTTATGATTACGAAGGAGAATCTTATAATGCTCCTTTTGGTACTTATAGTCCGCAGAGTGAACTGATAGAGGAGACAGATTCAGAAACCCACAGCCATACTTTTACGGCAAAAGGTACACTTAGTTCAACCGGAATAGGAAACGGTCAGAACCTCCCGCCTTATATCACCTGCTATATGTGGAAGCGTATTGCATAATTTTAGTAACTGGTATCTCTTCGGAGGTGCTTTTTTTATACCCAAAAATCAAAGGAGGAACTCATTATGAAGGAATTTTGGAACACGGTACAGTTTGTTTTTACAGCAGTAGGAGGATGGCTTGGATATTTCCTTGGCGGATGTGATGGCCTGATCTATGCACTGCTTGCATTCGTTGTGATCGATTATCTCACGGGAGTGATGTGTGCGGTCAGCGATAGGAAGTTATCCAGTGCAGTAGGTTTCCGTGGAATCTGCAGAAAGGTCCTGATCTTTCTGCTTGTCGGAATTGCCAACATCTTGGATGTGCAGGTGATTGGTACGGGCAGTGTGTTACGGACAGCGGTGATCTTTTTCTATCTTTCCAATGAAGGCGTGAGCCTGTTGGAAAATGCATCGCATCTGGGACTTCCTGTGCCGGAAAAGATCAAGGAGGTTTTGGAACAGCTCCATGACCGTTCAGAGAAAGGAGAATAACCGCTATGAACAAGAAAGAATTTATCACAGCGGTTGCAGGATATGTGGACAAGTATGCTTCAGCGTATGGTATTCTTGTCCATTCTTCTGTTATTGCACAGGCAATTTTGGAATCCGGCTGGGGGAAAAGCACCCTGGCTGCGAAATATCATAACTATTTTGGATTGAAATGCGGAACAAAGTGGAAGGGCGGTTCAGTTAATCTTTCAACTAAAGAAGAATACACACCCGGAACACTGACGTCAATCCGTGACAATTTCCGTACCTATTCTTCGATGGAAGAAGGAGTAAAGGGATATTTCGAATTTATCCAGCTTTCCAGATACCAGAACCTGAAAGGCATTACAGATCCAAGGAAGTACCTGGAAATTATCAGGGAAGACGGTTTTGCGACCAGTTCTGATTACGTGAAAAACTGTATGGCTCTGGTAGAGCAGTATGAGCTGAAAAAATATGACAATGCAAAGGAGCGAGAGACTATGGCAAAAACAGCAGCAACATTGATTGCACAGGCAAAGGCATGGGTCGGATGCCGTGAGGCAGACGGATCCCATAAAAAGATCATTGATACTTATAATGCACACAGACCATTGGCAAGAAATTATTCGGTAAAATATACCGATGCGTGGTGTGCCACGTTTGTATCAGCATGTGCCATTAAGACAGGCATGACGGATATTATCCCGACAGAGTGCGGATGCGGTCAGATGATCGCCCTGTTCCAGAAGCTGGGGGAATGGGACGAAAATGATGCAAGAGTTCCAAGACCGGGGGATATTGTTTTTTATGACTGGGATGATTCCGGTAAAGGTGATAACACCGGATGGCCGGATCATGTAGGAATTGTAGAAAAGGTATCCGGCAGTACGATTACGGTGATTGAAGGAAATAAAGGAAATGCAGTAGGGCGGAGAACCCTGCAGGTAAATGGAAAATATATCCGTGGATATGGAGTACCGAAATACAACAGTGGATCTTCACAGAATACTTCTTCTGGGAATGCCGGTGTGAGCAGCAGTTCTGGTGGTATCAATAAAACACCGAAATGGGTAGGGAAGGTTACGGCTTCATCCTTAAATGTCCGCAAATGGGCAGGAAAGGAATATGGCAGGATCAAATCTTATCCATATCTGTACAGAGGGAATCTGGTAGATGTCTGTGATACAGTAAAGGCGGCAGACGGAAAAGCGTGGTATTATATCCGTATTGCAGGAAAATACTATGGATTTGTTTCTTCGGATTATATCGTGAAGGCATAGGAATATGGCTGATGGTCAGTAATGGCTGTCAGCCGTATTTTTTTCAGTTTATGCCAAGGAAAGAGAGGTGAAAGGTATTCAAGAAAACACTTGCTATTATTGGCTTTCAGAGTGATATATAGACTACCAAAACGGAAGGAGGTATGGCTTGTGGAAATTCAGATCAGGGAAGGCAGCAGGGAGCAGAAAAGAAAATTAAAAGTCTGTGCATACTGTCGTGTATCGACAGATGCGGATGAACAGGAAAATTCGCTGGAAAATCAGGTCAGGCATTATGAGATGGTCATAAAAGCCAATCCGGATTATGAATATGCCGGAGTTTACAGTGACTTTGCCATATCGGGATTTAAAGAAAAGAGACCCGGTCTGCAGAAGATGCTTGCCGATGCAGAAAAAGGTAAGATAGACCTTATATTAACAAAATCAGTATCACGTTTTGCAAGAAACACCTCAATCGTTCTGGAAGCTACACGAAAGCTGAAAGAACTGAATGTAGGTGTTTTTTTTGAACTTCAGAATATCAATACGCTGTCAGGGGAAGGGGAGCTGATGCTTACGATCCTTGCAGCATTCGCACAGGCAGAAAGTGAAAGCGGAAGTGCTGGTGCAAAGATGGTTTACCAGCGAAAGTACGAGGCAGGAATTCCCGTACAGTACCTTGAGCGGTCTTTCGGTTATACAAAAGACGAGAGAGGAGTATTTGTTGCTGATGAAGCAGAGGCTGTATGGGTAAGAAAAATCTATAAGATGGCAGCAGAGGGATATACTCCTGCATCGATCAAACGATACCTGAATGAAAATGGGATAAAGACGGTAGGCGGTGTGCAGTGGGTAGACAGTACCGTGTTCCGTCTTCTTGAAAACGAGATTTACAAAGGCGATTACATCATGCACAAGCATTTCGTGAATGAAGAGAGAAAACTGGTCAGGAACAGGGGAGAAGTGGATGCATGGTACATCGAGGATGACCATGAAGCTATTGTTTCCCCGGAACTCTGGCAGAAGGCACAGGATGCGTTGGAAGCAAAACGGGATTATCTTGCAGAAGGCTCGGTAATTAAAAAATTTACGGAAGAAAATTATCCATACATGAACAAAATTTATTGTGCCAAATGCGGATATCCGCTTTATAAACGGATCTACAGTAAGGGCAACAGGCTCAACTGGGGATGCAGCGGGATGAAACGGTATGGGAAGTCCTTCTGCGATGGGATCAACATCCCTGATGGTGTGCTTCGGAGTGCATGGCATTTTGAAGAAAACACCTACATTGACGAAAAGGCGTCAGATAAAGGCGTGAAGGAATTTTCCTACTTAAAGGAACGTTCATGGAAAAGAAGGCATAAAAAGAAACAGCCGCCGTCATTTCCAGAAAATACCGAAGCAGAGTATCCGTACAGGGATAAGATTTTTTGTGCATTGTGTGGAAGCAGACTTGTAAGGTATGTAGAGACTAAAAACCATAAAGTTACATGGATATGCAACGGAAGAAAGCGGAAAGGGAAAGACTTCTGCGATGGGACAAGGATTCCAGACCACATCCTGAAGGGATGGGGAGAAATCAAAAAAGATATTTATATTCAGAGAAAGGATGATAAGAATGGCAAGAAGCATTACAGTTATACCAGCAAGAAACCGTCAGGCATCGGGGCATAGGGCAGCACCGCAAAAGAAGATAAGGGTTGCAGCCTACTGCCGTGTATCAACGGATCAGGAAGACCAGCTCCACAGTTTTGAAGCTCAGGTCGATTATTATACGAAGTATATCAATGATCATGAAAATTATGAAATGGCCGGCATCTATGCGGATGAGGGTATTTCGGGAACCAATACGAAGAAGAGGGAGCAGTTCAAACGTATGATTGTGGATTGTGGGAAGGGAAAGATCGATCTTGTCATAACAAAATCCATCAGCCGTTTTGCCAGAAATACGCAGGACTGTCTGATGTATTCCAGAAAGCTGAAGAACCTCGGAATCGGCATTATTTTCGAGAAGGAAAATATCAATACACTGGATTCCACGGGTGAGCTTTTATTTACGATCTTAAGCTCCCTTGCACAGGATGAATCGAGAAACATTTCAGAGAACTGCAAATGGGGAATCCGTACAAAGTTCAAGAACGGTGAGATGCATCTCAATACATTCAAATTTTTGGGGTATGACAAGGATGAGAATGGAAAGCTCATAATCAACAGAGAACAGGCAAAGACGGTAAGACGCATTTACAGGGATTTTCTCTGGGGGCTGAATCCTGCACAGATTGCGAAAGAACTGGAAGAGGAGCAGGTGCCGGGATGTCTCGGACAGACTAAGTGGTATGCGAGCACGGTGATCGGAATCCTGAAACAGGAAAAGCATATGGGTGATGCGTTACTGCAGAAAACCTATACGGCTGACTTTCTTACTAAGCGTCAGGTAAAGAATAACGGGGAAGTGGCACAGGTCTATGTAAGGGACAGCCATAAGGGAATCGTTGATAAGGAAACATGGAATGCGGTTCAGGAAGAATTTGAACGCAGGGAGAAATTCATGCAGAAGCATGGGACAGACCGCTACAGTTACGGTTCAGAATGTTATCCCTTCTGCGAAAAGATCTTCTGTGGGGAATGTGGAAGCCTTTTTACAAGACATTCCTGGAAATCAAGAGGAATCATACAATGGCAGTGCAAGAATCACCGTAAGGATGGAAAAGTTGCATGCACCAATGCCTATGTAGATGATGCGGATTTGGAAAAGGGATTTATAAAGGCATTCAATCGATTGGTCGGTGAACGGGAAAAGCATATAGAAAGATGGAATTCCATGAAATTAGATGGGACTCCGCTTGAGAAGATAAGGGCGGGGCAGATGATGGAAGCAACCGAAAGCGGACAGCTTCAGCAGTATGTTCCTGAAGCCGCACAGCTTGTTTTGGAAGAAATAACAATATTCGGTGCAAAGAAATATGAGTTTGCATTCTTGGAAGGCAGCAGGGTAAAGGTTTCCGTATGATCATTCGGAAACCTCCTCATCATCACCCAAGCCAAATAAGTCAAGCTGCCCGTTCTGAGGCATATCATCAGTTTCTTCTTCCAGTTCTGGTTCATCAGCTTTCTTCTGTGGGAGTTTATGCGTGTAGAGCTTATCCCACGGAAGCGGATTCCGGCATTTTTTGTTATATCCGATAAGGATTGCCTCTGCAAATCCAAGAGAGCCGGAACGCCTGTCCTTGGCAGTGCGTGCCAATTCCTTGATGGATATTCTTCCCAGTTTTTCTTTGAAAATATCATCTTTGACCGCATCGCCATAGGCATTCAGAAAACGTGCCAGTCCATTCATCATGTTTGCACTAAAGGACTGGGCAGCACCTTCCCATGTTGCGACAATCAGGCGGATCACATGATCGAGCATGTGATAGCCGTATTTGTCGTGGATGGTCTCAAGGGTAGCAACGGCACAGATACCGCCAGGAACAGAAGAAGAGGTGATGGAAAGGTCATAAGATTCCACTAGATCACGGATGATAAGCTGTTTATCATTCCCAGCCTCAATGTTTGCCATGAATATTTCATAGGGAAGCAGGGGCTTTACATACTTCATCTGATTAGCAAAAATATCGGCT
The DNA here is from genome assembly GCF_045002895.1 of Eubacterium ramulus. Classification (NCBI taxonomy): domain Bacteria; kingdom Bacillati; phylum Bacillota; class Clostridia; order Eubacteriales; family Eubacteriaceae; genus Eubacterium; species Eubacterium ramulus. The sequence goes on along the minus strand of NZ_CP173382.1, from coordinate 1,243,927 downwards.
TCGTGTTCGTAAACGAGGTCATCATAGACCATGCACCATACAGGAGTCTCTCTTGAACCGGAGACGAGTGCCACGATTTCAATGGTGTGCTGTCCGTTAAAGACATAGTTGATGCCGTTGCGGCGGCTGACTTTTACGGGATTTATCTGGTACAGATCGAAGTTCGCAGCGGCACGCTGGACATGATTCTGTGAAAGATTTCTCTGATATTCCTGGTTGGATACAAGATTCCTGATGGGAATCTGCTCAAAGTGTACTTTGGGAACATACTGCATGAGATCAGTTTGTTCCGATATTGCTTGGTCATCTGTCATTTAAATCCTCCTCCAACTGCGTCAGCAGTCTGTTTATTTTTCGTATAAGGTTTATGATCTGTGTCCTAACTTCTTGCCGGGCAGAAGCGGATGTGGAAGAAAAATCCGTAAGTTCCATTGTCCTTGATATGGTTTTGGACCATGAAGGAATGGTGAATTTAAGGCTTGCCAGTTCTGCATCTGGGTCAATGACGGGCATCTGTTTGATGCCAGCCTCGGCACTTTCCCTTTCACGTCTGCGCCTTCGGGAATCCGGTTTTCCTGTAGGAAGCCGCTGCCATCGCAGTTCATGTCGTAACTGCGAGTAGCCGATGCGGTCGATCGAACCGCTGTCGAGCAGTCTTTTAAGTCCATTGATATCTTCGATGGGAAGTCTTGACAGCTCTATGACATTTTCATGGGATACACGGAGACTGCCGTTTAATATTCTGGATGTTATTTCCGGTCCTTTGATGCGGAGCTCATCGAGTGCTCTTGCGTATACATCGTATTTTGTAACAGTGGAAAAGCCGAAGTTATATTCTTTCCCGATAATGGTTGCAATCTCCGTTTTCTGTACATACTTCTGGGATATCTGTCCGTCTGCGTTGAGCTGTTTCTCAGGATGATTTTTCAGAAAATCAGCACTGGCAATATTCATGTCTGCCCGGAAGCGTCTGCCGATAAGATATTTTTTGTATTCGCTTGTAAGGTCATTCCGTTTAAGCTGCTCCGTACATATGTAAGCTTCTGCTTCGTCACGGCTCTGGAAGAAGAGACGGCGTATATTGAAGCGTATATCCCATTTACGGCAGATGGAATATCGGAGATGTCCGTCTATGAGGATGCTTCCCCAGACACATATGGCTTCGTGGCAGCCGTGGTCAAAGATATCTTCTTCGAGTTCTTCTACATATTTTTCATCCCTTGGCTGGATAAGCTGCAGAAATTCAGCATCGGTTTCAAATTGTGGTGTCTGACTGTCGCTCATACTGTTTTTCCCATTCTGACAGGCTCATCCACGAGGATACATTCCTGCATGGAAAAGCTCGCCAGCCCTTCGTTTTTATTTATTGCACCATAGATACGGTAGGATCTGTTATTGGAAAGTTCCGTATTGGTCTGCCTTAATGTCTGGAGCAGTTCACGGCTGTATAATTCGTAACTGTTTCGGATATCGGAATAACATGACCTGACATGGTGGGCAAGGTAATCCTGACGGACGCTTTTTTTGACGGCAATCATATGGGAGTCGGGATTTACCAGAAGCTGGATATATTCCGGATCACCGAGCATATGAAGGGTAAGCTTATGTATTCGGATGCGGTTTTTCTTTAAATCAATGCATAGGATTGGCTGCGAAGAGGGATGATTGCTCATAGTGTGTTTCCTCCTTTTGTGGTTTGGTTGGATTTTCAGGTTCTTCTGACGGTCTGTTTTCGGAAATTCCAAAGACTGCATAGCCGTCAAACATATTGATCTGTAAGTTGCTCTGGTGTTCCTCAACCGGCACACCGAACTGGTTCTGCCATTCCGCTGGATATGTAGGCGTCCGGGATGTCTTTATCTTTCCATCGTCTTTTGCTGTACGCACATATATTTCGGGCGTGGTAAGGTCAAAGACGAATAAGAGTTCATTATCAGACCGTATCAGTTTGCCGAGTAGTTTATAACGGTAACTGGAATTCCATCCCATCAGGGTTATGACCTTGGCAAAAAAGATCCGGCATGTGATCTGCCTTGGGGAACGCTTCTTTGTAGTAGAACACCATCGGAATGAGTCTTTTTCATCTTCCTGGCATGGGCGGACAGCAAGTTTCTTTTCATCCGGGTTCACAAGAATCTGTACAAAATCTGTCTTAGGCAGCTTTTTGATACATGCAGTATTTACGGACACTTTGTTGGCATTAAAAGTAAAGGACGGTTCATAGGTGTGGGCGAAGAATTCTCCACGCACTACCTGATAACCTTCATAGCTGAAGGCATCGTCCTCGATGATTTGTAAGTCCCTTGAAGAGGACTGGATTAAGGTTTCATTGTTTGGTTGTTCATTCATTACGGTTCTCCTTCATGTCAGACATGAGTTGTTCTATGCTTTTTTCTACTTCATCAGGACTGGTCACCTGTATGTCTGAATCTTTGTATGCAACTGCTTCGTTGGAAATGGTGTTCTGCTCATTGAATCTGGCAAATTCTTGTGCCTGTGCATGGCAGTAGTAGTTGCTGCCGAAAGTGTCAGCCCAGTCAGGTGGATAGGCACGGACATTTTTTTTGAGAGTATCGGTAAATGGTTTTACGTCCGTTGGCACATCTGGTATCTGCTGTTCATCGATCACATCATTTGGAATAAAAATTTCAGTCTCTTCCAGATTAAAGATAAGGACAGCATCGGATCCGTTTCCACGCTTTATTCCTGTTATGCGGTATCTGCAGTCTGCGTTCCAACCGAGAAGTGCATAGATAGTAGGCATAAAAGCCGTACCGCTGATTGCCCTTGGGATAGAAACATTCTCTCGCTTTTTTGACCACTGCATGGCATTTCGGTGCGTCTGTAGGACTGCCCTTACGGCAAAGAGATGTTTATTTGGGTGGATCAGAAGTTCTATCAGTGTACTGTCCAGTTTTCTGACAGCAGTGGTTGAAAACTTGATATCATTTAGGCTGAATGTCACGGTAATACGGTCAGTGCTGTCAAAAAACTGTGAGCGTGCAATTTCATAACCGCGCAGGTCGAAGTCTCCAGACTGTACTTTCACGGGTGATGAGGGAGGAAGAAACTGCTCCGTACCACTATATACACTTAGGGAAGCATTGATATAATCATCCTCTTTAAAGCCTGCCCATCGTGGGTTGATAGATACAAAGCCTTTCAAAACTCCATCTGGCAGGACCTTTAATTCCGGCAGTATTCCTTTGTTTCCATACTTAGCATTGCTGATGAGCCGCTGTACAGCAATGAAATCGTCACGGGATACAATTGCTTCATGGTGATTGCGCTTTCTATATTGTGGACGGTTCTGCATGTTCTTTTTTGATTTGTGATTCAGGTAATTCGGAGTATAAGTCTTTCGGGCAAGAACATCACCGCAGTGTCGTTCGTTCTGCAATATCTGAAGGATTGAACCAGGAGACCATACAGTATTTCCTTTTTTAGTTTCACAACCCAGTTCCGTCAGGGTATCAGCGATTTCCTGACAGGTGCAGCCGTTTAAGTACATCATAAATATCAGACGCACGATTTTTGCTTCCCCTTCATTTATTACAAGATTCCCGTCTTCATCGTGGTCGTAGCCGAGAAGAGTGGGAGTGAGGAATATTCCCCTTCGGAATCGCATCTCAATGGAAGCATTCATGATTTCACTCTTGGTATGGCTTTCCTCCTGTGCAAGGGTGGCCATGAAGGAGAGGACCATTTCGCTTTTCGGATCAAAGGTATTCAATCGCTCTGTCTCGAAAAAGACACCGACCGGATGTGGGAGAGCCAGCAGTTCACGGACATATCCAATGCAGTCTACAACATTCCTGGCGAAACGGGACACGCTCTTAGTAACGATAAGATCGATTTCTCCTTTTTTGCAGTCTTCAATCATCTGCTTGAACTGATCACGGTGCTGCAGGGAAGTACCGGATATGCCTTCATCCGCATAGATCTGTACAAGTTTCCAGTTTGGACTTTTGCTGATGACATCGTGGTAATGGTTTTTCTGTAACTCATAAGAAGATGTCTGTCTTGGATCGTCAGTGGATACCCTTGCATAGACGGCTACCCGCTGTTCGTTTTCAACAGCGAATATATCTTCCTGTGGAAGTGCCGGAATTACATCAAGCTCATCAATGCTGACCCCTTTATATCGTTCCCTGATCTTATTTTTCTTGTCCGCAATGGAGCCGGATTTCTGTTCATTTTCTCTCATGTCTTACCACCTTTTTCTTATGATGTGGTTTATTATAAAATTTTCATAAGAAAATAAAATAGACCATACGGACAGGCATATCCGTATAGTCTATTTCAAAGCGAAATTTTATGTGTGAAAATAGTGTGCCGCAGCATCTAGGCTTCGTCATCCGAGATATGCCATCCGTTTTTACGCATGCTGTCGATACTTGCTTTTACCATTTCATAAATGAAGCGCTTTTCATTTTCGGTGCATTCAGCCATCAACAGATCAAGGTCAGTCTGATAGGCGGTCGGATTATGAAGCTGGACTCCGGCGAGCAGCTCATCGACTGTTATTCCAAGGGCGTTTACAATTCTAATGATAGACTCAAGACTTGCTTTGCGTTTGGCATTCTCAATATGGCTTATGTAGGAGATGGAGAGTTCCGTTTCCTCTGCAAGCTGTGCCTGTGAAAAATTGTTCTGTTCCCTGACTTCCTTAATGCGGTATCCTATCTGTTTATGATTTACAGATGCAAGTGATTCATTCATAATGTTACCTCCTGTTTCTTTTTCTTACGCAAATAGATTATCCGTCAGCGAGTGATAAAAGGTTATGTAATTTAATAAAGTAGAGTGGAGTATTGCCGGATAACAAGGTGTCAATATATGTAGACATTTGTCGAACGATTTTGATTGATGGGCAGTATAAAAGATGCTATGCTGATGATGGAACTGATAATATGGAAGTGAAAGAAACAAGGAAAAACAAGGAATTATAAGAAATACATATTGAACTGCGGTGTGCTGCTGTTCATATTTTTTTACCCTTATAGTAAAGTACAATGGAGTAAATTACTAAAGAAATATGGTTCTAATATTTATTCTGGTTTGCGGTTAAAATAAATGTATCGCAGAGCAGAAGAGAGGTGTAATTTACTTGCGTACAGAGGACTATATCCCGAAAAGGGTAAAAGAATTATGCAGCAAGCATAAGGTTTCCAAGTACCGACTCGCACAGCTCACTGATATGTCACAGACCGCTTTAGGGAATATAATCAAGAAAGAGAGCATTCCAACGATACCGACTTTGGAAAGAATCTGTGATGCATTCGGAATTTCACTAGCACAGTTTTTTGCCGGGGACGGCATGAGACCAGATCTGACAGATGAGCAGGAAGAGATATTGGAAACATGGGATAACCTAAATACTGATGAGCGGAGAATTTTAATGAACTTCGTGAGATCTTTGAAGAAATAGGGGAAGCAGTTCAATTGTATCTGATTGATTGTTTCCCCTTTTTCTATGCGCTTTCCACGGCAGAAGAAAGCAGTGAGGATACAGAATGAATGTAAAAGATGAGGAGTTCAAAACAAAAATCTACGATCTGATGAATGGAAGCTACAATCTTGAGGAATATCCGGTTGCAGAAAGTAGCCTGGTAAAAGACGAATTTGCAGAAGGGGAATACTGTGAAAAATTATATTCGCAGATGTTGGAAGCCTATGAGAGGGTATGCAGAAGACTTGGAAAGCCAGGCACAGAAGATGAAGATGTGGAGATTATCATATCGAACCTCATGAGCATAGGCAGACATCAAAGTATGAAGATGTTTGACTATGGAGTGCTTTTTACAGAAAGAGAAAATAAACAGTAATGTGACTGTAGAATGGTGTGACTGTAATTGGATGGCTGCACCATTTTTTGATATAATAAAAGTGATTTGAATTAGTTGAAACTATATGAGCATAGAAGTATAAAAGAAAAACAGCTTAAGCTCAAATACATTTAAAAATTATGGGAGAACATTATGATAACTTTTGATTTCTTTAACGATAGTTCAACAGAACTTGTAGAAAAATTCTGTGAATACTTTAAGTTAGACAAGGAAACGGTTGAGGACTATTTTATCAGGGTAAATCCTGATACATTAACACCAGAAACATTGGTGAGAAAGTTTGATTTAAAATTAAATGAATATGATAGCAGTCAATTACAAATAGTGTGCCGTCATATGACAACATCTACAGAAGATGAAATCCATTCCTTTATAGACAAAGGGATTCTTGATCTAAGAACCATGCTTCAAGAGAATACCCCTTTATCTCAATTTTTGTTAGATCACAAAATTAAAGTGGATGTTGATGAGCATAAAATAGAAATTAAAGGGAAAAAATATCCGATATTGAGTGATCATGAAGTCTGTCCAGAATGCTACAATGGCAGAGAACGTATTTGTACAGGATATTCAAGGTGTGAAAGCTTTAAAAAAATCACGTATCTTGCGATCAAACTATATTATTATGATGCAACTGTGGAGTGTTTTATTCATGCAACACTAGATGAGATGAAAAGGTATTCGACCATTGATAGGTGTCCAGAAATATTGAATACGTTGGATGATGTACGTTCAGCAGTAAATGGGCAGTATTCTCCTACATACAATTTATGCTATGAGTGGATGGCAAAAAAGAAGAATTGTTATGTTATAGAGTATGCTAGTCGTTGGTCGGAAATGGAAACTTTTGCTCCAATAAATTATAGAGATGCTTATCGAGATTATGAAAGCCTTCTATATTCTTGCGGCTTTGATTTCACTGATTATATGGAAGAAACCATACCGAAAAAAGTATATGATAATATCACTTTTTTGAGAAGATTTATATCCATCTATTTTTATAATGCAGAAGAATATGGGTCATTGCTTGCTGGAAATTCAGTGCCACCTGAATCACTAAAAGTGTTTGAAGTGAAAGAAAATGATTTGGTAGAGGTCGCTTTGTCTAAGTAGCTTTAAATGTGAAGTATAACAATGTGTATAAAAACAATTCTGCGAAATTATACAAATCTGAAAACTATGTGATTTTCAAGCTATCCCTGGGAGCATATCCCATAGGGGATAGTCCCCCTAAGCCGTGAGGGCTAGGTATCCCTTTTAATAAGAAGTTACGCCATCTATAAATGACAGGGGAAAACCCCAGACGGGTCTGCATATCTCGATTCTCGGCTTCAGCGTCTATCGATTTTTACGATTCTTACGCAGATCTTATCCCTGTTCAGCTGCAGTCAGTACATTTTGCATTCTTTGCTTTTCTTATATGAGCGGTTTGGGGATTCCTGCGCAAAGAGCGATTGTCATGTATCTGTGCATGATGGGGGCACAGATTTTCGGACGGACTTATGATGGAGCCCATGGACTTGCACTGGCAGCAATTCTTCTGCTGATCACCAACCTATTGACACTGTACCAGACAGGTTTTCTTTTTTCTTTTACGGCAATGCTGGCCATTGTTCAGTACAGCAGATTGTTTCCGGAACAAGAAGATGAAAAACGTACAGACCATGAGGGAAATCGGAAATCTATCAATGCGTGGATAAAAAATAGCCTAAGAAACCGGCTGACAGATTTGAAAAAAAATTTACGCTTTAGTCTGTGGCTGCAGCTATGGCTTCTGCCAATGACTGCCTGGTTCTATTACGAAGTACCTCTTTATGCCATGTTTCTGAATCTGCTGATTCTCCCTTTCAGCAGCTGGCTGTTGGGAGGAGGCCTTATAGCTGCATTGATCTATGTATGGATGCCGGGAATCGCCGGCTGGATACTGGTGACATGTCATGCAATTTTAAATCTGTATGATGCCGGGATGCGTATACTTCGCCTGTTTCCGGGGAATCTGCTGCTCACCGGTCAGCCGGAACCATTCTGGATCATCACCTACTATATCGTTCTGGCGTTTTTTTGTCTGTGGAAACTGTATCGGAAACTGTTTGCCCATAATAAAAATGTGCGTTGGCTGTCCCTGAAAGGACTTCCTTATGGCATTCTTGGCATCTTTCTGGCAGCAACCCTTCTGGTGCATCCGGCAGAAACGCCGGGTATCTTTCTACTTGATGTCGGACAGGGAGATGGTATCTTTCTGACAGATGGACATGGTGGTCATATATGGATCGATGGTGGAAGCAGTTCAGAAGCCGCAGTGGGAACTTACCGTATGCTGCCATTCCTGAAATATCACCGTGTAAATGCTGTGGATGTATGGATTGTTACCCATCCGGATGCGGATCACATTTCCGGACTTGAGGAACTGCTGGAGCAGGGTTATCCGGTACATCGGTTGTTACTTGCAAAAGCGTTGTCAGAAGATTCTTCCTGCCAGAAACTGGCGGAACTGGCAAAGAAACAAGGAACCAGTGTTTCTTATGTAGACACAGGAGATACATTGCATCTGAAAGAAATGACATTGCAGTGCCTGTATCCGGATGCCGATGAGACAGCTGCTGATTGCAACGGTCTCTCACAGGTATGGGAATTGAGAAGTCATGCATTTTCGATGCTGTTTACCGGAGACCTTGGGGAAGAACAGGAAAAACTATTATTAAAGCGACAACGTCTGCATCCGGTCACAGCATTGAAAGTGGCGCACCATGGTTCCCGTTTCTCCAGCTGTGAGGAGTTTCTGAATTACATCCATCCAAAAGCAGCTTTTATTTCCAGCAGTGCTCATAACCGTTATCATCATCCTTCCCAAGAGGCATTGGAACGCCTGGAAAAGGAAGGCTGTGATATTTATTGTACAAAAGACTGCGGACAGATTTCGATTCTGTACCGGAAAGGTCAGTGGCAGATCAGACAATAGAAAAACAGCTGTCTTGACAGGTGTAAACTATGATAGTATAATGGCGGAAGCATTAAAAAGAGGAAAAATACTATGAAAGAATATTATGACGTCATTATTGTGGGTACCGGCGCAGCCGGTTTATACTGTGCTTTAAATCTTCCGGAACGGAAACGAATATTATTAATTACAAAACAGGAGGCAGATCAATCGGATTCCTTCCTGGCGCAGGGTGGTATCTGCATGCTTCGAGGAGAAGATGATTATCAGAACTATTTTGAGGACACCATGCGTGCCGGACATTATGAAAACAATGCCCGTGCCGTAGATCTGATGATCCGCAGTTCCAACAGTATCATTCGTGATCTGGTGGAGAGAAAGGTGGATTTTACCAGAGATGAGACTGGTAATCTGATGTTTACCAGAGAGGCTGCCCACTCACAGCCGCGTATTCTGTTCCATGAAGATATTACCGGAAAACAGATCACTCAGACTTTGCTTAATGAAGTAAAAACAAAAGAAAATATTGAAATCTGTGAATATATGACCATGGTGGATCTGATTGAAAAAGACAATGTCTGCGGTGGTATCATCATCATGGATACGGAAAACAATGTATATCCTGTGTATGCAGAACATGTGGTTCTGGCCTGTGGCGGACTCGGCGGATTATATCAGAATTCCACAAATTTTCCGCACATTTCCGGTGATGCACTTGGAATTGCTCTGAAACATCAGATTCAGTTGGAACATATGGATTACATACAGATTCATCCGACTACACTGTATTCCCAAAAACCGGGACGGAGATTTCTTATATCTGAATCAGTCCGTGGAGAAGGTGCGCTGTTGTTGGATAAAAACGGACAGCGTTTCACAGATGAACTGCAGCCGAGAGACAAAGTCAGTCAGGCAATTTTTGCTCAGATGGAAAAAGAAGGTTCTGACTGTGTCTGGGAGGATATGCGTCCTCTTGGCAAAGATGTGATTTTAAGTCACTTCCCGAATATTTATCAGCAATGTCTGGAGGAAGGATATGATCCTTGTAAGGAGCCGGTTCCGGTCGTTCCAGCACAGCATTATTTTATGGGCGGTATCAAAGTGGATCTTGGAAGCCGTACTTCCATGAAGAGACTGTATGCCTGTGGTGAAACAAGCTGTAACGGTGTCCATGGGAAAAACCGTCTGGCAAGTAATTCACTGTTGGAATCACTGGTATTTGCCAGAAGAGCAGCAGATGATATTCTGTTTGGCACAAAAACAGAATTCCGGTGTACACAGGTGGATATACGACAGTATGAGGATCGGGAGCAGATTCTGTCAGAATATCATGCCGCAGTACGAAATGAAATAGAGAGGGTAAAGAACAGCCATGAATGATATAACGATGAAACTGCAGGCGGACAATCTGATCCGCCTTGCATTACAGGAAGATATTACCAGTGAAGATGTATCCACCAATGCCGTTATGCCGACGGTGCAGATGGGCGAAGTGGAGCTGATCGCAAAAGAGGACGGCGTGATCGCAGGACTTGATGTGTATGCAAGAGTTTTTGAACTGCTGGATGAGAAAACGGTGGTTACCTTTTATTGCAAAGATGGAGATGTTGTAACATGTGGGCAGCGGATGGCCACTGTACATGGAGATATCCGTGTACTGCTTTCCGGTGAACGTGTAGCATTGAATTATCTACAGCGCATGAGTGGTATTGCAACTTATACGAGACAGGTGGCAGATCTGCTGAAAGGCAGCCATGTGACGCTGTTGGATACACGAAAGACAACACCAAACTGCCGTATTTTTGAAAAATATGCTGTCCGTATCGGTGGTGGATGTAATCACCGTTATAATCTGTCTGACGGTGTGTTGTTAAAGGATAATCACATCGGAGCAGCAGGCAGCATCACAAAAGCAGTTCAAATGGCAAAAGCATATGCACCTTTTGTCCGCAAGATTGAGATTGAAGTAGAGACACTGGAACAGGTGAAAGAAGCAGTGGATGCCGGTGCGGACATCATTATGCTGGATAATATGACTCCGGATATGATGAAAGAAGCGGTACAGCTCATTGACGGTCGTGCCCAGACAGAGTGTTCCGGCAATATCACCAAGGAGAATATTGCAAAAATCTGTGAGATCGGTGTTGATTTTGTATCCAGTGGTGCACTGACTCATTCTGCACCAATTCTGGATATTTCCATGAAAAATCTTCATCCGGTGGAAGCGTAAACAAATGATACCTTTCCGTCTGACATTTACATACAATATTAGATTACAGTGTAAAATGTGCAGCGTACCGTGAGTTTGAGAAGATTTGCAAAAAAAGAAAGTGAGAAAATAAAATGACAATAGCAGAAATTCAGCAGGAGATCATGCGAATGAAAAAGGAACAGGATGTCTGTATTCTGGCACATGCATACCAGAGTCAGGATATTCTGGAAGTTGCTGATTATATGGGAGATTCTTATGGTCTCAGTGTGCAGGCTTCCAAAAGCAGGTGCAAAAATGTGATTATGTGCGGTGTCCGTTTTATGGCGGAAACATGCAAAGTATTAAGCCCGCAGAAACGTGTATGGCTGGCAAATCCGATTGCCGGATGTCCGATGGCAGAACAGCTGGATCTGGAGTTCCTGCGCGCATTAAAACAGAAATACCCGGATCATGCAGTGGTTGCCTATATCAATACAACATCTGAATTAAAGACTGAGTGTGATGTATGTGTCACTTCATCCTCAGCTGTGGAAATCTGTAAAAAGCTTGATGCAGATAAAATCCTTTTTGTCCCGGATCCAAACCTGGGTCATTATGTGGCAGAACAGATTCCGGAGAAAGAATTTGCCTTTTATACCGGAGGATGTCCACGCCATATGATCGTAACACCGGAACATGTCAGAAAAGCAAAAGAGCTTCATCCGAACGCATTGCTTCTGGTGCATCCGGAGTGTCGTCAAGAAGTGGTCGCCCAGGCAGATTATGTTGGTTCTACTACTGGTATCATGAACTATGCGAAGAATTCCGAGTGCAAAGAATTTATTATCGGAACAGAGAACAGTATCGTAGAGCATTTACAGTTTGACTGCCCGGATAAGCAGTTTTATCCACTGACGGTGCAGCTTACCTGCATGAATATGAAGGTCACTACACTGATGGACATTTATAATTGCCTGAAAGGCTGTGGTGGTGAAGAGATTGCATTGCCGGCGGATATCATGGAAGGTGCCGGAAGATGTATTCACCGTATGGTGGAACTTGGTGGCTGATGTACAACGGCACATTTGCAAAAAGCCTGATGGGGCATTTTACAAATGATGTGTATAAATTGTAACACATGCATACATATGGCGGGAGAGTTTTTCTTTCCCGCCTTGTGTTTTTTGGGGATTCATATTATACTTTGAAATATGAAAACATTACAGGAAGATTTAAAAACAGGAAATTTTAAACATTGTTATTTATTATACGGCGAAGAGCCATATCTGGTACAGCAGTATAAAACACGCTTGAAAAATGCGTTATCCGTGGAAGGTGATACCATGAATACTTCGGTATTTTCCGGAAAAGATATTCGCCCGGAGGCGCTGATCGATCTGGCCGAAACATTGCCATTTTTTGCAGAACGCCGTGTTATTCTGGTGGAAAACAGCGGATTTTTCAAAAAAAGCACGGAAGAACTGGCTGCATACATGGGAGAACTTCCGGAAACGTCCTATTTTATTTTCGCAGAAGAAGATGTGGACAAGCGCGGAAAAATGTACAAGCAGGTCAAAAAGTATGGCAGCGTGGTAGAATTCAAACGCCAGACAGACGCCGTTCTGATGCAGTGGATTCTCGGAACACTGAAAAAAGAAAATAAAAGGATCACCCGTTCGGTTATGGAACTGTTTTTGAGTAAGACAGGTAACGATATGGAACTGATCACCCAGGAACTGGAAAAACTGCTTTGCTATACCATGGAAAAAGAAGTGATCGAGGCAGAAGACGTGGAGGCTATCTGTGCCAATCAGATCAGTGGCAAGATTTTTGATATGGTGGATGCCATCGGACGCAAAGAGAAAAAAAAAGCACTGGATCTGTATTATGACCTTCTGATGCTGAAAGAACCTGCCATGCGCATCCTTTTTCTGATCACCCGCCATTTCCAGATCCTGATGCAGCTGCGTGAGATGGCCGGCGGCGGATTTGATTATAAGAGCATGGCTTCCAAGGTCGGTGTACCGGAATTTGCCGTGCGCAAATATACCGGGCAGGCCCGGGCTTTTGATAGCCTGAGACTGGAAGAAATTATGCGGGAGTGTGTACAAACGGAGGAGAATATCAAAACCGGTCAAATGGGAGACCAGCTTGCGGTAGAATTACTGATTATTTCCACGATGCAATGATTCAGTTCACACGCGCCATTCGCAAAACGCCCATTCTGGGCTTCTCCGCTGTTATACAGCTATTTTTGCTCATAAAACGGCGCTCCCTTTGTCACTATGTATTTAGGTAACTCCTCATGCAAGCATGATCTTTACCTAAGATACATGTGACAAGTGAACTGGAGCACAAAAAAGTGTTGCAATTACAATTTTGTTATGCTAGAATCAGACGCAGAAAGACAAAGACGTCTGGATGAAATTCATCCGGGCGTCTTTTTGTGTTACAGAAAAATACCCGGTAACACAAAGAGCTGAAATAGGGAAAATGAATTGAGTCGCATTTCCCGGTTGTTAAGGAGGATTTTGAAAATGAACACAGGAGATACCGCTTTTATGATGATCTGCTCGGCACTGGTATTTTTTATGACACCGGGTCTGGCGTTCTTTTATGGAGGACTGGTCCGCAGAAAAAATGTAGTAAACACAATGATGGCATGTGTATCCATCATGGGTCTGGCCGTTGTAATGTGGGTGGCTTTTGGCTATTCCCTTGCTTTCGGCGGCAATTACGGAGGCATTATCGGAGACTTCCGCTGGGCATTCTTACATGGCATTAACATGTCAGAGGCCGGACCTTATGCAGACAGTATTCCGCACTTGGTATACATCGCTTTCCAGATGATGTTCGCCATTATCACACCGGCTCTGATCACAGGATCTCTTGTTGGTCGAATGAAATTTAAAGCATTATTTTTCTTTATTGCTTTATGGTCTGTGGTTGTATATTATCCATTGGCTCATATGGTATGGGGCAAAGGCGGACTGCTGGCAACCATCGGTTCCGTTGATTTTGCAGGTGGAAACGTTGTTCATATCAGTTCCGGTATCACAGCTTTGACATTGGCTATTTTACTTGGACGCAGAAAAGGATATAATAAAGTTGCCTATCGTGTACATAACATTCCCTTCGTTGTTCTTGGTGCTTCCATGTTGTGGTTCGGATGGTTTGGATTCAATGCCGGAAGTGCCTTAAAAGCCGACGGCCTTGCCGCACACGCGTTTATGACAAGTGCGATTTCCGCTGGAGTGGCATTGCTATCCTGGATGCTTCTGGATGTGATCATGGATAAGAAACCGACACTGGTTGGTGCATCCACTGGTCTGGTTGTCGGTTTGGTAGCCATTACACCAGGGGCAGGTTTCGTACCGATCTGGTCAGCCTTTATCATTGGAGCGTTGGTCAGCCCGATCTGCTTCTTTGGTGTCAAACTGATCAAACAGAAACTGAAAATCGATGATGCGCTGGATGCCTTCGGCTGCCATGGTATCGGTGGTATCTGGGGCGGTATCGCAACCGGATTATTTGGGAAATCCTCTATCAACAGTGCTGCACGCTGGGATGGTCTGGTATTTGGTGATATACATCTGTTTCTGGCACAGCTGGCAGGTATCGGTATTACCATTGCGATCGCAGTAGTCGGAACACTGGTTTGTATCGGAATCGTGCGTATCTTTACTAAAATCCGTGTGGATGACCGTGCTGAAACCGTTGGTCTGGATCTATCCGAGCATGGTGAGAAAGCTTATCCGTCCTTCAACGGTTGGGATTAATATCTATTGATGTGAAAAATGAAATATTCGGTGTCCTGAAAAAGTTTATACATACTAAAACAGGACGAAATATAAGGAGATATTTATGTTAATCAAAGTAGAAGCAATCATAAATGAAGAAAAATTTGAAGACGTCAAAGAGGCCTTAAATGGCATTCATGTCAATGGTATTACAGTTTCACAGGTCATGGGCTGTGGTACCCAGCGTGGATTAAAGCGTTATGTCCGTGGTTCCGAGGTAGAGATTAACCTGCTGCCGAAGATCAAACTGGAGATTGTGGTTTCTTCCGAAAAATGGGAAGAGAAGGTAATTGATATCATCCAGAAAACTGCTTATACCGGAAATGTCGGTGATGGAAAAATTTTCAGCTACGAATTGCGTACAGCAACAAAGATCCGTACCAACGAAAAGAACGAACATGCGATCTGGGGTGATGAGCAGCGTCAGGAATATGCCCGCAATCCGGAGGCAAAAGAAACACTGTAGCCTGTCAAAAAAATAATGTTAGTGTTAAATAATTAATTAATGGAAAACCTATTGCATTTCCGAAAAATTGTCTGTATAATAAGCGCAGTTGCATGATTGTTCTTAAAAAAATACAATCTGTTTCTGTACATATATTTCACGAAAACAGATTGTATTAAAAAAAAGAACTGGCACAGACAAATTTACTGGAAAGGAAAAAGTATGACGGAATATTGTCATATGGAGTAATGTTATGGGATTTAAAAAAGTGGTTGTTGTCGGCGGCGGAGTACTTGGAAGTCAGATCGCTTATCAGGTCGCATACAAAGGTTTTGATGTTACAGTGTGGCTGCGCAGCGAAGGGTCTATTGGCCGTGCAAAACCAAAATTTGAGCGTTGGCATGAAACATATAAAAAAGATCTGGAAGCAACAAAAGTACTGATCGGTACTGATACAAAACTGTATCCGCGTGGTCTGGTGGATGATTTTGCATCTCTGACACCGGAGAAGATCGATGCATTAAAAGAGCAGGCTGATAAGGCATATGAGGGGCTGATTTATGAACTGGATATGGCAAAAGCCATGGCAGATGCAGATCTGGTCATCGAGTCACTGTCCGAGGATCCGAAAGCCAAAATTGAGTTTTATCAGGCAATGGCTCCATTACTTCCGGAGAAAACAGTGGTGGTAACCAATTCTTCCACAATGCTCCCGAGTACGTTTGCATCTTATACAGGCAGACCGGAAAAATATCTGGCGCTT
Source organism: Eubacterium ramulus (assembly GCF_045002895.1). Taxonomy (NCBI): domain Bacteria; kingdom Bacillati; phylum Bacillota; class Clostridia; order Eubacteriales; family Eubacteriaceae; genus Eubacterium; species Eubacterium ramulus. Next base: position 1,227,941 of record NZ_CP173382.1, on the reverse strand, counting down.
CATTTTGCAAACGAAATCTGGAAAAACAATACAGCTGAAATCATGGGACATCCGGGAACGGCTCAGAAATACTATGACGAAGTAGTTGCATTTGCAAAAGAAATCGGAATGATTCCGTTACAGCTGAAAAAAGAGCAGCCGGGATATATCTTGAATTCTCTGCTGGTTCCGTTCCTGAATGCCGGACAGGCCTTATATGCAAACGACGTAGCCGATCCGCAAACTATCGATCTGACCTGGATGCTTGGAACTGGAGCACCACTTGGACCGTTCCGTATTCTGGATATTGTCGGACTGGATACCGCTTACAATATCGTAATGATGAATCCAGAGGCAAAGAATCCAGAGACATTACCGGGCAAGATTGCCACTCGTCTGAAAGAATTTATCGATGCAGGTAAGAAAGGTGTTGCATCTGGAGAAGGATTCTATAAGTATAACTAAATACATGTTCAAAAAGAATCTGTCCAGTTCGGGCAGATTCTTTTTTGTTGTTAAGGAGGATTTTGAAAATTTTGGATGTCATAGCATCGGTGTTTTCCCAGAAAGATAAGGATAATGTACAAAACGATTCGTTTGTATTATTTTTTTATAAATCTTATTTTTATATAATACATTTAATATAGAAAAATGTATCAAACTTGAGAGGAGACAAGCAATGAGACTTTCAGAAGTGAAATGTAATTCCTTAAAAAATCCAATGGGAATTGACGACCGAAAGCCATATTTTTCCTGGCAGATCGACACAGAACAGAATCAGATTTATCAGACGGCATACCGTGTCTGTGTCACAGATGAGAAAGGTCAGAATGTATGGGACAGCCAGTGGGTAACAGATCAGACAAGCACCTACATTACATATGGCGGAAAAGAGTTAGAAAGTAAAACCGTTTATACATATGAGGTAGCGGTAAAGAACAATTGTGGAAATATTCTTTATAGCCGTGGAAATACGTTTGAAACTGGAATTTTAGACCAGAAAGAATGGACAGCACAGTGGATTGGACGGAAACCATTGACAGAAAACTCTGTCAAAACGGATCCTGTAAATCAGGGGCAGATTCTGCTGGATATGATGCATGGAAAAGATGTTGACTTTAAACCAGATCGTAAACTGGAAGCTTGTAACACATTTGTAAAAAACTTCGTACTATCTGAGAAAACTCCGATTCGGAAAGGCAGAGCTTATGTGACAGCTCTTGGTATCTATGAATTAAAAATTAACGGTATGCTTCCGACTGCGCAGCGTTTTGCACCGGAGTTTACTGCTTATGACACTTATCTGGAATACCAGACGTATGATATTACAGAGTATCTGCATGGTGGAACAAACGAGGTAAGTATCACGCTGGCAGACGGATGGTACAAAGGTAAGTTTGGTATGCTGGGTTTTGGAGAAAATTATGGAAGTGAACTGGCTGCATTATTGCAATTGGAAGTAGTCTATGAAAACGGTGAGACTCAGACCATTGCCAGCGATGAAACATTCCAGTATTACACCAGTCCTTATGTATATGCGGACATTATGGTCGGTGCCAACTATGACGCAAGATTAGAAGCTGCAGAAAAAGAGCTGCATCCGTGCCATGTGTCAAAACTGGGATATGACAAACTGCATGGTGTGTGTGCAGAACCGATTATTATTACTCAACATCTGAAACCGTTGGTTCTGATCTCCCCGCAGGGCGACACCATTTTGGATTTTGGTCAGAATCTAGTTGGTGTAGTAGAAATGAAAGTTTCAGGACAAGCCGGTGATACGATAAAATTAGAGCACAGTGAAGAACTGGATAAAGACGGGAATTTTGCTAATTATATCGATGGATTTAATCGCGATCAGACAGATTTTTACACATTAAAAGGCGACTTTGAAGAAGTTTTTTTGCCAAACTTTACATTCCATGGTTTCCGCTATGTACGTGTCAGCGGTTATCCAGGCGAGGTAAAAGCAGAAAACTTTACTGCATGTGTATTAGGGAGTGACTGTGTTGTTTCCGGTACATTTAAAACTTCTGATGTCAGATTAAATCAGTTACAAAGCAATATTCTCTGGAGCCAGAAAGGAAACCTGCTTTCCATTCCGACAGACTGTCCACAGCGTGAACGTGCCGGATGGACGGGTGATGTCTGGGTATATGGCGAAACCTGCTGCTTTAATCAGGATTGCTTGAACTTTATGAAACGTTGGCTGTGTAACATGAGAGAAGAGCAGTTTGAGGACGGTCTGATTCCAATCATCGTTCCATATTCTCCGGGATATAAAGATATTCAGCTGCAGAGTTTCGGAACCCACACATCCGCAGGATGGGGGGATGTCATGATTGCAATGCCGTGGTATCTGTATCAGATTTACGGAGACAAGAGTGTTCTGGAAGAAAATTACGAAGCAATGAAAAAATGGATGCAGTACGTCGAAAAAGAGGCATCTGAGGGTGTAAACCTAAAAGAATCTGAGAAGAATGATCCAAAAGCTATTGCTCGCCAGAAATATCTCTGGAATACAAATTTCCATTTTGGAGACTGGTTGTATCCAAGCTGCCGTAAAGAAAACGGTGAATCAGATATGATCGGTTCGGCTACAACTACAAAAGAGCATGTGGCAACTGCTATTTATGCGAATTCTACTGATATTATGTCTCATGTAGCAGGACTTCTTGGAGATACTGATATGGAACATTATTATGCATTGTTAAATCAGCATATCCGAGAAGCTTTTGAAGCAGAGTATGTGGATTCGAATGGAAAGATTGATAATGATGTACAGGGCTTATATGTAATGGCACTGGCTATGCATATGGTCAGTGAGAAAAAACGGCCATTACTGGCAAAACAGCTTGATCACCTGATCCAGGATAATCATGGATGTCTGGATACCGGATTTATGTCTATCAAATTTTTGATGGATGTACTGACAGATAACGGATTGCATGATACTGCAAAAACAATTCTGTTCCAGAATCAGTATCCCTCATGGTTGTATGAAATTGAACATAATGCCACAACCATCTGGGAACGCTGGAATGCGGTTTTGGAAGATGGAACAAGAACTATCACTTCTTATAACCATTATGCATTTGGCTGCATTGGAGACTGGATGTATCGCAATCTGCTTGGTATTCAGAAACTGGCACCAGGTTATAAAGAAATACTGATCAAACCAGACTTTGGCTTTGGATTATCCTATGTAGAAGGAAATTATGATTCTGTCTATGGAACAATCGCAGTTAAATGGCGGATAGAGAATGATCAGAAAAAAATTTGGGTCAAAATTCCAGCAAATGCAACTGCATATATAGAACTTCCAGGACAGCAACGTCAGAAAATGGGCAATGGTGTATTTGAATATACGGTTTGTAGGATATAAGAACATGAGTGAAACCAGATAAGGACAAAACTCAAAAACACATTGTTTGGTGACAACGGAACGGATTTTGAAGTGAAAATCTTTATTTGGAGGAATACACAATGGAAAAATTCATCACAGACGAAAGGACAGGCTTGCAGTATGAGCTTGTCGGGGACTACTATCTGATTGCCGGAGAGGACGAGCCGGAAGGCAGGCCTATCGGCATCTGTGGACAACGACACCTGCGGTATATCCGCAAGCACAAAGTTGGTTTGTATGCCGAGCTGCTGACTACCGGCAAGCTGAACGATTACCTTGCCGACATAAACGAGCAAGCAGAGGAAATGTTATCTCGGCTGGTAAAACAACTTGCCGAAAAGGAGGGCGTAACGGAAGTGCTTAAAGCGGAAAACCAAATGCTGTGGGTGCAGAGGATAAACAATATCCGCAGCGCTGCTATGGAGGTTGGTTCAAACGATTTGATTTACGCATAACAAACAATCAGAAAGGCTGCTGTCAAGCGACGGCGGCTTTTCTTTTTCGGGAAGTATTCAAGAAGTCATAAAGTTCCGTGAGCAATGGAAGAAGGCGGAGTTTACGGAAATGTCGCAATTCAACGCAGAAAAACCTCAAATACCACTTGCTTTTTCATTCTCAAGATGATATTATTGGTACGGATACCAACACTTTTATAGAGAGGTGATATATTTGCGGAGAGACAGCAGTGAAACAAAGAGGAAAATTCTGACCGCATGCGTTCGTCTTTTTTTGGAGCAGGGATATAAAAATACCTCTGTCAGTCAGATTGTCGACGAAGCGGGTGTTGCGAGAGGAAGCTATTTGAATCTGTTTCCCACTAAGGATAAAATTTTGCTGGACTTGACCGAAACGATGTTCGGCGGTCAGTTTGGCATGGCAAGAAGCATTGCGGACAGCAAGCTGCCGTCGGTGTATGCCTATGCGGTGGATACGGCGATCCAGCTCACTCTCACCGAGCTGAACGAGAATCTGCGGGAGATTTATATCGAAGCCTATACCGCTCCAGACACGGCGGAATATATCTATGTGCACACCACGGCGGAGTTAAAAGAGATTTTCGGCGGGAATTTCCCCGATTACAGCGACAGCGATTTTTATGAAATGGACATCGGCACGGCGGGGCTGATGCGCAGCTATATGGCACGCAAATGTGACATTCATTTTCCGCTGGAGCGAAAAATCAACCGCTTTCTCACGGCGGCACTGCGGGTCTATAAGGTACCGGAGGATGAGCAGACACAGGTGCTTGCCTTTATTCAGACACTGGATATCAAGGCGATTGCCACAGAGGTTATGTATAAGTTGTTTGCCATGCTGGAAATGAAATACGATTTTAAGCTGTCAAGAGACGGCGAAACGGAGGTAACCACGTGAGAACGACAGGAAAACGGCTGCTTAGTATCTTGCTTTGCCTTTGCATGGCGGCGTGTATGCTCCCCACCGTGGCATTTGCGGCAGATACAGGAAAGGCTATCCAGCTTGTGAATAGCGGCAGTGCAGCTAACATCAGCGGCTCGCAGGAAGATAGCATTTATTTCGGTACCTACCGGCAGAGCAGCGACGGAAGCGGCAGCTATAACACCGAGCCCGTCAAGTGGCGGGTGCTGTCCAATGCAGACGGGAAAATGTTCCTGCTTGCAGACCAAAATCTGGATGTAAAGCCATACAACAGCAGTTATATAAGCATTACATGGGAAAAGAGTACAATCCGTTCATGGCTCAACGGTTATGGGGCAAATGAAAACAGTGATGGAACGGATTACAGCAGTGATAATTTTATAGGCACCGCCTTTTCAGGCGAGGAGCAAAGTGCGATTTGCGACACCTATGTCTATAATGCCACACAGTCAGACGAAAGCAGCAATCCTAATCCATCTTACAACACAGCGGGCGGAAACAATACAACAGATAAAATATTTCTTTTATCCATAGAGGAGGCGATTAACAGCAGTTATTTCCCGAATGGAAATGAAAGCCGCAAATCGACCAACACCGCTTATGTCGCAAGTTACAGCGGCATGGTAAGTGTCGGCAACGCCGACTACTGGTGGCTACGCTCTCCCGGCAGCGATGATCTTCTTGCAGTGTTTGTGCCTGCTAGCGGTGGCGTTGACAGCTCTGGCTTCCCTGTAGCTCATCCGGGCCACGCAGTTCGGCCCGCTTTTAATTTAAATCTGGACGCTGTCCTCTTTACATCAGCCGCCGTAGGCGGCAAATCTTCCGGCGCCGTAGGCGCCGATGCGCTGAAATTTGTTTCGAACTATTCCGGCAGCGAGTGGAAACTGACGCTCCAAGACAGCAGCCGCAGATTTTCTGCCGATGTGAACGGACAAACAAGTGCTTCCGTACCGGCAGGTGGCAGCGTGCAGATCACCTATTCCGGCGCACAGACAGGCGAAAACGAATATGTCTCCGTCCTGCTTTGCGACGGCAATGACAATGTACTTTACTATGGAAATATTGCTCAGAATAGCACAAGCGGTACAGCAACACTCAACATTCCATCGGGGCTTGCGGAGGAAAATTATACCCTCAAGGTGTTCAGCGAACAGTGCAACGGCGATAAACAGACCGACTATGCGAGTGAGTTTCAAAACATTGACCTGAATGTTTTACCGCAGGAAGAAACACCAAACGCCGTATTTACCGCCACAAACCGGCGAAACGATGGAGATTACCGGAGTAACGGCAGAACAAGATGTAAAAGTATATAAACCGGGCAACGGTACAACAACCTCCGACTCAAAAGTGCAGACCATTGACATAACGCAGGCGGCGCAGCCAACAGGCATAGATAAAGCAGATTGCACGACAAGCAAACAGAACAATGGGCAGATTACAGGCGTTGATACTACGATGGAATACAAACTGTCCACGGGTTCCGGTTGGACGACAATTAACGCCAATCCCTTAATGGGACTTACAGACGGCACCTATGAAGTGCGTGTGAAGGCAAGCGGAACGGTTCTTGCTTCCATCGCTGTAACTGTCACAATCGGCGCACACACTTGCGTAGTACAGGGTGACTGGCAGTATAATGGAACCGATCATTGGAAGCTCTGTGTTTGCGGCGCTAAGGTTGAGGAAGCTGCCCACTCCGGCGGCGAAGCGACCTGTACGGCTCTGGCGGTTTGCGAAACCTGCTTGCAGACTTACGGCTTATTAAATTCGAACAACCACACAGACACCACCGAGTGCGGCTATGAGTGTGTGCATCAGTACAACTGGCAAAGCGAAAACGGAATGTATTGGCAGCATTGCACGATCTGCGGATTTGACACCAATAAAAAGGCAATTCCGACCATTCTCATAAATGGCGCTGACAAGATTTGCAGAACGCAGGATTAAAAATTCAGCTTTACTTTGCCGGAGGGCGCTACCGATGCAGTCTATGGGTATGAGTTTATCGGACTTGGCGATGGTCCTCTTACGCCGACTGTTGAGGATAATCTGTATAGCGGAATTTTAAAGGCAACCATATATCCGGCGGAAGAAACCAGCTTTAAGCTGATCGTGAGTGCAAAGACCGCCGACGGCTTTGACTTCTCTGCCGAAAAGACGGTTACCATTCAAAACGACCACTCCGGCGGTAAGGCCACCTGCAAGGACAAGGCAAAGTGTGAGTTCTGCGGCGAAAGCTATGGAGAGCTGAATGCAAACAACCACTCTGATTTGAAATACTTCCCGGCAGTGGCGGCGACCAAGACTGCCGAGGGCAACATTGAGTATTGGTACTGCGGCGGCTGCGGTAATTATTTCGCCGACAAGGCTGCCGCCAAGGAAATCACCAAGGCAGACACCGTAACGGCGAAGCTGCCCGGCGGCACCGTCAAGCCCGGCGCCGACAAGTCTCCGCAGACAGGAGATAACTCCAATCATTTGTTGTGGATTGATCTGTTGTTTATCAGCGGCGGTGCGGTAACCGCAACAACCGTTTACGGCAGAAAGAAAAAGCGTAGCGTAAAGTAAAATCAAATATTTAACCCAAGGGCGGCTGTCGGAAACGGCAGCCGCTTTTCCTGGCTTTTCCTGCAACAGTATGTCAAATTCGCTTGACGAACAAGTGTTCTACATGATATAATCTATGTGCTCTCATTAGAGAGCCATTAGAGAGCCACAATTGAATATCTGAGTGAAACACAAGGCGGCCGCCGAAAGAAATTGCGGTTGCGCCGTTCCTGTTGCAGCGTCTGCCTGCGGGACGGAAAAAGCAGACATTGAAGGTTTCTGAATTTCAGAGCCGGTACATAGTTTCATCAAAGATATGGCGAGAGATTTTCTCCCGCTGATTTGATGTGCTGTGTACCGGCTCTTTTTGTCGTTTGCGGAAAGTTTACAAAATTTACTTCGTTCAAATCGAAAATAAATTCCCAATTGATTAGCGTGAGGGCAAAGAGGCGACCTGCCGATTGACGGTTATCCCGTGCTGACAGAAGCCCATCCTTTTCTTCGGAAGGTAATCGCCTATATGGAAAACCGAACCGACTGGCTCGGCACAGTGACTGATCTGCTTGCGGCAGTTGGGGACAATTATACGCCACCCAACACCGCCGCCAAGTTGCTGCGGAAATATGATTACAATCAAAATATGTCAGATTGATTTATGCTGTACCTTCTTTTAATTTGCATCAAAAACAAAAATCAAGAGCAGGTAAATTTACGAATAACAGTGTATCACCGATGCAGATTTATGCGATTGGAAGATGCATTTCTACAACAGCGCCGTGGTCATTGTAAATAGAAATGACATTTTGATCTTTTCCATAAATATAGGACAGACGCTGGCGGATATTGGCCAGACCGATATGCTTGCCACGCTCATTTAGCTTTTCAGTAAATTCGCCTGGATTATTCAAAAACAGTAACAGTTCCGAGGGAAATCCGCATCCATTATCTGAGATCCGCAGCTGCAGATAATTGTCTGTTTTTCGCATCAGAACAGTGATCGTACCCATCATAACTCCGGTTTCTTCATCTACCAATCCATGGAATAGACAGTTTTCCACGATCGGCTGGATCAGATTTTTCGGAATGTTTTCTTTGTACAGAGTTTTCGGTATATCCCAGAGAAGTTCAACCTCATTTTCGTATCGCATGTTTTCAATGATCCAGTATTGTTTTACCACATCCATTTCCTGTTCTACAGTGTCCGTGACATCGATGGTTTTTACCCGGAGACAGTTCTGCATGATCTTGATCAGAGCAGAATTAGCGGTAATGATTTCCTGTGTTTTTCCCTGCCGGGCAAATGAATTGATGATACTCATGGTATTGTAAATAAAATGTGTATCGATCTGGGCAATCAACAGATTGTAGATCATTTTCTGTTCTTTTTCCTGATACCTAAGGATTGTTTCAATGTGTCGGTTCAGGCTGTCGATCATTTTGTTATAGACATTGCTGAGGTCACCAATCTCATCGTCTGTCTGAATGGAAGAGTAGCAATTTAAGTTTCCTTTTACCACCTCCTGCATAGTCAGATTTAGATCATTGACCGGCTGAATTATGCAGTACAACACTGGGATCAGTGCAATAATCAGAAAGACAGTCATCAGGACACAGAGGACAAGGGAAATTATAAACTGTTCCAGAAATGTGCCAAACAACGTACTTCGGTTCATATAAGAAACGATATTCCATTTCGGTGTTGCAATATTTCCGGAAAAATAATATCCATCTTTGTATTCCAGATAATTGACATCTTTGTAAGTGTAATTTTCCTTTGCAATTTCTTCCTGACTGCCAACATCTCCAGTCTGGAAGAATACATCTTGCTGATAATTGGACAGTACACAGCCGTCAAAAGACGTTGCGGTTAGATTACAGATAGAAGACACCATACTTGTTGCATTAAAGAAAATTGTCATGGTAAAATTTCGGCTGCCAATATTGAAATTATAGTAATATGTCAGCAGGTAGTAGGTTGTTGCATTTGTTATTACTGAATATATGGGTGAATAGCCTACCGTATGTTTTTGATCGTGTACTTCCTGATAATTGTCTGAGGACAATTGTTCTATATCTTCCGGCCAGAGGCTGTCGAGAGAGTGAAATTGCATATCATCTGGTCCATCAATGTAAACGGCACGAATATTATGCATACTGGATATCAGTCCGGAAAGCATCAGATTGATATCATTGCTGTAATAATCTCCAGGTTCCCGGTAGTACATGGACAGTTTGTTCATCAGATCTGCAGAGTTTACGATATATTGGGATGTATCTGTCAGGTTTTCAATATTGGCATTGATCTGATTTGCAATTTCCAGATTTGTGCTAATGGAATTATTGACTGCTGTATGTTTTAGGTTATTCCAGTAAAACTGATAGTAAAGTAAAACCGTCAGTCCAAGGCAGATTATACCAACAAGTAAAATCCGTTTGATCATTTTGTGAACGATACGAGATTCACGGTACAATTTCAAAAAATGTTTCATTGGTCAAGTCCTTTCCGATACTGGTTCGGATACTGTCCGGTCTGGTGAAAGAAGATTGTTGAAAAATATTGACTGGTTTTGTATCCTACAAGTTCTGAAACTTCGTATACTTTGTATCTGCCGCTGGAGAGCAGTTCTTTGGCTTTCTGGATTCTTGTGTCAGTAATAACATCGTTTACGGTACGACCAGTCTCTTTTTTAAACAGTACGCTCAAACGTCCGGAACTTAACCCCACATGATTTGCAATTGTCTGCAGTTTGAGGTCAGGTTCCATATAGTGATGGTAAATATATTCGTGGGCGTTAATAATAATTGGCGGATATTGCTTCTTAAATACCAGGTTATCAATTTCTTCCAGATCTTTCAGACATTTATATAGCCATTCTTTTAAATCGGCATAAGCGGACAACTCTGGCTTTTTAAATTTGTCCGGAACACCCAGATGCGTAAATTGTTGGTATACGGTATCACAGCTGAGTTCGTAAATTTGTTCAAACAGTGCCGGTGTATGAAAGGCAGCAATGGTTTCAAATACTTCATTCAGATCATCTATGCAATGGATCATCGGTGTGGAGATGTAATCCACCAACTTTTTCTCAAAAGCAGTGATTGCGGTATCTGTTTCGTGATTCATTTTGTTATAAATAGTCTGGAGTTTTTCGTGTAGATATTCCTGAGAAATCTCCGTTTTTAAAATGTAATCTTCTGCGCCGAGTCGGATTGCATCTTTGGCATAATCAAATTCATCAAATGCACTTAAAATCAGAAAATGAATGGAGGGATTCTTTAATTTAATAGATTTCATCATGGTCAGTCCGTTTACCAGTGGCATACGGATATCGCTGAGAATCAATTCCGGCTGATACAGTTCGTATTGCCGTAAACCGATTTTTCCATTGGGTGCAGTGGCCACAATATCGAATCCTTCTGCCTTCCAGTCTATGATAGCCAGTAAATCATCAAGAATGATCCGTTCATCCTCTACAATCATTGTTTTGATCAGTTTCTTCATAATCTTACACATCTCCCTTGTGATTATCTTCTGTAACGGTAATATCTCTGTCCATAAAGTTACCATATTTTGTATAAAAAAAGAATATCCATAACAGGATTCGTATCAATTCTGTACAAAATATAAGTTTTGTTATGTTTTAACCGATGCTCATATTTTTTATAATAATCCCAGAAGTTGAGAAAAGGAAGGAGACAAGAGGTTCCATGAGAGAAGAGTTACTGAAGGTAAATCAGATCAATAAATCTTTCGGACCGACAAAAGCTCTTGTAAATGTAGATTTTACAGCGTATCGTGGGGAAGTTCACGGACTGATCGGTGAGAATGGTTCCGGTAAATCTACAGTGACAACGATCATTGCCGGAATTCAGAAAGCAGACAGCGGTGAAATGATTTACAAAGGGGAGCATTATGATCCGAAAAATGCCCTGGAAGCCAATGCAAAGGGAATCTGTTATCTGATGCAGGAACAGGGAACATTTGAAGGTATTTCAGTTGCAGCTAATATTTTTGTTGGAAAAGAAGAAGAATTTGTAAAAAACGGTCTGATGAATGTGGGAGAGTTATACCGCCGGGCACGTATCGCACTGGATCGGATCGGAGCTTCGCATATTAATGAAAAAGAAAATACAAGTCGTCTGACATTCGAGGATCGTAAACTGGTAGAAATCGCCAGAGCGATGGAAAATGATCCGGAAATCCTTGTTGTGGATGAGACAAGTACCGCATTGAGTAAGAGCGGACGTGATCTGATGTATCAGGTTATGGAAAAAATGAAAGAAAATGGAAAATGTGTCATCTTCATTTCTCATGACATCGGAGAGGTAAAAGCAGTATGCGATTATCTGACCGTGTTGCGGGATGGACATTTGATCGCAACTCTGGAAAAACAGGAATTCAGTGATGATGCGATCCGTAAACTGATGGTCGGACGTGAAGTATCCGAAAACTTTTACCGGGAAGATATGCATGCAACCTGTGAAAAGGAAATTGCAATCCGCATGGAACATGTTACACACGGTCTTTTAAAAGATATCAACATGGAGATACACAAAGGAGAAATCGTTGGACTTGGCGGACTGACAGACAGCGGTATGCACGATATCGGGAAAATCTTTTTTGGACTGACACAACCGGATATCGGTAAAGTTGAACTGGGAGATGGAACAAGAATTGACAGTTCTCTGACTGCGGTTAAGAAAAATATGGCCTATGTAGCAAAAGACAGAGATAAAGAAGCTCTGATCACAGCAGCCAGTATCAAAGATAATATCTGTGCACCAGTGTTGCCAAGACTCGGGAAAAAAATATTTGTTTCTTCTAAAACAGAAAAACAGTATGCACAGAAATGGGCGGATGAGTTAAAGACAAAAATGCAGGACATCAACCAGTATGTAATGTATCTGTCCGGAGGTAACAAACAGAAAGTATCCGTTGCAAAATGGGTCGGATTCGGAGCAGATATTTATATTTTTGACTGTCCGACACGAGGTATTGATATCGGTGTTAAAGCAGATATCTACAAACTACTGATGAAACTGAAAAGCGAAGGGAAAGCAATTCTCATGATTTCAGAAGAAATGATGGAAATCATCGGAATGGCAGACAGAACCCTGATTGTTAAAAATGGCTGCATCACCGGTGAGTTTAAACGTGACGAAGGACTGACGGAAGATAAACTCATTGAATATATCATTTAGGAGGCAGGAAATGAAAGGAAAAGAATTTATACATAATTACCTGCCATTTATTGGTCTGGTAGTCGTAATTGTATTTTTTGAAATTGTGACAGGTGGAAAATTACTTTCCCCAAGATATATTAGTTCACTGACAAATGAAGTATTTACCATTATGATCGGTACTTGCGGACTTGCATTTTTATTATCGCAGGGATGTCTGGATTTTTCTCTGACAGCCGTTGTGGCAATGATTGCAGCGATTGCAGCCCGTTCAGCAGGAATTAATGAATGGCTGATGTTCCCGGTTGCAATTCTGGTAGGACTTGGACTTGGATTATTGAATGGTTTCATCCATGCCGTATTAAAGGTAACATCTTTTATCGCAACCCTGGCCGTGTCTTTTATCTGTACAGGCCTTGTAACCATTGTATTGAACAATGCAAGTGTCAGCATTCCACATCATATGACAAAACTTGACAGTGTAACACTGCGATTGATCACACTGGCTGCGATCATGATTATCGGATATCTGTTTTTTGAAAAGTCAAAGGTCGGAAAGGAATGTAAGATTGTCGGTGCAAATCCTGAGTTCGCAAGACAAAATGGCATTTCTGTCACATGGGTTAAAATTCGTGGATTTATGATTATGGGTGTAATGTGTGCCATTGTTGCAATTTTTGCATTATTGAGAGCAGGTACTGCATCTTCCTCTACAGGTGCCGGATTTACCGTAAATGCATTGAATGCATTGCTCATCGGTGGTATGCCGATTACAGGTGGCGCAACGTCCAGATTCAGAAGTGCTATCATTGGTAGTATTATCATGGCTGTGCTCTCCTTTGGTATGAACCTCTGGGGACTTGGTACACTGGCACAGCAGGTAGTTCAGGGATTTGTCTTCCTGTTTGCAATCAGTATGACATTTGATAGACAGAACGCAACTGTTATCAAATAATCAGATTTTTTACACGAGAGTGTATAAAATAGATATAATGAAAAAGAAAAAAGAAGAAGGAGAAAAATTATGAAAAAGAAAGTTATTTCATTATTGCTGGTAGCAGCAATGGCGGTATCTATGGCAGCTTGTGGAAACACATCTACAGACAAAGGTTCCGATAATGGGGGAACAGCAGCATCTGCAGGCGCAGAGGCAAGTACAGACGGTGATTTCCTGATCGGATATCCGACAGCCGCATCTTACAACGCTGTTATGAACGCAATGCACTTAAACAGACAGACCATCGCACAGGCAGCTGGCGGTGATCTTGTAACAGAGATTTTTGAGTTTGATGATGCTACAACCATCGATGCAGTAGAAAAACTGATTACAGACGGATGCAAAGGTATTTTCGTAACACCGACAAGTAATGATGTATTGTATAATGTAACCGATATGTGTGATGAGGCTGGTGTATACTTTATCATCTCCATGAGATCCATTACAGATGAAGAAGTAAAATCATATGTAGAGAATTCCAAATATTACCTTGGATGTGTATATGAGGATGAGTATCAGGCTGGTTATATGCTTGGTAAAGCACTGGCTGATTCCGGAGCTAAAGATTACTGCCTGATCACAACAGCATCTGACAACACTACAGGTCAGACAAGAGAGCAGGGTCTTGCAGACGCAGCAGAAGAGTTTGGTTTAACATGCCTGGATACATACAGAAACCCGGCAGATGCTTCAGAAGCAGTATCCGCAGTAGAGAGTTGGATCGCAAAATATGGTTCTGATATGCAGGGTATCGTTCGTCTTGGTACACAGGCTACCGGCGATCAGTCCGCTATTGCAGCAAAACTGGAAGAGTATAGCGACAAAGATATTAAATTTGTAACAATTGATACAGATGAGAACTGCATCTCTTATATAAAAGACGGTACTATTACAGCTACACTTGGCGATCTTCTGATCCAGGATTCTATTGCAGCAGCAACTGTTCTGACTGACGCTGTAACTGGAAAACCAATCAGTGATGATCCGGTAGAACTCGCATTAAAATACAGTGTAATTACAGATGCAGATGAGCTTCAGGCTTATTTTGATTACATGGCAGTAGAAGAGCCAATCTACAACAAAGATGAAGTAAAAGCAAACCTGCTTGGTCTTGATGTAGCAGGATTAGAGGATCTGTGCAATAATATGACAGCGCTCAGCGTAAAAGAACTGCACGAGTCCAGATAGTTTTAGTCATTTGATATGGAGGTGGATAATTCATGAGTGTTAAGATAAAAAGAGCCTGTTGCGTATTCGTATTCCCGGTTTTGATATTTCTATTTTTCACACTGATTTCAGACAGTTTTGGCGTACAGAGTTTAAAAGTGGTTTTTTCACAGGCAATGATTCCTACAGTAATGGGATTTGGTATGGCGTTCTGTATGGCAGCCGGACTGTTTGATTTAAGTACCGGCGTTCGGGTCATCCTTTCCGCCAGTGTGGGTGGCTATCTGGCTACGACATTAGGACTGGGGCTTCCGGGACTGATTATCGGAAGCATCGTATCTGGTGTGCTGATGGGCATTGCAATGGGATATGCGTTTAACCTGTTCCGTATCCCATCCTTGGTACTTTCTCTTGGTGTGGTAATGCTGTTTGAGATTCTCTGCTATGCATTCCTCGGCTCTTCCAGTATGGTATCTGTGGACAAGAGCATTGCATTTTTAGGAAAAACACCATGGAATTTCGTGATCTGTGCAATTGCAGGCGTGATTTTCTACCTTTTATATTATCGTACAAAATTTAGCTACAATGTGCGTGTTGTCGGCGGCAATGAGCGACTGGCCCGCAATATGGGAATCAATGCGGCAAAAATTAATTTCCTCAGTTTTGTGATCGGCGGTGCATTTCTTGGGGTTGTAGGCATCCTCCAAATCTGCTATACAAATTCCATTTCCGGACAGCTCAGCATGGGAAGTCTGAACATGGTATTTAAACCGATGATGGGAGTTATGATTGGTATGGAGCTTCTGTCACTGATGGATAACCTAGCATTGAATATTCTGATCGGTGAATTATGTATCAGCCTGATCTTTAATGGTCTTCTGGCAGTGGGACTTCCATCCTCCATGCAGGATACTGTACTTGGTATCTTCATGATTGCAGTGCTTGGTATTTCTGCAAACCGTGGAAAGATGCAGCATTATTTCCAGAAAAAGAAATTGCTCCGCAGTCTATCCGCACATTAAGTAGTATTTCCCCTCCAAAAGAAATGAACGTTAAAAAGAATCTGTCCGTTTGGGCAGATTCTTTTTAACTATTATGAATTAAAATTATTCCGAAACCAGCTCCAACCCAGTAATATCCGGCTGGATGGTGAGCGAGTAGTTTGTATAATATACCACAAATCCCGGTTTGGCTTTGTTGGGTTTCTTTACGTTCTTTTTCTGCAGATAGTCGATCTCTACTTTTTCATTGCCACGGCCCTTGGAATAAAAAGCTGCCAGACGGCCGGCTTCTTCAAAGGTACGATCCGGCATTTCTCCGGTTTTTGTCTTCACAAGTACATGGGAACCCGGCATCCCTTTTGCATGGAACCACCAGTCGTTGCCCTCTGCAAATTTGAAGGTCAGTTCATCGTTCTGGAAGTTATTTTTTCCAACATAAATGTCAAATCCGTCGGTAGAACGGTAGTGATATGGTCTGCTCTTGCCCTGGGTTTTCTTTTTGGAATATTTGTGTTTGATATAACCACTCTCCATCATTTCTTCCTTGATCTGCTGCAGATCAGCTTCTGTCTCTGCAATATCGAGAGCCGTAGCAATGGAATCCAGGTGATCGATTTCAAGCTGTGTGTCCTCGATCAGATCAGTGAGTGCTTCATAGGTACGCTTCAATTTTGCATACCGGTCAAAATATTTTTTCGCATTATCCAACGGTGAGATTGTTGCATCCAGAGGGATATGGATTGTTTCATTTGTATAATAATTCAATGCGTCAAATCCCTTGCATCCTTCCTCTAACTGATAACCGTAGGTATGGATCAGTTCGCCGTACACTTTATATTTTTCGCGTTTATCAGTGTCTTTTAACTGCTTTTTCTGCAGATCATATTTTTTGCGGTTTCGTTCTAATAGTGTATTGATCACATGACGCAGATCTGCAGATTTCTGACGCATACGGGTGTAAAGACTGCGCTGCGCATAATAGTTTTCCAGTACTTCTGAGATAGAATCATAAGGTAGGATTGTATCCGAAGCGTAGGAAGTCAGCGGGATTGCCGCATACTCAATTGGTTCATCCTGATGCATAATGATGTTCGGGTAAAAATGACCTTCCCGGATATCTGACATGGCAGCCAGAAAAACTTCTGTCAGTTTCTGTTGTTCGGATTCTGTCAGTGAAGCGCATGGAGCATCACCGTCCACATTTGCCCGATAGCAGAATTCATTGGCTGCCAGCGGACTGATACCGGTATAAGAAGTATAGATTGCTTTGGAAGCACTGCATGGTTTCTGCAAGGCATGTTCCATAAAATGCGCCCCATTTTCTTTCAGAGGATTCATTTTATCCTGCTGAGCAGGTATAAAATAGGTACGTCCCGGAAGTACCTCTCGAACAGAACTTACCTGTGCGGAAATATGTTTGATACTGTCAAGTATCATGTCATTTTCATCACAGAAAATGATATTGCTGTGTTTTCCCATCAGCTCAATGATCAGTTTCTTGTGTCTGAGATCCCCAAGATCATCCAAATGTTCAATTTCGAATACAAGAATACGCTCCATATCAGGCTGCGTGATTGAAGTAATCCGTCCATTAGCCACATGTTTTCGAAGCATCATACAGAAATTTGGTGCTGTCATCGGGCTTGGTTTATTTGTTCCGGTAATATATACCAGCGGCAAAGATGCACTGGCAGACAAAAGCAGACGTTTCTGACCGTTTGGACCTTTCAGAGTAAGAAGCAGCTCATCCTTCTCAGGCTGTGCAATCTTGCTCAAACGTGCATTTGTGAAATTTTCCTGTAATTCTTTTGCCAGACTGGCAACTACGATTCCATCAAGAGCCATAAAACTCCTCCTAACTATCTTAACGCTCTGAATCACATTTTCTGATAATTTATAAGCTTTTATCATTTTACTGCAATGGTTTAAAAGTTCCCATAAAGAGTATGTGATTCACTAATGAAAGAATGTTAGCATGATTTTCGTAAAAAAGCAAATTTAAACTGGAAAAAACAGTAACGGTGTGTTATTATATTGGATGTTTGACCATAAGAAATTTGTGCGTGGGATTTTAGATATAATTGCACGGATAAGTTGAGAAACATAACGGATAACAGAAGGGAGTTTTCGTATGCAGACAGAACAACAGAATCCACTTGCTACACAAAAGGTAAGTTCTTTGATTCTCAAATTTACCATTCCGGCGATCATCAGTATGATGGTAAGTTCTTTATACAATATCGTAGATCAGATTTTTATCGGACAGGGTGTTGGTATGCTGGGAAATGCTGCGACAAATATTGCATTTCCGGTAAATATCATCTGTACTGCTGTTGCACTTTTACTGGGAATCGGCAGTGCATCAAATTTTAATCTGAAGTCGGGAGCCGGACAGACGGAAGTTGCAAAAAACTATGCCGGAAATGGCCTGACCATGCTGGTGGTATGTGGTGTGATCATCACAGCAGTAACACTTGGTTTCCTGACACCATTAATGCATATTTTCGGTGCGACCGAGGAAGTGCTTCCTTATGCCATTGATTATACCGGGATTACAGCCATCGGTGTACCGTTTCTAACACTGACTACCGGCGGCTGTCATCTGGTGCGTGCGGACCGGAGTCCTTCTTTTTCCATGGCTTGTATGCTGACCGGTGCGATCATCAATACGATTCTGGATCCATTGTTTATTTTTGCTTTTCACTGGGGAATTAAAGGTGCTGCCTGGGCAACGGTTCTGGGACAGGTGGTTTCCGGAGTGATGATTCTTATCTATTTCTGGAAATTTTCTAAAATGCAGCTGACCCGTCATCATCTGATACCGCACATGAAATATCTCGGTGAGATCACAGCCCTTGGCATGGCTTCCGGTATCAATCAGGTTGCCATGGCAATCATTCAGATTACCATGAATAATATCCTGCGAAAATACGGAGCTGTTTCTGATTATGGAGCAGACATTCCGATTGCCTGTGCAGGAATTATTTCCAAGGTAAATATGATCTTTATGTCTATCGGAATCGGTATTTCCCAGGGATGTCAGCCGATTTTCGGCTTCAATTACGGAGCGGAAAAATTTGACCGGGTGCGGGAAACATACAAAAAAGCTGCCTGGGCAGCTATTATTTCCGGTATTGTATTTTTTGCCTGCTTCCAGATATTTCCACGCCGGATCATTGCTCTGTTTGGTGGTGGAAATGAAGCATATTACCGGTTTGCGGAACGGTATTTCCGTATATTTATGTTTATGACATTTATCAATGGCATTCAGCCAATGTCCTCCGGATTCTTTACATCTATCGGAAAGGCAAAACTTGGTATGATCGTGTCCCTGACCCGGCAGATTTTGTTTTTACTGCCACTGATCCTGATTCTTCCTGTGTTTATGGGAATTGATGGTGTTATGTATGCCGGACCGATCGCAGACCTGGCTGCTGCTGTCATTACCATCTGGTTTGTATTTCGACAGTTTCAGGATATGAAACAAAAGGAATCCGGATCAGGTTCACACCTTTCACGTGCATTGTAAATTTCCACATTTCAAACGGAATGTCTCCTGATAGAAACGGAAATGTTTGACTTCCGTGAAAAAACATTTTATAATAAATTGATTATGCAGAACAGAAAATGTCTGTATAAATAGAATACGAGATAAAGCAGGTGCAGACACATGATAAAAAGTATGACAGGATTTGGACGGTGTGAACTTTCCAATGAAAAGCGAAAGATTACCGTGGAATTGAAATCCGTAAACCACAGATACCTTGACATCAATATCCGCATGCCCAAAAAGCTGAATTTTTTTGAGGCAGCTATCCGTTCTTTGCTAAAAGAATATATGCAGCGTGGAAAAGTGGATGTTTTTATCAGTTACGAAGATTTTTCCGAACAGACGATGGCGGTAAAATATAATTCCGCGATTGCAAAGGAATATTTGTCATATCTGCAGCAGATGGCAGAAGAATTCCAGTTGGAGAACGATATTAAAGTCAGCACATTGTCACGTTATCCGGAGATTCTGACGATGGAAGAGCAGGCACCGGATGAAGATGAACTCTGGTCTATGCTTGCCCAGGCAATCCGCGAAGCATGCACCCAGTTTACCGTTGCCCGTACCTCGGAAGGTGAACATTTAAAGGCAGATCTGGTTGAAAAGTTACATCACATGGCATCCAATGTAGAGAAGGTGGAGCAGCGTGCACCGCAGATTTTGACAGAATATCGCGCAAAATTGCAGGAAAAAGTGCAGGAACTGCTGGGTGATACCCAGATTGATGAAGCGCGTCTGTCCACGGAGATTATTTTGTTTGCAGACAAAATCTGTACCGACGAAGAAACAGTCCGGTTAAAGAGCCATATCACATCCATGCTTCAGGCACTGGAAGGAGACGATGGAATCGGACGAAAACTTGACTTTATCGCTCAGGAAATGAACCGTGAAGCAAATACAATCCTGTCCAAATCCAATGACCTTGAGACATCCGGTATTGCCATTGAATTAAAGACAGAGATTGAAAAAGTACGGGAACAGATTCAGAATATTGAGTAGCGGTTGTATACAGCTATACAAGTGGAAAGAAGGAGCTATTATGGCAGGATTGATCAATATCGGTTTTGGAAACGTAGTAAATACAAATAAGATTGTAACGATCATTAATCCGGACTCAGCTCCGGCAAAGCGAATTGTACAGCGGGCAAAGGATTCCGAACGGATTGTGGATGCCACACAGGGACGAAGGACAAAAAGTATTATCCTGACGGACAGTGAACATGTTATCTTATCTGCACTTCAGCCGGAAACACTGGCGGGCAGATTTCAAAATAAGGAAATGTAGTAAAGAGGAGATTGAATCATGGCAGATTCAGGATTATTAATTGTAATATCCGGATTTTCGGGTTCCGGAAAAGGGACGATCATGAAAGAACTGATCCGTCGTTACCCGGAAAAATATGCATTGTCAATATCAGCTACCACGCGTCAGCCGCGGGAAGGTGAGCAGGATGGCCGGGAATATTTCTTCAAGACAAAAGAAGAATTTCTTTCTATGATTGAGCACAATGAACTTCTGGAGCATGCACAGTATGTTGGAAACTATTATGGAACACCAAAGGCATATGTACAGCAACAGCTTCAGGCACACAAGCATGTAATTCTGGAAATCGAGATTCAGGGTGCGTTAAAGATCAAAGAACAGTTTCCACAGACCCTGTTGTTATTTGTGACGCCGCCATCTGCTGAAATTTTAAAAGAACGTCTTACCGGACGCGGAACAGAGACAGAAGAAGTTATCCACTCCCGTCTGTCACGGGCTGTGGAAGAAGCTGACGGCTGTGAAGTATATGATTACCTGGTTGTAAACGATGAACTGGACGAAGCCGTAGAAAACGTTCATGAGATTATCTGTAGCGAGCAACAGCGGATGCGGCACAATCTTGACAGCATCGAAACAATAAAAAATGATTTAAAACAGTTTGTGAAAGGAGATTTATCATGATACATCCATCTTATAATGAATTAATGAAAGTCGTAAATAACAATGCAGCGTATGGTGAGGAGCCGGTAGTAAACAGCCGTTATTCCATCGTTATCGCATCTGCAAAACGTGCACGCCAGATCATCGGTGGTGCAGAGCCGTTGGTTCCAAATGCTGCCGGAAAAAAACCTTTATCTATCGCTGTAGAGGAGTTATATACAGGAAATGTAAAGATCCTCGGTGAAGATGATGACGTGGAAGAGGAAGGCGATCGCTAATTCTGCCTTTTTACATGCTGCCTTTTTTACAAGGCAGCATTGTTGTTTCTGCAGATCCCATGGTCGAAAATACCAGGGATATTTTTAAAATAACGATAAATGGAGGAACCAAATGAAAGTATTATTTATTTCACTTGGCTGTGATAAAAACCTTGTCGATTCCGAATTTATGCTTGGAAAATTAACCCATCACAAATTCACGGTAACGGACGATGAGCAGGAGGCAGACATCATCGTGATCAATACCTGCTGTTTTATCCATGATGCAAAAGAAGAAAGTATCCAGTCCATTCTGGATATGGCACAGTACCGCACCGGTGGAAACTGTAAAGCATTGATTGTTTGCGGTTGCCTGGCAGAACGTTACCGGGATGAGGTTCTGAAAGAGATTCCGGAAGTAGATGCTGTGCTGGGAACCAATTCTACCGAACAGATCTGCGATGCCATCGAGAAAGTACTGCTTGGTGATAAATATGAGGCATATGAGCCACTGACCGGCATTGAGACACATGAAGCAAAACGCAGCGTGTCCACCGGTGGACATTATGCACATTTAAAAATCGCAGAAGGTTGCAGCAAACACTGTACTTACTGCATTATTCCGTCCATCCGTGGAGATTTCCGTTCTGTACCGATGGAAGAGATCCTGAGTCAGGCACAGGATCTGGCAGAAGCCGGAGTCAAAGAACTGATTCTGGTCGCACAGGAGACGACACTGTACGGTATTGATCTGTATGGTAAAAAATCTCTGCACATTCTGCTGAATGAACTGAATAAAATTCCCGGAATTTACTGGATCCGTCTGATGTATTGTTATCCGGAAGAAATTTATGATGAATTGATCGAAGCGATTCGAGACAACGAAAAAGTATGTCACTATATTGACATGCCGATCCAGCATATCAATTCCGATATTTTACGCCGCATGGGCCGTAAGACAAACCGCGAGATGCTGGAAGGGAAAATCGCCGCCCTGCGTGCCGCTATTCCGGATATCGCGATCCGGACGACGTTGATTTGTGGTTTCCCGGGTGAAATGCCAGAGCAGCACGAAGAGCTTATGGAGTTTTTGAACGAAACGGAATTTGACCGTCTGGGTGCATTTACTTATTCTCCGGAGGAAAATACACCCGCAGCAACTTTCGACCATCAGGTAGAAGAGTCTGTCAAAGAAGACTGGCAGGCAGATGTTATGGAGCTGCAGGAGGAAATTATTCTGGATAAAAATGAGAGCATGATCGGGAAAGAAATTCTTGTTATGATCGAAGGAAAAGTGGCAGATGAAAATGCTTATGTAGGACGAAGCTACCGTGATGCTCCGGATATCGACGGTCTTGTTTTTGTAAACACAGATACGGAACTGGTAAGCGGTGATTTTGTCAAAGTCCGTATTACCGGTGCCTATGAATATGATCTCATCGGAGAACTGATGTAAAACATCTGATACGAGATAGGAGGAACTTATGAATTTACCTAATAAACTTACGATTTTTCGTGTGATTTTAATTCCATTTTTTGTATTTTTTCTGTTAACGGATGTACTTGGTGCAAACGGTGATTACTTAGCGCTTGTGATTTTTATCGTAGCCAGCCTGACTGATATGCTGGATGGAAAAATTGCCAGAAAGTATAATCTGGTCACAAACTTTGGAAAATTTATGGATCCGCTGGCAGATAAGCTGTTGGTATGTTCCGCTATGATCTGTCTGGTAGACTTAAAATTGCTGCCGGCATGGATTGTGATCATTATCATTGCCCGTGAATTTATCATCAGTGGATTCCGTCTCATTGCAGCAGAGCATCAGATTGTTATCGCTGCAAGTATGTGGGGCAAATTTAAGACTACATTCCAGATGGCAATGATTATTTTACTGATTCTGAACATGAACGCTGATGTGTATGTGGCAGGCGTTGGAATCATTCATGTACTGGCTCTGATTGCAACTTATGTGGCATTGGTACTGACCATTGTATCACTCCTTGATTACCTGTATAAAAACAAAGCAGTTTTAAAAGAGCAGGATTGATCAGATGCAGGACACAGCTTTTCATTTATTATCATTAGGAGGCCCACTATGAGGATTATAGCAGGAACGGCCCGCAGTATGCCTTTAAAGACGATTGAAGGCAAAGATACGCGGCCAACAACCGATCGAATTAAAGAGACTTTATTTAATATTTTACAGATGGATGTGCCGGGGGCTGTATTTCTGGATCTGTTTGCCGGAAGCGGCGGCATCGGTCTGGAAGCAGTCAGCCGTGGTGCAAAAAAAGCAGTATTTGTTGAAAACAGCAAGAAAGCAGCGGCATGTATCCAGGAAAACATCCGTTTTACCAAATTTACATCCAGCTGTGATTTGAAGTGTATGGATGCATTATCCGCACTGCGTATGCTGGAGCGCCGATATGTATTTGATATCATTTTTATGGATCCGCCTTACGGGCTTGGACTGGAATATGAGGTGTTGGAACATCTGAAAACTTCCTCCATTCTGACAGAGGATACTCTCATTATTGTGGAAGAATCTCTGGATACCGATCCATATGAAATGGAAAAATATGGCTTTCAGGTTACACGTGTGAAAGAGTATAAATCCAATCAGCACGTGTTCTTGAAAAGAATTTAGTAAAGGGGTATGCGATCACAGGAATCGCTGACACACAAAATGAAAAAAGCAATCTATCCCGGCAGTTTTGATCCGATGACGCTGGGGCATCTTGATATTATTGAGCGCTCATCTAGAATTGTGGATGAACTGAATGTTGCAGTTTTAAAGAATAATGCGAAAAATCCGTTGTTTTCTGCGGACGAACGTGTTAGTATGATAAAAGAATTTACGTCACATCTTCCGAATGTTACCGTGACTGCATATGATGGACTTCTGGCAGATTATGCAGATCAGATCGGAGCAAATATTATTGTGCGTGGGTTACGTGCGGTGACAGATTTTGAGTATGAGTTACAGATTGCACAGACCAATCATGCCGTCAATCCCAAGATTGATACTATTTTTCTTACCACAAGTCTTCAGTACGCATATTTAAGCTCTACGATTACAAAGGAAGTAGCATCCTACGGCGGCGATATATCAAAATTTGTGCCGAAGGAGCTGGTAGACAGAGTGTACAGCAAATTTAACATAAAGCGATAAAGGAGAGATTTAAATGACAAGCCGTATTGAACAGATCATTTCTGAAATTGAGGAATATATTGACGGTTGTAAATTTCAGCCACTGTCAAATTCCAAAATCATTGTAAATAAAGAAGAACTTGAGGAACTGTTGACAGAGCTGCGCATGAAAACGCCGGATGAGATCAAACGCTATCAGAAGATCATCAGCAACAAGGATGCTATTCTGGCAGATGCACAGGCAAAAGCAGAAGAGATCCTTGCTCAGGCACAGATTCAAACCAATGAACTTGTCAGTGAACATCAGATTATGCAGCAGGCATACGCACAGGCAAACGAAGTAGTATCCATTGCAACTAACCAGGCGCAGGAGATTCTTGATAAGGCAACAGAGGATGCTGACAGCATCCGTACTGCAGCCATCGAATATACAGATAACCTGTTAGGTAATCTGGAAAACATTGTGGTTCATGCCATCGATACAAACAAGGCAAAATACGAGGGATTATTGTCTTCTCTCCAAAATTGCTATGATATCGTAAAAGCAAACCGGAACGAACTGACTCCGGAAGAGGAAGCACCAGCTGAAGCGGCTGAGGAAGTTTCCACAGATGCTGCACAAGAAGAATTCGATGTTATTGGTGGTTCAGATAACAAACCAGAGCAGCTGTAAAAAGTGTTGCCAGCATGGCATTTAATAATTTAAAGATTACATAGGTGCGTATGCTGCTCTGTAGTTTTGCCAGCATGGATGCTGTCTGGCAGATGCCGCTGATACCGCCAAAAGAAACCATTGCCATGGCAGACAGATACTTGATTTCTGCCGGCCATTCTGTGCCGGAGACAGTATAGATTCCATTCGTAATTTCCAGCAGCCCGATAACGCAGCCTGACAGTGCGGTTCCGGGAAGCGGAAGATGACCTGCGAAATCCGCTGCAATGGAAAACAACATAATATATCCGGCGAGTTTTATCATTGTCGTAAAACCGTTCATAATGCCGTCATCAATGATTTTTAAAGTTATTTCAGATCTGGATGCCGGCATTTTTTCTGAGTTTTTTTCCGGCGGATTTTCTGGTGCCCTCCAAAGCATAAACCAACCAAGAAGCAATGGCGTGCCATAACATATAGCAAGGAACATCCAGTCCGGCATTACACCTTCCGGTAATGCTACCAACACATAATTTACGACAAACGCAGGGCCGAAATTATTACTGATACAGCTGACCCTTATAGCTTCGTTTTTGCTGATTTTTCCAAGATCGTACAGATCCGCACATAATTTGCTGCCAAGAGGAAAACCAAACAGATATCCGGCGATCAACGGATAAAACAACGGAGGACGAAGTGGATAGATGCCTTTTAGAAACGGGCTGATCCGTTCCAATATCGCATCGTACATACCGGTACGAAGGATGATTCCTGACAAGATACCAAAGGGCAGCAACGTCGGCAATACCGAATGATACCACAGATATAAGCCGTTTGCGGCAGATTTTGCCAGCAGGTCCGGACAGATGATACCATAGCCGATACAGATTGTAATACATAGAATAAATAGTTTCTTTTTCATAGTACAGTTTATTTTTCATATCTTAAAGTAATTCCTGACTGGAGAAAAAGAATGAAAAGGAGACAAAATTCTTTTATTACTGCAAAAAGAAAGGTATTCCGAATCCGATTGATCGCACTTCTGCTGCTGGTAGTCTGGAACAGCCTGCTTGCAAACCGACTGCGAACGGTCCGGCAGATAACGACAAAAAAAGTACTGGATAAACAGATTCTATCGGAACTGCAGTATTTTCCACTGGCATTTCAAAATGAGCATAGAGAAACTACATGGAAAGCGAAAGTGGTCATCTGCAATTATGAAGATTCCTGGCAATCTGCCCGCACTTTCGGCGGAGCCCGCAAACATGAGGGCACGGATTTGATGACCATCCGAAATGAGCGTGGCATTTATCCGATAGTCAGTATGACCGATGGCACATTGGAGCAGATGGGATGGTTGAAGCTTGGAGGCTGGCGTATCGGCATTCGCAGTGCGTCCGGCACATATTATTACTACGCACATCTGGAATCCTATGCGCCGGATCTGGAAGATGGTATGGCGGTGCATGCCGGGCAGCTTCTTGGATTTGCAGGAGATTCCGGATATGGAACAGAAGGCACAACCGGGCAGTTTGCCGTGCATCTGCACGTAGGCATTTATATCCACCACAATACGGATAAAGAGGAAGCCATCAATCCTTATCCATATTTGAAGCAGTTGGAGCAGCATCGCATTTATGCTGATTATCCGTAAACAACTTGCAGATTTGAAGGCATACCTCTATAATGATATAGATAAAAAATTGTGACAGAAAGAAAAACACATATGATTCGCATTGATAAATTTCTCTCTCAGATGCAGGTAGCAACCCGTTCTGAGAGTAAAAAACTGATTAAAATGAAACGTATTACAAAAAACGGTGCACTTGTAACGGACGGTGGAGAAAAATGTGATCCGAAGAAGGATTGTATCTGTCTGGATGGACACCCCATCGCTTATCAGGAATACCATTATCTGATGCTGCACAAACCGGCTGGATGCGTTACTGCCACCGAAGATCGTCGGGATAAAACCGTAATGGATTATCTGCCGGACAATCTGCGCCGTGGGCTGTCCCCGGTGGGACGGCTGGATAAAGACACCGAAGGTTTGCTGTTGATCACAGATGACGGTGCATTGAATCACAGTCTTCTGGCACCGGGACGTCATGTTCCGAAAACCTACTATGCCAGAATCCATGGAATTGTGACAGAGTCTGATATCACAGCCTTTAAGAATGGGCTGGACATTGGTGAAAAGAAAATGACCGCACCGGTTGCTCTCAAAATTCTGCATATTGCAGAAAACGAACAGACATCCGAGATTCTCGTGACGATCACAGAAGGAAAATTTCATCAGGTAAAACGGATGTTTCAGTCCGTAGGTAAAAAGGTATCCTATCTAAAGCGGCTGTCCATGGGAAGTCTGCATCTGGATGAGAAACTGACACCCGGTGCCTGGCGGGAACTGACATTGGAAGAAATTACAAAATTGAAGGAAGAAACAATATGATGATAGAACAGAAAGAAGCTGTTATCTTTGATCTGGATGGAACCATGACAGACTCCATGTGGATCTGGGAAGAGATTGATCAGGATTTTTTCCGGCAACAGGGTCTTCCCATGCCGGAACATCTCCATGAAGAAATCGAGGGAATGAGTTTCACAGAAACGGCACAATATTTTATTCGAAAGTATCAGCTTTCCAAGAATGTGGAAGAAGTAAAAGAACTGTGGAATCGTATTGCTTTGGACAAATATATACACGAAACCACACTGAAACCGGGGCTGGATGAATTTTTACAATTACTGAAAAAACAGCATATAAAGATTGGCATTGCAACCAGTAATTCCAGACTTCTGCTGGATGCTTTTCTGGATGCGCGCAATCTCACAGGCTGCATTGATGCCATTACTACCAGTTGTGATGTCAATAAAGGGAAACCGGAACCGGATGTATATCTGAAAACAGCAGAAAAACTCGCGGTTTCCCCACAACATTGTCTGGTGTTTGAAGATATTCCGATGGGGATTTTGGCAGGAAAAAGAGCCGGTATGACGGTCTGTGCCGTGGAGGATGACTATTCTGCATTGCTGCGGGCAGAAAAATACAGTCTGGCCGATTATTATATCACAGATTACAGGCAGGTTCTGGATCATACTTACGAAGATTTAAGAGGATTTAAATAGATGAAACAATTTTTACCAATCAGTCGTGCCGATATGCAGGCACAGGGAATAGAGCAGCTGGATTTTGTATATGTCATTGGTGATGCCTATGTGGATCATCCGTCTTTCGGGCATGCGATCATCAGCAGGATCCTGCAGGCAAATGGATTTTCTGTTGGAATTATTTCACAGCCGGACTGGAAAAATCCGGACAGTATCAGTATCCTGGGTGAGCCAAAAATCGGTTTTATCGTAACCGGTGGAAATATGGATTCCATGGTCAATCATTATTCCGTATCTAAAAAACGCCGTCAGAAAGATGCGTTTACGCCGGGCGGAATCATGGGCCGGCGGCCGGATTACGCAACCGTGGTATACTGCAATCTCATCCGCCGCACCTACAAACACACACCGCTGATCATTGGAGGACTGGAAGCCAGCCTGCGTCGTCTTGGACATTATGATTACTGGTCAAATAAAGTGAAACGTTCCATTCTGTTGGATTCCGGTGCGGATCTACTGTTATATGGAATGGGAGAACGCAGTATCGTGGCTGTGGCAGAGGGGCTGCGCAGTGGCATTGATATCAAAGATCTTACTTATATCGACGGCACGGTATACAAGACAAAGGATCCGGACAGTGTATACGATGGTATTACACTGCCATCTTACGAAGAAATCTGTGCCAGCAAGGAATCCTATGCCCACAGTTTTTATACACAATATTGCAATACGGATCCATTTACAGCAAAACGGCTCATTGAGCCTTATCCAAATAAATGCTATGTCGTGCAAAATCCGCCATCCAAACCACTGACTACCAGTGAGATGGATGCCGTATATGCACTTCCTTATATGAGAACCTATCATCCGTCCTATGAAGAAGCAGGTGGTGTTCCGGCAATCGAAGAGGTGAAATTCAGTCTGGTCAGCAATCGTGGCTGCTATGGTGGCTGCAGTTTTTGTGCCCTGACGTTTCATCAGGGAAGAATTATCCAGACCCGAAGCCATGAATCCATCCTGAACGAAGCAAAGCAGATGGTCTGGGAGCCAGATTTTAAGGGCTATATTCATGATGTGGGTGGTCCTACCGCAAATTTCCGTGGTCCATCGTGCGATAAACAGCTGACCCGCGGTGTCTGCAAGAACCGGCAGTGCCTGTTCCCGAGTCCATGTCCGAATTTAAAGGTAGATCATTCTGATTATCTGAGCCTGTTACGGGAACTGCGCGTGCTTCCGAATGTGAAAAAAGTGTTTATCCGTTCCGGTATCCGTTTTGATTATCTGATCTGCGACAAGGATAAAACTTTTTTCCGGGAATTATGTGAACATCATGTCAGCGGACAGTTAAAAGTTGCTCCGGAACACATTTCTGATTCAGTATTATCGCTGATGGGAAAACCACCGGTAGCAGTATATAACAAGTTCCGGGAAGAATATAAAAAAATCAATGAGCGGATCGGAAAGAAACAGTATCTTGTTCCATATCTGATGTCTTCTCATCCCGGATCCACTCTGAAAGAAGCTGTGGAACTGGCAGAATATCTCCGGGATCTTGGCTATATGCCGGAACAGGTACAGGATTTCTATCCAACACCATCTACGATTTCCACCTGTATGTATTACACCGGACTGGATCCGCGCACTATGAAGAAAGTGTACGTCACCAACAATCCGCATGAGAAAGCCATGCAACGTGCCCTCATACAGTACCGCAATCCGAAAAACTATGATCTGGTATATGAAGCACTGCATCTGGCTCACCGCACGGATCTCATTGGGTTTGAACCAAAATGCCTGATCCGGCCAAAACATAGTGGACAACAGAATCGTAATTATCAGAACCATGGACGCAATAATGGAACCGGAGCTTCACATCCGAAAAAGCGGAAAGCAATCCGTAACGTGCACAAGAAAAAACAGAAATAATTGGATTTTTCTGGCAGACAAAATGATACATTTGGTAATCCAAACAAAAAAACGCATCTTAGAAGAATTTAAGAAAGTGAAATGCTCATGAAAGAATTTTCCATATCATCCAAAGAAGCCGGACAACGCATGGACAAGTATCTGTTCAAAATATTAAATCAGGCTTCCAAAGGATTTGTTTATAAAATGCTGCGTAAAAAAAATATTGTGTTAAATGATAAAAAAGCAACCGGACAGGAAGTATTGCAGACTTCTGATCAGATTAAAATCTATCTGTCCGATGAAACCTTTAACAAGTTTGCCTCTGCTCTTGCAGAAGCACCAATGGGAAAGCAGACTGCAGATCTTCATTCCGAATCTGCAGCTGCCGGTCCGGCTGCAAAAATGTCCACTGTGCACCATCCAAAACCGGAAATCGTATATGAGGATGAGGATATTCTGATCCTGAATAAACCGGTGGGTATCTTATCACAGAAAGCAGAAAAAAACGACTATTCCGCCAATGAAATGGTCATTGATTATCTGTTAGAAAGCGGGCAGCTGACCCGTGCGGAATTACGAACGTTCCATCCTTCCATCTGTAACCGGCTCGATCGCAACACTTCCGGACTTCTGATTGCAGGAAAGACGATCCGTGGTCTGCAGGAAATGGCAGAGGCTTTAAAGTCACGCAGCATGCAGAAATATTACCGTTGCCTGGTGGCCGGACAGCTTACACAGGATGCACATTTGAAAGGATATCTGGCAAAGAATCACCAAAACAATAAAGTAACGGTTCACAAAGAGGCTTTTGCGGATGCTTCTTATATTGAGACAGCATATCATCCGGTGAAAGTGTATGAAAACATGACACTGTTGGAAGTACATCTTATTACCGGGCGTTCCCATCAGATCCGTGCCCATCTGGCCAGCATCGGACATCCAATCCTGGGAGATGGTAAATATGGAGATAAAAAAATAAATCAGGCGGTAAAGGACAGCTGCAGGATCCGTTCTCAGCTGCTGCATGCCTATCGGATGGAATTTCCGGACGGCCGGATTGTCACTGCACCGGAACCCGCGTCCTTTGCACGGGTACAGACAAAACTTGCAAAAGAGAAGAGGTAGAGAAACCATGCATTTATATATTATGAGACACGGAGAGACATTCTGGAACAAAAAAGGGTTGATTCAAGGCTCTTCTGATATCGCTTTAACCCCATATGGGGAAGAACTTGCCCGCGATACCAGGGACGGATTCGACCGGGAAGAGATAAGATTTCAGCGCATTTATTCCAGCCCCTATCAGCGTGCCGTAAAAACAGCGGAGATTATTGCAGAACATCAGAATATTTCCGTAAAGGTGGATCTCCGGGTACGTGAAATGTGCTTTGGAAAATACGAAGGAGATAAGATCAGTGAAATCCGAAACAGCAAAGATCAGAATCTGATCTACTGTTTTTCCAAACCGTCCATGTATGTAGCGGATGAGACCGGCGATAATTTTTCTGATGTTTATGCACGTATTGAAGATTTTTTAAAAAATGAAATTCTTCCATTGGAACAGGATCCATCTGTGGAAAATGTTCTGGTGGTGTGCCACGGAGCCGTGATCCGTGCCTTTCTGACTTATATCAGACAGATGTCCATGGATGAATTCTGGAGCATTCATCAGCCGAATTGCAGCGTCAACTGTATTTTGGTACAGAATGGAACCTTTCACGTGGAAAAAGAAAATATTCTTTACTATGATGATCCGGAACTGACGCATCGGGGGATTTTATAATGCCAACCTGGAATTCAAGAGGGCTGCGTGGTTCTACACTGGAAGAATTTATCAACCGTACCAATGAACGGTACCGTGAAAATCATCTGGCCCTGATCCAGAAAGTCCCAACGCCTATTACCCCTATCAAAATGGACAAAGAGAGCCGTCATATCACGCTGGCTTATTTTGAACAGAAAAGTACCGTGGATTATATCGGTGTCGTGCAGGGAATTCCTGTATGTTTTGATGCCAAGGAATGTCAGGTCAATACGTTTCCGCTGCAGAACATTCATCCTCATCAGGTGGAATTTATGCGGGATTTTGAGCAGCAGGGCGGTATTGCATTTTTTCTGATCTTTTATCCCCATCTTGACCGGTTTTATTATCTGCCATTTCGGCAACTGGCACAGTTCTGGGAGCGGATGCAACAGGGCGGCAGAAAGAGTTTTCGTATGGATGAACTGGATGAGACGTTCTTTTTTACCGGTCACTCCGGACTTCTGGTGCCATATCTGGATGCGCTTCAGCTGGATTTGAATTTAAGGGATTGACATTTTAGCTTTATTTTCTTATAATGTTTAAAGATTTTTACATATTAGCATGGTAGCACACTAAAGTGTTCAGGGATGATCAATCCGATTTTCATATTTTTTATGTAAAAAAATAAAAATGGAACAAAGAGGGGACATAGCAGTGAAAAATCAATTATTACATACGCCCGAAGGTGTCAGAGATATTTATAATGAAGAATGTGAACGCAAAATCATTCTGGAAGGCCGTCTGCTTTCTGTATTAAAATCTTACGGCTACCATCCGATCCAGACACCGACTTTTGAGTTTTTTGATATATTTGGTAAAGAGATTGGTACCACGCCTTCGCGGGATCTGTACAAATTTTTCGACCGAGAAGGCAACACACTTGTTCTCCGCCCGGATATCACACCATCCATCGCGCGATGTGCATCCAAGTATTATATAGAACAGGCGATTCCCATCCGTCTGTGTTATACCGGCAATACGTTCCGCAACAACTCCAGTTATCAGGGACGTTTAAAAGAAAACACACAGTCCGGTGCCGAATTGATCGGGGATGGCAGTGTAGAGGCAGATGCAGAGATGCTGGCACTTTCCGCACAACTTTTAAAAGCAGCCGGTCTGAAAGAATTTCAGCTCAGTGTTGGACATGCAGATTTCCTGCGGGGTTTATTTGAAGCAGCCGGTCTGGATGAAGATGTCATGGAAGAAATCCGGAATCTGCTTCAGAACCGCAATCTGTACGGTGTGCAGGAAGTGGTGGCACAGTATGTGACAGATGAAAATTTAACACAGTTATTCGGTCTGCTGACAGATGTCATGCTGGATAAGGAAAAAATCTCCGCTGCAAAAGTATGGGCACAGGAATTTCCACGGGTGTTAAACGCACTGACCCGTCTGGAGCAGTTGGATGAACTGTTGGAATTATATAAAATCCACAAATATGTATCTTACGAACTGGCTATGATCTCTGGTTTTGATTATTATACAGGTATTATTTTTGCCGGTTATACTTTTGGCAGCGGAGAAGCCGTTGTAAACGGCGGACGTTATGACAATTTGTTGAAATCCTTCGGCAAATCCGCACCGTCCATCGGGTTTGCGGTTGTCATCAATCAGCTGATGGCCGCACTGCAGCGCCAAAATGTACGGATTCCATTTGAAAATACGACAAAATGGTTTATTTACAGCCAGCAGTACCGGCAGGATGCTATTAAAGATGCGCAGGTACTCAGAAGCCGTGGTGAGCAGGTGGAACTGATGCCGCTGACTGAGCAGAATACAAAAGCTGTTTATGAAAAATATGCAGAAGAGAACCATATCCAGGACATTATTTTTTATATGTAGGAGGACCGGAGAATGAGATATTTAACATTTGCACTTGGAAAGGGTCGTCTTGCAAATAAGACACTTGAAATGTTTGAAAAAATCGGAATCACCTGTGAGGAGATGAAAGATAAAGATACGCGAAAACTGATTTTTGTCAATGAAGACTTAAAACTGCGTTTCTTTCTCGCCAAAGGACCGGATGTACCGACTTACGTGGAATACGGTGCTGCTGATATCGGTATCGTCGGAAGAGATACCATCTTACAGGAAGCCCGCAATATTTATGAGGTGTTAGATCTTGGATTTGGAAAATGCAGGATGTGTGTCTGCGGTCCGGAATCTGCCAGAGATTTGTTGCAACATCATGAGCAGATCCGTGTGGCTACCAAGTATCCGAAGATTGCCAAGGATTATTTTTATAACAAAAAGCATCAGACCGTGGAAATCATCAAGCTGAACGGTTCGATTGAACTGGCACCGATCGTCGGTCTGGCAGATGTCATTGTCGATATTGTGGAAACAGGTTCTACCCTGCGTGAAAACGGGCTGGCTGTGTTAGAAGAAGTGTGTCCGTTATCTGCACGTATGGTGGTAAACCCGGTAAGTATGAAGATGGAGCAGGAACGCATCAGCAAGCTGATCACAGATCTGCGCCAGGTAATGAGCGAAGGAGAAAAGTAAGATATGCGTACATTAAAACTGACAAAGGAAACCATTCAGAATATACTGACCGATCTGTTAAAGAGAAGTCCTAACAATTATACCCAGTATGAGAGCAGCGTAAACGAAATCATCGCCAATGTCCGCAGTAACGGTGATCAGGCAGTATTTGACTATACACAGAAATTTGACGGTGCAACAGTAACAGCAGACAATATCGAAGTGACAGAGGATGAGATTGCAGAAGCTTATGAGCTGGTAGATCAAAAGCTTTTAGAAGTAATCCGCAAAGCAAAAGAAAACATCCGTGTTTATCATGAAAAGCAGAAACAATACAGTTGGTTTGACAGTTCTATCCCTGGCACCATGCTCGGTCAGAAAGTAACTCCGATTGCCAAAGCCGGTGTATACGTTCCCGGTGGAAAAGCCGTCTATCCATCTTCTGTACTGATGAATATCATGCCGGCCAAAGTAGCAGGTGTAGAGGAGATCATCATGACAACCCCATGTAACAAAGCGGGCAAAGTCAATCCATCCACGCTCGTAGCTGCAAAAGAAGCCGGTGCAGACCGTGTGTTTAAAGTCGGCGGTGCACAGGCTATTGCCGCACTTGCCTTCGGCACCGAAAGTATTCCAAAAGTTGACAAGATTGTGGGACCTGGAAATATCTATGTAGCCCTTGCAAAAAAAGCCGTATTCGGTCATGTCAGCATTGACTCCATTGCAGGTCCGAGTGAGATTCTTGTTCTGGCTGACGAAACTGCCAATCCACGTTTTGTTGCGGCTGATTTACTGTCCCAGGCAGAACATGATGAGCTTGCATCTGCCATTCTGATCACTACCAGTGAAAAGCTGGCAGAAGAAGTATCCAAAGAAGTAGATGGTTTCTGTGAAGTGCTCTCCAGAAAAGCGATCATTGAGAAATCTCTGGAAAACTACGGTTACATCCTGATTGCCCCGGATCTGGATACTGCCATTGAGACAGCGAACGAGATTGCTTCTGAACATATGGAAATTGTGACCGCAAATCCATTTGAGGTTATGACAAAGATTAAAAATGCAGGTGCTATTTTCCTTGGTGAATACAGCAGTGAACCACTGGGGGACTATTTTGCAGGACCAAACCATGTTCTTCCTACTAACGGAACTGCAAAGTTCTTTTCTCCATTAAGCGTGGATGATTTTATCAAAAAATCCAGTATCATCTCTTACTCCAGAGATGCTTTACATGCGGTATACAAAGATATTGCACAATTTGCAGACTGCGAACAGCTGACTGCACATGCAAACTCCATTCGCGTCAGATTTGAAGACGAAGATAAATAAAGACCGGAGGATGAAACAATGGCAGAACAACGCTATGCACAGGTACACAGAAAGACAAATGAGACAGATATCAGTCTGACTCTTACATTAGACGGAAACGGAAAGCAGGATATTGCTACCGGAATAGGCTTTTTTGATCACATGCTTTCCGGATTCACCAGACATGGTTTCTTTGATCTGGATTTGAAGGTGGCTGGTGATCTGGAAGTCGACTGTCATCATACAATCGAAGATACCGGGATCGTCCTTGGAAATGCCATCCGGGAAGCTCTGGGAGACAAAAAAGGAATCAAACGATTTGGCAGCATGATACTTCCCATGGACGAGACACTGGTTCTGTGTGCCATTGATCTGTCCGGCCGGCCATATTTTGCTTTTGATGCAGAATTCACCACAGATCGTGTCGGTGACATGGATACTGAAATGGTACGGGAATTTTTCTATGCTGTTTCCTACTCCGCAGGGATGAATCTGCATATGAAAGTACTTTCCGGGACAAACAATCATCATATCATTGAAGCATTGTTCAAGGCATTCGGCAAAGCACTGGATGATGCTTCCTCTTATGATCCGCGCATAACGGATATTTTATCCACGAAAGGCAGTTTATAAACAATGAAAAAGAATTTAATTGCAACAATTTATTTAAAAAACGGAAAACTGGTCAGCGGTTTCAATGATTACACGGAACAGGATGATCTGATGGAACGGATCCGTCTCTATAATGACAACGGTATCGACAAAATTTATCTTTTTGACCTTTCCGACAACGATGCAGAACATGAACTGAATCTTCATACCATGAAGGAAATCAACCGCGTTTCTGAGATTCCGGTATATGCAGGCGGCAACATTAACCGTCTGGAGGATATCAAAAAAATATTATATGCCGGATGCAAGAAAGCTATTTTAAATCCGGTAAAAGATGTGACGGCACAGCTATCCAAAGAGGGAGCTATGCGATTCGGTAAAGAAACTCTGGCATTGTCTATCCACAATGTAGATCTGTTTTTCAAACAGAAAGAGGCTGTTGAAAATAACACCAGTGAACTGATCGTTCTGGATCCGGCGTTGATGGGAACGCTTGGAAATGTTACCGATATGTCCTATTCCATGATCCTGACGGAAACAGATAATGAAAGCATCTGCAAAGCATTACAGTCAGATGATACCATTAACGGCATTTCATCCAAAACGATCAGTGCACCAGATACGGATATCATGGCTTTAAAAGCATATTTAAAAGAACAGGATATTGAAACAGGACATCTGGAGACCTCCTGTGAATGGTCGGAGTTCAAATTAAATTCCGATGGCATGATTCCGGTTATTGTACAAGATTACAAAACCAATGACGTGCTGATGCTTGCCTATATGAACGAGGAAGCATTTTATACCACATTGTCACTGGGCAAGATGACGTATTACAGCAGAAGCCGTAACGAACTCTGGACAAAGGGTATGACCTCCGGACATTACCAATATGTAAAGGCTCTTTCCATTGACTGCGACAAAGATACGATTCTGGCAAAAGTTTCCCAGATCGGTGCTGCCTGCCACACCGGCAAGCGCAGCTGTTTCTACACAGATCTGGTCAAAGAAGAGTACAAGGAGAAAAATCCGCTAGAAGTATTTGAGAATGAATACAATATCATCCTGGACCGTAAACTTCATCCGAAAGAAGGATCTTATACAAACTATCTCTTTGACAAAGGAATTGACAAAATTCTGAAAAAAGTCGGAGAAGAGGCTACCGAAATTGTGATCGCAGCAAAAAATCCGGATCCGGAAGAAATCAAATATGAGATTGCAGATTTCCTGTATCATATGATGGTCATGATGGTAGACAAAGGAATCACCTGGGATGAAGTACTGGAAGAATTATCTCAAAGATAAAAACCAGAATTTGTACCTGCCCGCATACAGAAATTCAGAAAGATGCTTCTCCCTGTGCGGTGGACACAGATGTTCTGAATCAGAAGACATCTGCATATGTAAATAAAAGAAAGGAAAGTTTATCATTACATCGGAGAAAGACTGTAATGATAAACTTTCTTTTTTATCAAACACTTTTTTCGAAAGGAGTGTGTGTATGCATCCGGAGCAATATGAAGATCGAAAACGATACATCAATGCCATAAAAAACAGTTTTGCTACTTCCGGGCAGCCGCTAAGTGCAAATGAGCAAGGCGGTGATAACAACCGTCCTGAAAAAGTTCCCCACAGTTTTTTAGGTGTCCGTTTTTTTCTTGCACTCTGCCTGTTTCTTGCCTTTTTTGCCATAAAACAGACCGACACTTCCTGGAAAGGATGGGATGCAAAGAAAATCACCCGACAGCTTCAGTCTACCATGGATGTATCCGGCATTTCTGACTGGTTCAAAATACTTCCATAATTTTGAAATTTTATACTTTCTTTATTGCTTCTGTTTTTAGATAAACCTATAATAAAAGCATAATAAGTTACTGCGAGGAAAAAAGGATGTCTTATATCGAATTTCAGAATATTACAAAAGAATATAACACCGGCGGAAACGCTATTTTTGCATTAAAGGACGCTTCCTTTTCTGTGGAAAAAGGAGAACTGGCGATCATACTCGGTGCTTCCGGTGCAGGAAAAACAACCGCACTGAACATTCTGGGCGGCATGGATACCGCAACCTCCGGTCATCTGATGGTAGATGGATCCGACATCACCACCTATGGAAAGAAACAGTTGACCCAGTACCGTCGGACCGATATTGGCTTTGTATTCCAGTTTTACAATCTGGTTCCGAACCTGACCGCACTGGAAAATGTGGAATTGGCTTCTCAGATCTGCAATGATTCCCTGAACGCAGAACAAACACTTGTGAAAGTAGGTTTGGAGCAACGCATTAAAAACTTTCCGGCACAGTTATCCGGAGGCGAACAACAACGTGTATCCATTGCCCGTGCACTGGCAAAAAATCCGAAACTGCTGCTTTGCGACGAGCCTACCGGTGCACTGGACTACAATACCGGAAAACAGATCCTTCAACTTTTACAGGATACCTGCCGCAGGGAGAAGATCACGGTACTGATCATCACCCACAACTCTGCTCTGGCACCGATGGCAGACCGGCTGATCCAGTTTAAAAATGGCACCGTAATCAGTGAAACCAGCAATCCGACTCCGGTTCCGATTGTAGAAATAGAGTGGTAAACAGATGAAAGCTTACTGGAAAGACATAACACGAACAATAAAAAAAGAAAAAAAACGGTTTTTCTCCATTCTTCTGATCACATTTCTTGGAGTTACCATGTTTGCCGGATTATCCGCCGGATGCCGGGATCTGCGCGCATCTGCAGATGATTATTATGACAGACAGAATCTGTATGACATCCGGATCCAGTCCACCCTCGGACTGACCAATGAGGATGTGAAGGCAGTCTCTCAGGTAAAAGGTGTAGAAAAAGCCTGTGGTACTTACAGTGAAACCGCCTTGGTACAGGCGGGCGATCTGCAGCAGAAAGCAGAGGTAACACTGCTTGATATGAAAGGATTTAACCAACCCCTTTTACTGGAAGGTACACTTCCGCAGAGTGCATCAGAAATCGCCGTTTCACAAAATTATTGTACCGATGCCGGAAAAAAGATCGGTGACCAGGTAACACTAACGGCGCAGCGCACTTCCGGAGATGAGGATACCTCCGCACTAAAACAGCATAGCTATACGATTACAGCAATCATGCAGGATGCTGCAGACCTGATCGCAGATGACGGTGCTGCGTCCTTCCGCTCCTCCCAGTCAGCAAAATATTTCTTCTACGTCACTTCTGATGCACTGGACAATGAAGTATATTCTGCCATTGAACTGAGTGTTCGCGGTGCAAAGAACCTTTCCTGTTTTTCGGAAGAATATCAGGATAAGGTAGATGCTGTCAAAAAACAGATTGAAAAAGAAATCAAGGAAAAACGTGAGCAGGCCCGTTACGATGAAGTTGTTTCCGATGCTGCTGCAACACTGGCAGATGCGCGTCTGGAAGCAGATACTCAGTTCGCAGATGCAGATGCGAAAATCACAGATGCGAGAGCGGAACTGGATGATGGGAAAATCCGGCTGGCAGATGGCTGGCAGCAACTTCAGGACGGAATCCGCCAGTTAAATGAGCAAAAAAAGAGTGCGGCCGAGCAGTTCCGGCAGGGATATGTAAAGATTTCTGACGGTTATACTCAGCTTGCTTCCGGAGAACAACAGTTAACTTCTGGAAAGGCAGAATTAAAGGAACATCAAGTTCAATTAAATCAGGGCGCAGCAACATTACAGCAGCAAAAAACAGCTGTTATGCAGGAATTATCCAATGCGGAAATACAGCTGACTCAGGGACAGCAACAGGCATCCGACGGAAAAGAGCAGATTCTGGCTCAGGTCTCTCAGATACAAACGCAAATGGGAGATGCATGGCCACAGGATTCCTGGAAATCCTATGAAACAGCAGTAGAAAACGGTAGCACATACAACAGTGAAAAAACCACTTTTCAGACTGATCTGAAAACCAGGATAGAAGTTCTGAATGCTGCACTGGACACACAGATTCTTCAGCTGGATCCGAATGCCGCCGACTATGATATGCAAAAACAGGCACTGGAAGACCGAAAGACACAGTTACTGCAGATTCCGGATGGCATGTCCACACTTGAAACACAATATGAATCCCTACAGACAACTCTGTTTCAGTTAGAAACGCAAAAGGCAGCTATCCAGACGAAAAAACAGGAGGCGATCCAACAGTTTACCGATGCCGAAACAGAGCTGAATATACAGCAGCAACAATTATCCGGAGCTGCCGCTCAGTTGGAACAACAGGAACAAAAACTGACCAGCGCCAGACAGGAACTTGGGGCAGGTCTGGCAGAGTTGAAACTTCAGGAACAAAATGCCAATACCCAGTTTATCAAAGCAGATCAGGAAATTCAGAAAAACACAGACAAACTGAATCAGTCTGAGCAGGAACTGGCAGATGGTTCCGCAAAGCTGGAAGAGCAGATGCGGAAATTAGAACAAGAACGAAGCAAGGCATATGCAGAACTGGCAGATGCACAGGCAGATATTGATGCCATTCGTATGACGAAATGGTATGTGCAGGATCGCAGCTCCATCAGCAGTTTTTCCACCATTCAGAGTGATGCAGATTCCATTGAGACGATTGGAACGGTATTTCCGATTCTCTTTCTTTCGGTTGCGATTTTGATCAGCCTGACGACCATTACCCGTCTGGTAGAGGAAGAACGAGGACAGATCGGTATATACAAAGCACTTGGTTTCTCAGATGCACATGTATATGGAAAATACCTCACCTACACGTTATCCGCATGTATCTGTGGCGGACTGCTGGGAGATATCGGTGGTTTTATCCTGATGCCGAAATTCCTGTTTATGGTTTTCGATGTCATGTATAAGATTCCATCTTACCGCTTTCTGTTCCATGCAGGTTATGGAGTCTGTGGTATCCTGCTGTTTGTAGCCGGAGCCCTGATTGCAGCAATCTGCGCATGTCACAGTGAACTGCGGCAGTGTCCGGCAGCACTGATGCGCCCGAAAGCACCGAAAGCCGGATCCAGGGTATTTCTGGAAAAAATCCCGTTTTTGTGGAAACGCCTTTCTTTCCTGAATAAAGTTACATTCCGCAATCTGTTCCGTTATAAAAAGCGTCTGATCATGACCATCAGCGGCATCCTTGGATGCACCGCACTTCTGGTGGTAGGTATGGCCATCAAGAACTCCGTAACGGATCTGATGCCAAAACAGTATAACCATATCTATCGCTATGACATGATGGCAGTTGTTATGGCCGAAGATTATGATAATTTTACAAAACAAATCGATACAGATTCGAATATTTCGGATTACCTCGGACTTCAGATGGATACGGTACAGGCGAAAAATGAAAGCCAGACAGTGGAAGAAACAGTTCCGCTCTATGTAATTCCGAAGGATGCTTCCATTGCAGATTATATCAATCTGGAAGGCCTGGATGGCAAAGAAAAAGATCTGTCTGATGGTCAGATTTTTGTTACCCAGAACCTGTCAGAAGTAATGGGATTTACTGCGGGAGATTCTCTGCAGATCCAGAACAGTGACCTGAAAGAATGTACTTTTTCTGTGAATGGCATTTTACA
Source organism: Eubacterium ramulus (assembly GCF_045002895.1). Lineage (NCBI taxonomy): Bacteria > Bacillati > Bacillota > Clostridia > Eubacteriales > Eubacteriaceae > Eubacterium > Eubacterium ramulus. Next base: position 1,185,953 of record NZ_CP173382.1, on the reverse strand, counting down.
TAATTACCTCGGAAATGCGATTTATATGCGGCAGAGTACTTATGAGGCACTGATGGGCGATTATACACCGAATGCGATACTGGCACATTTATCTGCTTCCTGTGATGATCCGGTATCCTATGCGGATACTCTGTCCCGGGAAAGTGATGTCGTATCCTGCAGCAGCGTACAGACCATGCGTGATGAATTCACAAAATCCTTCAGTCTGATCAATTGTGTCGTTGTTTTGGTAACAGCCCTGGCGGCAGGCCTTGCCTTTGTTGTATTATTCACGCTGGCTACCACCAATATTTCCGAGCGAGAGAGGGAACTGGCTACCATCAAAGTACTTGGCTTTTTCGACAACGAGGTGCATCTGTATGTCAATAAGGAAACACTGATCCTCACAGTGATCGGTATTATACTCGGACTTCCGGTGGGGCGTTTTTTCAGTGGTCTGCTGACTATGGTTTTAAAAATGCCTTCTATATACTTTGCGGTTTCCGTACATCCGACCACCTATCTGTTTGCCGGAGGTATGACGTTCCTGTTTGCACTGGCAGTGGATTTCATCACAAACCGGATGTTAGACCGTATCAATATGGTAAATGCACTGAAGAGTGTAGAATAAACTTTAACACAGAATAGAAAAGAACCCCTAAAAGCGTCATGTTCTCATTGACGCTTTTTACTGTCTTATGCTAGAATGGAAAATTGTGCAGGAAATCAAAAAAAAGCACCTGCATAATTTGAACGCAGAATAAGCATTCCCCCGCTTCAAGTGCGTAGAGCACTAAGCGGTGGTTAAGGGGGATGCTTATGTCCGCTTTACAATCAAAAAGTATACAAAATAGAACAGGAAAAAAAGAATGAATAATAAACTTGCGTTAAAAGACGAAATTTTATTGACCATAGATAAACCTGCCCGTTATATCGGAAATGAGGTAAATATGGTCCGTAAAAATCCGGAAGCGGTGAAGATACGTGTTGCCTTCGCATTCCCGGATGTATATGAAATCGGTATGTCACATCTTGGCATCCAGATCCTGTATCATCAATTCAATCTACGGAATGATGTGTACTGTGAACGTGTCTATTCCCCCTGGCCAGATCTGCACAAGATTATGAAAGAACAGCAGATTCCGCTGTTTGCACTGGAAACCCAGGATCCAATTAAGGACTTTGACTTCTTATGTATGACACTGCAGTATGAGCTTTGTTATCCAAACATTCTCCAGATTCTGGATCTGGGTGGAATTCCTCTGAAATCTGCAGACAGAACAGATCATATGCCAATCGTCATCGGCGGTGGCCCCTGCGCATACAATCCGGAACCGATTGCTGATTTTTTCGATATCTTCTATATCGGAGAAGGCGAAACCGTATACGATGATCTCTTTGATCTCTATGAACAGATGAAAGAGGATGGCAGTTACAGCCGCCAGAACTTTTTACACGAAGCAGCTAAGATTCCGGGACTGTATGTACCGTCTCTCTATGAGGTATCTTATAAAGAAGACGGAACCATCGCTGGTTTTCAGCCGGTTTATGAGGATATTCCTACTGTGATCCACCGTCAGGTAGTGGAAAATATGTCCGAATCTGTGTATCCGGACAAACCGCTGGTACCATTTATTAAAGTCACACAGGATCGCGTTGTTCTGGAAATTCAGCGAGGCTGTATCCGTGGCTGTCGTTTCTGCCAGGCCGGTATGGTGTACCGTCCACTGCGGGAACGCAGTCTTGAAATGTTAAAAGAAAAAGCTTATCAGATGCTGACCAGTACCGGACATGAGGAAATTTCCTTGAGTTCTTTAAGTTCCAGCGATTATACCTATCTGGAAGAACTGCTGACTTTCCTGATCGATGAATTTAAAGATAAAGGCGTAAATATTTCCCTGCCATCCCTGCGTATCGATGCGTTTTCACTGGATGTTATGAGTAAAGTACAGGATATCCGAAAAAGCAGTTTGACTTTTGCTCCGGAAGCCGGTTCCCAGCGTCTGCGTGATGTCATTAACAAAGGTCTGACCAAGGAAAATATTCTGCATGGTGCCGGACTTGCCTTCGAAGGTGGATGGAATAAAGTGAAATTATATTTCATGCTGGGACAACCTACAGAAACCATAGAAGATATGAAAGCCATCGGTGAACTTGCAGAAGAAATTGCCGAGCGTTATTATGAAATCCCGAAGGATCAGCGAAATGGAAAATGTCAGATCACAGTAAGTACCTCTTTCTTTGTGCCAAAACCGTTTACACCTTTCCAGTGGAGCCCGATGTGCACAAAAGATGAGTTCCTTGGACGGGCAAAGATTGTAAATGAGACCATCAAATCTCAGTTAAATAAGAAGAGTATTCGATATAACTGGCATGAAGCAGATGTCACAATGATCGAAGGAATCCTTGCCAGAGGTGACAGACGTCTTTGCAATGCACTGATCCGTGTCTATGAAAAAGGAGGCATTTTCGCAGCCTGGTCTGAATTTTTCGACGATCAGATCTGGCAGGATGCGTTTGCGGAAGAACAGATTGATACAGACTTTTATACTACCCGTGCCCGTCAGGAAGATGAAATCTTCCCATGGGATTTTATCGATGCAGGTGTAACGAAACAGTTCCTGTTGCGTGAATGGCATGCAGCCAATGAGGAAACGGTTACTCCGAATTGCCGCCAGAAATGTGCCGGTTGCGGAGCCATGAAATATAAAGGAGGCGTATGCTATGAGAATCAGAATTAAATTCCGTAAGTACGGTGTTATGCGTTTTATCGGACATTTGGACATCATGCGTTATTTTCAGAAAGCCATGCGCCGTGCCAATATTGACATTGCTTATTCCGAAGGATTCTCACCGCACCAGATCATGTCCTTTGCGGCACCTTTAGGCGTAGGCATCACCAGTGACGGAGAATACCTGGATATCGAAGCAAAATCTACGAAATCCACGCAAGAATCCATCGCTGCATTGAATGCGGTTATGGTTGATGGTATCGAAATTACGCAATATGTTGCCCTGCGGCAGGATGAAAAAAAAGCAATGACGGCAGTGGGAGCGGCAGATTATATTGTATATTTTAAAAATGAGATTGATTTTACCCAGGAGGAACTGGAAGAAAAAATCCGTATCTATTATGAAGAACGGAGCAATATCGAAGTGACAAAGCAGACGAAGAAGAGTGAGCGTGTCATCGACCTCAAGCCGCTGATCTATCTGTTCCGTCCATATGCGGAAAAAGAACTTGGCTGGCAGGGATTTTTCCTTCAACTTTCTGCCGGAAGCACTGACAATATCAAACCAGAACTGGTATTACAGGATTTTTATCAGTATTTTGGGGAAAAATATCATCCATTTAATATGCAGATCCATAGAGTAGAAACTTACGAACACACCGAGAACGGATTAAGACCGCTGTATCAGGCAGGTGATGTCATTGAAGCATAAAGTCATTATCACAGATACCTCTGTCAACAGTCATCAGGTGCGCATGTGTGCCACCGTTTCCGAACGCCGGATGCTGGAAGTACGCTGCCGAAAACTCGGGCAGGAATCCATCCTGGGAAATATCTATGTAGGACGGGTACAGAAAGTCGTGCCGAATATTCAGGCTGCTTTTATTGAAATCAAGCCTGGCCTTTCCTGCTACTATTCCATGGAAGAAAAGGCTGCACCTGTGTTTGCAAAAAAAATCCCATCTTCCAGACTGGTACAGGGAGATGAACTTCTGGTACAGGTAACACGGGAGAGTGTCAAGACGAAAGCACCGACTGTTTCTGGTAATCTGAATCTGACCGGCCGATATCTGGTAGTGACCAGCGGCGACTGCCGGCTCAGCTTTTCTTCCAAACTGACAAAAGCTGAAAAAGAGCAGTTCCGTACACTGCTGGAACCGGAATGGGATGGTTCCTATGGTATTATTGTCCGTACAAACGCAAAAGAAGCTGAGGCGCCGGTACTTCTGGCAGAACTGCAACAATTAAAAACGCAGTTGCAGTCAATCTGTGATACTGCAGCCATGCGGACCTGTTTTTCCTGTGTCAGCCGCACACCGGAAAGTTATATGGGCTATCTGAAAAACAGTCGACAGGAAGGACTGATAGAGATTGTCACCGATCTGCCGCAGGTGTATGAACAAATAGAGCAGCAACAGTTTTCCGACCCGGTTTTTGCACAAATACCGGTTCGGTTGTATGAGGACCCCTTACTTCCACTGGCTGCACTTTATAATCTAAATAAACAAACCGAAGAAGCGCTGCAGCCAAAAGTCTGGATGAAATCCGGTGGCTATCTGGTAATTGAGCCGACGGAGGCACTGACTGTAGTGGATGTCAACACAGGAAAGAGCGTAAATAAAAAGAATCGGCAGGAACATTTTCTGAAAATTAATCTGGAAGCAGCAGAAGAGACAGCTGCACAGCTTCGGCTCCGCAACATATCCGGAATTGTCATTATTGATTTTATCAATCTGGAACAGGAAGAAGACCGGAATACCGTCATGGAGCATCTGCGCCGCTGTGTAAAAGTAGATTCTGTTCCGGTTCAGGTGATCGATATGACAAAACTGAACCTTGTGGAGCTCACAAGAAAAAAAGTTGAAAAAAGTTTGGCAGAACAGTTGACAGAATAAAAACAGTCTGCTATTATACTAAAGATGCCGCACAACGAGGTATAAGACTGCAGGATCTGCAGCACCGAAATTGGCGAGTAATGATAAATAGGAGGTGCCATATGTACGCAATTATAGCAACAGGTGGTAAACAGTACAAAGTTTCTGAAGGCGATATCATTACCATTGAAAAGCTTGGAGTAGAGGCTGGTGAGACAGTAACTTTCGATCAGGTATTAGCAGTAAATGACGGAAGTCTGAAAATCGGTAATCCGACTGTTGAGAATGCTACCGTAGAAGCATCCGTTGTAGCTAACGGACGTGGAAAAAAAGTAATCGTTTACAAATATAAAAGAAAAACCGGTTACCATAAGAAAAACGGACACAGACAGTCCTTTACAAAAGTTAAAATCGAAAAGATTAATGGTTAATTGAAAAGGTAACATGTAATGGTAAAAATAACAGTTTACCAGAACCATGATCAGCAGTTTGTTGGTTTTGATTGTTTGGGACATGCAGAATATTCCGATGAAAATGATATCGTATGTGCTGCGGTATCCGCAATGACGATCAACTGCATAAATTCCATTGAAACATTCACAGAAACATTGTTTTATTGTGATACCAATGAGACAGACGGAATGATATCTTTTCGAATTACGGAAAAGAATGGAACAGATGCACAGCTTTTGCTGAAATCGCTGATTTTAGGTTTCGAGAACATGGAGAGTAACTACGAAGAATATATTGATTTGATCTTCGAGGAGGTGTAGGAAACATGATGAACATGAATCTTCAGTTCTTTGCTCATAAAAAAGGTGTAGGTTCTACAAAGAACGGCCGTGATTCCGAGTCCAAGAGATTAGGAGCAAAAAGAGCAGACGGACAGTTTGTAAAAGCTGGAAATATTTTATACAGACAGCGTGGTACTAAGATTCACCCGGGTGTGAACGTAGGTATCGGCGGAGATGATACATTATTTGCAAAAGTAGATGGTGTATTAAGATTCGAGAGAAAAGGAAGAGACAAAAAACAGGCTTCCGTTTATCCAGTAGCAACGAACGAATAATGAATCCATCAATAGACTCGACTTTCATAGCCGGGTCTATTTTCTACTATAAAAAAAGGAATAGAAACTTATGTTTGCAGACAGTGCAAGAATTATTATAAAATCAGGAAAAGGCGGAGACGGACATGTCAGCTTCCGCCGGGAAAAATATGTGCCCAACGGCGGTCCTGACGGCGGAGACGGAGGAAAAGGCGGAGATGTCATCTTCCAGGTCGATGAGGGACTGAATACACTGACCGATTTCAGACACCGCCGCAAATATGCTGCGGAAAACGGGGAAGAAGGTAAAAAGCGAAACTGTCATGGTAAAAACGGTGAAGATATCATCGTAAAAGTCCCGGCAGGAACCATCATCCGTGATGCACAGACAGATAAAGTCATTGCGGATATGTCCGGTGGAAATACCCGTCAGGTTATTTTGCGTGGAGGTCGTGGTGGAAAAGGAAACCAGAATTATGCGACAGCTACCATGCAGGCTCCGAAATATGCACAGCCGGGACAACCGGGGATTGAACTGGAAGTTCGCCTGGAGCTCAAAGTCATTGCCGATGTAGGTCTGGTAGGTTTCCCCAATGTTGGAAAATCCACTTTACTGTCCAGAGTGACAAATGCCCAGCCAAAGATTGCTAACTATCATTTCACAACTTTAAACCCGAATCTGGGCGTTGTTGACCTGTCAGAAGGTCAGGGCTTTGTCATCGCAGATATTCCGGGACTGATTGAAGGGGCATCTGAAGGAATCGGTCTTGGACATGAATTTTTAAAACACATTGAGCGCACCCGTGTCATGATCCATATGGTGGATGCGGCTTCCACAGAAGGTCGTGACCCAATCGCAGATATTTATGCCATCAATAAGGAACTGGAAGCTTACAATCCGGATCTGGCGAAAAAGCCACAGGTGATTGCAGCTAACAAAATTGATGCGATCTATGCCGGGGATGAGGATCCGGTGGAAAAGCTGCGACAGGAATTTGAGCCACAGGGCATTCGCGTGTTTGCCATTTCAGCAGTCAGCGGAAAAGGACTGAAGGAATTATTATATGCAGTAAATGAGATGCTTCAGGGCATGGAGCGTGAACCGGTTGTATTTGAACAGGAATATGATCCGTCTACTGCAATGTATCTGGATGAACCGTATACTGTTGCCTATGACGAAGAAAAAGATGAATTTGTGGTAGAAGGTCCTCGTATTGAAAAAATGCTTGGATATACCAATATTGAATCCGAAAAAGGTTTCCTGTTCTTCCAGCGTTTCTTAAAAGATCAGGGAATTTTAGAGGAACTGGAAAACTTAGGTATTCAGGAAGGTGATACCGTACGCATGTATGGACTTTCTTTTGATTACTACAAATAAAAATATATCATTTCACCCTGCAGATTTCTTCTCAGACGATGCATCTGCACAGTGAGCCTATGGAGAATAATTATGACAAGTAAACAGAGAGCTTATTTAAAAGGTCTTGCCATGAATCTGGAACCGATTTTTCAGGTCGGAAAATCCAGTGTGACACCGGAAATAGTAAATGCGATTACTGAATGTTTTAATACACATGAATTGATTAAATTGAGTGTGTTAAAAAACTGTTTTGATGATCCACGCGAGATTGCAGCTGTAATCGCAGAACGTACCCATTCCCAGGTAGTGCAGGTAATCGGCAAGAAAATTGTATTATATAAACCGGATAAGGAAAATCCAAAGATTGTTTTGCCTTAATCCGTCAGAAATGGAGTATGGTATATGACTCTGAACAAAAAGAAAATCGGTATATTTGGCGGTACCTTCAATCCCGTTCATTATGGGCATCTTTTGATTGCAGAAAATGCCTGTGACCAGTTTGAACTGGATCATGTCATTTTTCTCCCTACCGGGCATACTCCCCACAAGGCTTTTATGGGAGAAAAAATGAGCATTCACCGCTGTCATATGGTAGAAGCAGCTATTGCTGATAATCCGAAATTTTCAATTTCTTATCGTGAAATTGAAAGCACCGGCGTCAACTACACATACGTGACGTTGGCTCGGTTTCATAACGATTATCCGGACTGCGAACTTTATTTCATCCTTGGTGCGGATTCCCTGTTCGATTTTGACAGTTGGAGACATCCGGAGGAAATCTGCAAATATGCCAATATACTGGCTGCAGTCCGCGGAAATCTCAATGCAGATGAAGTTGACCGGCAGATTGTATATCTGAAAGAAAAATATCATTCCGGTTTTTATCGCCTGAACACGCCGAATTTCAGTGTGTCCAGCAGAGAGCTGCGCGAACGTATTATGCGGGGAACTACTATCCGTTACATGCTTCCGCCTCAGGCTGAACAGTATATCAGAGACCACGCTCTTTACCGGGAGGATTTCGCATGACAGTAAAAGAAATACAAAATAATTTAAAAACAATATTAAAACCTGCAAGATACGAGCACACACTTGGGGTAGCCAAAACCGCACGTCATCTTGCTGAACGGTATGGTTATGACAAAGATGACGCTGAACTGGCAGGTCTTTTGCATGACTGTGCAAAGTATATGGATGATGACACAAAAATCACACTCTGCAGGGAATACAAGACCTCTATCAGCGATGCAGAATACAAGAATCCGTCTCTGTTGCATGCAAAATGTGGTGCAATTCTGGCAGAACAGGAATATCATATTACCGATTTTGATATCCTGCATGCCATCCGTGTCCATACCACAGGAGTTCCGGACATGAGTCTTCTGGATAAGATTATTTTTATCTCAGATTACATTGAACCGAACCGGGACAAGGCTCCTCATTTAAAAGAACTGCGTAAGATGGCTGACCAGGATCTCGATATGACTGTCTATTATATTTTAAAAGATACCGTAGCATATCTGAAAAAGCACGAGGAACAGACAATGGATCCGACAACACTGGCCGCTTATAATTACTATAAAAACTGGTTTGAAAGCCAGAAGAACAACCAGAAAGGAATAGGGTGAGTAGTATGAATGACGTATCCCGTGAAATGGCGAAAATCGCCTGTCACGCATTATCTGACAAAAAAGCAGAAGATGTGCAGGTAATTGATATCAGTGAAATTTCTGTCATTGCAGATTATTTTGTAATTGCAAGTGCTGCAAATACAAACCAGCTGCAGGCAATGATGGACGCAGCAGAAGAGGAACTTTACAAAGCAGGATATCACTGCGCACAGAAAGAAGGAAATAATAACTCCAGCTGGATTTTAATGGATTATAAGGATATTATTATTCATTTATTTTCTAAAGAAGATCGTTTGTTTTATGATCTTGAGAGAATCTGGCAGGATGGTAAAGTTATTTCACCGGAAGAACTGTAATTTTTCGTTTATCTGAGTAAAGAAAAATCCGGAGCGGAAATCCAGACAGACACGGATGATTTTCAATCGTCCTGTCTTGGATTTTGCTCCGGATTTTCCCTGTCTACATGCAGAATTGCATTTATTTAAAGAATCGGAATGTTCCAATCACTTTTCCCATGATCATCACATCGGAGACGATAATCGGTTCCATAAAATCATTTTCCGGCTGCAGACGATAATAACCATTTTCTTTATAAAAGGTTTTAACCGTAGCAGAATCATCTACAAGTGCGACTACCATATCCCCGTCGTTTGCTGTTGTCTGCTGTTCTACCAGAATATAATCCCCGTCCAAAATACCGGCATTGACCATACTTTCTCCCTGAACCTGTAAAATAAATGTTTGTTCATTTGGCATAAATTCAGCCGGAATCGGAAAATAATTTTCAATGTTTTCTACCGCAAGGATCGGTTCTCCGGCTGCAACTCTGCCGACAATCGGTACATTAACCATTTCTCGTCTGGTCAGATTAAAGTTCTCATCCACAATTTCAATAGCACGTGGTTTGGTAGGATCACGGCGAATATAACCGTTTTTCTCCAGTGTCTCTAAATGTGCATGAACAGAAGAGGTAGATTTTAGTTTGACAGCTTCGCAGATTTCACGCACTGCAGGTGGATATCCTTTATTTAAAATCTCTGCTTTGATATATTCTAAAATTTCTCTTTGTTTATCGCTGATCTTTCCATATGACATAATATATTTAACTCTCCTTAATATTCATTACCTGTTTCATGATTAAATTATAGCATAACAAACTAATGATTTCAAACATATTCGAAAACTTGTTCCGAAAATCTGTTCGTGTTTTTGCTTGACATCCGAACACACGTTTTGTATAATACAATTATCGAACAGGTGTTCCGAACATGGTTTCGGACATTTAGCTAGTACTGTGTAAAGCAGAGAATGTATGGGAGGACACACACATGAGTACATATTCCGTAATTTACAATACAAATCCGTATCAGAAAGCGCAGGCCAGAACACAGAACCAGAAAAAAGCACGTATCCGTGCAGCTAAAAAGAAACAGGCACTGAAACGGCAGATTTTTGGAATCGCTTTTATGTTTCTTACTATTCTGGCCACGGTATTGGTGAGCACAAGCTGTCTGAAAGGAAAACAGGTAAAAGCTTCTTCCGTACATGAAGAGAATGTTTACTATAAAACAATTCAGGTAGAAGAGGGTGATACTTTATGGACACTTGCAGATCAATATATGGGAAACTGCTCTTTTGATCGTCAGGAGTATATTGATGAGGTGAAAGAGATGAATCATCTGACCAGCGATACGATTGAAAGTGGCGCTTATCTGATGATTCCTTATGTAGGAACGATTTCTGAGTTATAATACGATGTCATGCAAGCAATCGAACAGAATGTTCGATTGCTTGTGTAGAGTGCAGTGATTCTGAGAAGAATATGTCAGCTTTCGCTGACCAGAATCACGCACCAAGTCTCACATGCGTTTGACTTAAAATTACATTTCGGGCATAATAACAGAAGATCAGTCCTCCTTTTATCAGGCTGTGGCTATATATCATAACTTATCAGAAAAATGGAGAATTATCGTCATGCGAAAGAAAAAACCTTATCAAATTTTAACATTTCATACAACCTCAGCAGCTATGGCTATGGAACTGTATTGTAAAGAGCATGGCATCTCCGGTCGTCTGATCCCCGTTCCAAGGGAACTATCCGCCGGCTGCGGACTGGCCTGGCGTATAGAGCCTGAAGAATATGCTCGTTACAAAGATGATCTTCTTGACACCAGTGTTGAAATCGAACAAAATGTGGAACTGATGATTTAGTCTGATTAAAGAATAATTCGTACGGCATCTTTTGCCCCCAACATCATAGAAATACGGTCGTAGAAATAATTTTTTCCTTGACACATTCCCTCCTTATCATATATAGTAGAGTCAATAAGAGGGAGTAACCTACGTGATTCCACGTTTACGGTGTCGTCAGTACGATGTGAAACATCCGGTGTCGTAAGCAAACGGTGAGACTTTTATTGTACATTGATTGTGCAATAAGGGTCTCTTTTTTCATTCAAAGATTCCTGAGTTTGCATAATCAACAAGCAAATTGCAGATAACATGATGCAGACAGATACAAGGAGGATTAACATGAAAGAAATGTATCAACTGACCGCAACGCAGGTTATGAAACACTTTGACAGCCCCATAGACGGACTGACATCCACACAGGCAGAGGAACGCCGCCGCACATCAGGCTGGAACGAACTGACCGCTGCGAAATCGAAACCTTTATGGAAACTTTTTCTGGAACAATTTCAGGATTTTCTTGTAATCATTCTCATTATTGCGGCAATCATATCCGGACTGCTTGGTGACGCAGAAAGTGCTGTCGTTATTCTGGTCGTTATCACTCTAAATGCCATTCTTGGAACAGTACAAACCCGACAGGCAGAACGTTCTTTAAACAGTTTAAAAAACTTATCCGCACCAAAAGCATCCGTATTTCGTGACGGAAGTGTTGTGCAGCTTCCTGCCAGAGACCTGATTCCAGGCGATATCGTCCTTTTGGAAGCCGGTGATATCGTTCCTGCTGATGGCCGGATTATGGAGTGTGCCGGTTTAAAAATTGATGAAAGTGCCCTGACTGGTGAGAGTCTCAGTGTTGATAAAATCACCGATGCTATTCCAGACCAGGTAGCGCTTGGTGATCGCAGAAACATGGTATTTTCCGGTAGTTTCATTACCAATGGGCGCGGAAAAATTATTATTACTGACATCGGCATGCATACAGAAGTCGGCAAGATCGCGAATCTTTTACACAATACCTCTGCGAAACGAACTCCGTTGCAAATATCACTTGATTCTTTCGGCAAAAAACTTTCCATGGCTATTTTAGTCTTTTGTGGAATCTTGTTTGGAATCAGTGTTTTTCGCGGTGAATCGATTGGAAATGCCTTTTTATTTGCTGTCGCTTTGGCGGTTGCCGCTATTCCGGAAGCATTAAGTTCCATTGTTACGATCGTTTTATCATTTGGTACACAAAAAATGGCAAAAGAACATGCCATTATTCGAAAACTTCAGGCAGTAGAAGGACTCGGAAGCATCTCCGTCATCTGTTCAGATAAAACCGGAACTCTGACTCAAAATAAAATGACAGTGGAAGACTATTATGTAAATGGACAGTCTGTTCCTGCAGATGAGACAACACCTTCTGATACTTCTAATAAATTACTGTATTTTGCCAGTGTGTTATGTAATGATGCAAGAATTGAACAGGAAAATAAAGAAATCGGCGATCCGACGGAAGTCGCCTTATTGCAGATGGAGCCACAGATGCACATTGCTATTTCTGAAATACAGGCAAAATATCCAAGAATCGACGAACTTCCTTTTGACAGTGATCGTAAAATGATGTCAACACTGCATACATGTTCTAAAGATGATCATAGTTCTGATTTTTCCGAAAAGCAGATTTTAATTGTGAAAGGTGCGGTTGATGTACTATTACAGCGAACAGATGCAATCTGGACAACAAATGGCACAATTCCTATGAACAGTGACGAGAAAAAACGGATTCAGATACAAAATCAGCAATATTCTGAACAAGGACTGCGCGTACTTGCGTTTGCCTACAGAGAACTTTCTGTTATTGACAAACTAACCTTTGACCATGAATCTCATCTGACATTTCTTGGTCTGATCTCTATGATGGATCCGCCACGTCCGGAATCAGAAGAAGCAGTAGCAACCTGCATCCGTGCAGGCATCCGACCGGTCATGATTACCGGAGACCACATTGTGACAGCATCTGCCATTGCCAGACGAATTGGAATTCTGACACCGGATACAAAAGCATGTGAAGGTGCGGTACTTGATGCGATGTCCGATCAGGAATTGCAGGAACTGGTTCCTGAAATATCTGTTTATGCCAGGGTTTCACCGGAACACAAAATCCGCATCGTCCGCGCATGGCAGGCACGCGGAAATATAGTAGCTATGACAGGAGACGGTGTAAATGATGCCCCGGCATTGAAACAGGCTGATATTGGCGTTGCTATGGGAAATACCGGAACAGAAGTTGCTAAAGATGCTTCTGACATGGTTTTAACAGATGATAATTTTTCTACTATTGTATCAGCAGTGAAAAACGGAAGAAATCTGTATCGCAACATTTTGCATGCCATTGAATTTCTGTTATCAGGAAATCTAGGGGCCATTTTAACTGTTTTAACGGCATCCCTTGCAGGACTTCCTGTTCCTTTTGCACCGGTACATTTGCTATTTATTAATTTATTGACAGACAGTCTGCCTGCGATTGCCCTTGGACTTGAACCGCACACAGCTGATGTGATGAAAGAACACCCGCGAGCTGCCACCAGTTCTATTTTAACGGCCTCTTTTATGAAAAAAATTGGGTTGGAGGGATTGGTAATCGGAACGGCAACCGTTTGTTCTTTTCTCACGGGATTACAGCAGGGAAATGCTCTTCTTGCAAGCACCTGCGCTTTTGGAACCCTTTGTCTGGCGCGATTATTTCATGGATTTAATTGCAAATCAGAAAGACCGGTTCTGTTCACTAAAAAAATGAAAAATAACAAATGGTTAATCGGTGCATTTGCACTGGGAGCTGTATTAATCACCGGGGTTCTCACACTTCCGGGATTACAAAATCTGTTTAAAGTGCAGACTCTGACGTTGGCACAACTTGGAATTGTATATCTCTACGCATTTTTGAGTTTGCCGATCATCCAGTTATGTAAATGGATAAAAAATAGAAAAAATTAAAATAGAAAGAATTGAGGACTAAAATGAAATTTCAGGATTATATACAAAAGCATAAATATTTACTGCTTATCATTGCAGTTTTGCTTATCATGATCCTTGGGAAAACTAACACCGAATGGAATTTGTTGCGTACTGTCTGGGAAATTTTGCTGCCATTCCTCGTTGGCTGCATTATGGCATTTATACTGAATATTCCTATGCGTTTTATTGAAAAAAGGCTATTTCGTAATAAATCGGACAGCTATCGAGTATCGACTCGCATTGCCAGCTTTTTATTAACATTGCTCATCGTTATTACGATCATCTGGCTGATTCTGTTTTTTATGATTCCGCAATTGACGAACAGTTTTTCCATGTTGAATGAAAATATCACAGATTTTGTACCACAATTTCAATCCAGTATGGAGCATCTGAATAAAAAGGTTCCTTTGGTTAAACACCTGATGGGAATGCAAACATTTGATACACAGCAGATTCTGCAGACAGTCTCTGATTTTTTGAAAGACAGTGCGAAAACAATTACCGGTTCCACCATTTCTGCCATCGGTTCTGTATTTCAGGGAATTGTGACTGGATTTCTGGCCTTTGCCTTTGCCTGCTATCTGTTATTCCAAAAAGAGAAACTGCAAATGCAGGTCAAAAAAGTAATTTTCGCATTTTGCTCAGAAGAAAGAGCAGAGAAGCTCTTTGGTATTTGTGCCATGATTTCCAGAAGTTTTACACGCTTTTTTACCGGACAATGTCTGGAAGCATTGATTCTGGGCGGTCTCTTTTTGCTGACATTAACAATTTTCCGCCTGCCTTATGCATTGCTGATCAGTGTCGTGATTGCCTGTACGGCATTGATACCGATCTTTGGTGCTTTTGTAGGATGCATTTTTGGCGTTTTTCTTATTTTTATTGTAAACCCGCAGCAGGCCGTCGTATTTCTGATTATATTTTTTGTATTACAGCAAATTGAAGGAAATCTCATCTATCCACATGTGGTAGGAAACTCTGTCGGATTGCCATCCATCTGGGTACTGTTGGCTGTGATCGCCGGAGGCAAACTCATGGGAATCGTTGGAATGTTTCTGTTTATTCCACTTGCATCGGTATGTTATACGTTGTTCCGCCAACTGGTATATGACAGATTAAAAGAAAAAATAGGAAAACAGAGTGAAGATGAAAACAGACCTGGGCAATAAAATGCCCCGGTCTGTTAAGTACAATCATCCTATGAATAAAACCCATATTAATTTTTTCTCGTCAATGATGAAATTCTTCCTAGCTTGCCAGCACTTATTATTTTATGAGTTCATCAGAATCCAGCACAATGGTAAACGGTCCATCATTTATCAGTTCTACTTTCATATCTGCACCAAAGCTTCCTGTCTCTACAACCGGAAGTTCTTTTTTGCATGCCGCAATGATATATTCATATAAGCTGTTTGCAAGCTCCGGATTTCCTGCTTTAATAAAGGATGGACGATTTCCTTTTTTGCAGTCTGCATATAAGGTAAACTGAGAAATCAGCAGCAGTTCCCCATCTACATCTTTAAGTGCCAGATTGGTTTTTCCATTTTCATCCTCAAAAATACGCATACCAATCAGTTTTTTAATCATCTTATCTGCAATCTCGGTGTTATCTTCCTCGGAAACACCAATCAGAACTAAAAATCCTTTCCCGATTTTTCCAATTACTTCGTTGTCTACTGTCACGGAAGCGTGCTGTACACGCTGAATTACAAATTTCATACGGTCAAAATCCTTTCTTCATAAACTCGAAACAGCGAAATGTACCTGTACTGCCGTATCATTGTCCATTTCGTTCAAACACATATTTCTCGGAATTAAATTCAAAACAGATGTTCGAAACTGTTTACCAAAGTAGCAAAATATGTTAAATATAAAATTATAGGAAGTTCTGAAAATGCCTAAACTGCTGGAATATAGCGTAAATACTGGATTAAAAGCGTTTTTGTGTATTTCACATATGGTCACGTATAGTCACGTCTGGTAACGAAAATTGGTGTAGTAACAAAAATTGGTGTAGTGTTTGGTGTAGAAAAAGTCTCATATTACAGTACAGTTCTTTATGAAAAAATATGTGTTTTCATTCGCATCTCTGCTATGTATAACATGACAATTCGGACATTTCAAAACCATAAATAGTTGATCAATATACGTATTTAATATTTAACATCACCTTCTTTCTTGACCTCGATTTACATTGTATTCTTAATATTTCTACCGTTACATTTCATACATTACAGATAAAATATCTATCTGCTCATAAAGCATTCACATCTCAGATCCTTTTCCATATATCAATAAATCTATTGTGTCTTTTGACATATATCAAAAAAATAGCGCTTCGTATCATCTGATTTCTGTTTTAATCCCAGTAATTTCTTTCTATATATGCAGACAATATATAATAAAATTGTTCGTTTTTGATTTTCATTTTCCTATATCCCAAGTATATAATAATTTATTATCTTTGACTACCTTAACCTAATGTTAAAAGCTAGTGGATTGCAGATGTCTATTTTTATTTTATAGCATTGAAGTGAAAAATGTATATTAAAAAAAGAAGCCAACTCCCTTCTGGAGTGAACTTCTTTTTTATGTTTCTTATGGGAAAAATACAATTATTTTACTAAGAAAAATTTCCGGTAGCCGAACATGTTAAGGTAACTGTTCTTGTAATAGATTGAACAGCGTGTCCGTTAGTATAACGGACACCAGTAGCACTTGCTTTAGCAGTGTTACCAGATTTACTAGCTTTTTTATTGCCAACGGACCAAGAATTACTATATAAAGAGGTGCTGCAAGAAGCAGAGAGACAAGTAGATGTTCCGTTGCCATATGAAAAAGTACCTGTTACAGTTACAGCCCAAATTTTTTCGTTAGCTGCGTTATAATAAGTACTTGTTTTGCTTTTGGTTTGTGTTGTAGAAAACAATGAATAATCTGAAGGTTCAGATACGATTTCAGTAACAATATAGCTTCCGTCTGATAAGTATTCTATTTGTTGAGTAGGTGTAGCTGCATAAGCAGAAAAAGAAATTGAAAAAATTAGGATAAAAAATGAAAATAAAGCAATAATTTTTTTTCGCATAATGAATGTTCCTCCTTGGTTTAGTGAATTTCATCAATCCAGTATCCATTGATATCATCTACAGTTTCTTGATATGCATTATAGTTGTTATGTATGTTTATGCAAGCGCCTATTAAAGTAGCAGCAGTGATTAATAATATCAATACTGTGGCTATTTTAAAACGTTTTGTTCTTTTTATTTGACGTACTAATTCATCTGTATGAACGGTTGATAAGTAGGCAGAGAATATTTCCTCGGGCTTTCCGAATTCTTCATGCAGGTATTCTAATGTAATTGATTGATCTTCTGGACAAGCATCAAAAATTGGGTAGTTGTTTAGAAACTTTTTTTCATTTTTAGTTATGACAGGAAAAAAAGATTTTACTTGGTTAAGATACTTTGTGCAAATTTTGTAATTATTTTGTCTGATTTCCATTAAGTTCATCTCCTATAGAATATATGGTATTTGGATCAGTGTTCATTTCAATGTTTGAATAAACTTGTTTTTGAAGATTATTCCATAAATAAAGCCTTACAGAAAATGTGATTATAAGTATTGCTGGAACAGTAACACAACATATAAATAAAATTTTTTTTATATGTTTTCTTTTTAAGCAATTTTTTAAATCAGCTTCATTTAAGGATGATAAATATTCCTGAACAATCTGAGCAGGAGGACCGTATTCATGAAATAATTCTTGTAGGTTAGATATTTTATTAATGTCACAGTACTCTATCAAATCATTATATAAAGACTTTAAATAAATTCTTTCTTTTTTCCTTATTATGGGAAATAACATTTGAGTTTGCTTGATATATTCTCGACAAATAGTATCCATTATTAACCTCCAGAAAATACTATTGATTCAATGATTCTAAAATTAGGGATACCCCTTTGCTTATTTGATTATAATTTTGGGATAGCTGCTCCAAATATTCCAAACCACATTGTTCTAGGTGGTAATATACTCGTACTCTTTTTTTCCCAACCGTTCTACTGTATTCAGAAATATAATTTTCTTTTTCCAGTTTATAGATTGCAGTATAAATTGTTGCATGAGAAATCGATATTAACTCTAGGGATTCTTGTTGAATTATTTTAGTGATTTCATATGCGTAACTATCTTGATGTTTTAAGATGGTCAAAATTAACAATTCTGTTATTCCTGTCAGAAAATAGTTTCGGCTCATGGATGCCTCCATTCTTTTAATATTTAATATATACGATAAAACAGTAAATTAAGTCATAAACAAGATCGAGGCAGTTATTTTATAGAATTTATAATGGCACTCCAATCTATATATATAATAGTATACCTCAAAAATAATTTTGTCAATTTATTATTTTAAAATAATTATTGTAAATATAGTTATTGTGAAAAAGTATTATTGTGACAAAAATATACTTGCAAAATAATATAAAGAATGATAATATTAAGTACATAGAAAATGAGTGTGCGAGTTAGAATGGGGAAAGGGGGATTCCGTTGCACTAGATAGGATGTTATGAAAAACATTGGTAAATAGAAACAAGTATGGGGTGAGTCTCGGTATGTAGAAGAAAGTAATATTTTGGAAATTATGATTTAAAGATGCATACGGGAAAAATAATTATTACTAGCAAAGGAGAAGAAATTTATGAAAAAAAGATTGGTTGCATTGATTATGGTTTTGGCAAGTACAGTCTCATTAACAACATCGGGTTTTGCAGCAAATGTAAATTGCAAGAGTGATCAGTTTACTTCTGCTACAGAGTATGCGTATAATACTGATACAGAAACAAATGTGAATTCTGCAAGAGTAAAATTTCCATGGAAGGCAGCTTTCAAAGTAATAAAATGGGTATTGGTAAAAGTTAGCAATGAGTCATTTACAAGAATTCCTACTATTATTGATGAGGGAGGAAATTGGGTTGCAAGTAGTTCTGGAGATGTAAAATTTGGAAACGGCAAAGATGATGTGAGGCGTATGAAATTTACAACAAAAATTGATTATTCTAATAATAAATTAGATGTTTTTGCCCAAACAGATATGACAGGATGGTTATCCAAGATAACTATTTTTATTGAAGATAGTAGTGGAGAAGAAGAAGTTGGAGGACAGGTAACCCACAATCAGCATATATATACAAGTAGCAATCTACCAACGGATACATATAATACATATTACGTATATTCAGGAAGTAACAAGTGGGATTGTTGGATCTATAGATATGATTTTAGAACCAGGGCAAGTGGTACAGGATCTGATATGATTGGAGATATGGTGTATAATCCTAAAAACCAAAAGAGTTATGTGATTCCATCTGATAATTTCGGGGCATCTGAGTTGAAAAAAACGACAAGAACATCGTCGACATTAACAGCACAGGATTTGTTTGATGAATTTTGGGATGAAGAATTGAAGTGTAGTGTTAATCAGTTGAAACACTATAATATTGGAGATGATGTTGTTGTAAAGGATGTTGTTTATGAAGTCGCATATGATTCTGATAAAGATGTAACTACATTGCAGTTTGGAAATACTTCAGAGGGAAGCTGCGAGTGGCCGTTTGCGGGGGACTTACGTGAGCGTATTAAAGTTGGGGATGAGCTTACTTTCAAATTTAAGATAGTAGAAGAGTATGCAACTGAGGATTACACCTTCGAAACATTGAATTATTTCCTGGATAGTTATGATTTATTAGACAATGATTCCGCAGCAGATATTGATAATTATTTATTGGTAAGTGAATAATGCGCAAACTTTTTCAGATTTTTTTGACAATTGTTTATTTTGTTATTTTTGTTTTTGTCATAAATAAATTAATTAATCATTTTCTGCCTATAAATCTTTTGACGGATATAATTACTCTTGTGTGTTGGGTAATTGCCTTGATTGCAAGTGTTGCTTTAGCAGAATATACAATGAAAAAGTTATAATATAATTTGATTTTAAGGGAAATTGTAAAAGTGGCAGAAGTCTAAAGGCTTCTGTCACTTTTTTTGTAAAAATCACTGATTACATTGCAATTAATTTATATTCTTTGGTAATTATCAGACGTAATATTTTATAAACTTTGTTGTAACAAAAGCCGGAAGTTCAGCGTTCAAATTTCACAGATCTTAATTTTGATGTTCGAATAAAAGAGGGAACAATTGAATTTTCCTGTTGGAAAAGAGGATGCAAAAAATAACGAATGAGACATCAAATTAAAAAGAAAACGCATCCGTTGTCCATATTGTCGCAATCAGAGAAGTTTATGGTTGTCTGCTATCGGGATCTGGATTCTGGCGAAAAATTCAATGCCGTGGGAGAAAAACTCTGTATAAACTGTGATTGCTATTTGTATGGAAACATTGTTTCCAATCAAAAGTATGGGGAACAGTTCCAGACAGCGTATTATGAAAGGAGCAAAATGGGAAAAAGTCAAAAAGGGAAAGAATTGGGAATCGGGATTTCACAAAGAAAGGATGGTTTATACACAGGACGAGTTACAGATCCACGAACAGGAAAACGAATACAGAAGTATTTCCATAAACTTCAAGAGTGTCGGAAATGGGTAGCCGATACTCAGTATGAATTGCACATGGGAATGTAGTTTATTCGGAAAATCCTACATTTAAGGTTTGGTTTTTTACTGGTTGGAATCTATAAAAGGTTAAGTATCAAAGAGAATACATTTAGCAGCTATAAAAGCTTTGCAATACATCATATTTTACCAACTTTAGGACATATTACAATTCAAGAAATACAACAACAATGGATTTATATGTTGATCTATTTGATGATGTAAAATCTTTGGAAATTGCCAAAATACAGGGATATCTTAACGTTGGATCATTGGTGTAGAATTAGTAATAATTGAATCACATAAAGTCAGAAGAACTGATATGTAGTCATTTACCAAAATGCCAGAATATGCTATCATATTAGCAAAATATGTTATCATTTTAATAAAAAATCAACACTGAAACGAGGAACTGATATTATGAAATTGCAGCAGCTGCTAAGCCTTACCAGAAAAGCAGTCGATACTTATCACTTAATTGACGAAGGAGATCATATCGCCATCGGTGTGTCCGGAGGAAAAGATTCTCTCGCATTACTCTATGCCTTGCATGGCCTGCAGCGTTTTTACCCAAAGAAGTTCTCACTGACAGCCGTCAGTGTAGATCTTGGCATGGAAGGTTTTGATCTGACTCCTGTAACAAAACTGTGTAAGGAACTTGGAATTTCCCATCATATTATAAAAACGCAGATTCGTCAGATTGTTTTTGAAGAACGAAAAGAGAAAAATCCATGTTCTCTCTGTGCAAAAATGCGGAAAGGTGCTTTATATAATGCTGTCAAAGAACTGGGGTGTAACAAAGTAGCTTACGCCCACCACAAAGATGATTTTATTGAGACAATGATGATGTCCATGATCTATGAGGGACATTTTTACTGTTTCCCACCAAAAACATATTTAGACCGCATGGATCTGACAATCATCCGTCCGTTTCTGTATGTTGAAGAAGCAGATGTGATCGGTTTTAAAAATAAATACCATCTTCCGGTAGTGAAAAATCCATGTCCAGCGGATGGTGCCACAAAACGCGAATATATCAAACAGCTTATCCGAACTATCAACCATGAAAATCCGGGAACAAAGACACGCCTGTTTACCGCACTGATCAATGGACATATTCCGGACTGGGAAGATCAAAATGAGTAACATTTTTTTGCTGATAAACGAAAAAGCAGTATCCGAACACAATTTTTTAGAAAGAATGATTTGATATGAAAGAACGAAAATACAGTGAGCAAATCAATATTGAAAACGAACAGAAACTGCGCGCACTTGTAGCTGAATTGCCACAGTTTTGCAGAGAATATTTTATTGGTATTGAGCCGTCAACATCGTCCCGGACAAGAATCGCCTATGCTTATGATCTTGGTGTATTTTTTCATTATCTGCATGAGAATAATTCCACACTATCGAAAATCGAAATCACGGATTTTCCCATTGATATTCTGGAACAGATCACACCGATGGATATTGAAGAATATCTGCAGTATCTGAAATTTTATACGCATAACGGGAAAGAATATACCAATGATGAGCGTGGTCAGATGCGAAAACTCGCTTGTCTGCGCAGTTTCTATAATTATTTTTTCCGCAAGGAAATCATTGAAAAAAATCCTGCTGCACTTGTACAGATGCCAAAGCAGCATGAAAAAAATATCGTTCGACTGGATGTGGATGAGATTGCCATTTTATTAGATGAAGCAGAATCCGGTGAAAAACTGACAGAACGCCAGAAAATCTACCATAACAAGACAAAAAAACGGGATATGGCCATTCTTACGCTTTTACTTGGTACCGGTATCCGTGTATCTGAATGTGTCGGTCTGGATCTGAATGATATCGATCCGAAAAACAACGGCATTAAAGTGCACCGGAAAGGTGGTTCCGAAGTCATGGTTTATTTTGGAGATGAAGTAGCGGAAGCACTGGATGCCTATCTGGATGAACGGCTGGAAATGGAACCACAGGAAGGCAGTACGGAAGCAGTGTTTCTTTCCATGCAAAACCGCCGGATCAATGTGCGGAGTGTGGAAAATCTTGTGAAAAAATATTCCCGACTAGTAACTACAGTCAAAAACATCACACCGCATAAACTGCGCAGTACCTATGGCACAACATTGTATCAGGAAACAGGTGATATTTATCTGGTAGCTGACGTATTGGGACACAAGGATGTCAATACGACAAAGAAACATTATGCTGCACAGGCAGACAGCCGCCGCCGAATGGCTGCAAGAGCTGTACAGCTGCGGGAAAAGCCGGTAAACACAGAGGAAGAAGGAACTCCACAAACAGAATCCTGATAGACTGCAGAATTTCATTGTGATTTTTCAAAAATCCACCCGAATTATGAATCTTTCCTCTTGTGCATTATTTATGACTGTGCTATAATTTTATCCGATATTGAAAAAAGCGATGAAAGAACAAGTACTGTATGCAGAAACATTCCAGAGAGAGTAGCATTGGTGAAAGCTGCTTATGCGAATCATGCAGGAAGACCAGTCTTGAGCTGTGCGTGAAAAATCATATCCGTTGCAGATTGTACCGGATTTATTTAAGCGTTACCGTATGGCCGCGTTACAGGCTAAATCAAGTAAAACATTAAGGTGGAACCGTGTATCATATGCACCCTTAAGTATATCTGGCAGCAGGTATTCTTAAAGGTGCTTTTTTAGTTTATAGTAGCAGATTAATAAACAAGGTTCTGGAAAGGAAAAACAATGGTTAATTTTAAAGAAGATGAACAATTAAACATGCTCAATCATTCCTGTGCCCATCTGATGGCTCAGGCAGTCAAACACCTGTATCCACAGGCAAAATTCTGGGTTGGACCAGTTGTTGCAGAAGGATTCTACTATGACATTGATCTCGGCGACGACGTTATCCGTGATGAGGATATCTCAGCCATTGAAAAAGAAATGAAAAAAGTTGCAAAATCCGGTAAAAAGATTATCCGTCATGAAATTACCAAAGAGGAAGCTCTGGAAATGTTCAAAGATGACAGCTATAAACTGGATCTGATCTCCAATCTGGAGGATGGCAATATTTCCTGTTATACACAGGGTGATTTTACTGATCTTTGTCGTGGACCTCACGTAGACAATGTAAAATTATGCCGTCACTTTAAACTGATCAGACATTCCGGTGCATACTGGAAAGGGGACAGCAAGAACAAAATGCTGCAGCGTATCTACGGTGTATGTTTCCCAACCGCTGAAGAACTGGAAGCTCACCTGCAGTTATTAGAGGAAGCAAAAGAACGTGACCACAGAAAAATCGGTAAAGACATGGGACTGTTCATGGTAGACGATCTGGTTGGACGTGGGCTCCCGATGTTCCTTCCAAAAGGATATGTAATCTGGCAGGAGTTGGAAAACTATATCAAAAACAAAGAGCGTAAACTTGGTTATCTGCATGTCATGACACCATGTGTTGGTACCGTAGATCTGTATAAGACATCCGGACACTGGGATCACTACAAAGACAACATGTTCCCGGCTATGGAAGTTGAGGGTGAGTCTTTCGTTTTAAGACCGATGAACTGCCCGCATCACATGATGATTTATGCAAACAGGATTCATTCTTACAAAGATCTTCCGATCCGTATCGGTGAGATTGCACATGACTTCCGTTTTGAAGCAAGTGGTACGTTAAAAGGTATTGAGCGTGGACGTCATTTCTGCCAGAATGATGCACATCTGTTTGTAACTCCGGAGCAGATCAAAGATGAATTCTCCAAAGTCGTAGATTTAATTTTCTCTACTTACAAAGATTTCGGTATCACAGATTACAGATGCGTGCTGTCTCTGCGTGATCCGGAAGACAAAGAGAAATATCATGATGATGATGAGATGTGGAACAAAGCAGAAAATGCACTTCGCGAAGTTATGGATTCTCTCGGAATCGAATATACTGAGGAAATCGGCGAAGCTGCTTTCTACGGACCGAAACTTGATGTAAATGTAAAACCAGCAGTAGGTAATGAGTATACACTTTCTACTTGTCAGCTGGACTTCTGTCTGCCGGCTAAATTTGAATTAACTTATGTAGACCGTGACGGTGAGAAAAAGACACCGGTTGTACTTCATCGTGCAATTCTTGGTTCTCTGGATCGTTTCATGGCTTATATCCTTGAAGAGACAAAAGGAAATCTGCCAACATGGTTAGCACCGGTTCAGGCACGTATTATGCCGGTTAAAACAGATGATCCGGAATTGAATGCTTATGCCCAGAAGATTTACGATGCACTGGATGCAGCAGATGTCCGTGTTGAGTTAGACGACAGAGCTGAGAAACTTGGTTACCGTATGAGAGAAGGACAGGTTCAGAAAGTTCCTTATCTTCTTGTTATTGGTATGAAAGAGAAAGAGGACGGAACTGTTGCATACCGTCTCCATGGTCAGAAAGAGACAACTGTTCTTCCATTAGACGAGTTTGTTGCAAAACTGACAACTGAAATTGAAACAAAAGCAAGATAGGATTCTGCTGAAAAGAATCTAAATGTGACAAGGTTAAAGGCTTTCTTAGCTGCTATTGCATAAAAGTAATAACTGGCAAAAAAATTCCTTACCGTAGATAATAAAAAATGAGTTCTGCTTTCTGTATAGAATGTACAGATAAGTGGAACTCATTTTTATGTATCTCTTTTAATTAGGAATTTTCGCTACTATTCTATATACAATAAATAATTTTTATTCCGGAATCCCTATTTTTTCATTTCTTCTAAAAACAATGGAATCAGTGGATTTTCATTTTTCCTTGAATAAATCACATATAAAATCTCCTGGATACCATCCGTTTCCAATGGTATATAAGAAAGATTTAACGGCATAGGTGCCTTTTCTACTTCCAGTTCCGTCAAAATCCCGATTCCCATACCTGCAGCAACCATAGTCTGTATCGTAGCTGCATCATCATTTGTCCGGGAAATATTCTGCATCAGATCATTCCGCGTGGTATCCGCGGTAAATTAGTGACAGAGGATGGCAAGGTTCGCTTTACCTTTGATGAATCACAGATTGAGTATGCACATGATACTTTAAGCGGTCAGTTCATTCATGCGGATGATATTCAGAATAATGAGAAAAATGCAGGTGCTGCTGCAAGAAGTGATGAGTATAAAGCAAAAGTACAGCGTTATGCTGAGGCTATCACAGCAGTAAAACCGGAATAATAAATTAAAAATATGTAAAAAATATAACAGGAAAAGTCCGATATGTTGTTTTAACAACATACAGGGCTTTTCTTTTTGGTTATAATGTGATCAGTATTTCGATAACAGAGTTTTTTACAAAATAATTTAGATATATAAAATGTAGTGATTTTGAATAAAATATGTTGGTTTATGCCAACCAAAGTCACATACATTCATGTTAAATTATTAATCACTGATTTTATCAAAAATATACCCAAAACATATTTACAGCAAAGGAGAATTTTTATTATGGAACAGAAAATGTTTTGCTACCAGTGTGAACAGACTGCCGGATGCAACGCTTGTACAGGAGCCGCAGGTGTCTGTGGAAAAGATGCAGCTGTTGCCGCTTTACAGGATGAACTGACCGGCGCCTTGATCGGTCTGGCAAAAGCCTGTGGAAATAACCCGAAAACAGAAAATACCGACCGCATCATCATTGAAGGATTATTTACAACCGTCACGAATGTAAATTTTAACGCAGAAACACTAACTGCTATGATCCAGGCAGTAAATGAAGAAAAAACAAAAGTTGTACCAAACTGCAGCAGCTGTATGTCACCATGTGGAAATACGTCCAACTATGATATGAAAAATCTGTGGAACGAGCCAGACGAAGACATCCGCTCCCTGAAATCCCTGATTTTATTTGGTATTCGTGGTATGGCAGCTTACGCTTATCACGCAATGGTTCTTGGCTATACAGATGAAACCGTCAACAGCTTCTTTTACAAGGCGCTATCTTTTATCAGCTATGATCTGGAAATGGAGCATCTGCTTCCGGTCGTTCTGGAAGTGGGAGAGGTAAACTTAAAATGCATGGCATTGCTGGATCAAGCGAACACCACTACTTACGGTACACCGGTGCCAACCAAAGTGCCGCTTACCATTGAAAAAGGTCCATTTATCGTTGTCACAGGACATGATCTCAAAGATCTGGAGCTTCTTCTGGAACAGACGAAAGATAAAGGCATCAACATTTATACACATGGAGAAATGCTGCCAGCCCACGCTTATCCGGAATTAAAGAAATATCCGCATCTGAAAGGAAATTTTGGTACTGCATGGCAGAATCAGCAAAAAGAGTTTGACCATATTCCGGGGGCAGTTTTATTTACAACCAACTGTCTGATGCCGGTAAAACCAAGCTATGCCGATCGTGTGTTTACCACAGAGGTCGTATCTTATCCGGAAATGGTTCATATCGATGAAAAGAAAGATTTTACACCGGTAATTGAAAAAGCTCTGGAACTGGGCGGATATGACACGGATCAGGACAAAACAGGCATCAACGGCGGTCATTTTGTTATGACCGGATTCGGACATGGAACCGTATTAAGTGTTGCCGATACTGTCATTGATGCCGTAAAATCCGGTGCAATCAGTCACTTTTTCTTAGTTGGCGGATGCGATGGAGCAAGAACTGGAAGAAATTATTATACAGAGTTTGTAAAACAGACACCGACAGATTCCATCATTTTGACTCTGGCTTGTGGAAAATATCGCTTTAACGATCTTAATCTTGGTGAAATCGGCGGATTGCCACGAATTATGGATATGGGACAGTGTAATGATGCGTACAGTGCCATTCAGGTTGCGGTTGCACTGGCAGAAGCGTTCCAGTGTAATGTAAATGAACTTCCATTGTCTATGGTGCTTTCCTGGTATGAGCAGAAAGCGGTATGTATTTTACTTACTTTATTACATCTTGGAATTAAAAACATTTATCTTGGACCAACACTTCCGGCATTTATTTCACCGAATGTGCTGAATTATCTGGTAGAAAATTATAATATTGCGCCGATCAGCACACCGGAAGATGATTTGAAAAAGATTTTAGGATAAAATATTTTAATCTATATAGCAAGTAGTCGGATAAATTAAATTATTCGACCACTTGTTAGTGGATTACCATGGAATTTTAGATATTTATGAGACGGGAGTGAAGCTCCTTATAGAACGAGATATAGAAATAACGAAAACAAAAGATAATGTTTTTATATTTTCATGGCTTCATAATTATGATATAATTTTTGTAATCTAATATAGTCGGATAATTAAATTTATCCGACTATATCAAGAAGTCTATTATTAAAAATAAAATATTATAAAGGAATCGAAACATGCCAAAATATAAAGAGGAGCAGGAGAGCAGATATATTTCACGAACGGTGGCTATTTTATCAGAGTTACCGGAATTTTGTACTGTATTTTATGATAAAAATCAAACTACATTTTTACCCAAAACACAATATGATTATATGAGAGCCATGCGGAGCTTTTTGACTTACCAGCAACAATCACATCCATATTTTAATGATCGTGAACTTGCAGACTATACGCTGGATGATCTGGAGCATCTGACCGTCAAAGATGCTAATAATTTTATCGAATGGCTACAGCAAACAATGTCTGTTTCATCTGTAAAAACCCGCATTTCCTGTATTTCATCCATTTTTACCTTTTTTGCGCGAAATGGGCAATTAACAGGAAATCCGTTTCTTTTTGCAAATCGACCAGATCAAGGCACCGATGTTAATAATGCGATGAAGAATACAAATAAAGAATATTTGGCAGGTATAACTGAAAAAGTTGAAAAACATAAATCTACAGACAAGAAAATTGATACAAATATAGATACAGATCTAAATGCAGACACAAATAGAAATCAAACATTGTCAGCAAAGAAAAAGCAATTTGATGATCAATATGGATTACGTGACGAAATCATTTCCCAAATTGTAAAAGAAACTGGAATTCGAATCTCTGAACTGGCTGAATTAAATATTCAGGATTTTGATTTAAGGAATCAAAGATTTTATGTTTACAGAACCAAACAGCGATCTACATGGATTACAATGTCTGAGGAATTAACAGATTTGATTAAAAGATATCTGGAAGAGCGATCGGCATATCTATTTGAAAAAGATGCTGAAGCAATGTTTTTGGTGACAATTGGTCGTTATAAAGGCGCAAGGCTCGGTGTTCGGTCGATAGAGCGCATCGTTTCAACTATTCGCAAAAGACAGCTTTAACGAATAGTTATGGCAATTTCAACGAGAAGAATCAAACAAAGTGTGTATGTTTTGAAAATTACTTTTCTTAACTTACACACTTTATTTTTCGCCTTCACGAATTGTGATTGTCTATATATTATATTATAACTCTGTCATCTGGTTACAACCAATGAATCTGTGTCGTTGCCCTTGGATGCTGCGGTGCATTATTATCTTTTGCATATCCAAGCACACATGCAAGAAATCCATACCTTCCAACCGGAAGTCCAAGCATATCGCAGAAATCCTGATTATTTACCATATTTTCTGTAACAGAAATAATCTGAAAATCCAGATTTAATGCAGTAGCTTTAATCCACATATTCTGCATCATATGTGCAAGACTCTGATGTTCTGCCCTTCTGGCACCACGCCACTCGGCCGCAATGATCAGACAGGGTGGATTTGGGAAGGTACTTTCCCCGCATTCCGCAACATGTTTCCACAATTTTTTGACCCCTTCTCCATTTTCTTTCAAAAAAGGATCTGTCTCTTCTTCTTTGATTCTTGCATCTAAATCTACCTGGCTCTGCTGCCTGATAAACGCATCTATTTGTTCCATTTTCGGATCATCCTTTTTAATTACAAAAAAATGGCGGAACGGTGTAACTGCTTTTGCATCAATGGACGCATATGGTGCGATACATCCAGCCTGGATTACTTCTTTGATTTCATCATCAGTCGGCACGTTCTCCGTAAATGCCCGACAAGTTTTTCTGGCATTTAATATACGATCTAATACCTGATTATCTTCTTTTGTAAACATATTTTATCCCTCGCGTTCAATTTTTATTTATTCATTATATCAAAAATATCCAATGTCTGTCTATAACGAGAGGTTACCGATTTTTATCCTCTGTTAATTATTTTTATTCGTTAATGTTCCCACATATTCTCCATTATTATATACAAATGGACCGGCTTCTCCCTCTTCTCCGAAATACTCCGGTCTCAGTGAAAGAATATTAAGCAATTCATCCATATTATGCACCTTTGTTGCCTGATACGGTTGTTCAAATGCAATTTTTTCTACAAATAAATAATATTCACTACATTTTATTAATAAACCAGTATGTCCTACGAAAATAACATCAGAATCCGGATCATATATTGCAATACTAAGCAGCGAGATCCTGTCACTATCTATTTGAAATCCATAATGCTTCCAGTTATCAGAAAATGTTGTTTCCGGATGTTTCTCATCAATAACATGCTTTTCCCCATATAGTGTAGTAAACATGTTTATCTTCTGTTTTATTATTTTATATCTGTCTACATTATCTATTGCTTCCGTATCGAACATCAAATACGTACCGTTATAGTCAGCTTCTGTTGATTCCGCGTGAAGCAGCCCATCCAGCAGAAGAAAGGCTGTCATTCTGCAATCGGTGTCTGAATAGTCATGATTTTTTTCCCAACCATCCATACATTTACCGGTATCAGTATGCATTTTTTCAGGGTCTGACCAGCTATCTTTTAACTTTGCATTCTTTCCGGCAGAATCTGCGAAATCAGTCACCCATTCTTGAAATGTATCTACATGTGAAGCTCCCGCAGAACTGAGTTCTTTGCAAATCTCTGTAATAGTATTGTTTCCTCCCATATAAGTTGCTGTTGGCAGTTTCTCTTTTTTTACGCCTTCCTGCTTAGATTCTTCAGTAACACTTGTTGCGACATTATCGTGATTTATCTCTTTACTTGCACAGCCTCCAATCCATCCGATACAAAACACCATGCCAATTATGATCGTAATTAGTTTCTTCTTCATTACAATACCTCATCTTCTTATTATTAGTACTCGCATGTACTTTTTCAGAGTATATTACTCTTTATACCATGTAAATAGAATATCAAAAAAATTAAAAAAATATTTATTTTTTGTTGTAAATACTATGCCTATATGCTTTTGTGATACCAGGACGGATAAATCGCTAACAATAGCATGCAAAAGTCTCCGTATGAGAAAAACACACAAAAGATACGGAACATCAGTTCTCTTTTTGACTATAATACAGCTAATAAAAGTGACAGAAGTTTTTTATCTCCTGCCACTTTTATTAGCTGTATTTTCATATGATACTTTTCACTACTTTACGTCTGCTATTATCTGTTCCAGGCTTCTCAATGCCCCCTGCTCTTTTTCATCTGACAAGTAGCTGTCTAACTCGTCCTTTGAAAATTGCCGAATCTGATAGAAATACTGCTGTGTGCAGCTATAACTTATAACACAGGCATCTGCATCTGTCACAAAGATATAATTTACAATTCCTGTTCCAAGCATCTGCTTTTCATTTCGCATATATTCGATCTGTTTTGCAGTCCACACAGCATTTTCTCCCATATATGCATGCGCAATCTTCTCTGCATCCAAAAAAAGTCCCTGGTACTGTGCTGCATTTTCCGCTATTTCTTTGGAATAATTTGAACCAGTGTCTTTTTCCGCTGAAACAGTCTTTATTTCTCCATTCTGCAGATTTACGGATACCATATAGGAAATACCTGCCGCTTCATCCCGATAAGTAATATGATCTGTTGTAAATGTCTCTCCATTTTCGTCTAATGCCTGATAATGTTCTGTTTCGACTGCAAGCGTATCCGTATCAATCCCATATAATTGATTCAACAAAGTAGATGCTTTTTCTAACGCTTCCTCTTGGGAAATTTCTGTCACATCATCTACTGAAGCATTGGTTATATCTGCATCTTTTTGTCCCTGTGCTGTCACACTGTAATCTCGCTTTGCATAAAAATCGATCAGTTCCAACATCTGCTCATCATTCAATGCTTTCTCTGGCAGATAAAAGATACTATCCTGAGCCCAAAAACAGATCTGATCTGACACAATTTCAGATTTATCCGAAATCTGCAAAATGCTTCCATCTGGGAATAAGCCTTCTGTCTGATATTTTTCTGCCAGTTCATTCAGCCGCTTTTGCTCCTTTTGTGATAATTCTCTGGAAAATGTATCTGCATCCGCTTTGGCAGCATCCGTCCATAAAATTTCCTGCTCCTTTTCAGAGGTCTCCTCCGCACGCTGTTTTGCATAATTCATTCCAGCGCGCACCCCACCAGTGCCACAAACTCCAACGCATAATATAACGCAAGCTGCTGCAATCATTTTCCTTTTTCTCTGTTTTTTCTTATTCATATGCAACTCCCCTTCACAACATTTTTTGATTTGCTCCTGTACCATTGTCTGGTAATCTTCCGGCAAAATCACCGGATGCTCCTTTACATGCTCCCGAATCTTTCGATCCATTTTTTCATCAGATAACACGTCCATGCTCCTTTCCGTCCTCTATCCATTTTTCCAGCTGTTTTCTCCCGGATGAGAGCCTTGTTTTTGTCGTTCCTTCCGGAATATCTAACAGTGTACTGATCTCCCTTACCGAAAATCCCTCATAATAATAGAGAACCATGACAACGCGCACATTTTCCGGCAGTTCCAGAATTACTGACCATAAATGGTCTTCCGCTGTTTCTGGTTCCTGCTCGTATTGTTCCGGATCAGCAAAAAGTACAACTTTCTGTCGTTTCGTGATCGCCGAACGGGATACATTGATCAGAATTTTCATCAGCCAGG
Source organism: Eubacterium ramulus (assembly GCF_045002895.1). Classification (NCBI taxonomy): domain Bacteria; kingdom Bacillati; phylum Bacillota; class Clostridia; order Eubacteriales; family Eubacteriaceae; genus Eubacterium; species Eubacterium ramulus. Next base: position 1,153,694 of record NZ_CP173382.1, on the reverse strand, counting down.
ATCTTGCACTTGTACGTTTCCTGAGACTTGTCCGGTTTTCAAATGCACGCACGATACATTCACTCACTGCATCCTGAGCATCTGCCTGATTTTTCAGTATGGAATAAGCCAGCACATACATTTCCTTTTGATTTTCCAAGATCAGCTTCGATAATTCTTCCTTATTCATTACACTCATATAAGTTTGTCCACCAATTCTCTATCATTTTCCGTTACATATATAAGACAGTTGAAACCTGCAAATGGTTTTCTAAAATTCATATCAAGTCGAATATGCATGTTATCTGCATCTTTTTATGCAGAAAATTACAGAGAGCAAAACCCTCTGCAATAATCAATCTCATTATTTTCATCCTCTCCTTGCTAAATCTGCTGTTTTATACTATTTACATCCAATTTTCCATTTTCCATCTCATACACTTCATCACACAAAACTTGAATATCCTCTGCATTATGACTTGCGATCACAATCGTTTTATGATCATTCTTCATGGATAGTAATAATTGTCGAATTTCTTCTACACCATTTATAATCACACCTGCATCTGGAAGATAATCCACATCTTTTCCGATCACTTTTTCATCAGCTAACACGATTCCTGATGTTGGGTGAATAAATCCACAGACACATTTCATCAACATTGTCTTTCCACTTCCATTGTTTCCCACCAGACCATAGATTTTCCCTTCCTGCAGTTTCAAGGAAACATGATCCAAAATCTGTCGTTTATTCAAATTTAATGAAACATTTTTTATTTCTGGGTAGATAAGAAAGGAAACTGTGTCGATGTCAAAGAAAAATAGGATAAAATATGACTTTTTCGAGAGAAAAGCTGGCGGAAGGCACGCTCGTGGATGAAATTTCAAAGACCATTCCCTTTCTGGCAATTGGGCAGGACATAGAGAATGTCACTTACAGCCGGATTGGCTGCTTATCTATCGTTATGAAGATGATGTTCTTGTGCTTACAATTTCCCGAACCGGAACTCATAGCGACCTATTTAATATGTAATGTGCAAATTAATACAGACATAGCAAAAGCTCCGCTGCCCACTACGGCAACGGAGCTTCTTCTATACATCTGGGATGGAATCCGGTGTGTCGCCCACCGGCAAGTATTCTACAGTATTATTATTCCCCTGTGCACGGGAAAAGAGGCCATCCGTTCCCTCTCCGAAGGCAGTCAGTCCCTGCTGCTCCTGTCCGATACATGGAAACCTAATGCACATCTATCACATTATCTTCGTTTACAAGCACCAGATTCGATGTCTCCCTTGCGGCATCCAGCATTCGTTGTGTAAATCCACTTTTACTAAATACCCCATAGATAACGTCATAAACCGGATATGATTTTCGGATTTCTCCCGCATCCAGGACTTTCTCTTTCAGTGCATAATATACCGGAGCATCTACCGGGTTTCTATGATCTTTGCACTCTCCTGCAAAGATTCGTTTATTCTGATTATCCACTGCCATGACATCTATTTCCGTATCACCAGTATAATCATTTAACCAATAGGCTCCGATCCGGGACGGGACAAAATCTACAACACCTCGTTTACACAGATTAGCAAAAATATCTTTACAGATATCTTCGTACGCAAATGCAACGAACTTCGTCTCAAAATCCTTCTTCATCTCTTCCAGCACAATCTGCATATTGTCCAGTTCCAGCTCGCCCTTGTATGGATACACGTATTTAAACCAAAAACGGATAAAATTATCAGCAATGAAGTATAAACCTTTTCTGGATTTTTCCGGATTTTTTTCTGTAACTGGCGTTCTTTTCTCTACAAAGCCCAAATCAGAAAGCGTAGAAAGATATGGTGTCAGCTTTGAAGATTCTATTCCAAGCACTCCTGCTATCTTTCCAATCTTATGATTGCCATCTGCAATTGCCTTAATGATAGAAAAATAATTAACTGCTGTCATTGACTCGCTTTTTAGCAAAAAGAACGGTTCTTCATACAAGAAACCATTTTTGGAAAGAACTGCATCTTTTATTTGTTCTGTCAGTTCTCTTCCATCCTCGAAAAATTCCAGATATTTTGGTACACCACCAGTTACGGCGTATTGTTCCACCGATTCGGTAAATGATAAACTCTGAACTGCATAAATATCCGTAAATAGTAACGGAGCTAATCGCATTTGCGAAGTTCTACGACCATATAATGGGCTGTCATAGGATAATGCATGCTTTTGCATCATTCCAATGAGCGAACCGGATAAAATCAGCATCACATTCTTATCCTTAAGCACTTCATCCCATGCGTTCTGCAGGATGGATGGGAAGGCAGAGTTGGTTTTCACCAAATATGGAAACTCATCAATTACAAAGACCTTCTTTTTTTCTGGTTCGTAATCTGCAATCACCTGAAATAAATCCAGCCAATCCGTAAAGGTCGCATTCTGCAATAAACGATTCTTTGTTGTTCGCGCGACAACTCCAGCCAAACGCTTCATGCTCTGGGATTCAATTTCTTCCGTGGCCAGAAAGTAAAAAGCTGTCTTATCTTTCAAGAATTCTTTAATCAGTGTGGTCTTTCCTACTCGGCGGCGACCATAAATAACGACAAAACTACTATCGCGACTATATTCTGATTCTAACTTTTCCATTTCACGTTTTCTACCGATGAATTTCATTTGTCAGGCTCCTTTTTATAAATAATATTATTATAAGTTTATTTATTATAAGTTATTTTATATAATACCGCATTGCATCGAAATGGTCAATATTACGGTTCTTGAAAAGAAAAAAAGCGGGCTTGGTGCAAGCACCAGTCCCGCAAAAAATGTATCGTTTTTGTTCTCTGCTATTATTATGCCCTATTTGCAGCAAAACTACAATTAGAAAATGTGTTCATTTTTTATTCAAAAGAATTTGATTCTTTGCTTTCAATTACAAAAATTCCCTTCTGAGTAATAAACAAAACATCTATTTCCGATGTCTCGTTATTATCTTTTGGAATATATACATTTCGTAATACCTTTCCCTTTCTGCCTAATAGATTCAACAATTTCAACTCACGCGCTGTATATGCCTCTCCTACTTTTCCATTTACAGCATCCTTACCTCCCATGGCATCTATTGTCTTATCTACTACTTTGTCTAATATGCAATCCAATAAACTCTTTCCCACTTATTTATCCTCTTTTCATTCCACTCTCTGACATGGATTTAGTCAATAAAACATGTTCTCGAAAATAACCTATAATGACCACTACGTCTACCATCCCGTATTCATTGCATAGAATAAAACAACAATTTGCGTTACAATTATCAGCGGCATTCCAACTGTGAAGTAATCCTTTTGTGTCTTGTGTCGGAACAGATACATAGAAATGAGTCCGCCCACAGATCCGCCGGCAAATGATAATCCCAACAGTGTTACAATTCTGATTCTGGAACGATTTGCTCTGGCATTGGCCTTATCAATCGCAAATACAATGAATGTCACAAGATTTATCACTCCAAGATATATCAGCAATATCCGGTGTTCTGCAAAGAACTTCCAAAATGCAAACGTAAAATGCTCTGCATGATGCCCTTTGAAAATCAACAGCACAATCACTTGGATGACGAAAATACATATAATAAACACCCGCGACATCATATTTTCCTTTTCCGCTTTCCTGTCAAAAAGTAAAATCATAAGCAACATGCCAGCCGAACCGCCAAGTAAAGATACAATCGTCACTACCACATCTATCTGTCCTCTTGCAGTATGTCTGTACAAAAGCATATTAATCAGATAAACCAATGCACCAATGACATTGATTGCCAGTAAATAATATTCTAATTTTCCTAATTCTGCCATTTTCTTCTGTTACCTTCCTGGAAAAGCGTGATACTGAATATTAATTTCTCTATCGTATTCAAGCATCAATATCTCACAGTATCTCCATATTCATCCTCAAAGTATCCGCTTCCATCACTGTTACGGTGCCCCGTACTACCATCCGCTCCGCGAAAGCGTCCAGTTCCATCTGAGTATATATGTCCTTCGCTTCCATCAGCTCCATAATAATATCCGCTTCCATCAGAATATATCTGAGCTTCACTACCATCAGCTCCATGAAAATAACCGCTACCGTCAGAATATATCTGAGCTTCGCTTCCGTCAGAACCATGGTAATATCCACTACCATCGGAATATATTTGATAATCCCCATCTTCATCCTCATTATCTATAAAACCATAGTATTTTGAAAACAAAAATGCGCGACCTCTATCTTTTTCTTCCATATGCTCACACTCCACAGTCTTTTCACTTATTGTACTAAACAGATAAAATAATCGCAAGTAAATAGCTCAACCACCGGTTCAATGCATTCGCCCCACCGCCATGTTATTATAAATAGAGGAAATAATGGAGGTAACATATGAGTAAAGAAATTGTACTGAACTGATGTGTAGAAATCCCGGATGATATGTCGGAAGAAGCTTTCTGCGATGCTTTCATTGACTTTGTAGAGAGCCATGGTTGGTATTACGGTGGTGGAATCTATGAATATGATGAGAAAAGAGACGGTAATGTGGATTCCAACGAAGAATAATAACCACTGCTGCCGGATCTGATGCATCGCACATTGAACCAACGGTTCATTTGACAAACAATTTATATGTGATATGATAGCAGTAATTGCGGTATATATTTGCGGATATATGCTTAAAGGAGCTAGAGAAATCTGGCTCTTTTGTTGAAAACACAGGATACATAATCAGTAATGCTTGCGCTGGTTACTGTATCTTTTTCTTTACTCTTTTTTTAAATGTCGGTTTCGAAAATTGAAAAATTTTAAAGTTTTGAAAGCGGCAAACTGCAAAAGTGGTTGATACACACGATATTGCGGACTGGCTACTGAACAAATAGCTACAAAACAGGAGGTGTTACCATGAACCTAACAAATCTGAGCCGATACCTAAGCCTCATTCTACGGCACAAACCGGAGGCTATCGACATTACCTTAGATGAACATGGATGGGCGAACGTCCATGACCTGATTGATGGTATTGCGAAAAATAATCCAGGATTCGACATGGATGTACTGGAAGAAATTGTGCGTACAGACAATAAACAGCGTTACTCTTTCAATCCCGGCAAGACATTAATCCGTGCCAACCAAGGACATTCCATTCCGGTTGACGTGGAATTACCTGAAATGGAGCCGCCAGAACTGCTCTTCCACGGAACCGGTGAAAAATATGTAAGTTCCATTCTGCAGCAGGGACTAATTCCGAAGAGCCGATTGTATGTCCATCTCTCCAAAGATATTGATACAGCAGTAAAAGTTGGAAAAAGACATGGAAAAGAGGTCATTTTTCAGGTAGCGACCGGACAGATGTATCGTGATGGCTATAAATTTTACCTATCAGTCAACGGTGTCTGGTTAACAAAAGAAGTACCGGTAAAATATTTACAAAGGCTGTAACGGATCTGGCAGCTACATGTAACAGATAGGCTTTATCGATAACACCTGCTGCCTGCAGTCGGTCATCAACATATTACTGTAGAATGTTTTTCTTATATCTTTCATCACCTATTGCATACAGGATTCTCCGGCGTTCTTCCATTTTGCTGCTAATCTCATCAATATTCTGCTCTACTGCTGCTTTCATGTCCTCCAGATTTTCACAATGGTTAAGATGCGCAATATTGTCATACAGATGCTTCACAGAATCAATACTGTTCATCCACTTGTCATCGTTGGAATAGCAGCATAGGATATTTTCCACCATTCGTTTATCTTTTCTGTCATGTTTGTACACCCAGCAAAGTACAGAGCATCGCATTTTCTTGCTCTTACTGATAGAAAATTGTACATCCACGCTGTGACCGTGCAGATCCGCTGCCTTCAGTTTTTCTTCCATAAACTTTTTCAGCTCTTGTTCCAATCATTATTTCTATTCTGAGTGATACATGCAGGTCACCGATAATAGTAGGTTTAGATTTTTCTGAAATAAAAGGAATTTATTTGGAAGTCTAGCGGATCGAATGGGGCGAAACATATGGGAGACACGATTGGGTCGATATGAAAAATATCCAGTAAAAGATGCCGCGCTACTGATGACATCTGCAGATGATTTCTTTTGTACTTATGAACAGGCGGTATCATATTACAAATTCACTGTAATTAATTATATCGGTTTTCACGATAAGGGAATGCTTTTAGCTGGTGGCTGTGGTGATACAAATGGAAAGCCACAGATTGATAAAACCAATCATCTGAAAGATGCGTATGCGTTTGGCTTGAATATTTATAAAAATTGAGATATAATAGCAAATCGGTATTGACCGAGCTCTTTGAGCGAGGGATACTTCTTGTCCGAAGGGCAAGAAGGTGGAACTGAGAAAAATTAAAACAATCGGAATTTGCAGATTGGAGAATTATGAGAGCAGAAGAATTGTGGAAAACATATTGTGAGAAAGAGAAGAGATCTTATTGATGCTCTGTAAATCCTCTTTGGTCATCTGCTTGTGGATCTTTGCCGGGCTCCACTGGAGCAGGAAGTCCTTGGCGATGCTAAAGAAGCCAAATACACCCTGATCCTCCGGTGCCGGATCACCCACAAGGAATCTCAACAGCCGGATTGCAAGGTTTAAGCTGTTTTCATCTGTAACAAAAGCATACTCCCTGGACTGTGTCTGTACCATGGATGCCACCGGTTCCTGCAGGGATATGGTATACTGGCAGGTGATGTAACGGATGACTTTCTCTGTTGTTACGCTCTCACTTTCAAGCTGCCACCATTCCCCATCGGAAAGCATACCATCCCCGTTTTCCATATGTTTTTGAAATAAAGCTTCCCAATGCTCTTTTGTTTTTCCACCGATCCCCGCAAGCTGGTCCATTTCATCCAGATAATAGCGTTTCCCTGTATCCAGGTACTGAAATGTTTTCACTTCCGGTCCGCAATAACGGTAATAGGCGCGTGTAGTCACTTCCTGTGTCGTCTCTTCCCGCACAAGGTCTTCCCCTCTCGCCCAACTCCCCCATGGGATGCTCTCGATCAGAACGGGTAAGTCTGCTTCCAACACGCTCCCGTCCCCATTTTCCATTTTTGTAATATCCTCTGTCGTACAGGAATTTTGGATCAGTGGCAGAAAATACTTCTGATAGGTCCCATTGCTCCAGAAGGTATCATAATCAGACACCAGCGTATAGCCTTCGTATACGACTTTTGTCCCGTCTGCATCCACCATCGGCTTCCGTCCTTCCCCGGTTACTTGCGTATGTGCTTCATACACCCCATTATAATCTGCATCTACCGCATCATAGAGGGATTTTAATGTGCCTGCCGAGGGCAGCATATGGAAAGTATCATACGTTCCATACCGGCTCCCGTCAAAATCTGCCAGCAGGGCAGAAATGGAAGCTACATGCCCGGCATCTGAAAAATAGGTATCCATGACAGCCGTCAGGTTTTCCGTTTCAATCTGAAACATCTCACTGGTATAATCAGCAGAATTTGAAAATCCTAATTGTGAAAAGATCACCCCAAACAGGCTCCCAACCACAAATAGAAAGCCGATCAGCACTGCAAGAATCGTTACCAACACTTTTACGATAAACAGTTTCGGATTTGTCGCTGCACTCACTGCCTGTCCTGCAAACCAGGCAGCCCGCTGTGCTCCTTTGTTCTGTTCCATAAAACTCCTTTCTTGCACAGACAGCCCCATTCCATACCGGAATGAGGCTTGTCCGTTTATCAGGTTCCATCCCCCACACTGCCATCATTGTTCAGGTGGGTTTTGGTATCATATTTATTCTGAAAAGTTCCATTTTTAAATGTAGTCGCATTCGCATACGCATTGACCGCGCGGTTTGAACTTCCTTCATGGATCTTCAAATACGTGGTATCATCCAGCCGCACACAAGATTCCGGATTCTGCTGTGCGTAAGTTTGCGTCACCCTGGTTCCGCTAAAAGAATGTACCGCGCCCTTTTGATCCGCATAGATGCCATGCATTTCCCCGTTTCCGACGGTATGCACCTGGAAGCCCTGGTTTTTCGGCATTGCCGCCACGCCAAAGGAGCGTAACCCTGCCTCATCTGCCAATGCCTGGTTTGCTCCACCGCCTTTAAGCTGTGCCGCCGGGAGTGGTTTTGGAGCTCCTGCATAGATATCTGCCCGGTCAGCTCCGACTGCAGTTGCGGCGTCTTGTATCGAAGCGTATGCCTGACCGCCAACCGTTGCTTCCCATCCACTTTCTGTTTTGGAAAATTCTGCCGGATGAATGGCTCCGTCTGCTCCATGGAGTGCTCCATAAGCCTTTGCATTTTCTCCTGCCGGACCGGATACGGCATGTTCTGACAATCCTGCTTCAAACGCTGCCTGATCTGCCAGGTTTACATCGGATGCCGCGATCTTTGCCATGTCAAACCCTTTCATGTCGGACCTTCCATCGTACACTGCCATGCTGTCTGCCCCCAGGGCAGCCGCTGCCTGCTGTGGAGTTTCATAGGATGTGCCGCCTACCAGCGTATTCCATCCACCGGCATCGTTCTTCTGGAATTTCGCGGCAAACTGGGTATCCTCCCTCTGGAATGCCCCGTAAGCCCGCTCTTTTCCGGGCTTTCCTGCCGCATGTTGCTCCAGTGCGTCACCGGTCTGCTGCAGATCATACGGATTGATCCCCTGCACACCAGTCAGTCCATGCACCGCATCCGCACCTGACAACCGGTTTCCGGTGGAGAGTTCCCGCCAGCCATCTCCATTTGCTTCTTTCGTTATATTTCTTGCGCTGATGCTTCCATCCGGGGCAGTACGCATAACTGCCATGGAACTGTTCTCTTTTGTTGGCACTTCCCCCTGTTGTGTCTGATACTGCTTTCCACCAAGTGACTCAGAAAATGCCTGGGTATTTGCCTTTACATCGTTGGAAATTTCGCTCTCATTTAACAGTTCTGCTGCAGGAGCAGCCGTTTTCCCTTCCGCCAAGGTTTCGCCGCCTGGTGCAGAAGTTCCTTTTGTTTCTCCACCGATAGGTGTCCCTTTTGCCATCTTTAATGTCTGGAACGCTGTTTTTGCCGAGTTTACAACCATCTGCTGTCCCTTAGACGACAATCCGGCAGATATTCCGCCAATTCCGATCGGCAGGCGGATCGGTTGCATCCCGGTACTGAGCAGACCGATCTTCTCCAATAACTGATCGAGATACTGGAAAAAATCATAAATACCAAGGGTAATGCAAAACAATAAGATGTTGTCCGCAATCAGATCCGATTCCCATAGCAACGTCTGCATCATCGACCAACAATAGATATACGTCATCATGCCGGAAAAGAGCATGGACAGCGTCGAGGAAATATACAGTTTCAGATAATTCTGTGCCATCTGGCGGGTACTGTTAGAACCAATCGTGCAGATACCAACTGGTGCCAGCACACGCAGTAACTGATAACGCACATAGCGTTTCACGTACTGTACCATCAGTTTGAGATACCGCCACCCAAGGACTGCTGCCAGTACAATGCCGATCAGCATCTGCAATCCGCTCAGACCGATGCCTGAGGAAAAATTTAAGGAACTGGTTACCCCGTCATCGCCAAACTTCTGGTCTGATAAAAGTGCATCCAGGGAAAAATTAGTGGAAAACTCATGTGTCACACCATCCATCCAGCCCCATGCCTTTGCAATGAGGTCTGAAAACAGGTTTAATACCGGTTTTACATTAAATACAAGGAAAAATGCCACTACCGACCAGAGGATCAGGGGCAATGGTTCATCTACTGCCCCCTGTACCTTCTTTGCAAACATGGAACGGTACAACTGATATGCCATGATACCGATCACACCCGCAACCGCCAGCGGTCCGATCACATCATCCACCAAAAGGTCTAACAGGTTCATTTCCCCTTTGTTAAAGATATCGTGAAATTCCCCGGTTGAAAGCGTCAACGTCCCGGTAAACCACTTCGTGATCAACACAAATGCGCCATAGACCAGGTCCTTAATGACTTCCAACAGGGCATTTACAAGCCATGCCATACTATTCCTCCTTCCAAAAAATCTCCCATGCATGAAATGCACAGGAGATCTCTCTATCAGGGAACTGGTTCCTACCCCTTAATATAACGATGCGTTGTCCCCAATTCCAAGGTTTGTAGTAACAAAATAGATGATGGATGCCATCAGCATGATCGCGATCCAGCAGACAGCGATCCGCTTTAACCAGGCGATAGATTCTTCCACCGTATTTCTGTTTTTCGAGAAAAACATTAAATACAGACAAATGCCCGCCACACAGCCCGCCGTTACAGATGAAATCCCTGCAATGGATTTATACAGGGTATTCATCATCCCTTTGGCTTTTGTGAAGATATCGCTTCCTTCTGTCGCATGCATCTGTACTACCGCCATGCTCCCAAGCAGCATGACTCCTTCCAGGCGGATCGCAGCCGCCTTTATCCTTTTCTTCCATACGTTCTGATCCATGTTTTGATGTTCAGATATTCTTCGTGTAAGTGCGTACATTTTTGTTTTTTTCCTCCTATGATGTCAATTTGCCGGAACCTGTCCGGCTATATGTTTGATATACGTCACTTTTGAAAATGTGGAAACTAGCAAGGGATTTTTGAAAGCCCGCCGGGAGCATTCCCAAAGAGACTTGTTCCCCTCTTTACGTCGGATACCTATGAATCGTTGTGTTTCTCCTGCTAATACGAATGGGATATCCGTTGACTATATAGCAAAATTTGTGTATAATTTTGTTATCAAACAAGGAGGTGCTTTTATGCCAACCATCAGATCAAGTGCTGATTTAAGGAATAATTACAATGAAATTTCCACATTTTGCCATAATTATCCTGAACCAGTTTTCATTACGAAGAACGGAAAAGGCGATCTTGCTGTCATGAGCATTGAAGCCTACGAAGAACTGACCAGCCGCTTTGAACTATATAGCCAAATCAAGGAAGGAATGGACGATATTGCCACAGGCAACACCAGACCATTTTCTGAAGCTATGGCGGATATCAGGAGCCGTCGCCGTCGATGAGCTATCAGATTCATATCACGTCCACCGCAGAACACGATATTATGCAGGCAGCGGATTACATCGAATTTACCCTCAAAAATCCGGATGCCGCGGAGCATCTGTTAGATGCTGTGGCTAAGCAGATAGGCTCATTAGCCGACCTGCCACAGAAGTTCCGTCTGGTAGATGAGCCGGTACTTGCAAGTTGGGGCATTCGTTTTGTGATCATCAATCATTACCTTGCCTTTTATACGATTGATGAAGAAAAGCAGACAGTAATCATCGTCCGTTTTCTTTATCAGAAAAGTAACTGGTCTTCCATTCTTCGACAGGGATTTTCCCTCATGTAAGGAATCTGTTTGTATGCAGGTTCCTTTTTTCATGCAATCTTTTCTATCTAATCAGCCATAACCTGTTGTATATGTCACGTCTAATAATACGGAAACAAAAAGAGACAGCCGAAGCCGTCCCGTTTGTTATACTACATGATTCAATTTTTCCTATCCAGGATTTTCAGAAATTATAATGATCCCTGTTGTCCCATAAGCAGTTTCAGTTCATTCAGATTCAGCCAGCCTTTGCCGTCCTTTACTGCATCTTCCGTTTCCTGTAATTTTAGCAAAAGTTCTTTTTCCGCACATTCACGCTCATAATTTTCCATGCGCCATCCTCTCCTTTCTGAAATCAATCACCATCTGCCTTTCCGTTTAGATCATATCCACAGCCTGTTGAGCCATCTGTACCATTTTTTCAAATGCCTGTGCAAAATGTTCATCATCCTCACCTGTCCGCTTTTTCGGACCTTTGATGTGATTTTTGCTGGAGCTTCGTCTGGCTTTTTTATTTATATGCCGTTCCATCAGCATCTCATCGATATTTTCATCCGTATACCACTTCCCGGACTGGTGGATCGCATATGCTCCTTTTCCAAGAGCCATTGCTGCCACACCATAATCCTGTGATACTACAATATCCTCTCTATGGCACAGACTGATCAGTTTATAGTCTACTGCATCTGCTCCCGCGCCAACCACGATCACTTCACTATATTCAGATGCAAGCACATGGTTCGTATCACAAAGCAAAGTAACTGGCACATCATATTTTTCAGCTATTTTCTCAACGATTCCTACAACCGGGCAGGCATCGGCATCTACAAATATATTCATATTTTCCACACTTTCTTTATTTACTGTAACACCATAACACAATCATTTTTGCTAGTCCTTTATCACTATACAAAAAACTCATATAAACCCATTTCATAAATTGAACGGTATGTCCTGTCTGGATATTGCCTGATATAAAGGTCCACATCCATTTTACAAATTTGCTCATCCACAATATACCGTTTTATACGATCAATATACACTTCATTATTTTTATCCATATACAACTCTACGTCTTTGAGAAAATCTAAGAACTGTAATATTTTATAATTTTCCTTAGTAACAGGGATTTTTGCTTTACGAAGAATCACTTTTCTTCCCTGCAAGTTCACCTCTTGCACTTTCGCACTTGCATTATTTGATACGATTTCTAATGTATACGGCACCTGTGTAATAACTCCAAGCTGATTTGCGAACGTATAACCAGAATAATAACCATCAATCCTTCCGTTTCTGGAAACGTATTTATATCTTGCGACGGTATCAGCCCCAAGCGGGACACCTCCCGTCAGCCGACTTTCTTTCGGGAGATAATAAATACCAGTATCAAATCTCTTAATCTTTCCCGAATCACATAGTAAATTAAACATCTGCCGGAGATTGGCATCTGATATCGAAATCTGAAGATCAGAAACAAAGATAGGTTCATTCGGTTTATAATTGGAAATCAAATATTTATATAACTTTGTCATAAGCCTATCCTAACAACTTTTTCTTATATTCAACATAACATATTTTGATCCCTTCTGCCAAATTACATTATACTCATTTTACATATTCAAATAAACAAAAACAGGCTCTGATTCAGAATCTCTCTAAATCAAAGCCTGCCTGATACGTTTGCTACCTAATTATGTTTTTCCAACCAATTATCTGGATATTTCAAAACACTTTTCTATACAATGTTTACATCTGCTCTAAATCCAGTTGTATATGCATCGCTGTAAGATCAGGATCATCCCCAAGGATTTCATCCAGGTTTCCAAGGATCTCATTTGCCAGTGTATACTCTTGTGCATCGATTGCATGATAGAACTGCTCAAATTTCTCCATAATGTCATCCGGACGCTCTTTTACACGCATAATCGCACGCAAAATACTATTCGCATCTTTTCCATAGGTCTCTGCAGGTGCCGGTAATGCCTGATAGTTTTCCAGGACAACCACCTGCTCCCTTGCTACTGAATTGATCACTTCCGGAGCATTTGTACTGACAACAAACTGAACATTTGGGAAAATTTCCGTCAGGTCATGTAAGAGCTGTTTCTGCCATGCCGGATGAAGATGAAGATCCACCTCATCAATCAAAATGATTCCATCCGTTTTTTTGCAGACTTCGCCCAGGCACTGAGGGTTCAATACTGCCATACGATATGCAATATCTGCTACCAGACTGATCGTGCTTTTATAGCCATCACTCAACTGGTTTAGTGGGATACACATGCGCATTCCCTGTGCATCCGTATAAGCAACATCAATTTCCTTGGTTTCTATATTGTACTGAATCTTTGCATCGTTAGAACCGGTGATCCGATTGCAGCATTGCTCCATCGCGGAAAAAACTGCTTCCAACTCCGGTACTGGTCCATACCCATTTTCCTGGTTCTGGTATTTTTGCACTGTCATTTTCAAAAACCAGTTCATCATCAATTTGATATTTGCCGTTCCGCTCATACAATCAATGTAACCGTTCGTTCTTGTATTTTTTTCAGAAATGTCCGCCTGCTTTTCACGATGATAATCCCATTGTCTGCCTGTACCATAGTAAGCAATGATCGGCAACAGTAATGAGGTATCCCCTTCCTGGAGCCGTTTCTGGTAATCTGATGCAACTTCCAGGATCTGTTTGGCATCTTTTATCGTGGTTTTCCCTTTTGCAGTATTTAGCGTTCTCTCCCAGTAAATCTCCGGTCTTTCATCCAACTGTGCCCATGCACCTATCCGAACCGGATACTGTGGCTGCACGTTATCGGTACTTCCGATCTTATATGCCTTCAGATGAGCACTTTCCTTCGTGATGTTCATAGCTTTTGCTCCATCAAAAGCCGTAAACATGGTACTCATTGCAATGGCAATGCTTTCCAACAGAGATGTTTTTCCGGCACCATTCGCACCAACAACCAATGTCAGTTTCTTTTGTAAGTCAGCCTCGACTTTTTCAAAACATCTAAAATTCTCTAAAGAAATCTTTTTCAGATACACTTTCTCTGTCTCCTGCACACATCCTTTTGCAGATGCGCTTCCATCTCCTTTTACCTATCTACTAGCATATACTATTGTTTCAAATCAATCAATTTATTTTGAAAACTTTCTATGCTTCCATCAGGTCAGCTCCTAAAAATAGGTCGGGTTGGTCCTCAATGACATATTTTTCATTGATTTCTCCAAAAGTTTCCTCTAGCCAATCACTTGATGTGCCGTAAGCAGTTACATGGGTGCATGAATCAATAGATGTAAATTCATACCCCTTCTCTTTTAAAACATCTGCCCATATAGGAACGTCCTCATAATTAGCTCCGTTGATAAAAATCTCGCAGGATATTTTCTCCAACTCTGACAACACTTCTGCCGGAGCATCTGTTCTAAATACTAATAATTCTCCACCCATGCCAGTTCCATCTGATAAGGTTATTAATCTTTTTTCTGTTTTTTTCATCTATGTTTCCTCATATTTTTCTCATATTTTTCTTGGTGATATGTATATTAACGAAATATGCCTTTGTAAATCTTTATGCTTCCATCAGGTCGGCTTCTAAAATATCCGCCAGCAGTTCCCCTGCATGGCTTCCGCCATGGACGGTGACTTTGTCGTTACGCAGGGACTCCAGTTCATACATCCTCAACTGACGACTGATCTCCTGTCGCTCAAAATCTTCCTGTGAAAGCCTTGGTCTGATCGCCGCCTGCCACTTTTTCAAAAACTTCTCTGCCCGGTGATAATCATTATTCTGATTATCTCCCACCGTCCGCTTCTGGCGTGTCGTTCCATCCGGTTCGATCTCCAGCGTATAATAGGGTTGCTCCATTGCTTTTGTCCGACGCAGGAACACAATATAGGACTCCTGGTTTGCAATCCTCTCAAAATAGCGGTCTGAACGGTCAAGACAATGTTTCAATGCCTGTCCTTCCTCTATGATCTGCTCAATCTTTTCCGGAACCACAATCGAAAATGTCTTTCCAACATACTCATATTTTTCTTTGATGGATGCCAGTACCGTTTCCACACGTGGAAATTTATTAGCGATCTCTACAACCCGGAGCCCTTTCTCCTTTCCTCCACACTGGGAGAGCACTTCGCGGTGCGCCAAAAGCAGGTCGCGGGGACGTAAGACCATATCCTGATCCATCGGCATCTTCAGATATGCCGCCATGGAAAGGTAATCTTCCCAAGTGCCAAGCAGTTCCCGCATGTGCCGTCTGCCCTTGCATCCAGTCGCCTGCCGTTTCAGGTAATTATAGATGACCGTCGGAGATAACGGCACACCGGAAATATTTGCAGGCTCAATGCCTTCTTTTGCCATTCCACAGATAACCGCATTGGGAAGTGTAAGATGCTGTTGCTCCATATACTGAAACCACAGTATCTCCTCTTTTCCCCCATTGATCTGACGTAATCTGTGAAAGGCATCCTTCGTAAGTCCAAATAACTCCCATGGTTTTTTTGCTTTCAGATTCAGCTTTGACAGATCCATCTGTAACGCAAGTTTCCTAAGTCCGGATTTGACCATCTGCTCCAATACCGGATATTTTTCATAGCGCTGCAGATATTCGATCGGGGAAAATCCCGGTTCTTTCTGTAACTGTTCCAGTGCCGAGTATTGGTATTTTGTACCTTTGGTAAGGCTTTTGCGAAACGTGTAGGGATAGATGGGACCATTTTCGATCCGTATCATCCCACCTGGGTCAAAATAACCAAAATTGGCATCGTCCCAGAATACCTCTCTGGTGAGATAACTATATTTCGCATAGAAAGTCCTCTCCTTCCCATGCCGGAGAAAGATTCTTGCACTTTCCTCACATCCATACTTTTCCTTGGCAACCGCCAGTTTCATCCAGCTTATGAAATGCCGTTCCACATAACCGCCTTCCACACGCTGGAACAGGATCACTTCCCGTTCTTTATACTGAACCGGACGCGGATTTTTATGTTTATAATCCATGCGGCGTGTCCTGGTCTTTGCGTTACACTTTGGGCAGATATACGTCTGGTTTTGCTGTATGTTTTCCACTACGGACTCCTGCCCGCAGTTGGAGCAGATCCCAGTCGTCTGTTTTCGCCGTCGGAACGGCTCATAAGTAAACAGATGTTCCTCACACTGTTTTCTCGCCCATTTACTAAATCCTGATGGGATCTCTGGCACCAGTGCCTGAAACTCCTGAATCCGGTCTCTTCGGATCTCGTGTTTGCGTTCCATCAGCTTCTTTTGGCAATCGTGTTCTTTTAACCCGATCCATCCGCACAGATTTTCCTTTTCTACCCCGGTTCCGCCATCATCATAGGAAACTGCCTGCTTTACCAGTAAGTCTGACTCGATCACTTTTGCGATCTGCTTTTGGTCCCAACTGTCCGGCAAAACCACGTATGTCTCATGTTTCTTCCCCTGAACGGTAACCGAAGTTCCTTCCGGATAATAATTGGCATATTCCTTCTTACCGATGCAGACCCGAAGCTGTGGTTTGTCAGATACAAAATCGACGATGAGATACATCCCATCGTCGATCACTGCTTTCCTTATTGCGATACTATGTTTTTCTTCCGGCCATGGATAGCCTTTTATCACTTGTCGTTTCATATTTTCCTTTTCCTCCTTATATAAGCACTTCATTTCCGTTCACGTCATAATAGACATCCGGAAGATATCGTTTCCCGTCTACCACACACACCGCGATCTCTGTGATCCCACATCCATCCGGTGCTTCCCTGGCAAGCCCTAATACTGCACCCAGACCACCCTTGGCTGTCGGATTTTTTCCCCGGCTGACTGCCATCTGGTTGCGGTCTGCAACTGCACGTTCTCTCTTTACATTGGCATTCCAGTTACGTGTAGGATGCTGTACCATATAGACCAGTGCCACATAGATGTACGCCTCTTTTGTCATCTTTTTTAGCAACCGGAGCCTTGTGCATGCAATCTTGGAATCACAGGCATCCTCGTCAATGTCTCCATCTGCCGCCACCATGTAATATACCGCCTGTTCCCATACCGGGTAGTAGCTTAAGCAGTCCAGCGGATCTTCCGCGCAGTGAAAACCTGTCTCCCTGCATTTTGCCTCCTTGATCTCATTCCACTTCTGTAACTGGTATTGGTATGTACTGCCGCCTGCCTGACAGGACAGGTCCGGTCGGAATGCCTTATATGCGATCTTCATATATCCCCTTTCCCAGACAGCCTTCTTGCTGCCTGTCTCCATTTTCTTTTTTGTAACAGCAGACAGGGAAAAGATCCCCGTCCAGGGCATCTCTGCCTTGCCATACAAAACAGGTGCTGCCACATTTCTCATTTTTTCTTATATCTGAAACAACGATAACTGACCGTCCAGCTCCTTGCGTCTGCTCTTTTTTACTTTGGATGGCTTCAGGTCTGGCGCATCGCCGCCTTCTTTTCCAAGCAGACCATCCAGCAATGGTTTTGCCGGCTTTTTGACCGTCCGTTTCTTCTTTTTAGAAGTCTGTGCCGCTTCCTGCTTCTGCATTTCTTTCTCATACGCTTCCTTATCGTCAAGCTCATAATACTCATCGATCCACTCGAACAACACATCGGAAGAAACCGGTGTCACGATCGGGGCTTCCTGCTTCCGGGCAAGCTCCTTTTCCTTCTCCGTCGGCGTGCGGATCTCCATGATCTTTTTCATGGCATACTTCATGCAACGCGCAAAGCTCTTATGGGACAGTAACACCCGCGCTGCATATTCCGGACTTTTCTCGCACCGTTCCTCCAGCTCCTCAAAGATGCAGTCAAACTGTGCCCTCATCATGTCCCGATACGAATTGTTAACGCTTTCCAACAATTTCTCCTCTTCCTGTTTCAGTTTTTCTTTTACTGTCATGTTTTTTCTATCTCCTTTATTTCCTTCTGCCGCTTTATGTGACTGCTTCCCCGCTGTCATCCTTCCGGTCAAGTTCCAGGGACGCATTGATCTGTGAGAGTCGCTGGCTCTTTTCGATCAGTTCCGCTTCCCGTTCAAACGGCTTTTCATATTCTGCCTTTGCCGCTTTCAGCGCATTTCGGTATTCCTCTATCTTTGCTTTGATCTTCTGCTCCATCTTATCCCATGACGTGAAGAAATTATCCAGGCGCCGGATACAGCCGCTTCCGGACAGGGACGCATCAATCCAGTATGTATTACGACCACAGATACCTAAGTTCCGACCAAAGATGTCCTGCTGATATAAGATATTAAACCCTCTGTACCGTCCCAGTTCCACTTTCACACCCTTTGGCGCACGTAAGAGCAGGTCTTCCACCGCCTGTGCAGCTTCCGCACGTTCCAGATAGGCGATACCTTCCACTTCCATACAGAATATATCTTTTGTTTCCTTAGCAATGGTTTTTTGATCCTCCTGCAGCCGGGAGAGTTTTTCCGTCTCTTTTCGGATGCGTGCCGGATATTCTTCCAGATAGGCATCCTGCAGGGCGTACTTTTGGGAGTCATAGTGTGCCTTTAGCAGTTGGAGCTTTTGCACCTCACTGTCTAACGCCATCTTCTCCTTGATCAATGGGTTACCTGTGGCGATCGCTTTCAGCTCCGCAAAATTTAGCACCATCTCATCTATGTCATCGCAGGTACGTGCTGTCGTTCCGGCATGCATCACCTGGGAGATGAAACGCTGCTTATTTTCCAGCACAGACCATAAAAACGCATCAAAGGTATCCTGTGTCACATATCGGTAAATGCGGACGCTGGTATTTTCGTTACCCTGCCGTATCCCGCGCCCTTCCCGCTGTTCGATGTGGGCCGGGACCCATGGGCAGTCGATATGGTGCAGGGCAATGACATGGTCCTGTACATTGACTCCGGTGCCGCATTTTTCGGTAGATCCTATCAGTACCCGGATTTCACCTTCCCGCACCAGATCAAGCAGTCGCTGCCGTTTTTCCTCTGTTTTTGCATCATGGATAAACGCGATCTGCTCTTTTGGGATTCCATTCTGTATCAGTCCTTCTTTGATATAGGAATAAACGCTGAACCGGCTCCCATCATTCGGGGTTCCGATATCCGAAAAGACAAGCTGAGTCCCGATCTTTCCTTCTGCCAAAGCTGCATTATACTCCTGTTTGACACATACGATGCACTGCTCCAGCTTTCCATCCGGATTTTTTGGTGCTTCCGGATCCAGAAGTCTGGCATCTGTGCCAAGCAGCCTTGCATCTGTTGTCAGTTTCAAAAAATTATCCACTGAGGCATCCACGCCCCCGTTATGGATCTGCTCTGCCCGCGTCACGAAACTGTCCATGATCTTTCTTCCATAAGTATCCAGTTTTGCCACCTGCACCCGGTATTCTGCCTCCGGCACGTCAAGGTCTAACTGATCCCTGGTCTGCACGTCGGCAATCTCCCGGAACATCGTCAGCAGCTCCGGCAGGTTCCTAAAACGGTTAAACCTGGTCTTAAACCGGTAGCCATTGCCTTCCACTGCCAGCTCCAATGCCGTCGTTGTCTCCCCATAGGTCGCTGCCCAACTGTCAAACTACTGTAATCCCATCTTTGAAAGTTTGTCGCTTTGCAGGTAACGCTGCATCACATACATTTCACAGATCGAATTTGACACCGGTGTCCCCGTCGCCAGGATCACACCGCGCCCCGGCGTGCATTCATTCAGGTACTGACACTTGGCAAGCATATCGGATGCCCGCTTAGATGCAGCACTTGTAATGCCGGGGATGTTTCCCATCTTGGAAAAGATCTTGCAGTTTTTGTAGATATGTGCCTCATCGATAAAGATGCAGTCGATCCCAAGTTCTTCAAAACAGATGACATCATCTTTTGATGCATCCTGCAGTCTCTTCAGTTCTGTCTCGATCGACTTTCGCTCCCGCTCCATCTGTTTGACCGTCCAGTGTTCCCCCGTTCTGGCTTTCAGTTCTTCAATCCCCATAAGGATCTCATCCAACTGTCTCTGTAAGATCATCTTCTGCCGCTCCGGGGAAATCGGAATGCGTTCAAACTGACTGTGGGACATGATCACACAGTCATACTCCATGGTCGCAAGGCGTGAGATGAATTCTTTCCGGCGGTTTTTCGTAAAATCCCGCTCGGAAGTCACAAGGATATGTGCCCCGGGATACAGGCGCAAAAATTCGGAAGCCATCTGGCGGACCAGTGTTTTTGGTACACTGATCAGCGGCTTTTGTGCCAGTCCAAGGCGCTTGAGTTCCATGCACGCACTAACCATCTCAAAACTCTTTCCAGCCCCGACACAATGTGCCAGCAGGGTATTTCCGGATAAAAGTATCCGGGCCACCGCATTCTTCTGGTAAGGCTTGAGTTCGAATGCCGGGTTCATTCCCGGAAACGTAAGGAAACTGCCATCGTATTCCCGCAGTCTTGTATGGTTGAATGTTTCGTTATAATATCGGACGTACTTTTTCCTTCGTCCCGGTTCCTCAAACAGCCAGCTTTTAAACTTCATCTGAAGGAGCTCCTGCTTTTCGGAAGCCAGCATGGTCTCTTTCTGGTTCACCACATAAGTCACACTGCCATCGGAATGATCGATCCGGTCTTTGACTACTACTTTCCGCATGTTCAGTGATGTCTGAAAGATCGTATAGGCATCCATCCGCGCGGTTCCATAGGTCTCACTCGCTTGCAAAACAGATGCCTGTGATGCCTTATTGGTGATAAAGTAAGCCCCTGTGACGGGATTTTGTTTTACCGCAATGTCAGTATCGGAAAGGTGTTTCGGATCACGCCGGTAATATCCCGGTGTCCCAAGCGTTTCATATAAAAATGCTTCATAATCCTCTGCTTCGATCCATGGGATTCCGATCTGGATGGAGATGTCCCCTGCCGGGATATCCTCCGGCTGCACCTGCTCCAATGCCCTGACATTTTCTGCAAACAGCTTCGGGTTGGCCCGGAAAGCGCCTTGCGCAAAACGCAGCTTCTTTCTGACATTGCCGGACAGATATTCCCCGGCAGTCACCCATCCCTCGTAAGGCGTCTGTTCCCGGTAACATGCCGGATCTGGATAGATCAGTCCCTGCAATTCCTGAGTCAGACGTTTCATGGCATCTTCCATTGTCTCATCCTCTTTTTGCACCAGTCCTCCCATATACGGCAGATTGATCTTTCCATACTGGTTTAAGCTCAAACTGATGGAATCCACTGACGAATCCACCTTTGTGACCACTTCCTGTCTACGCATGGTGCAGTGATAGAAAATATCCGCTTTCCGGACATGATCCTTTTCCACGATCTCCAAGGCGCACAGCAGCGGATAATCTGCATCCTCCCGAAAAACCTTGTTTCCCATGTTGGTCAGATGCCCATACCGTTTCACATACGCATCATAGGTCTGGTTTAGCTTGTGGCGCACACGCGTAAGCTCCTCTTCTGTTCCCGTCTTTTGCTGTAACTTTAACAGGCGGTGTACCAGATGCCGGATCTCATCCATCCCGGCGATCCTCTGGCGTGCCATTCTTCCGACAGAAACCGCTTCCATCACAGAATTCCGTTTGAAATATAATGCCCCGCGTTTATCGAAAAAGTAGGTGTAATTCTTCACATCCGCCGGTGCCGGCGCGTACACTACTTCCTCTGTGTGTACGCTTTCCGGCAGTGTCCCCTTGATCCGGTCCAGTGCTGCTTTTACATCATCCGCACAAAAATCCTGTTTCGTGACACAAAACGCATGTGGGAATCTGGTATCTGCCTGCAGGTCACCCAGGACCTGCTCCGGATGCTCCATAAAATAAGAATTGACTCGGAAGCCATCCGGTGTCTGTAGCGTATCCACCCATGTGACAGTATCCGAAAGCGCATGCTCTTTCTTTTGCAGCACCAGGATGTCACTGGTGACTTTCGTCCCTGCCATTCCCTGAAATGCTTCTACGGGAAGCCGCACTGCTCCAAGCAGTACCGCTTTTTTTGCCAGCAGTTTCCGGAATGATGTATTTTTCCCATCCAGTGTCCCTTTTGCAGTGATCAGGATTGCAATCCCGCCAGCCCGCATCAGGTCCACGCTCCTGATCAGAAAATATTCATGGATTTTCAGATGAAAGTGATCATAACGCGCATCTGCCACCTGGTAATCACCAAACGGGACATTTCCAATGGCACAGTCGAAAAAGTTATTCTCATACCTGGTATTTTCCAGTCCGGCCTGTGTGATCTCAGCCTTTTGGTAGAGTTGTTTTGCGATATGCGCACTCACAGGATCGATCTCTACCCCATAGCGGTGGATCATCGGATCTGCATCCATGACACTGAAAAAATTTCCGATCCCAAGCGACGGCTCCAGCAAGTTTCCCTGTTGAAAGCCAAACCGTCTCAAGGTTTCCCACATGGATTTAGCGATTCCCTGATCCGTATAAAAAGCATCCGTAACCGTTGCCCTGGCAGCCTGATATTCTTCTTTCGTAAATAATTCCTGCAGGACTTTGTGCTCGGATGCCCACGCTGCATCATCCTCTGAAAACGCCTGGGAGAGACCGCCCCATCCGACATATTTTGCCAATACTTCCTGCTCTGTCTCTGTTGCCAGACGGTTTTCCCTCTCCAGATGTTTTAACAGCCTGACTGCTTCCACGTTCCGCTTAAAACGTGCTTTCGCTCCCAGATGCATGACATCGCCATGAAACCGGAAATCCCTTCTTTGTTGTTTCTTCTTTTTCTGCCGAAACCCAAACCAGTCATACGACAAGAAAAAGGTAAAAAATTGCCTCATTTCTTTTTTCTTTCCTCCTTTTTTGCATACAAAAAATCCGCACCAGTGTGCGGATTCCTTCTTTCTATCTATGTATAAACGGGGTTCCCCCGATTGTATTTTGATTTCTCGCAGGCGATCTCCTGCCCATTCGACGATGCTTCTGCATCTGTTCTGATCGTGGGGATATGCTCCCACCTTATGATTTGCTGTCCCAATGGGACATATGATTTCTTCAGGTCTGATCCTGATCTATGACTGATATTGTTTATATACGTCAGTTTTTTACATATGGAAACTTCATAAAGAATGGCAAGTCCAAAATGCGTATAATCTGAGGGGTTTGGATCTCACCAAACGTTTCTTTCAGAACTGTATGCAGTTCTTCCGGAAATACATTTGAGTGAAATGGGGACTCAAACAGTTCCTCTACGTTCATGGATGCCTTCGCTTCATGCGCCACTACAAAGGGAATCTGAAGCTCCTGTCCAGATGCTTTCCGAACCTCTCTCTTTTGGTCCACGCGGTATTTTCCCTTCCGGACGCTGGCACCTGTGGCAAAGTAAATTTCTGCCATCTCCTGGAAGTCCCGATAAAGTTCTGATGGTGTAAAGTCCAATCCATGAAAATCCTTGGAAAAGCAGATGCCCGGTAGATATAACAGCTTCCCATCCACCCGAAGTTTCAGGCAGTCTGTAAGCAGCTCTTTTGGATCCGTTGGCAGTTCACACAAATTTGGTAACATATTTTCTGTCCGGAATCGGTAAACATACATCCGATGATCCTGATCCATATGGTTCTTTTCCAAAAGGCGTTGCATATCCGGCTCCGTCAACTGATGAAAATACTTCTGCATGTCTTTCGCCTTTTTTCCAAGTGACAATTGCCCCCACTCATGGATCGTCATACCAATCCACTGAAAAAATTCCTGGTCGATTACCACAAACTGCACTTTCCCCAGTTTTTTAGGATAATGCGCACTCTGCCTTGCCATTTGCATTTGTATGATTGCGGCATCTGCACTGGAATGTACATTGTTCATCCAGCTCCATTCATCCTTGGAAGCCTCCGGATATAAAATATCCCAGATCTCATTCGTGTAACGCATAATTGGTAATGTATACTGTTCCATTTTCGCACCTATTTGCAGGATATTCCTGCATCCTTTCTCATCTGTCTACTTATTTCAAGAACGCCCTCGGCATTCTTGCTGCGAGATGCACGTCATGCAATGCATGACATATTCTTCTGTGCATCTCTGCAATCCTGCCGGAGGCTATATCAGATGGGAGATTGAATCCCACCACTGATATAATCTTGTTGCTCACCACCTGCAGAGGTGGGAGTCATCTCACATCTGATATACGGATTTCGAGCACCTTTCATAACAAAAAAATGCGAAAAAAAATCCTGACCTCAATAAATGAAGCCAGGATTTCACTGTTTTTATCTTTTCTTCCTACCTACTGTTCTTTCGGCAACTGTGGCTCAGCAAGCCATTCCTGCACCATGGAAACATCTGCATTTAACGCTTGGGCAATCTGCTCCACTGGCAGGCCAAAGTCATTTAATCGATTCGCCATTTCCTTTTTTTCTTCTAGTGCATAGCCTTCTGTATATCCTTCTACATAACCTTCCGCATATTCCTCTGCATATTCCTTGGCATATCCCTTTGCACGTCCCTTTGCATAGCCTTCTGCACGTATCTCTTCTATCTCTCGGCTCATTTTCTATTACTCCTCCTTTAACATGATAGGCTCTGATCGTTATATTATCAGAGCCTATATCTTGTTATTTCTGGCTATTCATCCATTTACTAGAATTATTTCACTGGGGAAGTTTCTCCAGAAAGCCATTCCTGGATCATTTGAACACTTACCTGCACTGCCTGAGCAATCTGCTCCAATGGCATCCCCATCTTATATAAATTGTTTGCTGTTTCCATTTTGTCTTCCATTCGTCCCTCTTCACGAATTTCTTCCAACACTTTACACATATGCGTGACTCCTTCCTCTGACTCTTTTAACTCGTATATCCTTTTTGCTAATACACCGTCCTGCATATCAGATGCCGCCTTACAGTGAAAATCATGCATCAGCCGTCCAAGCTCTGTATCCTCATGCTTGCTTGAATCCACATAAATAATGTGGGCTTCATCTCCAAATTCTGCCCCATTTTCTTTTATGATCCGATCCACGTGAGCAATCGGTAATCTGTAACCAAGCGTATCATCCTGTGTGACAAATATAATATATGTTTCGGGAAGTTTATCAAAAAACTCTCCCGGATTCAATACATTCATATCCATTAATCCTAAATGATATCTGGCACGTTTCGGGATTGCTCCCTCATCTTCCTGCTGGATTTCTACATTAAACAGGCGACCATCCCCCGACTTTGCTACACAGTCAAGAACAGCACTCCTGCCATGTAAGTTTTTGTAATCCACCTGAACCTGGTTATCAAGAACGGTCAACATGCTGTCATTCATAATGATACGCAATATGTATTCACAGCATTCCTTATCTTTGAGCACATTCCTTGCCAGAATGTCGCTCATCATGGTGAGATTTTTAATCTTCTCAATGTAGCGCACTTTGCGTTCTTCAAATGTTTCCATCTTATAGCTCATCGGTGTACTTCACCTCCCAACTATTCCCATGAAATCCATTTGTCTTTGAGACTATTTTACACATAATCACTTCTTCTTTCAAGTTCTCTACCTCCTGTTTTCATTTGAATTGTAAGTATTTGTTCCAGCCCTCCTTTCCATGCCTCTATACTTATATACGGATTTAGATGGCATGTAATAACAAATATTTACAATTTTCCCCAAAATAGTTTCTGCAAATCACATTCCGGTTCCAAGATCAACCTATTTTGACATGATCCGTACCTGCAATTACTTCTTGTTACGTTTTTTTTGTTTCCTCAATTTCAGCTTTATGCCGTTTGAGCCACGCATCCGCTTCCTCTTTCGTATATGGTTCGATACTTTCATCTACGACGTTCTTTTCATAAAGGAAATATTCCCCTGTTTTTTTTGGGAATAAGATTTTAACACTGTGGTAAAAAATACATCCATTCTCAATACGCGCAACTTCCTTTGCAGTCTCAGTGCAATATACTTTTCCTTTTAATACTTTCTTCATCAAAAATTTCCTTTCGCACCTTTAAAGTGCTGCTTCTGTTTTGCCTAATGAAACGGGTAATAATACATACAGATAATCCATCCCTTTGATCAGACAAGGATCTTTTGCACCACCCAAACTCAAGTCGATGGTTTCATCCTCTATGGCCTGTAGTATCTCCATCAGATAGCGGGGATTATATCCAATTCTTAGTGGTTCGCTTTCCCCTTCCGTTACGGCATTGATCGACTCTGACATTTCCCCTGCTGTGGTCGCAGCTTCCAGTGTCACTTTATTCTCCGCAACCTGTACGACCAATGGCTTCTGCACTTTATCTGCTAATAGCAGTAATGCCCTGGAAACGCTGTCTTTTAACTGTGTCTTGTCGATTCTGATATTCCTGTTTGTCTTATCCTGCAGGAAAGCGGAAATATCAAAATATTTTCCGTCAACCAGCCGCATAGATGCCCAGACATCCGGCATCAGAAAGCAAGCCAGATGCTCCGTTACACACAGATCTACTTTCTGTTCCTCATTATTTAACAGCTTGGCGATCTCTTTTAATGGGATTCCCGGAAGATTTAATTCCATTTCCTCCGTCTGTACCTCTAGCGCCCGGATTGCGATCCGATGACCATCCAGTCCGGTCAGACGCATCTGCCCTTCCTCGCACTTAACATGTACCACCGACAGCATTTGATTTACTTCTGTAACTGCAATCGAAAATAGTACACCATTTAAGGCATCTTTCAACGCTCCCTGTAAAACGCTGCAACTCACTTCCATTTCTGTCAGATCCGGAAGTCCTGGAAAGCTCTCGACATCGCTGACTGGCAGTTTGATCTTCACCTTTTTCCCGGATATCACAGCCGTTTTTTCATCCGATTGAATTACCACATCACCGTCAGGCATTTTTCTGGAAATGTCTGCCAGTGATTTTCCATCAATCGCACAGCATCCTTCCTCCTCTACCGTTCCGTCTACCTTCACCCGTAATCCAATCTCCAGGTTGGTAGCTTCCAACAGGATTTCATCCTCTTTTGCTTTGATGATGATGCATTTTAAAATTGCCTGAGCCAATGATCTTCCATTGATGCCTTTCAATGCAATTGCTACTTTCTTTTCTAATTCATCATTGTCAATAGAAACTTGCATTTTTCTTTTCCTCCTTCTTTCTGGGTATGCAAAAAGACAGAGCATCATGCCCTGTCTTTTTACATATCTGCGTATTCATATTTATTTTTTGATAAACAGGACTATTCCTGTCATATCCAAGCTGGATATTTATGTAAGAAATCCTTACAAAAATAAGAGTATCTGACACTCTTAAACTGAACCATTCCATTGGAATGTGTTGACCTTTGTTAAATATATACGTTGATTTTAGATGGAAGGAAACTTACTTTGATACAGTATATCAAAATCAATCTATTGAATTACAATCATTTTCCTAAATGATAGCTCTATTTTTATAATTTTTAAATATATTCTTTTTTAACTATAAACGAATTTATCATTATTTAGAGAATCTGTTTCATATACCCTTTGTTCATCTGGTAGACGCTGTTACATAATATTTTAATATCCTCTGCATTATGCGAAGATAATACGATTGTCCCCCCTGTCTGCTTCATTTTGAGCAGTATATTTCTGACCTCTTTTACACCGTCTTCATCCAGTCCATTAAATGGTTCATCCAGAACTAATAACTTCGGTTTTTCCATAATCGCCTGTGCAATTCCAAGGCGCTGTTTCATTCCAAGACTGTATTTACTGACAGGGAGTCTGCTTTCAGGATCCAGATTTACTAATTCCATAATTTTTTTCACTTGTTCTTTCGATACACACTTTTTATATCCTGCCAAAATCTCCAGATTTCTTAACCCAGACATATGTGAAATAAAAGATGGGTTCTCAATTATCACCCCCATATTTTCGGGAAAATCAATGTCTTTTCCGATTACTTTACTATTTACTCTGACTGTTCCGTGTGTCGGATGCACAAATCCACAGATGCATTTCATCAACATTGTTTTTCCTGATCCGTTACGTCCTACCAGACCATATATTTTTCCACACTCAAATTGTACATTTATCTCATGTAAAATTTCTCTTCCCCGAATTGTAAGTCCAACATCCGTAATATCTATCATATATTGATTCATCCATTGTCTCCTATTCTGCATTTTTTTACCTGAAAAACATTTTCTGCAAACAATAGTATGTTTAAAACAAGAAAATACAGCAACGACCACCCAATTTTACATTTAGGCTGTGCATAAAATTTGTCAAAATGGACACCAAAAATTGCATGTGTCATAGGAAACAACCAGGATATTTTTTCAAAAAAGGACACTGAAATTGCTCCAATCACAGTCACTGACATTGCAACAAACATACCCATTTTTTTATGACCGATCAAATGGAAAAAACATAAGATTTGAAGTAAAACCATAAAATAGCACAGCATCAGACCAATGCATATCATTGCGACACTGATTGGAGTACCATGACTCATTGTTCCAGATTCCAAAAATAACCTGTCATTTTTCGCATATATCTCCGGAAATCCCGCATACATATCTGTCATAAAACTACTCCAATGGTTAGAAACTACTCCATTCCTTCCAACCCAGAGCAGACTTGTTACTACAAAAAACAATATACATAAAGTTCCAGTCAACATACCAAATAATATTTGTCCGCAAAGCCACATCACACGATTTGACCTGGAAAAAGCAAAAATATTATTTGCACTGTTATCCGGGAATCCGGATAATAATACACAAAACACCAGTGGTATGACTAAAATGTAAAATTGGAAGGACATAACCAGGTCAAATGGTTCCAACATATTAATTTGTAAATGTGTAAGCTGTGCCACTGAAATCATATCCCGATATACATATTCCCCCAGGAATATTGCAGCAAATAGTAAAATCAAAAAATTTTTCAAACTGATCCACTTCCGGAATTCCATTCCTGCGACACAAAAAATCCACCTGATTTTCTGTTTTTTATTCATTTCGTCTCCTTATTTGCAGATAAAATATCCCACAAATTGCAATAATCAATAGAATCAGAAAGATCAAATACCATCCGTATTTTATTCCAAAATCACTATAAAATGACCGATCATAAAACAGATGATTCGATGGGAATAAAAATCTTATTGCATTGTATCTTGCCGGAATTTTTTCTCCATTATCGTAATATTGATATAATAAAAATCCTTCATATGCCGAGGACAATTTTTTACTAAAATATTCTGCCAGAACAAGCCCACTGACGGCATAAAAACATTCTTTACAAATTATTGTTATCACAATTGACAGCATAGCAAATACTGAGGCCAGCATTCCCGTATGAATAACTGAAACACCGAGATGAAATCCCCTTGCAGCAATCGTGGTTCCATACACATTCGCGATCACACTACTCTCTGCTGCATCACCTGAAAGCAGATAGACCGGGAACTTTATATAAACCAGAATAAAATATAAGATAATTCCAGATACAACACCGACAAATGTCTCTGCAGCAGCCTTTGTCATCCATTTCATTGTATATTTGATTCTTGTCGTTCTGGAAATTGACATATAGTAATGTCCGCTGAACCATTCTTCAGCAAATTCAGAAACAACCGGAAGTACTGACATCACTGGCAGTAACACAATAAACCATTCCATATCGCGAAAACTTACAGCTACACTGTAAGAACTTGCCATTTCACCCATCTGTAATAATTGTGACTTACCATAAGTTACAAATGCCATAAGCGTCATCTCATGTAGATCAACATCACTTCCCGGAAAACGACTTGTAAAACACAATAACATAATCCCAACAATACAGATCAGGTATTTCCCTGAAACTATTTCCTTTTTCATTAATCTTTCGCACAAGAATTACCGTCACCTGCCTAATCCTAATATACCATGGTAGTAATATCACCTGTAATCGCATCCACATCAAAATACATCTTTCTGTATTCAGATAGACCTGTGTTCTCAATAGAAAAATGGTATACAGGCCGACAATGAATCGACTGAATATACCCCCACTCTCTTTTTTCCTCATTTTCATACTCAAATTCTGTCTGATATAGCAACTCGATCGAGCTGATCTGAAACTGCTTGTCTTTCGATATATAATTACTTAACGTCTCGCACACCACATCAAGCGGCAATACTTTGTCATAAGTATTCAGAGTCTGAACAGATTCAAAATTCTGGCAACAACTCCAGATAAAGCCCAATTTATCTTTTTCAAACATTGTAACCAGATGGTTCGTACCAAATGGTTCAGCGGTCAGATTATCTTTTCCAGAATCTTCATTCATACTATCCAGTGAGGTTGCATCATCATGGTTTAATGCAACACCATCATAAGCGGTTCCCACATCAAACTCATAATAATATATCTCATCAGTTAATTTTCTTACATCTATCCCGAATACGGAATAATCAAGATATTCCGATCCTACATAATAATAATCTTCTTTCATATGCTTTTCAACATAGTCCACTGCTTCTGTCAACAACAGGTCGCCATCTGATAAATGGTAAGAAATATTTGAAATATCATCTTTATCCAGATCATAAGTTGCTACCGATGTCCCCAGATTTGTAGAACGATATCCATAAGCATCCTTTGAGTGATCATCCTGGTCGCCTACCAATGTTGTCGTTGTAGCATAATCCCCCATTTCCAACATAAAATTTGAAAAGACAAGCAGTTCAGAACATATTCCATCATTATAACCAATATATTGTACCTGCTCTTTTTGCTCCTTTGTTGCTTCATCCAGTGGAATTACTAACCTATCATTTTTTTCATTATCCCAATACATAATATTCATATAAGGTACCAAATCAGTATCCTCTTCCAGTCCTTCATACTTTCGAATATTATATTCAAACTTTTCCAACTGTCTTTCAAATGTATCTGTGGAAACCGGGAAATTCAATTCATAAACCTCATCTACATCTGGAATTGTAATCTTTGTATTCGATATATCAAGATTTTTATAGTTTTCAGTAATGGTATCTGTTTCAACTTTTGAGATGGGGATAAAATTTTTCTCTTTTTGAGGAATTTCTGATTTATTGGCAGAACAACCCGTCAAAAAAGTGATTAATCCAATCAATATAAATAGGGAGAATTTTTTTATATATATCATGCTAATTACCTCTACAACAAAAGGAGCCAAAATAAATCTGACTCCTTTCGCTAATTTCTTCTCAAGGTTACTATCCATTAGTCCTTATTGTTCCTGACATAGACGCTTTCGAGCCATTTCCATAAGTAAGTGAAGCTTTCATATAAACAGTATCAACCGACGGCATTGATTTATGTTTAAATGTTATACTTTTATTTACATCTGTAAAAGTTACTGTTTTATTTAGTGCCACTGCATTAGTGCATGCACTATTCGAATATTCCCGAATTGTCGTTGATTTTGATGCCACATCACCACTCATAGCTGTACAAGATGCTACATAACCATTTCCAAAATTAACAATAGACACGACTTGAGTTGTTTGATATGACCCCGGCTGAGCATGCACACTCCATGATCTTGAAGTTGCTGCATAAGCTCCAGTTGTACTCATTAAACACAATGCTGCTGCACAACAACCTGCAACAATACTTCTAACCTTATTTTTCAACATATTTTTTCTCCTCCTAATATAATTTGTCAATCACATCTCCTTCAGTCACCATTGGACTCCCCTCCTCCTTTATTTGACGAATTAATAATATCATTGTTTATTATGTATGTCAACATATATTTAGTTTATATAGGTATTGATTATTTTCTATATTTTGGTTACTATATAATCATAAAAAATAGAAAGCTTCCTGTATACTTTAAATAAGCCAAGAGATTGACATAAAAAAATACCTCAAGTAAATTTAGATTATTACTAACCTGCCAGTTGGTAAAAATCTAAAAAATACAAGAGGTATCTAACATGAATCTTAAAAGCACAAAGAAGAAAAATCAATTAATTACAGCAAATATTTTTGAACAACAGGAACTTTTGAAAAAAGCGAAGGTGATCAGGGAAAATCTTAAAGCGTCAACCTGGCATGAGTTAGAAATCAATGGTAAGTTTGATAAAAATGAAAAACTCTCATTTATCAGTGATGACATGCTTATTTTAGGATGCGATGTCGGCAGTGAAACGCACTATGTGAGAGCAATCGACACCCGCGGCAGAGAGCTCAGTAAGTCCGCCTTTTCGTTTAATAATGATTCAGAGGGATTCCAGAGTGCAAAGGAATGGGCGGTAAAGATAGCTGCTGAACATAATAAGAATCAGATCGTGCTTGGATTAGAGCCGACAGGTCATTACTGGTTTTGCCTTGCGACGTGGATGATTTCCAATGGAATCAGCGTTGTTCAGGTAAATTCTTATGCTGTGAAGCAGACGAAGGAGATTGAAGACAACAGCCAGCTGAAAGACGACACGAAGGATCCGAAACTGATTGCAAATCTTGTCAAGGATGGCAACTTCGCTATGCCATATCTTCCAGAAAAACTTTATGGGGAACTTCGCAGGTTATCGATGTTCAAAGATCAGCTGAATGAGGACAGGATCCGTTCCATAAACCGGATGCACAGGGAGATGAAGATCTATTACCCAGAGTATAAGGATGCGTTGGGAAAGTCGATGGTGCATTCAGCCTGGAACTGCTGAAACAGGCACCATTTCCGGATGATTTAAAAGCACTTGACGAAGACGGAATAAGACAGATCTGGCACGAAGCTAAGCTTAGAGGACGCGGCTATAGCAGGTCAGGAGAAATCTTAGGGTATGCGAGATCAAGTGTTGGTATCAAGGATGGACTATGACCTAATAGTTGTAAAGACCTTGGAGAGGGTCTATAAAAACTACTACTATACAATACGAGGATTTAACATATATGAAATCAAGGAACACATTTAAAAAAGGTTCCTGTGAAATGTTAGTTCTTCACATACTGAGTAAAAAAGGCGATTGTTACGGATATGAAATTGGACAGATAATTCGTGATATTACAAATGAATATCTTTCTTTTCCAGAAGGTTCGATGTACCCTGTTTTATATAAGTTAATCGATAGTGGATATATCACTGATTACAAAAAACAGGTTGGCAGACGAATGATTCGCGTCTATTATCACATTGAGTCATCCGGTCAAAATCGACTTGAAGAATTGACACAGGAATATTTAAAAACTACGCAGAGTATCCACGATATCTTAAATTTTGATTTTCAAACTCTGCAAGCGGAGGATACGCCATGAAATACAAAACTTTAACAAAAGGCGGTTCAACTTATTACCGGAAATTAAAAACATTAATTCCAATCAAAGGAAAATATGAAAAAGATTTTCTAAATACGATATTGCAAAATCTTGAGAGCATTTGCAGTGAGCAACCAGCAATTACATACCATGAATTATGCAATCGTATCGGTACGCCAAAAGATATTATTATTGAATATTATGAAAATGCGGATACAGAATATGTCATTCAGAAATTACGTATATCTTCTATTATACGTCATATAGTTATTTCGATTCTTCTCATTGCTGTAGTTGTTGCTTGCATAGAACTATATTCATTTCATAAATTATACACACAAGTAGACCATTCTATCGATGGCTACAGTATTGAAACACCTCCTACAGAGGTACCTTAATCTAATCGAAAACGGGGGCTTTTACTGATGAAAAAAGATAAAAAACGATTTCTATGCATTTTTACTGCATGCTTGTTAATAGTTACTGCCTGTATACCAGCATTTGCTCAAGATTCGAAGCAACATATACAATACTATGAAGATGGGAGCTACACTATAGAGACACTTACCATTGACAATCCAACTATCAGCTTCTATTCTTCAACCAAGCGTGGAACAAGATCAAGAATCTATTACTCTTCTGATAATGTTGAACAATGGTCTGTAACGGTAACCGGAAGTTTCTCATACGGAAACGGTTCGTCAACTTGCACAGCCGCATCTGCTACTGCAAAAGCAACTGCTTCAACTTGGACTATTAGTAGCAAGTCATCTTCCAAAAGCGGAAACAGCGCTACAGCAACCGCCACAGCTATCCAATATTTAAGGGGACATGAGGTTCAGAGAAAAACTCTTTCTACAACATTGTCTTGCAGTTCCAATGGAACACTATATTAAATAATCATCTACAGCATTTTATACATTTATTTTTAACTAAAAATGACATATAGTTCTATATTGAGAAGAAAATAAAGAGGTCCACAAAACGGACCTCTTTGTTGTTTCTACTCACATGTTATTTGATAATGTTTTTCCAATCACACTTCTATGTCAAGTCTAATTACCTGCTCTTTCGATCAATTCTTTCTTATATTTATAATAGGTATTCCTTGAAATCTGTAAAATATCAATGCATTCCTTATCTGACATATTCCCATCAAAACACTTCGACATTTTTAAGTTCCTGCTTTTCATTTCTTTTGACTTTTTGGTTATAACCTGACTTCCGGCACGTCTGCCAATCTGCTTTTGTTCTTCCACCGGTAGAAGCAGATTCTTTCTTTTGTAATCTGGATTCCCTGTGAAATTCGCTTATGCAGATCAGTGACTTCTTTTTCCGCCTGTTCAAATGCTACCTTGTTATGAAGTGACTTTTATCAAGAGTTAATTTTGAGAAATTTTTCTTAACTCCAGTCACATTTGTTTTTCTGACAGCATTAGAAAAGAGCCCTAGTTTAACAGTCCCCGGCAGTTGGCCACTCTGTTATACGTGGATTGGTTACCTACAGGCTAATGGTCCGCCGTTGGGTTCTACGATCTAAAAGCGTGGATCACAGTGTTTCATGTGCGTACATAGGGTAGACGCAGATAACCCAGACCTTACAGTGACCACAGCTCTTTTCTAATACTGTCAGATTATTTACTTGTTGTATTAAAATATACTCTATGACAAAAAGTATCAAAAAACACTCCATTTCTCCTGTTATCTGCTTCGAATTTCAGTCTTTCAATAAAACATAGTCTATTTTGATATCAAAATGCATTCTTTCCTTTGTAATCGGGAAGTGCTATGAAACACTCCCAATACTATATACGGAAAATGACTGCTGCCAATAACAACAAATTTATATTTTTTTCAAAATTTTCTTTCAGATCGGAAATTACTCCCTGTGATTTTTAAATTATAATTTTAAATGCATGCTACTTCTGGTATAATGATCAGAGAGAATTTATTTACAGAGAGAGAGGAAATGGAACATGAACTTTAAGAAACGGAACCGCTGGTATGGCTTGCTGCTATCCTTTGTCCTTCTGTTTTCACTGGGCGGATGCGGCGATGTGCAAACAGAAAACCCGCAGCCTTCCATTGAAACATCAGTTACTGACACCACACAGGAAGCTTCCGATGCGGAAGCGATCACCGATGAACTGGACCAGTCGGAGCTTCAGGATCAGGATGACACAGCACAATCTTCTGATGCCACACAGGTTTCAGATGCAGAGCAGGTCTCATCCACAAGCGCATCCCTTGATGCCATCCCTGCCTATGAAGGCTATGCATTTGTAGAAATCAATAACAATCAGCCATTTTTTACAGATGCAGACAAACAGAGAACAGATGCGTTTGAAGATTACAGCGAATTAGACAGTCTTGGAAGATGTGGCGTTGCCTATGCAAACATCTGTAAAGAACTGCAGCCTACGGAACCACGCGGAAAGATCGGTATGGTAAAACCGTCCGGTTGGCACACCGTAAAATACAATGACATCATCGATGGCAATTATCTTTACAACAGGTGCCACCTGATCGGATTTCAGTTGGCGGGAGAAAACGCGAACCCAAAGAACCTGATCACCGGAACCCGCTACTTAAATGTTGTCGGAATGCTGCCGTTTGAAAATGCAGTCGATGACTATGTCGACACAACCGGAAACCATGTGCTGTATCGTGTAACCCCGATGTTTTCCGGGGATGAGTTGGTTGCCAGAGGTGTCTTAATGGAAGCCTACTCTGTGGAAGATCTGGGTGCAGGCATTCAATTTTGTTATTATGTATACAATATCCAGCCTGGCATCGGCATTGATTACCAGACGGGTGACTCCTGGGAAGATGCAAGTGTTGTCGCAAAAGATAACACGACCTACCGGGTAACAGGCACCGCTAACGTTCAGGCACAGGAAGAACAGACAGAAGCAACAGAAACAGTCATACCTCAGCCTGCACAGCAGGAAGTAGAATCCGCTCCTCCTGCACAATCAGAGCTGGGTTTGGAAGCCACCGTCTGGATATCCGAAACCGGTTCCAAATACCACAGCAAAAATAATTGCGGCAGGATGAATCCAGATAAAGCCACTCAGGTAACAGAGCAGGAAGCAATCAGCATGGGACTTGAAAAATGCTCCAAATGCTGGTAACGCAAAACATGTACTGAATATATGAGAGAGAGCCTGTGAAAAAATTTCTGTAAATTAGACAATATAAAGGTCTTCTATGATAAAATATAAAAATCATAGGAGGCCTTTTATTATGGCAAACAGAAAAAGAGAAGTTTACAAACCAAAACCAATAACTGAAGGAAAGAGAAATTTGATTCAGGGCTTGCTCCAAGAGTATAATATCCAGTCCGCTGATGACATCCAGGAGGCCTTAAAGGATCTTCTGTCTGGCACAATTCAAGATATGCTTGAAACAGAAATGGATAATCATCTTGGTTATGACCGCTATGAAAGATCCGGTGAGCCTAACTATCGCAATGGAACAAAGCCTAAGACGGTTCGAAGCAAATAAAATATGGTGAATTTGAGGTTAATGTTCCTCAGGATCGACAGAGTTCCTTTGAGCCGCAGGTACTTCCAAAACGCCAGAAAGACATCTCTTCGATCTATGACAAGATTATTTCCATGTATGCAAAAGGAATGACCACTCGACAGATTTCAGAAGCGATAGAAGATATTTATGGATTTGAAGTAAGTGAAGGAATGGTATCCGATATCACAGATAAGCTTCTTCCCAGAATAGAAGAATGGCAAAATCGCCCATTGTCATCGGTATATCCAATCGTTTTTATTGATGCTGTACATTTTTCTGTGCGTGACGATGGCGTGATCAGAAAGCTTGCAGCATATGTCGTCCTTGGAATTAACGAAGACGGAATGAAAGAAGTATTAAGCATTGTTGTAGGAGAAAATGAAAGCAGCAAGTATTGGCTGTCAGTGCTGAACAGTCTGAAAAACCGTGGTGTTCAAGACATTCTTATTCTCTGCTCTGATGGCCTGACAGAAATCAAGGATGCAATCTCTGCCGCATTTCCTGAAACGGAACAACAGCGCTGCATCGTACATATGGTGAGAAATACGCTCAAATACGTTGCAAACAAGGATATGAAGTCTTTTGCGAAAGACTTAAAGACAATCTATACAGCTGCTGATGAAGAAGCTGCCAGAAAACAGTTAAAGACTGTTACCGAAAAATGGTCAGGACAATATCCGAGCGCCATGAACCGCTGGCATGATAACTGGGATGCAATCTCCCCGATTTTTAAATTTTCCAAAGAGGTTCGTACTGCGTTTTATACTACAAATGCCATTGAATCGTTAAACTCCTGTTTGTAAGCTTCCATTCTGCTGTTTCCTCCTTATTTTAAGCCATTTCTGGGATTTTCCAATTCATATTTTAGGGGCTACTGTGCCACTACTGTGCCATTTTTCATTTACCCTACATGCCGTTTACGTTCAAACTGTTCCAAACTGTCGAACAACATATCTGTCGTAACATGCATGTATAAATCTGTTGTAAGCTGTAACTGAGAATGTCCCAGTATCTGAGATACTGTTTTAAGCGGTATATTTGCTTCCAAACACCTTGTTGCAAATGTATGCCTGAAACAATGTGGTGTAACTCTCTCAAAAATCAAATCCGGATTATGTTTATGTATTTTACGCATTATGCCTTCTATACATTCACCTACAAGAAATTGTGTTGTTGGTTTATTGTTTTTAGTAACAAACACAAGATCCTCATAACCTTCTAACGGTTCTTTGCCCTGATTCACAATTCGTTTCTTTTTAAAAAACTGTTGGTGTAATGCGTCAATCGCAATAGCTGTCAATGGTATATCCCTTAATCCTTTATTTGTCTTCGTTGGATGCATCTGAAATACATATTTTCCATTTTTAGAAAAATATGTCAGAGAATGTCTTACATGAATTACTTTTTTCTTGAAGTCAATATCTTTCCACTGTAATCCAGCAAGTTCGCCAAGTCGCATCCCCGTTTCCAGAGCAACTATAAACAGATAATAATATATTGTATTTTCAGCCTCTTTTAAGAAAATCTCCTGTTCCTCAACAGTCAAAACACGCCTCATTTTCTTCTCTTCTCTGGTAATATCAGTATTTATCTGCTTTGCAATATTTTTGACGATCAAATCTGATGCATATGCCTTTTCAAGCATATCAACCAAAACTTTTTTACTATTTTTTCTTTGGTTATCTGTTTCCAAATTATTAATAGCATCCTGCATTACCATCAAATTCAGCTTATTCAATTTCCGCCACCCCAATGCATCTTTCACACGCTTATAATGTCTGGTATAAGTATCTTTTGTATTATCTCTACAATTTTTTTTACAAATTGAAATCCACTTATCAAACCATTCATCCAAAGTCATATTACTATGAACAACATTTATTGCAGCATCATCTTCCTGCCGTGCAATTCGCAATTTTTTTTTGGATTCCATTATAAGTAGGATCTGAAATTGATTGTCTTTTACCGAACCTATTTGTAAATCTTGCTATATATAACCCGTCTTCTTTTCTTTGACTTATTCCCTTTCCCAGTTCTTTTCCATTTAACGATTTTCCCACACCTATCAAGTCCTTTCTGATTAATTAAGTAAACCAAAAAGTATTGCATAGATATAAAATAGTATACTATGCAATACCTCATTTTTCAACTAACAGCCATAAAATTCTATTTGTTTTTTCTTTTTATTTTTATGTAGCTTCTCTTTCAATCCATGCATCTAACTTTCGCTTATCTGCATACCATCGATTCCCTATTCTTATTCCAAATCCATTACATCCTCTAACAAGTTCCCTTGCTTTTGTCTCGCCTATGCCAAGGTATTCACAGATTTCCTTAATATTTAAAAGTTTTTTATCCATAATGCTATTGCTCCTAAACATTTCTAGTGTATTTATTATTAGATCTTGACATCTTACTTTTTTTACATTCAAAGCCTTCTACTAAAATCAGGCATATAGAAATCACATATTCCCGTTCAACAGGTTTCAGGTTTTTCAATTTCTGTTCCAAGATCTCTTCATCCGTACTTTTTCCTTGCAGTTGTATGCCTAACAGACTATTAGGATCCACACCATACTTTGAAACAATCTTCATCATAAGTTGCATACTCATAC
The DNA here is from genome assembly GCF_045002895.1 of Eubacterium ramulus. Taxonomy (NCBI): domain Bacteria; kingdom Bacillati; phylum Bacillota; class Clostridia; order Eubacteriales; family Eubacteriaceae; genus Eubacterium; species Eubacterium ramulus. Next base: position 1,114,106 of record NZ_CP173382.1, on the reverse strand, counting down.
GATGCCTGCCCTGCTCAATCTGAGAATAATGCGTATAACTAATGCCTAGACTCTCTGCCATATTATTTTGTGTATATCCGTATTTTTTTCTGATATTCCGCAAAGAATCTCCCACTGCATAAATGTTATATATCATCTTCTACCTCTTCCATTCGATAAATTTGTAATATTCTAATTCTTATCTCCACCAATCCTTTCCAGCATTTTGCCATGTGTATACATCAGCAATGGCACCTGTCCCATCGTGTCAGTGTCCTCATGTATATGTGGTTATTACTTCTTTCACTTATCGTTTATCAGCTCAGTGCTATACAAAAGAATCTGGTAAATTTTTTAACTTTTTATTTCGCTAAATATTTGTATAAGCCCTTTCACCCACACAATTTATGAAGGAGCGTTTCTATAAAATGATCCTCAGCATCGCAACCATGCCAGAAGGGACAGCTGACAGATCGGTGCAGTTCATTTCATAGAATCCCTGATTACAGAAGGAGGATTTATCACATGACACAAGAAGAATTTAATGATGTATTTGAAACTCAAATGAAAAAGTGTTCGGATATTCTTGCACACAAACAGAAAGAATACACCGGTGATAACACAGACAGACTCAGTGCATTCAAGATGGCTGCCGCCTTACAGAATTGTAATCCAAAAGCGGCTCTGGCAGGTATGATGTCAAAACATGTCGTATCTATATATGATATGTGCTATTCCAATCTGCTTTATTTTGAATTAGAGCAATGGGACGAAAAAATCACTGACAGCATCAATTACCTGATCCTGCTGAAAGCACTTATAGAGGAGGAACATGCCTATGAATCACATTGAAACAGCTATCCTGAACTGTTACGGCATTCAGGAAGCAGAACAGAATATGGTTTTCGCGGCCAGGCTCACGCAACGCGGCCATACGATCCGCAACATGGAAGATCTGATGGATCTTTATCATCAGACCTATAGCAAAGAAACAGTAGAGCATATTGCCGGACTTCCACATCCAACTGTACAGAAATTTATGGTCATCACTGTTGCTGTGGTTGGAGCAAGCAGACGTTTTCTGACACAGATTACAAGACATCAGAATGAAGTAAAATATATGAGTGCTTCCCTGCAGTACAGCAATTATTCAGGACATGCAGCATTTGCAATTCCTTATGAAATTCTGAAAGCAGAAAACAGCATTCAGAAACTTTACACCAAAAGCTGCCAGTCTGATCTCAATAATTATGAAAAACTCTGCGCTGCCGGAATCAGTCATGATGCTGCTGAATATGCGACACCACAGGGATTGCGAAATGTCCTGATCATCAGTGCAACACCTTACCAGTGGAAACATATGATCGGTCAGAGAACCTGCAGAAGAAATACAGATGAGACACGTATCGTTATGCTCCAGATCTGGGAAAAATTATACCGGTTGAGTCCGATTCTCTTTGCCCCCGATCTGACCGGACCTTTCTGTCAAAGAAGCTCCTGCATGGAAAAGCAAATGTCCTGCAACAGATCTATTCCAAAAATCTGGACGCCTGATAAAATCCTGCAGTCGGATTATCCACTGCTTGTACAGAAAAAGGTGAATCATCATGAAAATTAAACTCATCGACTTTGGGCTGAAAGAAGATCATCATCCTTTCCGACCACACGAAAATGATGCCGGTGCAGATGTATTCATGCCTTATGACTGCACCTTAAAACCGGGGGAGATTGCAAGAATCCCTCTTGGATTTGGACTGATCATTCCAGACGGATATGCCGGATATATTTTCAGAAGTAGCATGGCAGTAAAAGGTCTTGTCTGCGAACTTCCACCGATTGATTCCGGATACCGGGGTGAAGTCCATGCGATCATCAGCAATGTAAGTACATCTACCCAGACTATTCCAAAAGACACACGCGTCGGTCAGCTAGTGATCACACCTGTGGTAATTGCCGATTTTGTATTAGAACTTAGCATTGAACGTGGGACAGGTGCATTTGGAAGCACCGGGCAATAAAATACCAGATTTTTCTGATCATATTAAAATAAGGCATCGGTTTCTTCCGGTGCCTTTCAATTTGTTCTTCTATATTTTTTCTATTTTTTATTCAATCTCTTTTGTATAATTCCCTGTACCTACACGTTTTATGAAAGGGTATATCTCTTCAAGAGCAAGATCCACTCATGTTAAACAAATTACCAAAATCCGGTATTTGTTCTCCTTCAGAGTCATATCTTGATGGGGATTTCGTTTCCCCATACCCTCGATAAAATCAGATGTTTTACATCTGTTGGCTTACACAAAAATGTGTTCGCAGCACGCCTTTACATATCGGAAGGGACAGCCGATATATATTTCGTGTGTTACTTCGTAACAGAAAAACATACCATGCCAGGAGATTTTCATTTCATGGAAAACAGAAAAAAAAGAACCAATTATCCTCACTTCATTGGTGTTCGATTATCAGATTTTGAACTTGACCGTTTAGATCAAAATGCAAAATTATTGGGAATCAGCAGATCAGAATACGTTCGTAAACTACTTATTGAAAAAGAAATAAAAAACCATATTGAAATCGTTGCAGACATGGATGACCTCAAAAAACTTGTTGGCGAATATGGAAAAATCGGTTCCAATTTGAATCAGATTGCAAAATATTTTAATACCGGTGGTATGCGCTCTCTTGCCATAGAGGATGAAATCCACCAGTGTATTGCAGATCTTTTCAAATTAAGGAAAAAGGTTTTGGAAATGGCAGGTGATACTGATGGCAGTTCTTAAACATATCAAAAGTAAAAATGCGAATTATTCAGATGCGATCGACTATCTGCTTTTTCAACATGATGAAAATAATGGGAAAAAGATACTTGATGATTCCGGCAGGCCTATCCTTCGGGAAGAGTATTATATCGACGGACTTTTATGTACACCGGAATCTTTTGATAAAGAATGTGAAATCACAAATAAAAAATTTCATAAAAATCAAAATGCATCTGACATTAAAAGCCATCATTATATTATAAGTTATGATCCTACTGATGTAACGGAATGTGGACTGACTGGGGAAAAAGCCCAGGCTCTCAGCCTGGCTCTTGCAAAGAAAATATTTCCCGGGTATCAGGCTCTTATAGTCACACATACAGACGGGCACAATAAATCCGGGAATATCCATACTCACATCGTGATTAACAGTGTTAGAAAATGTACTGCTGAAAGGGCACCCTATATGTCACAGCCCCATGATCATGAAGCTGGATATAAACATAGAGCCACCGATAAATTCACCAAATATTTCAAAAAGGAAATTATGGATATGTGCCAAGAACATGGGCTGCACCAGGTGGATCTACTCATTCCGGCCAAGATAAAAATTACAGATAAAGAATACCGATTGCAGCAATCCGGCCAGAAAAAACTTGATAAGATAAATCAGGAAATCATTGATTCCGGCTTAAAACCAACATCCGGAAAATTTCAAACACAGAAACAGTATCTCAGAGATGCCATCGATGAATGTGCCCCTGTCTGTAAAAATTTTGAAGAATTTCAATCTGTGCTTTTTGAAAAATACCAAATATCTGTTACTGACCATCGGGGTCGTTACAGTTACCTGCACCCAGAGCGTAATAAACGGATTACTGAACGTGCACTTGGAACACGCTACGGAAAAGAACACTTGGAACAGGTATTTCTTCAGAAAGATCCGCTGGCTATTATTTTTGTAAAATCACATTTACGCTTGGTTGTAGACCTACAGACAAATATAAAAGCCATGCAGAATTCGGCTTATGCAAATAAGGTAAAAATCACAAATTTAAAACAGATGGCAAATACGATCATCTATCTGCAAAAGCATGACATAGATAACAAAACTTCCCTTGAATCAGCTTATGCTGCTTCCTACATGCAACAACAAAAAGCACAGGATCAGGTCACGAATCTATCCTTACAACTAAAAGATTTGAACCAGCAAATTCATTATACCGGGCAGTATCTGAGCAATAAAAAGACATATACGGCATTTTTTAATTCCAAAAACAAAGGACTTTATCGAAAAAATCATGCCTCAGAAATTCAGGCATATGAGACCGCCAGAGATTGGTTAAAACAGAATTTATCAGAGGAAACCATACCTTCCCTTAAGAAATTATATGAAAAAAAATCCAGTCTGCAACTCTCTCTGAATGCCTACAAAGATGTTCTCTCTGATTGTAAAAGCCAGGTACATGAACTGGATGTTGTCCGACAAAATGTAGATTCTATTCTAAATCATCAGACGCCAGAATATTTCAAAACATCTGAACAAGTTTTATAATCAACTAAGGCAGAAAGCCAATGGCTCTCTGCCTGCATGATATTATTCAGCTATTAACTCTATCCCTTATGCTTCTGAGAACTGGTCTTTTCCTACAAAGCATAACGGACATTCAAAATCTTCCGGAACATCCTCCCACTTTGTACCAGGTGCAATACCACCTTCTGGATAGCCCTTCTCCTCATCGTATTCCCATCCGCAAACATCACATACGTATTTCATTCGTTGTTCCTCCTTGTAAATATATTAATACACAGCCTATATTACTGTTCTATTTGTGTTGTTCTGTAACCTTAATATGTATAAATGCTTTTAGCATTTCCATAATCCATGCAGGTTACAATATGCATATACTTCTTCTACCTGTTCACCATCGCAAAGACAAAAATCTGCTACCGGCTCCTGCCCTGGATTTAACTGTTTTCTGTATATTCCCTGGTTTGTATTTAATGTAATCCACTCAATGAAATGCTCTTCAAGCATTGGATGTTTTGTCTCTCCGACCACGACATGAACATGACTGCCTTCTATCGTATATACAGGTACATGCTTCTCGACAGCAGCATCTGTCACTCCGGCTTTTAATTCCTGCATAGGTTCTCCGCAACAAATTACAGGTACACCCTTATCCTTTACCTTTTCAACAATGTTTCCACAATGCTTACAAATATAATACCTTACTTCCATGCCTTTTTCTCCTTCCATGTGTAAAATTTATAATTCAATTTTTTTGAATTAATCACTTTCTTCTTTGTAATAATCTCATCTACTTAATAATTCTCTTCATGTACTTCAAAATAGCTCTGTGGATGATTACATACCGGACATACTTCAGGCGCCTTAGTTCCTACCACAATATGTCCGCAGTTACGGCATTCCCATACCTTAACTTCGCTCTTTTCAAATACCTGTGAAGTTTCAATATTCTTAAGAAGTGCACGATATCTTTCCTCATGATGCTTCTCAATCTCACCTACTGCCCTGAATTTTGCTGCAAGCTCAGGGAATCCTTCTTCCTCAGCTGTTTTAGCAAAGCCATCATACATATCTGTCCACTCATAATTTTCGCCTTCTGCCGCTGCCGCCAGGTTTTCCTTTGTATCACCAATTCCTGCTAATTCCTTGAACCACATCTTTGCATGTTCTTTCTCATTATCTGAAGTCTTTAAAAACAATGCTGACATCTGCTCGTAACCTTCCTTTTTCGCTACAGAAGCAAAATAGGTATACTTATTTCTTGCCTGTGATTCCCCTGCAAATGCCTCCTGTAAATTCTTCTCTGTCTGTGTTCCTGTATATTTGTTTGCTGCCATCTCTTTTACCTCCGTTTTCTTTACTACTTTTTCAAAATCTGATGCCGGGTGCTTGCACAAAGGACATATAAAGTCATCTGGTAATTCCTCGCCTACATATTCATATCCGCAAATTCTGCAACGCCATATTGTCTGACTGCCCTCTGTTTTTCCAACCTCCTGTGGCTTAGGCTTAATATTATTCTGATAATAATCATATGTTACTGAAGGAACATTGCTTAAAACTTCCATATCGGTTATCTCACCGATAAACATCGTATGTGAACCCAAGTCCTCTGTTTTAGTAACTGTCACAGAAATGTATGCATTTGTACCTTCTGTAATATAATAAATACCATTTGTGCCCCTGGCACACTGCTCAAATGCTTCAAACTTATTGGTATCTCTTCCTGATTGGAAGCCAAAATGTTTGAACAATTCAAATTGTGCCTTCTGACTTAAGACTGATACAGTAAATTTTCCGGTTCTTTGAATCATATCATGCGTATAATTTGCCTTATTTACACAGATACTTAACTGGTTTGGTTCCGAAGCTGCCTGAATGGCTGTATTAATGATGCATCCGTTATCTTTTTCTGCTTCTTTAGCGGTCAATATAAACAGTCCATAACTCAACTTATACATTGCTTTTCTATCCATGCTGTTCCTCCTTTACCTTCTCCCTGCATTTCGGGCAAATGCCTTTAAATGAAATATCATAATCCACAAATTCAATTCCATGAGTGTTATGAATTCTTTCCAGCAAATCCGGTATTTGATCCATATCCACATCAAAAACTTCACCGCACTTTATGCATCTTACATGGTAATGATTTTTCAATGTAAAATCAAATCGGTTCGGTCCATCCGGAACTTCAACCTTTTTTAATGCACCTTCCTCTACCAATATATCAAGATTTCTATATACAGTTCCTTTTCCAATTCTTGGATATGCTTCTTTTATAAATTCATACACTTCATTTGCCGTAACGTGTCTTCTCATTTCGTATACGGTATTTCTTACAAGATCTTTTTGAATAGTATTTCTCCTACTTGTCATTAGTCCTCCTTATTAGGATTAGTTCTTAATAAGGATTATATACAACTATCATCCTGTTGTCAATAAAAATAGTAATAATTCTCATTATTATAAAAAGTTACCAAACTGAGCATCTTTTACCTGAATAACTATTTTATTTTTCGTTCAAATATATATTCTGAATCTGAAGATAAATCAGACCTAAACAAATATCCGAGTCTGTCAAATTTCTGAATCTCCACCGGATTTTCAATATTATTTTCCGCTATGAATCTGACCATTTCACCACGGGCCATCTTGGCATAGGTACCTTTTGTTACCAATTTATCTCCGGATAACTCACAAAATACAATCGTAATATATCTGTCCTGTGGTGTCAGATACTTTTCTATACATTTTGAGTATTCTTTTGATGCAAGATTAATGATAATCCTACTGTCATCGATTACTGAGCGGTATAACAATTCTCCCCAGTACTCATACAGATTTTTTGCATCTCCAATTCCAACCTTTGCCTGCATTTCAAGACGATAAGGAGTCACACCATCCATTGGTTTTAAAATGCCATAAAACGCAGACAAGATTCTTAAATGATTTTGCAAATACTCAAACTGCTGGATTTCAAACACAGATGGTGCCATATATTGAAATGCAATCCCTTCATATGCTAAAACAGCCGGTGTAAGCCTGTTATAAAGATCCATATTTTCCAATCTGTTAAAGTTCTGCTCTGCAATCTTGTCATTACATTTCCAGATAGCTTTCAGTTCTTCTTTTGATTTGCTTTTCATCCAGTTTAATACTTCTGCTGTCTTATCAATATAGACAGGCAGTTCAACCGGTGCTAAGTTATCGGTATCTACAATCATCTTTTTTGCAGGTGATAAAATAATCTTCATTATGCCAATTCCTTAAGCATATTTTCAGGATCATCTGCCGCCTTGACTTTATCATTTGCCTTTATAATGATTCCCTGCTCATCAATAAGATATGTAGTTCTTACTACACCCATAGATACTTTTCCATAATTTTTCTTTTCTTTCCAGACATCATATGCTTCAATAACTTTACGCTCCGGATCTGCTAATAGCGTAAATGCCAGTCCGTATTTTTCTTCAAATCTCTTGTGAGACGCTACAGAGTCCTTGCTTACTCCGAGAATAACAGCTCCCTTCTCAGTAAACTGTGGATAACGCTCAGAAAAGCCACATGCCTGCTTCGTACATCCTGGTGTATTATCCTTTGGATAAAAATATAAGATCACTTTTTTTCCTGCATAATCGCTTAATTTATGCATTTCTCCATTCTGATCCGGCAATTCAAAGTCTGGTGCTTTTTTTCCTAACTCTAACATTTACTATTCCTCCGCTTTTGTGTTTTCCACCTGTTTTCTTGTTCTTTTATTACCTGAAATCATTTTATGTCCCGTATACATAGACATGATCATACATATAAGAGTGCTACACGCAAAATACCTATGACCTGATTTGGATCCTTTATATCCAGTATAAAAAGTTCCAATCATAGTAATTAACGCTCCGATTGACCAATCCTTATGTGCTTTCATTTTATACCTCCTAATTGATTAAGCTATTTCCAAAATAAATATCTCTGGATCATTAACAATATTATACATTCTATCCATCACTTTCGACAAGCAGAGAAAGAAAAATAATCAATCCAAATACAAAAGGATGTATCACGATAATTCTTGCATTACCTTGACGCATCCTTTCCACACAAATGATTACAGTAAAATTTATTTCCACCGAATACTGCTATTCCTAACGGCAACAGGAAATCAATCATCCCAAACCAGGCGAACAAAATATTAAAAAAACAAGAGCAAAATAAATGATCGCCCATATCCATAAATAATCATACCATTGTTTCTTTTTCTTCACACCGCTACCCTCTCTTTCATTTCAATACAGTTTTCATTTATGATATATGTCAATTATTCGATTGACGCATCTTAAAAAAGCAAGTATACTATGTTCGCAAAGGAGATAACAGTTATGAGCTTCGAAAATTATTTTCCACTATGGAATAACTTAAATACAGCACATAAAAAACTAATTTCAGACAATTTGATCACACAGCATGTGAAAAAAGGAACAATCATTCACAACGGGAACATGGATTGTACCGGATTATTACTGGTTAAATCCGGGCAGCTTCGAACTTATATATTATCAGATGAAGGACGGGAGATTACACTTTACCGTCTGTTCAATATGGATATGTGTCTTTTATCCGCCTCATGTATCATACGGTCCATTCAATTTGAAGTAACCATTGAGGCAGAAAAAGATACTGATCTTTGGATCATCCCTGCTGAAATCTATAAGGGCATCATGAAGGATTCTGCTCCTGTCGCAAACTATACCAATGAGTTAATGGCTACCCGTTTTTCTGATGTCATGTGGCTGCTTGAACAAATCATGTGGAAGAGTTTGGATAAGCGTGTTGCTTCATTTCTTTTAGAAGAGACCTCTATCGAAGAAACAAATGAATTGAAAATCACTCACGAAACTATCGCCAACCATCTTGGTTCCCACAGGGAAGTTATCACTCGAATGCTTCGATACTTTCAAGGTGAGGGGCTCGTCAAACTCTCCCGCGGCAAAATCACAATCCTTGATCCAAAAAGACTGGAAACACTCCAAAGGTCATAAAACTGTTTTTTCTGTAACATATAAAGAAGAATCCTCCATTTATCAGAATTATGAAAGTCATTCTAATAAATGGGGGATTTTTTTATGCTATAAGAAAATTATAAAAATATCGTGATTATTTTTTAATAATCCATACCACATGCATATGCCCTTTCAATCAGCGCACGGTCATTGACCACTGCATCATAGAAGCGAAATCCGCCAGAGAAATTATACGTTTCATAACCGTTTCCTTCCAGAATACAGCTCGCAATATAACTGCGCAGACCACTCTGGCATATCAGATACACAGGCTTTCCTTTCTCAATTTCACTAATTCGTTCTCTCAGTTCATCTACAGGTATGTTTTTGAATCCATCAATATGCCCCCTGCTGAATTCACCTACAGTTCTCACATCTAGCAACACCACATCTTTATCTTTAGAAATCTTGTCCATATCTTCCAAATGCCATTGCTTTAATGTCCCTTTTGCAATATTGTCTATCATAAATCCAGCCATGTTTACCGGATCCTTTGCAGAAGAATAAGGTGGTGCATATGCCAGATCCAGATCTTTCAACTGGGTTGCATTCAGCCCCGCATGAATTGCTGTTGCCAGCACATCAATACGTTTATCAACTCCTTCATATCCAATAATCTGAGCGCCAAGCAAACGATAGCTCTCTTTTTCAAAAACCACCTTTATGGTCATCACTTTTCCACCAGGATAGTAACCGGCATGACTCATAGGCGAAAGAATTACTGTATCTACCTCTAATCCTGACTTTTTGGCATTGGTTTCATTGATACCTGTAGTGGCTGCTGTCATATCAAACACTTTTATAACGGAGCTTCCCTGACTGCCCAGGTAACGACTATCACCGCCACAAATATTATCAGCGATGATTCTGCCCTGTTTATTGGCTGGTCCTGCCAAAGAAATCAGCGCATCATTACCCGTAACATAATGTTTTACCTGAACTGCATCACCTGCAGCATAAATATCCGGTACAGAGGTTTCCATTCTGTCATTCACTACAATACTTTCCTTAATGCCAAGTTCAAGACCGGCTTCTTTTGCTAATACTGTGTCTGGTGTGACTCCGATTGCCAGAACTACCATATCAGCCTGAAGGTATGGATTATCTTTCAACAGAACCTCTACTCCGTTGTCTTTTCCTTTAAATCCTTCTACTGTATAGCCCAGTACCAGTTTTATCCCATGCTTTCTCATTTCATTATGAATCATGGATGCCATATCCGGGTCAAAAGGGTTCATCAGCTGCTTAGACCGCTGGACAATCGTAACATCCATGCCAAGCTCCCTCAAATTTTCTGCCAGTTCCAGACCAATAAAACCGCCACCTGCCAATACAGCCGATTTTGGATGATTCTTATTTATATATTCCTTTATCCGAAAAGTGTCTTCTACAGTACGAAGTGTAAAAAGTTTATCAATACCTACTCCGGGAAGTCTCGGCTGTGTAGGCTTTGCACCTGGAGAGAGGATTAGCTTATCATAGTATTCTTCAAATATTTCACCGTTTTCTAAATTCTTCACTGAAACAGTTTTACATTCGGGATGTATTGAGATAACTTCATGATGAATTTTCATGTTAATACGGAAGCGTTTAAAAAAACTCTCTGGTGTCTGTAGTGTAAGTTCTTCCGGGTCTGTGATTACGTCTCCAATATAATATGGAAGCCCACAATTCGCATAGGATATGTATCCGGATCTTTCAAACACAGTAATTTCTGCATGTTCATCCAGTCTGCGTATTCTTGCTGCAGCTGTAGCTCCTCCTGCCACACCTCCTACGATTATTACCTTCATCTTATTTTTCCACCTTTCCTGAGTAAGCTGCAATGCCACCGATATTATTTACTTTAGAATATCCCATTCGTTGCAACATCCCAGTTGCCTGACGGCTCCGAGAACCGGAATAACAGTATACAAACAGAGGGATATCCTTATTCTTCGCTACAGAAACAATATTGTCTAGTTGCTGCAACGGCACATTTTTACTTTCTGGTATATGTCCTTCCTGATATTCCTGCGGAGTGCGGACATCCAGAAGAACTGCACCAGCAGTCCTTTTATATTCTTCTATGCCTTGATTAATATTCGACTGTTTAAAGAAATCAAAAAATCCCATTAGCACACCTCCCTAAAGCATTTCTAAAATCGCATTCTTAGGTCTCGCCCCTGAAACCTGCTGTACAATCTTCCCATTCTTCATAACCACTAAAGTCGGAATGCTCATAATACTGAACTTATTTGCCAGTTCAGGCTCTTCATCTACATTAATCTTTCCAACTTTAATATCCCCACGCTCACCTGCAATCTCCTCTACAATAGGTGCTACCATACGGCAAGGCGCACACCAAGATGCCCAAAAATCTAAAAGAACGGTTTTATCGGAATTCAGTACTTCGTTCTGAAAATTATTTTTATTGATATTAATAGCAGACATTTTACAGTCCTCCTTATCTTTTTCTTTTTGTAGCTTTATTTTAGTCTTTATTTCATTTGTTTTCCGTGATTACATCACCATACCACATTAAATTAACTTCTTGCCATACCATCTACACTTAATATAACAGTCATTGCTATCGTAAATGTCATTTCACACAGATATATAAGTGGCTGTGCCCAGTCAGCATAACTTCCTGTAAATGCCGGAAGTCCTGCATTGATAAATGCATTACATACCACAATCGCAAGTGCCATCGTTACTGCCTCAAACACACATGACAGGAAATATTTGCAGTAGGTAGCCATTGTATGGCTGACCATTCTGTTTCCTGCCATCGTGGAACAGGCAATCGCACCGAGCGGCACAATAATCAGAATCTTTAAGAACCTGAAATACACTGTGTAGCTGATAAAGAATCCACAGATAATAATGATGATTGCAATCAAAGCTGTAAGTATCAGCATTACTAAACTTTCACCAAATCCAATGCCTGTTGTAATGATTAAATCGAGCTTTTCCCGATGTGTTTAGCTGTTACCACCTCCTTTCAAGGCGCAAAAAAAGCACCTTAACCTTATTGGCTAAAGTGCTTGTATTAGTTTGATATTAAATTGTTGTGAGTCAGCCAAACTTGAATTTTCAAATTAGTCTTTGCAAATAACCTTTGAACCTTCACCATCAATTACAATTCCCTGACGGTTGTTAATTGGGCATAGATTCAAATCCGAAAATTCAGTCATTATTTTCTCAGTAACTTTCTTAAATGGTGCTGTAAGATAATGCGGAAGAACATAGAAATCAATCAAATCAAGCCCTGCATCATCTTCTTGTGAGTAGTCCTCCGGCTTTTCATCCATTTGTTCAATATATTGGATAGTTGGAGCGCATATAATCGCACCCGCCGATTCACCGATCATCAGTTTTCCCTTTGCCAATTCTTTCTTCAATAGCTCATCTGTTCCCGTTTTACGGAGCTGGTTCATAAGGAAGAAAGAATTTCCACCAGTAAAATATATCACATCCGCATCTTCAAAAACGGACTGTATCGTTAAATAAGCCTCCGTTGAAATATCAATTTCCGTTACGGCTGCTCCCAGTTTATTGAATAGCTTTCGAGCCGAGCCGACATAACCGGTATAGCCTTCACGCAGCGAAGCTGTGGGAATAAATGCGACTTTCTTGTTATCAATTTCTTCTTTTATCAAACTTCCTACACTTGAAAAGTGCGAACATAAAAACAGTTTCATCCATATCCTCCTTAATAAATCCCGATTTTAATGTCTCTATTATACCATAATGATACTATTATAAAAAAGGAAAAAGAGCTCCTTCGAGCTCTTTTGGGTCAGTTCTACAAACTGGATTTTGGTTGTTAAAGATTTGCAAAATATTTTTCTAATGAATCCACAAACTCACCAATATGAATTCCATCTACAAATGAGTAATACACCTGTACATATATTGGCAAGTTTTTACCTGAATTTCTTTTGGAAATATATGTATATGTTATCCACAACATAGGGTAACAATGGGAAACTATCATTTCATAGTAATACTGTGAAATAAATAGGTTTCCTGTTCATTTGTAACTTTCTTAGTGTCGACACAGTATTCTCAAAGTTTATTCATCATAGGAACATTCACCACTTTGTCTAAATTCTGATAAAACGCATTTACTGATTTATTTTATAACCGGTCAGGATTTTCTCTTATAAAAATAAATTCCGCTACAGAGCGGTCATTTGTTTTAATGTGTCCAAACAACCAGTCAATCACATTTTTCTGTACAAGTTCACTGAACTGATCCGTTGGTCCTTCATAATCATTAAGGTATTCATACAGTACCTGAATTGTCTTTTTAAACTCTTCATGTTTTTCGTGATGCGTTTCACGCCCTGGATAACCAACGTTTTCCTGAAGCTTTTCCTCTTCTTTGAAATGAAAGTTAGTATACTCATCCAGATAATCCAGCATTTTGATTGCTTTTACCTTGCTGTCGCCATTTTGACAGGCAGTTAAAAAGTTTTGGATACGGTCAATCAATTCTTTATGCTGGGTATCGATAGTTTTATTTCCTGTAATTAAATTATCATCAAAGGTAATATTTAAATCGTAAGTCATAATCTGGTCTCCATTTCTTTTATATATTCTCTTGGAATTATTTGTGTCTATCAGTTTCATATTAGCATTATCTGCTTAGTCTTCTACAGGAACAAAAACATCTTTTCCCAATCCACAGAGTGGACATACCCAGTCATCTGGAATATCCTCAAATGCAGTTCCTGGAGCAATACCTCCGTCTGGATCTCCTACTGCCGGATCATAAATATAACCACATGGTCCACATTCATATTTTTTCATAGTCATTTTCTCCTTTTCCTGTTGATTTATTTTTGTTACTAGATTTCCACCGTATTTTTCAGTGTTTTGTCTCTTTGTTTTCTACATCATTATACATAATAATTTCACTATTTTCAATAACAGTAATTGTTAATATTTTATGTTTTCAGATCTATTCTTGTCTGCATCAACTATTACGCAACAAGTAGATTCTACACGATTTCTGAAAACATAGCAGTGCATTGTTCTTTCTCATGCAACATCATTTATTACCATATATCGGTCTAATTTCTTTATATCCACTATTATCCAGTCCGCCTTTTCCACATCCATAATCATTCATCATAGTTTTAATCCTCCATCTCTTCTGATTAATCGTTTTCTTTTTGATAATTATAATTTACATCAAAACATGGGGTATAAAAACCCCACCATATCCTGTAATTATTTACGGTTTTATTTAGCAACAACTGCAAAATCTGCATCTACCACACTCAATCTCCCATTATCCTTACTCTAAATCAACAAAAATAGCACCCAGAAAGCATTTTTAAAATGCCTTCCAAGTGCTCCATCACTACTCAGTTTACTTCTTTTTCTCTCGCTCTAACTGCATTTCCAAATATTTTGATACCGGCTTTCCTTCTTTTGCTGCTATTTCTGCCTGATGCCGACGTAATCTTCCAACAATGGATTTTTTCTTTCCAAGTATCTCTTTTTTAGGCTCAGAGGCTTCCTGGTCATTATCAGGTACACTCATTCCACCAGAAGTCCTTGCATTTTTCTTCTGCAGAAGCATAGAATGATTTGAGGTCGATTGCGATATAGGTCTTTTGCTTTGCCATCATTCTATGCCCCCCTTTTAAAATTCCTTTGCCTTTTGCTTTTTGTAATAGTACCCCCCTGTTAGATAACGGGGGTTTAGAAAGCTCGCTTCGCTCGCATAACCGCCAAAGTGAACCAGACACTCGCCAGCAGGCTGGCGTGGCGATTTGTCTTACGACCGCCACCGTGTCTGGATCACTCCGTCGGTTGCTGTTTGCGTCCTTAAAAATACGTTTCTAAAGCAGGGGATAAGAAAAGGACAGAAACCTTTGTCCCTGTCCTTATCCTTGCTTATCTGTTTCTTCTGCGTTTGAAGAACAATGCTGTCAGCATTCCTGCAAGGGAAATGACCATTACCATACTCCACAGCAAAATATTTGTACTATCGCCTGTCTTAACTGCTGTATCTGGCTTTGTAGAAGTAGTAGGCTGTTCTTTGTTGGAAATCATAGAAATGACTGCTATTTCTTTATAATCACAACGTTCACAAACACGTTCTTTTTTGCCTGTTTCTGTGGTTGTTGCTTCCTTGATGACTTTCCATTCTCCCCACGTATGACCTGTCGCATCTACCTCGTTTCCTTTGTAGCTATGACTACAATTCCTGCAAGTATATGTCGTATATCCTTTCTCTGTGCAATTTGGTGGTGTAACGACTGCAACATAATCATGTTCGTTTACAGTAAACTGTAGCTCCGTTGTTGCTATTTGAGCATTAGCTGCTGTTACAGTAAGCGTTGCCCGATATATACCTGTTGCTAAACTGTCTTTTGGTGCTACTGCTACTTTTAGAGTGTCGTTTGGCTGGATGGTTGTAGTACCATCACCACTCAACTCGAACTTATCCTTATCTGTACCCGTGATAGATATATCTACATTCTCTAAATCAACATTTCCGCTATTTGTAATCGTAAATTCCTTTGCGTTAATTGGTTGATATCCTACGCAAGTTCCTGTAAATGTTCCGTCACCACTTAAAAGCATGCTGTAAACTGCCTTTGTTGCAGGTGGCAGTGTGATATTCACATCACTTGCTGGCGTACCTATAATGGTAAAACCGTTTTTAGTGATATTTGTTACTGTCAATCCGTTCAAGCCCTGGATACCATCCTCATAACCATCCGGAAGAAAATATCCGTCAACAGCTTCTACTATAATATTCGTAATTGCCGTGTTTGGAACAACTTTCTGCACACCATTTTCCGATGTGATATTCAATCCCGCACCCGCAACAATATTCACAGCAGTTTCTTGTTCTTTCTCTGCCAAAGCCGCATATGTGATTCTATTTGCTGTATCTGTTGTTTCCAGCCATATCTTGCAATTCGCAAAATTATCTAAATTCATACCACTTGCAGAAACTTCTGTTTCATTCGTAATTTGTTTCGCATACGTACCATTGCTGTTTTGTGCAACCAGATATGTACCATTTGGAACATCTGTTAAGATAACCTTGCTTTCATCATAAGAAATTACGGCTGAACCTAGGTTCTTACTATACTTACCGGCGTCATAGCGTAATGTAAACGCTCCATCTCCATCCGTATCCTGCAATGTTAAATTACCTGTAGATGTTGCTGACGGAACAGCCGATGCAAAAAGAATCGTTGATGAATTCAGTTCAAAAGCAGGTCTTATTTTTTCTACATTGCTTGTTTGAGCTCCATTAAAAGCAGGATAATTCTTAGAAGGCCACGCAGTCAAAACACTACTTCCATCATTCGGATCATCATTACTAACAAATGGTGAACGAATCCAAAATAATTCAAGAACAGATTTTCCCCAATAACTTGGATCAATACGAAGACCGTCATTCAAATCATTTGCGCTGTTCTTTCCCACAGTAATGTGATTATAATCTTCTTGGTCTCCATAAGCCAAATATAGCTTGTCCGTCGTGGAATAGACGCTGTTGTTTTTCGTATCATCCGTATAAATCGTTGTTTCATTTATCAGTGCCTGTTCTGAACTTGTAAAAAAAGAAGCTTCCATCTCTTTTAAGGTAACATTCCTTATATAGCTCGCACCGTAGTGATTCGGGAAAACTTCTGCCGGTTCTCTATCAGGATAGGTACAGTTCCACTTATCATCATATGTTTTATTGTCCATATAATTTGATTCAAATTGTACATCATCTCTCATAGAACTTGCCGAAAATAACGTTATGCTATCATTACTTTGACTTCCTGCAATCCACCACTGTTGATTGTTGTTTCCGAAATAGACTTTTGCAGGATTTTTCACTCCGTCATTATCATTTGTATCATAGTTTTTTAATTCTTCAACAGTTGAAAACTGCTCTTTCGTTGGCGATTGATTTTCCTCTGCATGAACGCTGGTACTAAACGTCGGAAACATAGTCAATACCATTGCACTTACCAGCAAAAATGAACAAGGCTTTTTCAAATATCTTTGTTTCATATTTACTTTCTGCTCCTTTCCTTGACTTTTCTCAAAAGGTACACCTGTTAATAGTCACTATATCATTATCTAGTATAGCTGAAAACGCCTGTTTTTTCAAAAAAAAAAGAAAGCTCGTCGATTAGGACGAACTTCTGTGTTTTATGGAAGTATTTGCTTTGACTGCTTCACAAGTGTATAAGCCACTGTCACACATATTGCTACATTTTTGCAGTGATTTTGCATTTTAGGGAAAAGAAAAAACTGACCCTGCCAGTGCTTGCTATGCCCTGTCAGGTATCGGTTCCTTCCCTTATCTCATCTTACTTTTCTCCTCCGCTTTCGATCCAGTCTTTAACTTTGTCATGATCCAAGACAATGATATCTTTCCAGTCCACTTCCAGTTCTTCAAAAAGATCATTCATTGCGTCCCAGATAGTCCATGCTCCATTTCCGGTCAGCCTGCCGCCATCCAGTATATGCTCCTGTGAGTCATACAGGGTATAATCAAATTCCATTTCACTTGTCTGCATGCAGACATACAGGGATTGGGACGGAACAAATAATGCGAAATGCTCCGGTGGCAATGCTTCAAAATACGGATTGTCCCATGCACCAAGTGGCATATGCTCCACAACATCCTGCTGCTGTCTCGTTGGCAAAAAGCGCTCCAGCTTCTGTTGCTCATAAAGAGGTTCAAACTTTTTCTCCAAGTCTTGGATAATCCCATGCACATTATTAAGCAATACCCATTTTGTAAACCGCTCTCTTGTCCACTCTTTTTTCTCCTCCTCCGTCATCTGACGATGTATCCGGACATGACTTACCGGAAGCTGCTGGCAGATATTCTGCAATGCTACCAGAAAATTTTGATTCTCATTTACAGATGAGGAAAGATGAAATTCTAAGGACAAGGCATTTTTTCCACCAATGCGGTAAACTACGTCAAAATCCAGTCCCTTGATGCGGATTCCAAGCGTTGCACGAATGCGCTTATCCTCTATGACGGTCTGCCACTGTGCATAATCCCGAAACTGCTGCATTGCTTCTTCCGCATGTTCATAACGTTCGCATACACTCTGCTTACAACCGCGTGTTGTCCATGTTGCAAGATCCTTGATCACATAATAAGTAACAATTTTGTTTTGTTCCATTTACTTTTTCTCCTTCTCTTTCTATTACACTGCTACATCCTTTGGCTCTTTCTTGAAAAAATCTGTTACTGGTTGAAATCCTATGTTATCTACAAAATAACTATCCGTTTTCCCCTTCCGGTGCAGTACAACAACATCACTGATGGATAAGGAATGCCCGAAGAAATCAGAAGGTCGGTCTATGTTGAACCGGCAGTAAATATCATCCAGTGTAGTTTTTTCATCCAATGGTGCCGTATAGGTTACGTCATACCTCGTATGCTCCACAGACACACCTCTGCTCTGCCAGAATGACAGATCCATAAAATAAAACTGCCGATTTTCCATATTTTCTTTCAACTGATAGATTTCAAAATAGTCACCCGCAACACCGGATATCTCCTGACCGGAGTCTTCCGATTCCGCCTTTCTTTTGCGGGCATTCGTCTGACTGATCTGCTCCTCTATCCGATCGATCAGATCTGCCGCTGTTGTCTGGATCGTATGCAGGGATGCCCGCAGTTCCGGCATCTGCCGACCACTGCTCCAGCCTATCAGATATGCAAAGGAATAATCGGAAGTATCCAGTCCCAGATACTGACATACCACATAAGCAATACTTTCTGCCTCTACTTCTCTGGTACCTGCATCTTTTCTTTCAACCTTATCGTTATCAGCATGCAGCATGGCATGTGCGATCTCATGGATCATTGTTTTGACCGTCTGCAACTGGCTCATATCCTTCTGGATCGCGATAACACGTTTGGTCACATTGCAGTATCCTTTCGCTCCGCTCTCAATCTCGATAAAAGAGACCGGCATTGGGGATACCATAAGCAGTGCCTGTATGAGAACTTCATAATCGGTTACCGCTCCCGTCAGTTCGTCTACCCCTAACTGTGGCAACTCCTTTCCTTCCGTCTGAGTAACATCAAATACCCGGACAACACGAAAGCCTACGATCCTCTGTTCTGATTTTTCTTCCAGTTCCTCTGACTGCTCCGCTTTTTTTGTATGCTTCGTATCTTCTGATTCCGGTTCCAGAATCACTACTTCCTGATCCTGTTTCTTACTTTCCTTCTTGTATTTGTACGCCATTGGTGCCAGGATACAGATCCCGGTCTCACCTTTTTTCACATGACGCCCAAACTTCTGCTTCCATGCATGAAATCCGGCAACCAGTGTTGCATCCGGACATTGCAATAAGATCAGTAGTGTATTCCGGTAACTGTAATGGTGGAACCTTGCCATAATGGTCAAATACTCCAGATAACGGTCACTCTCAAACAATGCAGTGATCCCATCCTCCAGCTTTTTCGTCAGTTCCTGCACCTGCTCTTTTCTGTCTGTTTTCTCAGCTTTCATCTTGTTCTCCCATTAATAAAAGAAAGAACAGATATTGCTACCTGTTCTTTCCACGTCTTTTGCTTATTTAACTACTCCGCTTTCTTTTGCTTCATTTTTCATTTTTCCTGTTCTCCATTCTGCTATTTTTTATAAATATGTTTTCCATATCCAAGAAGCAGATATGATAATGCGGGAAAGCATACAATGCCTGCCGCCATCAGTTTTCCTGTTCCATAATGTTTTGCCAGCTCATAAGCCATATAAATTCGAAGGATTAACGCAAAGATGCCGGCTCCTGCTACAGCCAGAATCAGTGACCGGTTAAAATGCAACAGCCAGGATACCAGACTGCTGACCAGGTATAAAAGAAATTCTTTTTGTACACCTGCCAGCCGGAACGCAAGATATTCATTCAAAATCGGCACAAATGCCAGTTTTTTGTCAAAATATCCTGCTTTCTGGAACATCCGCATAAGACCAATGGCACTTGCCAGATATAAAATCACTGTTTTCATCATATGGTATTACTCCTCTTCGTAGACACATTCCAACTTGTGTGTTTTGGAATTATAAAAGTATGCATGGTCTGACAGTATGAATTTCTCCATCTTTGCCACTTTATTTGCCTCTCCTATCATTTTATTTAAAGCTGTTCTTTCTTCCTCACTACAATCAATCTTTCCGGATATTAAGATAAGCTCATAAATACTTGCTGGTATTACATAATAATCTCCACCAAAACGATCAGATGCCATTTTTAAAAACTGCTTATTCAGCATGATATTTGCACCATACTCCCCATCGAGTGAATATGCCAGATGTACATCAGGCATTTCCAGTTCAGGATTCAACCGCATTTCCAGTTTTACCAGTGAGTAGAATGTTGCATCCTGTCGAAGTATTCCTCTTGCACAGGAATTTTTATATGCCAGATTGAACGCTTCCTCTTCCGATAACTGAATCTGATCCAACAGCATTTTACTTAATCCGATACTTAACAGCTCTTTTCCAACCGAAAATTCGTAATTACATAATACAGATAAATCCAGGAATTTTCGATGGATGCGATGTTCCAAAAGCGCATGGTTATTTTTGGTCTGTACGAGGGCAAGAAACAGATGTTTCCCGATTTCCTCTTTCGACATTGTTTTTACCTTTTTTAACAATGTCATGATCTCCTCACCATTTTTCATGCGCTCATAAAACAGGTTCGCTTTTTTTCTTAAAATCTGGCATAAAGAAGATTTATGCTCCAGATATTCTTCATAAATATTTTCCAAATAAATAGTCGGAGAAATTTTTACCCCTGCTAAACTGATCCCGGTTAATCTCTGATTGTTCTTTACCACCGATTCCACTCTAAGCGTACTCTTTTGATAGCATTCTGGAAGGTATTCACAAAAATGCTCCAATACATAGATTTTTACTTCTTCAAGTGTCATTTCTTTCATTTTTCTTTTGTCCTTTCCATTTTTCGTTATCACATGGCAGCGCCTTTGCTTTGCTATAGGCAATTTATCCCTTTAAATAAAATGTAATTCCTGCCTTTGATAACTCCCGTAATAATTTTCGGGTCTCTTCTGCATTCTGCATCAGTTCCATAGCCATCCCGGCATGTGTCATCTCATGCCAGGTTCCCTGCTCATCGCAGAAATGTATGACGCAATCTGTTCCAATTAAAATGCCATGTTTCTGACACATCTGCACCAGTTCCAGCGCAGAAATAAATAACATGTCATGCTCTCCTTTCTCTTTTATTTTGCCTTTGATTACTGCAGGTAGAAATCCCTGCTCTTGTGACATAGGCTGCTGCCTATCTGTGAAGATTCTTGTAAAAAGAATGTGATAACTTATGCTTCTTATATACGCCGATTCCATTTTTTCGGAAACTAAAAAAAGTACCCACAGCTTTGTGAGTACCCTTTCGGTATGGATTTTTCCATATGTTATGACTTTAAGTAATTTACTTTATTCCCAATCAAATTCATCAATACTGTTTTTGATCTCCGCAGAAACAGAACTATCATTTTTCAAATCGCGCATAAGTTCAGCAAACATTTCACGCTTTGGATTTTCCGTATCATTATAGCAACGGTGCACCATCCAGATATTATGTGGAGTTGGATTTTTTCTTACCGACGAAATCAGTAATTCTTCATATCCATGTTTATAAAATTGCTCTACAAAATGAACCAGATCCCCCGGCATTCCAAAATCGACCAGTGGATTTGTACCTATGATTTCTAAAATCGGCTCCACTAATTCAAAAGGTTCTGGATATTGGTTGATAGCATCTATCAGATCATCTTCTATATAATATTCTTCATATGGTTTTGCTGCATTTTGCAATCCAGCAATTATCTGCTCTTTCGTCATAAATCCAACCTTCTCTAAAAATCTGCTTTTCTCTCTGGCGTCATAGCAACAAGGACTATTCCACTAATAAGCTTTTTGCCAAAATCTTACTTATTGTTTCATATTCTTGTCAGCATACAAATATATTTTATCCCAGAAAGCCTCATAATCATTGTTCAGTGCTAGTTTTGAATAACAGCTATCTATCCCATCTTGCGACATGTCACTTTCCAATTCAATCAAAACCTGTGCTTCCGTAGTCACCCCTATATCAGTCAGAGCATCGATAACATTTCTATAACTTTTAAACTCTAAACCATCCATAGCCAGCTCTGTGTCATAATCAATAACGGTTATGATATTCCTGATCCATGTTGGATAATTTGCTAATTCTTCTCTTACTTCTGGATACTCATAAATGTCCGCCATTTTCTGTACAAAATCTTCACCATTTGTAAATTCTGCCAATGCCTTATCTATAAAATTCATCTATGCTTGCCTTCTTCCATAAATCACAATCCAAACCTAATCCCACACAATTTCCAGACATTGATAATTCTCTGGAATTTCCGGTATACAGGAATAATACAAAGCAGGTTCTGATTCTGTTACTCCATCCGAACACAGCCAGTCGCAATCCACAATATTTTCTAATTCATCAGCTTCCATGTCTGTACACACTATGACGGAATCCCCGACAAGGTTTAAACGTTCCATTCCGTCCTCTTCCACAATTTCTGTATCATCATGTAACGCAACACGCACCCATGCTACATTTGGCAGTTTCTCAATCTCTCGAAACTTTTTCCACATTTCATCCAGTGTTGGGCGGCCATTTTCCCACTGGTTTGGAGCAATCGAATCTTCTTCTGAATTTCCATCAAAAAATTCATCCAGCGTTAATAATGGAAACTTATCCCCATTTTCTTCTAATATTTTTTTGAATACCTCAAGTGCTATCATAAATACAACATCCCCTCTTTCAAATGATATTTCTATATGGCAGTTTTCCTACTTTATGCTTTTGTATCTCTTTCTCACATATTTCATGAAGCCTTTCACAATCACTTGACTCCTCGCGAATTTTTTCAAACCATCCTTCTACTCCTCTATCTTTATTTCTAAAAAAAGGATGATTTTTATCCTTTTGCACATTATTCCAAATATATTCAAGGATATCGTCAAGTATTTTCTTTTCTCCATACCAGCCACACACCAGTGCAATATCTTTATATTCTTCAAACGATTTTCTCTTTGGATTACTCAAAAAAAGTTTATATCCGTCTACAATTTTATCTAGTGGGACATCACCTTTAAGCGGGATCAACAATTTATTTTTTAACCTTTCTGCCGAAAACATATATCTTTCTTCATGTTTTTCTAACGCTATTGTTTCACTGGTACACTCTAATGATGTTGTAATGCTAGAATATTCTCCGCATAAATTATGTACATAAGCAACTGGTGTATAGTATGTATTTCTGACTACTTTTAAATAAATTCCTGTTATCAATGGTCCTAATCTGTTATCCATTTCAAGTAATTTTGTCTTTTTTAATTCTGGGAAAAGTTGCTGCCAGTCATCTGTTATCTTCTTTTTTGTTGCCACCGGTCCATTCCTCTCTTATTCCATATCTTACGATCCAATCCTCTTTATTTCTCAGCAGATAATATTTCTTTTAACTCATCAATCGTTTTATCCAAAATATCCGATGATATTGGATATTTTCCGGCTTCCCTATGCGCTATTGCTTCTTCCAGTCTTCTAAAAATTATCCATTGCATTTTGCAAATTATCTTTAAAAAACTTATAGAAATTATCAAAACGCTCCCGTATACCATCTTTATCATATTGACTCCATGATGAAATTTTTCCACTCACACTATCAATACAATAGTAAAATTCATCACAATCTTCTATAATGATATACTTCTCTGGCAAACCATTTTTTCTTTGTTCCAATGTTATTTCTACAAATTCTGGTTTCCCGTTCTTACAATACCCCATTATGTCGAACCAATATCCACCACAGCCATATTCTTTTAAAAACCATATAAAAGGATCTGGAATTTTTAAAGCTAACTTCTGTTCTGCCTGTGTTATTTCGGCATCTGTTGCTCTTTTTCCTAAAAAAGCATTTCCAAATATAGCCTGATTTTGTTGGATTATAAATTTTAATTCCTTTTGCTCTTTTGAATAACTTTCTTTGTGTGTTTCGTTCTTCTTTTTAAATTTTTCAAACAATCCCATACCTACATTATCTCCCTCTAACGTTTTTAATTTCTATAGCAGCAAAATCATCATTTTTATTTTCCAAATTTATAGCATTCAGGATACGATGTCTTCTGTATCAAAATATCTGCTTTTGATTCTGTAATCTGCTGCACTATAACACATGGCAGGGTATTTACCTGTTGGTAAAGAACACCCGTTGATATTGAAAGCGCAAATATCTTTTTCGTCTCTGCTAAAAATTTCAATTTTTCGTCTGGCAGTTTTGTGATATAAACATTTCCATACTCAGTATCGTCCTCCTCATCCATTTCACATCCATTTTCTACCCAGGACTTAAAGTTAAACCATTCTTCTGGTTCAGAGCTTCCTATTTCTGCAGCATCTAAAAATCCACACAGTACAGCTCCCTTTTCTGCTTTTATAATGAGTTCCCGATCGCCATTATCATTTCCTATGCTTATGTATCCGGGAGCATATTCTGCAAATTCATTACATTCACAACTTTCAACAATCCTTTGTGTATCGTATAATACACACAAATTCATAACCATCCCATTTGCATAACGTAAAAATTCTTTGTAGACTTTTGGCAGTTCCCCATTGATACGCTTCTCCGCAAAATCGATTTCTTCTTTGGTTACAGGATTATTTTTTTCTATATATTCCAAATTCTTTAGATTCATAAAAATACCCCATGCTTAATCTTTGATTTTCTTTTGTAATTTGTCTAAAAACCACAAACGCTTTATAATGTATACAGTTCTTTACTCATCTTTTTATACGATGCTTTCTCACAGAAAGATTTTCGTCTTCGGTTAATCATATCAATAACCATTTGTTGAGCAGATTCCTTTGAAGATAACTGACATTGAATGTTTTCAATACAGTAATTATAAAATTGTTCATGCCATTCAATATAATAATCCCCAGAATAAAAACTGTCCTTTAATCTTTGCAGATAATGTTCAAATACTTCCTTTCCTTCTTCAAAATCCCCTTTCATGAAACAGAGCATTGCCAGATGATATAACTCCCAGAATCGTCTATGTTCTGGCAGTTTCTCAACTTGCTCCTGCAAACAGGATTTTGCATATTCCATATCTGAAAATTTTCGATATTCGTCTATTTCCTTCAAAGCACTTTTTGCCAGTTTTTCTATGACAATCTGAAACGCCTCATCATCGTTTTTATATTCCACATAACCAACACCGGTACTAACATCACATCCATAGTTATATGATAGCATTTTGTTTAGGCTTTCTGTAGATTCCCATAAAAATGAGACTCCGGCATTCAAACTTGCCCCTTTAGAATAACCATTTGTTGCAAATTCAACGATAATGAAATAGTACCCATTATCATCTACCCAACTTCTTGAACTTCCTATTTGAAACAAATTTTCTGGCTCTAAAAATTCCTTAACAGTTGTTTTGATTATTTTATTATGTGGCAACATATAATGCCAGCTCCTTTACAATTCTACATTTTTATTTACCGATTTCTGCGGAATACAATTTAATTTTTTCACCATGAACTCAAATATTTCAGCCTCATATCCTGACGAATATAGCATTTGAAAATTATTGCACTGATGGATAATAATATACTTTTGTGTGTTTTCGAAAAAGTCAACCTTGAAATCTGCAGTCAATATTCCATTAAACGCAAGGCGTTTTACACCTTTTACTTTAATAAAATATTCACCACTTTTTTCATAAAAATCATAATCCAACGTATCATTTACATCATGTACTTTCAATTTTCGAACTATTTCATCTCGCGACAGTTCCGTCCGAAATATCAAATCCTGTCCCACATTTTTATATGTTCCATTAGAATATTTCACATATCTTTTCCAACGCATGACAATAATCAGTACGGAACAGACTGCCAATATACAAAAAAATATATAAAATACTGGAATCCTGTTCATCATGTTCCCTCGCTCTGTTTTACTAATTTTTCGCCATCTCTTTCCAATAGTTCTTCAACATTTCCAGTATTCTTTTGGCATCATCAATTTCCGTTTTCTGATTATATTCTCCCATTTCACTGAAAATTCCGGATTCACTTACAATCCCCAATAACCATTTCCCCAATAGATTCTTTTTATACTTGAAAACCAAACAATTTATACCGTCCTCATCTGCAAATGCATTTGTATATTCTATCTTCGTCGGTTTCTTTCCCAATTCACTTGGATCAGATAACCAATCTTCCAATTCTTCCATTGCATTTTTAATTGTTTTGTTCATAACCATACCTGCCTTGTCCCCCTTTTTCTGTTCTGGCCTTCTAATCTGGTTTTTGCATAGATCACATAAACGCTTCGGTTTTTTTAAGCTCCAAAAACTCTTTACCTGCCGCTGCTTGTTACTTTCATTTTACCATACTGCCTGCCTTTTTCCATCTATATTTTTGGCAAATATGGTGCATTGATTACTCTGATAAATATTCCTGGCTTTTGACATAAGTTGATATAATTATGTGTTTTTAGAAACAAAAAAGAGTACCCACATCTTTGTGAGTACACTCTCAATATAGCTTCTGCTTATTTACTTTGTGTTTTGATCACTGAATGTTTAGTTCACCGATCAGTTTTCTCCCATCTTCTGTCCGCTGCATTTTTACGGCATGATGATGAAACTGCACGATTTCTCCAACATCCACACTGATTCTATGATTCTCCCATTCGCTCTCCGGCTTTGGTGGCAACGGTTTTCCAAGAAGTGGTACAATGATTTTCGGATCTTCGCTTTGCTCCGAATGCCAAAATCCCGTAGTTTCATAGGTTGTATATACCTCAACCTCATCAATATGTATCCCAAGCACCCGTTCCAATGCGCAGACGTTAAAATAGCTGGCACGCGTTTTTTGCTTTATCTCATGCCACTTTTTATCATCAACTTTACTTTTCATTTCGATCAGATGCAAGATCCATTTTCCATCTTTTTTCTGGAGCAACACATGATCTACACTTCTTTGTAATTTCAGGGGACTTTCACGTTTAAGGAAATTACACTTCCCTTTGTGATCATAATCTTCACAGCATAAGTTATCTCCCTGAATGGTCACCTGCAGCTCGCTTCTGCCAGATTCGCTCTTTTCCTCCAAGCAGTAAGAATCATTTTCCGGAAGGAAAAAATCTTCTTCCAAAAACTTCTCAATTCCATATGCAATCCGTTCTTCTACCATTTATCAGTCCTCCTGAAATGCATACACTTCCTCTACAATCTTTTCGAGGGCATTATTGAATGTAGGCACAACGAATCCGTACTTTGTTGCTTCCAGCGCTTCTAAGTGTGTTTTTCCATTATTGTCTGGAACAAACTGATACATCTGAACATCTTCTCTGGAAAGCAGATCTTCTTTCCGGTATCCATATTCTTTCTGCAGTTCACTACTCCGCACATGGTTTTTCAA
Source organism: Eubacterium ramulus (assembly GCF_045002895.1). Classification (NCBI taxonomy): domain Bacteria; kingdom Bacillati; phylum Bacillota; class Clostridia; order Eubacteriales; family Eubacteriaceae; genus Eubacterium; species Eubacterium ramulus. Next base: position 1,086,285 of record NZ_CP173382.1, on the reverse strand, counting down.
TTTCATCATGTTATTGATATGCTGTAAAATCGTATCACTGTGCGTAGTGATCCATACCGGAATCCCAAGATTCATCATATTAATAAGCAATCGTGCCATTTTCTGCTGCAATTCTGGATGCAGATGTGCTTCCGGTTCTTCAATGATCATCGCATTAAAATTGATCCCGGATTTCAGCACCAACAGCAGCGGAGAAATCTCCGAAACAATGGAAGATGCCACATACAGTGGAAGCTCTTTCTCACTTCCCTCCGGTTGATATTTGATCACTGGCATCATATCTTTCTTTACGGACAGATTTCCCTTTGTCATCTGCTTTTCAATATATTCGATGATCTTTGCATACTTTTTGCTGTCTTTTTTATTGATTTCAAACTTTGTTATCAACTGCAAAAAATCTACATACGGAAGTGTCAGGGTACTTGTGTTATCCTGCAATTCCGGTGAAAAACTAATCTGCAGTGAATTTTCAATCAACTGGGCATACGTGAGCATAAATCCGGTTCTTGATGCCGGTAAGTAAATTGGTTCCCCATTCCGTCTGCCCTTTACGACCGGCGTATACCATGGTGCTGCAATTCCTTCCATTAATAAATTCCAGCAGATATAAGCATTCATACGGAGTAATTCTTCCCGGTTTGCCGCTTCCACTTCTGGGAATTTAATATATCCGCCTGTGACAGAATATCTGGATGCAGACGCATCCCAAACCATCTTGATCGGATGATTCCTCTCATAATGTCTGATCTTTAGTTTTTCAATCTCAACCTCATAGTTAAAAATTTTTTTTACCAGAGCTTTTTTCTGTGTACTCAGTAATTCATTAAACCAGGTTATATACAGGTCTATCGCATCATCCGTCAGTGCAGTTTCTGTGTTAAGATGTTCTTTTAACCAGCTTTCGCACTGCTTGTATGCCTTTGCTTCAGAGGGCTTCTTTGGGAAAATATCTTTACCTAAAGTCAATATTCCCCATAAAATACTCATCAAATAACTTTTTCCGCTATTGTTATCACCCACAAAACACATTAACGGTGCGATCGTAACATCTGCACTTTTTATTTTTGCAAAATTTTCAACGTGGAGTGTCCATTTTTTATCCATTCCCGTCTCCTCTCCCATCAGGTTGCTTTTTTGCTCTAGGATAACCCCTGTTTTCTGCCTGACATCTTTATCATTTAATACTACCATATGCCATCCCTTTTTTCAAATTATTCGCACATCATCATAGGGAAACTGCCGCTTCCACGAACAAACATTCATGGAGCGGCAGCTTCATTTTTCCCTATATGACAGTTTTTAGTTTTCTTTCATTATGCGCTACTTTCCGCATCCGGTTCCCATCCATAAGCCGGAATCCTAGATAGGAGTTTCTACGCTCCATACGGTTGCCAGATGCATACCATAGCGTTTCTTCGTTTCCAACGATCACCAGCTTTTTCCTGGCGCGCGTCATAGCAGTATACAGAAGGTTCTTCTGCCGCATGCGACCAAAGATCTTGGTGAATGGCAGGATCACGCAATCGTATTCGCTGCCCTGAGCTTTATGCACTGTCAATGCATACGCTAACTCCAGCATGGAAAATTCTTCTGACGTGTAAGTACGTTCCACGCCCGTCTCATACAAGATCGTCAGTTTCCGTTCCGTCTGGTTGATCTCTGTAATGTAACCAACATCTCCGTTGCTTACATCCTCTTCATTTTCCAGATGCATCACTTTATCCCCCTTGCGGAAACACCGGCTTCCAACCAGCAGTTCAACCGTTCCTGCCGTTTTCGGGTTCATAAGTTCCTGCAGCACCCGGTTTAGCTGGATACACCCAAGCTTTGTTTTACTTCGAAACGGTGTGAGCACCTGCATGGCTTTTGAGGAAATCCCCTGTTTTTGCAGAGCGCGGATCACCTGGAGCAGACCGTCCAGTGTATCCTCTTCCTGCCAGGTCTGGCAGAGCATACAGTCTGTGTTCCATAAAAACCTGCCCCGTCCGCGGTTGACACAGCTTGCATTGGTAAGAATCGCACTCCCCTGTTTCTGCCGGAAGGTTTTTGTTAGATAAGTAACCGGAAACACCTGGCTTCCGATCAGGTCAGCAAACACATTTCCTGCCTGTACACTGGGAAGCTGGTCACAATCTCCGATCAACACCAGCCGCGTCCCCTTATCCAATGCTTTCAGCAATGCATACAGTAACTGCATGCTCACCATGGAACACTCATCAACGATCACTAGGTCTGTACTTAGTTTTAATTCCTCTTCTTCCTCACGTTCCTGCTCCTCCTAACGGATCTCAAGCAAGTGGTGCATCGTGACTGCAACTTTTCCGGTACTCTCCGCCATTTTTCGGGCAGCACGCCCGGTAGGGGCACACAAGGTGAGTTTTCCTTCCGGATGCAGCATTTCTTCTGCACAGATCAGTACTTGTAAGAGACATGTCTTTCCAGTTCCCGGTCCACCAGTAATGATGCTCACTGTTTCTGTCAGCGCATATGAAACGGCGTTTCTCTGCTCCTTTGAGAGTGCCAATTTTTGCCGTTTTTCTGCTTCCACTAATGCTGCATCGATCTTATCTTTCGTTAATTTCTGCTTTTGTCCGTCCCATAAAAGTCTCAGCAGTTTTTCTGCTGACTCACTTTCTGCAAGGTACATCGGTTTCCGGTAAAGCACACCGCAGTCATAGATCAACGTCTGGTTTTTCACCAGGTACACAAGTCCTGCTTGCATGTATGGGAAAAACACTGACCGGTCACACCCCGGTGTCCGCAGGATATTCACTGCCTTTTCAAACAAGTCTTCCTTCTGCATAAATACATGTCCGTTTTGTTCATTCTGTTGCATGACAGCGGACAGAGCAAAACAGATCCGGTCACCATGGATCGGATCAAATCCTTCTCTTTGTTTTTGCACTGCATCAATCATGGCAAAGGTGATCCCTTCACACATGCAGAGCAGATATGGACGGCTTTGTAACACCGAAAGTGCATCTGGTATCCCGGAAAATTTCTGATAAACTTCTTTTGTTTTTCCGCTTGGAATCCGGTAGTCTGCCAAAAACTGTACATATTCCTGTAACTCCTGGCATTTTTTAAATGACGCAACGATCTTTTCCGCTTTTGTCTCCGAGATTCCCTGTACTGTAACTAACCGGACGGGATCACGCATGGCTTGAAATGTTTCTGCTCCAAACGTATCCACGATGCGGTCTGCCGTTGCACTTCCTATTTCGGCAATCCCGCTGCTCACCAGATACCGTTTCATCCCTTCCGATGTCGTCGGCAATACTTCTTCACAATACGTCACCTGAAACTGTTTACCGTATTTTTTATGTTGGGAAAAATTCCCATGCAGGACACATTCCCCTTCCGTACACAGCAGGGAGCCAACGGCCGTCAGTTCTCCTGCTTCCGTCTCATAGACCACCACCTGGTAATCATCAAACTCACAGCGCACCTGTACGGGCACTGCCCGGATAGCCAGCTCCTGCATGACTCATTCCTCCTCGCCGCATACTGCAGTAATCGTCAATCCCTTTTTTGTTTCCAAGCCACAGACCGCTGACCGGATCTCTGTCCCAGTGATAGGATCTGCCGATCAGACCTGCCTTGGTGATCACTTTTTGCAGGGAATCCTGTGCTTCCTGGATCATCTGCCTTTTTCGTTCCTTATATCTGCAACTTCCATCCGGGCAGTAGGCTTCACGCCCGCCTGACTGTATGCAGGCAGCGCACTTCTTGGCTTCATAGTCCCGCATGCAGGCTACCGGCATATACTTGTCCATGTCGTAGGCTTCATAGGCAATCTTATGATGATGCTGCTTTAGAAGCTCCTTCAATCCGCCAAGGACATTCACCCCCGGCACTCCGATCACACTGACACCGATATCCGAAAGCAGACAGTACGTTACATATGCTTTTAAAATACCCTCTGTGATGATGACAGACTCTGCATCCGGATCGCCATAAAAGCAGACCGGGGCTCCGGACGAAATTCCTGCCCTTTTGCCGGAACTGGATAACCAGATATACTTCTGCTTTTTCGGGTTACGCAGCCGGATCTGCATCCCGACCAAATATCCATCCTGCAGCACCGGACAAAAGTAGCCTTCTGCCCATACATTTAACTGCCAGTTACCTGCTGCATTTTTATAAAAACCTGGTACGTTTTCCAGCATACAACCTTCCCTCTTTAAAATCCGGCAGATGCCCACCGGATCAGATGGCACAGACCGAAACAATCCCGCCTCTATCTCTGCATCAGTAAGCATCCGGCGTTGCAGGTCCAATCGGTCTATCGTCTGCAACGTCAGATGACGTAACAAGCTCCGGTAGGTATGGTCTAACACGTTCACCGGAGCTTTGGTCTTTTCTGTTTTTCTGTCTGTTTCTTCCACCCGTTTTTTTGGGGTGTGATCCCTGTGCCCTTTTTCAAGCGCATCCCTCAGATCTGCATATGCACGTTTATAACGATCGGCTCCGACATATCCGGCTTTCTGATCCAGATACAAATCCAGCATATTTCCATGCCTGCCGCATGAGAAACACTGGAATACATTTTTTTCCTTTCCATCCTTTCTGATACATATTGTATTTTTTCCTCGCCGGTCGCCACAATACGGACAGCAGATGGAAATGGAATCCCCACCTGTATCCTGTAATTTTTCAATTCCAAGGTAGTCTGCAACCTCGCTGATATTAAAACTCATGTCATGTCCTTTCTGCATCTTAGTGAATGTGATACCCGATACCACGTTGTGTCAAAAACTGGCAGACTTCTTCCTGGTGTACCCTATGTACCGTAAACGTACACAGTTCTGCCGCCTGTGTCTGCAAAATGGGTTGCTGCACTGACCGTTGGATCGGTGCATTTCCCCGCTGTACCGGTTGCTGCCGTTGCATCCCCTGCCGGATACCATATGCCGGTCGCGACATTCCCTGTCCGGATGTGGCGGCTGCCCACCTTCCTGACATTGTGCTTCCACCTGTCGGAATACCAGTCTGGTAACTCATCCCGGCTCTTTGTACCGGCATGGCCTGTGTCTGCCTTTGCATCTGCTTCTGCATACGAAGATAGGTCTGTTGCTCCAGCTCCTGTTGCTTTTGCTGCATCTGCTTCTGTGCCGCTTCCTGTTCTTCTTTCCGTACAGCCGCTTCCCGCTCTCTGGCATAAGATTCTGCCTGTTGCATTACCTGCCGGGTTTCTGCTTCCACGCGTGCCTGTGCTTTTGCTGCTTCTTCTGCAGCAATGCGTATCCGCTCCCGCTCAAGTGCTTCCGCTTCTGCCTTTTTCTTGGTTATAAAGGTTATCGCATCCTGCAAGTTTAAGTCCACTTCATACAGCTTTCGTGCCGCCTCAAAATCATCTTCACCCGCAAGCTGCCCTAAGAGCATTATATTTTTCTGGTAAGACTGGATTGCTTCTGTGATTGCCATCTTCCAAGTTTTTTTGCTGCAACTTTTATTCAGCCATTTCCCGTCATAGATCTGTGTCCACAGATCATAGGTAATCCCTGCTTCTGCCACTGCCTCCCGGTAATATTTTGTGATTTCTTTCTCGCGCTCCTGCTTTTCGATAAGCACATATTCCTTGATTTTTCCATCCAGCGTATCGCAGGACTCCTGGATCATTGCCAGCAGCTCATCTGCCGCCATCTCAAATGCAGTGTATGGTTCCAGAAACTGCTCCTTGACCACTCGTTTTCTCTCTTTCAGGGCATCACTCAGTTTGTTTAGAGTGGCACGCCCCTCTTTCATCTGTTTTATGGCATCGTCACCGGTATAATTGCTCAGATTATACTTCTGCAGTTTTTGGGCAAGCCACTGTTTCGTCTCTTCGAAATTGGTCTGGATTGCACCTGGGGTGATCTTTGCTACAATTTGTAACTGTTCCATTTTTTCTGTCCTCTCTTTCTTATTTTTTATAGATTTTCTACCTGCACCGTTTTCATCACATAATACAGTTTTGCATCTCCTTTGGAGATACGGATTCCGTCTCTATGTTCCGCGATCGCCGCACCGGAAAAATATATTTCCGACACCGTCCGGATCAGATGGAACCGGAATCTTGCTTCCGCTTCATCTGCCGTTGCCAGGATCACCCTGCTCCCATAGGATTCCGGTTTACTCCAAACCGTATAGATCATGTAATACTCTATGGTTTCCTCTTCCAGATCTTCCTCATAGGCTTTCGACCAGGTTTCCCACAAAAACAGATACAGGATCGCCGCGATAACAAATGCCACGATCCCTGCCATGAATACACACAGTGAGACATCCATTCCTTTTAGAATATCAACCATCTTCTTTTCCCCTTTCCATTGAAAATTGTAAAAACGGTTCCATCGGTATCTCAAACAGTTCACAGATCAGTTCGGCTTTTCCCTGCCGGTATTTTCCATATCCATGCTGTTTTCCGGTTACGTTGGTTCCGATTTCATACACTTCTGCTGCATATTTTTTATGTTTCTGCCAGAAGCTTTCCATTTTTAACACATTCGTTTCCATTGTTTAGCCAGCACTCCCTCCTGCTTCGACAGATGCCGCTGTAATTTCAGGAACATCCGTTCCCGCTCAATACCACTGTGGATCTCCTTCCATAAAGCCATCCTATCCCCCTGCTTCGCATACAGCTTCTGACAGGATAGTTGCTGACACCGGGCATTACACGCCAACGCTTCATTCACAATCTCCAAAAGATTCAGACAGCGTGAAAAACAGGCATCTTCTCCCGGACGGATCACAAAAAATCCATTAACCCGTATCGAAAGTTTATATCCCTGTCCCAGTAAAAACTGCAGCAATACAGACCATTCATTTTCAAAAAAGCCCAGGCTTGGCTCCAGCATCTGTGCATGTGTTTGTAATGCTTTCATGTTCTAATCCTTCCTCTGCCTTCTGCACGTTATATTCTCCGACCAGACGGTCGATGGTCTCTCTCCATAAAAAAAATTCCAGTTCGATCCGTCTAAAATGTTCCTTTCGGTAGATCATCTGGCAGATTTTCTCCTCTTCCTGTGTGGTCAGGCTTAAAAATTGCCTCATAAACCACTGATATTTCTGCTCATCTTTCAACTTAGGCAGGTGATATTCGGAAAGCATCCGTTTTTGTATGACCTTAATCCGCTGCCGGATCTGCTGCCATAACTGTGCATATGCTCTGGCGTACCTTTGATCCCATTCAAGATTTGGAACAAGCTCCCGGTTTTTGTTCAGGATATAAATCTCATCCTGCAATTTCTGGAAACGCTGCCGCAGATCCATACTCTTGACACAGTCCTGAAAAACCGCATAATCCATGGCATCCCCTCCTTTCTCTATGTTAGTTTCATTTATCAAATAAACAGGATTGCTCCCGATTGTAATTGGATTCCGAGCGCAGACAACGCTCCACATGATAAGAAATAGTTCTCGCTATTTTTTAGACGTTCTGTATATACAGAATAGATGACCTCTATTAATAGAAATACGTCAGTTCTTCTTTTTCGGAAACTTAAAACATCCCCTGGCAAAATGCCGGAGGATGTTTCATTCCGTTAGATGATATGTTTTTTTCTCAAAAGCTCTTTGATTGCGATGATTCGCTTGCAGATATACTGCTTGGATACTCCTACGCTTTCCGCGATCTCCGAGCGTGTCATGTCATTGTCAGCATACTCAAAAACATAATCGATGATCTGCCGGTCGGTCTCATTCTGAAGCACCTCAATGACCATATTTTCAAATTCACGATTCATCACTTCCTGACACACTTCGGATTCCAGATCATAATCGTATTTTAACTGTTCTGTCCACTTTTCATCGTCATTTCGTGGATGATCCAGAGATTTGATTCTTGCTCTTTGCAATGCTTCCAGCAGATTTCTGGTTACATTTTCGCTTTCCCCGATTATTTCCGCAAGTTCCGCGATCGTAGGTCGCCTTCCATGAAGCAGCTCATAGTCCATGCAGGCACTCTGCAACTGTTGGGTTTTTTTCACGATCCTGGAAGATCGTTTGATCGTTCCATCTTCCGATAGATATCTGGAAACATATTTTCTCACCCAGATGGTTAAGTAAGTCGTAAAACTCGCATTTTTTGTGATATCGAATCGCATGATTGCCTCATACAATCCAAGCATTCCTTCCTGCACGCAATCTTCAATTTCCCCTTCCATATAATCCTTGAAACTGTAATAATGCGAAACAATGTAGAATACATACTTCATATAAGCCAGGTATAAAATATTTCTGGCATCTACATTTCCCGCCTGGGCTTCCGAAACCAAAAGATAGGTATCTTCTTTCGGACCAATATCCGGCACCTGCAATGCCCATAGTGCATAGTCACGTATTTCTCTCTTATGTTGAAAAATAGAGTTCACTTTTTTATTCCCTGCCATTTTTCTCCCTTCCTTCCTTGCGAAACGAATAGAGTTATGATTCTTTTGTTACGAAATCTCTGCTAAAAAATCTGTCTCCATCTTTCGTCTGTCATTCTCATACTGTCGTGTAAAGATCCGCTCTTCCCGGAAAAATTCTGCATGCATTTGTTTTGTAAGTTTGGAAATCTCGCCTAAAAAGTTTTCTGTATAATATTTGCTTTTCACTTCTGGCAGATGATAATCCCATAAGATATGGCTCAATAGTGCTAACGGGATTCCCGTAATATGTGAGACCAGATCCATACTGAAATTCCGGTCAACATATAATTCCGCGATTTCCCGAATAGACCATTTTTCTTTTAATCGGTACATTACTTTTCTATACGGATTCGCCATTTTTACTCCTTTTCATACTAAATCATAAAATCATTTCTAGTCATTTGAGATTATGATAACCATACCAGGCAAACATCACTGGTAACTTCAGTTTGTCTGCTGCACGCCGCATACTTACTGTAATATAGCTGGTAGTTATGCCAAGTTTTTTCGCTGTTTCTGCTTTTGAAATCCCTCGCACCTCATTACAGATTGCAAGGATTCCATACTGTATCGTTTTTGGAGCATCCATATATACCTTCATCATCTCCTTTTCTACTTCCAGATAGTCCACCGCAAACTCCGCTGCACGTAATTCACTTTCTACATCCTGTCTACATGACAACTGTTCCTCTAATTTATTGCTTCCATATTCCTGGTATATATTCCGGTTTTTCCGAAAAATACTCATCAAACGATGCCTGATTCTGCTATAAGCGTAATTATGGAGACTTTTTCCTTTTGTGTGATCATACGAATCTACAGACTGTAAGTATTCAATATACGCCTCCTGATAAAAATCTTCTATATCCATATATTTCGCAAATATTGCACTTTTACGAACAATACTTCTGGTCATATATCGGATTTCTTCCATGTTTGCCAATAATTCTTTTTCTGCATTCTTACCTAACATGTTCCGCATCTCCTTTCTAACAAAGATTTCAGAATCTGTTGTACCAGTCGGCAATAATAAATCCCTGAGCTTGCAATGTGTAACTGGTCTCTCTGCAGACCCATCCGGTCTTCCAGGTAACGATAGACGCTATGCTGATCCATACCGCTCTCCACCACTTTTTTGATAACCCTGTGAGCTTCAATCCGCTCATGTCGTAGTTGTGCATCGGCAAGTGTTCCCGCTGGTTTCGTGCTACCTTTGATTGTGCTTACATAAGAATCGCACTGTGGAAATCTTGCGCATGCCCACGCATACCTTTCCGGATGAGTTGCGTCCTTCCCATAGATATCATAAAAATGAACTAATTTTGCTTTACTGCCACAATAAGGACATTTGATTTCTTTTTTTCTCATGTTTTACCTCCTTCACCTCTGCTTTTTTGCCCTCTTCCCGAAAAAATCCAACAAAAAAAAGGACTGATTCATTTCCCTGTATTTTTACCAAGAAAATTTATCAATCCTTATCTTTGAATCTATTCTACCTAATTTGGGTTGTGTCTTGTCAATAGATTACTTCGTTATTTACAAGAAATTAATTTTTCTGGATTGTAACAATATGGTATCTTTCGTTCATTTTTATCGGATCAGATTTCTCTGATTCCTTAGTGCTATATATACGTCACTTTGTATTTTGCGTCAACTTAACTACAAGATGTAGATACATTCACATTTCACACCTGTATTCTTTTAATCAAGATACATCATATATAACAATTTATGGCAACAAAAAAAGAAGATGGCAAACACATCGGTTCCATCTTCTTTATATACTATCTATTATTAATCATACATATCATCGATAAAAAGATCTTTATTTTTCATACTAATATGCTTTGTGATACAAGCATTCATTTCATTCCTTAATTGTTCTATTGTTCTATGTGTATAGAATTTTTCTGTAACATCATCTATTTCATGTCCCACAATCAATTTCAGAATGTACTGATCCATTTTATTAGACTTTCCAATCGTAATAAATGTATGACGACATTCGTGCGGGGTATGTGTCATTTTATTTCTTTCCATTACTTTATTAAATCTACCCCTATATTTATCATAGGTCATTTCCATTCCAGTTTGACTTGTTTCATCATTGAACAAATATTCAGAATGAAGTTTCATTGCTTCATCATACCTTTTTCTAATAAGTGGTTCTATTAGCGGATGTATTGGAACAATTCTATTTCTTCCTGCATCTGATTTTAAACCACCAGACATAATTCCTTTTTCAAGATCAATATCTGCTACTTGTAATATTGCTAATTCTTGCGGTCTCCACCCTGAATATATCTGAATCAATACCATATCCGTAAATCCAAATTCAATATTATCCCATAAAATATCAATTTCTTCATTTGAAAACGGTATTTTAAGTCTTTTATTCTTTTCTTTTTCCTCTAGTATTTCAGCATCAATCTTATAATTTCTCGCATAGTTTGTAAAAACCACCTCATGCGCCATTGCATAATCAAACATCAGATTGAACATAGATTTCATTCTGGATTTCGTTCCGGCTGAAGCCATTCTCTTCTTTCCTTTATCTTTTCCCTTATCTTGAATAATATATCCATCATCCATACAACCAGACAAATGATATACCCGAATATCCTTCATTCTCATATTATACAAAGAAGAACAATACTTATATGCGGCTTTTACGGTTCTAATAGCAGCTGGAGTGATTTTTTTAAAATATTCTTCCGTCCATTTTTCGTAACATTCAGCAAACGTAATCTTGTCAGCATCTAAATCATACGGGTTCTCATTATATGCAGCAAGCGCCTGTAATGCTTTTTGTTTTGTTTCATAATATCCAAGCGTCTTATACTTTTGAATTTGTTTATCTTCCACCAGATCATAAACAAATCCGTCTGTAATTCTAGCCCTCCATGGTTTTCGCCTTTTTCCTTTCAATTTGTGTACACTGCCGTATCCATTAGGTAATTTCATCGTAATCCATCCTTCCGCTTTTCAAATGGAAACTACTGTCCATTTGTGTATTATTTGTGTATTACGCATTGTGTATTACCTGTGTATTACGTGTGTATTATATACAAAAATTGAGGGCTTGTCAAAACGAACCAAGCCCTCAAAAAGTCAGTATTTATGCGGTTTTCTTAGAACTTACCAGCCTTAGCAGCTTCCTCAACAGAAACGGCAACTGCTACTGTAGCACCAACCATTGGGTTATTACCCATACCGATTAAGCCCATCATCTCTACATGAGCCGGTACAGAAGAAGAACCTGCAAACTGTGCATCAGAATGCATACGTCCCATTGTATCTGTCATACCATAGGAAGCAGGACCTGCACCCATGTTATCCGGATGAAGTGTACGTCCTGTACCACCGCCGGATGCTACTGAGAAGTATTTTTTACCCTGCTCGATACACTCTTTTTTGTATGTACCTGCTACCGGATGCTGGAAACGTGTCGGGTTGGTGGAGTTACCTGTGATAGATACACCAACGTTCTCATGATGCATGATTGCAACACCTTCCTGAACATCATCTGCACCGTAACATTTTACGGAAGCACGAAGTCCTTTAGAATATGATTTCTCATATACGACGTTCAGTTTTGCTTCTTTGTAGTCATATTTTGTCTCTACAAATGTGAAACCGTTGATACGGGAAATGATCTGAGCTGCATCTTTTCCAAGACCGTTCAGGATAACACGTAACGGTTTCTGACGTACTTTGTTTGCTTTCTCAGCAATACCGATTGCGCCCTCAGCTGCTGCGAATGACTCATGACCAGCTAAGAAACAGAAGCACTCTGTCTCCTCTTCCAGAAGCATTTTTCCAAGGTTACCATGTCCCAGACCTACTTTACGATGATCTGCTACAGAACCCGGGATGCAGAAAGCCTGAAGACCTTCTCCAATTGCTGCAGCTGCCTCAGAAGCTTTGCGGCATCCTTTTTTGATTGCGATAGCTGCACCTACTGTATAAGCCCAGCATGCATTCTCAAAACAGATCGGCTGGATTTTCTTTACCTGATCGTATACATCCAGACCAGCATCTTTTGTGATTTTCTCTGCTTCTTCGATAGAAGCAATTCCATAACTATTTAAAACAGAATTGATCTGGTCAATTCTTCTTTCATATGATTCAAATAAAGCCATTGTCCATTACTCCTTTCTCGGATCGATGATTTTTGCTGCATCAGCTACACGGCCATACTGACCTTTTGCTTTCTCCCATGCAGTATTCGGATCATCGCCATTTTTGATAAAGTCAGTCATTTTGCCAAGGCTTACGAACTGATATCCGATTACCTCATTATCCTCGTCCAGAGCAATGCCTGTTACATAGCCTTCTGCCATTTCCAGATAACGAACACCTTTTTCTTTTGTTGCATACATTGTACCAACCTGAGAACGAAGTCCTTTACCAAGATCTTCAAGACCGGCACCGATTGCCAGACCATCATCAGAAAAAGCACTCTGAGTTCTACCATATACAATCTGTAAGAACAGCTCTCTCATTGCTGTATTGATTGCATCACAGACAAGGTCTGTATTTAATGCTTCTAAAATTGTTTTTCCCTGTAAAATCTCTGCTGCCATCGCTGCGGAATGAGTCATACCGGAACATCCGATTGTCTCGATCAAAGCCTCCTCGATGATACCGTTTTTTACATTCAGAGTCAGCTTACATGCACCCTGCTGCGGAGCACACCAGCCCACACCGTGTGTAAAACCGGAAATGTCTTCAATTTTTTTGGAGTGAACCCATTTTCCCTCTTCCGGGATTGGAGCAGGTTCATGTTTTGCGCCTTTTGCAACCGGGCACATCAATTCTACTTCTTTGGAATAAATCATTGTAAAACTCCTTTCTATGTATGAATGTTTTTGAAAGAGATCCTATACGCTATACCTATCCTTTATTGATTTTCATAGAAAACATATATTATTTCCTATCATGTGTCAACCGGGCTTTCTGCACAGGATTACTTTGTTATTTTTTTAACATCCGTATGTATTTTGACACATTTTTCATCATTCGTAAAGTCTTTTCCGACATTTTTTTTACAAAATTTCTCATGTATCAAAAATAGCACAAATGAGTCATGACTAATTACTGTTTTTCTACAATTTCATTACGGTTTTTATAAATAGAATGTGCAGGTACTACTCCACGGACTGCAGATAACGGATATACATTGCTTTCCGGACAGATCACAGTTCCCGGGTTTAACACGGAATTGCATCCTACTTCGACATTATTTCCAAGCATTGCGCCGAATTTCTTTCTTCCGGTAGCAATTTCTTCTTTGCCATCACGTACTACAACCAATGTTTTATCAGACTTGACATTTGAAGTAATGGAACCTGCCCCCATGTGCGCTTTGTATCCAAGAATCGAATCGCCCACATAGTTGTAATGTGGAACCTGTACTTTGTTAAACAGAATGACATTTTTTAATTCTGTAGAATTTCCTACAACCGCACCTTTTCCAACAATAGCTGATCCGCGGATAAATGCACAATGGCGAACTTCCGCTTCCTCATCAATGATCAGAGGACTTCCAAGAAATGCCGTCGGTGCAACCTTTGCATTTTTAGCTACCCATACATCTTCGCCACGTTTTTCATATTTCTCCGGATCCAGAGTGTCACCCAGTCTTTTGATATAATCAGAAAGTCCGTCCAAAAGTTCCCACGGATACTCTGCAGTTTCCATATATTCTTTTGCGATTGTCTCATTTAAATCGTACATATTTACAATCTTACACTGTTCCATTTTCTGCTTTAATTCCTTTCATACTATGTTTTTCATCAATCTTATTGTGCCACGTTTTCCACTCTTTTTCCAGTCCTTTTTTTCTGAATTATCCGTATTGGTAAAAATTACTGTCTGCAATAAAAAGAACCCTGCCCCGTGCAACATATCTGTCACATAAGTCAGAGTTCCCTTTTACTATATGAAACTGTCTATATTTTTCTCTGAAACAGCACATATATCCACACTTTATTTCAGTTTTTCTGTATCCGGATTTGTAATTACTTCTTTCCAGTTCTCCGGATCTTTTTTCTGCATTGCTTTTGCGTAAGCCCAGAACGGAATTCCGAGTACGATATAAACAATCAGAACAATCCATGCATTCCGATCCATCGTTGTAATCGTCACATAAATAACGTACACACAGAAAATGATAGACGCAATACCAAAAAACCACGGAATCCGCAATTTATACGGACGCTCCCATTCCGGATGAGAACGACGCAGTTTCAGGAAGGACAGTGCAACCAGCAGATATACAACTCCGGCTGTCAATCCGTAAATCGTGTAAATATAATTTACCCATGCATCCGGTGCAAATACCGTAAAGTAAATAGATAAAATACCAACGATGATATTGGCCAGAAACGGCTGTCCATGTTTGTTTACTTTTGCCAGCTTTTTCGTAAACTGTGCCTGCTTTGCAGCTCCAAACAGAGTACGGGACGCGCACATCCAGAATCCGGACAATGTGGTCAGACAGGTTCCTGTTCCCATGATAACAATTACAATACCAAGCCAGTGCATATCGATCATATCGGCAACACGCGGATCTACGATATCTGTCTGAAGCACCCAGTCCTGCGAAATAATTCCACCGACACCGACAACAGCCATACCATAGATCAATACTGTAAACCCAAGAGAACCAACGAATGCTTTCCACATTTTCTTTTTCGGGAAGTTTGCCTCCTCGGACAACTGCGGAATCAGATCAAATCCGATAAATTTCATGATCAACAACGCAATGGCTGCTGAAAATCCCTTTCCACCGGACGGGAACAGATTCCCTCTGAAATTAGAGAAACTCCAGGAGCCACTGCAAATAAAGATTACAGAGGCTGCCAGTGAAACAATCAATGTTGCCCAAAACAAAATACTCTGCAGTTTTGCGATAAATTTTAATTCTTTATTGGTCAGGAAAAACCATACCACAAGAATGATTGCCGCAACCAGCTTTGTCTGTCCGGAAGTGATTGGATGAAGATATCCGATCATGCTTGCTATACCGTAAGATACAGTAGGCATCGCCATAACATAAAGTAACAGCACAAACCAACAACAAACCCATCCGGTGTTCCATCCAAATGCATTGGAAACCCAGACATTTTCACCGCCTGCATACGGCAGCATGGTTGTCATCTCTGCATAAATAAAACATAATGGTAACACAAATACTGCACACAGGATCAGTGCTAATAAAGAACCTGTACCGGTCAGACTAAACCAATACTGAATCTCCACCATCCACGCAGCAATCATTCCGCCGGCAGCCAATGCGATCAGCTGCGGCAATTTCAATGTTTTCTTTAATCCCTGTTCCATTTTTTACACTTCTTTCTCTCAACAACTATTCCTATTGAATAATCTTATTTTGTAATCTCTCCCTTCCCCCATATATTTATATCGTCGCATCCCCCAGACACGTTTTTATTTACGGTTTTTCTCAATTACCTCGATGGTCTCATCGGAAGATAATACGTTACAGTAAATCACATTCATGATCTTCAACTCTGCATCATGCAGTTCCTGATCTGCTGCCGCGCAACCATCTTCCACACAAATAATTTTGAAATCATTATCTGCCAGATCACGAATCGTACTTGCCACGCACTGATCTGTCACAATACCGCAGACTACAATCGTCTCAATGCCCATGTTCTGCATCAGACGTACATAATTTGTTCCTGTAACAACACTATCTGTTGTCTTATTTACCACGATTTCATTATCCTGTGGAGCAAGCTCGTCGATCATAGCCGCATTTACAGAATTTACCGGAAGCAGCATTCCGTTCCATCCTTCGGATTTCTGTACTGCACAGCGATCTTCACCGTTATCCAGCAAGCAGGCAATTCTTCCATATGTAACATACATATTGTTTGCCCGGAAATAATCCAACATTTTTTTGCAGGCTGGAATTGTCACATTATCCAGTCTGTCATGGAATGGAATCCAACGCTCCCATTCTCCCATTTCCTTAAACTGCAATGCCTCACCCATATCTCTGCGCACAAATTCATTCTGCATATCAATGATCAGCAATGCTGTTTTTTTCGGATCCAGTTCGATATCCGGAAATTCTGTCATCGTCTGATAGTAAAAGGATAAATACTTTGGATTTGGTTTCATTTTTTCGCCCTCGTTTTTTCTTCAGAATGTTATCTGATTTTTATAGGTAAAAAGCACTTCAGGTAAAACTCCCAAAGTGCTCCTTCGCTTAACGTGTCATATTATACATGCTGTTCTATATAAAAGCAAGTGTTTTTTATGATTTACGTGTATATTTATTCAATTTTATTGCATATTATGCATATTTTTACGAATCGATTTTTGGTTTTATCAGAAAGTAAAGCGGACATTCGCAATCCGCTTTCGTTACTTGCTTATTCTGCGTTCAAATGGAGCATACATCAATCGATGATGATTGTGATATGCCTGCGTCCGTAATGTTCTTTTATCACAAAGCATTCTTAACGTGATTTTTTATAGAATGGTGCCACCCGTTCAAAAGAATCCTTTATGATATACTGGTTCCGAAGTCCCAGTACACCACTTGTACGACTCTGAATAAAGTGTGTCAGTTTTGTCATATATTCCTCTGGGGTAATTGTACCCTCCGCCACATAATTCAGGCCTTTTTCCCAGCTTGCCGTCAGTTCGGGATTCAGCAATGACTTGATGGATGCCGATACGGTATCATAAATCAGCTCTCCCTGTAAGGTCGGTGTAATAATCTGTGTCTTTTTATTCAGACTCAAGTATTTGTTATTCACCAGTTTCTTCAAAATCTCAGCACGGGTCGCACTGGTGCCGATACCGGAGCCTTTGATCTGCGCACGTAACTCCTCATCTTCAATCAGCTGTCCTGCATTTTCCATTGCAAGGATCATGGAACCGGAATTGTAACGTTTTGGTGGAGAAGTTTCTCCCTCCTTGATAGCATAACTCTTTACCGGAAGTGTCATCCCCTTTTTGATTTTTGCGATTTGTTCCAGTAAATGTGCATCGCCGCTTTTTTCATTAGAATCTGCATCATTTTGACTGGTTGTATCTTCTGTCTTTTTCTTCCGGAAGGAATATTCCATCACCTTCAGATACCCAGGATCTGCTAACACCTTAAAGGAAGCAAAAAAACGTTCTGTCTCCATCCCCATTGTCAGACTCACTTTTTTATAAATAGCCGGTTCGTAAAAAATAGCAAGGAAACGACGTACAATCGTCTCATATACTTTCAGTGAAACCGGATTTAAACCTCGCATAGCTCCAAGTCCCTGACCGGTCGGAATAATTGCATAATGGTCTGTGATCATTTTATCGTTGACATAACGTGTCTTCGCAATCTGTTTGTAGCTTTCTTTCTCAAGAATTTCTTCTGCAAATGGACGCACCATATTGATCCCTTTTAATCCGGAAATATTCTTTGAAATCTCCTTCGCCACAGCACTGGAAAGTACACGGGCATCGGTACGCGGATAGGTTACCATCTTTTTCTCATACAGTTCCTGCACTACGCGTAAAGTCTCATCCGGACTGATTTTAAACAGTTTTGAACAGTCATTCTGAAGTTCTGCCAGATTGTACAGTAAAGGTGGATTTTTCTTTTCCTGTTTGCGTTCCACTGACATGACTGCTGCTTCCTGCGGTTCCAGGCTTTTCATCCAGTTGATCAATTCCTGTGCATCTTTCTTTTCCCGAAAACCGTTTTCCTTATAAAGTTTCGGTGTACCAAAATATTTTGATCCGGGAACTGCGCGCCATTCGCCTTCAATGGTCAGGCCTTCAAATTCCATACTGTTTAACACACGATAAAACGGCGTTTTTACAAACTCACGGATTTCCCGTTCACGTCGCACTACCATGCCGAGCACACAGGTCATAACACGTCCGACGGAAATGACCGTATATTTCTGATTTAGAAAACCAGCCAATGTATTGCCATATTTTAATGTCAGCAATCTTGAAAAATTGATTCCCATCAGATAATCTTCTTTGGCTCGCAGATATGCAGATTCCGATAAATTATCATATTCCGACAAATCTTTTGCTTCATGGATCCCGCGTAAAATTTCTTCTTCCGTCTGAGAATCAATCCATACACGACGGCGGTCTTTGCCCTTCACGCCTGCCATCTGTTCCACCAGACGGTAGATGTATTCTCCTTCCCGTCCGGAGTCAGTACAGACGTAAATGGTATCTACATCCGAACGGTTCAACAAGTTCGATACAATTTTAAACTGCTTACTCACCCCCGGAATCACTTCATATTTAAAGGTTTCCGGAATAAACGGCAAGGTCGCCAGACTCCATTTTTTGAACTTCATATCATAGGCTTCCGGATAACTCATAGTTACCAGATGTCCTACACACCAGGTAATGACCGCATTTTCTGATTCCTGATAGCCATCGAAAGTACGCATATCTTCTTTCAGTGCCTTGGCAAATTCACGGGCCACACTTGGTTTTTCTGCTATGTATAAAGATTTTCCCATTCAAACTCCTTATTAACTATTGTTTCTACTATTCAAGTCGAACGCACGTGAGACTTGGTGCGTGATTCTGGTCAGCGAAAGCTGACATAAGCATCCCCCCTCACCCGCCACTTTGTGCTCCGCGCACTTGAAGCGGGGGAATGCTTATCTGCGTTCAAACTGTTCAAGCCGTTCGTAGAAACCATCATAAAAATTCTCCTGCTGTACAGGAGTAAAATAAAACATTTGAAGAAACAGCATATTTTTCCGTTTTGCTTCCTCTTCGTTATAATTTTGCATCGCCTGACGAAGAGACTTTGTGAGTGAATGCCATTTTACTAAAAAGTGCTCATAATCCTTCACTCCATCCATTTCAAGCCACTTACTTACTTTCATCTTTGATTTATTTTTTGCCGGACAGGCATCTGTCAGCAGAAAATAGCTCAGCTTTTCCCCTTCATAGTTTCGCCCCAGAGGAAACAAACGGCAGATTCCCGGTCGAAATCCATGAATACTGCATCTGCCTTCTTCATTTAAAAAAGAACATTTTGGTCCTGTCGCGGATGGTGCCATTTTCAGATTCGGAAGGATCAGACCATCTTCCACATGCAAATCTATCGCACCTGCAAGCAGTTGTTCAAAACTCTGTCCAAGGTTCCGTTCCAGACGCCAGACATCCATCGGATCCAGCAAAATGGATTCACCCATATCACAACAACAGGCGGAACAGCCAGTGCAGTCATGACAGCCTACTTTTACCATGTCGTTGCTGCTATATAACTTTCCATCTGATATATCTTTTAAATATTCTTCCATCTATTTCACCCGTCTTTCAAAAATCCAGTAATTGCATTATAACAAAAATGCTGATATTTTCCAAGAGGCAGATTTACAGACAAACGTCCCCTGCTCATTGCTTATCGCAATTCAAACAGAGGACATTCTCTTTTTCTTCAACTATTACAACTTTTCCTTACACTCATACACGCAACGGATATCCTTTAAACTGCAACATCTTCCATTTACATAATACGGTTGCGTTTCCAGATATATCTTATCATCTTCCTCCAGTGGATACAACCGTAGTATCAATTCCATTGGAAAATCAAATCGTTTCAGACTGACTTCCCAGACATCACCAATATAATACTGATCCGCAATTTTCTCACCATTCAGGTAAAGTTCTGCCTGATCTGCCTGAAAATCAATCCGAAGAAAGATATTATCTTTTGCTGCATCATATGCTTTGTCATAGGAAATTCGAATCACATATTCCTGATAATCTTTGCCAGTATCGTCAATCACACATGCTTCTGACTCGGAAAAATCTGTTTTTTCTGCTCTGTCAAAAACATTTTTTTCTTTCCGTACAATGCGGTTATTTACATCTGTATGTGTAAATGACGCGACAGTCTGATTGTCTGCTGCCGCCAGATCATGACTCAGCACGCAAATTGTGGATGCATCACCTTCCACATGTAAGAAATCCGGAATGATATCTGATTTTTTCCATCCATTGTCAATCCACGTTTTAACATCTTCCACAGTTGCATCCATGATTATCCAGCAGTTTTTCTGTGCATGATCACTGCGACAAATCACCTCTATCCCATTTTCTGTTTCCAAAATAGGTAACGTACTGAAAAACAATATATTTGGATATTTTTTCATGCACCATGCACATTTTGCCCAGGTTCGATCCATACTGATAAGCACTTGGCCAGACAGTTTTTCATCTGCCTCATACTGCATTTTGTCAATTCCATAGAAAAACCATAGTTTCTGGTTGATATTGCATAATGGTGTCTGATTAATCCAACGTAATGTCACGTCATCTGACAGCGGAAAATTAAACGGATAAAAGAAGTAAGCTCCATTTTTAATATCCTGTTTTGGGAAACGTATTTCTCCATCTACTGTCTGAACACGCAACATCACATCTTTATGCTCTGCCATCTCATAGCCACGTTGATAATTATTTACAAACAGATAACCTTGATCACCGTTTCTGCGCGTAATCATGCGAAATGCAGATAAATCTTCTGCATCCTGAAAATCTCCGGTATGAACGGAAGTACTCTCACAGTCATCCCCCGCAAACTGTGGCTGCATATTACAAAATGTCTCCCCATAATCATGTGCAAACATAGAAAGAAGTTTCAATTCTTTTGCTGTCTCTGAAATCTGACCATATTCCCGGATCGGTGCCTGAAAATCATAAGAAAGTTCAGGGACATCGCAAAAAGACCCCACCGCCGTCGATTCCTGTAAGCTACTGAGTTTTCCTTTCGGATTTGTCCCACCGTGATACATATAATAGCCCAACAGGTTACAACCGCTTCCAAGTTTGCATACTGACATCGCTCCGATATCTTCTGCTGCCACCCGTGGTCTGCGATGATGTGTCACCTGCACACCGCCACCAAGTTCTGCGGTCAGATACGGATACGCATCTTTATCAAATGACAATTCCATGCCCGGCGCATAATCACTGCCAATATTTCCATCATTTCGCACCGTTGAAAACAGATAATTCTTGTTTGGCGGAAGCTGTTTTAAAGAAGCATCCCATGGGGCATCACAATAACCGCCCATAACCGGTGTCAGATCACCAAGTACCGCACCGCCCCATCCGGTCGCTGTCCAATAAGGTGCTTCAAAACCAATTGTTTTTGCCAGTTTTGTTAGCGTACGCATATGTTGCTCCCCGGCAGCACCTCGTAAACCACCCACATGACCATATTCATTTTCAACCTGGATACCAAGAATGCAATGTGTTCCTTCCACTTCTTTATAAATTTTCTTCCAGAAACGTTCCACCAAAGCCAGGTAATCCGGATCATCGCTGCGCAATTTATATCCTTTTTTCAGCAGCCAGTCCGGAAAACCACCATTTCGTGCCTCCCCATGCGCCCACGGTCCAATACGAAGCCACACATGCATCTGCCATTTCTCGCACAATTCCAGAAAACGATGCAGATTGCGCTGACCGGAAAAATCAAAGACACCTTCTTCTTCCTCATGATGAATCCAAAATACATAGGTTGCTATAATATCCATGCCACAGGCTTTCATTTTTCGAATCTCATCTTCCCATTCCTTCTCCGGGCATCTGGAAAAATGAAACTCCCCCATCATTGGAAAAATTGCTTTTTCATTTTTGATTAATGATACTTCGTTAATACTGTATTTTTCCATTCAAAATTCCTTTTCTCATATTTATTTTCATCAAGATTTGTAAACTGAGTAATTTGTTTTTTACTTTGTTTCTGTGTCTATTATATCATTTTAGTTCCATACTTCCTATTTATTTTTTATCCAAAAACTTGCTTTTCTTTTTTGAAAAATTGCTCCGCAACATATCATCTTGTTTTAACTATTTTGTTTCTGCTATAATTCAGCAATAAACCTAATATGATTTGGAAACGAAAAAAAGCCTTCTGCCATTTAGCAAAAGACTGTGTTTCTTATAAGTAAAGCGGACATTTGCAATCCGCTTTCACTACTTGCTCAGGAACGCAGTCGCTTTGTGACCTGTCAGTGGGAGCTTTTAACTCCCACTGACATAAGCATCCCGCTTACCCACCGCTTAGTGCTCTACACACTTGAATCGGGGGAATGCTTATTCTGCGTTCATATAAAATATTTCTGATGACTGCTCATCTGTATCTGTTCGCAAGGTATATATCATTATATGTAAAAAATTATTACTGTTTTAGGTATTTTACTGAGCAGCCATCTCGTTGGTTATATTTTATCAAACTATTCTTTGTTTTTACATGCCCGTTTTGGCACAAAAAAGTGCCTATTTCAGCAAACATTGAAATAGGCATAAATTATTATCTTCTGTTTTCTGAAAATTGACACTTATTTGTCCAGTCACGGCAAGCAAGCATCGCGATAGAAAACTCCACCGGAGTCAACAGATTCATAGCAAACAGACGCTGACCTTCTGGAAGATAACGCAAATAATCGCTTAACAACGGCAATTCTTTTTCCGGTGGAATATGAATCAGCACACTTTTCTACAATTTTCACACAGGCTTTTGCCTGTGCTGAAAAAAATAGGCTTCTGCCTGTGCAATTTCTGCCAGTTCTTCATCCTCAAATTCATTTAGCGTGTCTGCCAGTCTGCCAGGTTCAAATGCAGTTCCAAGTAATGGCAGAACCATTCTTTTGCATTTCATGTCATTCCTCCAAGTTATCATAAATTACTTTTTAGTCAAACAAAACTTTCCAGTGTTTCGCTTCATACGCATCAAAACACATTAGTATCTGTTCTTTGGTTGTTTTTTCATTTGCCAGATTTTCCGGTATTTCGTCTTTTGCAAAATATTTTGTCTCTGTCGTTTCAATATTTGAAACAAAAGCCCCATCAATTACAGAACACTGGATAAAAATCTTGACCACACCATAAACATATATCGGCAAATTATGTTTATTTCGATCCTGAACAGCGATCATACGGTCTGCTTTTACATGTAAACCAGCTTCTTCTAATGTCTCTTTGATCGTATTTTCCGCTACCGATTGGTTAACATCACACCAGCCGCCCGGTAACGACCAGGTTCCGTTTTTTTCATGCACTAATAAGATTTTTCCATCCTCGAAAATTGCTGCTCTGGTATCAACCTTAGGTGTCTGATAGCCAGTTTCATTACAGAATAAGTCTTTTACTTTTTCTACTGGAATATCTGTTTTGTAAGATAACATTTCTGCTGAAATTTCCCGCAAACGTTCATAACGCTCCATATCATATACGTCATGTCCATAGGTCATCCCCGCTTGCGCTAGACTTTGGATTTCAATCGCCCAGTCCAACCATTTCTTCTTTTCATCATGTAAATTTAATGCCATATCCTTCTCCTCTTAAGATAGCATATATTAAAATTTTATAGATATTGTAAAATCCAGTTTTTCAATATCATCTGCTGTTTATCATACATCTTTAACTCAAATAATGTTTTCGTTATCTGTTCCCTTGCTGCATTTTTCACAATCGGATTCTGTGCTTCTATCAAAACCTGAATATTATATGCTAACCAGCCCAACATAGCATCGCATCCACATAGAAATATCTCATTCCAATATTCGTACTTTACATCTATCCATGAAAGATATGCATTCATCAATGCATCAAATTTTTCCTTATTATAATTCTGATTTTCATCAACAATCCAATAGTTTAGTACCTGTATCAGTTCCTCATACGGATTTATATAACCAGCAGCTTCCCAGTCAATAATATATGGAACATCGTTTTTCCACATAATATTTTTAGGATCTAAATCTCGATGACTTATCACCTGATTACATTTCAGTTTTGCGGCATTTTCAACCACATCACAATCCCATTGCTCCAACTGTAAAACATTTTCCTGAAAAAGCGAATACACTTCAACATCTTTTTTCAAGGCAGATAAAAGATACTTCCATTCATATTTACAACGCACTGTATTTTCCGGATACAATCCCTCCACGCAAATATTTGAAGCATGGATTTTTCCTAATTGCTCTCCGACTTTTGCACAATGAGCAGCTGTTATATCTGGATAAAAAACTGATTTTCCGTCAAACCATTCAAAAATTTCATAATATGCATGATCCACTTCAAAAATCATTTTTCCAGCCACAGATTTTACACAAATTGCAGAAATATCATTTTCATTTTTTAATCTATATGCAATACGTTCTGCCTGTTCAAGTTTTTCCAAGGCATCTGGCTTATTCATAACATTAGAATTTAATACTTTTATTGCATATTTCCCTTGATTAGTTTCAACACAATACATTTTATGCAGCAGACCGCCAGTGACAATTTTGGGTTCTTGCTCGAAGTCCCCTAACTCGCATATTCTACATACCTTCTCTAAATTATTCATTTTGATAAATTTACTTTGCCTTATGAATTATTTTATGACCTGAATAAATTGCCATGATCATACAAAATAATGCCGCAATGCTCCACCATTTATGTGCTTTCATCGTCTCATCCCTCCATTTCTTACTCTGCCAGTTCACTCAATGCATGATAAAAGTCCGGATATTCTCTTTTTAACCGAATCAGCTTGCCTTCCGGATTGATAAATCCATGTTCTGAATATCCTTGACATACAATTTCTCCTTGCGCATTTGTCATAGTATATTGCAATTTCAATTTTACTTCTTTGAATTCTTCTACTATGACGTCAATGTCAATAACATCTTCAAAGGTTGTGCTTTTTTTATATTTGCAGTTTACTGCTATAACCGGAGATATAATGCCTATTGACTCCAGTTTTGCATAGTCCCATCCAATCTGTCTGAGAAAATCAATTCTGGCTTCTTCCATCCAACGGATATAATTTGAATGATGTGTAATCCCCATTTTATCTGTTTCATAATACTGCACAATATGTCTGTATTTCTGCATTATAAAGACTCTCCCAATGCTTCTACCTCTGTCAGCTTCGGACAGGTACTCATGCTGCCTTTGCTTTCCATATTTGGAACAGTAATGATTCCACAGTTCTCCCACTTCACATAAGCAGCTGTTGCACGATACTGTTCGATTGCAGCATCAAATACATGATCTGCACCGGCATCTAACAACAACGCTGTTTTATGAAAATGAAATCCTGCTGTTGCCCCCACATACAAACGATCGATGACTGCTTTTAACTGTGCAGTGATATCGAACCAGTAAATCGGAGATGCAAATACAACCATATCCGCATCTTTCAATTCTGCATACACCTGTGTCATATCGTCTTTCTGTGCACATTCTCCATTATGAGAGAAACAGTACTCACACGCCATACATCCACGGATTTTCATGGTACCAACAGGTAAGTTGACTACTTCATGCCCTTTTTTCTCAGCACCTTTTGTAAATGCCTGCGTCATAATTTCTGTATTTCCACCTTTACGTGGACTTCCGTTTAATACTACGATTTTCATATTTATGTTCTCTCCTTTTTCATTAAAAATCTAATCCCAGTTCTCTTCCGGATATTTCATACCCCAGTCTTTCCGAAGTTTTGTCATAATGTCCATGACATCTTTCGTATATTCCAGATGCATTCCATCTGCATTACCGCTGCGCACTGCCTGCTCCATATCCAGCATTTCATAATACAATGCATTAGCAGTCTCACCTTCTGTAATTTCTGTCCGTTCCCCGGTTTCGGCGTCTACGATAACTGCTTTATCAGCGCGTGGGTACTCCATAATTTCTATATATCCTTTTTCGCAGCTGATCATGGCGCGTTTTGGCTGTTTTGAATGCATGGATAATGCTACTGTTGCCATCTGTCCCTGTGAATTCTGCAGCAAAACAGTTGCCTGCTCGTCGGAACCTGTCGGAGATGGTTTCCACTGACTTAATATATTGGTCGGAGTCTCATCCATAAAACTACGGACAATCGAAAGTGCATAAACACCAATATCAAGCATTGCTCCTCCCGCCAGATTCAGATTGAAAAAGCGGTTCTTCATATCATATTCCTTAAAACTGCCAAAATTCATTGTTATGATCTGGACTTTTCCAAGTGCTCCTTCTTTTACGATGTTCCACAATTTCTTATAAATCGGCATATGCCAGATGGTCATCGCTTCTGCCAGAATTAAATTCTTTTCCTGTGCCAGTGCGATCATCTGATCCAGTTCTCTGCTGTTTAATGTAATGGATTTTTCGACAAAAAGATGCTTTCCATGCTGTAATGCTTTTTCCATAAAGGCATAATGCGTGTTATGTGGACTGGTAATATAAATAATATCAACATTTTCATCCTCAAACATATCATCGATCTGATCATATACTTTACCTACACCATATTTTTCTGCAAAATCTATCGCCTTCTGATGAGTACGGTTTCCAACTGCATACAGGGATTTTCCCATTTTCTGCAGTGCCTGCGCCATTTCATTTGCAATCACACCGGTACCAAGTACCGCCCAGTTAAGGTTTTCTCTCATCTCTTTTGCCTCCCGAAATTTCTTTGCTTATCTGCCACATATTTTCTCACAGATTCATTATTTTTTCTATGCTTTTTCTGTAAAAACTTGATAAACTTGTATGTTTTGGCATTATATTTCCAGCCATACATTTGGAAGTGTAATTTCAAAAAGGATGAGCCTTCCAATTTCAGCGGAAAACTCATCCTTTTCTTATTATTATGTATTTTTTATCAGCACGTAATTATTTTTTTGTAATATATCCCTGTGCTTTCAGAAGTTCTGCACAAAGAACCGCTCCACCTGCAGCACCACGAACCGTATTATGGGAAAGTCCTACGAACTTCCAATCATATACAGAGTCCTCACGCAGACGCCCTACATTGATACCCATGCCGTTTTCATAATCAACATCAAGCTGAACCTGCGGACGGTTATCTTCCTGCATGTAGCGGATAAACTGCTTCGGTGCACTCGGAAGATTTAACTCCTGCGGAACGCCGCTGAACTGCTCTAACTTTTCAATGAGCTGCTCTTTTGTCGGGTTCTTGCGGAATTTCACGAAAACTGCTGCTGTATGTCCGTTTAATACCGGAACACGGATACACTGGCAAGTGATAACCGGTGAAGTTGCAGGAACGATCTCGCCTTTCTCCTCATCGATCTCACCCCAGAGACGAAGCGGCTCTTTCTCGGATTTTTCTTCCTCTCCGCCAATGTACGGGATAATATTTTCTACCATCTCCGGCCAGTCTTTGAATGTTTTTCCGGCTCCGGAAATTGCCTGATAAGTAGTTGCAACAACTTCATACGGCTCAAACTCTTTCCATGCTGTCAGTACCGGTGCATAGGACTGAATAGAGCAGTTTGGCTTTACAGCGATAAATCCGCGTGTTGTACCAAGACGTTTTTTCTGATACTTGATAACGTCCATATGCTGTGGGTTGATCTCCGGAACTACCATCGGTACATCCGGTGTCCAACGGTGTGCACTGTTGTTTGATACAACCGGTGTCTCTGTTTTTGCATATGCTTCCTCAATGGCTTTGATCTCGTCTTTTGACATATCTACGGCACTGAATACAAAATCTACTTCCGAAGCAACTTTCTCTACTTCATTTACGTTCATGACTACAATGTCTTTTACTGCTTCCGGCATCGGAGTTGTCATTTTCCACCGATCGCCAATGGCGTCCTCATATCTCTTTCCGGCTGAACGCGGGCTCGCTGCGATCGTTGTTACTTCAAACCACGGATGGTTTTCCAGCAGAGAGATAAATCTCTGACCTACCATTCCTGTTCCGCCTAATATTCCGACTTTTAATTTCTCACTCATTTTTACATCCTCCATTGCGATCGTTTTTTGATATACATCTCACTTTTTGTCCGTTTACCGCGAACAATTGTCTTTGTCTTGTGCTATCTTATAACAATTCTCAGAAAAATGCAAGTCCTTCTTTTATTTCTTTACTTGGTTTCCTGTAAAATTTCAATATTTTCCAGCCAGTCATGTGCCAGATATTCTTTTTCAATTGCGATTACCTGCATCATGGCTTCTTTACTCGGTGCACCGATGGTCAGACGTTTGTTCACACAGGTATCCATGGAAATAGCATCATAAATATCCTCTTCAAATACCGGACTGATGGCTTTTAATTCATCCAGAGACATATCATCGATTGCAATGCCTTTGTCGATGCAGTACAGTACAATACGACCTACGATTCCATGCGCATCACGGAACGGAACACCATGATTTACCAGATAATCAGCAGCATCTGTCGCATTTGTAAATCCATGGCGTGCACTCTTGCTCATAACTTCTTTGTTGAATTTCATTGTAGAAATCATACCGGTAAACAGTGCCAGACAACCTTTGACGGTATCAATGGCATCAAACGTCAATTCTTTGTCTTCCTGCATGTCTTTATTATAAGCAAGCGGAATGCCTTTCATAGTAGTCAGAATAGACATCAATGCACCATACACGCGGCCTGTTTTTCCACGTACCAGTTCAGCAATATCCGGATTCTTTTTCTGCGGCATGATACTGCTGCCGGTGCTGTATGCATCATCGATTTCCACAAATTGATACTCGTTGGAATTCCAGATGATGATTTCCTCGCAGAAACGGCTCAAATGCATCATGATTGTAGATAATGCGGATAAAAATTCAATAACATAATCACGGTCAGATACAGAATCCATGCTGTTTAAGGTCGGACCTTCAAATCCAAGCAGGGATGCCGTATATTCTCTGTCTAACGGGTAGGTGGTTCCTGCTAAAGCACCTGCACCCAGCGGGCAGTAATTCATACGATCGTAAATATCATGCAGACGGCTTCTGTCACGTTTGAACATTTCAAAATAAGCACCAACATGGTGAGCTAATGTAACTGGCTGTGCTTTCTGCAGATGTGTGAATCCAGGCATGATCGTCTCAGTATTCTCTTCCATGATTTTTAACAGTTCCTGTAACAGATCTCGTACAAGTTCATCTGTGTAAAGCACTTCCAGACGTGTATACAGACGCATATCCAATGCAACCTGATCATTTCTGCTTCGTCCGGTGTGAAGTTTTTTACCGGTATCACCCAGACGGTCAATCAGATTTGCCTCCACAAAGCTGTGGATATCCTCATATTCATCTGTAATTTTCAGTTTACCGGATTCTACATCTTTGCAGATCTCATCGAGTGTCCTTACAATATCCTGCATCTCTTCTTTTGTCAGGATTCCCTGCTTTCCAAGCATGCATACATGCGCGATGCTTCCCTGGATATCCTGTTTGTAAAATTTCTGGTCAAAAGAAATTGATGCGTTAAAATTATAAACCAGTTTGTCCGTCTCCTTTGTGAAACGTCCTCCCCATAATTGTGCCATCTCGTTGTTCCTCCTTCAATTCTCTTATCTGCGCACATCTTATCCCTGTCAAGATTCTTCCTGCGCTTTTGCTCTTTTTTCCTGTTCCCGCTGCAACTTTGAATAGACACAGCCGCAATAATCCTGCCGGTACAGACCATAAAGTTCCGACAATTCCACAGACCGCTTATATCCATTTTTCTTCTTAAAGTCAGAATTCAAAAAAGCAGTAGCTCCGTGACAGTATTCTTCTGCCACAGCCTCTCCTACCTCGTTCAACAATGTTGCATTTTTCAGCGGACTAATGGTCAGTGATGTCGTGAAATAATCAAATCCATGTGCCTGCGCCAGTTTTGCTGTTTCTGACAAACGCAGCACAAAGCATTTTTCACAGCGGATACCGCCTTCCGGAACATGCTCTAATCCTTTCACCTCCGCAACAAACCGTTCAGGCTCATAGTTTCCTTCCATGAAAGACACCGGATATTTCACAGGCAATTCCCGGATCAGACGTTTTTCCTCTTCCACACGCTTGTGATATTCCGCTGCATCCGTGATATTCGGATTATAAAAAAATACCGTGATGTGAAAATATTCCGCCAGATATTCCAATACATAGCTGCTACATGGTGCACAGCAGGCATGTAATAACAGACTCGGAACTTTTTGCTCCGTTTGCAGTTTTTGAATTTTCTTTTCCAGTTCTTTTTGGTAATTCTGCTTCATAACTTATTTATTTTATACGATTCCTGCTATTTTTACAATAGCAACCAATGCTATTTTCACATACATTATACTATATCCGTTACAGTTCACTCATCACATGTATGCAAGATAATGCTTAATACTATTATAAATTTGAAGGAGGACTCTCATGCATTCGTTGTTTGAAATTCAACATTTGTCCTATGCATATCACACGATGCAGGGGGAAACCGCTGCCTTATCAGATATCACCTTTACCGTTAATACAGGAGACTTTGTTGCCATCGTCGGACCCAGCGGATGTGGAAAATCCACCCTCTTAAATCTGCTGGCCGGCATGCTCACACCGGAATCCGGCACACTGCTTTTAAACGGTACTCCACTGACGACAGACAGCCGATGCCATATCGGATATATGTTGCAGCAGGATTATCTGTTGGAATGGCGCAGCATCTGGAAAAATGTACTACTTGGACTTGAAATCCGTCATGAAGTAACAGAAGAAAGCTGTTCTTATGCAAAACAGCTTTTGAAACAATATGGTCTGGAGAAATTCTCTCATTCTAAGCCAAGTCAGCTTTCCGGCGGCATGCGGCAACGTGCGGCTCTGGTCCGTACTCTCGTATTAAAACCGGATCTGCTGCTCTTAGACGAACCGTTTTCCGCACTGGATTATCAGACACGCCTGTCGGTCAGCAACGACATCGGTTCCATTATCCAAAAAGAAAAGAAAACAGCGATTCTTGTCACACATGATCTGGCGGAAGCCGTCAGTCTGGCAGACCGCATCATCATACTCACGGAACGTCCCGGACGTATTCAGCGCATTATACCTGTGGCATTTCCGGAACAGCTGACACCGATGGAGCGCCGGAATCACGCTGATTTCAAAACCTATTTTAATCTTATCTGGAAGGAGCTGCACCATGAAACGACCTGAAACTGCGCAGGAAACCTTCCTGTATCAGCATCAGCAATACAAACGTAAAATACACTTTTTGCGCATTTTTATCTTTGTGGTTTTTCTCATTCTCTGGGAACTGGCAGCAGATCTGTCCTGGATCAATGACTTTATTTTCAGTTCCCCGAAACGGCTTGTCACCTGCTTTGTGCAAATGCTGATGGAAGGAATCATCTGGCAGCATGTCAGCATCACATTGTTGGAAACAATGATCAGTTTTGTGCTGGTCATTCTTTTTACCATTCTGATTGCAGTTTTGCTCTGGGCAAAAAAATCTGTCTCTGATATATCAGAACCGTATATGGTTGTGCTGAACAGCCTGCCAAAATCTGCCCTGGCGCCACTGCTGATCGTATGGCTGGGCGGCAATTACAAAACCATCATCGTCACCGGAATGTCTGTGGCAATATTTGGTTCCATCCTCAGTCTCTATCAAGGCTTTCTGGGTGTCGATCCAAATCAGATGAAACTGATTGAAACACTGGGTGGGAATCGACGGAATATCCTGACAAAAGTTGTTTTTCCAGCCAATATTCCCAATCTGTTTTCCATCATGAAGGTAGACATCGGACTTTGTCTGGTAGGCGTTGTAATTGGTGAATTTATTTCTTCCCGCCGGGGACTGGGATATATGATCATTTATGGCAGTCAGATCATGAAACTGGACTGGGTCATTCTTGGAATCGTGATACTCTGTCTGATCGCCATGGGATTGTATCAGTTGATTGTATCTTTAGAAAAATGGTATCTGAAAAAGGTATAACCGTTGTCATTATCAGTAGATATATAGGGAACACGAAAACGCTGTATCCGGATCATTCTGTGGATACAGCGTTTCACTTTCTTTTACTGTTTTTCAAATGTTTTACTGTCTTTTACTGCTAATCAATTCTAACTTTTATATTCTCTGGCCAGTCAATAAATAATTAATAATTTTCCATAACATATTCTTCAAAAAGCGGCAATGTAAAATATACATAACCTCTCGTTTCACCGGAAAGAATTCCCTTTTTAATCAGTCTTTTCCGATATGGATTAAACTCATTTGTTTCCATGTGTAAATGTTCCCGAATATCCTTTATTTTTCCACCTTCCACATCTGCAATTCCACGTGCAACCATACGATCTTTCTGTGACAGTTCCGACCAGATTTTGTCATAAACAAATTCACTCAGATATTGCTCATATTCTCCTCTGACAGCGTTGTAATCTCCATGATGATTCCATGTCAGATAGCCAAGAACCTGAAATGCAAAGGGATATCCTTTCGTAAGATCTGCCATCTGTGTCGCCTGATCCACCTCAATTTCAAAAATAGACTTATACTTATTTACAATTATATACTACTCTTTCACAATATTTTCAAGCTCCTTTTCCGAAAGCTCATATCCCAAAAAATCCTCACAAAACTGTTGTCCCCTCTTTGGATCAGAACCAATATACTCCTGCACCTCTTTCAAAATTTCATCTCCAATTCCCATGTTTCCACGCCAAATCGTTGCCGTATAAAGCGGTGACACAGTTGGGAAAGAAAAATAACCAACTCTCCCATGTTTTACCGATCCAATATACCAGGTATCATCTGCGGTCTTACTCAATGCTCTCACTGAACAACAGTTACGATTGTCTCCAACCGTCAAAATCAACATAGGAAATGCTATGGCATATGGGAAACCATTGACATAAATCAGATCTCCCGCCTGAAACGGCACAGGAAGATTCAAATTCATACCATCGCAATAATCAATGCTGTCCTCCCGTTTTTCACCATTCGGCGTATTGTCCAGCTCCGCGTAATAAATCTCATCATCCGCCACTACATAAGAACACGCGTCATAATATTCTCCATCATCATTTTTGATCCATTTCTTCAAAATATACCAGATGCGTCCATAAGGATCTGTTCCTTCCTTTTTGGCATGACGATCTACAAAGTTCATTGCTTCATTACAGGTATCAAACACCCCTTCAAAATGTGAATCTGCTTCATTCATCATCTCATCCGCAATATTCGATTCCACTGAAATAATCCCATTTACACGCAAATAAGACAACGCTTCTTCCATATTTGAAATATATCTGTGGCACTCTTTTTTCAAAATTTCATCCTGATTTTTCTCTGCCAGATCCCGCAATCTGTAAAATGCTTGCTTTTTCTGTTGCAGCAAAACCGGCGAAAAATAAATCAACTGCGTGATCTGTTCCACACTTAAATCTACGGTTTTCAAATACTGCCTCATGCTTGGTGACAACACAAATTCGTCTATAAATTCTCTGTACATTCCTTTTCGCTCCTTCGTCTTTGTTTGAATTGAGACTCCCGCTTCTGTAATTAAAGGGAAATCTGTAAGTAATGAAAAATAAGAAACCTTTCTCCTTGGAAGTTCAATTTCCGATTTTTCCTTGATTGTACCGCATAAGACAGACATATATTGTCATTGTGATTTCTCACAAAAGAATTTTTCAATATTCCATTTTGTGGCTCACAATGTCAATATATGTCACTCTTAAATGTTATCGTACATAACGAAAAGGTTCCATAAACCAGCCGTTTACTGCTATGTTGTAAAATTTATAGTATAATGACGCCAATAAAGCCACCAAAACAAATGAAGAAAAATAATGGAGATAAATATTATGAAAACAATCGAAGGAACATACACATTTGCAAATATATTTACCACAAATAATGAAGTTCATGCCATTGAGGACTATGCCCTGGCTCAGATTCAAATGATCTGCGATCAGGAAGCTTCAAAAAACTGCCGCATCCGTGTCATGCCGGATGTTCACCCGGGCAAAGTCGGTCCCATCGGCTTAACCCAGACACTTGGAGACAAAATCATTTTAAACCTTTTAGGCATTGATATTGGCTGCGGCATGACCTTAGCACAGATCAAAGGGAAAAAAATTGAATATCAGAAATTAGATACCGTAATCCGTGAAAACGTACCATCCGGATTTTCCATTCGAATGAAGCCGCATCGATTTGCAGAATACTTTGATTTTTCTGCTTTGCACTGTGCTTCCCACATCCAGATGGACAAAACAATGCGAAGTCTCGGAACACTCGGGGGGGGCAATCACTTCATCGAAGCGGATAAAGACGATGACGGTAACCTCTACATTGTCATTCATTCCGGAAGCCGCCGTCTTGGAAAAGAAGTAACAGAATATTACTTAAATCAAGGACAAAAAGTTTTAAAAGAACAGGGATTACAAATACCTTATGAACTTACCTGGCTTGAAGGTGACATGATGCAGCATTACCTTCATGATCTGCAGATTGTACAGAAATTTGCCTCCCTGAATCGTGAAATCATGCTGGATGAACTTATCAAAGGTATGAAATGGAAAGTCTTGGATTCTTATGAGTGTATTCACAACTATGTGGACAATCGCCCTGAAATCACAGAGTTATTTCATGCCCCTATGCTCCGCAAAGGTGCTATTTCTGCCCTTTCCGGTGAAAAAGTGATCATTCCGATCAACATGCGGGATGGTATTCTTCTTGGCACCGGAAAAGGAAATCCAAACTGGAACTGCTCCGCCCCACACGGTTCCGGTCGAATCATGAAACGGGAAGATGTCAAATCATCCTTTACCGTTTCCAGCTTTAAATCAGTAATGAAAGGAATTTACAGCAGCTGTATCAACAAAGACACTTTGGACGAAGCACCATTTGCCTACCGTTCCATGGTTGATATGCTGGATGTCATTCAAGATACGGTAGATATAACAAATGTACTTCGTCCGGTGTATAACTTCAAAGCTGGTGGAAAATAATCATCATTTTCCTGCCAGCTTTGGCAAGTTTTCCCCTGCCTCTGTCGCATTCACACCCAATCCCTAAAAATACTTCTCAAAACTAATGTGTAAGGAAACTTGCCGCTCCTGCGATAGAGACAGCACCAAGTACCATAGTTGCAAGCATTTTCAATCCATCTTTACCAATATTCATTCCATATATTCCACAGATGGTAGCCATCAGAGTAACCTGTTCGCCAATAAGCAATAAGGCATCCGCAAAAGGAATGGGAATTGCAACTGTTGCAACGGTAGCAGCAACTGCAATCGCATTGTCTGCCTTTTCATTCATCTTTACAAACTCAAGTCTTTTCAATTCATCATTTTGCTTCTTCCACAGCTTTATCCGCCAACTCTTCATTTTTATTAGAAAGAGAAATTAACGAAATACCTGTTGAAGCAGCTGTAATTCCTCAGCCAATGCCAGAAATGCCTGTCCGGCAGCCATACCAGCACCTTCAGCTGCAAATCCAGCGAACATCCTTCCAATCCATACCAGAGCAGCTTTCTGAGCAACACATCCTGATAATGTACTAATAGCCGTACCGGTTGATGCTGTACCAAAAGTTGTAGCGATACTCATTAAAGTTGTTGGTGCCATAGATGCAACACCCAATCCAGTTGCCGCTCCTCCTGCAATATTTACACCTGCCTGAACGGAAGCATTATATGCTTTTTTGCATATTTTTCCGTATCATTAAATTTAATTAACTCTTTGCCTATTTTTCCAAGGGTTGTGTCAAATTTTTTCGGTGTGTTTGCAATACTGTTAATAACATTTTGAATCAATTTTATAATCGTTATGGCCTATCCTCGAAGATCATACAAATTTTCACATGTACTCTTCATTCCGTCATATGAACTATTGTATCTTTGTAATGTCTTCTCATGTATTCTTAATGTTTCTTTTTTCAATTCTACATTAAACATTCCTTTTTCTCCTTTGCCACTTCACAATTTTACAAAACTTTTGCCATTGCTTGCATCTACCTAGCATATCTGAAGAAGAATTTTTATTTATAACATTTCTTGATACATCTGATCAATTTCGTTCAATTCAGCTCGTAATTTTGTCGAAATTTCATTTTCCACAAATTCTTTCTTTATTCTTGCAAAAAATGCAATATCTGTAAACAAATGTGTGACGGTATTTAACAGTCCACCTATGTCCAGATTTTTAGGATTTTTAGTAATGCTAGAACAAATAATTGAACTTGTAGACGCCAGTGAATTCGAAATCAAGAGAATTTTTCTTGTTTTTACTTCGTACAAATCCTGATTTTCATCTGGCTTTCTAAATAATCCATGTGTAAGCGTAATAATAATATCTATTATTTTCGACACAGCAAAAGATGCACCTACAATTTTCAGATCCCTAGAAAAACATAATGCGTCATAGTGTTCACTATATAATTTACTAGCAAAATTTTCATTTATACTGGACAAAAAAGGTACAGGCAACCCCATTTTTGTATACTTATCTGATTCTAAATGTAACGCTTGCATATACAATGCTGCAGGAAGGTCTAAATAATCGGCACATACATAATCATAACATTCTTTAAACATAACCCCTATCGGTACAATTTCTGGTGTAATAACCAATGCCTTTTTCCTTGTAGCCGTATTAAATCTAGTTACTTTATTTGTTTGAAATGTATTAAAAGTAATACAATCTGTCATAATATTTGCAGTTCCAAAAATCCATCCTAACATAGGATCATGACCTAATGTATACATTCGATGGTTTCTCCCACCCATATTGATTCCCAATTCTCTGGAACCTTGTGTGGCATCATATGCAACAGGTTGCGTTACTATATATCTCCAATGTTTTATTTCAGATTTGTCTTTATGTTTATTTAAAAAACGCTCTTTTGCATTCTTATAATCCTGTTCTATTGACTTATCATCAGACACTTTTCTGTTAGTCGCATCAAAGCCTTTCCCATAGTCAAATTTTTGTGCTACATATGGGAAAAGCAAAGACTTTGCCACTTGCAATCCTGTTGCAATTGCCAAAAAACTTAAATCCGTTTTGTTAACAATGCCTGTCTTTTTTGAAAACTTCTCATTAATCTCATCAAGTTCCCTAAATGCATTCTTTATCTCTTCTTCTGTCATAATATCTTCAAGGATTATTTGATCTGGAGAATATGCACTAGCCTCATCATATATCTTGTCCCATGACTCCAAAATTGGTTTATTTTCTAGCTTACGATTTTCAGAAATCTCTTGCTTATTTTTCAATACATCTGTACTTTTTTCCATAGATTCAATCAGTTCTAAAGATTTTCTTATCGCATCATCAGCGTTGTCTCTAACATTTTTCATTTTCTGATCATGCAATAATTCCGTTGATTGCTCCTGATTCATTTTAAGAACCTTATTAATTTTCTTTTCTTCTGATGTATATATAAATTTTTTCATATATCCCTCTTTTAAGATTCCATATCTAAATCATATTTTAAATCATTAATAATTTGAGTTAACATTTTATTTGTTGCTTCCAAAAGCTCTACCCGCTCTTTATCCGCATCCTGTTCTTCACGAAGTGCCTTAATGATAGCAGTTTGTTTTTCCAAAGCATTTTTATAAGTTAAACTTTTTGCCTTATTCAAATCTTTCATCATAAGAACTGCGGGAGTAATCAGACCAATACCTGTTGATGCTAACATAGGTGTTGCCCCAATTGCTACAAATGGTCCAATAACTGGCAATAAAGATAGAGCCACTAGTACACCACCTGTCGCCACCATCGAAAACGCAGTTTTTGCTGAAGGATCTGTTAATTTTATTGTCTTGTCTTTTATAATAATATCTGCATTCTTTAAAAATGCCTGTATCTTCTTCAAAGAATCTGCGTCCTTAATTTTCATCGTTTCATTGTTTTTCATGTTTCCCTTTTCTCCTTTCAGAAATTAAATCATTATAAACTGCTAGTTTTATATTACTTTCACCACATCTCCCTGACTCCTCAGCCACATCTCAATCCCGGAGCCGAATACTTCTGCCAACACTGTATACTCGCCTTCTTTCTCCTCTAAGATCTGTGCCGTCGGCAACCGGTCTAACACAGCATCAATATCCGCACCGGAATACCGAAACTTCACTTTTTGAAGTCTGCCTCCATACATAAATTGGATCCGCTTCCGGAATTCGCCTTCTTCAAAGCGATCACTGTATGGCACTGCGAAATGCTCGTTTAATACTTTTATACTTTTTAACCGATCCACCCGATAGATGGTCGGAAAGGTATCATTTGGATTTTGAAATGCCTTTTCTTTGTCAATTCCATCAATATATGCAACCAGATAGAAGTAAAATTCTGAAAAGATTACACCAACCGGTTTTACTTTCCGATTGACTACTTCATGGTTTTTCAGTTTCTGATATTCGATTTCCAGATACTGCTGCGCTTTTACTGCCTGTTCCAGTTTCCAGATGCTGTCCAACAGCGGTTTCCCATGCCTCAGTTCCACATAATGAAATTCCTCATTCTTAATCAGTTCCCTCAAAAGCTTCATATCCGCTTCATTGCTGCACAGATGAATCAGTTTGTGAATAATCGGATACAGTTCCTGTTTTGTGAGTGCCCGGCTCTCCAACAGTATTTTGGCAACGGCCAGAAGTTCTTTTTCCTCCAGCTGTGTCTTTTTCTTCGTCTGAAGTACATACCCCCCCAGAGCCTTTTCAAATATAATTTCCTGAATTTCTCCGGATGTGGAGGCATGCTCCTCCAGAAAGCACTGAATATCTACGATATCACGCTGAATGGTTCGTTCCGCTACCCCGTAACGGATACTCTCTTCCTGCTTATAAATCACTTTTCCTTGTTTCAATCTCGTATATATCGACAGAATACGTCCTGCTTTATCTTCTGAATCTCTTCCCATTTTTTACTCCTTTTCCTGTTTTTCTTGATTATATAATTACAGACGGACATATACTGTCATCGACACAATATTTTTTTAATTTTTCAAAGACATCATATGTCATTTAATTCCATATTTTGTCCTGTAATAAGACAATTTTTTGTGCTTTTTAGTATACCATTTATTATGTCCTATTTCAAGACAGGAGGTCTTTGTATGGCACGGATTATTGATACTGATAACAAAAATCTGATTGGAAATAAAGTGAAACTTTTACGAAAAAAGAAGCATATGAGCCAGCAGCAGCTCTCTGACAAACTGGAAACACTGGCCATCTATATCTGTCGCGGTTCCATTTCCAGAATTGAAGACGGCAGTCGGACAGTTACGGATATTGAATTGTACGGTCTGTCTCAGGTGCTTGCAACACCCATAGAAGATTTTTTCAAATAGCCTCAGCATAAAAACTATTTCAAAACAAAAAAGACGGAGCATATCATCTTTCATATGCTCCGTCTTTTTACATACTGTTTTTTATTCTATTCTACTTTCCCTTTTGTGATAACGTCCAGTTTTTCTCTGACTTTACTTTCCGGTATTTCCTTTTCTTCTTCCCTTGGTGTTTTCAGGAATTTTTTAATTGCAAATATAATTGCCATACCAATGATCGTCAACAGATTTTCCACCGCACTGGTATCCAGCACCACCATATGACGGACGATTACGAACATTACGACTTCCAGGATCGTGTCCACATCCGGTTTACAAAGCATCTTGAAAAACTCAATGCCGATGAGAACATTTAATACATACCCCAGGAAATCCAGAAATGCATGTGCCGATTCCCGGTTCTGTACAAATGCCAAAAACGGTTTCCATAACGACAAAATTGCTACAACCACAGCAATTATAATAATGACATTGACCACAAGCTCCAGCAATTCACTGGCATGGTCAATCATTTTTCGAATCTTTGCCCCCATATATCATTCCTTTCCTTTCTCTGAATTATCTTATGCCTGATCTTTGTGCTGATTGAACACCACGTCACCAGACTCTTCAAAAATCTCAATCAGATTTCCTGTGTTATCCCGGATAAAAACACCATACGTATCATCTACTTCCGCAACCATCGCGATTTCGACACCCATTGCCTCCAGCTCAGCTTTCGCTTTTTTTCCATCCGGTACGCCAAAGGACATATGCTTGTTTCCATGTGTCAGCAGATCCCGATTCGGTACTCTGCGATCTTCCGGCAAGGCATTCGCTCCTGGTGCTTCAAATACTTCCAACAAAAAATCTACTCCTTGCAGATGTGCCACTTTGATGCCTGCTCCTGGAATTTCCGAACGGTTAACCACGGTAAATCCAAACACATCGTGATACCATTTAATCGTTTCTTCAATATCCGCAACACTGATTGCACAGTGATTGATCCCATTGATTTTTACTGCCATTTTTCTCTATTACCTCCATCTGACAATCTTTCTTTCAATAATCGTGACGTCCCAAAAGTGCTTCATCCGCCCTTGTACGACAAATGCTTCGTCCTTTTGACGATGTAATCAGTATATAGAAAAAATATGCCTCCTGCAAGATGATTTTTTACAAACAAAAAATCCCGGTAAAAACCGGGACTTTCTGATTACAAGCTTCGAAAGGGACTCGAACCCTCGACCTACGCATTACGAGTGCGTCGCTCTACCAACTGAGCCATCGAAGCACGCATGAGATATTATATTAGATTTTTCCCTTTGTTGCAAGACCTTTTTTTCATTTTTTTCACAAATCTGTACAAAATTTCAGTTGTGAAACAAATTTTATTACAGTTCCATGCCAAATACTTGTAAAGCGGACATTCACAATCCGCTTTCGCTACTTGCTCATGAACGCAGCCGCTTTGCGACCTGTGTTCAAATGGTATTCATATTTAGAATATTTTTCAGATTACACTTGCTATTCTTCCTAAACTGTGATATGTTATCCAAGTAAAAACTACTATATTCGTCTTATCTTTATACAAATCAATCATGAACTATTCTACATTTCAAACGGTGATCATGGAACGCTTAGAGCGTGATATCCCGGATCCCAAACATATTTCCATTCAACAGGTTACAAAAAATAATGGCATTGTTCTGGACGGACTTTCTATCATGGAAAATGACTGTAATATATCACCAACACTGTATCTGAACTACTATTACGATTCCTATAAACACGGCGTAGCCTTTCAAGATGTGTACCAATCATTATTAAGGGATTATCAGAATCACAGGCCATCCGGAAATATTGATCCCTCTTTTTTCACAGACTTTTCCAACATCAGAGACAAAATCGCCCTGAAGTTGATTCACTACGAACGTAACAAAATACTACTCAAAGATGTTCCGCATATTCGTTTCCTGGATCTTGCCATCGTCTTCTACTGCCTGATCAGCATGGATATTACACAAGG
Source organism: Eubacterium ramulus (assembly GCF_045002895.1). Lineage (NCBI taxonomy): Bacteria > Bacillati > Bacillota > Clostridia > Eubacteriales > Eubacteriaceae > Eubacterium > Eubacterium ramulus. Next base: position 1,044,796 of record NZ_CP173382.1, on the reverse strand, counting down.
GTCAGCTACGATACTGATTCATCATTCTCATTTAAAAAACTGGAATATGCAGACCGACGATCTCTTCGAGATTGCGAAAAAAAATACGCAGCAGATTCTTCCGGAAAAACTCTATGACATGAATGATGTTTTGCATGAACTCACCGATAAAAGCCAGCATGTATCTGATGACTGCTGCTGTGAGGTACCATACCCGATGTTCGTTCTCACCAATGAAAGTAATCTTTTCGGTGCAGCCTGTATCATCTACCCAAATCTTCTGCAGCATTATGCCGCGGAAGCACAGACGGATTTCTATATTCTTCCAAGCAGTATCCATGAAGTAATCCTTGTACCAACACTGGAGAATAGTGATTATCAGGAGCTTTCTGAAATGGTTCAGGAGGTCAATGACACACAGCTTCAGGATGATGAAATTTTATCTACGCACGCCTATTATTATTCACGCAAAGAAAATGAAATCACGATGTAACAATGTATATGAATTCACGTTGATCGCACGTGAGACTTGGTGCGTGATTCCGGTCAGCATAAGCTGACCTATTCTCCTCAGAATCACTGCACGTTACACTTCCCTTGATGATTCATACTGCAGCCATCAGGGGAAGCATTATTTCTTTTTATTATTTGTCTTTGTTTTTGCAGCTGGCTTTGCCTTTGGCTTGACCGTTTCTTTCTTCTTTGCCTCTGCTTCTTTTGCCGCAGCTTCCATTCTTTGAAGTTCCGCTTCTCTTTCGGCAGCTTCCGCTTCCAGCATCAATTTGACCCTCAATTCTGCTTCCAGACGTTTCTGTTCCCGCTCTTCCAGTTCTTTTTGCCATTCCAGCTCCTGTGCACGATCTTTTTCACTGCGTGCATAGAGTCCTTCGTAGATCTCTGCATATTTGCTGGCAGATGCCGCCCAGGAATAATCCATCGCCATGCCTCGGTGAATGATACCTTCCCATTCTTCCGGATAGCCAAAATAAATCTTGCAAGCGTAACGAATCATATAAAGCATCTCATGTGCATTATAATTATGAAAACTGAATCCTGTTCCGGTATGTTCAAACTCATTATATGCTTCTACCGTATCCTTCAGGCCACCGGTTTCACGAACCATCGGTACAGTTCCGTAACGCATACTCATCAGCTGACTCAGTCCGCATGGTTCAAACAAGGACGGCATCAGAAATGCATCACAGCCTGCATAGATACGGTGTGCAAACTCCTCAGAATAACAGATATTCGCAGACACACGCCCCGGATATTTCTGTGCAAAATACCGGAACATATCTTCATAACGCTGTTCTCCTGTCCCAAGAACTACGATCTGAATCCGCTCATCGCCAAGGATTTCATCCATCATATAATCTACAAGATCAAATCCTTTCTGATCGGTCAGACGGGATACCATTCCAAGCAGGAACTTATCCGTATCTTCTTCCAGGCCAGTCTCCTTCTGTAATGCCTGCTTATTTGCTTTTTTATAAGAGGAAACATCACCCGTCAGTTTTTTTGCAATGGCCGGATCTTTCTTCGGATCAAACACATTATAATCCAGACCATTGATAATTCCGGACAGTGCAAACGATTTTGCACGCATCAGACCATCCAGCCCTTCGCCACCTTCGGTGGACTGAATCTCTTTCGCGTATGTCTCACTGACGGTCGTGATATGGTCCGCATATACGATACCGCCTTTCAGAAGATTCGCATTTCCATAGCTTTCCAGCTTGTCTATCGTAAAATAGGAACTGTCCAATCCGGTCACATCTCGAATTGCATCCACATACCAGCGTCCCTGGAATTTCATATTATGAATAGTGTATACCGTACGCATATAGCGATAGAACTCATTCTGCCGGAACTGAGCTTCCAGAAATACCGGAATCAGACCTGTCTGCCAATCATGACAATGAATAATATCCGGCTGGAATCCGATTTCCGGCAAAATAGTCAGGACAGCTTTTGAAAAATAAGCAAATTTCTCCGCATCCTGATAAATCTGTCCATAAGGTGCCGGTCCCGCAAAATAATACTCATTGTCAATGAAATAAAATGTGACACCATCTTCTTTCCGTTCATAAACACCTGCATACTGGGTACGCCAGTTTAACTGCACCTGACATTCAGTCACAAGTTTCATCTCTTCTGTGTATTTACGGTCCATGCACATGTACTTCGGAACCACAACACGTACATCATATTCATTCTTTGGAAAATATTTCGGCAAAGAACCAACGACATCGGCCAGTCCGCCTGTTTTAATAAACGGTACTGCTTCCGATGATGCAAATAATATTTTTTTCATCCTGTTCCCCCAATCCTTATTGTAGGTAGTATATTTGTAAAATATTATAGCACATTTGCCGAGCCTCACCAACTGCTTTTCTCAGTTTCTTTTCCTGCTTTTTATCTTTTTTAACGTTAACTATTTTCCAGACGGATTTTGTCTGCTATCAGTGCGATAAACTCTGAATTAGTAGGTTTACCCTTGCCATTATTGATGGTATAACCGAATAAAGCATCAATGGTATCCATTTTTCCACGGTTCCATGACACTTCAATCGCATGTCTGATGGCACGCTCCACACGGCTTGCCGTTGTCTGATACTTTTTGGCAATCGTAGGGTACAGAATTTTTGTAATTGAATTTAACATTTCTATATCATTTACAGACATAATAATCGCATCCCTCAAATATTGATATCCTTTGATATGTGCCGGTACACCGATTTCGTGGATGATATCCGTGACACGACTTTCCAGACTTTTCTGCAGTTGCTCCGGATTTTCTCCCGGATTAATCCGACGCATATGAAAAGACTTTCTATTTTCATGATGTCGGACCATTTTTATCCGATTTACGATCATATCTCTGTCAAAAGGCTTCATTATGTAATAGTCCGCGCCAAGTTTGAAGGCATCCTCCGTCACACGCTCCTGACCGATTGCACTGATCATGATAAATGTCGGAAATTTCTTTAACGTTTTATCTTTTTTAACTTTGTCGATCACACCTAAGCCATCTAATTTCGGCATCACAATATCTAATAGAACGACATCCGGCTCCTTTGTTTTTATCATTTTGTACGCTTCCTCACCATTACATGCGGTTCCTACCACCTGTAATTCTTCATCTCGTGCCACAATATCTGACAACAGATGTACCATTAATTCATTATCATCTGCAATTCCGACATTCAGCTTACTCATATTTACCTCCTAGTGATTTATATTTTGCGAACAAATGTATTATAAACACAGGAAATCTTATTTTTTGTCGACTATTGTCTATAAATTTCATTTCGTGTTTATATATAATATGCTATCACAGTAAGACGCAGATTGCAATTTTTTCGTTGTATAAATAAAATATACTGTTGACAAGTAGACGTTCATATGTTTTAATATTCATATGAATAATTAATCATATATTCATCAATATAGACAGGAGGATTTCCCTATGCATAAATTGGAAGACGAACATAAATTGGAACATCAGCACGAAAAAGAGGCCTGCACCTGCGATTGCTGTGCTCATGACCATGACGATGACTGCTGTGAACATGAGCATGAGCATGAACATCACCACCATCATGACGACCACTGCGACTGTGGTTGCTGTGATGACGATGACGACGATTGCTGCGATGATGACGACTGTGACTGCGGATGTCACGAACACGATCATAAACACCATCATCATGAACATGAGAATGAATGTGGCTGCGGACACGAGCATCACCATCATGAGCATGAACATCATGTAGAACGTGTCCACAGTGGGAACAGTAAAGTTTATATTTTGCAGAACCTTGGCTGTGCTCATTGTGCAGCAAAAATGGAAGATAAGATCAATGAACTTCCCGGTGTTACTGCTGCCACTATTACTTATACTACAAAACAACTGCGCCTCTCCGCCGCTGATCCGGACAAATACCTCCCGGAAGTTCAGAAAATCTGTGCTTCCATCGAGTCAGAAGTAAAAGTTGTTCCAAGAGATACGCTGGAAAAAGAGAAAAAGCAGAAACAGACGGAAGGTCATTCTCACGAAGAAGAAGGCGACGATAAGAAAGAACTGGCCTGCATCATCAGTGGTGCCGTACTTTTTGCCATCGGTATCATTTTAAACCACACCATTGATAATGCACTTGCTTCTTTTATTATTTTTGCGATTGCTTATATCATTCTGGGTGGAGAAATCCTGGTAAAAGCATTCAAAAACATCTCCCACGGACAGGTATTTGATGAAAATTTCCTAATGAGTGTGGCTACTCTTGCCGCGTTTGCAATCCGTGATTTTCCAGAAGCTGTCGGTGTTATGCTTTTCTACCGCATCGGTGAATTTTTCGAGGATAAAGCAGTGGAACGCAGCCGTGGTCAGATTATGGATGCCGTTGATATGCGTCCGGAAGTTGTAAATCTCGTATCTGATCAGAATATTACTGTCATTCCGGCAGAAGATGCAAACGTAGATGATATCCTGTTGATCCGCCCAGGTGACAGAGTTCCACTGGACGGTGTGATCATTGAAGGTGAAAGCCGGCTGGATACTTCTCCGATCACCGGTGAACCGGTTCCGGTAAGTGTATCTGTGGGTGATTCCATCACATCCGGCTGTGTCAACACCTCCGGCCAGTTAAAAATGCGTGTGGAAAAGCCGTTATCCGAATCTATGGTTTCCCGTATTCTGGAATCCATGGAAAACGCTGCCGCAAGTAAACCGAAGATTGATCGTTTTATCACAAGATTTGCAAAGGTATATACCCCTTGCGTCGTAATCGCAGCCGTCATCATTGCTATTCTTCCATCTGTTGTGAGCGGAAACTGGAATTACTGGATCTACACAGCCATTTCCTTTTTGGTAATGAGCTGCCCTTGTGCCCTTGTATTAAGCGTGCCGCTGGCATTCTTCTCAGGTATTGGTGCCGGTTCCAAAAAAGGTATCCTGTTCAAAGGCGGACTGTCCATGGAATCTTTAAGCAAACTTGGTGCCGTTGTCATGGATAAAACCGGAACAATCACAGAAGGTAACTTTAAACTTCAGAAAACTGTATCTTCCGGTTCCCTTTCAGAAGACGAACTGCTTGCACTCTGTGCCGGATGTGAACAGCATTCCACACACCCGATTGCTGTCAGCATCGTCGCAGCGGCAAGAGAAAAGGGACTGCACTTTGCAGAGCCGGAAAAACTCTCCGAAATCGCCGGACACGGTATTATCGCAGAAACTTCTTATGGTTCCGTTTTATGCGGAAACCATAAATTGATGGATAAGTATCACATTATCATGCCGGAACTGACAGCTGATTCTTATGGTTCCGAGGTATTCCTTGCAGTAAATGGTATGTTTGCCGGATATATGGTTATCTCTGATACGATCAAATCCGATGCTGTATCTGCTATCCGGAAATTGAAAGCACTTGGCCTGCATTCCGTTATGCTCACCGGGGATTCTCAGTCCGGAGCTGACGCAGTCGCTGCTGCTACCGGCATTGACGAAGTACATGCGAAACTGCTCCCGGAAGGCAAATTAAATGAGCTTGGAAAAATACGCAATAAATATGGTGCTGTCATGTTTGTCGGTGATGGTATCAATGACGCTCCTGTACTGGCCGGTGCAGATGTCGGTGCTGCCATGGGAACCGGTGCAGATGCTGCCATTGAAGCGGCTGATGTCGTATTTATGACATCTTCCACAGAGGCCATTCCGCAGTCTATCAACATTTCAAAAGCAACGAACCGTATTGCAATTCAGAACGTTGTATTTGCACTTGTCATCAAAATTGCTGTTATGATCCTCGGACTGACCGGACATGCAAATATGTGGATGGCTGTATTCGCAGATACTGGTGTAGCCATGATCTGTGTATTAAATTCCATCCGTGCGCTCTATATTAAATAAAAAATAGTCGGTGGTATTCTCCTGCTGCTGAAATCTGATTACATCTTGAAGCAATGCATACATTACATTATCCTGTATCAGATCACTTTCAGCAGTACAGAGAAACCCCCGATAATTATTTGACTTGCTTTTCATTTTACGTTACAATAGAAGTACTATGCAGGGAACCGTTGTGCCACACGATCGGACATTTGGAACAATATTTTTCCTGCAAAGTGCAGCTAGAATTTCGATTTGGAGGATATGATACAATGGGGATAGCAAATATGGATGATTCCAATTATGATGACACTTTATATCAGCTTGCTGATTTATTTAAAGTATTTGGAGATCCGACCAGAATACGAATTTTATCAGTTCTTTCCAAACAGGAATTGTGTGTGCAGGACATTGCAGATGCGCTGTCCATGACACAGAGTGCTATCTCGCATCAGCTTCGGATTCTGAAACAGTCCGCACTGGTTAAATTCCGCCGGGAAGGGAAAACCATCTACTACTCCCTGGCAGACGATCATGTGGCAACCATCATGGCTCAGGGTCTGGAACATGTGTGTGAATGATTATGTATGATGAAAGGGTTATATGAATATGAAAGAAAAAGCATTGCAAAGACGCAACTCATTTTTGCTTGTTCTGGCGGCTTTTATCTGGGGAATTGCATTTGTCGCACAGAGCGAAGGCGGCAAATTCGGACCATATACATTTAACGGCATCCGTTTTTTACTGGGTGCCGCTGTCTTATGTCCGGTACTTCTGATTATGAGCAAAAAGAATCCAGACCACAAAGCGCCATCTCCTAAGAGCAGAAAAGCTTTGATCACCGGCGGCATCGCCTGCGGTATTGTTCTCGGATTTGCAAGTACCCTGCAGCAGCTGGCGCTCTTTTACGGAGCAACTGCTGGAAAAGCAGGATTTTTAACTACCTGTTACATTTTAATTGTACCAATCATTGGTCTGTTTTTGGGAAAAAAATGCGGATGGAACATTTGGATTGGCATTGGGCTGGCACTGATCGGTCTTTATCTGCTTTGTATGAAAGGCTCTTTCTCTCTGCAGTTGCCGGATCTGCTTCTCCTGCTGTGTGCCCTTGGATTTTCCTTTCATATCTTGTGTGTGGATCATTTTTCCCCACTTGTGGATGGCATCAAGCTTTCCTGTGTCCAGTTTCTGGTAGCAGGTATTGTCTCTCTGATTCCTGCATTCTTCATTGATATGCAGCACTCATTTGCTAATATTCCATCCACACTTGCCGCCTTTGGTGCACCTGCTGCCCTGATTTCCCTGCTCTATGCCGGAATTCTTTCCTCCGGTGCAGGCTATACACTTCAGGTAGTGGGCCAAAAAGGTATCAATCCGACAATTGCATCTCTGCTGATGAGCCTGGAATCTGTATTTTCCGTGCTGGGAGGCTGGATCATTCTGCATGAGCGCATGAATGGACGGGAGTTGTTCGGTTGTGCCTTAATCTTTGCAGCAGTTATCCTCGCACAAATACCACTGGAAGCTTTCCGCCGGAAATCTTCTACACAATAATTTTACAATTTTGTACTAATAATACTCCCAGGTCCTTTATGCTAAAAGGAACTGGGAGTATATCATTAAGGAGACATGATTCTATGGAAAAAGATACCCGTACTGAATTTGAAAAAATGGAAGCCGGTGAAATGTTCTGGAACAGTGACGCAAAAATCGGCGAACTAAAAAAGCACGCCCGCAGACTTGCCGACCGATTTAATGCAACTACCGAAGATGAAGATCAGCTTCGTCTCTCGCTTTTAAAAGAATTATTCGGCGACTGCGACGATGATATTTTTATCAAACCACCATTTCACTGCGATTATGGTTTTCATATCCATGTCGGCAAAAATTTCTTCGCCAATTTCCAGTGTGTCATGCTGGATGCAGCACCGATCACCATCGGTGATAACTGTCTGATGGGACCACAGACCTGTCTCTACACCGTCAGTCATCCAATGGATTCCAAAACCAGGATAGCAAATTATGTAAGCGGCCAGCCCATCACCATCGGTGACAATGTCTGGTTCGGCGGTAACTGCATCGTCCTTCCGGGTGTGAACATCGGAAATAACGTCGTAGTCGGTGCAGGTTCCGTCGTAACAAAAGACATTCCGGATAACGCCGTAGTCGTCGGTAATCCCGCCAGAATCATCCGCTATACGACATAAAAAATAGAACAAATAAAAAAAGAACTCCAACATAAGACGGTAGGGAAATTTTCCGTGTCGGTGTTGGAGTTCTTTTTCATTTGTTCTTTTCATATCAAGGCTTCACAATCAAATCTGCTTGTGTCATTTTTTCTGCAATGACATACATATTTGTCACGTCTCCTACTTTCAGTTTATCTGTCAACCCATAATGATTCAGGCATGTTCCACACGTCAGAATTTCTACTCCCTGCGCTTCCAGGGAACGCAGATCTTCCAGAGACGGAGATTCTTCGCAGGAAATTTTTGCACCTCCATTATACAGGAGAATCGTAGCCGGTAATTCTTCCTGCTGGCTCAGGGCATAGATAAATCCTTTCATCAGTATTTCTCCCAGTTCTTCATTCCCGGCACCCATCGTAGCAGAAGCCAATACTACAACCGTATTTTTCTTTCTTGCATCCGGATAACATACGATCTGCTCTTCTTCTGCGGAATCTCCTGTTGTGGTAATAGCGTCAGCATTTCCATCGGAAATAGTCATAGTGACTTCATATTTTCCTTCTCCCAGTTTCTGAGATTTCACACCATAACCTTTCTGATTTGCCATTTTCGTCAGGTTCTGCACAGCAATTTCATTATCAACCAATGTCTGTACCTCACCGCTACCCTTTAACTCTTTGATCGCATTTTTGGTTTTTACAACCGGAATTGGGCAGGTATCGCCCATTGCATCTACTTTGATCATTCTGTTTCCCTCCTGTATAAAAACATTTCTTTTTTATATTGATTTGGATGTCATGCAATGCATGACATATTCTTCTGTGCATCTCTGCAAGTCTATACCCAGGCAATAACTCTTACATCTCAACGGTAATCTCTGCAGTTTCTTTTTCTGTTACTTCCCCGACAATAGCCGCAGGAAGTCCAGCATCACATAATTCCTGCAACAATGCCTTCGCATGTCCGGCACTTACCGCAACCAGGAGTCCACCGGAAGTCTGTGGATCATAAAGCACCTCTTCCATGGCAAACGGCACATTCACAAACTTCACAAAATCCTGTACATGATTCCGATTTCTCTGTCCGGCTGCTGTCAACAGAAACTCATCCGCAGCCTCCAGTGCCTCCGGGAACACCGGTACCGAAGAGCCATCGATTCTGCAGCTTAATGTACCATCCATCATCTCATGCAAATGTCCAAGGAAACTAAATCCCGTCACATCTGTACATGCATGTATCTCATACTTCCTGCAGATTTCTGCCGCATATTTATTTAAGGTAGTCATAGATGCGATTGCCTCCCGCATTGCCTCCTCCGAAGCTTCCTGCACACGGTTTGCCGTACATATAATTCCTACGCCGAGTTTTTTGGTCAGGATCAGCTTGTCCCCTGGTCTGCCACCATTATTCGGATAGATTTTTTTGGGATGCACTACACCGGTTACAGACAGTCCATATTTGACATCCGTATCGTTAATAGAGTGACCGCCGGCCAATGTGCCTCCTGCCTCAATTACTTTATCAGATCCGCCGCGCATGATTTCACCCAGAATATTCAAATCCATCTGTTCCGGAAAGCAGACAATATTCAAGGCTGTCTTTACTTCACCACCCATGGCATAGATATCACTCAGGGCATTGGTTGCCGCAATTTTACCAAATGTATATGGATCCTCCACCATCGGTGGAAAAAAATCCAATGTCTGTACGATAGCAATATCATCACTGACCTGATACACTGCTGCGTCATCCTTGCTGTCATAACCGATCAGCAGGTTGGGATCCTGTTTTCCTTTCGGCAGACGTTCCAACACACGACTTAAAATGCCGGCACCTAGCTTTGCTGTGCATCCACCGCCTTTGCAAAATGTAATTATTTCTCCCATTCTTCCGTCCCTCACATCTTTTTTTCATTGTTATATATCATTATAGCAAATATCACTCAGTTTGAGAAAAAGATTTTTCCTATGAAAGTATTTTCTCTATTGAAAAAAATAATAAATGCGATACAATAGTGTTTGAACTTTTCAAATCAATCATTTTTTAAGGAGAAAACATATGCAATTGGACATGACAAAAGGGCGACCGCTTCCGGTCATCCTTCAATTTACACTTCCGCTTATCATCGGAAATATATTTCAGCAGTTATATAATATGGTGGACACCATCATTGTCGGACGTTATGTGGGGGCAGACGCTCTGGCAGCAGTCGGTTCCACCGGAACAATCATGTTTTTACTCACCGGTTTTTCCCAGGGTATTACTGCCGGATTTGCCATTCTGATTTCTCAGCGATATGGTGCCCACGATGCAGATGGCGTGAAACAGGCAGTTGCTAACGGTACCCTGCTGTCTGTTTTGTTTACGCTATTCCTGACATGTTCCTGTTTGTTTCTGATGAAACCGCTCCTAACGATCATGAACACACCGGATAATATTTTTGCCGACGCTTATAGCTACATAATGATCATTACCGCAGGAATTGTTGCTAACATTTTTTACAACCTGTTGTCAGCCTTTCTACGGGCAGTTGGAAATAGTAAAGTTCCTTTGTTTTTCCTTGTCTTTTCCGCCTGCCTGAATGTGCTTCTGGATCTGTTTTTTATCATTCAGCTGCACATGGGTGTGGCAGGTGCCGCTTGGGCTACCAATCTGGCTCAGGCCATTTCCGCTGTTTTATGTGCCATTTATATCTGGTGTAAGATTCCGGAGCTGAAGCCATACAGAAGTGACTGGAAAATCTCACGCACAGATACGAAAAATCAGTTGGCAGCCGGTATTCCCATGGCATTACAGTTTGCAATCACCTCTTCCGGTACTATGATTATGCAGTCTGCCATCAATCTGTTCGGTTCTACGGCAGTGGCTGCATTTACTGCTACCGGAAAACTACAGAGTCTTCTTATGCAAGGTATGATCGCTATGGGACAGACTATGGCAACATACAGCGGACAAAATTTCGGTTCCGGTGATATCAAAAGGATCAAAGCAGGTGTAAAAACAGCACTTGGCATCGCACTGGTCTATGCTCTTGTGGTGACCGCACTGATGTGTTCTCTGTTAAAACCGGCATTGCACCTGTTTTTCTCCGGAGATGTAGATATGTCAGCCATGCTCCCCTGGGCACAGACTTATGCATACATGTGCTCCATGTTCTTCATCCCGCTGAGCACGATTTTCATTTTCCGAAACACTATGCAGGGATGCGGTTACGGCTTTCTTCCGATGATGGGCGGCGTAGCGGAGCTTCTTGCAAGACTGGTCGTTTCCATCTTTGCCATGAAAATCCTGAATTTCCGTCTGGCTTGCTTTGGCGATCCGGCAGCCTGGATTGCAGCTGCTGTATTTACCGGTATTTCCTACCTCTATGTTATGCGAAAAATCGAACAATCTCATCCTGCTTAAATAATATCATCCCGCATCCACTCCCATATAATTCAAGAATGCCAATGGCATTCTTGAATTTCCTAATGTCCATCTCATTGTTCTATCATAGTTTCAATAAAAATTCCGTATCCTTTGCAGGGATCATTTACCAAAACATGGGTTACCGCTCCAATGACTTTTCCATTTTGCAGAATCGGAGCTCCGCTCAGCCCCTGGATAATCCCACCGGTTTTCCGAATCAGATTCGCATCTGTCACTTGAAAACGAATGCCCTTATTTGACTCTCTGGGATTCAGATCCACATCCATGATCTCGATATCAAATAACTCCGGCTGATCATCAATCGTAGCCAGAATCTGTGCCGGTCCGTTCTCAATCTCCTGCTTGAAACCAATCTCCATCGAAGTGGCATCTGCCAGAGAATCCGGCAGATTTTCAATCTGACCAAAAATACCATTTTTTGTGTTTTTCGTAATCTGTCCAAGACGATTTGCCTGATTATAATGAATCTGTCCCACCAACTCTCCGGGTTTTCCCTGTTCTCCCCGAATGACACTAAGGATCTTTGCCTGATATACAGTGCCATCCAGCACGCTGATCAGATGTTCTACATCCGTATCTGTGATTCCATGTCCCAATGCACCGAATGTTCCTTCCCCGTCAATATAAGTCAGAGTCCCTATTCCGGCCAGATCATCCCTTACCCAGACACCAATTTGAAAGATTTTGCTATCTGTGCAAATCGGTGTCACACTACATTGAAAGGCTTCTCCACCACGCACCACTGTCAACTGCAGCACACTGCCTCCACTTTCTGCTACTGCCCGCTGTAAATCTTCTTTGGCTGTTACTTGCGCTCCATTCACTGCTGTGATGTAATCCCCGGGTTTCAAAATGTGTTCGGCCGGACTTTCCACGGATATGCCATTTTGCTCCAGATCACATAGTTCCACCACAAGGATACCTTCCATTTCAATATAAATACCAAAAGGGATTCCACATGGTATTACTTCAGTTTCCTCTACAATATGAACTGTCACTTCTTTTACCGGAATCAGACCAAACAACTTGCATTCGACCTCATACCTGCCGCCAGTCATCATCCCGGCAGAAACAGCAATTCCGTCCGTGCTGCGAATCTGACTGGTCACTGGCAGACCTTCCGTAATATTTAGCGGCTGACCATCAGAAACACAGACAGTTCCTGGGATTTCATCCAACATCCACACATAAGCAGACATGAGCCAGATGGTCATGCCTGCCGCAGCAATCCATCTTCTTTTATTTCGATAAGTGCTCAAAAAAATCATTTTTTCACACCCTTCTTTCGTAAAATAGAAAATTTTCGATCAAATAAAAAAGATACCTTTTTTACCAGGTATCTTTCTTCTATCTGTTCATGATCTGTCATATTCAGTGTTCTTTCTTCTGTTTTTATTATATGGATATTCCGCCATTTCACACAGGGATTATCTTACCGCATCTGCCATTTCTTTCATTTCTTTTGCATTTTGTAGCACAGTATCTGTAATCTTGACACCACCAAGCATCCTGGCAAGTTCCTGGATACTTTCTTCTCTCTCTAACGGCCTGATATTGGAGATTGTACTGTCCGCACTGGAAGTTTTTTCAATTAAAAAATGATGATCTGCCATTGCTGCGATCTGTGGCAGATGAGTGATACAGATAATCTGATGGTTTTTACCGGTCATCTTAATCTTCTCCGCCACCATCTGTGCTGTTCTGCCGCTGATTCCGCTGTCAATCTCATCAAAAATCAATGTCTCGATTTCATCATGTTCTGCCAGAACCGTCTTCAGAGCCAGCATAATGCGGGACAACTCACCGCCGGAAGCTACTGCATCCAACGGTTTGAGCGGTTCGCCTGGATTCGTGGAAATCATAAATCGTGTTTCATCCCATCCATTGGCAGTAAAATGATCCAATCTTGAAAATTCCATCTCAAACCGGACATCCAGGAAATTTAAATCCTGTAATGCCGCTGTTGTCTGTGCTGTTAAGTCTTTCGCGTAACTCTTGCGAATCTCTGTCACTTCCTGACACAGTTGATTCAGCTTTGCTTCTGCCTGGCTGAGATTTTCCTGTAGTTGCTGACGATATTCTTCATAATGCTGCAACTGATCCAGTTTTTCTTCCTTTTCCTGCCGTGCTTCCAGAATCCGTTCAATCGTTTTGCCATATTTTGCCTTCAGATGATTGATCTGATTGAGTCGATCCTCAATCTGCTGAAACGCTTCTTCTGAAAAGTTCAGTTCCGATGCATAACCAGACAGTTCTCTGTTAAAATCGCTGAAGAGATTTTCCACTTCTTCCAACTGACCGGATAATGCCTCCATAGATGCGTCAAACTGTGCCACCATATGCAAAGCCCGCACGGATCTGCCGATCAAATCTGCCGCATTTTCATTTCCTTCGGAACACAATTCCTGACACTCCGCAATGGCTTCCGTGATTTTTCGACCATGAGACATCTTTTTGAAGTCTGCTTCCAGAGCTTCATCCTCTCCCGGTTTCAGATCTGCCTGATCAATTTCATCAATTTCATACTGTAAAAAAGAAAGTTCTCTTGCCTGCTGTTTGGCATCCAGTGAAGCTTCCTCCAGTTTCTTTCTGCAGGCAGTATACTCATCATAGACTTCCGTCAGTAATTTCTTCCGTTCTGCCAGCACACGTTTTGCAAAATCATCCAGATATTTCATATGATTCCGCTTGGCCAGCAGGGATTCATGTTCATGCTGGCCATGAATATCAATCAGCAAAGAAGCCACTTTACGCATCACGGATGCAGAAACTGTCTCCGAATTGATCCGGCTGACACTTCTTCCACTGGCATAAATCTTTCTGCTCATAATAATCTCCCCATTTTCCGGGAAAATATCCAATGCTCGCAGTACCTCTGCCTGTGCTTCATTTTCAATGGAAAAGATTAATTCCACCAGAGCAAATTCTGCATTCTCCCGCAGCATGGAACGAGATACTTTTCCGCCCAACGCAAGATTAACAGAACCGATGATTATAGATTTACCGGCTCCGGTTTCACCGGATAGAATATTCAGACCTGAACCGAAGGATACTTCGGATTCCTCAATCAATGCCAGATTTTTAACATGCAGATTTAATAACATTCGTTTTATTTACTCCTTCTACTCTCTCTGCAATGCCCGCAGTCGCTGCATCAGCGCCGCAGTATCTTCTACAGTCCGCACCGCACACATGATCGTGTCGTCACCGGCGATGCTTCCTACAATTTCATTGCAGTCCATGGCATCCAGTGCAACTGCAACTGCCATGGCCATTCCCGATACGGTCTTTATCACGAGAATATTCTGCGCCATATCCAGGGAAATCACCCCATCCTTGAACACACGGCTGTATTTCTCCTCCAAATCTGTACCTGCATCATACAGCGATGTGTATTTCTGTTTTCCACCTTTGATGGCGACTTTTGTTAATTTTAACTCCCTGATATCACGGGATACGGTTGCCTGTGTTACTTTATAACCAGCTTCATTAAGCCGTACACACAACTCCTCCTGTGTATCTACATCATATTTGCGAATGATCTCCAGAATCTTCGCATGCCTTTTTGCTTTCAACTAGGCACCTCCTAATGAAATTCCTGCATTTTTTTCCGCAGAATCTGTAAAAAGCTCAACTGATTTAACTTCAAAATTTTTGCATGTGCATCCGCTTTCTGAATTCGAATATTGTCTCCCACTTTCATATGCACGAAACGATCTCCGTCAAAGCTTACCTCGGCTTCCTCATCTTCTTCCTGCCGACGTTTAGCCAAAGTGACATCAATCACAGCATCCGAACCAACCACAATGCTCTTCGCCAGTGCACTGTGTGGATTGATCGGTGTGATCAACATCAGATCCGCTTTTGGATCTACGATCGGACCTCCCGCAGACATGCTGTATCCGGTAGAACCCGTCGGAGTGGAAATGATGATACCATCTGCACTGTAATTGGCCAGATATTCGCCATTCACAGATACGATCAGATTAACTATCTGCGGCAGCCCTGTCCTATGGATAACAATATCATTCAATGCAAATGTTGCTTTTCCGGAACCATCCTTCTGGCTGCTCCCCTTGATCAGCATCCGCGTCTCCAGCTCGTAACGATCTTCAAATAAACGGTCAATGGCATCGTATACCGTACTGCGTTCCAGTTCACACAGATACCCCAGTGTTCCAAGATTGACACCGATCAGTGGGATTCCAATGCTTGCCATATCTCTGGCGGCTCGTACCAGTGTACCGTCACCTCCAAGCACAATGATGCACTCCGCATCGATATCCGATGGCTGAAAACGCCGCAGATTACGCTCCCTCCAGCCGGATTTCGTGCTGACATAATGCATGCATGTACCGCCTTTTGCAATAATGTAATCCGAAATGGCATTGGTCATTGCCAGATTCATATCCTTATGTTCATTGGTAATAATAAAAAACTTCTTCATATTACTTATCAAGCTCTGCATGAGCAGCTTCCACTACTGCTACCGGATCTACGCCTTCCTCCTTTACCGCTGTTTCCTTCTTTTCAATGTGCACCAGATATTCAATATTTCCCTCTGGTCCCTTGATTGGGGAATAAGACAGATGATGTACAGAAAATCCATGCTCCAGAGCAAATGTAACAATGCGTTCCACGACTTCCAGATGTACCGCTTTGTCACGCACAACACCTTTTTTTCCTACCTTTTCGCGCCCTGCTTCAAACTGTGGCTTGATCAGGCAGACCATCTGCCCGCCATCCTTCAACAGATTGCGTGCCGGTTCCAGGATTTTGGTCAGTGAGATAAAAGATACATCCACAGAAGCAAAATCCAGTGCATCATCAATATCCTCCGGCGTCACATAACGGATATTCGTCTTTTCCATACATACAACTCTTGGATCCTGACGCAGTTTCCATGCAAACTGACCATATCCGACATCCACAGAGTATACTTTGGAAGCACCGTTTTGCAGCATACAGTCCGTAAAACCACCGGTAGATGCTCCTATATCCATGCAGATATCACCGTCCAGATTCAGGTCAAACTCATTCATTGCTTTCTCAAGTTTCAAACCACCACGGCTGACATATTTCAAAGTAGTGCCATGAATCTCAATCGGTACATTCTCATCAAAAGAGGAACCCGCTTTGTCCTCCCGCTGATTGTTTACAAACACATTTCCCTCCATGATCATGGCTTTCGCTTTTTCTCTGGAAGGTGCAAGATTTCGTTTTACAAGTAATATATCCAGTCTTTCTTTCATATCTGTTATCTATTTCCTTCTTTTTCACAGGAAAGTTTCCTTTCCCGTTTCAGCTTTCTATGATTCTTTCATTCTTTTTGCCTTTTATTCTAAAGCTTCTGATAAGTTTCAATAATCTTATCTGTCATACTTGCAGCGTCCAGGCCAATCCGTACATGCAGCTGTGATACAGTCCCATGCTGCACAAACTGATCATCAATACCAAAATGCAACACTTTCACAGTTTCATCCGCTGCACTTAAAAATGCTGCCGCAGCATAGCCGAAACCGCCCCGCAGGATATTTTCTTCCATGGTCACTACGAGCAGATGTCCGCTGGCTGCTTTGCGCAAAGCATCGTAATCCAGCGGTTTTACAAAACGTGCATTGATCAGAGAACAGTCATATCCCCGTTCATGCAGAAGTTCATGTACTTTCAACGCTTCTTCCATCATATTTCCCACCGCAAAGATGGCAATCTGCCGTTCTTCGAAGATCCATTCACTCTGTCCGTAAACAATCGGAGCACGGTGTTCTTTCAGACCATCGTATGCTGTTCCACGGGGATAACGCAGCGCAACCGGTCCTTCCTGTCGGAATGCAAACCGCAGCATGTCTGCCAATTCCCATTTATTCTTTGGCGCCAGCACCATCATGTTCGGAATCATCCCAAGATACGACAGGTCAAACACACCCTGATGCGTCTCGCCGTCTGCGCCCACCAGACCTGCCCGGTCAACAGCAAAGACCACCGGAAGATTCTGCATACAAATATCATGAACGATCTGGTCAAATCCGCGCTGCAGGAAAGAAGAGTACACTGCAAACACCGGATGCATTCCGGCTGCTGCCAGTCCGGCTGCAAACGTCACGGCATGTCCTTCTGCAATTCCCACATCAAAAAAGCGCGCCGGATATTCCGCCCGAAACCGCTTCAGCCCGGTACCGTCCGCCATAGCTGCTGTGATTGCAACCACCCGGTCATCCTTTGCCGCAATCTTCGTAATAACCGTGGAAAACACATCGGTATAGTTCGGTTTTTCCTTTTTCACCAGTGGCTGTCCACTTGGAATATCAAAAGGTCCTATACCATGAAACCGATCCGGATGTTCCTCTGCAGGTTGATATCCACGGCCTTTTTCCGTCTGCACATGTACAACCACCGCACCGTTAACTTTTTTTGCCTCCCGCAGAATCCGTACCAGATCCATCAGATTATGTCCATCCACCGGTCCCAGATAAGTGATTCCCATATTTTCAAAAATCATGCCCGGAATCAGCAGCTGTTTCAAACTGCTCTTTGTCTTTCGGATTCTGCGGACCACATGTTCTCCGTAAGGCAGACGCTCCAACGAATTGTGTACGCCGGACTTGAACTCCTGGTATGCTTCCGCAGTTCGCAAAGAGGCCAGATGCTGAGATAATCCTCCTACATTTTCCGAAATAGACATTTTATTATCATTCAGCACAATAATCATGTTGGTCTGAAGTTCTGCCGCATTGTTCAGAGCTTCAAAAGCCGGTCCACCCGTCAATGCACCATCACCAATAACAGATACCACATGATAGTCCTCTCCCAGAAGATCTCTGGCTCTCGCATATCCAAGACCTGCTGAGATAGAAGTAGAACTGTGTCCGGTGTCAAAAGCATCACAATCACTCTCAGAGCGTTTCGGAAAACCGCTTATGCCATCCAGCTGCCGCAAATGCTCAAATTCCCACTTTCGTCCTGTCAGGATTTTATGAGTATAAGACTGATGTCCTACATCCCAGATCAGCTTATCCTCTGGAAAATTCAGTACCAGATGCAGCGCCATAGTAAGTTCCACCACACCAAGATTGGAGGCCAGATGACCACCTGTTTTTGAAATATGTTCGATCAGGAACTGTCGGATTTCTCCCGGCAGTTCCTCCAGCTGTGCCTCATTTAAATATTTTATATCATTCGCCTGATTGATTCGATCCAGTACCATTTTTATCCCCTATTTTTTTCTGTGAATTAAATATCTGATCAATTCATTCAGGAATACATTTTTCTCTGAAAGCGATGCCACTCCCTCTAATGCACGCTCAGATATTTTTTCGACATCCTTTTGGGCTTGTGCAAGCCCACGGATCGTCACATAAGTCGTTTTGTGATTTTTCTCATCACTACCAATAGGTTTTCCAAGTGTCTCCATGTCACTGGTCACATCCAGAATATCATCCTGAATCTGAAAGGCCAGCCCCACATCTTTTGCCACCTGCAAAATCGCCTGCTGTTCTTTCTCAGAAGCACCTGCCAGCACTGCGCCGATCAGCATGGAAGCTTCTATAAGTGCACCTGTTTTTAAATCGTAGATAAAATCCAGTTTTTCCCGCTCCAGCGGTTGTCCCTCCGATTCCACATCTACCACCTGACCGCCCAGCATGCCATAGATACCGGCTTTCTGCGCCAGGATCTGAACAGCTCTTGCCACCGCAGGATTACCGACATCCTGCATCAGGCCTTTGCACGCTGTCTCAAAGGCAAAATTCAGCAGTGCATCTCCTGCAAGGATTCCCATTGCTTCACCATAAACCACATGGGTTGTTTTTCTTCCACGACGATAATCATCATTGTCCATCGCCGGAAGATCATCGTGAATCAGAGAATACGTATGGATCATCTCAATCGCAGCCATAAATGGTTCAATAATATCAGAGCTTCCGCCAAACAGCCTGTAAGTCTCCTGCATCAGCATTGGCCGCAGCCGCTTACCTCCTGCCAGAAAACTGTAATTCATGGCTTCCATAACTGTTTTCTGATATCCGCTCTCTTTCGGCAGATATTTTGTTATGATTGCCTCTACCTGAGTGGTATGCTCTGCAATTTCTTTGTTGATATCCATCATTCGCACCTCTCTATTCAAAGGGAACTTCTGTCCCGTCTTCTGTAATCTGAAGCATCTTCTTTTCTACAGTATCCAGCTTCTGATTGCAACGTTGTATTTTTTTCATTCCCTGTTCATACAGCATAAATGCATCCTCCAGAGAAAGTTCCGGATTTTCCATGTCCGCAAGAATATTCCCCAGCTGTTCAAACAGTTCTTCTAATGATTCTTTTGATTCCGTCGGTTCCATTGTTTCCATCTCTCTACACTACTCCGTTTTCTTCGGTTCTACAGACTATTGCCGTAATCTTTCCGTCCAGCAGTTGTGCCTGGATCGTATCATCCACCTGCACTTGCATCACGGACTGAATCGGTCTTCCATCCATCCTGCTCAAAAAAGCATACGAGCCCTGCAGCTTTTTCAGCGGTGAACATCCATCCAGCTTGGCTGCATACATTTCCAACTGATGTCGTTTTTTCTGCAAAAATTCCTGCATCTGCCGTTCCAGTTCTTCCTCCAGATCCGTCAGATACTGCCGCTTCTGCAATAGCTGATTTTTTGGATGCAATGCTTTTAACTGCAGCTGATACTCCCGGATTCTGCCTCTGGCAAATTCCATCCGTTGTTTCATCTGGTGGAACATTCTCTGTGCACTCATATCCAGCCGTTCCCGCACCTGTTCATAATCAAAAACCGCCAATTCCGCTGCAGCAGAAGGCGTCGGTGCACGTAAATCTGCCACATAATCGGCAATTGTGTAATCTGTTTCATGTCCTACAGCTGATATCACCGGAACCGAACATTCAAAAATAGCCCGTGCGACAATTTCTTCATTAAATGCCCACAGGTCCTCCATTGATCCACCGCCTCGTCCGACGATGATCACATCTACATTTTTCTGTTCCATCGCATAAATACCCTGCACGATGGATGCGGCTGCTCCTTCACCCTGCACAAGTGCAGGATACAGCAACAATTGTACATACGGATTCCTTCGATGGGAAATATTCTGAATGTCGCGGATCGCAGCTCCCGTAGGAGCAGTTACAATACCGACTCGTGACGCATAACGGGGAATGTCACGCTTATACTCCTGCGCAAACATTCCCATCTCCTCAAGTTCTTTCTTCCGCTCCATAAATTTCTGATACAGAATTCCAACACCATCACGGGTCACCTGCTGTGCATACAGCTGATACTGTCCGTCACGCTCATAGATGCGGATTTCTCCCAGCACGACCACACGGTCTCCCACATCCATATGAAAAGTAAGACCTTTGTCCACACTTCCGCGAAACATTACCGCTTTCAGTACACCGGTTTCATCTTTCAGGGTGAAATAAATATGCCCGGAACTGTGATATTTGCAGTTCGAGATTTCTCCGCGAACTGCAATATGTCCCATCATAAAATCCTGTGCAAACATGTTCTGAATATAAGAATTTACCTGTCCGACAGAATAAACATTCCTTCTCATGCCAGTCCGGATAAAATTCCGTTTACAAATGCCGGTCCCTGATCAGAACCATATGCTTTTGCCAGTTCAACTGCTTCATTAATGGAAACAGACACCGGAATATCTTCTTCATATTTAATCTCGTAGGCTGCCAGACGCAG
Organism: Eubacterium ramulus; assembly: GCF_045002895.1. Taxonomy (NCBI): domain Bacteria; kingdom Bacillati; phylum Bacillota; class Clostridia; order Eubacteriales; family Eubacteriaceae; genus Eubacterium; species Eubacterium ramulus. Next base: position 1,023,611 of record NZ_CP173382.1, on the reverse strand, counting down.
AATTGAAAGCTCTGCTTTTGCCATACGGGTTGTCTTCCAATTTTTAGATGCAGCATTTAAACTGGAATCCAGATCATCCAGATGTTCCACAATGCTGTGTACCTTATTTAAAATATAGTCAGCTTCTTTCTGACGAATTTCTCCAAGTTCTTCCATGTACAGTGCAATCTGTTCATCCAGTTCCTCCGCACTGTGAAATTCTACTCCAAACAGAATTTTAAAAATCTGCTCTCTCTGTTCTCTTCGGCTCATGTTATCCTCCATCTATTATCTCCATCGGGAATCTGTTCCCGCGGCTGCCAAAAGGCAAATCTTTACTCACAAATCGAGTAGGTTGCCCTACTCGACTGCACTCTTCATGTCAACATCTGCGATTCTGACATTTACACCGGATACCTCAAGCCCTGTCATATTCTCAATTGCTGCTTTCACTTTTTCCTGTACGTTGCCGGATACCGCCGGAATTGCATAACCGTAAGCAATGTTAATCGTTACAAATACTTCAATCTTGCCTTCCTCTGTTACTTCCACACGGACACCTTTGGACAGGTTCTTCATTCCAAGACGGCTTACCAGCTCTTTTGTGATATTTCCGCCCATAGAGCATACACCCTCTACCTCAGTGGCAGCAAGACCTGCGATGATCGTGATGACTTCTTCTGCTATCTGCACTTCACCAAGTCCGTCTTCTTTGATTTTTAATCCTTTTCTATCTTCAGCCATGGAAAAACCTCCTATTTAAAATTCATTTTTAGATATTATTTATTAGTATACCAAATTATTTTCCATTTGAAAACTTATTTTTTACGGGATTGATGCAAACACATTACACATGGCCAGAGAAGCAGCCGCGGAAAACAGCACACTCTGCAACGGACGTACCACGCCACGTCTGCGCCAGAAAACATTCAATAAAATCACACCTATTGTCAATAATGCCATTCCGGCTTTCGGCCAGCCATACCATCCTGCAAGATTCACATTCTGATACAGCATGGAAGTACTGACAGATAAAAGCAAACCAGCTACAATCGGACGCATATACGTCTGCAAAACCTGAAAAATCCGCAGATTTTCAAACTGTTCATAAATATATACCACGGCGGAAAATGTACCACCGGAAGCGGCAATGCTACAGGCGAATCCACACAATGCCACAAAAATCCCGCACCAGACGCCGCCATCCTGACAACCAAGTATGTATCCCACTCCAGCAAGAATCTTGCACAAAATAGAACCCGGCAGTCCATTTGCCACTGAAGCAATCTGAAAATAAAATTCATCATGACTGATCATGCCGGTATTCACAAACATCCCATTCGCTACCGCCAAATAGGCATCGCCGCCGCCAAAAGAAAGAACCGCTGAGATCAGGCCACGGACAGCAAACCGCAGTGTATTACCAAAACAGAGCAGAGCCGGTACAGACAAAAGCATCAGCAATAATGTCCAACCAAGCTCTTCCTGCACCAGTTTTTTCAATGCCTTCCAGGAAAAAGAAATTTTCCCTTCAATTCCGTTGCACAGTCCATAAATTGACAGCGCGATCATGGTAAGGCGCAACCCAAACAGCACCTTTGAACTGCTGATCAGATGCATCTGTCCCACACACAGGCAATATGCCACTGTGATCACCGTTGAAAGGATAATCCTGCTCCACCGGAACCTGCCGCCGGTAAAAAAGATGATAAAAAACGCCGCACACAGCACATCAATCGTCGCTATATCAAACACAGGCGTCCGATTGATACCAAACAGCTGAAAAACATCTTTTCCTGAAGTCAGCAAAAACACCAGGAACATAAAGACGGTCCCGCTCTTTGCCATTCCTTTTTCCCGACATTCCCGAAAAGTTCCCTTTGCGTACATCAGCAACATATAAATGATATACGCAGTCACGCCTACAGAAGCGAACAGAATCTGTTGCAATATCCGCTCACCGGAACTGTTGATCAGCATCAGAATCAGCACCGTCAGAAAGGTTCCCGGCAGTCCCATCAGAACTGCTGACAAAAGCATTCCCGGTATGCCACACACCTTACGGCCCACACCTGCTGCCACTTCCACCGGCAGTGCTCCCGGTGTAATGTTTGCCACTACCACATCTTTGGTATACTCATCTTTGTCGATCAGCTTCTTTTCATACACCACTTCCGATTCAATCACCGGAACCAATGCGGTTCCACCGCCAAATCCGATGCATCCGATCTTAAACATGGTAAACAACAATTCTTTCATATTTAGATTTTTATCACTGTTTTGTTTCTTCTTCCTCATCTGATTACTTTCTTTTCAATCCGTGTTAATACATCATTTGTTTTTATGCAGTTTCAGGTTGAATCATCTGTAAAAATTCAGTTTCACTGAGTACAGGAATACCAAGATCCTGTGCCTTTGTCAGTTTACTACCGGCATTTTCACCTGCCAGCACATAACTTGTTTTCTTAGAGACGCTTCCGGCCGCCTTTCCACCATTTTTTTCAATCAGTTCCTGTGCTTCTTTTCGCCCCAGCGTTGGCAGTGTACCGGTTACAACAATGGTCATGCCTGCTAATGTATCTCCGGTTTCTTCCGCCTCGGACATATGCATATTGACACCTGCCTGCTGCAGCCGTGCAATGATGTCCTGATTTTTCTCGCTTGCAAAATATTTTAGAATACATTCTGCACTGACTTCTCCGATATCATTTACAGCAAGCAATTCTTCTTTTCCGGCTTTCTGCAATGCTTCAATACTGCCAAATTGGCGCATGATCGACTTTGCTGCTGCTTTTCCTACATTTTGGATGCCAAAACCGGTAAGCAGACGAAACGGTTCATTGTTTTTGCTGTTTTCAATAGCATCTAACAATTTATCGGTATTCTTTTCTTTCCCAATGATTCCCTGCTCGATCAGTTCCTCACGATGCTTTTTCAATGAATAAATATCTGCGATATCCTGCAGAAAACCTCTGCGCACCAGTTCCTCGATATAAACCGTTCCAAATCCCTTGATATCCATGGCATCTCTTCCGACAAAGTTGATGATATGCCGTTCTAACTGAGCCGGACGATCCGGGGATACACAACGGATATCAGCGGTGTCTTTTTCCCGGACAGTTTTCGCTCCACAGACCGGACAGGTATCCGGTATCTGAAAACGCTGCCAGTGCTCCGGCCGTTTTTCTCTGCGTACTTCCTTGATTTTCGGAATAATCTCACCAGATTTGTATACCACGATCGTATCTCCGATTCCAATATCCAGATCATTGATAAAATCCTGGTTGTGCAAAGTAGCACGGGATACAGATGTCCCGCACAGACGCACCGGTTCAAAAATCGCTGTCGGTGTAATTCTTCCGGTTCTTCCAACGGAAAGTTCGATATCCAGAAGTTTTGTTTCCTTCTCCTCCGGCGGATATTTGTATGCGATCGCCCAACGTGGTACTTTGGATGTCGCCCCCAGAATCTCACGGTCTGCAATCGAATTGATCTTTACGACCGCACCATCAATATCATACGCCAGGTTTCCTCTGTTCTCACCAATCTTGCAGATGGCATCCCAGACCTCATCTGCAGTATGACAGACCCGATAATCATTAATAACCGGAACCCCCTGCTTTTTCAGATATTCATACCCTTCCACATGGGTTTTGAACTCCCGGCCACGGACTTCCTGTACATTAAAAATAAACATAGACAAATTGCGCTGTTTTGTAATGCTGCTGTCCAGCTGACGCAGCGTACCTGCCGCACAGTTTCGCGGATTTGCAAATGTCTTTTTTCCAAGCATCTCCTGTGTTTCGTTTACTTTTTCAAAATCCGCATTCTTCATATAGACTTCTCCACGGATTTCAATATAAGGCAGCGGATCTTTCATCTTTTTCTTTACATCATGGATTACTTTCGCATTGGCTGTTACATCTTCTCCCTGGATGATGCCGTCTCCTCTGGTCACCGCCAGTTTTAATGCCCCATCCTCATAGCGAAGCGCCATGGAAAGCCCGTCAATCTTATATTCCACCACAAATTCCGGATGCTCCAGCTGTTGCTGCATTTCTTCCACAAAAGCATAGACTTCCTCTTTGGAAAACACATCCTGCAGACTCAGCATCGGTACATTATGCCGCACCAGCACGCCTGCGGTTCTCTTTGCCGTTCCACCAACCTTCTGTGTCGGTGAATCCGGTGTCACAAATTCCGGATGCTCCTTTTCTAATTTTTTCAGTTGCTGCATCAGCATATCATATTCATAATCTGTGATCTCCGGATCATCCATATTATAATACCGGTTGCTGTGATATTCGATTTTTCTGCGCAGTTCATCAATCTGTGTCTGCACCTGTTCCATTCTCTGCTCCATCTATCTCTTACCCTCGCTTCTCTTATGCTGACCTTTCGGTGCACTGTATGACTGTGCAGTCAGCTTTTTCAATTTCCGCATCTCCTCTGCAGTCAATTCCCGGTAAGTACCCGGTGCAAGATCCCCCAACAGAACATTCATCACTCTGGTACGAACCAGACGTGTCACCCGATATCCGCAGGTCTCACACATTCTGCGAATTTGCCTGTTATACCCCTGGGTCAATATAATACGAAAGGTTCGGTCATTCACTTTTGTTACTGTGCATGGTCTTGTATGTACATCCAGTTCTTCCAGATACAGACCACCAGACATCTGCCGCAAAAACTCCGGTGTGATCTTCTGATCCACCGTCACTACATATTCTTTTTCATGATAATTTCCGGCCCGCATCATTTTATTCACCAAATCACCCTGATTCGTCAGCAGGATCAGCCCCTCGGAGTCTTTATCCAGGCGCCCCACCGGGTAAATTCGTTTCGGATAGTTGATAAAATCAATAATATTCTGTTTTTCCCGTTTTTCTGCCGTACAGACGATGCCCACCGGCTTATGAAAAGCAATCATAATTTCTTCTGTCTCCGGATGTACTTCTTTCCCACAGAAAATAACCTTCATCCCCGGCAACACCCGGTCTCCGTTCACGGCCTGACGCCCATTGATCCATACATTTCCGTTCTCAATCTCACGATCTGCCGCGCGCCGGGAACATATCCCGGCTTCGCTCAGATACTTATTAATACGGATTCCTTCCTGTTGTTCTCTCTTCATTATATCCATCTGCATTTCTCTTTCTCACTGATTTACTGATTCTGTATTCAAGCGGTTCTACTGCTTCCTCTTCTTAATTTCTGCATACTTTTCGTATGCTATGATTCTTCCGGATATCTGCAGTAAGTATACATTTTTCTCAGATTATCTGATTCAAAATCCACCATTTCCTTTGCCAGCTCTGTGGCGTAAATCCCAGCATTCCGATACTTGTGAATAGCATTTTTGAGTTCCTTTACACCACGTTCATTTCCTTTTCCGATGAGATCCGCCACATCCTCGGTTCTGTTCTGTAATGCCTGTTTCATACGGATTGCAGTTACCAGCATAGCTGTGGCAATTGGCTTTGGTTCCGACGGCTCACTGCCGTTTTCCCGCAGACGTATCCCGGCCTTTCGGGCAAACTGTTCCATTTTGTCTGCCTGTACATTCAGTTCATACGCAAACTCTTCATCATACACATCTTTGAGCACCTGGTTAATTGCCGCTACACCCATACCGGAGTTTCGGCAGATTTCCTGTAAAAGATAGTTTTCGTCTTTCTGTGTCATGACAGATACCTCCTCTTTTTGATTTAGTATTGTCCTGCAGCACAAAAACTATGCAGATTTCGAATCCCCGTTTTATACACATATCAAAAGGGAACAGTTAACCTGTCCCCTCTCTCTGTTTTTTACTTACTGCTGTTGGGTGGTAATGTACTCACTCTTGACATATCCAACGATATCACCGGTCTTAACTTTAACCCAGCCATTTGCTGTCACCGCCAGCTGGCGCAGTTCAGACCCCTGGAATGCAGATGCCAGTACGGCGGACTGTTCGTTTGGTTCCTGTCTGATATTCATGGTTTCCGTCGCATAGACCCATGCCTTTTGTTCAACTTCTGTGGTATCTGCCACCTGTGTCTGATCCGGCTGTGTTACTTCCGGCTGTTGTACCGGCTGATCTGTAATCGGGGGATCCGGCTGCTGTATCTGCTGCTCAGTCTGATCCTGCTGGGCAACCTGATTTGCTGCTTCCTGCGCTTTCTGCTCTGCCAGCTGCTGCTGCTGTATCTCCCACTCACTGACTGCATTCGGAATCGTTACTTCCAACAGATTTTGCAGATTTGCATCGGCATTTACCGCATCTTCATAACGGGTCTGCACGTTTGCCTGCAAAGCAATGATATCCGCTCCATTCTGGAAATCAGAAATCAGCTGACGGATCGTATCGTCAATCGGGTTCTCCTGATAACTCATATTAAAGGGGCTGTATACATTATCAATATAATACTTGCCCTGCTCGTTGGTCTTTACATAAAAACAGTCAAGCCCCGGAGCTGCAGTATCCACATTTTTGTATTTCAGATCAAATGCCACTATCACAATAAAAGAACTGTCATCTGCACCAGTCTTGGTATAACAGGTAATGTTATTGTATTTTTCAATATACTGACTGTACATGGAGATATAGCTTTTCTCCATGTCGGAAATTGGATTTGCAAACTCCAGCATCTCACCGGTATTTCCGGATGCATAAGATGCATAATAATTTTCCATCAACGTATTGATCTCAGCATACTGATCGGTTTCATATTCCTGTGCGGACAGTGCCTGGTTCTTATTCGCTGCTGCTTTTTTTGCTTTCATATTCTTAACACCTATGGCAGCTGCACTGACACCTACTACTACAACAAGACATCCAATGCCTACGAAAGCAATATTCCGACGCATAAAGGCAACAGATTTCTCCTTTTTCGCCTCTCTGGCATCCACACTTCTGCGCAATGTCTTTTTCTTTGACACAAATTCATGGGAAATCGGTTTTCCTTCAGCCATCCGGGACTTGTCCTTTACACTCTCTTCCGAAATAAATTCCAGTTCCTCCAGAATGTCCGATTTTTCCTTTTCTTTTCTATGATGATGTAACCGGTTTTCAAACATATGTTTCTGTGTATGATCTGTTTTTTTCTTTTTATCTTTTCTATCTTCCATTTTATTACTCTTCTTTCCGTTGCTTACAATATCCGGAATCTCATAAATATCATCGTCTGTATGATCTACTTTTTTATTATAATTTTCATTATTGTTCACAGAACTTTTTTTCTTATCAAAATCTGACATTTTTTACCTCCGATATTTCGCCTAACATCATACCACAGGGAAAAAACTACGTCTAGGCATTTTCCGAAAAGTTTATGAAATAGTCATAGAATATTTCAGATTTAACAAAAAATGTTTTGATTTTTTTCAAGTTATGTGTTATGATGTTTTCTGTTGAGTCAATCAACCAGTTAAGCAACCGTAGTCTAACGGATAGAACACAGGACTCCGACTCCTGCAATGTGGGTTCGATTCCCGCCGGTTGCATTTTCCCCCGGTTTCATGCCGGGGGATTTTTTATCTGATTATACCTTTGGAAATGGAGATTTTCATGTTAAAACAACAACAAGGCTATGTGTTAAGCAAAATCGGTCCTCACACCTATCTATTACCTTACGGACAGAGCATTGCCGATCAGAAACACGGCATAATAATAAACGAAACCGGTGAATTTCTGTGGAAGATGCTGGAAACGCCACAATCCATGGACACGCTCATAACTGCACTCGCCGGACATTATCATATGGACATAACAGCATTACAACTGCTTTCATCCACCGTCCCTGTATATTTTCTGTTTTCCGGATATATCCCAAAAACAGATATATTGCCGTAATTACTGTATTGACCAGCAGCAACATTATAATCAACCTGATATGTCTGTCCATCATTCTATCTCCACAGCCACGACCGGATATCCTTTTTTCTCAAATCGCTGCTCCACAAATACCGCATCCGTTCTTCCGGTATTTGTCAACAGAACATATAATTTTTCATCCGCACGCATTCCCATATAATCTGTACTTCGCAGCAACCCTCTCATATCACTGCAGATTTTTTATATCTTTCCGGCTGTTCCGAAACACACAACAGGGTATACTGTGTCAGATTGCGTCCCTGCGCGTGTTCATATGCCCTGACAAGCGATTCAAAAGCTTCCGGCTCCAGGATCTCACTGCCTTCCCGATAACGTGCTTCTTCCAGTGCCTTTATATACCGCTGTGCACGGAGAACCGCATTCTGGATCAGATAACTGACAACCGTCAGAAAATTTGCTTCTCCCAGTGTCATATGCTCCCAGCTTAATCCCCATACCATAATGATCAGCCGGATTTCTTCTTCCTCGTAAATAGCAGTTGCCATAAGCGGATACTCCTCAGCCATCGCTTTGTTAATATATACTCTCCGCTCTGCAAGTTCCTGATAAATATCCGGCATCTGCTGTTCCAGTCTGGATGTAATCTGGTAAATCTTTCCGATACTGTCCTGATGTCCGATCAGCTGTTGCTCCATAGCAGCCTTAATCCGAACATTTGTTGCATTGATCTCCTGCAAATCTGCAATTTGCCCGGTCAGATGCTCTTCCATCTCCAGACTTTCCCTTCGGATCATCCGGATCTGATCCCGCATATACCCAACGATCAGTCCGAGGATAAATAACTGTGCTATCCACACATATGTATTATAATCCAGCACTACTTCAAATCCTGTCCTTTGATACATCTGCCGGAACAGATATCCCGCAACTGCGCAGACAGCCGAAAAAGTTGCCTGCTGCTGTCCATAAATAATCGCAAAAACCAGTACATACAGCAGATACGGATCCAGATTCGTAAAATACGCACTGTCAGTCATCCTGTTATTCAACATAAAGAACGGAATGAAACATAACAAGTTTTCCACAAATGGAACTATAACCTGAAACACCCATTTCCATTTCTTCCAGAGAATTTTCCACCATGAATCCCGGCTCTCCTGATACTTATCAAACCGTTCTTCATGTTTTCTCATATAATCAATGGTCTGGCCAATAATTTCATCCAGTTCAAAAATTGTATGCATTCCAAATTCTTCTTGAAACCGCTTTCCACTGAGAATACAGCGCTTGTCATACTTTGAAACTGTCACAATGCTTGATCCGTTGTTCAGACATTTCTGAATCCGTCCTGCCAGTTCCACCTCACTGATCACACAGTCTGATGACAGATGATACAGATAAAATTTATGTTCCCTGCTCTTTACGATCTGAAAAATAAATTCTACAGCATCCTGCTCATAGAGCATGGCAAATTCATGATTGCTGTCTGCGCTGATACATCCATCCCGCATACTTTCCAGGCACATCCGGGCACACACACTGTGAATCTCCGGTGCGCTTTCCGGAATGCAGAACAAATGATCCAGACGCAGGATCAAAAGATCTAATTTCCAGTTTTTTCTGTAATTGTTACAAATTTCTTCTGCCTGGATCAGCGTCGTTCCACGATATCCCGTTGTCTCTGGTGGAATATCCTCAGTCAGTGCATTTTCATGATAGCCTTCATATACTTCATGAGAAGATAAAAAAATAAATTTACCCATCCGGATCGTAGAATATGCCACCAGCACATTCATAAGATCCGATGTGAAACGTACGGTCTCCCGTTCCTCGGACATCCAGCGGTAATTCGGATCAAAAGCCCCGGTATAGATTGTTATATCCGGACGAACACTTTCCATAATCTCTTGCAGATTTTCACTGCTGTAGGCAAAATTGTACCGTTCAAATACCGGTTCATATTTCTGTTTTTTATACCGGTCTCCTGTCAGCAGAAATATTCGGTGTCCTTCTTTTTTAAATTTCACAATCAAACTGTTGATCAGGCTTCCAGATCCGCCTATCAGTAATACATTCATATACCAGTAAACCTTTCCCGGATTTTATGTTCACATTTCGCCGGCCGCCGCCAGAATTTCCATTGCAATCTGCTCCGGTGTTTTTCCATCTGTTGACACGCTGATGTCACAGGCTCCCGCATACAGTGCCCGACGCTTTTCCATCAGGGATGCAATATACTCCACATTCATATGACCGTTAAGCAGCGGTCGGTCTGTGCTGTTCTTTACCCGTTGGTATACTGTCTCCGGTGTTGCTGTCAGCAACACGATCCTGCCGCTCTCCTTCATTATCTGTGTATTTTCCTGCCGCAGTACCGCACCGCCGCCGCAGGATACGATTGCCGAAGCAGACTTTGCAATCTCACATACAGCATCCGTCTCCCGGTCTCTGAAATAAGTCTCACCGTATTTTTCAAACATTTCATTGATAGACAAGGCATTTTTCTCTACGATCCATGCATCCATATCGATTTCTTCAGCCCCTGTCAGTTCCCGTAACTTATGCGAAATCGTTGTTTTACCAGTTCCCATAAAACCAATCAGATAAATATGTTGTTTCATCACAATTTTCCTCGTATCTTAATGTTTTTATTTATTCCAGTCCCTTGTGGATTATCTGCAGAATATGTTCCAGCTGACCAGCCGGAATCTGTCCCGGTGCAGAAATCTCCCCAACAGCGCCAAAAGTGATGCAGGATCCGAAGATTTCTCCGGCCATACGACTGACTACTCCAAGAGCACCCATAGACATGGTAACAACCGGAAGCGTCGGATATTTCTGCCTGATGTCATTGGTCAGTTTCAATAAACGTACCACATCATCTGCATTTTTCGGCATTACTGCCAGTTTTGCCACATCAGCTCCACCCTGCTGCATCTGTTCCATCAGCATCCGCAGAATCCGGTCATCCGGAGTTTCATCAAAATCATGATGGGAAGCAATGACACGCACACCCATCCGCTGAAACCGGCGGATTTCTTTTTCCGGTTTTGTGGCCTCAAAAAACTCCAGATCTATAAGATCCGCACAACCACTTTTTGCTGCCAGTTCATTCAGCTTCAGGATTTTCCACTCTTCCATCTTGCGGCTTCCGCCCTGTTGTTTTGTCCGAAAAGTGAAAAGGAAAATGGTATGCTCCAGTACCGGACGTATTACCTGCAGCACTTCACTCACCGCATGGAAATCATCGACTTCTTCAAAACAATCCACACGCCACTCGATCATTTGCACCTTTTGTTCCGCCAGAAAACGGATATTAGTAATGACTTCTTCCTTTTTTAGAGCCACCACCGGCACACAGATCACCGGCTGACCATCTCCAATTCGTATTCCTTTTATTTCAAATGCATTTTGCATAATGTTCCTCCGTTCCATTATTTACGCTTAACATTTTCATTGTAACATGTTTTTTCGTAATGATAAACCTTAAAAGATTGAAAATATTGACTTTTTTTCTAAAACACCCTATCATAAGGACATATAAAACCGTTCATATTTACCAAATACCCATCATTATTATTGAAAAGCTTGAAAAATATGAGATACAAAAAGGCAGGGAAAAGATTATGGAAATTACCGGAAAAACAACATTGACCGGACTCATCGGAAGTCCGGTAGCGCACAGCATCTCCCCCCAGATGCACAATGAAGCATTTCGTCAGCTGGGACTGGATTATGTCTATCTGGCATTTGATCTTGCCGGCAGTGATCTGGGTACCGCAGTACGCGGTCTCAGAGATATCGGTGCAAAAGGCTTCAACGTAACTATGCCGTACAAAGTACACGTGTTAGAATACATGGATGAGCTGACACCAGCCGCCAAAATTGCACAGGCATGCAATACTGTCATTATTAAAGATGGCAGGCTGACCGGTCATACTACAGATGGTATTGGATTTATGTCTTCCGTATCAGATGCCGGACATGACATCATTGGGAAAAAAATGACAGTGCTCGGATGCGGCGGTGCTGCCACTGCAATTTGTACTCAGGCAGCTCTGGATGGTGTATCAGACATCGACATCTTTCAGCTGAAACTCCCGGAAGAATTTGACCGTGCACTGGCATTCGCAGACCGCGTCCGCGAACATACCTCCTGCAATATTCACATTTATGATTTTGCAGACACTGAACAGATGCGCAAGAGCGTTTCCGAAAGTGCCATTCTGACCAATGCTACCAACGTAGGTATGGCGCCACATGACGATCAGTGTCCGATTCCGGATGCATCCATGCTGTTCCCGGAACTGATTGTATGCGATATCATCTACAATCCACGCAAGACAAAATTGTATCAGATGGCCGAAGCTGCCGGATGTTCCGTATTTAACGGACTGTATATGCTTCTGTTCCAGGGTGCAGCTTCCTTTGAATATTGGACCGGACAAAAAATGCCGGTCGACATCATCCGTCAGAAATTTTTCAGCCATCAATAAAGGAGTAATATCATGAGTTTTTCTTATTTAAAACAATTACCGACACCGGAAGAGATTAAGCAGACCTACCCGTTAAATGATACCTGCAAAAAAATCAAATGTGAAAGAGATGAAGAAATCAGCCGCGTACTGCGTGGCGAATCAGATAAATTTCTTGTCATCATCGGACCATGCTCCGCAGACAAAGAAGAGCCGGTTATGGATTATATCCACCGCCTGGCAAGAGTAAACGAGCAGACGAAAGACAAGCTGATCCTGATTCCACGTATCTACACGAACAAACCACGGACCACCGGAGAAGGCTATAAAGGAATTGCTACCCAGCCGGATCCGGAGGCAAAACCGGATATGATTGCCGGACTCATCGCAGTCCGCAGTCTGCATCTGCGTGCCATTGAAGAAACCGGTCTGTCCGCTGCAGATGAAATGCTTTACCCGGAAAACTGGGACTACATCAACGATCTGCTCTCCTACGTGGCTATCGGTGCCCGTTCCGTAGAAGATCAGCAGCATCGTCTGACTGTCAGCGGATTTGATGTGGCCAGCGGCATGAAAAACCCTACCAGTGGTGATTTTTCTGTTATGTTAAATTCTGTATATGCTGCCCAGCATCCTCACCATTTCGTACATCGCGGATGGGAGGTAGACACTACCGGCAATCCACTGGCTCATGTTATCCTGCGTGGTGCAGTCAACAAACGCGGGGTTGCTATCCCCAACTACCACTACGAAGATCTGATTCGCCTGAATGAAATGTATGAAAAAATGGATCTGGTAAATCCGGCATGTATTGTGGATGCAAACCATTCCAATTCCAACAAAAAGTACGAAGAACAGATTCGTATCGTCAAGGAAGTAATGCACAACCGCAAAGAATCTGCGATCATCAATAAACTGGTCAAAGGCGTAATGATCGAAAGTTATATTTGTCCGGGAAATCAGAAAATTGGTGAACACATTTATGGAAAATCTATTACTGACCCATGTCTTGGATGGGAAGAATCCGAACAGCTCCTGTATGCAATTGCTGATTCTGTCCGTTAGCATTCAGGTCAAACCCATTTGACCCGGAATGTTTGATCTATTCAGTGTAATCGGGCAGATTCGTTTCAGAATCACTGACATAAGCATCCCCCTTCCCCCCGCTTAGTGCTCTACACACTTGAAGCGTGGGGGGAAGGGGGATGCTTATTCTGCGATCAAATTGATACCAGCTGATTTTATTTTATCGGTAATTGCATTGAAAAAGTTGCAACCCACGGGTTCACAACCAATTCCAACCAAATTCCCATCGTATAAATACCAGTGTTACACAATAGCAAAAATACAAACACCGCCAATGTCTTTCCATTCCGGTTCCTGTGCATAACGACTGCATTTCTCCGTTCCTTACGCAGTTTCTGCCATGCTACCAGTAAGAGGAGTAGTCCAAAATATGCCACACTATAGACAAGCATCTGCGGAAAACAAAATCCCAGAACCTGTCCGATACCTGCCAGTCCGTTTCTGTTCCAGAATGCACCTGTCACCATACCGCCGGACACCCCCAGCCATCCATACCAACCTGCGAACACCCACCGTCCCCAGGAAATGAAGAGGAAAATCTGCAGTATAATCCAAGGAATCCCCCGCAGGATTAAAACCTGCCCAAAAAAGCGTTCCCGCTGTTCTCCATCTGCCAGAATCTGTTGCCAGTCTGTATCCCCTGCAGATCCAATCCACCAGGCTGTATCCTGCCATATAAAATTGCTCAGAATGCTTCCAAAAAAGAAACAACCAAGAAAAAGTGCGATACCGATCTGCAGCATCGTTATTTTCCCTGGTTGTTGTACAGTATCTGTTATCATTTACCATCCCGCTGCTTTGCTTTTTCTCTAATCTATGCAGTATTTTCCATAATATGCCATAATTGCAGCGGCAGTTTTTGAATCCTGAATCTTCTGAGTCAGAACCATATCTTTTAATTCATCGATTGTAAAGCACTCCACTTCCACAAATTCATCTTCATCCAGATGCTGCTGCGTCGGTGTCAGTTCTGTTGCCAGATATACATCGATGGTCTCATTACAAAAAGCAACTGTCGTGGATACCGTTATCAGAAGTTCCATCTTTGCTGCTCTATATCCGGTCTCTTCTTCCAGCTCACGGGCAGCGCATACAGATGTCGCTTCCTCCGTACTATCTCTGGAACCAGCCGGAATCTCCAGTGTCTCCCGATCTAATGCGTTCCGGTACTGACGCACCATCAGGATCCGTCCATCTTCTAACACCGGAAGTACCGCTGCCGCACCTTTGCGGTGTGCAACGTAATCCCAATGTGCAATCTTTCCGGTTGGCGACTGCATCACATCATCATATACATCCACAATAGAACCTTTATATTTTAACACACGGTCAATTCGTTTCATCTCGTCCATTTATTTAATATTCTCCCACTAGGCGGTATCTTCTTTCCGAATCTATACCTGTATGATCCGAAAACATTTTACAGATACCGGATTTATATATTCTTATGACTTTATCGATTATCAACCTTTTCCGGATACAGATCATGGTTTGTCAGACGGTTCCATGCTACCTCTTCCCACTTTGTACCTGCTTTTCCGTAATTGCAATATGGATCAATGGAAATTCCACCTCTCGGTGTGAATTTTCCCCATACTTCAATATATTTCGGATCCATCAATTTAATCAGATCTTTCATGATAACATTGACGCAATCCTCATGAAAATCTCCGTGATTACGGAAGCTGAACAGATACAGCTTCAGTGATTTGCTCTCTACCATCCGTTCTCCCGGTACATAGGAAATAGTAATCGTTGCAAAATCCGGTTGCCCTGTGATCGGACACAAACTGGTAAATTCCGGGCAGTTAAATTTTACAAAATAATCATTTCCCGGATGTTTGTTCACAAATGTCTCCAGCACTTCCGGTGCATAATCATCCGGATATCGGACATTCTGATTTCCCAGCAGGGATACTCCTGCTGTCTCTTCTTTGCTTCTTCCTGTCATCGTTCCTTCTCTCCTTTTTTCTATCGGTCTTTTGCAGATAGCGACAGTTCTTTCTGTTTTCCCATCTGGCTGTACATCTCTGCAAATCTGCACTCCGTTCCAGTCAGCTAATCAAGTGCCGGATCTTTTACGCCATTTTTTTCAAAAGCAGCTGCCCGGTCAATACAGGTACCGCATTTTCCACATGGCTTCTCGCCGCCTTCGTAACAACTCCAGGTCAGTTCGTAAGGAACATTCAGCTCCAGACCTTTTTTCACCACATCTG
This sequence comes from Eubacterium ramulus, assembly GCF_045002895.1. Lineage (NCBI taxonomy): Bacteria > Bacillati > Bacillota > Clostridia > Eubacteriales > Eubacteriaceae > Eubacterium > Eubacterium ramulus. Next base: position 1,008,039 of record NZ_CP173382.1, on the reverse strand, counting down.
CCTTTGTCCAATTTACAAAAGGTGCTTCAATGGTCACCTGGTTACCACTTCCAAGATAAATAGCATCCTTCATTGCCTGATTAAAAGCATCCGAGCAATCCGGATAAGCACTTCCTGCCGCATCGTCACTATGTGCACCATAAAAAATCACGTTGCAGTCTTTAGACAGCGCAATACTTGCTGCAGAAGATAAAAACAGACCATTTCGGAAAGGCACATAAGTTGATACCGGTTTTCCGTCTGTCTTAGTCAGCTGCTCTGCATACGCTTCCTCCGGAATTTCTTCTGTAGAATGACTCAGCAAGGAACAGTTACTGTACTGGAAGATAGCTCCCAGATCCAGATATAAATGCTCCACACCATAATGCTGTGCAATTTTTTTCGATGCTTCAATTTCTTTTTCATGTTTTTGCCCATAAGAAACAGACAGTGCAATTACATTTTCTTTGCCATACCGTTCAATTGCAAGACCGAGGCAAGTGGTGGAATCCACACCGCCGCTGAATAATACTAATGCTTTTTCTGCCATTTTTCTTTCTCACTCCTTATTAATGTTTCGAAATATCTGATATTCCAATCGTAAAGCGGACATTCGCAATCCGCTTTCGCGTCATGCAATTGCATGACATACTTCTACTGCGTACCTCTCAACACACGCTTATCGGTTCAGACGCATCTGAAGCTGCAAATCTGTCTGAAACCGTCCGCGCAATGTCGTCGTATATGTCTTTGCTGCCGTTTTTTTAATTCCGCGGGCAGTCATGCAGCTATGACAGCCTTCAATTAATACCGCTACATCATCGGAACCGGTGATTTCCTGCATAATCTCTGCAATGTCCGTACCAATGCGTTCCTGCAGCTGCAAACGTTTGGACACCATATCTGCAATGCGGGCAATTTTACTCAGACCAATAACTTTTCCATTTGGTACATATGCCACCGTTACTTTCATATCATACATCAATGCCATATGATGCTCACAGTAACTGAAAATATCGATATCCTTTACAATCACAAAATCACTGTTTTCAGAAGAAAACGTCAGATCCTCCTCAAATGTCTTGTCAAACATCTGTGCAATCTCGTGATTGGTATAATTCATGCCTTCAAATACTTCCTCATACATGCGTGCTACACGATCCGGTGTATCTTTCAGACCTTCTCGGTCCGGATCATCTCCCAGTGCGATCAGAAGCCCACGGATGTGTTCCCGCACTGCATCTTTATCTATTGCCATTGTATCTCCCTCTCTTTCCTACACACCACGCATTTCGCTGTCCCAGATGATCTTATGCATCTGTAGCTGCATATTCACATCGTTCAGGCGGTTGTCTTTCATAAAGTTTACAATATTTTCCAGTTCAATCTGTCCATAGACCGGACTCAGATATACATGACATTTTTCTGTCAGATCGTATTCCCGGATCACATCCCTTGCCCGGCACAGATCTTCATAATCTTTCACCACAAATTTCACTGTATCCTGCGCACGAAGCACTGCAAAATTTTCCGGCAGCATATATTTTTCCATGCCGCTACCCGGCAACTTGTAATCCATGGTAAAAGACGGTCCGTTCGGAATCTCTGCAAACGGCTGCAATGGTACACTTCCATTTGTTTCAATCTCAACCCGCAGGTTCTCCTCCTTTGCCATTGCTTCCAATAATTCTCCTATCTCTTCCTGAAGCAGTGGTTCTCCTCCTGTGATAGTTACATTCTTTATCTCCATACTACGAAGCAATTCCAGAATCTCCTCTGTGGAAGTCCAGTGAAATTTTGCGTCCGCCTCATTTGCCCATTTTGTATCACAGTATGTACAGTTCAAATTACATCCCTGCATCCGGACAAACACTGCCAGCTGTCCGGCACGAGTGCCTTCCCCGTTGATACTGCTGAATATTTCTACTACTTTATAATTTGTCATATGATTTCTATATTACCTCTACCCTTTTTCAACTTTTGTTGCTCACCACCTGCATAGGTAGGAGTCATCTCACATCTGATATACAGCACAGTTATTTGGAGTCTCATACACGGCTATTTCCTGTACGGCATATCCTTTTAATGTCATTTTCTCATAAAAGAATTTTGCAAAATTCTCTGCTGTTGGCCGAAACGGCACTTCGATCAGGCGGAACTGTTCATCCTTCAACGCCTGAATGGTCAGCGACTTTAAAGTTCCGCTCTCGTAAATCAAAGCATGGTCGTAAAAATCTGCAAGTTCCTTCAGATCTCTGCGAATGTCACCAAAATCCGTAACCATTCCACGCAGCTGTCCTTCTTCATGCAATTTATCTGCTTTTGCTTCCATCACGATCCGCCAGCGATGCCCGTGCAGATTACTGCATTTTCCATCGTAACCGGCAAGGAAATGCGCGGAATCAAAACTTTCTTCTATTCTGATCTTATACATATTGTCTGTTCCTTTCAAAAAAAGAACCGTGATACTGTTACATACCACGGCTCAGATCATAGTTCATAGATATTCTATCTAATCTAGCCCTGGTTTTATTTTACGACAGGATGGTACAAACGAACTGTCTATGCTTTTTTCAGGAATGCTGAAAAACATTCTCATTGTAAGATACGCGTCATGAAACACATGACATATGATTCTAAATTTACGCTTCTTCTTTCTCTTCACGTACAAGATCCAGCACTGCAGAAATTTCATTTCCGGCTGCCGGTGCAGTCTGCAGTTCCTCACGTTTTCCGTTCTCACCAAATCCGCACAGAACATTCTCTTCGCCCTGCGGTCTTTGCTCGATGGTAAAATAATGCATTTCATCATTCTTCGGATTCCATACGATATACATAGAAGCAGCCATATGCGGAGCAAGATTCTGCTTCGGAAGCTCAATACTTGCCACACAGGTCTCCTCATCAATATCCAGAATCATGATATCGAAATCCTTCTCGGAATACGGAAAAGGAATTTTGTCCCCGTACGGCTGACGGTATAACGCCGCCATAAACCGGCCCTGCTGTTCTTCGAGTTTCTTCATAAACTCTGCTTTTTCTTTATGTACAGCCCCTGGAATAATTCCCCACTCGCATGTTCTGCGGGCAAATAATTCGAACTGGGCACGACTCATTTTAATATCTTTTTCCTGTCCCTGCACACCTGGCTTTGGCTGCGGCTGCGTCTGTGCTGCCTTCACCTGTTTCATCGCATCAATAAATTTCGGATGCAGGATCATCTTGTCCGTATCCGGATTCAGGATAATACCTTTCAGATTCAACTGCGGTGCAGAACCGATACGAAGCAGTTCATCAATGGTCACATTCAGAATTGCCGGATATTTGGCATTTGTTTTCATCTGTTCTATGGATGTATATGCCGGTGCAAAGTGCTCCCCATTCTGATTCTGTACAATGATCGGAAGCATACGCGGTGCTATCTTGGTATCGACTTTTTCGCCACGTTTTGCCTTTTCAATCACTTGTTTTTTTACATCAGGTGGAAAATCTGCCGGCACAAGAAATCTGGCATCACGCATAACTGCCATTAAATTTGCCATTGTCTGGTTTGTTTTATCTGCCAGAAAGGCTTTCATCGCTTCCTCAACAGCCTCATTTTTTAATTCCTGAATGCCTGTTTTATTTTCTTTTTCCATTATTCTTACCCTCTCAACTCTCCATCATCCCACAGATCATAAACTGGTTCAGATTGTAATCTTTGCTGTTTTCCCGGATACGAATGATATTTTCTCCGACAAACATGATTTTTGCCCGAAAGAATCCCGGACTGGCTTCAAACAGCCTGGTCTGGTGTATATGAATATCGCACCGCTTATCAAGAAAATAAGTAAACGGATTCACTCCGTCTTCCCAATCACGAACTACCAGTTCCTGTTCCTTCTTCAGCTTCCGTTCATTCATTTTGATCTCCACGATATGTTTGACATATGCCTTTGCTACCAGCCCCATTTTATCCCGGAACTGAAACAGAATATAATCCTTGCCGGAAGAAATAATTCCGACACGGGCATATCCCACATCCTGACCCACCAGTGTGATCGTACACCATTTACCATGCATCGATGTACAGTCAAAATATTTTCCAGGTTCACGCACAAGCTTATTCGCCGCCATGAGTAACCTCCAACTTTCCTCAATTTTCTCTTAGCATAAACGGACGTTCCCTGCTCTGCAAATAGTGTACAGTCACAGGTATTCTTATGATCACATCCGCATCACAGGTATTCTTCACCGATTACTGAAACTTGAAATTTTTTAACAAATCTCCCATAGAAGTTCCAATTTCTTCAGTTTCCGGAATTTCTACCTGAACTTCTTCCTCTTCTTCTTTTTCCTGAAGAAGTGCCTTCATGCTCAGGCTGATTTTTCCATCTTTGTTTCCGATGACTTTCACCTGTACTTCCTGTCCCTCTTTCAGAACAACAGACGGATGCTTAATACGATCCAGAGAAATCTGGGAAATATGCACCAGACCGGATACGCCGTCTCCGAGATCTACAAATGCACCGTAATCTTTGATGGTCTCAACTTTTCCTGTGAGTACTTCACCTTCTTTAATCTCTGCTACTTTGAGTTTTTTCTGTGCATCGCGCTCTTCCTTTAAAATCTCTCTTGCAGATAATACAAGCTTGTCATTCTCTGCATCTGCAGTAATAATGCGTACTTTCAGTTCTCTTCCGAGCCACGGATTCAGGTCATCCACATGGCTCAGGCTCAGGCGGGATGCCGGAATGAATCCGCGGATTCCTTCTACCAGAGCAATCACACCTTTATTTACAATACCGGATACTGTTACATCCAGTGTTGCCTGCTCTGCATACAGTTCTTTAATCTTCTCCCATGCAAGCAGCGTATCAGTATCTTTCTCTCCGTCTCCCATCACTTTATAGGATTCTTCCAGTTCTTTTTCAAAGTCTTTCATAGATTCTGCCATTGTTTTTTCTTCCTTTCTGTCAGCCAACGCTGTCATTTCCCAGTCTTTCACTTCTTGTATCTTATCAACCATTTTGATTTAGGTGTCAAAGCATCCATCCTTGTGCAAGCACAGGTGGACTTAGGTCTTTTAACACGGTAATCCTATTTTAAAATTGCTAATTTCGAATAATATTTAAAAATTGCTTTTCCTTTAATTTGATCTTTCCGGACAAAACTGTATTGCTCCGCCTCTTCCGGTGTGGATGCAAGCCCTTCCTTAATGGCTTCATTTGCCCATAACCGACCGTCTTCCGAGTCATTTCGATTGTCTCCCAGGACAAAATAACAGCCTTCCGGCACTTCAAAGGTATATCCGTCATTCTCCCAGATCCAGGTTTCTTTCAGATAATCCTCCTCCAGAGGTTTTTCTGAACCGTCAATATAAATATGTCCATCACGGATTTCTACTGTCTCACCGGGAAGTCCGATCACACGCTTAATATAAGTTTGTTTTTCATCCACCGGATACTCGAACAAAATAATATCTCCACGTTGTGGTTCGTCAAACCAGTATGCAAACCGGAATCCAATGAGCCGGTCATGTGTCATGATCGTATTCTCCATAGATCCGGATGGAACCTTTGCATTGATAATGATAAAATGTGTCAGCACAAACACAACTACAATCACAGTTGCAAACATCCGCACCCAACTGAATACTTCTTTTCTTGCATTTCGTTTTTGTTCATCTTCCAAACGTCTTCTCTCTGTCTGTCGCTCTTTTGCCATCTGCTATTCCTGCCATTCCATATTTTATTATTCTGCCTTCCGGCATTCCCTTCTATTCAAACCTGATATCAAGTTCCACCGGGCAATGATCTGATCCCAGAATATCCGTATGAATCTTCGCATCCTGAAGCAAATCTTTTAATGCCTCCGATACAATAAAATAATCGATTCTCCATCCGGCATTCTTTTCCCTTGCCTTAAACCGGTAAGACCACCAAGAATAAATTCCTGTCTGCTCCGGATAAAAATACCGATAGGTATCGATCATACCACTTGCCAGTACATTGGAAAATTTTGCGCGTTCTTCATCCGTAAATCCTGCATTTTTCCGGTTGGTTTTCGGATTTTTCAGATCGATTTCCTGATGAGCCACATTCAGATCTCCGGCATAGATCACCGGTTTCGTTTCCTCCAGCGATTTCAGATAAGCGAGAAAGTCATCTTCCCATTTCATGCGGTAATCAAGACGTGCCAGTTCACTCTGAGAGTTCGGTGTATAAACTGTCACGAAGAAAAAATTTTCATATTCCAGTGTGATCACACGACCTTCACGGTCATGTTCTTCCATACCGATGCCATAACGCACAGATAACGGTATTTTCTTTGTAAATACCGCCGTTCCGGAATAACCTTTCTTCTCTGCATAGTTCCAATATTGTTCGTAACCCTCCAGTTCCAGCTGAATCTGTCCTTCCTGGAGTTTCGTTTCCTGAACACAAAAAATATCTGCGTCTGCTTCATGAAAGAAATCCAGAAATCCTTTCTGTACACAGGCACGCAGGCCATTTACATTCCATGAAATTAATTTCATTTTAAACTTCCTTTTATTTTTCTCCAAATGACTCGTTTAGAAAGATTCCGAGAGTACATTCTTATGAGATTTTTCATATATCCTATAAATTGACGCATTTCACGTAATTTCACACTGAATTAGTATAGCATATTCAAGAGCAGACAGCAAGATAACATTTTTACGGAAACTTATTGCGGTTCCTGTCTTTTCGCTGCTTTTTTTCTCAATTTTGAAAACCAGATCATCGGTTCCGGATGTTCCGGACGGTCACACAGACTTTTTTCCATCCAAACCATATTATACCATCGGTCAAACTTATAGGCACACCGATGAAATTCTCCCACCATCCGATAACCCATACGTGTATGAAACGCCACACTGTCTTTTGTCAGATACTTATCTGGTTCCTGATCCGGATATGCGATACAGGCATTTGCACAAACAATATTCTGATTCTTCAACCATTCTTCCAGTGCATCATACAGTAATTCACCAATGCCCTGTCTTTTCACATCCATCCTGACATAAATTGAAGTTTCCACCGCCCAGTCATAAGCAGATCGATCATGCAGCGGACCTGCATAAGCATATCCGATAATTCTTCCATCCTGCTCTGCAGCCAGATACGGATATTTTGCCAAGGTACGCTCCATTCGCTGCGTAAAATCCGTCAACGTCGGTACTTCATATTCAAAAGTGACTGCTGTCTCTCGGATATAAGGTGCATAAATGTCCAGGATTTCTTTTGCATCTGCCGGTGTAGCGATTCGAATCCTGACCATAGAACCAGTTGCTTCATCTTCTGACATCACAGTTTTTGCCACCAGGGCTGCCTCACTATTTCCCAGTGCCTTTGTTTCATCGGTTTTCTCATAGGCAAAACGTGGAGAACCATCATCTGTATAAATAATTCCACGTTTTTCAAACCCGTTTTTCAAAATCAGATGCTGCATCACTTCATTGTCTTCATGGGTATCAATCCGCAGATGTGTAATCTTCCCACTGGAAAAATCCAGCGCCTGCTCCAGAATACCATGCGCCCCCGGTGCCGAAGCTACCCGATGAAGTGTACCATAGAGACTCTCATCTTTCCAGCTTCCCTGTTCAATCCGCTGATAAGTAGGGTCTTCCCCGATAATCAGAGCAAATACTCCCAGGATCTTATCCTTTGCATCATTCTCAATTACATATAGCTGCTGCTGCCTGATATCATTTCTCAATACTTCCTCCCGGGGGGAAGTACTGCCCCACTGCGTGGGATTTCCATGTTCTGCCATAAATTTTCTGGCATAAGCATAAATCATCAAAATCTCTTTGAAATCCTGGTTTTGTGCCAGTCGAATCACATTAAAAACCTTCTTTCTATTTCTCCGGATATAATTTTCCGTGATAATAACCATCTGCTGCATACAATGCTGCTACCGGATTGTGCCCAAGCACGCGATCCTTTACTACCAAAGTAGTTGTCAGTCCTTCTGAATATTTGTAAAACAGACTGTCATGCCCCACACAAAGCCCCATTACAATATTCAGATCTGTATGCTCCGCATTCAATATCTTTGCCTGTAAAATCGGATTGCACATGTTCACACCGGTATTTTCACAGGCTTTCGGTATACCGACTTCTGTTTTGCGCACGATACCTGCCTTACAGGCCACTCCATAGACTTCAAAGCCATGATAACGTAAGATATCCGTCAGTTTTCGTGTCTCACGGATCAGCCCCACACAGGTAGCTATTCCAATTTTCTTTGCTCCGATGCGCTTTGCAAACTCAATGGTCTCCTCCACGCGACACATCTGACAATAATAATCACTCTCCACACCCGCTGCTGCCACAGTGACTTTTTTATTTTCTTCGTCATCATATAGACGGATCACTTCCCCCAGCAATCTCTCATCCATATCGGTAGTCAGACAAAATTCAGGATAAAACCGATCCATTTTATTACAATTTGTTACGCCACAATCCACACAACTGTGAACAGTTTCACTTTTACGATTATACTCACCCATTTTTTTCCTCCAGAATCATACTTTATGCACTTTTATACATGATTTTATCACTATTTCTTGCAAAAATGCAAGTTTACTTTCTGTCTGGAAACTACTGCTGTTGGGTGATATACTGAAAATATCAAGAAAAATGAGTTCAAAAGTTTCTACATACACATAACTGTTTTATAATACTTGAGATTTAAGGAGAAGACTTATATGTTAGCAATCGTATTATCCGATAATATCGCCGATGGAGATTTTCAAGGTGAATGGGGATTGAGTATTTATATTGAGTATAATGGAAAAAACTTCCTGCTTGATACTGGTGCATCTAATTTGTTTGTACAAAATGCAAATAAACTTGGAAAATCAATCAAAGCTGTAGATTATGCTATACTGTCGCATGCGCATTATGACCATTCAGATTCAATGGCAACATTTTTTAATTTAAACAACCACGCCCCATTCTTTTTACGGAAAGGCTGTAAAGAAAACTGTTATTCAAAGAAACGGATATTTCACAAATATATTGGATTACCTAAACACATTTTAACGGATTTCCATGACAGAATAACCTATGTGGAGGAGGACTATGAAATTATACCGGGAGTTTATCTGATTCCTCACAAAACCCCCAATCTCAAATTGATTGGCAAGCGCGAACGTATGTACCGCCGGGAACATCATCAATGGATATATGACAATTTTTCACATGAACAGAGTCTTGTTTTTCGAACAGAAAAGGGATTGGTCATCTTTAACAGCTGCTGTCATGGCGGCGTAGGCAATATTATTCATGAAGTTGCAAAAACATTTCCGGCAGAACGAGTGTATGGTATTATTGGCGGATTTCATTTGTTTAACAAATCTGATGAAGAAATCGATGCCGTCATACGGCAAATAAAAGATGCCGGTATTAAATATGTCTGCACCGGGCATTGTACAGGGGGGCATGCTTATAAAATTCTCAAAAGTAATCTTGGCGACATGATACATCAATTGAAGGTTGGTATGCAGATTGAACTATAATTTCCAAAAATATTTTCTATTCTAGTATATACATTTTCAAGCAAGCAAAGGGCAAATCGGAGTCACATCCGATTTGCTTTCCCCAATTCTGAAAATAACGTCATATTCAAAATTTCCCACCTCCAACTGTTTTTCTTATATATTAATTCCCCACAATTCTTATGATCTGGATGGAACAATATACAGATAAGCGTCTGCGTGAATTACAGCAAGATGTGATCCGCAATCGTTGGCACACTATTGAACTGGAAGTAGGATGTGATTTTCCGATTATCAGATGCCCTCTAGTTTCAAAAGGAGGGTGATGCCCTATGAACACAATGGAAATTCTCACTTTATTGCTAGTAATTTTCGCGGCTCTGGCTTACATAGACAATCATAACGATAAAAAGAAATAAACATCCTCTACCGCACAAAGTTTAGGATGCTTATTTCTTAATATACATTTTCAATTAAACAGAGGGCAAATCGGAGTCACATCCGATTACCTTTCTAAGTAGATTATACACAAGGGTGCTTGGTTTTTCAAGTAGCCTTTTTCATCATTTACCATATTAGCTTTCCCTATATGATGCCAACTCAGCGTCATAATCAATAAAACTTTTGCCCTAAAACTGGATAAAAGGCTTTACCCTGTGATAAATTAATTCTCATTCATCTTAGCAAGTTTTGCTGCCTGATCTGCTGCTATCAATGCATCGATAATCTCCTGAATGTCACCATTCATAATAGACTCCAGACGATACAGCGTCAGCTTGATACGATGATCAGTTACACGTCCCTGTGGGAAGTTATAGGTACGGATCTTTTCAGAGCGATCTCCGGTTCCTACCTGGCTTCGTCTTGCCTCTGCCTCAGCATCGTGTGCTTTCTGACATTCCATATCATACAATTTTGCACGCAGTACCTTTAATGCTTTGTCCTTATTCTTCAACTGGGACTTTTCATCCTGACAAGAGATTACAATGCCTGTCGGAATATGGGTCAGACGAACGGCAGAGTCCGTTGTATTGACACACTGTCCACCGTTTCCTGATGCACGGAATACATCAAATTTACAGTCATTCATGTCAATCTGTACGTCTACCTCTTCTGCCTCCGGCATAATAGCAACCGTAATCGTAGATGTGTGGATACGTCCACCGGACTCAGTCTCCGGTACACGCTGTACACGATGTACACCACTCTCATATTTCAAAAGAGAATATGCACCCTGACCGGTTACCATAAAGCTGACATACTTCATACCGCCGATACCGATTTCCTCCACATCCATGGTTTCAACTTTCCAGCGTTTGCTCTCTGCATAATGAACATACATACGGTAAACTTCTGCTGCAAACAATGCTGCCTCATCTCCACCGGCACCTGCACGTATCTCCACAATAACGTTCTTGTCATCGTTCGGATCTTTCGGAAGCAACAGAATTTTTAATTTCTGTTCTAATTCTTCTACTTTTTCTTTGGACTCAGCCAGTTCTTCTTTGGCAAGTTCACGCAGTTCCTCATCGCTCTCCTCCTGCAACATGGCAAGACTGTCCTCGATGTTCTGCTTGTTTTCTTTATATTCTTTGTATGCTTCTACGATGGGAGCCAAATCTGCCTGCTCTTTCATCAGTTTCTGGAAACGTTTCGGATCATTTGCCACATCGGGCTCGCTCAGCATACTGAGCAGTTCTTCAAAACGTACCAGTGTGTCTTCCAGTCTGTCAAACATAGTTTATCTCCTTCCTCTCACAACCCGGTCAAGTCCCGCCAGATCGCGAATCACTTCTATCTCATCAAATCCATTTTCTCTCATATAGCTGCTGACGGCTTCGCCTTGATCATGCCCGATCTCATACAACAGATATCCGCCCGGTTTCAGATATGCCACACTCTCCTCTGTAATCCTGCGGTAAAAATACAGACCGTCCTCTTTTCCGTCCAGTGCTTTTATCGGCTCGTGATCACGTACCTCAGGCATCAGTGTCTCAATGACTTTGCTTGGAATATAAGGCGGATTTGACACGATCATATCATAGCTGCCACTGATTTCTTTAAACAGATCACTGTGTACAAATTTCACCGGCACCTGATTCTCTTTTGCGTTCTTCTGTGCAACCTTCAACGCATCCTCTGAAATATCCGCTGCTGTCACCTGTGTGTTTGAACAGAAAGACTGAATACTGATTCCAATACAGCCGGAACCGGTACACAGATCCAGAACCGCTGCTTCCGGCATTTCTTTCTGTATCACCCGAATCGCTTCTTCCACCAGCACCTCAGTATCCTGTCGTGGAATCAACACATGCTCATTTACACAAAAGGGTAATCCCATGAATTCCTGTTCACCGGTCAGATACTGCAACGGCATACGTCCGCAACGCTGTCTGGTCAATGCAAAATAGACCTGCTCCTGTACCGGATCCATAGCCTCCTGTTCATGCAGCAGATAAAAACTGCGGCTGATCCCGCACACAGCTTCCATCAGGAACCAGCTCTCTGCCGCCTCATTTTCCACACCGGCTGCCGCCAGTTGCTTTGCCGCCTGCATTCTTGCTTCCCGGTATGTCATTGCTTCATCTCCTGCACTTTCTGTCCGGTGCCTTCTGGACTTACAGCAGCATTGATTTCCTCTGAAATGCCTTCTTCCGCACGGATTTCTGCAATGTACGCTCTCCAGTCAAATACTGCTTCCACAGAAGCGATACCGACCTCTATCATCTCATCATCCGGTTCCTTTGTCGTCAATCCCTGCATCCACAATCCTGGTTTGCTGATCAGATTGATCACCGGATTGTCACTGCGTCCCGCTACACGCAGCAACTCATAGGACACACCTGCAATCACCGGAACCAGCGCCAGACGCAGTACCAGACGTAATACATGGGAGTCCACACGGATAAACAGGAACAACACCACACTTAAAATCACCACAAACATCAGAAAGCTTGTTCCACAACGCTTATGCTCTTTGGAGCTTCTCCGTACATTCTCCACATTCAGTTCCATACCGTGTTCTATGCAGTTAATGCATTTGTGTTCTGCACCATGATACATGAACACCCGCTGAATCTCTTTCATTTTTGAGATTACTACTATATATCCGATAAAAATTGCCAGACGCAGGATGCCTTCCAACACCGCGACAATCATATCGCTCGCAATAAATCGGGAACAAAATACCGACAGGTAATATGGCAAAATCATAAAAATCGCAATGGCCAGAATCACAGACAGTGTCACCGTTCCGCCCATCATTGCATTTTCTTTTGCCTTCATTTTCTCCGGGCTGTCCTTTTGCTTCACTTTTTCAGATTCATCCTCATCTTCAAAAAAGGAGGCTGAATACATCAAAGTAGACATTCCAAGCACCAGTGAATCAATAAAACTCAACACACCGCGTACCAGTGGAATCTTCTGCCATATCTCTCCCGGAACAATTCCCTTATATTCCTTTGTCATGACTTCAATCTCATGATCCGGCTTACGGACTGCCACCGCATACCGGTTTTTGTTCTTCATCATGACACCTTCCATGACGGCCTGACCGCCAATTCCAGAATAACGCATAGAATTTCCTCGATTTCCTATTAACAAAACAGGTTGAGATTTTGCAACCTCAACCTGATTTTCACACATATCTTACTATTATTTTAAGCCGTATTTCTTGTTGAACTTATCAATACGTCCACGTGCCTGAGCTGCTTTCTGCTGTCCTGTATAGAATGGATGGCATTTAGAACAAATCTCTACGTGAATATCGCTCTTTGTAGAACCTGTTACGAATGTGTTTCCGCAGTTACAGGTTACTGTTGCCTGATAATAATCCGGATGGATTCCTTCTCTCATTAATTTCACCTCGCATACCAAATTTCTTTGTAATTCTACTCTCGTCTATGAAAAACAATAAACTTGTTAATCTTTTGCACCGATACACTCTCGGTACACAGCTTTTAAATTGTATCATACAGCTTTATCTAATGCAAGCATTTTTTAGAAAATTTTACGTTTTTTGACAAGATCCACAAATTCTTTATTATTCTTCGTATGAACAAACATATTCAAAATATTTTCTACGGCCTCATCTGCTTTCATACCATTGAACGCTTTCCGCATAATATAGACTGCTTCCTGCTCATCCTGATCCAGCAGCAGATCTTCACGTCTCGTTCCGGATTTTACAATATCAATAGCCGGAAAGATACGCTTCTCCGACAGACGCCGATCCAGAATCAGTTCCATGTTACCGGTTCCTTTAAACTCCTCGTATACCATATCATCCATCTTGCTTCCGGTCTCTACCAGTGCTGTTGCAAGAATGGTCAGACTTCCTCCTTCACGCATGTTGCGAGCCGCACCAAAGAACCGTTTTGGCATATGAAGTGCTGCAGGATCCAGACCACCGGATAAGGTACGTCCACTTGGTGGAACTACCAGGTTATATGCTCTTGCCAGACGAGTAATGCTGTCCAACAGGATCATAACATCTTTTCCGTGCTCTACCAGACGTTTTGCACGCTCGATTACCATCTCAGACACCCGTTTGTGATGTTCCGGCAATTCATCAAACGTGGAATAAATGACTTCTACATTATCGCCCTCAATCGCCTCTTTAATATCTGTAACTTCCTCCGGACGTTCATCAATAAGTAAAATGATCATATGCATATCCGGATTATTATGTTTTACCGCATTCGCCACTTTTTTCATCAATGTGGTTTTTCCCGCCTTTGGCTGAGCTACGATCATACCACGCTGTCCTTTTCCTACCGGAGAAATCAGATCCATGATTCGCATAGCTGTTTCTTTCGGGGTTGTTTCAAGACGCAAACGCTCATTCGGGAAAATCGGGGTCAGATCCTCGAAAGCCTTTCTTCTGCTGGCCTCATACGGCGGATATCCGTTGACTGTGTTGATATACAACAAAGCACTAAATTTTTCACCCTGGGATTTGATTCGTTTATTACCACAGACAATATCGCCTGTTTTCAGATTGAAACGACGAATCTGAGAAGGAGCCACATATACATCATTGTCACCCGGCAGATAATTCTCACAACGGATAAATCCGTATCCGTCCGGCATAACTTCCAGAATACCATTTCCCTGCTCTCCGCTGTCCAAAGATGCCTCATCCTTACGGATTTCAGGCAGTTCTTCTTCCGACTGTTTTTCCGGATCATTCGTACTTCTGGTATCATTCACAGTTCTGCGCTCCGGACGTTCTCTGCGCTCATAAATACGTTTTCTGCTCTCATGCTCCGATTTTTCAGATTTGTGTTCTGTCTGCGTATGCTTTACACTCTCTGAATGCTTGTCTGCTTCCGATTTTTTTTCAGCATCATGTTCTGCTTCCCCGGCATGCGCCTTCTGTGCTTCCTTCTCATCTTCCTGCAGCATGCGTTCCACAAGTGCTGCTTTTTTCAGAGTTGAAATTCCCTTCAGCCCTCTGCTTTTTGCAAGTTCTTTTAAGACTGCCAGGGACAGGCTTTCGTATTTTTCTCTCATTTATAACCTCCGCCAAAGATATTTTGTCACGTTTATAAAATACTAAACTGTTAAAAATCGAACTGTTGCTATTTTTCTACGGTTCTTTCTATTGTGATGACCACAAGATCATCTGTTCTGTTTATCATTTCATAGTTTCATTGGATTTTCTTGTCAGAATCGACACGAATACTTGTCAGAACCGTATTATACACTAAAATCCTTTAAATAGGAAGTATTTTTTTGAATTCCTTGATTTGTGTTTTTTTTGATGGTATGATAGGCAGGAAAAATGATTACAAAGGAGCCACGAACATGGATTTAAAAGAAAAAGCATTAGCATTACATAAACAGTGGAACGGAAAGCTTTCCACGGAAGCAAAATCTCCGGTAAAATCCCGGGAAGATTTATCAATCGCATACACTCCGGGCGTTGCAGAGCCATGTAAAGTCATTGCAGAGGATCCTTCTGCTGCCTACACCTACACGATGAAAGCAAATACCGTCGCTGTTATCTCTGACGGAAGTGCCGTTCTTGGTCTCGGTAACATCGGTGCTCTGGCTGCTATGCCGGTTATGGAAGGAAAATGCGTACTCTTCAAAGAATTCGCAGATGTCAATGCAATTCCTATCGTACTGGACACACAGGACACAGAAGAAATTATCCGCACAGTTGCAAATATCGCACCTACCTTTGGCGGCATCAACCTGGAAGATATCTCTGCACCGAGATGTTTTGAAATTGAAGAACGTTTAAAATCCATGCTGAACATTCCAGTATTTCATGATGATCAGCACGGAACTGCCATCGTTGTACTGGCTGGTATCATCAATGCCCTGCGCGTTACCGGCAAACAGAAAGAAACTTGCCGCGTCGTTGTAAACGGTGCAGGTTCTGCCGGTATAGCCATCACAAAATTACTGCTTACCTATGGATTCAAACATGTGACTATGTGTGACAAGTTCGGCATCATCGGAAAAGATTATCCGGATCTGAACTGGATGCAGCAGAAAATGACAGAAGTAACAAACCTGGAAAAACAGACCGGTACACTGGCAGACGCTCTCCGCGGTGCTGATATCTTTGTCGGTGTATCTGCTCCGAATATTGTCTCCGCAGAAATGGTCGCTTCCATGAACAAAGATGCGATTCTCTTTGCCATGGCGAATCCGGTTCCAGAAATCATGCCGGATGTAGCGAAAGCTGCAGGTGCAAAAGTAGTCGGAACCGGTCGCAGCGATTTCCCGAACCAGGTAAATAACGTCATTGCTTTTCCTGGCATCTTCAAAGGTGCTCTGGAAGGACATGCACGTCAGATCACAGAAGAAATGAAACTTGCCGCTGCCAAAGCAATTGCAGATCTTGTCAGCGATGAAGAATTAAACGAAGATTTCATCATGCCTGAGCCATTTGATCCACGTGTATCTGATGTAGTCAGCCAGGCTGTAAAATCTCACATTGAAGCTTAGGATATATGAATCAGAATCATTTTTATTCACTGGACACCTATCTGAAAGAAACTTTTGGTGAAAAAGTATATCGTATTTCATTGAATGGTGGTATGACCTGCCCGAACCGTGACGGCACCAAGGGAACCCGCGGCTGTATCTTCTGCAGCCGCGGTGGCTCCGGTGATTTTGCTGAAAATCATCTGCTCTCTGTAAGTGAACAGATTGCATCCGGTCAAAAGAAACTGGCAGCTAAAACAAAATGCCGCAAATTTATCGCCTATTTTCAGGCGTATACAAACACCTATGCCCCTGTCTCTTATCTACGCCCGCTTTTTCTGGAAGCGATCCGCCATCCAGACATTGTTGTACTATCCATCGCCACAAGACCGGACTGTATCAATGATGAAATCCTCACACTGTTGTCCGAATTGAACCAGATCAAACCGGTGTGGATAGAATTCGGGCTCCAGACAATCCATGAGAAAACAGCAGATTTTATCCGCAGAGAATTTTCACTGGCATGTTATGAAACGGCAGTGACAGCCTTACACACCTGTAAAATTCCGGTGATCACCCATGTCATTCTCGGACTCCCCGGTGAGACAAAGCAGGATATGCTGGATACGGTAAACTATGTGGCACATTCTACGGTATCCGGTGTCAAGTTGCAGTTGCTTCATGTACTGTCTGATACTGATCTGGCAGATTATTATGAACAGCATCCATTTCCACTCTTTACGCTGGAAGAATACTGTGATTTTATCGCAGACTGTCTGGAACTGCTTCCCCCTTCCATGGTGGTACACCGCATTACCGGGGACGGTCCCCGCGCCCTGCTGCTGGCTCCCCGCTGGAGCACGGATAAAAAACGAGTGCTGAATACCATCCGTAAGCGTCTGCAAGAACGAAAGACCTATCAGGGAAGTAAATTTCAATCCTGATACTATGCTGTTGACATTCTTACTACAAGATATGCAGGAGAATATAGAAAGAAGGCATTGAACCATGACAGAATTAGACACCATGTACCGCGTTATGATCCTGTATATGCTGAACCTGGTCGAATATCCGCTGACTAACACACAAATCACAAATTTTGTTCTGGAAAAAGAATATACAAATTATTTCACGGTACAAGAAGCGATCACCAGTCTTCTGCAGACAGATCTGATCACTGCCGAATCCACCCATAACAATACCCGCTATCACCTGACAGACTACGGCCGACAAACCCTGGATTTTTTCCACACAAAAATATCCGATGCCATCAAAGAAGATATCCGTACTTATTTTCAGGCTCATCATTTTGATCTGCGACAGGAAACGGCAATTTTTGCCGATTACTATAAAGCAGCTAATCATGGATATGCTGTCCGTTGTCGAATTCAGAATCAACGCACTGACCTGGTAGATCTGACAATTCATGTACAGAACCGTGATCAGGCAGAGGCTGTCTGCCGTAACTGGAAACGGTCAAATTTTGATGTATATGAAATGCTAATGGACACTCTGATCCGATAAAAAGAAAAGAACAGGATATAGCAACTGGCTCTTCCGATTGCTATATCCTGTTCTTTTTTATTTAATATTTTTCATTCAGAGTTTCTATTTCTTTTTCACACTATAACCGAAAGACCCGATCTTCTCTCCAAGCTTAAAATATTCACCATGAGAATAAGCCGTCAGACCGATATCATTCAAATGAAATTTTCCCTTCTCATCCATATATTTCGGATCGACTGATACTGCCGTCACCTCCGCCAGAAACATATCGTGTGAACCAAGTTCCAACACCTGCTTTACTTTACATTCCAGACTTACCGGGCTTTCTGAAATACCAGGTGCGGAAATCGTCTTTGACTTACTCGGTGTCAGATTCATTTCTTTAAACTTATCTACATCCTTTCCGGACTTCACACCACAGTAATCGGTTGCAAAAGTCAGATCATTTGTAGTAAGGTTGATGACGAATTCTCCAGTTTCTCTGATAATATCATAAGAATAACGCTCTTTCCTAACAGAAATAGACACCATCGCCGGATCAGAACAGATTGTTCCGGTCCAGGCAACCGTAATAATATTCGGACGCTCTCCCGGTCTCTGACAGCTGATCATCACTGCCGGCACCGGATAAAGCATGTTTCCTGCTTTCCAATACTCTCTTTCCATCGCTCTCTTATCCTTTCTCACTTTATGATTGCAGACTCTACTGTTCCTGCATCGCTGACATAAACATCGGAATCAGCTGCTTCTTTCTGGATACAACACCTTTCAAGACATGATAATCGCCTTCTTTATGAACATGGTATGCTTTTTCTACTAAGTCATCTGCCTTTTCACCCGCACAGATAAGATAAGTTGTCTCTTCAATAATATTTGTCAGCATCACAAATACCATCTCGATTTTTCGTTCTACCAGAACGTCCCGCAAATATGGCAGTAATTTGTCACGCACCTGCTCCAGTTCTTCCTGGGTCATGGCACTGAGCTGACCGACACCAAACTCCACACCATCCTGGCTGAAAGTTTTGAAATCCTGATAGAAAATTTCTTCCGGTGTTTTGCTTCCGAAATCACTGCCGGCCTGGAACATTGCTTTTGCGTGCTCCTCGATATTGATATCAGCGATCTGTGCCAGTTCTTCTGCAACAGCCTTATCAAGCGGTGTGCAGGTCGGAGAACGGTACATCAGTGTGTCAGACAGAATTGCCGAACAGAGTAATCCTGCTACTTTTTTATCAATGGCAACCTTCTGCTCCTGATACATCTGATAGATGATTGTTGCTGTACATCCCAGTGGCTGATTCCGGAAAAATACCGGGGACATCGTCTCAAGACTTCCAATCCGGTGGTGATCAATGATCTCCAGAATATCCGCTCCACTAATGCCGTCTACTGCCTGTGTCTTTTCATTATGATCCACCAGAATCAACTGTTTTTTCTTCATATTCAACAGGTTTCGTCTGGAAATCATGCCGATGTATTTGCCATCCTCGTCCAGTACCGGAAAATCACGATGTTTTTCCTTGGACATAATCTCGCGTACCTCGTCAATATACTCTTCTGTTTCAAAAGTGACCAACTGTTCCCGGCGCATAAAGAATTTGATTGGCATGCTCTGGTTGATCAGACGGGCTGCTGTATAAGTATCGTAATCCGTTGTGATCAGTACGCAATGCTTCTCCTCTGCCATTTTTACAATCGTTTTCGGAACCTGTGGGCTTCCGGCGATCACAATACAGCTTGCATTGGACTCCAGTGCACAGATCTGAGCATCATAACGGTTTCCCATGATAACCAGATCATCATCCTCCAGAAACTGTTCCATGGTTTCCGGATTTGCAGAGCCAACCACTACTTTTCCTTTCATAAAGTATGCATGCTCATTGCCACACAGCATAGTTCCGTCCAGTGTATCCACAATATTCTGATACTGTGTCTTGGCACGGGACAAAATACTGTTATCATATACATCCATATAAGAAGTTGCAATATCACCTGTAATGATCAGACCCTCAAGATTATTCTCCTTATCCGTCACCGGAAGCGTTACAACATTCTGCTCCTTCATCATTTCCCAGGCACGTTTCAGAGAAATTTTGCCGCTGACACCCGGGGTCTTCCGAATCTCGATATCCTTTACCTGTGCCCCAACGTCTGTGATCAATCCAGGCGATTTTACCCCAAATGTATCCAGCACATATTTTGTCTCTTCATTCAGTTCACCGGCACGTTTTGCCTCGTATCGATTCCCGTCCGCCTGATTTTTCAGATTTGCATAAGCGATGGCAGCACAGATAGAATCTGTATCCGGATTCTTATGTCCTACCACCCAGACTTTCTTTTTTTCGTTTATACTCATATCTGATTTTTTACTCCTGTACCCTTTATTGCTTAACGTGTAAGTACCCAGCAACATACGTCACTGGGTATTATATTATTTTACCACTTCAGTTTTTATTTGGCAACTATGGATTGTGCTTCCTGTGCAATTGTATTTCGACGGGTACGAACCATCATTGCGATTTTGAATAACATCGCATCTTCAAAAGTCCGTATATCCAGACCAAGTTTCTTTTCGATACGTTCCAGACGATACACCAGCGTATTGCGATGAATAAAGAGCTGTCTGGCCGTCTCAGATATGTTTAGATTGTTGTCAAACAGATGATTGATCGTCGCCAGAGTCTCCTCGTCCAGTTCCACCTCTGCGTGCTCTCCCAGTACTTCTTCCAGAAAAAGATCACAAAGTTCCGGGGACAGCTGTTGAATAATCCGTCCAAGACCAAGATGACGGTAATAAAACACCCGCTCTTCGTCATAAAATACCGTTCCAATCTGCAACGCCGTACATGCCTGCTGATACCGGCTACGGAAGTCCAAAAAACTCTCTGCCGGATCCGAATAGCCCACCCAGGCATTGATCATGGCCTCTGTCTGAAGATTATCTATAATGCAGCGTGCATATTGTTCTGCCTTCATCTCCATGCCCTGAACATTTTTGATCAGCACGACACAGTCCTCTTCCACATCCACCAGATAATCTACATTATACAAGACAAACAGATTCTTCAATGTTTCCATGACAATCTCATCCTGTTCTGTCGCCAGACGTATCACATATAACAAATACGATCCGCTTTTCAGTCGGACTTCCTGATTTTCTTCCCGTATCTGCCGTTCAGAATAATCGCCATGCAGCATGCGGCGCAGAAAATTAGTCTCATTTACCGGCTCTTGTGCAGACAGGTACAAATTTCGGATCTGGCAGGCTGCCATCCGTCCAATGACATAGGAAGAGTCCTCACTTCCATTTTTATTGACCAGTAAAATGTGTTCTGTTTTCTCATTAATCTCGATTTTCAGGAAAATCCAGTCCTGGATCGTCTGACTTTCTGCCATGGATTTTCCAAACTGTGTCACAAACTCCTGCATCTTCATATCCGGTTCGGGACAGGTCGACGCCAGAAGTTTTCCTTTTTTTGAAAAAAGGACGAAATCCATTCTGGATATTTCTTTCATTTCACGCAATGCCTGCGTCAGTTTTTTCCCGGATATATGTGCTTCCGCCACTGTTCTTACCTCCCAAATCAATTATTGACGTACAGGGAAGGAACACCCTATACAACAAAACTGGGTATGATACTCATACCCAGTCTTATATCTACACAACTGCCTCAATGTACATACAATTGTATTTCATCTCTTAGTGTGAAATAATCTGCTCTGTCTCTTTGTCGAAAATATGTCCTTTGTCGATATCGAAAGCAACTGTCACATCATCACCATAGCGGCATGGTGTAGTGGAATCAACTTTAGCAGTCATTGTGACACCATTAGTTGTGTAGTACAGTAATACTTCAGAACCAAGCAGCTCATATCCGGTACATTTTGCTTTGATCGTATATCCTGCATGTTTTTCAATATACTCAGAATAATCATCCATATCATCCGGACGAATACCAAATACAACCGTCTTTCCGTCATATCCACCATCTTTTAATGCCTTTGCTTTATTTGCAGGCATTACATAAGTTGCATCGCCATTTGTCAGAGTAACTTTGTCACCCTCGATTTTGCATACGCAATCCATGAAGTTCATCTGCGGAGAACCGATGAATCCTGCAACAAACAGGTTGTTCGGCTCATTATACAGTTTCTGCGGAGAATCTACCTGCATGATGACACCGTCTTTCATAACAACGATTCTTGTACCAAGTGTCATAGCCTCAGTCTGATCATGAGTTACATAGATGATAGTTGCACCAAGTCTCTGATGTAAGGAAGAAATCTCAGAACGCATCTGTACTCTTAATTTTGCATCCAGGTTGGAAAGCGGCTCATCCATCAGGAATACTTTCGGCTCTCGCACAATAGCACGTCCCATGGCAACACGCTGTCTCTGTCCACCGGAAAGAGCTTTTGGTTTACGATCCAGTAATTTCTCAAGATCAAGAATTCTTGCTGCGTTACGAACTTTTTTATCGATCTCGTCTTTCGGAACTTTTCTTAATTTTAACGCAAATGCCATATTATTATATACTGTCATATGAGGATATAATGCATAGTTCTGGAATACCATGGCAATATCTCTGTCTTTCGGTTCAACATCGTTCATTCTTTTACCGTCGATATCGAACTCACCTTCAGAAATTTCCTCCAGACCTGCGATCATACGAAGTGTTGTAGATTTACCACATCCAGACGGACCTACGAAGATGATAAATTCTTTATCTGCTACATCAAGGTTAAAATCCTTTACAGCCTCAAAACCGTTTGGATATCTCTTATAAACGTGTTTCAATGATAATTCTGCCATTTTTAATTACCCTCCATAAAATAATTCTCCACAAAACCACTGCTTTGCTTTATGTTGTTATTTTAACAAATTGTGTTTCTTTTGTCATCAGGTATTTTAACAAAATTACCATCAAAACCTTGTTATTTCTGCCAGTTTTTTGTATATATCTCATAATTTTTCAGCATTACGCCGATAGGTTTCCAATTTTTTTGACATTTTAACGAACTTGTTTGTAAAGTGGACATTCAACCGCAGATTATTGTTTTCCGGTACTGCCAAAGCCACCACGGTTACTGTTTCCCAGAGCATTTACCTCCTGGAACACTATCTGTGGCTGATTTTGCATAATTCGGAACTGACAGATTCTGTCATTAAGATTTACAACCGTATCACGGGTCGCATATACCGGCATCCGCCACATATCTTCATCGCCACAGTAAGAACCATCAATAATGCCGCAGCTGTTCACCTGCAACAGGCCATAGTTTTTAAAGGTGGAACTGCGTGGAACCACATGTGCCTCATATCCCTTCGGCAACTCCATGGCAACGCCCAGCGGAATCAACTTAAATTCACCAGCCTTTAATTCTACGGTCTCGCTGGCTCGCAGATCAATCCAGTCAGATTTTCCGTCGATATACTCCAGTTTATCAATTTTATCCGTAAAATATTTAATTCGAATGTTTTCCATTTTATCTTCCTCCATTTATTGATAAGCACAATTCTGATTACGTAATTACGCTAAGAAGACCTGGTATCCTCTGTAAACACCAGGTCTCCTACTGCTTTTATGTATTTTATATCAATGATTTTATCATCCTAATCCTGATATAAATAACAATCAAATTCTTCTGTATTGTCATTCAAGGCACAAGCACCATAAAGATCTTCCAGTTCTTCCGGAACTGCTACAAGTACATCGATATAATTATTATCCATGGACTCCGTCTCCGGCTGACTGATAGTAAACAGTTTTTCCACCGGATAATAAGTGTCTGGATTACCATCCATATCTTCATCGGACCAGAAACTGATCAGATCAGCCGTCAGGTATGACAGATTATACGTTTCAGGCAGATTGTTTTTGATATTTATAGAAATCAGATAATACACATATCCGGGTTCTGTCGTAAGTGTGGAAAGCTGTTCCAGTTCTCCATCGGTAGCCTCTGTGAAATAATCATTCACATATTCCTCCCAGTCTACCTCGCTGAGCTCATCTCCCAGATAATCCGCCCATGCATAATCTACATAAATGCGGTTTTGATATTCCGGATCAATCACTTCCTCTGTCTGTTCGTAATCCTGATCACCAATCTCCCATCCATCATTGAAAATATCCTGTACATGAGAAAACAGAACCGCTGCTACTGCCGAAATACCGACGATCATACATATCACAATAACGAAAATTTTTACTCCCATATGCTCTCTGATTTCGCTGTTATCGGATCTGTCAGCTGACTTCCACCCAGTTTCACGTTTCTCTTCCTCATGTGCATAGGACTTCGGACTGTGCTTGTAAGTATTTTTGGGTTCCTGATACCAGTCATGCTGATGCGGATGGCTCCCGGTATCATATCTGTCATGCATGTTTTGTTCCATATCCTCCCGACTGTCCAACCGGTTATACCGCGCACACTTCGGGCAAATCCCGCTGTACTTGTCATAATCATACACTTTACCACATTTTCCGCATTGTATCAGCATTCTGTCATCCCCCAATCATATGTTCTGTTATCTGCTTTTCCCGGATATTTTTTCAGTAAAGCGGACATTCGCAATCCGCTTTTGCTACTTGCTCATGAACGCAGTAAAACACACGCTGCACGCTACCACAGAATATCCTCATGTTCTGCCTTTTTATCCCTCAGCATCAGCTCCATTACAGCATCTTTAGCCGGCTGATTTTCGAAAAGCACAGCATTCACCTGTTCAATAATCGGCATATTGATTTCATATTTTTTAGCGAGGGCAATGGCAGCTTTCGCTGAATAAACACCTTCCACGACCATTTTGACCTCATCCATTGCCTGCTGCATCGAATAGCCACGACCGATCAACATACCGGCTTTTCGGTTCCGGCTGTGACGGCTGGCACAGGTTACGATAAGATCACCGATGCCGGACAATCCGTTCAATGTCTCGGTATTTGCACCCATAGCAACGCCTAAGCGGCTGATTTCCTTGATTCCACGGGTGATCAGAGCTGCTTTTGTGTTATCACCATAACCAAGTCCGTCTGCCATTCCGGCTGCCAGCGCAATAACATTTTTCAGGGAAGCCCCCAACTCTATCCCCAGCATGTCCGGACTTGTATAGACACGAAACACTTCATTCATAAAGAACGTCTGGACCTGCTCAGCAGACTGTTTTGTATGTGCACCTGCCACCACAGTAGTCGGTAAACCACGGCCAACTTCCTCCGCATGACTCGGACCAGACATAACTGCTACATCTGCCTGCGGAATCTCCTGTTCCACAATCTCAGACTGAATCATCAGGGTACTTTCTTCAATACCCTTGGACACGATAACAATCAACTGCCCCTCTGTGATAAATTCGGCCAGATTATGTGCTGTACTTCTGGTAAAGGGTGACGGTACTGCCAATACAACCATTTCTTTTCCCTCTGCCGCAGTCTTCAGATCCGTGGTGAATGTCACTGTCTCCGGGATTCTTACGTCCGGAAGCTTATCTTTATGCTCATGCTCTCTGGTCAGCATTTCCACTTCTTCTTCCAAAATTGACCATACGGTTACCTGATGTCCATTATGGGCCAGAACTACTGCCAACGCTGTTCCCCAGCTTCCGGCACCGATTACACCTATTTCTGCCATTTTCTGCCTCCCTGTTATCCGTTTTTACTATATACCAGTGAACTTACCCATTGTCTAAATCCAATGGATCTCCTGCTTCACAGACCTTGTAATCTATTATCTCCACAGGCGTTTATTCGGGTAGTCCCTGCCC
Source organism: Eubacterium ramulus (assembly GCF_045002895.1). NCBI lineage: Bacteria > Bacillati > Bacillota > Clostridia > Eubacteriales > Eubacteriaceae > Eubacterium > Eubacterium ramulus. The sequence goes on along the minus strand of NZ_CP173382.1, from coordinate 982,336 downwards.
TATGATATGTTTTTTCTTATACTATCATTGTATAATACATACCTATCATCCGCAACTGTCATTATTTTTTCGCCGGGCGGAATTTATTCTCCGTTCCGGTTGCCAGACGTTTGATATTCGTCCGATGCTGCCAAAATGCCAGTGCTGTCAGAATACCGGTAAGCACATAGACTTCCGGCAAAAACTGTGTAGCAATCTTCAGCCACCCCATCTGCCCAAACACAATGGTCTGTACAAAAAATCCACTGAGGATTCCAAGGGAGCCCAAAGACATAAATCCCGTTGGTACCACAGATGCAAAAAAGAGAATTGCACAGATTGGAACCATTCTCCAGTCGAATGTAAAAATGATTCCCACACTGCTGGCAATACCTTTCCCACCTTTAAACTTCATATAAAATGGAAAATTATGTCCCAGAACCGCACCGAATCCCGCATACAGTTCCAGTAACTTCACCGTGTCCGGATAACGGTCTTTTGCCACAAACCAAATAATGACCATAGCTGCAACTGCCTTTAGACAGTCACCGAGAAATACGATCACGCCGGCTTTCCACCCAAGGACACGCAGGGAATTTGTCGTACCGGTATTGCCGCTGCCCTTGGAACGGATATCCACATGATGGGCATTTCCATACAGAACTCCGGTAGGAAATAAACCAAACAGGTAGCCTAACAGAGCACTGATGATTCGAAATACTACCATTATTTATCTTCCTTTCTCTCACGGATGATAAATTTCAGAGCCGTTCCTTTGAACCCAAAAGTATCACGGATTCTGTTTTCCAGATATCTCGTATAGGAAAAATGCATCAGTTCTTTATCATTTACAAAAATGACAAATGTTGGCGGTTTTACTGCAACCTGTGTAATGTAATACAGTTTCAGACGTTTGCCTTTATCAGAAGGTGGCTGCTGCATTGCCACTGCTTCTGTCATAATCTCATTTAAGACGCCGGTAGCCACACGCATTGCATTGTTCTCCAGAACCATATCGATCATTTCAAACATTTTGTTCAGGCGCTGCCCCGTCTTAGCAGATATAAACATAATCTCCGCATAAGACATAAAACTTAAAATTTCACGGATCTTATTTGTATGTTTATAAATCGTCTTGTCATCTTTTTCAATGGCATCCCACTTATTTACTGCAATAATGATACCTTTTCCCCGCTCATGAGCAATGCCTGCGATCTTCGCATCCTGCTCAGTGACACCTTCTGTGGCATCGATAACAATAACAACCACATCTGCGCGCTCCACCGCTGTTACCGCACGAATGATGCTGTAACGTTCGATTTCTTCTTTGATTTTATTTTTGCGGCGCAGACCCGCAGTATCAATAAAAATATACTCTTTGCCATTATATTTCACTTCTGTATCAATGGCATCACGGGTTGTCCCTGCGATATCAGATACGATAACACGGGCTTCGCCTGCCAGCTTGTTGACCAATGAAGATTTTCCTACGTTTGGTTTTCCGATAATGGCTACCTTTGGTCTGGAATCTTCCTCTTCTTCTTGGGCAGACGCCGGAAAATGCTTTACAACCTCCTCCAGCATATCACCGATTCCAAGGCGGGATGCTGCAGAAATTGGAAGCGGATCACCGATTCCAAGATTATAAAACTCATAGACATCGGACATATATTTCTGGAAACTGTCCACTTTGTTCACTACCAGAACCACAGGTTTGTGCGAACGGCGCAGCATATCAGCTACTTTCGCATCCGCATCCACCAAACCCTGGTGTACATCTGTCATAAAAAGGATTACATCCGCAGTAGCAATGGCGATTTCTGCCTGTTCACGCATCTGTGACAGGATTACATCCTTGCTGTCCGGCTCAATACCGCCAGTATCTACCATAGTAAAGGAATGGTTCAACCATTCCACATCTGCATAAATACGGTCTCTTGTGACACCCGGTGTATCCTTCACGATGGAAATACGTTCTCCTGCCAGGGCATTGAATAACGTAGACTTTCCTACATTCGGACGTCCCACAACCGCTACAACCGGTTTACTCATATTTTATACCTCGTCTCTTTTCGAATTCTGTTTAACCTCAAGTTACTTCTATAGATCTGTAAAGCGAACATTCGCAATCCGCTTTTACCACTTGCCCATGAACGCAGACGCTTTGTAGCCTGTCAGTGCGAGTGCTCAACTCCTGCCGCATAAAGCATCCGCTTACCCATTGCTTCGTTACGTCACGCACCAGAAACTGGGAAATGCTTATTCTACGTTCAGGTTATGACCAAGCAGTTCCTCATACAGACACTGCCCGTCTGATTTTACAATATGAATCGGCACTTGTAAAGCGTTTTCCAATTCTGACAATGTCACATCATCCAAAAATACTTCTTCTCCGCTGCGCAGCAGATTACATGGAAGCAACAATACATCCCCCAGTTCCTGGCCCATCAGCTGTGCCTTCAAATCCTGTCCTGTCAACAGTCCCGACACAGTAATCATCTCTCCAAAGAAATCATTTCGAATCTGATATACATTGACTTTGATATCCGGATGCAGGCAGATAAACTTTGCTGCCAGCTTCCGCATCAACGGTGCCGCTGATTTTCCGGTAGCAATGGATACAATACGGCGATACCCAGATGTTCCCTCAGCAGCCACCTGTTTTTTCTTTCTGCCAAACAGTTGAAAACCTTCGGTTCTGCCGGAGCGTTTTGACTGAAACAGGTCTTTTTCTCCCTCTTCCTGTTCCAGCTCCAGACAAGCATCAAACTCGCTCGCCAACAATGGAATCATGCCCACACCATTTTCCAGCTGAATATATCCATCATAATTTTCTTCCGGTGGAAACGGTTCTTCTGCCAGCAGATACCATTCATCCGATGCCTGCACAAAATGTGTACCGTGTTTTTCATAGCATATTTTCTGCCATTTATGAATCATCTCCAGTACTTCTTTTGCATCCTCCTTTGTAAACGGCTCCAACGGATACAAACCATCCCGGAATTTTGTCAATCCCACAGGTACCACAGAAAGACTTTCCATGTAGGGTAGATAGTCTGCCAGCTCCCGGATACTTCGTTCCAGCTCTGCGCCGTCATTAACCCCTTTGCATAGCACGATCTGACCGTTCATCTCAATCCCTGCCTCATAAAAACGGCGGATTTTGTTCAGTGCTTCTCCGGCAAAACGGTTATGCAGCATCTTGCAACGCAACTCCGGATTCATTGCATGCACAGATACGTTGATCGGTGCCAGTTTATAAGTGATTATACGCTCCACATCTTCATCCTTCATATTGGTCAGAGTTACATAATTCCCCTGTAAAAAAGATAGTCTGGAATCGTCGTCTTTAAAATATAATGTCTCCCTCATATTAGGCGGCATCTGATCTATAAAACAGAAAATACATTTATTATAGCAGGATTTATAATCATCCATCAGACCATTTTCAAATACAATACCCGGATCTTCATAATAATCTTTCTCTATTTCAAGTTCCCACTCTTCACCATCCGGTTTCCGGATCAACAGGTTCAATGTCACGTCATTGATCAGAAAATGATAATCAAACACATCCTGGATCGGCTTTCCGTTGACAGTCAGCAATACATCCCCGGCTTCAATTCCCATCTCATCCGCAATGCTGCCCGGTTCGACACTGTCGATCTTATGTTCTTTTTTCTTCATTCATTTCATCCTTTCATTCTGTACCATTGTAACCAATTTGTGATATAACATCAACCTTTTTTTCCAGTCCCTCCACTCCTGAAGACAGTAAAAGAGGCATGCCGCCAAAGCGGCATACCTCTTATTATCATTCGAAATATTTACAAATCAGACTGAGATGAAATTCTTACTCTTCTGTTCCGTAAAGTTTTACGAGTTTGTTCAGGTAAGCGTATCTTGCCTTTGCATTTTCTTCAGATTTCTCAAAGAGACGATCTGCTTTCTCCGGATCCTGTCTTACAAGAGCATTGTAACGAACCTCTCCGTTCAGGAATGCTTTGTAATCTCCGCTTGGAGCTTTGCTGTCAAGAGTGAATGCATTCTTGCCTTCAGCAGCCAGAGCCGGATTGTAACGGAAGTTATTCCAGTAACCTACTGCTACTGCATTCTTCTCCTCTGTCTGAGCTTTGCTCATACCAATCTTGATACCATGGTTGATACATGGAGCATAAGCAATGATCAGAGACGGTCCCGGATATGCTTCAGCCTCAGCGATTGCTTTCACGCACTGATTCATATCAGCACCCATTGCGATCTGTGCTACATACACATAACCATAGCTCATTGCGATGGAAGCAAGGTCTTTCTTCTTAACATCTTTACCACCTGCTGCGAACTGAGCAATTGCACCGATGTTTGTAGATTTGGAAGACTGTCCACCTGTATTGGAATATACCTCAGTATCAAATACCATTACGTTGATATCTTTGCCACTTGCAAGGATATGATCTACGCCACCGAATCCGATATCGTAAGCCCATCCGTCACCACCGAATACCCACTGGGATTTCTTTCCAAGGAAGTCTTTCTGAGCAAGGATTTCCTGAGCTTTGTCACAACCGCATGCCTCTAACGCTTTGATGAGCTTGTCAGTAGCAGGTCCGTTTGTAACGCCGCATCCGTAAGTATCTAACCATTCCTGGCCGGCAGATTTTACATCTTCGTTAGTTCCGTTAGCAACAACATCTTCTACTTTCTCTTTTAATGCACCTCTTAATGCATTGTTTGCGAGAAGCATACCATAACCAAACTCTGCAGCATCCTCGAACAGGGAGTTTGACCAAGCCGGTCCTTTTCCTTCCGGAGTTACTGTGTATGGTGTGGACGGTGAAGAGTTACCCCAGATAGAGGAACATCCTGTTGCGTTTGCAATGTACATTCTGTCACCGAATAACTGAGTGATCAGTTTTGCGTACGGTGTCTCACCACATCCAGCACAAGCGCCTGAGAACTCAAGCAGCGGCTGTTTGAACTGAGATCCTTTTACGGAATTTTCTTTGAATTTAGCAATAACTTCTGCTTTGTCCGGAACAGATACACCATAATCGAAGTAAGCCTGCTCTGCCTCATTAGCTTCGAAGTTCTGCATTGTGATTGCCTGAATCTTATCCGGGCAAACGTTTACACAGGAACCACATCCGGTACAATCGTATGCGGAAATTGTGATAGCGAATTTGTATCCCGGCATTCCTGTCATATCTTTGTACTGCATTCCTTCCGGAGCTGCAGCTGCCTCAGCCTCTGTCATAGCAACCGGACGGATTGCTGCGTGCGGGCAGACATAAGAACACTGGTTACACTGGATGCATTTATTTACATCCCATACCGGAACGTCTACTGCCACACCACGTTTCTCATAAGCGGATGTACCAGAAGGTGTGGAACCATCTACATAATCCTTGAATGCAGATACCGGTAATGTATTACCCATCTGAGCATTGATCTTCTTCTGAATGTTGTTTACGAAATCAACTGCATCCTGACGTGCGCCTGTTACTGCAGCACCTGTAAGGCTCTCTTCACCTGCTGTTTTCCAGCTTTCAGGAACTTCGATTTTAACAACGTGCTTAGCACCGGCATCAATTGCATCGTAGTTCATCTGTACGATCTTATCACCTTTTTTACCATAAGTAGCTTTTGCAGCTGCTTTCATCAGTTCGTTTGCTTTGTCAGCCGGAATGATGTTGGAAAGTGCAAAGAATGCAGACTGAAGTACTGTATTGATACGTCCGCCAAGTCCGATTTCTTTACCGATCTTGATACCGTCAATTGTATAGAACTTAATATCGTTCTCTGCAATATAACGTTTTACCTGTCCCGGAAGATGCTCTTCCAGTCCTGCCATATCCCATGAGCAGTTCAGAAGGAATGTTCCACCCGGAACCAGATCCTGAACCATGTTATATTTGTGGATATAAGCCGGGCAATGGCATGCTACAAAGTTTGCTTTGTTGATCAGATATGTGGAACGGATCGGATCTTTACCAAAACGTAAGTGGGAAATGGTTACACCACCTGATTTTTTGGAATCATAATCAAAGTAAGCCTGAGCATACATATCAGTATTATCACCGATGATCTTGATGGAGTTCTTGTTAGCACCTACGGTACCATCTGCTCCAAGTCCCCAGAACTTGCAGTTGATTGTTGTAGCCGGAGTTGTAACCGGATGCTCTGTAACTTCCAGAGAAAGATTTGTAACATCATCAACGATACCGATTGTGAATTTTTCTTTTTCTGTATTGTTATAAACAGCGATGATCTGTCCAGGTGTTGTATCTTTGGAACCAAGTCCGTAACGTCCTGTAAAGATCGGAACTGCATCGAATTTTGTATTCTTTAATGCAGCAACTACATCAAGGTAAAGTGGCTCACCCATAGCTCCCGGCTCTTTTGTTCTATCAAGAACGATCAGCTGTTTTACAGAATCCGGAATAGTATTAACCAGAGCTTCTGCTGAGAATGGTCTGTACAGACGTACTTTTACAAGACCTACTTTCTCGCCTTTTGCCATCAGATAATCAATTGTCTCATCGATTGTCTCACATACAGATCCCATAGCGATGATAACTTTCTCAGCATCTTCTGCACCATAGTAGTTGAATAATTTATAGTTTGTACCAAGTTTTTCATTAACTTTGTCCATGTATTCCTGAACAATTGCAGGCATATCATCATAAGTCTGGTTGCATGCCTCTCTTGCCTGGAAGAAGATATCCGGATTCTGTGCGGAACCCATCTGACATGGATGATTTGGATTTAATGCATTCTGGCGATATGCGTTGATTGCATCAAGATCTACCATATCTTTCAGATCTTCATAATCCCATGTCTCGATTTTCTGAATCTCATGAGATGTACGGAAACCATCGAAGAAGTTGATGAACGGAAGTCTTCCTTTGATTGCTGAGCAATGAGCAACCGGTGTCAGATCCATTACTTCCTGAACGCTGGACTCACAAAGCATTGCGCAGCCAGTCTGGCGACAGGCATAAACATCAGAATGATCACCGAAGATACATAATGCATGGCTTGCAAGTGTACGTGCAGATACGTTGAATACACCTGGTAATCTCTCACCAGCGATTTTATAAAGGTTTGGAATCATCAGGAGAAGACCCTGAGATGCTGTATAAGTAGTTGTCAGAGCACCTGCTGCCAGAGAACCGTGTACAGTACCGGCTGCACCAGCCTCGGACTGCATCTCTGTTACTTTTACAGTCTGACCGAAAATATTTTTTCTTCCCTGTGTTGCCCACTCATCTGTAGCTTCTGCCATTACAGATGACGGAGTGATCGGATAGATAGCCGCAACATCTGTATATGCATATGATGCATGAGCTGCTGCATGGTTACCATCCATGGTTTTCATAGAACGTTTCATTTCCATTCCTCCTAAATTCTTTTGATTTAGTTTTGTTAATTAGTTAACAATGCTTTACCCTTATCTTACAATATTTTCACAAAAAAGCAACATCAGTATATCCCAAAATTGTATATATTTCAATACAATTTTGTTTTTTTCTGCGTTCATCTTTGTGGCAACGTTACAAATCCCCGAAAACTTCCCCGAGAACTTCCAACGTGATAACCGTATTGTAACCTACTTTTCTGTTGAAAACAAGAACCTTGAGCGTATAATATTGCATACAATCTCATCACTCAACTTATTCATGTCTATCTTGAATTTTATTCATTTAAAATCATAAACCGTCATACCCAAGCATAAAGTTTCTATTTTAGAAACATCAGTAAAGCGGACATTCGCAATCCGTTTTCGCTACTTGCTCATGAACGCAGTCGCTTTGCCCCCGCAAAAAATGCAGCCACACCCCCAAAAAATTTTCTAAATGTTTTCTGTGATGCAAAAATCATTCTTCTGCGCATGTTTTCCTTGCTTTTATATATAATCTTGTGTACAATACCAGAGGTAAATTATTAGAAATAAAACACATATATAATAAAGAAGTTAAGGAGAAGAATTTATGATCAGTGCAAATAATGTAACATTACGAATCGGTAAAAAGGCGTTGTTTGAAGATGTAAATATTAAATTTACAGAAGGCAACTGCTACGGTCTGATTGGTGCCAATGGTGCCGGCAAATCCACATTTCTGAAGATTTTAAGTGGACAGTTGGAGCCAACAAACGGCGATATCTCCATCACCGCCGGCCAACGACTTTCCTTCTTGCAGCAGGATCACTTCAAGTACGATGCCTACACCGTTCTTGATACTGTTATCATGGGAAACAAACGTCTCTATGAGATCATGAAAGAAAAAGATGCCATCTACATGAAAGAAGATTTCACAGATGAAGATGGTATCCGTGCCAGTGAACTTGAGGCGGAATTTGCCGATATGGATGGCTGGAATGCAGAATCTGATGCCGCTACCATGCTGAACGGTCTTGGAATTGACACTGAATTCCACTACGCTACCATGGGAGATCTGCCAGGTCCGCTGAAAGTTAAAGTCCTGCTTGCACAGGCATTATTCGGAAATCCGGATATCCTGCTGCTGGATGAGCCGACAAACAACCTTGATCTTGATGCTATCGCATGGCTGGAAGAATTCCTGATCAACTTTGAAAATACTGTCATTGTCGTATCTCATGACCGTTATTTTTTAAACAAAGTTTGTACTCATATCGCTGATATTGACTACGCAAAAATCCAGCTTTATGCCGGAAACTATGACTTCTGGTATGAATCCAGCCAGTTAATGGTAAAACAGATGAAAGAAGCGAACAAAAAGAAAGAGGAGAAAATCAAGGAATTACAGGAGTTCATCTCCCGTTTCTCTGCAAATGCTTCCAAATCCAAACAGGCTACTTCCAGAAAAAAAGCACTGGAGAAAATCCAGCTGGATGAGATCAAACCGTCCAGCCGCAAATACCCATACATTGACTTCCGCCCATCCCGCGAAATTGGTAATGAAGTGCTTCTTGTAGAAGGATTAAGTAAAACCATCGACGGTGTTAAAATTCTGGATAACGTATCCTTTATCGTAAACCGCGAAGATAAAATCGCATTTGTCGGAAGCAATGAGCTTGCAAAAACTACTTTATTTAAAATTATAACAGGCGAAATGGAACCGGATGAAGGTACTTACAAGTGGGGTGTTACCACAAGCCAGTCCTATTTCCCGAAAGACAATACCAAAATTTTTGATACAGATCTTATCATTGTAGATTGGCTGACACAGTTCTCCGAGATCAAAGACGCTACTTATGTCCGCGGATTTCTTGGCCGTATGCTCTTTCCTGGCGAGGACGGTGTTAAAAAGATGCGTGTACTCTCCGGTGGTGAAAAAGTACGTGTACTCTTCTCCCGCATGATGATCGAAGCATCCAATGTACTGATTCTGGATGAGCCGACCGACCACCTGGATATGGAATCCATCACCGCTCTGAACAACGGTCTGATCAAATTCCCGGGTGTACTGCTCTTCGCTTCCCGCGATCACCAGATTGTACAGACAACCGCAAACCGCATCATTGAATTTATGCCAAACGGCTCAATCATTGACAAAATCACCACATACGATGAATATCTGGAAAGTGATGAGATGGCAAGAAAACGTTCTGTATATACAATGGCATCTTCGGATGAAGAAGATAACTAAATCCTTGTTTCTTGAACACACGGATTGCTTCGTGCTTTGCACTCCCACAATCCTCTCAAAATAAGAAGGGGCTGAATTCATATTGTTTCCGATACTTACAATATGAGTTCAGACCCTTTTGTCATTCTGTAATAACAAAAATACCCCTATATTCTGTATGATCTATAGCGCGAATATCCTTGCTGTATAAAAACTTTTTTCATTTTTTTCTTGACTTTAGTATGGTAAATTGGTAACATGGTAGCATGTTTTAAGAAAGATTTATCAGAGGAGAGAGAAAAGAAGATGAAAAAGAAATTATTAGCACTCGTTCTTGCTGCGGGTATGGTCGCTTCCATGGCTGCATGTGGCAATACAAACAGCAGCGGATCTGCTTCCGCAGGCAACAGCAAAGATACCTCTGCAACAGCAGAAAGCACAGACAGCGATCTTGCTTATGTTAAAGACAAAGGTACTTTGGTGGTAGGTATCACAGATTTCGAGCCAATGGATTATCAGGATGAAAACGGAAACTGGATTGGATTTGATGCTGACCTTGCATCTGCTTTTGCCGAAAGTCTTGGCGTAGATGTTGAGTTTGTAGAAATCGACTGGGACAACAAAATCCTTGAATTAGATGGAAAAACCATCGACTGTGTATGGAATGGCATGACACTGACAGATGAAGTAACAAGTTCCATGTCCTGTACAACCGCTTATTGTAACAATGCACAGGTAGTTGTTGTTCCGTCTGACGTAGCTGATAAATATCAGGACAAAGACAGCTTAAAAGATCTCACTTTTGCTGTTGAATCCGGAAGTGCCGGCGAAGCACAGGCTCAGGAACTTGGCTTAAACTACACTGCTGTTACTGCTCAGTCAGATGCACTGATGGAAGTTGCTGCAGGCACATCCGATGCTGCTATCATCGATTCCCTGATGGCTGCCGCAATGGTTGGCGAAGGCACCGGTTATTCCAACCTGACTTACACCATTGGATTAAATGATGAAGAATACGGTGTCGGTTTCAGAAAAGGTTCTGATCTGGCTGTGGAATTAAATAACTTCTTCAAATCCAGCTATGCTGACGGATCCATGGAGCAGATTGCTGAAAAATATGGTGTACAGGCTGCAGTTGTTGAACAGAAATAATCCTGTGATCACACAACATAGCCATTTGCTTATGTTGCTTATTCATAACCAAATAACCGCTATCCGGTCTTATCTGGTTATATCCTTGTTTTATTGAGAGATATTTGTTTGTTGAGTAATATTTGTTTGTTGAGAAACATTTGTTTGTTGAGTAATATTTGTTTGTTGAGTAATATTTGTTTGTTGAGAGATATTTGTTTGTTGAGATTTGTAAAATAAATAGTGATTTTTAATTAAAAACAGAGAGCGGAGTTTCCGCTCTTTGTTGTGCATAAAAATGTACCGTTCACACGTTTTTTCACGTAGGCATACGCATGAATTCAATGCATATGATGCGTGAGCTGTGACAAAAATATTTAGAGAAAGCAGGAACTATCATGGATTTTTCACAACAGCTGCCGATTGTCATTCATTCCTTAAATATCGGCTTTTTACAGACATTACGACTTTTTGTCATTACCCTGATTGGCGCATGTCCTCTGGGTCTTGCAATCTGTTTCGGTTCCATGTCCCGCATCAAACCAGTCAGTGCTTTTTTTAAACTTCTGATCTGGGTTGTCCGCGGTACCCCTCTGATGATCCAGTTACTGATCATCTACTTTTTCCCGGGACTGGTATTACATAACCCAATCTGGGGCGGCGGCGAAACCGGACGTTTCCTCGCAGCATCCGTTTCCTTCATTTTGAACTATGCCTGCTACTTTTCCGAAATCTACCGCGGTGGTATTCAAAGTGTACCGGTAGGTCAGGAAGAAGCCGGATTGGTTCTGGGCATGACCAAATCCCAGATTTTCTTCCGTGTAAAATTATTACAGATGGTAAAAAGAATCATTCCACCAATGTCAAACGAAATCCTGACACTGGTAAAGGACACTTCTCTCGCACGCATCATTGCACTGCAGGAGATCATCTGGGCAGGACAGGCCTTTATGAAAGGTTCTCAGGGTATTTCCGGACAGATCTGGCCACTGTTCTTCACCGCCATCTACTACCTTATTTTCAACGGTATTCTGACAGTGGTACTTGGAAAATTAGAAAAGAAACTGGATTATTTCAGATAAAAGGAGAAACTGATCATGAAAATTTTAGAAGCAGAACATTTATGCAAATCCTTTGGACAGACAAAGGTGCTGAAGGATATCAGCTTTTCTCTGGAAGAAAGCCAGGTACTGTCCATCATTGGTTCTTCCGGAAGTGGAAAAACCACGCTTCTGCGCTGCCTGAATTTCCTGGAACAGCCGGACAATGGTATGATCCGCGTCAAGGACAAAACGGTCTTTGATGCAGCAAATCCAACAACCATGCAGGAATCGGAAATCCGTAAAAACCGTCTGCATTTCGGACTTGTTTTTCAGTCTTTTAATCTCTTTCCTCAATATACAGCACTGAAAAATGTTATGCTCGCAAAGGAATTACTTGCCAAAGAGCGTCCGGACTATAAAGCACGAAAAAAAGAAATCCACGACGAAATTGAAGCACAGGCTGTCAGTCTTTTAAAGCAGATGGGACTTTCCGAACGGATCAACAACTACCCGCATCAACTCTCCGGTGGACAGTGTCAGCGTGTTGCAATCGCCCGCGCACTGGCCATGCAACCGGATATTCTCTGTTTTGATGAGCCAACTTCTGCCCTGGATCCGGAACTGACCGGCGAAGTACTGAAAGTCATCAAAGAATTAGCGGAAACCAAGACAACAATGGTCATAGTAACACATGAAATGGCCTTTGCCCGGGATGTGGCGGATCAGGTTATCTTCATGGATGATGGCTATATCCTTGAACAGGGTGATCCTTATCAGGTATTCGAACATCCGAAGGAAGAACGGACACGGCAGTTTTTGTCCCGGTTCCACGACGGAGAGTAAAGCTTATTTGTCTTGTTGTTGGCTGAAATTTAATTTTTAATGCGAAAACGAAGCATCCTGTCGGAACGCTAGACGCTCACTACCCCTGACAGGATGCTTCGTTTTCGCTATTTACACAGTGAAATAATTAGCCATTCAAGTCGAACGCACGTGAGACTTGGTGCGTGATTCTGGTCAGCGTAAGCTGACATATTCTTCTCAGAATCACTGCACATCCCCGCGGAGCGTTTATCTCAGTCGGAGATTGTACTCCCACTGAGAAAGACTTGTTATTACTCACCACTTGCAGAAGTGGGAGTCTTCTCGACTGAGCTAAACAAAAAATTACAGCACCGCCTGGATCAAGTTTGGTTCATAGCCCGCATCACGAAGTGCCGCAATAATCTGTTTTTTATGCTCGGTACCAAATGCTTCCATGGTAATCCGGATTTCCACAGCTGCATTCCGGTTGGAAGATATGAACTGGTTATGATCCAGTTTGATAACATTCGCCTGTACACTGGCTACAACACCTGCGACTCTGCACAATTCACCCGGTTTATCCGGAAGCTGAATGGATACAGTAAAGATACGATCGCGCAGGATCAGACCTTTCTGTACTACAGAGGACATGGTGATGACATCCATATTTCCGCCACTTAAGATAGAAACGACACGTTTATCTTTTACACTTAAGTGTTTCAGTGCTGCCACGGTCAGCAAACCGGAATTTTCTACGATCATTTTATGATTTTCTACCATATCCAGAAATGCTACAATCAGTTCATCATCATGAACGGTAATGATATCATCCAGATTCTCCTGAATATACGGAAAAATTTTACTTCCCGGCGTCTTTACAGCAGTACCGTCTGCAATCGTATTTACCTGTGGTAAAGTCACTACTTCACCGGTCTTCAGAGATTCCTGCATACAATTTGCGCCAGCAGGCTCTACACCGATGACTTTAATCTTCGGATTCAACAATTTTGCAAGTGTAGATACACCCGTTGCAAGTCCGCCGCCACCGATTGGTACCAGAATATATTCTACCAGCGGAAGTTCCTGAAAGATTTCCATTGCAATGGTTCCCTGACCGGTTGCAACCGCAGGATCATCGAAAGGATGGATAAAAGTATATCCGTGCTCTTCTGCCAGCTCATATGCTTTTGCACAAGCCTCATCATATACATCTCCGTACAGGACAACTTCTGCACCATAACTCTTCGTACGGTTTACTTTGATCAGTGGTGTTGTAGTTGGCATTACGATGGTTGCCTTTGCACCATAACGTTTTGCCGCATAAGCCACACCCTGTGCATGATTTCCTGCGGATGCGGTGATCAGACCACGCTGACGCTCTTCTTCTGTCAATGTGCTAATCTTGTAATAAGCACCACGCACTTTATATGCACCGGTAAACTGCATATTTTCCGGTTTCAAATATACTTTATTACCTGTCTGTTCGCTTAAATATTCACTGTATACCAGCTTTGTCTCCTGTGTTACTTTTTTGACAATTTCACTGGCTTCCTCAAAACGATCCAGTGTCAACATTTCACTCATTTACGTCCTCCTTCTCAAACAGTGCATCAACAAACTGATCTGCATCAAATTTCTGCAGATCATCAATGCTTTCTCCTACACCAATATATTTTACCGGAATACCAAGTTCAGAATGAATTGCAACTGCAATTCCTCCCTTGGCCGTTCCGTCCATCTTGGTCAATACAATACCTGTGATCTCGGCAGCCTCGCTGAACTGCTTTGCCTGAACGAGTGCATTCTGCCCGGTAGTGGCATCCAGAACTACTAAAGTCTCGCGGTATGCTTCCGGATACTCTTTTTCCAGAATACGGTTAATCTTCTTTAATTCTTCCATCAGGTTTTTCTTATTATGCAGACGTCCTGCAGTATCACACAGTAATACATCTGCTTTCCGGGCTTTTGCTGCCTGCACGGCATCGTATACAACGGAACCCGGATCAGATCCTTCCTGACCACCAACGATCTCCACACCGGCACGATTTGCCCACTCTGTCAGCTGTTCACCCGCAGCGGCACGAAAAGTATCCGCCGCTCCAAGAATCACTTTTTTCCCCTGGCTTTTCAATTTTCCTGCCAATTTTCCAATGGTAGTAGTCTTTCCAACGCCATTGACGCCGATGACCAGAACGACGGAGGTTTCCTCTTCAAAGCGATACGCTGTATCACCTACATACATCTGTTCTTTGATACTGTTGATCAGCAGCTCTCGGCAGTCTGCCGGCTCTTTGATATGGTTTTCTTTTACTTTTTTCTTCAGATTTTCGATGATTTCTTCTGTGGCATGGATTCCGATATCACCCATTACAAGAATTTCTTCCAGTTCCTCGTAAAAATCATCATCAATATGTGAAAATCCGCTGAAAATAGAATCAAATCCGGACACGATATTGTCACGGGTTTTGGTCAGACCACTGACCAGTCGTTTAAAAAAACCCTTTTTTTCTTCAGCCATACTATTCTTCCTTTCTCAAATAAATTTTGTATAAAAACTGTTTCCAGATTACGCATCCAGCTCTTTTTCAATCAGGTTGACGGAAACCAATGCAGACACACCTTTCTCCTGCATGGTGATACCATACAGACGATCTGCGGCTGTCATAGTTCCCCGTCGATGAGTAATAACAATAAACTGCGTATTTTTTGTGAGCTTATGCAGATAATTAGCAAACCGATCAACGTTAGAGTCATCCAAGGCTGCCTCGATCTCATCTAACAGACAGAACGGAGATGGCTTTAAGTTCTGGATTGCAAATAACAATGCAATCGCTGTCAGTGCCTTTTCTCCACCGGACAGCTGCATCATATTCTGAAGTTTCTTTCCCGGCGGCTGCGCAATGATCTTGATACCACATTCCAAAATGTCATTTGTATCTTCCTCACCGGTCAGCTCCAGTGAACCTTTTCCTCCGCCGAACAACTCCTTAAATGTCCTGTCAAACTCCCGCTGAATATCTGCAAATTTCTCTGCAAACTGCTTACGCATACCTTCATCAAGTTCTGTAATGATCTTCTCCAGACTCGCTTTCGCTTCCTCCAGATCCGCATGCTGTGCGGACAGGAATTCATAACGCTCCGAAACACTCTTATACTCTTCAATGGAATTGACATTGACATTTCCAAGCTTACGGATTTCATCCCGGATACCTGTGATCTGCTTTTTGAGTTCAGCTACGTTCAGCTTCTCCGGCCGTTCTGCTCCCTTTGCTACATGATAGGTGATTTCATACTCTTCCCACATATAAGTAGTCAGAGAATCCTGTGCCTGCTCCGTCTTTTCCTTCTGCTGATTCAATCGGAACAGTTCTTTATCCAGATCACTCATAGTCTGTGAAAGTTCTTCCCGCTGTGCAAAAAAGTTTTTCTGCTCTCCAAGCATTGTTTCTTTCTGTGTACGGATTACCGTCAGTTTCTCATCCAGCCCCTGCTTTTGTAAAACAGCTGCTTCTGACTGTTCCTGCAGCTGTCTGATCTGTTTTTCCCGCTCTTCAATGGCAGTCTCACTATTTGCACTGTCCTCCAAAATCTGCTTCTTCTCCTGATTCAGACGGTGGATTTCTTCTTCCGTTCTCCGGATATTCTGCTGCAGGAAATTATTTTGCTGCTGTTTCTGTGCAATCTCCAACAGAACATCATTCAGATCCTGGGAAACACTCTCAATCTCCAGATTTTTATTTTCTACCTGTTGAGATAAAACATTATTCTGACCGGTTATTTCAGCTTCCTTGTCCACAGACATCTGTATCTGTTCTTCCATCTGTGCCTGATCGATGGACCATTCTTTTTTATCCGCATCAATTTTGGCAATCTCTTCATGAATGCCGGCATAAGCAGCTTCCTGTTTTTCCTGCTGCTCCCGAATATGACTGGTCTCCATCTCTAATGTGTTTTTATGTAGATAAGCCTGCTGCAGATTTACCTGCAATTCTTCATAATCATCCTTCAGCAGTGCATTTGCGGTCTTCACATCTTCCATCCGACTGCGGATTTCCTGCGCCTGTGCACGGCAGTCAGCCACTTGTTTTTCTAAAATCTCAATCTCACGATTCCGTCCCAGCAGATTGCTGTTGTTTCGGAACGCACCACCGGTCATGGAACCGCCAGGCTGCAGTGACTCGCCCTCCATGGTAACGATACGCAGAGAATAACGGAACTTTCTGGCAACCATCACCGCATGCTCAATGGTGTCCATTACAAGCACCCGTCCCAGCAGATAACCTGCCACCTTTTCATACTGTGGCTGCGTGTGCACCAGACTGCTTGCAATACCAATGACACCGGTCTCACCTAACGCTTTTTCCGCCGGAACATGCTCCGGTGCAGACACACTGGTCAGCGGCAAAAATGTAGCACGACCATACCGGTTCTTTTTCAGATATTCAATCATCTGACGGGCAGTATCCTCATTGTCCGTTATAATATTCTGGATACTTCCGCCCAGTGCTGTCTCAATGGCGGTCTCATACGCTTTTTCCACTTTGATCAGATCTGCGATAACACCGTGAATTCCCGGTGTATCTGCCTTACGCTCCATGATCCGGCGGATGCTGTTGCCATATCCGTCATAGCGCTCCGCGATATTCCGCAGAGATTCCAGACGGGAACTGTCCTTGTGATATTGCTCCTTGCACTGATCCATCCGGCCACGCAGTTCTTCAAACTCCTGCTGCCAGTTAGTCCGCTTCTTTTCAATGGAAGTCTTTTCTTCCTCCATGGACACAATCTGTTCCTTCAGTTCTGCCAATTCTTTTTCCTGTTTGAACAGTAATCCGCTGACATCATCACCGCCGCTCTTCTGCTCCAGCAATTCCTTATTTAACTGCGCCCGGTGGATAGAAGCCTGTTCCTGCATCGTTTTCAGACGCTGTTGTTCTGCTTTCATGGAAGCGCGGGCATTCAGCAAACGCAAAATTTCTGCCTTCCCTGCTTCCATCTGCTGCTCCATTCCGGCTGTCTCTTTCCGCAATGTCTCCAGCTTTTCTGTCAGCAAACGCTTCTTCTGCTCGATTTCACGAATGCCGGCTTCCAGTTCCGTCTGCCGGCTGCTGTAATCCTCGCCTTCCTTCTGCTGGCGGTCCACATCGGCCTGCAGTGCCTCCACACGGCTTCTGACATGTTCCTCATTCTGCTGTGCTGTATGGATCTGTTCCCGCAGAACATTGATCTGTCCCTCCAGTTTTTCTTTCGAAACACCGGTATCATTCATACTCTGCTGCAGTTCACCAATCTGTTCATCTGCCTGCGCAACCTGCTTCTCAAGCTCCTCATAACGGGATTTGATTCCTTCAAATTTCTGCCGGATTTCCGCCTGTTGATGCTCTGTAATACCACATTTCTCCTCCAGACCCTCCAATTCGGTATCCATCCGTTCCATCTCGAGTAAAAACAGATTCTGATCGCACTCCTTCAGTTCTTCCTTTTTCTTCAGATAAACTTTCGCGTGTTCCGCCTGTCGTTCCAGAGGGCCTACCTGTCGCGTCAACTCCGCCAGAATATCATTGACACGCACTAGATTCTGCTGCTCATCTTCCAGTTTTTTCAATGCCGTTGCTTTTCTACGCTTGAATTTAACAATTCCGGCTGCCTCATCAAACAATTCCCGGCGTTCCTCAGGTTTGCCACTCAAAATCTTGTCAATCTGTCCCTGACCAATAATAGAATAGCCTTCTTTACCAATACCGGTATCATAAAAAAGCTCATTGACATCCTTCAGACGACACTGGGTACCGTTGATCAGATACTCGCTCTCACCGGAACGATACACCCGTCGTGCTACTGTCACTTCATTATAGTCCAACGGTAGCTGATGATCCGAATTATCCAGTGTGATGGCCACATAGGCAAAACTTACCGGCTTTCGATTTTCCGTTCCTGCAAAAATAACATCCTGCATACTGGCGCTTCGCAGCTGCTTTACCTTCTGTTCACCAAGCACCCAGCGGACCGCATCTGCAACATTGCTCTTTCCACTGCCGTTCGGACCTACAATACCGGTAATTCCGTTATGAAACTCAAATACAATTTTATTGGCAAATGATTTAAAACCATGTACCTCGATTGATTTAAGATACATACATTCCTCCGTTTATTACTTTTACTTGTCCTTCTTTCTCAGTTCCAGAATGGCCTGATAAGCAGCTTCCTGTTCTGCTGCCTTCTTGGTATGTCCCTCACCGCAGCCATAACTCTTATTGCCGATACGGGCTTCTACTTTATAATTCTTATTGTGATCCGGACCAGATTCTTCTACCAGCACATACTCCAGCTTTCCGCTATGCTCATCTCCCTGCACGATCTCCTGCAGGATAGTCTTGCTATCATAAAAGAGCTGCATATGCTCCACATTATTCAGCACAAAACGATGAATAAACTCTTTTGCATTAGCAAAACCACCATCCAGATAAATGGCTCCGATAATTGCCTCAAATGCATCTGACAAAATAGATTTTCTCTTTCGACCACCGGTCTGATCCTCACCTTTTCCAAGAAAAAGATAATTACCCAGATTCAGTGCTCTGGTACAAAATGCCAGTGTCTGTTCACATACAATACTTGCACGCACACGGGTCAGTTCCCCCTCCGGCACATCCGTATGCTCATGATATAAAAAATCACTGGTTACGATTTCCAGCACCGCATCTCCCAAAAACTCCAGACGCTCATTATCGGATAATTTTTTCATCCGATGTTCATTGGCATAAGAACTGTGAGTCAGTGCCTGGCGCAGCAGACCTTCCTGCTGAAACTGATAACCGATTTTTTTCTGAAACTCTTTGAGCTGTTCCATATCATTCCTCCTGTAAAACAAAGAGCTGTTGCAGAGACAAATACTCACTGCAACAGCATCCATTTTCCTGTTATACTGATTCTTACAATGCTTTTTTAATCTGTTCTACCGCATCGCCAACAGTTGTGATTTTTTCTGCTTCTTCTGTCGGAATCTCGATCTCAAACTCTTCCTCGATTGCCATAATAATCTGGAAAATATCCAAGGAATCTGCTCCAAGATCATCTACAAAAGTAGTCTCTTCTGTAATACCATCAGCATCAATGCTTAATACTTCACTGATGATACTTTTAATTTTATCAAACTCCATGACGCAAATCCTCCCTCCCTGTTATTTTTCTACAATAATATGCTCTTTGATTTTACCATTAATATCCTGCTGCTTGAATGTCACGCACTGAAGAATAGAATTCTTCACATCAATTGCTTTCGCACTGCCATGTGTCTTGACCACCAGACCATTCAGCCCAAGCAGAGGAGCTCCACCATACTGGGAGGCATCAAAGGACTTCAATGTCTGTTTTAATGCAGGTTTAATCAAAAGTGCTCCAATTTTAGACCGGAGAGATGACATCAGTCCTTCTTTTACTTTGGAAAGTAATGTCGCAGCCACACCTTCATACAGTTTCAGTACGATGTTTCCCGCAAATGCCTCACAGACAATCACATCGGCACCGCCATGTGGAATCTCCCGTGCTTCAATACTTCCGATAAAATTGATACCAGGACATTCTTTCAGCAATGGAAACGTCTCCTTTACCAGCTGATTGCCCTTTTCCTCTTCTGCTCCGATATTCAGGATCGCCACTCTCGGATTCTTGATTCCGACAATGTTCTCCATATAAATAGATCCAATCTGGGCAAATTGCACCAGATGTGACGGACGTGCATCCACATTCGCTCCACAGTCGATCAGAAGTGAAACTCCCTTTTCCGTCGGAACTAAAGGTGCCAACGGCGGACGTTCAATGCCTTTAATTCTGCCAACCAACACCTGACCGCCAACTAAAGTAGCTCCGGTACTTCCGGCTGTCACAATGGCATCTGCTTCCTGATGCTTAATCATATTCATTCCGATCACCAGAGATGACTGTTTCTTCTTACGAATCGCATTTACCGGCGGTTCTGCCATCTCAATAACTTCCTCGGCATGTACAACTTCAATTTTTTCCTTATCATAAGTATATTTTGCAAGTTCAGCATTGACAGCATCCTGTCTGCCTACCAGAAATACTTTGATATCTTTCTCTGCCTGAACAGCTTGTACCGCACCTTTTACGATTTCTCCCGGTGCGTTGTCACCACCCATGGCATCCACTGCTACGCGGACTGTTTCGCTCATACTTTTTCCTCCGTCTCCTTGTCCATCCACTAAAAAATATACACTATGTCTATCTATAAATCAACCGGTTTTTCTTATCCCGATGTAAAACTTTTTACCGTTTTTTCAGTAAATATTATATTGCAAGAAAGTGTACGATCACATATTCTCCCATATAACATCATCCATAGCACAACTTCCTATCAAATAAGAAATTTTTTGAATCGATCCTCAGCATCATGAAAGTCCTTCATCCCAAGATCATATAATTGCTGTTCTACTTCCCGATCCATCGTATAGGTACTCATTTTCGGTGGATTGCTCGGTGCAAAAATAAATGCTTTGCCTTCTTTTTCCAGATCAAACAGCTGCTGCTGGCATTTACTATACATAATATGACGGTTATCCAGTGCTTTCACTGTATTTGGAAACTTACGGCACATTCTGCTGTATAAGAAACGCATACCTTCCGGTTTCTTTATAAATCCTCTTGGCTTTGATAAAATCGCAACGATCTTATCACAGCCATCATCCAGCGCACGCTGCACCGGGATCGCATCTGTCACGCCGCCGTCATAATATAGTTTTCCGTCAATCTCAATTGGTTTGCATGCTGCCGGCAGCGCACAGGAAGCCATAATACAGCGGTAATCATCCTGTTTCATCTTGCTCTTTGGAAAATATACCGGTGTTCCTGTCGCAGCATCCGTTGCCACGATCCAGTATTCCGTAGGATTCGCACTCAATGCAGGAAAATCAATCGGATCCACACCGGTAGAATTCGTCATATCACCGTAAATATGCTGCAAACCAAACAAATTCCCGGTTTTGATAAAACTCTTTATACCAAAATATCCCGGATCCTTGATCCAATCTGTATAGTAGCGAAGATTACGCTCACGCTGCCCTGCCAAAAAAGATGCCACATTTGCGGACCCTGCTGACACACCGATGGCATAATCAAATGTTATATTTTTATCCAGAAAGGCATCCAGAATACCTGCACTATATGCACACTTCATTCCGCCGCCTTCTACAATTAATCCTGTTTTGCTCATATGTTCTGTCACCTTTTCATTCTCTCATGCTTTATAAAATATCAATCATTTAATGTCTATCCTATTTTATCAGAGATGAAACAGATGTCAATGAACGATTTGCCGGAATTGTTGCTGAACATCCCCTATTCACATTGCTGATATTCACTTAATCGCTGAATAAATCCGGAAAATTCCGGAACCGTAAAATCAAGTTCCTTGTAACGTACCGGATAAATAATCCCTTTGCTGATCAGCTGTGCCCTCGCTGTGGAAATCGATGTGACTGATTTTCCCATGATTTTTGCCACATTCGAAATCGTACAGGGAAGTTCCCCACATTGTACCATTGCGAAAATAAATTTCTTATCTGAAGCAGAACACCGCTCATAACGCACCTTGAAAAATCCATTGTCAAGTACAGACCAAAATTCTTCAATATTTTGTTCAACATCCGTCACATCAATTGATTTGCTATCTGTATTCTGATAAACAATCTGACAAAGCTGCTGAATAAAAAACGGATATCCCTTTGTAATTTCCACAATTCGGTCAATCGCCTCATCCGTATAATGCACATCAAATTTTCCAGCCGGAACCCGGATCGCCGCCTCAGACTGCTCTTTGCTCAAAGAACCGATTTCTTTATATAGAAACAAGCGTTCTGAATAGGATTTTTTCTCTGAAAGCATCGCATATATTTTCGGTAATCCGGCTCCCACGATCATAATCGGATAGCCCAGCTGGTTCGTCCGATGAAGTGCCGCTATCAGTGCACCAAGTTCTGCAGACTTCATATACTGGATCTCATCAATAAAAAAGCAGATCGGTATCTCTGACTGATAGGCCGCCTCTCCCAGAGTCGTAAATACATCTGTCAGACTCTGCGTAAGGTTCGAACTTTTATACAGCTCTCTTTCCTGAACAGCTAAGGAAAAGGTACTGTCATTTGGATCAAAAGAAATCACCAGAGATTTAATTGCCTCCAACGGTTTCTGAATCAGATGTTTAAACTTTTCCTTTGCACTGATTTTTCGTAAAAATGCCTGTGAACAGCTTGCAATCTGCGAAATAAAGTCATTCCGTTCCTCCACTTCGATATGCTTGCAGAAAATATTTTTTTCTTCCGCTTTCTTCTGTAAGCTATTGATTAGAACCGTTTTCCCCACCCCACGCAAACCGCTGAAAATCACGGACTGCACAGGGATATTATAAGTCATCGCCATAAACAGACTGTCTATATTTTCAAGATCATCGTCACGACCGGCAAGATAAATTGGCATTAATCCAGCGCCTGGTCTGTATGGATTTATTTTGAACATTATAAATGCACCTCCTAGCCGTATTATTTCATTGTAATACGTCTGCGTCAATACTTTTTCGTAATTATACGCCGTTTATCGCGAAATAATTCAGATAAAATCATATAAACTTATCGTTTTAAACCCCATCACCTGCTTATTGTCGCTGTCTGCCCCACAATCATTCATAAATACAAAAATCGACGGTATATCCATTTCCGATACACAGTCGATCTTTCATATTTTTCTGTATTTTCCAATTTTTGTCAAAATATTGTGTATGTAACCGAACCTCCACACAAGCAGTTTCCTGCAGGTTTTTTACAAGATTTACAAGATTTTCTTGATTATATTTTTCCCATTCAACAAACTGAACTTTGAACCATAACTTTAAGAAATAACTCATAACAAATAAATCAATATCAATAAACAATAACCCATCTTTTTTTCCGCGCTATGTATGTTCAATCTTGTACGGATAACTTTGATATTTTATCACTCTAACTATCTTACAGATTCATCAGAAGTGCAGGGAAATCTTTCTTTAAAAATCTACTTCAAACTCTACTGTCTGATTATATTTATCAAGCGACATCTGCATTAACAAAATCATATCAGATACACGCTCGTATTCCTGTTTGATCAGTGCCAGATCATAGTTGATATAACGATATTCTGCTATCGAATTTCTGACCCGGTAAGAATTATCAAGCCGCTCCTTCGGAAGTTGCTTACGCATCATATCGAGTATATTTTTACGTTTGTTCAACTGCGCCATCTTGACCAAAATTGTATCAATGCTCATTTTCTCATCGCCAACCGGTACTTTTGCCATAGCATTATTCAGATTGATGGCATGCTTGAGCACCGCTATCTTAGCATCAATATCTTCAATGATCTGTGCCACTTCCAAATAATCATATTCCGGGATCACCGGCTCTTCATTAATTGCTGCGATGTAAGTACATGAAGTTGCTTCTTTATTTACCCAAAATGCCTTATCCTCTTCCAGACTCTTTAATTTTTTATTCGCATAGGCTGATGTCATCTTCTGCATAACAAATCCCCCTTCTCATTATCATTTTACTTCTGCTGTATTTACTATAACACTTTGTCGTTTATATTTCACTAAACTGCCGGTTTACAAAGGAAAGTATTATTATACTATTGAGGAATATTTTTTTCGAAAAACGGTTGATTTTTATAAAAAATAAGGTAACAGCTCCATAAACGAACAATATCCCCGTCAATGACGAGGATATCTTCTATACTGGTATGCAATAATCTGCTCAAAATAATAAAATTGTCGATGCTTGGCAAGGATCTTCCAGACAGCCATTTGTACACCGCCTGCGGATTCTCGAATCCCATAGCTCCCTGAATATCTTTGACCGTATAACCATTCTGCTTCAGCAAACTCTTGATTCGATTGCCTGTTTCTTTTTGCTGAATTGATACATACATTGGTTGCATTTTTTGTACCTCCGTAATCTTCTCCATCCCGAAACACGTTGTCTTATTACTTTAGCACTTTTCCATCAAAAAATCCAGCTTTTTATCAGTGCAAATGCGCTGAATAAATCAATTATATATGGGATCCATTCAAGTCGAACACACGTGAGACTTGGTGCGCGATTCTGGTCAGCGTAAGCTGACATATTCTTCTCAGAATCACTGCACATCCTCGCGGAGCGTTTATCTCAGTCGGAGATTGTACTCCCACTGAGAAAGACTTGTTATTACTCACCACTTGCAGAAGTGGGAGTCTTCTCGACTGAGATAAAACACGCCGATGAAAATATCCTATCCCCCCCTACTCTACCACCCCGCATTCATTACATAAAACAAAACAACAACCTGCATCACAATTATCAGCGGCATTCCAACCGTAAAGTAGTCCTTTTGTGTCTTGTGTCGGAACAGATACATAGAAATGAGTCCGCCCACAGATCCGCCGGCAAATGATAATCCAAGCAGTGTCACGATTTTGATTCTGGAACGATTTGCTCTGGCATTGACCTTATCAATCGCAAATACGATAAATGTCACAAGATTCATGATCCCAAGATATATCAGCAATATCCGGTGTTCTGCAAAGAACTTCCAGAATGCAAATGTAAAATGCTCTGCATGATGTCCTTTGAAAATCAACAGCATAATCACCTGAATAATGAAAATGCATATAATAAACACCCGAGACATCATATTTTCTTTTTCCGCTTTCCTGTCAAAAAGTAAAATCATAAGCAGCATACCCGCCGAACCGCCAAGTAAAGATACCATCGTCACGATCACATCTATCCGCCCGTTTGCGGTATGTCTATACAAAAGCAGATTTATCAGATAGGCCAATGCACCTATTGCATTTACCACCAACAAATAATATTCCAATTTTCCAAATTCTATCATTTTTTCTCTGTTGCCTTTCCGGGAAAGAGTTTTACACCATTACAAACTTACAAGGTTCTCAAACAATGCCAATCGTGAAGTGGTCCTATGTCAAGATTTAGTACAAGTTAAAATGAGGTTTGCCATAATGAGATCCTCCTTCAGTGCGGTAACTACATAGTACCATAAAATTTGTAATTAGGGATTCTCATTTTGACTTTGTTCTCATTTCGACCTCCTGATCCAGCTACAGATCCATACGCCTTCAGGGCAATACCATAGTTAGTGATGCCTGCTGGTAATGGATAGTTCAGATCTTCGCACTTCTTGAATGCTCTCAAGAAGTCATTAACGCCAGACTTGCTGAAACCAATCTGACGAGCTATTTCGCTACCGGACATTGATAGCACGTAGTGTTTGATAATGATGTCCTTGTAATCCAACTGCATACATTATCCTCATCCCTGAGATGGCTACTATCATTATAAGGATTAGATTACACAGGTTGGTAGCAATTCGGCTGTTCAGAAACGGAATGCGACCGTTTTGCTCCGCAAATCCGGCCGTTTAGCTTCGCAATATGCAGTTTTCAATTTGCCCCTCAATAGATAGCCAGCGAGAAGGCTTATTTACTAACCCCCTCAATAATCTTGTTGAGCAGTAAGTCTGGAGTAAACAGGAGTTCCTCTCCCAGATTTAATATCTGATATCCAGCGGTTCGTAAATATCCTTCTATACGTTGCAGGTTTTCACGAAACCATTGAAGCCAGCGGAGCATGGTGTTGAAGGACAGATAATCCTCAGAGTCCAGGTCTTCCGGAAGGATAACTTCATCCAGAACATCAGCAATCACCTCTGCTTCGTAATGTTTATAGGGAACAAGACAGTTAGGAAGTTCATTGTAATAACTATGACAGTTCTGGCATCGGAACCTGCGGATCATCAGACGTTCCCTCGTTCCGCCCTCCTTTTTGCAGATGCGAGGACGGGAATCCCTGTAACGGAGCATTCCCTGACAGATAGGGCATATATGGGAGTTCTCACTGCTCTCAACAAAAAACACCGATATCCTCTTTGAGGACCAGTGTGTAATCTGATATAATAATCATGGTTTTTGACCATGGTCTCAGAGTACACGACTTGTCACGGTGGGTGCTCTGGGACCTTTTTCTTTCTGTAAACTAATGACAGTATACAGATCATTCCAGAGACAGGCAAGTAGATCAGTATTATGCTAATTTAAGGAGTCAACAACAACCAGAGATGGAAGAAAATCAACTGTAGTCATCTCACAATTTCCAGTCAGCACATGGTTCGATATGTTTGCCGATAACACCTACGCCGATGCATGTCTTACACGAATCACGGATAAGCACCATACGTATCGTCTGGAGATGAACGGTATAAATATGTGTGAAACAGAATGATGTAATCTAGCGGTACTTCGTACCGTTAAAAATGGAATAGCCGTTCCGCAGTAGCGGAACTGGCGTTCCGTTTAAGCGTAATTTGCACAGTGACCAGCAACACTCTTCGCAATGCACAGAAATGATGCAGAATGCACCATTTCTCGCCGTATGTCTCGGCATTTTCGTGCTTACAGCCCGAAAACACCTCGCGGAATAGTGACGTGTAAACAGTAACCAGAAATCTAACTTAGTGAATACAATGTGATGGCAAGAAAATCTTTCAGCATAGACTCATTTTCAGCAACACCATTTTTTCCTATCGTTTTGTTTTCGCCAGTATTTTCAGATTCTTCAAGTGAAACTGTTTCATCTTCCGATTGCTGTTTCTCCTTTTTTTCTTTCAAAATAGGTGGCTCTGCCGTTAAATTCTCATCATTTTCAATAGATTCCTTCGTTTCAAACAAAATTGGCTCTTTTGTTGCGATATCATACACAGAATTCTCAAATAATGTAGTATAACCAATATTTCTCAATTCGAGCGTAAACTCGCTTAATAACCAATTAGCTACAGTCTCTGCCTGTTCCAACGTATTTCCCGTAACAATTAATACATCTCCTGGATTAACTTTATCATTTACAGTTTCTTTAAATTCTTGTAATTGTTCAACATTTTCCGTCACTATTCCAGCGAACCAGTTAGTAATATCACTATCCTTGCCAGGATATCCTTCAACAAAATAATCTGTTGCCATTACATTCATCCTAATCACAAATTCATAATCAGGAACCAACTTACGTTGTTTAATGCTACTGTCAAAAGAAAGAAGACGCACAATTGACGAATTTGCAGTATCTTCAATTGGTTCACCATCATCTTGTGAAGATACTTTTTCTTTTATATTCTGATTAATAAAAGAAAGAGAATCTTTTGCTACAAAAGCACGTTCTCCACGTGGAGACAAAGTGAAAAACTCACCCATTTTATCAACTACATATCTTTTCAAATAACCAAACTGGTACAATTTTTCAGTAGAAAGTTTATAGCTTTCTGCTTTACCATTCTTCTTTTCTGTAATACTTTTTATTGAATACCCACAGCCCTTTAAAGCTTCAACCATACACTCAAGTTTTTCTTTTGGATACTGTTTTATGATATCATTTCTGAACTCTTTTACGCCAAATTTAGTTTCTGCCTTTGAACTCATTTGGACATGCAAAATAAAAGGCTTTTCCTTAACCAAGATTCCTTCATACTCTTTGCCAGCAACGTTATCAACCAGTTCAGGTTCTTCCATTTCAGATTCTTTCGATTCATTTTTTACCACATAATTGTTCTCATCCTTTTCTGTTTCGTCTACTGGTGATTCTGAAGTATCAAGCTCAACCGCCCCCTTCTCGGAACTATTGTTGGTAATTTCTACATTTAACACTTCATCATTTGGCTCTTTTATGGACAATGTGCCAAACTGAATACCCATAGCAATTTCTTCTTCAAAGCATGATGCCAATCTATACATTAAAGAAAACTTTTTCTTAGCATCTATTTCCCAGAATGCCTCTTGTAACCAAATATATGGTTTTCCTAACGACTGTAAATCATCACGTTCCATTGCATCAATGTTTAAGTTATTTAAAGTATTTTTTCTATTCTGCAAAATATTCTCTGTTTTTTCATCATCAGAGTGCAAAGACAAAAAGAATTTAATTCCATTTACATACCTATCATTTTCTTCGAAAACCTTCTTAGCTTCTTCCAATTCATTTTCGAGAACCACATATTTTGTATTGGGCTCACGACTATTAAGAGCTTCATATTTTGAAACAAACTCCGTCTGTTTTTCATTTATCTTCTCTAAATATGTCCTTATTTTCTCTCCCAAGCTAGTAGGAATAAATTCTTCAACATCTAAAATCTCTTTTAGACTAGAAATGCTTCTATTAAGATCCACTGTAATGGATCTCATATCCTTTAATAATTCTTGAAGCTCTAAAACCGTTTCTGATTTAGACAAATTTCTCAACTCCTTCTTTTGTGTAATTAATAAACTTTTTTTGGTAAATGCTTCTTACTTGTTGGTATTCTCAAACTGGCTTACTTTGGGATCTGACGAATATGCCGTTTTACACCATTACAAACTTACAAGGTTCTCAAACTTTTTTATCTGCTGAGATAATTTGTAGTTTGTTTTACACCATTACAAACTTACAAGGTTCTCAAACGACTGAATGGACGCAGAAGGGAAGGTTGTTGTTTTACACCATTACAAACTTACAAGGTTCTCAAACGCTAACGGAAATGAAATTTACGGTTATCAGTTTTACACCATTACAAACTTACAAGGTTCTCAAACAATTGCGTTTGTTTAATCTTGA
Source organism: Eubacterium ramulus (assembly GCF_045002895.1). NCBI lineage: Bacteria > Bacillati > Bacillota > Clostridia > Eubacteriales > Eubacteriaceae > Eubacterium > Eubacterium ramulus. Next base: position 953,089 of record NZ_CP173382.1, on the reverse strand, counting down.
AAGCAAATGTTTTACACCATTACAAACTTACAAGGTTCTCAAACTGCGTCGTTCTGGATTAATTCTGAAACGCAGTTTTACACCATTACAAACTTACAAGGTTCTCAAACTAGAATTACGATAGCCGGACTTTATGAATAGTTTTACACCATTACAAACTTACAAGGTTCTCAAACATCCAAGATCCAGATTGTTTGCGCTTGTTAGTTTTACACCATTACAAACTTACAAGGTTCTCAAACGAGTATACGTTGGCAAAGAAATCATAACTGTTTTACACCATTACAAACTTACAAGGTTCTCAAACGGATTTTAGGAGGTGTAGGAAACGTGAAAAGTTTTACACCATTACAAACTTACAAGGTTCTCAAACACTGTAATTGCCAAATGGTTTGGAATTGCAGTTTTACACCATTACAAACTTACAAGGTTCTCAAACTGGCGTGATGTTGATAGCTGGGCTATCGAGTTTTACACCATTACAAACTTACAAGGTTCTCAAACCGACTGTAAAACTTTTGAACCGTAGAATTTGTTTTACACCATTACAAACTTACAAGGTTCTCAAACACCGGAAAAAGCATACTCTTCCTTGAGTTGTTTTACACCATTACAAACTTACAAGGTTCTCAAACTTTGAGGACACACAGCATGGTAAAGATCAGTTTTACACCATTACAAACTTACAAGGTTCTCAAACATACAAACTGGATTTCCTGATCTTTGTATTGTTTTACACCATTACAAACTTACAAGGTTCTCAAACCTCAAATGAGATCATCACCGAACCGAACATATCGGTCAATATGCGTAAGCCACCTAGTAATGTATAAAACACATGTCTTCATCTATTAATTGATTTTTTTCACATTCTAAATTTTTCCCTTGATGTGCCTCAACTAATAATAAATTTATTTTATAATAAAATGTTGCTTTGTACAATTCTTTTATCTGCATTTCTGACAAATAATTTTTCACATTTATAAATACCAGCAAGCGAACTCCACACAATGATTTCAGTACTTTGACATACTCCAAGAGCCGTTCAAACATATCAATTTCTTCTGTATCCAACTGAACCCCATATATTTTATAAAGATCAAGTACATCTAACTCCAGTCGAAATTGAATCGGATATGGCATTTTTAAATTTAAATCATCCAAATAATGAACAACTTTAGCATTCAATTCACATATTTCTGCATACTGCTCTTCCATCGAAACAGTTTTCAATTTCTGAAACAACTTACCCAGTATTTTCTTATTGTTAATATCTACAGAGAACGGATTCCAAACAATTTCTGCTACTTTATTCAGAGATAATATTTTTTCACCTTCTGATAAGATAATATCTCCTTCTGATCCCTGACTTTGATTATACAAATTTTGCAAAAAAGCAGAAAAATACTCTCTGTTTTCTATTGTTATCACCTGAACTTCATTTTCACGAAACTCCAGGGTCAATTCCCGTTCTCCATAGATAAATTTCATAACACTACCAGCCTTTCATCACTGTCCAGCACATCCGATTTTGATTCACCCACAATATATTCCATTCTGGAATACTGCTTTTCTGTAATTTTCAATACCTGTACCAGACCATCATCCGGCCTGTTTTTTCGCACATTCGCAATAATAGCATCTGCCACTGTTGTATTCTGTGCAATTTTACAGTAAACAGATTCCTGCAACATCAAGAAGCCGCTTTTTATCAAATGCTTCCGAAATAAGCGGTAATTTTTTCTTTCTGACTCCGTGCCAACAGGCAAATCAAACATCACAAGTATTCTCATATATCGATAACTCATTTTCTATAAAACCTGATCAATGACACATCCGCATCTTCCAATGCATCAAATACACTTTTACAATATATTTTTATCGCGTTACTGATAAATTCACATCGTTCATTGATCATCACTTCCTGATTCATCAAATTGACCAGTTCCATTTTTTGCGTGTGTTCAAACTCCACAAGTGTCATATGCGCTACCAGGCGATCCACAAGTGGTCGGAACGGCTCCATCAAATCAGATGCAAGATTAAACTGATTAAACATATTATCATGAAACAAACCTAACTGTGTCAGATATCCATTTAGAACAATCTCACGATTAAAAGCGGAAAGTAAAATGCTATACCCATAGTTCAATGCTGCATTAATAAGTAAATCATCCGTTCTGGTAAATGATTTTCCGAACAGCGCATTAAAATATACTTTTGCAGCATGTCCCTCTCTGTTTGTTGCATCACCATATTCAATTTCGCCCAAATATTCCTGTAACAGAATTGCCTCATTTTTTCCAAGTTCCTGAAGCAGACATTTTTGTTGGCGTATCTTTTCAAAGACAATTTCTGTCCACACTGCTCCTTTGATATCATCAGACCACGCAGTCTGACGCTTGATTTTCAAACTACAATCATGTGAACCATAATAGGGCATCATTTCGGCAGATGGATTTCTCTTTTCATCGCAAAATATCACTTTCACTTTTTTCTTCACCAGTTCCGACAGTAACGCCGCCGTCAATGATACAGCTGTTGATTCAATCAGTAACGTGCGGATTTCGCCCAGATGGATTTTTGTTGTAGTATCTTTTCGCACCACCAGATATCCCATTTGATAATCTAATTTTGCACTTGAAGATACCACAACCGTTCTCCAGCTCATATTATATTGTCAGCAGATCAATTTCTCTGCTGAATACACCTGTAACAGATTGGTCTATTAATTTTAATTCCTGGGCATTCATTATTTTCTTGTTTAGATATGTTACTCCTGACTTGTTGCTACCATCAACAGATGTAAGATCTACCCCTATACCGCTTTGGAAATTCAAAAATATCTGCATCAATACTTTGCATTGTTCTTCCAATGATATTTCAGCAAACTTTTCTCTTTTTTCTATAATTGTATCGCCTATAGCACCAACTTTTTTCTTAAAAATAGACTGCTGATATTTTTCTATAATAAGTTCATACACAAATTCGTTCTGCTGTTTAGAAAGAACCTGTTTCCCATTCTTATCTTTTTCTTCGAAATTTCCAGTAGAGCATGCCTTTTCTATTTTTTTAATATATAACATTGTATCCATCGGCAGGCATAATTGCACGGCACTTATTAAAACTATCCGATTACCGGTTTTTCCAGCCAGATAATAATAGAATCCATTATATTTTATCAGTGAACCACTAGGAATCATTTTTTTCCTTATTATCACATCTGATACTACTTTTTCCTTATTTTCCTGCTGCAATATATTGGAAAAATATTCCACCATCTGCTCTTCCGTCAGATTTTTTGATCCACCCAGATAAATTGGCAAAGCTTCCAGACTTCGAACCGTTTTCCCGCCAGCTTTATATTCTAGTAAAGTATATCCTGCAACTGCAATTGTGGTTACTCCACCATACTTCGTTACATCTGCCAGCCTTGGATCATTCATTTTAACCGGAATATACGCATCTGTATTACCACTTTCTGCTTTTTTTGCACTCCATATCGTAGCCTTTTGTGTGATACCACCGTGTTTTTCGTATACCATTTTTGTAATCAATGGCGAATTCTTATTTAAATATTTTTTTACAAGTTGAATGGTTCCTGGGTTTTCATTTGACTGTGCAACCCATGCTGTTTCACCATTTCGCGTCACATCCCACTCGAAAGTTTTATCCATATTATAGCGATTTTCTCTGCTGTTCGGATTTTTCTTTGCTTCTTTAATAAAATTTAACGGATTGCTTGTAAATTTTACACGGTACGTATTTCCAGCTACGATATTCAGATAAGCATCATGCGCATGATGATAATCATTTACGCAACGCACTTTATAACAATCAAATTTCTGCCGGAACGCAGATACTACACTTGCCTTTGAAAATACAATCTCTGAATCTGCAAACGCCTGTTTAAAAATCTGTGTAATTGCTTTTGTACCCTGGCTGGTTTCTACAAGCTGACGACTGATAAAAGCAGCTTTTTCCTCATCTGTAAACGCAGACATTCTGGTTAAGCGATTATATTTTTCCTCCGTTAAGAATCCTTTTTTACGCAGACTCTTCCAGAATGGCATCATTTTGTTGCGAATCTCCGGTTCGATCGGGAAACTGTCACTCTTATGTGCATTCCTCTCTTTTTTCACCAATACCAGATTGTTACTGATATTATCATCTTTTATAAAATGCCTTGGGTAAATATGATCAATATCATACAGATGATTATCATTCATCAACGGTTCCAGTTCGATCGATTCACCCGTATACATACATTTTCCCATCTGCAAATAATACAGATATAACTTTTTGATTCTGAACTGGCCCTCGGGAGTGTTATTTAGTTCTTCACTCCAGATTTTTCCTTCTTTACCCAGTGCCTTATACAAATCTACAAGTTTCTTCTGTCTGGATACGGTACGCTTTCCTTTCTCGCCATCGGAACGTGTCATTTCTACAAATATACGTTTCGGCGGGCAGCCCATGATCTGCTGAACTTCATCCACAACCCGGATGGTCTGCCAAACCATGCGTTTCACCGGTGCTGACAGATACATTTCATCCAAATCTTCGATTTTCCACTCACACAACGGCTTTTCTGCGGTGGTCACCATCTCATTCAATTTGTCTTTGTATGTAAATCGCTCACTCAAAAGTTCCATCAGATTGCAGTTTGTATCCCACATTGCCTGAATAAGACCTTTGATTTCTCCATTGTCTTTTGAGGCACCTTCCATAGTCAGGAACGCTTTTGATAATCTTCCCCAGCCGGAAAATTTGAATCCGAAAATTCTCTTCTTTTGTGCTTCTGTCAGTTGATTTCCATATACTTCTTCCACTTTTTCTTTCAGAAGTTTTTTACCATCACCAAATACAGTTCCCCAGAATATAATATCTTCTATCATTTTTCGATGCTCATCAGTGTGTACTGTATCACCAAACACTCCTTTAAATTTTCCGACGGAAGATAATGAGTTATGGAAACCACCATCGATACCGGAAATACAGCTATCTTTTTCCTCACTGGAAATAACACCATTTTGAAGCAGATAATTGGTCAATCTTGTCATTGACACTTTCTTTCCATCTCCAAACAGGTCATGATAAATCTCCTGTTTTAAAGAAACCGGGATTTTTTCGCCCCTGATACGAAGATTATTCAGTTCATTTAAAACCTGAAATTTTTCATATAACAGCGACTGCTTTGGCAACGCCTGCTCCCCTGACAAATATGTGCAACGTCTGACCATTCGTCCAATAAATTTTTCTGCACTCTTTTTCACATCTATTTTTTCTTCAAAATTCCATGGATAAATTTTTCCAGGTTCCTTTCTTTCTGCCCAGACATTATATCCTTTTTTATCTTTATACTCCTGTCCCAACGGTCCCACGTAATACGGAATTTGAAACATGAATAATTTCAATATTTTTTCAGATACACTCAGCCCCGTATCATCTTTTTCCTGCAAAAATGGCAAATAAAGCTCTGCATGCTTTAAAATTGCCAGCATTTCTCTGGCATGTACCTGATTTGGGATAACACCGTTGGAAGCGGTCAGTTGTTTCGGCAGAAAACTCTCTGTTTCTATTTCCTCCAAAACATATGTAACACCTTCATCATCCTGCGGAAATTTTCCCAACACTTTTTTAATATGTTTATACAGATCTTCCTGCTTTCCCCCACTTAATCCACGCCGAAATGTTCCATGATATTTAACACTGCCAACGTATGCACTGTAATTTTCTGACTTTTCACTTTCATTTCGAAACATTTCGAAATATTCTTTTGTATCATATTTTTTCAATATGTCTTTTAAAATTTGCAAATCTTTCTTATGTTTTTCATAAGATGCCACTCGTGCAACAGACAGATATCGTTCGCCATTCATAATTCCAGACAAAACACCGCTATCATGCACTGCTTTTACAGCATAGATCATATTCATCTCAGATTCATCCAGTAACTCCTGAATCGTATTTTCCTTATCCTCATAATCAGAATCCTGAAAAGAAAATGCTATTTTTTTCTGTTCTTCATCATATTCCTTATCCGGGAACAGCTCTGACAATTTTCCTTTCAGACCACAGATCAGATTAACAAACTGGATTTCTCTTTTCTGTTTTTTACTGAGGTTCATTTCCGCAAGCAAATTTTCCACTTTTTTCTTTCTGGAATCGCTGCTTCTAAAGATTTCCTGCAATCGCTCCCCGGACACCTGTTCCGGAAAATCAAGTTCTTCATCTTTTAAGGTATCCACAAACATCTGATAGGATTCGGCTATATTACTGTTCTCTCCTTCAATTTGAAGGGAGCTATTCAGAAAATGACCTCTATGTTTAAACATATTTAACAGTGCCAGATATACCAGACGCACATCATGTGGTTCTTCTGATTCCAGCAATTCTTTTCTCAAATGAAATATTGTCGGATATTTTTTATAATATTCCGCATCAGAAAACAGTTTATCCGCAAATAAGCCGTACTTCTGCTTATTGTTTTCACTGCGATCTTCCATATGAAATTTACTTTCATCTAATCGAACAAAAAAACCAGGATCCACTTTTTCAATTTCATCCGCAAACAATTCCTTTAAAGCGCCAATTCTTGCCACTTCGCGCTGTCTGCGACGTCTGTTGACCCGATATGTTCTTCGGTCCACTGAAGTCTCTGCTGCCGGGAACAGGCGCACTCCCCACAAATCTTTTCCTTTTGCTCTTAATATATGATATGAAGAATCAGTCACTGCCCAACCCAGAGAATCAGTTCCCATATCCAATCCCAGATAGTATGTAAATTTTGTTTCCATTTTTACCTCCTGCCATTCTTGACAGACAATCCCTCCTGTGCTATTCTAATCGTACAAACTTACAAGGTGAGTGCAAATAAGGAATTATTCCGACATCGATTGCCCGCATTGTGCGGCATCCAAAAGACTTCGTCATACGAGGTCTTTTTTATTTCCCCCATCATCGTTTTATATTGTCTGTTCTTTTAAATGAATAATATAATTTGATTTTACACTATTCCTCCCGCATATACAATTGTATTTTTATACTTTACAAAAAGGCAAAAAAAGGAGCTGAGATTTCTCTCAACTCCTTCATTTCATTACATATTCTGCTAATTAGTCAACTGCGATGATCTCTTTTTTATTGTAAGAACCGCAAGCTTTGCATACTCTGTGCGGAACCATGAGTTCGCCACATTTGCTGCATTTTACTAAAGTCGGAGCAGACATTTTCCAGTTTGCTCTTCTTCTATCTCTTCTACCTTTGGAAGATTTATTTTTTGGACAAATAGACATTTCGTTACACCTCCAATTTATCTGAATCTAAGTGAATTGTTCTGAATCACACTCAGTAGATTATACACAGAACAGCACTTCCTGTCAACAGATTTTTTGTATTTTGTGTAATAAAGTTTCAGTTCACACGTGCCATTCGCAAAACGCCCTTCGGGCTTCTCCGTAGCTGCGCTCCTATTTTTGCTCATAAAAAGGCGCTCCCTTCATCACTATGTATTCAGGTAATTCCTCATGCAAGCATGGTCATTACCAGAATTCATGTGATGAGTGAACTGGAGCAATTATTTTACTAATGCTACTGTCTCTCTTGCGATTGCAAGTTCTTCGTTTGTCGGAATTACGCAAACTGTAACTTTGGAATCCGGAGTAGAGATTACGATATCATCGCCTCTCTTGCTGTTTGCTTCCTCATCTACTGTAATTCCGAGGTATCCAAGGTATGCTAATACTTTAGAACGAACGATTGGCGCATTCTCACCGATTCCTGCTGTAAATGCGATCACATCTACACCATTCATTGCTGCTACATAAGAACCGATGTATTTTGCTACACGGTAGCTGAATACTTCGATAGCTGCTGTTGCGCGCTCGTTTCCAGCTTCCATACCTTCCTCAAGGTCACGGAAATCACTGGAAAGTCCGGAAATACCCTGTACACCTGATTTTTTGTTTAATACGTTCATAACGCCTGCGATATCAAGGTTCTCTTTTTTAGCGATAAACTCCATGATCGCCGGATCGATATCACCGGAGCGTGTTCCCATTACAAGACCTTCCAACGGTGTAAGACCCATAGATGTATCTACACATTTGCCGTTTAATACAGCACTGATGGAAGCACCGTTTCCAAGGTGAGCAACGATGATCTTGGAATCGTTAAGATCTTTGCCAAGGAACTCAGCAACATGTTTGGATACGAAGCTGTGACTTGTTCCGTGGAAACCGTATCTTCTTACTTTATATTTCTCATAGTACTCATATGGAAGTCCGTAGAGGTATGCTTTCTCCGGCATTGTCTGATGGAAAGCGGTATCAAATACACCAACCATCGGTACACCTGGCATCAGTTCCTGGCACGCATGGATACCGATTAAGTTTGCCGGATTGTGAAGTGGTGCAAGGTCATTACACTCTTCTACTGCTGCAAGCATCTCCGGTGTGATCACTGCAGAAGAAGCAAATTTCTCGCCACCGTGTACGATACGGTGTCCAACTGCATTTACTTCTGCAAGGCTTGCGATTGCACCTGTTTTCTCATTTACAAGAGCGTCAAGTACAAGCTGGATAGCTTCTTTATGTGTAGGCATCGGTGCCTCTGTAATCTCTTTGTCAAGACCTGCTTTCTGATATGTAAGTCTTCCGTCAATACCGATTCTCTCGCAAAGTCCTTTTGCAAGTACTGCCTCTGTGTCAGAGTTGATCAGCTGATATTTCAGTGATGAACTACCACAGTTGATTACTAATACGTTCATTATTTATGTTCTCCCTTCATTTTTCCTTTGACTTTTCGTAAAAATACCTGTCCTATCCATTATATCTCAATTTTTTTGTTTCGCAAGAGGTTACCAAATGGTTTTTTGTATGTTTTTCCTCTTGCATCTGTTTTCGTACACTGGTTTTTAGTCAAAAAGACAACTCTCCTCTGTTCCCTCGCAAATATGTTTGTTTTTCTGCATATTTCATGCTATGCTTTTTGTTATAATAAAATGTAGGCTGTACGTCTGCATTGTTACAACGGTCACTTTATCCGCATGACAAACAATCAGAAAGATTCAGGAGTATCAGATACAATGAATGTCACAGGAATTATCGCAGAATATAATCCGTTTCACAACGGACATGCATTTCATATAGAAGAAACAAGAAAAAATACGGACGCCGATTACTGTATTGCTGTTATAAGCGGCAGCTTCGTCCAACGTGGAGCCCCGGCTCTGGTAAATAAATATGACCGGACAAAAATGGCACTTGAACATGGCATTGATCTTGTCATTGAACTGCCTGTAATTGCTGCCACTTCCAGTGCGGAAACGTTTGCTCAGGGAGGTGTCTGCCTGTTGGATAGCCTCGGCGTAGTATCTCATATCAGTTTTGGTGCCGAAGCAAACACAACTTCAGATATCGATATGCTGGACAAACTGGCTGATTTTTTTGCATTTGAGCCACCCGCATTTCAGAAATATCTGGATCTGGAATTAAAATCCGGATGCAGTTTTCCAGCTGCCCGGGCAAAAGCAGCTGTTCTTTGTTTGCAGCAGATGGCTTTCGATTCGATGAATACAGACACAGTTGCTCAGCTTGTACAATTGCTTGCTTCTCCGAATAATATTCTTGCCATCGAATATATGAAAGCCATTCGTCGTCAGAACCTTAAATTGACACCATCTGTTGTTACACGAAATGGTGCAGGTTATCATGATACTGATACTGATACAGAACTTGCCAGTGCTTCTGCCCTGCGTAAGTTTATTTTTCAGGATAATTCCTGCCAGAAAGCTGATTCCAAAGTGCTGAATCAAATGCTGACGCGCACGGTTCCTGATTCCGTTCGTGAACTGCTGCTGACTGCACATAAAAACCATGCTTTTTTGCAGGAAGATGATTTTTCTGACCTGTTATATTATGAGCTTCGCCGCAAGTTTCTGCATTCGGCTTTCTCTGATTCCGATACCGAATGCAGCGATTTGGAAAAGCGTATTGCAAATAACTTAGAAACTTTCACCTGCTGGTCTGATTTTGTATCAGATTTAAAAACGAAAAACCAGACCTATACAGCCATCAGCCGTCATCTGCTACATGCCTTCCTCGGCATTGATGCAGAACTCCTGGCTGCTGCAAAGAACTGTCATTATGCACCATATGCCCGCATTCTAGGTTTTCGAAAGGATGCTTCGCCTTTATTAAAGGAATTGCAGGAGCACAGTCAGATTCCGTTGCTGCGCAAAATTGCAAAGGAACGTCAGTCACTGACACCGGAACAACAAAACCTTCTGGATCTGGATGTTTATGCCACCGATCTGTATAATCGTATTCTTTTTTCAAAAACCGGTATCCAACGAAAAAATGAATATCGTCAGCCTCTGATCATCTTATAATCTACTTTTCAAGCGGAACGCACGAGAGACTTGGTGCGTGATTCCGGTCAGCGTAAGCCGGTTGGATTGCAGAGATACACAGAATCACTGCAATCCAACATATCTTTTGCATTTTCAGCACTGTTCCGCGCATATTCCACGACGCCATTGGTTTGCCATCTTGCAGCAAATCTTGCACAATGTACAATTCCCCCTCCATTTTTGCATTATCCAGAATCATTTCCTTCATTTTTTACTCGTTATTTATTTAACATTATCATTATTTTATATTTTTTTGAATTATTTTATTTTTTCTCTTGCATTTTTCTTTCAATTTCCATATACTTTTAAACATGGTGTCAAACATTCGGCACTGAGGGGAAAATTTTCAATAATTAAGAAAGAGTTAAATCAAAGGAGTATGACACATGAACAATCAGGTACAGATCAGAAAATTTAAAAAAGTTCTGGTAGCAAATCGTGGCGAGATCGCCATCCGTGTATTCCGAGCCTTAAATGAGCTGGGAATCACAACCGTCAGCATTTATTCCAAGGAAGACCGTTATGCACTCTTCCGTTCCAAAGCAGATGAATCTTATCCGCTGAATCCGGAAAAAGGTCCGATCGATGCCTATCTCGATATTGATACGATCATCAAGATCGCGCTGGCAGCTAATGTCGATGCTATCCATCCAGGCTATGGATTTTTATCAGAGAATCCGGATTTTGTAGATGCCTGTGAGCGAAACGGCATTGTATTTATCGGACCTTCCAGCCAGATCATGAATGCAATGGGCGATAAGATTTCTTCCAAAAAAATGGCCATTGATGCGCAGGTACCGATTATTCCCGGTGTTGATTACGCGATCAAAGATATTGACACAGCAACAAAAATTGCAGCAGAAGTCGGTTTTCCGATTATGCTGAAAGCTTCCAACGGTGGTGGCGGACGCGGTATGCGTATCGTAAACACGATGGAAGATCTGGAAAAAGAGTTTAATGAAGCAAAAAATGAATCCAAGAAAGCATTCGGCGACGACAAGATTTTCATTGAGAAATACCTGCGTGCACCAAAGCATATCGAAGTACAGATTTTAGGTGATAATTACGGAAATGTCGTTCATCTGTATGACCGTGACTGTTCCGTACAACGCCGGCATCAGAAAGTGGTAGAATATGCACCTGCATTTTCTATCCCGGATGAGACCCGTCAGATTATTTTTGACTCTGCAATCCGCCTTTCCAAAGCAGTTGGCTACCGCAATGCAGGTACTCTGGAGTTCCTGGTTGATGCAGACAACAACCCATACTTTATCGAAATGAATCCTCGTATCCAGGTGGAGCATACTGTCAGCGAGGAAATCACAAATATTGATCTGGTGCAGTCTCAGATTCTGGTGGCGGAAGGTTATCCGCTTGATTCAGATGAGATCAATATCAAATCTCAGGACGATGTTCACTGCGATGGTTACTCCATCCAGACCCGTGTCACCACTGAGGATCCTGCAAATAACTTTATGCCGGATACCGGTGAGATCACTGTTTACCGTTCCGGTTCCGGAAAAGGTATCCGTCTTGATGGTGGTAATGCCTACACAGGAGCTGTCATCTCACCTTACTACGATAGCCTTCTGGTAAAAGCAATCTCCCACGACCGCACGTTTGCCGGTGCTGTTCGCAAATCAATCCGTACCTTACAGGAAATGCGTATCCGTGGCGTAAAAACAAATATTCCGTTCCTGATCAATGTACTGCATCATCCGACCTTTGTTGCCGGAAAATGTTATACAACTTTCATTGAGGAAACACCGGAGCTGTTCCAGCTCACACAGAGTCAGGACCGCGCAACCAAAATCATTGAATTCATCGGTGACCGTATTGTCAACTCCCAGAAAGGTCAGAAACCGCACTATGAAAACCGTGTGCTTCCAAAGTTGGATCAGTCTAAACCAGTATACGGTGCCCGTGACGAATTCCTGAAGCTTGGTGCAGAAGGTTTTATGCAAAAAATTCTGAAAGAAGATAAATTATATGTAACAGATACTACTATGCGTGATGCACAGCAGTCTCTGATGGCGACACGAATGAGAAGCAAAGACCTGTGCGGTGCTGCCTATGCTACAAACGCATACATGCAGAATGCTTTTTCTGTCGAAGCATGGGGTGGTGCTACTTATGATACAGCATACCGTTTCTTAAAAGAATCTCCGTGGAAACGTCTGGAACTTCTCAGAAACCGTATGCCAAACACTCTGATCCAGATGCTGCTGCGTGCTTCTAATGCCGTTGGATACAGCAACTATCCGGACAATGTTGTTCAGGAGTTTATTAAAATCTCCGCTTCCCATGGTATTGATGTGTTCCGTATTTTTGATAGTCTGAACTGGGTTGAAAATATGAAAATGCCGATTGATGAGGCATTAAAAACAGGTAAGATCGTTGAAGGAACCATTTGTTATACCGGCGATATCACAAGCCCGAAAGAGACAAAATACACGCTGGATTATTATGTAAATATGGCCCTTGAACTGGAATCCTTAGGATGTCATTCCATTGCCATCAAAGACATGGCAGCACTGTTAAAACCGCGTGCTGCAAAAGAGCTCGTAACTGCTCTGAAGAAAGAACTTCATGTGCCACTCCATCTGCATACACACGATTCTACCGGAAATGGTGTCAGCACTGTTCTGATGGCCGCCGAGGCAGGTGTAGATATCGTGGATCTGGCCATTGAATCCATGTCTTCCATGACAAGTCAGCCTTCCATGAATGCGGTTGTAGAAGCTCTGCGGGGAAGCAAACGTGATACGGGTCTCGATTTTGAGGAACTGGATGAACTCAGCCGCTACTACGGCCGCATCCGTAAAGTTTACGAGCAGTTTGAAAGTGATATGAAAGCTCCGAATGCCGAAATTTACAAATATGAAATTCCTGGTGGACAGTATTCCAACCTCTTGGCTCAGGTTACAAGCATGGGTTCTGCAGATGAATTTGAATCCATCAAAGCATTATACAAAGATGCCAATGATCTGCTTGGAAATATCGTAAAAGTTACTCCGACTTCGAAAGCTGTTGGTGATCTGGCCATCTTTATGTTTAAAAATGGCCTGACAAAAGAAAACATCCTGACTGCAGGTGCAGGACTTTCTTATCCGGATTCTGTCGTCTCCTACTTCCAGGGTATGATGGGACAGCCTTACGGCGGATTCCCGAAGGAGCTTCAGAAAATCGTTCTGAAAGACATCGAACCGCTGACAGACCGCCCGGGTAAATCTCTCCCACCGGTTGATTTTGAATCCATCAAGAAGCATCTGGTTGAGAAATATAATTATGGTGATAAATCGGAAGAAGTCATGAACCAGAAAGCGATCAGCTATGCCCTGTATCCGAAGGTTTATGAAGATTACTGCGAGCATTTCCAGATGTACAATGATGTAACCCGTCTGGAAAGTCATGTTTACTTCTACGGATTACGCAAAGGCGAAGAGACTTACCTGAATATCGGTGAAGGAAAACAGCTTCTGATCAAATATCTGGAGGAAGGTGAACCGGATGAAAATGGTGTTCGCACTCTTACGTTCCAGGTAAATGGTATGCTTCGTACTGTCAAGATCCAGGATAAGAATCTTGAGATCAAAGCTGACCGCAAACTGAAAGCTGACAAGACAAACCCGCAGCATCTTGGTTCTTCTATCCCAGGTACAGTTGGAAAAGTTCTTGTAAAAGAAGGCGATGCCGTAACAGAAAACATGCCACTTCTCACTGTAGAGGCCATGAAAATGGAGACAACTGTTGTATCCAAGATTACCGGTACCGTCGACAAGATTTATGTTCAGCAGGGAGATACCGTATCACAGGATGATCTGTTGATATCCTTCCATATTGCGAAATAAAAACATACTTCCGAAAACGAAATTAGTATAAAGAAAACAACATAGCAGACACGGGCGCTTTTCTATCGTCTTGCTATGTTGTTTTCTTTTTTACATTTTTTCGTTTTCTACGTTATGGAGCCGCCAGTGCAACAAATTCTGCTTACACGCCCTTATGAATGGCATCATCTCCATAACGCTTTTTTATTTTTGCGATCGCATCGTCTAAACTTGCCAGTTTTTTCTGTTTCTGTGCTTCTTTTTCACGCCTCAGTTCTTCCTTTTTTTCCTGCTTCTGATACCTTGCCAGATCGAACAGACTGATCTGTGTCGGTTCTTCTTCATCCTGCAATTTTGTGGTTCGGATTCCAAGCAGACGGATTGGTTCGCCATCCCAGAGTTCATCAAACAGCTGACAGGCACACTGATAGATTTCCGCTTCCTCTGCTGTCGGTGTCAGTATCGTTGTCTGGTGTGATACGGAACGAAAAGATGCATATTTAATCTCCGTGCTGATCTGTGCTGCCAGAAAATGATGTTTTTTCAGGCGCACTGAGACACTGGTCGCCAGTTCTTTTAATACAGCATATGCCTCTTCTTCTGTCTCTGCATTGTTTGCCAGTGTCGTGGAATTTCCCACACCCTTTGCTTTCGGTTTTTCTTTTACAACCTGTCCTTCATCGATGCCGTTTGCGTAATTCCAGAGCATTCCACCATGGCTTTTCAGCCAGCTTTCTACTACTGCCTTATCCGTATGCGCCAAATCTCCAATGGTACGGATTCCCATTTTCTGTAGTAGTTTTGCACTGCTTTTTCCACACATATGTAGAGAACTGATTGGCAATGGCCAGAGTTTTTGCTGGATTTCACTTACATATAAGGTATGAACTAAATTCGGTTTTTTGAAATCCGATGCCATTTTTGCCAATACTTTTCGATCTGAAACTCCTACATTTACTGTAAATCCTAAGGTATCATATACACTGTCCTTGATGTAAGTTGCTGCTGCCTCCGGAGTCGGAAACTGACTTCGAATTGGTTCAAAAGACATATAACACTCATCGATGCTGACCTGCTCAATTTCGTCACAGATACTGCGCAGGTGACGCATCAGTTTCTGGCTCATTTCCCGATAATAGGTGTGATCCGGTGGAACCATCACAAGCGTCGGACACTTTTGAAATGCACTGGCAACGGTTTCTGCCGTCTGAATTCCAAAGGCTTTTGCCGGGATGGATTTCGCAACGACGATTCCATGGCGGGTTTCCTGATCTCCGCCTACAATGGATGGAATCGTGCGCAGATCCAGTTTGCTTCCATTTTGTAATTCCCGCAATGCACTCCAGCTTAAATAGGCGGAATTTACATCAATGTGAAAAATGATAGAATTATCGTTTAATATCATAATATCTCCCAATGTCCACTATATCCACTGCCAATATACTTAATATTATTCATCTCCTTTATATGTCGCTTTATCGTCCTTGTACTTACCTCTAATATTTTTGACATTTGTTCTGTACTTACCTTACCATCTATCTTTATTAAATTTATAATCTGTGTATCCAAATCATTTGAATTAACATCTTGAGTGACATCTTGAGTGACATCAAGTTCTAGCTTTTTATCATATTCTGTTGCCTCTCCAATTAAATCTCTAATATTCATATAGATACTCACCCTCTACATTTTCTTTTTTATAACTGTGCCTTTATCCATGTCGCTAATTTTTTTCGCTTATATTTTTTAGCAAAATCAATTGGCTGCTTCCCATCAAATGTATGTAATTTTAAATCTACTGCCGGCAGCTTCATCCAAATATCATATAGTGGATGCAATTCTTCTTCTGTAAACGGCAACGCCATCATCAGTTCAATCGGAAGTACATTTTTCTCCCCTGCCTGATTAGGATCCGCACCTGCTTCAAACAGTTGTTCACAAAGTTCTGCTGTCTGCAAAACATCGTAATTTTTTCTTCGGAATAACATATGATATGGCCCATCAAAATCTCTGGTTTTCTTTTCTAAAATACAATTTTTCTTTTCCTTATTACATCTTGACAATAAAAACGAAGATATTTCATAGCAGCTTCCCATATCCGGATTAGACAGTGCATAGTATATCAGGCCTCTGTCATAAAAATACTGCATTTCATCATCTTCTCGAAATTTCTGTAAAAATTCTTCTGTTGTTCCCCACGCTGCAATCCACGCAATATCACGTTTTACTATGTGTTGTAACTTGCCTGAGGAATAAACCTTTTGAAAAAGCTTATCAGCAAATAACTCTGTATCAACAATACTTTTCTTCTTTCCGTTTTCTTTTAATGTAATCTGAGGAATTAAATCCGAAATCTGATTCAGATACCCATAGTTTTCAGGATAATTTACCAGTAGTTCGCCATTCTGTTTATGTCCACAACGATATAACTCATATTCTTTGCAGAATGATTTTACATTTGGAAGTGCTATTGTTTCAAACAATTCTGCTCCAAGATAATGCTCTGCCAAAGCGAACAGACCGTGTGCAAAAATATTAATCACTTTATTATATTTTTCATTTCCATAGCCGATATATGTAGTATTTTCTGTTACACGCTGTTCTTCTATACAAATTTGTTCTATAAGTTCCGTCAGATTTTCTGTACGTTTTTCCCACAAATCCATAAGATACTGAACAATTAAAATATCATACTTACGCTGTTTTCGTGCCAGAAACTTTTCTGCCAATACAAGGGCTTCATTCATCATCGTTTCATCTTTGTAAAATATTCCCATAAACAGATTCGGAATCGTATCATATGGGACTGCCGTGCCACAAAGGCCAAGACTATGTGGCATCGCTTTTTCCACAAATTCTCTGTCATTACAGGCTAATGCAGTTACAGATACGCCAAAGAACCTCACATGATTACATCCTCCATCTAAAGTTGCACTCGATGAAAAATGCAGGCGGTTTCCCTGATAAATTCCATAGAACATATCGGGAAAATCTCCGCTTTCACAGGACAAACAACTTCCAAGATAACTCAATTCATCCGCAGCATTCCGACATTGTTGAAACAATGTTTCCTGAAATCGAAACGGCTCTGTAAATTCTGGAAGCAATTCAGATTCTTTTTCCTTTATTGAATATATAGACAACATTTTCTTTAACTGTTTTGCTATCTCCTTGCACTGTGTCATAGTTTCTCTCTCCTATATCCTAAGGCGGACATTCGCAATCCGCTTTCACTACTTGCTCATGAACGCAGTTGCTTTGCAACCTGCGTTCAGATAACGACTCTCTTCCTCAGATAATTCCACTGTAAATGCACGCAGATTTTCTTCCAATCTGAATGCCTTTGTTGTACTCACAAGCACATATATATTCAAATCCTGTCGGAACATCCAGGCAAGTGCAATCTGTGACACGGTGCAGCCTTTTTTCTCTGCCAGCTCTTCACAGCGTGCCAGACGTTCAAAATTATCATGGCACACATAGCCTTTCACGCAAAATGGATCTAATATTTCTGCCGCCTGTACTTCCTGACTGCTTTTGATCCTGCCCGCCATTAAACCACGCGCCAGACTGGAATACGCGATGATTGGCATCTGATTCTCCTGATACCAGTTTCGGGCCGCTTTGTTTTGTTTTCCGGTTATGGTTACACAGTTGCCGCCCCATGGATCAGCTATCTGCTCTGCCAGTCCAAAATGAGGACTGGAAACAGAAAATCCCTGAAGCTGATGCTCTTTTGCATAACGATTTGCTTCTTCGATTCTCTCATGTGCCCAGTTTGATACGCCAAATACTTTGATTTTTCCTTCTTTTTGCAATTCATTTAAAGCATCGATCATTTCACTGACTGGTGTTTTGGGATCATCGCGATGCAAGAGATAGATGTCAATGTAGTCTGTCTGTAATGCCTGTAAGCTCTCAGCCAGTTCTGTCTCGATCACCTTTCGATTTACGCACACCGAACCGTCTGAATCACAATTCCCACATTTACTGATCACCACTACCTGTTCACGATTGTCGCGTCGCTTCATCCAGCCGCCAAGTGATTCTTCTGCCCGTCCATAGCCTCTTGCTGTATCAAATGTATTGATTCCTTTTGCAAACGCTGCATCTAATAGCTCATCTGCATTTTTTCCTTCTATCATCGGACCGATGGCTGTGCCAAAGACCATGCGTGAAACTGTTTTTTCCAGTCCTGGTATTTTGCCATATCTGCATAGTTTGCCACTTTCATAAATATCGTTCCCCATACTATCCCTCTTTTTTTTCAGACTAGTGTTTTCCCTATTGTAACATACTATCTTTTTTCATTCCATTCCTATCTTGACATATATAGATGTTCGATATATATTATATATAGATAATCTATATAGCAAAATATGAGTTCTGGTTCATTTAGATAAAGTTCCATAAGCAATTACAAATGGAGATACTTTTAACTAAATACCGATACCCATCTATTTCAAAGGAGGATTCACTTATGGCAGTAGACAAAAGTCTGATTTCCGGAAGCACTACAATGCTGATTTTACGGCTTTTGGAAGGGAAAGACATGTACGGTTACGAAATGATTGAAACATTACAGGAAAAATCCCAGAATGTATTTCAATTGAAGGCAGGCACTCTTTACCCGCTGCTTCACTCTCTGGAAGAAAAAGGCTATGTTTCTTCTTACGAAGATTCCATCGGCCAGAAAACACGAAAATATTATTCGCTGACAAAAAACGGAAAAAATTTTCTCTCTCAGAAAAAAGAAGAATGGAAAGAATATTCTTCAGCTGTTGCTAATATCCTGACAGCTGATCGAAATACCATCTTTCCAGTATTAAAACCACAGATGGAGGGCTAGGTATGAGCAAAAAACGATATATGGAACTGCTGCTGGAGCAGATTCGAAACAAACGTGCAAAAGAACTGGTAGCGCATGAAATCACCTCTCACATCGAAGATCAGGAAGAGGCCTACCGCGCTCAGGGACTGACGGCTTATGATGCGGAACGCAGAGCTGTGCTGGATATGGGTGATCCAGTAGAAACAGGAGTGTCACTTGACGCCGTTCACAAACCGAAAATGTCCTGGAGTATGGTCATTCTGACAGCCATTATCTCCCTGCTTGGAGTGTTTACGATTGGAATGATATGCAAGGGAACTTCGGATTTTTCAACTATTTCACTGTTAAGAAAACAGATTATTTATCTGATGATCGGATTTGGAATCATGCTTTTTATCTGTAAAACAGATTACAGTCGGATTTTTCAACACTCTGGTATACTGGCCATCCTTTATCTTGTATTTCTTATCTTGCAGGATATGCAATTTGTACGCCTCTTTTCCAATGCGGTAACAATTCCTTATCTGCTCAGTATCCCCATTTTTTGCGGATTACTGTACAAATTTCGAAAACGAAGCTGGTATCATCTGCTGATTCCTGTTGGATTTATGCTTGCATCTATCCTGCTAATGCGTTACCAATGGTTCTTTGTATCTTATAAACTGGTTCTTGTATTTATAAGTGCCGTACTCGTTACTGTGGTAATTTGTAACAATTGGTATCCGGTTCACAAAAGAATCGTTTTACCAATACTCTGGAGTTGCGTAGTTGGCATTCCGACACTTTCCTTACTGGTACCGTACAAATTTCAAAATCTGTTCCCACCGTATGTTTCTGCCCGCATTTCCAACTGGATCTATCCGTTTTCCGTTGAAAATGCAAATCAGTCTATGGTACATGAAGCAATGACAAGAAGTACTTTGTTTGGGCACAGTACGACTTTAATCATGGATCTGAATTCCCTGATCAGTGATTACATGGTCGTAAATGTAACATCACGATATGGTATCATTCCAGCTTGTATTCTTGCTGTTTTATTTATTGTATTCTGTATTCGTCTGTTTTATCTGGCTTTAAACCAGAAAAATCAACTTGGTATGATTCTTGGACTTGGATGCAGTCTGGTTTTGACCGTAGAAGTTTTCAAATATTTTCTTATGAACCTTGGTTTCATTCCAATGACATACGGATTTCTCCCACTATTTTCCTATGGTGGAAGCGTTACGATCATTTCCTATATATTTGTTGGTATTTTGCTGAGTATCTACCGAAATCAGAATCTCATTGATGAAACCAGACAGAAACACTTGCGTATTCATTTTACAATTGAACAGGAATGACTTATAACGCAAGAAAGTACTTTTAATAAAAACATCCGACAGATTTCCAGATGCACCTTTTATGCATCTGACCTCTGCCGGATGTTTCATTTTTATTCTATTTTTTCTCTGTCAAAAAATTGCCTCACCGATTTAGTGATGGAACAGACGAATGCCTGTAAAGCACATTGCCATATTGTATTTGTTGCAGGTATCAATGACATGATCATCACGAATGGATCCGCCCGGCTCAGCCACATATTTTACGCCGCTCTTGTGTGCACGCTCAATATTGTCGCCAAATGGGAAGAATGCGTCAGATCCCAGTGCAACATCTGTGTTTTTATCCAGCCATGCACGTTTCTCTTCTGCTGTAAATACAGGTGGTTTTACTTTAAAGATATTCTCCCATGCGCCATCTGCAAGCACATCCATGTACTCATCTCCGATGTAAAGATCAATAGCATTGTCACGATCTGCACGTTTGATACCATCTACAAACTGAAGATTTAATACCTGTGGAGCCTGACGAAGGAACCAGTTATCTGCTTTCTGTCCTGCCAGACGTGTACAATGGATTCTGGACTGCTGTCCTGCACCGATTCCGATAGCCTGACCACCTTTTGCATAACATACAGAGTTGGACTGTGTATATTTCAGTGTGATCAGCGAAATGATCAGGTCGATTTTAGCAGAATCCGGAATTTCTTTATTCTCTGTCACAATATTTCCAAGGAAATCGCGGTCGATTTTCAGCTCATTTCTTCCCTGCTCAAAAGTCACACCAAATACCTGTTTGTGCTCAATCGGGTCCGGAACGTAGTTTGGATCGATTTCGATGACGTTATATTTACCACCTTTTTTTGCTTTCAGGATTTCCAGTGCTTCCGGCTCGTAACCCGGAGCGATCACACCATCGGAAACTTCACGTTTGATGATTTTTGCTGTACTTGCATCGCAAACATCAGACAGAGAAATGAAATCACCGAAAGAAGACATACGGTCTGCACCTCTGGCTCTTGCATAAGCACTTGCCAGCGGAGAAAGTTCACCAAGATCATCTACCCAGTAGATTTTGCTCTCTGTCTCTGTCAAAGGAAGTCCTACTGCTGCGCCAGCCGGAGATACGTGTTTGAAAGATGTTGCTGCCGGAAGTCCGGTTGCTGCTTTCAGCTCACGTACTAACTGCCAGCCGTTGAAAGCATCCAGGAAGTTGATGTATCCCGGTTTTCCGTTTAATACTTTGATTGGCAGATCTGCACCGTTCTCCATATAAATACGGGATGGTTTCTGATTTGGGTTACAGCCATATTTTAACTCTAATTCGTTCATTCTGATTCCTCCGATAACTATGTGTTCACACAAACGTTTTTATCAAATATCTGCATGACTTGCCGTGTTTTTATTTCAACAAAAAATAATGTCGATAAAAATTAATCCTGATGTTTGTTTACGATACGTGTCTCATAAGTACCGTCTGCAATGTTGATATAACGCACAAACAGGGAAACTTTATTATCTGCGTTTAAGCTCTCCCATAAAAGATTTGTATACTCATCAATATTATCCACAACATCTATCAGCTCCGGCTCTCCTTCAAAACTTGGAAGTGGATTGCCATCGTTCATATAAGTATGGATGAAACGTGCCTCACCTGCAGCCGGTGTCTCATAAGCGAATGTATAACGGTTACATCCATCCGGATTGCCATTGTTGCTCTTTAAAATAGACATTGCATAACTGAATTTTCCGTTTTCCACATGCATGATACCGGAAATACGCGGTGTGTAGTTCGGACCGTCCGGCTCAAACTCACGGCAACGTAAAGACTGCTCAAATGTCATCTGGCGATCCATCTGATCATAAATGGTATCTGTCTGATCTCCGTTTGTTACAATTGTTTTATTTCCCAATACACGAACCGGTGCGTAGATAATAAGACTCGGATCTTCCAATTTAGACGGATCGTATGCCTGTGTGCGGATGCCTTCACCATCCTCTACAAATACACGGTTTCTGCTGTTTTCACTTCTTCCCATGATAAAGTACGCGGTAACGGCTTTACTTCCATCGGATGTTCTGCCGATGATAATGCCTCTTCCCGGGTAAGAATTCTCCTGTAACTGCTTTGCAATAGAACGCATTTCCATATCATGTCCTCCTTCGTGTGGTACCCCTTGTCATGGTTAATTATTATAGAATCATTCACCGTTCTTTTTTGATAAAAATGAATCCTGCTGTGAATTTTTCTCATCTATTCAAAGTGTAACATGCCAAATATATTTTTACAACCACCGATTCTTATTAATACCATTAATTTATTTACTTATTTTTATTAGATTTATTAATATATCTTTTTTTAAAAATCCCCACAGCCGGTTATACTGTGGGGATAATAGATACAGTTAATTTTTGAAGCTGTGGATTGGAGCCGGAATACGTCCCTGACGATTTACAAAGTTTGCGCAGGAATACTGGTTTACCGGCATGATCGGTGCATAGCCTAACAGGCCACCAAACTCTACCATCTCGCCAACACCTTTTCCGATAACCGGAATCAGACGAACCGCTGTGGTTTTCTGATTTACCATACCGATTGCCATCTCATCGGCAATAATACCGGAAATTGTTGTAGCCGGTGTATCTCCAGGAATAGCGATCATATCCAGACCTACGGAGCATACACAGGTCATCGCCTCTAATTTTTCTAAAGTCAGTGCATTTGCTTTTACGGCATCGATCATTCCCTGATCTTCACTGACCGGGATAAAAGCACCACTTAATCCACCAACATAGGAAGATGCCATGATACCACCTTTTTTCACCTGATCGTTCAGCATAGCTAATGCTGCCGTTGTACCCGGTGCTCCGGCGTACTCCAGACCGATCTCCTCAAGGATTTCCGCTACACTGTCACCAACTGCCGGTGTCGGAGCCAGAGACAGATCAATGATTCCAAACGGAATACCAAGCATTTTGGAAGCTTCTTTTGCTACCAGCTGACCAACACGGGTAATCTTGAATGCGGTCTTTTTGATTGTCTCACACAGTACCTCGAAGCTCTCGCCTCTTACTTTTTCCAGTGCAGTCTTTACAACACCAGGTCCGCTGACACCCACATTGATGATGGCATCTGCTTCTGTCACACCGTGGAACGCACCTGCCATAAATGGATTGTCATCCGGTGCATTACAGAATACTACCAGTTTTGCACAGCCAAGAGAATCTGCATCTTTTGTATATTCTGCTGTCTCTTTGACGATTTCACCCATAAGACGTACAGCATCCATATTGATACCTGTCTTGGTAGAACCAAGGTTTACAGAGCTGCAGACGCGCTCCGTGCAGGCAAGTGCCTGTGGAATGGAACGGATCAGCAGTTCATCCGCAGTTGTCATACCTTTGCTTACCAATGCGGAATATCCGCCAATGAAGTTGACACCTACTTCTGCTGCCACACGGTCTAAGGTCTGTGCGATCGTCACATAATCTTCCGGCTTTTTGCAGGCAGCTGCACCGATCATAGCGATCGGAGTTACAGAAATTCGCTTGTTTACAATCGGAATACTGTAACGGTTTTCGATTGTTTTTCCTGTTTTTACAAGATCTTTCGCCAGCGTAGTGATTTTATTATAAATATTCTGATTTACTTTATCCAGATCAGAATCAATACAGTCTAATAAACTGATTCCCAGTGTAATGGTACGAACATCCAGGTTTTCCTGCTCGATCATCTTGTTCGTCTCATTTACTTCAAACATATTTATCATTGGTCGTAATCTCCTTTTCCAGTGTTTTCTTAGATGCGGTGCATCATATCAAAAATTTCTTCTCTCTGGCATCTGATCTTTACGCCAATTTCTTCGCCAAGCTGCTCTAATTCTTTTACGCAGTCTGCAAATGGTTATCATTGGTCGTAATCTCCTTTTCCAGTGTTTTCTTAGATGCGGTGCATCATATCAAAAATTTCTTCTCTCTGGCATCTGATCTTTACGCCAATTTCTTCGCCAAGCTGCTCTAATTCTTTTACGCAGTCTGCAAATGGTTTTGCTGAGCTGCTCATATCCACGATCATCATCATATTAAAGAAATCCTGTACAATTGTCTGGGAAATATCCAGTACGTTGATACTGTTACTTGCAAGGTAGGTGCATACTTTTGCAATAATACCTACGGTGTCTTTTCCTACTACTGTGATAATTGTTTTGTCTGTTGTCTTTTCCATTGTGTTCTCGCGCATATGCGCTCTCCTCTCTCAAAATTGCGGTCACAAAAAGATTATTATCTCGTGATTTCATCACTCAATAATTTCGCCGTTCGTCAAGAGTGAGCAAGCTCCCTCTGACTCTCTTGCGCTCATTATATCCTGACTAATTCAGAAACCTCATCCCGCTTGGCAACTACCATCGGGAAATCACTTCCCTTGTAGGGATTTTCTCCCATAGTCACTTCCATACGGACGGTCTCCCATGCAAGCTGCGGATAATTATTCTCTTTGCTCAAATGACCTAAAATCACTTTTTTAAACCCGTCATGCAATACTTTGCCAAGCAGCTGCCCGGACAGGTCATTGGACAAATGTCCCCGGTCTCCAAGGATTCTCCGTTTTAACTGATACGGATACGTTCCTGCCTGCAACATATGTACATCATGATTGGCTTCTAACAATAATACATCCAATCCCTGCAATTTGTCTACAATATAATTATCATATTTTCCAAGATCTGTGATAATTCCCATGGATTTATCACCCTGATACATCATATATGCCACCGGTTCTGCCGCATCATGAGACGTCGGTACCGGGGAAATCCTCATATCCCCGATGGTAAAATCCTCCTCCGGATGAATCACACGAAACAGGGATTCATCCACTTTTCCAATGGCTGATTTTTCTTTTATGGCATCAATGGTTCCCTGTGTGGCATACATGGGAAGTCCATATTTTCTTGCCAGGACTCCAAGACTTTTGATGTGATCAGAATGCTCATGTGTTACAAGAATCCCGTCCATCTCTGCCGTTTTCAGTCCGATCTCATTGAGTCCGGCTTCAATCCGTTTGCCGCTGATTCCGGCATCCACAAGGACATGACAGTGATCCGTACCTGCATAAATACAGTTTCCGCTGCTGCCGCTTGCTATACTACATAATTCCATTTATTCCTCCGTTGTCTGACGCTTCTGTACTTTTTCCACCTGGCGTGCTTTCATTAATGCATCAATCTGGCTGAATGCATCTTCCGGCAGATGATTGTTATCGATTTCTTCTCTGCATACTTCCCGATAAGTACTCTCTGAAAGCTGGCTGGCAAATATATTGTCAATTTTTTCATCGGAATACCCACGATTTAACTTCAATCGTTCTCTCCGATTTTTCTCAGAAGTATAAATATACCACAGTTCGTCACAAATTTCATCATAATGTTCTTCGATCAGAAGAGCAGCTTCCAAAATCAGCACTTTATTCTTCTGTTCCGCACGCTCCCGGTTCATTTCATCAATAACATACTGCTTTACCGCCGGATGTACGATATTATTTAGTGCAAGCCGTTTCTCCTCATCGGAAAACAAGACCTGTGCCATCCTTTTTCGGTCAATCTGTCCATCTGCTTCAAATACCTGATCCTTTGCAAACAATTCCTGTAACTTCCGATAACAGTCTCTGCCCGGCTCCATCACATCATGGGCGATTTCATCTGCCAGCATGACACGGCATGGATAATTGCTTTCAAGGTAGCTCAGAATTGCTGTTTTTCCGGCGCCGACACCGCCTGTAATTCCTATAAAATGCATATCATTGTATGTTAATTCAGAGTTGTCATATCTGTTTTGATACAGCAACTCTGAATATTTCCTTTCTGAAAAAATGATTTCTTGACATTTATGGCAAATGCACGTGAAACCTGGTGCGTGATTCTGCGCAACATAATCTGACATATCTCCTCAGAATCACTGCACTCTACACTTCGTTTCGGTCGGCGCAAAACCATTGTCTCCCAGACAATGTGCGCCCTCGCAGATCAGTGTGCTTCAAACCAGTTTCTGCCAGACTTCACATCAACTTCCAGCGTTACAGCCAGATCTGCGGCATGACGCATTTCCTCTGCCAGTAGTGTTTTTACATACTCTTCTTCGTCAGCTGCTGCCTCAATCAGAAGTTCATCGTGCACCTGCAGGATCAGTTTTGATTTTAACTGTTCCCGCTCCAGGCGCTGTTTTACCCGGATCATCGCAATCTTGATAATATCCGCTGCCGTTCCCTGGATCGGAGAGTTCATAGCAATTCGCTCACCAAAAGAACGCTGCATAAAATTGCTTGATGCCAGTTCCGGGACAGGTCTGCGTCTGCCAAACATCGTCTCTGCATAGCCTTTTTCTTTTGCGTCAGTTACCAGTCGGTCGAGAAATATCTTGATGCCCGGATAGGTTTCAAAGTAGCTTGCGATATAACCTTCTGCTTCTTTTCGTGTAATACTCAGATCCTGACTCAGGCCAAAGGAACTGATACCATACACGATACCAAAGTTTACCGCTTTTGCATTTCGTCTCTGAAGATCTGTCACTTCTTCCAGCGGTGTATGGAACACCTGGGAAGCAGTGATCCGGTGAATATCTTCTGCATGCTGATAAGCTGCGATCAGGTTCTGATCCCCGGA
Organism: Eubacterium ramulus; assembly: GCF_045002895.1. Taxonomy (NCBI): domain Bacteria; kingdom Bacillati; phylum Bacillota; class Clostridia; order Eubacteriales; family Eubacteriaceae; genus Eubacterium; species Eubacterium ramulus. The sequence continues at coordinate 926,039 of NZ_CP173382.1, read as the reverse complement.
CATATGTGCCAGCACACGCAGCTCAATCTGAGAATAGTCCGCATCGATAAATACATACCCTTCTTTTGGCACAAAAACTTTTCGGATCAGACGACCAAGTTCCATACGGATCGGGATATTCTGCAGATTCGGCTCTGTGCTGCTGATACGCCCTGTTGCTGTAATCGTCTGATTAAAGGTACTGTGGATTCTTCCATCCGGAGCAATACACAGTGCCAGTCCATCCGCATAAGTGGATTTTAATTTGGTAAGCTGACGATACTCCAGAATTTCTGATACGATCGGATAGTCCGGAGCCAGACGTTCCAGGACATCCGCAGCGGTAGAATATCCGGTTTTTGTTTTCTTACCGTTTGGCATCTGCAGTTTTTCAAACAAGATCACTCCCAGCTGTTTCGGAGAATTGATATTAAACGTCTCTCCTGCCTTTTCATAAATGGAAGTCTCCAGTTCCGAGATTCTGCCAGTAAGCTGTGCACCATACGCTTCCAGTTCTGCCTTTTCTGCGCGGACACCTTCTTTTTCCATATCTGCCAACACATATACCAGCGGCATCTCGATCTCATCATACAGTTTTTTCATACCGTGATCTTCTAACTGTTCCAACAACTGATTTTTTGCCGCAATGCAGGTATAAGCCTCATAGCAGACCATCAATTCCAGTGCCTCCGGCTTCTCCTCTGCCGCTTTCTTAATCTTTAACTTTCCAAGCAGATCCAGCTTAGACGGCACCATCAGTCCCAAAATATCTCTTGCAAGGTCATCGTAAGTATACTCATTTTTCAACGGATTCAATAAGTATGCGGCGATGGTAGTGTCAATGCAATTCTTTGTCTCCGGTACACGGACATGCTTCAATAATCCTTTCAAATCAGGCGTTATAAGTGTATCCAGTCCGTCACAAAGTTTCTGGACCTGTTCTTCCAGATATCCTTCTGTCACAAATCCGCCGCAGGTCAGATAAACAACGTTCTGATTGCTTTTTGCCACTGCCAGACCATACACAGTTCCTGCTTCTTCAAAGAAAGACACTGCCGCCTCTTTTGCGGAAAATCCATCAAAAAAGTTCTGAATCTCATCAAGTTCATGATACACATGGAAATATTTTTCCAGATCGTTCTGTGACATATCATCTGAAAAACGGGTCAGCATGTTTTTGAACTCCAAGCGTTTCATATATACATACGCTTCCGGTGTATACAAATCTGTCAGTTTTGCCGCTTCCATGTCAAATTCAATCGGTACATGTACTTCGATGGTAGCCAGTGTCTTGCTCATCTGCGCCATATCATAGTGCTCTTCCAGATTCGTTTTCGCACGTTTTGGTGTAATTTCTTCCAGATGTGCATAGGCATTTTCAATGCTCTTGTAAGCAACGATCAGATTCGTAGCAGTCTTCTCTCCGATACCCGGAACACCCGGAATATTGTCGGAACTGTCACCCATCAGAGCCTTCACATCGATAAATTCCTTTGGTGTAACCTGATAACGTTCCACTACATCAGCTGCATAATAATCTTCAATCTCCGTACCGGTTCGTTTTGTCTTAGGAATCCGGATTTTTACTTTTTCCGTAGCAAGCTGCAACAGATCACGGTCACCGGAAATAATACTGACATCCATGCCCTGTACTTCTGCCATACCTGCAATCGTTCCAAGCAGATCATCTGCCTCATACCCCGGCATTTCCACGATTTTGATGCCCATGGCCTGCAAAACTTCCTTCATGACAGGCACCTGCTCCCGCAATTCCTGAGCCATCGGTTTTCTCGTTCCTTTATAGGCGTCAAACATCTGATGGCGGAACGTCGGTTCGCTTCGATCAAAAGCCACTGTCAGATAATCCGGTTTCTCCTCATCCAGAATCTTGAACATAATGTTTAAAAATCCATATACTGCATTCGTATGCAGTCCTTCCGAATTCGTCAACGGCGGAACTCCGAAAAAGGCACGGTTTAAAATACTATGTCCATCAATCAGTACGATTTTTTTACTCATACTAAATCTCCCTTGTGTACTCTTTGAGCCATTCACGCTCATCATCATTCAGATACGGAGATATTTTTTCCCATACCATTTTATGATATGCATTCAGCATTTTTTTCTCACGGCAGGTCATCTCATCCGGATCGATTCCATCCAGATCGATCGGAGCATAAGTAATATTTTCAAACTGCATGAACTGACCATATTCGTTTTTCTCTGCTTTCACGCAGATCAGCTCATTCTCGGTACGGATGCCGTACTCACCTTCCAGATATACACCCGGCTCGTCCGTAGTGATCATACCTTCTTCCAGTCTGCCGCTGTCATTGCGCTCTGCAACAACTCTCCAACGGAAGCCGTTCGGTCCCTCATGTACATTCAGGATATGTCCGACACCATGTCCGGTTCCGCATTTATAATCAATCCCCATCTCCCATAATGGTCCACGACTTAAAATGTCTAAATTTAATCCGCTGCATCCATACAGGAATTTTGCATTTGCAAGGTTCAGATTAGATCTGCAAACCGTTGTAAAATGCAGCTTCTGTTTGTCAGTCAGAGGTCCAAGTACAAAGGTTCTTGTAATATCTGTCGTTCCCTCGTAGTAATGTCCGCCGGAATCTACCAGTAAAAATCCTTCCGGTTTTAACTCTGCTGCTGTCTCTTCTTTTGCAGAATAGTGCATCATAGCTGCATTTGCGCCATAAGCACTGATATTGTCAAAACTCAGGTCCAGGAAATTCTCCTGCTCGGCACGCAAGCTGTCCAGATATTTTCCTGCAGTATACTCTGTGATATATTCTTTTCCGACATGTGTCTTTAACCAGTACATAAATTTGGTTACAGCCACACCATCTTTTAAGTGTGCGATTCTTGTATTTTTTAACTCTGTTGCATTTTTGATGGCTTTCATACGCTCGGATGGATTCAGGTCATCTACAACTTTTAATCCTTCCGGAAATGCCATACGGATACGATAATTGATGGTATGTTCGTCCATCAGCATTACTTTGTCTGCTGCAAGTTTTGCTGCTGCATCGTATATCTCATCATAAGCACAAACAGTAATGTCATTGTCTGCCAGATAAGCTCGTACTTCATCAGTCAGTGTCTCTGCATGGATAAACAGTGTGCAGGCATCTTCCTCGATCATCAGAAAAGATAAAAATACCGGCACATGGGAAATGTCGTTTCCACGCAGGTTTAAAATCCATGCAATATCATACAGAGAGCTGATCAGATGTACCTGTGCACCTTTTTCTTTCATTACTTCACGGATTCTTCCTAATTTGGAGGCTGTGGTCTCTCCGCTGTATTCATCGGTTAAAATCCATACTTTCTCTGTCGGAAGCTGTGGTCTGTCTGTCCAGATCTCGTTTACCAGATCTTTTGCAACGAACAGACTTCCCTGCTTTTTCTCAGCAATTTTCGCATATGCTGCTCCATCTGCGCTGGAAAGAACTCTTCCGTCAAATCCGATCACACCGCCCTGTGGAAGTTTATCATCTACAAACTCTTTTACAGTTGGTACGCCTTCCTCAGACATACGGTACAGTGTGATGGTGCTGCCTGCAAGCTGTTGCTCAGCCTGAATAAAGTAACGTCCATCTGTCCACAGACCTGCTTCTGTCAATGTCACTACCAGTGTTCCTGCAGATCCTGTAAAACCGCTCATATAAGAACGTGATTTGAAATATTCACCGACATACTCTGACTGGTGAAAATCTGCGGTCGGAATCATGTAGATATCCATGTTGTTTTCTTTCATTTTTTCCCGCAAAACTGCGAGTTTTTCCTGAATTGTCATATATCTATCCTCCATGTTACTTATAATTTTTATCTTATACTCATAGCAATCTGGCTGAGCAGATTTTTATGAGATATTAGTGTTAGTAAAAGGTCAACGGTTCTGAATCAAAAAAATGACTGTGATCTGCCGGAAAAAATCTAATTTTTGCATTCGGGTATTTTTCCTGTAATGGTTTCTGATAGCCTTCCAGATACAGTTTTCCAAGGTGTGTTTCTGTCACCAGATCCGTATCCGAAACATCCAGACACTGTTTTACCAGTTCCAGTCGATGACTTACCTCACAAAAGGGATGTCCGATGGCATGCAAACCCATGACCACCTGGATCTCATTTACGTTTTCCGGGATCACCGGTTCATGTGCGGCCGGGAATTTAACCGGCATATGCTTTGATCCGTCTGCCTCTACCAATACAATATCTGCAAGCTCACAGGCCTGCTTATAAATTTCTTCTAGCAGTGATGCAATTTTCCCTTCTTTCACCGGACTTCCACAGATACAAACATGCTGTTTTTCCAATTGCTGTCGGATATCTTTCAGATTTTCGGATAAAACCATGCCCGGTTCCAACCCCATATGAGTTGTCGTTGTGACCAGAACGCTTTTTCCCTGCTGCACATATTCTCTTGCAAGATTTTTGATCCGGCTTGTCTTGCCGCCGGCGCCCACAATTGCAATTACATACATTGTGCATCACCTTTTTCTAATTGCTGCTTTAATACAAAATATGCTTCCACGACACCACCTGCAATACATCTTGCTTTATCCGAAATCGTAAAACAATTCTCGTATTCGTTCAGTCGTGGATCAATATCTGCCATCTTAAAACCTTTGGTAACCGGATATCCTTCCCGGATCAATCCACGGAGTAAACCGGACAGACTTGCCGGAACTTCTGTCCGCGTTCCGTCCGCGCCTTCAATCCATGCAATTGACTCTCCTTCTTCTACAATATCCGTAATTTTTGCAATATTGTGCAAAATACCTGCTGCCGGAGCATGGATCACGCGCTCTGCTGCATAGCCGCCGATCCTACCAGGCACACCCGTATTTGCAATGGCTTTTCCTTCATGGATGACTCTGCCAAGTTTATGACCACGCATGGTTTCAACAACAGCATCACAATCCTGACCTGCTGTAAATCCCGGTCCAAGCGCAATCGTGATTGGTGCCATATCGCGTGTGGTTCCAAGATTCTTTTTGGCAAGAATTGCATCTACCACCGCCACCGGTTTGAATCGTTTCAAACAGTTTCCATTCGGGTCAATGAGCATCGTCAGCTTATTTTCCTTCAGAAAATGCTCCGCTTCGTCTTCATCCTTCGCCAGAAAACACTCCATATCCTCTACTTTGGAATGACCTTCATATACTGCCTCACTGAATGCCACATTTCTGCGGATTGCAGATGGATGCGCAATCTCCAATATTAATACCGAAAAACCGCATTTTTTCAATTTATAAATCGTTCCGGTTGCAATATCTCCACCACCACGAACGACAATCAGATTTTTCATACTAACCTCTCATTTCTTCCCTCTGATTTTCATCCTTTCTATCTTATCACAAAATCGACAGATATGAAATAAAGAGATACACCATTTTCATGATATATCTCTTTATTTTGCAAATATCGTATATTTGCTGCTATCAATTCTGTTCTCACAATTCTCGATTTATCCGTATTATTATGCCTCAACAGCCTCTTTTACGATAAACTCAAGTGCCTGCTTGGAAAGGATATCCTCTGCAACCATAGCTACTCCACGCTCACCCATCATCTCACGCAGCTGCTCTGCCGGCATCTGATAAGACATTGCCATTGCAGCGATTGTCTGATCTACATCCTCGTCTGTATAGGAAAATCCTTCTGCTTTTGCAATCTCCTGTAAAACAGCCTGTCCTTTTAACATGGAAAGGGCATCTTTTGCCGCATACTCCTCAAACAGTTCTTCTGTTAATCCGTTGTACTGCAAATACTGCTCGAATGTATTTCCTGCATTGCGAAGCTGTGCAAGAAGATTGTTTTTAAGCTGCTCTTTGCGCTCGTCAATGAATTCCTGCGGAACTTCGATTTCAGACGCCTCTACGATCTGCTCCAGAACTTTGTTTTCTTTCTCCATATCTGCCTGATTCTGTTTGAAATCATGGATTGATTTCTTTACAAACTCCTCAAACTCTGCAACGGTTTTGCACTGGGAGATTTTCTGAACTACTTCATCAGAAAGTTCCGGAACAAAGCTGCTACGGACACCTTTTACTGTAACTTTGAATGTAGCTTCTTTTCCTGCAAACTCTGCTGCATGATAATCTTCCGGAAATGTAACAACAACGTCTACGTTGTCATCTTTTTTTACGCCTACTAACTGATCTTCAAATCCCGGAATGAATGTATTGGAACCAAGTTTTAATGGGAAATCTGTACCGTCTCCACCTGCAAATGCTTCTCCGTCGATGTAACCAACAAAGTCAATAACTGCCTCATCGCCAAGTTCTGCCGCACCGTCTTTATCCTGCGTTGTTACCGCATACTGTCTTGCACGCTCCAGTTCTGCCTTTACCTCTTCCTCCGTAATGATAATCTCTGCTTTTTTTACCTCTACTCCTTTATAATTTCCAAGAGTAACCTGAATTTTTTTCTCGCTCATCGCTTCCTCCAAAAGTATTTTCATTTTTCAAAATCATTTTTGACTTTGAATGTACGTTTTTTCTGATCAGTTTTTGGCTTTGCCCAGATCCTCATTCTCCAGATTGAAAAGGATCTGCCTGTATTTTTTCAGCCAAATCTTATTCTGATTCATACTTTTCCAAGTATACGATATTTTGCAGCACATTTCCATCACTTTATGATTTTTTCACATATTTCGTCACTATATTCTACGTTTTTGGCTATTTTTCCTGAATAAACATCAGGAAAAATCCAACCATCAGTAAAAAACTGGAAAACCAGATTGTTTGCAGGTTAAAAACTGGAATCAGAATACTGCCAATACCTGCTCCAAATGCAAATAAAATAATGATTCCAAAATAATGAAAAGCTTTGTACAGAATCTGGCGATTATGTGACTGACGATAGGCACAGAGTGCTTCCATTCCGCTGCGGATATTTCCAATACACATGGTGCTTGCAAATGCATAACTGTCAACTTTACGAAACGTCTGTACCTGCATGGCACAGGAAAATGAGACGAAAGCATTTGCCACCAGATCCATTTTCCCCGGTAAAAATCCAACCAGAAATAACATGCTCATTTCTATCAGTATGACAATCTGCCTCCAGTGAATTCGGCCTATATTCTGAAAATGCTGACGAATTTCAGTTGCCGCCGCAACACCAAACATAAAAGACAGTACCGGCATCAGATATCGCATAACATCTGCCCAGTTTCCCGCAAAAATATGCTGGCTGAGCAGCACAATATTACCGGTTTGTGCATTTGCAAATACATGTCCTCTTGAAATATAAGTATACATATCCTGCAAACCACCGGACACGGAAAGAAAAGCTGCTGTCAGAAACGATTCCGACATTTGCTTTTTCGAACAATAATGCATCCGTAATTTTTTCATGTTTCCTCCTAATCCAAATCATCAGGTACCATAACGAAATGTTTCCCCAACCAAAATCATCAGGTACAATAACGAAATGTTTTATCTGTAAGAATTCTGGCAAATATCAACCCTAACGGTAACGCAAAAATAATCAGAAGAGCTGATGCAAACCAGGAAGAGGCTGCTGACAGATCCATGTTTCCCAGATTATAAACTGCTTTATACAGATACAGTCCCGGAACCATGATTACAATCGATGGAACCGTAATGGAAATTCTTGGATATCCAACCATTCTTTTCAACGCAGACGCCAGAACTCCTGCAGCAACTGCCCCGGCAAATGCAGCCACCGGCGCCGGGACAGAAGTGATATCCAGCATTTCCAGTCGCAGCGTATTAGATACAGCTCCTATTATTCCAGCCGCAACAGCAAGTTTCCATGGACTGTTGAACATAACAGAAAATCCGAATACACCGCCAAAGCTTGCGCAGATACGCAACACAATCCACTGCCAGAGTCCAAGGCTCATCGTAGTAAATGACAGCGGTTTTAACCCCAGTACCATCGCCAGAACCCAGGCTGTCATAGTCGCAACCGATATAATAATAACGGAATACATCATCCGTTCCATTCCGGATCGCAAATCCAGTTTTGCCAGATCAATCCCACTGGTAATAAAAGGGAATCCCGGTATGATAAAAAGCATGGCACAGATATATCCTGCCTCGTGCTCCACTTTTACATCAAAGCAGATCTCCAGTAATTTCAGCATAACAGAATAAGAAAGACATGCTGCTGATATTGACACAATAATGCACAAAAACAGCGTATAATGATGTTTCGAAAGCTTACACCGGATATAATTGCCAATTCCTGCACCGGCAAAAGCACACAGCATCTCAATGGGGCCACCGCCAAGCAGAAATGTAAAACAGGCACAGGCCAATGCTGCTGCGACTGCCAGTGTAACAGGTGAATACAATCCATGTATTTCTTCTATCTTATCAAGTATCGTATGTATTTCTTCACAGCTTTTTGTAATTTCCCGTTCTTTAAAATGCATCACAAACTTTTCCAAGCGGTTCAGTTTCGATGTATTTACCCCCGTATTCGTCAGGCATAACGACTGACTGAATGCATCATTTCCATCAAAACAGGTATAATTGATTGACATCAGTCCGATATCCACGGTACATGTCATATCCAGCAAAGCCGACAGCTCATTCATGGAACTGCGCACACGCCAGGCACCTGTCCCACATGACAACATCATAAGTCCAACTCTCCCAACGACAGATGCCTTAGCCGGAAGGTCAGCGTCGACAATCGTTTTTTCTTCGGATTTATCCGCATATTTGTGCCATAAAATATCCATATGATTCTTTTTTACAATACTCTGATCATTGAATGTCCACATACAATGCACTCCCACTGAGATAAATTTGTTATTACTCACCACTTATAGAAGTAAAACACTGTTATCTGATTACAAATCCAGACTGTCCGCACCAGCTACCCGTATCATCTGTTCTCTGCAAGACAGCACAAGTCCGTCGATCATACTTAAATGCTGAAGCATTCTGTTTTCAAACTGATGGATAGGTAACAGTACCCCAAGTTCATCAAAAGATTTTCCCGCCTTACTTCCGGTTTCCTGTCCATAATAAACAATTGCAGAATACGCTGCTTTCTGAATCTCCTGAAAAGTATTCCAGACCACATCATAAGCCTGAGCCTCGGAAAGATGTAATTTTTTCGTATCTGGCATAGCATATAAAATCAGGATACCCCGTTCCCTTTTTTCCTTTTTTTCCTCGATATTCATATGTTCCGTATAGTACCTGACCATATCATATCCGTCTGCCAGATATAGTTTCGAACGTGGAGCTGCCACATGCGCCTGATAGATTTCCAGAAATTTCTTATATTCATGTCTGGAAACAACGGATTGCTTTGTATTCAATACTTTTCCATTGATATCTGTCAACAGAACCGGATTTTCCCCTGTTTTTCCATGAAATCTCTTTGGAATCAGATAAGCTTCCTTCAGCAGATCAAACATGCTGCGATTACACAATTCCAGCAGAACCGCACTGACATCACCATTTTCATATGCTTTTAACATAACTTCTGCAAAATGTCCCGGATCAGAATCTATAAAACGATTATCATCACACAGATGGTTATAAAATGTCTCACTGAGACGTTCACATGCATCCCTGGATGCCAGAATGCGTGAAAACATTTTCTCAACTTCCTCTTCTCTTGGTAAAACAAGTGACATACAATCATCTCCTATTCATTTTTTATGACAGTTGTTTTTTCTATTCAAGTCGATTATAATAGGAAATCAGCAATCAGTAAAAGATATTATTGACATGCTTATTATAATATTTTGATATATCTGTTTCCGTCATCAACTATCATTTTTACAGGAGATTTCATTATGAATGTAAATTTTGAATATTACAAAATTTTTTATTATGTAGCCAGATACTGTAATTTTACGAAAGCAGCACATGCACTCCACAACAGTCAGCCAAATATTACGCGGGCCATGAATGCTCTGGAGCAGGAAATCCAGTGCACATTATTTGTGCGCACCAACCGAGGCGTACAGTTGACACCGGAAGGCCAGCAGCTTTATGTACGTGTATCGGCTGCCATGACACAATTGCAGGCTGCGGAAGATGAACTGACGAAAAGTGCAAGTCTGGAATATGGCAGCATTTCAATCGGTGCCAGTGAAATCGCTTTGAATATCTATCTTCTGCATCGATTACGTCAGTTTCATATAGATTATCCAAAAGTACGGCTAAAAATTGCAAATCATTCTACACCGCAGGCTATTCAATCTCTCAAAAGCGGTGAAATTGATTTCGCAGTTGTGACAACTCCATTGACCGTTACTTCACCGCTGATTCAGGTAAATTTGCAGCCTTTTCAGGATATCCTTGTCGGAGGAACTACCTTCCGTCCTCTTCAGCAAAAAATTTTATCGATTTCTGAATTGAAAAACTATCCATTTATCTGTCTGGGGGTGAATACTGCTACCCGGCATTTTTATGATGAGCTTTTTTTCTCTCATGGTCTGCGTCTGGTCCCGGATATTGAAACGGCCACGACAGATCAGATTCTTCCCCTGGTCAAAAATGAGCTTGGACTTGCTTTTCTTCCTGAGCCAATGGTTACGGATGCATTACAGAACAATTCTGTAGTTTCTTTGAAATTGAGAGAGGCACTTCCTACCCGCCAGGTCAGCATTGTGTATGATCAGACTCATCCCATGAGCATGGCTGCACATCGTCTGCTTGAACTTTTGATTCATGATAAAATTTAGATCTACGATAAAAAACAGATGTTCCAGACAAAAATCCGAAGCATCTGCTTTTTCGTTAAGGTTTTATATAAGGATTTTGAAGAATTACTAAATTACTGAAATTGTATCAGCTTATTATTACTACTATTGCCTTTTACAGTTAGTCCTGAAGTGCATCGTAACCTTCTGCACCGGTACTGATCTTGATTGCATTTTCTACGTTGTATACGAAGATCTTACCATCACCGATATGACCGGTATACAGTGCTTTCTTGGCAGCTTCAATAACAGTTCTAGGAGAAACTTTACTTACTACGATATCAACCTGAATCTTAGGCAGTAAGTTCATATCCATGGTAACACCACGGTATTTGCTTGTTCTGCCGTGCTGAGCACCACAACCAAGTACATTTGTAACGGTCATACCATTGATACCAATTGCAGCCATTGCCTCGTTGAGGGCATCGAATCTGCTCTGTTTTGCATAGATTGTAATCTTTGTAATACTTACATCGCTGCCAGTTGCAATAGATGGATCCGGAGTACGAACCTGTACCGGAACAGCCTCATCGATTGGTACTGCATTTTTCGGAAGTTTAACCGGAGTAGCAGATGAGAAGTTGTTGATACTGGATGTTAATGCAAAGTCTGCATAAGCGCTTGCAAGACCATGTTCTGTCTGATCCAGACCAATGATTTCTTCTTCTTCGCTGACACGAAGACCGATTGTTGCACGAATTACAAGGAATGTAATTGTAATTGTAACTGCTGCCCATGCCAGAACGGTTATGATACCAAGGCACTGCAGACCTAATAATTTTACGCCGCCGCCATAGAACAGACCGACAAGCTCATTTCCGTTTTTATCTGCGATTGCATAACCCGGAGCTGTGTTTGTAGCAAAAAGACCTACTGCAAATGTACCCCAGATACCATTCATAAAGTGAACGGCTACGGCACCAACCGGATCATCTACATGTAACTTGTAATCAAGAAGCCATACACCAAATACTACTAATAAACCTGCCACAGCACCGATTACGATGGAACCTGCTGCATCTGTAACATCACAAGGAGCTGTGATTGCTACCAGACCTGCTAAAGAAGCATTCAGACACATGGAGACATCAGGTTTACCATATTTTAACCATGTAAATATCATACAAACAACCGTTGCAACTGCCGGTGAAATGGTTGTTGTAAGGAAAATAGAACCTAACTGCTCAATACTTGTTGCTGCTGCGCCGTTGAAACCATACCAGCCAAACCAGAGAATGAAACATCCAAGGCAGCCAAGTGCAAGGTTATGTCCCGGAATAGCATTTACTTTTCTGATCTTGCCATTCTCGTCTTTTGTAAATTTACCGATACGTGGTCCAAGAAGCCATGCACCGATCAGTGCGCTGACACCACCAACCATATGAATTGCACAGGATCCTGCAAAATCATGGAAGCCAAGCTGTGCTAACCAGCCGCCGCCCCAGATCCAGTGTGCTTCAATCGGGTAAATCAATGCAGAGATTACTCCGGAATAAATACAATAGGATAAAAATTTTGTTCTCTCTGCCATAGCACCGGAAACGATGGTTGCTGTGGTAGCACAGAATACTAAGTTAAATACGAAACTTGAAAAACTGAAATTACTGTAGGATGAGAAAAGATCAAATCCCGGTTTTCCAATAAATCCTAACACATCTTCGCCAAGTAAGAACGAAAATCCAATCAGAATGAACATTACAGTACCAATACAGAAATCCATCAGGTTCTTCATCAAAATGTTACCGGTATTTTTTGCTCTGGTGAAACCTGCCTCTACCATTGCGAAACCTGCCTGCATCCAGAATACCAATGCGGCACCCATCAGAAACCAGACACCAAATATGTTGTCATTAATAAAAGTCATAATCTCCTGCGTCATAACTTACCTCCTAGTTTTTCGATTCCAAAGAATCTTTACTTAAAACGGCACCATATAGTTTTTTGACAGGAAATCTATTATTATTATTTCCTATCAAATAAAAAAAGGAGCGTCACCTGCCGCTAGCCTGCAGATGACACCCCATTGTGCCGCTATCAGAGTTTTTCTATTGTCCGGGCATTAATCCACTAAAAATTCAACTAACACATGTTTATAAATGCTGTTAATCGCTATGACAGGATCTTTATCCCGGAAAATAGAAAAAGGCACCGGAAGTTCATTCTTCTCAGCACCTTTGCCTTTGATGACTGTAATATTACCCTCATCGAAATAAAAAGTCAATAAAATTTATTAATTTTTTGTGAATTTATACAATCTGGCGAATTATTATACTTTTTGGCATTATTTTTGTGCAATTCAACCAGAGCACAATAATTACTATACGGAAGGGGATAAAAAGAAAGGGTTATATAAATAGACAGGAGAAGCATTTTTACCCCTCACAGTAACTCTTTTATGCTTCTTCTATGGTCTTATACTTTTCTACAACGTGCTGGTAAAGCATTTTAACCGCAGGTGCAAGGAAATTCGGATTTAATGCCGATATTCCTATGACACGATATGCTTCCGGCATCATTGGATAACGATGCACTTCGTATGGAATATCATTCATAACCAACTCCGGCATAATGCAAATGCCAAGTCCTGCTGCCACCAATGCAATCGTAGACAGGTCATCTACCACATGATAGTCCATCCGTACATTTCCCAATCCATTCTGTTTCATAAAAATTGCGATATCTGCATCCGTGGTCTCCATCTGGGATACAAAGACCTGATCTTTCATCTCATCCGGTGTCATATATGGTGTATCTTCCCGTTTACGGTAATCTTTTGGCACTACACAGAGCAACGGATCACGGTACAACGGCTCAATTGGCAGATCTCCGGCAGAAGACAGGGAGAGAAATCCAATGTCCACAATACCGTTTTTGATCCAGTAAGACACGTCCGCATAGGTTCCCTGATACAGTTCGATATTAATGTCCGGGTAACGCTGATGAAAGGAATGGATGATGTCTGTCATCCAGTTTGTGCATACGCTGGAAAAACAGCCCACCTTTACATTTCCCATTTTCAGTCCGTTCAGTCCCGCAATTGCCTGCTGCAGGCTTTCGTCACTGTTTAACACCGCATTCACGTATGGAAGCAGATGTTCTCCATAGTTGGTCAGGGCTACCCCTGCCTTATTTCTCGTAAACAGGGAAAATCCCAGTTCCTGCTCCATCGATGCAATCGCATGACTGACAGCAGAAGGCGTCAGATTTAAAATCTCTGCCGCCTTCTGAAAACTCCCCTGTCCCACCACTGTCTGAAATACCTGATAGGATAACAAAGTCATATATTTATTCCTCCCGGATTATCGTGCACACTTATACTGCAGCTCTTCCCAACGACGGTCAACCTCAGCCTGGAACTGAGCGATCAGATCTTCATTGCCCGGTTTGAACAGATGTTTGAATCTGCCCTGCTCGCGTAAGAAGTCCTCGATCGGCAGTTTTTTCTTTGGCTCGTATGTTAAGCGCCATTTGCCATGCTCTACCTCAAACATCGGCCAGTAACATGTCTCAACTGCAAGTTTACAGATTTTCATGATCTCGGCAGTATCATAACGCCATCCACGCGGACATGGAGTCATGATATTTAAGAAAGCAGCACCCTCTGTGTAGATGGCTTTCTCTGCTTTTTTGTGAAGATCGGAGAAATTACCGATCATCGTTGTCTGACCAACATACGGAACATCATGATCTGCGATAATAGATGCCAGATCTTTTCTGTTCTGCATTTTACCGTTGGACTGTGTTCCAACCGGTGTAGTTGTAGTATCTGCATACATCGGAGTTGCAGAAGAACGCTGGATACCGGTATTCATGTATGCTCCATTATCGTAGCAGACATACACCATATCGTGATTACGCTCCATTGCTCCGGAAAGAGACTGGAAACCGATATCATATGTACCACCATCACCACCAAATGTGATAAATTTGAAGGTTGCATCTTCCGGCAGACGACCACGTTTTTTCAGTGCTTTGTATGCTGTCTCAACACCACTTAATGTAGCACCTGCATTTTCAAATGCATTATGGATATAGCTGTCCTCCCACGCCGTATATGGATACATGAAAGAAGAAACCTCCAGACATCCGGTTGCGTTACCGATCACTGCCTGATCTCCCTCATGCAATGCACGCAGTACGGCACGAACTGCGATGGTTGCGCCACATCCTGCACACATTCTGTGTCCCGGAGCCAGACGTTCCGGTTTGCTCATAACTTCTTTAAATTTATATTCGCTCATCACTCTGCCTCCTACTTTCTCAGACCGATATACTGATACTGTGTTACCGGTTTACCATTTTCTACTACATCTTCCAGTTCTGCAAATACATCTTTTGCTTCTTCAACAGTAAAATCACGTCCACCAAGTCCATAGATATAATTAATTGCTTCCATATAAGTTCTTGTGCGGTACAGACCTGCTGTAATCTCAGAACCAAGCGGTCCACCGTTTCCGTTGTAACTCTCGCAACGATCCATGATAGCTACAGCCTTGCAGTTTTTGATTGCCTCTACGATTTCTTCAGCCGGGAACGGGCGGAACACACGCAATTTCAGAACTCCGACTTTCTTTCCTTCCTCGCGCAGCTCGTCTACAGCCTCTTTTGCTGTTCCTGCTGCGGAACCAATAATAACCATCACATAGTCTGCATCTTCTGTCTTATATTCTTCAAAAAGACCGTACTCTCTGCCGGAAATTCCTGCAAACTCTTTGGCTACATCTAAGATAACCTGTTTTGCATTCTCCAGCGCAATCAGCTGATTTTTTCTACTTTCCATTACAAAATTAGATACTGCATACGGTCCAACAGAAACCGGTTTCCCCGGATTTAACAAATACTCCTCCGGATGATATTCACCAACGAACTCTTTGACCGGTGCATCCTCTAATAATTCAATATTCTCTACGGCGTGACTGGTAATAAAACCATCCTGACAAATCATAATCGGCAGGCGGACATCTTTATGCTCGGCAATGCGGTATGCCTGAATAAAATTATCGTATACTTCCTGATTGTTTTCTGCATAAATCTGAATCCATCCGGTATCACGGGCCCCCATACCATCGGTATGATCACAGTTGATGTTGATCGGACCGGAAAGGGTACGGTTTACCAATGTCAGAGCGATCGGCATACGGTTGGAAGCTGCCAGCAGCAATTCCTCCCACATCAGGGCCAGACCAGCGGAAGAAGTTGCGGTCAGTGTCCTTGCGCCTGCTGCCTCAGATCCGATGCAGGCACTCATTGCAGAATGTTCACTCTCGACCGGAATAAACTCTGTATCGATTTCGCCGTTTGCAATGTATGTGGATACCATCTGCGGAATCTCTGTGGACGGCGTGATCGGAAATGCCGGCATAACATCCGGATTTACCTGTTTGATTGCATAGGCAACGGCCTCGTTACCTGACATACGTTCTTTGATTCCCATTATTCTACGCCCTCCTTCATTTTGATTGCTCCAAACGGACATACCTTTGCACAGATTCCGCACCCTTTGCAGTGATCTAAGTCAAAGGCTCCTCGTTTCTGATCTTTGACCGGAATGGAACTGTCCGGACAGACCGGTGCACACAGCAGACACTGTTTGCAGTTATCCTCTAAATAAACCGGTGTATTATTTCTCCACTCACCGGTCTTAAAATATTTGGAAGTTCCTGCAGCAAATACCTGCATTCCTTCCGTCAGCCCTGTATGTGGCGTATGTTCATTGATTTTATTGATATCTGTTCTCATCTTCTATCTCCTCTATGCTTCCTCTACAGCCGCAAAAGCCATTTCCAGTGCTTTCATATTTCCATCAATCACTTCCGGTTTTTTTGCAAATTTATGTTTGTAAGAAGCACGCATTTCATGCAAAAATGTTTCTTTCGGCATTACACCGGTAGTTGCTACAACTGCTGCCAGCATTGGAGAATTCGGAAAATATTTTCCCAGTGCTTCCTCAGAAATTGTTCTTGCATCAATCGTAACGACACGTCCCTCATAACCGTTTAACTGCGGCATGATCTCTTCTTTTGATTTTGCTGTATTAACAATGATGGCACCTTCTTTTTTCAATCCGGCTGTTACATCAACGGTATGTAATAATGTCTCATCAACAACTGCAACAAAATCCGGATCATAAATATTGGAATGTACACGAATCACATCTGAACTGATTCTGTTATAAGCAGTGATCGGCGCGCCCATGCGCTCCGGACCGTACTCCGGGAAACCCTGTACATGCTTTCCGGTTTTAAAAGCTACATCTGCCAGAAGCAGTGCTGCAGTCTTGGCACCCTGACCGCCACGGCCATGCCATCTGATCTCAATTCCATTTTTCATGATCTATCTCTCCTCTTTTCGTGACTACTCTTTCCTGAAATGTTGGTTTTTACCAGCATTTAACATTATATCGGTGTGTTTTTTGATTGTAAAGAGATAAAGTGATTTTTTTTCATTTTATAGATGAAACAAATTCATGTATCGTATCTGACAATGAAATTCAGGTACATAAAAACACAAATTTCTAACGACCAGACCGAATGATTCTCTCATAGATTTTAACCAGATAT
The DNA here is from genome assembly GCF_045002895.1 of Eubacterium ramulus. Taxonomy (NCBI): domain Bacteria; kingdom Bacillati; phylum Bacillota; class Clostridia; order Eubacteriales; family Eubacteriaceae; genus Eubacterium; species Eubacterium ramulus. The sequence goes on along the minus strand of NZ_CP173382.1, from coordinate 908,777 downwards.
TTTTCTGAAAAGCAAAAAATATTCAATCAGAACCTTTCCCGCTCTGGTTGAATATTTTTTATTTGTTTACAATTTAATGTTTTTCAATGCGTCCAGCATTGCATTACTGCCGGTCTCCTGCTTTACCTCTTTCTGTTGTTTCTTCAGATAATTCTGTACATCCCGTTTGGAAACTCCTGCGCCTTCTTTCTTCCGGCGCTCCTGGAATTTACTCAGGCGCTCCTTATATCCACACTTACATACAAAAGAAGCATTTTCACCGCTGCCGATCAGTTCCATTCGTTTATGACACTGCGGACAGCGGGCATTCGTCGTCTTTGCGATAGTCTGCCGGTATCCGCATTCCCGATCCTGACATACAAGCATCCGACTGTTTTTGCCATTTACAGCAAGCAGACGTTTCCCGCAATTCGGACAAAGTTTGTTTGTCATATTATCATGCCGAAAAGTTCCTTCCGCTGTCTTGATCTGTTTTACCAGATCCGTTGAATAAGTCCGAATCTCATTCATAAACTTCCGGTCTGAAAGTTTTCCTTCTGCAATCTTTGAGAGTTTCATTTCCCACTCTGCCGTCAGTTCCGGCTTGCGCAGATCTTCCGGAACCAGTTCCAGAAGCTGACGTGCCTTCGCTGTGGTATAGATATCTTCACCCTTTTTCTCTAATAAAAAGCCGGAAAACAATTTTTCAATAATATCTGCCCTGGTAGCAACCGTTCCAAGTCCACCGGTTTCTCCCAGTGTCTTCGCCATTTCTTTGTTGCTGCTTTCCATATAACGTACCGGATTTTCCATGGCAGCGATCAGCGTGCCTTCGGTAAATCGTGCCGGTGGCTTTGTCTTACCTTCTGTCAGGCGGATATCGGAAATGGAAAATTCCTGCCCTTTTTGCATTACAGGAAGATTCTGGCGTTTTAATTCCTCTTCTTCCTCATCCTCGGACTGATTTTCATAAACCGCTTTCCATCCCATATGCAACGGACGGGTTCCTCTGGCATAAAAATGTTCTCCTTCCACTGCTCCAGTCAATACAGATTCTTCGTATTCATACGCCGGATACATAACTGCCAGAAATCTGCGCACTACCATATCGTAGATTTTTCGTTCCTCATTACTCATATGGATATAATTTGGTGCCTGCTCCGTTGGAATGATCGCATGATGGTCGCTGACTTTTGCATCATTGACAAATGCAGGTTTCTTCGGCAGTTCGCGGCGAATCAGTGGAGCCGCAAATTCTCGGTAAACCCCTGCATTGATGGCCTGCAAACGTTCTTTGATCGTTCCCATGACATCTGCTGTCAAATAACGGGAATCCGTTCGCGGATAAGTCAGGACTTTATGATTTTCATACAGCCGCTGCATAATATTCAACGTTTCTTTTGCAGAAAATCCAAATTTCTGATTCGCTTCCCGTTGCAACTGTGTCAGGTCATATAATTGTGGTGCGCCCTGCTTTTTCACCTTTGTATCTGCTTTTATGATCTGCAATTTCTTTCCGGACAATTTTTTCTGAATATTCGCTATCTGTTCCTTCTGAAAGCTGCGATAACTGCCACTTTTTTCATCTTTCCAGGTAAATACCACACCCTCTGCCTGCAATTGCAGTCCGTAATATGGTTTTGGAACAAATTTCCGAATTTCTTCTTCCCGCTTTGCAATCATTGCAAGTGTCGGCGTCTGTACGCGACCACAGGACAACTGCGCATTGTATTTGCAGGTCAATGCTCTGGTCGCATTTAATCCAACCAGCCAGTCTGCCTCTGCACGGCAGACAGCCGCATGATACAGATTATCATATTCTTTTGCATTTTTCAGATGCTCAAATCCCTGACGGATTGCTTTATCTGTCACAGAAGAAATCCACAGACGCTTACACGGCTTGTGATTGTCTGCTTTCTTCAGAATCCAGCGGGCAACCAGCTCCCCCTCTCGGCCGGCATCGGTGGCAATGACAATATCCGATACATCCTTACGGTAGATCTGTCGTTTCACTGCCTGATATTGCTTCCCGGTCTGCTTGATGACCTCGATATCCATCTTCCCCGGAAGCATCGGAAGGTCTTCCATTTTCCAGTCTCTGTATTTTTTATCATAATGCTCCGGATCTGCCAATGTAATCAAGTGGCCTAATCCCCATGTTACGATATACTGACTGCCTTCCAGAGCTCCGTCAATTTTCTTTCCACACTTTAAAACTCTGCCGATATCACGCCCAACGGAAGGTTTTTCGGCAATGACTAATGTTTTTCCCATATTCTTGCTAATTCTCTTTCTTCTTTTTGTTCTATTTCTCTCAGCCTTTGTAAAACGGACATTTAAGAATTATTCTGTGAACAGTTTGCAGCATCAATGGCCAGTACCAGTAACAATGCCGGAATTTCATGCTTCGGATCATCAAACTCGATGGCGTAGGTGTCACCCCAGCTCAGAATCTTTTTATGTACATGAACGACTGCACTGCATGCTTCATACACATCATAATCCCAGCCCATGAAATCACCTTCTGCACGCCATCCCATGAAATCCACATCATATTTTGGACGGAACAAAGCAAAACGCTGCTCTATGTGCCCCATCAACTGTCCATTCCATTCGATTTCAAAAGTTGGAAGTAAACAGAATAATTTCTGTTTGATAAATCCGATTTCATTGTGCGCCGCATCATATACATGGAGGCGATGTCCTAATGAGATAAGTTCATTTTTCACAAAATATTTCTGATTTCCCTGTTCATCGTAGATATCATATGTATCTGACCAGGAAAATACACGTTGTTCAATTAATAATTGCATGTGTACTCCTTCTTATTCTTAACCGTCTCTAAGGGTCTCTTTAGAGACCTTTAGAGACTCTTGGAAACTCAAATAATTCCAGTTCATCATAATAATACTGGAATGGATAATCACTGCTTCCGTGTTGCTTGATTTCCATAAAATCCTCGTCTGTAAGTATTTTATTATAATTCATCTCCATATCACATTCTTTCTTTTTACGATATTATACAGTATTTTTGCAATTTAATTCAATGCATATATTTTTTATTTGTTATATAATCAAACAAAAAAGAAAAGAGGTATTCGCATGATTTTTAAATGGATGAATGAAAGTGAGATCAGCATTGAAGGAGACAGAATTGAAATAACCGCACCACCAAAAACAGACTTTTTTTGTGGCAGCATTTTTATGAACATCTTTCTATTGAACATAAAATTGTTAAAAATATTCGGAACGGGAAATAAGAAATGAATACTGTAAAGAAAAATGACTATCATAAGACAAAAATTGCCTGTTATATGGGCTTTATCACGCAGGCTATTGCGGCAAACTTTGCACCGCTTCTTTTTTTGAAATTTCACAATGACTATCATATTTCTCTCGGTAATATTGCTTTGATATCCACTTTCTTCTTTTTCACACAACTTCTGGTTGATCTGTTCTGTGCCAAATTTGTAGATTATATCGGATATCGTATTTGCGTTGTTGCATCAGAAATATTTGCTTCACTTGGACTGGTTGGACTGGCATTTTTACCTGATCTTTTACCTGATCCTTTCATTGGAATTATATGCAGTGTCGTTGTTTATGCTATCGGAAGTGGCTTAATCGAAGTGCTTTGCAGCCCTATTATTGAAGCCTGTCCATTTGAAAACAAAGAAGCAACAATGAGCCTGCTCCATTCCTTTTACTGTTGGGGATCTGTTGGAACAATTTTGATTTCCAGCTTGTTTTTTCTGATATTCGGCATAAACAGCTGGAAATGGCTTGCCGTAATATGGGCGCTCATTCCTGCTGTTAACACTTATAATTTCATGACCTGTCCGATTGAGCATCTGGTTGACACCGGCACCGGAATGGGAATTAAAAGTCTATTTGCCAAACCTTTTTTCTGGGTTGCGATATGTCTGATGATCTGTTCTGGGGCTTCTGAACTTGCAATGGCTCAATGGGCATCTGCTTATGCCGAATCTGCGCTGGGATTGTCAAAAGCACTGGGAGACTTAGCAGGTCCATGTATGTTTGCAGTCACCATGGGCATCAGTCGCATAATTTTTGGGAAATATGGAAAACAGCTGGATTTAATGAAGTTTATGGGCGGTTCCGGCATATTATGTGTTATCTGCTATCTCCTTTCTGCCCTGTCATCTAATTCGATCATTGGACTTGTCGGTTGTATAGTATGCGGTTTTTCAGTTGGAATTATGTGGCCGGGGACAATCAGTATTTCCTCAAAAACGTTTCCAAAGGGTGGGACAGCTATGTTCTCTCTCCTTGCCATGGCAGGAGATTTAGGTGGCAGTATCGGGCCTGGAATTGTTGGCCGTATCACCCAGAACGCCGGGAATAATATTAGGATCGGCATGAGATGCGGACTTATTTTTCCAGTAATTCTATTATTTATGCTCTTTCTTCTATATCGAAAAAATCAGCACACACAAAAATAGCACCTGCGACAGCCCACACACTGTCACAGGCACTATTTATTTATCCCACTATATTTTCTTAGAAATGCTTTCTACTGAATAAACATCGCATCTCCAAAGGAGAAGAACCGATATCCTTCCTTCACTGCTTCCTCATAAGCCGCCAGCACATGCTCTCTTCCTGCAAGTGCAGAAACCAGCATCAGCAACGTTGACTCCGGCAGATGGAAGTTTGTGATCAGACAATCCAGCACTTTGAATTGATAGCCCGGATAGATGAAAATCTCTGTCCATCCGCTGCTCTCTTTCAACATACCGTTTTCGTCCGCTGCGGACTCAATGGTACGGCAGCTTGTGGTTCCAACACAAATTACACGATGACCGTTTTTCTTCGCATTGTTGATCTTGTCAGCGGCTTCCTGTGTCACCATATAGAACTCTGAATGCATATGGTGTTCCAGGATATTGTCCACTTTTACCGGACGGAAAGTACCAAGTCCGACATGCAGTGTTACCTCTGCAATATCAACGCCCATATCTTTTACCTGCTGAAGCAGTTCCGGTGTAAAATGTAACCCTGCAGTCGGAGCTGCTGCAGAACCGTCATATTTTGCGTAAACAGTCTGATAACGGTTCTTGTCCTTTAACTGATGTGTGATATATGGCGGTAACGGCATCTGACCTAACTGATCCAGAATTTCTTCAAAAATTCCTTCATAAGTAAATTGGATCAGACGGTTGCCCTCTTCCACGATATCAATCACTTCACCGACTAAAAGTCCACCACCAAAAATAATCTTTGTGCCGACTTTTGCCTTTTTACCCGGTTTTACCAGCGTTTCCCAGACATCGTTTTCCTTGCGTTTCAGCAGAAGAATCTCGATTTTTGCCTGAGTCCCCTCTTTTTCACCAAACAGACGGGCAGGAATTACTTTTGTATTGTTTAAGACAAGGCAGTCACCTGGTTTCAGGAATTCTGTGATTTCCCGGAATACATGATGAGAATACTCGCCAGTCTCTTTATCCAGGACCAGAAGTCTGGAGGATGACCGATCCTCCAGCGGGTCCTGCGCAATCTGCTCCTGTGGCAGATCAAAATAATAATCTGTTACCTTCATTTCGTTTTCGTTCAATACAGACACCAACTTTCTACTGGCGCAGCTCTATGCCCAGACGCTCCAGACCGTTCATTATCTTCTTCATGGCAGCAGTGATATCTGCTTCCTCTAACGTACGGTCTTTTGCACGGAAGGTCAGTTTATAAGCCAGAGATTTGAATCCTGCTTTAATCTGTGCGCCCTCATAAATATCAAATAATTCATAAGACTCAAGAATCTTGCCGCCTCTCTCGTCAAATACCTTCTCAATATCGCCTGCAAGTACATGTTTCGGAACAACCATACTGAGGTCGCGGCTGACTGCCGGATATTTTGCAATGCCTTCGTATTTGCGGTCAAAAGTTGCACGGGAAACGATTTCCGGCATATCAATGACAGCAACGTATACGCGATCTTTAATGGAGTAATTTGCTGCAACTGTCGGATGAACCTCACCGAGGTAGCCGATTACCTGACCATCATAAATAACATTTGCCTGACGTCCAGGATGTAAGAAGGACAGTTCCGACTCCGGATCATACTCCGGTTTCAGATTCATGCCTACTTTATACAGGAACTCCTCAATAACACCTTTCATAGTATAGAAATCGCCATCACCGTAGAATCCCAATGTAAACTGCATGCGCTCTTCCGGAAGCTCTGTAACAGGCTCCTGTTTTGGCAGATAAATATTTCCTAATTCATACAGACGCACATCTTTGTTTCTACGATTGAAGTTGGTAGAAAGAGATGTCAGCATTCCGTTTAAGGAAACGGTACGCATAATACTGAAGTCCTCGCCAAGCGGATTGGAAATCGTTACGGTATTACGCAACTGACTGTCTGCCGGAAGTAATAATTTATCAAATACCTTCGGACTCTCGAAGGAGTATGTCATTCCCTGTGAAAATCCGCAGAACTGGGCAACTTCTCTTGCCACTTCCTCTACACGAAGTTTAAAGGAAAGTTTACCTGTTGTGGATTCTCCGGATGGAAGTGTGGTCGGGATATTGTCATATCCGTAGAAACGTGCTACTTCCTCTGCGATGTCTGCATCACGGAGCAGATCCTGTCTCCAGGATGGAACGATGACTTCCTGTGTCTCCTCATCAAAACCAAGATCGATTTTTTTGAAATATCCGATCATTGTCTCTGCAGAAATATCAGTTCCGAGCAGACCATTGATCCAATCCGGATCAAATGCAATTCTTCTTCCTGTCATTTCTTTCTGGTATACATCAACGACACCGCCAACAACTTCACCTGCACCAAGTTCTTCGATGAGCTGGCAGGCACGGTTCATAGCCTCAATCGCATTGTTTGGATCCAGGCCTTTTTCAAATTTGGAGGAAGCGTCGGTACGAAGACCTACTTTTTTGCTGGACAGACGGATGTTTGTTCCATCAAAGCAAGCCGCCTCAAAAAGCATTGTCTGAACATTGTCTGTGATCATGGAGTTTTCGCCACCCATGATACCGGCAAGTCCGATTGCTTTTTCGCCATCGCAGATCATCAAAATACTGTCATCCAAGGTGCGCTCCTGGCCATCTAACGTAACAAATTTCTCTCCTTTAGCAGCACGGCGTACCCGAATCTCATGGCCGGAGATTGTATCCATATCATAAGCATGCATTGGCTGTCCAAACTCTTCCATGACATAGTTTGTGATATCTACGATATTGTTGATCGGACGGATACCGTGGGAAGCCAGTCTGTGCTGCATCCACTTCGGTGACGGTGCGATCTTAATATTTTTTACTACACGGGCAGTATAACGCGGGCAAAGATCCGCATCTTCTACAGATACTTTAATGTAGTCGTTTACGTCCTCTGTATTTCCTGTCTCTGTTACTACCGGCGGAATAAATTCTTTTCCGAAAGTAGCTGCTGCCTCACGGGCAATACCAAGAATGGAAAAGCAGTCTACACGGTTAGATGTAATCTCGTACTCTACAACTACGTCATCTAATCCAAGATAAGCAACTGCACTCTCACCAACCGGAGCGTCTTCCGGTAAAATGTAAAGTCCGTCCTCAGCTGCATCCGGATACATATCGGTATTAGAGCCAAGTTCTTCAATGGAGCACATCATACCATTGGACTCTATACCTCTTAATTTACCTTTTTTGATTTTGATGCCGCCTTCTACGACTTTTCCGTCATGACCGCCTGCAACACGTCCACCGTCTAATACAACCGGGACTTTTGCGCCTTCAAATACGTTTGGTGCGCCGGTTACAATCTGTGTGGTCTCTCCGCCGATATCCACCTGGCAGATTACCAGTTTATCTGCATCCGGGTGTTTTTCGATTTTTAATACCTGACCGATCACGATTTTTTCCAGATCCTCATCTAATTTTTTATATCCTTCTACTTTTGAACCGGAAAGTGTCATCGCATCCATGTATTCCTGCGGCTCTACTTCTAATTCCGGAACATATGCTTTTATCCAAGATAATGAAGTTGTCATGTTTCTTTCTCCTATATTAATTCTTTCATAATTTTTCGTGCAGATTCGAAAATTATTCCTGCAAAGTTTTTCTTATGCACTTCTTTCGTGCAGATTCGAAAATCTTTCCCTCAAAATTTTTCCTATGCACTTCTCAAAGCTAACGCTAAAACTGTTTCAAAAATCTGTCGTCATTTTCGTAAAGCAGACGCATATCGTCGATTTCATATTTTAACAGTGCGATACGCTCCAGGCCTACACCGAACGCAAATCCGGAATATTCCTTTGGATCAATGCCGCTCATCTCAAGTACGTGCGGGTGAACCATGCCACAGCCAAGAATCTCAATCCATCCTTCACCTTTACAGAAACGGCATCCTTTTCCACCACATTTGAAGCAAGTCACGTCTACCTCAGCACTCGGCTCTGTGAATGGGAAATGATGTGGACGGAATTTTACTTTTGTCTCAGGTCCGAACAGCTCTTTTGCAAACTCCTGCAGTGTTCCTTTCAGATCTGCAAATGTAACACCTTTATCGATAACCAGTCCCTCAATCTGATGGAAGGACGGAGAATGAGTTGCATCTACTTCATCGGCACGGAATACACGTCCCGGTGCGATCATACGGATCGGCAGTTTGCCCTGTTCCATCACTCGAACCTGTACCGGAGATGTCTGTGTACGAAGTACAATTTTGTCATTGATATAGAATGTATCCTGTTCATCTTTGGCCGGATGATTTGCCGGAATATTCAGTGCCTCAAAGTTGTAGTAATCGTACTCTACTTCCGGTCCTTCTACGACTTCATATCCCATACCAACAAAGATACGCTCAACTTCTTCCAGGGCGATGGTGTTCGGATGACCATGACCTACACGGTTTTTCTTTGCCGGAAGTGTTACGTCAATGACTTCTTTTTTCAGTTTATGTTCCAACTCCAACGCTTCCATTTTCTTTTTGGTTTCTTCTAATTTTTGTTCGATGGCTGCTCTTGTCTCATTTACCATCTGACCAACCAATGGACGCTCTTCCGGGCTGACATCTTTCATTCCTTTTAATACTGCAGTAAGCTCACCTTTTTTCCCGAGGAATGCAACACGGACATCATTTAATCCGTTTAATCCTTCTGAACTTTCGATAGAAGCAAGCGCTTTTTCTCTGATTTGCTTTAACTTGTCTTTCATCTCTTATCTCCTTTTACTTATTCATAAATGTATCAGATTGTTCTGTTTTATCATTTTGAGAAATATTGATTACACGGATTGTTCCGTGCTTTGCACTTCCACAATCCCATAAAAAAACGTCCCTTCACAAAGAAAGGGACGAAATAATTCCGCGGTACCACCCGACTTTCCGACATACATCGGACACTCTGATGCATAACGTGCATGACCCGTCTGTCTCTACTGGACCCGTACGGCATTGCAAACCGTACATTCCCTGTTCAAAACAGCAGCTCCGATGGGAAATTCAGCAAATGTCTTTCCTTAAATGTACTCTCAGCCAACATACATTCTCTCTGTAATCCGATCATCTGCCTACTGACATCTTCTCAGCTTTTGTAACCTGGATTCTATTTCTCCGGTACAGCATACTATATACAGCATCCGGACAATAAATCAAAAACAGAAAGATTTGAAAATATACATATCTCCAAATCAAAACTAAAATTTATTCTAGCATAGCTTTTTTAAAACATCAAGCGTTTTTATCCTGTTCCCGTTCTTTTTTTCTCTGTCGCGCTTCCTGGATCTCCACCAGAAGAATTTCAAACAGATTATTCACTTCTGCACACACCAGAAAAATGTACATACTGATGTACAGCCAGAACATCAACAGGAAGATCGTAGTCAGACTGCCATATAAGGAAAATCCGTTAAAATAATCAACATATACAGACAGTCCAAAGGAAAATACATACCATGCGGCAGAACATCCCACCGCTCCAATAAGCTGGCTTTTAAACGTTGCAGTCCGGTTCGGCAATACTTTATAAATAAACATAAAGAATACGATCAATACAAAAAACAGGATCAGCAGCCGCAGTTTTAAAATGATATCCGTTACTATGGACAGAATTGGTGCATACTGTACGAGCATATTCTGGATTTTCCGGCCAAATACCAGAAATACCATCAGTAAAATGATGACAAGCACGAGGATCAATGTCTCGATCATTGCCCGGAAACGCAGTACAAACCAGTTTCGGGTCTCATCGGTATCGTATACAATATTCAGACCGTAACGAAGACTCTGGATCGACTTTGCAGCAGAATACACCGCAAAGATCACTGCGATTGGAAGCATTTTGGCCGAATTTGTATACACTTCATTTACCACATTGATCAGCATCGGCGTGATCTTGATTTGTCCCGGAAGTACCATCTGAATCACCGACAGTACGGTACTCTCACTCACTGGTGTGAACCGCAGCAGCGACAGAAATACCAGTAAAAACGGGATGGCTGACATGATGATAAACAGCGCTGCCTGCGCTGCGTAGGCACCAATATTATCTTTTTTCAGTTTTTGTAAAAAGAACCTTATCAAATGCTTATAATCCATAAGTTCTCCCCTTTTGTATCCAAAACAATTGTCTTTTGAATATTCACATTCCGATAGAATATCAGATTTTTTACATTTCATCAAGTTTTTTATTCACCAGATCCTGTATACAGTTCTGTTCCCGGGAAAAATGTTCCAAGTATCTCCACATATCCCTTGCCGCTTTTTGCCATGCCATCCGCACCATACTGGCTCATACCGATCCCGTGTCCCAAACCACCTCCATAGAGCACATAGATTCCGTGTTCTTCTGTATCAACCGAAAAAAATGCACTGGGAAGCATGTGGAAATTATGTGCAGAATTTCCGTTTTTATCTGTCAAAGTGGTACAAATGCTCCATAAAATATTCCGGATTGCATTTTCATTGTATACATGTGCAATACCGTTTTCAAAAGTCAGACGCAGATCTGTGACACAGCCGGATTCCGATCTTGCATCAATGCCAAGATCCGCTAGCGTTCCAAAAGATGTCAGATTCTCCGTCTGCACACCTGCGCCATCTGTCAGCACTACTTTTCCATCCCGGTGGCTGGCTGCCGTCTGTAATGAGTGCCGCAGTTTCTGCTCATTTCCTGCTAACTGCAACACAGCCCGCCATCGAAAAAAGCGACTTTCACTGTCGTATGCTGTCACCTGGCCATCCCGCAAAAATATATCTGCAGATGATCCCATTCCTTCATTCTGTACAAGACTGTGAACCCCCAGATAAGGAAGTGCCTCCTGCTGCCATACTTCCAGACCGGTAGTATAACCACAGGACGTAGAAAAATAATAAATCGAGGCTATCATCCCCTGCCAGGTAAGAATTTGTCCGGCGGTAGCATACACGGCCTCCGTTGCCGCCGCATTTGCATTTTCCGGAAGGTATACCTGACAGTCAGTGGTATCGTCCACATCCGCATGATACATTTCATAAGCGGTTCCCAACACCTGTAACGCCGCATAGGTCCGGGCACAGACTGCCTGGGCTTTCAATGCTTCCGGTGCAAAGGATGCAGGCATCTCCCCAGGCACCACACCGCAGAGATAATCTTCCATCCCAAGTTCATTCACAATCCAATATGTATTGCCATCTGCCTTTCGATATATATGCAGTTTTCCGGCATAGGTCCCCTGAACTGCTCCACCGGCATCTGTCAGACTTAATGTACCGCCATCTGTCGCTTCCACAACAGCTTCATTGACCCCGTTCTGTGCCATCCACGTACCACAGTCTGCTGCTGTTTGGGCCGCAACAACCGCCTCCACACCGGAAGCAGATGCTTTCCATGTGGTACTTCCCAATACATACACTCCAGCACGTTCCGGCTTCTGTCCATGATCCTGCGTCAGTAGAACCCGCACCGTCTCCGGAATTGTAATCAGTCCCACTTTCGTGCCTGCGCTGTTCCCGGAAGCTGTTTTTTCCGGTGTTTTTCCCGCTTCTGCATCCATCTGTCCCACTTCCTGTTTGATTCCCAGCAGTACCTTCCCCTGCACATACGCCACATAGTGTTTTCCATACTCCATCCGACAGCTTTGCAGATCACAATCATAATTTCCATTGTCTGCTATGATACGCTGTTCTCCGGGAACTTTTCCAAGATATTGTACTTCCGCTTCAGTTACGGTATCTTTCACCTGAAGAGTATCCAGAAGCAGTTCATAGTACATACACCATTGCGCTCTGCTTACTATCGTTTCATTCTTTTTCACAGAGGTACTATCAGTTGTACTAAAATGGTTCTGCAGCTGCATCACTGCTTCCTCATAACATCCTTCTACCCCCAGCACACTGCAAATTTGTTGCAGATCAGCCACAGTCAGAACATCCCGGACTTTTGGAATCACCAACTTCCGTGTTTCCTCCGGCGTCAGATATGCTGCCTGCAGATACCCTGCCAGTTCCGACGCATAAACCTCCTGATGAAGCTCCGTTGTCTGCTCCTGCTTTTCTTTTTCTTCCGCTACTATCAAAAAGATTCCTGCAATCACAGCCATACTAAGGAAACACAACAGAAGCACCTTTCGACGCTTTCTTCGTTTTTTCTGTTTTTCCAGATATCTTCGTCCTGGCTGTCTGCAATCTGTTTCTGTTCTCATACACCTGTCCCCTCCACGCAACATCATATGGCTGTAAAAGGGAAAAAAGAACCGGACATGATGTTATTCACACCATGTCCGGCTTTATCTTTTGTGATTCAGTTCTTTCATCTTTTGTAACGCAGACATATCTCTATGCCTTTATCTTTTGTAACATTTTTCAGTTTTCTCTTTTGTGATCCCAGAGTGCCGTTCCTGCAATTTTGACTCCTAGCAAAGCTAGGGGGGATTCCGCAATCGGTCTTCTGCCTTCCACTGCGAATTCGGTGGCCTGGCATCCAGCCGACAATTTAAGATTCCCAAAAAGAAAATGTAGGTTCAAAATAACAGGGTTCTCGCACACCCCAGGAATCACTTCCGCTACATCTGATTATACTTTACTATGTGCATCCTGGCAATAAAAAATTCAAATTTTTTTTAGAAAATTCTGGATTCCGACTTCACGTTCGTTTTGCCATATTCCTTATTTTTCCAGAGAAAAAGCATAAGGTAAAAGTTCACCTAAGGATGCTGTGCGCTGAATTCCTTCGCATCCCAGCATGAGCACCTGAAAATCCCGGGAACAAAACTCCGCCATCACCTGGCGGCAGACACCGCAGGGCGCTGTCGGCTGTTTGCTGTCACTGATAATAGCGATTGCTTCAAATTCACGAAATCCTTCCGAAACCGCTTTGAATATTGCGGTACGTTCTGCACAATTTGTAGGACCATACGCTGAATTTTCGATATTGCACCCGGTAAATATCGTACCGTCTTTGCACCGCAGTGCCGCTCCTACATGAAAACCGGAGTAAGGAGCATAGGCCTGTTCTTTTGCTTCCTTTGCCTTCTGAATCAGTTCTGCAAACTCCATCTTATTCTCCGTCCTGCAACATTGCAATTGCACTGCTTGTACCGATCCGGCTGCATCCTGCACCGATATACAGTTCCATATCTTCTTTGGAACGGATACCGCCTGCCGCTTTGATCTTTACATTCGGTCCCACATGCTGCTTCATCAGTATCACATCCTCCAATGTAGCACCGCCGGTTCCGAATCCGGTTGAGGTCTTGATAAAATCCGCTCCGGCTTCTGTCACTGCTTCGCACATCCGGATTTTCTCTTCTTCCGTCAGATAACAGTTTTCAATAATCACTTTTAAGATCTTATCACCGGTTGCTTCCTTGAGCAGACGAATCTCCTCTGTTACCTGCGAATACTCCTGATTCTTTACCATACCAAGATTGATAACCATATCGATCTCATTCGCACCGTCTTCCAGTGCCTGACGTGTCTCTGCCAGTTTCGCCTCTGTACTTGCATTACCAAGCGGGAAACCGACTACTGTGCAAATGTTTAATTCCGGAAAATATTCATGTGCACGCTTTACATAGCTGCTTGGGATGCACACAGAAGCCATTCTGAAAAAACGTGCTTCCTGACACAACTGCTGGATTTCTTTCCAGGTTGTGACTGCCTTTAACGCAGTGTGATCCACAAATCTGTATAATTCTTCTTTTTTCATGTCTTTACCTCATTTTTACGAATGACTTCATGATAATATATTTTATACAAAAAATCTATACAAACTGATATTTTCAGAAATTGTTACAACAAAGAACCAGTTTTCTTCCGTTTCCGGGAAATAATCACTATAACTTATAAATCCTCACACAGACCACATTGAAAATCCCGCAGACAACCAGATCTGCGGGACTTCTTTAAAAAGTTGGATATGTTAATGTTTTGGAATACTTCTTCTTGGTGATAAAATCTGAAATCCGGTCTTCTTATATAGGGTTCCCATAATGCCATCCGGTGCAACCATAATAACAACAATTGCGATAATACCAAGTACAATATTTGACATACCAGGATAGTTATACATAATCTGTACGATGATTACATATAATACAGATCCAACGATCGGGCCTTCCATGGTTCCCAGTCCACCAATGATAACAGCAAATGTCATAGCAATCGTCCAGTTGATGGAGAAACCTGTGGATGGATTAATATAAGCCGTCTGCATGTACTGTGCACCACCGATCAGTCCCATCATGAAGCATGCGATCACATAGCATTTCAATTTTGTTTTATAAAGTTCTACACCCATAGTCTCAGCTGCAGATGCGCTGTCACGAATGGCCATAAGCGCCAGACCGGTTTTTGTTCTCAGCAATCCAAACACAACCAAAACTGCGAGTACCGCAACAATCAATGCTGTGTAATATAACTGTTTATTAGACAGGGAAAATACTGTGCTGATACTCCAGTCCTGTGCATAACCTACAAATTTCCAGTTTGAGAAGAAAATATTTAATGCTTCTGCGATGATCCATGTTCCGATTGCAAAGTATACACCGCTCATCTTAAAGATTGCCGGAGATACTGCAAGTCCAAACAGTGCACAGATTACTGCACCGATGATGATCGCCAGATAAATATTTACACCATAGTTTACAGAAAGAATGGTCAATGAATAACCGCCGATTCCAATAAAAGCCTGCATACCAAGAGACAACATTCCGGCATAACCGCCAAGCAGGTTCCACATCTGGCTCATAGCCATATACAGACACATCAGAGTAATAATATTCAGCAGATACGTTGAACCGGCCTGCGGAATAATTACAAACATAACTGCGATAACCGCAATTAAAATGATCAGGTTCATTTTTTTCTTCATATTCGTCAGCCCCCTTACTTTCTTACCGCAGAAGCTGCGAACAATCCATTTGGTCTCAATGCCAGAATTACAAGCAATACAATGTAAGCGATCAGCATCTGTACACCGGATCCAAATACATATCCACCAACAATCTGAGCAACGCCAAGTACGATACCACCGATCAGCGTTCCGAACAAACTTCCCATACCTCCGATTACTACAACACCGAATGCAATGATCAGGTACTGTGTACCGGATGACGGATAAAATACGAATGTGGAACCAACTAACGTTCCTGCTATTGCTGTAATACCCATACAGATTACCATTGCAGCAGCGTAAGCCAGTTTTGTATTTACGCCCATAAGCTCTGCTGCCATTGTATCATCAGAGGTAGCACGGATGGCACGACCAAAGTTTGTTTTCTGCATTACCAGTGACAGACCGATGATAATAACACAAGCGATGATAAAACTTGTCAGATAACTTGCAGAAATAGATAATACGTCAGTAGTAACAACATTTTTGGATGACAGTGAGTTATTAATGGACTGGTTGTCCGCACTGAAGATTTTCAGCATCAGGTTGGACAGAAAAATGGAAAGTCCGAAGGTTACCAGCAGTGCCGGTGCCTCACCTTTATCCATAACCTTATTAACAAGGAACTGCTGTATCACGAAACCAAGTACACACATAACGACAACAGATACGATAACCGATACGATCAGATTACATCCAAGCGCTCTTGTCATAACAAGTGAAATATAAGTACCAAGAATCATCAAATCTCCATGTGCCAGGTTGGTCAGTCCCATAATACCGAAAACCAGAGACATACCGATACCAATCATGGAGTATAATCCTCCCAGGAGGATACCTGTAACAATACATTGAATCATAATTTCTCAACTCCTTTGTCTAACATGATCAGTGAGAAAATGTATTAATACCGAAGTAAGCATCATTTACTTCATCTACACTTAACTCTTTAGATTTACCCTGCATTACAATTTTTCCTTCCAGAACCACATATGCGTAATCAGAGGATTTCAGTGAACGGTTTACATCCTGCTCAACGATCAGCATGGTCAGTCCGGTGTCAGCGATCTCTTTCAGTTTTTCATAAATATCATTGATAACAACCGGCGCAAGTCCCAAAGAAATCTCATCACAGAGAAGAATCTTAGGCTGTGTCATAATTCCACGGCCAATAGCAAGCATCTGTCTCTGTCCACCGGAAAGGAACGTTGACATCTGATTCGCTTTCTCTTTCAGGATCGGGAACAGTTTATATACATTTTCCAGTCGCTGCATACGTTCGTCTTTCTTTGCAAGGTAGGCACCCATCAGAAGGTTATCCTGTACGGTCATTCGCTCAAAGCAGTGACTTCCTTCCGGAGCCATGGAAAGACCAAGGCGTGCGATCTGATTTGGTTTCTTGCCCGCAATATTCTGTCCGTCAAAAATAATATCTCCTTTTGTCGGTTTGTTGAGTCCACAGATAGTATTCATAATTGTGGATTTTCCGGCACCGTTCGCTCCGATCAGGGATACGATGGTACCAGGTTCTACATGAATTGATACGTCTTTCAGAGCAAGGAAATCTCCGTAATGAACATCAATATGATTTACTTCTAACAAACTCATTCGTCGTCTCCTCCTCCCATATATACTCGTTTTACTTCTTTGGAATTCATAACATCCAGTGGTTTTCCTGTAATGACATCCACACCGTCAGCCAGAAGCATAACACGGTCGGTTCCTTCCAGCATGGTACGGATGATATGTTCGATCCAGATTACGCTGACACCTTCCCGCTTGATTTCTTTTACAAGATTGATAATCAGTCCTACCTCAGACTCTGTCAGACCACCACCAACCTCATCCAGCAGTAAAATCTTCGGCTCAGTAGCCAGTGCACGTCCGATTTCGAGACGTTTACGATCTAACAGTCCCAGTTTTCCTGCAAACAAATCCAATTTATCATCTAATTTAATGATTTTCGCTACTTTAAGGGCCTTTTCTTTTGCCTGTGCTTCGGACATACCAGCTCCGAATACACCACCAACCATAATATTTTCAAATACGGTCATCTGTTCAAATGGTCTCGGCACCTGGAATGTTCTTCCGATACCGCCACGGCACCGCTCTGTCACACCCTCACTTGCAATATCCTTTCCATCAAAAATCATGGTACCACCGGTTGGTTTCAAAATACCGGTCAGGATGTTCAACATAACTGTTTTTCCTGCACCGTTTGGTCCGATCACACCAAGTACCTCATTCTCGCCAAGTTCAAAATTGATACTTTTTAATACATGGTTGCTTCCGAATGAGATGCTCAGGTCTTTTACCGTTAAGATTGCACTCAAAACCTTATACCTCCCTGTCAAAATTCTCTTATGAGAAGAATAACCGTCAGAAAACACATTACCTTTCCGACGGTTACCTCCTTTTGTCTAATCAGGATTTTTCCTGATCGTGTTCGTTACATTACTGAAGTCTGCATTACTTTAAAACTCTGAGTTCAGATGTAACCGGGCAATCCGGAACCTGTGTGTTTGCAATGATGTTCTGTGTCCATGTTCCATCATCATTGTATGTCCACTGACCTGTTACAAGGCTCTGAACGGAGTAATGTTTGTCATTATAGTTTACATTACCGATAATTGTATCAACATTAAGTTCATCTGCTGCTGCACAAAGTTTTTTTGTATCAAGAGAACCTGCATTTTTCAGTACGTTATAAAGGATCTCTACGTTTGCGTAATCATAACCTGCTGTAGCCGGTGCGTATTTGTCGCCTGTCAGCTCCATCCATTTATCACCAATTTCTTTACATGTCTGTCCTGAGATAGAAGAGGTATATGGATGATCCGGTGTCCACCAAACTTCAGAGCAAAGTCCGTCAGCCAGTCCGTTCGCACCTGCGGAGTCAACATCTTCTTTGAACAGTGTAGCTTTTGCAACAGTACATACCTTCGGCATATATCCGGAAGATTTCAGCTGTGAATAGAAAGTACCAAAATCAGATGTAAGCATAACGCCGACAACTGCGTCACAGCCTTCTTTTTTCAGGTTATTGATAATAGATGTATAATCTGTTGCCCCGGATGTATAAGCGCCCGGATCATATGCTTCGTAACCGTTGGAGTTTGCAAAATCAGAAATTGCGTTGATCATTGTCTGACCTTCTGTATCTGTTGCGTGCATTACACCGACTTTTCCGCCTGCGATGCCTGCTGCATCCCATGCATCCTTAAAGCAGGAAAGCTCATTCTCTGTATTGAATCCTGCATGGTAGCTATATTTGTAATCAGAAGTTGCCCATGCCTCATCCGGTGTATCAACAGATAAACATACAACGCCTGCTCTCTCACAAGCGGCTGCAACCGGAACTGTTGTATCTGCTGTATGAGATGTAATCATAATATCAATATTTTTGCTGGAAATCAGGTTGTTGGCTGCTTCAGATGCTTTTGTTGCATTAGACTCGGAATCGGCAACCACCAGTTCTAATTTCTTTGCTGTTCCATCAACTTCAATTCCGCCTGCCTCATTAATCTGATCCAGTGCATACTGTGTCATTTCCTGTGTACCGGCACCAAATGCTGCAAGTGCTCCGGTCTCCGGAATAACGATACCAACTTTAATGGTATCCCCTGATGAACCTTTGGATGCGCTGCCGCCGTCGCCGGAACCCCCGTCCCCGCTTCCACATGCTGCTAATGATCCGATCATCATTACGGACATTACAACTGCTGCAAGTCTTGCTAATCTCTTTTTCATATTTTTTACCCTCCTCTAAAAGATCTCTCTAGTATCCTTTCGGTGCCTACATTGTATCTGATTTTTGCACAAAAAAAAATCCGAAAAAATTCAGATTTTATTGAATTTATTCGGATTTCTAAAAAAAATATTAATTTTTTTCTGTTATATTTTATTTTTGCACAATTAAAAGTAGTTTTTCACTTCTTTATTGTTGTTTTTGCATATATTTTTGTGCTTCTTCTATAAATTTCTGTGCATTCAGTTCTCCGGCAAACAGTTTTTTGGTCAGATTCCGCCAACTGTCCCCTGTTTCCTGTGGAAGCTGGGAATACCAGTCCGGTGTGATCTTCTTTGCGGATGCAATCATCTCATTCAAATCTGATACCGGTTTGACCACATCACTTGTTTGCGGATATGTAAGATCCATAAGATTCTGATAGCCATATTCCGTCACATTGATTTCATTTACCTGTTGAGAAAATTCCATGCAGATTTCTGCCGCATCTTCTTTGTATTCAGATTTTTCATTGATGCAGATACCCGGTGTCAGGGAATGATTCATATCCATCAGATACTGACCGTATGTCTCATTATAAGTTTCCGTGCAGGACGGAAACTGTCCCACAAGAAATCCATGTTCTCCCATATTATGGATCAAATGATAAATGATTGCAGACTGATGTGAAAAAAGCACCGCTTTTTTATTGATAAAATTCCGAACAGCTTCTGCCTCCCCCGTTTCCATATAGTTTTCCGGAAACGCATGGTTTTGCACCAGCCATTCCACCTTCTGTGCTGCTTCAAGAAAAACCGGATCCATAAAATCAATGGTTCCATTCTCCCATTTTTCATATGCATAAGGATCTATCCTGTTCACAATCATTCCGTACAACATTTCTCCCAGATAGTTGTCCCTTTCTCCCAGTTCCAGTGCAGCATAGGAAGTATCATGTGCCGCATTATATGCAGCCACCTGTCTCACCAGCATCTCAAGTTCTTCCCAGGTCTGTGGAATCTGATCAATTCCAAGTTCTGTCATCAGACTCTGATTACCGTAAAGTACCTCGTATCCATCGGACAGACACGGAATGATATAATGCACGCCATCCTTATAGGGCTGAATATATTCTTCCTTAAATGGTGCCTGACTGATATAATCATCCACCGGCATACAGGCTCCTGCATCAAACAGATATCCCGGATAAGAGCCACCCCATACAAGAAAAATATCCGGAAGTTCATTGCAGATAAGTGCCACCTTCAGTTTATCCTTCAGCTGCTCGGTGGAATAAGATTTTACGTTAATATCATAACCGTATTTTTCTGCCAACGTATCCCATAAAAATACATAATAGGCACCTGGAACATTTTTGTCAAAAAATGTCCATACCTCAAGTTCTGCTTTTGCCGGTTCCTGCTGTGCTACACTTTTCTTCTGAGTACATCCTCCCAGAAATACAACTAAAAATACGGCGCTTAGCAACGCCGGCATCACTTTGCAGTGTAACTTTCTCATTCCCATTTTCGCACCACTCTCCCGTCTTATTATCCTTCACCTGCGCCATTCACAAAATACCATTTCAGGCTTCATGGTCCATTCTTCAAAAAATATCGTCCGCAACCCTATCTCTTTTATTTTACAAAAAAACTGTCGTATTGTAAAATGATTCTATGTAAAACTTACACATAAAGGAGAAGTTATGAAAAAAACACACAACGGAAAACAGGTTCCTTTCTTTCATATATTTAATAAACTGTCTGATTCTATCAATTTTACGCAACGGCTGTTTTTGTCATTTATTTTTATTGCCGTCCCTGTAATGGCTGCGCTGTTTATCGGCTCATTTCTGTTTCTGCAAAGCAGCATCCATCAGAGTATTGAACAGACGCAGGCCATTGAAGTACAGAAGCTAAATACACAATTATTGGCCATGTTCAACGATATAGAAAATATTTCCCGGGAAATGGTTTATAATTCTGATATCCAGAAATTTATGCAGGACGCAGCTGCCGGGGACCCTTATCCGGAAGACCACAGCACTGCCTACTATGTCAATGCCTTCATTGCAAACCGTGACTACATCAACAGTATGGTACTCACCGGTATGGATCACACCCTTTTTTCCACAGAACTTGCCTACACGGATGTTTCTTCTTTTCAAAACATCCAGGACAAATGGTGGTTTCCTTCTCTGCAAAAATCTGATACTAGCTATCAGTGGTTTCCTTATGCCTTTTTAAGTGCAAAAACCTATCAGTCACAGGAAAACAAAGAAATTCCAAATCAAATTAATACACTGATGCTCGCACGGCCGGTTTTCAGTACCGCAGACTATCAGACACAGCTTGGCTATCTGATGATCTATCTGGATGACGAATATATTCAGAACCTGTGGCATCAGATTTCCTTTGGAAACACCACCAATGCATTTCTGATGGATGCGGATAACAATGTCATTATTTCCAATGTCAGCATGAAAGATTATTCCGGGATTCTGGATGAACATCTTGTACCAGAAAAAAGTGGGATTATTTCTTGGGAAAAGGAACAGTACGTTGTCACCTGCAGCAATCTGAACCACAACCGCTGGAAATCATGCATGATCACTCCATACAAGGAAGTTAATCACAATGCTTCTGTACTTATGGGCGAACTGGTGCTGATGATCGCCGTGATCATCCTGATTCTGTTTCTCATATCCCGCTACAGTGCCAATAATATGGCCCGGCCAATCATCAGCCTATCCAAATTAATGGATACTTACCACGGATTTGATGATAAAACCATCGATACCCGTCAGATTTCTGCCTACAAAATCCGCACGGACGAAATTGGCCAAATGTACCGTTCTTATGAACAGTTAGAGGATCGTTTAAATACACTGATCCAGGAAAACTATGTAAAAAACATTGAAAAAAAAGATGCTGAACTTGCTCTGCTGCAAAGTCAGATCAATCCGCATTTTTTGTACAATACCTTAGACTCCATCAACTGGATTGCTCTGACAAACGGACAGGATGAAATCAGCGAAATGATCACTGCTCTTTCTGATACCTTCCGGCTGAGTCTGATGAAAAATAACAGTCCGTTCACAGAACTGAATCAGGAAATCCGCTATATCCAAAGCTATCTGGTACTGCAGAAATTCCGTTATGAAGACCGGCTCACCTATGACTTTGATCTGCCGGAACCGCTTCCCCTCATTTTTATCCCACGTTTCATCCTGCAGCCCATCATTGAAAACGCCCTAAAACATGGCATCAGTCAGTTAGAACATGGTGGACGACTGGGAATATCCATCTCGGTGGATGACTTCACACACATCATCATCCGCAATGACGGCACTAACATTAATCTGGAAAAAATGCAACGTCTCCTTGCTTTTGATCCAAATGACCCAACACTGCTGAATTTTGAAAATGAAGGTTACGGTGTCCAGAACATCAATCGCAGGATCAAGCTGATCTGCGGAGCGAACTATGGCCTTACATACAAAAGAACCGACAGTCAGACGATATGTACCATCCTTCTACCGGTTCGCACCAGTGGAGTATAATTTTAGTCTGCACTCCGTTTCGGTCAGCGTTGAGCTTCCCACTGAGATTACTTTTTCTTGCGATAACTGGAGAGTGTCTTTCCGGTATGTTTTTTGAAAATCTGTGAGAAATATGCATAGTCGTTATAACCGACAGCGTTGGAAACCTCATACATTTTCATATCCGTACCGGTCAGATACTCTTTCGCTTTCTCAATGCGAAGATTTGTCACATAATTGATAAAGGTAACTCCAAGTTCTTTCTTAAAAATATCACACAGATAATTTTTACTGATATTGATATTCTCCGCCACATCCATCAGAGAAATATTTTCATGAAAATGTTCATTAATATAATCCAATGCTGCACGAATCATCTTGGACGGTGCTGCCATTTCCTGTACCGCAATCTGTTCGGCCACAGTCAGAAGCTTCTTTTCCACCAGATTTCTCTGAATTTCCATAGATGGATATTCCCGTTTCAACACACGCAGATCCAGTTCCCTGTGTGAAACAATCTGCTGATCCAGACCAAATTTAAACTGCAACTGGTAAACACGAAGCAGGATCAGAAATGTAACACTGCAACTGTAATCAAGCAGCAGGATCGGAATATTATCCTCCGGCAGTTCATAAATTTTCCGCAAAATATATGGCAATCCCTCCATCTCTCCGGTGGTGATCATATGGAACAATGTCTCAATTTCCTCATACGGCATATGAACATTGATTTCATCCGTCTGAATCGGGTTTGCCGCAGAATGTTCATCAATATTTGCTCTCTGCATAAAAATCCGTCGGATACAGTCATTCCTTGCCCGAAACAATTCCCGAATTCCGTGATACATATGACTGATGCCACACACAAGCTGGATTCCTTTCTGTCGTTTTTCTTCAACAAGAAGCCTTGTCTCCTGACGAATCATCTCCTCATCGGACGCTTTCATGTTATAGACGTAAAAATACAGACTCTCATCGGACAAAAATGCTTCCACAAAACCAAAATCTGCAAATTTTCCTTCACTGTCCTGAATCAATTTTCCAATCTCTGACATATAGTCTCCGTGCAGATAAGCCTGATCAAAATCAACCTTTACCAGCAAAAAATCTGTATCAAACACATCCATTGTATGGTGTTTTTGCAATGTCTGATACAATTTTTCGTCAAACACATTGTCTTCTGCCAGAGATAAGAAAAAGCGGTTTTTCAGTTCTGTATAGCTATTTTGCAAAAGCAGTGCCATATTATCTGCCTGCTGTTTCTGTGTTTTCTTTTCCTCCAGTTTTGCATGCATTGTATCCAGCATCTGCTGAAAATCATCTTTTTTGATCGGTTTAAGCAGATAATCACTAACACCGATTTTTACCGCACTCTGGGCAAAACCAAAATCTCCATATCCGGACAAAATAACAATTTCGCTTTCCGGCAGCAGTTGCTTCGCTTCTG
Organism: Eubacterium ramulus; assembly: GCF_045002895.1. Lineage (NCBI taxonomy): Bacteria > Bacillati > Bacillota > Clostridia > Eubacteriales > Eubacteriaceae > Eubacterium > Eubacterium ramulus. The sequence goes on along the minus strand of NZ_CP173382.1, from coordinate 884,754 downwards.
CGGCGAAATCCAATCCGCTCATCTGCGGCATTTTGATATCTGTGATCATCAGATCCGGTTGCAATCCCGGCAGAGACTCCAGTGCTTTCTGTGGATTCTGGAACACTCCTACCACCTGAAACCCGGATTTTTCAAGATCAAAAACTTTCTGTATTCCCCGCGTTACAATTTCTTCATCATCCAGTAATAATAATCGATACATAACTTCCCCTATTTTATCCAAACGAAAAAATATGTAACGATCCAGAGACAAAGGCGATTTTCTTAAATATGTTCATTTACCCAAATGCGAATCACATATTTAATGAAAATCACCCTGCTTCTGAATTGTTACATATATTTTTTCTTTGCTTTGCTTAATTGTGTCAGGAACCACACGATTCCCACCCCAAATACTGCAATTCCTATGGCTTTGGCCATCTGCATTTTCAGAAACGCCTCTACAGCTAATTCATATAAGCCATAACCGGCGCAAATAAATCCAAAGATCATGGTCTTTGGTGCCATCTGTTCACAGAACTCTTTTGGCTGACGAATCCGCACCAGATCCTGCTGCGACACAAGCCACTGCGGCACCTGATGATCCTGTCGCATTTTCCGTGCAGTCGTAATGGAATAAATGCCATACACAATCAGAATAAAATCAAATATGGTCATAATTCCGGTATTCCCCATAGCTGCTGCTACCATATTAAATGATTCTCCTATCTTATCTCAAGAAATTCTTTCACAATGTTCGGCATCTCATCCACTTCGCATACTGTCTTATGAAGTACCTCTGCGCTGCGGATATCCTCGATGGCCTGCGGGACTTTCACATTTGCGATTTTGGAAAGTTCATCCACGAGTTCAAAATCTGTCATGGAATCATATTTCTCATCAATGGCATCCATAACGCTTCTTGTGAATTTGAACGGACTTGCCGTAGATGCGATAACTGTTTTGGTCTCATCTTTTGTCTCTGCTTTATATTTTCCATATACACCGGCTGCTACTGCAGTATGTGTATCGATGACATAACCTGTCTTCTCATATAATGCGGAGATCACCTCAGCAGTCTCTTTCTCTGTGGTGTAATTTCCGTAGAAGTTCTCTAACTGAGCTTTCATCTCGTCTGTGATGGTATATTTTCCATCTGTGGATAATGCTGCCATCAGTTTTGCATTTTCCTCCGCATTCTCGCCAGCAATACGGTAGATCAGACGCTCCAGGTTGCTGGAGATCAGGATATCCATAGACGGAGAAGAAGTCAGGATAAATTCACGGTTTCTGTCATACTCACCGGTACGGAAGAAATCATATAAGACTTTGTTCTCATTAGAGGCACAAATTAATTTTGCAATCGGAAGTCCCATATTTTTTGCATAAAAAGCTGCTAAAATATTTCCAAAGTTTCCGGTCGGAACTACCACATTGATTGGTTCCCCTGCTGCGATTCTGCCGTTCGCATACATTTTTGCATATGCATATACATAGTAAACAATCTGTGGAACGAGGCGTCCGATGTTGATGGAGTTTGCAGAAGAAAAACGATAGCCTGCCTGAAGCAGTTCCGCTTTCATCTCCGGATCAGAAAACATCTGTTTTACACCGGTCTGTGCCTCGTCAAAGTTTCCATGAATTCCTACAACGAATGTATTGTCACCCTTCTGGGTCACCATCTGTTTTTCCTGGATCGGGCTGACACCGTTCTTCGGGTAAAATACAATAATCTTGGTTCCTTCTACATCTGCAAAGCCTGCCAGTGCTGCTTTTCCGGTATCTCCGGAAGTTGCAGTCAGAATAACGATATCCTCTTTCACTTCATTTTTGCGGGCTGCTGTGATCAGCAAATGCGGAAGAATGGATAATGCCATATCTTTGAATGCAATGGTTGCGCCATGGAACAGCTCCAGATAATAAGCACCATCTGCTTCTACTAACGGTGCAATCTCCGGTGTGTCAAATTTGGAATCATAAGCACGATCGATACAGTTTTTCAGTTCTTCCTCTGTAAAATCTGTCAGAAATCTGCTCATAACTGCGTATGCAGTCTCCTGATAACTCATTTTTGCCAGTTCCTCTACCGGAATATCCAGTTTCGGGATTTCTGTCGGCACATACAATCCTCCATGCTTTGCCAGTCCGTTTAAAATTGCCTGGGAGGCAGTTACTTTCTCTGATGCATCTCTGGTATTTGCATATAAAATTGCCATAATTTCTTCCTTTCTCTGCTGTCGCATTTTCACTTTTTTTACAATTCATAACACAATAATTTGTATTTCATCACTTTAATGTAATAATTTAAATTATTGAACAGTATTTTATCATACACATTTTTAAAATACAAGTAGAAAGAGTCTGAACTTTAGCGGATATTCGCAATTCGCTCGCTACTTGCTCATGAACGCAGTCGCTTTGCGACCTGCGTTCAAAAAAATCAGAGAAAACTGTGTATACACAATTCTCTCTGATTCTCCTTTTGCTTCTGATCTAGTTTCTGTCAGTCAGCCATTTTTATTTTCGTTTGCTGTTAATGTAGTTTACCAGGCCCTCACTGTCAATGATTTTCTGCATAAACGGTGGAAAAGCCTGTCCCTGGTATTCCGTTCCTTTTGTACGGTCATAGATTTTACCGCTGTCGAAATCGATTTCTACCTCATCACCTTCTTCAATCTCACGGGATGCTTCCGGACACTCAATGATCGGAAGTCCAATATTGATGGCATTACGATAAAAAATACGTGCAAATGTCTCTGCGATGATGCAGCTGACACCTGCGGTCTTTAAGCATAACGGTGCATGTTCTCTGGAAGAACCGCATCCGAAGTTCTTTCTTGCCACGATGATGTCACCCGGCTGTACACGCTGTGTAAAAGTCGGATCGATGTCAACCATTGCGTGAGTTGCCAGCTCCTGAGCGTCAAATGAATTCAGATATCTTGCCGGAATGATTACGTCGGTATCTACGTTGTCACCATATTTAAATACATGTCCTTTTGCTGCTTTCATTATTTGTCACCTACTTTCTCAGGATTTGCGATATAACCTGCAATCGCACTTGCTGCTGCCACCTCTGGGGAAGCCAGATAGATCAGAGACTCTACATCTCCCATTCTTCCGACAAAGTTACGGTTTGTGGTAGATACACATTTCTCACCCGGAGCCATAACCCCCATATGACCACCCATACATGGACCGCAGCTCGGTGTATTGAATGCACAGCCTGCATCGATAAAGATATCAACGAGACCTTCTTTGATACATTCTTTGTATACTTCCTGAGTAGCCGGAACAACCATAACACGTACATCCGGATGAACCGTATGTCCTTTTAAGATGGCTGCTGCTTTTCTCATATCGGAGATACGTCCGTTTGTACAGGATCCGATGACTACCTGATCAATCTTGATCGGCTCCATGGCCTCTACTTCATCGATTGTTTTTGCATTACCCGGAAGATGCGGGAATGCAACCGTCGGACGAACTTCAGACAGGTCGATCTCAACAATCTGATCGTACTGGGCATCTTCATCCGGCTCGTAAGCAGTGTACTGTTTGTCAGAATGAGCGTCCATGTAAGCTCTTGTCTGATCATCTACGATAAAAATACCATTTTTTGCACCTGCTTCGATGGCCATGTTTGCCATAGTGAAACGATCATCCATGGTCAGGTTTGCGATACCATCACCGACAAACTCCATGGATTTGTATAATGCACCATCTACACCGATCTTGCCAATGATGTGGATGATCACGTCTTTTCCGCTGACATACGGACCCGGTTTTCCGGTCAGTACGAACTTGATTGCGGACGGAACTTTGAACCAGAGTTCTCCGGTCGCCATACCGGTTGCGATATCTGTGGTACCTACACCGGTTGAAAAAGCACCAAGTGCGCCGTATGTACAAGTATGAGAATCCGCACCGATGATACATTCACCGGCTACTACAATACCGTACTCCGGTAAGATTGCATGCTCTACACCACATTTTCCCTGTACCAGATACCATTTCAGTCCCTGCTCTTTTGCAAAATCCTGAATGGATCTGGAGTTGATCGCAGATTTGATATCCTTATTCGGTGTAAAATGATCCGGTACCAGCACTACTTTATCCTTATCAAATACTTTATCTGCCATCTGTCGGAAAATTGGCAGGGCCATCGGACCTGTAATATCGTTTGCCATAACAACGTCCAGTTTTGCTTCAATTAACTGACCGGCTGTCACGGAATCAAGTCCTGCATGGGCAGCAAGAATTTTCTGTGTCATAGTCATTCCCATTGTCTTTTCCTCCTTTATTACACAGCAAAGTGCAATTTATCACTTCACAGTGGTAATTCAACTCATCAAACTATATTCTATCATACACATTTTCAGAATACAAGGTAAAAAAAAGAGGCTTCATCAGCCTCTTTTTTTCAGTTCACCCGTTTCATTTGCGAAACGTAACAATTAGTTATTGATTAACTTATCTTCGCCATTCCAGCTGTAAAGTTTACGGATTTCAGCACCAACAGCCTCAGACTGATGCTCTGCTGCTAATTTACGCATAGCTTTGAAGTGAACCTGACGTCCTGCAGGAGACATATCCAGTAAGAACTCTTTTGCAAATGTACCATCCTGAATATCGGAAAGGATTTTCTTCATTGCTTTCTTTGTATCTTCTGTAACAATCTTCGGTCCTGTAATGTAATCGCCATACTCAGCTGTATTGGAGATAGAATATCTCATTCCTGCGAAACCTGACTGGTAGATTAAATCTACGATCAGTTTCATCTCATGGATACACTCAAAGTAAGCATTTCTCGGATCATATCCAGCCTCAACCAGAGTCTCGAAACCTGCCTGCATTAATGCACAAACACCACCGCAAAGTACTGCCTGCTCACCAAAGAGATCTGTCTCTGTCTCTGTACGGAATGTTGTCTCAAGAACGCCGGCTCTTGCTCCACCGATTGCCAGTGAATAAGCAAGTGCAAGATCCATAGCTTTTCCTGTTGCATCCTGCTCTACAGCTACCAGACACGGTACACCTTTGCCTGCCTGATACTCGCTTCTTACTGTATGACCCGGTCCTTTCGGAGCGATCATTGTTACGTCAACGTCTGCTGGCGGTTTGATACATCCGAAATGAATATTGAAACCATGAGCGAACATCAGCATATTACCTGCCTCAAGGTTCGGCTCAATGTCTTTTTTGTACATATCTGCCTGAAGCTCATCATTGATCAGGATCATGATGATATCAGCTTTTTTTGCAGCTTCTGCTGCTGTATATACTTCGAAGCCCTGTGCTTCTGCTTTTGCCCAGGATTTGCTGCCTTTGTAAAGACCGATGATGACATTACATCCGGACTCCTTTGCATTTAATGCATGTGCATGTCCCTGGCTACCATAGCCAATCACTGCAATTGTTTTACCCTCTAAAAGAGAAAGGTTACAATCTTCCTGGTAATAAATCTTTGCGTTTGCCATTGTCTTATCCTCCATTTGCAAATGATTATTTAATCTATAATAGTAACATTCGAAGAACCTCTGCTCAGTCCGGTAATTCCGGTACGAGCCAGCTCAAGAATGTCATATCCTCTCAACAAATCCAAAAAAGCATCAAGCTTACTTTGGCCACCGGTCAATTCAATCACCATGGAGTCATTAGAAACATCCACGATCTTTGCCCGGAAAATATTAGCAACAGAAAGTACTGCCTGACGCTGTGTATCATTGATCTTTATCTTTACAAGGATCAGTTCACGGCATACGGACTCTCCATCCTGAAGTTTTTTAATGTCAATTACATCTTCCAGCTTCGCCAGCTGTTTCTCAATCTGTTCCAGAATCTGTTCATCTCCACTGGAAACTACTGTAATTCTGGTAAATCTCGGATCTGCTGTCACGCCTGCGGAAAAACTGTCTATATTATATCCACGTCGGCTGAACAGTCCGGAAATATGGCTTAAAACACCGGAAGTATTCTCAACTAACAGAGATAACACTTGTTTTCTCATGTGAAAACCACCTTTCTACGTTACTGCACATTCTAGCAACATCTATTTTTTTTGTCAAGGGCAGGAACCCCTTTGTGGAACCATTTTTTTCCACTTTTTGTATATTTTTTATTCAACAGGCATATTTATAAGTGCCCCAAAAGTGTCCAGCTTTCGATACAGTAACTTCCCGGTTGCTTTATCTGGTTGTGTCAGATCCGGTATCATGATGACGCGGCAGCCCGCATCATGTGCAGAGCGGACTCCGTTTGGGGAATCTTCTACGGCATAGCATTCCTCCGGTGTTACGCCAAGTGTATGACAGGCATATGCATAAACATCCGGCGCAGGTTTCCCCCGCTCCACCATAGTCGCGCAGATTACCGCATCAAAGTACTGGCGGATTCCAGCAGTACACAGATTATGCTCTGCCTGTTCCGGTCCGGTCGCTGTCACAACCGCAAGACGGTATCCCTGTGCTTTTAAAAACCGCAACGTCTCCGGAACTGCCGGTTTCAGTGGAATCTGTCCTGACAAAAAGTCTTTCATCAATTCTTTGCGATGTTCCCGGATTGCCAGGTAATCCACCTCCGGTCCAAACCAGCGTTGAAACTGTTCCAACGCGAAGGGACGCCCAAGACTGCGAAGTTTTAATACTTCCTCCTCCGGAAGTTCATATCCCGAATCGGAAATTGCCTGTTTCCAGGCGCGGTTATAATATTTTTCCGTATCAAACAGAGTTCCATCCATATCAAACAAAAACGTTGTCATATTTTTTCCTTATTTTTCCTTATCTTTTTTCAAAACAATTCACAAGTTCCATAAAGCAGACATTTGCAATTTGCTTTCGCCGCTTGCTCATGAACGCATTCCTGTTACCCGTTACCCACTGATTTTTTCAATCTCCATATTTTTTGGCAAAATCAGGCTGAGAATAATTGCTACAACAAATACGACAGCCACGCAGTTTGCAGAAAATACGTCTTTGACGATCTGCGGAAAAATATTCCAGATTTCCACTTCACTGGTGGAGGTAAATCCGATACCGACAGCAAGTGATAATGCTGCGATGGTTACGTTTCTCTGGGAAAAACCTGTTTTTGCCAGCATCTGGATACCACTGATCATGATCGTACCAAACATCATAATGGTACATCCGCCCAGCACGGACTGCGGCAGACTTGCAAAAAAATTACCGATTGGCGGAAACAGACCTGCAAGAATCATAAATACAGCACCTGTCATAATGGTAAAACGGTTGACCACTTTTGTCATATTGACCAGGCCGACGTTCTGGCTGAAGGAAGTAACCGGCGGACATCCAAATAATCCGGAAATAGAACTTGCGAAACCATCGCAGGCCAAAGCACCGGAAATCTCTTTTTCTGTAATCTCACGACCAAGTCCTCCGGCCACAAGAGCAGTGGAATCACCGATCGTTTCCGCTGCGGATACCATAAAAATAATTACAACTGAAATAATCGCACTCAGATTAAATTCCGGACGATATGGAAGCAGGTGCGGCAGAGAAATCAGACCGCCGTCCAGCATACCGGACAGGTCTACCTGTCCAAGGCATAACGCAATGATGTATCCTACGATCAGTCCGGCCAGCACGGACAGCTGTTTTAAATATCCTTTTGCCACGGCATTAAAAATCAGGCACACAGCCAGTGTCACCAGTCCAAGCACCAGGTTCTGCACGGAACCGAAATCATCGGTATAACCACCGCCGAAAGAACGGGCCCCTACCGTAAACAGGGAGTATCCGATTGCCGTAACTACGGATGCCGAAACCACCGGTGTGATAAACCGCTTCCAATACTTTGCGAACAGACCAAGGACACCTTCACAGACACCGCCGACTAATACTGCTCCGATCATTGTCGGGTATCCATAGGTGCCACCCACATAACTTAAGATTGTTACAAAAGTAAAACTTACTCCCATAACGATAGGAAGTTTTGCACCGACTTTCCAGATCGGGTACAGCTGGATCAATGTGGCAATACCCGCAACAAACATGGCATTCTGCAGTAAAATCGCCAACTCTTTTCCGCTTAATCCGGAAGCCAGACCAATCATAGTGATCGGTGTCAGATTCGATACAAACATTGCCAGCACATGCTGCAGACCAAATGGAATTGCCTTCAGCAACGGTACCCGCCCATTCAACCGGTATATATTTCCGATTGTTGTATTCTCTTTTGATTTCATTTTCATACCTCTGGTTTTCTATTTTTTTACATGCTGCCTTCCGGCAGGCACAAAGCATTTTCATCATAACATCTATGGTTTTGTTTTGCAATGACGGGCTGTACTTTCTTGCCAATTCTTTGCTGCTGTGCTATGATAAATTGTAATAATTCAGAGCTAAGGCAAGTAAAAATTCAACACGGAGGTTTTTTATGATAGAGAAATGGGATATCACGATTCCGGAACTTACCGGAGATGAGGTGCGGAGTGCATACATCTGTCTGCCAGAGGCATACACCCACGACATAAACCGACGGTTTCCGGTACTATACATGTTCGACGGGCATAACCTCTTTTTTGACAGTCATGCCACCTACGGAAAATCCTGGGGACTGAAAGAATATATGGAATACACCCATACCCCGCTGATCATCGTAGGCATCGAATGCAATCACAGCCCGGATCACGGACGGCTGCAGGAATATTCCCCTTATGACTTTACTTTACCAAAAGAAGGTAAGATTACCGGTAAAGGCAAAATCACCATGGACTGGCTGACCCACACCTTCAAGCCATACATTGATACACATTATCGAACACTTTCGGACCGGGAGCATACTTTTATCGCCGGTAGTTCCATGGGCGGGCTGATGAGCATTTATGCACTGCTCTATTATAATCAGTTCTTTTCCCGCGCTGCCGCACTCTCACCGTCCCTGTGGATTGCACCAAATGACTCCATGCAGATGATCCGGCGTTCCCGCCCGCTTCCGGGAAGTATTTTATACATGGATTATGGAAGCCGTGAAATGAAACAGCACCGAAAAATGGACCAGACTTTTGCTCAGGCGGCGAATCTTCTGCTGGATAAAAATATTTATCTCAACTGCCGTATTGTACCGGATGGTGAACATTGTGAGGCAAGCTGGGAACAACAGATTCCGTTTTTTATAAATACACTGATGTATCATCTGTGATTTTTCGACACGATACTCTTTATATAGAAGTAATGCAGGAGGACTTTTCCATATGAACATACAATATTTTAAAAATTATAGTCCAGCACTCGGCCGGGATATGGAATGCAAATTGTACGGTCACGGCGGACAGCCAATCCTGTTTATCCCATGCCAGGACGGACGTTTTTTCGATTTTGAAAACTTCCATATGACGGATGTATGGGCACCCTGGATCAACTCCGGGGAAGTCACCATTTTTACGGTGGATACCATTGATGCAGAGACCTGGTCCAATACAAACGGCGATCCGCGCTTTCGCATCTGCCGCCACGAAGACTGGTTTCGCTATCTCACCGATGAGATGGTTCCTTTTATCCATGCAAAAATGAAAGAATATCAGCCCGATTATATAAACAGAGGAATCATTACCTTTGGATGCAGCCTTGGTGCTACTCACGCGGCAAATCTGTATTTCCGTCGTCCCGACCTGTTTAACGGATTGCTGGCCTTAAGCGGTATTTACGATGCCTCTTACGGATTTGGTTCTTATATGGACGATCTGGTTTATATGAACTCCCCGGTTCATTATCTGCCAAATCTGCCGTCAGATCACCCTTATATGGAACTTTACCGCCAGCGAAAAGCCATTCTCTGCGTCGGACAGGGTGCATGGGAAGAACCTGCAAGCACCTATCAGCTTCGGGATATCCTGCAGCAGAAACAGATTCCGGCCTGGGTAGATTTCTGGGGATATGACTGTGCTCATGACTGGGACTGGTGGTATAAACAGGTAACTTATTTTGTACCTCATCTGCTGTATGATCCGGTATAATTTGTAATAAACGAAACACAACACAATACGACAGAAAGAAAACAATTATGAAAAATGTGATTTTTATTTCTCCGAATTTTCCGGAGAATTATTGGCACTTCTGCCATGAATTAAAAGAAAACGGTATGAATGTCCTCGGTATCGGCGACTGTCCTTATGACGACCTGCGCCCGGAACTTCAGGAAAGCCTGCAGGAATATTATAAAGTAGACAGCCTGGAAAACTATGACGAGGTCTATGGTGCTGTCGGCTACTTTATCTGGCATTACGGCCGCATTGACTGGCTGGAATCCAATAATGAATACTGGCTGGAGCAGGATGCCCGTCTGCGTACAGATTTCAATATTCCGAGCGGTTTTCATAACGAAGACATGCCACGCATCAAATACAAATCCTGCATGAAAGAATATTATCAGCGTGTCGGCATTCCGGTGGCCCGTTACCACATGGTAGACAACTATGAGGGCTGTCTGAATTTCATTCGTGAAGTAGGCTACCCGGTTGTCACAAAACCGGATAACGGTGTCGGTGCTTCCCATACCTTTAAAATTTCTTCTGATGAAGAACTTGGCAATTTCTTTGCCAACAAATGGGATGATACCGTTTATATCATGGAAGAATTTATTAACGCAGAAATCAATTCCTACGATGCGATTATCGATTCTCACGGCAATCCGATTTTTGAGGCGGGAAATGTTACACCGATGTCCATTATGGACATTGTAAATAATGCCGACAACGCACTGTTTTATATTGTGAAAGATCTGGCAGATGACACCCGTCACCTCGGCAGAGAAACGGCAAAAAGCTTTGGCGTGCGCAGCCGTTTTGTGCATTTTGAATTTTTCCGCCTGCTCTCCGATCATGAAGGGCTCGGCAAAAAAGGAGATCTGATGGCACTGGAAGTCAATATGCGTCCTTCCGGCGGCTTCACTCCGGATATGATCAATTTTGCCCGTGAAACCGATGTATACAAAATCTGGGCGGACATGGTTGCATACGATTCCACACAGAAACCGGTCGGCACTCATCATTTCTGCGCCTTTGCAGGACTGCGGGATGGCAAGGATTTCGCCCTGACACCGGATGATATTATCGAAAAATATGATGATCATCTCAAAATGGTAGAACGGATGCCGGATGCGCTGGCAGATGCTATGGGAAATCAGATGTATCTGGCCACCTTTGATACCGAAGAAGAACTCCATACGTTCTTTGCCGATGTAACCGGACAAAAGGAACCTGATGTTTCTGTTGCATCTGAAACAGCTGAAACGGTTGAATCATAACAGAAATCAAAAATCCCCTGCACTTACAAACAGGGGATTTTTGATTTCACTGTATTCATTCTTTATGTACACTGAGCGGTTGATATTTTTTCAACTCCGCTAAAATTCCATCTATCCTCTGTAATCCATCTGCAATCTGTTCTTCCGTCAGTCCACCATATCCCAGAAGTAAAATCGGATACTCACGTTTTGGATTCTGACTGATGTAATATTCTGACAGACCATACACTCGGATCTGTTGTTCTGCACATGCTTCGATCACATCCTGCTCCGAGCAGTCTGTATCCACTTCTACCAGAAGATGCAGTCCGGAATTTTCTCCCATGATTTCCCGCACCCAGGAATACTTTTTTAATTCTGCCAGCATAAAATCATGCTTGCTTTTATAAATTGCACGCATACGATTCAGATTTTTTTCAAAATATCCTTCCTGCATAAACTGACAGATTGCCTGCTGCATCAGATTCGGTACCGTACAGGCATAAAAGCCACAACACTCCTGATACCGTTCCAATAAATGCTCAGGAAGTACCATATAGCTGACACGAATGGAGGATGCAATACTTTTTGAAAAAGTGCCCAGATAGATCACTCTTCCGGAACGGTCAATTCCCTGTAAGGCCGGAATCGGTTTTCCTTTATATCGAAACTCACTGTCATAGTCATCTTCAATAATATACCGTTCCGGTTCTTCCACAGCCCAGTTCAACAACTCCAACCTGCGTTTCATTGGCATTACGATGCCAAGTGGGAACTGATGGGACGGCATCACATATGCAATACTGGCATCTGTTTTCCGCAGCAGATCCACCCGCATTCCCGCATCATCCAGTGCCACTTCCCTCACAGAAAGCCCGGCATTTTTAAAGGTCCGGTAAGCACGCAGATACGTGGGGGATTCCATAGCAACACCATGCGACGTACCCAGCATCTGTATCAGCATAAGCTGCAGATATTCATTTCCGGCTCCGATAATGATCTGCTCCGGCGTACACCGTACATTTCGTGCATGATACAGATAGTCACAGATAGTTTCTTTCAGATTTTTTTCTCCAAAAGCACTTCCACTGCTCATAATCTGTTTTCCATGATCCAACAGAAGGTTTTTCATGATCTTACTTAACCCATTATATGGAAAATTATCCATAGAAAGCTCATTCAGAGAAAAGTCGATTTCATATGAGGTCTGCTTTTGGAGGCTGCTTCCAGTTTCCCCATGTAAACCTTCCGCTTCTGCCGTTCCCTGTTGGTTTTCCGTTCGGAACTGTTTCTGCTTCATCTCGCCGGTCCGGATATCCGTCAGATTATATAGTTCCCGCACATCACAGGCAAAATAACCGCGATACGGTTCCGAGTGAATATAACCCTCAGATACCAGCTGATCATAAGCGAGTTCCACCGTACTGCGGCTCACCTGCAGATACTCCGCTTCAAACCGGGTGGAAGGCAATTTTTCCCCTTGTAAAATACGGCCCTGCAAGATTGCTTCCCGCAGGGCTTCGTAAATTTGTTCATATAAGGGTTGTTTTTTTTCTGTATCAAGCGTGATCGCTAATTCTTTCATTTTCTCCTATGCCTGTGTCGGCAGTTTGTATGAGCTCTTTAAGGATACGATACGGTTGAATACCGGATGCTCCGGTGTAGAATCTTTTGCATCGACGCAGAAGAAACCATTTCTTACAAACTGGAAGCTGTCATATTTCTCTGCTTTCAGTAAGGATGGTTCCACATAACAATTATCCAGTACCGTCAGGGAGTTCGGATTCAGGTTCAGACTTCCGTCCTCATTGTATACCCCTTTCTCCTCGTCGATGATATTCTCATACAGACGAACCTGTGCTTTTACTGCATCTGCTGCGGATACCCAGTGAATGGTTCCACGTACTTTTCTTCCGTCCGGGCTGTTTCCGCCACGGCTCTCCGGATCATACGTACAATGTACCACTGTTACTTTTCCATCTTCGTCTTTCTCAAATCCGGTACAGGTTACGAAATATGCATTCATCAGACGTACTTCGTTGCCCGGATACAGACGACGGTATTTTTTCGGAGGCTCTTCCATGAAGTCCTCACGCTCGATATAAACCTCGCGGCCAAAAGGAACGACACGTTTACCAAGTTCCGGATTTTCCATGTTGTTATCTACTTCCAGCTCCTCAGTCTGTCCTTCCGGATAGTTATCGATCACCAGTTTGATTGGATCAAGTACCGCCATGGCACGGGATGCTTTTAATTTCAGATCCTCACGGATACAATACTCAAGCATTGCATAATCCACAGAGCTGTTGCTCTTTGAAATACCGCACAGTTCTACGAATTTCTTAATGGAGGACGGTGTAAATCCTCTTCTTCTCAGTGCTGCAATGGAAACAAGGCGCGGATCATCCCATCCGTCTACAATGCCGTCTTCCACTAACTTCTTGATATAACGTTTTCCGGTTACCACGTTGGTCAGATACAGTTTTGCAAACTCGATCTGCTTTGGCGGATGCGGATACTCCAGCTCTCTTACTACCCAGTCATACAGAGGACGATGATCCTCAAACTCCAGGGTACAGATAGAATGTGTAACGCCCTCGATGGCATCCTCGATCGGATGAGCAAAGTCATACATCGGATAAATGCACCATTTGTCTCCGGTACGATGATGTGTCATATGAGCGACACGGTAGATAACCGGATCACGCATGTTGATGTTCGGAGAAGCCATATCAATTTTGGCACGCAGAACCTTCTCGCCATCCTGATACATGCCGTTTTTCATATTTTCAAATAATTCCAGATTTTCTTCCACGCTGCGATCGCGGTATGGACTGTTTTTACCAGGCTCTGTCAGTGTTCCACGATACGCACGAATCTCCTCGGCAGACAGATCACAGACAAATGCTTTGCCTTTTTTAATCAGTTTTACAGCTGCCTCATACATCTGGTCAAAATAATCAGATGCAAAAAACAGTCTGTCTTCCCAGTCTGCCCCAAGCCACTCAATATCTGCTTTGATCGACTCAACAAACTCTACTTTTTCTTTTGTCGGGTTTGTATCGTCAAAACGCATATTGAATTTTCCATGATATTCCTGAGCAAGCCCATAGTTTAAAAGAATGGATTTTGCATGTCCGATATGAAGATATCCATTTGGCTCCGGCGGGAAACGGGTACATACAGTCTCACATTTGCCCTCCTCTATATCCTTGTCAATAATCTGCTCAATAAAATTTCTGGAAATTGTTTCATTTTCCATAATCAAACCTCTCTCTCCTGTATTTTTAAGTAAGAACCTTTTCTGTCGCAGTTCCCATAAATCTGCTGCAAAAATAGAAACGCATTTAACATTTCATTCTGCAGATCAAACATCTATTTTACATGCTCATGGGTAAACAGATGATCCTGACAATATTCATAATTTCCATTGCATTTGGAGCAAAAACGAAATTCCAGATTCGGATCGTCCAGCTCTGTTCGCCCACAAATGGCACATTTGTGGCGTGTGACACCTTTCGGCTGCTGTACCTGACGGTGATATGTCCGCTTCCTGTGTATTTCCTTCGGTGAAACACTGCGATAATTGCGCGTTGTAAAGAAGAAAATCAGGAAATTCAGGACAGAGGCAATAATGGCAACTCTGCCGCCCCAACTGGAAATGATCATTTCATAAATGATCAATGCCGCATAAATACCTGCCATCCACTTCATCTTGATTGGAATGATAAAATACAGCATAATCCGCATATCCGGATAACACATCGCAAATGCGAGGAAAATTGTCATATTGATATAGTATGTGCTGAAGCTGCCGCCCATGGAAACCGGTGTATTCACACCATAGATCACATACAGAAGCAATGCACCAAGCACCGTAAAGATCATACCACCAAAAATATATACGTTAAACTTAAATGCACCCCAGGTACGTTCCAGGGCAGTACCTAACTGATAATACAGTATGATCATGATAATAGCAAAGAAAAAGTTGCCGGTTGGCGGTGGAATCAATACCCAAGACACCAGCCTCCATACCTGTCCATAATGGAATATCAGATACGGTTCCAACGTCAGAAAGCTGTATGCCTGCGGGGCAAGGAATTCAATCAGATATCCCGCCACATAAAAAAGGATGATATACTTCATCAATCCCTGAATCGCAAATCTGCCGAACTTACGTTCCATTTTATTTAAAAAATGCATTCTGTTTCCTACTTTCGTTTTATTTTTAGCTATTTCACGTACTATTTGTAGTAACTCTCGTACTATTTGTAGTAACTTTAATTGTAGCTATCTTTTGATTATATCGGTCAGCTATCACTTTGTCAACGTAGCAAACTTTGAATTTTTCGTGTCCGCTTCACCTGTCATAGCCATTTTTCCAACCGGAATACACAGTTCGTCTCCGATCTGCAGATTATATACATTCACATACGGATTTGCCAGCAATATATCTGTCACACTCACATGATGATATTGTGAGATTTTATATAAAGTATCCCCCTGTTTTACCACATAAATCACTCCCGGACAGCTGTGCATCATGCGGGATCCCCTGTATTCAGATTCAAAATAACGATTCATTTCTTTTTCCTTTTTCTTTTAAGATATGCGGATTTTTTCTTTCTGTACCCCATATTACCTGCACCATGTAAAAAACATTTAAAAGACACCCTTTGTTAAAAAAATATAAAAGGATTGTATTTTGCCATTTCCTGTCGTATAATGAAGTTCGCTTGTAATCTGACAGGCGTTATACATTTAATATGAAACTTCTGAAATCTCTTTTCACTGATTTTTACTGGAAATCAATGATTTCAGGCAACTCTTAAACATATACAGGTGGTAAAATGAATACTTTAAAATTACACAAACTTGGAATTGATATCGGATCAACTACGGTAAAGATTGCAATTTTGGATGAGCAGAATACCTTAGTTTTTTCCGATTATGAGCGTCATTTCGCAAACATCCGCGAGACACTTACCGATCTGCTTCATAAAGCATACGAAAAACTCGGACAGATCCAACTCTGCCCTATGATTACCGGTTCCGGTGGTCTGACACTGGCAAAACACCTCGGTGTACCTTTCGTACAGGAGGTCATCGCTGTGTCTACCGCTCTGCAGGACGCAGCTCCACAGACAGACGTAGCTATCGAGCTTGGTGGTGAAGATGCCAAGATCATTTATTTTGAAGGCGGCAATGTCGAGCAGCGAATGAATGGTATCTGCGCCGGCGGTACCGGTTCCTTTATCGACCAGATGGCTTCCCTGATCCAGACAGATGCCAGCGGTCTGAATGAATATGCCAAAAATTATAAAGCGATCTATCCGATTGCTGCCCGCTGCGGTGTATTTGCCAAGACAGATATCCAGCCCCTGATCAATGAAGGTGCAACCAGAGAAGATTTGTCTGCTTCTATCTTCCAGGCAGTTGTAAACCAGACCATCAGTGGTCTTGCCTGCGGCAAACCAATCCGTGGGCACGTAGCCTTCCTGGGCGGTCCGCTTCATTTCTTGTCTGAACTGAAAGAAGCATTTATCCGCACCTTAAAACTGGATGAAGAGCATACCATCGTTCCGGAAAACTCCCATCTTTTTGCAGCCATCGGTTCTGCCCTGAACTATAAAGAAGAGAATCAGATTTCTCTGGAAGACCTGCTTGCTAAATTAAAAGGGGAAATCCATATGGAATTCGAAGTAGAACGTATGGATCCGCTGTTTGCAGATCAGGCTGCCTACGACGAATTCACCGCACGTCACAATGGTGCATGTGTTAAAAAAGGAGATATTTCTACATATAGCGGCAACTGCTACCTCGGAATTGATGCAGGCTCCACAACAACCAAAGTTGCTCTGGTAGCGGAAGACGGTACGTTACTGTACTCCTTCTACAGCAGCAACAACGGAAGTCCTCTGGCTACTTCCATCATCGCTATCAAAGAAATCTATGAACAGCTTCCGAAAGATGCACATATCGTATCTTCCTGTTCCACCGGTTACGGCGAAGCGCTGGTAAAAGCTGCCCTGATGCTGGACGAAGGCGAAGTGGAAACAGTCGCACATTACACCGCTGCAGCTTTCTTCGATCCGAAAGTTGACTGTATCCTTGACATTGGCGGTCAGGATATGAAATGCATCAAGATCAAAAACAACACGGTTGACAGTGTACAGTTAAACGAGGCATGTTCTTCCGGATGTGGTTCTTTTATTGAAACATTTGCAAAATCTCTGAACTACTCCGTACAGGATTTCGCCAAAGAAGCATTATTTGCAAAAAATCCGATCGATCTCGGAACACGCTGTACCGTATTTATGAACTCCAAAGTAAAACAGGCACAGAAAGAAGGCGCATCCGTTGCTGATATTTCTGCCGGTCTGGCTTACTCTGTTATCAAAAACGCATTATTCAAAGTTATCAAGCTGTCCGATCCGACAGAACTTGGTCAGAACATCGTTGTGCAGGGCGGTACCTTCTACAACGATGCTGTCCTGCGAAGCTTTGAGACCATTTCCGGATGCAAAGCGATCCGTCCGGATATCGCCGGTATCATGGGTGCCTTCGGCGCTGCACTGATCGCCCGTGACCGTTATGAAGGCAAACAGACCACTATGCTGTCCATCGAACAGATCAATGATCTGAAATTTGAGACAAAGCTGGCCCGCTGTGGTGGATGTACCAATAACTGCCTGCTCACCATCAACAAATTTTCCGGAAATCGTCAATATATTACCGGAAACAGATGTGAAAAAGGTATCGGAAAAGAGAAAAACAAAGAACAGATTCCAAACCTGTTTGAATATAAGCTGCATCGTATCTTTGACTACGAACCTCTGAGTGAGGAAGAAGCAACCCGCGGAACGCTCGGTATGCCAAGAGTCCTGAACATTTACGAGAACTATCCGTTCTGGGCAACATTTTTCAAGGCACTGAAATTCCGTCTCGTACTCTCTCCGGCTTCCACCAGAAAGATTTACGAGCTTGGTATCGAATCCATCCCGAGTGAATCCGAATGTTATCCGGCTAAACTTGCACACGGGCATATTACATGGCTGATCAAAGAAGGTATTAACACAATCTTCTATCCATGTATCCCGTATGAGCGAAAAGAATTTCCGGATGCAAGCAACAACTACAACTGCCCGATCGTCACTTCCTACGCGGAAAATATCAAAAACAACGTAGATGACATCACATCCGGAAACGTAAAATTATACAATCCATTTATGTCTTTCGCAGATGAAGAAACTTTAACCAAACGTCTCGAAGAAGTCATGAAGGAAGATTTTGATATTCCGGCTTCTGAAGTAAAAGCAGCTGTACATGCTGCATGGCAGGAACTTGCCAGCGCCCGCGATGATATGCGCAAAAAAGGTGAAGAAACGATCCAGTGGTTAAAAGACAACCACCGCCGCGGTATCGTCCTTGCCGGTCGTCCATATCATATTGACCCGGAGATCAACCACGGTATTCCGGAGCTGATCACATCCTACGGGTTTGCAGTTCTGACCGAGGATTCCATCTCTCATCTGCATCAGGTGGAGCGCCCGCTGATCGTACTTGACCAGTGGATGTACCACTCCAGACTGTATGCAGCTGCTAATTATGTAAAAACGACCGACTTTTTGGATCTGATCCAGTTAAACTCTTTCGGCTGTGGACTGGATGCTGTTACCACCGATCAGGTCAGTGATATCCTGACTCACTCCGGCAAGATTTATACCTGTCTGAAGATTGATGAGGTAAACAACCTTGGTGCTGCACGTATCCGTATCCGTTCTCTCATTGCGGCCATCCGCACCAGAGAGAAAAATCCGAAAGAGCGTAAGATTGTTCCGTCCAGCTACCAGCGTGCCGTCTTTACGGAAGAAATGAGAAAAACCTATACAATCCTGGCTCCGCAGATGGCCCCGATCCATTTTGAGCTGTTAGAGCCTGCATTTAAGGCTTCTGGATATAATCTGGTCGTTCTCGGAAATGACAATAAAGCTGCTGTCGATGCCGGATTGAAATATGTAAACAATGACGCCTGCTATCCGTCCCTGATCACGGTTGGTATGTTCATGGATGCAGTAACTTCCGGCAAATATGATGTAGACCATCTGGCGATCATCATGTCACAGACCGGTGGCGGCTGCCGTGCTTCCAACTATGTCGGATTCATCCGTCGTGCACTGGAAAAGGCCGGATATCCGCAGATTCCGGTTATTTCACTGAACCTGAGCAGTCTGGAATCCAATCCGGGATTTAAGTTGAATGCTTCTCTGATCCAGAAAGGTATGTACTGTCTGGTATTCGGTGATATCCTGATGCGTTGTATCTACGCAACCAGACCGTATGAAGCAGTTCCGGGTTCCACAAACGAACTGCACAAGAAATGGGTACAGAAAATTACAGACTTTGTATCTACCGATAAGCTCGTCAGTCATAAAAAGTATAAACAGTACTGTCGTGAAATGGTACATGATTTTGATGTACTTCCAAGACTTGATATTCAGAAACCAAAGGTAGGTATCGTAGGAGAGATTCTGGTTAAATTCATGCCGATGGCTAATAACTACCTTGCTGATCTGCTGGAATCTGAAGGTGCTGAGGCTGTAATCCCTGATTTACTGGACTTCTTCCTCTACTGCTTCTACAACAACAACTTCAAGACAGACGTCCTTGGATTTAAGAAATCTACCAAGACAAAATCAAATCTTGGTATCTGGGCGATTGAAAAACTGCGTGGAGTTGCACATAAAGCACTGGAAGAAAGTAAGCATTTCACACCGCCGGCAAATATTTACGAGACCGCAAAAAATGCAGAATCCATTGTATCTCACGGTAACCAGACCGGTGAAGGATGGTTCTTAACCGGCGAGATGGTGGAACTGATCAACTCCGGTGTCAACAACATTGTATGCTGTCAGCCATTTGCCTGCCTGCCAAACCACATCGTTGGTAAAGGTGTTATCAAAGAACTGCGCCATCAGTATCCGATGTCCAACATCGTGGCCATCGACTTTGATCCGGGTGCCAGCGAAGTAAACCAGTTGAACCGTATCAAACTGATGCTGTCAACTGCTCAGAAAAACTTGAAAAAGTCACAGAAACAGGACGCTTAAAAGGCTTCTTTTGTGAATTAATTTTAGGTTATGAAAAAAATCTCCTGTATTTTTTCTCCGCGGCTAACAATCGCCCGCTGAGAAAAATACAGGAGGTTTTTAATTTACTATTTTAAAAGTTCCTCGCTTACATGCTCAAGTTCTGCACGAATCTGAATATGCTGCGGACATGCTTCCTCGCATTTTCCACATTTTACGCATTCATTTGCACGTTTCAGTCCATGACCGCCTACCAGCCAGTTTTCCTGATGTAACGCCATGTCTTTATCGCCGTACAATGTCAGAGAATTCATCGCTGTAAAGGAACCTGAAATACCAATCTGCATCGGACAGACTTTTGCACAATAGTTACAGGATGTACACGGAATAAGCGGAATCTTGTTCAGTTCTTCCTGTGCCTGTTTTAATGTCTGCATCTGAGCATCATTTAATCCATTGAAATCTTTCATGTAGGACAGGTTATCTTTCATCTGTTCTACGTTGCTCATGCCGGATAATACGGTAATTATGCCTTCCAGATTTGCCGCAAAACGAACAGCCCAGGATGCAACAGATGACTCCGGCTCTGCATCTTTTAATAGTTTTACAACGGATTCCGGAGGAGTGGCAAGCATACCACCCTTTACAGGCTCCATGATGATAACCGGTTTGTCATATTTTCTTGCTACTTCATAACAGCCTCGAGACTGAATTGCCGAATTCTCCCAGTCTGCATAATTAATCTGAAGCTGCACAAATTCCATTTCAGGATGTTCTCTTAAAATTGCTTCCAATTCTTCCGGTGTGGAATGGAAAGAAAAACCTACATGTTTTATCAGGCCTGCTGCTTTTTTCTCCGCCACCCAGTTCCACATATCAAATTTATCAAAATACTCAGTTCTAGCCTCACCCAGATTGTGCAGCAGATAAAAATCAAAATATCCTGCACCGGTCTGTTTTAAAGAGATATCAAACTGTGCATATGCTTCTTCTTTTGTCTTGCAGTTGATCCATGCCGCATTTTTTGTTGCAAGCTGGTAGCTTTCACGCGGATAACGCTCTACCAGTGCCTGACGAATTGCATCCTCAGAACCTGCATATGCCCATGCGGTATCAAAATAAGTAAATCCTGCATCCATAAACAGATCTACCATTTCTTTGGTCTGCTCAATATCAATGACGCCATCGGTCTGCGGCAGACGCATCAGACCAAATCCAAGTCTTCGAATATCTTCCCCTAAATAACTCATAGTCTCTTTTCCTTTCTATTCTGTCAAGCCACCTATAGAAGTGGAGTCATCTCTCATCCGGTATAATCTTCTGCTATATTCTTTTCCACATCATCCTGTGTAGAATTCTGCGCATTTATATTTACTGTTTTTCCAGAAACATCAGCAGCCACTTCCTTCAGTTTTTGAATACGATTCTCCACTGAATCTGCAATCGCCATCACACGTCGCTCATCCATGAATTCCTGCAGCTGTTCATCTGATAAAACTTCACATATCATTTCTTTCACATCCATCAGGTTTTCAAATGGAATCCAATCATAGGACGTGACCAGTTTTAACTGTTCCTCATGATGTCTTTTAAACGGTTTACAGATAATACCGCGCTCTGCACGTATTTCCCCTGCCATCTTATCATATCCAAGGGAAGAACCACTGTCAAAAATCGGGGCAAAACCCATCCATTCCAGGTTTTGTGCATTTCGAATCAGCCCAAAATTATTCAAATGCCGATCCTCATTTGCGATCAGATAATCCACTACAATCATACGATCCAGATCAGACATCACATGAATCCCTGCCTTCTCACAGCAATTTACAAAATGCTGATACACCGATGTACTATTGTCTTTTTTCTGAGTCTGCATCAAACGCCATGCGCTGACAAGCTCCGTATCTTTTGTAATAAAATCTTCACAAATACTATACGGAGCACCTTCACTCCAGACTACCTTGTATGGAATATGATTTACTCCAAGTCTTTTCATCACTTCAGATGCGATCACCTCATTAAAAGGCTGCTGTCGAAAAGGATTACTTCCACTTTTTATCAGACAACGCTTTCCATTGATAATCTTCCAGCGCTTTTTCAAACAACCATCGGATGTATTATCCGGAGAACTGAAATCAAACTCCGGTTCTTTTTTCGGACTACCAAACAATACATCACCCATATCATCCGAAAAGTCATTGTCAAAAAAGTTTATCTGTTCCCAGGTCATCGCCGCATTTTCCGGTTTTATCCAGTATTGATCGGATAAACTCAATCCAAAACACCGCACCAGAAGCATTTTTGTATCTGCAATTTCCAATGTCTCCAATGCTTCCCTGACACCTGATCGGCTCGCTGGAATCGACCGGTCTGTCCACCAATGGTTAAATGCTGCGCGATCCACTACACCTTTTCTCACAGAAACTCCTACCGGCAAATGCTCCGGGCGATATACATTATTTATTATTATGATAAATCCACTGGCATCATCTAATTCCAGCTCTGTCACTGGCAGATTTTGATGCATAAATGTATAATTCATCTGCAAACACTCCATCTTAATATAGGTATTTTTATAGTATCATCCAAAATAAGGGGCGTCAATCTGTCAATGGATAAAAGTATATGAAAAACTGCCCGCATCTTCAATACGGACAGCTTTTTTGTCTAGCGCGTATTCTTTTTTGTAATCCCCTCCCATACTCGATTGATTATTTTTTTTAAATGGGTATGCAATTTACTGTACGATTCCGCACTCCAGACACTCTTTTCCAATGAGCTGCACTGCATAGCGCTCCAGTTTGATACAGTCCGCTTTCGGGGCTCTTTTTCTTGTTTTTCCTAACATATAACACAGATATACTTTTCCGATCGTTATATTTTTATTTTGAAAACGAAATCCATATCGCTCCGGGTGCTCAATAGCATCGCAAAATCTGGCATAACACTTTGCATCCGCACGCAATGTTTCTCCGGCATTCTCATAAATCTGTCCTACCATACGGCTCATGCCATCCACATAGCATTCTACAAATTCATCATCCGTCAGTTTTTCATGCTCTGCAAGCTCCAGTTTTTCCCTTACTGCCTCCCCAAACAGATGAATGTTCTGGTCAATGAGATCTACAAAATACTGATACGTGTTTTCCTTTTTTGATGCGAATATCATAGTGTGCCTCCTCATACGTCTTCTTTTTACTGGCAATTTTTATGTAAGAGCTACATGTTCCACATCACATATAGCCCTGATTATTTTTATATTGCCAGTGCACAAACTGAGATCAGTGTAGTTACGATCCAGCCAGATGCATAATATGCCATAAACTGTACACCGGTATGGATTCCATAATGGTTGTTTAAGAATCCACCAAATACACCGATTACCAGTGCAGTGATAATACCAAATAAACCTGCCTCATGGAAAGCTAGCATACAAACCAGTCCCATAAATGCGCCGATCAGTGCCTCATGACTGATGGAACGGAACATCTTTTCAGACCACTTACGGGCTTTTTTGATTGCCATCGGATATGCAAACATACAACCGAAGATAATACCGATAAATCCGTAAATGAAGTAATCTGACATGGTCAGATAATCATGTAAATTAATCTGGTTGAATAACGGAGATGCCGGCCCTAAAGCTACCGGACTCAGCGGCAAACCAAATGCGATCATCGGGATCAGAAGTTCTCCCAGATAAGTTGCATTGGAAACCGCATCCTGTACACCAAGGGTTGTGGTGACACGGTCAAATAACTCTTTCTTTCTGGATGCTACCAGCTCACCCAGCATAACCGTCATACCAACCGGGGAAAATGTAAATGTGCAGGCTGAAATTGCAGAACAGCCGGCAACGTAACCTATGGATGATTTACCAAAAAATTTAAATGGGTTCGGGAAAAATGGCATTTTTTCTTTGGAATCCGGTGCAAGCCAGATCTCTGTCGGTTTTTCCCTGCGATTCTCCGCACGTTTTGCAGGAATCATAATGTTGAAGATTTCTGCGATCATCGGGCCAATCGTAATTCCCATGAAAATAGATGTAAATAATGTCTTACCTACTGCTTCTGTGGAAATTCTCTGCAATCCCTGAATCAGGAACGCAAACGGAACCAGTGCTACCACTGCTCCGATCTTCGCCTGTGACATAAATGCGATGACGCATGCCGCAATGGTAAAGATCAGTCCGCTGTACTGTGTGATAATATCGCTTAATGGTGCCAGAATCTGTGCAAACAGAATAGCGATCGGTAAACCGATCAGGGATCCGATCATGGATCCGGCGGACATTTTTCGCATGGAAATATGCGGAATACCAAGTTTTTTACCGATGTTACTGTTTTCTACCATCGGTACTGCCATGGTGGAACCCGGAAGAGCCGCCATCGCTGTCGGTATCGTATGTGTGATCTGCATGGCAACCAGAATTGCTATAAACCATGCAAAAATAACAACCGGTTCAAATCCCATTAAGACAAGAATCAGAGTAATTGGTGCCATGGTCGCTGTCTCGTCTGTACCAGGGATAATTCCGATAATGGAGAAGATGATTCCTCCGATAATCGAAACAATAATTGCCTGTATAATCAGCATGTTGTCTACCTCCTATGCATCTTTTTTGCTCTGACCTCCCGCCAGTTCTCTGTATTCCGGCTTGTAATTGTTTGCTCCTTCCGGAATCAGTGCCAACAGACCGTACAGTTCCAGATCTTCCAGTTCTTTGATTACATCCGGTCCGACCTTTGTCAGTGCCTCGCCTTCCTCTTCCGGTGTCATATGTGCGTATTCCAGTACTTCTGCAATATCTGTCGTACTGTCAAGTTCCGCAACAAGACGTTTCGGTCGGAAGGATTTCGCAGAGATTACGGCTGCAATAAAGCAGCCGGCAATCCCTACAAAAAGAGCATATCCTTTCGCAAGATTCTCTTCAATCGTTCCCATACTCATGAAGATCTTACGTCCGATCAGGTAGAAACACATGGTAAAAATAACCCCTAAGATAATCGATATCGCCAATTCCTTGATATTAACGGTATCTCCCCATACTTCCGTCAACACTTTTTCTTTTTTCTCAGGTTCAGTATTCATAAATACGCTCCTCCTGTATTTTTGTTTTATTTTCAATATGTCACATATTATTTGCTGTATTTTTCAAACAGTTCCTGTGCATATTCCAGACGAACTTTTTTCTCAGAAACCATCTGTTTTACGATTGCTTCCAGAACTTCGCCTTTTGCTCCTACGGTAGAAGCCAGATTTCTTGCATGCAGTGACATATGTCCTCTCTGGATGCCTTCTGTAGCAAGTGCTTTCATCGCTGCCATGTTATTTGCCAGACCTACTGCTGCAATGATCTGTCCCAGTTCTGCTGCTGTCTTAACGCCAAGCATTTTTACAGCTACCTGTGCGGTCGGATGAATCTTTGTCGCTCCACCTACTAATCCAACTGCCATCGGCATCTCGATTGTTCCAATCAGATCACCATTTGCATCTTTCTCCCAGGTTGTCAGGGAAGTGTATCTGCCATTTCTGCTTGCATAAGAATGTGCGCCTGACTCGATGGCACGGGTATCATTTCCTGTTGCCAGAACAACCGGGATAATTCCGTTCATAATTCCTTTGTTGTGTGTTGCTGCACGATATGGATCTGCTGCTGCAAAGGCATAAGCGTTCAACATCTTATCTACGACTTCTTCGCCACCGATTGCTTCTTTTTTAAATACAGCACGGGCTGTTACTAATCTGTGATCTGCAAGGTTGGATAAAATACGGAGTTCTGCTGTTCCGCCGGTAATTTCCTCCAGATACGGTGCGACTGCTTCTGCCATTGTATTAACTGCATTTGCACCCATTGCATCCAGTGTATCAACCAGCAGATGAACGATCACCATCGGACCAACCATAGAATCAATGACACGTACTTCCACATCTCTTGCTCCGCCGCCAAATTTCACAAGTACCGGATCTTTCTCATTACACTTTTGGATAATTTCATCTTTGTGCTCCAGGATCATGCTCTTTGCTGCAAACGGTGTCGGAACATTCAAAAGCTGAATCTGAGAGATCATCACTGTTCCGGAGGAATGTGTGGTAAATCCACCGCCAACCCGGGCCATTTTTGCTGCGTTTGTGCAGGCAGCAACTACGGAAGGTTCCTCGGAAACCATCGGGATAACATAATCTTTTCCGTTGATCTGAAAGTTGATTGCTACGCCAAGAGGAAGTGCAAAACGTCCGATTACATTCTCGATCATATGATCCGCCTTGTCCATATCCAGACTGTCCGCATCCTGCAGCACTTTCTGGTCTTCTTCTGTCAGATTTGCAAACTCTGCAACTTCTTTCATTCTGTCTTCAACTGATAATTTGAAAAATCCTGAATATTTACTTGTTTTCATTGTCTTATTCTCCTTTACCCTTACCGATACAAATTACTGATGTATTTCTCTCTATTTTCTAAAATTTATAAATGATTTGCTGTTTCTTGTCTCTTTCTCAAAACACACTATCGAATGGAACTTGTAAATGAACTTAATTCTCTTCCCAAAATACGTTCTACCATCGTTGCTATTTTATAACATTTCTGCTCATCAATACCAGTCTCAATTCCCATCTGATTCAGCATTGTCACAAAATCACAGGTCTCTACCAGACCGGTTCTGCGTGTATCAAAATAATAGTCACCGATTCCTTTTACCGGAACATTATCAACGATATTTGCCACCTGACCACCAATGCCACCCATGGAACAGTCAAACATTGTCACGCCGGCTTCCATTGCTGTATAGTAGGCTGTTAAGCCCATGCCTCTGATATCATGTACGTGGAAACTGTGGGCAGCTGTATCCGGATATTTGTCCAGTACCGTGGAAAAATATTCAAATACTTTCGCCGGATCTGCAATTCCATCCGGATCGGAATGTTCGATCTCATCGAATCCGATATCAAAGCATCTGTCACAGAATTCATAGGCCTTTTCCAATGGCACTTCCCCCTGAATCGGACAGCCAAAAATGGTACCGATGTTTGCAAATACTTTTTTAACCCCATGATCATGTAAAAACTTTACATTCTTTTCTGCTTCTGCAAACAGTTCTTCGTGTGTACGGTTCATATTTTTTCTGGCGTATGCTTCACTGGTTGCAAGCTGTCCGCATAAGACACGGTCAATCTGCGCTCCGTCTTCCAGTGCCTGAACAGTACGCTCACATGCTTTTGTATTCAATGCCAGCACGGTATACTCTACATTTTCATTCTTTGGCAGTCCCTTTAATACCGCCTCGATATCCTTAAACTGCGGAACATATTTGATATGACTGAAGGTTCCGACTTCGAACTTGGTAAATCCCGCATCAATTAGTTTATTTGCGATCCAGAGCTTTGCTTCTGTCGGTACAAACATTTCCTCATGCTGGAAACCATCTCTCAAAGTAACATCCATTACTTCCACTTTTTTTGGTAGTTTCATCTGTTCTTCTCCTTTTCTATCTTCCTGCAGGTTTGTGACCTATTATATCGCAAAGCCGATGCCAGTTTTGTTGTGATATCTGGCAAATATGTGATTTATGCTCATTTATGTTTTCTTTTCTTCAAAAACAGGCGAAATCAATTCGCATTTCGTGTTTTTGGGATTAAAAAAGGAACATGACAATTCTATCATATCCCTTTCTAAACTATATTCGTTTTTTGTATAGTGTCATTTTTGGCACTTACATTTCTATATATGGGTGCCACTTTTGGCACATATGCCATTTATGGCATTGCTCTGTTTTTTATGCATATTCTTTCAGCTCAAGATAATCCATACTCCGCCAGTTTCCGGTAAAACGTCCGTCTTGACACTTTCAATTCCTGAATTACTGCATTACGATCCCCCTGACATCTCTCCAAGGCCGCCGCGATCACATGTTTCTCGTAAGCCTCCACCTGTTCCTTCAGACTGTCAAAATGCATGCCGTCTTCCAGCATCGAAAGTTCCTTCGTCTGCGCATCCTGCTGCACGTTTTCTTCCGCAGCAACACCGGAAATATACTCCGGTAAATCTCCCGCACCAATGGAATCCGACATCGTCAGCACCACTGCACTTTCCACCACATTTCGCAGTTCTCGGACATTTCCCGGCCATTTATAATTCATCAGTGCCTGATACACACTTTCTTTCATATGTTTTTCCTTCTGATATTTGTGATTAAACGTATCCAGAAATTCATTCGCCAGCAATATCACATCACTGCCACGTTTTCTGAGAGGCGGTATCTCAATGGAAATAACGTTCAAACGGAAATACAGGTCCATTCGAAAAGTTCCATCCTCGATCATCTGCTCTAACGGCTGATTTGTTGCGGCGATTACACGCACATCAATCGGCACACTTTTTTGTCCACCGACTTTTTCAATCTCGCCTTCCTGAAGTACACGCAACAGCTTTGCCTGCATTGCCATCGGCAGATCGCCGATCTCATCCAGAAAAATCGTTCCCCCATGAGCCAGCTCAAATTTTCCGGCGCGACCACCTTTTTTAGCCCCGGTAAAAGAACCTTCCTCATAACCAAACAATTCACTTTCGATCAGGGCTTCCGGAATTGCCGCACAATTTACCTTAATAAATGGCTGATTCCTTCTGGCACTGTTTTCCTGTACGATCTTGCAGATGACTTCTTTACCAGTTCCGTTCTCGCCACGAATCAACACTGACGCATCTGTAGACGCCACCATCATCGATTTTCGAATGCAGTTCAGATAAACTTCACTCTCACCGATAATATGATTCGTTTTCAAAAAATCTCTGGCACGGATCTCCTGATTGTATTCTTCTGCCACCTGAGAAATACGCTGCACCTCACTGGTCAGATGATTCAGCTCCGTAAT
This sequence comes from Eubacterium ramulus, assembly GCF_045002895.1. Lineage (NCBI taxonomy): Bacteria > Bacillati > Bacillota > Clostridia > Eubacteriales > Eubacteriaceae > Eubacterium > Eubacterium ramulus. The sequence continues at coordinate 855,568 of NZ_CP173382.1, read as the reverse complement.
ATCCGTAAACAGCGAACACGCCCCTATGAACTCTCCCTGCTGATACAATGGAAACATATTTACCGATACATATTTCTGCACTGACTGGATCAACTGTTTTTCACGACGTTTTGGCTTCTGTGTTTCCAATACTTCCAAAAGAGCTGCATCTTTTTCAATCTGATTCATATAACGGCCGATAATTTTTCCCGGCGCGACATTCAAAATATCCGAATAAGCTGGATTTACATAGAAAATCCGACTTTCTTTATCCACCGCAATCACGCCAATACTCAGATGTTCCAGAATCTGAGCCATATCCAGCGTCTGATTCCACTGATAAATAAAACGCAGACGCTCCACCTGAATAGCTCCCAGCATTTCGCCATTTTCATCCACAATACCGATATATTTTTCTTCTGTATTCAGTACGCGCTGATCAATATCCCGGATTCGAATTCCTGCTGGAAGAAAACTCTTTGTCTCAACATTCTTTCGATTCGGGTTCATAAAATGCGTAATTTCCATTGTTCCCACCAACTTTCTATCTTCTGCCTTTATTTTTAATCCACCTGTAGTATTACCACAACTTCAACAGCCGTATCGCCTTCCCCGCCAGCTTATACGTCACATTTTCCAGTTCTTTTGAGGCATGTTTCAGTTCTTCACGAATCGGGATCCCCTGCGGACAGTGCTGCTCACATTTGCCACATCCCACACACTGGGAAGCGCTGGTCGGTGTCTGCCGGAAAATCGTACATTGCATATATCCCTTTCGTGCCGTCTTTTTATTCTCACTGTAGATCAGATTATAAAAACTGAACGTGCCCGGGATATCCACATTTTTCGGACATGGCATACAATATCCGCAGCCGGTGCAGCCTACTTTCATGCTGTGGTTGATTGCATCCTTTAACTCATTGACAAAGGCAATCTCATCTTCCGTAAATGCCCCTGCCTGCGTCTCAGATGCAATCCGACAGTTCTCCCGTATCATCTCAACAGAATTCATGCCGGAAAGCACCGTCGTCACCTCCGGCTGATTCCAAAGCCAGCGAAATGCCCATTCTGCAGCACTGCGTCCGGATGGATGCACTGCCACCTTCCGTTTTGCCTCTTCCGGCAATAAATTTACCAGTTTACCTCCCCGCAACGGTTCCATGATCATTACCGGAAATCCCTTTGCTGCAGCATATTGCAAACCTTTCCGTCCAGCCTGACTGTTTTCGTCCAGATAATTGTATTGGATCATACAAAAATCCCAGTCATAAGCATCGACCAATTCACAAAAATCCTTTGTATTTCCATGATAAGAAAATCCAATCCGGTGGATTTCTCCGGATGCTTTCTTCTTTGCAATCCATTCTTCAATGCCAAGGCCTTTTAATTTTTCCCATGTTTCCAGATTCGTCAGCATGTGCATCAGGTAAAAATCAATATAATTCGTCCGTAATCTGCGCAGCTGCTCCTGAAACGTCTTTTCCAGACCTGCTGCGGACTTGATCAGATAATGCGGCAGTTTGTCTGCAATATAAATTTGCTCCCGGCAGTGATTTTTCTCAAAAATCTTTCCCATGGCTTCTTCACTGCCGCTGTAAATATAAGCGGTATCAAAATAGTTAACACCAAGCTTCATCGCTTCCAAAATCTCGGCTTCTGCTTTTTCCAGATTGATTTTGCCATTTTCTTTTGTAAAACGCATACAGCCAAAGGCAAGCATGGAAACTGGATTTTTTTCTTTGTCATATCGATATTGCATCATTATTCTCCTGTTCGTTCACGACTCGTTTTCTGCGTCATTGCTCCTCTGCGATTACATTCTTTTTGCTTCTTTACCAGCATTGTTTGCTCATCATTTACTTTTCCTGTTTCCGTAATACGGAATCGCAATTTTTCGCAACAACCACTCAAATCCATTCCAGGATAATCCCAGTGTCAGCCCCACTGAGATCAGCAGCTGCCATCCGATTTTATTAAATATCAAATCATTAAACGGCGTATACATCAGAATCAGAATGACAATTGTATGCAGCAGATAAATGCTGAGTGTATTTTTCCCAATTGTTTCAATTACCGGGAGCCGTTTTGTTGGCACCCATACAATCAAAATCCAGATCCACAAAAAAGCAATGATCCATGCCAGAATCCGTGTATACCATGTATACACACCACCATTAAAACTCTCCGTTCCCCAGAATAACTTTCTTGTACTCACTCTGCTGATCCAGATAAATCCGGCAATGATTCCAACTGCCAGAAACATCGTAGCGATTTTAGCTTCTTTCGGATTTCTCCGCTTTCCATAATGAAGGAAGAATCCGCCATCTTTTTCATAATATCCGGCAAGAAAAAACGGTAAAAAGTTCATAATTCTGGACATTGCCATAAAGTTTTCCGTATCCGGATTATAACCGATCACTATCCCAAGTACCATTGATAAAAGCAGATAAGCCACCCGGTGCCGCTTGTTTTTTGTGTCGAATACCGGCAGCAAAAGCTGATAAATGATCATTGCCATCAGATACCATAATGTCCAGCGCGGTGTAAAAAACTGCATGTCTATTTTTACCGGATGTCCCCACATGATACTGTCCAGAATGAAATCCAGTAAAAAACGAAGTAATTGAAATACGATATACAATGGAAAAATCCTTGATAAAATCTTTTTTGGTTCTACTTTTGCAAAATACCCGGATACAAAAATAAAAGCCGGCATATGGAAGCTGAAAATAATCTTATAGATAACATCCACTTCCGGTGTATCCGCAAAAGTACTGATCATATGTCCAAATACTACCAGAAAAATCAGCAATGCTTTTATGTTGTCAAAATGATAATTTCTCTCTCCAGCTATGCTTATTCACCCCTTTTTATACTTATGTACTCTCGGAATCTTTTAAGTGAAGCATTCTGAGAGTACATTACTTATCCCGTAGTGAGTATACCGTCTTTTTATAAAAACCGCAAGCAAGTTCAAGAAGTATCGCCCGCAAACGAATTCACTTTTCTGTCCCCTTATGTTTATTCCTTCTTGAAACAAGTTCAAGAAGTATCGCCCGCTAGCGGATTTACTTTTCTGTCCCCTTATGTTTATCCCTTCTTGAAGCAAGTTCAAGAAGTATCGCCCGCAAGCGGGCTTTGTTAGCACTCATTTTTAAAGAGTGCTAATTTTCTATTGACTTTTCATTTTTTGAGTATTATAGTGTATTTATGCTTTCAGAAGTCCCTCTTTTCATCAGGATTTTTGAACCAACAACGTTAATTTTTCAAAAATAATCATAAAGAAACAGGAGTGATAAGTATGAGTAACAAACACGGAAGTCTTTCCATTAACAGTGACAACATTTTTCCGATCATCAAAAAATGGCTCTATTCTGACCACGACATTTTCTATCGTGAGCTCGTATCCAATGGCTGTGATGCCATCACAAAACTGAAAAAACTTGATATGATGGGTGAATACACACTGCCGGATGATTACGAGGCAAAAGTAGAAGTACGTGTCAACCCGACAGAAAAAACATTAAAATTTATCGATAACGGTCTTGGTATGACTGCCGATGAAGTAGAAGAATATATTAACCAGATTGCATTTTCCGGAGCAACTGATTTTCTTGAGAAATACAAAGACAAATCCAACGATGATCAGATCATCGGTCATTTCGGACTTGGTTTCTACTCTGCATTCATGGTAGCTGACGAGGTTCATATCGATACCCTTTCCTATCAGGATGGTGCCACACCGGTTCACTGGGAATGTGACGGCGGTACAGAATTTGATATGAAAGACGGCAGCAAAACAACGGTCGGCACTGAGATCACCTTATTCTTAAATGAGGATTGTCTGGAGTTTGCCAACGAATACCGCGCAAGAGAAGTACTGACAAAATACTGCTCTTTCATGCCGACAGAGATTTATCTCGTAAATGAAACTGCAGAACCGGAATATGAAACCATTCTTCCGGAAGAGAAAACAGACAAAGATACCGTCATTGAGACCATTATCGAAGAAGCCAAAACAGAGGAAAAAGAAAACGAGAACGGCGAAAAAGAGATCGTAGAAGTATCTCCGCGTACCGAGAAATTAAAAATCTTAAAACGTCCTGTTCCGATCAACGATCCGCATCCACTCTGGACAAAGCATCCAAATGAGTGCACAGATGAGGACTACAAAGAATTTTACCGCAATGTATTCCATGATTACAAAGAGCCGTTATTCTGGATTCATCTGAACATGGACTATCCGTTCAACTTAAAAGGAATTCTCTACTTCCCGAAAATCAATACGGAGTATGATTCCATTGAAGGTACCATTAAGCTGTATAACAACCAGGTATTTATCGCCGACAACATCAAAGAAGTTATTCCGGAATTCCTGATGCTCTTAAAAGGTGTCATCGACTGCCCGGATCTGCCTCTGAACGTCTCCAGAAGTGCTCTGCAGAACGATGGATTTGTCAAGAAAATTTCTGAGTACATTACCAAGAAAGTAGCTGACAAGCTCACAGGTATGTGCAAGACAGATAAAGAAAGCTATGAAAAATATTGGGATGACATCAGCCCGTTCATCAAATTCGGCTGTTTAAAAGATGAGAAATTCTGTGACCGTATGAACGACTACATCCTCTTCAAGGATATCAATGACAAATATATGACACTTCCGGAACTTTTAAAAGAGAAAGAAGAAAAAGAAGCGGAAGCAAAAACTGAAAATACCGATGATAACGCTGATAATACGGATGAGCAGAAAGATACCCGTGAGACCATCTACTATGTAACAGATAAGAACCAGCAGGGTCAGTACATCCGTATGTTTAAAGAGTCTGACATGAACGCTGTTATCCTCGACCACAACATCGATACTTCCTTCATCACTCAGTTAGAGCAGCGGAATCAAAATTACAAATTCATGCGTATCGATGCTGATGTAACAGATGCCCTGAAAGAAGAAGTATCCGAGGAAGAGATGAAATCTGCTCTGAATACACTGACAGAGACATTCCGCGCCGCCCTCGGCAAAGAGAATCTGGATGTAAAAGTAGAAAAATTAAAAGACGCTTCTATCTCATCCATGATCACCCTCTCCGAAGAAGGACGCCGTATGCAGGATATGATGAAGATGTACAATATGTACGGCATGGATCCATCCATGTTCGGTGGTAACGAGACGTTGATTCTGAACGTCAACAACAAACTGGTGCAGTACATCCTTGAGCACAAAAATGGCGAGCATGTACCGATGTTCTGCAAACAGCTGTATGATCTGGCACTGCTGTCCAACCAGCCGCTTTCACCGGAAGCTATGACAGCTTTCATTAACCGAAGCAATGAGGTTATGATGATTCTGGCTGACAAATAGTCATTGACAGCATTTTATAAAATTTCATAAAAACCTATAGAAATGTAAATAGCCCCCGTATTTTAAATACGGGGGCCTTTATGTTTGTTAAACTAGGTCTATCTTTTCCTAAACTTACTCTTTATAAAACAATTCTATGCCATTTTCAGAGTACATTCCTGGCTCATTTACTCTTTCGCGGAAAAATACTGCTGATATACTTCCATAAAGGATGCACTCTCAAGCTTCAATGAAGTATCCACTGTCACTTCTGACCAGACATCCTGATTTTCTTTGGAACTGAGCTGACTCATATAATCGGCATAAGTATCTGTCACCGCATCGGACATCCGCTTCTCCAGCACATCCATCTTGTGTGCCTCAGTCAGTTCTGCATCAAATGCACTGCTGCAATAAAAAATGTAATAGCCGCCGTCAATCTCAATGATATTTGAAACACCGCCATCTGTCAGTGCAAAAAGCTGCTGTGACACATCATCGGAAAATGTCGTGCGGTTCACATTGATATCTACGGTATCCGCTTCATTCGCTGTCTGAGCCAGCGATTCAAAATCTGCTCCTGCCTGAAGCTGTGCCATATAATCCTGTGCTTTTGCCGCATCTGCAGTATAAATCTGCTTGAATTTCATCACACGGGCCTCATCATCGCTGACTTCCTGATTCACTTGTTTCTTTAAAGTCTCATACAGTTTTTCTGCCAGCACATAACGCTCATATAATTTTTTTGCCTTTTTTTCACTGAGTCCGATATAATCCCGTTCCGTATCATCCAGACCGTCCAGATAGGTCCTGGCTGCTTCTGCTACTTTTTTCTGTTCATCCTCAGATAAGGTCACACCCTTTTCAGAAGCGATCACATCCAACGTATAAACCTGTGCCATCTGTGCTAAGGTCAGATCTTTGATATAATCTTCCAGACTCTGCTCCTGGCCGTAATCATGCTCCCACATATCAATGCCGTACAGATTGCTGTATTCCTTCTGATAATTCATCAGAATTGCCCGGGCATCTTCCCGACTGCAGCTTTCTTTTCCTACTTTGAAAACCGGTTTTTCCAGAATGGTACTCACAGGATTGCTGCAGCCACCCAGGAATGCCGTCCCCAGCAAAATCCCGGCCAGAACACCTGCTGTATTTCTTTTCATTTTACTCTTCAATCTATTATTCTCCTTGTTTCTGATATCCTGTTCCAGAATATCCGTAGCATGCCACTTCCCCACCGTTTAGTACTCTACGCACTTGAAGCGGGGAATGCTCATTCTGCGTTCAGAATGTTTTTCAGGCATCCACCACCAGATATCGTCCATCCGGAAGCTTGAATACTTCATCCGCCTGCTCCAGCTCTTCTTTGCTCATACCGGAGATATCAGCTCCGGTCTCGTCAAAATATTCCCGTACTTCTTTCATATTTTTGCAAACAGCAGCCATACACATATCCAGAAAATCTTCTGCTTCCTCCGGTGTCTCTGCTACTTTCTCCGGAAATAATTTTAACTGATCTCTCAAAAATGTCTCAATACACACTTTGTCATATTCGCTCATTGTCTTTCTCCATTCACTTTAATTTAAGAATGTCCACTGCATTGTTTTTAATATACCATTTATCGCTTTTTCCCGCAACAACTGATGCAAGAATTGCCTTGCCATTATTTCTGTAATTCATGATACAGACGTGCAATTGGCAGTCCCACCACGTTATTGTAATCACCGTGAATTTCACGGACGTACAGACCACCGATGCCCTGAATTCCATAAGAACCGGCCTTGTCCATCGGTTCCCCGGTAGCCACATATTTTGCTATTTCTTCTTCCGTCATCGGATAAAAAACCACATCCGTTTTTTCGTAAAAGCAACGGATTTCTTCGCTGCCATTTTCTTTTTTCCAGATGCATACACCGGTGTATACCTGATGACGATGATTCTGAAGCATGCCAAGCATCCGCTTTGCATCTTCCTCATCCTTTGGTTTTCCCAGAATCTTCTGGTCATATACCACGATGGTATCTGCGCCAAGGATCCATGCGTCACCTTCTGTCTTTCCTGCAATATCTGCCGCTTTCTGCTGTGCCAGCTGCATAACCGCAAGCTCCGGCAAATGCTCCGTGATTTTTTCTTCTCCCTGTGACGGGCATACTTCAAATTCTACGCCCAATTGAGCCAACAGTTCCCGGCGTCTCGGGGAAGCAGATGCTAAAATGATTCTCATTTCTTTTTTCTCCAGTTCTTTCATATTTGTCCATTTACTGTATTACAATTTCTTCTGCCAGTGCAAAGGAATAGATCAATATTTCTTTTATGGTTTTTCCAGCCCCAAAACGATTCAGCGCATCCGCATACAGTTCCAGCTGCTTCTTATAGCGGCGGATCAGTTCTTCAGAATTATCTACCCGATCTGTCTTATAATCCAAAAGCACGATTCCGTCTTCCTCTTCCCAGAACACATCAATGATACCCTGTACAAGCACTTCTTCCTCTGGTTTGCTCTCTTCCCAGACAAGCTGTGCCGGAATCGACATAACAAATGGTTTTTCCCGTTCCAGCATACCGGCCTGCGCCGCGCTTCGCATCCGTTTTGCTGTATCAGTTTGCAAAAAGTCCCGAAGCTGTTTCCAGTTCAACCGTTTGGCGTCTGCTTCCGTCATCCGTCCCAGCGTACACAGACGGTCGATCTGGGTTTTCACATAATGCAGCCCCTGTTTCTCTGATACAAACTCCGGAAGTGCCGCGAAATCCAGGCATTCCAGAAAACGATGTACCATAGTTCCGTACAATGCACCGGCATTTTCTGATGCCTCCTGCACAAACCTTGGCAGATATGGCGTCGGTATCTCCTGTGGAAACAATGGTTCCGCCGTGTTCAGCCTCTGCTCTGCCTCCTCACTGCGCTCCTCCATGGCACGATGCTTCAGTTCGGACACAGATACTTTCTGCTTGTGCGTACCCATATCACGCCATGCATATTTCCAGGAAAATTTCTCTGTCAGTTCTTCTGTCTCTGCTTCGGATACATGCTGCAGTGCTTCCAGAATATTCCGGTGCTGTACCGCAGTATCCTGCAGCTGGCGCTGCTGTTCCGCCAACATCTGTTCCTCGTCCCAGATTGTATAATCATAGTTTTTATTTTCCAATCCAAGCACCGGAAGCACCCAGTCCCAGTAACATCCCGCATCATACCGGTCAGAAAACGGTACTTTCTGTGTTCTGTCATATCCGGTAAACTGCCCTTCCTCCGGCAGCCTGCAGCTTCCCGCCAGAATCAGTTTCTCCTTTGCACGGGTCAGTGCCACATACAGCACACGCAGTTCCTCTCCCAGATTTTCCCGCTTTGCTTCCATGGAAAAAATCTGATGAATCAGCGTATTCGCTTTCGTCCGTTTCCCACAGTCAAACCATTTCAGGCCGATACCGAACTCCGGATGGAAGATCATGCTGCTGTTCAGATCCTGTTCATTGAACGATTTTCCCATGCCACATACAAATACAACCGGAAACTCCAGTCCCTTACTTTTGTGAATACTCATCAGCCGCACGGCATTTTCCTGTTCACTGATGATCTCAGCCTCGCCGTAATCAATATCATATTTCATTAGCCGGTCAATGTAGCGGATAAAATGGAACAGTCCATGATAGCTGGTCTGTTCGTAAGCTACTGCTTTTTCCATCAGCATATCCAGATTCGCCCGGCGCTGTTCTCCCGCCGGAAGTGCCGTCACATAGTTGCGGTAACCGCTCTCATCGAGAATTTCCTGCAGAAGACGGTGGATCGGTGTATACGGAATCCGCCGCCGATACTGCTGCAGCATTTCATAAAAACGTGCTACTTTCTCCGCCAGTTCTGCCTTGGCTGACTCATCGGAAACATACTGCTGCACACACTGAAAGAACGGCAGCCCCGGATCGGCAGCTCGCAGCTGTGCCATTTCATCTGATGTGAATTTTCCAAAATAAGACTTCATCACCGCAGCCAGGGGGATATCCTGGCTGGGATTGTCCAACACCCGGAGCAAAGATAACACGGTCTGTACTTCCGATGCAGAAAAATAGCCGGTTTTCGATGATACGATCAGCGGGATTCCCTCCTGCTCAAACACGTTCTGATAAACTTCTGCCCAACCGGACATGGAACGTAGCAAAATCACAATGTCTTTTAATTCCAGTCCCGGAATCTGCTGAGCATCGATCATCTGACGGATACGTCCTGCCACTGCTAAAGCTTCCTGCTCCCGACGTTCTGCACTGCTGCCATCCATCGGCACAAGAAGCAGCTCCGGTTTGCAGCATTCCGGCTTTTCATATTCCGGGAATACTGCTCCGGCATACAGCGCAGCTTCCGCATCATAACCTACATTTCCGATATCCTGACCCATTAACGGATAAAAAATATCATTGACCGCATCCACCACTTCACGTCTGCTTCGGAAGTTCCGATGCAGGTCAATGCGTTGCCGGCTGCTCTCCTCCACGGAAAAATGCTGATACTTCTCCATAAAGAGTTCCGGCCGGGCCAGACGGAAGCGGTAAATACTCTGCTTGACATCACCTACCATAAACAGATTTTCCCTGCCGTTTTTCACACCGGAGACTGCCGTCAGAAGTGTTTCCTGCACATAATTGCTGTCCTGGTATTCATCGATCATAACTTCCTGATACTGCTGCTGATACTCCAATGCTGTTTCTGTTAGTTCCTTCGTCACCGGATCTACCAGAACCCGCAGGGCATAGTGCTCCACATCGGAAAAATCCAGCATATTTTTCTGCTGTTTCTCCAGCGCAAACCGCTTTGCAAAAGCCTGTGTCACAAGCACAAGCATCCGCACCATCCCGGAAGTCTGGTTCAATCGCTGCAGCTGTGTCTCCAGCGGTGAGGCAAATATTGTTTTTTTCCATTTCACGATCTGGTCCTTTATCCGGTCCCTTCCGGACTTCACGGCATCCTTTTTCTGTTCACTGCCTTCATACTTTTTCGCCCGGCCAATGTTTTTGAAATTTATCCCATTAATTGCCTCCTGCCACTGCGAAAAATGCTCACACTCCTGCAGGGCATACAGCTGATACAGATCATCCTGAACAGATGCTTCATACATATAGGGTCCATCCACGTCCCGGGTCAGATCCAGCAGATGCTCCTGTGCACGGATCAGATCTCCAACCCGCACTTTCATATAGGAAAGAAAATCCTGCATCCATGCCTTTTGCTCCAGTGCTTCCTCATCTGCCGCCTCATACTGCTGCATACAAGATTCCAGCCATTCCGCCGGCCATGGATAACTCTCGGAATAATCAAATAATTTCAGCACCATTTCTTTGATCTGCAGATCATTTTTTGCCTGAGAATAGCTGTCCGCAAACCGCAGAAATTCCGGATCTGCTTTTTCGTAAAACTCCTCCAGAACTGCCTCGCAGACATCTTCCCGCAGCAATTTCAGTTCTCCTTCGTCAGCGATACGAAAACCCGGTTCCAGATCGATCTTGTGAAAATGATCCCGCAAAATCCGGATACAGAAGCTGTCAATGGTGGTGATCTGTGCATTGTGCACCAGTGTCAGCTGTCGCTGCAGATGCTGGTTATAAGGATCTTTCTCTAATGCCGCCTCAATGGCAGCGCCCACACGTTCCCGCATTTCCGCAGCCGCTGCATTGGTAAACGTCACCACCAGTAAACGGTCAATATCCAGCGGATGCACTTCATCCGTCACCATAGAAATAATGCGCTGCACCAGTACCGCAGTCTTTCCGGAACCGGCGGCCGCAGACACCAGAAGGCTCCGGTTTCTGAGTTGAATCACTTTTTCCTGTTCTTCCGTCCATTTAACACTCATCGGAATCGCCTCCTTCCCGGTAGATATTCGCCCACACTTCATCCGTAGATAATTTTTTATTTTTCCGAAACGTATATCCTTCCACTTTTGGATCAAAACCACACACACTGTGATACGGGCAGTGATCACATCCGGTTTTGCTTTCCATCTGATATGGCCGGATATCGATATCTCCCTTCAGGATTTGCTCCGCTGCCCCACAGATTTTTCGATTAACAAAAGCTGTCAGCGCCGTAAAATCCACCGGAGCGGCACCGGAGGTTCCCCGCTTGCTGACACTTCCGTCTTTGTTCAATGTCAGGGGAATGACTTCCGATTTTCCCTGAAGTCCCACATCCATCTGCTCATATGCTTCCCGCTCCAGACTGACCAGACCGTTCAGGCGCAGTTCACCCAGGATATGCTCCATGATTTTTTCCTCATCCTCACCGTCCGCTTCCACCATCGGATCATCCATCCGATAGTAAAAAATTCCGGCCGGAACGATTGCTTTTCCCGGATGCTCCTTTTTCAGCTGTGCCATTGCTGCATTCAGATATACCACAAGCTGTAACTGCTGACCATAATACAGATTCAGCAACTGAAACGTCGTCTTTCCGGATTTATAATCAATGATACGAACATACACGGCCTCTTCTGTCTCCCGGGTGTCCATACGGTCAATTTTCCCTACCAGACGCATTTTATGCTCTTCATCCAGTATCATATTCTGTACATTCAGTTCATTTACCTGCATAAAATCCACTTCATACCCTGCAGGTTGAAAGGTTCCATGCCGGATCTGCTCCGTCAGTGCCCAGATACTGCGCTTCATGATACGATAAATCCGTTCCAGCACATACGCACTTCTGGCTGATTCCAGCAGAGATTCATTCGGCATAGACAATACGGCATCCTGCATGGCTGCCTTCAGCAATTCTTCCTGCTGTGTCTCCGTGACAGAATACCAGTCATAGGATTTTTCCAGATTTTCACAGTAGCGCTGCAGGATTTCATGGAACATACTGCCCATATCCAGTGCCGCAAAACTGTAAGTTTCACGTTCTGAAAGCTTTAGTCCATATTCCAGAAAATGTGCATACGCACAGCGGGCAAACAGTTCCAGTCGAGTCACTGAATTTGTCAGAATCGTACCGTAAAGCTGTCGCGCAGTCTCTACGGCCAGCTGTTCCCCGGTAAACTTTGAAAAAGCTGCCGCAAACAGTTCCTGCACCACCGGTTCCCACACCTTGGAATTCTTCAGATAGTGATGCAGTGCTTTCCACGCTTCCGTCACCTCGCCATCTCTGGCTGCCGTCAGTCCCGTCAGATACGCATCCAGACTGCTCTTCGCTGTCAGTGGTTCAAAGGCTGTTCCTGCCTCAATCTCCTGCACCTGCAGACCGGCAAAAAGTTTCTGCAGCGTCCCAATCAGATAAGAAGGTCGTGCTGCCTTCTGCTTTGCATCCATCCGGGCATACGTCAGGTACAGTGCCTCCGATGGCTTTGTCATATTCAGATATAGATAAAACCGCTGCAAAAAAGACTGCTCCCTTGCAGTAGGAGACAACTGCAGTTTCTGCTCTTCGATCAGTTCCCGGTCATATTGAGACAAAATACCGCCGTTTGCCGTACTTTTCGGAATCATACCGTCATTGACGCCCAGGAAAAACAACACCTTGATTCCCTCCAGACGGGTTCGTTCAATATCACCCAGGATCACACAGTCTGCTCCCGGCGGAATCGCACCGACTTTTGCCGACGCAAACCCTTCTTCCAGAACATCTGCATAATCCCGGACGGAAAGTATTTCTTCTCCCAGCAGAGCCACCAGTTTGTCCAGCAGATCCACCACAATCTTGTAAATCTGACGGTATTGAGATGCCAGGAGTTCCTCTCCGGCTTCCTCAAAAGCCTCCTGTGCCTGATGAATCTGCTCCTCCAGTTGCAGTTCTGTCAAAAATTCATACAGGCCACGGGTCAGTTCCGCCACAGTTTGCTCCTGTCCTGATGCAATCTCATAAAAAGGCGCTATCTGTTTCCAGAATCTTTCCCTCAGCTGATCAGCCCGCGCCAGTTCCTGCTGCAGCACATCTTCCTCCACGCGGATCCTGCCGGTGTGACGCATGGGTTTCAGGAATTTTTTCTTCCAACGGGAAGCTCCCCGGATTCCCCTGGCCAGCACATAGTTTTCCAGAAAATCTATATCTGCTTCTGCAAATCCGGACAGACCGGTACGCAAAAAACGAAACACACTTTCATAGGAAAAATCTTTTTCTACAATCTCCAATACCGCACGGATCAGTTCAATGCAGGGATGATACAGAATCGATGACTTCATATCCACAAAATACGGAATGTCATACAGGGAAAAAACGGACTGTGCATATTTTTCATAACATTCCACATCGCCGCATACAATGGCACACTCGCCATAACGATAACCCTGGCTGCGCATCTGTTCCGAAATCTTCCACGCTGCAAACTGTAATTCCTCCCGGGGGGTCGCCAGGGAATAAATCTGCAATTCCTTCTGACAGTCTCCTGCATATTGCTGCGCTTTCACCCGGAACAGATTCTGCTCCAGATGCTGCAGCACCGGCGTCTGTGCCAGACGACTCTGTTTTCCCGGTTCCAGAAAAACTGCTTCTTCCAACGGAAACTGTTCTTCTCTGGCCGCCCGCAGCAGTGCAGCTGTCATTTTCCGGCTCATATAAAACAGATCCTGCATGCCGCAGTCCGCCAGCGGATCTTCCCGTACATCCAGTGTCACCGTCACATACATATCTTTCACCACATGCATACAGCGATGCAGCAGCTTCATCTGTACCGGTGTAAATCCAGTAAACCCGTCAAAGGCAAAGACAGCCCCCTTTAAAAGCTGTGATTCCTCTGCCGCATCAGCCAGAACATCTAACACACGTTCTGCGGTCACATACTGCCCCCGCAGATATTCCTCAAAAGCTGCATACATCGTATGCACATCTGACAGTTTGTAATACAAATTGGATTCCGGTTTCAGATGTCCAAGGAAATCCTCCAGTTCCTCCACGGAAATATCATACTGCATCAGCTCGGAGATCATGGATTTCAACTCATTAATATACCCCATCTTCCGGATATTTCCACGCAGCACGGTCAGATCCTTTCCCTTTTCTTCTGCAATTTTACGCAGCACCAGGCTTTTTCCTGTTTCTTCCATAACTGTATTCTGAATGCCAAGTTCATCAAAAATACGGTACGCCAGACGTTCAAAACTGACTACATCAATATTGACAATGACATGATTCTGTGACCGTCGCACCAGTTCCCGCTGCGCTTGCATCGTAAACTGTTCCGGCACGATAACATAAAAATTACGTCTGCGGTCTGCCTGCGCCATCTGAATGACTTTTTCATAAATATAGGTTGATTTTCCACTGCCAGAATTTCCGTAAATCAGTTGTAATGCCATAAATTATGCTCCTGTTCCTGTAAAAAAATGTACTCCCACTTGTAGTTCGCTTTTTAATCACGAAAAATGGAATCTCTTCTCGACTGAGATATAAATGTCTGCATAGATGGATATATGGTACCATGTTTCCCTGTTTTAGGCAAGAAAACGGGAGCGCATAAAAGAAGGCGACAGCTAAAAAGCCATCGCCTTCTGTATAGACTATAATTGCAGATCAATCACACTTTAAATCTCATACCATTTAATTTCATTTGCGTCCAAATGAAGTTCAAAACTGCTTCCATCTCCACGGTATACAACAGTATCCTGTGGCTCATATGTATTATTTACCACACAGTATTTACCGTTTGCCACATACGCATGTACATCCACATTGAAGTTTTCAGAGTACCATTTTCTTAAGTTTGCTTCATCATGGCAGCTGTACATTACGCTTCGATGGAGAATTCGTGCATTTTCGAAAGAATACGGAAGACCGCTGATATAAACGGAACGTCCTTTTCCAAACTCATGCACTGCCATCTGAACTTCTTTGTCACGCTGAACCAGAATCTCTGTATCTTCGCGTGCAAACATGTTCTTCTTGCCTTCACCGAAATCCACATCTTTTGTGCAGTCCTGTAAAATGAAATGCTCCGGATGATTCTCCCAGTTATATTTGTCATAATTTAAGGTAAATCCGGTTTCTTTCTCCACGCCGATCACATTGCCAAGCTGAATGTATCTGCCCTGATGCTGATGACCGGTCGGCTCACCGACACCGATAAATCCGCCTCCGTTGTATACAAATCTCTGGATTGCTTCCACGATCTGCGGATCTTCCCACTCATAACCACCGGTATGTGCGGTATCACCGTCACCAACATTGATAACTACATCAATGTCATTTAAAATATCTGCATTTGCACGAATGTCATCAAAACTGATGAATTTTACATCATACGGTGCACCACTTAATGCCTCGATCACACCTGCGTAGCTATAATTCTGTTTCTGATACAGTGCATGATGTACCATGTGACAACCCCAGGAACGCATTTTACCCCAGCTGTTCAATACAGCCACAGTCTTTACGCAGTATGGTGTAGTACCTTTTGCATTTTCATACAGTAAACGGAACTCATCGCAAACGCTCTCGATATAATCAACGAAATCCGGGAATTCGCAGGCAAGTTTTAAATATCCGCCGTATCCGATACGATCGATCGGTTTACGAAGAATTGCTCTTCTGGCTGTTACCCAGTTTTCTTTTGCTTCTTTTACCGGATCTCCACCTTCATGGAAAGTATCTGGGAAGAAATATGGTAAAAATCTTCCTTCTCTGTATTTTACACCTTCCACATCACTGATCAGACGCAGTGTAGAACCATTTCCTACACTTCCTACCAGTGCATCCAGTCCGATGGTTTTGAACTCATCCATAAACGGCTCTGTTCCGATCCAGTGATCACCAAGGAACATCATCGCTTCTTTGCCTTCCTCATGGGTAATGTCTACCATTTCTTTTGCAAGTTTTGCAACTTCACGGCGCTGGAAAGCCTGGAAATCTTTGAACTCTTTGGATGGGATACGATACTGGTTATTGAAATATCCCTGATCAATGATATATTCCGGACGGAATTTGTAGCCAACTTCTTTTTCAAACTGATCCAGAATGTATGGACTTACACTGGCTGAATAACCATACCAGTCAACATATTTTTCTCTCGCCAGTTCATCAAAAACAAGTGTAAACTGATGGAAAAATGTTGTATAGCGGATAACATTTACATGTGGATTTGCCTTGCAGAATTTCCGCAGACGCTCCATACTGAATTTGTGAGTCTTTGGCTGACGCACATCAAAAGTAATCTGATGCTCTACATCTTTCCAGTCATTGACAACGGCATTGTACATATGTACCGGATCCCACATGATATAAGCCAGAAAACTTACGGTGTAATCATGGAACGGAATGGCCGGAGCAATGGTCACATCTCCTGTCTCTTCGGAATAAGACCAGTCATCGCAGCTTACCACTTCACCGGTTGTACGGTCAACAACTTCCCACCAGCGTCTGATGTCATCATGGCTGTTTACTTTCAGCATTTCCGGATAAATTCCGCTCATCAGATGAATGGAAAGTGTATCAGATTCTGCAGTATAGAACTTTGTCATAATATAGCACTGCTGAATCTCATCCGGATTTGCTTTCGCCCACTCATTGTCCTTTCTTGTTGTATAATAAGTAGAATATACTTTCGCATCTACATCCTTTAATCCTTCCGGATAATCAGTTCCATCGCAATCACGAATGGCATCTGCACCCCAGCGTTTCATCAGTTCCAGAGTCTCCGGAACGACATCAATGTCTGTCGGGATTGTTACACGACCTGTCAGTTTCTGATCTCCCATCTTAATTTTCCTCCTCATGAATTTGATGTACCCTCGTGCTCCTTCAAAATACGTCTTTCAAAAGGTTCAGAAGTACAATTTTGTCAGTTATTCTTACAGACTGACTAACTGTATTCATTGTAGCATTAAAATAATTATATTACATCTGGTATTTGTACAAAAAAGTTTTAAAAACTTGTAAAAAAAAGAAGTCTTTTATGATTCATATTATGATGTTGGGGGCAAAAGATGCCATACGAAAGGCAGAGTCAAATTTGTTCCGGTCGCTGATAATCGCTTCCTGAGAAAACTTTGACTCTGCCTTCCTTTTTAATATTTATCTGGTTACAAATTTATCTGGTTGCAAGAAAATATCCGATAACCGCAATACCAAGTATGATGCGGTACCATCCAAATACTTTGAAGTCATGTTTCTTAATGTAGGACATCAGGAACTTGATTGCAATAATGGAAAGTACAAACGCTACGATCATACCAATTGCAAGTAATGCAACTTCTGCAGAATTAAATCCACCACTGTATTTCAGAATCTTGATCGCACTTCCGCCAAACATGGCCGGCACTGCAAGAAAGAACGTAAATTCTGCTGCAGCGGTTCTGGAAATACCAAGCATCAGGGAACCAACGATGGTAGAACCGGAACGGGATGTTCCCGGAAAAATTGCGGCGATCATCTGGAACACACCGATCAAAAATGCCTGACCATAGGAAATATCATCTATCGAATCTACTCTTGCGACTTTGTTTTTATTCGCACGCTCTACAAGGATAAATACAATACCTACTAAAATCAGCATGATCGCTACGGTCTGGTAATTGTAAAAAAGTTTGGTAAACACGTCATCCCAGAGGATTCCAACCACACCGGCAGGAATAGATGCCACAATGATTTTTACCCACATCTTACATTTTCTGCGGCTGATATGTAAGCCATGCTTTGTAGACAGCGGAATCAGCTTATTCCAGTAAATAACTACTACCGCAAGAATTGCACCCAGCTGGATCACTACCAGAAACAAATCCAGAAATTCTTTGCTTACATTTAATTTTACAAATTCATCAAGCAAGATCATATGGCCGGTACTACTGATTGGAAGCCACTCTGTAATACCTTCCACAACACCAAATAAAATCGCTTTTAATACTTCGATCATTGTTAACATGTCAAAAAATCCTTTCATAATTTATTAACTACTTAATTTTTATGCCTAGAAGATTCTAACATGCTTCCCACAATATCTCAACTTAATTTTTTATGAGCATTTGCTTTCTGATTTCTAAACACCTTATACTTTTCATAAATGAGATACCTTTCCTTTAATATCTACTACATCTCAGATTCCAATCATTTAAACATTTTTTCAAATTCATCTATTATCATTCCGTTCGCAATGAATGCTTCATTTTCCCATTGACTATTCCATTCTCTTAAAATATTTGAATCAAACAATCTTTGTAATTGCTTAATTGTATACGAGTATGAATAAACGCTATTTCTCAACTGTATATGTTTTACTTCTGGTGATTCATTTATATTTTCAACAGATATAAGCATGTCTTTTGTAGTTAATTCCTGTTTTTGTTTCTCTAATAATAATCGTTTTTGTTTCTCTGGTAATCCACCATTTATATGCTCAAGCAAAGAGAAATAATTTTTAAATGTTTGTACCTGCCCCCACGTTTGAGAATAATAAAAGGTTATTTTCCCGTCCAACGGATTAACCATAATGTGATGATAATAATCTACATCTATTATACAACCATGGATTTTCCCTTCAATTCCCCAAGTATTTACACCCATTTTAGAAATCTCTTTTATTTCTCTCGCTATTTTTTCCTGAAGTGTTCTATATGGAGCTAATATTCTTATATACATAACTAATACATTTTGAAAACATGCATATAAATCATTTAGATTTTTTATTTTATTAATATTTTTAACTTTTCCCCCAACACATATTTTAGTATTTCTTTCAGATATTATAAAGAATCCATAATAACCACAATATTTCATCATATACAATTTTGCATTTATCAGATTTTTATTTAAAACAGTAACACCTTGAATTGGTTCACCTGAAAACATACAAAAATCACAATATTTTTCTATCGTTATCTCATAATAACCATCTTGGTATTGCATAAATGGATTTTTACAAAATCCCAATCTTGCTCTCTTTAAGCAGAAATTTACTGATTTATAGCCAATTTGATTATCAGCATAAATATATTCTTTCGAATTTATTGATAAATAATTTCTATGAGTATGTCCCGAAAAATATACACAGGAAGAATCTCTCTCCTCTGTTCCAAGCCAATCTTCAACCGGATAATGAGTCAAAACCAATAATCTTTTCTTTTCTAGTTTTGCTCTATCCAACGCCTCTAAATATTTATTTTTAAAAATCTGAGATTCTTGAATCTCTAAACTATGAGTATTATATTTTCGCCCTTCTAGCATCATATTTTTTGGTCCTATCAACGTAGTCGCATTATATTGATCATTATACTGTGCAAAACCAACACCACCAATAATATTAAATCCGAAATAATTTACACATTCATTACACAAAACAGTAATTCCTAGGGGTTCTAATCGTTTTTTATATTCTGCATATGCAATTTGTGCCGTGTCAAACTGACTCAGTTCATGATTTCCCAAAACGAAAAAAATACTCTTTTTTTCTTTCACCAACTGATATTTATGATATACACTATTATATTCAAAAAACTCTTGCCTTCTTGATACATATTGTTTTATTTCATTTTGAATTTGCTTCATTTGTTCCATTACTTTGAATGTATATGCTGGCAAATCTTTTCTCTTTAACAATAATTCTATAAATGAGCAAATTTGAAAAATTGCACAAAACTACACTGCGAATTTCATAAATGAATCAAAATCATTGCTTTCCTTTGCGCATTGAAAAAGATAACGATACTTTTCCAGCTGAATGGTATCACAGATTTCGTGATATCCAGTTTCAAACGAACAGAACCTACCAGTACCCACTGCACACATGAAATGTGCCAGTGACATAAGTAGCCAGTACCTTTTGATTCCCTGTGCAGAGCGTATCTGATAGCTGTCCAGTGCCAGTTTATCCTTACACTGGCGGAAAAATACTTCAATCGGCCATCGACACACATACCAGGAAAGAATCTCCTGTGTAGACAGGGCTGCGTTTGTACTGATGAAAGCACGCAATGCTTTGGGATTACCAAATGCTTTTTCCGGATAACTCAAAAGAACTACCGCATTTTCTATGCCGTTGAGGTTTCCCTCGTACCGGTACACATAATAGTTTCGTTTTTTGACTGTCACAAGGTCAAATTCACGATGTGTAACAGACAATTCGGCGGCCAGTTCACGAAGTTTCTTTTTCATTCCCGATGGATACAGCAAACGGTTTGTTTTCAAAGCACCGATGGTATGGAACCCTCTCTGTGCAAAGGTATTGATTATCTTTTCAGAAACATACCAGCAGTCGCAAAGAAAATAGGACATTACCGGTGGAACAGGCAGCTCCTTTGCAATGCTTTGTACAATGTCAATCTTGGAAATTGACTTATTGTACATTACAAAAGCATAGTTCAGAACAATGCCATTGCAGGAAAGCATAACAGCAACTGCCTGATGCCCGTAATCCGGTTTTCCCTTTAAATGGGATTGGTGAAAATACGCATCTTCAATCGGATGTAAAGCCTGTGACGAAGGCTTTGTCTTTGAAGCAATCGTATCGTCCACAATACAGAGAACAGGTTTTCCGGTGCGTGCTGCTTCTGAATAAATAATCTCAATGACAGAGCATTTTAACGTATCTGAAAGTAAGGAATCATCCCATTTTCCGGAATTGAGGAAATGGGCAATCGTAGTTCTGTGGCAGGAACTGTTTTTAGCAAAGTCCGTGGTTTTTCCATGATATCCTGAAATGAAAATACTGATTAGGATACTCATAAGATGGTTTATTACTCGGTTCGAATAAAATTTGCATAAGTTTAATTTTTTAAACTGGTTGTATATGAATGAGGAATGATGTATAGTATTTGCGAGAGACACCTTCTTTCGTAAATGTTGCAAATGTTTGTTTTGGCACTTTCATTATACAACACATGGAATCGAGGTGTCTTTCTTTTATGCAAAATCACGAACTTGCTCATTTATAGCAATAATTCTTGTATAGTATAAATATCTTTTTCTTTATACGAATTAAAAAATCTTTTCTTAGATTTTTTTTCAATCTTTCTTATTTTCTTTAAGCATTTATTATATTTGATGTTCAGCTCATCAAGATATCTATTATATTCAGTTTCAATTTCTTTCTCATTTTTTGCTGGAACAAATAATCTCTCATGCTTCTTAAATTGTGTCAAATATAAATATCTAAGAATAAGTCGCTCAAAAAATAATTCAACATCATCTATTGATTCAGATATATCACCTCCAAACCATAATATATCCCGATTATATTCCAATCGCCATCGCCACTCAAATTCTTCTACACTCTTATCCATATTAATTAAAAAAGGAATATCCAATTGGTTAAGATTATTTTTAAACATCTTTTTTATTATTATGTCAATTTTTTTCTTTTTGCTTTTTAAACCTATATTCGGACAAATTCCATGCTGTGGCAAATGTATATCCGTTATATAATATACCCCAACATTTGCATTGTCGTCTTTGCCTCCACTATATCCTTTTTGCTCTAATTCATATTTATTCATGACATACAGCATTGACTCTTCTTTTTTTGAATTTGACATTAATTCTTTCTGCATATCGATTATCTCCCTGTTATTCGAACCACAATTTTACGTGTAGACAAATATTTTCTTCAGCCAGGTCTGTGCCAGACCGATCCAGCTCTGACATTCCTTTTGCACACCGATTCCGTTGGCACGACAGGTTTCTTCATTTGCAAGAGAAAGTCCGTGTCCTCCCACCGGGTAAATATGTAATTCTGCGGAAACACCCTGCTGCAGACAGGCTTGGAAAAAATAAAGTGAATTTTCCACCGGTACCGTTTCATCCGTTGCTGTATGCCATAAAAACGTTGGTGGTGTATCTGGTGTCACCTGATTTTCCAAAGAAAGTTCTTCCTTTTTCTCTTCATACTGTTCTCCCAGCAAATTACGGAAAGACTCTTCATGTGCTTTTTCTCCGGAAGTAATCACCGGATAGCATAATAACAAACCGGCCACACGAAGCCGTTCCGGATCATTCTCCACCCCCATGAGTTTTGTCAAAAACGGACGGTTCCAGGCGATGCCATAATTGGCAGCCAGATGTCCTCCTGCAGAACATCCCTGTAATACAATTTTCTCCGGATCAATATGGTATTCTTCTGCATGATTTTTCAGATATAATACACTTTCTGCTACCTGCTGCAATGCCACCGGATAACGTGCCGGACTGACACTGTAACGCAAAATGGCAACATGATAACCCATGGCAAGAAACTGCATGGCCATCGGTTCTGCCTCCCGGTCGGAAGTCATTTCGTAGCCGCCGCCCGGGCACATCAGAATAACCGGGCGTTTTTCATTTGGACGCATCTCAATGGAGCTGTCCAGAAAATAAGTGTATAAATTACCGACAGCTTCCATGCCGCGGGCTATAATTTCAATTTTTTTGTGTATCATGTAAAAACCTCCTAAAATAAAACTGCACGGATATTACTCGGATACTTTCCCCCGATATCATACATGGCAAGCATCCGGCAAGTGTACGCTGCTGCAACGATCACCAACGCCACCAGGATGGCATACACTTGTTTGTATTTTCGTTTCACGGCCTCCCCTCCCTCATACTTCTGTGCTTCTGAAATGTTTTTTGTTATTTATAGCGTAGCATATACAACTTTTTTTCTCAAGGCAGAAATTTGCCGTGTTTTCGCTTTTATGATATTATCAAAATAATTCAGGAGGTTCCTATGATATCTTACGAAACACACATTCTGCCAAATTCCGATTACTACGTATATACCCCAAGTACACTGGCAAAAAAACTGTTTTTCTACCCCATCTGTATCGGGTCTTTTCGTTATGATGGCGGCTATCGTCTGGCACGAGATTCTTACGACAGTTTTCTGATGATGTACATTTTAAAAGGAACATGTTTTGTAACAGTTGGCAGCCATACAATGCAGGCGATGGCAGGTCAACTTATTCTGCTGGATTGCTATGCGCCACATGCCTATGGTACAGATTCCGGTTTCGAAGCTCTCTGGATACATTTTGACGGTCCGATGGCGCGTATCTTTTACGAAACAATTGTGTCCGAAAAAGGATCTTTGCTCTATCCGGCCCACCCGGATGCCATCCACAGATCCCTCTATGATATCTACGATACTTTTCGCAGCCGTGCACCAATTGCAGAAGACCAGATTTCCGGCACGATCACAAATATTCTGACTGATTTGTTATCCTCAGAAAAAACGCAACAAGTTTCCGGCCAAACGCAGATTGGTATCTCTGAAGCCATTTCACACATCAACAAATATTTTTACAAGCCCATTACGCTCCAGGAGCTCGCAGACATTGCCGCATTGAGTCCATACTATTTTTCCCGGATATTTGCCAGAGAAACCGGCATGACTCCTCATAAGTATCTCATCAGCACCCGCATGGCAAATGCAAAATTTTTGCTGAAAACAAGTCAGATGTCTGTAAAAGAAATTGCAATTCGCTCCGGGTTTTCTGATGAAAGTGGCTTTTGTACTGCTTTTAAGAAACAGGAAGGAATGACACCAAAAGAATATCGTTCTTCCAATTGTTAATCCATTTTTCTATTATTTTTTCAAATGTCAACCTAAAATTATTTTATAGGTTGACATTTCGTTTTTTTGTGCTTATACTTACCTCCAGAAACGCATCCCTCAGGGAGATCAAGCTTTCAAGTCAAACACATGCGAAATTCAATGCATAACTTGACCAATGTTACAGTTGAACTGCGTTCAAATGTAACACCTATATATCATATTGAAATGGAGAATTGATTATGAATATGACAGAACTTGCAAAAGATATCATCAATGGAAAACGCCTGACCCGTGATGAGGATCTGTCGTTTTTTGAAACTGCAGATCTGACAGAACTGGCTGCCGGCGCAAATGAAATCCGACAGGCATTATGTGGAAATTCTGTGGATTTATGCACGATCATCAACGGACGTGCCGGAAAATGCTCGGAAAACTGTAAATTTTGTGCACAGTCCTCTTTCCACCATACTTCCTGTGAAACGTATGGCATGCTGGACACGGATGTCGTTCTTGCAGACTGCCGTGCCAGAGAAGCTGCCGGCGTGCATGCTTACTCCATCGTCACTGCCGGAAGAACGGTAGAAGGCGATGATCTGGAAAAACTGATCCACACCTATGAGGAATTACACAAAAACAGTAAGCTGCGTCTGTGTGCTTCCCATGGATTACTGGCACCGGAAGCATTTTTCCGTCTGAAAGATGCCGGAGTTACCATGTATCATGCTAATATCGAGACATCCCGCCGCAACTTTCCAAATATCTGTACCACTCATACATATGATGACAAAATCCGTGAGATCAAACTGGCTCAGAACGCAGGTCTTTCTGTCTGTTCCGGTGGCATTATCGGTATGGGCGAAACGTTTGCTGACCGGCTGGATATGGCAGTATCTTTGTCAGAGCTTGGCATTGTATCTATCCCGATCAATGCACTGATCCCAGTTTCAGGAACTCCGTTTGCTGAGCTTCCGCCACTGACAGAGGATGAGATCATCCGTACAGTTGCCATGTTCCGCTACCTGAATCCGGATGCATATATCCGTATGGCAGCAGGACGCAGTTATTTCAAAGACGGTGGTCGTCGATTGTTTGAAGCAGGCGTCAATGCCACTATCACAGGTGACATGCTTACTACAGTCGGAAATAATACCAGACAGGATCAGGAAATGCTTACTGATATGGGCTTCGAGATATAAAATCAATACTTAGAAAATGGAGAATGACTTATGAACAACACAGCAACAAAAACAAATTCAAAATTTACGATTCAACAGATTGCCATGATTGCAGTTATGACCGCTGTAACTTGTGTATTGGCACCGCTTTCCGTTCCGATTGG
The DNA here is from genome assembly GCF_045002895.1 of Eubacterium ramulus. Lineage (NCBI taxonomy): Bacteria > Bacillati > Bacillota > Clostridia > Eubacteriales > Eubacteriaceae > Eubacterium > Eubacterium ramulus. The sequence continues at coordinate 830,480 of NZ_CP173382.1, read as the reverse complement.
TCCGGTGCCGATTTCGCTTACCAACCTTGTGATTTATTTTTCCCTGTTCATTCTGGGAACTAAAAAAGGAACGATCAGCTATCTGATCTATCTTCTGATCGGTCTGGTTGGAATCCCGGTATTTTCCGGCTTTACCAGCGGTCCCGGAAAACTCTTTGGTCCAACCGGTGGTTATCTGATCGGTTTTATCCCGCTGGCACTGATCGCAGGTTACTTTATCAATCATTTTCATAACAAAAAAGCTCTCAGCTTCCTTGGCATGATCCTCGGAACTGCTGTATGCTATGCACTTGGAACCACATGGCTCGCCATTCAGGCGCACATGGGTTTTCAGGCAGCACTTATGGCTGGTGTTGTTCCTTTCCTGCCAGGTGATTTTATCAAAATGATTCTCGCTCTGCTGATTGCACCGCAGATCCGCAAACAGTTAGATGCTGCCGGACTTGCACGTTAACTTTTTTTGACTTATACCTCTTTTTATATCCACGCAAAAAGACCTGTAAATCTTCTTTCGAAGACTTACAGGTCTTTACATTCATTTTCATCATACGAACTGTTGACTATGGTCTATGATACTTATTTTGCGTAATCTGTAACACGGCTTTCACGGATAACATTTACCTTGATCTGACCCGGATATTCCAATTCAGCTTCAATCTGTTTTGAAACATCTCTGGCCAAAAGTACCATATCTGCATCACTGATCTGCTCAGGTACAACCATAATACGAACTTCTCTGCCCGCCTGAACTGCAAAAGATTTGTCTACTCCCTTGAAACTGTTTGTAATATCTTCCAGTTTCTTTAATCTGTTTGAATATGTTTCCAGTGTCTCTCTACGTGCACCCGGTCTTGCTGCTGAAATCGTATCAGCGGCCTGCACCAGACATGCAATCAAGCTTTCCGGCTCAACATCGCCATGATGTGCTTCTACAGCATTGATCACGGTTGCAGATTCTTTGAACTTTCTGCAAAGTTCAACACCTAACTGGATGTGGGAACCTTCCATCTCATGGTCAACCGATTTACCGATATCATGCAGAAGTCCTGCACGTTTCGCAATTCTGACATCCACACCGATTTCTGCTGCAAGCAGTCCACTTAACTGTGCCACTTCGATGGAATGCTTTAATGCATTCTGACCATAACTGGTACGGAATTTCATACGTCCAAGAAGACGTACCAGTTCCGGATGAATACCATGTACACCTACTTCAAGTGTAGCGGCCTCACCTTCCTCACGGATCATATTTTCTACTTCTTTCTGTGCTTTTTCTACCATCTCTTCGATTCTGGCCGGATGGATACGTCCATCCACGATCAGTTTTTCAAGAGCGATACGTGCCACTTCACGACGGATTGGATCGAAACCGGACAGGATAACTGCTTCCGGTGTGTCATCAATGATCAGATCAACACCTGTCATCGTCTCAAGCGTACGGATGTTACGTCCCTCACGTCCGATGATACGTCCTTTCATCTCGTCATTTGGAAGCTGCACAACAGAAATTGTAGTTTCGGCAACATGATCGGCTGCGCATTTCTGAATTGCGTTTACAACGTATTCTTTTGCTTTCTTTCCAGCCTCTTCTTTTGCCTGATGCTCCATTTCCTTGATCAACTTTGCAGTGTCCAGTTTTACATCTTCTTCAACTGTTTTCAAGAGATATTCTTTTGCCTGTTCAGAGGTGAGTCCTGAAATTCGCTCCAGTTCCTGTATGCGTTCTTCATTCAGCTTGGCAACTTCTGCTTTCTGTCGCTTGATCTCTTCCTCTTTTGCTGCAAAACTCTGTTCACGACGTTCGATGGCTTCCAGTTTTTTGTCCAGGTTGAACTCTTTCTGTTCCACACGACGCTCGTTTCGCTGAATCTCAGATCTGCGGTCTTTGATTTCTTTGTCAAGTTCGTTCTTTGTCTTGATGGACTCTTCCTTGACCTCCAGCAAAGCCTCGCGCTTCTTTGTCTCAGCAGCTTTCACAGCTTCATCGATGATTGCTCTCGCACGATCTTCTGCACTTCCGATTTTCTCATCAGAGACTTTCTTGAAATGTGCATTGGATGCTACGTAAGTAAGCAAAATCGCAACTACAGCAGTTATTACCACCGCGATGATAATATGCACCACAGGAGCACCTCCTTATTTAGTTTTCATTGTACATATAACAATTTATATCTGGTATTATGTCATAAATTACAACTATTAAATTTTATACTTTTTTGTGCGTTCTGTCAAGCAAATAATACCTACCATCCAGTCAAACTGTGAACTATTCCCTCACAATTTCATTCTGCGCCGTATCGCATCTGAACGAAATCCTCTCCGCATCAGATACTGGTAAATCTTCTGTTTTTCCTTCTGATCCATCGTATCAGCATCATACTGTTTCTTTTCCAGCAGACGATCGATCAGACGGTCTTCTTCCCCTGTATATTCGTCTTCCAGTGCCTGCTCGATCAGATCAGAGGGCACCCCACGCTCATACAGTTTCATTTTTATCTGCAGGCGGCTTTTCTCGGACTGATGATACCGGATATAAGTACATGCATAACGGTAATCATCCACATAATGAAAAGACTTCACATAATCCATGGCACACTCCACGATTTCTTCCGGATAACCGTTCTCCTGCAGTTTCCGGCGCAGCTGACACTCCGTGCGCTCCATGCGTTGCAAAATGTACATAGCCCGTCGTTTTGCCCGTTTTTCCAGGATTTCGCTGCATATTTCATTCCATTCCTGCTCCGTCAGTGTCCCGCCTTCTGTCAGACGGTACTTCGCTGCTTCTTTTTCATAGAGAGGAAAGGAAAGCCCTCCTTCTGCACGAATGATCAGCTTTCCTTTTTTTCCCTGTATAATTTCTTCTATCTGCATTATTCTGCATCCATCGGAACAATATCATCCGCTCCCGACGGTTCTGTCACAGCATGCTCTTCTGTCTCTGCTGTCTCTCCGTCCAGATGATAGTATGCCCGTACCTTTGCCTCAATCTCCTGACAGATTTCCGGATTTTCTTTCAGGAATTTCTTTGCATTTTCCCGGCCCTGTCCGATTTTCTCGCCGTTGTATGCATACCATGCACCGGATTTGTTTACCACGTTTGTATTGGCCGCCAGATCCAGGATATCACCCTCTCTGGAAATGCCCTGTCCGAACACAATATCAAACTCTGCCTCTTTGAATGGCGGCGCAATCTTATTCTTTACTACTTTGATACGGGTATGGTTTCCAAGGATCTCTCCTGCCTGTTTCAATGCTTCCACACGACGTACATCCAGACGGATGGAAGAATAGAATTTCAATGCACGGCCGCCGGTGGTTACCTCCGGATTTCCAAACATCACACCAACTTTCTCTCGCAGCTGGTTGATAAAGATAACGATACAGTTGGATTTGCTGATCACAGCGGTCAGTTTACGCAGTGCCTGTGACATCAAACGTGCCTGCAGACCCACATGGGAATCTCCCATATCACCCTCAATCTCTGCCTTTGGAACCAGTGCTGCTACGGAATCGACGATGACGATATCTACCGCGCCGGAACGAACCATTGTCTCTGTGATCTCCAGTGCCTGCTCACCGTTATCCGGCTGTGAAATATACAGGTTATCAATATCTACCCCGATATTTTTTGCATAAGCCGGATCCAGTGCATGCTCTGCATCAATAAATCCTGCGATTCCGCCACGCTTCTGCACTTCCGCTACCATATGCAGGGCTACCGTTGTCTTACCGCTGGACTCCGGGCCGTATACCTCAATGATACGTCCTCTCGGCACACCACCGAGTCCCAGTGCGATATCCAGACTCAGACATCCGGTAGGAACCGTCTCCACGTTCATATGTACACTTGGATCTCCCAGTTTCATAACAGATCCTTTTCCGTACTGCTTCTCAATATGTGCGATCGCATCATCCAGCGCTTTTAATTTTGCTTCTTTCTGCGCTTCCATCTTATCATTTTTTGCCATGCTTTACTCCTTATCTGAACAGACAGCCTCTGCTGCTGTATGTGAACATTTGTTCGTTGTCTGTTCCTATCATATTATAAATACCTTCAAAAGTCAATCCCGATTATAACATTCTCACCGGCTTCTGTCATATAGAAAAAAGTGCCTCATTTTCTCCGGCTATTCTTATATGTTGTACAAAAAAATTGCTGTCCGGTACCACATCCGACAGCAATTTTTTTGTATTTTTATCTTTTCTGCACCCTATGCAAGTGCTTTCTGCAGTTCCTCCTCGCTTTGTAAACCTACCGCACGGTAAGTTACCTCGCCATTTTTGATTACCAGGATCGTCGGGATGCTGGCAACTGCAAACTCACGTGCCAGTTCCATCTGCTCGTCCACATTTACTTTACCAAATACAGCGGTATCTGCATGTTTCTCTGCAAAAGCATGAAAGATCGGTGCCTGCATCTGGCACGGTCCGCACCAGGTTGCCCAGAAATCCAGCATCACCGGTTTTTCACTGTTTAATACTTTCTCATCAAAATTTTCAACTGTAACTTCCAGAATTTCCATTTTATTTTCCTCCGTAAACAAAGCAATTTTTCTATATACAAAATCTCATAATTACCGCGTCTGTATTTTTCCGAAAATAAGATTAATTCGTACCAAACTCAGACAGCACCAGGCCTTCGTTTCGATCCAATGTCATGCCAACACTCCATGCATTGACAAAGAGCAGCAGCGGATTGCCCTTCAGATCTTTGATCTTCTTCATATCAGAAGTACCACTCAGATGATCCAGATCAATATCTTTATTCTCAATCCAGCGGATGTGCTCATATGGCAGATTTTCCAGACGGATTTCTACATTGTACTCATTTTCCAGACGGAATTTCAGGACATCGAACTGCAGGACACCTACCACACCCACAATAATCTCTTCCATACCGGTATTGTACTCCTGGAAAATCTGAATCGCACCTTCCTGCGCAATCTGGGAAATACCTTTGACGAACTGTTTTCGTTTCATGGTATCCAGCTGACGTACTCTTGCAAAATGCTCCGGTGCGAAAGTCGGGATTCCTTCAAACGCAAATTTTTCCTTTGCGGTGGTCAGGGTATCTCCAATAGAGAAAATACCCGGATCAAATACACCGATAATATCGCCGGCATACGCTTCCTCCACAATCTTACGCTCCTGTGCCATCAGCTGCTGCGGCTGGGAAAGTTTCAACTGCTTATTCCCCTGTACATGGAAAACTTCCATGCCCGCCTTGAACTGTCCGGAACAGATACGCATGAATGCGATTCTGTCTCGGTGTGCCTTGTTCATATTTGCCTGGATTTTAAACACAAATGCACTGAAATCCTCAGAGAACGGATCGATTTCACCTTTATCTGAGACTCTCGGCAGCGGAGATGTAGTCATCTGAAGAAAATGCTGCAGGAACGTCTCCACACCAAAGTTTGTCAAAGCAGAACCGAAAAATACCGGTGACAGCTGTCCTTTTGATACCAGATCCATGTCAAACTCTGCACTTGCTCCGTCTAACAGTTCGATTTCCTCTTCCAGCTGTTCTTTATAGTCTTCCCCGATTTCAGCCAGTAATTCCTCTGAATCCAGGGCAAATTCTTTTTCTTCACCTTCTTTGGTTCCCTTCATGGTATCTGAGAATGTCATGACCTTTTTCGTATTGCGGTCATACACACCCTTGAAATTCTTACCGGAACCGATGGGCCAGTTGATGGGACAGGTTGCAATTCCCAGTTCTTTTTCGATCTCGTCCAGCAGATCAAACGGATCATTCGAATCCCGGTCCATCTTATTGATAAAAGTAAATATCGGAATGTGGCGCATAACACATACTTTAAACAACTTACGTGTCTGTGCCTCCACACCTTTGGAACCATCAATGACCATGACCGCAGAGTCTGCTGCCATTAAAGTACGATAGGTGTCCTCTGAGAAATCCTGATGTCCCGGAGTATCCAAAATATTGATACAGAATCCATCGTATTCAAACTGCAATACAGATGAAGTGACAGAAATACCTCTCTGCTTCTCAATCTCCATCCAGTCAGAAACCGCATGTCGTGCCGTTGCTTTTCCCTTTACGGAACCTGCAAGATTGATCGCACCTCCGTATAACAGAAATTTCTCTGTCAATGTTGTTTTTCCGGCATCCGGATGAGAAATAATCGCGAATGTCCTTCTTTTTTCTATTTCTTTGTGTAAATCAGCCATTAAGCCCTCCAACTTCTATTTTTCCCGTGAGCCACTATTCTGCCTGATCTGTGCCGCCTGATCTGCTCTGTCATGGCCTGTGACTCTGAATCTTTCTACTCAATCTTATCTATTGTAATAAAGGGAAAAACATCTGTCAAGAGAGAACCGTCACACAACGGTTCCGCACACCGTTCCTGAAACCAGAGCGGAAAACAGCCCAAACGATCTGTCTGCCTCTGTACCTGGCTCTTACAGCATACTTTTTCCTGCAATCCCGCCGGACCGTCCAAAGTAATCCAGGACCGTTGCTCCGATATCCGAAAAGCTGTCTCTGGTTCCAAGATTTTTACCCTGTGCCAGATTTTTTCCATACATCACAAACGGCGTATATTCCCTGGAATGATCCGTGGACGGAGTGCCCGGATCACAGCCGTGGTCTGCTGTGATCATCAGAACATCTTCAGGCTCCATGGCAGACAGGATCCGTGGCAGCTGCCGGTCAAAATAAGTCAGTGCCTTTGCATATCCCGCCACATCATTTCTGTGTCCATACAACATATCAAAATCTACCAGATTTACAAAGCACAGTCCGTTGAATTCACGCTCCATATACTCCAATGTCTTCTCAATACCATCCGCATTGTCCTGTGTCCGGACAAATTCTGTAATACCCTTTCCTGCAAAAATATCGTTGATCTTACCGACACCGATCACATCATATTCCGCTTCTTTCAACACATCCAGCATCGTATCCTGTGGCGGCTCCAGGGAAAAATCATGGCGTCTGGATGTCCGTGTATAGTGACCGGATGTACCAACAAACGGCCGCGCAATGACTCTGCCAACCCCCAGATCCCCCTGCAGCATCCTCCGGGCAATCTCGCAATCCCGATACAGTTCTTCCACCGGAACCACATCCTCATGTGCTGCAATCTGAAATACCGAATCCGCAGACGTATAAACGATCAATGCACCACTTTGCATATGCTCGTCACCGTAGTCCTGAATGACCTGCGTGCCGGAATACGGCCGGTTACACAATACCTTACGGCCTACAGCCTTTGAAAATGCCTCCAGAAATTCCTGCGGAAAACCATTTGGAAAGGTGGGCATCGGTTTCTTTGAGATCAGTCCTGCGATCTCCCAGTGTCCGGTAGTCGTATCCTTTCCGGCAGACTGCTCCGTCATACGTGCAACGATGCCTTCCGGCTTCGCACACGGCGTTTTCGCCGTCACCCCGTCAATATTAAATAATCCAAGCTTTGCCATATTCGGCATGGAAAACTCCGGGCTTTTTGCCACGGTTCCAAGGGTATTGCTGCCCTCATCCCCATAATTTGCTGCATCCGGCATCTCACCGATTCCAAAACTGTCCAGAACGATCAAAAATATACGTTTCATCTGCTGTTCCCCCTTGTCTTCGTTTTATTTTTCCTGAAAAAGCATTTGGCTTCCGCAGATTGTAAAGCGGACATTCGCAATCCGCATTTCTGCTTACAGTATAACACACTCCCCTTTTTTATGTTCATCAAATAATCTCATTTAACGCTTTTTTACAGAACTATTAGTTACTGGCTCAAGGGTGTGATCACGATATTTTCCGCAGAAATTCCGGTTTTACGCTTCACGATATCCTCCACCTGTGCCCGCTTTGCATCGGTGACATCGCCCATATTGAGTACAACGTCTGCCTCATTGTCCGTAATACTTACCACGACATCGGAAAATCCTTTTGCTTCCAGCAAAATCTCTGCCGCATTTTCTTTTTCCGCAACATCTGTCATCTGGATCATAGAATCAATGGCATCCTGTTTCTGTGCCTCCGCAATGGATGTATTATTGATGATTTCCATCAGTGTCTCCTTATTCTTAGAGCGCACCTGCTCCCGGTTTAATTTCACCTCCGATGCAAACGCCAGACTCTGTGCCTGGGCTGACGTCTGCACCGTTTCTCCCGGATTCTGTATTTCCTCTGCATTTCCCCCATCGGCCTCTGTCTGGGTCTCAGATCCGGCCCCTGAGTTTTCTGTATCCTGCCCGGAGCGTTCCTCTGCCTGCGCATCCGCTGCACTGGCAGCCTGGGTATTGTCCTCCGTATCCGTAAATATTTCTCCAATCTGCTCGCCATCTGAAATATCATTGGTTTCTCCTGCTGTCTGGATTGCGTCATTTTCTGCTACATTTGCCCTTGTGTAACTGATATAACCTGCCACAGCGATCATCAAAGCCAGTGCGGTAATAATAATCTGATTTTTGCGAAATATCTTCTTCAATTGGAATCTCCTTTCGTTTTCATTTTAACTATCTTTATTTTATGTGCATCCAGTCCGAATAATGCCTCCACCGACTCAGAAATATTTTTTCTCACTTCGGAATCATCTCCGCCTTCCGCCACGATCAGAACACCATCAATTTTGGGCAGGATCGCACGGTTTACAAATGGGGTTTCATCTCCGTCAGACCGGGCATAAACCGTCGTTTCACTGTTCTCACAGCTGCCGGATCCGCCATTGACCGGATCCGTTTCCCCTTCCTTCTGCTCTCCCTCCTGCGTATCCTCCCGCATCGTCACATCTTTTTCCACTATGGATTCTCCCTGATCCCGGAACGTGATCATCACCTGCACATCACCAACCCCTCGCATCCTCTGTAATATTGTCTCCAGGCGCTGTTCCAGTGCCGCCCCATATGTTTCATAATCTGAAACGCCCTGCGCCGTTACTGTACTCTCACTATTCTGTGTATTCTTCTCCACATTCGTCGTTGTACTGTTTTTCCTGCCGGCAGGCATCGCAATGATCAGAAGCAGAACACCCGCCAGAAACAAAATGAGCCACTGATCCTTTTTCACATATTTCCACTTTTTCTCCCGCAGAAAACCATTCCAATCCATCAGCTGCCATACACCTCCACCTGCTGTTCTCCGATTCCACAGGCTTCTGCCGTCTGCCTGCGCATCTCCTGCTGCATCGTTTTCCCGGAAACCGCCGTCCACACGGTCACCTGTGCAACGGCACCGGTATCTTGCGTCAACGTCACTTCCACTTTCTGCACCGGCACACCGCAGGAATTTCCCAGTTCTGTTACCATCTGCTCCACCACTTCCTTTACCTGTCGCTCATAATATGTTTTCTGCTGCCGTTCCATATTCGAAAAATCAAGCTGCCTGCTCTGCAGGATATCTTCCCGGACAAATTCCCGCTCCATCCTCTGTTCTACATTTTTCTGTCCCAACACGGAAAATAATGGATTTAAAATTGTCACTACAAACACCATCCCTGCAAAAAAACGCACATATTTCCGATAAGCATTCGCCGGCAATACCTGCAGCAAAAGCGTCAGAAATATCCCAAGAAATATCATTCGTTTTACCCATTCCAGCATCTCTGTCATATGATCGCCGTCACCACCACCGCTATCGTTATCATACATAATAAAATTCCGGTTCCAAGCGCACGAAACAAAAGTAATGCCCCATCCCCCACACAATCAATACAGCCACAGATCCGTTTATCGGAAAACGGCTCCGAAAGTGCCCCTGCCACTTTATAGAAAACAGAAAACACCAGCATTTTCAGTAATGGCCCTAGCGCCAGGCACACAAGCACGATCATTGCAGCCGTTCCTATTCCGTTTCGGATCACCACCGCCGATCCAAAGAAAATATTTCCCACCGCCTGTGCTGTATTTCCAAGTCCCGGCAGCATGCTGATGGTCTGTGTCACCGACATTTTTTTCAGATTATCCACAGAAGGGGCAATCATCCGTTCGATCACATTCATTCCCGTCACCCCTGCCAGCAGCAGACGCATTACCCAGATAAGTCCCCGTTTCAGCAGGACTGTCATTCTGGAAATCAGTTTTTCCTCCGTCATACAGTTCAACATCTGAAGCACCACATAGACATGGATCGCCGGTATTACAATATACAGAAGTACCCGGTCAATCAGATAAATCACGATCAGAGACAGCTGATAAAATCCTACCGCAGTTACCTTCTGACTGCAAAATACCATCGTCATGCAAAATGCGGGCAACAATGCTTCCATAAAATCAATCACCTGTCCCAGTACATCTTCCAGAATTCCATGAATGAGCAGATAGGACCGGAGCAACAACCCCATCAGCAGTAAAAAATATAGATAAAACCCTGTTTTTGAAATCTGGCTGTTCTCAAACACATGGATAAAATTCTGCAAAAACGAACAGGCCGCCGTCAGAAGCAGTATTTGTACAAACAGCTGTTTTCCTTCGGCTACATCCCCAAATGCACGATCAAAAACCTGCCGCACCAGCGTCCGCTTATCCGTATACTCTCCGTCCTGCATCAGCTGCCTGACCAGTTCCCGAAAGGTCAGATCCTGTGTATCTGTATTCTGCTCCAACACCTTCTGAATGTCTGACAAAGGCAGATCCGACAGCAGTTCTTCCTGCTGACTGGCCTCTGTCTGCGCAATATTCTGGGCCGCCCGTACCTGTTTTGGAACACCAAACCACACAACGAACACGCTCAAAAGCAAAAATATCATGCACCATCTGTATCTGTTTTTGTGATTCCATATACGCTGTGCCGTGCTTTCCTTCGCATACAATGCCTGTCCCTCCTGTCTCACGCAAATCCCAGCATCTCTGCAAGTCTACATTCTGTTTCGGTCGGTGCAAAACCATTGTCCACCGGCCAATGTGCGCCCCGCCGGAGGCTGCATCCGATTTACTTCCAGGTACTCAGCAGTCCTTCGATTGTTTCCAGCAATGTCAGAAGCACCGGTACACTGACCGCCATGATTGAAAACTTTGCAAACATCTCGATCTGGCTTCCAATTGCTGAAAATCCCGCATCCTTGCAGATTCCGGACGCAAACTCTGCCACATAGGTAATGCCCATCAGTTTCACCAGAATTTTCAGCATAGCAACATCTATTCCGGTATACTGTTCTATTTTCCGGATGGTCTCCATCACAACCTGTAAACGGTTCATGCTAAAGACAAGGATCAGAACCACTGCGGACAGACTCAGATACAGTGCATATTCACTTTTCTGCTGTTTTACCATCAATGCCAATGCCACCGCGCCGATTCCAATCATTGCGATCTGAATGATTCCCATGATCTTCCACCTCTATTTGTTGTCTGTTTTCGGTTTTTCATAAGGAAAACAGATGTTTTATTTTGTCAAACAAATCGTATATATAAGGCACGATCCAGAACAATACTATGATCAGACCTGCAAGACTGACCAAAAATGCATGCTCCTCCCTTCCGCTGTGTTTCAAAACCTGTCCGATCACAGTCACCAGTATCCCCACCGCTGCTATTTTAAACAATAAATTGACATCCATCGCTATCCTCCCCGTAAATGACTAAACCAGAATCAGAATCACAAAAATCCCGGCTGCCACCCCCAGACAGCGGTACATATGTTTCTTTTCCTCCAGTTCCTTCTGCCTTAATCTCAGCAGACGCTGCAGCCGTTCCCGACATCCCTGCAAATGCTCCTCCTGCTGTCTCTGGTCCAGAAATCCAAGATGTTTTCCTATACGACATACCTCTTCCAGCTCCTCTCCGGTCAAAAACAGTTCCTTTCCTCCTTTCCGGAATGCCTGCTCCCAGATTTCCGAAAATGACGTTCCTGTACCATCTTTCATCTGTTCTATCATCTGCCGTAACACAAAAGCTATTTCCGGCCTTATTTTTTTCTGAATCTGCTGCAAAGCTTCCTGTATCGGCAGCCGTTCATAGCGGATTTCTGCTGACAGCAGTTCTGTCAGTTCAATCAATGCCTCCAGATACTCCTTATGTAAACTGCCTGTCCGGAGCAGTTCCCGCACAAAGCCGATACACGCCGCCAGCACACACATACTCCCCGCTGCTTTCAACATCCTATCCCTGTTCTCCTGTTTCTTTTTAACATCGCATTGAATTCCAGTAAGCTCTGACATCTGAGTAAAGTGGACATTCACAGTCGCTTTGCGACCTGTCATTGGATGCATTTAACTCCCACTGACATAAGCATCCCCTTACCTACCGCTTAGTACTCTACGCACTTGAAGCAGGAGGAATGCTTATCCCGCGTTCATCATATACGGTATACCTGCGTTCTCCGTTCTCTTTTGAAATGACTACATAGTTTCTGAATAACTTCACCTGTCCGCACTTGTCCCACCCTGGCTTTTGAAACAGTTCTTCCAGGCTTCCTGCATGTACCGTTGCCAGCAGATGACAACCACAGCGCATGGCATATTCCATTGCTGCAAAATCTTCTCTGCCGCCAATCTCATCCACTGCAAGGATTTCAGGCGCCATACTGCGTATTAACAGCATCATCCCTTCCACTTTCGGGCACCCATCCAGCACATCTGTCCGGATGCCCAGATCATTTTGTGGAATTCCATGAAGGCAACCGGCAATCTCTGACCGTTCATCCACCAGCCCGATTCTTTTTCCCGGATGCGCTTCGTCTCCATTGGAAAACAGCCGGATCAGATCACGAAGCAAGGTGGTTTTTCCATTTCCGGGTGCGGACAGTAACAGTGTATTTTCCGGTTCCTGTTCCCGCCACAACTGCTTATAAAGCAATGCTCCACACGCCTTTCGCTCTCTGGCAATACGAATGTTCAGATACAGGATCGGATAGATTCTGTTTATCCTGCCATTCAGCTGCATGACCTGTCCACACACACCGATCCGATGTCCTCCTTCCACTGTCAGAAATCCCTGCCGGATCTCTTCCTCATAGGCATAGAGCGAATACCGAGACATCAGGGTACTCATCTGCCTTAAATCTTCTTCCGATACGGACAGACATTGCCTGTCCGTCTGCCTGACCAGTGCGCCATTGTTCAGGAAGTATGCCCCATCAGCGGTAACCAGTTCCAATGGCTGATTTACACGCACCCGGATTTCCTCCAGTTTCTGTGACAATCGTTGAAATACCTCTGCCTGTTCCATGACTTTTCTGATATGCACCGGAAACAATTTCAAAATCTGTTCCACTTTATCACTCCATTCAGCAGCCTGTTTCACTGCCATAGTCTAATATATGCCATTGCTATTTTGTTAGAACTTTTGTCTGCACGCACAAAGCAAAAAACTCCGGGAAAAGTATCCCGCAGTTTAAGATTCCCTGCGATGATATTTTTCCCAGAGTTTGTAAATCGGACATAAGCATTCAATACAAGAATGCCCTCGACATTCTAAAAACACGACAAAAGGACACTTCCACAGAAGTGTCCTTTCAATTAACTTCGAACTAGTTGTATTTACGTTTTCTAGCTGCTTCAGATTTCTTTTTACGTTTTACGCTTGGTTTCTCGTAATGCTCTCTCTTACGAATCTCCTGCTGGATACCAGCTTTCGCACAGTTTCTCTTAAATCTGCGTAAAGCGCTATCTAAAGTCTCGTTCTCTTTTACGATTACATTTGACATAGTCTCACACCTAACCTCCCTCCAGTTGCGTATTGTGCATATTCAACTGATTGGGTAATATTCTTACTGCACTGCTTGACAATTATAATCATTTTTTGTAGATATGTCAATAGTTTTTTCAAACTTTTTGCATATTTTTTTATGATGTCTGGGTCAACAGATGCCATACGAATTGTTCCGTACTTCGTACTCCCGCAATTCTTATTATTATTTGATCTGTCCCGCCAGTGCTTCTTTCGCTGCTGCGATCGCATCCGGGATTCCTGCCGGGTTCTTACCGCCGGCCTGAGCCATATTCGGACGTCCGCCGCCGCCACCGCCAACTTTTGCTGCGATTGCTTTGATCAGGTTACCTGCATGTGCACCCTGCTTCATAGCTCCTTCTGTTGCCATAGCGATCAGACTTACTTTGCCTTCGTTTGCAGATGCCAGTACAACAACACCCTCGCCGAGTTTCTCTTTCAGCTGATCACCCAGGTCACGCAGTCCGTTCATATCTACATCTTCCAGAGCGGTTGCCAGAAGTTTTACTCCGTTGACTTCTTCTACACGATCCATGACATCGCCAAGTGCATCCTGTGCAGCTTTGCTCTTTAAGGATTCGTTCTCGCTGTGGAGTTCTTTTACTTCTGCCTGCAGATGTGTGATTTTTTCTGTCAGACCTGCTGCATTTGTTTTCAATAATGCTGCTGCCTCGTTGATGATCTCCTCTAATTTATCATAGTAAGCATATAATGCATCGGAAGTCAGAGCCTCAATACGTCTTACGCCTGCTGCGATACCGGACTCAGATACGATCTTAAATGCGGAAATCTCGCTGGTATTTGCAACATGAGTACCGCCACAGAGCTCTGTGGAGAAATCACCCATTTTTACCACACGGACGGAATCACCGTATTTTTCACCAAACAGTGCCATCGCACCTGTTTTCTTTGCTTCTTCCAGACTCATGATACTTGTCTCTACCGGAAGTGCCTCTGCGATCTTTTCATTTACGATAGTCTCAACCTGTTTTAACTCTTCCTCTGTCATAGCAGAAAAATGGGAGAAGTCAAAACGTAGACGGTCCGGATTTACATCAGAACCTTTCTGCTCTACATGAGAACCAAGTACGTTACGCAATGCTTTCTGCAGTAAATGTGTTGCACTGTGGTTCTTTGCGATCAGAGAACGTCTCTTTGCATCTACTTCCAGCATAACCGTATCACCGACTTTGATCATACCTTTTGTCACACGGCCGATATGTCCGACTTTACCGCCGAGCATTTTTACCGTATCTTCTACACGGAACTCACCCTCTGCAGTGCGGATATAACCGGTATCAGCGGTCTGTCCACCCATAGTTGCATAGAATGGAGTCTCATTCACAAAAACAGTACCTGCCTCACCATCTGTCAGTGCTTCTACGATCTCTGTCTCGCTGGTCAGAACAGTTACTTCCGAATCATGGCAGAAACGGTCATATCCGACAAATGTAGTTGTAACGGACGGATCGATCGCATCATAAACCGTTGCATCTGCACCCATATAGTTTGTTACTTTTCGTGCGTTACGTGCTTTGGTACGCTGCTCTTCCATCGCTGCCTCAAAACCTGCCTGGTCAATCGTAAATCCTTTTTCTTCCAGAATTTCTTCGGTCAGATCTACCGGAAATCCATATGTGTCGTACAAACGGAATGCATCTTCTCCGGAAAGAACTTTCTTTCCTTCTTTTTCCATCTCTGCCTGCATATCAGCCAGAATTGCAAGTCCCTGATCGATTGTCTTATTGAATTTTTCCTCTTCCTGTGTCAGTACACGGAAAATGAATTCTTTTTTCTCTTCCAGTTCCGGATAACCGTCTTTGCTCTCGTTGATGACAGTTTTGCTCAGTTCCGCAAGGAACAGTCCGTCGATACCAAGCATTTTACCATGTCTTGCCGCACGACGGATCAGACGACGAAGTACATAGCCTCTGCCCTCATTGGTCGGCATGATACCATCCGATACCATGAATGTAGCGGAACGGATATGATCTGTGATCAGACGGATGGATACGTCATCCAGTGCATCTGTCTGGTAAGTTTTATGAGACATCTCACATACTTTGTCACGGATTGCTTTCATAGTATCGATATCAAATACGGAATCTACGTCCTGCATAACAACAGCCAGACGTTCCAATCCCATACCGGTATCAATGTTTTTATTTTCCAGTTCTTCGTAATTTCCTTTTCCATCACCGTTAAACTGTGTAAATACGTTGTTCCATACTTCCATAAAACGGTCACAGTCACAGCCTACTTTACAATCCGGGCTGCCACAGCCGTATTTCTCTCCACGGTCATAGTAAATCTCAGAACATGGACCACAAGGACCCGCACCATGCTCCCAGAAGTTATCACACTCACCATTCTCATCACGATAGAAACGTGTAATTCTCTCTGCCGGTACACCGACCTCTTTTGTCCAGATTTCAAATGCTTCCTCATCCTCACCGTAAATAGACGGATACAGACGCTCCGGATCCAATTCCAGCACTTTGGTCAGGAACTCCCAGGACCAGGCAATTGCCTCATGTTTGAAATAATCACCAAAAGAAAAGTTTCCCAGCATCTCAAAGAAGGTCAGATGACGTGCTGTCTTTCCTACATTCTCAATATCACCGGTACGGATACATTTCTGACATGTGGAAACTCTGCGCTTCGGTGGAATCTCTGCTCCTGTAAAATAAGGTTTTAACGGTGCCATTCCTGCATTGATCAGCAATAAACTGTTGTCATTATGCGGGATCAGCGAAAAACTTTTCATTACAAGATGATCTTTGCTTTTAAAAAAGTCAAGATACATTCTTCGTAATTCATTTACACCATACTTTTTCACTCTCGTGTTCCTCCATCTATATGTTATTATGAATATCAAATTCACTCTTGCGATCGCTGAAAACACAACGATTACACACTCTTACAATAATAGCATAGCATTTCTTCCTTGTAAAGCAATGCATCCCTGCCTATCCTTTATTTGGAAGAAATTTTTTCTGTTTTTTCATCTGTATCATATTAGACACAAAGCTTTTTTTCTCCGGATCTGACCGAAGTGCCACCGGAACCGGCACACAGCCACCTACCGTGGATGCCAGCAGCATCCAGCCGATATCTTTGACCGGGAAAAAGACAAGAGACAATGCAAGCGCCCCTAACGGCTGCTGCAAAACCGTGCCAAGCAATGCTCCTGTCACCAGCACCACGCTGACGATCTCATTGATATGCAGAATTGCCGCAAATCCATATCCGATGCTCAATCCACTGAAAATCATCGGGAAGAAATGTCCGCCACGCCATCCGGATTCAATGCAGACATTGGTCAAGAATAATTTTACCACACCGATCAGGATCAACAGATAAGGTGTATATTTCAAATATTCATACTGCATAGCCTGAATATTATTTCCACCGGAAAACATGGTCATCGGTAATGCAGAACCGATCAGTCCCAACACCAGTCCACCAAGCACGGCATTGAATACTGCCAGATTTTTTTCTCTCAGTTTTCCGAAAAACCAACTGCTGGCCTTCTGAAAGATCAGATACAGATAGCCGGCTGCAATTCCGACAATCACCAGCAAAATAACTGCCACTTTGTCTCGCAGGATCAGTACACCACCATGCAGGTGAGGTACCGCCAGGCATCTGCCAAAACAGAAATTCAGCAGTTCATATACTGCCAGTCCGGTCAGTCCGGCCGTAATACCTGATGCAATCTGCTCTTTCCGTTTCCAGCTGATTTTCCCTTTGTCGTACACAATCTGATCCGGCGGAAGAAACAGCCCAGCTGCCATCACCCGGAACAATTCTTTCTTCCTGATATATGGATTTCCAGCGATCAGCGTCTCCATCTTCCAGCGTGCCAGCCCAAACTGATCCATTGCCCAGCAGCAAAGACCAAGTAAAAGACTGACCAGGCCGGATTCTGGTCCGACAGCTCCGCCAAAAAACAGAGATAAAAATGATGCTGAAACAATCATCGGAAGTTTCCGGTAAGGATATGTACCCGTGTCTTTTACCCGCTTAACAGAATCTGCCATCCGCTCCGGATATGGGCCATATACTCGGTGGAACAATCCGATGAGTACACCGCCTCCCAGGCACATGAGAACCGTATAATATTTCGAATCTATATAAACCGGAACCATTTCCCAGATGACCGTAATCCCTACATTTGCCACTTTCAGATATAACCACACGATCCCGGCAATCACAGCACCTGTCAATGATGTAAAATACAAAAACAGAGTTCTGTTACTCATTTGTTCTTTCATTCTGTAATCTCATCCTCCAGCAGATTACTTCCATCCGCTGCTGTGGTTGCCAGCCGGTCACAGCGTTCATTCTCCGGATGACCGTCATGTCCTTTCACCCAGTGAAAGTTCACCTGATGCGGTTCCATCGCTGCCAGAAGTCTGGTCCACAGATCTTTATTTTTCACCGGCGATTTATCTGATTTTTTCCAGCCGCGCTTCAGCCATCCCTGGATCCAATGCTGATTGAACGCATCCGTCAGATATTTGGAATCCGAATATAATTCCACCTGACACGGTTTTACCAGCGCCTCCAGTCCGACGATCGCCGCCATCAGCTCCATCCGGTTATTTGTTGTTTTGCGGTATCCGGCACTCAGTTCCTTTTCATGCAGCCTGCCCGCCGCATCGACAAACTGCAGCACGGCACCGTATCCTCCGGGTCCGTCCGGATTTCCCCGTGCGGCACCATCGGTATATAATGTTACTTTCATACCTTTTACCCTTCCATTGAGCGGATGATCCGATTTGCTTCTTTATAAATGTCTGCCGGTTCGAATCCAATAGAAAATTTCTGCTCTTCATACAGGATTTTTCCATTGACCATGGTCAACTTGACATTTTGCTTGCTTCCGCTGTATACAAGATTTTTTACGATATTATTCTCCGGCTGCATATTCGGCTGCTGCAGATCGATCATGATCAGATCCGCTTTTTTACCGGCTGCCAGACGGTCGCAATTATCCAGCCCCATCGCATGCGCACCACCTGTCGTGGCCATATACAGGATTTTATCCGCACTGATACACTCTGCATCCATTTCACGCACCTTCGCCAGTGCACTTGCCAGAAACATTTCCTTAAACATATCCAGGCTGTTGTTGCTCGCAGGTCCGTCTGTACCGATCGCCACCGGAATACCTTCCTCTACAAATCGTTTCAGCGGTGCGATACCGCTTGCCAGCTTCAGGTTGGATGCCGGGCAGGTAACTGCGGTCAGCTGACGTTTCTGAAAGATCTCAAAATCTTTATCATCAAAATATACACAATGGTATCCACCGCCGCCATACTCATACATGCCAAGTTCTTCCGTCAGCTGCGTCGGCGTCTTGCCATAACGCTCCAGACACTCCTTCACCTCATTCTGAGTCTCGGAATTGTGCAGGAATACCGGTGATTTATATTTGTGTGCCAGATCAGCGATTTCCTGCATCAGTTCCATCTTTGTCGTATACTCTGCATGGAAACCGATCATGAACGAAGTCAGGTCGCTGGTCTCATTGACTTTCAGATAATTTTCCTCAACAACTGCCGCACTTCCGCCAAAACTGTTTACACCGGACACCTGAACGGCACGGAATCCACACTGAGCTGCCACCTGGGCATAGACCGGTGGAAAATAACACATATCAAAGCTGGTAGTAATACCGCTGGTCAGATATTCCATGATACCAAGCACTTCCAGCGGACGGATGTTTTCCGTATCCAGCTTGTCCTCTTTTGGGAAACACATCTGATACAACCACTCCTGCAACGGAAGATCATCTGCATAGGAACGTAAAAATGTCATATAAGTATGTGCATGGGCATTCTTAAATCCCGGCATCAGCAGATTGCCTTTTACATCAATCTCGCGTTCCCATGCCGGCTGCTCCATCTGAAGTTCTGTACAGATTTCTGCCGGATTTTTGCTCTCGCCCACATAACAGATCGTATCTCCTTTTACCCAGAGTTCTCCGTTGATGATATCAAATCGTTCCTGCTCATTTAATGTCAGGATTTTTGCATTATAAAAGCGAATGTTCATCTTCTTGCCTTTCTCATTTTGTTTCTATGATTCGTCATTCTACTGGTTTGCAATATTCACTATGGATGCCGTGATCAGCTGCTGGAACAGCGGTGCCACCCGGTCTGCCGTCTCCTGGATTTCCGCATGTGTCAGCGGATTTTCTGAAATACCGGCCGCCAGATTGGAAATACAGGAAATACCGCAGACACGCATTCCCATATGATTTGCCGCCATAGCTTCACAAGCGGTACTCATACCGACTGCATCTGCCCCCAGGCTCCGATACATCCGAATCTCCTCCGGAGTCTCATAATTCGGTCCGGTAGTCTGCACATACACACCTTCTTTTAACGGAATTCCACAGTTCTTTGCCGTATTCCGTATAATCTCCTGCAGATCCTTTTTATAAACCTCACTCATATCCGGGAAACGGGTTCCAAGTTCCTCAATATTCGGTCCGACCAGCGGCGATGGTACAAAACTGGAAATATGACCGGTGATCAGCATAAAATCTCCAGCGTGCATGCCTTTCTGCATTCCTCCGGCAGCATTGGTCAGGAACAATACTTTGGCTCCAAGCATGCCCATCAATCTTGTCGGAAGCACCACATCATGCATGTCATAACCTTCGTAAAAATGCACTCTGCCCTGCATGATCACCACCGGAACATTCTGGATATAGCCAAATACAAACCTTCCTTTGTGCCCAAGTACCGTAGAGACCGGAAATCCTTCAATGTCATGATAATCCAGAACCGCCTCCACCTGAACCTGCTCTGCATAATCACCAAGTCCGGAACCGAGAATCAGGGCTACCTGCGGTTCGAAACTAATCTTTTCTCTCACACTGTGGTAACATCTCAATAATTTGTCATATTCTTTACTCATACCATCCTTCTCCTTTTTCTCCGTTTTATGTTGAATCGTTATACTTTTCACATAGATAGTAAATTATAATACCACAAATCAAAAAAATGAACAAGTCCCGGACATTTCTGTGCTATTCTTTTTCTTTCCTTTTTTCCCACAAAACAAATATCTTTTATGATATGTCAAAAAGGAAACTGACATTCTGAAACGCATATGCTTTACAGAATATCAATTTCCTTTTTGCTAAAATGCCAATCTTTATTTTACCGGTTACCCCTTTTATGGTTACAAAATAATGCACACAAGCCCGCCATTGTTATCATTCACGATTTTCTTCATCGTATCCTGCAGTTTCTGCTGGCTTTCCTCATCCATCATCGTAATCTTCCGCCGGATACCATCTTCCACCAGTTCACCCAATGATTTTCCGAAAATATTTGTCTTCCAGAGCCCTTCCGATGTATTCTGATTCTCTTTGATATACGATACCAGATCTTTGGCCTGCTCCTCGCTGCCGATGATCGGTGCAATCTCTGTCTCAATATTTGCCTGTATCATATGTATGGATGGAGATGATGCCTTCAGCCGGACACCATACTGGTTTCCATGCCGGATCAGTTCCGGTTCTTCCACAGAAATTTCATCCATGGACGGTGAAACAACGCCATACCCAGTACGTTTGACACTTTCCATGGCATCCGCCACCTGTGCATACGCATCTCTTTTTTCCGACAGTTCCCGGAGTAATGAGATCAGTTCATACTCTCCGTGAATCGGAACCCCTGCCAGTTCACTGATATTTTCATAATAATAGTGCTCATCCACCTGAAAACAGATTTTTGCCGTACCGCACGCCAGATCCGTCACTTCCAGCCGGATTGACGAGATTTCTTCTTTTTCCGGTTCAAAAACAACACCTGCAATGTCCTTCATCTGTTCCGCCTGTTCCAGAATCCTGCGTGCTTCTGCAATAGCTGCTGCTTTGATCTTGTGGGATATCGGCAGCATCTCCACCCATTTGGGCAGATAAAAATCAAGCTCTGTCACCGGAAATTCATACAATGCCTCTTGCAGAATCCGGCAGATATCCTCCTGCTTCAGCTGTTCACAGTTTACCGGAAGGACACTGACACCATATGTTTCCTTCATTTTTCTGCTCATCTGCATGGATGCATTACTGTGGGGTTTCGGTGTGTTTAGCAAGACCACAAAAGGTTTTCCGATTTTTTTCAGCTCCTGAACCGTCCGTTCTTCTGCCGGAACATAATTTTCTCTTGGAATATCTGTAAAACTTCCGTCCGTGGTCACCAGAATTCCAATGGTGGCATGCTCCCGGATCACCTTTTCCGTACCGATCTGTGCAGCCTTTGCAAAAGGAATCTCATGGTCAAACCAGGGTGTCTTCACCATCCGCTCATTCCCATCTTCCATGTGGCCGTTCACTCCGTCGATCAGATATCCGACACAATCGATCAGCTTCACCTTTGCAGTCACATCATCCTCCAGCTGAAGGCTTACGGCCTCTCTTGGAATAAACTTCGGTTCCGTGGTCATGATCGTTTTCCCCTGAGCCGACTGAGGCAGTTCATCCACGGTCCGCTTTTTTGCCGCAGAATCCTCCATCTGAGGCAGCACCATCACATCCATGAACCGTTTGATAAATGTCGACTTGCCGGTACGCACCGGTCCAACCACACCAAGGTAGATATCTCCACCGGTTCTGGCAGTAATATTCTGATAAATATTCGTATTTGTCATAGCAGTCATCCTCTCCTCTTCTGCTTATGCATATGCGGCATGGAGCTGATTTATACCGGAAAAGAGCGAAAAAAATATCACTGTAAGGCGTCTTAGCCTGCAGGATACTTTTTCCGCTCTTTTTTCGTCCGTTTATTCAACCACTAATCGTCTAACAAATATTCTCCCAGAATGCGAATACCATCCTCGATACAGCCGTCACAGCTGCGCAATACTTTCCCGGTATCAATTCCTTTCAGTTCCCGACAGACAATGGATCCGTTCTTTTTCTCAAATTCAGCTGCCAGTTCCCGCACTTTTTTCATCGTCTGCGGCTTTGTATCACAGGCCTGCAGATCTCCCGAACTGTTTGCCAGTCCAAGTGCCATAAACATCGCAGTCACTGCACCGCAGGTCTGCATCATGCCGCCCATGCCGGCGCCGAATCCTTCAGAGATACGAAACAGCGTCTCCTCGTCGATTCCCAGTTCTTCCGCATAGGAACAAAGCACGATCTGCGCACAGTTATATCCTCTCGTATGTTTATCCTTGATTTCTGCTACACGTTCTTCTATTGATTTCATCATCTTCTCCTTGTCATTTCTACTTATTCTTCTTCGCTTATTCATGTTACAGTTCACTTGCGCTCATTATATCATGAACAAAAACAGTTCATGATTGGCATTCACCACTCGTCAATCATACAAGTATGTTGACTCGTTTGCGTTCATTATATCATATTTTAATGTTTTTTCCCTGAATCCATTGAATTTTTCTTCAGAAACTGTTACACTATAGTTACCCTTTTGATACTAAATTACTTTTTCAAACCAAATAAAATTAACAAAAAGAAAAATTTCGGAGGTGAAATACATTTCATGCAACAAACTGTCAATCCCTATCATTTTGTTACAAATTGTATTTCCGGAAAGTGGAAAATGACGATTCTTCATCATATCCACCATTATGGAAAAATTCGTTTTAACGAAACAAAAAAGACACTCGGTGTCAGTGAAAAAGTTTTAAGTCAGCAGTTGAAGGAACTGACCCACGACGGACTGGTACAAAGGATTCAGTATAACACAATCCCATTAAAAGTCGAATATATTCTCACACCGCTGGGCGAGGATCTGATTCCGGCACTGGATATTCTTTACATCTGGAGTATCCGCCGGCTGACAGACTTAAATCTTCCTATTGATCCGGATGCATTCAAAGTACATACGGAACTTAAGTATCGAGATCAGTTAAAAGATATCATGGATACTTACATGAAAAAACATCCTTCTGTTGAGGAGTAAAGCAAAATATGGTATACAAAAAAAGCTGCTTTCGCAGCTTTTTTTGTATTAGGATAGGATATTATATAGCTACAAACAAGGCGGATCTTTCCAGCCTGTGTAACTTGCTTTGATATGGTCTCGCATATGCTCGACCCGAAATCGATGTGACTTATTTGTTTGTCACATACTCATAAATTGCATGTGCTGCATGTTTTCCTGCACCCATTGCAAGAATAACAGTAGCGGCACCTGTAACTGCATCACCACCGGCATAAACACCCTCTTTGGTTGTTTTTCCGTTCTGCTCGTCAGCTACGATACATTTCCATTTATTTACTTCCAGACCCTCTGTTGTTGAAGAAATCAGCGGGTTTGGAGAAGTTCCCAGAGACATGATGACGGTATCAACATCCAGGACAAAGTTGGAACCCGGAATCACCTGCGGACGTCTTCTTCCAGACTCATCCGGCTCACCAAGCTCCATACGAACACATTCCAGACCGGATACCCATCCGTTCTCATCCTCATGAATCTTCACCGGATTTGTCAAAAGATCGAAGATAATACCCTCTTCTTTTGCATGATGAACTTCTTCCACACGGGCCGGAAGTTCTGCTTCACTTCTTCTGTATACGATATGAACCTCTGCGCCAAGACGAAGAGCGGTTCTTGCTGCATCCATTGCTACGTTACCGCCACCAACTACTGCTACTTTCTTGCCGCCGTGAATTGGTGTATCATAATCTTCTCTGTATGCGCTCATCAGATTATTTCTTGTCAGGTACTCGTTTGCGGAGAATACACCATTTGCATTTTCTCCCTCGATACCCATGAATTTTGGAAGACCTGCTCCGGAGCCGATGAATACAGCCTCAAAACCTTCCTCATCGATCAACTGATCAACGGTTACTGCTTTACCGATAACTACGTTTGTCTCAATTTTAACGCCAAGATCTGTTACATTGTCAATCTCTCTTGCAACAATCCGCTTTTTCGGAAGACGGAACTCCGGAATACCATAACGAAGTACTCCACCTGGCTCATGCAATGCTTCAAAAATTGTAACATCACATCCCATTCTTGCAAGCTCACCTGCACAGGCCAGACCTGCAGGACCAGAACCTACGATTGCGATCTTGTGTCCGTTTGCCGGAGCCGGATCCTGCTGACGATAATGGAATTTTGCAGCTGCATCTGCTACAAAACGCTCCAGCTTACCGATGGAAACAGCCTCGCCTTTGATTCCGCGGATACATTTTCCTTCACACTGGTTCTCCTGCGGGCATACACGTCCACAAGTAGCCGGAAGAGATGTATACCGAGAAAGAATTTTGTAAGCCTCCTCAATCTCTCCAACTTTTACTCTGCCGATAAATGCAGGAATATCAATAGAAACCGGACAGCCTTCGATACATTTTGCATTTTTACATCCAAAGCATCTCTGTGCTTCCATCATTGCTTCTTCTTTATTATATCCATAACAAACTTCTTCGAAATTCGTTGCTCTTACCTTTGGATCCTGCTCTCTTACAGGAACTTTTTTTAACATATCCATTAGTTGTCACCTCCGCAGTTTCCGCATCCACCATGATGTGTATCTCCTTCGCGCAGTTTCAGGATTGCACGTCCCTCTTCTGTCTTGTACATCTGCTGACGTTTCATTGCCTGATCAAAATCAACCAGATGTCCGTCAAACTCCGGTCCGTCTACACATGCAAATTTGATTTCATCCCCTACCTGTAAACGACATGCGCCGCACATACCGGTACCGTCTACCATGATCGGGTTCATGGAAACAATCGTCGGAATATTCAGCTGTTTGGTAAGCAGACATACGAATTTCATCATGATCATCGGTCCGATTGCCACACACACATCATACGGTTGTTCGGATTTTTCTGCCAGTTCTTCAATCGCTGTAGTAACCATTCCCGGAATACCATAGCTTCCGTCATCTGTACATACATACAGATTGCCTGCTACTGCTTTCATCTCATCCTCAAGAATCAGCATCTCATGATTTTTTGCTCCGACAACAACATCTACATCAATACCATGCTCATGCATCCATTTTACCTGTGGATAAACCGGTGCTGCTCCAACACCACCTGCCACAAACATAATTTTTTTCTTTTTCAGTTCTTCTATATCTTCCTCAACAAGTTCGGATGGACATCCCAGCGGTCCAACGAAATCCTGGAAAAAATCTCCTTCATACAGAGCTGTCATACGTTCTGTGGAAGCGCCTACTACCTGAAATACAATCGTAACGGTTCCGGCTTCTCTGTCATAATCACAGATTGTCAGCGGAATACGCTCTCCGACTTCATCCATTTTTACTATTACAAACTGTCCCGGCAAACAGGATTTCGCTACTCTCGGTGCATTTACTACCATATAATAGATTTTATCAGCTAACTGCTTACGTTCTAAAATCTTATACATAAGGACCTCCTCTATTGTTAATGAATTAACTTGCTTTTTATATTGTATACAGATTTTTTGTGTTTTTCAACTACTTTCTGCATATATCTTTGTTCTAATTCATATACATCACTCACTATCTAATAATTATGCATTTTTTCGCATAAAATATTGATAATTTTTAAACGATATGTATACAAATGATACACTTTTGCTTTATATTCAAGTCGAACGCACGTGAGATTTGGTGCGTGATTCTGGTCAGCGAAAGCTGACATATTCTTCTCAGAATCACTGCACATCTACACATCTCTGCTTCGTATACTTTTCCATTTCTATGAATGACTATTCGCTTTATGAAATATTTCTACGTATTGAAGAAAACTCCTGATTTCTCAGGAGTTTTCTTCGGATAGGTATAATTTTGGGAATCAGAAAAATCGAATCAATTTTTCTGGTTTTTACTGTGGTACAACCTTTGTAAATGTTTTGGCTTCCTCTTCTCCACGCTGAACACGCAGTGCACCAAGCGCAAGAGATTCCATTTCATTTTCTCCGGCATATACGATTACCGGTGCGATAAATTCCACACGTTTTGCAACTTCTTTGGTAAAATACTCAGAATATGCAATTCCACCGGTCAGAATGATATTGTCCACTTTACCGTCAACATAAACAGCAAGTTTGGCAATATTTCTTGCCACATTTAAAATCATTGCATCATAGATAAGTTTGGCTTTTTCATCGCCATCCATCATCATTTTTTCAACGATTCTTGTATCATTCACACCAAAGTAACCCATAAGACCACCCTGTGTTTTTACTTTTTTCATCATGGCTTTTTTACCCATGCCTTCACGGGTAGCCATATCAATCACCTGGAATGCAGGCAGTCCGCCGGCACGCTCCGGTGAGAAAGGTCCTTCATCATCAGAGATCATATCAACAATCTGACCTTTGTGGTGCAGGGATAAGGTGATTCCGCCACCCAGATGTGCAACAATTACAGAAATATCACGGTATGGTTTGTTGTTTTCTTTTGCATATTTCATAGCTGCTGCACGCATGTTCAGATTGTGTCCCATACCTTTACGCTGCATCTCCGGTAAACCGGTTACTTTTGCAAGAGGCTCTAACTCATCCACGGTTACCGCATCATAAATGTATGCCGGGATAGCAAGCTCTGTGGCAATAGCATTGGCAATAACTGCACCAAGATTAGATGCATGCTCATTCTGCGGTGCATAAGTAAGTTGCCATACCATATCTTCATTTACTCTGTAAGCACCTGCCTTGATCGGTGGAAGAAGTCCCCCACGGGATACAATGGCTGTCAGATCTTCTTTGTGCACTCCATTTTTTTCCATGGTTGCAACAATCAGATCTTTTCGCATCTCATACTGATCAATAATATTTTCAAAAGGCTTTAACTCATCCTGGGAATGCTCAATACTTTCTACAAATAACGGTGTCTCATCCTGATAAACCGCAATTTTTGTGGAAGTGGAACCCGGGTTCATGACTAAGATTTTTTCCATGTGAGTCTCCTTATTTGTTTTTGCCGGCACTTACTGCTGCTGCTAATGCGAGAGAAAGGAATTTCTCTTTTGCAGAAGATCCTCTGGAGCAGAATACAATCGGTACCTGAGCACCAACTACAAAGCCTGCCATGTTACCCTGTGCAATGATTGTGATGGATTTTCCAAGAATATTTCCAACCTGGATATTCGGAACAAGGATAACATCCGCATCGCCTGCAACCGGGCTTTCAAAACCTTTGATGTCTGCACACTCTTTATCCAGAGCAATATCCAGGGAGATCGGTCCCTCAACAACACAGTCTTTGATCTCGCCGCGCTCGTTCATTTCTTTTAACTCACGTGCTTCTACTGTCTCAGGCATTTTCGGATTCACTTTCTCTACAGCTGCAACTGCTGCAATCTTCGGATTCTCATATCCAAGAGCCTTCAGAGTCTCTACGGTATTCTCGATGATCTGTGCTTTCTGCTCCAGTGTCGGATAAGTCATCATACCACCATCTGTAGTAACAAGAAGTTTATGATAATGTGGAAGTTCATCAAATACAAAGTGGGACATTACACGACCGGTTCCGAGACCTGTCTCTTTATTGACAGCCGGTTTTAAGATCTGTGCTGTCTCCATTTTACCTTTCATCAGGAAATCACCTTTTCCCTCATGGATCAGGGCAACGGCACGTTTTGCAGATTCATCTACATCCGGAACATCATAAATATCTTCTTCCGGAACAACCAGACCGATCTCTGCACAGATTTTATTAATCTCTGCTTTATCTCCAACCAGAACAGGTTTTGCAATTCCTTCTTCCTGTGCATGTTTGATTGCCTGTAATGTATGCTCGTCCTGAGCTGCTGCAACGATTACACGCATCGGCTCCGGAAAACCTTTTACACGTTCTACGATCTCATCAAAGTTTTTAATAACTGCCATATCAAAATCCTCCTGCGTTTTATTTATATTTCCGAGTTTCTGTTGAAACTCTTTTCTCATTCAATGGTTTTTATTATAGCATGTTTCTTTTTGCACCGCAATAAAAATTTGCAAGTTATACTTTATATTTTGTATTATGCACGATTTTTTGTTTCATTTTTAAAGGAACTGAATGAAATTACCGAATGCGGACACGGATTCGGTAATTTCACTTCAGTTCCAATTTACACTACAAAAAAACTCAACATTTATACTCAGTAAAGCGGATATTCGCAATCCGCTTCGCTACTTGCTCATAACCGAATGCTGCTTTGCAGCTTATCAGGAGTGGCTTGCACCACTCCTGATACAAGCAAGTTCCAACCCACTGCTTATTGCTTTACGCAATTGAGGCAGGGGACTTGCTTGATTCGGTTAAAATCTGTTTTTCACCGTCTCAAGATTTTTCAAAATATAATCTCTGGACCAGAGCTGATGTGCCTCCAGACCGTCACAGATCTTAGAGAAGTCTTTATTGGCAACTGCCTCATGAATCTGCTCAAAATAAGTGATACCGGAATGATACTGTTCTCCACTGCCGCCTTTTTCTCTCGGCATCGCAAACAATGCATGCAGAATCTCATCCATTCCTGTCATGGAAGTAACTTTTGTCATCAGCATCTCATTCTTGGAATTTTTGTAAAATACATCCAAAATATTACGGATGCATCTGCAGCTCTCGATGACACCATTGGAAGAACGATATTCCTCAATATATTTTCCGATCTCATCTGCCATCTGCTGTGCATCACCATTGCGCAATGCATTTCTTGCAGCTACCATCTGATACGCAAATGCAATCTCCTGGATTTCACGGACATCTTCTTCTGTGATATCGATGACTCTCGCACCCACATTATTTTCAAATTCAATTAACCCCTCGTTTAACAAACGGTTCAGTGCCTCACGCACCGGTGTGGAACTGACACCATACTCCTCCTGCAATTTACTTACATTCAGTTTACTTCCAAACGGTATTTTCAACTGAACGATTCTCTCCCTTAACTTTTCATACACCTGATCAACCAGGGATACCCTTTTAATGACTGCCATTTTCTTTACTCCTGTCTTAATGCTTTTTGCATAATACACATTTCACATTTTGCACAATATCAAATGTACAACATATTATGACACAAAAATGTATACAATGCAAACTATTTATGGCACAAAAAAAGAAACACGATCAAAATCTTTGCGATTTCAATCGTGTCTCTCTCCTACTCTACTTCAAAGTATTCATTATCATCTACCTGACGGGCACCTTCTTTTTCATAGACACCCATAACATGACACTCCGGGCAGAAACCGAACTCATCACCGAACTCAGTCATAACGTCCAGTGCGTACTCAAATTTCATACCGCATTTCGGGCAGTGATAATACATATATAAAGCTCCCCAGGTCATAAGAAAAGGTCTCCTTATTTAGCTAAGCCAAGAATCTGACGTGCCTCATCCGGTGTAGCAACTTCTTTGCCATACTCTTTGATCACACGAACTGCTCTCTCGATGAACTGAACGTTGCTCTCTGCAAGCTGTCCTTTTGCATACATTACGTTATCTTCCATACCTACACGGATATTTCCGCCAAGTGCTACTGCACCATAAAGCATTTCCATAGCACTGTGTCCAACACCGAAGCAGGACCATGTGTAGTTTCCTTTTCCTACTAATTCATCTGCTGTCTCTTTCATGAAGATCAGGTTCTTCATAGAACCGGCAATACCGTTTGCACAACCCATGCAGAACTGGAAGTGTACCGGTGTTTTCAGAACGCCTTTTTTGATGTAGTAAGCAGCGTTTCCGATCATACCAGGATCAAAAGCCTCGATCTCCGGTTTTACACCTAACTCCTGGAATAACAGACCACAATCTGTTAAGAATTTCGGTGTATTTAAAAATAATCCGCTGTTTAACCAGTTCATGGAACCACAGTCATAGGAAGCCATCTCTGGTTTTAATTTTTTAACGTGAGCAACACGGATTTCATCATCAGCGTGGATATCTCCGGATGTTGTAAGATTTAATACGATATCGCAATCCGGATATTTTGTATGGATCAGGTTTACAGTCTCTTCAAATTTAGCTGTATCCATTGTTCCGTTACCTTCATCATCTCTCATATGAAGATGCGCTACTGCAGCACCTGCTTTCCAGCATGCATAAACGTCATCAGCGATCTCCTGCGGAGTCATCGGTACGTTCGGATTGTTCTCTTTTTTTGGCCATGCGCCTGTTACAGCAGCTGTAATAATAACTTTATTTTTTAATGCTTTGTTATCCATTCTAATTTCCTCCCTTAATATTACTTCTTATACAATGTAAAACTTATTTCATTCCCTATAATCAGATTTTATTTCATGTCTTAACGGTTGTCAAGTCTTTGAATAAGCCCACTGCATTTCTGCAATGGGCTTATTTTCATTTTCCTAAAACCTCACCAACAATTATTTGTTGCGGTTGAACAGTCTCTGAATGTAGTCCAGGCAGCTAAGTCCGTACTCTTCCTCATCACCGTAACCTGTTCCGCAGTATTTGTATTTTCTGTCCGGAACTGTCGGGTCAATGTTCTCTTCGTCAACATAAGCAACCGGATGAGCCATAGAACCATCGCCCATGTACCATCTGATTGGGTAGCAGTGGAAATCGAACCATTTACCCGGAACGATCTTATCAAGATCACCACCAAGGTTCTCAACACCAACGATACCATGACCAAGCATCTCTTTATGACATGGCTCCCATGTTCCCCAGATACCAATTGCCTCTAAGTCACCGAATTTCTTGTCATATGCTTCCTGACCATGGATACGGATGTACTCGAATTTATCAAACTCAGCGTAAGCTTCCTCACCAAAGAGCTCTTTGTACTCTTCAACGATTGTTTTACCTGTAGCTCCAAGAAGGTTCATTCTTGTCATACCGTTGTTACCCATAGCTGTGTGAAGCGGATGATCCAGAGCCTGTCCGTCCATAGCTACACATTTAACGCCCTGTTTTACAAACCATTTACCAGCATCTACACCAGTACCTGCTGCGTAATGATAGTAAGCTTTGGAATCATCGAAGTAACGATGCATTCCGGAGTTAATGCAAAGAATTTTTCCTTTCAGATCGCCATCTTTTAAGCCGTATTTTTCCATACATGCATCCAGATGTTTGTCTGTGATCAGTCCCCAAGGCTCGATATCAATTTTGAAAACGATAGCCTGTCCAGCATAAGCATCAGCCGGCATCTCATGTGTGTAACGAGCACGTTTGCCGTCAAACTCATACTCCATAACGTGACGCGGTGCATCACAATGTGTACCGGTATGCATTGTACATGTGATTCTCTGTGTAAGAACGCCACCTTTTGCCATGGAATGTGCTCCTACGATCTCCGGTTTGTCAAAGTACGGCCAACGTGGAATCTCTGCGCTAAATGGATGTGATAAATCAACTACAACTTTTGCCATTTTATTAACCCTCCTAGATTATTAAAAAAAATATGGTTCATAATAAGTATATCTACAAATAAACAAAGGATCTTTATTTATTGTAAAGCATTTTGATCAGGTACTCGTTCAGACCACCGTTAATTTCTGCGATTTCCTCATCTGTATATTTCATAAATCCTTCATGAACACCGTCTACTTTCTCTGCACGGAAACCATTTTTGCCTTCCTCAAGCATCTGTTTCAGTAATGGAGAAGCATCATGTCTGTCTTCCAGATCTTTTAATACATAGTTGTGGATATTGGATGTGAGCTGTGTGCTTACCATATCAGAGTTTACTAATGGCGGTAAGTATGGCAGTCTCAGACCAAAGCTGTATTTACATGCATCATCAACAGTCTTTGCATCCGCAATGCCTCGCTCAACGATTGAAATAGCCTCGCGCCATAATGCATGCTGCATTCTGTTTGCGATGAATCCCGGAACATCTTTTTTACAAAGAACCGGTTTCTTTCCAGCCTCTGTCAGAACATCGATCACTGTCTGAGCAACCTCATCTGTGGTAGCATCTGTTTTAACAACTTCTACCAACGGAATAAGGAATGCCGGGTTCCAGAAATGTGTACCGCAAAGTCTCTCGCGATGTTTACATTTTGCAGAAATCTCTGTCGGGCTCATAACGGATGTATTTGTACAGAAGATACAGTCATCTGCCACATAATCCTCTAACTGTGCGAACAGATTCTGTTTCATCTCCATCTCTTCTAATACACATTCAACAACCATCTGTGCATTTTTAACACCTTCGTCGTTCAGATCCTGTGTAAAGCTGATTTTGGAAACGATCTTGTCTACATCTGCCTCTGTAACGATTTCTTTTTCAACAAGAAGTTTCATATTGTTGCGGACTTTAGCCTCAACATCAACCGGGAAAACATCATATACAGTAACCTTTGCATCATCAAGTCCTGCAAGGATCTGAGCGATAGCGCTTCCCATCATTCCGCCGCCGCATACTAAGAAATTCTTAATTTTACTCATTATTTTGCATCTCCGTCTTATTCATCATTTACCGGAATCCCGACTAATGTCAGGATTCCATATTTTTTGTAATAAGTCTGCAATCATGGTTTTTGCCGCCACATCACATGACCTTTTTTCATTATCAGAGGATAATGATTAGCAGGTTAAGTAACCGCCGCTGCAGTCGCAGTTAGCGCCTGTGATATAGTTGGAAGCATCGGATGAAAGGAAGATTGCATATCCAACGAAATCTTCCGGCTCAGCCAGACGTCCGATCGGCTCACGTTTCATGAAGTTCTGGTATACTGCTGATTCCGGATCAAACATCCACTCTGTCAGCTCACTGCGGAATACAGTCGGGCAAAGAGAGTTTACATTGATGCCGTATTTAGCAGAAAGGTCACAAGCCATGGAAGAAACCATAAGATCTGCTCCACCTTTGGATGTACAGTATCCTGTGTATCCAGCCATACCGCGTTTGGAACGCTGAGATGTAACAACTACCATCTTTCCGCCTTTGCCCTGAGCAACCATCTGCTCTGCAACGTATTTGCATACAACGTATACAGATTTGCAGTCAGCATCCATAATGTACTGCCAGTCAGCTACAGACTGCTCTAAAATATTCTGAGGTTTGTTGAATCCGTGGCAAACAGCAAGGATATTGATCTCACCATATTTTTCAACGGTAGCTTTCATTAAAGCTGCAACATCTTCTTCTTTTGCAGGATCTGCTGCATAATATGCACACTCGATATCCTCTGCTTTAAACTCAGCCTCAAGTTCCTGTAATTTAGCAGCATTACGTCCGGTCATCATAACTTTTGCTCCTGCGTAACCATATGCTTTTGCAAGAACTTTTCCTAATGCTCCTGTTGCACCTGTTACTAATGCAACTTTACCTTCTACAGAAAACATGTTGTCGACAAAGTCTTTTTTTAAACTTACCATTTCCCAAAGTCCTCCTTAAAATTTACATTGTGTTTTATTCTTGATTCCGGTTGTCGATCTATGACATCCGAAATGAGATATCTTGAATGAATCCGACGTTTTCCCATTCGTCATTTTCATCAGCTTCAGTATAGTTCATGTCCCTTTTTTATGCAATACATACAATATTGTAATCAAGTTACTGTACGGTAATTCAGTTTCCTTTTTGTACATTATCACCAACATTTTTTTGTTTTTTTATGAAGAAATTGTTGATTTTTCCTTATACTGGTTGTATACTTATGTTTGTAAAAAATGTCAGAAAAGAAAGGAAGGTCTTATACTATGGCTGGCTACAAAATTACTAAAAAAGATGCTTATTATACTTACGAGGCACCGGGACACAAAGAGTGCAAATTATGCAGACTTCATGATCCGCAGGATATCGATGGCGGAAGACTGATCAACGGTCTTTCTCACTTCCTTCCAAGTGGCGGCGGCACAGAATTCGGAGACAACGCTATGGAGTCTATCTACTACATTGTTGAAGGAACCATGTTATTCAAAGGCGATGACGGTGTTGAGACAGTTCTGGAAGCAGGTGACAGCGTACATATCGCTCCACACTCCAAAAAATGCGTTACAAATATCGGTACAACAACCGCTCAGATGTTAGTAGTTCTTTTACCGGAAGCTGCTAAATAATCTTATTCCAGTCTGAATAAAACGAATGATAGAAAAAGAACCCGGATCAATGAGATCCGGGTTCTTTTTCTATCATTCGTTATGTTGTCATATCATATGTTCTGTGTCTTCTTTTTTCCATGACAGATCAGGATAACAAGATCCGGTCGTTGTCCAACTGTGCACCAACACCCTCTTTGAATTTTTCCAGAAGGTCGGCTACCGTCAGACCTTTCCGCTCCTCATCTTTGATATCCAGTACGATCTCACCGGAATTCATCATCAACGTACGATTTCCAAGTTCCAGCGCTGACTGCATATTGTGAGTGATCATCAGGCAGGTGATCTTGTTTTCTGCCACGATCCGTTTTGTCAGATTCAGCACTTTCTCTGCGGTAGCCGGATCCAACGCTGCGGTATGTTCATCCAGAAGCAGGATCTTCGGAGTAACCACCGTCGCCATCAGAAGTGTCAGGGCCTGCCGTTGTCCTCCGGATAACAGTCCCACCGGATTTTTCATACGATCTTCCAATCCCATATCCAGCAGTGCCAGTTTTTCACGGAACATTTGCTTTTCTTTCTGGGAAATCCGGCTGAAAAATTTGCCTTTTACAGCGGAAGCCCGCAGGTAAGCCAGAGCCAGATTTTCCTCAATACTCATATTCGGAGCCGTTCCTTTCATCGGATCCTGGAACAGGTGACCGATGTATTTACTCCGTTTGTATTCTTTTTCATAGGTAATGTCCGTTCCATCCAGGATCACTGCTCCTTCGTCCGCAAAAAATGTTCCGCAGATTGCATTGAACATCGTTGATTTTCCGGCACCATTGCTTCCGATAATAGTTGCAAAATCACCGTCCTGCAGTTCCAGATTCAGATGGGACAATGCTTTCTTCTCATTTACCGTTCCCGGATTGAATGTCTTGGATACATCAATTAATTGAAGCATTACAGATTCCCTCCCTGTTTTCTTTTTGCCATTGCCACACGTTTCGTTTTCATAAATGCAGCTTTCTGTCTCAGATACGGCAGAGAAATTGCCACTGCGACAATAATGGAAGATACTAGTTTCAGGCACTCTGCCGGCACATTAAACCGTAATGCGATAGCCACGATAAAACGATACAGACAACTTCCCAGGATAACACCAAAAATCCGTTTCGCCACACTTCCTTTCCCAACCAGCGTCTCACCAATGATCAGGCTGGCCAGCGCGATCGTCACCTGGCCGGTTCCGATGTTGATATCACAGGAACGCTGATACTGGGCCAGCAGTCCGCCGGACAGACCCGTCATGGCATTTGCCACGCACAGACCGACGGTAATCGTAAAGATCGGACTGATAGAAGAAGCCCGCACCATAAACGGGTTGTCGCCGGTTGCCCGGATGGATAATCCAAGCCGGGTTCCCAGAAACAGAATCAACACGATTGCAACGATCACAATGATAATAAGAATTGCAATAATCTCATACCAGTTGCCACCAATGGCTTCTTTTGCCATCGTGAAAATAGTTTTGCTGGCAAACAGGTTGATGGTGGAAGAAAATCCCATGACTGCAATATTGATGGTGTACAATCCCGTATTTACGATAATACCCGCAAGAATAGATTCCACTCCAAGGCGGGTCTGTAGGAATGCAGTCACAAATCCGGATGCCACACCGGCTCCCATCGCAGCCAGCAGTCCCAGAAACGGATGTCCCTGTAAAGTTACCATAGCGCAGACTGCACAGCCGAGAGTAAAACAGCCATCCGTGGAAAGATCTGCAATATTTAAAATCGAAAATGATACAAACAGCGCCAGCGCAACCAGCGCATAGATACATCCCAGTTCAATGGCACTCTGTGCCAGTGAAACAGTAAAAATTGATGACAACATAATGATTGATACTCCTGCTTTTATTTTATTTGAATTCCTGAGCAGTTGTAGTTTCTTTTACCTGCTCACACATATCAGCAAACATGCTGTAATCCAGACCAAGTTTTGCTGCTGTGTCTGTATTGATGGTTGCAATACCATTGTTCATAGTCTGTACCGGAGTTGTTGCCGGGTCAGCACCATTTACCAGAATATCCACTACCATGTCGGCAGTTGCCTTTCCAAGTTCCTCATAATTTACACCATATCCGCAGAATGCACCGTTTAATGCGAAGGAATCAGCGCCGCAGTACTGTGGAACTTTTGCATCCTGGAATTTTTCAAAAATAGCAAGTTCTGCTGTCATAACAGTATTGTCGGTCGGTGTAAATACTGCTTCACAACCTGCTGCAATCAGTGCATCCGCACCAAGGGAAATCTCATCGTTTGTTGTTCCTGTTTTCTCCACACATTCAATTCCTTTGGCTTCCAGATATTTTTTTGCATCTGCAATCGGCTGTGTAGAAGCATCCTGTCCTTTGTCATATAACAGACCAACTTTCTTGATATCCGGCTGAGCTGCCAGCATCAGATCAAGAATTGCTTCTGTGTCAAGCATATCTGAAGTACCTGTGATATTGCTGCCCGGTTTTTCCATACTGTCTACCAGTCCTGTGATAACCGGATCAGATACTGCTGAAAATACAACCGGTGTCTGTGTCTCTTCTGTTGCCGCCTGCATTACCATTGCAACCGGTGTTGCAACCGGAACGATAGCATCTACACCGTCATTGATCAGGTCGCTTGCAATCTGGTTCATGACGGTTGCATCTGCCTGACCGTTATATGTGTGGCCATCGTAATCAAATGTCACACCAAGTTCTTTTCCTTTTGCATCCAGCTCTTCTTTGACCGCTTTTACGATCTGATTTAAGGATGCATCATCTACATACTGTACAATACCTACTTTGTACACTTTTCCATCTGCTGCCTCTTCTGTTGCAGATGTGTTTTTTCCTGCATCTTTCTGGTCAGTAGACTGACCACCACAGCCTGCTAAAACAGTTGCTGCCATTGCACATCCAAGTACCATTGCCAAAATTCTCTTTTTCATCTTTTTACTCTCCTCTTCTTTCATATTGTTTATTCAGAGCCAGCCATCTCGATGTGGCTCACATGCCCTTCTTGAACCCTGTTCAAGAAGTATCCCTCCCAAAAACAGTTCGGTCAAATCTGCTTGGCTCTGAATATAACAAAAAACCGCCTCAAGATAAACTTATCCTGAGACGGTAATAAACTTGTTATTATCGCGGTACCACTCAAATTGACGTAACGCCCACTCTGTTATGTACGCATTCATACATACCGACTTGATAACGGGTTCGGATCCCGGCATCCCCTACTCTCAAATCAATTTCAGGAAGCCCTCAAAAGTCCATTCAGCTTTCTCCTCATGCTGCACTCACACCAACGGCAACTCTCTGAAAATCAGTTCGACATTTCTGTCTCCAGCTTACTACTCTTCTTCAACGGTTTCAATTTGTTTTCTTATATGTGCTTTAGTCTATTACATTCTTGAAATTTTGTCAATCAGTTTTCTGATTTTTCTCACATTTTATGTGAAGTATACGAGACTGTCTTCCGGTTCTTCCGCCTTTACCACTTCTTTTGCATACAGAACCGGTCCTTTTCCCCGATATTCCTTTGCAAACTCATTGTGGATCTGTGCAGTCACATAGACCCAGGACTTATGCGGAATCTCCATCGCATTCTCATATTTACATTTCAGACCGATAAACTGAATATCCTCTGCACAACAGGTCATGGCAAAACGTCCCGGTACCATCATCGGTTTTTTACCGAATTTATCCGGACGGTAGACAAGTCCCAGAAAACGAACGGTCTTTCCTTCATATTTCTGCGGATTATCCTGAACATCCAGATAAAAGATACCATAGTCTGCATCTGTAATCTCGATGACATCCTGTTCCAGATCATATGGAAGTTCATCTGCGTCGCTCTCATCAATGGTTCCGTCTTCCCGTTCATATACAATCTGTGCACGACGGTTTACAGCCTTGATCGTTCTGCGGAATTTTGCTTTCGGCGTATCCGCGGTACAGCGGTTAAATATAACCACATCTGTATGGAACACCTGCTCCATCATCATGGCACGCATATTATTCAGATACATCTCAAAAGTGGATGCATCCACGGTAGCCAGAGACTGTACGATCTCCCATCCTTTCGGGAGCTTCATCTCAAGAATCTTCGCTGCTTCCCAGGTACCGTTATACTCGATAAACACCTGATCCGGTTTGATTGTTTCATCACAATCTTTCAAATATTCTTCTGTGAATTCTTCTTCTGACTCCACACCCACAACTGTAATTTTGTTTTTTGCCAGTGCTTCTTCATCGTATTCTTCATCACCGTCTTCGCAGGCAATGATCAGACTGCGGGATCCGATACCGAAATCGTTCTCCTGCAGGGTCTGTGTGATCAGGGAAGTTTTTCCACTATCCATAAAACCGGTAAATAAATATACTGGTATATCCATATTTGCTCGTTTCTCTCTTTTCTAATATATTTTTTTCTTCGTAAAGCGGACATTCGCAATCCGCTTTTGCTACTTGCTCATGAACGCAGCCGCTTTGCGACCTGTCAGTGGGAGCTTTTAACTCCCACTGACATAAGCATCCCCCTTATCCACCGCTTAGTGCTCTACACACTTGAAGCGGGGGATTGCTTATTCTGCGTTCAAATGCTCCGACGGCTTATGTCTAATTCAGTTCAAACAGTTCCTCTAATTTGTGCTCATCAATATTCGTACCGATGACGCAAAGACGTCCGGTGTAATCCGGCTCACCGTCACGCAGTTCATACTCACCCGGAACCATATCAAAGTAGATCCATGTACCATCCTCTGCCGGAACCATTCCCTTTGCACGCAGAATGCTGCCGTAATCTTCCGTATCACAGAAGATCTTCAGGATAGACTCGATCTTCTCTTTTGTATATTTATGCGGAGTCTCTTTGCCCCAACTTGTAAATACTTCATCTGCATCATGATCGTGATGATGATGATCATGGTCATGGCATCCACAGGTGCATCCTTCACCATGGTCATGATCGTGATCATGGTCGTGGTCATGATGATGGTCGTGGTCGTGATGATGGTCGTGGTCATGCTCATGATGATGCTCATGCTCATGGTCATGATGATGGTCATGCTCGTGGTCATGATGATGTTCTTCGTATTCTTTCATCATCTCCTGCATCAGCGAATCCTGCTGTTCGACAACGTTCAGAATCTGCTCACCGGTAATAGCATCCCAAGGAGTTGTAATGATTGCAGCCTTTGGATTTACTGCCTGGATTTCTTTTACACAAAGCTCTAATTTTTCTTCTTTCGCATTCTGGGTACGGCTCAGAACGATGGTTGTTGCATTTGCAATCTGGTTATTAAAAAATTCACCGAATGCTTTCATCTGTTTGGAAGCTTTCATTGCATTGACAACCGTTACCAATGCGTTTAATTTAACATCGTGATCTTTCTCCATATCTTTTACGGAAGACATAACATCAGAAAGTTTGCCTACTCCGGACGGCTCAATGAGAATACGATCCGGATGATAAGTCTCGATGACTTCATTCAGGCTGCGATTGAAATCGCCTACAAGAGAGCAGCAGATACAACCGGAATTCAACTCTTTGATCTCAATCCCTGCATCTTTTAAGAAACCACCGTCAATACCGACTTCACCATACTCATTCTCTACCAGAACGACTTTCTCTCCGGAAAAAACTTCTTCCAGCATTTTTTTAATAAAAGTTGTTTTACCGGCTCCGAGGAATCCGGAAATAATATCTATCTTTGTCATTTTATATCATCCTTTCTTCATTTATAAATTTCCACCCTTTGACAGATTATTTTAAGTCTGAATGCAGGAATTGTCAAGGTGTGTCACACGCCTGTCTGCTCACATCCGACTTTTCTCAGGACAGGTTTGACATTTCACAGAGTTTCTGATAAATACCACCTTTTGCAAGCAATTCTGCATGGGTACCGCTCTCCTCAATGCCATTTTCTGTCAGTACCAGAATACGCTGGGCATTACGGATGGTAGACAGACGATGGGCAATGACAAACGTTGTCCGCCCTTTTGCAAGAATTTCCAGAGATTCCTGCACCACCTTCTCACTCTCGTTATCCAGCGCAGACGTGGCCTCATCAAAAATCAGGATCGGCGGATTTTTCAAAAACACACGGGCAATGGACAGACGCTGCTTCTGCCCGCCGGACAACTTCACGCCTCGCTGGCCGATATCTGTGTCATATCCATCCGGAAAATTCATGATAAATTCATGGGCATTGGCTTCTTTTGCCGCCCGGATAACCTCTTCCCGGCTGGCATCCGGTTTGCCATACCGGATATTTTCCAGAATTGTTCCTGCAAACAGATACACATCCTGTTGCACGATTCCGATATGATTTCGCAGATCAGACAGCTTGATGTTACGGATATCCTGTCCGTCCACCCGGATCGTACCGCCTGTCACATCATAGAATCTCGGAATCAGACTGCACAGAGTGGTTTTTCCTGCCCCGGAACTTCCAACCAGTGCCACATACTCCCCTGCCGGAACATCCAGATTCACATGATTTAACACCATCTGATCACTGTCTGCATAATGAAAGGACACATTTTCAAAACTGATATTCCCCTTCACCTCCTGCATTGACTGCGCATCCGGTGCATCTTTGATATCAGGAATTACTGAAATCATTTCCATAAAACGTTCAAAACCGGAATAGCCATTCTGGAACTGCTCCGTAAAATCAATCAGTGTCTTAATTGGCTCCGTAAAGACATTGATATACAGCAAAAACGTGATCAGATCGGTTATATTTCCTTTTCCACGAGCTATCATTACGCCGCCCGATAACATTACCACTACGGTGATGGCTGTCGTAAATGCCGTCAGACCGGCATTGTATCCACCCATGTAACGATAACTGTTTTTCTTTGCATCCAGAAATCCATCATTTCCTTTTTTAAATTTTTCATTCTCAATTTCTTCATTCGCAAAAGATTTTACCACACGAATGCCGGACAGATTATCCTCGATCTGACTGTTAATATCTGCGATTTTCACGCGGTTCATACGGAACGCACGTTTCATTTTTTTATTAAACACATAAGCATACACCAGCATGAACGGCACCAGTGCAAACGCTGCCAGCGTCAGTCGCGGGCTGATATTGATCATAATAACAAACGCACCGATGATACGGATCAATGAAATCACGATATTTTCCGGTCCGTGATGCAGCAACTCTGTAATATCAAACAGATCTGATGTAATACGCGACATCAGCTGGCCAACCTTCTGATCATCGTAAAACCGGAAAGACAGCTTCTGGTAATGAGAAAAGATCTCCGCACGCATATCGTATTCGATCCTGGCTCCCATGACATGCCCGTAATTTGAAATAAAATAATTGCAATAACACTGGGCCGCGATCAGTACCAGCATGAATACACCCAATTGCACAATCGTATGCAGTGCCTGGCTGCTTCCCCAGTATACCACCTCTGATGTAATGTAACGTACTACCAGCGGAATCACCAGAGATACCGCTGCCGCCCCGAACGCAAAAAACATATCCGCAACAAAAATTCCCATATATGGCTTATAATATGAGAACAGTTTTTTTAAATTTTTCCTCATGTATTTTCCCCTTATGATGTTTGATATAAAATAAAGCGGACATTCGCAATCCGCTTTCGCTACTTGCTCATGAACGCACGTGAGACTTAGCGCGTGATTCCGGTCAATGTAAGCTGACAGATTCTTCTCAGGATCACGGTCTGAATCCATACGGTGAATGCACTGTTATCTAATATATACACTCTTGCAAAAAAAGTCAAACCATGTTGGTGTAAAGCATTTATTCTTCTTTCTTTACGCTTTTTTATTTTTCGTTACGGTTTACCGGACATTGGGCACTGCACTTGACTTTCTTACCAGATTGATGCACTATATCAGATATGAGATGACTTCACCTCTACAGGTGTCATCTGCAAATTGTTGCAACATTTTAACAAGGAGGTTCTTTTTATGACACCAAAACAGGAATATTATAAAGTTGCCGCAGAAACGATTCTAAAAAACATTGAGCAGCGCGGCTATGAGGGATGCTACTGTGAAACCAGCGAAAAAGCAGTCAAAAAAGCTCTTTCTTATGTAACACCGGGTTCCAGTGTATCCTTTGGAGGCTCCATGACCATGAACGAATGTGGCCTGATGGATGCCCTGCAGAAACGCACCGATATCACATTGCTGGATCGCTCCAAAGCCTGTTCCCCGGAGGAAGTAAAAGAAATCTATCACAAGGCATTATCCTGTGACTACTATTTTATGAGCACCAATGCCATCACATTAGACGGTCAGCTTGTCAATACCGACGGTACCGGAAACCGCGTAGCTGCTTTAATCTACGGGCCGGAAAATGTTATTATTATTGCCGGCATGAACAAAGTCGCTGCCACGCTGGAAGAAGCTGAATCCAGAGTAAAAAATATCGCTTCTCCTCCAAATGCCATTCGTCTTGACCGCAAGACCCCCTGCGCACTGACCGGAAGCTGCCATGACTGCTTTGCGGAAGGATGCATCTGCAGCCATACTGTTATTACCCGAAGAAGTGCCATCAAAGGACGTATCAAACTGATCCTGGTCGGAGAAGAACTTGGTTACTAAACGCATTTACGAATGCGCATTTTCAAGTCGAACGCACGTGAGACTTGGTGCGTGATTCTGGTCAGCGAAAGCTGACATATTCTTCTCAGAATCACTGCACATCCTCGCGGAGCGTTTATCTCAGTCGGAGATTGTACTCCCACTGAGAAAGACTTGTTATTACTCTCCACTTGTAGAAGTGGGAGTCTTCTCGACTGAGATAAAAACCCATGCCAATCATTTATGCAACAAATGATTGGCATGGGTTTTCTGTATGATTACGTTTACATTTTCTCCGGTGCATCAAAGCCAAGAACATCGATACATGTCTCCAGAACATCTCTGGTCAGTTCTAACAGGCGAATATACCCTGCCTGTACAGCCGCATCCTCTTCCACCATGATTTTTGTCTCATGATAGAAATGATTCAGGGCATTTGCAAGGCTGTAAATATAAGCACAAATTTTATGCGGTGCAAGCTCTTCTGCCGCATTTGTCATTACTTCGTTGAAGCGGGCCAGTTCCAGCATCAGATTCTTCTCACTGGCAGAATGTGCTGCCTGAATGGTGTAATCTGCTGCACTCTTGCCACTCTGTGCATATTTTTTCAAAATAGATTTGATACGCACGATGGTATACAGGATATATGGGCCGGTATTTCCTTCAAAGGAAATAAAGCGGTCAATATCAAAGATATAGTCTTTGGAAGCCTGATTGGATAAATCTCCGTATTTGATGGCAGATAATGCAACCTGCTTTGCGGTCTTCTCTGCATCTTCTTTTTCCATCGTATTGTTCTCGGAAATCTTCTGGTACATCTCGTTCTGAATGTCACCCACCAGTTTTTCCAGACGCATAACACCACCTTCACGGGTTTTGAACGGTTTGCCATCCTTTCCATTCATAGTACCAAATCCGATGAATTTCAGTTCTGTGCTGTCATCTACCAGACCGGTTTTTTTCGCACAGCGGAATACCTGTACAAAATGAAGTTCCTGACGCTTGTCTGCCAGATATACCATCTGGTCCGGATGGTAATCTTTCATACGCCATACAATGGTAGCCAGATCTGTCGTTGTATAGAGAGAGGCACCGTCGGATTTTAAGATCATGCACGGCGGAATTTCTTTTGCATCACGCTCCTCGCTGACATCTACTACCAGTGCGCCCTCGCTCATATAAGCAAATCCGTCTTTCTTCATCTGCTCTGCCATCGGTGCGATATACGGATCCGCATCGGACTCTCCTTTCCAGAGATCAAAGGATACGTTCAGACTGTCATAGTTCTTTTTCAGGTCAGCAATGGATACGGATAAAATGTGTTTCCAAAGAGCGATATATCCTCTTCTGCCCTTCTGAAGTTCAAAAGTCGCCTGCATAGCTGCCTCTTTATAAGCGGCATCTTCTTTTG
The DNA here is from genome assembly GCF_045002895.1 of Eubacterium ramulus. Taxonomy (NCBI): domain Bacteria; kingdom Bacillati; phylum Bacillota; class Clostridia; order Eubacteriales; family Eubacteriaceae; genus Eubacterium; species Eubacterium ramulus. Next base: position 785,895 of record NZ_CP173382.1, on the reverse strand, counting down.
ATTTTCCACTTGCTGTCGGGTAAATCTCCTCCAGCTCGGAAATGGTAAACGGTGCTTCTTCCGGATACTCGCCTTCATAAGCCTCATCAAAATATACCAGCTCCGGCTTCCGTTCATGAAGTTCTGTGATGATCAGTCCCATCTGCAGACCCCAGTCTCCCAGATGTACATCACCAATCACATTATGACCGATATAACGGCTCATACGCTTTACACTCTCACCGATAACAGCGGAACGAAGATGTCCCACATGCAATGGTTTTGCCACATTGGCTCCGCCGTAATCCACGATGATCGTCTTTGGCTCGGCAGTCTTCTCGCAACCGTAACGCTCATCTGCCTGCATCTCACGAAGATACTCTGCCAGATACTCCTCAGATAATTTCAGATTCAGGAATCCCGGTTTGACAGATTCTACGGATGCAAACATCTCCTGCCCCTGCAAACGTGCTGCCACGTCATCTGCGATCATAAATGGTGCTTTTTTATACTGTTTTGCGGCAGCCATAGCTCCGTTACACTGAAACTCACACAGATCCGGTCTGTTTGACAGTGTCACTTTACCGAATTTTTCTTCATATCCGGCTTCCACAAAAGCTTTTGTTACCTCAGCGGTAATATTATCTAATAATTTTTTCATGTGTACCTCCCGGTTTCAATCTTTCTAATTGACAATTAGTTTTATTTTAACATTATTTTCATGGTTGTGCAACGCTGATCTTCCGCACTCTGTTATTTTTTGTCAACACTGATTTCTACGCATATTTACGGCAAATCTGTACATGCTTTCTAATACATTTTGAACGCAGATCACAAAGCAACTGCGTTCATGGGCAGATAGCGAAAGCGGATTGCGAATGTCCGTTTTACATGTATATCCGTAATCTTTTTAAATTAATCCGGAGGCAAAACAATATGGCATCATATAAAGTAGAAATCTGCGGTGTGAATACATCCACACTTCCCATTTTAAAAGAATCTGAGAAAAAGGATCTCTTTGTACGCATCAAAAACGGGGATCTGACAGCCCGGGAAACTTACATCCGCGGGAATCTCCGTCTGGTTCTCAGTGTCATCCGGCGCTTTTCCGCTTCCAATGAAAATGTGGATGATCTGTTTCAGATTGGCTGCATTGGTCTGATCAAATCCATCGATAACTTCGATCCCAGCCTGGATGTAAAATTTTCCACCTATGCTGTACCCATGATCATCGGAGAAATCCGGCGCTACCTCAGGGACAACAGCAGTGTCCGGGTCAGCCGTTCCCTGCGGGATATTGCCTACAAAGCCATCCATGCGCGGGAACTGATGATCCGCAATAACAACCAGGAACCGACACTGGATGAAATAGCTGCTGAGATCCAGATTCCAAAAGAAGAGATTGCATACGCACTGGATGGCATCCAGACACCGGTCAGTCTCTATGATCCCATTTACACGGACGGCGGCGAACCACTCTATGTTATGGATCAGATCAGTGATAAGAAAAATAAAGAAGATCGCTGGGTGGAAAAACTCTCACTCAGCGATGCAATGAAACGGCTGAATAAGCGGGAAAACCACATTATACAGCTGCGTTTTTTTGAAGGAAAAACCCAGATGGAGGTAGCAGATGAAATCCATATTTCCCAGGCACAGGTCAGTCGTCTGGAAAAATCTGCCCTCAAAACCATGCGAAACTACCTTACAGTAACGTAATGAACAACGCTAACGTAGTCACATCGATTTCGTTCAAGAATGCCCTCGGCATTCTTGCTGCGAGAGTAAGGTTTTAATTTGCATTCACCAAGACCCCATGCACCACAAAGCGCTTCGTCTCTCCGCTGCTGGTGCATGTGGACAATGTCACGATCTTATCTTCTTTTGTCGGATGGATTCCGGTATCTTTCATGGAAGAAGTCACCATACGGTCGATCATAGCCTGCCAGGTATCATCCGGTCCATAACCAACGGTGTAGACCTCATCGTCCTGCTCCACGTCATAGTAGGAAAAAATCTGATACCGCAGCACCTGCGTGTCCGTATAAATATTAAAATACTGGTTATTTTCATAAAACCCTTCGTCATTTTTATAACGTTTCAGATCTCCGAACATGGTCGTATTCCGCATATTATGACCGTAAATAATGGAATGATAATCAGAAAAATCCGGCTGATTCATTCCTTCCAGGAAAATACATCCGGCAATATGATAATTTCCATAGATGTCACTGCGCAGATACGTTTCATCATCTCCGGAATACAACACCGGATAACTGATGTGGACATCGTTATAATTATCGAAACGCAGCCATGCCATAATATCCGGATTTTCCTTGCGCAATGCCTCAAACTGAATGCGGGTTCCGTCCTGCCAAAGTGCCCCGGCGCCATCCGGATGCACCACATATTCAGATTCCAGTGTCTGGAATGTCTTTTCTGATTCCTTGTAATCCTTCTGAATGCCAGCCAGTTTTACGATTGAAAAAATCATCACTGCCAGTGCAATGATAAGGATCACCAGCGTCACCGGATGCCTTTTTTTCTTCTTTTTCTCTTCCATGCTCTTCTCCTCATTCTAATATTTTACCCGGACAGATTTGCCCGGGTAAAACACAAAATTTCGTTAATATACCACAACCGGATATCCGATCTTCACATTTTCATAAATAGTCTTCATCGCACTGTATGGTGTATTGACACAGCCATGTGATCCACGGGTCTTGTAGATAGATCCGCCAAATTCTGATCTCCAGGATGCATCATGGATACCAACATCTCCGTTAAACGGCAGCCAGAAAGACACTTCTGAATTGTAATCCTGTCCCGTCAGCGTATAGTCTCTCATCCGTGCATCAATCGCCCATACACTGCCGGATGGTGTGCTGTGTCCTGCAGACACATTTCCGGTTACCACCGGTGTGGATACAATGCACTGTCCGTCTTTATACAGCCACATTGTCTGAGCTGCGATGCTGACTTCAATGTAGGTAGAACCGAGATCGTTGGTATCACGGCAGACACCCGTGTACAGATATACCGGCTCCACCGTTGTAGTCTCACCTGCCAGCACCAGTTCTTTTAACTGGGCAACCGTTTTTTTCTTATTGATACACCAGCCGTAATCCCCGCCTTTTAAAGTGATCGTCTGGCCATCATGTGTTGTAAACTTTCTGCTCAGACCAAATGTATCATATTTTAATCCAAGCTGATGCACATATTCAGTGATTTTTTCCTCATCCAGATCAAATGTATAATCATCCCCAAAGGTGATCCAGTCTGCAATCTCATCACTGTCTACTACTTCCTTACGATCTCCGAAATCATACGTGATCTTTGCCACCAGCATTTTATTGGCATCTTCGCACTCCTTCTTCAGCTTTTCATCCTCTTTGTATACCTTGGGTGCAATATAACAGTCCTGTTCTTCCAGTGATACCTGCTCCAGTCCCTCTTTGATTGCTGTGTCAATGGCACGATCCGCTTTCTGTATATCCAACTGATTACCGAGCTGTTCCTCCGCAATCTGAAACTTTCCATCTTTGTATTCCAGATGTGCATCTGTGGGAGCGCTCATAGTCTCTTCCTGTATGCAGGATAACGCCGCTATGGTATCATCCAGCTTCTGCTCATCCATGGTAATCCCGAGAGGAATATCTTCCTTGGCAGTTGCTCCCATCAAAAACCACAGAAATGCTTTCTGCTTTTCAAACAATGCTTCCAGTTCTCCCTGATCATCATATTTCAGATCAATAGAAGAAGCATCAATCGTCTCATCTCCGTCGCGGGTTGTAATTGTCAGATGATAAGCATTCATTTTTTCCGCAATCTTTTCTTTAATACTGTCTATGCTTTCATTCCGCAAAGAAATACCAAAGGCTGTTCCCCCGGCATAAAAATGTCTGCTGTAATAAATTGTACCTGTGATATACAGAACAGCCAACACTGCGATGACCACATATACAATTTTTCGAAATCGTTTCTGTCCAATCCGCTGTCGTTTTAATTCCTGTCTTAACTTTGTCTTTTGCACACTTATTACTTCCTTTGTATTTTGTTTCCGTATTTGCAGCTGTTTCCAGTCAGTCATCTCATATTTTAACGCATTTTTATTTTTCATCAACCTTTCCCGGAAAAATTAATAAAATTGTAAACATTTTCTCACAGCTGTCTCAATTTTGTAAACATTCCATATGCAGACGGTCAGATAAGTTAAGAATGCCTACTCGTATTTTGTAATCTCTTTTTTCAGATGCCTCATGATTTTTTTCTCAAGTCGAGAAATATAGGACTGGGAAATTCCCATCTGATCCGCCACTTCCTTCTGTGTATACTCCTTTCCCCCGGCGGTCAGTCCATATCGCAGTTCAATGATATTACGCTCCCGGGAAGAAAGCCGCGCAATGGCCGCTTTCAGAAGTTTTTTCTCCATCTCTGTCTCCATATCCTTATAGATAATGTCCTCTTCCGTTCCCAGAATATCCGAAAGCAGAAGTTCGTTACCATCCCAGTCTACATTCAATGGTTCGTCAAAGGATACTTCCATTTTCATCTTACTAGTACGGCGCAGATACATCAGAATCTCATTTTCGATACACCGGGAAGCATAGGTCGCCAGTTTGATATTTTTATCCGGATTATAAGTATTGATAGACTTGATCAGGCCAATGGTCCCGATGGAGATCAGATCCTCCACACCGATACCTGTATTGTCAAATTTCTTTGCTATGTATACCACCAGCCGCAGATTATGTTCGATCAATTTTTTTCTGGCATCTTCCTCATTTTCTGTTCCAAGCGACATAATACAATCGTTTTCAGCTTCCCGCTCCAGCGGTGCCGGAAGTACTTCGGTTCCACCGATATAGTGAATCTCATTCGAATTGAGAAACAGCAGATTTTGCAATGTTGGAATTAACTTTAACTGGAATTTTCCTGGTACAGATACTCTTAAATACATACGCAGATGTCCTTTCTATTCTTTGTTCTTCCACCTGCGCTTGCATGAAGCGGCGGACGTCATCTGTCAGGCAAAATAGGAGGCATGCAATAGCATCTGCACACGGGGATGCTGCATCACCGGTCCTTTCTGTAATCCGATTTCCGGTTTGAAAATCTGCTTTTTTGTACCTTTCTGCCAGATATCCATCCGATCAAGTAATACCACCATCATCGACCCTTCCTGACGGATGGTCCGGTAAGATATCTCTTTTTTTCTGACTGTATCCTGCGGAAGCTGTTCAAACAGTTCCTGTTCCAGCACCGATACCGGTGCACCGCTGTCCGGATCACGCAGCAGGTTTCCACTGTCACAATACGCCCACAATATCCTGCTCTTTCCGGACAGCCACACTTCTACCCGGCAAACATTTTTCATCACCCTGCGTCTGACCTGATATCCTGTAAAAAGCAGTGCTGCCACAAAACCATACACTATGATCTGTCCTGTTTTTCTGCCGTTCAAAACAGTCAGCCAATTCTGTACGCCTCCCATTACAAACAATACAATGTACACGGTCAATAGTGCCCGCAGATAACCGGCCCGGTCTCTGCCCCCAAATACCATAAAGGTCATCAGCGGATGTACCATACCATGCACCAGTAAACTGTAAATGGCATACCGTGGAATCATAAACAGCAAACTTACAGAAACACCTACACCAAAAACGCATGCTATCATACACCGCTTCCAGCTGACAGCTCTGTTCAGTATGATTCCTGCAGTATACACTGCACAGAAGTCCATAAGCAGACTGGTCAGGCAAAAAATGTCTGCATACCATTCATATGCCACTTGTCACCTCCCTGCTTACTATACAAAAAACTCCGCGAATTTCTTGTCGAAATCGCGGAGTTCTTACCGTTATCTTCTCAGATTTATTATCTTTTTGTATTTTTCAGGAATTCCGGAATCTTAATGTCGCGCGGTGCAACTGTAGGTGTCGGTTTCTGTGGACGCTGGATTCCATTATAATTCTGAACCGGAGCAGTCGGCTGTACCGGTTTTGCGCTGCCGGTTCCTGCTGTACGTGCCATATTTAATGTATTACCGCCATTGAATTTCACGCCCGGTAAAATACTTTGTGCCGGAGCTGCTTCTGTCTCAAGTCCGGTTGCAATAACTGTGATCGTTGCAGAATCCGGTACGGACTCGTCGAACTTCGCACCGAAAATGATATTTGCATCATCTCCTGCAAGCTCCTGAACATAACTTGCAGCATCGTTTGCATCCATAAGAGAGATATCACCGGAAATATTGATGATGACATGAGAAGCACCATTGATGGTTGTCTCAAGCAGCGGACTGGCAACTGCCATCTTAACTGCCTCGATTGCTTTATCATCACCGGTTGCCGCACCGATTCCGATATGTGCGAGACCTTTGTCTTTCATAACGGTCTGAACATCGGCAAAGTCAAGATTGATCAGAGCCGGTACATTGATCAGGTCTGTGATTCCCTGAACTGCCTGCTGTAATACTTCATCTGCTTTCTTTAATGCATCCGGCATAGTCGTTCTTCTGTCTACAATTTCAAGAAGCTTGTCATTCGGAATAACGATCAGGGTATCTACACTCTCTTTCAGATTTTCAATACCGTGGATTGCATTTGTCATACGTGTCTTTGCTTCAAATTTAAACGGTTTGGTTACAACACCAACTGTCAGGATCCCCATATCCTTTGCGATCTTAGCTACTACCGGAGCTGCACCTGTACCGGTACCGCCACCCATTCCACAGGTAACAAATACCATATCTGCACCTTCGATCGCTGCGGTCAGTTCCTCCGCGCTTTCTTCTGCTGCTTTCTGTCCGATCTCCGGCTGTGCACCTGCACCAAGGCCTTTTGTTAATTTTTCACCGATCTGAATCAGGGTTGGAGCCTTACATAAAGTAAGCGCCTGCTTGTCCGTATTAATTCCGATAAACTCCACGCCACCAATTTTTTCATCTATCATTCGGTTTACGGCATTGTTTCCAGCGCCACCTACTCCAATTACAATTATTTTTGCGCTGGACTCAGCCCCTATTGACATGATTTCAACCACGATAATCCTCCTTTTATCCCTGATACGGAATATTTTCTATTATATTTGATAACATTTCTGCCATTACATCATTCTATCTTTTATAATATCTTTTTTTTCTTAAATAATCAACAGTTAAATCATATTTTTTACTGCTGTGTACTGTCGTCTTGTGTCGGTACTGTCTGCACATCATTCGGAATCTCCACCAGCTCCCCATTCCGGAAATAGATATCCGTATTTGTCTCAGACCAGGTTTCTAGATGAAGCATCCCGCTCATGCCATCCAGCTGCAGAAGGATCTGATCCATTCGAAGAATCTTCTCATTTAAATCTGTACCGCTGCCCAGATTTACCTGAATCGCACCATAGCTGAGATATACATTACTGTTCTGGATCAGGATCACTTCCGGAACTCTTTCATACTTTTTCAACAATTGTGTCACACTTAACAACGTCCGCAACAGTTTGCTGTTCTCGCCAATGGACAGTTTTTTATATAATTCTGCTGTCTGAACCGACAGACCATTGATCTTGGTCACTCCCGGAATTATTTCTGAAGAAATCTCCACCACAAATCCATCTTTGTCAAAATATGCATTTTTTCCAAGCGACGGCACATACAGATAACCGAGGATTCCTTTTTCCACTACAGTAATCTCCAGTTTCTGCGGAGATTTCAACCGTATCCGAAGGGAATCCACAAAAGGGATTTCCTCCGTTTTGTTACATTTATTTTCAAAATAGACATACAGTGAATTCCAGGAATACTCTTTATCCAGCACCCAGTCTTCAATCTGTTTGTCTGTATAGATTTCATTTCCTTTTACAGACACACTTTTGACTACAAAAACTTTCCAGATTAAAATGGCACACAGACCAGCCAGCATGGCAATGATCAGAATCGCTGTCAATATCATGCGTCCGATTTTTTTTCTTTTTCTTCTTTTACGCACACTTTCTCTCACGCCTGTGTTCCTCTTCTTTCCAGCCAATTTCTTCACTCGATAGGATGTGCCGCATCAAAACGAATCTGCCGGGATACGTTCAGCACCAGTCCCATCTCCGACAACAGAATGGCTACGGACGTACCTCCGTAACTGATAAAGGGCAGAATAATACCGGTATTTGGCATCCAATTTGTTACCACACAGATATTCAGCACAACCTGCAGGGCAATATGTCCCATAACTCCCACAGCAATCAGGGAAGCATACAGATCCGGAGCACTGTTGGCAATGACCATACAACGCCAGATCAGTAATATAAACAGTAAGATTACACAAATCGCGCCAAACAGCCCAAGCTCCTCACAGATGATCGTGAAAATAAAGTCATTTTGCGCTTCCGGCACATAGCCTAATTTCTGTACACTGGCTCCCAGACCTTTTCCGAACAGGCCGCCGGAACCAATGGCATACATTCCCTGCAGTGTCTGATATGCTTTATCCGGATACTGATCCGGATGCAGCCATGCGGCAATACGCACGACTCGATAACCGCCCATTTTGATCCCCGCCAGTCCGAGTCCAAAGAGAATCACGCCCAATGCAGCAAATTCCTTCTTTTTCGGGCTGACTACAAATACCATAATAATTGCGATTCCTGCAATAATAATTCCTGTACTCAGATTATTGATGGCTATGGCAACAGCCATGATACCTGCCGGAATCAGTACCTTTATAATAGATTTGAAATCTTTGATCTGTTTTGGCACTTTACTCAACAACAATGCCATCGTAAGTATGACCGCAATTTTGGATATCTCGGAAGGCTGCAGCTGGATCGGACCGATTTTCAACCAGCGGGCAGATCCATTGGAGCTCTTTCCGATTGCAAATACTGCGAGACACATAAGAAGTGACAAAACATATGCCAATCCCGTAATCTTCTTCATCCACTTCTGTGGAAAATAAGTAAAAACAAACATTCCTATGAATCCGAGCCCGACACTGAAGACCTGACGCTTCAGATAATGTGTCGGGTCATTGAATACGCTCTGACCTTCATATGCACTGACACTGTACAGCATCACCAGCCCGAACCCCACCAGAAAGATAATGATAAACAGAAGACTGTAATCAAAATATTTAATTGTTCCGGCGCTGGCTGTTTTTCCGACGCTGGCTGTTTTTGTACGATTGTGTCGGTCACTCATGTATGATTACTCCTTTAATGCATGAACCATTTCTTTAAACATTTTTCCACGAACTTCGTAATTCGGGAACATTCCCCAGCTTGCACAGGCAGGGGAAAGAAGCACAGCATCTCCATTCTGTGCATTTTCATAGCAGATATCGACTGCTTCCTGCAGACTATCTGCAAATACATAGTCATGGAAACCACAGGCATCTGCTGTCTCAGCGATTTTTTCTCTGGTCTGGCCAATCAGCACCAGTTTTTTTACCTTTCCATCAAAGCTATTGATCCATTCTGTATATTCTGACTGTTTATCATATCCTCCGCCGATCAGATAGGTCGGACGATCCATCGCCTGAATTCCCTTGATGGCTGCATCCGGATTGGTTCCCTTGGAATCATTATAGAAACGTACGCCACGCTTTTCTGTAACATACTCAATCCGGTGCTCCACAGCCTGAAATGTGCGCAGTGCCTGACGGATATGATCCAGGGAAACACCATAATTTAATGCCATCGCAGTTGCTGCCATTGCATTTTCATGGTTATGACGGCCAAGGATATTCAATTCATCCGTAGCGATCACATCTTCTACCTGACCGTCATGCGCATAGACGATTTTGTCACCCTTCAGGTATACACCTTCTTCTAACTGTGTCAGGCTGCTGAAAAACACTACATGTGCAGACAGTTCTTTTGCACGCTCACGCAGCACTTCATCTTCATAATTCAGTACACAGGTCTGCTCCGGCCCCTGATTTTTTGCAATGCTTAATTTTGCAGCAATATAGTTTTCCATCGTATGATGACGGTTCAGATGATCCGGTGTGATGTTCAAAATAGCTGACACACACGGACAAAACGCATCAATCGTCTCCAACTGAAAACTGCTGATCTCCGCAACAGTGACTGTATCATCAGTATCTTCCGTTACCACACCGGTATACGGAATACCGATATTTCCAACCACATGGACATGTGGATACGCTGTCTTCATGATTTCACCCAGCAATGCTGTGGTCGTAGTCTTTCCATTTGTACCTGTAATAGCCAGCACATCTCCCTTTTTACAACGATATGCCAGTTCAATCTCACCCCAGATCGGAAGACCTGCCTCTTTTAACCGCAGGACAAGCGGAAGATCCACAGGAACACCCGGACTTAATACTACCAGATCCAGTTCCTTTTCTACTTCTTCCGGTAATACTCCAACATATAATTCCGGTGTTTTGCCTTCTGTAAAATTTTCCAATACATGTGCTTTATCCAGTTTTTCATTTCCGTCAAATAATACAACTTCAGCTCCGGCATTTTCCAATAAATTTGCTGCTGCCACACCACTGATACCGGTACCGAATACCAGTACCTTTTTCTCTGTGAATTCCATTCCAACATTCCTCCAGATTGTTTTCTTTTCAAAACCTATATTTCTCTATATCAGCCTGCAATCCCGATATACGCGATCAGACAAAGAATTGCTGTCACAATTGAAAATACTGCTACGACACGGGTTTCAGACCATCCTCCCAGTTCAAAATGATGATGAATCGGTGCCATACGGAAAAATCTCTTGCCACCTGTCTTTTTAAAATATACGACCTGGATCATAACAGACAGAATCTCGATCCAGTAGATCAGTCCGACGATCAGGATAAAAATCGGCATCTGCATCATATATGCGGTAGCTGCCACAAAACCGCCTAAAGCCAGAGAACCGGTATCTCCCATAAATACACTGGCCGGATATACATTAAATAATAAGAATCCAAGCAATGCGCCGACTACGGCACAGGTCACCGGTGCGATACCGGCTCCTGTTGCATATGCAACTACGGAGAAAAAGGTAGCGACCAGAATGGTCACGCTGGAAGCCAGACCATCCAGACCGTCTGTAAAGTTGACGCCGTTTACGGTACCTATGACTGCAAGGAACAGGATCGGCACTGCCAGCCAGGACAACTGCAGCATGTGATGGCTGAATGGGACGATCATATCCAGCGATACCTGATGTTTGATCAGATACACTGCAAATACTGCCGTAACCACAATCTCACAGAGCATCTTCTGCCATGCCAGCAGTCCGTCAGATCTGCGCAGCACAACCTTTAAGTAATCATCCAGGAATCCAATGATTCCAAATCCTACCGTCACAAATAAAACCGGTATGATCTGTGGATAATCCTTCACATAAAACAATGATGTGACCACCACTGCAATAAGGATCATAATACCACCCATGGTCGGGGTCCCGTTTTTCTTCTGATGAGATTCCAGTTCTTCTCTTTCTGTGTTTCCAATTTTCAATTTCCGCAGAAACGGAATGATGACCGGTCCGAGCACAGCTGTGATTGCAAATGCTACAAGTACCGGAATAATTACCTGATATGTCATTTTCACACCTCTTCTTATTTCAGCATCTCTCCCATGCTGATTGTATGTTATTAAAATCTAAGTAGTATCATACGTCTTTTCTTTTTATCTCAGTCGAGAAGACTCCCACTTCTGCAAGTGGTGAGTAATAACAAGTCTTTCTCAGTGGGAGTACAATCTCCGACTGAGATAAACGCTCCGCGAGGATGTGCAGTGATTCTGAGAAGAATATGTCAGCTTTCGCTGACCAGAATCACGCACCAAGTCTCACGTGCGTTCGACTTGAATTGGCAACATGGAAGTTCCATTTCATCCCAACACCTGCCGTTTTCAGGATCACCTGCTCCCGGCAGCAATTTCTTCCTGCTGCATCTGTTCTGTCACTGTCTTCCCGATACCGAGGTAAGGCAGTGCATTTTCAAAAATCTCCTTCATTACCGGAGCTGCCACCGTCCCTCCGTAATAGACGCCCTGCGGATTATCGATCACGATCAGACCGATCACCTGTGGATCTTCCGCCGGAGCAAACCCCAGAAACGATGCGATATATTTATGATCACTTCGCGGGAGTGTCTGTGAAGTAGCTGTCTTCCCACCGATGGAAAATCCTTCGATGGCTGCTTTTTTTCCGGTTCCCTCAGAAACCACATGTTCCAGCAGATCACAGAGTGTTTTCGATGTCGCAGTGCTCACCGTCCCTTCTGTTTCATCATAGGAAAATGTCTTTCTGGTTTCTCCCTCCGCATTCTGCACCGATATACCAAAATGAGGAACCACTCTGGTTCCGCCATTGATCAGCGAAGATACGGTCGTAACAAGCTGGATCGGTGTAATCTGGAAAGACTGACCAAATGAAATGGTTGCCAGTTCTACCTGTCCGATATTTTCCTTTTTATGCATAATCGTTGCTGCTTCTCCCGGAAGATCGATCCCGGTCTTTCGCAGCAGGCCGAACTGCTCAAAATAATGATAAAAATTTTCTGCACCGAGGCGCAGTCCCAGTTCTATAAACACCGGATTACAGGAATTCATAATCCCCTGGGTGAATGTCTCTGCCCCGTGTCCCGTTGTCTTGTGACAGCGGATCCTGCGATCCTCCACGATTTTATATCCAGGACAGTAAAAGGAATCGTTCACAGTCACCACGCCCTGTTCCAATGCCGCAGCTGTAGTAATGATCTTAAATGTAGAACCTGGTTCATACGTATCATTAATACAGGCATTACGCCACATCTGATTCAGCAGATCCTGTTTTTCTGATTCTTTCAGATCAGAGGCAGTCTCCACATTCAGCGTAAAAGGCTCATTCAGATTATACTCTGGTACGTTTACCATGGCAAAAATCTCACCATTTTGGGGATTCATTAATATCACAGATACTTCATCTGCATTCTTTTCCAGCATTACTTTCTGTGCTGCCTGCTCACAATACATCTGAAGATTGCAATCCATACTGATTGTCAACTGGTTACCTGTCACCGGTTCCTGCCTGCGTTCCCCTTCCTGCTCAAGTTCCTGGCCATAGGCGTTTGTCATGGTCAGTATCTTACCATCTTTGCCGGAAAGCCAGTCATCATAACGTACTTCCAGTCCTACAATCCCCTGATTATCACCACCGGTAAACCCGATGACTTTTGATGCCAGAGAATCATATGGATAATATCTGCGATAATCTTCATCCACCTTCACACCTTCCAGTTGCCTGGCAAGAATCGCATCACCGGTTTCTTTTGGCACATTTGAACTGATCCGCTCAATGGAACTGACTTTTTCCACCCGTTTGCGCACGGTATCCTCGGGTAACTCCAGCAACTCTGCCAGTTCTGCAATGACCCGTTCCGGATCACGGATCTGGCTGTGTATCACGGAAACGGTACATACCGAGCGATTATCTGCCAGAACGATTCCGTTGCGGTCCACAATTTTTCCGCGGGCGGCTTTGATGCTGCGTTCTCTTTCGTGTAGTGCCTGGGCCTTTTTTCCATAATAATCTGACTGAACGATCATCAGATACGCCAGTCTTCCGCAGGCAGCCGTCAGGATTGCGGTAACCGCGAAAAAAAGGAATACAATTTTTCCTTTCTGATATAACTTCAGATGCTGCATAGTCCCCCCCGGAACACAGATCGATTATTATGTATCCTATTCCGGAAAACAACTCTCTATGCATGTATTTTCTTATTGCCCGGAAGTCTCTCCTTCTGCAGACTGTGGTGCCTCTGTCGGCACTTCACTGTCCATGGACTCTGGTGTCTGTTCTACCTGAATGCCCTCTCCGGTAATACCAACACCTTCGTTGACACCCGTCAGTTCCTCATCCGGATAAATACCGAGATATGGCAATGCTTCCTTCAGAATTTCCCGCGCAATGCTCTGTGCATAATAACTGTGTGCCTGATCTTCGGAATTTGCTTCATCTACAACAACGTAAATCGCTACCTGCGGATTATCTGCCGGCACGGAACCTATAAAAGATACCAGGTATTTTCTGGCTGAACGCGGTAATTTCTGCGCAGTACCGGTTTTTCCACCCATAGAATAACCGTCCACTTTCGCTTTTTTACCGGATCCATTGACAATGACCCCCTGCAGATACTGACGGATCGTAGCCGATGTCTCCTCGGATATGGTCTCTTTGATCAGCGTCGGTTCAATATTCTGAACTGTATTTCCGTTTGCATCGGTAATTTTGGATACCATATGCGGCTGATAATATTTTCCACCATTGATCAGAGAGCAGTAACCTGTTATCATCTGGACCATCGTAACATTGTAACTTTGTCCGAAAGAATTCGTTGCAAGATTGATAGTACTCAGCTGATCTTCCGGATAAATCAAAGAATCTGTCCGTGCCTCTCCCGGAAGATCAATATTTGTCTTTAAGCCAAAATTAAAAATGTGCTGATACCGGCTGAAATTAGCTGGCCCGATGGCATAAGACATCTGCATCAACGCATCATTACAGGAATTCTCCAATGACTGCTGAATTGTTTCAACTCCATGGCCTGCCCGCTTGATACAACTGATATGATGTCCGGAAATCGTCTCTCCACCATCACAGTAATAAGTCTCATTACCGGTCAGGGTTCCGCTGTCCAGTCCGGTAGCCACCGTAAAAGGTTTTGCCGTAGATCCAGGTTCATAAGTGGAAGAAATACAGAAATTATTCCATACCTGATTTAACTGTGCCGTATTCCGTATATTGCTTAACTGATCCTCCGTGTAATGTTCACTTAAGGCAGCATTCCACGCTTCTTCCGTCATTGCATCAATGGTATCTGTATCATAGTATTTCTTTAATTCTATACGTTCTGCCTGATGAATCGCCTTTGTGCTCTCATCTGCGGAAAGGTAACGCAACGTATCCAGATTCCAGGGATTCTGAAGGCTGTATGTACGGTTTGTCGCCATAGCCAACACTTCTCCTGTGTTCGGATCCATCATGATAACACCGATATTTTTGGCACCCTCATTCTGACCGTCCTTCATCGCATTATTGAATTCTGCAATTTTGTTTTCTGTGATAGACTGCAGGTTTGCATCAATGGTTGACACCAGTGTATTACCATCCGCAGCCTCTTTTACCTTGATTTCATAGTTGGAATCATCATTTACATAACCATATTCTTTTCCGTCCACTCCATTGAGTGTCTCATTATAATAATCCTCCAGCCCGCCAATTCCAACATTACCGGATGTCGTAAACCCAAGCAGTGTACTTGCCAACGTATCATACGGATGCTCCCTGATATATTCTTTCTCAAACCACACACCCTTGATATTTTTCCCATTTTTTTCGTCATTTTGTAAATCCTCAAACTGCGCGATTTCTTCGTAAGGCAGCTTGTCCATGACTTTATAATAACGCTTTTTTGGATTTTCACTGACGTATGCCCGAAGTTCTGTTTCGTCTACGCCAAAACACTGCACCATTGCCGCGATGGTCGGCTCCAAATACTGTTCCCTGGATGTCAGAACACTGCAATCTAAAATGACATTGTAAACATCTGTACTCGTCGCCAGGACGGTCCCCTTTCTATCTACAATGTCACCTCTGCGGAACGGTATCGTCTTACTGCTGTATTCCTGCTGGTTCAGTATAATTCTTGCATACCTGTCCCCGCTTTTTAATTGTATATATGCCAAACGTCCCACCAGTGCGATCAGAACTGCTATGATAATAAAAAATACAAACAGCATTTTTCCTTTCATTCTGGTGAGAAATTTGTATGTCTTTTCTGTCTTTTTAATTTTTTTTCGTCTTCCGGGTCTCATTCTATCTCCTCCGAGAGTACATTAGTTAGATGGAATTTCCCCATATTGATTCATATAATCACTGTTTTCCACAGAATAGTAACGAACCTGCTCACTCCCCGGCATGATCAGTCCCAGATTTTTGGCTGCTTCCTTGATCTGATCCAGATTCATGGTAGTCTCCAGACGTTTCTCTGCTGCCACATTATCTGCCTTTACCTCGGCAATCTGGCTCTCAATCGATGCAATATTTGCCATTCTGGTGGTCACATCTGACTGCAGATAGATAAAAATGGCACAGACCAGAAAACAGACAACCGTTGCAGCTGCAAGAAATGCTACATATCCGCGATCCATTGCCATGGCTCTCTGCTGATTCTGGCGGGCCGCATTTTTTCTCATACGCTCCTGATGCAGCTGTTCTCTTGTTTTTTCTGCCGGCTGTACACTTCTGCCCGGCACACTCTCTCTTTGTCTGACTACATTGCCTTCAATATACGAATCCCGACGATAATGTCTGTCTCTACTTTCCATTTTCTTATACACCTTCTGTTTTAATAATTATCTGTTTCTTTTATCTCCGCTCAAACACACGCAGTTTTGCACTTTTTGAACGTTTGTTATATTCCAGTTCTTCCTCCGATGGGAGAATCGGTTTGCGTGTCAGCATTTTCCCCAATGATTTTTTTCCGCATACACACACCGGAAAATCCGGTGGACAGGTACATGGATTTTCATTTTTCTTAAAATTCGTCTTTACGATGCGATCTTCCAGTGAATGGAATGTAATGATACATAACCTTCCTCCCGGATTCAGCATCCGGATCATCTCATCCAGTGAATTCTCCAGTACATCCAGCTCATGGTTCAACTCAATACGGATCGCCTGATACGTGCGCTTTGCAGGATGTCCTCCTGTAGCCCGGACTTTTGCCGGAATTGCCGCCCGTATGATTTCATTTAACTGACCCGTTGTCTCAATGGGTGCTTCCTGTCTAGCCTGCACAATATGCTTTGCAATATTTTTCGCAAACTTATCCTCTCCATAATCACGGATCATCCGGTAAAGTTCCTGTTCGCTATATTCTGCCAGAATATCTTTTGCTGTCATAGCCTGACGCTGATCCATCCGCATGTCCAACGGTGCATGTTCATCCTTATAGGTAAACCCCCTTGCCGGTTCATCCAATTGATAGGAAGAAACCCCGAGATCCAACATAATACCGTCTACATTCTGAATACCGATCTCTCGGAGTCTTGCCGGCATCTCACAATAATTGCTTCTTATGATCGTCACTTTATCTTTGAAAGGCTCCAGCCTCTTGGTCGCTGCTGCAATTGCGTCCGCATCCTGATCGATCCCGATCAGACGTCCCTGCTCAGACAGCCGGCTGCATATTTCATAACTGTGCCCGGCGCCGCCCAACGTACCGTCTACATAAATACCATTCGGATCAGTGATCAGATTTCCTACGGTTTCTTTCAGTAAAACCGACACATGCGAAAAATCCATTTATCGCATTCCTCCTTAAAAATCTACTTTCCTGTGATAAAGCAGACAACCATTTTCTGTGCAGCTATATACTTAATCCCAACGCTGCCATATGTTCTGCCGCCTCATCCATATCTTCATACTCATTCTCGCCCAGCCAGCGTTCCTTACTCCAGATTTCCACCCGGTTCAGGACTCCGACTAACACAACTTCTTTTCCGATTGCCGCAAAATCGCGCAAAACAGCGGGCAACAGTATTCGACCCTGTTTGTCCACTTCACAGTCAGCTGCACCGGCGAAGAAAAATCTTGACAGTTTACGTGCATCTTTCGTTGTCAAAGGGAGTTCCCGGAATTTCGTCTCTATGATCGCCCACTCCTCATTCGGATACAAAAACAGGCAGCCATCCAGACCCTTTGTCACTACAAATGTTTCTCCCAGAGCTTCGCGGAATTTTGCCGGCACAATCAGTCTGCCCTTGGCATCTACGGTATGATTGTATTCGCCCTTAAATCCGCGTCCCATTGAAAACACCTGCCTTCCGTTCTATCAAAACGGTGCTTTGGTTATCCACAAAGTTATCCACCTTATCCACTTTCTACCCTTTTGCACCACTTTCACCCACTTTTATATAAATAGTAAAACATTTATCCCTAAAAATCAATAGGTATTTCCGCCCGGACAGCAAAAAAAATGCCTGAATGACAAGCATCCAGACATTTTTTTCCTAAAAGTCAAACAAATATAGGAAAATTTCGTCGACATTTTAATGATTTTCTTCCTGTTCTGCAATCTCATATCGCATTACTTACAGCAAAAATCTGCACATTCGGTATCTTTACAATGGCAGGCCTGACTGCCACCGCCGATACCAATGCTGTCTGCACAGCATTTACACCCACAATTGTGTACACAGCTTGTCGCCTCGCAGTCGATATCTACGGTACTGCTGGCCTGCCCGGTAAAATTACACACACTTCCGTTTCTCTCACGAAAGCTCTCACAGCAGGTATCACTGGTTCGTTTTGCATTAGAACCTCCCACAGTGATATCATCTTTGGAACAATAATGATCCTGATTATACAGGCAGCTTGTTACAGAACAATTCAATTGCGTCATGGCAACTTCCTCCTTTTTCTTTCATACGAAGAAAGTGTGCGCATTTTTATTCTTTTTATACAAGAAAGTATGTTATTGTGTATGAAAATAAAAAACCTGTGGCAGAGGTTACTCCACCACAGATCACAAAAATCTACATTTTTTTATTATTTATTTCTGCCACAGCATTTTTTGTATTTCTTACCGCTTCCGCATGGACACGGATCGTTCGGATATACTTTTGTTTCTTTTACAACAGTGCCGGATTTCTTCTGCTCTGTGTATAACTGTTTTAATTTTTCCTCAGAGAAGATCTCTTTCCACTGTGGAAGCTCGTATAACCAGTCAGCCTTTGCTTCTACCATGTTTTTGTATAATTTTTCTTTATCGAAAGCAAGACTCACATGAGAATCTTCTGTCAGATCTTCCAGGTTGTTCGGAGTAACAAGACTCTCGTCGATACCATCCAGAAATCCTACCATAGCCATTACTTCGATCTCGAAACGCTCTGCCAGTTCTTTGACAGTTCCTTCTACTGCTTCATCCGGATTGGAGAGAAGTTTCTCATATACACTTTTCTCGATTGCGAAGTAGCGGCTCCAGAAATTCTGCAGCTGACCCCTGTCTGCTTTTTCATTAAAGGCAATTGCCTGCCAATCCTGTAATAATCCCATTATTTTTACCACCTTTTATTTTTTTATTCATAAGTGCGATTTACTGCATGTTTTAGTATACCTCATATACACAGTGTTTGTAAACTGAATTTTTTTGAATAAATCTGCTGCCTGTGGTTATACTTCAAACAGGCGGCAGATTCGACTTGAATTACCCCCATACAGTTTGCCGCCGGGCCGGCTTTCCGGCACAAAAGACAAGTTTTTTAACTTATCCTCCCCTATTATTGTGAGAAAGTTCTCTCTTTCCCACGAAAAGATACCGCCACTGATCTGCTGACCGGTGACGGTATTTTTTATCTCAGTCGAGAAGACTCCCACTTCTGCAAGTAGTGAGTAATATCTGTTTTACTTATTATTCCGGAAATATGCCTTCGACTTCCTACTTTCTGTAAGCAAGTGCATTCCAACGCAGTTCGTTCTTTAACTGGCGGATGGTTGTATCTTTGTCAATGTAAAC
Source organism: Eubacterium ramulus (assembly GCF_045002895.1). Taxonomy (NCBI): domain Bacteria; kingdom Bacillati; phylum Bacillota; class Clostridia; order Eubacteriales; family Eubacteriaceae; genus Eubacterium; species Eubacterium ramulus. Next base: position 766,402 of record NZ_CP173382.1, on the reverse strand, counting down.
AGTTTCAATACCCATAGCATCTGCCCAGTCTCCCATCTGCTCTGCTGTCAGATCGTAAGAGAATGCAGTATGATGCGCACCACCTGCGAGGATCCATGCTTCCGCACCTGTGATCAGATTCGGCTGCGGCGTCCAGAATGCAGTTGCAACCGGAAGCTTCGGCATCGGTTTTTCTGTTTTCTTGCAGTCCACATCGTTGATGAGCAGGCGGAAACGATCGCCCAGGTCAATCAGGGAAGTCGCAATACCCGGACCAGTCTTTGCCGTAAATACCAGACGGGCAGGATCTTCTCTGTCACCCATGGAAAGTGGCTGCTCCTTGATGCTGATCGGACCATCTGCAATACTTGGGCAGACCTCCAGCATATGTGCTTCCAGTATGCCTTCTTTTCCCGGAACCAGATTATAAGTATAATCTTCCATAAAGGAAGTTCCTTTTGCATCTTTCATGCCCTGAGTCATAATCTTCATGACACGGACCATTGCGGCTGTCTTCCAGTCACCTTCTCCGCCAAATCCGTATCCTTTTTCCATCAGACGCTGGATAGCCAGTCCCGGCAGCTGTTTTAATGCACCCAGATCTCCGAAATGCGTAACGATGGCCTGATAGTTTTTCTCCTCCAGGAAACGTTCAAATCCAATCTCAATGCCAGCCTGTACTTCTACATGTTTACGGAATTCTTTCTCATCTCTTCCTTCTAACAGGATCTGATACTTGCTGTAATATTCCTCTACCAGTGTATCGATATCAGCCTGGGAAACTGCTGCAACTGCCTCTGCAATCTCATTTACCGGGTAAGCATCTACTTCCCAGCCGAATTTAATCTGTGCTTCTACTTTGTCACCCTCAGTAACGGCAACATTTCTCATATTATCTGCAATTCTCATTACACGGACATGGCTGCTTTCTACAATACCAACTGCGGTACGCATCCAGGAACCGATTTTTTTCTGAACTGCTTCATCTTCCCAATATCCTACTACGATTTTACGTTCCATACCAAGACGGCTGAAAATATGACCATACTCACGGTCACCGTGTGCAGACTGGTTCTCATTCATGAAATCCATGTCGATCGTATCATATGGAATCTCACGGTTGAACTGTGTGTGCAGGTGAAGCAGCGGTTTTCTGTACTCCTGCAGACCAAGGATCCATGATTTTGCAGGTGAGAATGTATGCATCCACGTGATGACACCGGCACAGTTTTCATCGTTATTTGCCTCGTTAAATGTCTGACGGATCAGTGCGTTTGTGATCAGAGTCGGTTTCCAGACAACTTCATATGGAAGATTTCCGGATGCATTCAGTGCATTTACGATGATTTTTGCATGCTCGGCCACATGCGCGAGACATTCATCTCCGTATAAATCCTGAGAACCGGTACAAAACCAAAACTTATAATTTTTCTGCTGAATCATAATTATATTCCTCCTTGTAAAATGCTTCTACATATTTAAATCCTGTATTTTTCATTCTGAAAATTGTAATTGTTGCATAACAGATCTGCTATATTTTTCACAAATCCTATTTTTCAACATTCCCCTGTCCATAGTAGGCATTTGCACCATGTTTGCGGTAGTAATGCTTGTCCTGCAGTTCCTGCGGCGCCGGCTGATTCTGCGGATTGATCATTTCACAGCGAGCTGCCATCTTTGCCACTTCTTCCAGAACGACTGCATTGTGCACTGCCTCATGAGCATCCTTACCCCAGGTAAACGGACCATGATTCTTGCACAATACCGCCGGAACAGCGGTGTAATCTTTGCCACGACGTTCAAATTCATCTGCGATCAGCACACCCGTATTGTATTCATATGCCTCGTCAATCTCTTTTTGGGTCAGATTGCGGACACATGGAACTTCCCCGTAAATATAATCCGCATGCGTGGTTCCATAACATGGAATATCACGCCCCGCCTGTGCCCAGCTTGTTGCCCAGGAAGAATGGGTATGTACAATACCGCCAATCTCCGGGAAACGATTGTAAAGTACCACATGAGTAGCCGTATCGGAAGAAGGATTATAGCGTCCTTCTACTTTATTACCCTGCAAGTCAACAACAACCATATCCTCCGGTGTCAGCAGATCATATTCTACTCCGCTCGGTTTGATAACAAACAGACCCGATGCACGGTCAATGCCGCTGACATTTCCCCAGGTAAATGTCACAAGGCCATAGTTAGGAAGCATCATATTTGCCTCATAAACCTGTTTCTTTAATTCCTCCAGCATGGTAAAATCCTCCTATCTTCCACTCCTGTGTCTATACAAAATGATCAAAATTTACGATCTGACTTATCGTATTTTTTATCGCAGCTGTTCTACTGCCGCACGCTCAATGGCAAGACCCTTTTTATAATCTGTCATAAACTGTTCAAATCCTTCCACATCGGCTGCATCCGGCTGTATCACACTGCCTTCCTCGCCATGGAATACTTTTGCATTCAGATATTCCGGAAGTGTCTCACCTTCCGCTTTCTGTTGCATATACGATGCAAGAATTGCAATTCCCCATGCACCGCCCTCACCGGCTGTCTCCATTACGAACACCGGTGTCTGCATTGCAGCTGCCATAATTCGCTGTCCTACCCCTTTGGTCAGGAAGAGACCACCATGGCCCAGCATCTTGTCAATCTGCACTTGCTCTTCTTTTACCAGAATATCCATACCCACTTTCAGGGCACCGAGGGAAGTCATCAGATGCACCCGCATAAAGTTTGCCAGGCTGAACTTGCTGTCCGGTCTGCGGACAAACAGCGGACGTCCCTCTTCAAACCCGGTAATACTCTCGCCCGAAAAATAATTGTATGCAAGAAGACCGCCACAGTCTGCATCGCCTTCTAACGCTTTACGGTACAGTGTTCCGTAAAGTGTATCCATATCCGGTTTCACTCCGAAAGCTTCCATGGCTTCCCCAAACAGTCCGACCCATGCATTCAGGTCAGACGTACAGTTGTTGCAATGGACCATTGCCACTGGCTTTCCGTCCGGTGTGGTCACCATATCAATCTCTTCATAATATTTAGAAAGTGCCTGTTCCAGAACAACCATAGCAAATACACTGGTACCTGCAGATACGTTTCCGGTACGGACTGCCACACTGTTGGTCGCTGTCATTCCAGTGCCTGCATCTCCTTCCGGCGGACAAAACGGAATACCTGCTTCCAGATCACCGGACGGATCCAACCATGCCGCACCTGTTTCCGTAAGAATGCCTGCCTGCTCGCCCGCTACCAGTACCTCAGGGAAGATTTCCCGCAGTTTCAATGCCACGCCCTGTTCCTGTAATAATGCATCAAATTTATCGACCATGCTCTGATCATAGTCATTCTGCGTGGAATCAATCGGGAACATACCGGATGCTTCTCCGACACCTACGACTTTTTCTCCGGTCAGCATCCAGTGGATATAACCAGCCAGCGTCGTCACATACTGGATTTCAGCCACATGTGGCTCTTTATTTAAAATTGCCTGATACAGATGTGCCACGCTCCAGCGCTGCGGGATATTAAAAGAAAGCAGTTCCGACAGTTCTTTTGCCGCATCCTCTGTCATCGTATTTCTCCATGTACGGAACGGTACCAGAAGTTCATTGTCTTTATCAAATGCCATGTATCCATGCATCATACCACTGAAACCCATGGCAGCAAGCTGTGTCAGTGTCTCGCCATATTTTTCCTTTACATCCTGTTTCAGTCCCGCATAACAGTCCTGCAATCCTTCCCGGATATCCTTCAGACTGTAGGTCCAAATCTGATTTTCAAGGCGGTTCTCCCAACCGTGACTGCCGGATGCGATTGGATTGCCCTCCGGATCTACCAGAACTGCTTTGATCCTGGTGGAGCCAAATTCCATACCAAGTACTGCCTTTCCGGATCGGATCACCTCTGCAATTTTTTCACGTTCCATCTGTTTCCCCCTCCATCACTATGTTTTCGTATCATTTTCTTATGTTCTTATCATAAAACATTTCTGTCAAAAGCAAAAGAAAATTATTATCCAATTTATAGACATTTATTATCTTGTCAGTTACAATAATAGTAATTTACAAAAACAGATCTGCCAAAACAGGTATAAATGTCCTCGGCATTCATGCCACGGGATGCGTATCATGCAACACACAACATACACTTTTGCGCATTTTGGCTAATCTACGAAAAAATGTATTCGGAGGAAAATCGTATCGATGCTTGCAAATTTTGAGAAAAGAGCTTACAACGGAACAGAACGGGTCTGGACCGGCCGCTATCGCAATCTGCACAATCTTCCACACTGGCATCTGGAGAACGAACTGATCTGTGTGGAGCAGGGGCAAGCCACCGTCTCCCATAACCATCAGGAATATCTGCTGACCGAAGGCGATGCCATCTTTCTTGGCAGTGGTGAAATCCACTATATTAAAAGTGATCCGGATAGTATCACCGCCATCACATTATTTGATGCCGCACTCACTGCAAGTCTGACCAACTGCTGCCAGCTCTGTTGTGCAAAATTATCCACTGACTATGATATTCTGCACGTGTTCTCGCAGATTCAGGAAGAACTGCAGCAACGCAGACCGTTTTTCGAACAGCAGACCTGTCTGCTGATCCTCCAGCTTATGATCAGGATCTTCCGGGAAGAGGCAACCGTACCTATGACCGCCCAGCCGGAACATTCTTCCATCTCCAATTATAAAAATCTGCTGGCAGAAATCGAAAAAGATTACTGTTACATCACTTTTTCGGATGCGGCTTCTTTCATGGGACTTTCCGAACCTTATTTTTCGAGGTTTTTCCGTAAGATTTCCGGCATGACATTTTCCAGATATCTGAACACGGTACGGCTGGAACATGCCATCGCCATGTTGCAGGATCCCACACTGAAACTGTCTGTCACTGAAGTGGCCTCCCGATGTGGCTTTGACACAATCCGTCACTTTAACCGGGTATTCCGTGACATCACAGGCATGACGCCAAGGGAACTTCCCCAGAATTATGTACCGGACTTCAAACCGATCTGCCGGATCGAGGACGCATTTAATCCCACATTGCAAAGTTCGGAACTCTTGACGCAACCGCTGGAATAAGCTAAGCTATGTTTATGCAAAAGAAATAGAAATGGAGAATTTACGATATGAAAAAATTAAAACAGATCACCGCTCTCATCGGTGTCATTGCCCTGGCCGGACTCTATGTATCCACGCTGGTACTGGCACTCATCGGCAGTGAGCAGTGCATCAATCTGCTGAAAGCAGCTGTCTATGCAACCATCGTTCTTCCGGTGCTGCTCTGGGCATATTCCTTTATCTACCGTTTAATCAGAAAAGATACGAAGTATCATATGACATCAGACGAACCCCATCCTGCTGATACAGATACAAAGAAACCAGCGGATAAATAACACAAAAAAACAATAAAAAGGGACAGGAAACAAAACAAACTTTGAGGAAACACCTCATCATCTATTTTGCTTCCTGTCTCTTTTTTGTATCCGGGAAATCCTGTTTTCTACTTTTGAGATTTCATATTCCTCTTTATTTCCTGTCCTTACTACTCAACACCATCTACGGATATATCAGAACCATCACTGCTATTTTCACTGGTGTCATCACTTTGTACATCTGTCTGATCACCCGTCGTATTTTCTGTAGTATCTGTTGCATCTTCCGTTTCATCTACGGTCAAATCATCCACACTCTTATTCAGTGTTGTATTGACATAACTGCTTCCGACGAGATACACATTGGCATCATCACTGATCTGTACATATGTTCCGCCAATGATTGCATTTGTGCTGCCGAAAGTAAGTGTTTTTTCACTTCCATCAGCAAACGTAAGAATTGCCTGCATGGATGGCTCATCCAACCCGTACTGTGCGATATCTGCCGGGCTTTCTACGGTATTGTCCGCTGTCATACTTCCAAGAGAGGACAGCATTGTTTTCATTTTATCGCTGTCTATGGATGCTGCGGTATCTGTCTCACAGCTCCAGGTATCATCATTTTTCGTAAATGCCAGCCACTCACCATCTTTTTCGTAAGCGATTCCGGTAACATCATCTGAAGAAAACTGCAATGCATAAACTTTCTCCGCCGCTTCCTTCTGTGCTGCTTTTTGGTCCTGATTCTTCTGATATCCTTTCATGCCGGCAGTGGCCGCCACAAAGGCAGCCAAAACCACCAACAAAAGGATCCATTGTTTTTTTCTCATAAAACAGTCCGTTCCTTTCCTATTATGCACGCCGTCTGCGATACCAGATTACAATGCCTGCTACGATCAATACGATTGGAAGCACCATAACCAGCAATGTTTCACTCATGATCGCAACGGACTGGTTTACAGACAGATTCGAATAGGTATACTGTTTTGCATCAATAGAAACTGCGGATTCTGCAGCGGATGTACCACTGAAAATGCCTTTGAACAGTGCAAGATTCTGTCCGGCAACGACGGAATCCGCATCCTGGGTGAATACCAGAGAAGATCCCACAATGGTAATATCTGCTCCTGTCTCATTATCAGTCACGTTCGCTGCCAATGTAAACTGACCACTCTGATCTGTTGCTTCTTTTTCAACGGAACGGATATTTGCCACGTCCGTTTTGATATAGGCACTGTCAGAAGATGTCAGCAAATCTGTCCACTCCAAGGTATCCGGATGCTCTCCGGTATTGCTCAATGCCTGTGCATAGGGCAGAAATACATACTTGTCAACTTTTGAAGTCTGTGTCGCACTCTTGACATCCGGCAGCAGATAGAACGGATACTGGTAATAATGTGTATTGTCAGAATCCATTACCATTCCGCTTGTTACACTGATATCATAAGCAGCCAGAACACTGTCAAAATTCGGTGTGTCTGCGGTTTTATTATAAGCTGTCGTAATCAGTGCTTTACCGCCTCCAGCCAGATAAGTGCTGATTTTTGCTGCATCATCTGCGGAAAAATCAGCTGTCGGTCCGTTGATAATGATTGCTTCTGCATCATCCGGAACTGCATCCTGCTGTAATAATGTCAATTCTTCCACCGAAATATTCATTTTTTCCAGAGCAGACTGGAAACTGCTGTCCAGCGAAGACTCCCCGTGACCGGTGATCACATACACCTTCGGTTGATTATCACTTGTGACATAACTGATGGCACTCGTCAGCTGACCTTCTCCATCGTAAGCAGATTTTGTCTGCGTGTAAGTAGAATAATCTACGGAATACTCATACAGATCGCTGGCGTCTATTACCTTCGATTTTTCTCCGCTGACTGCAATGATACTTCCATCTGATGGTGCGGCATCTGTATAAGAAGAGTAGAAATTCGGAGAAACCGCAGGATCTACATACTCCACTTTAATATGGGAAGATTCATCTTCATAGTTTTCCAATGTACGAACCACGGTATCATCCGCACTGTTCTCTGCTGAAAGTACATACAGTGTCACATCCTGTTTCAGATTGTTTATCAGTTTTACACTGTCATCCGTCAGTGTATACAGATTCTGTGTGGTCAGATCCACACTTTTTACTTTTTCCGGAAGCTGTCCGGCAAATACATTTACTACTACTGCGATGGCAATTCCGATCACCACAAAACTGGAATTAAATACACCACGACGGATCTTCTTTGCACTGACAGACCAGCGATGCTTCTGTACCACCTGACAGGTCAGGAACAGAAACAGCAACGTACCACTGACATAGTAAATAATTCCGGCCACATCCAGCATACCGTTACTGAAATTATTCAGTGCACTGGAAGTAGACAGACAGTTCAGCACTTTCGTCAGTGTATTTCCACTGGAGGAAATAATGCTTGTGATTCCCTCCATCATATAGCCGATAAACAGTAACGCAAAAGATAATACTGCTGCAATCACCTGACTCTCTGTCAAAGAAGAGACAAAGACACAGATGGAGATGGACAGGCAGCCGTACAGCCACAGACCGAGGATGGCAGCATAGCTCTCCGCCATCGGTATGCTGCCAAACCGAGACAGCAGCAACGGGCACAGACAGATAGCTCCGACTACGATGGAAAACACCAGTACCAGCGCCAGAAACTTACCGAGAATTACTTTCGGAACAGAAACCGGTGATGTATACAGCAACTGATCTGTTTTCGTCCTGCGGTCATCTGACATGCTGCGCATTGCCAGGATTGGAATAATGATCAGCAATACAAATGCCACATTATTCAGGGAATAGGAAAGATACGGTGTTCCGTAAATCAAATTGTTAGCTACAAAATATAAATTAAACACAAAGAAAAATGCTGCCATGAAAATCCATCCGATCACGGATGTAAAGTATGCCTTCAGCTCTCTTTTTAATATTGCGATCATGCCTCACGCACCTCCTCATTTCCAGTCAGCTCCAGGAATACATCTTCCAGTGTCTTCGTATTAACTTTTTGTTCCAACAATACCACATCATGTTCCACGCAATAACGGAATACCGTCTCGCGCAGATCACAGTTTTCTCCGGCAATAAGGGAAAGATGAAATTCTGTTGCTTCGTCGTTCCTTTCTCCGGCATCAGAATCCGAGGTTTCTGCCGCATCTGTCAGATCATTTTCCGAAGACTCCGCAGATTCCTCCGGAAGTTCCCGGACAATCCTACACTCCTGCACACCATCCAGTGTATGAAGTTCTTCCAGCTGTTCTTTCGTGCCACGCACTACCACGTCCAGCTGCTGGGCACCGCTCATACGGCTTTCCAGATGTTCCATAGAATCGCTGGCAACCAAGGCTCCTTTTGAAATAATAAACACATGATCGCACACGGCACTGATTTCCTGCAAAATATGGGAACTCAGAATTACAGTATGTTTTTCTTTCAAAGAGCGGATCAGATCGCGAATCTCAATAATCTGCTTCGGATCCAGTCCCACCGTCGGCTCATCCAAAATAATGATCTCAGGCATGCCGAGTAATGCCTGTGCTAACCCCACACGCTGACGGTATCCTTTGGACAGATTCCGGATCAGACGGTCTTTCATTTCATGCAGTTTTGTCAGATCCATCACCTGCCTGATATCTGCATTGCGGGTATGTGAATCCAGTTTTTTCAGTTCTGCCACAAATTTCAGATATTCCAGAACCTTCATATCTCCGTATACCGGTGGAATCTCCGGCAGATAACCGATACATTTTTTTGCCTCCTCCGGGTTTTTATTAATGTCATATCCGTTGATTTTTACCTCACCGGACGATGCGCCAATGTAACCGGTAATGATATTCATGGTTGTGGACTTTCCAGCCCCGTTTGGTCCGAGAAAACCGTAGATATTCCCCGGTTCCAACGTCAGACTCAGATCATTTACCGCCACATTGGCGCCATATTTTTTTGTAAGATGACTGATTTCAATCAAAACACTTCCTCCTTCCATCCAAAATCACTTATGGAGTAAGTGTACAGAAAAAATGTGTTGAATATTCGTAAAAAATGTGACTAATATGTGTTTTTCTTACGCTTCTTCTTTTTTCACTTTTTTCTTTTTCTTCCAGATAACAAAACCGATCACACCGGCTGCTGCCGCGCAGCATACAAGAATGACACCGTAGAATAACGGTTTGTTTGCGAAGAAAATAATCATTTTACTGGTAGATACCGTTACATTGTCAAATGTTTGATTATATGTATTGGTACTTCCATCTTCTTTTACCGCATGATCACTGCAGGAAACAGTTACCTGCTGTTCCAATCCTTCCGGGATTTCAAAGCTGATCCTTCCATCATGCTCTGCCAGATATGTTTCCAACTCGTCTCCTTCCAATGTAATCAGCGTTTCTTTCTGTTCGCTTTTTTTATCCGTCACTACTGCCTGGAACGTTTTTAATTTTCCGCCGTCGTCCGTCGGGACAGCCGTTACCGTCTGTTCCTGTGCCTCGTAACGTCCACCGCTCTCCAGTCCGCTGAATACAACTACCGGAGCCGTCTGATCTACCACAAAGGCCAGCTTCAGATTTTTTACGTCGCTGTAAGCAGCAGTATCTGTCTTGTCCACAGATTCAACCACCAGATGATATTCTCCTTCCTCAGCAAACAGTTCCTTCTTCACAGAGTAGGTTCTGACACTCCATGTACCATCTGCCGATGTCACGCTTGTGGTATAATCAGGCCCCTCTGTCAGCACTTTTCCGTTCATTTTTACTGCATAATGTTCAATCGGATCTGTATTGATCTCCTCGATCACAACATCCTGCGGAACCTGATAGACATAATACTGATCCAGTAAATCGGCAGTATCTTCATCTACCCGGAATGTGGAACCGTTTCTGTTTACAGAAAATGTCACCGTCTCGTATTCCTGTCCATCTTCCAGTGTCATCCGATCATATTCCTGATCCGCCATATCTTTTGCTTTACAGGACAACGTGTAGATACCATCGGCTTCCAGATTTTCTACCTGAATCTGATAAGACTGCTGATTCTCTGTCATTTCCGGAGCCGGAAGTTCTACTTCCTGTGTTGTATATTTTCCACTCTCATCACAGGTTACAGCTGTCAGAACCGGGACAATATCGCCTGCCAGCAGATTGTCTGCACTGTCGCTGACCGTCAGTGTAAATCCATACGGTTCTTCTTTATTTGCTGAATCTGCCTGCAGTCCGGATACATAAATACCCGGATGCTGTGTGTCGATGGTCAGCTGTCCGGATGTATAAGTCTCCATGCGGTTTCCGGACCGGTCTGTATAATTTACCGTGATCAGATAATCACCCTCCTCGCTCAGGCGGAAGGTTCCGGTATGGACATCTGCGCTGTTCTCTGTCCAGTTTGCATTGATACCATATCCACTCTGACCGTCTTTTTCTACTGAGATCTGAACATCTTCCGCATAGAAATTTGCCTCATGGATTTCAACCGTTGCATCGATATCGCCTGCATAATATGCAATTCCATTTACTTCCCGGACCGGATCATTATAAGTGACGGATACTGTCGGAACGAGATTATCCACGACAATACGCTCACTGTCATTCAGCCCGGACTTATTATCGGAATAGTCATAGGCTTCAAAATCCACGGTTCCGTTAAACTGATTTCTTCCCTGTAAGACATATTTTGGTATTGTAAATCTGGCTGTAAAAAGTCTGCCATTCTGTATAACTTCTGCTTTTTCGATCGCAGCCTCCAGCAACTGTGCATTGACAGCACTGACACCACTTGCATTTCGATAATTATATACAAAATGTTCGATACCGGACGTTGCATCCTCACCGGCGATCGTAACCGTCATCATCTGATTATAATAACGGAATGGTGTCACGCCTACCCGTTGTTGCTGCACACCTTCGCTGTATGAAATACTCAGATTATCCGGTACTGTCTGATCTACGGTAAACAGATCCGGTGTATAATCTGCCGCTTCATTCAATGCGAGATCATGGTAGGAGATATCAAATGTATAATTTGCATCCACCGGATACGTGATGGTTGCTGTATAAACATCGCCGTCCTTCTTCCAGTTACCACGATTGGATAAATATGCCGCATAGTCTGCCACGGCAACGTTTCTGCCGGTTACATCAACAGCCGTCACTTCTGCTGCCACATCGTCTGCCCGGAAGTTATGCTCTGTAATTTGAATCGTTGCTGTCTGTGTACGGTCAAAATACAGGCGTGATCCTTCTGTTCTTTTCACATCCTGATTGCCATAAGTCACATGGATGACAGGTGCTGTTGTGTCAATGACAATTTTTTCAGACTGATAGGAATGCATCTTATTATCGGAGCGATCCGTATCATCCATGGTCACATAATAATCGCCATCTCCGCTCAATGTCATGGTTCCTGTCCATACATCCCCATTCTGGATCCACTGATCCGGTACCCGTTTTTCTCCATTCACGGCAATAATGACATCTTCTGCATAAAAATTGGCTTCCTCGATCCGGAAGGTCACAGTCACATCTCCATCATAATATAATACAGAATCTGTTCCTTCCTGTTCATACTGATAAGACGTTTTCTGCAATCCGGTTGCAGCATCAACCACCTGTTTTGCAGGTGAATAAGATACCGTACGCTCCGGAGAGATATTATCTACGATATTGATTCTCTGCGCATCCGCTTTTATCTCGCTGGTATTACCGGCCATATCTGTTGCAGTGAAAGAAACGGCACCACGGAACTGCTCTGCATCTGTGGCTTTTAATGTAAAGCCTGCAACCGCCTGTTTTCCCCGTTTGCTGTAAGTAATCTGATCACTGGTAATTATCTCCGTCCGCTCACTCACATTTTTTGTCGTACTTGCACCATTTTCCCGTTTATAAGTCCAGGTAATATAGTCAATGCCGGACATTTCATCTTCCGAGGTCAGCGTAACCGTTACCTGATCTTTATAACTGAAATATCCAAAAGTAATTGCCTGTACGACTTTCTGCCAGGTATGAAGTTCCTCACTGTAAGTAATCTTCATTTTTTCCAGCGGTGCTTTTGTTGTATCAACGACAAATGCATCTGCATAATCCTCTTTCAATGCATGGCCTGCAAGATCCCGGCAGGCAAATGATACGTTGTAGAACGCATCCTGCTCAAAAGGAATCTTGGCATACCATACAGAAGGATCTTGCGGATCCTGTGTCCAGTCTGACCAGTTTTTCAACTCAGAATATGTATCATCAACTACATTTGCATTTCCATTTTCCACAGTTTTCGGATCGATCACAGAATCTCCGTCTTTTGCAGTGATCTTCCAGTCCGTTTCAGACGGACGGAAATTGCGGTCTGTCACCTTAATGGTGGCCACTCTGCCTGCATTGTAATAATGCTGGTTCACGACGGTATTATTATCATAGGATACTTCTACCTCCGGATTTGTGGTGTCAATCGTAATAATATTTGACTGATAAACCGCTTCTCCTTCTTTCTGTTCATACTCACCAGAAACATAATGCATCTTGTTGTCTGACCGGTCTTTATAGGAAATTCCAATCTGATAATCGCCATCTGTCAGCAGCTGAATAGCAAGAGATTCTTTATCATTTTCCTTATTTACGGTCCATTCAGAAATTTCACAGTCATTTGCTATCTTCTGTGCCTCTGCAACTGCACCATTCCAGATTTCTGTGCCATCTTTCCAAACCGTAAGAACGACATCTTCTGCCTCAAAGTTTGCTTCTGTCATATCTACGGAAGCAGTAACTGCACCATCATAGATAAATCTGGTATTTTCATCCACCTGTTCTTCCGGTACATCTGCACGTTCCTGTGACTCTTCTGTATCTTTCGTCACTTTTGCAACCAGACAACTGTCTCCCTGCGCTGTATAGGAAATGATAGCCTGCGGATTGCGATTATCTGCCACAACGGTCCTGTCATCCCAGTATTCCGTCACACGATTTGCCTGATCTACTGCTTTAAAAGACACATTTCCCCGGAATTGCGCCGGAATACGGAACACATAACTTATGGAACTGTCTTCGTTATCTACTTTTTCGACTTTGTCTGATTCCAGATCCACCTTTGTCCAGTCTTTTCCCTGCCTGGAAGTGCTGATCACATTTGACTTGTACTGATAATATAATCCCTTCAGACCGGACATAGTGTCTTTTGCTGTAAGTCTGACAGCAATTTCGTCTTTTCCATACAGCACGGAATCTTTCCATGCAGCAGGTGCCTCTTCTGTCAGGTATTCCACCTGAAGATCTGTCGGATTTCCCTGATCGATCTTCAGATCGTAAATTGTGAGAACATCTGTAATACCGCCACTCTTTCTGTTTCTCAGATAATAAGATATCTCATTGTGGCCTTCTTCTGTACAGGAAATAGATGCTGACCAGTTCCGGCTCGATAAAGAATTTGTTCTGCTGATCAGATATCCATCCGGTGCCTGAATCGTTACCGTATCTGTAAACCATGCAGCCGTAGAATCACCATGATAGGAAAATGGTAATGCGGTTCCATCTTCATTCACAGAATTCTGCGGTCCCTGCAGCCGGTATGTAACATCCGGTGCTTGCATATATGTAATCACAATTGTGTAGCTCGCCTCACATTCGTTGTAGCACTCATCTGCCTCTTTTTTTGCCGTGACTGTAACACTTCCAGTCTTTCCATCAGAAAATGTCAGTGTTCCACTCTTTTCATTGATCTGTGCACCCAGAACATTATCTGTCAACCGATAAGTAACTGCTCCTGTTCCATATCCTTTTCCATCTGCCGCATCTTGGTTTTCCACAGCATTTGCTACCTGTCCATACGCTGTGGCACCATATTCCAGTTTTACCGTTTCTTCTGAAAATGCCAGACTCTGATCTGCTTTCAGCGTTTCGCTTTCATAAATTCCATCCGGCTCATCACCCGCAACTTCCACAGTACAGCAGTCCTCATATTCATCCGATGCCGCCAGTACCTGTGACAAACTTCCCGGCAACAGTCCTGCAAACAGCATTACACTCAAAACAACAGCCAGAAGCCTTTGTTTTCTTTGCAAATTTTTCTTTTTCATGGTATCCCTTTCCCTTTTATCCAATTGTTTCCTTTGTATGGATAAAACAAATTTCTTCTATGACAAAATTGTCATCCATATCAACGTCATTCAGCACCATTGTTTCTGCACATTTCGGTGTTGGAAGAAACATTGTCTCGGAAGTTTTCAGCTTTTCCCCTGTTTCCGATGTCGCAATTTTCTGTGTTATACCTCCTGTATTCACAGCTTCTCCAAACCGGTGTATATTTCCTGATTCTGTCATACCGCCTGCAATGCTTCCAAAATTCTGATTTTCTGCACAGCTCTTATAACATCTGCCTCTGGTCTGAATATTCTTTTTCCAAATATCTGCAATTCCTTTCCGAGCTGTCCTTCCACTCAGCTGCCCTATCACTTTCGGAATTTTTAAAATCACAAACAGCAGTACATCACCAACTGCAAAAATAATTGTCAAAACACCTGCATGCCAAAAGATAGTCTGATACATTTCATATGTCATGATGTCCCTGCCTCCTTCTGAACACTGTCGATTTTTTGCACTGTTTCAATTATTTTTTGCTGTAAGTTTTTAATTTCCTGTACAATAACAGATTTATGTATCGCATCAGATTCTTTCAGGATATCATTCAGCAGATTTTTTATTTCATTCACTTGAGTCACTTCCAGGAACGGTACCACCTGTGCATTCAACATATCATTTATTTCCGTCCAAAGCTGAAGCTTTACATCAACATCTCCAAATCGATCTGCAGTACTTTTCAGTTCCTGTATCTTTTCCCAAAGTTGACGATAAACATCATACATTTTATCTGTCTGCTTTACTTTTGCATTATCGTACTGATTGATCAGTTCCAGACAATCTGCGATATCACAGTAAATCTGAGCAAGCGGATATTGATCCACAGCCTCCTGAAACCATTTCTTTGCGCTGATATATCGGTCACGGTCAACATTTACATCATAAAAAAACAGAAATGAAGTTCCAATCTCATAGCATACTTCCGGATAGCCTTCAGGATTACAATTCTTTAGTTCAGCCAGAACATCCTGCTTTTTTGAAAAACCGTTACTGTCCTTTTCATCCAGACCAATTTGCAGCTGCAACAACTGCTGACCTTCCTCTTTTGTCAGGATCAGATCTGACGTCAATGCATCATTCAGTTTCTCATACGCTTCTTTCCTTGTTGGATCTATCAGAATTGCCTGATAATAATCCTGATAATCTAATGCACCTTTCAAAATTTCATCATAATTTTCACTTTTTTTCTGTTCACTACCAAAATATCCCCACAGACATATCCCTGCACAAGCCGCTGTCAGAAACAGACTAACCAGAAACACTACCAGTTTTTTCTTCTGCTTCTTTTGATATACCTCATCAATTTCGTCATAATGCTTCAATGCATACATCAGTTCAGCGCAGGACTGGTAACGGTCCTCCGGATTCCGCCGGGTACATTTCCGGATAATTCGCTCCAATCCATCGGATAATGCAGGATTGATCTGTCGGATCGGACCTATCTCATAAGGTGGTGCACTGGGATCCTGCCCTGTCACCAGGTGGTATAGCGTAGCTCCCAGACAATAAATATCTGTTCTGGCATCCGTCTGTCCCATTCTGCCGAACTGTTCCGGTGCCGCATATCCAATCGTTCCCAGACAAACAGTATCTGCCAGATTCTTTTCCTTAAATTCCCTGGCTGTTCCAAAATCAATCAAGGTAAGATTTCCGTCCGGTTTCAACATAATATTGGATGGTTTCATATCACGATAAATAATCGGCGGAGATTGTGCATGGAGATAACCAAGCACATCACAGAGCTGTATTGCCCAGGCAATCACCTGATTCTGAGGCTGTGCACCAGATTCTTCCAGTGCACTGCTGAGCGGATTTCCCTCAATATAATCCATGACGATCAGAAACGAATCTTTATCATCAATGACATCAATAATGCTTGGCAGACTGGGATGACGTAATTTTTTCAAAAGATCCGTCTCAACGATCAATCCCTGCTTTACAACTTCAAAATTTTGTCTGCCGTCCTTACGGACTTCTTTCACAGCCCACTGCTTATTCGCCTTTTCATTCATGGCCAGATATACAACGCTCATTCCACCACGACCAACTTCATTTAAAATCTTGTATCTCCCGTCAATCACACTTCCTATTTCAAGCATTCATCTCTCCTTGTATTAGCTTTATAGATTTCTTTCGAGAGGCTATAAGCTTTTATAAAACACGAACCAATGCCGCCGTTATATTATCCCGCTCCCCACGCTGCTTGAGTAATTCGATCAGACTTGTTGTCGTTTCATCCATTGCCTGCTTTTTTATCAACACAGACGGTTTCAGTGCCTGAATCATTTCATCGGAAGAAATTTCATGACGAAATCCGTCCGAGCAAAGCAGATATACCGATTCCGATACCGGTGTTCCGAATAAAAATTCCGGATAAACAGCTTCCGATGCACCTACGCACTGCAGCAATACATTTCTGCGCCTATCCTTTCGTGCATCCTCCGGTGTCATCCGTCCCATCGCCATTTCCCTGCCCACAAAAGTATGATCTGTCGTTAATTGCCTCAATGCTGTGTCCGTCAATTCATAAAGCCTGGAATCGCCCACATTCAATGCAAAATACCGTATCTGTGTAATCAGAAACACTACAACCGTTGTTCCCAGACAAATTCCCTGCTGTTTTCCATATTCAGCGATCTCACGATTCATTTCTTTGATAATTAATTCCCAATCCGTACGGATTTTTCTCTCTTCCAGCACCTGTCCGCACATCAGCGGCAATTCCGTATTTACCCACTGTTCAAAAGCTCTGACCACCGCTGCACTTGCCACTTCTCCTTTTTCCAGTCCTCCCATACCGTCACACAGCACAGCAAACACCATTTCCCCCTGACAAGTATGTATCTTTTTTATCAGCACGCTGTCCTGATTCGTCTTTTTCAGCGTTCCTATATCTGTATTGGCAGAAATCAAAAAATTCACATTTTCTCCCCTCTCTCCATTAAATTTTTTTCCAAATTTGTAATACTTTGCTCTGAATCAGAGCGTTAGAAAATCTCATTGCACATGTAAAGCGGACATTCGCAATCCGCTTTCGCTACTTGCTCATGAACGCAGAATAAAGAATCTTTTATAAGAATGTGTTTTCACACCTAGAATGTATTCCAAGTATACGAACCACGTTCCCACCTGTCAACACTTCTTTTTGCCGGAAAATCTGTCCTGTACAACTTGCACAAAAGCCGACTTTTCCTGCAGATCCGCATAAATACTGACACAGAAAAAGAGACCCCGGAAAATTTTTCCTTTCCGAAGTCTCTTTTTCTCTTCATTTTTATGCAACTTTTTTCTGCCGTTTTAGTATATGAAAAGCAATCAGACAGATAACAACCGATGTCAGGGATCCCGCAACCGTAGCCAGTCCCATCGGAAACAGCGTATCCGGGAACAACTTTGAAGTCAGATATACCCCCGGCACGCGCACCAGCACGATGGCTGTGATATTATGGATAAAGGACAGTTCCGATCTGCCGATCGCACAGAAATAACCGCTGAAACTGAAATGGATGCCCGCAAAAATGCAATCCCAGATGTATCCTCTGATATACTGGGTTCCAAGCACAACCACTGCAGCATCTGCCGTAAACAGTCCCACCACCGGTGTAGCTACAAACTGTATGATAATAGATATGATCACACCGAAACCGACGGTAATCCCGATGGAATAGTACAGTGTCCGCACGGCGCGCTCCGGTTTTCCGGCTCCGATATTCTGTGCACCGAGGGCAGATACCGCAGACAGCATGGAGGATGGCACAAGGAACAAAAAACTGATGATCTTTTCTACAATTCCTACTGCAGCTGCATCACTGAGTCCACGTCGGTTTGCAATGATGGTAATGATGATAAATGCCACCTGGATCAGTCCGTCCTGTAATGCAATCGGCAGACCGATGCGCACGATCTGTCCTGTTGCTTCCCTACGCGGCCGGAAATCCTGCCTGGATACGGAGATTCCCATCTTCTTTTTCAAGATCACCGTCAACGCAATGACCACACTCAGAGCCTGCGCCAGCGTCGTTCCCAGGGCAGCCCCCGCCGGTCCCAGATGCAATGCCCCCATAAAAATATAATCAAAAGCAATGTTTGCACCACAGGCGATTGCAATAAAGTACATCGGGCTTTTGGAATCACCCATGCCACGAAAAATGGAACTGATGACGTTATATGCTGTGATACACGGAATACCAACAAAACAAATCGTCAGATACGCTACCGTTCCCTCCACTGCTTCTGCCGGCGTGGACATCACAGCCACGATTGGCCGCACCATGCAAAGGAAAAATGCCATCATCGCCACAGAGACAATGCAGAATAAGATCACCGTATTGCCGATGGTCTGTGAGATTTTTTTCCTGTTTTTCGCTCCCACTGCCTGTCCAATGGTAACGGTTGTCCCCATAGCCAGTCCCACGATCATAACGGTAAGCATATGCATAACCTGGCTTCCCACTGAAACCGCCGTAGTACTTGCCACACCGTCAAACTGTCCGACAATGAACAGATCCGCCATACCATACAATGTCTGCAGAAAATAAGATAACAGGTACGGAAGGGAAAAGAACATCAGGTTCTTCATAACACTTCCGGTTGTAAGATTTCGTTCCATAAAAAATTCTCCTAGTCGTAATATCTTATATTTTATACAATCTATTTACTAGTAAACCCCACAACCAAAAGAAAGTCAATGTTTTTTCATTTCTCACTAAGAACAAAGCGGACAAGTCCGCTTCAAACTCCCTGAATCCCTCAATCTTTGAGGGACTTGTTACGCTTTGCGCGCCAGATGCAGTCTGCTTTAGCAGACATATTCCACATGCATCTGGTCGCATCCTCGCAGAGCGTTTTTTGTTTGAGAGGAAATTCATCGCAATTTCCTCTCAAACAAGAAAGTGTGATATGTCGTTTTTTATACATATCACACCATTCTTTCATCCATTTTTACATTTTCATGTCCAAATCCATTGGCTTACACTTTTAAATTTTTCTAACAAAAGCTTCTGATACAGGTATAGCGCGCAGTGCTTCTGAGAAGAATATGTCAGCTTTCGCTGATCAGAATCACGCATCAAGTCTCACATGCGTTCGACTTGAAAATAGCTTATACAACCTGATGTTTTGCAATATAGATTGGGAAAGAATCCGCTCCCTTCAGTTCCTTTCCGGATGTGATCACCGCATTTTTATCCGTAATGATATACTCTGCCTTCACACCAGACTCTACAACCGTATCCTGCATCAGTACACAGTTTTTCACAACCGCTCCTTTTCCGATTTTCACCCCGCGGAAAAGAATACAATTTTCTACAGTACCCTCAATGACACAACCGTCTGCTGCCATGGTATTTTTTACAGCAGCACCGTTGATGTATCGTGTCGGGTTGTCATCGCGCAGTTTTGTATAGATCGGTCCGCCTGCAAACAGACCTTCCAGGTTCTCATCTTCCAATAATTTCATATTTTCCTGGAAATAGCTCTTCATATCGCAGATACGAGAACAATAACCTATGTACTTATGACCGTAAATTTTTATCTTATCCACTTCTTTTGCCAGAATATCTCGCTCAAGATAAATATTTCCACGAATAAACGCATCGTCGATCAGATTGATCAGATACTCACGGTTGAAGCAATAAATGTTCATACCGAGATTATGTACACCTTTTTCCTTTGTATTGATGTGCCATTTGCTCACACGGCCGCTCTCATCAAAATCAAATGTATAATACATGCCCCGCTTTGCATTCTCAGCCTTCAGGGAACCTTCCGGAATCTCCTCTACTGTATACGCAACTGTTACATCCGCATCGTTTGCCTCATGAGTGGCAACCAGTTTTCTAAAATCAAAATTTACGGCAACATTTGTATCTGCCATAATAACATATTTTTCTTTCTGTTTTCTCAGATAATCCAGTGTATGATCCAACGCCTCGATACGTCCACCGTACAGATTCATTCCTTTCTCCGCATACGGCGGCCAGATGGTCAGTCCACCGTTCTTACGAACCAGATCCCACTCACGACCGGAACCAAGGTGATCCATCAGAGAATGATATTTTTCACGCACCAGTACGGATACGCTATTGATGCCGCTGTTTACCATGCTGGAGAGCACAAAGTCGATCAGACGGTAACGGCTTGCAAAAGGAATAGATCCCATCAGCCGCTCATTAACCAGTTCCGGGACAAGAGAATCATAGTAATTCGGGAAAATAATTCCCAGTGCATTTATATTTGACTTTACCATTCTTCCTCACCATCCTTTACATTTTCTCGAACCATAGCATTAGAACCCACTGTTGCTCCGTCACCTACATAGACTCCCGGTCCAATGGTGGCAACTCCTTTGTCCTCGCCTTCTTTTTCCACACCGATTTTTGCATTTTCACCAATCACGGCATTTTCACCAATAATACAGTGTTCTACCACTGCACCCGGTTTGATCACGGTACCCCCCATGACAACTGCGTCTTTGACAACAGCTCCCGGTGCTACTTTGACACCGGCAAACAGAACAGAATGTTCTACCTCACCGTCAATCCGGCATCCATCTGTGATCATGGAGTTTTTAATCACTGCATCACTGCCAATCTTGTGACCGGTCATACCACTGTTGCGACTGTAAATCTTCCAGTCTTCATCGAAAAGATCAATACCGCTGTTCTTCGGATCGAGAACCTCCATATTTGCTTCCCAAAGGGATGAAATAGTTCCAACATCTTTCCAGTAACCACTGAAATGATATGCATACATATCCCTGCCGTCACGCAGCAGATTCGGGATAATATTATTACCGAAATCATTCTCGGATTCCGGATCTTCCTCATCTTCTATCAGATACTTACGCAGGACATCCCAGTTAAAAATGTAGATACCCATAGATGCCAGGTTTGATTTCGGATTTGCCGGCTTTTCCTGAAACTCTGTGATCTTGTCATTCTCATCTGCTACCATCAAGCCAAAACGAGAAGCTTCCGCCCACGGTACTTCCATAACAGCCACGCTGAATTCAGCACCTTTCTGCTTATGGAACTCCAGAAAATCACTGTAATCCTGTTTGCAGATCTGGTCACCGGATAAAATGATGACATATTTCGGATTGTATCGTTCAATAAATGCAATATTCTGGTAAATTGCATTCGCCGTACCTTTGTACCAGTCGGAACCAGATGCTTTCTGATATGGCGGAAGTACATGTACACCTCCATGCAGACGGTCAAGATCCCATGGTTGTCCATTTCCGATGTATTCATTCAGGACTAATGGCTGGTACTGTGTCAAAATACCAACCGTATCAATACCGGAATTTATACAATTGGATAACGGAAAATCAATGATACGGTATTTCCCTCCAAATGGAACTGCAGGTTTTGCCAGCTTCTGTGTCAATGCATACAACCGTGAACCCTGTCCACCGGCAAGCAGCATAGCAATAATTTCTTTTTCCACTTCATGTCCCCCTTGAAATTAGTATTTCTTCCCATAACATCCAGGATAGATGTCCGGGTAATGATCATATTATACAACATTTTTACCAGTTTTTAAAGTCTATCTTGTATTTTTCTCAACATTTTTTACAATTACTTTTAAATATTTTTACATTCTTTCATGATTTTATACAAAATAGAAACAATTTTCTTGTGTTTTATTCCTATTGTAAAAATAGGCTTTACACACAACTTCTTAATAAAAAAAGAACAGCTGAATTTTCCAGCTGTTCTTTTTCCTTATTGCTTATTCTGATTACCGCCGTTTCAGAGACATGCCCCACTGCGATACTGACCGATACAGATTATCTGTAAATAATATCATCTCTTCCCGGTCCATTCGAAACCATGGTGATCGGGAATCCAATCTGCTCTTCGATGAACTCCACATATTTACGGCAGTTCTCCGGAAGATCCTCGTAATTCTTGATTCCACGGATATCACATTTCCATCCCGGTAATGTCTTTAATACCGGTTTTGCTTTTTCCAGTTTTGCAGTGGTCGGGAACTCGGTTGTTACCTCACCATCAATCTCATAGCCTACACATACCGGAATCTCATCCAGATATCCCAATACATCCAGTACTGTAAATGCTACATCAGTGGCACCCTGCAAACGGCATCCGTATTTACTTGCCACACAATCAAACCATCCCATACGTCTCGGTCTTCCTGTTGTTGCTCCAAATTCGCCGCCATCACCGCCACGTCTTCTCAGTTCATCAGCCTCATCACCGAAAATCTCGCTGACAAATGCACCTGCTCCTACTGCACTTGAATATGCTTTGCAGACAGTGATGATCTTCTTGATCTCGTATGGCGGAATACCTGCACCGATTGCACCATAGGCCGCCAGTGTGGAAGAAGAGGTAACCATCGGATAAATTCCGTGATCCGGATCTTTTAATGTACCAAGCTGACCCTCTAACAGAATCTCTTTGCCCTCTTTGATTGCATTCCACAGATAGGTAGATACATCGCATACATACGGCTCTACCATCTCTTTGTACTGGTGCAGAGTCTCTAATAACTCATCCGGATTCAACAGTGGTTTGTGATACAGATGCTCTAATGTAACATTCTTTGTCTCACATACGCGGACAACTTTCTCTTTTAAAAGTTCCTCATCAAATAACTCACTTACCTGAAAACCGATTTTTGCATATTTATCTGAGTAGAATGGTGCAATACCGGATTTTGTAGAACCGAATGATTTACCACCCAGTCGCTCTTCTTCGTACTGATCGAATAACACATGATATGGCATAACCATCTGTGCACGGTCAGATACAAGAATTTTTGGCATTGGCACACCTTTTGCAACAATGTCCTGGATTTCCTTGAACAGTACCGGAATATTTAATGCAACACCGTTACCAATGATACTTGTTGTATGTCCATAAAAACATCCTGACGGAAGTGTATGAAGTGCAAATTTACCATAATTGTTCACGATTGTATGGCCTGCATTTGCGCCACCCTGGAAACGAACAATAATATCTGCCTCTTTTGCCAACATGTCGGTGATTTTGCCTTTTCCTTCATCACCCCAGTTTGCTCCTACTACAGCTTTTACCATAATTACAGATTCCTCCTTCGGCATTATAAAAGACAGGTGTAAAACCTGCCTTTTTTATTTTCCGTTTTACTTTATGATTATACACGATAATATACAAGATGTAAAATCTTTTTTCTAATATATCGCCTTTATTTATAAACAAAACTTATAAATGTTTCTTTTTTGGATCTGAGAATGCTTATTCTGCGGTAAAGCGGACATTCGCAATCCGCTTTCGCTACTTGCTCATGAACGCAGTCGCTTTGCGTTCATAAAATCATCTGCATTAATTTTATCCAGATAAAAAAACGTCATCGTTGCCTTGGCAATCTCGCGGTCGTTCTCGTCGGTGATCATCACATCATACACACACATTTTTTTGCCAACCTTGATCTCACGGGATTCCCCGATCAGTTTTTTACAGTTCATGGCAGGACGCAGATAATTAATATTTCCTGACACAGTGGTCACATATCTGCCACGGCTGGTAGCTGCCGCTCCGCCCACAGTATCTACCAGGGTAAACAGTACACCTCCATGAGTGGAACCGATAGGATTTGCATGACGCTCATCCAGTATAATTTCACATTTTGCATAACCTTCCCGGAGTTCTACTGTCCGAATCCCGGTATGCTTAATATATCCCATGTTTCTGATTTCTTTTAACTTCTCGTAATCAATCATTATGCATCTACCTCAATTGCTTTTGTGGCAGTCACGGCCAGTGCTCCCGGTCCGATATGGCAGGCAATGCTCAGTGAAAGCGGATTCAACACGATCTCATGATTCGGAAATGCTGCCTGTACTTCTTTTTTGAACTCTTCCGCTGCTTCCAGGTCATGGGTATACGCCATAGAAATATGTATACCGGTACCATCAGCAGAACCAAAACGGCGCTCACAGTCATCTTTGATCTGTTTGATCATAATGTTCTTCGCCTGTTTGACTGTTCTTGCTTTCGCAAAAGCATCCAGCTTTTCACCCTGGATCTGAAGAACCGGTTTTAATTTCAACAAGGTACCAAGGGCTGCTGCCGCCGGTGTGATACGTCCGCCTTTTTTCAGATAATATAAGGTATCCAGCATGATATAGATACTGGATTCCATTTTATTCTCCATGAGTTTGTCATAAATCTCCTGACCGGATTTTCCTGCTGCCGCAAGTTCCATGGCATCCATCACAGACTGGCGCTGTGTCACGGAAATACGCTGATTGTCTACGACAAATACCTTTCCTTCATAATCCTGCGCCAGCATTGCCGCAGTAGAACAGGTACTGGAAAGTCCGCTGGACATCGGAATATGTACAATCTCATCGTACTCCTCCAGCAGTTCATCCCAAAGTTCTGTAAAATCAGTTAAAATAGGGGTGGATGTATGAATATCCGCACCTTCTGTCAATCTCTCATAAAACTGTTCCTGGGTCAGGTCAATATCCTCCAGAAGCATTTCTTCATTAATATAAAACGGCATCGGCATGACGCGAATTCCAAGTTCTTTTGCCTGTGCCTGAGTAATTCCACTGTTACTGTCTGTCACAATCGCTACTTTACTCAAATTTTCATTCCTCCGTTTTTTCTCGCTTAACTCTCACACATAATTTTTATCAGCATTACAAATAGTAACATACCCCTGATCAAAAAACAACCGTTCGCCCAAAAGTATATATACAAAAAAGAGCTTTAAACGAACCAGGCATGCCAAGATACGCTCAAAACTCTTTTTTTGCTTCGATTATTATTTTAATTTTCAAAAATTTCTTTCAGATTTTTTCAAAACGTACGCAAGTTTTTTGTTTCATTCCGTTTCTACTGAAATAACTCGTCTCCACTTTTGAAACCGAAAGCCGGATGATAATCAAATTTTACAGCTCCTACCGGAATCTCCGGTCCTACTGCTTTTTTAATCCGTGCGATTCCTTCATTGCCAAAACCTGCGCATAACTCAATGGCGCCACATCCGTTTGCAACCAGTTCCTTTGCTGCTGTTTCTGCCTGATCGTAAGTGGAGCATCCTACCACATGTAATGTCAAAGTATCAGAAGGAATCACTGCCTTCTGTTCCTGTGGGTTCTGTCCTGGTGCTACATAAATAAAAGCTGCATTAATCATGATGTTTCTCCTCTCTCATGCTTCTTCTGATCCATTCCGCGTTTTCTGCATCTATACGAATGTATCCTGCATTTTTCCGGAACAGTTTTATTTTAATACCGGCATCAGAACTTGTAAAGTCTTTCTCAGCCTATCTTTCACACAATTTCTGCTCCGGTGACGACTTCTCTCCCTATGCATTTTGGCAGATTTCCTGCAGATTCAGACCGTATCGCGCCGCAATATCTCTTGCATAGCTCAGTCCGTCCGGTGTCGTTCTCTGAATTCGGTAACTGCGCACACCGCCTTCCACATCTTCCATTTGCGCCACCAGATTATCGATTTTGCTGCGGTTGCCCGGATACGCATTATACTCTGATACTTTCATAGGCAGATCATGAATATGAGTCACAAACAAACCACAGCATCCTATGACACCGATCCCCGTCAGCACTTCCGATGCAATATAGCCCGCCTCCAGCCCACTGGTACTGGAAAATGATTCATCCATCAAAAGCATGTCTGTCTCTGACAGCTGACTCAAAATCTCGCTCAACCGGGCACACTCACTCTCCAGACGGCCTTTTCCATAATTATTTTCATCTGAAACCGGAAAATGTGTAAAAATACCGGTTACCGGACTCATTTTTGCCTGATATGCGGGCACAAAAAGTCCAAGCTGGCACAATGCCTGCGCCATTCCTACAGAGTAGGCGAAAATAGACTTTCCGCCGTGGTTCGGTCCTGTTACCAGATAGAACCGTCCCTTTTCATCCAACACAAACTCATTGGAAACAACGGTTTTTTCCACGCCCCGCATCGCCAGCATCGGATTGTACACCTGCTTTAATTCACATACCTTATCCTCCACCGGACAGATTTGGGGGCGACACATCTCAAATCCACGGTCACGCATATCCAGAATAAATTTCACTCCGGCGGTCAGAAACCGGATATCATCCAGCAACGCTGCAAACATCGCTGTATTTGCTTTATAATAATTCTGGATCAGAGGTTCGAAAGAGCGCAACGGTTTTTCAAAAATTGTCTGTAATGCACTTCCCATGGCATAATTCAAGGCTTTCTGTTCTTCCCCATGCAGCCCCTTTTGCAGCGGGTAAAGCGGTGTCATCATCACCTGCCGGTCATTCAGCCGGTGTTTCATCAGCTTGTCTATGATACTTCCCGCAGAAAACGCCTTCTCATTGACCGAAATGATCCCCGCTTCCTTTGGCCGCAGATTGTCATCCAGGTTAATGCCGATGGTCACGCTCTTCAAATATCCAAAATTTTTACCGGTAGCAGCCATCTCCCGTTTCAGATTCTGATATTCCTCGCTGTGGGACACTTCATAGATAAGTTTCCGGAATCCTTTCATTCCCTCTGACCGGATGTCAGAAGTCACATCCTGTTCCAGCTTTGTAAACACATCGGAAAACAGATCCACTAATTCCTCATACATTTCCAGATATCGCACAGCACTTAGTGCTGAATCCACGGAAAAATCACTGCTCAGCACTTTTCGCAGATCTGTCACATTCTGAATTGCTGCCACCGACTGACAGAATGCATCATATAGCATCGGATGTTCTACAAGATCTTCCACAATCGCCTGCCGATACTGCAACACATTCGGATCCGTTGAAAAAAATTTTTCCAGTGTCAGATCCGAATATCCCCGATATCGGTCATTTTGTAATACCACCATATCATCAATCTGCAATGCCTGAATAAAATCAAACGATTTCATCCGTACTTCCTGTGCCGGATCACACTCCGGCGGATACAAAAAACGAAACCCTGTCATTTACTTTTTCTCCTCCTAACACGTTTTCCTCGCATAGTTCTGCTGTGCATCACAAGCATCACAATCAGACTCAACACCAGTGCACCACTGCTGTCAATCAGTACATCTGTAAATCTGCCTGCACGACCCGGTACAAACAACTGATGAAATTCATCCGTACATGCATAGCCGAATGTCAGCACAAAAGATGCGATATTGCGCCCTTTTCCACGAATCCCGGATACCCAGAACGCGGTCAGAAAAGAAATACACAAAATAATATATTCTGTTACATGTGCCCCTTTCCTCACCAGCATGGAAAAAAGATGTAACAGACTGACATCTGTGACCTGTGGGAACACCCCCAGCTTTTCCCGTACCTGTAAAAGTATCTGCACAAAAATATTACTCAAATGGGAAGATTCTTCTGCATGCTGACTGGAAAACAAAAATATCATCCCTGCCACAACCGCCGGGAACAACCACACAAGATACTTTTTGCTATATTGTCTCTTCATTTACAAACCCCAAAAAGTCCCCTGCTGATTGCTCTACACAATCAAAACAGGGGACTTCGCTCATTTAATCAAAATAATTAATCTGCATTGCAGCACGTACGTCATGTAATGTCTCTGCCGCTTTCTTCTCAGCAACTTCTGTACCGGCTTTCAGAATGTCATATACATCCGGAATCCGCTGCTCCCACATTTTACGTCTCTCGCGGATTGGTGCCAGTTCCTCCTGAAGTACATTGTTCAGGAATTTCTTCACTTTGACATCACCAAGACCGCCGCGGGTATAATGTGCTTTCAGCTCGTCCAGATTCTGATAATCAGGAAGATACTCTGCAAAATGCTCTGGTTTGCTGAAAGCATCCAGGTAAATAAATACCGGATTGCCTTCTACTTTACCCGGATCTTCCACACGCAAATGATTCGGATCTGTGAACATGGACATTACTTTTTTCTTAATTTCATCTGACTCATCGGACAAATAAATACAGTTTCCGAGAGATTTACTCATTTTTGCCTTACCATCAATACCTGGCAGACGCAGGCAGGCCTGATTGGTCGGAAGTACGATTTCCGGCTCTGTCAGTGTCTCACCATACACACTGTTAAATTTGTGAACGATTTCTTTACACTGCTCGATCATCGGCATCTGATCCTCGCCAGCCGGAACAGTCGTGGCACGGAATGCAGTGATATCTGCTGCCTGGCTGATCGGATAACAGAAGAAACCTACCGGAATGCTGGATTCAAACTTTTTCTGCTGAATCTCCGCTTTTACAGTTGGATTTCTCTGAACTCTGGATACTGTAACCAGATTCATATAATAAAACGTCAGTTCCGTCAGTTCCGGAATCATGGATTGGATAAAAATGGTTGCTTTCTCCGGATCGATACCGCATGCCAGATAATCCAGCGCTACCTGAATAATGTTCTGACGAACTTTCTCCGGATGCTCCGCATTATCAGTCAGTGCCTGAGCATCTGCTATCATAATATAAACTTCATCATACAGTCCGGAATTCTGCAGACGAACTCTTTCTTTCAATGATCCCACATAATGTCCGACATGAAGACGGCCTGTCGGGCGATCACCTGTCAAAATAATTTTACTCATTTTTGCTACTCCTTTACATATCTTGTATTATATGACACCAAAGCTTTATCGTCAACAGAGGGAACGTTTTTTATTCTTTTACATATGATGAGTGAACTGTAACCATACATATGGTAAATAAACATTTTACCAACTCTGTATGTTTCTTTTTTCTGCCCGTTTATGTTATAATACAGATGTGAAAACAGGATACTCAACATCACAGGAAGAAGGTGTTACTATGAAACAGACAATTATCACAATCAGCCGTGAATTTGGCAGTGGTGGCCATTTTATTGGGGAAGAAGTATCAAAACGGCTGGGCATACCGTTCTATGATAAAAATATCATTCAACAGATTGCTGAAAAAACCGGATTTTCCGAGGATTTTGTCAAAGAACAGTCCGAATATGCTCCATCTAAAAATATGTTTGCCTACGCTTTTGTGGGACGGGATCATACAGGAAGTTCTCTGTCCGATCAGGTCTATGCCGCCCAGACACAGGTTATCCGCAATCTTGCCGAAAAAGGATCCTGCATCATCATCGGCCGCTGCGCTGACTATATTTTAAAAGACCGGCCGGATACTTATCACATTTTCGTATATGGGGACGAATATGAAAAAATATCGCGTACACAGCAGCTTTTCAACTTATCCGAGAAGGATGCACGCGCGATGAACCGTGATATGGACAAAAAAAGACGTCTCCACTACGAATACTATACCGATCGTAAATGGGGTGATCCACAAAACCATTGTATGTGCCTGAATACCAGCGCACTTGATATGGAACGCTGCATCCGGTACATTTTGGATCTGTTTGAATAAATGGAAGAAACATCTGTTATTTAACCTCAAAACGGAATGGGATCAAAGCAAGATCCCATTCCGAAGTGTAGCGTGCAGTGATTCTGCGAAGAATTTGTCAGCTTTCGCTGACCAGAATCACGCACCAAGTCTCACATGCGTTCGACTTGATTCTGTCATTATAATTACCGGTACATCGTTCATTTCGAAAACGCTGTACTAGTCCCTTGACTCGATTACAAGCAAAATACCGTTCTCACAGGTAATGCTCGCAGTCTCCGCTTCCAGTTCATTGCTCACACCACGGGCAATCCCACTCACCAGTGTAAAATTCTCCACCTCATAAGCAAATCCCTTTAATGTAATACCTGTAACTTCCGGAGTAAAAGGAATCAGTGACACGAACTTTCCAAACTGATCAGATTTTTGCAACATTATCTGCCCATCCACCATCCGAATCCGGTTGTGGGCATCTACAATCTGGCAGGAAACACCTCTGTCCAGTGCCAGCTTCAACATCTGGATATTCCCCAGCAGATGATCTATACGGGTTCCGGTAGCTCCGATCATTGTAACTGCATCTGCTCCAGCCGCAATTGCACGAAGCAACGCCAGCTCCGTATCTGTCTCGTCCTTATGTGTTGGAAATTGTTCCATCCGCTCCGGACACGTTTTCTTAAAATAAGTATAGGATGCATCATCCACAGAATCGAAATCTCCAAGGATCAGATCTGGCTGTATTCCGGCTGTATGACAGAATTTCATACCTGCATCCGCACATACAACGTAATCCCATGTATACTTTTTTAAATACTCGCATGCAAACTTATAATCAATACTTCCACCTGTCACAATCAACGTATTCATATCGCTTCGCCTCTCCCATCATTAGAAACTTCTCGATCACAAGCAACCGCAACGGTCTCTCAAACGAACTATTATTTTTCCATAATATTCAGGAAACTCTCCACATTTTCCCTGATATCACCTTTAAACACTGCGGTTCCTGCAACAATAATATTTGCTCCGGCATCCAGCACTTCCTGCACATTGTTCAGTGATACACCTCCGTCTACTTCGATATCAGCCTGACAATGTTTCTCTTCCATCATCTTTTTCAGATCACGGATTTTCTGTGTGGTGTACGGAATATATTTCTGTCCGCCAAATCCCGGATTGACGCTCATCAGAAGTACCATATCACACTCCGGAAGGATATAATCCAGAACAGATAACGACGTCGCCGGATTTAATGCCACACCTGCCAGTACGCCACGATCTTTGATGGCATGCAAAGTACGATCCAGATGTTTGCACGCTTCGGCATGTACTGTGATCAGATCTGCTCCGGCATCTACGAACTCATCGATATAACGTACCGGCTCATCAATCATCAGATGCACGTCAAAAATACGATCCGTACATTTGCGGATGGATTTGATCACCGGAAGTCCGAAAGAAATACTCGGCACAAAACTTCCGTCCATTACATCGATATGCACATACTGTGCACCTGCCTCATCCAGCATTTTTACCTGTTCGCCCAGAATTGAAAAATCTGATGCAAGCAGTGAAGGTGATAAACAATTCATTTTCTATACTCCTTTTATTTCTAATATTTTCTCTTGTCTTTCAGTTCATTATAGATCTGTACATAATTATTATATCGGCTCTGACTGATCTTCCCCTCCGCCAGTGCTTCTTTCACGCCGCAGACCGGTTCACCGATATGGCTGCACCCGGTAAAACGGCAGTTCTGCTCATACTCCACAAATTCCGGGAACAACGTTCCCAATGTCTCTTTTTCGAAGAAGTCCACCGCCAGAGAACTGAAGCCCGGCGTATCAAAAATATAAGTCTGTTCATTCAATAAGATCAACTGCGAATGGCGGGTCGTATGCTTGCCGCGCTGAATTTTCTCACTGATCTCCCCGGTCTCCATCTGTACCTCCGGCGCCAGCAGATTGATCAGCGTAGATTTTCCCACACCGGAAGGTCCTGCCACAGTAGTTGTTTTTCCTTCCAGTGCTGCCCGCAACGGTTCAATGCCCTCCTGCTGTCTGGCACTGACAAAAAACAATGGATATCCGCAGGTTCCATAAGCATCCCGCAGTTCCTGAATTTCTGCCTCCGAAGCCAGATCTTCTTTATTAAAACAGATCAGCGTCGGCACGTTCTGTTGTTCCATCATCAGTAAAAAACGATCCAGCAGATTCAGATTCGGCTTTGGCGAAGTTCCTGCGAAAATCACAAGTGCCTGATCCACATTGGCAACAGCCGGACGAACCAGTGCATTTTTGCGGGGCAGAATTTCTACTACGTTTCCTTTTTTCTCTTCTTCATCAATAATATCAATGGACACGTTATCTCCCACCAGAGGTTTCATCTTTTTCTGACGGAATGCACCCTTTGCTTTACATTCATAGATACCGGATCCTGCTACTGACACGTAGTAGAATCCGGCAATCCCTTTTACAATCTTTCCCTGTTTCATCTTGCACATTACTCTTTTATGCTGTCTTTATTTTGTGATTATCTGATATCTTTACTCTTTAATGAAAGAAATCTCTTTTTTCTGTGTGGAAGTTCCTGCATTTCCACTTGCATCGGTATAATACCATGTGATTACAACGGTTCCCTTTGGCACATCAATGCCATGTGCTTCAATGGTATAAGGGAAAGAGGTGACACCATTCCAGCTCTGTATCAATTCGTCACTTTCGGATTTATACAACTCGATATCCGCAGAAGTGACTGTCACATCCTTTATGCCGTCTGTCCTCACCTTGGAATTAATATAGTAAGTTACTTTTTCAGGACCCGCGCTGATAACGATCGTAATAGCAGCACCTTTATCTGCATACTGTCCCGCATCAATGCTCTGACTGATAACATTTCCGGAAGCAACCGAATCACTGTGTTCTGTTGTGGTTGTCACTGCAAATTCAGACAACGCTGCTTTTGCATCTGCCTCTGATTTACCGCGTACATCCGGCACTTTCACTGACTCACTTCCCTGGCTGACATAAATCGTCACTTTTGTTCCTTCTTTTACTGTGCTTCCGGATTTTGGATCCTGACGGATAACCTGGCCCGCGGGAACATCATTACTGAATTCGAACTCACGACTGACCGTCAGATTCTTGTCTTCCAATGTAGCCATCGCTGCATCGGAGGTCTTTCCTGTCACATCAGGTACATCCACTTCCTTGGCATTTTCCTCTTCTGAGCCGGCAGATACCGTAACTTTGATCGTCGTTCCGGCCTTTACTGTCTCGCCCTCCGACACATCCTGATCAATGATCTCACCTTTTTCATAAGTATCAGAAACTTCCGTTCCGGCTTCCGTCACTTTCAGTCCCAGTTCTTTTAAATCTTTCTCTGCCTCGGAAAGTGTTTTTCCCTTCAGATCGATCATAACAACCGTTTCTTTTTCTTCCTGCGTAATCTGTGTATCGTCTTTTTTATTGTTTTTATTTCCCGGACCGAAATGGAAAATATCAAAGAAACTTCCTATCAGATAGATCACAATGATTGCAATGATAACCGCTACCACAATTCTCATAATGCCAACGATTTTTTCCATCTTGGAATTCAGAAAACGTCCCTCTTCTTCGTCGTCATCCTCGTCATATTCACTCATATCATAATCTTCATCATCTTCTTCCGGAACTTCCTGTGCCATAGTTTTCTTTTCCGGCTCCGGATTCACAGTTTCTGCCTGCTTTCTGATCTGGTTGACCTCATCATCAGTCAGCACACGGGTCTTGGTCTTATCCTGGTTAAACGGAACCAATGTCACGAAATCTTCATTTGGATTCAACAGTGCTTTCCGTAGATCGATCAGCAGACTCTCCATGGAATCGTACCGGCGATCCGGACTTTTCTGGGTACATTTCTGAATGATCTTCTCCAGACTGATGGGCAGGTTCGGTGCATAGGTACTTGGCGGAACCATTTCATCCTGCAGATGCTGGATCGCCACTGCCACGGTACTGTCACCATCAAAAGGCACGCGGCCGGTCACCATCTCATACATGACAATTCCCAGGGAATAGATATCACTCCGGTTACTGACATAACCGTTTCTCGCCTGTTCCGGGGATGCATAATGCACAGATCCCATAACATCGGAATGGATTGTATGCTCGGATACTGCACGGGCAATTCCAAAATCCGTTACTTTTACTTTACCATCCGTAGAGATAATAATATTCTGCGGTTTGATATCACGATGAATGATATGTTTTGCATGGGCAGCCTGAATTCCTCTGCTCACCTGAATTGCAATGCTCAGTGCTTCTTTATAGTTCAACTGACCTTTTTTTTCAATATAGGTCTTGAGGGTAATACCTTCCACATATTCCATGACAATATAATGAATGCCATTCTCGCTGCCGACATCATAAATATTGACGATATTCGGATGTTCCAAACCTGCTGCCGCCTGTGCTTCGCTGCGGAACTTCGTCACAAAATTAGTATCTTCGCTGAATTCTTCCTTCAGTACTTTGATTGCCACATATCTGCCAAGGGTGTGATCCTTCGCCTTATAGACGTCAGACATGCCACCAGTTCCAATCTGACCTACGACTTCGTAGCGATCGGCAATATACGTTCCATTTTTTAACATTCTGCCACCTCATCTGAATTAGGTTCTATTATGATAACGGTGATATTATCCTTTCCACCGTTTTTGTTTGCCAGTTCAATCAGACGCTCCGCCTTATCAGACAGGCTGCCTGCACCGTGTAATATCTGAAGAATCACGGAATCTTCCACCATATTGGTCAGTCCGTCAGAGCACAGGATAATATACTCCCCTGCCCGAAGCTGCCGTTCAAAAATATCAATTTTTACCTTTTCGGACACCCCCACTGCCCGGGTAATGATATTTTTATCCGGATGATTCTTTGCACTCTGCGGATCCATCTGTCCCAGACGCACCATCTCCTGTACCAGCGAATGATCCTGTGTTACCTGTGTGATCTCGTCTCCGACAATATACAGCCGGCTGTCACCGACATTTGCCACAAGCAATGTCCTTCCCTGAATCACTGCCGCCACAATCGTGGTTCCCATTCCACGCATCTGCTGATGTGCATCCGCATATTCTTTTAATTTGCGATTCGCTGTCTCGATACTTTCTGACAGAATTCCAACCGCTTCCTCCTCTTTGCTCCCTTTGATGGATCTTACAATATGTTCCACCACATACCGGGATGCAAATTCGCCTGCTTTATGTCCCCCCATACCATCTGCTACCAAAAACAGATTGGGCAGTTTTCCTACAGACTCTTCTGAGGAATAGAGATAGTCCTGATTCATTTCTCTTGTGTTTCCAATATCTGTAAGAGAACTTATCTTCATCTTCTAAGAGTCCTGCCTTTCTGAGAACCGTTTGCGCAACTGTCCGCATGCGCCATCTATATCACGGCCCATTTCTCTTCTAATAGTAACATTAATTCTGCATTTTTCAAGTTTATTTTTAAATTCCTGCACTGATTTTCCGTCAGGTTGCACAAAATCTCGCTCTTTAATTGGGTTTACAGGTATCAAATTGACATGACAATTGATGCCATGGATCAGTTCTGCCAGTTCCCTTGCATCTTCCTCAGTATCATTTACACCAGCAACCAAACTATACTCAAACGTAACTCTGCGCCCTGTTTCTTCAAAATAATCCTGCATTGCATCCACTGCTTCGTGAATGTCATAGGATTTTGCCACCGGCATCAGTTCCAGACGTTTCTCCTGATTGGATGCGTGCAATGACAGTGCCAGTGTGATCTGCAGCCCTTCCTTCGCCAGATCACGGATCCGCGGTACCAGACCGCAGGTGGAAACCGTGAGATTCCGCTGACTGATATGTAAGCCGTTTTCATCCGTGAGCATCCGGATAAATGTCAGAAGATTGTCATAATTATCTAATGGTTCTCCAGTTCCCATGACCACCACATTCGACACACGCTCTCCGGTGTCTGCGCTGATCCGGTAAATCTGCTCCAGCATCTCCGCCGGTGTCAGATTACGCACCAGACCGTCCAGGGTCGATGCACAGAATCGACATCCCATGCGGCACCCCACCTGTGAGGAAATACACACGGAATTACCATGTTTATAACGCATCAGTACACTTTCCACCATGTTGTGATCTTCCAGTTCAAACAGGTATTTGCGGGTTCCGTCCAGGGCAGATTCCTGCATCGTCACCTGTTTCAATACTGTAAAAGTGCAGTTTTCCCGGATTTTCTGCCGGAAAGCTGCAGACAGATTGCTCATCTGCTCCGGATCATCCACCAGTTTCACATGCATCCACTGATAAAGCTGTTTTGCCCGGAATTTTTTTTCTCCATGTTCTACTGCCCACTGTTCTAACTGTTCCAGCGGCAATGATTTTATATCTGTTTTTCCCATTCTGATTCTCTATACTCCATTATCTGCGGTGCATCTTTGCCATGAAAAATCCGTCGCATCCCTCATACGGAAAATACTGACGCATCTGCTCCAGTTCAAAACCGGCATGCGTCTCCAGAAATTTCTGTACGTTATCTTCGTTTTCTTCCCTTGTCATGGTACAGGTGCTATACAACAGCGTCCCATCCGGTTTGACATAGCCGCACACCACATGCAGGATTTCCTGCTGCAACGCTGCGAGTTCCGCAATTTTCTCCTCAGAAGCATTGTACTTAATATCTGTCTTGGTTCCGATGACACCCAGTCCGGAACAGGGCAGATCCGCAATGACCACATCTGCTTTTTCTCTGGCAACTTCATCAAACACTCTGGCATCCCACACTTTCGCCGTCATGTTGGAAAGCCGGCACCTGTCAATATTTTCCTCGATCATTTCTACTTTATATTCCGTCAGATCTCTGGCTTCCACATGTCCCTGTTCACCGATCATACGTGCCGCATAAACACTCTTTCCGCCCGGTGCCGCACAGACATCGATCACATGGTCTCCCTGCTTTGGTGCTGCCAGTTCCACTGCCAGCATAGACGCGGTATCCTGTACATACAACAGACCGTTTTCAAATTCTTCGATTTCATCCAGTGCTTCATATCCGGATAAAAACAGGGCTCTTTCCACCTGTTCATTCCGTCTCACTGTAATTCCCTGTTGTTCCAGGGAAGCAATGATTTCTTCCACGGAACTCCGATCTGTATCCACCTGCACTGAGGTCGGATGCGGCATGAGATAAGCTGCCAGGCTCCGCTCACAGGCTTCTGCCCCGTACTGCTCTGTAAAACGCTGCACCAGCCATTCCGGTATAGAATATTTGACAGACAGATACCGCACCGGTTCTTTTTCCGCATCCGGATAACGAATCTGGTCCATGTTTCGCGCAATCGTCCGCATCACACCGTTTACAAATCCCTTCAGTCCGCCAAACCCGCGTTTTACTGTCAGCTTTACGGCTTCGTTGCAGGCTGCGGAATCCGGCACGGAATCCATATATTTCAACTGATAGACTCCGCTGCGCAAAATTGCTGCGATCACCGGCTTCATCTTTTTTACTTTTGTTTTAGAAAACTGGTTAATAATGGCATCCAGCTCAATCATCCGTTCGATCGTCCCCTGGGACAAACGTGTGATAAATGCACGATCCTGTTTCGGCAGATACCGGTATTTGTCCAGCACATCCCGAATGGCGATATGGGAAAATGCTCCGTCCCTGGTAACAGCCAGCAGGATATCCACCACCAGATTTCTCGTATTTACATTGTCACTTCTACTGTTAGTTATCATCCCTGCTTCTTCCTCCGAATAAAATGATCAACCGCAGAAGCTGCAGGATCATGGATGCGGCACTTGCCACATAAGTCATGGCAGCCGCTGTCAGAACTTTTCTCGTATCTTTCAGTTCGGCACTTCCCAGAATCCCTGTATGCTCCAGTTCCTGCATCGCCCGGTGGGAAGCGTTGAATTCCACCGGCAGCGTGATCAGCTGAAACAGTACCGCCAGGGAAAACATGATAATTCCCGCCTGGATCAGCACACTGCTCATCGACCCCCGGAAGATCAGACCAATGATGATCAATGGCCATGCCAGGTTGGAACCAATATTTGCGATTGGTACAAAAGCGCCACGGACACGCAGCGGCACATAGCCTTTTGCATGCTGGATCGCATGCCCGCATTCATGGGCAGCAACACCTACCGCAGCCACCGACGTGGAATTA
The DNA here is from genome assembly GCF_045002895.1 of Eubacterium ramulus. Lineage (NCBI taxonomy): Bacteria > Bacillati > Bacillota > Clostridia > Eubacteriales > Eubacteriaceae > Eubacterium > Eubacterium ramulus. The sequence goes on along the minus strand of NZ_CP173382.1, from coordinate 728,387 downwards.
TATACACTGTCTGACAGACTTAACGTCTTATTCATTGGATTGTAATGATCCGTCAGATTTCCCTGAATATGCTGTACCTGTACATCATGAATACCTGCATCCCGCAGAATCCGCTCTGCTGCCATAGCACCGGTCATTCCCGACATGCTGCGCACACGCTGATAGCGGCTGAAGGTGCTGTTCATTCCGGCAGATGCGATCAGGCAGATCACAGCTCCGATAATCACAAATATATACGTATAGTCCATCCAGTAAAAACCATAATATCCATAAGGCATATCATTCACTTCTTTCTACTGTGTTCCGCACAATTTTTTGACCTGAATGTTACAACTCACGCCTCTGACTGTACACAACGCAGCTTCTGTTACTTATTTCAGGAGATACTATTCTCCCAGTTTCATTCCTTCACTCAAGGCATTACCGCGCAAGAACGCATCCGCACTCATCCGCTTCTTGCCTTCCAGTTGTACTTCCTCCAGCATCAGAATACCATCGCCGGTCTGCACACCCACGCTGTGTTTCGTCACTTCTGTCAGTTCACCCGGTTCTTTATCGGATGTCTCATCCTTTACTGCTGCCGCCCAGATTTTCAATGTCTTGCCATTAAGATAAGTATATGCACTCGGCCATGGATTTAAACCGCGGATCAGACATTCAATCTCTGCTGCCGGTTTGTTCCAGTCGATGATACCAAACTGCTTTTTGATCAATGTTGTCTTTGTAGCCGCTGCATGATCCTGCTTTGTATAAATCGCGGTACCATCCTCAATAGCTTCCAGCGTGCGGACACAAAGCTTTGCACCAACTCCGCTCAGTCGGTCAAACAGACTTCCGCCGGTTTCTTTTTCATCCAGCACAACTTCTTCTTTCAGGATCATGTCACCGGTATCCAGTCCCTCATCCATCCGCATGGTTGTGACACCGGACACTTTCTCACCGTTGATAACTGCCCACTGAATTGGCGCAGCACCACGGTATTTCGGCAGCAGGGAAGCGTGCACGTTCACACATCCATATTTTGGCATTTCCAGAATCTCTTTCGGCAGAATCTGGCCAAATGCCACTACCACAATGATATCTGCATCAAATGACCGCAGATATTCCACGCACTCCGGTTCCCGGACGCGGCGTGGCTGATATACTTCAATGCCGTGCTCCAGTGCCGCTTCTTTCACCGGTGGAAACTGCATGGACTTACCTCTGCCCTTCGGCTTGTCCGGCTGTGTCACCGCCAGTACCACTTCATGTCCCGCATCGATCAGTGCCTGTAATGTTCCCACGGAAAAATCCGGGGTTCCCATAAAAATCACTCGCATATTCTATCCTCCTGTTCCTGTCATTCACAGGTTTTCCGGTTCCTGTATGTAAAGCAGACATTCGCAATCCGCTTTCACTGCTTGCGCATGAACGCAGCCGCTTTGCGACCTGTCAGCGGGAGCTTTTAATTCCCACTGACATAACTATGCTTCTTCGTCGATTTCTTCCCAGTCTTCCTCATCTTCCGGATCCGCATACTGTACATCGTGGATCTCACCTTCCACTTTTTCCACATACATATGACCATCAAGATGATCCAGTTCATGGCAGATCGCCCGTGCCAGCAGCCCTTCCCCTTCAATCTCATATTCTTCCAGATTCTCATCAAAAGCTCTTGCTTTTACATAATTCGGGCGTGTTACCTGACCCGCTTTTCCGGGAAGACTTAAACATCCCTCATCACCGGTCTGGCTTCCTGCTGTCTCAAGGATCACCGGATTGATCATAACGATCGGACCTTCGCCCACATCGATGACTACGATCCGGCGCAGCACGCCAACCTGTGGTGCTGCCAGTCCAACACCGCACGCATCATACATAGTCTCCAGCATATCATCGATGAGATTGGAAATACGCGGGGTCACTTTTGTTACCTCACGACATGTTTTTGTCAATACCTCATCACCCATAATTCTGATTGTTCTAAGTGCCATTGTTTTCTCCTCATTTTCTTTCGTTTTCAGATATTCCGGTCTTTGACCGTTTTGCCAACATGATTCCATGTTTTTTCTAAAACCCGTTCATCGGGTCAAAATCAAATTGAATCGTTACTGCCCGAAATGCCGGATCCTTTCTAATCTCCTGCTCCAGCATATTTTTTGCATGAACCAGCAACTGATAATCTTCCGCTTTTACATACAGTACCTTGCGAAAAATATCATTGATCCGGGAAACAGCTGCATCGGCAGGTCCGATGATCTGCAGATGTTCCTTTTCTTTTTCCATTTTAGTCAGTAACTTATATTTTAACATATCTTGTGCCTGTTTGACCAGCATTTCCTTTTCAGACGCTGCATGAACCACCAGCATATGCCATTTTGGCGGATAATGCAGCATCTCCCGGAAAAAGATTTCCTGCTGGAAAAATGCCTCATAATCCTGTGCAGCTGCCGTAACGATGCTGTAATGTTCCGGCTGATAAGTCTGAATAACGACTTCGCCCTGCCGGCATCCCCGGCCTGCACGGCCAGCTGCCTGGGTCAGCAGCTGAAACGTCCGCTCCGGCGCTCGATAATCACTGATGTGCAGCGACAGATCCGCCGCCAGAATCCCCACCAGCGTCACGTTCGGAAAATCATGCCCTTTCACGATCATCTGGGTGCCGATCAGGATATCCGCCTCCTGATTGGAAAATGCTGACAGAATCGACTCATATCCGCCTTTTTTTCGTGTTGTATCCAGATCCATCCGCAGCACCCGGGCAGATGGAAACTGCTGCCGGACATACTGCTCGATCTTCTGGGTTCCTGCTTTGAACCCTCCTACATACGAAGAACCGCAGGACGGACATTTTTTTACCATAGGTTGCTGATACCCACAATAGTGACACACCAGATTTCCATCATTATGCAGGTTCAGTGACACATCACAATGCGGACATTTGATCACCTCACCGCAGGAACGGCAGGATACAAAACCGGCCACACCCCTGCGGTTCAAAAACAGCATGATCTGTTCCTTTTTCTCCAACCGGTCCGTCATCAGTTTCCGCAGCCTGTCGCTGAGGATCGACCGGTTTCCATTCCTTAATTCTTCCCGCAGATCCACTGTATATACCGTCGGTAACGGTCGGGCACTGACCCGCTCCTTCATCTCAAACAGCCGGTACTGCCCCTGTTGTGCCCGGTCATAACTTTCCACAGAAGGAGTTGCCGATCCAAGCACTACATGTGCCCCGCACAGCATTCCTCTTGCGATTGCAGTCTCCCTGGCATGGTACCTGGGCACTGTCTCACTTTTGTAAGCTGCTTCATGTTCCTCATCAATGATGATAACACCTAAATTTGGAAAAGGTGTGAACAATGCAGATCTCGGTCCGATCATGACATCCAAAAGTCCTCGTTTTGCCCGTTCAAACTGGTCTGACCGCTCCCCCGGAGACATTCTGGAATTCAGGATTGACACCCGCTCCCCGAAATGATTGTAAAACCGCAGCACAGTCTGAAAAGTCAGTGCAATCTCCGGAATCAGCACAATCGCCTGTTTTCCCTCCCGGAGTACAGACTTGATCAGTTCCATATATACTTCTGTCTTGCCGCTTCCCGTAACACCATGGATCAGACATGGACGCTCATCCCCTGACTGCCATCCGTTTTCAATTCCGGTCACAATCTGCTGCTGTGCCGGATTAAGAGTCACCACTGTTTCCTGCTTTTTCATCTGATCCAGCGGATTGCGCCAGCTGCGGATGCTCTCCACCCGGATCAGTTCCCGTTCCTGCATGGCCCGGATCACAGAAGCCGTAATATTCAGTTTCTGCGTCACTGTTTCATACGGAAGAGGCGACTGTTCCAGCAGTGCTTCCAAAAGCCTCGCCCGGGCAGTCTGGTGCTTGCGCTGCAATTCTCCCAGCAAAGACTTCGCTGTTGTCGGATCCGGTTTCAGCCAGATCAGACGTTGTTCCTTCTCCGTCGTCTTTTGTTTTACCGGAAGCACGGTTTTTAATGCCTGATTCATAGTTCCGCCAAAATTCTCCCGCATCCATGCCGCCAGAGCGATCAGCTGTCCCTCAATGGGAATACCCTCCCGGATAACGTGGCTCACCGGCTTGATCCGCTCCGGAGCAAACTCCGGCTCTTCGGTAACTTCCACTACATAACCTCTGATTTTGCGGTTGCTGCGGCCAAAAGGAATCTCTACCGGCGTTCCCGGGTGAATCTGATCCAACAGGTTCTCCGGAATCCGGTATTGAAAAGTCCGATCCAGCTTTTCATGGGAAATATCTATTATAATGTTTGCATACAATGTTTTTTTATCCATCCTGTCATCATTTCATTCATAATTCTGCTATTCGTAAAGCGGACATTCGCAATCCGCTTTCGCTGCCTGCTCATGAATTGCATTTTACCAGACCTTACACTTCATGGCAAGTTGCCGGTCATCCATCGGAAACTTCTGCCCGCAGATTTCCTGATATTTCTCATGCCCTTTTCCGGCAATCACCACAATATCTCCCGGTTTTGCATGGGAGATTCCATAGGCAATAGCATCTCCACGATCCGGAATCCTGCCATATTTTCCTTTCGTTGCGTCCAGACCCCTACAGATCTCATCCGCAATTTTCTCCGGATCTTCATCCCTTGGATTATCCGTGGTCACCACCACAAGATCCGCCAGTCTTCCTGCCACTTCTCCCATCTGAAACCGTCGTTCTGCCGAACGGTTACCGCCGCATCCGAAGATGCAGATGATCCGGCCCGGATGATAGTCCTGCAGCGTAGTCAGCAATGCCTCCAGTGCCATGGCATTATGGGCATAATCAACCAATACAATAAAACGCGGTGACACAGAGAGCATTTCTATTCTGCCTGGCACCTGCAAAGTGTGCAGTACCTGCTCCATCACGTTCCACGGCACCTGGTAATGCTCCGCCACTGCAATGGCTGCCAGGGAATTATAAACAGAAAATCTGCCCGGTGCATTGACCACGATGCGTTTCTTCTGTTCTTCCGGCTTTTTCTCTGTCACACCTTCTCCTGACTCTGTAAATGACGTTCCCTTTGTCATTCCCGCCTGCCCCGCATCATGTACCGTCAGCTCATACCGCACCCCCAGCCGGCTGCTGCCCCGTAAAAGCTGGGGAGCCAAAGCGCAATAGTCCGACTGACCGGAAAATCCATAAGTCACAGCCTGACAGCCACTTTCCCGCCACATTTCCTGCCAGTAAGCGTCATCCTGATTGAATACTCCGCACCGGCACCGGCGAAACAGCTGCCGCTTGCAATCCATATATTCTGCAAAATCTGCATGTTCCCCTGCACCGATATGATCTGCCCGCAGATTGGTAAATACTGCTGTATCAAACACGATTCCTTCCACTCGGTGCAGTTTCAATGCCTGGGAAGACACTTCCATCACCACATATTTGCAGCCGCCATCCGCCATTTTCCGCAAAATCTCATACAGTTCATAAGATTCCGGTGTTGTATACTCGCTCTCCTGCTGCCAGGAACTATAACATACTTCAATGGTTCCGATCAATCCTGCCTCATAACCGGCGGCAACCAGCATTTTCCAGATCATCCAGACTGTGGTAGTCTTTCCTTTTGTCCCGGTAACCCCAAGGATGCACAGCTCTTTCTGCGGGTTATCAAACCACTGCCTGGAAATAGCTGCAAGTGCAATTCTGGTATCCGGAGTTTCCAGTACGCAGACCTCCTGCATATCCGGAATCTCCCTCAGATTTTCATCCAAACAGCTGACACATTCTTTCCGCCTAACTGTTTTTCTCTCCCCACTTTCCACTGTGTATGATTCTTGTTTAAAATCTGTCGCTGCCTCCGTCAGGATCACGGAAGCACCCCGCCGCACAGACTCCCGGATAAACTGATGACCGTCCTGTCTGCTTCCCCGGATGCATACAAAAATACCTCCCGGCTCTACGTTTCTGCTATCGTAAGCCACCTGTGTAACTTCCCTTGGGAGTTTCCCACGGACGCATCGATATGTAAGTCCCTGCAGTAATTTTTCTGTCTGCTTCATACTAGACTCAGCCCCTGCTATTCCGTTGTATTTAGCATATGCCGGTTTTTTCAAATTGTCACACAACTGAGGTGACTGAATGTTCAAATTCCCACATTACCAGAGCCAACTCCCTATTGAATTTTAGGGTCTCATAGTATATGATATGTAAGAGAAAAATCGTCAAACGATAAATACATAATCATTAAGGAGGAGACCTATGAGACATTTAATGAGCCCTTTAGATTTATCCGTACAAGAAACAGATAAATTGCTCAATCTCGCGAACGATATTGAAAAAAATCCGGAAAAATATGCACACGCATGTGCCGGCAAAAAGCTTGCTACCTGCTTCTATGAGCCAAGTACCAGAACACGACTCAGTTTCGAAGCAGCTATGTTAAATCTTGGTGGATCTGTACTTGGTTTTTCCAGTGCGGACAGTTCTTCCGCCGCAAAAGGAGAAAGTGTTTCTGATACCATCCGTGTCATCTCCTGCTATGCCGATATCTGTGCAATGCGTCACCCGAAAGAAGGTGCTCCGCTGGTTGCCTCTGAAAAATCTGCAATTCCAGTGATCAATGCAGGTGATGGGGGACATCAGCATCCGACACAGACACTTACCGATCTTCTTACGATCCACAGTCTCAAAGGTCATCTCGACAATCTGACTATCGGTTTATGCGGTGACCTGAAATTCGGTCGTACTGTTCACTCACTGATTCATGCTCTGATTCGTTACCCGAATGTAAAATTTGTCCTGATTTCTCCGGAAGAACTGCGCGTACCAAGCTATATCCGCGAAGATGTCCTTGCACAGAACAACGTTCCGTTCAAAGAAGTAGTCCGTCTCGAAGACGCTCTGCCGGAACTTGACATCCTTTACATGACCCGTGTACAGAAAGAGCGTTTCTTCAATGAAGAAGATTACATCCGCATGAAAGATTTCTATATTCTGGACAAAGCAAAAATGGAGCTTGCTCCGAAAGATATGCTGGTACTTCATCCACTGCCTCGTGTAAACGAGATTTCTACAGAAGTAGATGATGATCCGAGAGCAGTATATTTCAAACAGGTTCAGTACGGCGTTTACGTTCGTATGGCCCTGATTCTTACATTATTAGGAATGGAGGTATAAGCAATGTTAAACGTAGGTGCAATCAAAGAAGGTTTTGTATTAGATCATATCAAAGCAGGCATGAGCCTTTCCATCTATCACGATCTGAAACTGGACGAGCTTGACTGCTGTGTTGCTATCATCAAAAATGCAAAAAGCAACAAAATGGGAAAAAAAGATATCCTGAAAGTTGAATGCAACATCGACAATCTGGATCTTGATATCCTCGGTTTTATTGATCACAATATTACAGTAAACATCATCAAAGATCAGCGCATTGTGGAAAAACGTGCATTAAAACTTCCGACATCCGTAACAAATGTCATCAAATGTAAAAACCCACGTTGTATCACATCCATCGAGCAGGAACTGGATCAGATTTTCCTTCTGACTGATCCGGAGCATGAAGTATATCGATGCAAATACTGTGAAGCAAAGTACAAGAAATAAATATATCATTAAGAACAGACCACATACCTTGCTATGTGGTCTGTTTTTTTATATAATAAACACTGATGAGGATTTCGTTTTACTCATTATTTCAAGGAAAAAATCATTTTCATGAGGAGGGTTTTTACATGATCATTCCAAAGTATTTTGAAGACAATCATATCTTTGGTGTCAACGATGAGCCAATGCGTGCTTATTACATTCCGACATCACCGGCACAGGATCCGGACTGGAAAATCCGCACGGAAACGGATCGTTTCTTATTACTGAACGGCGATTGGAAATTCCGTTATTTCGACAGCATCTATGATTGTCAGGAAGCTTTTTATGATGAAGGGTATGACACGAATCACTTCGACACACTTCCGGTTCCGTCCAACTGGCAGGATCACGGCTACGATATCCATCAGTATACCAATACACGCTATCCGTTTCCGTTTGATCCTCCATATGTACCGCACGAAAATCCATGCGGTGCTTATGTGCACAGCTTCACATACAAAAAACCGAAAGGAACCGCAACTTACCATCTGAATTTCGAAGGTGTGGACTCCTGCTACTATGTATGGTTAAACGGCATATTTATCGGATATCATCAGGTTTCTCATTCCACCGGTGAATTTGATATTACGAGTGCTCTGCGTGAGGGTGAAAACACACTTGCCGTTCTCGTTTTAAAATGGTGCGATGGCAGTTATCTGGAGGATCAGGACAAATTCCGTAATTCCGGTATTTTCCGTGATGTTTATGTATTGGCCAGACCTCAAAACTATATCCGCGATTTTTTTGTCCAGACGCAGTTAAAAGACAACTATACCGCTGCTGATGTAACAATCCCGCTGACCTTTGCCGGTGAATCCATCCCGGTTTCTTATAAACTGACTTCTGCCTGCGGCTGCGTCGTTGCTAAAGGTATTTCCAGCGGAGACAGCATTGCATTTTCAGCTTCTGATCTCACACTCTGGAATGCAGAACATCCTTACCTGTATACACTGACGCTGTCCACTGACTGTGAAACCATCCGTCAGCGCATCGGTTTCCGTGAGATCAGCATCAAAGATGCCATTGTATACCTGAACGGTCAGAAAGTCCGTTTCCGCGGAGCCAACCGTCATGACAGTGATCCTTATGTGGGTTCTGCTGTTACACTGGAGCATATCCGCAAAGATATGAGCCTGATGAAGCAGCACAATTTCAATGCCATCCGCACCAGCCATTATCCGAATGCACCGGAGTTTTATGAGTTGTGTGACGAATATGGTTTCTATGTCATCGACGAATCCGACATAGAGATCCACGGTGTTGTAAATCTGTACAACCTGAATATCTGGAAAGAAGGAAAGAAAAACCCGTTCCCACCGTTTTTATCTGACAACGAAGACTGGACAGACAGCGTTGTAGACCGTGTCCGGAAAAATGTAATGCGTGATAAAAACCGTACCAGCGTGCTGATCTGGTCCATGGGAAATGAAGCCGGCTACGGATGTACCTTTGAAGATGCCCTTGCCTGGACAAAATCTTACGATCCAACCAGACTGACCCACTATGAGAGTTCCATGCACCATCCGCGCAATCCAAAACGCGGAAAAACCGATTTCTCCAATATCGATCTGCGCAGCCGTATGTACGCTGCAATCCCGGAAATGCATGCATATCTGGGCAATAACCCGGATAAACCGTTTATTCAGTGCGAATTTGTCCATGCTATGGGAAACGGACCGGGAGACATCGAGGACTACTATCAGTTAGAGGAACAATATGACACGTTCGTGGGCGGTTTCGTCTGGGAATGGTGTGATCACGGTGTTTATATGGGAACCACAGATGATGGACGCAAAAAATTCTACTACGGTGGTGATTCCGGTGAATATCCGCACGATGGCAACTTCTGTATGGACGGACTTGTTTACCCGGATCGCACACCAAGCACTGGTTTAAAAGAATATAAAAATGTGCATCGTCCGGTTCGTGTACATCTGGTGGATGCTGCTTCCGGTACTTACATTCTGCAGAACAATCTGGATTTTACAAACTTAAAAGAAGAAGTCTATCTGACCTATGAAATCCTGCAAAATGGTATGGCAGTTGCTTCCGGTGAAATCAGAGATACTGAGCTGTTAGATGTTGCTCCAAGAAGTAAAAAGACTGTTCAGCTGCCGATCAAGCCATTAGAAAACGGTGCCTGCTCTGTCATCATCAGTTCTCATCAGTTACATGAAAAGCCATTTACACCGGCTGATTTCAAACTTGGTTTTGACCAGATCATGTTGAATGAAAACTGCACGGATACATTAACCGCTCTGCTGAATGCGGAAAAAGCATCTGCAGATTCCTGCTCTTGCGCTGCAAATGGCACTGCTTCTGCTATTACTTATACAGAAAACGATCGTGTCATTACGATCAACGGTGCTGATTTTGTCTATGTATACAACAAACTCACCGGTATGTTTGACAGCATGATCTACAAAAATCACAGCTTCTTAAAACGTCCGATGGAAATGAATATCTGGCGTGCACCGACAGATAATGATCGCGTGGTCAAGAGACTGTGGTATGAAGCAGGTTATGATAAAATGACACAGCGAGCTTATAATACAACTGTAGAAGCACAGGAAGATGGTTCCCTGAAACTGCACACAACATCTTCCATGGCCCCCATCTTCCGGCAGCGTTTCCTGGAGATTGATGCAGAATGGATCATCACACCGGATGGAATCGTCAGATCCAGCATGGAGATTGAGCGGGATGCGATCATGCGTGGCATGTACAGCGAATACTTCGAAGATGTGACAGAAAATGACAATCCATTCCAGCCAAATGAGGCATTTCTCCCTCGACTTGGTATCCGCCTGTTCCTGTCAAAACGTATGAATCAGGCAGAATACTTTGGATACGGACCTCATGAGAGCTATATTGATAAACGCCGGGCAAGCTATCTTGGCAAATTTACTTCCCGTGTCTGTGATCTGCATGAAGATTACATGCGTCCGCAGGAAAACGGAAGCCACTATCATTGCGAATATGTCAGTGTTGCTGATGACAGCCGGAAACTGACCGTATATAACGAGCAGCCGATTTCCTTTAATCTGTCCGAGTATACAGAAGAAGAACTGACCACGAAAGGTCATAATTATGAACTGGAAAAATCCGGATACACCGTATTCTGTATCGATTACAGACAGAGTGGTATCGGTTCCGGAAGCTGTGGTCCTCAGCTGGCAAAAGAATATCGTCTGGACGATACTCATTATACGTTCTCTTTCCACTTGAAACCGGAAATTTTGTAATTTCTTATCAAACACAAAAACATAAGACACATTCGATGCCGTAGAATGTGTCTTATGTTTTCTTTCTTATTACTTCGCACTTATAGAAGTGAGAGCCCATTACACATCTATCTTACCAGGCTCCGCTATATCCCAGTGTCACGCTGCTGTTTTTTGCTCCCTGTTCCATGCTTTCCTGTAATGATTTTCCCTGTAGGATACCATATAAAAAGCCTGCAATGAAGCTGTCACCGGCTCCCATCGTATCCACGACATCGCATGGAATAATCCCAAACTCCGTATAACTTGTGCCGTCATAAGCAATACTTCCTTTTGTGCCTCTGGTAACGATGACTGTCTTTGCTCCTTTTTTCTGCATTTCTTCCATGAAGTTTCGCATCCATTCTTCATCTTCTCCATCATAGGCAAAAAATGCATAATCCACAAATGGAATCGCGATATCAATCACCGGGCTTTCATATTTCGTTGCAAAGTCAAAAGCAATCCTCGTGCCACAAGCCTTGATTTTCTCAAGATCATTCTCTATCATCCCCCAGATTCCGGATACGACCAGATCATGGCTTCCAAGAAATTCAATATCTTCTTCGCTCAGCTTGAAATCTGCCATAACGCCTTCCTCATAATCTCCGAGAATACGCTCTCCGTCTATGATTTCCACGTGTGTCACAGCCGTACTGCCAGGCATCACTTTCAAATGAGAAACATCCACCCCTTTTTTTGCAATTGAGTCCTTCATTAATTTCCCATATGCATCGTCTCCAACGACACCGGTATAAGACGCTTCCCCGCCAAGACGGACTGTATATACGGCAACATTCACCGGATTTCCTCCCGGAAATGCCTCACCTGTCTGATCATAAGCATCCACGCAATTGTCTCCTACAGCTGCAACTTTAATCTTTTTCTCCATGTTTAACATCCTCCCTTTCCTTCCAACATCATTTGCCGTACTCTGTCATGTGCCCGTTTTGCATACACATATGGTTCCCGGATATAAGCCGTTACCAACTCAATGGTAGCTGTGTCATGATAACCGAAATGCTGTATTTCCTCCAGAAGTTCCGGAAGAGGGAGTTCACCATCCCCCGGGATCACATGTGTCTCACTGTTGCCATCACAATCCACCAGATGGAGATGTCTGCAACGATCACCCAGTTTCATAAAATAATCCATCACACTTTCGCCTTCAATGGATGGCACTACCACATCACACATTCCGTATAAATATGGGGAATCCACCATCTCAAGTACTTCCTGCAGATCATTTGCGGTAGTACATACATTTGTTTCAAAATGAGTCAGTGTCTCCAGCAAAACCGGTTCCTGGATCTGTTGTGCATATTCTGCCAGTTCCCTCAGCGTTTCGACCAGTCGCTCCTGGATTTGTCTGCGGCTTATGGTATTTTCCGCATGACCGGTAGAAATAAGTGTGTATTCTGCTCCCATTTCTTTTCCCATTTCAATTGCTGTCTTGAGATAATCTACTGCCTCCTTACGCTGGCTGGAATCTCCGATCATATAATTGTAAGGATATGCATTGTGCTCCGGTGTATACACATGAACCGGCATTTCATAGACTTCAATCAATTTCTTTACCTGTTCTATCCCGCCCCGTTTCAGATCCAGTGGAAATGCATGGGGACGCCCTCCCCAGAGTTCTATATAATCATAGCCGATTCTTTTCGCATCCTGAAACGCAGCTTCCAGTGGATAATACTGATAGCCACTGGTAAACATTCCCAATTTCATACATTCCCTCCTCATTGCACAAATACGAGAACTGCCGAAAACATAACATTGATTTTCAGCAGTCCTCTTGTCACTTCATCCTTGTTCGTCTTTCAGCACGCAGAATCATTATTTATCTTTTCGCTCACATTCATTAATAATCAAACTGGCGATAATATCTTCTGATTTCCATTGGATGGCAATTGATCTGCTCCATATGCGCATCAATACGCTGTGTTACAGCATGCGTTACCAGATGAGACAGATTTCCACGGAATTCCTCGCTGATTCCTTTCAACTCATAGTCTTTGGAATCAATTACTGTGTAATTTGCACAAACACGCGGCAGGAATTTTACTACTCGTTCACTCAGAGAACGCTGTGCATCTTCACCTACAAATACAGTGACCGGTGTATCACGGTCTACAATTTCCAGCATTCCATGGAAAAATTCTGCACTGTGGATAGATTTTGTACGGATCCAATGCTGCTCTTCCCAGTAGCACATTGCATAAGAATATGTGGAACCATACTGATTACCTGCTCCTACAAAATAATGGATACTGTCATTGCAATGTTTCTTTGCAAATGCCTCTCCAAATGCATCCGCTGCTTTCTCAACTTCTACCAGATCTACAGCCAGATTTTCATCCAGTTCTTTGTAATACCGATCATATTCCGGGAATTCACCTGCATTGTACATAAAACGGTCTGCAACCATAAAAAACTTCAGCTGTTCATTGCCCGGATATGCAATTTCATAATCTACGATCTGTGCCAGTTCTGCAGTATCCACATCAATAAATCCAAGCACCTTTGCTCCCGCTGCAGAAGCTTTTTTGACACCTTCCACCATCTCGATGGTACTTCCGGTTACGGATGAAACCACAACAATCGTATCTGCTCCAACTTTTTTATTTCCAGTTGTCAGATATTCTGCTGCATTTTCCACGAAAAAGTCAAGTCCTGATTTTTCTTTCATATGAACTTCTGCCTGTAAGCAGGAAGCATAAGTGCCTCCTATGCCAAGCCAGCAGATATTTTTAAATCCATCTTTACAGATCTGGTCTACAATTTCTTCGATTTTCCCGCGCAATGCAAGTGCACCTTTTACACTGTCAATCTGTTTCTGCTCATCAAATTTCAACATGATATTTTGATATCCTCCTTTAATTCCTTTTCCTTTTTTGTAACCACTTTATATGAATTACTATACCACATTTTTTTAAATAGTCAACATCTTTTTTTAAAATGTTATTCTAAGCATTTAATAACTATATGTTTTTTTGCGATTATATCTTGTGTTTTATTCATTATCATTCATTTTTTGGCATATTTGCATAACCGACTGATTTAGACCACTAATCCGTTTTTTTATACCAATAATATTTGACGAACAGATTGCATCTGTTATATGATAGAAACAAGCAACTATTCGGTAGCATGAATGTAAAAGATGTTCTATAATAATCTTTTCATATAGTTATTTTTAAAATTGGAAGTAAAAGGAGCGTATTTTTAAAATTTATGAGAAAAAATTTACTGACAATGGATGTCATTCTTGCAAAAGAGATCATATACATGTTGAAAAATGAAGGCTATCACCCCGGAGACCGTCTTCCTTCTGAGCGTTTTCTTGCGGAACATTTTCATGTGCAGCGGCCTACTATCCGGAATGCCCTGGCACAGCTTGTGCGTGAGCATTACCTTTTTTCCCAGGAAAGACTTGGATATTTTGTTGCTCCGGATAGAATCAAAATATCTACTCACACCTGTACTGATAATTTTGATCCCGGAGAAAGATGTCCGAATATTCGCTGGCAGCCTTATTCTTTTGAAGAAATTTTAGTAGATAAACGTCTCTCCGGCAAAATGCTGATCCCGGAACAAACACCAGTTTATAAAATCCTTTTCATTTATTATGAAAACGACACCCCGCTGTGCCTGGATTATTCTTATACTCCAATCGATATCTATCCTGGTCTGACTGCTGAAATTCTGGGTTCACGCCCGATTTTGAATGTATTGCAGACAGATCTTCAGATACCGATTTTGAAATCCAATCAGCGTGTGACACTCATTTACACAAATGAGGAAGAATCCAGTCTGCTCCAAACTGCACCGGGTAGTCCCATGATGAAATACAAAGGTCTGGTATATGACGACACCGGCAGACTGATTCACTTTTTTGAAGACATTATGAAAATAGATGATTTTGCATTTATCAGAGATGCGGAAATGGAGGAATCATGGAACAATTAAATCATGTAGCAGCACAGGTGCGCGATATTATTGTAAGCAGGATTGAAAGCCATGAATATCTTCCCGGAGAAATGATCCCTAGCGAACGAGTCCTGGCAGAAATGTATGGTGTAAGCCGACCTACTATCCGCACAGCCATCGATGAACTTGTAAATGAGCATTATCTCGTGCGTCGACAGGGAAAAGGTACCTTTGTCAAGAAACCGGAATATAACAAAGTCGCTTTCGGTGTATTAAACGAATCCAAAAATGCCAGTTTCACTTCCCTTGTCCGCAATTTTGGAATCGAGATATCCAACAAATTACTGTGCACCGGTACCATCCAGGGACGTTATTATTATGCTGATAAACTTGGTCTTGCATTTGAAGAACCAATTTATGGAATCCACCGTATCCGCCAGGGTAACAAAGAGCCACTGGCTATTGAGTACACTTACGTTCCACTGAAATTTTTCCCGGATATCGATAATTATAACTTTGAACAGATTTCTCTGTATGACTACATGTCCACCAGAGATCACCTGCCCGTTGTTTTCCAGGAATCTCTGACCATGGTAGAAGCCGGAGATAAAATCCGTTCCTATCTGCATCTGGAAGATGAAATGATCGTCAATCACCTGGAACTGATTGGCTATGACCGACACGGTAACCTTGTAGAATATACAGAAAGTTATTCCCGCCCAGACAAACTGGAAGTACGTTTTGTATCAAATAATACAGATCAGAAACGCTGTCTGTAAAAAAATAAGTCGAGCGCACATGAAATTTGTGCGTTCGACTTATTTCTTCTTTATTCACTTTACCAGGTAGTTTTATGTTCATCAACAACCTGCAGGGTATCCGGATCAACAAGATAAAAATCTACCAGTTCCGTACTGTAGCTTCCACCCGGATAAAATTTTTCCAGTACGATTTCTGTACAGGTTTTTCCTTCATCGTTTGTTTTTTCCCCATTAAAATTAATGTACAGACGATATTCCACATCCACCATGCGGGTTCCTGCCTGCTCCTGACCGGCACTGATAAGTCCATAGGTTTCTCCCTTTGCATTTGCATCGAAGCTCAATTCTGCGTCTGTAAACTGTCCTTCGTTTTGCAAATACTCAAACACTGCTGTTATCTCGTTTTCAAGCAGCTGATACTGTTCGAGTTCACTCGAATAAGAGTCAGAATCAGAAATGCCGTTATCTGTTGCGGATTCTCCGGCAGTTTCATCTGATGCGCTATTGGATGCGCCATTTGTTGAATTGTCTGTTATATCCTGATTGGCATCGGATGAATCAGTACTATCCTCTGACCAGTTTGAATCTGCTGACGGCAGACAGCTATTTATTCTTTGCATAACAAACGGATTATTTGTCCGATACAGTGTCGTTGTCACGTTATATGCGCGCTCAGAATACGCCTTCAGATAGGTATACTTTTCATCCTGCGATATCACTTCTTCCTTCCATTCCAGTCCCAAATAGATTATGACACTGTTTTCTGCCATGCAAAGCAGAAAGATTGCACATATAATAACAAAGCAGACCTTGTTAACGGAGCTTCTTCTCGAGAATGTTTCATTGCCAAACAGCCGGATATTCAGCCAGATGACCAGAACCAGCAGTCCAAGGAATGTCACCAGGATGGAGATCGTTGCAAACATATAACGAAGCACATATCCGCTGTCTGTATTGATTCCAAGTGCTGCCGCATAAAACAAAATGCAGTACGCAAGGAAAATGCTGATACATCCAATACGAAGCGGATGCTCCTTTTTCACCACAACACTCTGCTTCATGACTTCTGTTAAAGTTTCTGCATCTCTGTGATCCACACATTCTCTGACAATATCAGTAGCTGGAAATCCTTTTGATCTGACTTCAATGCCATTGTAACAAATGAATGTTTCCTGCATTTTCTCCTCATCATCAATGGCAAGCGCAATGATCAATCGCAGCAGCCAGATCTGTTTCAGCTGATCTGCCTTACATTTTTCCATGACAATCTGATCCAGCGCCTGTTCCGCCAGTTCGTATTTTCGCTGACAAACATCTGCCTGCGCGCATATCACCAGATAAAAGTTACCGAGCACAGTATTCTTTCTTCCATGTCTGTGATAAAAATACAGCGCATAATCATGCTTTTCATCCGATGACATTTTTCGTGTCTGTTTTCTGCTACCTGCATTCAATGCCAGGCGAAGCCCGAATGCCAGAATAACCATTGCCGCTCCATAGCCCCACAATGTCTGCGTAACAAAAGCATGTGTGACGAACAGAAAATACCCTAATAATCCATACAGAGCAAATATAAGCGCCACACCAACGCCAAGTTTTATAAAATAATTCCCTGCCCGCCTTTTTGCCACAGGATTCCAGGAGTATTCATTTTTTTGAAACTGGTCAATATTATATATATTCATAAATGCTCCATTAGAATGCCATTAAAATTTTCTGAGTCCAATACTTCCGTCATCTTCGGTGTTTTCAATGGCACGGATTTCTACATAATAACCGGCATTTGCATTGATCTCCACGTAAACACGGTCTCCGACTTTATGACCAAGAATGGCTTTTCCGATTGGAGATTCCGTAGAAATCCAGCCTTTCAGGGAGTTTCCGCGCACGGTTGTCACCAGTGTATACACTTCTTCTTCGTCATCATCTTCAAAATATAAAGTAACTTTATTGTTGATTCCAACTTCATCGGATTTTGACTCATCGGATACAACTACCGCTGTTTTGATCATGCGCTCCAGATAACGGATACGGCTTTCGTTGGCATTTTTATCTTTTTTTGCTGCGTGGTACTCAAAATTTTCACTGAGATCGCCATGCGCTCTTGCCTCTTTTACAGCTTCCAATGCTTCTTTACGAACTACCAGTTTCCGATATTCGATTTCCTCTTTCATTCGTTCAATGTCTTTTTCTGTCACTTCATCATGCATAATATCGATACCTTCTTTCCAAAAATAAAGATAACAAAAGGAATGTCATTTTCTCGCATTTTGTGTATTACATAGTGAAGAATCCGAACTGTGCCATTGAATAAGTGATCAGGATGATCACCAACATTACCGGTGCAATGTATTTTATCATCACATTGTACAGTTTTTCACGATTCATTTTTTCACCATTTCGTTTTACTTCATCTGTAACAGTCTTTGCTCCTGCCGCCCATCCGATCAGAATACAGGTGCACAGTGCTACGATCGGCATTAATACACTATTGCTGATATAATCAAAGAAAGTCAAAAAGTCCATCCCAAGAATCTTGATATGTGCCCATGCACCATTGCCCAGAGAGGATGGGATTCCCATTATAATACTGATAATGATGCAGACCGCAACGCTTTTCTTACGGCTGATACCGAATCGATCCATAAAGGAAGATACGATAGCTTCCATAATCGAAATGGAGCTGGTCAACGCAGCTAAGAATACAAGCACAAAGAACAAAATTCCGATGATCGTGCCACCTCTCATTTGCTCAAACACTTTCGGAAGCGTCACAAACATCAATCCTGCTCCGCTTGCTTTTGTTCCTGCTTCACCGCTGAATACATAAACTGCCGGAACGACCATAAATCCGGCCAGCAGAGCAACGACTGTATCAAAAATCTCAATCTGATTTACAGATTTTGTCAGGCTTGTCTCATTTTTTGTATAAGAGCCATAAGTAACCATGATTCCCATAGCCAGACTCATAGAATAAAACATCTGTCCCATGGCTGCACACACTGTTTTCAGTGAAAACTTCGTAAAATCAGGCAGGAGATAGTACTTAATACCGGCATTTGCTCCCGGTAATGTAAAAATATAAATGGAAATGATCACAGAAATAATCAGCAATAACGGCATCAGGAATTTACTGATTTTTTCAATTCCTTTATTGACGCCAAGCAGGATAACTGCTGCAGTCAGTCCCAGATAAACAGCGAAATAAATCATCGGTGAGATCGAATTTCCGACAAAATTTCCAAAAAAACTATCTGCTGCTGCATCCAGTCCATGACCGGACACAAACGTCACCATATATTTAACAACCCAGCCGCCGATCACACAATAATACGGCAGAATGATCACCGGAACGATCGGTGCCAGCACGCCTAAAAATCCAAATTTTTTATTGATGGCTTTGTATGCAGTACCCGGACTCTGTTTTGTCTTGCGTCCGATTGCAATCTCGGTAGTCATCAATGTGAAACCGAAGGTCAGTGCCAGAATGATATATACCAGAATAAAAATACCTCCGCCATACTGCGCGGCAAGATAAGGAAAACGCCACAGATTACCAAGTCCCACTGCGCTTCCTGCTGCTGCAAGCACAAAACCGATTCCGCCAGAGAAACTACTGCGCTCCTTTTTGTTATGTTCCATATTAAATCCTCTTTCTCTCATTATTTCTTCTGTTCCGATTTTTTATCGGCGTATCTTTCATTATATCATTGGCGCTCATATATTTCAACAAATATACGGTTCAAATCACTTTGAAACTTTATACATGTCTTTTAATCCGAGGAAATAATCAAGACCATTCATCTACATTGTGATTCAAAAATATTGCAGAATATACAGAAGCGATGCAGAAAACGCAGAATCCTGTCCTGACAGGATTCTGCGTTTTCTTTCAAAATATTAAATTTTTAAAGCCAAAGAAGCATTATTTTTTAAACCGGATAAGCTCCATTTTTGTGGTCAGCCGCCTCCGGATCTACCTTTGTCTGCTGTGCCTCACGATATTTGAAGAAATCCAGTGCCTGCTGCGGGAAGAGTGCATAAGAAAGCACATCCTCATCCTGCTGTTTCCAGCGTGACATTTCATTCTCAATCTTGGCAAGTTCCGGTTCGATCAGATCTGCCGGACGACAAGTAATTGCCTTATCTTTATCCGCACCGAGAACTTTTTCCACTACTTCCGGATTGAATGGTTTTACTGTCTGACCATATTCACCAAGTAAAATGCTCTTGGTTTCTTTGGTAGCAACTTTATAACGCTCACCCATCAGAACATTTAATACAGCCTGTGTACCTACGATCTGGCTGGAAGGTGTTACGAGAGGTGGCTCACCAAGGTCTTTTCTTACACGTGGGATTTCTTTTAATACTTCCTCATATTTGTCCTCTGCGTTCTGCTCTTTCAGCTGAGAAATCATGTTTGAAAGCATTCCGCCCGGAACCTGATAACGTAAAGTATTGATATTTACGCCAAGTACCTTCGGATTTAACAGGCCGCTTGCCATTGCCTCCTCACGGATCTTGCCAAAGTACTCATTGATTTCAGCAAGAATATCCTGATTCAGACCGGTATCATACGGTGTACCTTTGAAGGTTTCAACCATAACTTCTGTTGCCGGCTGGGATGTTCCCAGTGCCAGTGGTGAAATTGCAGTATCAATGATATCGCATCCGGCTTCTACTGCTTTCAGACAACTCATGGAAGCCACACCACTTGTATAGTGGGTATGAAGCTCGATTGGAAGGCTTACATTTTCTTTTAATGCTTTTACAAGACGCTCTGCCTCATATGGAACCAGAAGACCTGCCATATCTTTGATACAGATGGAATCTGCACCCATATCCTCGATACGTTTTGCAGTATCTACCCAATAATCCAGCGTATATGCCTCACCTAAGGTATAGGAAAGTGCAATCTGGGAATGACCTTTTTCCTTTTTGCAGGCATCTACGGCTGTCTTTAAGTTTCTCAGATCATTTAAACAGTCAAAAATACGAATGATATCGATTCCGTTTGCAATAGATTTCTGTACAAAATATTCTACTACATCGTCTGCATAATGACGGTATCCCAAAATATTCTGTCCACGGAACAGCATCTGCAGTTTTGTATTTTTGAAACCATCACGGAATTTTCTGAGACGCTCCCACGGATCTTCTTTCAGGAAACGCAGGGATGCATCGAAAGTTGCACCGCCCCAGCATTCGACTGCATGATAGCCGACTTTATCCATTTTATCGATGATCGGAAGCATCTGCTCTGTGGTCAGTCTGGTGGCCATCAGAGACTGATGCGCATCACGCAGAACAGTTTCTGTTATTTTCAATGGTTTTTTCTCCATGATAAATTATCTCCTTTTTTATAATCATTGCCTTTGTTTACGGATTGTTCCGCTGTTCCAGCTCCCACAATCCTCCCTCCATTCGAAAATCGCATGACTCTGTCCTGCTTTTTTCTCATTGGAGGGGCGTGTCGCTAATCCTGTAAAGCATTTACATGCAAGCATGACATGCTTTTAGGATTTCGACACTGTAAACAAAGTTATACACCGAATATTGCCATGAATACTCCGGCTGCAATCGCAGTTCCGATAACTCCGGCAACATTTGGTCCCATGGCGTGCATCAGCAGGAAATTGGTCGGATCTTCTTCTGCACCAACTTTCTGGGATACACGGGCTGCCATCGGTACTGCGGATACACCGGCAGAACCGATCAGCGGATTGATCTTGCCTTTTGTTACAACGCACAGGATCTTACCAAAGATAACACCTGCTGCGGTACCAAATGCAAAGGCTACCAGACCAAGTACTACGATCTGAAGTGTTGTCACTTTCAGGAATGCTTCTGCACTTGTGGATGCTCCGACGGATGTACCAAGCAGGATAACTACAATGTACATCAGGGCGTTGGATGCTGTCTCGGACAGCTGTTTTACTACGCCACTCTCACGGAACAGGTTACCAAGCATCAGCATACCTACCAATGGAGCTGTGGTCGGAAGCACCAGACACACAATAATGGTAACAACGATTGGGAAAAGGATTGCTTCCAGTTTGGAAACTTCACGAAGCTGTCCCATACGGATGGAACGCTCTTTTTTAGTTGTTAAAAGTTTCATGATCGGCGGCTGGATGATCGGTACTAATGACATATAGGAATACGCCGCCACGGCGATCGGACCCATCAAGTCATTTTGATGTAATTTTCCGGCCAGGAAGATGGAAGTCGGTCCATCTGCTCCACCGATGATGGATACTGCTGCAGCTGCTGCATCGGAAAAACCGAATACGATAGCCAGCAGATATGCGGCAAAAATACCGAACTGTGCGGCTGCTCCCAAGAGAAAACTGATCGGGTTTGCGATCAACGGACGGAAATCCGTCAGTGCGCCGACACCAAGGAAAATCAGGGACGGAAGAATGGACCACTCATCCAGTTTGAAGAAGTAGTGCAACAAACCTCCGACACCGTTGCTTGCATTTTCCGGAGAAATCATGATATCCGGATAAATATTTACCAGAAGCATACCAAACGCGATCGGTACCAGCAGTAACGGCTCATATCCCTTTTTGATTGCTAAATATAAGAACACACAGGCAACGGCGATCATCAGATAGTTTCCCCAGGTCAGATTGAAGAACGCGGTCTGATGCACGAGATTGCCCAATGTCTCTGCTATATTACCTGACATGTCTACCTCCTGTCTTATGCGTTCATAGTAGCAAGTACTGCTCCTGATTCTACTGTCTCACCTTTTGCTACATCCACACTGGCAACAGTGCCATCCTGTGGTGCAACAACTGGTGTCTCCATTTTCATGATCTCAAGTACAACGACAGGATCACCTTTCTTTACGGCTGTGCCCGGTGCTGCTACAACATCAACAACTTTACCTGCTGCACCTGCAGTAATGGAAATGCTTCCTGCTGTGCCTGCAGCTGCCGGTTTTGCTGCCGGAGCCGGTGCCGGTGCTGCTGCTCTCGGAGCCGGTGCTGCTGCCGGAGCGCCATTTGTATTTTCTTCTACGGTTACATCATATACGTTTCCGTTTACGGTAATTGTATAATTTTTCATTTTTCTATTCTCCTTAAACAAAATGGTGTGATTAGCGTCTCTTGATCGTACGGACTCTGAAACTGTCTACCGGTACATTCTCACTTGCTGCGATCGCGGCTGCGATAACAGCGACCAGCTCCAGATCATCCGTTTCCTGTACAGGAGCTGCAACAACTGGTACTGTCTTTGGTGCTTCTGCTGTCGGTTCTGCTTTTTTGGCAAATTTTTCCTGGATTACAGGAATGATCTTGAAACAATAAATGATCAGCGCAATTGCGATCAGCATAACGAATACCGTTCCCATACCAAGGACTGTATTCTGTAATGCATTTGCCAGCCGGGCTTTTCTGTCTGCTGCCTGCGCAAATACGGTCATTCCCGGAAGCTGTAAAGCCAGAAGTCCGAGACTGCCTGCCGCAATCCCTTTGATATTCTTTCTCATCTTCACTATCTTCCTTTCTTTTACAGCATGGAAAATGCCATGATCAGATGTTTTCTTGTCTGTGCCGGAGCGATGACTGCATCCACGCTGCCTCTTGCTGCTGCGGAAGTTACGGCATTCTGTTTTCCTTCATAAGCAGCTGCCTGTTTTTCAGTTGCTTTCTCTCCTTCAGCTGCAAATAAGATATTTGCTGCTTTTTCAGCTTCCATCATACCTACTTTAGCATCATCCCATGCAAATACCATATCGGCATCACTGATGCTTCTTGCGCCCATAGCCACATAAGCACTGCCGTAAGTATCGCCCATGATCAGGTTTACTTTACTGTTGAAACCGCCGTCGTGATAAGCTTTTACCAGTTTTGCGATTGCCTGTGGAAGACCTTTTTCTGTCTGCTCTACTGCCGCAAATCCATCTGCTGCTGTCACAGTCAGAAGCGGAATCTCGCAATCGTTACAGAATGCGACGAAAGCTGCTGCTTTCTCACATCCGTCTACTGTAAGACCGTCAGCCAGATCTGCCGTCTTCTCACCTTTTTCATCATAAAGTGCATCGGCATTTGCCACTGCACCAACTAAAATTCCATTTAATGTAAGGAATCCTGTCACCATCTCCGGTGCGTAATCCGGGCGGATCTCCAGGAATTTATCGTCTGCACACTCAGCTAACAATGCACGTGCATCTTTCATGGCACATGTTTTATCAGAAATGTAACGATTCAGATCATCCTCTCCACAACGTCCATATTCTTCATCAATGAGCATTACTACCAGCTCACGGATTTTTGTCAGAACAGCCTCTTCGCTCTCCAGTACTTCTGCCTGTCCGGAAACTGCCGCCTGATATTTTGCAGAATCAAACTCGCGGGAAAGTTTTTTATTATCCATAATGGTATGCGGTGCATTCACATACATCTGTGCTTCTTTTGTCATAAATGCAAAATCACTCATGGCCGGAATCAGTGTCATACCACCTGCACAGTTACCCATTACTGCGCTGATCTGAAGTACACTGTCCGCATACTCAGCCTGCTTTGCAAGGACACATCCAAAGCTGTCCAGTGCATCTACAGATTCCTGCAGACGAAAACCGCCGCAGTCTAACAGTCCGATCACCGGAGCTGCTGCCTTATCAGCCATATCATATAATTTTGCAATTTTCTTTGCGTGCATCTCACCCATCGTTCCGTTCAGCACATCACGGTTCTGACTATATACATACACCGGATTGCCCTCAATCTGTCCGTATCCTGTGATAACACCATCGGATGGTGCAGACTGGTCATTTACGGTAAAATCTGTTGTGCGGGCGGAAACTAATGCGCCAACCTCTACGAAACTACCTTCATCTAACAGACGGTTGATTCGCTCTAACGCTAAACATTCTGCCATATTGCCTCATACCTCCTTGAGATTGTTATTTTATTAACATACCAGATTCATTCTACTTCATTTTTTACAAAAATTCAAGAAAAATGTTCCTGTTTGCCTATACATTTTTTTGCATTTCCTTGGCATATTCACTTGTATTCTATGCAAAGTATACAAAATACTTCGCATTTCCTTTTCTAACTGCAAAAAATATAATTTTTTATTAATTCTGCCTTATTCTTTATTACTATTAAAACACCGGTTCCACTATTTTGTAAAAATCATTCTTGTTATGAAGATATTCCTTTTCGGAATCAGAAATTTAAAAGGATTTTCAATGTGATTTCCTGTCAAAAGAATGCGCACCATGCCTGCTATACATGGTGCGCATCCTGTAATTCTATGGAGTACTCAGTTTTGCAACCGAATGGATCTGCTCAGCATAAACGATCTTCTATATGCATGGATTTTTATTTGATGAATTTTACTTCCGGATAAATCTTCTGCTTTGCAGCTTCTTTTCTTTCATTATAAATAACTTTCTGTTCTTCGAATAAATTGCGTCCGTTTGCATCAATGGATACGATGAGCGGGCCAAATTCTTTGACCTTACAGCACCAGAGTGTTTCCGGCATTCCAAGTTCATCCCAGTGATGCTCCGCAATGTACTGCACTTCAGTAGCTGCCACAACGGCACAGCCTGCCGGGAATACACAGTGGATGGCACCAAATTCTTTACATGCGCGCTCGGTATTCGGTCCCATACCGCCTTTGCCAACAATCACTCGGACACCGGTCTGCTCGGTAAATTCGTACTCGAATTTTTCCATACGCATGGAAGTGGTCGGTCCAACGGATACCATCTCATAATCATCCTCGGTTCCTTCAATTTTTCGCACAATCGGTCCTGCATGGAAAATTGCTTTGTTTCTGATATCATATGGAAGTTCTCTGCCGTATTCCACCAGTCTGCGGTGTGCCACGTCTCGACAGGTCATCAGATCGCCGTCCAGCCATACAATGTCACCGATTTTAATATCTGCCAGATCCTCCTTGCTTACAGGAGTAACTAATACTTTTTTATCGCCTCTGATTTCAATCATCTTTTTATTCTCCTTTTTCACGAAATATTTGCATAGCTTTCACGTTTCGCCAATCATACATCTAGAAAGGAAAGCCGTTACTTTTTACTCAAATTTCCAGGTAGAATGTGTATCACAGACTACGTTCAGATCTTTGTCGATCACAATGTGACCACGACGGTGTGACCAGCATCCTACGTTTACAGCAACACCGATAGTAGACGGATGACGTGCTGTATTCTCAATATTTACACCCATGACAGAATATTTTCCGCCCATACCCTGCGGTCCAAGGCCAATAGCATTGATTCCATCCTCTAAAAGCTGCTCCATTTTTGCTGCATTTGCATTGTCATTGTGGGAACCAATCGGTCTCATCAGCGCCTTTTTAGAATTTAATGCTGCAGTCTCTACGGAAGTTCCGACACCGACACCAACCAGAAGCGGCGGGCAGGCATTTAATCCATAAGTAGTCATCTGATCCAGTACAAAATCGGTGATTCCTTCATACCCTGCACCCGGCATCAGTACCATTGCTTTACCCGGAAGAGTACATCCGCCACCTGCCATGTAAGCATAAATCTCACACTGGTCGTTATTTGGGACAATATCCCACCATACCGTCGGTGTTCCTTTTCCGACATTTTTCTTTGTGTTGTACTCGTCAAACGTCTGTACAGAATTGTGGCGAAGTGGTGTGGCAAATGTTGCCTGCACAACCGCATCTGTCAGCAGAGCTTCCAGCTCATTGATGTACGGGAAATTTGTTCCGCATTTGAGCCAGAACTGAAGGACACCGGTATCCTGACAGCTCGGACGGTCAAGTTCTACTGCCAGTCCCTGATTTTTTGTCATGGTTTCATATAATACTTTCGGCAGTGCCGCATCTTCTTTGGAGCCAAGCTCCTCTAATTTTGCCACGACATCATCCGGCAGCTTTTTTCCGATATGTCCGACAAAGTCGGCTACCATGTCTGTTAATCTCTTGATTTCTTTTTCTTTCATTGAATCGCACCTCCAGCAATTTTTACTTTAAACTTTAATACTAGCTTCGCCGCTTATACAGCAGCTTTTTAATGATAAAATGGGAATAAAATTGGTAACAAAATCATACATAACGCAAAGGATACAAGGATCAGCGGCAAACCTGATTTCACATAATCCTTAAAGGTATAACCGCCAAGTCCGACTACCATGGTATTTGCAGGCATTCCGATTGGTGTTGCGTAAGCGCAGGATGCTGCAATTACCGTTGCAATAACCACTGCTCTTGGATCTGCCCCAAGGATATCTGACATAGATACCGCAATTGGAACCATCAGCGCTGTGGTTGCTGTGTTTGACATAAAGTTTGTCAGAACACATGACACTACAAAAATGACAAACAATAACATCATCGGGCTTGGATTTTTTCCAAGGAATCCTACGATTGTGTCCGCGATCATGGTTCCGGCGCCTGAGGTATCCAGTGCATTGGCAAGCGCCAGGGAACCACCGAAGAGGAGAACTACTTTTAAATCTATGGATTTCAGTGCAGCGCTTCCGGAAATAACACCGGTTAGTACAACTACACAGGCTCCGATACAGGCAGATACCTGAATTGGAATACCAATCTGTTTTTCAAAGATCATTGCTAAAATAACCGCGATCAGCACTACCAGAGACGTAATCTGTTTCCACTTTGGCACATGACTGAAATCCGGTTTTGTCTCTGCCACTTCTGCCACACTTTTTGCAGAAGTCTTCGGAAGCAGGCGGTATCCGATGAAAACAAAATAAACGATACCTGCCAGAAGCATTGGGATTCCAATCGGCGCATACATAAAAAATCCGGTTTCTTCACCAAGATTCTGCAGGGCATCCACACCCATCAGATTTCCCGGTGCTCCGATAATGGAGAGGTTTCCGCCAAGTGCTGCTGCAAATACCAGTGGCATGAGCAGGCGGCTTCTGGAATATCCGGATTCGTCTGCAATTCCACAGACAACTGGGATCAATACTGCTGCGGTCCCTGTATTTGACAGGAATCCTGACATGACTCCTACGATCACCATAATGGCAACCATCAGGATTTTTTCATTTTTTGCAAATCTGGTCACCACCCCACCAATCTTGTTTGCCATGCCGGTTTCAAAAAGTGCCTGTCCTACTACAAACATTCCAACGCACAGAATCACGTTGCTGTTTACATATCCGCTGAATGTCTGGGAAGCGTCCAGAACCCCGGTCACATTTAATCCGATTGCTACAATCGTAGCGGTAAGCCCCAGTGGAATCTTTTCTAATATAAAGCTGACAATCGCAAATATCAGAAATAAAATTGTTATTGTCGATGCTGACATTTTTCACCCTCCCTGTAAAGAATTGTGAATCGGCCGTTCTCTTTATTTGATATCTGTATTGTAAATCAGGTATATTCATTTGTCTATTTAATGAATTTTAACTTGCCATAAATAAAATTTATAGTATACTTTAAGCAAAAGGAAGTTATTGAATTCATCTGATCATTCATCAGTGGTGAATTTATGACGGAAAGCAGCTTCGACGAAAGGAGAATTTTTATGACCTTAAATCAGTTGAAATATTTTTGTGAAACATGCAGATGCCACAGCATCACCGCTGCTGCAAATCAGCTGTTTGTGACGCAGCCGGCCATTTCACTGGCTATCCGGGAACTGGAGGCTGAATTTGGCATCACACTTTTTACACGATTCAACAACCGGCTCACCCTGACGGAAGACGGCGCACTGTTTTATAAGAAAGCTGACTACATTCTGCAGTACTGCAAAGATATGCAATTTGAATTGAACGGCAGCCGGATTCAGCAAAATCCGATCCACGTCGGCATTCCTCCGGTGCTCAGCAGTTTTTTCTTTCCGGGACTCATTGATGCTTACCGTTCCAAATATCCAGATGCTCTTGTATCCCTGGAGGAATATGGTTCTGTACGTGCCTGCGATCTGGTTCTGGAAGATAAACTGGATCTGGCTCTCGTCAATATGGAAATGTATAACATCGACCAGCTGAACAGCCATGTACTTATTCACGACCAGCTTGTGTTCTGTGTATCCCCGGAACACCCACTGGCAAATCATACTTCTATCAAAGCTGCTGATCTGGATCATCAGAATGTTATTTTGTTTAATAAAGATTCTGTACAGAATGCCATTTTACGCACCCGCTTTGATTTCGGAAATGTCCATCCGAATATTATCATGCAGGGAAACCAGCTCTATACCATGATTAATTTTATTCGCTCCGGGACAGTGGGATGTTTTCTTTATAGCTGCATTACCGCAGGACTGCCGAAATACAAGGCCATACCTATGGAGCCGCCAATGAAAACGGATATTGGTATTGTATGGAAAAAAGGACGCTATCTGACGACGCAGATGCAAAATTTTATTACGTTTGTGAAAAAATATTATGATGCATAAATACAAAAAACTTTCTGACAGAACCTATCATTCAATCATGATTTTTCTGGTCAGAAAGCTTTTTAATTAACGATTTCTCTTGTTTTTATAAGGATAAACTCTGGGCAGAGACTCTCTCTACCCCAATCCTAGTTACCCGGATAAGTAATGACAGACTCTACGTCGTAACCTTTCAGTTTCTCACGACCGTTTAATCCAGCCAGCTCCATCAGGAATAATACTTTGACAACTTCTCCGCCAAGGCTCTCGATCAGTTTGATGGCAGCCTCAATGGTTCCGCCGGTTGCGATCAGATCGTCTACTACGACAACTTTCTGACCCGGTTTGATGGAATCTTTGTGCATCTCAATCTCAGCAGAACCGTACTCAAGATCATATTTGGCACAAACTGTCTCGCATGGAAGTTTTCCTTTTTTACGAACCGGCACAAAACCTTTGCCAAATTCGTAAGCCAGCGGTGCTCCAAAGATAAATCCTCTGGATTCTGCTCCAACTACCACATCAAAATCTACGCCATCCAGACGCTCCTTTAATCCGTCAATCGCAAGTTTCAGTCCGTCCGGATCCTGTAAAACGGTTGTTATATCGCGGAAAATAATTCCCGGTTCCGGAAAATCCGGGATACTTCTCACGTAATCTTCTACTTTTTTCATAATATGTATAGTTCCTCCTGTTTTATGGATTATCACTCAACCTTATCATTATACATGAAAATCCATAGGATATAAAGACATTTTTTCTGTTCTTTGGAAAAACGAATACATCAGAAATTACAATTTCATTCTTCATCCTGAGACCATGCAAGTGCACAACGCACTGCGCGGTGCCAGCCTTTCAGCAGTTTCGCACGCTCTGTTTCCTCCATGGTGGGTTCAAACGTACGGCCAAGATTCCAGTTTTTGCGAATTTCATCCTTGCTGCTCCAATAGCCTACAGCCAATCCTGCCAGATACGCCGCACCAAGTGCTGTTGTCTCAATGCATTTCGGGCGCTCTGCACGGATTCCTGCGATATCTGCCTGGAATTTCATCAGCATATTATTCGCACTGGCTCCACCGTCCACTTTTAAATGTGTCATTTTAACTCCGGCATCTTCTTCCATTGCGGCAATGACATCATAAGCCTGATAAGCGATGGACTCCAACGTTGCACGGATAAAATGCTCTTTTTTACATCCTCTGGTCACACCTACAATAGTGCCCCGTGCATAGGAATCCCAATATGGTGCACCCATTCCGGTAAAAGCAGGAACGACATAAACTCCCTTGCAATCCGGTACTTCATCTGCGTACTCTTCTGACTGGCGCGCACTTTTGATCATGCGCATCTCATCCCGCAGCCACTGGATCGCCGCACCTGCCACAAATACACTTCCTTCCAATGCATATTCCACCTCATCACTGACACTCGCCGCCAATGTCGTCAACAATCCATTTTTTGATGTGATCGGTTCATTTCCAGTATTCATAAGAAGAAAACATCCGGTTCCGTATGTGATTTTTCCTTCCCCTTTTTCAAAACAACTCTGCCCAAACAAAGCTGCCTGCTGATCTCCGGCAGCTCCGCAGACCGGAATTTCTCCGCCTGTCACGGACGGATCAGTATAACCATAGATATAGCTGGATGGTTTTACTTCCGGAAGCATACTTTCCGGAATGTTGAATTTTTCCAGGATTTCCTTATCCCAGCAGCATTTGTGAATATCATAAAGCATTGTTCTGGATGCGTTGGAATAGTCTGTCACATGCACAGCGCCTCCGGTCAGATTCCAGATCAGCCAGGTGTCCACGGTTCCAAATAAAAGGTTTCCTTCCTCTGCCTGTTCCCGTGCACCTTCGACATTGTCCAGAATCCAGGCAATCTTGCTCGCTGAAAAATATGCATCTGCGATCAGTCCGGTCCGCTCACGGATCAGCTCATCAAATTTTTCCTCTTTCAGACGGTCAATCTGTTCTGCCGTTCGACGACACTGCCAGACAATCGCATTGTATACCGGTACTCCGGTAAAACGATTCCACACAATCGTTGTTTCACGCTGATTTGTAATTCCGATTCCTTCAATATCTTCCGGCATTGCTCCTGTCACAGCCAGAGCTTCTGTCAAAACAGATAACTGTGTAGACCATATTTCACGCGGATTCTGCTCCACCCAGCCCGGCTGCGGATAAATCTGTGTCAGCTCTTTCTGTGCCATCCCACAGATATTTCCCGCATGATCAAATAAAATACACCGGGAGCTTGTGGTTCCCTGATCCAATGCCATGATATATTTTTTCCCCATGATTTCTCCTCATTTCCGTCAACTTTTCTTATTATTCTATGATGCCAGGGTCAAAAGCCTGAAACCACGATGTGCTTGCACAAGAGTGGTTTTATGGCTTAATGACCCGCCCCGATATGAGCATAAAAGTGGAGCGTCAGCTTCACGATATGCGAATATTGGGTAGAATTGTGGGAGTACGAAGTACGGAACAATTCGTATGGCATCTTTTGACCTCAACATCATTTTATCGTATCTCTCAAAATGTTTCAAGAATTCCCTCGGCATTCTTGCTGCTCACCACATCTAGAGGCGAGAGTCATCTCACATCTGATATAGATTTCGTCGCAACCACATCCACGCCGGTATCTGCCACATTTTCCACAATCACATCACCGATCTGAACCGGTGCGGTAAGTGTCACTCCTTTTAATGCACACAGACATTCCCGGATTTTTCCCTTCGGAATATCTGATGCCGTTTTTACCGATACCACCGGCAGATTGCCTCCAGCTACCGGCACTGTCGATGTCACGATTCTTCTTGGATCTGTCAGTTCCTTTCTGGCATAATCATCTCCGCGCTTGCATGTATTTCCATTTACAGATACCACCTGCCCGCCATCCATTTCCACTGTCAGATTACAGCCCAGCGGACAGCCGATACAAATCAGTTCTTTTCGTTCCATTATGCTTCCCCCTGTTCGATTCGAATTGTTATTTTGGACAGATTTTCATATTCCTGCAATTTTTTCTTTTGTAAAATTACCTGTTCCATCTCGCCCGGTGCCATAACTTTCTTTTTCAGACGCATGATACAACTATCGTCAAAATAAACACAGAGTTCACTGTTTTTGTATACATTTCCAACGCGGAAACGGACGATCTGTTTGTCCTGCATCCGATGAGGATGAATGGAAGACGGCACGGTATAGCGCACACCACCCTCCGGGCAGATAGCGATTTCTGTCGTGTCTTCCGCAAACTGCTGTGTCACATATTCTGCCGCAAACGTTCCTGCTGCGCCAGCTTCTTCGGATACATAATCCACCAGATCATGCACATGTAATACGTTCCCGCAGGCAAACACACCCGGAATATTAGTTTCCAGACGCTCATTTACAATCGGCCCCGAAGTCACCGTACTTAATTCCACACCCAATTTTCCGGAAAGCTCATTTTCCGGGATTAATCCGCAGGATAACAGTAAGGTATCACACTCGTAAGTTTCTTCTGTTCCCGGAATCGGTTTTAATTTTTCATCCACCTGTGCGATCGTAACTGCCTCCACCCGGTCTTTCCCTTTGATATCTACCACAGTATGACTTAATTTTAACGGAATATCATAATCATCCAGACACTGTACAATGTTTCGCTTCAATCCACCGGAATATGGCATCAGTTCTGCCACCACCTGCACTTTAGCGCCTTCAAACGTCATGCGCCGCGCCATGATCAGACCGATGTCACCGGAGCCAAGAATGACCACTTTTTCACCTGGCATCCGTCCCTCTATGTTGACGTAACGCTGTGCGGTTCCTGCAGAATAAATTCCCGCCGGACGATACCCCGGAATATTCAGGGCACCTCTCGGACGTTCCCTGCATCCCATCGCCAGAATGATGGCTTCCGCCTCTAGCACAAACATTCCCCGTTCCCGGTTCATACAGGTAATCTTTTTCTCCGGACTGATATCCACCACCATAGTTGACAGCAGATATGGAATCTGCATTTCTTCCACTTCTGCAATAAAACGTGCCGCATACTCCGGTCCTGTCAGCTCTTCCTGAAACGTATGTAACCCAAATCCATTGTGGATGCACTGATTTAAAATACCGCCAAGCTGCTCATCACGCTCTAAAATCAAAATATCTTCCACACCGGCCTTTCGTGCCGCAACTGCTGCTGACAGACCTGCAGGACCGCCGCCGATGATTGCAATTTTCGTTTTCATATTACAGTTCCTCCTTATCATATCCGGTCAGGAATCCTGAATTTCTGCCTTTTTTCGTAATCTCACTGATGTCGCATCCAAGTTCCCTTGCAAGGATTTCCACGGTTTTCGGGGAACAGAATCCTGCCTGACATCTTCCCATTCCCGCACGGGTTCTGCGTTTCACTCCATCCAGCGTTGTCGCTCCCAACGGACGGTGGATCGCATCCAGAATTTCTCCTTCTGTCACCATCTCACAGCGGCAGATCACATTCGCATACGCCGGATTTTTCCGGATCATCAGATGGCGTTCTTCCATACTCAGTTCTTCCATGCAGACCACTCCTTTTCTGGTGGATACAAACTCCGGATTATCCTCTGCCGGAAGCAGTTTTTCAATCATTTCTGCCACATAAATGCCAATCGCCGGTGCACTGGAAAGTCCCGGAGATTCAATCCCTGCCACATCGATAAATCCCGGTGCATCTGCCACTTCTTCAATGATAAAATCATTCTTCTCTGTATGTGCACGAAGACCGGCAAATGACGTGATAGTCTGGCGTTTTGGCAGGTTTGGTGTACTTAAGCCCGCACGCTGCTGCAGATCCTCCAGACCTTCTGCTGTGGTTGCGATATTTTCCTTATCCAATTCGTCCACTGCCGTCGGTCCAAGCATCAGATTACCATGTACGGTCGGCGTTACCAGTACACCTTTTCCATACTTTGTCGGAAGCTGGAAAATCGTATGAGAGACAAATTCGCCTACTTTTTTATCCAGCAGACAATACTCGCCCTTTCGCGGAATGATCTGAATCTTCTGTTCACTGACCATATTGTGAAAAACATCCGCATAAACGCCTGCAGCATTTACTACCAGTTTTGTCTCATACACATGATCCTGCGTGCAGACCTCATAATATCCATCTTTTTTTACAATATTCTGAACTTCCTGGTTCAGGAAAAACTGTACACCGTTTGCACATGCATTTTCTGCCAGTGCGATCGTCAATCCAAAAGGACATACAATGCCTCCTGCCGGCGCATGCAGCGCAGCCACGACCTGATCCGACACCTGCGGTTCCATCTGCCGCACTTCATCACCGGAAATGATCTGACATCCTTCCACACCATTTTTCTCCGCTTTTTCCAGTAATTCTTCTAATTTTGATCTGTCCGCATCTTCAAAACAAAGCACCAGAGAACCATTCCGCTTATAAGAAAAATCAAGTTCCTTCGAAAGTGCTTCCATCCTCTTGCTTCCCTGCACATTCATCTTCGCTTTTAATGTTCCGGGTGTTGCGTCAAATCCGGCGTGTACAATGCCACTATTTGCCTTGCTGGTTCCTTCGCAAATATCACTGCAGCGCTCCAATACTGCTACCTTTCTCTTCTTACGCATCAGTTCCCGGGCAATGGCACTTCCTGTCACGCCTGCTCCTATGATCATTACATCATACATAACATTCTTCTCCTTTAACTAATAAAAGCCGAGCAAAAATAAACCACTCTCATGGTTTTTCTTTTTGCTCAGCTCATAATCTCATGCAAATCCCTATGCAATTTCTAAGATTATTTTAGCACTAATCCTGAGAACATACAAGTGACACTTTTCACTTTATTTATAAGTTACAGTTCACACGCGCCATTCGCAAAACGTCCTTTCAGGACTTCTCCGTAGCTACGCTACTACTTTTGCTCATAAAAAGGCGCTCCCTTCATCATTATGTATCCAAATATTTCCTCATGCAAGCATGATCAATATTTGAATACATATGATGAGTGAACTGTAATAATAAAAAAGTTTGTACTTCTTCTTATAATTATGTATAATAGTAACACTATAAAAAATGGACTCCGGAAATTTTTTTAACAGTTCTGAGAGTACATATCATACAGAAGGAGATACTTATGAACAAAAACAATCAGAAAAAAAATGCCGGTGCCCTGATCGGTGCCGCATTCCTTATGGCAACTTCTGCCATTGGTCCGGGCTTTTTGACCCAGACCGGAAAATTCACTGACAGCTTACACGGAAGTTTCGGCTTTGTCATTTTGATTTCTATCATACTGGCAGCCATCGTGCAGTTAAATGTATGGCGTGTTTTATGTGTATCCGGCATGCGTGGACAGGATGTGGCAAATAAAGTCCTTCCGGGACTCGGTTATGTAGTAGCTTTCCTGATCGTTGCCGGCGGACTGGTCTTCAATATCGGTAACGTTGGCGGAGGTGCGCTTGGTTTTAACACACTGCTTGGTATCCCGACCACCGCAGGATATTTCCTGGCAGGTGCCATTGCCGTTCTTGTTTTCTTGTTTAAAAATGCTTTAAAAGCTATGGACACACTGACCAAAGTACTTGGCGGACTCATGATCGCTGTTATCTTTGTAGTGATCCTCATTGTTCGTCCACCAGTTGGCTATGCATTAAAAGAAACCGTTGCACCATCTGCACCAATGGGCGATATCTTCCCTGCAATCCTGACATTACTTGGCGGTACTGTCGGCGGATATATCACCTTTGCCGGTGCACATCGTCTGATTGATGCCGGTATCACGAAAAAGGAAAATCTGAGTGAAATCAGAAAAAGTTCTGTCATGGGACTTGGTATCGCAACGATCGTACGTGTACTGTTATTCCTCGCTATCCTTGGTGTTGTTGTTGCTACTGCAACTTCCGGTGCTCATACACTGGATCCGTCCAACCCTGCTGCTGATGCATTCAAAATCGGTGCCGGTGAGATCGGATATCGCTTCTTCGGGCTTGTGCTTTTATGTGCTGCCATCACTTCCATCGTTGGCTGTGCATATACTTCCGTATCTTTCCTGAAGACATTCAGCAAAGTAATCGAAAAAAATGAAAAATGGTTTATTGTCGGATTTATCATCCTCAGCACCATCGTTATGGCTCTGATCGGTCAGCCGGCTACTCTGCTCGTTCTGGCAGGTGCCTTAAACGGTCTGATTCTTCCGATCACCCTGGGTGTGTGTCTGGTAGCTTCCAAAAAGAAAACCATCATGGGGGAGGATTACCATCATCCAAACTGGCTGCTGATCCTTGGTATCATTGTTGTTATCATCTCTGCATACCTCGGCATCACCTCCCTTGGAAACCTTGCAACACTTTTTGCATAATGGAGCATGATCAATTATGAAAGAGACAAAAATTCTTACCGCCGGAGATTCCTCCCTGCTCATTCAGTTTGGGCAGGAGATTTCTCCTGAAATCAATGCACAGATCACTGCATTTGTGCATCTGATGAGAGAACAGCATCTGGAAGGTGTCACAGATGTGATCCCTGCTTTCACAAGCCTTCTCATCAACTACGATCCGCGAGTCATTGACTATCGCAAATTAAAACGCCGTCTGGAAAAATTATTAAAACTGGAAGTCAGCAAAAAAGCTTCTTCTTCCCGTATTTTTGAAATTCCGGTATGCTACGGCGGGGAATACGGCCCGGATCTGGAAAATATTGCAAAACATGCAAACCTTACCACACAGGAAGTCATTACTATTCATTCATCCAGTGACTATCTGATCTACATGCTTGGATTTCTGCCTGGATTTTCCTACCTGGGCGGTCTGGATGAGCGTATTCACACTCCACGTCTGGCAAATCCACGTATCCGGATTCCGGCCGGAAGTGTCGGCATTGGCGGTTCCCAAACCGGCATCTATCCACTGGATTCCCCGGGTGGCTGGCAGTTACTGGGACTGACACCGGTTAAAACTTATGATCCGAACCGTGATGTTCCGATTCTTTTTGAAGCAGGTGATTACATCCGTTTCGTCCCGGTCAGTGAATCTGATTTTGCAAACATAAAAAATGAAGTGGATAACGGTACTTATACCTGTACCATTCATCCAAAGGAGGTGTAACCTATGGGCGTTCGTGTATTAAAAGGCGGCATGCTCACAACCGTACAGGATCTTGGAAGAACCGGCTATCAGAGCCAGGGCTTCGGCGTGTCCGGTGTCATGGATGTACGTTCCTTTAAAATTGCAAATCTGCTTCTGGATAATCCGGAAAATGAAGCGGTTCTGGAGTTTACCCTGATGGGACCAACCCTGGAATTCACTTCCGAGACCATCATTGCTATCACCGGCGGTGATTTCCAGCCACAGGTAAATGGTAAGCCGATCAAAAACTATACCGCAGTTTACATACACCGCGGTGATATCTTATCTTTCCGTGGAGCCAGAACCGGAAGCCGCGGCTACATCGCTTTTTCCAGCTACCTGGATATCCCAGTGGTGATGGGCAGCCGTTCTACCAATATCAAATGCTCCATCGGTGGATATAAAGGACGCCGCCTGATGGACGGAGATTATGTCGGTTTCCGTATCAAACGAAGATATCTACCGTATTACCTGTCCCGCACCCTGGATCTGGATGAATTTGACCAGGATGAGGTGACTTTACGTGTCATCATGGGACCACAGGATAAATCTTTTACCTCTGCAGGGCGAAAAACATTCCTGGAATCAGAATATACTGTAACCAGCGAATTTGACCGCATGGGATGCCGTCTGGAAGGGCCTTTTATTGCCTACAAAACGACATCGGATATTATTTCCGATGGAATTGCCTTTGGTTCCGTTCAGGTACCAAGCCACGGAAAACCGATCATTCTGCTTTCTGACCGCCAGACCACCGGAGGATATGCCAAAATTGCCACTGTCATTTCCGTGGATATTCCAAAACTGGTTCAGCGGAAAACAGACCACAAAGTACGGTTTCAGGCAGTTACTGTGGAAGAAGCCCAGCAATTGATGCAGGATGAACTGCACGAACTGCAGGAATTCCGCAAACAAATTTATCAGCCATGTAAAGAGGTACTGGACTGCAGGCTGGTAGCTAAGCGCCTGACAAAGCTGTTCCAGGACTAACTACTGAATAATTAAAGGAGTAACAAATTATCATGGATTTACAACAGATTGAAAAACTTGTACAGATTATTGAAAATTCTTCCATGCTGGAGTTTTCCATCCAGGAAGGCGATACAAAGATCAAAATGAGCCGCCGCGGAACTGCTGGTGTTCCGGGAGAAGCCGCAATCACCATCGCGCAGGCAGCACCTGCTGCCCAGGCAGAGGAAGAAGCCGAAGATGAAACTTACATCACCTCTCCGATTGTCGGCACTTTCTACTCTGCTCCGTCACCGGAAGCAAAAGCCTTCGTAAAAGTCGGTGACAGAGTCAAAGCCGGCCAGACTGTATGTATTCTGGAAGCTATGAAACTGATGAACGAAATTGAAAGTGATTTTGACTGTGAAATCGAAGCAGTACTGGTCAGCAATGAACAGAAAATCGAATATGGCCAGCCACTGTTTAAGGTAAAGAAACTGGATGACTAAGGAGGCCTGCTGATGTTTCACAAAATATTAATCGCAAATCGTGGAGAAATCGCAGTCCGCATTATCCGCGCCTGCCGAAACATGGGAATCCGCAGCGTCGCTGTATATTCCAAAGAAGATCAAAACAGTCTTCATGTACAACTTGCGGATCAGCGTGTCTGCATTGGAGAAGGTCCTGCCCGCAACAATTATCTGAATATGGAACGCATTATCACAGCAGCCCGCAATGTCGGTGCTGATGCCATCCACCCGGGATTTGGATTTTTATCTGAAAATGCAGATTTTGTCCGTCTCTGCAACGAATATGGTATCGCATTTATCGGTCCGACTGCAGAAGTCATCAACAGTATGGGAAATAAATCCCATGCCCGCCAGACCATGATGGATGCCAAAGTACCTGTCGTTCCCGGCACAAGAGAACCAGTCTATGATGCTGAAACCGGTGAAAAATTTGCGGATGAGATCGGTTATCCGGTAATGATCAAAGCATCCTCCGGCGGCGGTGGAAAAGGTATGCGCGTGGCACAATCCAAAGACGAGTTTGAATTTCATTTCAACATGGCACAACGGGAATCTGCAAATGCGTTTGGCGATGATACAATGTACATCGAAAAATATATCGAAAATCCGCGCCATGTGGAAATTCAGATCATGGCAGACAATTTCGGAAACGTAGTTGCACTTGGAGAACGTGACTGCTCGGTACAGCGAAATCATCAGAAGCTGATCGAAGAATCTCCATCTCCTGCCATCACAGAAAAAATGCGTGCTTCCATGAATCATGACGCAATTCTTGCAGCCAAAGCAGTGAATTATACAAATGCCGGAACTGTCGAATTTATCGTAGATCCGAAAGGCACTTACTATTTCATGGAAATGAACACCCGAATTCAGGTAGAGCACGGTGTCACAGAAATGGTCACCGGTACCGATCTGATCATTGAACAGATTCGCGTAGCTATGGGAGAACCGTTAAGTTTTTCCCAGAATGATGTCACACCAAAGGGACATGCCATCGAATGCCGCATCAATGCGG
The DNA here is from genome assembly GCF_045002895.1 of Eubacterium ramulus. Taxonomy (NCBI): domain Bacteria; kingdom Bacillati; phylum Bacillota; class Clostridia; order Eubacteriales; family Eubacteriaceae; genus Eubacterium; species Eubacterium ramulus. Next base: position 688,848 of record NZ_CP173382.1, on the reverse strand, counting down.
AAATTCCGGAGAAAAACTTTATGCCAAGTCCCGGTGTGGTTAAACATCTGCACCTGCCGGCAGGAAACGGCGTCCGTGTGGACACCGCCCTTTACACCGGTTACCGCATTCCTTCCGAATACGATTCCATGATTGCAAAAGTCATTGTACATGCACCGGATCGTAAAGCTGCCCTGCAGAAAATGCGTTCTGCATTGGATGAAATGCTTATCATGGGTGTGGAAACCAACCTGGATTTCCAGTATCGTATTCTGAAAAATCCAGAGTTCTGTGAAGGAAAAGCCGACACCGGCTTTATTGAACGGATTTTGCGTCTGGACTGATAAATCCACAAATGTAAAGCATGATTTTTAATCAGAAAGAGAGGTCTTTACCATGTATCAGGTAGATTTAAATAGTGATCTGGGCGAAAGCTTCGGCCGCTATACCATTGGAATGGATGAAAAAATCATTCCCCTTATTTCCTCTGCAAATATTGCCTGCGGATATCATGCATCCGATCCTGTCGTAATGCTCGAATCCATCGCCCGCACCAAAGAGGCTGGTATCAAGATTGGAGCGCATCCGGGGCTTCCGGATCTGATGGGATTTGGCCGCAGAAATATGGCAATTTCCCCAGAAGAAGCCAAAGCTTATACGCTGTATCAGATCAGCGCTCTTGGAGGCATGTGTCAGGCAAACGGAATGCGTCTGCAGCACGTCAAACCACATGGAGCCTTGTACAACATGGCTGCCAAAGATTATGCCCTTTCTCTGGCTATCTGCGAAGCGATCCACGACTATGATCCTGAAATTATTGTTATGGGATTATCTGGAAGTGAAATGATCCGTGCGGCAAAAGACTGTGGCTTAAAAGCAGCCAGTGAAGTATTTGCTGACCGCGGATATGAAGAAGATGGTACGTTAGTAAACCGTCGCAAAGAAGGCGCCATGATCACAGATGAAGATGAGGCTATTGCCCGTGTCATCCGTATGGTAAAAGAAGGCGTTGTCACTGCTGTCACCGGAAAAGATATTCCGATTCAGGCTGATTCTGTATGTGTACACGGAGATGGCGAAAAAGCATTGCTTTTTGTAGAAAAAATCCGTAAAGTACTTACTGAAAATGACGTACAGATCTGTCCGCTCGCCGATATAATTGGCTAAACGATATGTTGTGAAAAAGAGATCCAAAAAGCCGTCCCACATGCAAGCATGCGGACGGCTTTTTTGTTAGGGCATATGTGAGCTGTTGAATTACATCATTCCCATTCCCGGTGCACCACCTGCCGGCATTGCCGGAGCTGGCTCTTTGATGTCTGCTACAACAGACTCTGTTGTCAATAATGTAGAAGCAACGCTTGTTGCGTTCTGTAATGCACTTCTTGTAACTTTTACAGGATCAAGGATTCCTGCATCTACCATGTTTACATACTCTTCTTTTGCTGCATCAAATCCGACACCCGGCTCGCTCTCACGAACTTTGTTGATGATGACAGCACCTTCGAGACCTGCATTTGCGGAAATGTAGAATAACGGAGCTTCCAGAGCTTTCAGGATTACTTTTGCTCCTGTCTTCTCATCACCTTCCAGTGTCTCAGCAAGTTTTGCAACCTCTTTTGTTGCATGGATGTATGCAGATCCGCCACCTGCAATGATTCCTTCCTCTACTGCTGCTTTTGTAGCTGCCAGAGCGTCTTCCATACGCAGTTTGCTTTCTTTCATCTCTGCTTCTGTAGCTGCACCTACACGGATCACTGCTACGCCGCCTGCCATCTTCGCAAGTCTCTCCTGCAGTTTCTCACGGTCGAAATCAGATGTAGTTGTCTCAATCTCTGCACGGATCTGAGCAACTCTTGCTTTAATTGCCTCAGAATCACCCTCACCGTCAACGATGATTGTGTTCTCTTTCTGAACTTTAACAGATTTTGCCTGACCAAGCTGATCTAATGTTACATCTTTTAATTCCAGACCAAGTTCGGAAGAAATTACAGTACCACCTGTCAGGATTGCGATATCCTGCAGCATTGCTTTTCTTCTGTCACCATATCCCGGTGCTTTTACGCCGACAACAGTGATTGTTCCACGTAATTTGTTTACGATCAGGTTTGTTAATGCATCACCCTCGATATCCTCAGCAATGATTAATAATTTTTTACCTGTCTGTAAGATCTGCTCTAACAATGGTAAAATCTCCTGAATGTTTGTAATCTTCTTATCTGTGATCAGGATGTATGGCTCATCCAGGTTTGCTTCCATTTTATCCATATCAGTTGCCATGTATGCAGAAATATATCCACGGTCAAACTGCATACCTTCTACTAAGTCTAACTCTGTCTGCATTGTCTTGGACTCTTCGATTGTGATAACACCGTCTGCGGAAACTTTCTCCATAGCATCTGCTACCATATTTCCTACTGTCTCGTCGCCAGCGGAGATTGCTGCAACTTTCGCGATATGGTTCTTTCCGTCAACTTTCTGGCTCATAGCTGCGATTGCTTCTACAGCAGCCTCAGTTGCTTTCTTCATACCTCTTCTCATAACGATTGGGTTTGCACCTGCTTCCAGGTTTTTCATTCCCTCTTTGATCATTGCCTGAGCGAGAACGGTAGCGGTTGTTGTACCATCACCTGCTACATCATTTGTCTTTGTAGCTGCTTCTTTTACAAGCTGTGCACCCATGTTCTCGAATGCATCCTCAAGCTCAATATCTTTTGCGATTGTAACACCATCATTTGTGATCAGTGGAGCACCAAAAGATTTATCCAGAACTACGTTTCTTCCTTTCGGTCCTAATGTAACACGAACGGTATCTGCTAATTTATCTACACCAGCTTCCAGAGCTTTTCTTGCCTCTGATCCATATTTTAATTCTTTTGCCATGATAATTTTCCTCCTTCAATTTTATTACTCTACTACAGCAAGGATGTCATTCTGTCTTACGATGATGTACTCCTCACCCTCTAATTTTACTTCGTTACCTGCATATTTAGAATAAATAACTTTATCACCCGGTTTTACCTGCATGGTTACTTCTTTACCATCTACCATTCCGCCAGGTCCTACAGCGATTACTTCTGCTTCCTGTGGTTTCTCCTGTGCACTTGTTGTAAGGATCAGACCGGATTTTGTGGTCTCTTCTGCCTCTACCTGTTTTAATACAACTCTGTCACCTAATGGTACTAATTTCATGATGTGATTCCTCCTTATTCTATATATAAGTTCTATGCTTTCTTTTGTTTTATTAGCACTCATTTCTTCTGAGTGCTAACCGATAGTCATATAATAGTTTTTTTACACCTGAATCGCAACTAAACAATTTCGTATATATATGTGTATTTTTTCCACTTTTCTCTTATATACTCTTTTTTTCTTACTTTTTCTCACTTTTTCATTTTTTAAATCAATGCAAAATGCTTCAGTGCATGATAAATACCGTCTTCATGCAACCCCCTAGTTACATAGTCCGCATGCTCTTTAGCCACATCCGTTCCGTCCCCCATCGCAACTCCCACACCGGCAAACTCCAGCATGTCTACATCATTGGCACTGTCACCGAATGCATAGGTATCCTTTACATCAATTCCCAGTTTTTCGCATACAAAAGCAATTCCGCTCGCTTTGCTGTATCCTTTTGGTACTACTTCCATGGCCACATCCCCGTGAACCATAAAATCATAATCATCCTTTAATAATTCGATCACCGCCGGATAATCCCGATCATGGATTAAAACAGAAAACTTACTTGCTTCCCACTGTTCCTCATGCCCTTGAATCGGCAGCATACAGTCTTTCATAACCTCCAGCAGATATCTTCCGTATGCATCTCTGCTGATCTTGTCTGCATCCATGTACAGCATATGGCGGCCTTCCATAACCATGGCAATATCATAATCATAAAATACCTGTACTGCCTTTTTCAATAATTCCCGGTCAATCTCTTTGTACAGCATTTCTTTTCCTTTATATTCTATAAAGGTGCCACAACCGCAGACAATGCCGTCAAATCCCATACCGAGCAGCTCTTCACTGTTGATAAACACGCGTGTCCTTCCACTGCAGAGGAAGGTCTGATGTCCGTTCTCCTGAAGCTGATGAATTGCTTCTTTTGTGCTCTGTGGAATGTTATTGTCCCTGTCCCATAAAGTCCCGTCAATATCAAAAAAAATCGCTGCCATATATGTATGTGTTCCTTTCTTCTTACCTCATTTTTCCTGTTTTCTGATTATAACGGTTTTTACATACAAATGCAAATATTCAGGGTAAGGCATAAAGCACTTTTTCCAGATGAAAAATCGTTTCTTTATTTTGAAGATTTCCTTAATATTCTTTGAATTCACAGTTTCGCCACATCGTACATGCTATAATAAGTAGAAACAGGTAAAATCGACAACACATGAGACTTGATACATGATTCTGGTCAACGTAGTCTATTACATTCTTCTCAGAATCATTGCATTTTCTCACCGACATTAAGAGGAGGTTACATTATGGCATATCCACATAAACGGCACCGTTTTCAAAAATTTATTGTTTTTCTGTTTGCTATCGTGATTATTTTACTGGTTAGCTATTTTGTTGCCTTACCAAAAATAAAAACAAAAGCCACCGGAATTGTAGCTGAAAAACTTCTGGAGTCACAAATCACATCTGATACATCTGCCATTGCAGGCGTCAATGCTCAGGAAATCCTTGATGCCATGAACGATACAGACCGTGCAACCGTAGATCAGATCATTACAAATCATATGTCTGCAGATACAATGAAAGAAGCCTCTTCCTACATCACCAGCGGCGATACTGCCGGATTAAAACAATACGCAAAAGATACGCTGACAGCCTCTGAGTTGGAACAGATCAAAGAGCTTTATAATAAGTATAAAGGACAGGTTTCGATGAAGTAAAGCGTAACACTATATTAAAAAGGAGCCAAAAAACTTACCTTGTTAGCTAACAATCGCTGCCAAGGTAAGTTTTCTCCGCTCCCTTATCTACAACATAATAGCTTACTGAAAACAGTACTGCAATATTTCTTGCGTAACTTGAAAACGCTTATGCCATAGCAAATTTATCATAATAAACAAGTACTTCTCATTCCGATAAATTTAGTTTTTTTTAATTTTTCACTCTTTTTACTTTATTCAACAACTCCTGATTAGCATTCTTTACAAATCCACAATTATCCCTATAAAAAATCCAATTAACAAGTCAAAGTGACAAGATGTCACCCAAAAGTGGTAGATAAAAATATCAATGTGCCATATAATACAATAGAGGATTGCGTTTTGGCAGAGTCCTATGTAAAATAATCGGACAAGGATGAGAAGAAAAAGGAGATTCTTATGGGAACAAATGAAAAAAATATGACCACTGGATCACCTGGAAAACTGATCATTACTTTTGCTATACCACTGATGCTTGGAAATATCTTTCAGCAGTTTTATACGATGGCAGATACCATGATCGTCGGACAGGTGGTAGGGGTTGAAGCACTGGCGGCAGTAGGCGCCGGAGACTGGCTGGTATGGCTGGTGTTCGGTATCATGACAGGTATCACACAGGGTTTTTCTATTCTGGTAGCTCAGTTTTATGGAGCAAGGGAAAAAGAAAATCTGAAATGCGCGGTGGCGAAAAGCTATATCATGACAGCACTGCTTTCTGTGATTGTACTTGCGGTAAGTGAAGGGGCAGTTTATCATGTTCTTTTGTTTTTACAGACACCGGATAATGTCATTGACCTGACAATGCTATATCTTCGGCTGATCTTTGCCGGAATTCCGATCATAGCAGCTTATAATATATTTGCAGCGATTCTTCGAGCACTGGGTAACAGCAGATCTCCACTGATAGCAATGACCGTAGCAGCGTTGATCAATGTGGGACTGGACCTGTTATTTGTGGCAGTTTTTGGCTGGGGTGTAGCCGGAGCAGCAGTGGCGACAGTCATCGCACAGGGATTTTCAGCCCTGTACTGTCTGATGGTGTTACGGAAAATTCCGGATATCCGACTGGAAAAACAGGACTTCTACAGACAGCCGGCAATGAGTCTGCGGCTTTTGAAAGTGGCGACTCCTCTTGCGATCCAGAATGTGATCATCTCTATAGGGGGGCTTACAGTACAGTATGTAGTCAATGGATTTGGATTCCTGTTTGTGGCTGGATTTACAGCATCAAACAAATTATATGGAGTTTTAGAGATGGCTGCCGTTTCATACGGATATGCAATTACAACCTATGTAGGCCAGAATCTTGGTGCAAAGAAATATCAGAGAATCCGGAAAGGTGTGCATAGCGGAACTTATATGGCATTGCTTACTTCTGTTGTGATCTCAGGTGTGATGGTGTTATTCGGACGCAATATATTGTCACTGTTTGTATCCGGCGAACCGGAACAGATCCGACAGGTGTTAGACATTGCATATAAATATTTGTTTATTATGGCAATTTTTCTATGGGTACTGTATCTGCTGTATGTATATCGTTCGGCGATTCAGGGTCTAGGTAATACCCTGATTCCCCTCGCCAGTGGCATTGCAGAATTTGTGATGCGTGTCAGTGTTGCATTATTGTTACCAAAACTGATCGGTGAAGACGGAATTTTTTATGCGGAAATTTGTGCCTGGACCAGCGCAGCTGTTTTATTGTTTATAAGTTATATGATTATTATACGAAAATACAAAGAATAAGGTTTAGAGGAATAAGTTTTTAATATGATATAAAGAACTGCTGCATCACAGATTCATCTATGATGCAACAGTTCTTTTATATTAAGCTGCAATCGCATATATACTTTTCAAAATAATAAAAAAGAGAGATTGTTCATCAATGATAACAAATCACTGCACATCTACACTATTGTACCGAAAGATAAGAATATCCCATCAGGCTCTCATCTACTTCTCTGGCTGCTTCGCGTCCCTCACGGATTGCCCATACAACCAGTGACTGTCCTCTGTGCATATCGCCTGCGGTAAAGACTTTTTTCACATTCGTCTTGTAACGGCCTTCTTCAGTTTCTACGTTTGTTCTGGCATTTAATTTTACACCAAAAGCATCTGCTACGTATTTCTCTGTACCAAGGAATCCCGCTGCGATAAGTACCAGATCTGCATCCAGTTTCTGCTCACTGCCTTCCACCGGAACCATGTTCATACGACCGGTTTTCTCATCTTTTTTCGCTTCCAGTTTTACAGTGATCAGACCTGTCAGATTGCCGTTTTTATCTTTCAGAAACTCTTTTACCGTTGTCTGATAGATTCGCGGATCATGTCCGAATACAGCAATAGCTTCTTCCTGACCGTAATCTGTCTTGCAGATTTTTGGCCATTCCGGCCAAGGATTGTTCGCAGCACGCTGATCCGGAGCTTTCGGCATCATCTCAAGCTGTGTTACAGATACTGCTCCATGACGAATGCTTGTTCCCACACAGTCATTTCCGGTGTCACCACCACCGATGATCACAACTTTTTTGCCCTTTGCAGAAACAAATTTTTTATCTTTCAGATTGGAATCGAGCAGACTCTTTGTGGTCTGTGACAGGAAATCCACTGCAAAATAAATACCTTTTGCATCTCTGCCCGGTGCATTGATATCACGCGGATTTTTGGCACCGCAGGCAAGTACCACGGCATCATACTCTTTCATAAGTTTTGCTGCTTTTTCGTCTTTTCCCACATTCACTCCGGTGACAAAGTTGATGCCTTCTTCGGTCATCACATTGATTTTGCGGTCGATGATGTGTTTTTCCAGTTTCATATTCGGAATGCCATACATCAGCAGTCCACCCACACGGTCATCGCGCTCATATACGGTTACCAGATGACCTCTGCGGTTTAACTGGTCTGCTACGGCCAGACCAGCCGGGCCTGATCCGATGACAGCCACTTTTTTCCCTGTACGCACTTTTGGCGGATTTGCCTTCGCATATCCTTTTTCATATGCATGTTCAATAATTCCGTACTCATTATCCCGCACAGTGACCGGATCATCATGCAGACCGCAGGTACATGCAGCCTCACACAGTGCCGGGCAGACACGGGATGTAAATTCCGGGAAGTTGTTGGTTTTGTGCAGACGCTCGTAAGCCTGCTCCCATGTTCCCATATAGATCAGGTCATTCCACTCCGGCACCAGATTGTGCAGCGGACAGCCACTGGTCATGCCCATGAGTGTCATACCTGACTGACAGAAGGGAACGCCGCATGCCATGCAGCGTGATCCCTGAATCTCCTGTTTTTTCTTTGAGAGGTGGATGTGGAATTCATCAAAATTTTTGATTCTTTCTTTCGGTTCAACCGCTTTGCTTACCTCTCGGTCATATTCCATAAATCCTGTTGGTTTTCCCATTTTAATCCTCCTGTTTTACCGAAATTCATCATAATTCACCATAAGTGCTTCACTTCCGTAAAACTATCTTTTTATAGAAGTGAAAGTTTTCTCATGTAAAATTTCTATGCCTGAGCCTCAAGATTTGCATAAAATGCTTCAATCTGAGCCTGCTCTACGTTGTAGCCTTTTTCCTCCATCTGTACGATGGTTGTCAGCATATGATGATAATCATATGGCACTACTTTTTTGAATTTCGGCAGATATTCTCCGAAGTTATCCAGAATTTCTTTTCCTTTTACGGAATTGGTCAAAGCGACATGTTCCTGAATCAGTTCTTTTAATTCCTGTACATCGTATTTGTTGGTCAATTCCTCGGTAAATACCATTTCTTTATTGGTTCTTGTATACAGATCGTTGTCCTCATCCAGTACATATGCGACACCGCCGCTCATACCTGCTGCGAAGTTCTTGCCTGTTTTTCCGATAACAACTACGCGTCCGCCGGTCATATACTCACATCCGTGATCGCCGACACCCTCAACGACTGCAATTGCACCGGAGTTTCTGACTGCAAAACGCTCTCCTGCCACACCGTTGATAAATGCTTTTCCGCTGGTTGCACCGTAAAGTGCTACGTTACCGATGACAATGTTTTCATCCTGACGGTATTTGATGCCTTTCGGCGGATATACGACCAGTTTTCCACCGGAAAGTCCTTTTCCGAAGTAATCATTGCTGTCACCTTCCAGCTCCAGTGTCAGGCCGTTCGGAATGAAGGCTCCGAAACTCTGTCCACCGGCTCCGTTACATTTTACCACGTATGTATCATCTTCCAGTGTATCTTTGTATCTTCTTGTAATTTCAGAACCAAAAATGGTACCAAAGGAACGGTTGATATTAGAAACATTGATTTCTATGCTTCGTTTCTGTTTCTGCTCAAGTGCCGTTTTCATCTGTTTTAACAGCACTTTCTCATCGGCTGTTTTCTGCAGTTCAAAATCGTATACTTTTTTCGGATCAAAGATTACTTTATCCTTTGAGCTTGCAAACGGATTCTCCAGAATGTTCTTCAGATCCAGTTTTGCAGCGTGACCGGTTAAGTTATCACGTACTTTCAGCAGATCAGAACGTCCAACCAGCTCATCTACCGTGCGGACACCAAGTTTTGCCATATATTCGCGAAGCTCCTGAGCGATAAAACGCATGAAATTCATAACATATTCCGGTTTTCCGGCAAAACGTTTTCTCAGTTCCGGATTCTGTGTAGCGATACCAACCGGACATGTATCCAGGTTGCAGACACGCATCATGACACATCCCATTGTTACCAGTGGAGCTGTAGCAAAACCGAATTCCTCGGCACCAAGCATTGCTGCTACAGCAACATCTCGACCACTCATGAGTTTTCCGTCTGTCTCAATGCGGACTTTATTTCTCAAGCCGTTCATGATCAATGTCTGATGCGTCTCAGCGAGACCAAGCTCCCAAGGAAGTCCTGCGTTATGAATAGAGCTTCTCGGTGCAGCACCGGTTCCTCCGTCATAACCGGAGATCAGAATAACCTGTGCACCGGCTTTTGCAACACCGGCTGCAACAGTTCCGACACCTGCTTCTGATACCAGTTTTACAGAAATTCGTGCTCTTGTGTTTGCATTTTTCAGGTCAAAGATCAGCTGTTCCAAATCCTCGATGGAGTAAATATCGTGATGAGGCGGCGGTGAGATCAGACTTACGCCCGGTGTGGAAAGTCTTGTTTTTGCAATCCACGGATATACTTTTTTACCCGGTAAATGTCCACCTTCTCCCGGTTTTGCGCCCTGTGCCATTTTAATCTGAATTTCCTGTGCGCTGACAAGGTAACGGCTGGTTACACCAAATCGTCCGGAAGCAACCTGTTTGATAGCAGAGCACCGCTCCGTATCCAGTCGTTCCAGGCTCTCACCACCTTCACCGGAATTGGATTTACCATGTAACCGGTTCATGGCGATGGCAAGTGTCTCATGAGCTTCCTGTGAAATAGAACCGTAAGACATCGCACCTGTTTTAAATCTTGTCACAATAGAGTCAACACTTTCTACTTCATCGATTGGAATACCTGACTTCGGATATTTGAAATCAAGTGTTCCACGGATATTCATAATGTCGGTCTCATTATTGACCAGCTTTGTATACTCTTTAAATAAATCATAATCCCCACGTTTTGTGGACTCCTGCAGCAGATGGATCGTCTGTGGATTGTACAGATGTTTCTGTGCTCCGCTGCGCATCTTGTGATGTCCTTTGCTGTCCAGTGTCAGCTCCGTCTGTAATCCAAGCGGATCAAATGCCATGGAATGCAGCTCATTTACATCATTTTCAATATCAGAAATCGTGATGCCGCCGATTCTGCTGACAGTATCCGTAAAATATTTATCAATGACGCTTCGATCAATACCGATAGCTTCAAAGATTTTGGATCCCTGATAGGACTGGATTGTGGAAATACCCATCTTGGAAGCAATTTTTACAATTCCGTGTAATACCGCAGAGTTGTAATCATTGATCGCAGCATAATAATCTTTATCAAGCAGATGATCATCTACCAGCTGCTCAATCGTATCCTGCGCCAGATATGGGTTGATGGCACAGGCACCGTAACCAAGCAGTGTTGCAAAATGGTGGATCTCACGCGGCTCACCACTCTCCAGGATCATTGCCACTGCAGTTCTTTTCTTTGTCTGGATCAGATGCTGCTGCATTGCAGAAACTGCCAGCAGTGACGGAATTGCCACATGGTTCTCATCCACGCCACGATCGGACAGGATCAGGATGTTTGTGCCGTCACGGTATGCACGGTCTGCCTCTACAAACAGGCGGTCAATGGCTTTCTCCAGACTTGTGTTTTTATAATAAATAATCGGAACAACACCAACTTTGAAACCTTCTTTTTTCATATGTTTGATTTTCAGAAGGTCTGTATTTGTCAGAATCGGATTTTTGATCTTCAGTACCTGACAGTTTTTCGGCTCTTCCTCCAGAATGTTTCCATCTTCACCAACATAAACTGTTGTGGATGTGACAATCTCCTCACGGATAGCATCGATTGGCGGATTTGTAACCTGTGCAAACAGCTGTTTGAAATAGTTAAACAGCGGCTGATGATCATCGGATAATACAGCCAGCGGTGTATCAATGCCCATGGCTGCTGTGGATTCCGCACCGGTTTTTGCCATCGGAAGCATGACTGTCTTTACAGACTCATAAGAATAGCCAAAGGCTTTCTGGATGCGGTGCAGATCATCGCCGGTGTAACGCGGTACACGCACATTCGGAATTTTCAGATCTTTCAATTCTACCAGGTATTCATCCAGCCACTGTCCATAAGGACGTTTGCCCGCATAAGATTCTTTCAGCTCATCATCATCGATGACACGGCCTTTGACGGTATCAACCAAAAGCATTTTGCCCGGACGCAGACGATCTTTTGTGACAACCTTCGTCGGATCTACATCCAGCACACCTACTTCAGATGCAAGGATCAGATAATCATCATCTGTAATGTAATAACGGGACGGACGCAGACCATTGCGGTCAAGGACAGCTCCCATAATATCCCCGTCACTGAATACGATGGATGCCGGGCCATCCCATGGCTCCATCATCGTTGCATAATACTGATAAAAATCTTTTTTCTTCTGACTCATCAGATGATTGTTTGCCCACGGCTCCGGAATAGTGATCATAACCGCCAGTGGAAGTTCCATACCACTCATTACCAGGAACTCCAGTGTATTATCAAGCATTGCGGAATCGGAGCCGGATGTATTGACTACCGGAAGCACCTTGGATAACTGACCTTTCAGATGCTCAGACTCCATGGTCTCCTCGCGGGCCAGCATCTTATCGGAGTTACCCTTGATTGTATTGATTTCACCATTATGTACCATAAAGCGGTTCGGATGTGCACGCTCCCAGCTCGGATTTGTATTTGTAGAGAATCTGGAATGAACCATTGCAATGGCAGATTCATAATCCGGATCCTGCAGATCTTTGAAAAACAAACGCAGCTCGTTTACGAGGAACATTCCTTTGTAAACAATCGTTCTGCTTGACAGTGATACTACATAGGTATTGTCGTTAGACTGTTCAAAAACGCGGCGTGCCACATACAGGCGGCGGTCAAAATCCAGACCTTTTTCCACATCATCCGGACGTTTGATAAACGCCTGCATAATGTATGGCATGCAGTCTACAGCTTTCTGTCCAATGACTGTCGGATCCGTCGGCACTTCTCTCCATGCCAGCAACTCTAACCCTTCTTTTTCAATGATGACTTCAAACATCTTTTTCGCCTGATTGCGTTTTAACTCGTCCTGTGGGAAGAAGAACATACCAATTCCGTAATCTCTTTCTTCACCTAAAAAGACGCCGAGGGATTTCATGGTTTTGGAGAAGAATCTGTGAGATATCTGTAACAGAATACCTACTCCATCACCAGTTTTTCCTTCGGCGTCTTTGCCAGCTCTATGTTTTAAGTTTTCAACAATTTTTAATGCGTTCTCAACCGTCTGATGTGTTTTCACACCTTTAATGTTTACCACAGCACCAATACCGCAGTTGTCATGCTCGAACCTTGGATCGTACATGCCGACAGCCTTGGCGTTGCTCTCGTTCATATGAAGTTTCATAACATCTTCCTTTCTGTAATCCGTTACATACGCTTTTTTACATGTATTAACGCAAACTGATTGATTGGGTATACTATACCGCTTTTTTTTTAAATTGTAAACCCACTTTTTTCCTCTAATTGTCAGATAGTCAGATAATTATTTTTTAATTATATTGTTGTTTCTAAATTATTTTAATTATCTGTCCATTTTGTTTTATATCGCACAATTTCACTTTGTATTTCTTTATAAAAAAATTTACCTGTAAGAATCAAATTCATGTATTACAGGTAAATTTTTCGAATTTTATATTCAATTCATTCTTTTTTTGGATGTTGGCCAAAATTTAATATTATGAAGGGCGAAATCAGAGATTCCTTTAATAACCTACAAATTGACACCCATTAAAAATACAATTTCAGCACTTTTTCGTCAGTTTTTTTGCCAACTATGGAACCAATCACCATGCAAAGCAGTGATACACTGATGCCGATCAGAATCTGGTGCAGATTCGCGATTTTCCATCCAAAGAACATGGTCACACAATAGCATACCGCACCACCGATGATTGCACTGATCGCTCCGGCTTTGTTTGCTTTTTTCCAGAACATACCAAGCAAGAAAATCCAGAAAAATGCACTTTCCAGTCCACCAAAGGCAAACATATTGATCTTCCAGATCACACTTGGCGGATTGATGGAAATTCCAAAAATAATAAGTCCGATCACCAAGGTACAGATCTGGCTGAGCATCGTTGTTGTTTTTTCAGATACTGCATGTCCCTTTTTCTCTTTCTCATGCATATACACATCTTTTACGATGGAAGATGTCGTGCTCAGCAGCAGAGATGAAATTGTGGAAATGGATGCTGCGATTGGTCCAATGATACAGATTCCGGCCACTAATGGTTTTAAGGAACCTGCAATAGCAAGCGGAATGATATTATCCACACTGTTTCCATAGTCTGACAGATTTCCGGTCAGAACACCTGCGGATAATACACCAATAAAGTTCATGCCGATATTCATAGCGCCGACAACAACGGTACCAAGAATAATCGCATGATGCAGCGATTTTGTATCTTTGTAGCTTAAACAGCGCACTGCTGACTGCGGTAATCCCAATGTAAAGATACCAACCAGCATCCACTGGGAAATGTACAGACTCACCGGCATATTTCCACCGGATAATGGCTCCAGCATCTCAGGCTTTGTAGCCGCGATGTTTTCCATAATGTTCTCATAGCCGCCGCCCTGACGGATAATGCCAATGAGCAAAATCACCATACCTGCCAGCATAACTACCGCACAGATGGCATCTGTAATCGCTACGCCACGAAATCCACCGACAGTCGTGTAGATAACAACAACCAGGCCGAATACGATCAAACCCGTGAGATAAGAATATCCTGTGACTGCCTCAAATAATTTCGCACCACCTACAAACTGAGCAACCATCGTTGCCGCGAAGAAAATAACGATGATAATTGCGGAAATATTTGCCAGCACATCAGACTGATACCGATGTCGGATCACATCAATAATGGTCACTGCATCAATTTTTCGTGAAACCATCGCCATTTTTTTACCAAGGATACCAAGCACCAACAATAACGCTGTCACCTGAACGACGGACATATAGATCCATCCGAATCCAATGCTCCATGCCTGTCCCGGTCCGCCGACAAAGGAACTTACCGAACTGTAAGTTGCAACGGTGGTCATCGCCAGTACAAAGCCTCCCAGACTACGGGAACCGATAAAATAATCTTTTACAAAGCCTTCGGAGGTTTTTTTTGCAGATGCCCGGCGCACATAAATACTTACGATCAACATAATGATCATAAAAACAAACACCGGCATCAATGCCAGAATATTCTTATTCATCTGCATTTTCCTCCTCCAGATCAAAGTCTTTAAATACGCGTTTCATCAGATATACAACGACAATAATGGAAAATATCCATGTGCCGATGCATCCTGTGACAGCCCATAACGGAGTATGGAAAATAGTGATATGTAACTTGCTTACTCCAAACCCTGCAACTATCCAGAACACGATAATTGCAATGACTGCCCAAAGGACAGATTTCGCCTCTTTTGCGATCTGCCGCAATTTTTCCTTTCGCTTCATGACGTCCTCCCTCATTTTTTGGCTCGTGTCAACGATTCCACAGTTCACTCAGTTTCGTTCTGATTTTTCATCTCTGATTAATTATATACAGACATAAAAACTTATCTATTATAACTTATACCAATGCTTCCCGCAATGCTTTCTGGTCTTCATATACGGCCACAGCACCTGCGTTCCACATTTCTTCTGCGCCTCCGAATCCATAGCCTACTCCGATGCAGTCAATACCGCCTTCCTTTGCACCATCCGCATCATAATGCGTATCTCCGATCAGCACTGTTTGTTCTTTGGAAAAATCCGCATACTGTGCTTTCATCCGTCGAAATGCTTCTTGCAATACTTCAATTTTTGTATCAATTCTGCCATCATGACTGGCACCGACTACTTCATCTAATTCTGTCAGCAGATCAAATTTTTCCAGCACCTGGCGGCACTGTGCCTCCGGCTTTGATGATGTGATGACCTGAATGTATCCTGCTTCTTTGAAAGCCTGAATTGTCTCACGTACGCCTTCAAATAATTCACACTCATATACTCCGATCGGTATATAGCGCTCCCGATAGCGCACAATTGCTTTTTCTGCTTCTTCCTCACTGAGTCCGCAATATGTTGTAAAAGAAAAACGAAGCGGCGGTCCGATAAACTTCCGCAGTTCCTCCTCTCCTTCCAGATGGATTCCGTATGGTTCCATGGCATATTTCACACAGTTTGTCACACCCTCATAAGTATTCGCCAGTGTGCCATCCATATCCCAGAAAATAAACTTATACTTCTTCATTCATTACTCCATTTATTCTGTGTCTTGCTGATCAGTTCCTGACGAAGCTGCGCAACGGTCTTATGCAACACCGGATGGACCTTTCCCGGGCAAAGCATGTAGAGTGGTTCCAACACAAACAATCTGTTCTGCATATCGATATGCGGAATGATCAGTTCTGACTCTGCCACGATTTCATCATCATAAAATACAATATCCAGATCGATGGTGCGCGGTCCCCAGTGAATCACACGCTCCCGCCCAAGTTCTGCCTCAATTTTGTGAATGACGATCAGCAACTCCTGCGGTGTAAATAATGTCTCAAGTTCGATGGCACCATTTAAAAAAGCAGGCTGCTCTGTATAGCCATACGGAGCTGTCTCCATCAATTTTGACACTTTCAGATTGCGGATTTCACTGCATTCCTGCAAAAGTCTCACTGCTGCCCGCAAAAACTGCTGGCGTTCTCCAAGATTTGAACCTGCAGAAAGATAGACTGTATGCCAGCCGCGGCTGATCTCCACCGATACATTTTCCAGAGGCAATCCGATCGGTGCCCATGGTTTCCGGATCTCCAGATCCAGTTTCTGTAAAAGCGGATATTCCATCA
Organism: Eubacterium ramulus; assembly: GCF_045002895.1. NCBI lineage: Bacteria > Bacillati > Bacillota > Clostridia > Eubacteriales > Eubacteriaceae > Eubacterium > Eubacterium ramulus. Next base: position 672,395 of record NZ_CP173382.1, on the reverse strand, counting down.
GCATAGCCTGTGCCATATGCTCTGCTACCGCTTCAATCAGTTTAAATGTATGATTTTGCATGTAACCTGTAATAAAATGACAAACTTCACCATAGTTGATAGATTTTTCCAGGTCATCTGAATAACCGGCTGCACGCGTATTTGTGTACATTGTTGCATTTACCAGAAATTTCTGTCCCAGTTTTGTTTCCTCAGAAAACACCCCATGGTGTCCGAACACTTCCAGATTCTGTATTTTTATACGATCCATATTACGCCTCCATAATCGCTTTTGTCATCTGAATTGCCTGTTTATTTGCCTTGATATCATGTACACGAACAAAGGCATAGCCCTGCTGTACCGCAAATACGGTTGTCACAGCGGTTCCCAGCACACGGTCGGTCACAGGTGTATCGAGTGTCAGTCCGATCACCGATTTTCGCGATGTTCCAAGAAGCAGCGGATAACCAAGTGTTTTCAGTTTGTCCATATATTTGATGGTGATCAGATTCTGCTCATACGTCTTTCCAAAACCAACCCCGGGATCCAGAATGATTTTATCATCCGCAATGCCGGCTGCTTTTGCCAGTGTCACGCACTCTGCAGTTTCGTCGTACCATTCCTTCAGGAAATCTGCATAATTGCTGTTGTCCCGGTTGTGCATCAGACAGCATGCCACATCGCCTTTAGCGATTACTTCAGCCATCTTCGGATCATATTTTAATCCCCAGATATCATTGATCAGATCTGCACCTGCTGCAATTCCTGCTTCTGCCACTGCACTTTTGTAAGTATCCAGTGAAATCGGTACATCAAATCTGGATTTTACCGCTTCAATGATCGGCGTCACACGGTCAATTTCTTCCTGATCTGTAATTTGCACATGCCCCGGACGGGTGGATTCTCCGCCAATATCGATAATATCAGCGCCTTCTGCCAACATTTCCTCTGTATGGCGCAGTGCCGCATCCAGACAATTAAAATTACCGCCATCTGAGAATGAATCCGGTGTCACATTCAAAATGCCCATTATATATGTCTCATGATCTGTGTCAAAATTTTTCTTTCCTATTATCATTTTTTATTTTCCTTCTAAAACGCTATATTCGGTATGCTTTTTTCCATTTATTCTATATACCGAATATGTTTTTTATGTCAAAACCGTTCCGTTTTTCACTACACTTTTACCAGCAAATCGTCTGATTACGTTCTTCTTTCTTCCATTTACAGGAATCTGATGCTTCACAGAAAAAACAGTTTCTTGAAAGATGATCCGCCCGGCGAATATAGTATTCCATCCTAGAAAGCTCGCCATCCGTTTCTTCTCTCCCATGATGCACACCCACAATCTGCAAAGTCTCACGCATCCATTCCGACGGATATTCAATCTCTGTCAGCAGTTTTTCTGCAATCCGCACACCGGCAACGCTGTGATGTTCCCCGGTCTCATACTGTGCCACTCTGCCAATATCATGCAACAGACCAGTTACGTAAAACTGATCTTTTTTAGCCAGCATGTTATCTGCATTCAGGTATGGTTCCTCCGCATGGTCAGCATCGTCTGTTTGTAAATCTGTTATATATTGTTCTGCAATTTCAGCACGGTATTCCTGTTCACTGACCTCTACTTTTGCTTCCTTTTTTTGCCGATAATCTTTCAAATGTGTCTTATATTCATCTTCCAGATACATCATCCATGCCATTCGGCAGACATCCAGCGCATGTGACAGTTCATGATGACAGTATATTCTGTCCTGTTCCATCTCCTGTACACGTTTCTGCAACTGCAAAAATTCCGGGTGTTTCAATAATTTTTCTGCAAATTTCATAAATCTTTCTTTTCCTATTTCTGTGCAACTGTTCTGATATTAACTCACATCAAATTATTTTTAGTAAATTTATTTTTCACTCTCATATGCGTTACGCACATCCCGCAGATACGACAGTGATCCAAAAGCCAGTATCATATCCTCTTTCTGCGCGTCCCGCAAAGCATATAATACCGCATCCTGAATATTTTCACAATATTGTGCATCAATATTTTGCCCGAAAAGTTGCTTTTCCAGTTCTTTACCGTCCAGCGCCCGGGGATTCTGAGGTGTCACAGTGTATACACGATCTCCGGGCTGATACATCATCGTAATCATTTTTTCATAATCTTTGTCAGCCAGAACCCCCATAATATATACGATTCTTCGGTTCGAAAAACTTTCGTCCAGTGTTTTTCTCAACTTACGCACTGCGTCTTCATTATGCGCCCCATCCAGATAGAAATCCGGTCCCGTTCCGATTTGTTCCATACGACCGTGCCAAATGGTATGTGAAAGTCCCTGTTGAATCACAGTTTCTGTGATTTTCGGATACTTTTTCTGTAGAATCCGCAATGCATTTATCACACAGACTGCATTTTCTACCTGAAATGCACCGCAGAGGGAAAGTGCAACTGGAATCCACAGAAAATCTTTTTCTGATTCTTCTTTCTGGATATTGTTTTTTACAGCATCCGGTGCAATACATACCTCATTGCTATTTCTCCTTGGTGCTTTCCATTCAAATGCATACCGACCATCTTTTTGCGTTATGTTCTGCACCTGCGTGATATCCGCAACAATCAACTCTGCCTGCATTTCTTCTGCTTTCTTCTTAATGACCTCCATTGCCTCCGGCTTTTGCTGCATGGTAACTACCGGCACCTGTGGTTTGATTATGCCGCTTTTTACAGTTGCGATCTCTGCCAGTGAATTCCCAAGAAAACGGATATGATCCATACTGATGGATGTCAGTACGCTGACCAGTGGCTTTTTGATCAGATTGGTTGCATCTGTCGCACCGCCCATTCCGACTTCAAGCAATGCCATGTCACAGTTTTCTTCATAAAACCATAAAAAGGCTGCCGCGGTTTCCACTTCAAACCGGGTAGGATGTGCCATTCCCTGTGCCACCAGTTTTTCACAGGCCGCTTTTACCCTTGTAAAAAGCTGTGCCAGCCGTCCTTTTTCTATATTTATGCCATTCATCTGAAACTCATCTTCATAAACAAATACATCCGGCGTACAGAATCTGCCCACGCGATATCCGGCTTCTGTCAAGACCTGGGAAAGCATAGCGCCCACAGAACCTTTTCCATTTGTCCCACCGATGTGTACCAGTGGAATTTCATCCTGTATATTGTCAAGTTCTGCCATCAGATTCTGAATACTGGTCAGCCCCAGCTGACTGCCGTATTTCTTTGTTTCTTCCAGGAAATCCATTGCGTCTATATAATTCATTGTCTTTTCCATACTCCTTTTTCTGTCACCAGATATTCCACAGGCAAATCATTTTCTTCCGTTGGCAGTTGATCCGCCACCTGCAGTTCATAAGCCACTCCTACTTTTACACAATCTGTTTTTCCTTCAAAAAACCGGTCATAGTAGCCTTTGCCATATCCCATACGATTACCCTGACGGTCAAAAGCTACTCCCGGCACAAACACCAGAGCTTCTTCCCAGTCCACCGGATTTGTCTCCACCGGTTCCATTACATGAAATGTACCTTCCTTCAGTTGTGAAAAACTGCTGATTTCAAAATATCGCATGGTATCTCCAAATACTTTTGGAAACACAATTCGTTTCTGCTGCCGCCAGCCTTCTTCTATCACCGGACGGATATCCACTTCATTTCCAAGTGGCGCATACGCCAATATTCTTTCTGCCTGCTGAAACAAATTACTTGAGATGATGTTCTGACAGATTCGATCTGATTTTTCTTTTACTTCCATCTCGCTCATTTTATTTCGCAGCATCTTGTATTGTTTTCTGATTTCTTTCTTTTCCATCATTTACCATTTCTGTACCATATCGTTTTTCGTAAAGCTGACATTCTCAATTCACTTTACATGTCGCTAAATTATTAGTCAACCGTCTTTTGCATATTCCGCTAATTATAACGCAAATACGGCATAATATCAATTTGTTTTGATATTATGCCGTATTTATTTTTCTGCATTCATTTGATTAACAAACGTCAATCGCCAAATTTCATATTTTATTTCATTTTCTTCAATGGACCTTCATGCTCTTCCATTCTTCCGCCTGGAATCGCATTTTCATATCCCATTTTCTTTAATTTTTTTGCTGCCTTTTTCGGTTCATTATCATAGCTTCCAACGATATAAATCTTTTTCTCCTTATCCGGAACACGTTTTTCGATCAGTTCTAACTGCGTCATTGGAATATTGATGCTTCCGCTGATATACCCGCGTTTATATACATCTTTGGCACGAATATCGATCAGTACTGCATTTTTATCTGTTCTAGACTCATTAATGGCATCATTTACCGTTAAAACCTTAAATCGATCAAAAATCCCCATTTTCTGTTTCTCCTTCACCTTATCTTTTCTTTTATGCCCGTTATCTGCCATACCTTTTTTACGTGCAGAATCCGATTACACGTAGAACAGTATATAACCGCCCATAAAATCTGGCAAGCTTTTATTTCTGAAGAAACGCTAAAATCTTATTGATATACTTGTCCATCGTCTCATCATTGCTGCTGTATGTCTCATGTTTTGTTTCTGACAGATACAGGTATTCACATTCAGCTATACCATGTTTTTTAATCTTATCAGCAAACTTCTGTATTTGACTTGTCCACACATAATCGTCCTGTTCTGCCTGAATGATCAACATCGGTGCCGTATACTTTTTCCACGCATGACGCATCAGATACGTGTTCATCTTTGCAGCATTCGACAGCCAGCTGTAAGATGCCGCACAGGTCTGCATCTCTTTTGTCGCTTTTCTGCGTTCGTTAAAGCGGGTAAATCTCGGTTTTGATGTAGATGCACTTGTCTCAAATGTTTCACTCGCTTCATATGGTTTCTGTCCAAGCACATAATGTTCTGCTTTTCCGATCAGGCACTGGAGCGTTGACACCGACGCAGAAATTCCCCACGGAACATTTGCAGTATGTGGTCGGATCATCGGAGAATTTAAAATCACATGTTGAAACCACTCCGGCTTCCAGGACACTGCAATGGCTCCGATTGCCCCTCCCATCGAATGGGCAAACAAGTTTAACGGCAAATTCGGATATTCTTTTTTTGCCATCTGACAAATTTTCAGAAAATCTCTGATATAACGTTTCCATGTATCAATATGTACCAGAGAAGAATCTTTCGTCAGGCGATAACTCCATCCATGTCCGCAATGTTCCGGCAGCCACACATGATAACCGGCCTGTAAAAAGTAATAGACCAGTTCATCATATTTCGGATAGGATTCCGTAAATCCATGACAGATCACAATCACACCTTTTGGCATGTCTGCCTGGTAACGTAAAACATGCAGTTTCCCGACTGCATCATAACTGTCTGTATATCCGCTTATGCATCGTTGTTTCAGATATGGTTCTACCGTCGTCTTCATAGTCTCATCATATTTTACTTCCTGTATAATTTCCATATTGTCCTTCCTTCGTATCCTGTCTTTTGTCCTTCCCTGTTACAAACAATTACTTTCCGCTGATAATCCCGTTAATTCTTTTTTCATTATAAAACGCAAGAATAATACCGCCAACACAGCAAAATACTGCTGCTCCAAATGCTGCGATCCGATAACCGGTTCCGTTTCCCGCTCCAATCGTAGAAACAGCTGTAAAAATCAGCATGGAAAGGCTCTGCCCAAGTTTAAATGCAAAGGTTCTTGCTGCATAAAACATGCCTTCCCGGTTGCTTCCGGAAGTTATAGCATCACTCTGTGCGATATCTGCAACGACTGCCTGCGGGAGAATTCCGAAAATTGCCATCGGCAGCGCTGCTACAACCATAAGAATCAGTCCCTGTGCGTTTTCCGGTATCAAAGAAATTTTCCCCATAAAACCGGTATAAAAATAAGCCAGACTGAATACCACAAATGCAAACAGAATCATCTTTTTCTTTCCGATCTTCGGTGTCAGCTTATTGACCGGTATGTAAAACACCAGAGATAATGCAGTCATTCCGACAAAATAAATTGTTGTCATTGTCTCCGGAAGACGCAACAGACTGGTAACGAAAAACGGAAGCCCTGTCTGGAACATTGTCAACGCAATCCAGTAAAAAATATCTGATCCGACAAATTTGCGAAATTCCCCATTTTTAAATGTTTCCACAAGAGAACGAAATGCTGATTCTTTTGCCGGAACCGTATTGACATAATCTTTTTCCCGGATACAGAACACCGGAACAAGCATGCAGATAAATGCAATCACTGCCATAATCGTAAAAGTCACACGGATTGCACCGACTCTTCCAAATGCCGGAATAAACATGCCCCAGATGGTCGGTGCCAGATACGCAACTGCTGTTCCCGCAATAAATGTAAAGGAAATCACAGTGGAAATATTCAGCCGTTCCTGCTGCGTATGTCCAAGCTCCGGAATCAGCGCATTGTACGGTGTACAATATGCCGTAATTGATAAATAGTATGCCAGAATCATGACCAGTAAAAATACTGCGTTAATTCGGCTGTTTTTATTCACCGGTGACCAGAATACAAGCACGGTTGAAAGTGCCAGTGGCAAAGATGCCCATTTCAAAAATGGGATTCTTCGCCCATGTTTCGATGTACAACGGTCAGATAACGATGCGATCATCGGATCTGTAAACGCATCAAAAATCCGTCCAAACGCGGTAATTCCCCCGATAATGGTAAAGATTCCAAAGACTACCAGTCCCTGCGGAATAAATACCGTCTGTCCCTGACTGATAGCTACCTGATCCGGCTGATAAAAGTATACCAGCCAGTTTGAAATAATTCCCGACAACATTGCCCAGCCAAACTGACCTGCTGCAAACTGCCATATTTTTGCCGTTGATAATTTTTTCATAATACCGTCTCCTTCTATTTTTTATCCAAAGAATTCTGCTGTAATCCCCTCAAAATCACTCCTGTCATCACCTGAAGCTGTACGTTTCCTTCCACAATCCGATCAGAAGTCAAAATATCTCCTCCCACTGCCAGTTTTTCCATCAATGACAACAGTGTATGGGTCAGTGAAAAATACATTTCATCTACTGAACAGACAAAAGCAAGACTTCCATCTTCCAATCCTGTTTCCAGTGCATTTGTCACATATGGTTTCAACTTCAAAATGCCATCTTCGTAATCAGACAGACCTTCTTGGGAAATCTCATATTTTTTTACAAACACATCAAATTCCTGTAAAAATTTCAAAAATGCTTTCTCTTCTTCAAAAATCCGGCAGAAAATATGTAAAATCTGTTCCAAACGCTGATAACCGCTCCACTTCTTTAAAGAAACAGATTCCGCTCTTTCCAGCTCTGTCAGATATTTTCCTGCTACCTGTTCCCAGTAGTGTCCCGCAGTCTCAATCACCAGTTCGATTTTCGTAGAAAAATAACGATATACCGTCGCAGCCCCCACACCGGCATGCTTCGCAATTTCTTCTATTGAAGTGTCTTCGATACATTTTTTCTCAAACAAGGTCATCGATGCCGTCAGAATCTGCTTTCTTTTCTGCTGTGCCTGTCGCTCTCTTGTGCTGAGTACTATTTTATCTCCACTCATATGTTTATCACCTTCTTTTTATGATAGTAATACTATCACTTTTATCATTATCTTACAATATATTTCCTGTCAAACAAAAAGAGAACCTCCGGTTCCTGTCTGAAACAGGAACCGGAGGTTCTCTTTTCTTATATTTATTTCATCAAACAAATATGAACATTCTTCGTCAACGATCTATTTTCTTATCTTAGAAAATTAACAGTCCACCAACCTGTAAGAACAGTGGGGCGAATACTAATGACACGATTGTCATCAGTTTAATCAGGATGTTGATGGAAGGACCTGATGTATCCTTGAACGGATCACCTACAGTATCACCAACAACGGCTGCTTTGTGCGGCTCGCTTCCTTTTCCACCATGATTTCCACCCTCGATGAATTTCTTAGCATTATCCCATGCTCCACCGGCGTTAGCCATAAAGATAGCCATCATAACACCAGTAACCAGAGCACCTGCAAGCAGTCCGCCAAGAGCTTCTGTACCAAGCAGAAGACCAACGACAATCGGAACAATGATTGCCAGAATACCCGGAACGATCATCTCTTTTAAGGATGCCTGTGTAGAAATACCTACGCAAGTCTTGTAATCCGGTTTGCTTGTTCCCTCAAGGATTCCTTTGTCAGATCTAAACTGACGACGAACTTCTTCGATCATCTTGTAAGCAGCTTTGGAAACTGCTTCCATTGTGATGGATGAGAACAGGAATGGTAACATGGCACCGATGAACAGACCAGCGATAACAACCGGGTTCAGGATACTGATACCGGACTCCATCAGATCAACTGCTTCTGCATAACTTACGAAAAGTGCAAGAGCTGTCAGAGCTGCAGAACCGATAGCAAAACCTTTACCAATAGCTGCTGTTGTGTTACCTACAGAATCCAGAGAGTCTGTGATGTCACGAACGCTCTCGTCCAGACCGGACATCTCTGCGATACCACCAGCGTTATCTGCGATCGGACCGTATGCATCAACGGCTACTGTACTTCCTGTTGTGGCAAGCATACCTACGGCTGCAAGTGCGATACCGTATACACCAGCCATCATGAAAGCTACGATAATTGCAACTGCGATCAGAACAACCGGTAATGCACAGGACTGCATACCAACTGCAAGACCACTGATGATGTTTGTAGCGGAGCCTGTCTCAGACTGATCTGCGATCTTCTGTACATGTCTATAATGATCAGATGTATACCACTCTGTGATTTTACCGATCAGCAGACCAACAATCAGACCTGCAACGATTGCAACAAACGGTTTCATAGAACCAAGCATAACGTGGGAAAGAATTGCAGCGAGCACGATTGTGATCACATAAGAAACATTCTCACCAGTGTTCAGTGCTTTCTGCGGATTAACACCATCTTTACCACGTACAAAGAAAATACCGATGATAGAAGCGATGATTCCGACTGCAGAAAGTACTAACGGATAGAAAGCTGCTCCAATGGTTCCTGCTGCTCCGATATAAGATGTAGATGCTGCAATACCAAGTGTGATTGCAGAAATGATAGAACCTACATATGACTCAAAAAGGTCAGCTCCCATACCGGCAACGTCACCTACGTTGTCACCTACGTTATCAGCGATAACAGCCGGGTTACGAGGATCATCTTCCGGAATACCAGCTTCTACTTTACCAACAAGGTCAGCTCCTACGTCAGCAGCTTTCGTATAGATACCACCACCAACACGGGCAAATAAAGCAACGAAAGAAGCACCAAGACTGAAGCCGAACAGGATGGATGAGTTTCCTGTCAGTACATAAATGATGCTGACACCAAACAGACCAAGTCCAACTACACAAAGTCCCATAACTGCACCGCCACGGAATGCAACGGATAAAGCAGCTGCCATACCTTTCTCTTTTGCAGCATTCGCAGTTCTGACGTTTGCTCTTGTAGCAACTGTCATACCACAGAAACCTGCAATAATAGAGAAAAACGCTCCGATTAAGAAACATAAAGCTGTTGTCCAGCCAATTGCAAATCCTACTGCCACAAATACAATGACAATAATGATTGCAAGAATTTTGTACTCAGCGAATAAGAACGCACGAGCACCTTCATGGATTGCTGCTGCAATTTCTTTCATACGGTCTGTACCTTCAGACTGTTTTTTTACATTGGCAGCTAATCCTGCGGCAACCAATAAAGCGATGATGCCGATGATTGGAATAATAATAGTCCAAGTCATGATGTATTAACTCTCCCTTCGATAGTCATAAAGTATGTCCTTATATTCATACTTCATTGTGAATAGCCAATCCCTGCATCTTTCATATTTCATGCCATACATTCTTATTTCATGTTAAAAATGATGCCACGACTATAAAAGCCTGCAAAAATTGTCTAGGCATTATACTAGCATATGCAAAACGGGCTTGTCAACGATTGTTATGCAATTATCAATCTATTCTGTGCAAATTCAACCATTATATCTTTGATTACGTCATTCTTTTCGTCATTATTCCATGTGTTTTTTCCATTTTTTTCTACATTTTTTCAAGAATCACTATTTTTCAGAACAAATCAGATGCAATTTCATTTTCCATAAATGGATGTTTTATGATACAATAATGCATGGCATTATTAATGCTTTTTTACTAATTATATTATTCGAGGTGAATGTTTATGCAGTCAAATATCGCAACAGAATTAATACAGTTTATAAAGACAAGTCCATCTGCTTTTCATGCAGTAGACACAATGAAAAAAGAGTTTCTGGCAAATGGTTTTACCGCTCTGGCAGAAAATGAGCGCTGGAATCTGAAAGCCGGCGGACAGTATTTTATCACACGCAATGACTCATCCATCATTGCTTTTTCTATTCCGGAAAATGGATTTCACGGTATGCGCATCATGGCTAGCCACAGTGACTCTCCTTCCTTTAAAATTAAGGAAAATCCAGAAATGGAAGTGGAAAAACACTATATCAAACTCAATGTAGAACGCTACGGCGGCATGATTTTTGCGCCTTGGTTTGACCGTCCGCTTTCCGTAGCCGGACGTCTGATCATCAAAAATCCATCTACCGGAACACTCGAAAGCAGACTGGTCAATGTAGACCGTGATCTGGTCATGATTCCAAACCTGGCCATCCATATGAATCGTGAAGTAAACAGCGGCTACAAATATAATGCGCAGAAAGACATGCTTCCACTCTACGGCATGAGTACAGCAAAAGACACCTTTATGGAAACAGTTGCTGGCGCAGCTCATGTATCCACTGATGACATTCTCGGACACGATCTCTTCTTATATAATAGAGAATCAGCCAGCATCTGGGGAGCTGATGAAGAATTCATCTCTGCTCCACAGCTTGATGATCTACAATGTGCATTTTCATCCATGAAAGGCTTCTTGTACGGAGAAAAAAACAATTATCTGGCTCTACATTGTGTATTTGATAACGAAGAAGTGGGAAGTGGTACCAAGCAGGGCGCTGCATCTACTTTTTTACGTGATACCCTGCAGCGTATCCACGAAGTATTAGGCTACGACTGTGAGGATTATCGCATTCATCTGGCTAACAGCCTGATGTTCTCTGCAGATAATGCACATGCGGTCCATCCGAACCACACCGATATGGCAGACCCGACAAACCGCCCGTACCTGAATGGTGGTATTGTGATTAAATTCAATGCAAACCAGAAATATTGTACCGATGCAGTATCCGCAGCAATGTTTCGCGATATCTGCAAACAGGCAGATGTACCAGTACAGACGTTCACAAATCGTTCCGATATCGCAGGCGGATCCACACTGGGCAATATTTCCAATACACAGGTCGCACTCAATACAGTGGATATCGGATTACCTCAGCTGGCCATGCATTCACCATATGAGACAGCCGGAGTGAAAGATACCGAATATCTTGTACGCGCGGCACGCGCATTTTTCTCTTAAAAAAGAAGCTGGAAGCAAAACTCCAAGGCGCAGCGCAGATAGAAAATCAATCGTGCCGGCATTGGAGTTTTCTTCCAGCTTCTTTTTAAACTACCCTAAACAAGATTTTATTTTTTACCCCGCGGGTATCGCGGTTTGCAATTCTCAGCCGATTCAAATGCACGGCTTTCTCTTTTATCATAATAATCTCTTCTTTTTCATTGTTCAGCTGCCATACATCCGTCAGCAGTTCCCCATCACCAAGCCGCATGCCCCGGACACCGACAGCGCCTTTTTTCTTTTCCGGAATATCTTCGGTTGCAAAGCGAAGGAAATAGTTTTTCTGTGACCGGAGTACTAATGTTGTCTCCAGTTCTGCGACTGCCAGATACAGGATTTTGTCTCCTTCCTGCAATTTTGTAGCTGCAGTGGTTCGTTTTGAAACATCAAATTCGCTGCCTGCCACCAGTTTGCACATAGACTGTTCTGTCACAAAAAGCAGCTTCTTGTCCATGATAGATTCCAGTGCTGTAATGTATACAATATTTTCTGTGCTGCTATCATAATTACTGATATTATCCACCGGAATTCCCTTATCGCGGAATTTACCATATGGAATATCTGACACTTTTACCATATGCAGCTGCCCGCCATCGGTAAACAGACAGATTTTTCCGTCACTCATACAAGGAACAATCTGCTTATTTTCACTGTCTGCCGCTTCTTTGTTGCGCTCGTAAACAGAATTGTCCACGGTCTTTACATATCCAAAACGATCCATCAACAATACAACCGGAACTGCCTCAATCTCTTTTTCTTTGTATACAGCAGCTTTTCCGTTTTCTATTACAGTCAGGCGCGGATGTGCAAATTCTTTTTTCAATGCTTTCAGTTCCCTGATAATGACTTTAGCCATGGCCGAACGGCTTCCAAGAATTTCCTCATACCGTGCAATATTTTTCAATGTTTCCTCATGCTCTGTCATCAGTGCTTCTATTTCGAGTCCGATCAGCTTGTACAGACGCATTTCCAGGATTGCGGTAGCCTGACGCTCAGAAAAATGAAGCATGGAAGCGGTTTTTTCGGAAAGTTTGGACTTGAATTTGATCCCTTCTGTTTCTCCGGTGATCAGGCACTTTTTCGCCTGTTTGATATTTTTACTTCCACGCAGGATTTCGATGATCAGATCAATAACATCGCAAGCCTTGATCAGACCTTCCTGAATCTCACACTTATCCTGTTCCTTTTTCAGCAGGGTTGTATACTTGCGGGTTGCAAGTTCATACTGGAACTGTACGTTGTGGCGAATCACGGATACCAGTCCCATAGTTTCCGGTTTTCCATTAGCTACTGCCAGCATATTTACGCCAAAAGTATCTTCCAGTCGTGTCTTCTTATATAAGAGGTTACACAGATTCTGCGCATCAGCACCTTTTTTCAGTTCAATGACAATACGGATGCCTGCTTTAGAGGACTGATTGGAAATATCCACGATATCGGATGTTTTTTTCGTTTCAACCAGACTGTATACATCATTCAGGAATTTACCGATATTTGCTCCGATCATGGTGTATGGAATCTCAGTGATAACGATACGTTCTTTTCCACCCTTCATCGGCTCAATCTCTACTTTTCCGCGCAGTTTAATCTTTCCATTTCCGGATTCGTAAATGGAAACCAGTTCATCTTTATTAATAACGATTCCACCGGTCGGAAAATCCGGTCCCTGAATATATTCCATTATTTCTTCTGTGGTAATATCCGGATTTTTCATATAGGCAATCACACCGTCAATGACTTCACCAAGGTTATGCGGTGGTATGCTGGTTGCCATACCAACCGCAATTCCTTCTGCACCATTGATCAGAATGTTCGGTACTTTTACCGGAAGTACGGAAGGTTCTTTCTCTGTCGCATCAAAGTTCGGGATAAAATCTACCACATCTTTATCTAAATCTGCCAGATATGCCTGCTGTGTGATTTTCTGCAGACGTGCCTCGGTATAACGCATTGCTGCGGCTCCGTCACCCTCTATGGATCCAAAGTTTCCATGCCCATCCACCAGCGGCATACCGTATTTGAAGTCCTGCGCCATCACGACCAAGGCTCCGTAAATGGAACTGTCACCATGAGGATGATATTTACCCATGGTGTCACCGACAATACGCGCACACTTACGATACGGGCGGTCATAACGGATGCCCAGTTCATGCATATCGTACAGAGTTCTGCGCTGCACCGGCTTTAATCCGTCCCGCACATCCGGCAAGGCTCTGGCAATGATAACACTCATTGCATAGTCAATATATGATTTCTGCATGATCTCCGAATACTCGGTCCGGATGATCTGCTCTCTGTTTTCTGCCATGTTTCTCTCCTACAATCACTATTCAGGATTCACCTGCAAATCCTGATCCGGATCAGACTAATACTCTTTTGTTTCTGATCCGGATTTTTCTACTCTATTCGTTCATAGAATAATTATATCATTTACTTACATTACTTTCCTTATTAGATATCCAGCTCTGCATCATTGGCATGCTCATAAATAAACGCTTTTCGCGGCGGTACATCCGTACCCATCAGCATTTCTGTCACATCCGATGCCATTCGTCCGTCCTCGATCTCGACTTTTTTCAGCATACGCGTCTCCGGATCCAGTGTAGTCTCCCAAAGCTGCTCCGCATCCATCTCACCCAGACCTTTATAACGCTGCAATGTAAAACTACCGGTGTGTGTCCTGCGGTAACGCTCCAGGGCCGTATCATCATAAAGATATTCTTCTTTTCCTTTGGACGGAATCACTTTATAAAGTGGTGGCATTGCAATGTATACATGTCCTTCAAAGATCAGTTCCGGCATAAAACGATAGAATAAGGTCAGAAGCAGTGTGGAAATATGCGCACCATCCACATCGGCATCTGCCATAATAACAATCTTATCATAACGCAATTTGGAAATATCGAAATCGTTGCCGTATCCCTCGGAAAAACCGCATCCAAACGCATTGATCATGGTCTTGATCTCCGCATTGGCCAGCACTTTATCAATACTTGCTTTCTCAACATTCAAAATTTTTCCACGGATTGGAAGAATCGCCTGGAAATTACGATCACGGGCGGTCTTTGCGGAACCACCGGCAGAATCTCCCTCGACGATGAAAATCTCACATTTGGAAGCATCCCTGCTCTCACAGTTTGCCAGTTTTCCGTTGGAATCAAAAGAAAATTTCTGCTTTGTCAACAAGTTTGTCTTTGCCTTTTCTTCTGTCTTACGGATTTTTGCCGCTTTCTCCGCGCAGGATAATACTATTTTCAGTGTCTCCAGATTTTTGTCAAAAAACAGCTGGATCTCGTCACCGGTAACTTTTGCTGTAATACGGGAGGCATCCTGATTATCCAGTTTTGTCTTGGTCTGTCCCTCAAAACGCGGATCCGGATGCTTAATGGAAATAACCGCGGTCATACCGTTACGCACATCTGCACCGGTAAAATTTGCATCTTTTTCTTTTAAAATTCCAAGCTGGCGAGCGTACTGATTCATTACCGTTGTAAAAATCGTCTTGAATCCAGTGATATGGGTACCGCCTTCCGCATTGTAAATATTGTTACAGAAGCCAAGAATATTTTCATGAAACTCATTGGTATACTGAAATGCCGCTTCCACGGTGATATCTTCGCTCTCACCCTTGAAATAAACCACGTCATGCAGCACTTCTGCCTTTTTATTCAGATCACGGACAAATCCGATGATTCCTTCTTCTTCATGATAAACAATGTGTTCCGGCTCCTCACCACGCAGATCTTCGTAAATAATCGTCAACTTCGGATTCAGATATGCTGTCTCATGCAGACGGCTTTTTACCTCATCCTCTTTGAATCTTGTTTTTTCAAAAATCTCCGGATCCGGAAGAAAATTAATCTTTGTTCCGGTCTTTTTTGTCTTTCCGATCACCGGAAGCAAACCATTCACCAGCGGTTCTACTGCCACACCACGCTCATACCGGTCATGATGGATTGCACCGTCCCGGCTGATCTGCACATCCAGATACGTGGACAGTGCATTTACAACCGAAGAACCCACACCATGCAATCCGCCGCTTGTCTTATATACAGAATCGTCAAATTTTCCTCCTGCGTGCAATGTAGAAAACACAAGTCTTGCCGCCGGAACTCCTTTTTCATGCATTCCCACCGGAATACCACGGCCATTATCCTCTACTGTACAGGAACCGTCCGCTTCCAGCGTCACTTTAATCTCGCTGCAGGCTCCTGCCAGATGCTCATCCACTGCATTATCCACAATCTCATAGATCAGATGGTTTAACCCCTTACGTGAAACACTTCCGATGTACATACCGGGACGCTTGCGCACTGCTTCCAGCCCTTCCAGCACGGAAATACTTCCCGCATCATATGTTACTTTATCTGCCATTCTCTCACCCTTTCCATTGTAATTCGTTCCTATCATTCACCGGTTCCATATCATCAGTCCGTTCCCATACGAATCAAGAAAACACACTGTTTTTGTGTACCAGGTTCGCTGTAACCAAAAATTAACTGCCAAAATATCCATTTTCATGCAGCAGAACTCTTTTCTGTGCTTCCGGATTCTCTTTCGGCAGCTATCCTTGTCTTTTTATCTCAGCCTGAGATAAACGCTCCGCGTGGATGCGCAGTGATTCTGAGATGAATATGTCAGCCTATGCTGACCAGAATCACGCATCAAGTCTCACGTGCGTTCGGCTTGAATTTGTTCACATTGTTTCACAACGATATACTTGGCAATGAACATTTGTTCACCAAAGTTTTTTTATTTTACCATAAAAATGGGAATCCTGCAAGGCGGATTCCCATTTTCAAGAATGTCCTCGACATTCTTGCTACGAGATGCACGTCATGTAATGCATGACATATTCTTCTGTGTATCTCTGCAAGCCTACACTCCGATTTAAATCAGTGTAATCACATTTTTTCAGAATCTGATTTCTGTTTCCCCTTTTTTCTGTCTTTTCTCTTTCGCAAAATCCTGCGAACTACCATAAAAGCTGCCACACACACGATCACAACCGGAACCAGGATCGGCAGACCTCCCAAAAAACCGATCAGGAAATTTTGAAATCCCTGCCCCATCCGATACAGATTATCATTCCATCTGGTATACACACGATCACCAAACGTTTTACCGGTAGTCGAACTTTCCCGTGTTACCTCGTACAGATCCAGATATATCGTACTATAATTGACCTGATTGTCGTATACACGAAGCTGGGACTCATAACTTTCAATCTCATAACGGACATCCGTGATCTGGGACTGAATGGACAGGATATCCGTCATAGAATCTGCCTGCTCCATCATGGTAAATAACGCATCCAGTTCCTCCCGCAATGCTCTGATATGTGTGTCCATATCGATATACTGCAGCGTGACATCCTCCGTGTTCTCACTGAAAGACCGTACGTTAGTGGTATCTTTTAATCCATTTACAAAATTATCCAACTGATCTGCCGGAATCCGCAGAACCAGATACGCATACCGCGTCATATCCATTCCATAGTTTCCGCCAATATCGGAATTTTCCACATAACCGCCGACACTCTTCGTTTTTTCCCGCACATCTGCTACCAATGTATCAAACTCGGTAGTCTCTGCTGACATATTGACCGTTTTGATCAGTTTCTGATCTGTGTTAACCCCTTCCACCTGTTCAAATTCTGTTCCGGTCGTATCCGTTCCCTGTTCTCCGGAGTCCTGTACACTTTGTTCCACGGTATCGTCTGTATTTACTGTTGCTTCTGTGACACCACCTTCAGCCGTTGTTTCCGCACTGACTTTTTTCTGACTTTCTGCCTGAAAAGTTCCAAAACCACTTTCACTGTGATTTGTGGCACTGCTGTCTGCACTTGACTGCGCGCTTTTTCCACATCCGATTGTGGACAGCATACATCCAACTAACAGCATACAAAGTATCCATTTTCCAAAAACAGAACATTTTCCCGCTTTTTTCTTTTCTCTCATAATTCTTCTCCTCCCGCAATCACTGCTGTTATCTGACATCAAATTCGATCTGAATTGGCTGTAGCTGTTATCTGACATCAAATTCAATCTGAATTAGCTGTACATACTGGTCGCCACCATCGATATTTCCAATGGAAATATTTTTCTGCAGGCGATAATGCCCTGCCCCAAGAGAACCATATACATTTGCCCAGTCCACATACCAGTCAAACCAATTCTGTTTATCCCCTGACTTCACAAAATGTAAAATATCGTAACATGCGATTTCATACTGCTTTTGACACTCCATCCATGTATCTGTCGTCTCATCATAAACTTCTATACCTTCGTAATCATCTCCAAAACTAATATCTTCATCGCCGTTATTTGTCAATCTTACTTTCAGGGATGTTGGTGTCACTTCCAGCACTTTTATATCCACATTCTGTGCAAGCATCCCCGTAGATGCTGATGCGTCTTCCTCTGTGCCCGCCGAATCCTGACTGCTTTCTGTTTCTTTCTTATCCTCATTTAAAACATTAGATTCATTCTCCTGCGTATCCGAAGCATCCACGTTTCCACTTATTGTATCAGCATAATCTGACTTTCCCATTTCAGGGCTTTCCTCCTGGCTTGCCGTTTCTGTTTTGCCAGTTAAAGCAGAGGATTCCTTCTGCGACATTTTCAAATTTCCACGCAGCCCGACCCAGCTTCCGCCTGCCACAACCACACATACAATGCATGCGGCTGCCACACGGGTCCATCGCCGCCCACGTGCTTTCTTTTTCTGCTGTTCTTCCGCCTGTTTTCCCTGTTTTAAAATAAACTGCATTTTTTCAATAAACGGCTTTGAAAATGCATGCTGTCCTTCTCGTTCCAGCTTTTTCTGTACCTGGTTCGTTTCTTCCTGCATGCAGTCTGCCAATGCCCGTTTTAGTACTTCATCTGCGCCCCGCACTTTTTTTCGTTTTTTATAAATATACTCGCTTTTCTCTGATTTTCCCTGATTTCGTCTGTTCACTGTGCCATCACTCCTCTCTCAGAAGATTTTGCAATTTTTTCCGTGCCCGGAAAATCCGCACATTCACCACTTTTGGTGTTACGCCAAGCAGATCAGCAATCTCCCTGTCGGAAAGTTCATGCAAATATTTGAACTCAAATACCACACGATAAATCTCATCCAATTTCTGAATGGCCTGCAAAATGCGTTCATAACTTTCCTTCACCAGATACTGATCCAGCACATCTTCACCGAAAACCTCTGCTTCCTGTTTTGGGGAAGCCTCTTTCTCTTCCATGATTCCCTGACGCTTTCTCCATAGATCCGTTGCTTTATTTTTTACAATTGTTGCCAGAAAATTCCGCGTTGCTGCAGATTCCACACAGCCAACCTTGTCTATGTGATGCGTCAGTGCCAGAAATGTCTCCTGTACTGCATCTTCTGCCAGATGGTCATCCTGTAGTCTTTCACATGCCAAATACCACAAAAAATAACGATATTTATGATAAAGCTGAACAAATTTGGACCGGTCCTCATCGCTGTCCAGCATGATTAAAAACAAAAGCATAACGTTTCCTCCCCGTTATTTACATACATTCTCGAAATCTTTTAAACAAAGATTCGAAAACCCATTTACAGATATCCGTAGTAAAAAGATTGTGATTTATCTCTTATATATATAATAACGGAAAAAGCCTGTCGTTTACTACAGAATTTTCCATTTTCATAATATTTTTTTACAAAAGATGTTATCCTAAAACACAAAATAGGTAAAAACGAAAAAAATACCTTGTCCATTCAAAACCATAGACAAGGTACTAAAATGTCATAAAAATATATCGATATATCTCTGAGAAAAATTTATAATATGACTTTAAAAAACAGGAATATAACTATCACTGCAATTATAGTGCCCCAAACGAACACTCCACACCTGTGAGATTCCTGTGAAAATCTACTGTGCTTTCCTTTTTGTTGTGAATCGTCACACTGCCGCGATGCCGATTTCCCCCCTGATGATGAATGAGTCTTTCTGTTTGACCTGATTGTTTTTCGATATAAAGCCAGCGGATCACTTGTAGACATCATCCGAGTATAAAAATTATTTATCCATTGTATATCATCACGGTTACACATGTTTGTTTCCGTACATCCCGGTTCATGCACAATTTGATTTCTCACCCAACGATAATGTTTTAATTGCTTCAAATCCTCATTCCAACTTTTAACATAACACGAACCAACAGGTGTATTAATCATTTCATCAATATATAATGAGACACCATGCTTATCGCCGTACATCTCATTGCATAATTTTTCAAGCTTCTTATAAGAATCAATAAAATTCATCATTTACTCCGTACTAACTGAGTTTTTAGACATCATACGCCATACGGAACACTTCCAATATGTCATCGTATGCCAGTTCTTTGTAACCGATCAGTGTACGTGTTTTCCCTCTGGAGCACTTAAACGCCAGCATCTCCAAATCTGTTTCTTTCACACCAAGCATTTTCAAATTTGTTGGCATTCCAATAGATGCATAAAATGCTTCCTGCATGTTAATGGCCGTCTCAATGGTTTTCTCCGGGTGTTCAAAATCCACATCTACATTCCATACATTCTGTGCATACTGTAACCAGCGGTTGATGTTTGCCTTGTATACATAACGTGCCCAACTGCACCAGAGTGCTGCCAAGCCAGCTCCGTGTGCCACCTGTGTATACATTCCGGAAACCTCATGCTCTAATTGGTGAACAACAAGCTGAGTCTTTCGTCCACATCCTGTCAGACCATTATGAGCCAGTGAAGATGCCCACATCATATTTGCACGCGCTTCATAATTTTCCGGATCTGCCAGACAGTCTTTTCCGGCTTTCATCACATTTTTGATCACTGCTTCTGCAATGGCATCCGTCAGATAAGTATCTTCGCCCGGGCCGAAATAACGCTCAATCGTATGCATTGCAATATCCACGATACCGCAGGCGGTCTGATATGGACTTACCGTATAGGTCAGTTCCGGATTTTCAACAGCAAAATCCATACGGTTGCAGCTGCATCCATAGCCTCGTTTTTCGTTTGTTTCCGTATTTGTAATAACACAGGAATTGGACATTTCAGAACCGGCTGCTGCCAGTGTCAGGATTGCTCCCTTATGTAATGTTTTCTGTGGTACACATTTTCCCAGCGAAAAATCCCACACGTCAATATCCGGATTTGCCACACCGTTTGCAATATCTTTAGAAGAATCCAGTACAGAACCACCACCAACGGCTAATACAAAATCAACGCCTTCCCGCTGACAGAGTGCGATTCCTTCCCTCACCAGCTTCAGTTCCGGATTGGCTGTCACACCGCCAAGTTCCACATAAGCGATGCCTTCTGCTTCCAACGCTTTTTCCACGCGGTCCAACAGTCCGCTTTTTCTGGCAGACTGACCGCCAAAATGAACCAGCACTTTCTTCGGTGTAAATCCGGCAATGATTTTTCCTACGTTTTGTTCTTCACCTTTTCCAAAATAAACTTTCGTGGGTGTTTCATATACAAAGTTTTCCATACCATTCTACCTCCAGCAAACATTTACTTGTGTTGCTACTACTTTATAACAATCCGTAAAAATGTTCAACCAATCCTTCGATATTCTATATACTTTCACTTAAGCATGCTCCATACTGTTTGTAAAGCGGACATTCGCAATCTGCTTTCGCTACTTGCTCATTCCCATTTTTCAGATTCTTTGATTTTATACTTCCAGTTTCATGTCACCGTCTTTGATCCATCCGGCTTTTCTCATTCCTTCTGAGAAGATCAGTGTCACAACTGCCGGCAAAACAAAATGCATAATGATGATCTGAATCAGTGCCACTTTAGAAGACATGCCTGTTTCAAGCATTGCTCCATAAGCTGCGATCTGTCCGACAAAACCTGCGGAACCCATTCCAGATCCGATTGGTGTACTTACCATATGTAAAACTGCAGATGCAATCGGTCCTAAAATCGCACTGGAAATGATTGGTGGAAGCCAGATCAACGGTCTTCGCAAAATATTTGGCACCTGAAGCATGGATGTTCCGATTCCCTGCGCAATAAAACCGCCAAATTTGTTTTCCCGATAACTTGCTACCGCAAAACCTACCATCTGACAACAACATCCAATCGTCGCTGCACCTGCTGCAAGCCCTGTCAGTCCCATGGAAACACCAAGTGCTGCCGAACTGATTGGCAGAGTCAGAATCATTCCCATAAGAACGGATACTGCGATACCTCCAAGAATCGGAGATGCCTCTACGTTAATATTTACCAGATTTCCAAGCCATTTCATAAAATTGGAAATTGGCGGTCCCACGATAAATCCTGCTGCCGCACCGGTACAAATGGATACCAGTGGCGTCAAAATAATATCAATTTTTGTTCTTCCTGCAACCAGCCTGCCGCACTCAATGCCGATCAGAGCTGCCACAAAAGCTCCCAGAGGCTCTCCTGCTTTTCCCAATGCAAAACTTTCCATTCCCAGTGCCGGAAACGCTCCGATCATACCGGCTACCGCAGCTGAAACTGTTACAAGCGGTCCCTGTTTAAACTTTGCAGCGACACCGACACCAATACCTGCTCCGGTTACTGTTTTTGCCACACTGGAAATCGCAATCAGATAAGTTCCAATCTCATTTCCAACTAAAGTTCCAATCTGTCCAATGATTGTTCCGATGATCAATGTAGAAAAAAGCCCAAGTGCCATTCCACTCAAACCATCAATAAAAATGTGATTTAGTATCTTTTTCATAAAACTACTCTCCTTTATTCTCATATCGCTATAAGGATATGGTTTTTCATAGGATAGACAAATACACTTAATTTCGTTGTTTTGTCTGTCTTGTCACTTGTCGTCACATTATAGCACAGAGTGTTTAAAAAGAGAAGTCCATCTTTGTCTCTTATTTTCCCCGCAATTTCTTCTTGTTTTTTAATCAGCAGGCTTACTTTTGGATCGACTGACGCTTAAAGAAAAATGCCAGCACCATGCATCCTGCCACGATCAGCATCGGTAGCCAAAACAGATTCATGTAAATGGCACAAATTGCCTCCGGACTTTGCTGCGCCGTCTCTGCCGCATAATGTCCTGCATGGAGCACCACTGAAAATACCACTCCGGCAATGGCAGTCCCAGCTTTCATCGTGCACATCATAAAGGATGTCATCACCCCCTGCGGACGTTTTCCAGTCAACGCTTCTACTTCATCTACCGTATCCGCACAAATGGCATAACATGGACTGGTTGCCATACTTTTTCCAAGCCCTGCCAATAACATAAAAATGCAGAATAAGATCAGATTTTTCCTAAATGCAAACATAACCACTGTCAACACCAGAAAAACACCAAATCCAAACAGCATACAGTTTCTGTTTCCAAGCCAATTCAGCATCTTATCCATAAACAATGCCGCCAAAAGCTGTGTCATTGTATAAATCGTAAGAATTAATGTTGCCCTGCTCTCATCCATCAAAATATATTTCGCGTAATACATAATGCTCTGGTTCTGCAGTATCATAACAACCATAACACAGGCTCCGATCACACAGAGCAAAATCCATGACCGGCTTTTTGCCGCACAGTGCAGAGATTCCTTTAAACTCATGCGTGCTTCCCCGTCTGTCTGCACACGTTCCCGACAGGAAATACTACAATTTCCAAGTAACACCAGATTGATCACACCATAGATTACCGCCACCGGTGCAAAACTGAAACGTCCCTGCACGCCGCACAGTGCTACCAATGGCAGCGTCAGGAAACTTACCAGCAAACTTCCTGTTCCGCTTCCAAATACTTTAAAACTATTCAGCACACGCCGTTCTTTCACGTCACTGGTCAGCAACGACAGCAAAGTGCCGTAACCAGTGTTGTTGACCGCATACAAGATACAGAATAATAAATAAGTAATAAACGCAAACGTCACCTTCCCGTGTGCGCTCAGATCCGGTACCATAAAAACCAGAATAACCATAATTGTCAGCGGGATTGTAGTTGCATAAATAAACGGCTTTGCCTTACCACCTTTGAAATGACTGCCATCAATAGCAACGCCCGTCAGGAAATTCACCAGTGCTTCCAACAATCTTGTCACGCCAAAGATCACGCCCACTGCTGCAATGGAAATTCCTGCGATATCTGTATAATAATAGGAAAGGTAAGAACTGACTGCACCAAACGTAATGCAGCTTGCCACATCCCCGCCGCTGTAGCTAAGTTTTTCCCATAAAGATATTTTACCAGATTCACTTTTTATGTTTGTAGTTTTCATTGTCTGCCCCCAACTTGAACTGTTTTCATTCATTAACAATATAAATCTTATAAAAACAAGTTTACTACTTTGATAAACAAAAATATAGAAATATTTTTCCCAAATACTGTAAATTTGTATCATTATGTTACACTTTGTTCATTATATTATACTTTGTTCATTTCATGGATTGAAAGAATGATTGTACTTGCAGGAGAATTTATTCGATAGCTTACTGAAAAAAGACATGCCAAAATACAAAATTTATATCACCATAATTATAACGCAAAAATCAGCAGATCTTCTCTGCTGATTTTCATGATGCAGGAAAAGGGACTTGAACCCTCATGACTGCAATAGTCACACGGACCTGAACCGTGCGCGTCTGCCAATTCCGCCATTCCTGCGTATTAAGTTGTTCTGCTGCATCGTTGATTAAAATGCAGGAAAAGGGACTTGAACCCTCATGACTGCAATAGTCACACGGACCTGAACCGTGCGCGTCTGCCAATTCCGCCATTCCTGCATATCAATTTGCTTTGCTGCCTCGCAGCTGACAAAGCATATAATACAACAACGCCATTTAAATGTCAACACCTTTTTCGTATTTTTTGAAATATATGTTTTTTATATTTTTTTTACAAAACTG
Organism: Eubacterium ramulus; assembly: GCF_045002895.1. Taxonomy (NCBI): domain Bacteria; kingdom Bacillati; phylum Bacillota; class Clostridia; order Eubacteriales; family Eubacteriaceae; genus Eubacterium; species Eubacterium ramulus. Next base: position 648,045 of record NZ_CP173382.1, on the reverse strand, counting down.
TTGACATTATGCCCGCCTTTTGGTATCATTCTTTCTTGTCGGAAACAAATTAATACGACGCATGCGGAAGTGTCGGAACTGGCAGACGAGCAAGACTAAGGATCTTGTGACTATTGCAGTCGTGTGGGTTCAAGTCCCATCTTCCGCATTACTTATTCGGGTGCGGAAGCCTTATAAATTAAGGCTTCCGCGCTTTTTGTTTTTAAACTGTTTGAACACCCTTGAACACGTTCACATCCGGCATTTTGCCACTGATTGCCGCTTCGTAGGCAGATACTCTATCTTCCAGCGGTTCCGTTGCAAAAATGTAACTCTTGTTTTTGTATACCACACAACTTCATATCCATCACGTTTTACCGCCCCAGACTCATCATGTATATACTTTTTTACTTCCTGACGTTGAATATGTACTACTTTTCCAGAAAATACTTTATTTTTCATGAGTATGAATACAATTTTTACCTATTTCCATATCTGCGAAAACTTTTATAAATAAAAGGCAGTAAGGCTATTGCCATTACTGTATACATTACCATTACAAGCGGAATTTGTCGAAATACACAATTCCCAATCTGATAAATAAGTGGAACTTTTACACTTGCCTGTACATTTGTCAAAATTGTTGGTATCAAATTGAAAAGCGTTGTATACCCAGAAAGTGCCCGTCCTATAAATGGCAATAAGCAATATAAAAAGAACGGAATGCAAACAGCGACACTAATTGTATGCATTTTAGCCGCTACTAACATAGACACTGAAGCCGCCAGCATACTGGCTATAAATCCACATACAACTGTCAACAAATAGTATTGTCCATATGACATAATGTAAATACTATATGCCTGATACATTTGATAGGGTGTATTCATACCACTGGTTCCCATAATTCCAAAACAAATCACACTAAGTAATATAATTCCCATACAATAAATCATAACTGTCGTAACTATTCCTGCCAGTATTTTTGTTTTAACAGCTTTTGTACGTCCATACTTTGTAGAGAAAAATACTGCATCTGCTTTTGTCTGAAAATCATCTGCAAATATTCCAGCACAAATAAAACCAACTATGATTGCCAGAATAATAGAATACGTTTCTACATACATAATCATAGTATCCCATGAACTATAAGATTCGTATTCTACTGGTAATTTTATTTCATTATATTTCTTTTCCAAGTATTTTTTCTGTACAGAAGTCTTTCCATATTCTTCTGCCATCTTTTCCATATTTTTATGATAAGTGTCATAGAACTCTTGCACATTTTCTTCTGTAATTTGATTCAGAACACTTTCATCATATTCTGCATCCGGTGTTAATACCGATATTATAAAACCCCTAATATCATCTATCGGTTGTAATGTCGTTCCGTAAATCGCATTTTCTTCTGAGGATTGTGTCATCGCATTTTTATTTTGTTCTATAACTTTTCCAAGTTCATCTTCTGTCAATGTACCTTTCCATGCTCGTCTGTTATCTGTAAGTTTTCTTGTTGCCATAATTCCAGTACTAGCATTTCCATTCTCATCCACATAGCAATTACTTGTAACTGCAAATCCGCTAAAAATGACAGCAAGTATCAATGCCAATCCGATTGCAAATACATTAATTTTCTTTGAAAAAATTCGTTTTAATTCTAATTTAAGCATCTTGTTTTTCCTCCGATTTTTCTCCAAAATAAAATAGAAATGCATCTTCCAGATTTTTTTCTACAGCCACAGCATCTTCTGTTGGCTTTTCTATTGAAATAATTCTAAGCTCTGCTCCGGTTTTTGTTGTTTTTATATTTCCAACCAAATATTCATTCATATATTTGTCTATCATACTTCTCGAAACATTACATTGCCATACCTTTTCTTTCATAGAAGATACTAAATCTTCCGCAGTACCTGCATAAAAAAGTTCTCCATCTTTCATTAACATAATGTTATTCGCAATGTACTCAATATCCGATACAATATGTGTAGACAAGAGCACCAAACGTTCTTCCGACAATTCACTAATTAAATTACGAAAACGTATTCTTTCATTCGGGTCTAATCCAGCGGTAGGTTCGTCCAGGACAAGAATTTGCGGATCGTTTAACATCGCCTGTGCTATTCCTACACGTCTAACCATTCCTCCAGACAAATTCTTCATTTTTCTTTTACTGAATTTTTCCATTCCTACTTGATTTAATAATTGCTTCACTTTTTTTCTGGCAAACGGCATTTTTAACCCTTTTATAGAAGAAATGTACATCATATAATCATATACGGTCAAATCTGGATAATATCCAAAATCCTGTGGTAAATATCCCAGAGCTTCTCGGTATTCGCCTCCTAGTTTCCATATATCTTTACCATTCCATAATATTTGTCCTTCTGATGGTTGAACAATCGTACAAAGCATACGCATTAATGTGGTCTTTCCTGCTCCATTTACTCCAAGCAGTCCATAAATTCCTTTTTCCATAACACAATTCACTTTATTAACAGCATTTACTTCTCCGTATTGTTTTGTTACATTTTTAAATTCTAATTTCATACGTGTAATCCTCCAAAATTTTTTCATCAAATAGCAATGACTTCTGAACACAAAAAATAAAATATACAAAAGTCAATATCAGCATAGCCACCCATACCGGAGTTACAATTTTCTGATAAATAACATCATTTGCAACAATCATCATCCATAAACCAACCCATACCAGACAGGAAAGCACTGCTATATATTCTGATTTTTCCCATCTGCTGTACAACACACGAAAACATATACAACATGAAACATTTACCGGAAGTAAAAAATTAACCACTAAATCTCTTAACGAGAGTATTGTTGTTTGATATGTAATTGCCAAAAACGCCATAACGATCACCAGATCCACTACTCCAAACATTAACATTCTTGCTGTACAAATCTGACGCAGTGTGTAATAAGACGCCTGCTCAATCTCAATCGCACCATTTCTTCTGTTTTTCCAAATTTCCGGGACAATCAGAACCACAAATATTGTGGCAGATATTCCCATAATCCTCATCATATCTTTTATGTCTGACGTATAATTACTCAACCATATCCATAGACACATAAGAATACAACCTTGTAAAATCCACCATCTTTTTTTTATGAATTTTGTCTGCTCATACAAAAATTCAAAATAAGATGTTCTATGCGATTGTTTCGATAAAATTGACTCTGACAAAATATTCTGACATACTTTTACTGTTCTGTTTTCTGCTTCAATCCTTACATACTTTTCTTCAATCTCCTCTTTATATTCCTTTATTTGTTGCTTATAATTCTTCATCTTTTTTCACCTCCAACTCTTTCATTAAAAGTTCTTTTGCTCTTCCGATTCGATATTTTACAAGAGAAAGTTTGATATGAAGTAATTCTGCAATTTCTCTTTGCTTCAATTCCTGAAAAAAATATAAAACTGCCGTTTCTCTAATTTCTTCCGGTAACTTTCTCACTGCCTGTTCAATAGTTAATCGGACTCCTAGCTCTTCTACATGATTTTTACTACAGTCCTCTGATTTTAGCAGTTCCTCTGATGGAATATCTTTTTTCTTTTTGTAATAATTTTTAACGGTATTTCCGGCAATTGTATAAAGATAATTCTTAACTTTTCCATATTCTTTATATCTATATAAATTGGAAAAGAAACGTGTAAACACTTCTTGTGTCAAATCCTCTGCCTCATAGGGATCATTGATATGTAGCAAACAATATTGATATATACTTGAGTAATATTTTTTGACCAGTTTTTCACACGCATCTTCATCTCCTGCTCTTGCTAGATGTACTAACAAAGAATCAGTTTTGTATTCCATTCGCAAATTTGCCTCCCTCTGTTTTCTAAAAAATATAACAATCCTACTATAAAAAAAGTTAGGATTTTCTTTTGTTTTTATTTATATTTTTCTAAATATTCTTCCAAACATAAATTTTCTTCTTTCATTATTTTAGCGACAGTCATTCCAACATAGCGGTAATGCCATGGTTCATTACTAATTCCTGTTATATCCGTGAATCTACTTTTTTACCATTCGATAATTCTGTCAATTCTACTTGATAATAATTTGGAATATAATGATTTCGATCGACCAAAATAAGATTCCATTCACCCGAAGTGTCTGCAAAGGACTTTTCTGACTGCAAAATTTTCGGTAATGTTAATTCTCCAACCTGCACATCGATTTTTATTGTTCTCCACATTACAACGGTTATTATGATAGTCATTAAAAGAATGAATACTCGTAAAATATTCTTTCTTCTGCGATTGCTGTATCTTCTTTTGTTCATTTTCTCTCCCACACTTTCATTATCAAAATATTTCTACTTTTAATATAATTAACAACCAAAACGACAAAAGAGTTAGTATCTAAACTTATTTATCAATAAAAAGTTTATTTTTTATCAATTCCAGTTCAATTTCCCCTCAATGCCTTTTTTCTCCGATTTTCGTATGCTTATCCCACAGCAGAGCAGTACCTACCACACCGGTACGACCTGCTGAATCAATCAATACGAAAACGGAGGTATTTTTTATGCAGGTGAGACAGTAAAGACCTCCTGTGGCTGATTGCTTTCACAGAAGGTCTTATTTGTTTATGCTGTCACATTTTCATTTTTCAGATATGGTTGTCTTTCTCACACACCAGCCTTTCATAATCCAGAAATCCCCGGATATACATTTCTTTTGCCACAATCCCTTCCATGGCATTTTTCGCTAAGATAATTCTGTCCAATGCCTGCCACATCTCCTGTCCGGCATCTCTGAGGACTGGTTCCAATATTTCTATGTAATGATGAATTTCTGCTTCCAGAGAAAACATCTCTGGATCGGATTCAAGAAATCTTTCCAGTTCCCGCTGGTATTCTTCATAATAGCTTTCAATCAATTCTCTTCTCATATCTGGAATCCCCCTTATACATAAATCAGTTCCTGCTTGATGATTTCAGCAGCCCGGTTGCGGATATTGTTGCAATGGCATACCCATTCCATAGGATTCTGTCTCTTCAGTTCCTCCGTAACTCCCTCTGCACTTCTCATCTGAGCTTCTATCAGCTCAAAGCGTTCCTGTGCCTGTTCATTCAGATCTGCCAGATAGCTGTCCAGTCTGCCGGTCAGAAGAAGATATGTATAAGTTCCAGATTTATGTTCTTTCAGATATTCATTCCGAAGCATTCCCCAACAGCCAATCGGTCTGGTTTCCTCCGGATAGTAAAGATTCGGTAAATAATAGTCTCCTACTTTTGTGTATTCGATTTTCATGGTGTCTCCTTTCGCTTTGCATGAAATTGTCATGTTATCTGCGTAGGATGTGCGTTTTTCCTTTAAAATCTTTTCACATAGAAGACATTAAGTGCTTCATGCCCTGAGATTTTGCGCCAGGGTTGTCGTTGCCGTAACCTTCCAACAGGTTGATGACACCCCAGATACCAAGACCAGCGCCCAGAGCGATAACGAGAGTCTGAAGAACGGTAATTGCCTGTTCAAAAAATGCCATAAATAATATTAGCCGGAATCATTTGAATGATTAGTTAGGTTTGTTTCATAAGCGCACAAAAGCCGGAACAATCTGCCCTCGATATATGAGAGCCTGATTCCGGCTCTCTCCGGTGTTGTAAGTGTCTATGGTCTCCTTTCCCAGAACAGCCGCCAGCTCTTTCAGCGTTGTTGGCTCTTTGCCACCCAGGAAGATGGAAGTATCCATATTGCCGATGATGGTATCGGCATTATCTTTGTAAATTGCCTTGAGCTGGCTCTGTGCCTGCAACACCAGACAGGCAGAGATTTCACGGCTTCGGATGGTGGCCACCAGCTTTTCCAGCTTCGGAATCTGCCCGATGTTAGCACACTCATCAATCAAACAGCGCACATGAACCGGAAGCCTGCCGCCATACACATCACAAAATCGACTTAGCGGTTTTGCCAGTAACAAAATGTCAATAGTTTTTTAATCACTTTTTTCAAAAAGGCAAAAAAAATAGAACGTATAGATTATTTCCATACGCTCTATCTCACATTTCATATTAAATTTTTGAATTCTACAAACTGGAATTTATATAATTATTCCTCTAACTTTCCCTATTTTACAGGCTTTCCCGCCTGTTCATTAGTGAAATGATATGTAGTTTCCCTTATTTTTGCCCTTATGAGATAATCACAAGGGAAATAAGGGAAATTTTTTAGTCATTGCCTACCACTTTATCAAGAAGCCGAACCGATTTTCGTTTCGCATCTCTTGTGGAGTGAGCATAGACGTTCATTGTGGTACTGACATCTGAGTGTCCCAACAATTCCTGTACATCTTTTGGGGCTGCTCCATTTGCTAAAAGGTTGCTTGTATAGGTGTGACGTAACTGGTGGAAATGAAAGCCTTCAAATCCCTCTAATGCTTTTGCCACCTTTCTGCATACCGTCCCCAAAGTAGTCGGAAGTTCCAGACAACCATCCGGTCTTAAGCAGACAAAAGAAATTTCTTTATAATCTGCCGGGACTTCCTGCGTTCTGTCTAAGCAATAATATTCGTAGTACACTCTGTTTTTCTCTTTGACCTCTTTGTAGTAGTTCGTGTGATAAAGTTCTTCGTACTGCATTCGATTTTTTAACTGCTCTTTCCGGGCATTACGGAAAATCTCTACCAGTGTATCTCCAAAATCAACAACCCTTACTTTTTTCCGCTTGGTTGGTCCGATGATATATTTGCGCTTTGAGCCATCATATCGGATGCTGCGTCTTATGGTAAGGCATTGTTCTTCCAGATTTACGTCCTGCCATGCCAAACCACAGGCTTCTCCAATACGAAGCCCGGCATAATAGGCTATCTGGATTGGAAGTATTGCGGCTGGGTTCTTTTTTTGCAGATAAGCAAGCAGTCTTTCATAATCTTCTCGTGAAATTGGTTGGACATTTCCGTCCATATCCTCATCAGAAAACAAATCCACTTCATCCGTCTGATACCGCAGTTTAATATACTGCATAGGATTGAACGTAATATACTGCTTTGGAAATACTGCAAAGCGGAATGATTGCTGCATGACTGCGGAAAAAGAATGGATGTAATCTTTGCTGTAACCCTTTCTCTCTTTTCCATCGGGATGAACTCCCCCGAAGGAAAGCAAATCGAAGAAAGATTGCAAATGTTCAGAGGTTACATTTTTCAGTTTACGTTCTGCCAATGGGTGTTTCTTAATATTTCGGATTGTTCCGAGGTAATTCTCCACCGTACCATTGCTGAGCGTACCTGTTTTTAATTCCTCCTCTGCCCACACATCCAAAAGCTGTCCGACTGTGAGATTATCCGCTTTGGCAACAAATTTCTTTTTCTCATAATCATCCATTGCCTGACGGAGCAGTTTTTCAGTTTCACTTTTGCTTTCTGTTCCAACGCATTCTTTCTGAACAAGATTGCCGCTTGCGTCCTCTACATAGAAGCGGTAGTACCATTTCTTTCCTTTTTTTCTTACAGATCCTTTTGCCATAATCGTATGTCTCCTTTCGATATTAGACAATCGGAACTGATGAAATGCTTCGTGCGTGTAAGTATATCATAACTCCGGTTGTCTTACTATACCGATTCGGAATCTTCGTATAAGACTTCTGATAAAAGATTTGCAAGCCTTTGTTCTGCTGTTTTTGGTTTCTTGGAATAGAGCCTTACAATGTCTGCCATCTCATTAAAAGCATTGATGGTATGAGTGATTTCCCTTAAGAACATAATCTCATTATATTCCTCATTCGATTCAAACCCTATTGTTTTGGCAATATCCGTCTGACCAGCATTTCCCTTGAAGTTTTTGCAGGCGAACTGGAAGGAATCCAAAAACAGACCATATTGTTTTAACATCAGCAGTAATAAATCTTTTGAAAAAGCATCTTCTTCTTTGGTAAGGGCAAGCGGTAACTGTTCCAGAATATCTCCCATCGCATCACGAATCTGTAATTCTCTCTTATCCGTAATGTCGGTTTCATATTCATCTGTTTCCCCTTTGAGCCATTCCACAGATACATGGAGTGCTTCCGAAAGACCTTCCAGCACCATTTTTTTCGTATTGTCAATCGAACCATTCTCATAACGCAGGATTGTAGAAGCGGTAACTCCCATCTTCTCTGCGACATAAGGCTGTGTCAGATTCAATTCCAGACGGCGCTGTTTTATTCTGCTGCCTATCAGCTTGCGTAATTCTTTATCTTTCATGCTGACTGCCTCCTTTTTCGGTATGTATGAATTATAGCATTGTTTTTCCGAAATTGCAATATGCAATGCAATATTTATTTTTGACATTTCGTAACGCTTGACAAAAAGATGTGAAAAGGATATACTTACATCACAGGAATTGCATAATGCAATTTATAAGGAGGTGATTATATGACGCAAAGAAAAATTGCATTATCCATCGAAGAAGCTGCCGACTATACGGGAATCGGCAGAAACACCTTAAGACAGCTTGTAGAATGGAAGAAACTTCCGGTATTAAAGGTTGGTCGTAAAGTCCTGATTAAAACCGATATTCTGGAAATGTTTATGGAAGCGAATGAAGGTCGTGATTTGAGGGATAGAGGAAATGTAAAAGCCGTAACAAGAACTGCGGCAAATTAAAAAGGCGGCTTCCCAAGAAACCGCCAAAGGTTCTATCAGACCGAAGCCATGATATACCTACACGCAAGAAGATTATACCATGTGCTTCTTCTGATACGCAACCAAGAACTTATGTTTGTGAAGGAAAGGAGAATGTAAGAATGGCAAAATCAACAAAAAGTTATGAAGCACGAATGCTTGAAATGGAAAAGAAAGAGCAGGAAAGCCTTGAAAAGGCGAAACGATATGCGGCACAGAAGAAAGAACTTCTGAAGCGAAAGAAAGCCGAAGAAAGTAAAAAACGAACCCATAGGCTCTGTCAGATTGGCGGTGCGGTGGAATCCGTTCTCGGTGCGCCTATTGAGGAAGAAGACATCCCAAAGCTGATTGGTTTTCTGAAAAGGCAGGAAGCCAACGGGAAATTTTTCTCAAAGGCAATGCAGAAAGAAGTCAATACCGATATGGAGGAAGTGTAATGGCGGAGGGGATGAGTTTTTCATTCCCTTCATTGCTTTTTCATGAAGGGCGCACTTATGGACAACCAGAGGTCGTCCCAATAAGTTTGCCACAAGTGGCAACCGGTCTGCGTTCACGCTTGCCGGGCTCGTTCCGTCGGCGGGGCTTTCAGCCAGACCTGCTCATGCCGCAGGAGGCACTCTTCGCCAGAGAGGCGCATTCCATGCAGGCTGCTATGCGCAGGGCACTCTTACGCAGAGGGCGTTCCGGCAATGCTGCTTTTCCTAAAACCGAAAGCAATGTTGCCGGAAATCTATGCCGGATGTGCAGAAAGGAGGAATCCAGACATGGCGATTTTTCATTACACAGTCAAAATAGTCGGACGAAGTAAAGGGAAATCTGTTATCTCCGCTTCCGCATATCTCAATGGGGATGTGATGAAAAACGAGGAAACCGGGAGAATCAGTTATTACACTTCTAAAAAAGAAGTGGTCTACACTCGGCTGATGATGTGTGAAAACGCACCTCCTGAATGGCAGATAGTACCAGAAGAAAATATAAAACGCTTTCAAAAATCTGTCCGATACAAAAGATCAGAAGATAAAGAAGCTGCTTTAGAAAAATTTAAAATCACATTTCAGAAACAAAGGTTATGGAATGAGGTATTGAAGATTGAAAAAAATGCAGATGCCCAACTTGGCAGGTTATTTGAATTTGCCCTTCCCAAAGAATGGAACAGACAGGAACAAATTCAATATACAACTGACTATATTCAAAAAACTTTTGTAGATAGAGGAATGTGTGCTGATTGGAGTATCCACGATAAAGGGGATGGCAACCCCCATGTCCATCTGCTTCTGACTATGCGTCCTTTTAACCCGGATCATTCTTGGGGAAAGAAAGAAGTCAAGGATTGGGATTTTCTCAGAGATAAAAACGGAAATATCGTGATTGATGAATCCCATCCGAACTGGTGGCAGGATAAGAAAAACCCTGACCGTCATGGAATCCGTATCCCTGTATTAGACGAAAACGGAATTCAGAAGATGGGTGCAAGAAACCGCCTGCAATGGAAACGGGTGCTGACCGATGCTACCGGATGGAACAATCCAAAAAATTGTGAACTGTGGCGGAGTGAATGGGCAAAGGTGTGTAATGAACATCTTCCTTTGCATAATCAGGTCGATCACCGTTCTTATGAAAAACAGGGAAAACTCCAGATTCCTACCATCCATGAAGGCGCTGACGCAAGAAAGATTGAACAAAAGTTTCTTGCCGGGCAGGAAATAAAAGGTTCGTGGAAAGTAGCGGAAAATCAAATCATAAAACAACAAAACACGTTATTGCAAAAGATACTGGACACCTTTGGAAAAGTATCGGGTGCATTATCATTATGGAAGGAGCGATTAAATGACATTAGAAGAAAGCCGGGAAATTATACCCTTAATGGAATCCATGATTGGGCAAATCGAAGAACAGCAGACCTTAATGGCAGAAATGATTCTGGAAATGCAGAACCGGGACACCCAACTCTCTCTTATGCAGGAACAGAATCAGAAATTGCAAAAATTAAACAGCGAGTTATCCGAGCTGCTCAACATTTTGCCAAATACCGAGGAACTGCTTTCCAAGATGGAAGAACAGAAAACGAAGATAGAACTTTTGGAAAACGAAAATCAGCAATGGCAGAAATTGGTACAGAAACTGAACAGCGAAAACAGTTTATTACTGAAACAGAACACCGAATTGCTGAACTGGAACAGCAGATAGAGAAAGGACGTGATATAGATGAACGAATCCAGAGAATCAAAGAACGCCGAACAGTTGGAAGAACTTCTCCTCTTGACCGAGGAGATACAAGAAGAACTGGAACAGAAAGACCAGCTTATCGTGGAACTAAAGACGCAGCTCAACGAATCTCTGACCTTGAACGAGAAATTAAACAAAGAGAACAGAGCCGGGAATATTCAAGCATTAAAGAACGACTTGAAGCTAGCAGACAGAGCATTGCGGAACGAGAAAGAGAAGCTGCGAAGCGCAAACGTCACGATAGGGGAATGTCAAGATAAAATACGATGCTTAACACAACAACGGGATTATGCCCGGACACATCAGAAAATCGTAGAGATACCGGTAGAAAAGCCGGTACTCTATGAAAAATGTGAAGCCTGTGACCGGACAGACTATCAGAATGCAAAAGCAAAATACGAAACACAAAAAGAGCGACTTGCAGGACAATATAAAGCAAAAACGGTAATGTTCCAAACAACCTTGTTCCTTCTTGCATGGTATTCGCTGACAACCACTCTTTTTCAGGCAGTACAGTCAGATGTGCTCCTTTCCGATTGCAAATCATTCTTCCATGATGCAGCGTCATTCATACAAACTTTTATCGGTTGGACGATTGAGGTCGGGCAATCTGTGGCACAGATTAGCACAAAAATTCCAAATCCTTTTATAGCCGGAATGGTATATTGGATATTGCTAATATTGATTGTAGGAATATGTGTGGCAGGAACAGGGATACTGGCGATACTGATAGAAATAAAGGTTATAGAATTATATAGGGAAAAGTGTTGGGATGTCATTACTCTACTGATGATACTGACAAGTGCTGCTGTCATCATTTATTTTGGAGAAGCAATCAAAAAAGCACTGTCAGTAAATCTTCTATTGCTTTTTGTACTTTTGCAGGGCGCATATGTTGGACTTAGGTGTTATTTAGAATCGTACCTTGAGAAAAGAAACTATTAAGCATTTTTTACAAAGCTATGTACAAAATCATTCTAAAATTCCCATTCAATAATACGATTGAGAAAACCTCTCTGATACAGTATAATAAAGTGTCAGGGAGGTATCTCTATGAAGGAAAAAATACTAATCATTGAAGATGATTTTACGATACAAACACAGCTTAAAACTCTTTTGTCTGGGAATGGATATGAAGTATTTGCAGTTACGGATTTTTCCAAAACAATAGAGCAGTTAAAAGAAGCTGCGCCACATCTGGTTATTCTGGATATAAAACTTCCGGGGAATAACGGTTTTGAAATATGCTCGGGGATTCGCACCTTTTCAGATATTCCGATTGTATTTGTAACAAGCAGCAATACAGATATGGACGAACTGAACAGCATTATGCTGGGTGGAGATGCGTTTATCACAAAGCCTTATAATCCCGCTATTCTTCTTGCTAAAATTGCTGCATTGTTAAAGAAAGCCTACCGTTCCCCTCAAACAGAAATTTATATGTGGAGAGAAGCTACCCTGCATTTGGAGAGTAGCATGATAGAGTACAAAGGACAGAAAGCAGAATTGACAAAGAATGAATTGAAAATCCTCTACTACCTTTTTAAGAACTCCGGAAAAATCTGTTCCAGAAATGATATTGTGGATTTTCTTTGGGACAATCAGCTTTATGTTGATGATAACGCCCTAAGTGTCAATATTACCCGTATTCGCGACAAACTGGCAGCAATCGGACTTGTAGATTTCATTAAAACAAAACACAGGCAAGGATATACATTATGAGTGGAAAACAATATTTGAAAAATCAACTCCCCGTTATTTTAATCAATCTGCTGGGTATGCTTGTCCTTGCTTTGTTCCTGATTGCAAGCGATAATCCTATCCAAACAGTCCTGTTTATTTTTGCAGTCTGGTCGATTGTCCTTGTTTTATCTTTGCTGGCATTTTATTTCTCACGAAAAAAATATCTGAATAAATTGCTCAATATGACGGAGCAATTAGAAGAACGATATTTATTGCCGGAAATCATGCAAGTGCCGGAAAGGGCTGATGAACAGGTTTTTTACCAGATTATGAAAATGGCTGAAAAATCTATGTTGGAACGGATTGGCGAAGTACAGAGGGAACGCAGGGAATATAAAGAATACATTGAACAATGGATACACGAAGTAAAAACACCAATTACAGCGATGAAGCTGCTGTGTGAGAATAACCGTTCTCCCTTTTCCAGAGAGGTATTGGCAGAGTTAGAGAATATCAACCAATATACAGAACAGGCACTTTACTATGCCCGGAGTGAACACGCTGAAAAAGACTATTCTGTCCGTGAAGTCAATTTATGCGATGTTGTGCATAGTGCAATCGCAGATAATAAGTATCTTTTGCGTCAAAGCAATATGTCAATTCAGATAGACGATATAGAAACAAAAGTTTATACCGATGAAAAATGGGTGCGGTTCATCTTAAATCAGATTATCGGTAATGCAATCAAATACCATGCAGAGCAGCCTATTTTGCACTTTGGGGCAACAAAAACGAATGACAAGATTGTGCTATCTATCAGCGATAATGGGATAGGTATTCCTAAAAGTGATTTACCCCGTATTTTTGAAAAAGGATTTACAGGTCAGAATGGGCGAACCGGGAAAAATTCTACTGGAATTGGCTTATATCTTTGCAAGCGTCTATGTGATAAACTGGGAATAGGGCTTACTGCTTATTCCGAAAACAGAGGAACAACGATTTCACTTATCTTTCAAATGAATGATTTTATTATCGGAGTGCAGGGCTGACAGGTTCTGCACTTCTTACATTTTTGTAAGAACTGTGTAAGAAAACTTGATACAAAAAATGAGATACTCCATTTACAATAAAGATATGGAACAGTTAAGGAGGTTTATCAGATGAATACGATTTTGAAACTGGAACATATCCAGAAATATTATGGCAATGAAGGGAATATTACCAAAGCCATTAAAGACATTAGCTTTTCTGTGGAAGCTGGGGAATTTCTCGGAATTATGGGTGCGTCCGGTTCTGGAAAGACAACGCTGCTCAACTGTATTTCTACGATTGATACCGTAAGTGCAGGGCATATTTTTTTAGATGGAACAGATATAACGGAAATCAAACCAAAATCCCTTGCCCGTTTTCGCAGGGAGAATTTAGGGTTTATATTTCAAGACTTCAATTTGCTGGACACATTGACGATTTCAGAAAATATTGCACTGGCATTAGCAATCAACAAAGTCCCTGCCGGGAGCGTAGAATCCCGCATTTTGGATATAGCCGGAAAGCTGAATATCAGCGATATTCTAAACAAATATCCTTATCAGGTATCCGGCGGACAAAAACAGCGTTGTGCTTGTGCAAGAGCAATTATCAACAACCCGAAGCTCTTACTGGCAGATGAGCCGACAGGGGCATTAGACAGCCATTCCTCACAAATGTTGCTGTCTACCATTCAAAGTATCAATGAACAGCTTAGGGCGACAATTCTTATGGTAACTCATGACGCTTTTACCGCCAGCTATGCCAACCGTATTCTTTTTTTGAAAGACGGAGAAATCTTTATGGAACTGCGCAAGGGCAACGACAGCAGAAGTGCTTTTTTTGATAAAATTCTGAATGTCCTTACCATGATCGGAGGGGGACAAAGCCATGTATGCTAAACTTGTTTTCAGAAATGCAAAACGGTCTGTAAAAGACTATCTGGTCTACATTGTCACAATGACAATCTGTGTTACCTTGTTTTATGCGTTCTTGTCTATTTCCAGTAGTTATTATAGCCCGGATATAGGCAGCGAGTATGATTTTACTCTGTTAAGTGACGGAATGAAAATTGCAATCTGCATGATAACATTGCTGTTGTTATTTTTGATACGGTTCGTCAATCATTATATGCTAAGACGGAAGCAAAAAGAGTTTGCTGTCCAGTCCATTATGGGAATGGAACAAAAAACTATTGGCAGGATTTTCTTTGCAGAAACACTGATTATGGGTATGTTTTCCATTTTGATTGGTATTTTTTGCGGTGTATTTTGCTCTCAATTCATTACCGCAATGCTCCTTACTGCTTATGGAGAGCCTTATGAAATCTCATGGACATTGTTCCCGGACACCGTTTTGCTGACAGTGATATTTTTTGTGGTAAGTTTTTTTGTGGTAGGAGTTTTCAATACACGCACAATCAAAAAAACAAAAATTATTGATATGCTTTCCGCAGAGAAAGAAAATGAGCCAGAATTGAAAAAGAGCCGATTCATTCCTGTCGTAGTAATTCTGTTTTTAATGTTTACTTTATGGGAATTGTTTTCAGGAATACAAAATGTCCGATTTTATTATGACTCCCGCTTTGTTTTCCCGGTGAAAATCATGTATTGGGGAAATATTTTGCTCCCTGTTGTTACATTAGGCTGGGCGGCATTATGGATGTTGAAAAAGAAAAAAATTGCTTTTCAAAAGTTGATTGATGGGCTGCTTATTTGTTCTGTATTGCACGCCTTTTTAGCAGCAAGCGTACCTGCTCTTACCAATCAATACTATTTGCCTTTACATGGTGGAATACTGAATCAATATCTGGTATTTGTATTGATTGATTTGCTCTTCTTTATTTGTGCATTGATTTATCTTGCCAGCAGCTTGATTGTAGCATGGAAAGTAAAATCGCCGGAACATAGATACAAGGGAGAAAACCTGTTCTTTTTCGGGCAAATTATATCAAAACTAAATACAACCAGCAAAACAATGACGCTGATTTGTATAACCCTTGTCCTTGCAATCTTCATGTTTATTGCCGCCCCTATTTTGACGGGCTGGGCTTCAGGTTATTTGGATATGCGCTCTATGTATGATGTGCAGGTATATTCAAGATATAATGACGTATATGAAGAAGAAAATCTGCCGCAAGACAGTTATGAAATCATTACTGAGTTTCTGACAGAACACAAAATAGATACAGTTTATGATTGCACGTTCAATCTATATCTGCCAGAGAAAGACGATTTTCACAACAGACAGAAATATGATTTTCCGATTGTAGCAATTTCTTTGAGTGATTATAACACTATACGGGAAATGCTGGGTTACGAACAGATTTCTCTGGAGGAAGATGAATTTACAACACAATGGAAAGCAATCGCCACCGAGGAAGAACGGGATAGCTTTTTGAAAGAACACACCAGCATTATGACAGACGCAGGAGAATTGACTCTTTCCGGGCAGTCCTATTATGAGGATCCGATTGGAGAAACAGCGTACAATTCCTATACAAATGTATTGTATGTACTTCCAGACAATATTTGTGAAAAGCTGTTGCCAGTAATAAAAAACCGATATATTACAACAACGGAAAATATCTCCTATGAAAATGCAAGGAAACTGGAAAAACTTTTTACAGAGAAATATCCCGAGCAGGCAGAAACCGGGGCTATTTATGGCGTGCGTTTTAGCACACTGCAAATCAATAGTTCCATAGCAAATAACTTTATTTTACAGACTGCAATGATTTATGGTGCTGTCGTACTGATGGTTATATGTCTTACCGTACTTTCTTTGCAACAACTCTTAGACGCAGGACAATATAAATATCGCTTCTCTGTACTCCGAAAATTGGGGGCGGAAGAAAAGCATATCGGAAAACTTATCTTGCAACAATTAAGTGTTTGGTTTGGGCTTCCAATTATCACAGCAATCATTGTAGCTGCTGTTGTAATAGCTTACTTTATCCAAACCATATCAGCAGAAATTTCAGCCTATATTGGGTTTAGTACATTGATGTTACAAATAGGGGCAACAATGGGGATTTTGGTAATTTTATTGATTTGTTACTTCATAAGTACATGGATTATTTTTAGGCGCTCTGTTAATCCATAGAAAATATGTAATTATTGCATTTCGCACATTCTTTAAAGAGGGATAGCACTCTTAATGAACACTATCCCTCTTTCACTTAATAAAGTTCTAATGAATCTTCTGCATCCACCCACATCTGTAAATTGCCCTCAAGATATAATCTTGCATATTCCAAAGGCTCATCCACAGCTAATGAAGTAAGTGCACATTCTGATCCATATGTGGTTTTTAAATCTTTTTCAGCTTCCCAGCAGTCAATGCGAAGCATATATCCAGCACTTGTGTAAACATCAATACTATCGTGATTT
This sequence comes from Eubacterium ramulus, assembly GCF_045002895.1. NCBI lineage: Bacteria > Bacillati > Bacillota > Clostridia > Eubacteriales > Eubacteriaceae > Eubacterium > Eubacterium ramulus. The sequence continues at coordinate 631,109 of NZ_CP173382.1, read as the reverse complement.
ATGTTGTATTCTGCATAAATTGTTCTCATCGTATCTTATCTCCATTTTCTTTTGATAATCAGTTATAGAGTTAAATATCGAAAACATTTCAATCAGTTCACCATGTCGTTATTGTTATATGTTATACTGTGTTATGAAATTTTCTTTCCCTTAATTTTTCCCATATTAAGGTTCATGAAAGCTAATGGGAGAATGTAACACAAGGGAAAGAGTAAGGGGAAGTACACTTGCTACAAACTTAGTATTTTCAAGGGTTTGCGAAGAATTTGATAATCAAATATAACAGTTATTAAATTTCCTAAAATATGTGAAATATCAACTGGAATTTGACTTGCCTATTTTCTTAAAATCTCATGTGAAGCTTCTATTTCATTTGCCAAGGTATGCTCTGTTAATTCTGACATCAATTTCAATTTTTTATTAATCAATGGTCGCATACAATTAGGAACATGTTCCTGATGCGCTCTGTGGATTGCTACACATTCCTTACAGTTTCCGTGATAACGACAGGCTTTCAGGCAAGGACAGTGATCTTTGTCTTTATATTCCTTACGAAATTCCGCTGCAAATTCTTCTTGCAGTCTCAGCCCCTCGACACGGTTTCCCTTATGAAATTCTACCATTGCATCCAGTTCTTTCTGGTTCCCTTCAATCTTCATGTTATTATAGCGCCTCCATTTCAACTATTCCTCATTTTCTGACAAATTCCGAGTTGTCTCTATCTTTATCTTTTAATTATACACAGGATTTGAATCTTTTTCTACTTATCTATAATCAAAAAATCCTCTCGAAAAATCCTCTTCCTTGTATTATAAAACCGCTTTCATAAAGTTTTTCTTCTTTTTCAGAATACCTGCGTATCACTACGAATATTCCGACTGTCAAAATCACTCCAAATACGATTCCTGCCAGAATTCCATTCGTCCCCATTCCATAACTCTCATTCAGATAATAAGATGGCAGGAAAGAAAGGATTGTTCCCACAACCGATGGCGGTATAAATCTTAGAAAATTCTTATAGCATAGGCACTTTACCATTTCCTTGTCTATCATTCCCAACATTCGCAAACTACAAACGACCCTGCTATTTTCTTCCTTCTCTGCCTGGATACGTGAATGAATTAGCAGAAACTCAGCCATTATCATAAGCCCTATCACAAATGCCATCAAAAATAATAAAAATTGTCCTGATTTCTTTGCATCCTGGTATTTCTCCACTTTCGAAGACAATTCATAATATGTCTGCTCATCTTCATTCAACTGATTGCTTTCCTGCAGATATTCTTTTACTTCACATACTCCCGCATAAGAATCTTCCCAATTCTGAAACTGAAACAAGTTTGCGATACCAGCACTACCTGTTATATCTGCACTTAATTTTTCGAAATCAGAATCGTTGATGATCAGTGTTTTATCTGCAAAGGTCGGATTTTGATTAAACAGTATCTTTACATCTGTTCCAACAGACTGCAGCTTTCTGTCCCCGGAAATCGTTACAGTAGATACTGGCTGTATGTTATGTTCATACCCATCTTCCAGATTGTATTGAAACAAATTCAAAAACTCGCCTTCCTGAATCTGATAATCACATCCAAAATCCCGGTTTATTTCTGTCACAGGAAGATAATTAAAAACATCATCTCTGATATAGGGAAGCTGAATGACCTGTTCTACAGTAACACCATTTTTCTCCAATATATGAAGGACATCCTGTACTGAAACCTGATTCATTCCATAGATTTCTGAGTACACCATGTCATAGGGAGAATAACTTTTTGCATCCTGTAAAAAAGCCGGATATAAAGTCACACATACCCCCATAAGCATAACAGATACCGCTATTATGAGAGAGGCTAAAACATACCTACATCCCCATTCTTTCTTGTGTCTGCGGACAAATGACCATTCCACCAGATGAAACCTCATGTGGTTGGGGGCAAGTCTGCATAGGAACGTACCGATCTTTCCTGTTTTTTCTGCCCGATATTGTGCTTTTAGCAGGGTTCCGATTTTATCCAGCATAAGTCTCCCGGCATTCAGGATAAAGGCAACTGCCACCACTACTGTATATAGAACTGCTGTAAGCTTATATGCTTCCGGGCAAAACTGCCATTGCACTCCGTGAACATCTATTGCATAAATGATAACGGAAAAAAATAAAAATGACAGCACAGTTCCTGCCGCAAGTGCTATTGCTAATGCCAGCACGGATATGATCACATTTTCAAAAAGTAAGTTTCTAAACGCTTCCTTCCGGCTCATGCCAAGAGAAAACATCACGCCGTATTCCTGTTTTCTTGATGCCAGAAATGCCTGACACGAAACAGGAAGAAAAAAAACCAGAAACACTGCAGACAGAAAAAATGGAAGATAAATGTTATTGGATATTGATGAATTTACAATCGACGCATTCATAAACGTCCTGTTTGTGGAAATAACTGCAAAACAACAGAATAATGCCGTTGCAGATAAATTGCATAGAAAGTACAATCGATATTTGTAAAAACCAGCTTTCAGCATCTTTCGGGAAATATCAAAAAAGGTCATCTTTTCCACCTCCCAAACCGCACAGCGTTTTCCATATATCTTCTCTGAAATTATCGGCAGTGTTCTCTTTCTTTACTTCTTTTGCCAGATTCCCATCCTGTAGAAAAAGTACCCGGTCACAAAAGGATGCCGTATAAGCATCATGTGTCACAAGCAGAAAGCTGATGCCAGACCGTTGATTCATCTGTTTCATACATCGCATCACATCCCCGGTGGTCTTTCGGTCAAGGCTTCCTGTTGGCTCATCTCCAAAAATAATATCCGGTTCATTGATTAGCGCCCTGCCAATCGCAACTCTCTGTTTCTGACCTCCCGATATTTCCGTAATTCCTTTGTCAGCTAATTTTTCAATGCCGAGCACATCCGCTATTCTTGAAAAACGCTCTTGCTGGATGTCTGCTTCTTTTCGTTCAAGAATAAGTGGTAACAATATATTTTCTTTTACCGTCAAACTCTCCAAAAGCTGGAAATCCTGAAAAATCATTCCCATATGCTTTCTGCGGAAAAATGCCTTCTCTTCTTCCGTAAGCTGTGAAAACGTTTCTCCTCCTATTACGATTTCTCCATCGTCCGGTGTGTCAACCCCGGTCAGCACATGGAGCAGAGTAGTCTTTCCACTGCCGGATGGTCCCATAATAGCAGCCATTTCTCCTTTCATAACTTGCAGATTCACATTCTGCAAAATCCGCATAGTTTCTCCTGCAGTTTTATAACTTTTTGAAATATGATTTGCATTTAATACATACATCGAAGTTCCTCCTGATAATAAATTTTAAATTTGATTATCAGAAGTATTTAATCATCCATCCGAACCGATAGACTGCAAAGGGTAACTCCCGGTCTGAAAGAAAACTCACCTTGTCCGAGGTCTTTAAAGCCATCATATACCCAGAGCACCATTATTTCTATTCCACCGAAACATATACACTCATAGAAATGCAAACATATACTTTCGCTTATATCGTTTTCACTATTTGACTTTTCCAAGCATTCCATCTGATGTATGACTATACTTTCCAAATCCCCTTCTGCATAATATCCACTCCAGAGTCGGAAATTTAGCGACAAAAGTAAAATCAGCATGATGGAACTTAAAACCATAATAGCAGCAATTCTCTGTTTTTTTACTGAAATCATATGAATCAAACCCTATACTTCTGCTTTATCATCTGGAATTTATTTTAATAAATATTTTTCAAATGCTTTGTGCGTGTCAAAGTGAACCTCTTTGAAAAATAAAACGAGCCAAATAATAAAAGCCGGAATAGCCATATATGGTGTTAAAAAATAAGACAACCCTGCTCCTACTAACATTATGCCAGCCCATGTAAAACACTGATTTTTTATATCACGAGAAATATGAGCTTTATCATACAATGCCTGTTCTTCTTTCGGTAATGAATTAAATCCCGAAACAAATTTAGCCGCTTTTTCTTTAAATATTGCAAATAACACTCCTATAATCACAAATGGAATAACCAAAACTCCACATAGCCAAAACCCTATATTCATAGTATATTTCTCCTTCACAAATCCCGATTTTCTTGATTCTGCAAACTTTATCGTCTTGTTCCATTCTTATCAAAATTCTTTTTTAATGCTATTTCTGTTGGGAGAATAGACCCAATTAAAGAAATAAGTTGAACACCACAAATAATTCCTCCCATACTCCCAACACAATCTTCACTTTTTCCAATTACTAAAAGCATGAATATTACTGTTATTGGCAACATAACCATTCCACAGACATACCAGACTTTACCGCAATATTTATGAGCAAATTCCCATGTATCTTTATTCTTCATAGACATCGAAGTCCGATATCCGAATACTGAATTTATTTCCTTTGGAGCCTTTTTCATAAAATATTTTCCAAAACCAATCATCGTAAATGGAAGAAGCAAATCCATAATCAACATAAAAATCCAAAACTCCATTGTAAATCTCCTTTACTATAACTTCCGCTTTGTATTTCCGTTTTTATTCTTTTTTGTGAAATTCTTTCAAATTTAATTCACGTTTCAATTCTTCCTTTGACGGCAGATAGGTGAAATATTTCGATGCAAATATCTGATGATTATCTTCAGGAAGCGTATATTTTACAATAGAATCTCCCTTATCTGCACAAAGTACAATCCCAATAGGCTGCGTGTCTCCTTCATTCATCATTTATACGCATCAAGACACGATAATGTGACCAGCTCATCGTTTCTTTTGCTACTTCTCCAAGATAATGAAATTTATCCTATAAACTTTCAGTTATCATCCTTATATAACATAAGATTGTACTATGAAATTTGCGTCATTTTCGACCTGTTATTCAGACAGTTTACAAATACATTAACCTTGTCTTTAGCGTGCCTGACACTCTTAAGAAATCCGTCCATTTTCCATTTCATATACCACATCCGCCACGTTCATGGTTGAAGTCCGGTGTGATACCAATACCACCGTCTGTTTTTTTCCGGATTCTTTCAGAGATTTTAAAATAATACCCTCATTTAGTGAATCCAGATTTGATGTCGGCTCATCCATAAGCAGAAGTGGTACATCGTGCAAAAATGCCCTTGTGATACCGATTCGCTGCTTTTCTCCACCGGATAAAGTATCACCCAGTTCTCCAACTTCGGTATCATATCCTTTCGGTAAGGTCATGATAAAATCGTGAATGGATGCTTTTTTTGCCGCTTCCATAATTTCTTCTCTGATTGCTCCCGGTTTTGCAATAGCTATATTATTTGCAATGGAATCATGGAACAGATGTGTTTCCTGTGTGACATAACTTTCCATATGACGTAAGTACTTCGTTGGAATCTCACGCACATCGGCACCGTCCACCGATACGTTTCCTGCGTTGACATCCCAGAACCGCATCAATAATTTTAATAGCGTAGATTTTCCGGAACCGCTTGCTCCATGGATACCGGTAATCTTGCCAGCTTCCAGTTTCAGGGAATAGTCATCTAAAATGGTTTCTGACTCATATGCAAAAGTTACATGTTCTGCACTTGCGCCAGCAAATTCACTATTTTTGTCTGTCTCACTTGTAAAGTTCTGTTCTGTAACATCATCATTTTCTGCTGAACCTGCTGAACGATCAGTTACTGATACAATACTTTTTCCTGTCTCTGGAATTTCCTCTACCAAAGGTGTTTCCTCTAATAAAGAAAGTACACGTTCACCGCTTGCCAATGTCTGATTCAGATTGTTTGACAGACTGGACAACGCAACTACCGGTCCAAAAGATCCCCACATGGCAATCGTACAGGTCAAAATGCCTTCAAACCCCATGGCACCTCTTGCATACAACCAGATGGTCAGCGTCAGCATACCAAAGGATGCCAGCAAGATTACCATGTTTGTAAAGGAACGCTGTGCTCCTTCCATGTGGCTCAAATCTTTTTGCATTCCAGAGAGTTTTTTAGAACGCTCTGTCATCTGTGCTTTGCGGTTTTCACCCTGTCCGTATTGAATGGTTTCATCCAATCCGCGTAAAGAATCCAGTACGAAACTGTTTAACTCACCAAATTCTGTCCGGAATTCCATACCTTTCTGACTGCCGCGTTTTCCATTCCACAGCGGGATCACAACACCAACCATCAGATATGCCGCCAGTGCAAGAAGTCCTGCCAGTGCATGATATCTTCCGATGAAAATCACCATGATTGCAGATGTTAAAGTTGCAATCGCAATCGGTGAGATTGTATGTGCATAAAATACTTCCAACAACTCAATGTCTGTTGTAATAATGGAGATCAGGTTTCCTTTGTCCCTTCCTTCCAGTTTTGCCGGACAGAGTTTCCGAAGTGCCGCAAATACTTTGTGACGGATGATTGCCAGCAGTTTAAATGCGATAAAATGGTTACAATATTGCTCCACATAGTGAAGTAAACCACGCAATACCGCAATTACTACCATCACGATCAGAATTGTTTTCACCGGTGTAAATACTAACCACATATTATCCACCGGGACATTCATGCCTGCCACGCCAGTCAACAATCCATGCACGATCACCTGTCCTGCAAGGATAGTCAGAAAAATAGCACACAAATAACCTAAGGTTCCAAGGACGATTGCCGCCAGCATGATATGAATCAGAGGTTTTACCAGTCCGATCAGGCTTCCCATAATTGAAATCGCACTTCTACGCTTTTTCGTTTCAGCAGATCCATTGACTTGGGTTGTCTGCTTTTGCTCACTCTGCATCTCTTTTCTTTCTTCTGCCATCAAAGACTCCCCTCCTCCCCATAATGCTCCAGCGCCATCTGACTCTCATACAAGTGTCTGTAGGATCCGTTTTCTTCCATCAACTCCGCATGCGTTCCACGCTCTTTGATCTCGCCATCTTTCAGAAAATAGATCTGATCCGATTTCACCACATTTGCCAGTCGATGTGAGATCAAAAGCACTGTCCTGGTCTTTGCCAGTTCGTGGATCACCTGCATGATCAGTTCTTCACTTTCAATGTCGATGTTACTTGTTGCTTCATCAAAAATATAGACTTCCGCATCTTTGAGCAGTGCCCTTGCAATTACAAGCCGCTGACATTGTCCGCCGGATAAGTTTCCTGCTTTCTCCAAAAGTTTTGTCTGCAAGCCATCCTGCGTCTGCAAAAATCTAAGCAGATTGACGTTCTGAAGCACCGCATTCATTTCTTCTTCCGTTGCATCCGTTTTCGCCATCCGTAAGTTTTCTTCTACGGTTCCTTTAAATAAGTAACTGTTATGGCAAACCAAGACTACATGCTCCATCAGATTTGTTTCATTCACTTCCGATAACGGCACACCGCCAATAGTGATCTCCCCGGAAAATCCCCGGTTTTTAGCAGAAAGTAATCCTGCAATGGTACTCTTTCCACAACCGGATTCTCCGACCAGTGATACAAAACTTCCCGCCGGAAGATTCAGGTTGATGCCTTTCAGGATTTCTCTGTCTTCCTCATAAGAAAAATATACATCTTTGAGTGAAATGTCTAATGCTCCCTCCGGTAATGTTTTTGCTCCTGTCTCCGGCTCCGGCAGATCCAGAATCTTAAAGATCTTGTCACTTGCCGCCATACCATTCATTGCGATATGAAAGAAAGAGCCAAGCAGACGCAACGGCAGGAAAAATTCACTTGCCAGAAGCACGATACATAATATACCCGAAATTGTCAGATTTCCTTTCAAAAACTCTGTGACAGCAACTATCATACCAATCGCCGCTCCACCATATGCAACGATATCCATCACACTGGTAGAATTGAGCTGCATGGTCAGCACTTTCATAGTGATCCGGCGGAAGTTCTGAGACTCCACATCCATCTCATCTGCTTTCTGCTGGTCTGCCTGATAGATTTTCAGAGTAGTAAGTCCCTGCAGGTTTTCCAGAAAGGAATCACCCAAACCGGTATAAATGCTCCAAAACTTGTTTAATAACTTCTTGGCGATCTTCTGCACCACCACGATAGAAATCGGGATCAGCGGCACACAGATCAGCAGAACCACGCTTGCTTTTAAGCTGACTCTGCACAAAATAATAAATAGCGTCACCGGGGCGATCAGACTGTAGAACAACTGTGGCAGGTATTTTCCAAAATAAGTTTCCAACTGCTCTACACCTTCCGTAGAAACCTGCACCACCTCGGAAGATGACACCTGTTCGCTGTAAGAAGCCCCCAGTTTCAGCATTTTTTCATAAATTTTTTCCCTTAAAATGCGTTTTACATCCACGCAAGCCAGATAGGAAGACCTTGCCCCCATCCGCTCACAGACAAACCGCAACACGATCACGATCGCCAGCGTGACCACCGTCAGCTCAATGCTTTGCACTGTCACTGCCCGCTACACGACACGTTCCAGCAAATTTGCGATCGAAAAAACTGCGAAAACCTGTGACAGTAACGCAAACCACTGCCACAGGATCGTGTATACGATATACTTTTTTGCATGGGACAATAGCCCCACAAGTCTCGTTTTTATCATATTTGTTTTCCTTTAATGTTTCCTTGATTGATCAGATACTTTCTCCGTCTACCTCCCCGGGGTTCTCCGTTTTTACCCGAAGAAAGAAATATAACAGATGGCATACCCAGACAATGGCAATACAGATCCGTCCGATCGGCACGTTTTTCATGCAGATAAAACCGATCGCCATCACAACGGTTACCATACCGATGATCTTTAATTTGGTTCCCATCGTCATGGAACGCTTCTGCACGAAATTCTCCAGATGCTTCTTATATAAGTTGCTTCCGGTGAACCAGTCATGCAGCTTCTGGGAACTCTTTGCAAAGCAGAACAGAGTTGCCATGTAAAATGGAACCGTCGGCAGAATCGGAAGTACGATCCCTACCGATCCAAGTCACAGACAAAGACAACCTAAAACAAGCCATATAATTCTCATATCTTTCCTCCGATTTTCAGGTACTTCATGAATACCTTCAACGCTTATATAGTTACAGTTCACACGCGCCATTTGCAAAACGCCCTTTCGGGCTTCTCCGTAGCTTTGCTACTGTTTTTGCTCATAAAAAGGCGCTCCCTTCATCACTATGTATCCAGGTAATTCCTCATGCAAGCATGATCATTACCTGAATCCATGTGATGAGTGAACTGTAACCTTATATAACTATTAATGTTGTTTATTTTGGATTATTCATTGATTTCAGAACAGATGTTTGATAAAATAGACTCTAAGGTGCTACTTCACATTGACGTGAATGGCGGTTCGCTTTTTGCGGAGAGTTCATAGCTCTGATTACATAGATTATATCTTTTAGGAGAAATCTTACGGAAGGAGAACTCTGCTTATGCTTACAATCGGTGACTTGATTGCAGTGCTTAGTCTCTGCTTAACCTGTTTTGGTCTTGGCTATTCGATTGGTTCTAATAGTAATAAGACCACAAAAAAATAACCGCCTTCCCTGTTAAATAAGCGGTTATTTTTTTCCAATTATATATCAGGCGAATCGTCGTTAGTAGCACCTTTTACAATATTATATTAACACCGCTTATATTTCATGTCAAATACATCTGTTCTATTTTCAACTTTTACTTCCAAATCGTGTCCGAAAAGTTTCCATCTCTGTTCCAGTAGATGCAACATCTGCATTGGAACCTGAGCTGTCATCTGTATCTGCTGCAAATGCTGACATCGGAACACTGCCGATCAGCATCGCTGCTGCCATCACAAATGTCAGCAATTTTTTTGCTGCTTTTTTCATCTCTTTTCTCTCTCCTCTCTTTTTCTCTTATTTTTATCCCTCCTTCTTCTGTCGTTATGTTCCGTAATTAGCACTAGTTTTCTCTGATTACCTATCATTTCCTTTGGTTAGTTTCTGTAATCATTAGTTAGTTTCTTTCACTTTTCATTAGTTATAAACCACCCTCCCCGCATTGTCAATAAATTTTCACGTTTGTGTGCATCGCTGCACGTTTTGGCTACAGACTAAATTCCCTTGTTTTCTTGATTCATCGAAGTTTTTGGATTTTTTAAAAATTTTTTCGTGCTTTAATCGGAAGACAAAAAAAGAGGGAACCGACTCCTGACAGGTTGGGTTCCTGTTGGATATCGATTTCCTCTTTTCGTATGATTAACGGTTATTTTGTTGTGATGTTACATTTATTCCGCATAGATAATCTTTGCACAATATGTTCAAGAATGCCCTCGGCATTCTTGCTGCGAGATGCACGTCATACAACGCATGACATATTCTTCTGTGCATCTCTGCAACTCTACACTCCGTTTCGGTCGGTGCTAAACGAGTGCCACCGGCACTCAGAACCCCTCTGATTACATAGAAACCCGAAATGGAATCCACTGGAAAGGCTGGCTAAGCCATGAGTATTATTGACTTTATAGCTGTGGTAAGTTTCGGCTTAACCTGCTTGGGTCTTGGATATATCTTTGGCAAGGATAATATTTTCTTGAAGATATTTCATCAATCATGTATATTATAATGGTTTGATACCCAAACAAATATGAAAGAAAGGTTTTTATATACATGAAAATAACAAAAAAGAAAAAACTCAGCATCAAAAAAGTTATACTCATCATCATAGCAATTCTAGCTGCACTATTTGTTCTGATTTCCCTCTTTGCCGGAAATTATCTTGTGAATTATTCCATTGGTCGTTCCGGTGACGGTGGAAACAGAACCGTTGCCCTGGAAATTCCGGAAACAGCCGATGATACAGAACGTACAATCGCAGAAGGCAAAATTGCTCAGCAGGAAGCAAACGAAGCTTTTCTTGCTGAAAATCCGGGACAGACGGTTGAAATCACAACTGAAGATGATATTCACTGCAATGGTGTTTATTATCCAAATGGCGAATCCCATGATTGGGTAATTGCCCTGCATGGCTACCGCGGTGACCATCTCGGTGCAACCAGCCTGGCTCAGCACTACTATACTCGCAATTATCAGGTATTGACACCGGATCTTCGTGCCTGTGGAGATACAGATGGCAATTACCTTGGCATGGGCTGGCTCGACCGAAAGGATATCCTTTCCTGGATTAACTGGATCGTCGCTCAGGATTCCGATGCCAGAATCGTTATTCACGGTATTTCCATGGGTGCTGCCACAACCATGATGACAGCTGGTGAAGATACCCCGGATCAGGTAGTTGCCTTTATAGAAGACTGCGGTTATACCAGCGTGTGGGATATTTTTTCCAGTGAATTAAAACTCCGCTTTGGTATGCCGGAATTCCCGTTGATGTATACAGCTAACCTCTTTGCCAGCACCAAAGCCGGCTATTCCTTCAAGGAAGCATCCGCTCTGGATCAGGTAAAAAACTGCAAAAAGCCGATGTTGTTCATTCATGGTACCGCAGACGATTTCATTCCATATGAAATGATGGATATTTTATATCAGGCAAAACCTGGTAATAACAAAGAAAAAATCACGGCCCCAGGTGCAGGTCACGGAGAAGCAATGTATCTACTGGGCGAGGAATACTGGGATGATGTCTTTACTTTCTTAGAGTGAACTACATCGGAAGTTAAATCACCTGGGGCCACTTACTAACCTAATTCGGATTACAAAATTGCCTCGTTTCAGCTTCAGCAGTATTACGTATGATCAGGGGTATATTTTATTAGATTATTTTCAAAAATATAGCTTGACATTTTATACTTATTTTGTTATTATAATCAAGTCGTTTGAAACAACTACATAATGGCAAATGCGGAAGTGTCGGAACTGGCAGACGAGCAAGACTAAGGATCTTGTGATTATTGCAATCGTGTGGGTTCAAGTCCCATCTTCCGCATTACTTAATTTGGTGCGGAAGCCTTATAAATCAAGGCTTCCGCGCTTTTTTTATTTTTAAATTGTTTGAACACCCTTGAACACGTTCACATCCGGCATTTTGCCACTGATTGCCGCTTCGTAGGCAGATACTCTATCTTCCAGCGGTTCCGTTGCAAAAATGTAACTCTGCTGTGTCGTAGAAATATCTTTATGCCCTGCAAACATTCTGATTTCTTCATCTGACAAAAGCTTCGATGCTGCTAAATTCGAAATACACGTTTTTCTGATACTGTGATTTCCTTTTTGTGATGTTTCAATTTTTTTATTGATTCTGCGCAGTGTATTATTGATTGCATCATTGTGCATCCGTTCCCCCTGCGCATTTAAAAGCAGATATTCCGAACAGAACCCTTTCTGTTCATTGATCTGACATATCAGTTTAAAAAATATCTTTGCATTGCTGGTAAGTACAATTTCACGATTGGATTCTCTTGTTTTTGTATACCACACAACTTCATATCCATCACGTTTTACCGCCCCAGACTCATCATGTATATACTTTTTTACTTCCTGACGTTGAATATGTACTACTTTTTCAGAAAAATCTTCTTTTTTCAACGCAACAAGTTCTCCAACACGTAATCCTAACGTAAAATTCAAACCAATTGCCAGATACGCGACATTTTTTGTTTTTTTATATTGTTTCATGGCCAACTCAATAACGGATGTTTCTTCTTTTCCCATAAAAATCTGCTCTTCTGCCGTCTTTTTCTTTGGCTGTGCAAATTTTTTATAGGATATATTTCGAACATTTCGTGAAACATTATATTTTATGATGCTTGAATCGATTGCATAATCATACAGCATGTTCAAAAGTGATTTCATTTCTTTAAACTGCTTATTTGTCAGATGCAACTGCTCAATTTTGTCCAGATACCATTCTTTTAAAAATGCTACCGTGATTTCGTCAAGATACTTTGTAACCAATGCATCTTCTTTGTAATACTTTTCCCATACCCAGTTAAGCTTGTGAGCATTGGCACAGGATGTTTCTTTTTCTTTATATTTCAGAAACATCGGATATAATATTTCAAATGTTGGTCGTTCTAAAACTTTCGCTTCTTCTCTTTTCTTATAAAATACTACCAGTTTTTTTTCGAGCCCCTCAAGGGTTGTCGATGTCAGCGGTTTTCGTTTCTCATCATCGTTTTTTACATAAGTACGATATCGCTGATCTTTTTCTGAATAGTAGATTTTATAATTATGCTGTGCTAAATAATATTCTTTTTCCATATTTTTAATCTCATTCAGCACACTGTCTAACGTTTTCTCTCTAGCACGACATTCAATATTCGACAGTGCTTCTGCATCTGTATGAAAAAACATCAGCTTTTTCAAGATTGCACAGGCGTCCAATATTGAAATATTGGTCGTTTTGTATCACTCCTTCCATCGTGAGACTGCTTTTTTCTATACAAAACATATGTTTGTATCTATTTTACCAAATGTCAATCCTAATTTTATTTTTCAATTCGGATTTTGTTGATTACATTCGATAAATCAGGCACAAATTTGTTTTATATGCCTAGCATAATTTCAAAGTCAATTACTTAGAATTCAACTGTTCCAATTGAATCTGCAATCTGATCACTTCTTTGTCTGCATCTCTGAGTTTTTCTTCATACATATTTCTTACTTCACGCTCCGTATCAGATATAGACTGAAACACTTCCATCTGCACTTTGCTTTCAGCTTCGGATAGTTTCTGCTTCATTTCTGACTGTAACTCATGCATTTTCAACTCATGGCTTTTCTCATTTTCCAGTAATGCACGTTCCAATTCTTGTATACGCCCCTGATAGTCTTTTTCTGTTTCTACCATTTTCGTATACTCAATCATCTTTTCTTCTGCTGATGCAAGTTTTTCTTTCAGATTTGCAATTGTTACATCTTTTTCTGCTGCCAATTTTACAACGGTATCTACATACTCTTTTGCTTCTTCCGCATCTTTTGTTGCCTGTTCAACCACATCAGCATTTGCCGCTGCCATGCACTCTGCTTCTTTTAACTTAGATTTTGCATCTGTTACCTGCGCATCGGCTTCATCGCGGATCTTATTTTTCAACGCAATTGCATCAGATAATTGACTTCTCAATTCCGTAATCGTATTATCCTGTCCAGCAACAACAGCATTAATCTGTTTCACCAAAGTTACAAGAGTCTGATCAACCGCTGTCAGGACAGGCTCTAATTCTGGATGCGTACCTCGCGTTTTTTCAGCATTAGCGATGTCCAAAATTCTTATCAGTGCGAGTTCTCTCTGCTCATTTTTAGGATCTGTTTCGTTTATATATGATACAATTGTATCTTCAAGATACGTATCTGTAGTATCTCTCATCCTAATACTTTTCGGTTTCTTTTCATCTTTTACTTCATCAGTTACTTTTCGACTCATTGCTTTTATCCTTTCAAATTATTATGTAAACGTTTACGCGTATACGTTTACAAAGTTATCAAATTACACTGTTACTGTTTGTTTTTGTCACCATTCATACTTCTATCACAAATTACGAATATAGCTTGTAATTGCGGTATCCTCGCGATTATGTCCAAGTGCAACGCTCACAGCCCTGATTGCTTTTCGGTCAAGTTTTTTACCTTTCTCATCGGATCTGCACACATAAATTTCTGAACGTAACTTTCCATCCGCACATAAAATTTTCTTTTTGTAATCCAATGATTTAATTGGTCTTGCATACAGCTTGTACAAATACGTCGCATAATCTGACCGATATCCGTGCACATCACAGTTGCTATTTATATAGTTCCACACTAAATCATTCGGGGCTGTATTCTGCATTCTGCGTATAATCTCATCTTTATGTGGGCCTACAATCGGTGCAAGTCTTGTCTTCCCACCTTTGTCTTTGCGATGCAAAATGAAATACTCCTGATCCGAAAAAAAGTGTAATGCATCTTCACACGCTTTGGTCATAGACATATCATGTTCTTTTCTAGCCTGTAGCAAACACTGCTCCACTCTTTGGCGATCATATAGATCATCCCCACGCAGACGCTCAAGTACGTTACGCCGAAATCCGCAGGCCTGGCAAAAATGAATCAGTTCTTCATTCGTCAGTTTGGCAAAATGTTTATCTCGCTCTTTCTGACCACGGCTTCTTTTGATATCTACTCTGTTTCTACGTGGACATTGAAATCGCTTTGGATCATCTGGCGCAATCTCGTAAAATTTATTAAGTGCTGCCGCTTCCAAGTTAATCGTCCACGCGGAACATCCTTCTGCAACTCTCAATTCCAACCACTCTGCAACATATTTTTTTGCTTTTTTCATACTTTTAACTTCCGGATGCGTTTTCATAATATATTTTACAAAATAATTGATATGCTTTTTATACGTCTGATAAGTACTTTTTGAATATATTTTGTTTCCAGTTGCTCCGTTCTTTTTCGCATTTGCTTTTGACTCGCCAAAAGCAATCATACTTTGAAGCTTGTCATAAGCCTGCTGATGAAGTGTCCTTTTGTAATACTTCGATTTATTTCTTCCCATTTTACCTGCTCCCTCCTTTCTCAGAAATTTTTGTTAAAACAATTGCCGCAGAATGCCTTTTATCAAAGACTTCCGCTACGCCATTTTTTGAACCAATTCTTTCGGCAAGTCCGGCGTATGACTTTCATAACGCGTTTTTACTGCTTGCGTCTGCAGTCTCGATTACGATTTTGTGATAGCATTACCTCTTTCGGTATTCATCGGAACACTACGTGCAAATACGTCTAATCCGCTTATTACCTAATTAGTATGCATACCGAAATCTTTGGGCTTGAGATTCCTGCCGCATTTTATGCTTGTTTTACGACAAACAGTTCCAGATATGCGCGATCTGGGTCATTTTTCTTAAGGAAATGACATCTCCCATTCACTAATTCTAGCATTTGCCAGAGAGCATCTGTTTTTTAAGTACGATACTCAAATACTTTTCTCCGCCGCGTCGACGGTTTAGACGGTCAACCACCGTCTACTCCATTTTGCAGATCATTTAATCTGCTGACATCTACAAAGCCGATGTCGTGCTTTCCTTTTGATGTCTTTCGACATTTTGCTGATGTTTCATTGTTTCAATGTCGCATCTGTTTTTCTCCATTTATCTTGTTACATATATAGTATGAAAGATAAAAAATTTTTGACTGCCATTTTTGTCCCTTTCTAATTCAAATTTTTAATTTCTTACTAAATTTCTGAATAAATTTTATAAAATTCTTCTACTGCACGCTCTGGTTACACCGCTTCTACCCACACTTAACGGTTTACTCGTTCATATATTTAGGTCGGCTCCACGCCTCCCTGCATATAAACGAGTAAACCGTTTCTGGCCTCTCACTACTCTTCCGACCAAATATAAGTGTGCATTTTCTTCTCTTCATGCATTTTTTCATTTCTTCTGTGGCATATACTTGTCATATTTTCAATCGGTGGCAAGTATATGTCGATCTATTTGTTTTTGTGACATATATTTGTCGTACTTTAAACAGTGGCATATATATGTCGGAATATTATTTTCGTGTCATATATTTGTCGTATTTCAACCAGCGGCATATATTACCAGCTTTGCAAAAATGTCATATATATGACAAAAGCGAAACGCTCAATAACCGAACCTTTCGATTTTCTTTACAATAAAATGCTCTTATTGTTGATATATTTTTTCAAAAAAATAAGATGCCAAATTCTGACATCCTATTTTCCATCTTTATTTGTTAAGTTCATTCAACAATTTTGCATCTAGTTTCCATACATTTTCTAATTTGAACCGCGACACTTTGAGTGCTTCATCAATAACAGCATCTCGTTCATCAGCATACTTTATTTTCTGCAGCAAAACATATATATCTATTTCATGCATTAAATTCATAGTATCAGTCGCCTTATCTAATTCTTCCATTTTCTCCGTAGCAACCACCGTATCCCCTTTCTAAGCAACATTAATCCATGGCATTTTCCCAATAATCATAGGCATCATCATACCCATCATCGTAATCACCATCGCCAAATTCTTCCGCCCACTCTTCTGCAAAATCATCTGCATTGTCATAGTCTTCCGCATCATATGGATCAGAATACGTATATTTGTGTTTGGATGAACTGCTGGAATTATAATTATATTTCTTTTTATTTGATGAAGTAGACGAATCCTTTTTATTATTTTTATATCCTGTTCCAGAATTAAATGTATCTCTAGGTGCAGTGTAATGATATACAGATTCATTATTCACATACAGGCTCTCTCCCGTATAATCTGACCACATTTCATAATTTGTTCCAGATTCTGCATCAGAAACCATAATACGCGGCATAAACTGATCATTGACAATATAAACCTGTATGGTTTTATCATTAATCTCTGTTTCGTATGGGTCATCTATATCATGCGAATCAATTACATCGTACTTTAACTCTTTCAGATCGCGCATAATATCCACGAATTCCTTTAATCCTCCATCTCGGGTCGTCATAATAGCATATTTCTTGTTCAGATCTTCACAGCCATACCCAACCTGATAATAATAAATATAATCTGCCCGCTCTCTGCGACTCAGATCAAATTCTTTTCCGCATACCTCAGCAGAACATTTGCTGTACGATACCTTCAAATTTTCCAAATCGCCTTTTTTCATTTCTGCTCGCATATCCGAAACATATTCTTTGACATAATCTTTTGCAATCTGATCTGCCTGCTGTTGCTCTTGCTCAGGTGTCATTGTTGCACCTGCTCCACTTCCAGCTATTAATGCTGCCAGCACCCCTGCCAATAATTTTTTCAACATAACTCATTCACTTCCCTTATCGATTCTTCATAAAAAATCTGTTAATTCATATTAAAAATCGTCATCAAAATCATCACTGTCAAAATCATCGTCTTCGTCAAATTCATCCTCATCGTCGAGATCTTCATCTTCCGGTTCTTCCTCGTCAGGGCTTGTCAGCCACTCCAACTCATTCATTTTCTCTACTCTGTCAAGTTCTCCATCTCGATCCCAATCAAACATACTGTCAATACCGTTATCTACTTCATCATCCCAAAATTTCATTCCGTCGCCTTCCTTATCATCTGTACTTTAATACTACATAAGTATTCTTTATTTCTACATCTTAGATATAATTATTTTATTCATCTCATCATATGAATCCCAATACTCTTTTTTTATATTGATTCCCGTGTAGTTGAATAGTTCTTTTATCATTTCCATGATTTTATCACTGGAAAATCCTGTCAGCTTCTGTATTTTTTCTTCTGTTACAGAAATAATCTGGTGTGCTGCCAGATTCCGAACATTATCTTCTACGGAACGAACATCCCTCACCAATTCTATTAGATGTTGGTCTGTATCTAATCTCTCAATTAATACCTTCAAATGTTTTGAAGAAATATCCTGCCCATTAAATTTTCCAGCAAATCCATCATTTAATATCTTTAACACAGTTGTATCTTTCAACTGCTGCATTGACCACCTGCGATGCCCCTTTCCATCCCTTGTACTAAGCCTACAATAATCGTCTATTTTTATATGACATCTTTTTTTCAAAATCAGCTCAAATAAATCTACAATTAATGGTGTAACTGAACGAATAAAATCCACATACTCTTTCTTTTTCAGGCGTATTTCCATATTGCAGGCATATTCAAAATATTTTCTCTCACCACTTCCTCGTACTGGCAAACACTGAATTCCTGTTTTTCGAATCATTTTATCAACATTTTCGAAATCCAACATCATTCTCTGTGATGCCATATAAAGCAAATCACGATATGATTCTACTTCATCTTTCTGCATTGTATCAGTAACTTCCAAAGCGGCTGAGTAATCATATGCCAAAATATGTTTCTTTATAATTTCTTCCTTTTTTATTTTTGATAATGTCGGACATTTTATTTCCCTGCACCGATTCGGAGAACCATCTTCATTATCCTCATTTAACTCCCACAATAATTCCACATCATAATTTTTATGGATATGCTCGTTAATTTTTCTTTCCGGAGTTGCCACCTGAATCATCTTTGCCGGAAATTCTCCTAATGTCTGCAATACAAGAAGTCCACTTTTCATAGCGGGTGTTCCAGAAGATACATTTAACAGTAATGTGTCCGTTTCATCCATCTCATCATATATCTGATGAATTATTTTACGAAAATCCTCATAAAAATAATCAAATTCATGCACTTCTGTTAATTCTCTACGTTCAACAATTTCATATTTCATCTCATGCTGTTGCAATTTTGATAAACGATTGAGACAATAACGATACCTGTCATCTGCTTCCTGATTCTCCAGCATTTCCTTCGACATATACATAATCACTTTATCTGGTTTATAATTTCTGCAAATATGTAACATGGAACCATCTCTACAATTCGTAGAAGATATTGGATCCGTTCCTCCCACTGGTGTAAATAAAATTATTTTATCCATTCTTACTATCTCCAAATTCTATAAAATAATAACCTCTTCGTCTTCAATTCTATGGCTTAATCCAAACAAATTTACTTCTCCCATTCCTCGGATTTTATATACCCTTACGGTATCACTTGTATTATCAATCAAATGTGGTATCTCTGCAAGCAACTTCCGGTATAAATTTTCTGTAATCATTGCCTCAAATGCTGATTTCTGTACCCGAAATCCATAACCATTCATCTTCTTTGCAAAAGCAACTCTCCGTCTATTATCTACAATATCGTAAATAACCAAAATATAAAGTTTTTTCTTATCACTTAGTATTTCTGTATTCCAAAAATAATTTTCCATCCCTGCATCCTCATACACCAACCATATTATCGAATCAAAATCGGACGATATTCATTTGCATTTTCTGTCTCAATTGCCTTTACCAGTTGTCCGATTTGTAAGTCCAATGCTCGTCTAAAACTTACACTGTAATCCACATATGACAAATACTTGCTTTCTGCTCGAAATTTTCCTTCCAATTTCTGAATATACTTTTTGAATCCTTCTTTTTCCAGAAAAACTCCCGGCTGCTCAATACCTGAATAAAAATCATCCACTAATAATTCATGTCCATTTAACATGCTCAATGCTGTCGAATCAATCAATACAGCTCTCCATTCTTCTATCAAATCACTTGCAAGTGTTGGATGTTTTTCCCGGTCTTTATGCATCAAACCAAAATATGGATTTAGTCCCTTTGCTTCGATTTTTCCATATAATTCATTCATCATTATTGAATAACCAAGACTTATCATTGAATTAAAAGGATCCATAGGTGGTCGTCTTGAACGCCCAGAAAATTTAAACTCCGGTTCTATCAATGCTCCCAATGTTCGAAAATAAATTTTAGCTGCCGTTCCTTCATATCCCATTATCTGTTCAACACTCTCCGCTATTAGTAATTTTTTATACATATTTTGCATTTCAATAACGGATCTTTCAATCTCTACGTTTTTATTTCTTGCATAACGTCTCAAAATAACAATCTGATTTCGTATTTTTGCATCAATAATTTTCTTGGAAAATGTTAGTTTAAAATCCTCGTTTTTTCCTATTTCTGCCTGCTTTCTCTGACGCTGCACATTAACGTGGGATGTTGAAATCAATCTTCCATAATATGCCCCATTAATCGAATAAAACAATATATCTACTCCTCTTTTCAAGCATTCTTCCATACACTGTGTTGTAATCTGTACCTTTCCAAACACAGATATTACTTCCATCGGTTCTGCAGGCACACTTTTTATTAAGCCATCTTTATATTTCACCTGAAATCGATTTTCGGAAATACCGATACTTGCCCCCTGTTCACTTACATACAAATAACTCATAGTCTTTCCCTCTCTCTACTCTAACTGTTTTTTCGTATTGTCCCCTTATGGAGAATCTATATATCTACCACACAACATTAAATTATCGGAGGCAAAAATCAGTTCTCGTCCCCTCCACGGGGAATCTATATATCTACTGTGCATACCTACTGTTGATGGAAAATCTATTCTTTCGTTCTCGTCCCCTCCACGGGGAATCTATATATCTACTAGAAACTATCATCAAGACTACTTTTAGTCTGCCGTTGTTCTCGTCCCCTCCACGGGGAATCTATATATCTACGAAAAAGAGGATTAACGCTTGAAAGCAAGGGACACGTTCTCGTCCCCTCCACGGGGAATCTATATATCTACGTTCTCTTTACCTGTGTTACTGTGTTCCCGTTTGCGTTCTCGTCCCCTCCACGGGGAATCTATATATCTACCAAATGGCAAGAAAAGAAAACATGGTAACAAGAACAATGTTCTCGTCCCCTCCACGGGGAATCTATATATCTACAAATTTACAGTTTATGACAGTTAAAAAACTTTTAGTTCTCGTCCCCTCCACGGGGAATCTATATATCTACGGAAATGAATGATATTGCTTCATACATGAATGATGAGCTTGTTCTCGTCCCCTCCACGGGGAATCTATATATCTACGTATATTGCAGAAAGTAGGTGTAGATATGAAAAATCAAGTTCTCGTCCCCTCCACGGGGAATCTATATATCTACAACAAAAGTTGACTTCTTCCAGTCTGCACGCACTCTGTCGTTCTCGTCCCCTCCACGGGGAATCTATATATCTACGTAAGCCTTCAGCAAATACATTAGGTTGTATTATCGATGAGTTCTCGTCCCCTCCACGGGGAATCTATATATCTACCAATTCTTAAAAAGTTTGGCTATAACAAAAGAATAGTTCTCGTCCCCTCCACGGGGAATCTATATATCTACATGACAAAAAAATTATTACAAGAAAGATGCGAATACTTGTTCTCGTCCCCTCCACGGGGAATCTATATATCTACATGGAAGAAGCAATAGATGATTGTGAAGAAGTAAGTTCTCGTCCCCTCCACGGGGAATCTATATATCTACTTACAATGTTTAATACTATGAGAGCAGTAAAGCAATGTTCTCGTCCCCTCCACGGGGAATCTATATATCTACAAAAACTTTTAGGTGATGATATGAAAGATATGATTGTTCTCGTCCCCTCCACGGGGAATCTATATATCTACTATTTACAGGAAAGAGCAGATTATCTTTCAGAATTGTTCTCGTCCCCTCCACGGGGAATCTATATATCTACGAATATTGTGCATGGACAGCTTTGCAGTATTTTGTTCTCGTCCCCTCCACGGGGAATCTATATATCTACAAATACCTGTATCTTCGTTCATGCATTAGTAATCAGTTCTCGTCCCCTCCACGGGGAATCTATATATCTACCTAATTGAGTTAGAACAAAGGTACAGGGACTTATTTGTTCTCGTCCCCTCCACGGGGAATCTATATATCTACGATATAGTTTGGAAGTTCCAATTGCCTGTTTATCAGTTCTCGTCCCCTCCACGGGGAATCTATATATCTACTTATGGGGAAGTGGCGCAGTGGTAGCGCACTGGTCTGTTCTCGTCCCCTCCACGGGGAATCTATATATCTACCAGATGCAGCTGATACGATAGCAAAACAACTAGGTGTTCTCGTCCCCTCCACGGGGAATCTATATATCTACGCTTCTATGGCGTTTGCTTCTAATGTATGTAAATGTTCTCGTCCCCTCCACGGGGAATCTATATATCTACTAAAAGTTAAAAGACAAACAAAAGAACAAATTGAAGTTCTCGTCCCCTCCACGGGGAATCTATATATCTACCCTCTCCCTGCTATCCCGCAAAGATACTGGGCTCATTATCCAGTTTGCGGCGCAAACCCGCAAACCAGATAATTTTCATTAAAATTGTGCTATTAAACGGACAAATCCATTGATTTTACAGGCATCGGCGCAAAATCATATTTTTTCATACTCAATTTGCGCCATTCCCATATCATATAATTTACCTTGATACTTAGTACATTTACATACATGTGGTGCTAATCTCAAAGAAATATCTTTAGAGTGTTTATGTTTTATATAATTTGGACCAAGAGTATTTTTATATATATTGTCTACTACCCGCACAGCATCTTTTCCAAGTAAAGGATATACAATCGTCTTTGACAGGAAACCACATCCGCCACCAATCCAGACAATATTTTCCTTCGTTGTTCCTCTACGAAATCTGGAATAAAAATACTGATAACAAATTTTCTGAAAACAATTCAATGCTTCTATAATATCCTCCATATCATATGGACATATCGTGCTGTCTATCGATATTTCAAAGCAAATATCTGTACCAGGGATTAATGCCTCACGTAAAAGTGGCAACGGCTTTTCTTTATAATCCAATGAATAATCAATCTTTTGACTCAAGGTTAATTGCTCCAGCGAAATTGGTTCACTATCACCTACATGCAATCCAGACAGATTATCATTTACAGCATTTCCTGCACTTTTTTCACAACGATTCAACGTATATAATATCTCTTTTTCCAATTCTTTTGTTTCACGCAATAAACATTGTTTTCGATTTGCCCGTTCTCCGGATTTCTGCATAATTACCTGTCGAATTTTTTCATATTTTTCCGGATTTCTCTGAATTTCCCATGATATCAATGCTGTTCGTATCATACCTTTTATACTGCTGCCAGGCACATACGGCATACCATAAGTATCTTTTACAAAGGTATCAATTTCCTTAGGCGGTGCAGATTCTCTATTTGCAAAAGCTTCACCTGCATCCATTTCATACAACGTCCATTTATCATAATCTTCGCTCTGAAACCTATGTGTACTAAGCCATTTGCCTAATGCCAAACCTTTTGTTCTTGTGTCTAACATATATGTTTCAAAATCTTTTTCCAGATGTTTCTTTTGTAATTCTGCATACATTTTTTGTATATCTGGAATAATTACCTGATGATTCCATGGCATATAGATATACTCTTTTTTTCCTATTTTTGTTCCAGAACCAATATGAACGGGAGATAACACATGTAGTTTAACTTTATAACATTTTAAATACTCATTCATCAATTATACCCCCAGAAAAAGTGCTTTTGCATAACGATATACCGGATGTTTCCCGCTGTCTGACACATCATATATATCTCCTTCAAATCGATGTTCAAAACATGATCCCGCTGAAAAAACATATAAATCCTTTTTCTTTTTCCATTCATCTGCATAATTTACAGATGCCACATAGCCAGATCGTTTCAGCAACTGATAAGATGCCTTATCCAGTACACTTCCTAATTCATTTTCTTTTGGTAACGCCACCGATAATAATATCTGTCGGGATGTTTTATTTTTCAAATGTGCTTCAAAAATCTCGGGCATTTTTGCCACTTTAAGAATAAACTTTCCCATACCCACACTCTTTTTTCCTCCTATCCCCGTGTAAGATAAAGATTCCAACAAGTTTTCTAACAGTACTTTTTCATCCATCCCTTCATACGCCACAACAAGATATAAACCACATCCATCTTGATAGAAAAAACTTCCGACTCGAAATGGGAGTGTCTCATCCTCGCTTCTCACATTTGCCATCGTCTGCTGCACAAATGTTCCATAATCCTTCATTGGATCTTGATGCAATTGCACAGTTCCATTCAGAAAATCATCCAACATTTCGATTGGAATATATTTTACTTTCTTAAATAATTTCTTTTGTTCTGATATTCCCTGCTCTAACGGTTTAACATAAATCATCGGCTTCGGGATTAAATACTCCTGCCGCAAATATGGGAATGCATCAGAAAACAATAATCGCCCTGTATCCACTGCCTCGTAAAATTCAGTTGCACATTCCAACTTTAATGCCTCTATATACAGTGACGAAAACAGTTGATCTGCTTGAAATGCATATGTACTTTCATTCAGCATGCCCGTACCAAAATGCACGCCTGTCTGAAACTCTAATTTATAAATGGAATACTCCATAATCTACCTCTCTCCCATCTACTCCCTTTCACCATTCAAAATTTCCTGACATTCATCCAGCACATCATCGCTGACATCTCCAATTACAACACATAACTCTAAATCAAATATTTTGATACGGCCATATCCTCTTGATCCGCTTCCGCCAAGATAATCATACTGTAATAACTGAAATCCATCTTTCAATATTTTGAAATCCTGAAGCATCTCTTCTTCAGATGTCACTTCATAAATTAATTGCATCGGGAACTTGGCTCCACGAACTACTCTCTCAATTTGGCGTGGATTAGCCACTGCAGTTGTTCTTGTGATACTGTTTTCAAACTTTATCTCTGTTTGTCCTACGACACCTGCGCGTTTTAATTCATCCACATTTTCAATAAACATATCTGTAAATAAAATTTTGCCAACTCTAACATGCCCTTTTTTCGCACTTCCAAATAATCGTGTCAAACATTCAGTATCATCATCTGGTATACTCGCCACATAACCTTCATTATATTTTTTTGCTAAAAGTGATCTCATTTTTCCCTTTAAACTGCTTCCCGGAATCATTGGACGATTTGTTCTTGCGTCTTTAATTACTGGTGAATCTACAGCACCGATTGCTGAAAATGCACTTGATCCTCCTATATGTAAACCTGTCACTGTTTCAATCATTCCGCTAATTTCAACCTTTGCAAACATTCTATTTTCCTCCGTTTAATCGTCTTTTCCGCCATAAAATTTTCGATATGCAACCAGTGCTTCCATATACCTGCTAAATAAAATATATTGTTTTCTGCTGTTCCCAATATCATCTAAATGCTCCAACAATCCCGCCTGCTCTACTAATTTTTTAACTTCAGCCTGTCTTCCAGCTTCATATACAAAACGAATTTTCATATATTTTATACGCCCAGCAATGTCTGTCGAAAGTTTTTCATCTTGTGAATTAATAACATCATTATAAATATCAGCTGTCATGGCTAACAAATTGCGGATTTTGGATGTTGTTACCATCTGTACAGGCTTTCCATTTGGTCTCTTTTCTTGTGAAAGTTTCACGATAACTTTCTCAGCTAGTTCCGTATAATTATCTTCCGTTAATTTCATACTTCTTCTCCTCCTTCACGATTCAGATATACATATAAATAAATTGCCGTAATTAATTCCTTCCGATCTTTATTATTTTTACTCCACTCATACATTTTTCTTGAAAATGCCGCATATTGTATTCTCTTTTTATCATCCTGCGGTTCCATGCGTGAAAGCAAGTAAACATATCGAGCTGTATTAATCTTTTCTTCTGTATTTCTTAGCAGTTCAACCAAGTGATAGAGAAAAGCCATACCATGATCTTCCGACTGTTTAAAATATTCATTTAAAGTTATAAGCTTTTCATTTATTACATTTTTTTCAAACTCTGACCATGAATACCTATGGTCTCCAACAGATGCAATCTTGCCATTTTTTGCAGAGTCTTCTGTTTTATATGTATTTGTTTCAAACAATGTAATGGCATTTTTTCCATCCAAACTTTTTGCATAATCTTCTAACGCTGCTACTTCTTTTGCCATCACATTCAATGGATATTTTGGTGGATATACTCCTATTCCTCCAGAAATTGTTAATGTTCCCTGCGTGAATTTATGGAATGCATTTCGCAAATCGATAAATGCTGCAAGTACATCATTCCAGGCACCTGCCAAAAACACATCGTCTCCACCAGAATATACAATGACTACCTTTCGTTCCTCAGTTTTTGAGATAATCCCCGTGCTTTCTTCTCTTAATATGTTATTGATATAGCACTTAAAGAAAAGAGATAATTGTCTGGATAATGTAGCTGTTCTGGAAATTGTAGTGTATGTGTTTTTACCGTTTTTTCCTTGAAACCCATGTACAAATGTTGTTCCTAAATTATCTACATCTGCTCTTAAAATTCCTATGCGTTTTACACCAGATGACTGCTCTGCAAGTTTTTCAAATGTATCGCCAGTTGTATAAGCTCCTACCCATAATTTAGTTGTAACATGTTTTCCTGTATATATTCTATTTTTTGTATAACAACGAACATAAGTATCTTGTTCCATCCGTTTACGAAGACTTTGTTCCGTATCTGCCACAAGATAACGTCCAAATGGTAACGGAACAGAATCTTTTTCAGATACACACATTATAGTGAAAAAATCATCATATAGAATACTACTGGACATTTTTTCAAGTGCATAACAAATTGGGCACTTGTCATCAATTAACTTTGCCGCTCTCCTACATACTTTACATTCCCTTTCTCCTTCATGCCTTCTGCTGTTCAATTTTATAATCATGTCTGCATTGTATCGATGCGTCTTTTTTCTTGAAATATGTTCTGAAATTTTCTGATATAAATCAGAATAGGATCCTTCAGGCACATTTCTTAATGCATTCGCACTTGCTTCTGCATACCCACCAGCCACATATAATGCTGTGTCAAAAGTTTCAAGAAGCCATCCATTCAGCTCCCTCTCATTTTTTTCCAAAACTCCTTTGGCATGCATTGTATTAGGTACCAGCAAATAACAATGTCCGCCACCTGTATAAATCAAATTCGCCCGACAAAGCGAAAGCTTTTCCAGAAGTTCATCCACAATATGTTCCATCATAATTTCCAAATAAAAACTTCTGGCTCTTAATCCTTTTAATGCACCTTTTTCCCCGATTGTATAGATAAAATTTTGTATTCCTGATATATCCATTGAATAAAGCAAAAACATTTTTTCTTCATAGGATTTTTTTGCATCTTCCAATAATCGCATTCGGTGATTTTGTTCCCCATTTTCTTCCAAATACTGTTCTACACAAGATGCTATCGCTGCTGTCATTTTCACATGATCATACAGAGAAATATCTGCAAGTTCCTTTTTAGAAGTTGATGATGGTATGTATGAAAGATTCGCCTCCAATACAGATAATAATGAATTTAAATACTCTTCATTTAACTCAATTCCCTTAATATTATCTGTGATATTTCGCACAACCGTTTGGTAAAATTGTTCATCCATCGCAATTGGCTCATTCGTTGGATAATTTATACCACTTTCTGGATTCAACACCTGCATCGCATAATGCTCATCGCCACGATTTCCATTCAAAATATTAAACACACTAGCCAATGGCATTTTTTTATCAAATCCCATTTCTTGCTCTGATGCATCTCTCCGATCACTAAATGCCGCTACATTATCTGCATAATACGTGACATATGCGCAATCATTATCTGAAATTATTGCATTTTTCAAATACGCCGCGTGATGATATCGGATACAATTGAGAATTTCTGTATCTTCCACCAGTGCTTCCGTTTTCAAATATTCATAGCCACTCTGGCTGTGGTTTCTCCCATCACCACTTCGATACACTACTTTTCCAATATCATGAAGCAAGCTGCCAATAATAAGTTTTATCTGCCTGTCTGTAATCATTTTCTTCCCCTTTCATTTAGTTTTATACATCCCATTCCCAACGAAGTTTTTATTCCTATTCCAGAGTATTCTCCAAACTCAAATAACATATTTGCAAAATTGGTCATTGTTTTTGTACCAGTCAGCTTAATTGTAATTTTTCCTATGAATGCAGGTATCTTTACCTTTTCCACAAAGAAGTTAACACTTTTCAAATCATAACGTACAATTTGAGAATTCTCGCATAACTGTTCTAATGTTTCTTCATCCACCATACCCTCATCACGTGCTGCTGAATCATACTTGCTCATTAGGCTTTGATAGATTCCTCTTAAATCTGGATAAAAAACATATTTTCCTTTTTGTTTAAACGCAGTTGGAGCTATAAAATGAACATTGATATAAGGACTACTCTCCATTTCGTAAAAATGATCTATTAATTCCTGATAAGATATTTCTGTATATTTTCTTTGAATAATATCTATTTTTATTTTTTTCTTTTTTAACATTATCCTGTTTACATTCCACACAGAATCAACAATAATTGTCTGTACCGCCTCTTTATTTAGTCCACAAATAATCCAATACCATGTTTCGTCTCTATATTCCAAATGTTGACTATATGGATGTAATTGAGACAGATGTAAATAATCTGCATATTCTGAGGGAATTAATTCCATTAATACTCCATGAAACAAAGACGCCATCTGATAATTTATCTCCTCCGCACATCTTAATTTCAATTCTAATTTTCCTAGCATTTCATCACTCCAATATATTTTTGAAAATCTTTTATTCATTCAATTATTTTTACAGTCAGTATAACATATCTGAGTGCTTTTTTGTGATTATTTTACATTTTTAATGTGTTTTTTACCTTTTTTTTCACATTTGGCACAAATATATTTCCTTTTTCGCTTACTTTAATCACCTCAATTTATGATATCGTAAAAGAAAAAACATCCAGGAAGATTTTTCTTCCCAGATGTTTTATCTCATATTAGTCCTATCTTACTACCTATTGTATGCTATTCAATGTCATTCTTAACGTTCTAATATTTTTCACTTATTCACACCATTACTTTTCATTCTCAAAAAGCATCTGTGCATACTCCACATTCGAAATCCCATTATACCGATTCAGATCCACAAACACATTTCCAGCTTCTGCTCCACCATCAACCAAACCGAATCTGATATAGGAATAGAACAATCCCGTGTTCATATCAACCACAACCGGAACTGCCTGACGCTGCAATGCTGCTGCCAACACTGGAGCATAAATCACTTTTCCGTCCTCAATCTGATCAATCACAAAATCTCCTTTGTGTACAAGATCGTCGACTACGATATCCAGTGCCTGTTCCAAAGTATCAGAATTACGAACCATAACTTTCTCACAATCCATATTTTTCATCTCGACTCTGACCCATCCATCTTTCAGGAGAATCAAATCAATAAAGCTTCCAGACTCCATGCGATAATGTGTCTGCTCCATCGGAGAATTATAGAAGTTAATCTGTGTTCCCTGACTCATAATCACCTCAGCAATGAGCATCTCTTCTGCACTTTTCAATGGATAATCAATATGTACTTATTATAACTTTTTCAATACCGCCAGCGTCAGTTCCCAGTTGCGCTTCACAGATTCGATATTCAGCCGTTCTCTCGTTGTATGAATATCGTTTATCTGCGGACCGTAGGAAATACAGTCAAGCCCCGGCATTTTTTCGCAGAAGATACCACACTCCACACCGGCATGGATTGCTGCTGTTTCTGGCTTTTTGCCTGTGATTTCTTCATAAGTCTCAATCATCAGCGGACGGATTTTGGAATTCGGCTGATACTCCCAGGCCGGATATACGCCAGAAATTCTGCAGTAGCCGTCAACGCTTCCTGTCAGATGCTGCATCTGCTTCATCAACCATTCTTTTTCACTTGTAACGCTGCTCCGCACGGAAAATGTCATGGAAATTTCGTCTTCTGTCTGTGCCAGGATTCCCATATTCAGGGATGTCTGTACACTGTCCGGAACTTCCGGAATGCGCTTCTGTACGCCATTCGGCAAATGGGTCAGCAAAAACATCAGTTTCTGTGCAATCTCCCCGGTAAGTACCTCAGTCTCTCCACAACATTCTTTTTCCACATAGATATGCATCTGTGGATCCGTAAAATGATGCTCCCTTTTTAACATTATCTCAAATGTCTGTACCGCATCCTCAAAAGATGCCGTCTTCTCTTCCGGTACAACCAACCGAGCAGCGCACTGTTTTGCAATCGCATTATCCTTCTCTCCACCACTGACCGACACTATAGAAAATCCAATTTCATCCATGCATTCTGCCAGAAATCTGCCGAAGATTTTATTTGCATTAGCGCGCTCACGGCTGATCTCCATACCGGAATGACCACCCATCAGCCCCTCTGTATGCCATACATATTGCTGACCGTACACCGTTTTCTTCTTCACCGGAAGGCAGCATGCTACTGTAGCTGCACCAGCACAGCCAATCAGAAAGATACCATCATCCTCAGAATCGATATTCATCAGAATTTTCCCTTTCAGATCAGACGTATCCAGAGCTGTTGCTCCAACCAGCCCGACTTCCTCACCGACCGTAAATACTACCTCCAGAGCCGGATGTGGAATATCATCTGCTGCCAGAATAGCCAGCGCATAGGCTACTGCAATACCATCATCACCTCCCAGTGAGCTTCCTTTTGCCTGTATCCACGCTCCGTCAACCTCCGGAATCAGCCCATCTTTCTCCAAATCGAGTGGACAATCCGCATCTTTAACTGCTACCATATCCATATGCCCCTGCAAAATGACCGTGTCTGCCTGCTCATATCCCGAAGTGGCATCTTTCCATATGACGACGTTACCACATTCTTCCTGCCGATAGTTCAACCCGTGCTCTTTTGCAAAGTTCACGCAATAATCACTGATTTTCTGTGTATTTCCCGATCCATGTGGAATGCTGCAGATATCTTCAAAATAATAAAATACTTCCTTGGGCTCCAGATTTTCAAATACACGCATCTTCATTCCTTCTTTCTGCTATCAAAATAAGTCAGAGCCATGCAAAAAACTGTCATGACTCTGAATGGTATACATTTATGTGTTTACTTTTTTGTTTTTTTCTTCACAGAAGACAAGCCAAAAATAATGGCCAGCAATACTGCTGCAAATGTCATCCAGCCTGCTAAAACCTTCGGTCCCATCTTGGCAAAGGTGTCATAATATCCTTTCAGATATACAATAACAATAATGGCCGGCAAAATATAGGTCATATAAAATTGCAGTTTATTGGAAATCTTCAGTCCTTTTCCATCATTTGCCTCTTTGCGGAAATTCTCCCATCCCCATCCGTTTTTCTTTACACAAAACAGGACAAAAATCATACTTCCCAGTGGAAGCAGATTATAAGACACCAGAAAATCTTCCAGATCCATCACAGAACTTCCTGCTCCCATTGGCTGGAAACCTGACAGCAGATTGAAGCCCAGTACCGCCGGGAGTGACAGTGCAATGATCAGTACGATATTAAAGATTACCGCTTTTTTTCTGCTCCAGCCACCCATATCCATATAGAAGGATATGATATTTTCAAATACCGCAATGATCGTGGACAATGCTGCAAATGACATAAAGATAAAGAAGCAGGTTCCCCAGATTCTTCCTCCTGCCATGTTATTAAATACGTTCGGCAGTGTGATAAACAGCAGGGACGGACCTGCATCCGGCTGTACACCGTAAGCAAAACATGCCGGAATAATGATAAATCCTGCCATTAATGCTACAAACGTATCCAGAATAACGATATTCGCCGCCTCACCCGGAAGGGAATGTTCCCGTTTCTGGTAACTTCCGAAAATCTCCATCGCACCAATGCCGACACTCAGTGTAAAAAATGCATGCGTCATGGCATCAAATACCACGGCACCCAGGCCACGGCTTTTGATGGCATCCAGATTTGGAACCAGATAAAACTTTACTCCTTCCATGGCATTTGGCAATACCAGAGAATGAATCGCCAGGATAACGATCAGAATGATCAGTATACTCATCATGACTTTCATGATTTTCTCCATACCGCCCTGCAGACCAAGCGCACAGATACCAAATGCAATGAGAACTGCCAGGATCATCCAACCAACCATTGCCCCGGGAGAAGCCAGCATGTCAGAAAATGCTGTTCCTACTTCATCCGCAGACATAGATGCCAGGGTCCCGCTGGCACTGCGGTAAATATAAAACAGCATCCAGCCGCCTACCATTGTGTAAAACATCATCAGCAGGTAGTTGCCGAAAATAGAAAACCATTTGAAATGATACCATTTTGTGCCTTCCGGTTCCAGTTTTTCATAAGCTTTGGCTACACCGAAACGGCTGCCTCGTCCGACTGCAAACTCACTGATCAGAATCGGCAGTCCAAGAATTGTCAAAAACACCAGATAGATCAGAATGAACGCAGCGCCTCCATTCTGTCCGCAAATGTATGGGAACTTCCATACATTTCCAAGTCCAACCGCACACCCGGCTGAAACCAGTATGAATCCCAGACGGGATCCAAATTTATCTCTTTCCTTCATAGTAAATATTTCTCTCCTTTATATTCATTATCTCTTCCCATTCTCTGGGCAATGGGTATTTTAGAACATAATGGCAGACAAAATTCCCCTGTCTCTGTTCTGACATCTGCTCTGCTATCACATAAAATCCGTAACGCCGATAGCGTTCCATATCCATCAAATTCACAGCACTGATCCGTGTATACATTGCAGTACATCCGCTGCACCAGCATTTATACTGGATAAACTGCAGCACAGCATCCAGATAGGAATAATCCAGATAGTCCTGCTCCATATGAATCTGTTCGATCCAGAACTGACAGTCTCCCCGCCCTGTCTGGCACGGTTTCACTGCATAAAAAAATTCTGCTGCTTTTCTGCCCTGTTCCAACACTTCATAAAAAACAGCTGTTCCTTCTTCTCTTTTTCGTTCATATCTCATACTATCAATCTGCCTCCAATTATTATGCTCCTGTACTCCTTTTCCAGCTTCAAGAATGCCCTCGGCATTCCTGTTGGTCATCACCTATAAATATGGGCGTCATCTCATATCTGATATATTCGACTTGCCTCACACGCAACCTGCGGAGCATTTTGGAAGTATTAATGCTGTTTCACACCTTCCCGGTATTATAACTGCATAATAATCTCCCGGGCAGTTTCTTCTGAAACCGGTGTTGCATATACATTTTCACCAAAACATACAATTTCGCCAATCCCATTCTGCACTACGAAACGCAGTTTTCCATCCCGGACCTTCTTATCGGTATAAAGCTTTTTCACCAGTTTTTCCCGGTCTATGTACAACGGAATCTCTGTCGGAAGTTTTGCACGTTTGAGCAATGCGATCACCCGCTCTGCCTGCGCATCTGTCATATAGCCCATCTTCTGGGACAGACGCACTTCTGCTGCCAGTCCGATCGCGACTGCCTCACCATGCAGCAGACGATATTCGCTAACGGTCTCCACCGCGCGTCCCACCGTATGTCCGAGATTTAAAACTTCCCGCAGGCCGGTTTCACGCTCATCCTTCATTACTACATGATATTTGATGCTGCAGTTTTTCTCAGCGATATGCTCACATGCAGTCTGATCCAATGCAAGAATTTCCTCCATATGTGCTTCCAGATATTCAAAAAATTCCGCATCTGCCAGACACGCGTGCTTGATAGTTTCTGCCAGCCCGCTGTAAATCTCACGTTCAGGCAATGTCTTCCATGTGTCCAGATCCAGATATACTTTCTGCGGCTGGTTGATCAGTCCGATCAGATTCGTTGCCAGCGGTGTATCGACAGCTGTCTTGCCGCCCACAGATGCATCTGCTGCCGCCAGAAGACTGGTAGCATAATTAATAAATGGTACACCTCTGCCGTAAGTTCCTGCAACAAATCCTGCCAGATCTGTAACTACGCCACCGCCAACAGCCAGAATGCAGCAGTCTCTGCGATAACCTTTTTCCAGCATTGCATCCTCCAGCATCGCCTTTGTCTGCCGCGTCTTGCTCTTTTCCCCAGCCGGGAAGATAAACACATCCGTCTGGAATCCTTCTTCTGCCAGCTTTTGTTCCAGTGGTCGTGCATACAAAGGTTCCACATTGCTGTCTGTAATAATTGCAAATTTATGAACCTTTCCTGCCAGCCCGTGTTTCAGATCGGCTGCAACCTGATCCACCAGTCCATGTCCGATTTCGATCTCATAAGAATCATCCACAACTCGTTTTAATTCTACCTCAAATTTCGGCATCCCTTTTTCGTCCTCTCTCTGTCTTTCCCTCTGTCTTTGTCCTGTAAAATCGAACCGGTTCCCCAGATGTTCCTGTATTTTTATCTCAGTCGAGAAGACTCCCACTTCTGTAAGTGGTGAGTAATAACAAGTCTTTCTCAGTGGGAGTACAATCTCCGACTGAGATAAACGCTCCGCGAGGATGTGCAGTGATTCTGAGAAGAATATGTCAGCTTTCGCTGACCAGAATCACGCACCAAGTCTCACGTGCGTTCGACTTGAACATCAGAAAATACTGCTATCCGGACTTTTTCCACAGATTCACAGATGTACTTTTTATTGTAACCAATTTTTTCTCATTTGCCAAGGTCAAAAGTGCTTCATTGTCGCTCAAACAGCAAAGTTTTTGCTAGGAAAATTTCTCATTTTATACTATACTTGATACATATGCAACGAACGAAAAAAGAGGAAAACGATATGTTAAAAATAGGTTCACACGTCAGCATGTCCGGAAAAGACATGTTTTTAAATTCTGTAAAGGAAGCTGCAGGCTACGGTGCAAACACTTTTATGCTTTACACCGGTGCGCCGCAGAATACCAGGCGTAAGCCAGTGGAAGAACTGAATATTGAAGCTGGCTGGGAGGCCATGCACCACTATGGAATGGATAGTTTTGTAGTACATGCACCTTACATCATCAATCTTGCAAACACCGTAAAGCCGGAAACGTTTGAGCTGGCAGTCAATTTTCTTACTTTGGAAGTACAACGTACCGCCGCCATGAAAAGCAAAATCCTGATTCTGCATCCGGGTGCCCATGTAGGAGCCGGTGTAGAAGCAGGAACAGCGCAGATCATCCGGGGACTGAACGAAGTTCTGGATGCATCCGCAGATACAGACTGCTGCATCGCGCTGGAAACCATGGCCGGAAAGGGATCGGAAATTGGCCGCAGTTTTGAAGAACTGGCTGCTATCTACGACGGTGTCTCACACCCGGAACGGCTGCGTGTCTGCTTTGACACCTGTCACACCCATGATGCCGGTTATGATATCGTACACAATTTTGATTCTGTCATAGAAGAATTTGACCGGATTCTCGGAAAAGATCAGATTGCTGTCTTTCATATGAATGACAGCAAAAATCCATGTGGAGCCCACAAGGACCGTCATGCCAACATCGGTCAGGGAGAGATTGGCTTTGATGCACTGTACAATATCGTGCATCACCCGGACTTTGCAGAGGTTCCGAAAATTCTGGAAACACCATATCTGCCGGATCCGGACGATCCAAAGAAAACCCTGCCACCTTATAAAGAAGAAATTGCAATGCTTCGCGGAGGAACAATATGACCATCTTTCAGATTCAATGTTTTTTAAATGTAGCTGAATACCTGAATTTTACAGAGGCTGCCAATCATTTGTTTGTAGCCCAGTCTTCTTTAAGCAGAAATGTCTCAAACCTGGAGGAAGAGCTGGGTATGAAATTATTTGTGCGCACAAAAAAATATGTCCGTCTCACTTCCAGCGGTGCCATTCTCTACGAAGAATTTTCCAAACTGATGAAACTCGGGGAAGCTGCCATACAGAAAGCACGCAACGCAGAACTTGGAGAAAACGGTTCCATTGTCCTTGGTGTCATTGAAACCCAGCGTTCCGAGAACTTTCTGCCCCATGCCCTGCATCTTCTCCGGGAAAATCATCCGAATATCCGCATCGACATTATCAGTGGCAATTTTCATGAACTGCGGGAATCCATGCTCAACGGCCGTATTGACATTGCCCTGACTCTGGATTTTGATATCGTGGACTATCCGGCAGATGACATCATCTATCAGGTATTTTTCGAATCATCTCCGAAATGCGTCATCTCCCGCTCACACCCGCTGGCGCAGCAGAATAACCTGCATTTTGATCGTCTGAGTACAGAAACGATGATCGCTATTGATCCATCCATCTCCCGAGGGGCTTATAACAATATTGTACAATTTTGTGAGCGGCACGGCTTCACACCGGCTCACACCATTTATGCAACTTCCATCCAGAATCTTCTTCTGAAAGTGGAAGCCGGACTCGGTTTCTCAGTACTGGATGAAAACTGCATCTCCAATTCCAATACAGCAGTACTTTCGCTGCCTTTCTATAAGACAGATCCGCTCCATCTCGTCGCTGTATGGAAAAAAGATAATCTGAATCCGGTCATTCCACTGTTCACGAATTATCTGTTGCCGCAGGAAACATAATCCCCGGAAATAGCAAACAATTTTTCTTTACTGCACGAAAAAAGAGTCCATATAGAATCTGAGCCGGGCGTCATTAACCCGCTTGATTCCATATGGACTCTTTTACGAATGTCACCGGCATTCTTGCTGCGAGATGCACGTCATGCAATGCATGACATATTCTTCTGTTCATCTCTGCCAGTCTGCTGCCTTAGTTTGCTCCGTCTGAAGTGCCAACTTCTTTCTGGAGTGCCAGTATATCTTGTATTTCCTCCGGCGATATATGAGTATACTCACTCAATTCCCGGATGGATGGATCCTGTGCATTTTCTTTTGCCAGATATTTGCGTGCCTCATGCAGCAGTGCTGCTTTTCCAAGTACCGCCTGCACCTGGTCGGTATCTCCGGTCACCTCGCGGATATGTGCCTCAAATCCTGCGATGACCTGTCCTTCCAGATACTTGTCTACTTCCGGTGCACTGCCAAGCTCCGGCAATGCGCCGAGTGCCATCCATAGTGCCATATTTCCTTCCTGGATCAGATCTTCCATATTCACCGGTACATCATCATACATACCAGCCATATGGATCACACGCATCAGCCAGCCATCCACTATGGCATTGACCACACTCTGATCTCCCTGCAGAACTGCAGTATACAATTCCAGCATTTTTGCTTCATCTGCCTCACCGCGTTCTCTAACATCGTTCAGGTACATTTTATAATATACAGAATCGGAAAGCTGCTCCACATCTTTTGGCTGCAGTGCATCCTCTTCCTCCTCTTCTATGGTATCTTTTGATCCCCTGTCAGCGCCAATCTGAATCCCGGATGCAGAGTCTGTGTCCGAATACACCTCAATGGTCTCTACCTCAGGTTCTTCCTCTTCTGCGGCCTTATCGCACTCCGGCTGCCGGGCCGCCTTTGCCTCCGGCGGCAGATTCAGATACTCGTAAACCATTTTTTCCTGTTCCTCTGAAAGTTCCATCCCCTCAAAGTAACGGTGTACTTCCTCCGGTTTGATTTTTTCACTGGATGTGGCAGCAATCTCAGCCACTTCATGTAACGTCTCCAGAAAGAGATTTTTATCTATCATTTATTTTGCAAACTCCTTTGTGATATTTTTCAGCAGCAAACGGAAAAATAAGTCTCCGCTTCGTATATCTTAACGTTCATCCATCGGCACGTAATCCCGCTCCACCATAATACTCTTATAAGCCGGACGGATAATCTTATCAGCGTTTACCAGTTCCTCAATGTGGTGTGCACTCCAGCCGACGATTCTTGCCATGGCAAAAATCGGCGTATATAACTCCAGCGGAATATCCAACATACTGTACACAAATCCACTGTAAAAGTCCACATTTGCACTTACACCTTTGTAAATCTTGCGTTTATCAGCAATTACTTCCGGTGCAAGACGTTCGATCATGGAATACAATGCAAAATCTTTGTGACGGCCTTTCTCAATGGCAAGTGCTTCTACAAAATGCTTGAATACCCGCGCTCTCGGATCAGACAGAGAGTAAACGGCATGACCCATTCCATAAATCAGGCCTTTCCGGTCAAATGCCTGTTTATCCAATAATTTTCCAAGATATTCTTTTACTTCTTCCTCATCTTCCCAATCAGAAACTTCTTTGCGCAGATCTGCCATCATTTCCACTACTTTGATATTGGCACCGCCATGTTTCGGACCTTTCAGGGAAGAAAGTGCCGCAGCAATAACCGAATAAGTGTCGGATCCTGCAGAAGTTACTACACGGGTAGTAAACGTAGAATTATTTCCACCGCCATGTTCCATATGAAGCACCAGGGCAGCATCCAGTACCTGTGCTTCCAATTCTGTATATTTCTTATCCGGCCGCAGCATAAGCAGAATATTTTCTGCTGTAGACAGATCTGGCTGTGGACGATGGATATAAAGACTTTCATCACAGACATAATGATTATAAGCATGGTATCCATAAACTGCAAGCATCGGCATTTCACTGATCAGTTTCATACACTGCATCAGTACGTTCTGCAGGGAGGTATCACGGATATCATCATCATAAGATGCCAGTGTCAGTACACTTCTGGTCAGGGAATTCATCAGATCTGCACTCGGTGCTTTCATAATGACATCTCTCGTAAAATTTGTCGGCAGATGCCGTGCTGTTGCCAGCGCCTCACAGAAGTTGTGCAGCTGTTCCCCGGAAGGGAGTTCACCAAACAACAGTAAATAGGCAACCTCTTCAAATCCGCAGCGTTTTCCCTCAAATCCTTTGACCAGATCAATCACATTATATCCGCGGTACCACAGATTTCCATCGCAGGGGATTTTCTGTCCGTTTTCCATCCGGAAAGCTTCAATCTTAGAAATATTCGTTAATCCGGCGACTACACCGTTTCCATTTTTATCGCGTAAGCCACGCAAAACACCGTTTGCATCAAACATCTCTGCCGTAATCTTATCGGTCACCTGGCAACGCTCTGCATACTCTTTGGAAAATGATTCTAGCATTTTTTCATTGTACATCATTGTATCCTCCTTTTTCGCCGGAATTGTTTTATTTCTTTGATAGAAATGATCCTATATTTTAACTCCAATTCACACATATTCTAGCACTCATGTTACCTGTTTGCTAATTTTTTGTCAAATAAAAAAAATATAAACAGTCCGATTCTGTATATGTTATACGTTAAAATGAGTAATAGTTCTATACGAATGTACGCTATTTTATTCCTTCAAAACTGAGTAATATATGTATATAAATGACAGGTATCCAGCGATAACATACAGTCATCATTTCGGACATAACTTCAGGAGGGTTTATCATGGATGTATTAAAACGTATTGACGAGATTATGAGAAAACAACACTTAAATGATTATCAGCTTTCCAAATTGTCCGGTCTGTCTACTTCTACCATATCCAATATGAGGAAGCGAAACACCATTCCATCCATTGCCACACTGGAATATATCTGCGATTCTTTTGATATGACATTATCGCAGTTCTTTGTGGACGAAGGCACACTTCTGTATCCGGTAAATGATACCCAGAAAGATTTTCTTGATTATTTCATTTTGCTGACAGAAGAACAGCAACAACTTGTACTGGAAGTCGTGAAAAATATGCAGGCGAATTATCATGAAAAAATAGATCGTCAGAAAGAAAAACTCGAACAGCGCAAAATTGCTGCCTCCCAGATGGATACGAAAAATCATTTTGAAAGTGTTACAGCAGAAGAAAACGGTATTGCCGAATAGTCTGCATAAATAAAAAAGAGGAAATCGATTTCCACGCAGGATATTTTATCCTGTGATTGTTGATTTCCTCTTTTTTTGTTATCAGATCAGATTTGTTTTCTGTAATACTTCTTCTATCCGTTTTACCGGAATGATCGTCAGATCTTCTTTCACCTCATCTGCAACATCTTCCAGATCCTCCCTGTTTTCATACGGAATAAAAACGGTCCGGATGCCTGCCCGCTGTGCAGCCATCAGTTTTTCCGGCAATCCGCCGATTGGCATCACACCGCCACGCAAAGATACTTCACCTGTCATGGCATACTCCGGTGAAATTCCTTTTTCTTTCAGCATGGATGTCAACGCCGTCACAATGGTGATTCCGGCAGATGGACCATCTTTTGGCACAGCGCCTGCCGGCACATGGATATGTATATCCGACTCATTCAAAGTTTCTGCTTCCTCCGGGAACATGGATTTAACCAGAGTCAATGCAATCTGCACGGACTCCTTCATCACATCCCCCAACTGACCGGTAATCTGAACTTTCCCTTCCCCTTTTGTTCTGGATGTTTCGATAAACAGGATTTCTCCGCCCGCACTGGTCCATGCCAGTCCGGTCACGACACCCGCCTGCGGTTCCTGCATCCGTACATCATGGTGGATCTTCTTGCGTCCCAGAAATTCTTTCAGTCGTTTCACACCTACGGAAATGCTCTTTTGTTCCCCTTTTACCAGTTTCACAGCTGCCTGACGGCACAGTGTCTCCATCTGTTTTTTCAGTCCACGGACACCGGATTCCATCGTATACTCATTGATAATCTCCCGCATGGCATCATCCGTCACCTTCAGGTTCTGCTTCTTTAACCCCATGACAGACATGGCATTTGGCAGCAGATATTTCTTCGCAATCTCGAATTTTTCCACTGCCGTGTATCCCGGAAATGAGATCACTTCCATACGATTTAACAACGGCTCCGGAATCGTATCCACTGAATTTGCGGTACAGATAAAAAGCACATCTGACAGGTCATACGGCACGTTCATATAATGATCCGTAAAACTGAAATTCTGCTCCGGATCCAGCACTTCGAGCAGTGCACTGGCCGGATCCCCATTATAATCATGCGAAAGTTTATCCACTTCATCCAGTACCATCACCGGATTTGAACTTCCGCTGCGCTTCATTCCTTCCATGATCCGCCCCGGCATGGCTCCGATATAGGTTCTCCGATGACCACGGATTTCTGCCTCATCACGGACACCACCCAGACTGATCCGGACATATTCCCGGTTTAACGCTTTTGCAATGCTCTGGCAGATACTGGTCTTACCCGTTCCCGGTGCACCTACAAACAACAGAATGGAACCGGACTGCTTTTTGTTCAGTGCCATAACGGCGATCTGCTCCACAATGCGCTCTTTGACTTTTTTCAGTCCATAGTGCTGTTCATCCAGGATCTGTTCTGCTTTATTTAGATCAATCTCTTCCGGCGCCGCCTTCTTCCAGTACAGAGATGTCATAAAATCCAGATAGTCATAAAGCAAACCATACTCATGGCTGTCCTTGCCCTCCTGCTTCATCCGGTTTAAAACCTTCTGGGCCTCCCGCAATGCTTCCTCATTCATACCGGATTCTTCAATCTTCTTCTCAAATTTCCGCACATCAGATATATTTTCCGGATGCATCTCATCCAGCTGCTGCTGCAGAAAATCAATCTGTTTCTTCAGTGCTGATTCACGGTATACACGCTCATGGGTCTCCTTCTGTGCACTCTCTGCCTCATTACTGACATGAGCCATCTCGATAAATTCATAAACTGCTTTCTGCATCAGCCCGACTCTTTCTCGCTCTGAATCAGTCTCCATGATCTCATATTTTTCTTCTGCTGACAGATTCAGATACCCGGAAATCGCACACACAATCTCCGTCATCGTATTCCAGTGCTGTATGAAAGCCCGTGCCCAGACGCCCCACGGAAAACCGTTGACAAACTGTACCAGACTGTCCTTTGTCTCTTTATAAATTGCTTTTTCTTCCTCCTCCGGAAGATCTGTGCATTCAGAGCAGATGGCTGCATCTGCCATAAACTCACCGTTCTGCAGTTCCACATCGGAAATTTCCACGCGATCGTGTATACGGATACTCAGATTCCCATCATCATCAATATTTTCAACCGTTCCGACCAGACCTTTGTTTTGAAAATCATCCACCGTCAGATCTTCCCGGCGTTTTTCTGATTTCTGAATTAAAAACAGAATTTCCTCTCCTTTTTCTACTTTTTCCACCTGCATCCGGTCCAGAATATCTTTTTTAAAATAAAAGGTCACTCCCGGCAGGAGCAGTAAATCATATACAGGCAAAACTAACATACTATCGCCTCCCTTTTTGTTAGCAAACTATCTTATTGAGTGCTAATTATAGCACACTCTGTCAGTAATGTGAAGTATTTTGATAGGAAAAAAGGAAATCTGTGTACTCATACAGGCTGAAACGCCTTGCATCGAGGAACAGATTTCCTTTTTATTTACACTTCTACTATTAATCAACGCTCTTGTAGTGCCTGGCGCTGCTGCCGTAGCAATTCCATATGTTCTTCCCGGTTATTTGATATAAATTCATAAGTCAGATAGTCCGGATCAATCCGCTTAATAAGCTCCCGTACCCCTGCGCAGGTAAAGGGTTTATGCTGATCCATCCGGAATACGCAGGTATAGATTTTCTCCATCCGTTCGTTATAATCCTCAGACAGTTCCGGCAGATTTTCCATCAGCTGTTTCCGGTATGCTCCGGTCAGTGACTGGTTCAGATGAATGCCCCGGATGTGATCACACAGCTCACCGTGCTGATCCAGACACCGGTGGATATATGAGACCGCCTCCTCCTGGGAGTTCAGCTCCAGATCCGTATGCATCAGATGACCGGTGTCCAGCATAAATCCTGTTTTCGGATAATGAATTCCTTCCAGCAGCCGTCTGGTCATCTCCGGCCGGGTAAACGTCAGTCCCGGATGCCACAGGTTTTCCAGCAGCAGCCAGGGACCTTCTGCTGTCGCCGGCAATGCCTGGTTGATCATTTCACAGGCCGCATCGATGACTTCCTCATCCGTATGTGCATATTCCCCCGTCAGACATTCCATGCAGGTAACATCAGAAATGTGGTATACCGCATACTCTGCCTGATGAAGCAGCGCACGGTTCCAATCCTGCAAAAATGCGTCCACCAGTGCCTGGCGGTCTGTTCCACCAAAATTTTCGTATACCTGTTTTTCGGATCCATATTCCCGGATACACCGTTCCATATCTCCGTTCCAGAAATCAAGCCAGTGATACGGACAGCGCATATGTATGCCAATCACCTTTTCTTCCGGAATAATAGGACTGATATCATCCCCGTAATCCATCAGTTCCACACCATCAAAGCCCTCCAGCGCTGTTGCAAAATCTTCCACAGACGTATAACGCTCCAGATCCCATTTCATACTTGTTATATTAAACTGTGTTTTCATCCTCTCCCAATCCTCCCATACCTCAGGGATGCTCTGCATTTTTTGTTTTTAAAGACTGTTTTTCACTCTTCCGATTTTTTCTGTGCCTCCAGCAGTTCCCCGATCAGACGATTCTTCGCACTCGTCTGTTCCAGATAACTCTCCCGCAGCTGCTTGCCGGACAGTTCCATCTCTGCGTGTAAATCCCGCGCAGACAGCAACCGGCAGCCTTCCCCCCGGATGATGATCTGTTCCAGCCCATCGGAAGTTGCCACTGTCACCTGATACTTCGATGCGTTCATATGTGCAAATTTTTCAATATATTGATCTGCTGTCTCTGCTTCTTTTGTAAATACCACATGAATGTTATGATAATCCGAGCATTCTGTCTGATGTCCCGCCACACGGTAAGCATCAAAGACTGCGATGACTTCCATCTGTTTCATTCCCTGATAATTACACAACTTATCCAGCAGAATACCTCTGGCTGCATCCATATTTTCCCGGGCAAGTTCCTTCAGCTCATCCCATGCAAAAATGATATTATATCCATCCACCAG
The DNA here is from genome assembly GCF_045002895.1 of Eubacterium ramulus. Lineage (NCBI taxonomy): Bacteria > Bacillati > Bacillota > Clostridia > Eubacteriales > Eubacteriaceae > Eubacterium > Eubacterium ramulus. The sequence continues at coordinate 587,205 of NZ_CP173382.1, read as the reverse complement.
CAGATATTCCTGCTTCCTGGGCTGTGGCGTAAAGCTCCTCGTTACCGATTCACTGCGGCTTTCCACTCTGCGGCGGCGCACCACACCGTTCCTTCTGGTCCGCGCTCCACTGTTTGCATAAAATGTTTTTTCCAGAATGGCATCTACCTCATCCACCCCGATCCATTCATCCATCACACTGTGGGTGGCTCGCTCCGGCAGTTCTTCACGGACTGCTGTCTCCGGCTGCCAGCCTTCCACATGCATATGTTTCTTTACTTCGTTCCATGGAACATGAAAACCTGCTCCGTGGGCACAGAATACAGAACCGGAAGGATTGGCCGTGTCATGCTCCGCATCATATCCGATGGCAGCAATGACTTCTTCTGCATTATGGCAGGGTGCATAGCCTGCCGGTGTCAGGAAGATCCGTCCGAATCCTTTCGTATAAGCCGCCACTTCTTTCGGATAATTCTGTATCTCACTAACCGGTGCTTTGCCGATGAGCACAGAAAATCCATGTTCTTTCGGTGCCAGTTCAAAGGTTCCACTCATTTTTTCCACATCCGTCATCGCCCTGCCGATCATCTCCTCCGGGATTTCCATCCGGAACTCATAATATGGTTCCAGCAGTACGGACTCTGCTTCCATCAGACCCTGGCGGATGGCCCGGTACGTCGCCTGCCGGAAATCCCCACCCTCGGTATGTTTCTGATGCGCACGCCCGGCAATCAGTGTCAGCTTCATATCCGTGATCACAGATCCTGTCAGTATCCCGCGGTGCTCCCGCTCCATCAGATGCGTCAGAATCAGACGCTGCCAGTTTTTATCCAGCAGTTCCTCACTGCAGTCTGCTGCAAATACCAGTCCGCTGCCTGCAGGGAGCGGTTCCAACAGAAGATGTACCTCTGCATAATGGCGCAGTGGTTCAAAATGTCCGACTCCCTCCACGGTATTTGCAATGGTTTCTTTATATACAATATGGGAACTGCCAAAAGTCACATCCACACCAAAGCGCTCTGCGATCACACTTTGCAGGATCTCAGTCTGGATCTCGCCCATGATCTGTGCCTGGATTTCCTGCAGCTGCTCATCCCATATGATGTGAAGCTCCGGTTGTTCCTCCTCCAGCTGTTTCAGTTTCGGAAGCATCACCGCCGGATCACAGCCCTCCGGCAGACACACCTGACAGGTCAGCACCGGTTCCAAAATTGGTGGCAGCGTCTCTGCTGCTTCCCCAAGTCCCTGTCCAGGATAAGTCTCCTGTAAGCCTGTCACCGCACAGACTTCTCCCGCCTCTGCTTCCTGACGAACTTCATATTTTTCACCGGAATAAATACGGATCTGATTTACTTTTTCCAAAGTCTCATCTTCCCCTTCCGTCTTTGTACAGAGAAGATCTTTGACTTTCAGTGTGCCTCCGGTAACTTTCAAATGGGTCAGACGGTTTCCCTGCTCATCCCGTGAAATCTTATATACTTTTGCGGAAAACTCCGGCGGATACTGTACCGGTTCCGTCCACTCTGCAAATCCATCCAGAAACGCCTCAATCCCCTGCATTTTCAATGCAGAACCAAAATAGCAAGGAAATACCAGCCGGTCTGTGATCATATCCCGAATCTGTTTCTTCGGAATACTTCCGGTTTCCAGATACGTTTCCAGTGCCTCCTCCTGACAGGTAGCAAGCTCCTCATACCAGAATTCCATAGCCTCGGTATCCGGTATCAGAGAATCTGATCTGCCCACATATTCCCCCTGTTCTATCTTATCATGAGCCGATTTTCCGTTTTCCATATACTGCGCATGGGAAAAATCAATGCATCCCTCAGAAAGCCTGCTTTTTAACTCTGCCATCAGCGCTTCCTTGTTGGCACCGGGCTGATCCATTTTATTGATAAAAAGGAACGTCGGAATCTCATACTGTTGCAGCAGACTCCACAATGTCTGTGTATGTCCCTGCACACCGTCTGCCCCGCTGATCAGCAGTACCGCGTAATCCAGCACCTGAAGCACCCGCTCCATCTCTGCGGAAAAATCTACATGTCCCGGCGTGTCCAGCAAAGTCAGCTCCATTCCCTGCCAGGTCAACTCCGCCTGTTTGGAAAAAATTGTAATTCCCCGGTCACGTTCCCTCGCATCTGTATCCAGAAACGCATCTTTTGTATCTACTTTTCCAAGTTTCCGAATTGTCCCGGAAGCATACAAAAGAGCCTCTGACAGTGTGGTTTTTCCTGAATCCACATGCGCCATCAGTCCGGTACAGATGTGTCTGTTTCTATTATTTTCTGTCATAGTGTTTTCCTCATATCATAAGCCGGTATCCGTTCTCAGACTCCTACTTACCAAAAAGACATGGACAGAATCATTGCTTTCGCAAAATCTATCCATGTCTAGTTGAAACCTTACTCCAGCAAAGCTTCCACTGCTGCTGCGTCGAAAGTGACCGATGCCACATGATTTACCTCAATCTGATACAATGCATTGGCAGCGATATGCTCTGCTGCCTGCTCCAGATCACGGATACCGGTAGTGTTTTCATATTTTCTCACAACTACATCCAGACCTTCCGGTGTAACGATACATTCCTGCTCGCTCATGCCCATACGTTTTAATACTTTCGGCAATGAAAAACGTGAGAAAATCGTCTTTTTCTCTTCCGGTGTATAATCCGGGATCTCGATTACTGCAAAACGGGACATCAGCGGTGCACTGATACGGTCTTTGTCATTGGCCGTAGCAATCGGATATACACCGACAGTCGGAACCATGCACTCCATGTAATTATCGGTAAATCCCAGGTTATCCAGCAGTGTCAGCAGGACATCTGCAGGATTTCCGTTCCCCTTTCCGTTGGATGCCTTGTCAAGCTCGTTGATAATAAATACCAGTCCGGACTCACCTGCTGCGGAAAATGCTTCCATAATGATACCCGGTTTTGCATTGGCATAGACACGGGAGCTTCCGGTCAGCTGCTCCGGATCATGAATGGAACTCATATCCAGTGTGGTCCACGGCAGTTTCAGGATACGTGCTACCGCATAGGCAATCTGGGATTTTCCGGTTCCGGCAGGTCCGATCAGAAGAAGACCATACGCTGGCAGCGTGTGCGTACGGTTGATCTGGATAATGGTCTCAATGATACGCTGTTTTACACGCTCCATACCATATAATTCCTCATCCAGGATCCGACGTGCCTCCTCCGGATCAATTGCTTCAAAATAATTACTCTTCCAGCGAATGTTCATCATAATGGACAACGCACGCTGTGCATGCCGGCGCTCCTCCGCGGATACTTCATGGGAACGGGCCACCGCCAGGTTCCGGCGAGCCCACAGACGAATATTATCCGGCAGGGTTCGTCCTGCGCAGTTCATAAAATCTGTAATACTCTGCAGACTGGTCAGCTTCATGCTGTCGCCTTCTTCTTCCTGCTCTTCCTCATCATTCGCCTCTGTCGGTGCATTGCTTGCAAACAGACGCTCCATCATAAACTGCAAAAATCCATCTTCTGCAGATAATTTCGTACCGCCGCCGAACGCAATCTCACGGATTTTATATACCGCATAGCCATCCGGCCGGTTCACACCAGACAGACGCACAGTGATGTGATTTTCTCCCAGCCAGCGGAGCAGACTGACAAAACGAGCATCCATCTGTAAAATATCCGCACTGACTTTGCCATCTTCCTCCTCGAATTCAAAGGATGTGCGTTTTACCGGGTTGGTAAACACACCACAGGAATGATGTTTCCACTGGCGGCTCTGGTTGTCCAGTAACAGAATCGGTGATTCTGCTGTGGCTTCAGATGCATTCGAAAACAACATTGTATATGTACATTCTCCATGAGAATTTTTATCCGGTTTATTATTAAAATCAAATACAGGCATGAAATTTCTCCTTTTGTCTCATTTTGCATTCTCAGAATTCTTCCAAAAAAACTCTCCAAATGCAGATTTCTTTATCCTAACAGTATAACACTGCTTCCGATATAAGAAAAGACAAAACCGCTACTCCACGGAAACTTTTGTCAGTTCTCCGGTCACGGAATCCATGATAAAACCGCGAATCATGATATCCTTTGGCATCAACGGATGTTTCTGAAGTGCAAGGATAGTATCTTTCACTGACTGTTCCACACAGTCGAATCCGCCCAGCCATTTTTCCAGATTGATCCCACTGCTGCGGATAATGTCAATATGCTCCTGGGAAATTCCTCTGTGCGTCAGTTCCTCCAGCAGCTTTCCGCCGTCCATGCCCTGCACGCCGCAGTCCGTATGTCCGATGACCATAACCTCTTCCACACCAAGTTCAATGATGGCAACCAGAAGACTGCGGACCACACTTCCGTATGGATGCGTGATCACGCCGCCGGCGTTTTTAATAATCTTCGCATCACCGTTTTTCAGGCCGAGTGCCGCCGGGAGCAGCTCGATCAGCCGGGTATCCATACAGGTCAGGATTGCAAGTTTCTTGTCCGGATACTTACTGGTCAGATACGGCTCATACGCTTTATTCTCCACAAATTTTTTATTGTACTCCATGATTTCATTAATCATTGCTATCCTCCTCATTTAAACAACGATACATAAAAACAGAACTACTCAGCATGTTTCTGAATAGTTCTATTTTAACAATTATTATCTGTCCCACTTATCACACAGTGCATTGATCTGATCTGCAAATTTCGCCATATCTTTGTTTGCGATTTCTTTGTTCTTGTGGATCACTGCGATCAGGCGCTGACCAGCTGCCAGCAGTCTCTCAAATACCGTATTGCCGGATTTCTTCGTCCTACGTTTTTCGGCCAGTTTGCGGCTGCCCTGAACCACACACAGATTCTGCTGCAGATCATAGATATCACCGCTGTAAGGCGCCACTGCATCCACACCGACCACTTCTTTTAAATGTGCCGCAAAATTATCCGTCACCTGATCCTGCCCATGTACGACAAAAATCCGTTTCGGTTTCTGCTTCATGCCCTGCACCCATGCTGTCAGATGATCCTTATCTGCATGACCGCTGATACCCGGCAAATTCAGGATTTCTGCATTGACATGTACCGTCTCCCCAAAAAGTTTTACTTCTTTTGCACCATTCAGCAACTGGTAGCCAAGCGTACCCGGCACCTGATAGCCTACAAATACAATCGTACACTCTTCCCGCCAAAGGTTATGTTTCAAATGATGGCGGATACGGCCCGCCTCACACATACCGGACGCAGAAATGATTACCTTCGGTGTCTTGATAAAGTTAATACTTCTGGATTCGTCACTGGAAACGGTCGTCTTCAGGCCTGGAAAACCAATGGGATTCACACCGTTTTTGATCATTTCCAGATCCTTTTCCCGGAAACACTCCAGCACATTTTTATTGAAAATATTCGTTGCCTCGATAGCAAGCGGACTATCTACATATACTTCAAAATTCTGGAAAGAAGATAACATCTGATTTTGTTTGATTTTTCTCAGGTAATACAGCATCTCCTGCGTTCGACCTACAGAAAACGCCGGAATCACCACATTTCCGCCTCTGGCAAAGGTTACTGCCAGCACGCGGGCAAGTTCAGATGCATAATCTGGCGGAACCTCATGATTTCTGTCTCCATAGGTCGACTCCATAATCAGATAATCCGCAGATTCCGGAATTTCCGGATCTCGGATCAGGGCACGGTTGCCATTTCCGATATCACCGGAGAAGATCAGCTTACACTCATCCTCCTCTTCCTTAGCCCACATCTCGATAAAGGAGGAGCCAAGCAGATGCCCTGCATCCCGGAAACATACCGTCAATTCATCACACACATGAACTTTTTTGTCATAATCACATGGCACAAAATAATTCAGAACACCCTGAGCATCATTCATACTATACATTGGAACTACTTCCGGCTGTCCGGCTCTTCGGGCTTTCCGGTTTCTCCAGTCTGCCTCAAATTCCTGAATGTGTGCACTGTCCTTCAACATGATATTACAAAGTTGTGTTGTTGCATTTGTGGCAAAAATCTGTCCACGGAATCCTCTTGCATACAACAGCGGCAGCAATCCTGAATGATCAATGTGTGCATGTGTCACAAACACATAATCAATGGCTGCCGCGTTCACCGGAATATCCTGGTTCTCATAGATATCGGCCCCCTGCTCCATACCACAGTCCACCAGAATATGTTTTTCCCCGATTTTCAGATAATGACAACTTCCTGTTACTTCGTGCGCTGCACCAATAAATTCAATTCTCATAGAAAAACCCCCTTCTATACATATTATTTTTCGTTATCCTCTTTGCCCTGCAGATAATAGATAAACTGCTGCGCCGTTCTTCCGGAAATACCTCCATGACTCAGTTCCCATTTATTTGCTTCCGCTTTCAGCTCATCTTCAGACATCTTAATTCCGGATTTTGCTGCCAGATGGATTACAATATCAAAATACTCTTTCTGGCTCGGTTTGGAGTAATTGATGGTAACACCAAAACGGTTGACCAGAGACAGTTTCTCCTGCATGGTATCAGAACGATGCATACCTTCATCCTGCTGTACATCGTTGCGGTCGCTCCATGTCTCCCGGATCAGATGACGTCGGTTGGATGTCGCATAGATCAGAATATTATCCGGTTTCGTCTCCACACCGCCTTCGATGACTGCTTTCAGGAATTTGTATTCAATCTCAAACTCCTCGAAAGAAAGATCATCCATATAAATAATGAACTTATAATTTCTGTTTTTCACCGCTGCAATGACGTTAGACAGATCCTTGAACTGATGCTTGTAAATCTCGATCATACGCAGGCCCTGGTCATAAAACTCATTGACAATGGCTTTGATACTGGTTGATTTACCGGTACCACTGTCACCAAAGAGCAATACATTGTTTGCTTTTTTGCCTTCCACAAAAGCACGGGTATTGTCCACCAGTTTCTTTTTCTGGATTTCATAACCAACCAGATCAGACAGCATAACTTTGTCCATGTTGTTGATCGGTAAAAATACAAGTTTGCTGTCGGTACGATCCTGGATACGGAACGCTTTGTTCAGACCAAACATGCCAACACCATAATCTCTGTAAAATTCGGTTACCGCTGTAAAAAATCCTTCCACATCTCTGGCCTGTTCCATACGGCTGCTCAATGCCTGCACTTTCTCGCTGACGTTTTTATTGTACATCAGCTCTTTTTTCTCAATTGCACGATAATTGGAAATCTGTGTGAAACAGTCAATGCCAAGAGATTTCTCAATTTCAGAAAAATCATACTCAAACAGATTTTTAATGGCAGAAAAATCATTTCTGGCAAAATGATTAACGCTTCCGTCATTGGCACCGATTTTTTCGCAGGTGATACTGAACGGATTTTCATTTGTAATAAGGAAATACGCCAGATAATTGTGCCAGAGATTTTTATCAAAGCCAAAATCGGTTGCGACCGTCAGCAGACGTTTGATCTGGGTATAGACTTTGCGGATCAGTACCGCATTGCTCTGGGTACCTTCCTCGAATTCCCGGAAAATCTCGCCCATCTGATATAAAATACAATCCTCGTCTATATCTCCATACATAATTAATTTTGCAATATCTCTGTACATACTGAAACCTCCTGTACTTTGTACTTCTTTCTTATTCCTTCTGCAGGAAGTCATCTCACATCTGATATTTCCGGCTGTTGGAACTGTTTATGCTTTTTTTATAGTTTATACCCTTTTTTCCACTTTGCCAATAGTTGTATTTTTCTTTCTGATAATGTATCATAGAAACCATGAAACTGTCGTTTTTTCAAATGAAACATCAAAGGAGTAAACATATATGTCAGACACAAACTGGAATGACGTTGGCGATAAGATCAAAGATGCCGTAGATTCCGCCATCTCTACCGGAGATTTTTCCAATCTGAGCCGTTCCATCGGCGATGTCATCAACGATACGATCGACAATGTCAAAGATTCTGTAAAAACTGCCGCACAGCAGAATAAAAAAACATACAGTGCAAACCCATATTACAAAACAATACACACAGAATCGGCACCGGAGCAGCCACAGCCTCCGGCACTGTACAACAAACGTCCCGGCGGTCAGGCAGGTGCTATCATCAGTATGGCACTTGGCTATTCCGTGGGTATTTTTACACTGGCCGGTGTGATCTCATTTATAGCACTCAGTGCAGCCGTTTCCCATATGTTTCTGGTTCCGCTTATCATTTTCGGTATACTTGCAGCCGGTGGTTTTTACCTTGGTACCAGAGGCACCAAAAAGATTCGCCTGCTGAATCGTTATCGAAGCTATGTACGCCAGATTGATCATCGCCTCAGCATTCCAATCCAGCAGCTGGCAGACCGCGCACATAAATCTGTGTCTTTTGTCGCAAAGGATCTGCAGAACATGATCAATCAGCGGCTTTTTTACGAAGCACATGTGGATACGCAGGACAATTACTTCCTGCTTTCCGATCAGGCTTATGAGGACTACCGCAGCGCACGTCTGAAATATTACGAACAGAAAAAAATCATAGAAAAGGAACAGGAAAAACACAAAGTATCTGATGAATGCCAGAAGCTGATCGACGAAGGTCAATCCTATATCCGCCATATCCGGGAATGCAATGACGACATTCCGGGAGAAGAAATTTCCCGCAAGCTGGACAAAATGGAACAGCTGGTGCAGCGGATTTTTGATGAGGTACGGATTCATCCGGAAGTTGCACCGGATTTGCAAAAAATGATGGATTATTATCTGCCAACTACATCCAAACTGCTGGACGCCTACCGGGAACTTGACAAACAGCCTGTTGCCGGCGATAACATCCGCAGCACAAAGGCAGAGATTGAACAGACGGTTGATACCTTGAACGTTGCATTCGAAAAACTGCTGGACAGCCTTTTTGTCGACCGTGCCTGGGATATTTCTTCGGATATTTCCGTACTGAACACCATGCTGGCACAGGAAGGTCTGAAAGAGGACGATTTCACACTTAACAACAAATAGCATTTCCTGCCATTTAAAATCATTATTTAAGGAGAATAAATTACTATGGACAATGAATTCAAAGATTTTACAGCCACACCAACACTGACGTTCGATGTGGCACCGGAAACAAAAGAAGCACCTGCACCAACTGCTTCTTCTGAGCTCGCTGAGCAGGCCGCAGATCCGGCATTCAGTGAAAACAACCTCACACCGGAAGAACTTCAGATGGTCAATGAGTTTTCTCAGAAAATCGATCTTCACAATTCCCAGGCAATCCTGCAATATGGTGTTGGAACACAGAAAAAAATGGCTGATTTTTCTGAAGCAGCGCTGAATAATGTTCGCACAAAAGATCTGGGAGAAGTCGGAAATATGCTCTCCTCACTGGTTATTGATCTGAAGAGCTTTGATGTCACAGAACAGGACAAAGGATTTAAAGGATTATTCAAAAAATCTTCCAACAAGATTACTTCCATGAAAGCAAAATATGACAAAGCAGAAGTAAATGTCAACAACGTATGCACTGCTCTGGAAAATCATCAGGTCACACTCATGAAAGATATTGCCCTGTTGGACAAAATGTATGCAGTCAATCTGACCTATTTCAAAGAACTTTCCATGTATATTCTTGCCGGCAAGAAGAAATTGGAAGAAGTAAGAAACGGTGAACTTGCTGCTGCAGTTGCCAAGGCGAATGCATCCAATCTGCCGGAAGATGCGCAGGCTGCCAAAGATCTGCAGTCCATGTGTGACCGCTTTGAAAAGAAAATCCACGATCTGGAACTGACACGAATGATCTCCATTCAAACTGCGCCACAGATTCGTATGGTACAGAATAATGATACGCTGATGGCAGAGAAGATCCAGTCCACAATCGTTAATACGATTCCACTCTGGAAAAGCCAGATGGTACTTGCGCTGGGCATTGAACACTCTGCACAGGCTGCCAAAGCACAGCGTGAAGTAACAGACATGACCAACGAACTGTTACGCAAAAATGCAGATATCCTGAAAACAGCAACCATCGATACTGCCAAAGAATCTGAGCGCGGTATTGTGGATCTTGAGACACTGAAACATACGAATGAATCTCTGATCAGTACCTTTGACGAAGTACTAAAGATCCAGACCGAAGGTCGTGAAAAACGCCGCAACGCAGAAGCTGAAATGCAGCGTATGGAAGATGAACTGAAAAAGAAACTGCTTGAAATCCGTAATTAAATTCTTGCTGAAAAAACTCCAATGCAGGCACGATAGATTTTCTATCTTCGCCCCGCCTTGGAGTTTTTCCATCTTTGTTCTATTTATGCGTTAAACAAAATTTTTATTTCCGTTCCTTTTCCAAGTTCACTTTCAATCTTCAGCTCTGCTTTATGCATCACCGCAATATGTTTTACAATCGCAAGTCCCAATCCGGTTCCACCGGTCTGTTTGGATCTGCTCTTATCGACACGATAAAAACGTTCAAAGATACGCTCCTGATCTTCCTTTGATACGCCGATTCCGGTATCTTTTACAGAGACAAACGGATGCTGTGCTTCCTCGCCGATCGTAACATTGACAGAACCGCCTACGCGATTGTAACGAATAGCATTATCACACAGATTGTAAATCAGCTCATCCATCATCCGGCGATTTGCCTGGACAACCTCACTTCTACCTTTCACGCGAACAACTACCTGATGCTTATTGGCTTGCATTTCCAGCATATCCTGACAATTCAATGCCATCTCATACAAATCCACCGGTTCTGTATCCACGCACTCTTCTACGGAATCTAACTGCGACAGGCGCAGAATATCATTGATCAATGTCAGAAGACGCTGAGAACTTTTATGGATTTCTCCGGCAAAACGCACAGTATCTTCCCCTTGTGCAATTCCAGACTCAATCAGTTCCGCATATCCGGAAATGGATGTCAGCGGTGTCTTCAATTCATGAGACACGTTAGCCGTAAATTCCTGTCGCATCTTTGAATTTCGTTTTAATTCCCGATGCTGCTGATTGATGGTTTCGATAAACGGCTGAATCTCCGGATATGTCTGCATTTCACTTACTTTTTCCACATCTACCGCCAGCATTTCGATGGGTTCAATAAACCGCTTTGTCATAATATGTCCTAAAATCAGACACAACACAAAAATCCCGGCAAAAATAGCGATTCCCTCCGGAATCAGATAGACACTCAGCTTTGCTACATATGGAATATCCCTGGATACACGGATAATGCAGCCATTATCCAGTTTTTCCGCATAATAAAAGGAAAGTGTTCCTATCGTATTAGAACGTCTTGTTGCTTTTCCTTCCCCATTTTTTAATGCCTGCTGAACCTCCGGGCGCTCCATATGATTTTCCATCTTGCTGGCATTTCCTTTGCTCTCATAGAGCACACTTCCATCTTTGCTAATCAGGGTGATACGCAGCCCATCCGCATTTGCATCATAATTTTGTTCCAGTGTATCTACAATATAATCCGAGCTTGCCAGCACATGGACATCTGTCTGAAGATCCTGGAAAATCTGCTTCTGCAACATCATGAAATATGCCCAGAACGTCAGTCCTATCGTCAATATAATCGCCAGTGCTGCAATTCCAACTAAATTTTTATGAATTTTCTTTCTCATACTTTCTGCCTCGTAAAAAAGATTCTTACCTTCTGATTCACGACCCGGAGCAATAAAGGTCTTACTTTTATGGATTTTTAATCTCTGATATGATTTAAACTATATCCTACATTTCGAACAGTCTGAATCAATTTTCCGGACGGACCAAGTTTCTGACGCAGTGTCTTAATATGCATATCCAACGTACGGGATTCTCCAGTAAAATCCATGCCCCAGATTTCCTCCATCAAACGGTCTCTGGTCAGTACAATCCCTTCATTCATAATGAGATACTTCAGCAATTCATATTCTTTGTAGGTCAGATCACATTTTCCCTGCGCAGTATGCACTTCATGCTTACTGTCATTCAGAATAATGTCCTCAAACTCATACTCTTCTTTTTTCTGAATAGAAGCACTTCTTCGCAGTAACGCTTTTACTCTGGAAATCAGTTCCATCACACCGAACGGTTTGCTCAGATAATCATCAGCACCAAGATCCAAACCTTTTACCTTGTCCAGCTCCGTTGTTTTTGCAGTTACCATGATCACCGGCACCAATACTGTTTTGTGATTTAAACGAAGTTTTTTCAAAATCTGAAGACCATCTTCATCCGGCAGCATAATATCCAGCAGCACCAGATCCGGAATTTGCTCATCCAATGCCGCATAAAAATCCTTTGCATATTCAAATCCCCGCACCTCATAGCCGGAATTTTTTAAAGCAAAGCTTTCAATCTCCTGAATATTCTTATCATCTTCCACAATATAAATCATCATATCTTCCCACCTCATCTACTTCTATTCGCTGACCAAAATCACCCATCAAGTTTCACGTGAATTCGACTTGAAGTTTCTTCGTATCGCAACCACCTGACAGTTTTACTGTCTGACAGCTCTAACTATCTTATTTTATCTAACATTATAAAGACAGTCCGTAAAATGAAATCATATTCTAAGTAAATTCTATGTAAAAAAATTTACATACATTATACCATGTATCTTATTTCGGGTGGCTTAAAATTTAATATCATAAAAAAGTGGCACTTATAATTTTACATCGTAGATAAAGAAAACGTGGTATTTTTCCTCCGTAAGCGATTGTTAGCTACGGAGGTAAAATACCACGTTTTCGATTTATACACTAAAGTTTAAGCCACTGCACAAACTTTAAATTTTACTTAGCTGCCAGAGCTTTTTTGATCTCCTCAGTAAGAAGCGGAACGATCTTGTTCAGATCTCCAACGATACCGTAATCAGCTACGTCAAAGATCGGAGCATCTTCGTCTTTGTTTACTGCGATGATCAGGTCAGACTCTTCCATACCGGCTACGTGCTGGATGGCTCCGGAAATACCGATTGCAAAGTAAACCTGTGGACGAACTGTCTTACCTGTCTGTCCTACCTGCAGATCCTGTGGTTTCCAGCCTGCATCTACAACTGCACGGGAGCAGGATACAGTACCGCCAACAACCTCAGCCAGCTCCTCGAGCATTTTGAAGTTCTCCGGTGTTCCAACTCCACGGCCGCCGGATACAAGGATCTTAGCATCCTGGATGTCTACTACGTCAGCTACGTTCTTAACAATGTCAAGAATCTCTACGTATTTGTTATCCGGTGTGAAGCCTGGGTTGTACTCGATCACTTCCGGTTTTGCATCAGCGATCGGATCGATCTTCTGCATAACACCCGGACGAACAGTTGCCATCTGCGGACGGTTATCCGGGCAAGCGATTGTTGCGATTGTATTTCCACCGAAAGCAGGACGTGTCATCAGTAACTGATTGTGTTTCTGCTCTTTACCCGGCATTGGGTTCAGTGGGAAATCACCGATCTCAAGTACTGTACAGTCAGCTGTCAGACCTGTCTGGACACGTGCGGATACACGCGGGCCAAGGTCACGGCCGATTGCTGTTGCTCCTACTAACATGATCTCCGGTTTGAACTCATTGATCACAGATGCAAGTGCATGTGTATACGGCTCTGTTCTGTATACCTCAAGTTCTTTGTCATCTACAACGATAACTTTATCTGCACCGTAAGCACCAAGCTGAGCTGCAAGGTCTTTTACGTTATGTCCAAGTAATACTGCTACTACTTTCTCATTTAAATCATTTGCAAGATCTTTTGCTTTTCCGAGTAACTCGAAAGCGATCGGGCTGATCTCATTATCAACCTGCTGAGCGAATACATATACGTCTTTGTACTGCTCAATTAAGGATTGTTCCATTGCTGCCATTGTTATTTCTCCTTTCTCTTACAGTCCGCATACATGTTTCTCTGTCATCTTACCAAGCAGATAAGAAACAGCTTCTTCTGTATCCAGTGTGATTTTCTCTCCAGCACCTTTTCTTACTTTGTCGGATGCTTTTGCGATCTTTGTCGGAGAACCTGCAAGACCCATGTTTCCATCTTCCAGTGTCTTCAGTTCTGCTCTTCCCATTGTTGTGATCTCTGCTTCGCATGCATCAAAGATTCCGCCCGGTGTCATGTATCTCGGGTCATTGATCTCTGCAAGGCATGTGATCAGACAAGGCATCTGAGCTTTTACTACATGATATCTGTCATCATACTGACGCTGTACTTTTACAGCATCTCCCTCGATCTCGATCTTACGTGCGTAAGAGATTACCGGGATATCAAGATGCTCAGAGATCTGTGGTCCAACCTGTGCAGTATCACCATCGATCGCCTGACGGCCTGTGATGATCAGGTCGTAATCGCCCATCTCACGGATTGCTGCTGCGATTGTGGAAGATGTAGCCCATGTATCAGCACCACCAAGGCATCTGTCTGTTACCAGAACTGCATTGTCAGCACCCATTGCTAATGCTTCGCGTAATGTATCGCCAGCTTTCGGAAGTCCCATTGTTAAAACAGTAACTTCTGCGCCATACTGGTCTTTTAATCTTAAAGCAGCCTCAAGACCTGCTTTATCATCCGGGTTCATGATTGTGAGCATTGCTGCTCTGTCAAGAGTTCCGTCCGGATTGAACTTTACTCCACCTGCTGTATCAGGTACCTGTTTAATACAAACAATAATCTTCACGATTGTTTTCCTCCTTACTTAAGTAATGCACCAGAAATAACCATACGCTGAACTTCACTTGTTCCTTCGTAGATCTCTGTGATCTTAGCATCACGCATCATACGCTCAACATCGTACTCTCTGATGTAACCATAACCACCATGTAACTGTACGCATTTTGTTGTAACTTCCATTGCAACTTCTGCTGCGTAAAGTTTTGCCATAGCAGCTTCTACAGAATAAGAAACTTTTGCACCGGCCTGGTACTCATCTTTCTTTAATGCAGCTCTGTATACCATTAACTGAGCAGCTTTTACTTTTGTAGCCATGTCTGCTAACTGGAACTGTGTGTTCTGGAACTGAGCGATGCTTCTGCCGAACTGTTTTCTTTCTTTTACATATGCGATTGTTGTCTCTAATGCACCCTCTGCAAGACCAAGTGCCTGTGCAGCGATACCGATACGTCCGCCATCCAGTGTATGCATAGCGATGTTGAAACCTTTACCCTGTTTTCCAAGAAGGTTCTCTTTCGGGATACGGCAATCTGTGAAGATTAACTCATATGTGGATGAACCACGGATACCCATTTTTTTCTCTTTTACACCAAATGTAAATCCTGGTGTTCCTTTTTCAACGATGAAAGCAGAGATCTCTTTCATTGTTCTGCCACGTTTTTCAACTTTTCCTGTAACAGCGATTACGATATATACGTCAGCTTCTTTACCGTTTGTGATGAAGCATTTGGATCCGTTCAGAACCCACTCATCGCCATCTAAAACAGCTTTTGTCTGCTGACCCTGGGCATCTGTACCTGCCATCGGCTCTGTCAGACCGAAAGCGCCCAGTTTTTTACCGGAAGCAAGGTCCGGAACATATTTCTCTTTCTGCTCTGGTGTACCAAATGTAAGGATTGGGTCTACACAAAGGGATGTATGTGCAGATACGATAACACCTGTAGTACCACAAACTTTTGATAACTCCTCTACGCACATAGCGTATGTAAGGATGTCACAACCCTGTCCACCGAGCTCCTTCGGTACAGGAATACCAAGGAAGCCATATTTAGCCATTTTCTCAACGGTTCCAGTTGGGAATTTTTCAGTTTCATCAACTTCCTGAGCAAGTGGTTTTACTTCGTTCTCAGCGAATTCTTTGAAAAGGCTTCTTGCCATTTCGTGTTTCTTACTTAATCCGAAATCCATTTTATACTTTTCCTCCATTTTTAGTGAAGCACAGTCAAAACTCCAAACGACACCAAAGACATGTGTAGCGAAATGCACATGTCTGGCGCCACTCTCCGATATGAACATCGGTATCAGTCATTTTGACTGCCTACTTCTTATATATCTTATAAGGACTATACCCCTTATAATTCGAGAGTAATTATTCTATTCTTATTTGCTGTAATCGTAGAAACCTACGCCTGTCTTGCAGCCAAGTTTGTTTGCACGTACCATTTTTCTAAGTAATGGAGCTGGACGATACTTAGGATCGCCTGTCTCAGAATAGATTACTTCCATGATAGCAAGGCAGATATCAAGACCAATGTAGTCACCTAACTGTAAAGGTCCCATTGGGTGGTTAGCACCTAATCTCATTGCTGCATCAATATCTTCTACGCTTGCAACACCTGCTTCTAATACACAGATACCTTCGTTGATCATCGGAATAAGGATTCTGTTTACTACGAAACCAGCTGCCTCGTTAACCTGAACCGGTGTCTTACCGATTTTTTTGGAAATCTCAACGATTTTATCTCTTAAATCATCCGGAGTATTTGCTCCCTGGATTACCTCGATCAGTTTCATTACTGGTGCCGGATTGAAGAAATGCATTCCGATTACCGGTCTGTCAAGACCTGCACCAATCTCTGTGATGGATAATGAAGATGTATTTGTTGCAAAAATACAGTCAGCCGGAACAATTTCCTGAAGCTCTTTGAATGTCTGTTTTTTGATTGCCATATCCTCTAATGCTGCTTCAACTACTAAATCAGCATCTGTACAAATATCTTTTGTACCTGTGGTAATTTTAGCAAGGATTGCATCAGCTTTGTCCTGATCCATTTTGCCTTTTGCGATTCTTTTTTCGAATCCTTTTGCGATTTTTTTCTTGCCGTTTGCAGCAAACTCATCATTGATATCACATAAATATACTTCATAGCCTTCTGTCTGTGCAAAAGCCTGTGCGATACCTGATCCCATTGTTCCTGCTCCAATAATACCAACTTTCATGATATGTCCTCCTTAAAATGAAAATATATACTAACATGAAACATAGCGACTGCCATACCCAAACAATCTTGTCCATAGATTAGTCACACATATCTAATAATGTCTGTGCTTTGCCGTAACTATGTTAAATTACTAACAAAGCAATGTTTAAAATATCTCCGACACTTTCGCATGTCGCAATCATGCCGGAGATAAATCCGGATTTTTAAATCCTTTTAAAAATCAAATTTTAATTAAGCTTCTTTTTTAACGATTGTAGCACAACCCATTCCGCCACCGATACACAGAGTAGCAAGTCCGTATGTAACGTCTCTCTTCTGCATAGCATGAAGCAGTGTAACAAGGATACGGCATCCGGAAGCTCCTACCGGATGTCCCAGTGCGATAGCACCACCGTTTACATTTAAGATATCAGAGCTGAAGCCTAACTCTTTCTGTACTGCTACAGACTGAGCTGCAAATGCCTCATTTGCCTCGATCAGATCGATATCATCCATCTCAAGACCAGCGATCTTTAATGCTTTTCTTGTAGCCGGAACCGGTCCGATACCCATGATCTCCGGAGCGCATCCGGCAAGAGCACCTGCTACGAATGTAGCCATCGGTTTAACACCAAGTTCTTTTGCTTTTTCTTCGCTCATTACAACGATTGCTGCAGCACCATCATTGATACCGGAAGCATTACCTGCTGTAACAAGTCCGCCCTCTTTACCGGAGCAGCATTTTAATTTAGAAAGTGACTCAGCTGTTGTGCCAGGACGCGGTCCCTCATCTTTTGCGATCATAACAGTCTCTTTTTTCATTTTAACCGGAACAGGAACGATCTCATCATCAAATGCTCCGGACTCCTGAGCTGCTACTGCTTTCTGCTGGGAAACTGCTGCGAACTCATCCAGTTCTTCACGTGTTAATCCCCACTGATCACAAATATTCTCAGCTGTGATCATCATATGGTAGTTGTTGAATGCATCCCATAATGCATCATTTACCATTGTATCAATCATAGTTGCATTGTTCATTCTGTAACCAAAACGAGCTTTCTTTAATGCATATGGAGCCATAGACATATTCTCCATACCACCTGCTACAACGATATCAGCCTGTCCAGCCATGATCATGTTTGCAGCCTCGTTTACACATTTCAGACCGGATCCGCATACTACATTCAGTGTGAAAGCCGGAACCTCATTCGGGATACCTGCTTTGATAGATGCCTGACGAGCTACGTTCTGTCCCTGGGAAGCCTGGATAACACATCCCATCATAACCTCGTCAACCTGTTCCGGAGCAACGCCTGCTCTCTTTAATGCCTCTTTGATAACGATGGATCCTAATTCAACAGCCGGAGTATTTCCAAACTGTCCACCCATTTTACCGATTGCAGTACGGCAAGCGCCTGCTAATACAACTTTCTTTGCCATTTTTTTCTTCTCTCCTTCTTGACTTTTTAAATATACCTCTAGTAATTATGTTAAAAGAATAACGCTAGACAATATTATTTTAGCACTATCATCTAATTTTTGCAACGTCTCCTTCGTCATTTTTCCTAAAATTTAAAAAGGATTTTCGTACACTTTTGTCATTTTTTTAACATAGTCGAAAGGGTGAAAAGTCATCTAAAAGACTGTTATTTTTTTAACATAGTCTCCAAAAAAAATTAGGAACCGTACACCGAACCTCGGTTTCCGCTTTCCTATTTTCTTCTTCGATGGTTCCTCGCTCTTCTGGCTAAGGTCTTTGAAAAATCTTATGAGTTAACTTTAACACACGTATGCATACAATGCAATACCCACATACAGGTAATTAAATTTCTTCCCAGTTCCTACATTACCACAAAGTTATTGAAAAATCCAGTCTTTTTATAAAACTTTGACATTTTTTTCACAAAATCTTCATATTTTTTCCATAACTGAAAGGACGCCAGAAGTTAATTTTTCCTAAGCAAGCAATTGTTAGTTGCAAGGGTAAAATTAACTTCTGACGTCTTCTCTTCAAAATCTTAAAATTAAATATTAAAGATTCTTAACTGTCGCGATGTCGATCATCGTCATCTGATCATTTGCTGTCTCAAGGCTGAGTGCCAGCGCATTTGCCGTATCCATGGATGTCAGGCAGTGAACGCCTGTCTCAATGGCATTTCGGCGAATGAGGAATCCGTCTCTGGATTTATCACGTCCCTGTGTTGGAGTATCGATAACAAGGTCAATCTTGTGTCCGAGGATCAGATCCATAACATTTGGTGATTCCTGAGAAATTTTATTTACGCGTCGGGCATTTACACCGTGATCCTGCAGATATTTTGCAGTGCTTCTTGTGGCATAAATCGTATATCCCAGTGCTTCAAAACGTTTTGCAACGCCAACTGATTCTTCTTTATCCGAATCTTTGACGGTCATGATCATCCGTTTGTACTTCGGAAGCTGGATACCAGCACCGATAAATGCTTTGTACAGTGCTTCGTTGAAATTCTTGGCAATACCAAGACACTCGCCGGTAGATTTCATTTCCGGTCCAAGACTGATCTCCGCTCCACGCAGTTTCTCAAAGGAGAATACCGGCATCTTGATTGCAATATAATCTGCCTCCGGTGCCAGTCCCGGCTTGTATCCCATTCCTTTGATTGTCTCACCAAGGATCACTTTGGTTGCCAGATCTACGATCGGGATACCTGTTACTTTGCTGATATACGGTACGGTTCTGGAAGAACGCGGGTTTACTTCGATAACGTATACTTCCTCGTTCATTGCAATAAACTGGATATTGATCAGTCCTACAACATGAAGTGCTCTTGCCAGACGTTTTGTATATTCTACAATCGTCTCTTTTACATGATTGCTGATCGTCGGTGCCGGGTATACAGAAATACTGTCTCCGGAATGTACACCGGTACGCTCGATATGTTCCATAATACCCGGGATCAGGATATCTGTACCATCGCATACCGCATCAACCTCAATTTCTTTACCCATCAGGTATTTATCGATCAAGATTGGATGATCCTGTGCGATCTGATTAATGGTATCAATAAATTCTACGATTTCATCATCATTGAAGGCAATATGCATGCCCTGTCCGCCAAGTACATAAGAAGGACGAACAAGCACCGGATAACCTATGCGGTTTGCTGCCACTTTTGCTTCCTGAGCCGTATAAACAGTATCACCTGCTGCTCTCGGAATATTCGTCTTCTCCAGGATTTCATCAAAAAGTTCACGGTCTTCGGCTGCATCAACATCCTCTGCTTTTGTACCAAGAATCGGCACACCCATCTTCATCAGGCTTTCCGTCAACTTGATCGCAGTCTGTCCACCGAACTGTACAACTGCTCCATCCGGTTTCTCGATGTTTACAACATTCTCAACATCTTCCGGTGTCAGTGGTTCGAAATACAGCTTGTCTGCAATGTCAAAGTCAGTGGAAACCGTCTCAGGATTGTTATTAATAATAATGGTTTCATATCCGGCTTTGGAAAATGCCCATGTACAATGAACCGAACAGAAATCGAACTCGATACCCTGTCCGATACGGATCGGACCAGATCCAAGTACCAGCACTTTTTTCTTCTTTGCTGTTCCATCTGCCTCATTTTCACCGTCAAAACAGGAATAATAATATGGTGTGCTTGCCGCAAACTCAGCAGCACAAGTATCAACCATCTTGAAAGAAGCTGTGATACCGTTCTCATAACGCATATTTTTGATGTAGTCTTCGTCTTTACCTGTTAACTGAGCAATCACTTTATCCGGGAACTCAATACGTTTTGCTTCACGCAGCAGATCAACAGTCAGTGCTTCGCTGCGCAGACGACCTTCCATTTCAACCAGGATTGCAATTTTATCAATGAACCACTTGTCAATCTTTGTGATTTCATGGATGGTGTCATAGGAAACACCACGACGGCATGCCTCTGCAATAACCCAGATTCTTCTGTCATCTACCACTTTCAGACGCTCGATCAGTTTATCATAAGAAAGTGTCAGATATTCATCAGAAACAAGACTGTCCACATGCTGTTCAAGGGAACGGATGGCTTTCATCAGCGCACCTTCGAAGTTTGTACAGATACTCATAACCTCACCGGTTGCTTTCATCTGTGTAGTCAGTGTACGTTTTGCAGTGATAAATTTATCAAACGGCAGACGCGGGATCTTTACAACGCAATAATCCAACATCGGCTCGAAACTTACATAAGTTTTTCCTGTAATGGCATTTTTGATTTCATCCAGTGTATAGCCAAGTGCGATCTTTGCGGCAACTTTTGCAATCGGATATCCGGTTGCCTTGGAAGCCAGGGCGGAAGAACGGCTTACACGCGGGTTAACCTCGATGACACAGTATTCAAAGGAATCCGGATTCAACGCATACTGTACATTACATCCACCGGTGATGTTCAGCTCACTGATAATATTTAACGCAGAAGTACGCAGCATCTGGTATTCTTTGTCACCCAATGTCTGGGAAGGTGCTACTACGATAGAATCACCGGTATGCACACCAACCGGGTCGATATTCTCCATATTACATACGGTAATACAGTTTCCGTTGGCATCACGCATTACTTCGTACTCGATTTCTTTCCATCCGGCGATGCAGCGCTCAACCAGAACTTCTCCGACACGGCTCAGACGCAGACCATTACTCAGGATTTCAACTAATTCCTCTTCATTATGAGCAATACCACCGCCGCTTCCGCCTAAAGTGAAAGCCGGACGCAGTACAACCGGATAACCGATGGTATTTGTAAATTTAATACCATCCTCTACCGTATTTACAACCAGAGAAGCTGCACACGGCTCGCCGATTTTTTCCATGGTATCTTTGAACGCCTGACGATCCTCCGCACGGAAAATAGTCTCAGCTGTTGTACCAATGAGTTTTACACCGTTTTCTTCTAAAAATCCGGATTCTGCCAGCTCCATACCAAGGTTCAGACCAGCCTGTCCACCCAGAGTCGGAAGTACGCTGTCCGGTTTTTCTTTTAAAATAATCTGTTTTAACACATCAACGGTCAACGGCTCGATATAAACCTGATCCGCGATCTGTTTATCTGTCATGATGGTTGCCGGGTTGGAGTTTACCAGGCAAACTTCAACACCTTCCTCTTTCAGGGAACGGCATGCCTGTGTACCTGCATAATCAAACTCAGCAGCCTGTCCGATAACGATCGGACCGGAACCGATTACTAATACTTTTTTGATATCTGATCTCTTTGGCATTATTTCTGTCCTCCCATCATTTCAATAAACTTGTCAAACAGGTATCCGGAATCCTGTGGCCCAGGGCATGCTTCCGGATGGAACTGTACAGTAAAGATATTCTTTCCTGTATACTTGAGTCCTTCGTTGGTTCCGTCATTTACATTTGTAAACGCAGGAACTGCTACTGCTTGATCCAGACTGTCTGCATCCACCGCGTATCCATGGTTCTGGGATGAAATGTATACACGACCTGTCTCCAGATCTTTTACCGGATGATTGCCACCTCTATGGCCATATTTGAGTTTATAAGTATCTGCGCCGGTAGCTAATGCCATCAGCTGGTGTCCTAAGCAGATAGCAAAAATCGGTACTTCTGAATCATAAAGTTTTTTCACTTCTTTGATAATATCTGTGCAGGCTTTTGGATCTCCAGGGCCGTTAGAAAGCATAATTCCGTCCGGATCAGAAGAAAGAATCTCCTCAGCCGTTGTGTGTGCCGGATAAATCGTAACTTCACAGCCACGTTTGTGCAGGGACTGTGCAATATTGTTCTTTGCGCCAAAGTCCAGCAGTGCTACTTTATAGCCATCTGCTTTCAGCACTTTTTTCTCGCTGCAAGTCACCTTATCCACTACATTTCCTGTATTGTATACATGAAGCTGAGGCAAAATTTCATCCAGTTTGTAATTTTCATCTGTGGTGATCATACCATTCATAGTTCCTTTTTCACGCAGAATTTTTGTCAACGCTCTTGTATCAATTCCTGCGATTCCCGGAATATCATGTTCTTTCAAAAAATCCTGAATGGTTCCCTGGCAACGGAAGTTACTTGGAATTCTGGATAACTCTCTTACGATATATCCGTCCGGCCATGGCTGTGCAGACTCCATATCCGGTGTAACTCCATAATTTCCAATCAGCGGATACGTCATTACAACTGCCTGTCCCGCATAGGATGGATCTGTCAAAACCTCCAGATAACCAGTCATGGAAGTATTGAAGACGATCTCACTGATCACGCTCTTTGTCGAACCAATGCTTGTTCCGGTAAATACTGTACCGTCTTCCAGAATCAGAAATGCTTTCATTTATTCGCCCGTCCTTTCTCTTTTCTACAATATACACTTTGCATCCAAAAATGTTCTCACATTTTTGCTGCGAGATGCACGTCATGCAGCGCATGATAAATATCTCTGTCCATCTCTGTAATCTTACTACATTTTAACATGTATTTGCTGGCTTGTTGCAAAAAAAAAGAGGGAATTTTCTCTTTTTCTGTATATTTATACATTATTTATGCATAATATTCATTTTTCTGCCATATATACAAATTGTAGGTATTTTATCATAGTTTTTTCCTTTTTTCAACACTTACTTTCATGATTTCTCACTTAAGCAACAGCGGCAAGGCCCGACGTCATCGCCAGACCTTGCCGCTTCTTAATTACTCAATTTTTGTTTTTCCACCCATATATGGCTGTAATGCTTTCGGAATATTAACAGTTCCATCCGCATTTAAGTTATTCTCCAGAAATGCGATCAACATTCTTGGCGGAGCAACTACGGTATTATTCAATGTATGTGCCAGATATTTCTTACCATCAGCACCTTTTACACGGATTTTCAGTCGTCTTGCCTGAGCATCACCAAGATTTGAACAGCTTCCTACTTCGAAATATTTCTTCTGACGCGGAGACCATGCCTCAACATCAACAGATTTGACCTTCAGGTCAGCAAGGTCACCGGAACAGCACTCTAACGTACGAACCGGAATATCAAGACTGCGGAACAGATCTACCGTATTTTGCCATAATTTCTCATACCACATCATAGAATCTTCTGGTTTACATACAACGATCATTTCCTGTTTTTCAAACTGATGGATACGGTACACACCTCTCTCCTCGATACCATGAGCTCCTTTTTCTTTACGGAAACATGGAGAATAGCTGGTCAGAGTCTTTGGCAACTGCTCCTCATCGATCATCGTATCAATAAAGCTTCCGATCATGGAATGCTCGGAAGTACCGATCAGATACAGATCCTCGCCTTCAATCTTGTACATCATAGCATCCATCTCATCAAAACTCATAACACCGGTAACAACATTACTTCTGATCATGTATGGCGGAATGCAGTATGTGAATCCACGGTCAATCATAAAGTCACGGGCATAAGCCAGAACTGCTGAGTGCAAACGGGCAATATCCCCTTTCAGATAATAGAAACCGTTTCCGGCTACTTTTCTTGCACTGTCAAGATCAATACCATCAAATTTCTCCATGATTTCTGTGTGATACGGAATCTCGAAATCCGGAACAACCGGCTCACCGAAACGCTCAACTTCTACGTTCTCACTGTCATCTTTTCCAATCGGAACAGACGGATCAATGATATTTGGGATGGTCATCATGATTTTTTTGATTTTCTCCTGAAGCTCGCCTTCCTGTGCCTCAAGTTCTGTCAGACGCTCTGCATCTTTGGCAACCTGCTCTTTTAATGCCATAGCCTCTTCTTTTTTTCCCTGTCCCATCAGAGCACCAATCTGTTTGGAGATACGGTTTCTGTTGGCACGCAGATCATCCGCTTCCTGCTGAACTGTTCGGGATGATGCATCTAATTCGATTACTTCATCCACCAGACCAAGTTTGTGATCCTGAAATTTATTTTTGATATTCTGTTTTACAATATCCGGGTTTTCTCTTAAAAACTTAATGTCAATCATAGCTTCCTCCTGAGGAAATTTTATTCTTTCAAAAGTATACACTGATTCACAGCAATATTCAAGCCTTGTTCCTTGTGTTCTGGATAAATTTTGTATCGAATTTTGTATCGGTAAACCTTTTAATCACACAAGCAAGATCTATTCTCGGCGTAACGCATCAATTGGTTTCAGATTTGCTGCTTTATAAGATGGCAGTAATCCGAAAATAATTCCAATTCCCATAGAAAATCCAACTGCAATGATTGCCGCCGGGATACTAATAACCACAGGCATCTCACTAACTTTAGAAATCACCTCCGCGAGCACGATTCCTGCAATTACACCGATGATACCACCAAGGCTGGTCAATACGGCTGCCTCTGTCAGAAACTGACCGAGAATATGGCTCTTCTTTGCTCCGATCGCTTTTTTCAGCCCAATTTCCTGTGTGCGTTCTGTCACAGATACTAACATGATATTCATAACACCGATACCGCCGACCAGAAGCGAAATACCTGCAATCCAGATCAGCATGCGGTTTGTGGACTGGCTCAGTTCCTGAATATCCTGTGCCTGTTTTAACAAATCCTGGCCTTTATATTGGATTGTACTATCAGAAACACTGAGATTTGCGTTCAGGATATCTGCCACCGCCTGACCTGCAGATGCCATGGAATCTGTATCTGTTGCTTTTAAAACCACACTCTGTGGTTCATCATACTGAAATACAATCGGCCATGTGGCAGATGGAATAAACACTCTGCCACTGCTATCCTGCATGTAAGTATAATAGTCATCCATAGAATTGATCACTGGTTCAAAACCATCTTTTTTATCTGCAATTCCAACTACAATATACGGTTCTCCCTGAATCTCGATGGTCTTTCCTATCGCATCGGCTCCCTGAAATAACGAAGATGCACTATCCCGATCTAAAATTGCCACTTTTCTGTATTTCGCATAATCATTACTGTCAAACCCACGGCCCTCCTTAATGGTATAACTGCAGGTATCCAGATAATTTGCATCAACGCCCATGACATAACCACCGGAAAGAGATGTATTGCCATAACATACCGTATCATAACCCTGACGGCTGGTATAGCGGGATGCTTCCTCCACACCATCCACTGCCAGAATCTGCTGCATAGTATCATCACTGATCACCGGAACACCATCCGGAATTCCGTTATAATCCATCTCGTAAGTCCATTCATCCTGATAAAGTTGAACTGTCACTGCATTATTTCCGGCACCTACCAGATTCTGTTTGATCTGCTCATTTGTTCCCTGAATTGTGGAAACAATTGCAATAATTGCACCAATACCGATAATGATGCCAAGCATCGTCAGAAAGGAACGCATTTTATGAGACCAGATGCCCTGAAAGGACAGTCTAATATTTTCTAACATTTCACGCACCTCCCCTTACTAATATGAGCCATCGGAATCCACCGCACGGACACCCTCTTTTGCCGTTTTTCCATATGGAAAGGCAATGCGGTCATCTTCACTCAAGCCGGCTTTAATTTCAATTGTATCTCCGTAAATGATTCTTCCTGTTTTCACATACTGTTTCACCAGACGATCATTTTCATCTGCTTTCAGTACGTAAGACTTTCCATTTTCCGTACGGACATATCCTTTAAAAATATAAAGAGAACTTCCTGTTTCATCATCGGAAACTGTCATGGTCAGATCCACATATTCGCCATTTCGAAATCCTGACGTATCTTCAATATAAGCGACAAATGGGTAGTAAGACACATTATTATTGCCTTCTCCATAAGAAGAAACATCCGTGGAAGGATAGTTTTTAATCTCGGTAATCTCTGCCTCGCAGCTTGATCCGCTTTCCCACGAAGATACACTGACCATCTGCCCCGGTTTTACCTTATCCAGAAGTAATTCGCTGATTCCTCCTGTCACATATAGACCTTCCGAACCTGTCACCTCCATAAATGGCGTACCGTCATTTGGCAGATTATCTTTATCCTGCAAATTTTTTACTATGCCGGTAACCGTAGCATATATCATTCCATCGGAACTCTTCGCTTTCAGTTTTTCTACTTCCAGTTCCGCTTTTCGCTTATTCAGGTCCAGCTCCTTGATTTTTTTCTCCTGCTCTGCGATCATATCATTTAATTCCGCCTGGGTGTAACCGCCTTCATCTGATATTCTGTCATTGACAACACTCGAATCATCCTCTGCCTCTGATGCATCATTTGAAATCTGGCTGTGATCATATACGGACCATTTTGTATTTCCATCAGGCACAACGATCTGTGCACCGTCCACTTCCCATGCGGTCACAAGTTCTCCGGAAACTTCATTATTTTCCCGAATCTCGAATACAGCATATGTTTTTTCTTCTGCCAGCTGGCTTAAAAAGTCTCCCGTCACATAAGCTGATTCTGTACACAGGTAACGATAAGGATTCTCTTCGCTGCCATCTGCGCTGTTCTGATTATATGGAACGGCAGTCCCGGAAATATAGTTGTATGCATTTCCTGCCATCTCCTGCACATGTGGTATATCAGGTTCTGGCGTCACCGGATTGGCTGGCTCCACATATGGTTTCGTATTTTTTAATTTTTTTAAATCATTCTGAGCAATAGTAATCTGATTATTCAGATTTTCTACTTCCAGCTGTTTTCCCTGTAAATTCAGGGAAGCTACTGTCGTATCAAGTGCCAGCAGTTTATCACCTTTCTGCACCTGCTGTCCTTCCTTTACATACACCTCTTTGATTTCATCCGTATTCGTAATTTCCACAGACTGAGAATAATCATTCGTAATCATTCCGGAGCTATTAACATCGTCTCCCCAATATCCACTATTTAAATCTGCCACAGACATCACTTCCGCTGTCATTTTGGCGCGCTGTACATAGACACCGGTTCCGATGCTGCCTCCTGCAATAGCTGCAACAATGGCGATCACAAGAACACGTTTCATGACTTTCCTATTTTTCATTCTGCCGCCTCCTCTATCTCACCATCAATGATGTGGATCACACGTTTTGCATAAGACGCAATCTTTGCATCATGCGTGATCATGACAATGGTCACACCTTCTTCATTCAGACGGTCAAAAAGCTCCATGATCTGTCTGCCGGACTTGGAATCCAATGCTCCCGTAGGCTCATCAGCCAGTAAAATCTTCGGATTGTTCACCATAGCACGGGCAATGGCTACACGCTGTTTCTGACCGCCGGACAGCTGCGTTGGTTTGAACTCCACACGATCTGCCAGCCCCACACGATCCAGCGCAGCAGCCGCACGTTTTTCCCGATCCGGCTTCTTTACTCCCGCATAAATCAGAGGCAATGCTACATTTTCCAGTGCGCTCTCTCTAGGCAGCAAATGAAAACTCTGAAACACAAACCCGATACTGTTCAGTCTGACATCTGCAAGTTCCCGGTCTTTGCATTGTAAAACATCCTGCCCCGCCAGTTCATAGCTGCCACTGGTAGGCAGGTCCAGGCATCCGATGATATTCATTAATGTCGTTTTTCCGGAACCGGAAGGTCCCATGATTGCCACATATTCTCCCTCTTCCACCGAAAGACTCACATCTTTTAATACAGGAACTACCAGTTTTTCCTGCTGATAATCCTTATAAATATGACTAAGATTTAAAAGCATATGCCCCTCCTATTCTGCCGCCGGAGTGTCTGCACTTCCTGTGTCAGCACCTGAATCTCCATCTACGACCGGCTGCATATCACTTTCATCTACCATACCGGCATCAGCATCCTCGTCCATACTATGAGCATCTGTTTCGCCATCAGAAGAAAGATCCTCTTCCACCATTCCTTCATCTACATTTGTAGTTGTCTTTAAACCTATACGGAATCCAGATACCGGCCATGCGATATAATCTGTCAGCTCCAGACCGGATGTAATTTCATACAGATCCATGCCTTCGTCATATTTCCCAAGTTCAACTGTACGCTTCTCCAGTTTACCTTTTCCGTTATCTGCCCATACATATGGTGTATCCTCGTCTTGCACAATATATCCACTGTAAAGCCAGATTCCTTCTTTCTCATCCATCTGTCCTTCATCCAGCTCCACATACAGATGCTGTCCAAGCATCAGGCCATCTGCGGAATCAAGTTTTACATAAAATGGATATTTGCTGGACTGATTGTCAGAATTGGAACCATCATAAGACATGTTGTTATTATTCGCCTGCTTATTTTCTGTATCAATTTTCTCAATTGTTCCTGTCCATGTCTTTGTCTCGTCTACTCTGGAACGTAAAATCACACTCTGCCCCTCGGAAAGACTGTATACATTTGTCTCATTAACAGTCCCTTTCACACGGTAATCGCCAACAGTCAGAATTGACATAAATGGCTGTTGGTTACCATGCTCATCTGTACTTTCGTTTTCATTAATGGATTTTACAATACCGTTGATTTTGCTGCTCACGGTTGACTGGGACATCGTATCTTCCATCTTCTGAATCTCTAATTTCTTACTCTGCTGTTCAAATTCAGACTGCTTGATGGAAGTTTGCAGACTCTGGATCTGCACCGTATAATTAAACTGCTCATCCTTGGATGCTGTATTTTTTTCTGCTGTCAATGTTTTGATCTGATTGTTGTAGTCTGTGATCTGATTTGCAATGGTTTCCAACTCCAGCTTTGCCTGCGCGATCTGCAGACTCAGATCATCTGTCTTGTACTCGAATAATGGAGTTCCCTCCTGCACTTCGTCACCTACGGATACAAAAATTTCTTTCACCGTCTGGTCTGATGTCAGATTCACGTCCCAGGTATCCTGAGATTCCACAACACCCATATAACGGTTCTGTCCGCCTCCATTGCTACCGTTTACCAAAGACTGTACGGACTCCACATAGGCTGCATCTCCACCGCCACTGCTTTTCCCCAATTTACCTTTCAGGAAAAAACCAACTGATACCGCAGCAATTGCAACGATGATCACAACTGCTAAAATGATTTTTTTCTTCTTGCTCATATCGCACTCCTCCTATAATCAGGAAATCAACCCGCCATTACAATCTGTTCTGCGTAAATTCAAGTCGAACGCACGTGAGACTTGGTGCGTGATTCTGGTTAGTATAAACTAACATGTCCATCTCAGAATCACTGCACATCTACACTTCGTTTCGGTCATGACAAACAAAAATGGCTACAGATTTCCTTTCTGTAACCATTTTAACATGACGTAATTTTTAATACTATTAAGATACCCTTAATTTTTATTTTTGACTTCTGCATATATGCAATAGAGGCTTATTCCGCGTTCAGATTCGGAAAAAGTTCAATACTACGTTTCAAAATTCCTTTCATCTGTGCAATAGCAATTCCATAATTCGTAAACGGAACCTTCTGATCCTCCGCACACTTCATGCGGTATTTTACTTCCCTTTCATTCAGCATGCAGCCACCACAGTGGATCACTAACGCATATGATGTCAGATCTTCCGGAAATTCCGTTCCTGAACTTGTCTCAATGATAAGTTCTTTTCCTGTATGCTGCTTTAACCAACGCGGGATCTTGACGGTTCCGATATCATCACATTGACGATGGTGCGTACATCCCTCGGAAATCAGGATTTTATCTCCATCCTTCAGATGGTCGATAGCAGCGACTCCATTTACCGCAGTCTCAAGGTAACCTTTATACCGTGCCATCAAAATAGAAAACGATGTAAGCGGAATTTCCTCTGATACCTCCTCCGATACCTGTTCAAATACCTGGCTATCGGTAATGACCATGGCAGGACTTCTGCCAAGCTGCTCCAATGTCTGCTTTAATTCGCTTTCTTTTACTACTATGGCTGCTGCATTTGCTTCCAGTACATCCCGAATTGTCTGTTGCTGCGGCAGAATCAGACGTCCTTTTGGTGCCGCTGAATCAATTGGTACAACCAGAACTACGAAATCTCCCGGATGCAACAGATCTCCTACAATTTTCAGTGTCATATCCTCATTTGGAGTCAGTTTTCCGATACACTCTTTTAGTTCATAGATGCCGGCACCGGTAAGGGCACTGACATATTGTTCCTGACCTGAGGAAAGCAACGCATTTTGCTCTGCTTTTCTTTGTTCAGATACATTATTCTGACAGACTTTTTCTGAAATTTCATCAGAAAGTAAATCAGCCTTATTATTTACAATAATATATGGAATCTCTTTTTCCTTGAAAATACGAATCAGTTCTTCATCACACTGCTTTTTGCCTTCTGTGGCATCCACTACAAGCACAGCAATATCAGTTTTGTTCAATACCTGTTTTGTTTTTCTGACACGCAGCTCACCCAACGCGCCTTCATCATCAAAACCGGGTGTATCAATAATCATTACCGGTCCGATTGGCAGCAATTCCATAGATTTATAAACCGGATCCGTGGTCGTTCCCTTCGTGTCCGATACCACAGCCAGTTCCTGCCCGGTCAGAGCATTTACGACGCTGGATTTTCCTGCATTTCTTCTTCCAAAAAAGCCAATATGTACACGATTGGCACTCGGTGTACTATTTAATCCCATTTTTTTACACTCTCCTTTACATCATTCTTATAATGCGAATATTGGGTAGAATTGTGAGAGTACGAAGTACGGAACAATTCGTAAGGCATCTTTTGACCCCAACATCAATTTTATTGTAACACCAGTATTTTTTTCTTACAATAAAAAGCGAACGTTTTGTGCTGCAAAACAAAAATCAAAAGTTCTTGCATTACAAAAACTTTTGATTTTCAATCACAACTTCTTACAACATATATTGACAGATTATTTTTACTGCAATGCTTTCTCCGCATATTCTGTAGTTACAACGTCCTGATAATCTGGCCGTTTTTCCAGCTGGCCGGCACTTTCAAGAATATCTAACAGCAATGTAAAACTATCCTCTGAAAACACAAGATCTCTCTTCCATGTATCCTGCTTCTGATAACGACGGATGATCGTTGTGATAGTTGCCGTGTCTGTCTCAGAAAACTGCGGCTGAATGCTGGCTGCAATTTCCTCCGGTGTATGTGTATTGACATATTCCATACCTTGCTGCAATGCATTAGTAAATGCCTGGATCACATCCGGATGTTTCTTTATATAGCTCTGTTTTGCACTGAAGGCTGTATATGGCACATAACCGGAATCCACCCCCAACGATGCCACCACATAGCCGGCTTTCTCCTGTTCCAGTAACGTTGCCCCAGGTTCAAATTCCACCGTATACGCTCCCTGTCCTCCGGTGAAAGCTGCTCCCGTAGAGCCAAAATCAATACTTTGGTCAATGTTTACTTCAGACGGTTCAATACCATTCTGTTTTAAAATGTACTCAAACACCATTTCCGGCATGCCACCTGCTCTACCGCCAAGTACATCCTCACCGATCAGATCTGACCATTTGAAATCATTCATTTCTTCCCTTGCAACAAGAAAATTTCCTGCTCGCTGCGTCAGCTGTGCAAAATTGATGACCGGATCTTTGCTGCCCTCATTGGCCGTGTACACGGTTGTCTCCGGTCCCATAAACCCAATGTCAGCTTCTCCGGAAAGTACAGCGGTCATAACCTTATCCGCACCGAATCCTGTCACCAGATCCAGATCAATACCGGCATCTTTAAAATATCCTTCTTCAATTGCTACATACATCGGTGCATAAAAAATGGAATGTGCCACCTCATTTAAGGTCACTTTCTGCAATACAGGTTCTTCGCCGTTTTTCTCAGGTTCAACAGAACTTTCTTTTTTTTCAGAGCTATCAGCAATCTCATCCGGAACCGATGTCTGACCGCATCCCATTAGTAACATTCCTCCGACAACAGCGATACACGTGAACATAGAAATTACTTTTTTTACACTCTTTTTCAAAACAACCTCCAAAAACTATCGTAGATTTTTCTTTTTAATATATGTGGACTGTTTGTTTTTGTTCCTATGTACATATTTATGATGTGAATGTCAAAAGTGTAGCATTGTTACACATGAATGCATACTTTTTTATAAATGACTTGCCCACTCTCACCCACCTTGTTATACTCTCTATATAACCTTTTCCCATCACGCATGTAAGATCTGGTGCGTGATTTATGACTTTGGGGGGATATTTATAATTATTGGAGGGACAAACATATGATTTATTTTCGCTCAGACTACAGTCAGGGCGCACATCCAAAAGTCATGGATGCGCTGGTAAAAACAAATTTTGAACACACAGACGGATACGGATTAGACGAACACTGTGAACACGCAGCCCGTATGGTACAGGATCTGATTGACAATCATGATTGTCATGTACATATGATGGTAGGCGGCACACCATGTAATGTAACTACGATTGCCGCAAGCCTGAAACCATACGAATCAGTAGTAAGTGTGCGCGGTGGACATGCTTATTTCCATGAAACCGGTGCCGTAGAAGGCACAGGACACCGCATTGTCACCATGGAAGGTGCCAATGGAAAACTGACACCGGAAATGATCGATCAGGCGTGGGAAGAATATGAGGACGAACATACACCAATTCCTAAACTTTGCTATATCTCACAGCCCACCGAAATTGGAACGATTTACAGCAAAGCTGAAATGACCGCCCTTTCTGAAAAATGTAAGGCACATAACATGCTGCTTTATGTGGACGGCGCCAGACTCGGCTGCGCCCTGACATGTCGTGACAATGATCTGACTATTCAGGAACTGGCAACGCTCTGTGATGCTTTTTATATCGGCGGAACCAAAAACGGAGCTCTTTTCGGAGAAGCACTGGTTATTTTAAATGATACTATGAACGATCATTTCCGTTGGATGATCAAACGTCAATGCGGTCTGCTGGCAAAAGGACGGCTCATCGGTGTTCAGTTTGAAGCACTGCTGGAAGGCGGCATGGACAGCATCTATTTTTCCATGGCATCCCATGCCAATGAAATGGCTGCTCTCCTGCGCGACTCTCTGACAGAACTTGGTGTACCGTTCTTCGGAAGCTCCCAGACAAACCAGATTTTCCCGGTTCTTCCGACTGCTGTTGTGAAAGAGCTGGAAAAAGACTTTTTCTTTTATGAATGGGCACCGGAGAAAAATGGCATGATTCCAATCCGTCTGGTCACCGCCTGGGGCACAACAAAAGATGATGTGGAATCATTTTTACATACCATCAAAAAATTACTTTCATAGAAACAGCTAATACGTCTTCTATCAGTCGAACGCACCGGTTCTCACGTGCGTTCGACTTAATTTATGCCAAACACACATGAAATCCGGTGCGTCATTCCATTCAGTATAAGCTCTTATATTTTTCTTATAATCACTGCATATCCCAATTCTGCCCAAGTGGCAAAGAACCTTTTTAATGAGCAAACTGGCTGTTATATAACTTATAATAAAACCCTTTCTGTTTCAGCAATTCTTCATGATTTCCCTGCTCAATGATACTTCCATCCTTCATCACCAGAATCCGGTCTGCATTCTGAATCGTGGACAGACGATGCGCCACGATAAAGCTGGTCCGTCCTTTCATCAATTTTGCAAATGCATCCTGAATTTTAATCTCCGTTCTCGTATCAATGGAAGAAGTTGCTTCATCCAGGATCAGCATCGGTGGCTGACACAACATCACCCGCGCAATGGAGAGCAGCTGCTTCTGTCCCTGGGACAGGCTTCCACCATCTTCTCCGATCACAGTATCGTAACCATCCGACAAACGCTTGATAAATCCATGTGCATGGCATGCTTTTGCTGCTGCAATCACTTCTTCATCGGTGGCATCCGGACGTCCCATTCGGATATTGTCCCGAATGGTACCTGCCTGCAGCCAGGTATCCTGCAGCACCATACCATAATTTTCACGGAGGCTGTGTCGTGTCACATGCCGGATATCCTGATCTTCCACGCACACAGAGCCGGCATTGACATCATAGAAGCGCATCAGCAGATTGATCAGTGTCGTTTTTCCGCATCCGGTCGGACCTACAATCGCAATGGTCTGTCCCGGTTCCACCTCCAGATTCAGATCCTCGATCAGTTTTTGCTCCGGCAGATAAGAGAACGCTACCTTTTTCAAGTTTACTTTTCCCTCTATCTGATGCAGTACAACTGCGTCCTTATCATCCGGAATTTCTACTTCTTCTTCAATCAGTTCAAAAATACGTGCTGCACATGCCAATGCATTCTGCAGTTCTGTAATAACACCGGAAATCTCATTAAACGGTTTCGTATACTGGTTGGCATAACTCAGGAAGCAGGAAAGGCCGCCGACCGACATGCCGCCTGCAATAACACTTAATGCTCCTGCCAGCGCCACGCCTGCATATACCAGACTATTGACAAAACGGGTACACGGATTTGTCAATGAAGAAAAGAAAGTTGCACGCAGAGAACAGTTCTGCAGCCGTTCATTAATCTCATCAAACTGTTCCAGTGCTTCATCCTCATGTGAAAATGCCTGTACGATTTTCTGATTTCCTACCATTTCATCAATCAGTGCTGTCTGCTCTGCTCTTGTCTCCGACTGCAGCCGGAACATATCATAAGTCCGTTTTGCAATAAATCTCGCCACAAACAATGATATTGGTGTCAGACCGACTACCACCAGCGTAATACCCGGATGAATGGTCAGCATAAAGATCAACGTACCGATAATTGTGACCACACCGGTAAACAGCTGGGTAAATCCCATCAGCAGACCATCCGCAAACTGATCTACATCCGCAATAACACGACTGACAATCTCACCATAGGAATGTGCATCCATATATTTTAGCGGTAGTTTCTGAATTCTGATAAATGCCTGGTTCCGCACATCACGCACTACCTGATACGTTACTTTGTTATTGATGGTGTTCATGATCCACTGCAGCACTGCGGTGCTCACCGCAAGAATGGCAATTTCCACTAAAAGCTTTGTGATGCTGACAAAATCAACATTTCCACGATCAATGATAAAATCAATGGCACGTCCTACCAAAATCGGAATATATAAGGTCAGAGCCACTGTTACCGCTGCCAGCACAATGGATGCCAGCATCCAAAAACGATAAGTTTCGATATATTGCAACACTTTTTTTAACGTGTTCATCTGTGTTCCGGACTTTTTCACAAGTTGTCCCTCCTCTTGCATTTTCAATAAACTTCCCTGTTCGCAACACTTTATTTCGTCCGTTTATACTGTGAATCATAAATTTCTCTGTATACTTCGCAGGTATTCATCAATTCCTCATGGGTACCGATACCAACCACCGAACCGTCATCCAGGACAACAATCTTGTCCGCATATTGAATAGCAGAAGTTCGCTGGGAAACGATAAACAGTGTCGGTTTATGTTTCATGGATCCGATGGCCATACGAAGTGCCGCATCTGTCGCAAAGTCCAATGCAGAGGAACTATCATCCAGAATCAGGATTTCCGGCTGTTTTACCAGTGCTCGGGCGATGGTCAGACGCTGCCGCTGTCCCCCTGAAAAATTCTTTCCACCCTGTTCTACTTCTGTATCCAGGCCTTTTTCTTTCTTTGATACTACATCTTTTGCCTGGGCAATCTCCATTGCCGCAAAAATTTCCTCATCCGTAGCATCCGGTTTGCCCCACTGCATATTGGAGCGGATGGTTCCGGCAAATAATACCGATTTCTGTGGAACCACACCAATCTTGTCTCTGAGCTCTGTCAGACCATAGGTGCATACATTTCTGCCATCCACATACACCGCACCGGAACTGCAGTCATAAAAACGTGGAATCAGATTTACCATCGAAGATTTTCCGGAACCGGTTCCACCGATGATACCGATGGTCTCTCCCGGACGGACATTCAGAGTGATATCACTGACCGCTTCCTGCGCCGCATCCGGATAGCGGATTCCCGCATGTTCGAATACCACACTGTATGCTGACTTACCGGCTTCACCATCGCCAGACACCGTCGCTGCTCCGTCTTTAACAGAAGGCTCTACTTCCAGTACGGACTGGATACGGTTTCCACATGCTACCGATTTTGTAATATTGATGATCAGATTGGCCAACTTGATCAGTTCTGTCAAAATCTGAGACATATAGTTGTACAGTGCAACAACCGCCCCCTGGGTAATAATCCCCATATCCACACGTATGGCACCGATCCAGATCAGTGCAATGATTGCCACATTGATGATCACATATGTCAAAGGATTCAGCAAAGCGGAAATACGTCCCACAAACTTCTGTGTATCTGTCAGTGTCTGATTCTGCTTCTGAAATTCCGCTT
This sequence comes from Eubacterium ramulus, assembly GCF_045002895.1. NCBI lineage: Bacteria > Bacillati > Bacillota > Clostridia > Eubacteriales > Eubacteriaceae > Eubacterium > Eubacterium ramulus. Next base: position 550,296 of record NZ_CP173382.1, on the reverse strand, counting down.
CCTGCTCTTCTTCTTTACAGAATGCACGCAGGACACGAACACCGGTCAGATTTTCTCTTGTCAGCCCCAGTACTTTATCCAGACGGTTCTGTACCTTCCTGTACAATGGAATACATGCAAGCATTACGCCAAATACAACCACTGCCAGTGCCGGGATTCCCACGACAAACACCAGTGCCGCCTTCACATCAATGGTAAATGCCATGACCATGGCACCAATTACGACAAACGGAGAACGCAGCAGCAAACGCAGGGTGAGATTTACACCATTCTGTACCTGATTCATATCACTCGTCATACGGGTGATCAATGTGGATGTTCCCTGGGTATCCAGTTCTGCATAGGACAGTTTCTGGATATGTCCAAACAGTACATGACGGATCGTTGTCACAAATCCCACGGCTGCCTTTGCGGCAAAATACTGTGCCGTGACAGAAAATGCCAGGCCGATCAATCCGAGCAAAACAAGAACGAGGCACATCTTTACGACATAGCCTCGATCCTGATTTCCGATACCGGTATCAATGATGGCTGCTACTACCAGAGGCACAAATAATTCCAACGTAGCCTCCAGTAGTTTGAACAGTGGTCCCAGTACCGATTCTTTCTTATATTCTTTTAAATAACAAAGCAATTTTTTCATAATTTCTTATGTTTCTCCCACATTTCTTTTTCACATCACTGTAATGCAAGAATTCTTCATAATCTGTTAATTATTAACTCCATGATGCACTGGAATCGTATCTTTGGAAATCGGATAAAAAGAATATCCATTATTCTTTCCATAGGTAATGATACTCTGCAATGCGTCTGCAGATGTCTGTTTTGCGGAAGTATCATGCATCAGCACCACATTATTACGATTATGCTTGAATCCACCGGTAACATTTTTAATGATCAGATTAACCGGACGGTTATTTCCTTCCGCATCACCGGAAGATACATTCCAGTCCATATACATCAGGCCACTGTCTGTAACGGTCTGTACCAGCTGGGACATTACACCCACACAATACTTCTCACTGACTGTATTGGAACTTCCACCCGGAAAACGGATCACATAAGCATCATACCCGGTATCTTCCTTCAACTTATTCTTCAACTTGTTGATGTTCTCCATAAAAGCATCATTGGAAGTATAAATCTGACTGTAATCATGGGAATAACCATGAATACCGATCGTGTGTCCCTCATCGATCATTCTTTTGATGATTGGAAGTTTATCTTCATCATAATCGCAGATAAAAAAGGTTGCTTTAATGCCATTTGCCTTCAGTGTATCCAAAACTCGGACTGTCACATCAGAACTCGGACCGTCATCAAAGGTCAGATAAATGGAATCTCCCGGATTGGTCTCCACCTCCTCTACCTTCACAGTCCGTGTAGCCTGTGATACATTTCCGCTGGAGTCTGTTGCCGTATAGGTCACAGTATAGGTGCCCGGCCGGTAGACATCCACATAACCGCTTTTCACCAGATTGGCCGTAATATCACCATCCCGGTCATCCGTTGCTGTTGCACCTGCATCCTCATATTTTTCCAGTTCTTTGACTGTCACGGAAGATTCACCATTTAAAGTAATCTCCGGTGCTGACGTATCCTTCAAAATGATCTGACGATCCATTGAGCCGGTATTACCATGGCTGTCTGTCACCTCATAATGCACCTGCATGGTATAATCATTTACTTTTTCTTTTGTGATCTTGATATCCTTTGACACATCACCGTCACAGCCATCCTGTGCCGTAGCTCCTGCTTCCTGATATTCTTCAAAGCTGCCTACAATTACTGTGGCATCTCCGTTTAACGCGATCACCGGAGCTGCATGATCGATCACCTTAACGATACGCTCTTTGGATACTTTTCGTTTCTTGTATTTCAGCTGATACTCCACATGATAAGTACCAAGCTTTGATGTATCCACATTGCCGGTGGTCATCACCAGGTCACTGATATCCTCATCTTTTGCGGTAGCCTTTACACCCGGATCCACAAATTCACTGCCACATTCCACCAGCATTTCTTCCTCGCCGTTCAATGTGATGATCGGACTGGCACCAACCAGTGGGCTGATGGCCATTATAAAAATACAAAGCCCAATCAGCACCAGCACCGCTGCACCCATCAGGCGTTTTTCCTGTTCACTTTTAAAAACTCTGTCAATAATCTCCTTTATTTTATCCATTTTGAATTTCCCTTAGTATCTCCTTTTATCTATATGCATCAAACGGGCTTTCATGCGCCCGCTGATTATCATAGCACAGATTTCAGAAAAAAACCTTTAAGTTTGTGTTAATTTTTCCTGACACAATATGGGAACATACACATTTTTTTCCAACACACTTTTTTTTGCCACATGTTCACCTTTCACTGTGCGGTAAAATTCAGATACTGTGCCGCATCCTGCACAAATTCTTCCTGGTTCACTGCTCCGCCCAGCAGCTTTCTGGTCAGATTCCGCCAGTTATCACCATCCTCCTTCTCCAACACGGCATACCACAAAGGTGTGTAGTGAACTGCCTGATCCAGCTGCTCATGAAACTGCCGTACAGCCAGTGCTTCCTCTGACGGTGCCTCAAGACCGCTGTCATTTACAAAATCCACATAATCATACTGTGTCACATTGCGCTCATTTACCCGTTTTGCAAATTCCAGGCATAGCTGTGCTGCCTCATCCGGATAGTTTGTATTCGAACTGATACAAAGCCCCGGGGTCAGGGTATGATTGATATCTACCATATATTGTGCATAGGAATCATCATAGGCCGCATTGCAGCTTGGAAACTGTTCCATACTGAGCGCATCTGCCCCCATCTCATCCAGCAAATGATAAACAATGGTTGACTGATGTGGAAAAAGCACAGCTTTCCCATCTGCAAAATTCTGCACTGCTTCTACTTCTCCGATTTCCAGAAATTTTTCAGGGAAAGCATTCATCTCTTTTAGCTGCATCAGTTTTTCTGCTGCCTGAGTAAACACCGGAGCGGAAAAATCCATTTCCCCGAAAGCCAGTTTTTCCTGTGCATAAGGATCAATGCGGTTTACGATCACCGTATAGAGCAATTCTCCCAGCCAGCTGTCCTTGTCCCCCAGTTCTATAGCTGCATATTCTGTCCCATGTGCTTCATTATAAATATTGACCTGCTGCACCAGTGCCACCAGTTCTTCCCATGTATGTGGCACCGTAAGTCCCATCTCCTGCATGAGATTCTGGTTACAGTAGGTAACGGCATATGCCTCCACCAGACACGGGATGATATAATTGTGTCCATCTTGATAAGGCAGCACATAATTATCTGCAAACTTTGTCTCCGATGCTTCCAGATATTTTTCCACCGGCAGACAGGCATTCGCATCAAACAGAAAATTTGGATAATTTCCTCCCCAGACGGCAAAAACATCCGGCAATTCATCGCATACCAGTGCAATCTTCAGCTTGTCTTTAATCTGTTCTGTGGAATACGTCTTCAATTCAATGTCATAACCATATTCCTCCGCCAGTTCTTCCCACAAATCTACATAATAGGTTCCCGGTGTATTTTCATCAAAAAAAGCCCAGACCGACAGGGATACCTTTTCTCCGGAATCTGTCTGAACATTCGTAGCTTCTGACGTTTTTGGCTGCACTGCAGTTTTGCATCCGCTGCACAGCAGAACTGTTCCAAGCAAAATTACCAACAGCAGAGCTGTAAGCAGCCTTCCCATGATACCATTTTTCTTTTTTACTATGTATTTTTTCATCCTGTTTCCTTTTTTCTTCTTTACTTTATCCGTGCTCACAATACCATCTGACAAATCCCACCATGTTCCGGTCGGCATACGATATCTCATACCGGTGATTGTATCTTTCTGTGCTTTATTTTCACATGAAAGCCCTGCTTCGTCAAGTTCCGATTCGTATTCGAAGCTTCAATGTAAAAAACCCCAGACAACATACATTGCCTGGGGTCCTGTTTCACTTATTTGCTTCACTTTTTTATAGATAACATCAGATTGTTTTTGCAAAAGTCTCTGCTTCTTCGCTGCCTTTTGCTTCCTGTTCTGCAATCCAGTCTGCATTGTATTTGTGATCTTTTACAAATGCGATGATCACAATCACATTGATCAGAGCCAGACATGCATCAATGGCATATGCGTAACGGATGTTTCCACCTGTCATATTCATAACTGCGCCGTTGATGGCAAAGGTCAGTGCTGTAATGATACCCTGGATTGGGAACAGTACCGAATTTACTTTATCAAATCCTTTTCTTCCGAATACAGATGCCGGAAGAGAAGTGGTGAAGTTTGCACTTCCGCCGATACCGATACCGATCATAACGATAGAGATCCAGAAGCCTGCCATCGTATCTGTGAAGTTGAATAATAATGCACATGCATACCAGCATCCAAATACGATCATTGCTTTCTTTGTTCCAAGTTTCTGATCCAGAACACCAATCAGAAAAGATCCGACAACACCTACGATGGCACATGCAGACATAATACTTGCAGCTACGGTAATAGAGAATCCAAATCCGTTTGTCGTACGGTTGATCATCTGTGACATGGTTCCTACGGAGCAGATCTGGAATACACCGGTTACCAGTGCAACAATCCATACCTGATCACATTTTAACAATTTTCCAATTGTCCAGCCGCCATTTTTATCACTGTCTGCCCCATCAGAAGTATCATAAAATTCATCATATACTTCTTTGGATACATGGTCCGGATAATAGCCACGCTCAAACGGAGTATCACGGACAAATAAAATTCCGACAATACCAAGAATGATACATCCGATAGAAATCGGATAACATGCACGGGTTACTCCGAATCTTCCAACCAGGAACAGGATCAGCGGTACATAGATTGCTGTTGCAAGATTGTGTCCCATAGTTGTATATCCCATAACGATTCCTTTTTTCTTAGGAAACCAGTTTGCAACCAGCACACCGCCGCACAGATAACCTGCTGACATGATGGTTCCGCAGGTAACTGCCATCATAATGGTATAAACAACAGGGTTTGGGGCATTCAGTACACCGATATATGTGATGCCGGCGATGATGCAGTTAATACCGGACATATATCTGGAACCGATTTTGCGGTTTAAGATACCGATTACGATAAACAGTGCCACACCTATGATTCCGGCTATGGAATTACAAGTGGAGATCGTTCCTGCCATTTTTGCACTTCCCAGCATATGTTCTGCAATTTTTCCTGCAATATTGTTACTTCCGTCGTTGATCATTCCTACATAAAACCAGAACATCAGCATCATGTAAATAATATGGAACCAACCATGTACGCCAAACGCAACCACTGAATTTTGCTTGTCTTTTTTCTTCATGTTTCAATTTTCCTCCCAATAATAAATACTTTTTCTGCACGAAAAACCCTAACTCCTTCGTGCTCTTCAAACCTCCTTTATTGTATCGGAAACGCCGTTTAAAAATATAAAGAAAATTTCGTTTTTTATTGACTATATTTGGGAAATATAGATTTTCTTTGTCTTATTACATTTTTCTGTTAAAATACTATGGTGTAAGCGTCAATCATATTGAAAAAATATGACTTTCCATCTATAACTTGAGGTAACTTTATGAAAAAAAAATCACTAAACATACATAAACGAGATAATCAGAGTTTCCGACACCGGCTGCTGCTGTCCATTTTCCGGATCGCCGCTCCGGTCACTGCCATCGTCTGTACCGTTTCCATTGTTATGCTGACTCTGAACTACCGCCAAACCGTCATTAATTCCCAGGCAGCCGCTACGGAAAAAGTCCGCAGCGACATAGCACATATTGTCGATAATACACAGATCTTATCCCAGGATATGATCTTCAACAGCGAAATCCAGCAGATTCTTGCCAGCAGTACCGCCGGCGAGCAGTTTCCACAAAATACGGACGTTGCCTACCACATTAACGGTTTTATCGCCAACCGGGATTATATCAACTGTGTGATCCTGACCGGTAACAACCAGACGTTATACTCCACAGAAAAAGCATTTACCAATATTTCCGACTATGATACAATTTTTCATTCCACATGGCTCGCGCAGTTACAAAACAGCCATAAGCCATATCTGTGGTATGTGGATCCGGATTACACACCTTTATCTGCCTATACTTCCAGCTCGGATTCTGCAGATTTGGCAGTATCGGAATCAGCTTCCTCTCATACCACTCCGGGCAGTCAACAACATATTATGATGGCACGTCCCGTATACAGTATGTCGGACTACACGACCCTGCTTGGTTACCTTATGCTGTATCTGGATGATACTTTTTTACAAGACCTAATGGGAGAATTTGACTTCGGTCACACGACAAATATCTGGCTGGTAAACAAGAATGGAACCGCCATCCTGCAAAATAATTCTTCTGCTGATTATTCTTATTTATTAGAAGATTTTTCTCCGCAGGAAAAAGGCTCGATTCTGTCCTCTCATGGCAAACGTTTTGTCCTGAACATCCGGCCGGTTACAGAAAACGGATGGTATCTATATACCGCCACTCCATTCCGGGAAGTTTCGGAACCGCTGACAATTTTTGTCCTGCAGGCGATCTTACTGGGCGCAGCCATGGTAGCGATCCTGTTTTTCCTGTCCCGGCGGACAGCCTCCTCCCTGTCAGATCCTATCATCCATCTGGCACATACTATGGATCACTACCGCAGCGATATGAAACCAATGGTCTTTCCCGGACGGACTCCGGTTTTGGATAAAGATGCTGATGATGATACTGGTTTGACATCTGACACCACAAATACGGTGGCTGTGAATGCTCCGGATCGTTCTTCTGTATCCTTTTCAAATATACAACCAGCGGATCCGGAAGATTTCTCCTTTGAAGGACAGCCGGACGAAATCATTCAGATCTATCGTTCCTACCAGCAAATGGTCAACCGAATGGATACTCTGATCCGGGAAAATTTTGTAAAAAATCTGGAAAAAAAGGATGCGGAACTTGCCCTGCTGCAAAGCCAGATCAATCCACATTTTCTATACAATACGCTCGACTCTATCAACTGGCTGGCCATCGCCAATGACGAAGATGAAATCAGTGAAATGGTCACCGCTCTGTCAGATATGTTCCGGCTCAGCCTGACAAAAAGCCACAGTTCCTACATCCGGGTGGCGCAGGAAATGGAATATGTACGGAGTTACCTGGTATTACAGCAGTTCCGCTACGAAGACTGTCTGAGCGTATCGATCACGATTCCGGATACAGTCGCAGAACTCTACATTCCCCGTTTTACCCTGCAGCCGCTGGTGGAAAATGCCATCAAACACGGTATGATCTCCCCGGATGATCCATTCGCCATTGATCTTGAGATTTTTATCCGGGAACATACACTGCATATCCGGATTGGAAATGACGGCACCCGCATCTCTCTGGAACAGATGAAAAAGTTGCTGGATTTTGATGCTTCCAGACAGGAACTGCTGGATTTTGACCAGAAAAGCTACGGTGTGCAAAATATACAGCGCCGCATACAAATCCTCTGTGGAATTTCCTATGGTCTTTCCTACGAGATACGAAACAACCGTACCTGGTGTGATCTGACGCTTCCGGTTCTTGAACATGATCCATCAGAAAAGACAGAGGATTTGCAATAAAAGAAGCACTCACACGGAGCATTGCTCATTTTCTGAGTTTCCCCTCCTGTGGGTGCTTTTTATGTATATAATCTTTTCAGTTTATTTCTTACTTCCTGCCTTTTTGCGGAATTCCGAAAGGGTTTCCCCTGTATTCCGCTTGAAGATCTGTGAAAAATAAGTGTAGTCGTTGTAACCGACTTCCACGGAAATCTCATACATCTTCATATCTGTATGTAGCAGCAGTTCTTTTGCTTTCTCAATACGCAGATTTGTCATATACTGAAGAATCGTCACTTTCTGCTCTTTCTTGAACACATCGCACAGATAACTTTTATTCACATTGATATGCTCCGCAACGTCCGTCAGGGAAATGTTCTCATTGTAATGTCTGCGGATGTAGTACAGGGCATCCCGCACGATCTTCGTGGGCGACTGCTCGCCTTCCTTCGCCAGTACACCGGGGCGCTGCGCCACATTGGCCGGCTGTACGGAAGAAACGGCATGTTTCACTTCCTCTTCTCCCACAAGTCCTCTGGCATATCCATCCAGCACCTGATAATAGGCTGCCTGTCCGATTTTTGCCTCCAGACGTTCATACATCCGGTGCAGCATATCACCAAAATCCGTCTTTTTGATAGGTTTTAACAGATAATCACTGACTCCGATCTGCATGGCAGTCTGCGCATAGGAAAAATCGCGATACCCGGACAAAATCACAATCTCACTCTCCGGCAGGATTTCCTTGGCCCTTCTTGCAAATTCCAGACCATCCATCTGAGGCATCCGCACATCGGTAATGATTAGATGCGGACGCAGACCCGGCAATGCATCCAACGCTTTCAGAGAGTCCACAAAGGCTCCCTTGATCACAAATCCAAAATCTTCCTTCTGACAAAGCTTCTGGATTCCCTGTAATACGATTTTTTCATCATCCAGTATCACCATTGAATACATACCGTCACATCCTCGTACAATATCTTATAACCAGTTCTCCCCGTCTATAATCCGGAAAAAAATAACTCGTAGAAATCCTGTAAGTTTTCTGTCGATCAGCCATTCAGATCTTTCAGGTTCTGGAACAGCTCAATATCTGACTGCTGTACACGCATATTTGTCGTCATCGGCTCCTCTCCCGGTCTCGTGACAGTAATCTCAATCACAGTGCCTTCCTGTACCCCACCGGTTAAGACATTTCTGAAAAATGCCGCAAATTTCGGATGGTTGCTCACAAACTGATTTTTTGCTTTCATTACTTTCATAGCTGCTGCCGGGTTTATCATACTCTGTTTCCTTCTTTCTTCATTTATGTAAAGCGGACATTCGCAATCCGCTTTCGCTACTTGCTCATGAACGCAGTCGCTTAGCGACCCGTCAGTGGGCGTTTTTAACTCCCACTGACATAAGCATCCCCCTTACCCACTGCTTAGCGCTCTACACACTTGAAGCGGTGGAATGCTTATTCTGCATTCAAATCCTATCATTTTCCACTGGAAAAGTCAATTTTCTCAACATAATATTCCGCCCCGTCCACTTCCATCACCACCATGGTGACAGCACCGCCAAACCGGGGATATCCGCAACTTCCGGGATTCAGCCAGAGCAGGTGTCCCGCTTGTTCCGCAAAATATTTATGAGTATGACCAAATACCGCCACATTCGTTCCTTCCGTCTGTCCGATCAGATGCCGCCATTCATGCGCCATTACGAAAGAAACGCCCTCGATCTGAAATGTCAAAACTTTTGCGATTCCTCTAGCCCAGTCTCCATCATTGTTTCCACGCACCACATACAGATTGCCCAGAAAACGAATCTGATCCAGCAGAGATTCCTTCGTCACATCCCCAGCATGCAGGATACAGTCACAGCCTTTCAGGATTTCCAGTACCTCCGGCCGCAGAAGGTTATGCGTATCTGATATAATTCCAATCCTTTTTGCCATACGATTACGCTCCCAGTTCTTCTCTCATCCTTTATTCCATAATACCAAAAGCCCATAACCATTTTTCTGCCACTTCATCACGCTTCCACAGCAGCTGATGGCATGCTTTTGTTGAACTTCCGGTAAAACAGGTATCCTGCCAATGTCGTGATGGAATCCGTCACCGGAAATGTCAGCCAGAACCAGTTCAGTCCGAATCTCGAAAACAGATAAGCCAGTGGAATAAATAAAAATACGGTCCGGATAATCGTCAGGATTGAGCTTGTCGCCGCATGCCCCAGTGCCTGGAAAAATACCGGAAATGTCAGTGAACTTACCAATGGCACAAAGCTGATTCCGATAAACCGGAAAGCCACGACTCCGATCCGGATAACTTCCGGGTCATGTGAAAACACATGAAGCATCTGTCCCGGAATTGTTTCAAATAAGACAACACCGATCATCATCAGGGCGACACCGAATCCAATGGCCACCTTCAGTGTCTTTTTGCAACGCTCATATTTTCCGGCGGCGAAATTGTAACTCACCACCGGTACGATACAAGTCTGCATCGCACCAAGCGGAATAAAGAAAAATGCCTGCCATTTATAATACAATCCCAATACCGTAACTGCCTGATCTGAGAAAGTTGCAAGGAGCAGATTCAGCCCAAATATGTAAAACGTATACGCCGACTGCATCAGGATGTTTGGAATACCGAGTTTATAAATCCGTTTGATCTGATGTGGAAATACCACTAACTTCGGTATTTTCCGACATCCTCCTTTCATAACGATCACAGCCGCTGCGATCTGCCCCACCACGGTAGCTGTAGCAGCTCCTGCGATTCCCATTTTCGGCAGACCGCATAATCCGAAGATCAGGAATGGATCCAATACGATATTCACCACTGCACCTACAATTTGTGCGATCATGGGCACCCTCATATTTCCCTCTGCCTGATGCACTTTTGTCCATACGCTCTCTAAAAACAGTCCGATGCTGAGCACGCAAACGATTCTTCCGTAGCTGACTACCATCGCAATGACTTCCTCTGAAGACGTATTCATCCTCGCATATGCCGGCATCAGGAAAAAGCAGACCCCTGCAAAAAGAACCCACATCACAAGTGCCAGCGGTGTACCGATTCCTGCCGTATCATCCGAGCGTTTCTTTTTGCCGATTCCCAGATTATACGCCATCTCGGTGTTAATGCCCACACCGGTTCCAACTGCCAGGGCGATCATCAGCAGCTGGATCGGATAAATAATTGAGAGTGCCGTCAGACCACTCTCAGAGTAACGGCCGACAAAGAAACTGTCCACCACATTATATAACGCCTGTATCAGCTGAGCCAGCATCACAGGCGGTGCCATTTTCATTAATATCTTTGCTATTTTTTCTGTCCCAAAAAAATTGCTTTCCACATTATTTCCCCCACATTTCTATTAATGATTACCCCTTTAGCATAATAGTATATTTCTGAGAGAAAATCCAGCACAATTTTACGATGCCAGTTTCCAGATCCAATACACCAGTCCCAACAGCCAGCTGGTAAAAATACCATATAAAATGACCGGACCACCGATGGAAAAAATCTGACTGCCGATACCAAAGACCTGCCCCTCTTTTTTAAACTCTATCGCCGGTGCTGCCACACCATTTGCAAATCCCGTGATAGGAACCAGTGCGCCCGCACCACCGAATTTTGCAATCGTAGGATAGATATTCAGCCCGGTAAGGATTACACTGATCAGCACCAGGATCACACTGGTCCATTTCCCGGCGTTCATCTGATCCAGTCCCCGGCTCATGGCAAAATTCATAATGCCCTGGCCGATGCAGCAAATGATGCCGCCCACGAGGAATGCTTTCAGCATATTCAGCGTCAGACTGTAAGACGGCGTCACCTGGCTGACATAAGCATGATAGGCATTTTTCCGTGCCTCTTTTTCTTCCTCGGTTCTGGCATTCTCCTGTCCGGAAATTTCCTGCATCAGTTCCTCCCGGGAAATATTCTTATATTCCGCCTTCGTCTTCTGCCGTTTTTCCTGTCCATTCTTTTGTCCCATCTTCTTTTCCATCCTTTCTGCTCAAACTTTTTCACTCAAGTCGAACGCACGTGTGACTTGGTGCACCTTCGCGGAGCGTTTATCTGGCAACACAGAAAAAATAAACCAGTCCGCCTGCAACCTTTCCAAATGCAAAGAAAGTAATCAGTATCTCAAGACCGGTTTTGATTCCCATTCTGCGAAACAGCACCGGAAATACGTTGAGCACTTCCGCCAGGGCAACGGACAGACAACCTGAAAATACGCCGGAGGCCAGTCCATACACCCCCAGGAACCATGTTCCAACCGGAAATGGAAGCTCCGGGAAAACAGCCAGCACACAGCCAAAGATTCCTCCGGCAATCAGTCCGTTTTCCAGTGCAGGCACATAGGCCGCCACACTGGTTTTTCCCGCCATACGTGGCACCATGCCAAGACTTGCCACCAGGGCAAAGACTCCAGCTGCCACACCAATGCCACACAACAATCCCAATGCGCCAAGCAGAAGCTGATAAGTGACCATCTTACCGACCTCCTTTCTTTCCGATGCAAACAATCTTATATCACATTCTTTTTCTGCCTTCTTTATTCAGGAATGCATTCACACTTTCTTACTTTTCCCTTTCCGGCTGCTGGTCTCGATATAAGTGGTATCCACATCCTGCTCGTATTTGCGCATTGCCACCTGGATCGGTGTCGGATCATCTGTGATCTTCTTCGTTCCGACATGATTGTAGAAAACCATGATACCGATGGCAAGACCGATACAAAAGCAGATTTCCAGTACTCCCGCTCCGTTGGATACCTGTCCGGTGACTCTTGTATACAGAGCATTAAATACTTTATTGACAGAAACATCCTCGATAAATGTCATGATGGTAAATGCGGAACCGAAAAACAGAATCACGCAGACCAACGCTGTCTTTAAATATTGCACGGATTTTTTCTCCGGATCCGGCACATAACGAATCACAAAATCCGGTTCTCCAATGTTTTCAACCTCCAACATCGGATATTTTTCATGAATTTTCCGGATGACATCTAAGACCGAAAAAACCTGTACCAAGCTGCTTTTCTCATTCCCGGAAAAATAATATACCTGTTCCTGCAACACCTGACGGAGGATCCCCACATCGGTACATTCCACCGATGCGATATCCTGCAGCGTTACACTCCGCTTGTATACAATACAGTTCTGTTCTATTTTCAGATATAAAATCTGTCCTGCCGCACTCATACAGATTCCTTTTCTTCCGAAGTTTCTTCATCCTCTTTAAATACTGCCTGTGCAGATTCTTTCATCTCAGACATATCTGCTTTAATCTCACTGGCAGCATTACGCACTGCTTCACCCGCATGTTTCCAGCTGTCCTTCATCTCATCTGCGGAATACTCTGCCGCAAATTTCACTTCCCTTGCAATATCTCCTCCCTGCGCTTTCATGCATTCACAGGCATGCTTAACTTTTTCTCTTTTAGATCGAAGTTTTTGCCCCAGATACCCGTTCTCCTGTATAGCTTCGCCTTTTAATCCGCATAAAAAATAAAAAACCGCTCCCGTGATCATTGCGATCACTACTATACAGCAACACTTTTTCATCAATTTACAACACATGCAAATTTCCTCCTTCTTATTTTGCTGTTAGTATGGAGCGATTTTTTATAATTATTCTATTTTTTAATAGATTCTATTTTATTTTTTTAATCTGCCAGTTTTCTGACTGTTATTGTAGCAGATACAGTTTTATACTTCCCCTTTCACTTCAGAATTTAAAATTGCACCTGTCCGTTTACAACGCGATAATTTGTGCCATAGTAATTTACAATGCCGGTGAAACCAAAATCTACCATACCGCCGGTTACCTTCCACCAGCTTCCGCCGTACGGAACAAGGCTGTTGTAACCAAAGTTGACCGCACCACCTTCTACATACCACCAGCCATAAATGCTGTCGTATACAAGACCTGTGTAACCGAAGTTTACGGCTCCGCCTGTTACATACCACCAGCCATAAGTGCTGTCGTATACAAGGCCTGTGTAACCAAAGTTTACGGCTCCGCCTGTTACATACCACCAGCCGTAGTTGCTATCGTATACAAGGCCTGTGTAACCAAAGTCGATGGCACTTCCGTTTACATACCACCAGCCATAGTTACTGTCATATACAAGGCCTGTTGCTGCAAAACTGATTGCACCGTTCTGTACATACCACCAGCCGGATTCGTTCTGTACAAGACCTGTGTAAGAGAAATCTACTTTACCGTCTTTTACATAGAACCAGCCGTTTGCGTTTGCTGCAAGCCCTGTCATCTCTTCGTCTACATCACCGTCTGTGTAATAATACCAGTTACCGTCAGCTGCTGCCTCATTTGCAAGACCCGTGAATTTATTTACTTTCTCCAGTTCTGCAATGGCAGCGTTCAGATGTGCCGTTGACTCATCAATACTCTCCTGACTGGTTTTTCCTGTCGGAACGGTTGCCAGATCTTTTTTTGCCTCTGCTAATTCAGCTTCCAGATTGCTCCAGGACGCTTCTGTATAATCCTCTTTATTCAGTGCTTCCGCTGCTTTGATCGCTGCCTCCAGTTTGCTTGTATCGCTGACCGGTGTTGCAATATGGATATCATCTGCTGTCACATTGACTTCTACTTTTGTATCTGTATAACCAAGTGCATGGATCGTAAGTACCCATTTTCCGGTTCCATCTGTTCCCTGCGGAAGCTGGCATCTCAGGGAATCTGTCAGCCCCAGCTGGATTCCCATAGATTTGTGCATCCAGTTATCTGCTGCAAATTTTGTTCCGTAAGTTGCAAGTGCTGTATCACCGCTTCCATAATAAGTCCACTCTACGGATTGCATTGCGGAACCAAGATCGCCATAGTTCTTTTTCAGATCCACACGCAGGAAATCGCCAAACTTACTGCTGTCCACTACTTCAACACCCATATTTGCAACATCTGCTGTTTTCAGTTCGGTATCTTTTAATCCGGATGCCGTACCTGTCTGTGCCGCACTGAAACTGAATGTACCATCAGCATTCAGAGAAACTTTCTTCAGACCATTTGTATTTTTGTTTACATCTGCAACCGCTGTATAACTCTTCAGATTATTCTCAGAATAACCACCGGACAGTGTCTCTCCGTTTTCTGTTACACTATATGCTGCCTTAAATGCTTCCAGATTTTTTGATTTCACTTTTACCGGAACATATTTGATTCCTTTGATCACATAATGGTCATATGTACTTGTTTTTCCATCGACTGTTAAAGTCGTGATTCCTGTTGCTCTGTCAGATGCTTTTACCAGTGTTTTTCCATTTGATAAAATGGCAGTATTTCCATCCGTCCAGGAAATCGGCTCATAAGTATTTCCATCCGTATCATAGATTACAACATCCTGCTGGAAACTTCCTCTGTGCAGACCATGGTTTGCTGTTGCACGGGTTACGGTATCAAATGCACCCTTGTCATATTCTCCGTTTGTATCCATCACATCGGAAGATGCTGCAGATCCCGCATTCTGTACATCTTCATTCGCATAATACTCAGCGTAAGGAACAGATGCGTAGACATAAGTATATTCAGGTGCTACATAGGTAAATGAGAAATCATTTGCATATCCGGTTGCCTTTACAGAAATTTCAAATTCGTCTCCTGCTTTTGCGTCTTTAAATGGAGCTGCCTCCTCATTCAACGTTCCGTCTTCATTCACAATTTTTACAGAACCTTTTCCGGAGGCATTGTATGCTTTTCCGTTAACAGTTACTGTTTTTATATTTTTAATGTAAGACGTTACTTCATCTGCGGAAGC
This sequence comes from Eubacterium ramulus, assembly GCF_045002895.1. Classification (NCBI taxonomy): domain Bacteria; kingdom Bacillati; phylum Bacillota; class Clostridia; order Eubacteriales; family Eubacteriaceae; genus Eubacterium; species Eubacterium ramulus. The sequence goes on along the minus strand of NZ_CP173382.1, from coordinate 534,921 downwards.
TCCCTCTGCTGCCACCAGACTGTCACTTGCATTATCATATGCGACCACTGTTTTACCTGTTGTCAGTTCAAAGCTTGCAGATAGTTCCACATATTTAGCATTTTTATCTGCAACACGCAACGTATACTGTCCCGGAGCAGCTGAATCCTTATCAAATGTTAATGTTCCATTTTTAACCTCTACATTTTTTAAACCTTCTACGGTATACTGAGCATCATAATCTTTTGGAAAACCGGTAATAGTAACTGTTGTCTTTCCTGCATCTGCAGATGCATTTTCAACAGCTATCGTATTTGTAAACTTCACCGGAACATACTGGTTCATCGGAATTTCATAAACACCCGCATCGGTATAATAAGTCACTTTGTTGATCGTCTGTCCCATCATTGATACATAATCTGCATAAGAAAGCTTACTTCCGTGAGCCTCCGTCACAAATCCAGTACTCCATGCAAGTTTTGTTTTTTTCCAGATATTTTCCACATGACGTAATCCGTAACTGTCACCTTCTTTTGTACTGATTGTGACTCCATAGACGGTGTTGATCGTATCCGGAAGTCCATCCAGATTCAACTGATAATCACCATATTTGGAAGAAGTAGAAAAACTGCCTGTCACATCCGTCAGTGTTGTTGCTTCTGTTCCTTTTACCGTTCCAAAACTGAAAGAACCGTCTTCATTCACCGTCAGCTCTTTATAGTAGGATGGTGCCTCAGATAATACATAGTAGGAATAATTTCCACTTTCAAACAAAGCATCTTTTCCACTGTAAGTAGTCGTAGATTCTTTTCCTTTGATGCTGGTTGTAATATCTACTTTACTCTCATCTGTAATCTGTGTATATTTCCCGGTCAAAGCAGCAAGATCACTGACTTTTACCGGAAAAGTAATTCCACTGATATCCGTTCCATCACTGTTTACATGATAAGAACCTGCTGCAAGCGATGCTCTTGTCTTCATTTTTGTTGCAGAAGAAACAGCATCTACATCTGCATCTCCTTCTGCTGCATAAAAATCAGCATATGGAATGTTCATCAGCACATACGCTTCCTGCGCGGTTGATGCTTCCGGGGCACCCTGGATTGCTTCCAGTGCTGCCTCTTTGATGGCTTTGGAAGTACGGGTAGCTCCGGATACCGTAGACCATCCGTTAATGGTATCTTCCGTAGCATCCTTTCCTGTCAGTAATGTCTTGATTCCGTTTTTCTTACTGTAAGCTTTGCTGAAATAACTGCTGTTGTCAGCTTCCACGTAGCCATTTTTCGGTGTGGCTGTAATATCAGAGATTTTTCCATCCTTTACAGATACCGTGACATCCACATCATACTCATTCCACTCATCGTCTGTATCCTCGATGGTTCTGTAAACATGTCTGGTAGCTGTATAGGTTCCATCTGCTGCCACTTTATCAGCAGTTACTGCAAATGCTGCTGTCGGGCAGGTGCTCATTACCATAGCTGCTGCCATGATAGAAGCCCATACTTTTGCTGAAATCTTTTTTCTTTTCATAAAATATAAAATCCTCCTTGCTGTTTCTATTCTAAAAAAGGCGAAAAAACCGGGTTAGTTCCACTAATCTTTTTTACATGTCGGCAACTTTTTATAATAATATGCAAACATCATTAGTGCTATCTAACGCCGGTTATTTTAGCATCACCTTTTTTTTCGTCAACAAAGATGTTGAAATTTTATACTTATTGACTTTTTTCATCAATAATATTGAGAATCCATCTCAATAAACACATATTTATATCTCAGCCAAACTATAACCTCCGACTGAGATATAATGCTCCATATAATTACACAATGATTCTCTTTCTCAGACTAGAACACAACTTTTCCGTTTACGACATTCCATACACCGTATTCATTTGCCGCTGTGCCGGTATAGTCAAAATCTACTTTTCCGTTCGCTACTTTGAACCAGCCATTTTCGTTTGCTGCAAGTCCTGTATAGTCAAAGTCTACTTTTCCGTTGGTCACTTTGAACCAGCCATTCTCGTTTGCTGCAAGTCCCGTATAATCAAAGTCCACTTTTCCATTCGTCACTTTGAACCAGCCATTCTCGTTTGCTGCAAGTCCCATATAGTCAAAATCTACTTTTCCATTCGTCACTTTGAACCAGCCGTTTTCGTTTGCTGCAAGTCCTGTATAGTCAAAGTCTACTTTTCCGTTCGTCACCTTGAACCAGCCGTTTTCGTTTGCTGCAAGTCCTGTATAGTCAAAGTCTACTTTTCCGTTCGTTACTTTGAACCAGCCATATTCATTTGCCGCAAGTCCGCTGATCTCGGTTGCAATCTGACCATCTTTATAGTAATACCAGTTTCCATCCTCTGCCGGTGCAAGTCCATCCGGAATAATAACCGGAGTCTCTGCATCCTGTGCCACTGCTTTTGTAACAATGTCCTGATAATTATCACTGACAATTGTGATCGTATATTCGGTTCCAATGGTCGGTGCTTTCTCCAGTGTAAAATTCAGTGCTTCCAGCGTTCCTTCTGCAAATACGGCAGAACCTCTTCCCTGACGATAGCTGATGGTATAAGTCGGATTCTCCAGATCTGCCAGTGTTTTTCCATCTAATGTTGCAGATACATCCGTTCCTTTAATGGCTGTTGTCGCAGATATGCTCTCATAAGTAGCTTTTACTTTTGAAATCAGCTCCTCGATCAGCTCTGCTGCCTCCGCTGAAGAAGCAGTTTTATTTGCGATCATTTCCTCAGCTTCACCGACATGCTCTTTCAGATCAGCATTGCTGTCATATCCGTTTGCTGCTTTTGCTTTATCCACCCATTTCTGAAGCTCTGTGATCTGCTCTTTAATAACCGGTGTGGACATGGTTCTTGTGATATCCGGATAGTTGGAACTGCTGATGGTCAGTGTATAAGTCGTTCCGGCTGTCGGTGCTGTCTTCAATGCAACCTTTCCATCTTTGATCTCTGCATTCTCTGCCAGTCCGCCGGATACGGAAATTCTTACGTTTTCCAGATCAGATGGAACACCGCTGATACTCAGTTCTGTGGAATCATCTTTAATGCCATACTGCAGACTGCTGAGATCTCCCTCATAGTATTTTGTCAGTTCCAGGCCATTCTCTCCGCAAGGCACTTCGATAATACCGAGGTCTGTGAGCAATGTTACACTCTTTAATGTCTTTCCGTTCATATCACTGAACTGATAGAATGCATCCCCTTTTCCGTGTGCCCGTTTCAATCCCTGACCTTCTTTTATGGACCATGCGATTTCAACGTTTGGTGTCTTTGTTCCAACCCAGGTATTCTCCAAGCAGGTCATACCATAGGATTTACCCTCCGTTGTATTCAGGATTGCACCGTACAGGGTATACGGAACGGTCTCATCCTCACCCACTTTCAGGTTATTGCTTGTTCCAACACCTTCCAGCGTGATCTGATAATCACCATAGCCGCCATTAAGATCCAGATCTGTAACAGACAGATATTTATTCGTTACGGCTGCTTCCTGCAACTTGCTAAAACTATATGTACCATCCGTATTTACAGTCAGTGTGCTGTATGCTGCCGGTGTGCTGTCCAGATCTGTCATGTAATAATTGTCATTCTCTGTCAGATTTTTTGCTTTTAATGTTTCATAAGTGCCTTCCGGAACTGCCACTGCCATAGTCACACCCATAATGAATTTGCCATTGTTATAAGTGCCCTTTGCCAGTCCTGTTGTTCCTTTGAATTTATTGGTTGTAGCTGTGGAAACCGCATCCAGACCTTCTTCCACCTGCCATACTGCTTTATCGGTCAGGTCATATGCAGCGTACAGATCTGTATACGGCACATTCATGGTCACATATCTGACCTCTTCATCCTGATCCCCGTCTGCTTCCGGAGCTTCTGCAATCGCCTCTGTAATAGCTTTTTTGAAATAAGAGCTGTTTCCATCGTCATATCCATTTCCAGGTGTTACAGTCACAGACTCAAATTTTCCGTCCTTTACTTCAAAACCAACGCTGATGGAATAGCTCTGCCATTCTCCAACTTCATCATTTTCCGCTACCACAGGATCAGAAGCATCTACATAGGCCTCTTTCGTGTATGTTCCATCCTTCACGGCATTCGCTCCTGTTGCCGCAAATGCACTCACCGGCATAGTTCCGGCTGTCATAGCTACTACCATGGCTCCTGCAAGCATTTTTGTCAGAAATTCCCGTCTCTTTTTCATTGTGATTCTCCTTTCCCATAAGCCATTGCCTAACTTCCTTTATTCCTGTACCTGTCACATCCAGAAACCGTTTTTTCCGTCAGACAAAAAAAGAGACTTCACCTGTATATGCGTCCTGTGCCGCATGCGGGAGAAGTCTCTACCAAGTCCACAGACAGTTTTATCTCCGTCTGAAAACTCAGACTTAACAGCAACTGACCTGTGAATTTCAATGTTCAATTTTGATGGCATTTTTATTAGTGGTTCCTAACGACGGTTACTTTAACATTATAACATCCCATTTGTCAACCGCTTTTTTTCCATTTTCTTTTAACTGAAACTTTTTCTCAACTTTCATTCCCCTTAAAGCCCGATAAATTTGAACAGCACCAGCAGCACTACTGCCCGCAGCACGGTAAACCAGATTTCATTTCCTTTCAGACTGCGGATACCGGTATGTATATTCCCTTTCGGACAGGTATCGATACACTTCTGACACTGGAAGCAGTCCCCGGAAAGTTCCGGAGCTGTATCCGGTGCCAGTTCAATATCAGACGGGCATTTCATGGTACATGCACGACAGCCTCTGATACACTCGGAACGGTCTCTGCGCAGGGTAAACAGCGGCAATACCGGAAGCATGGAAAATACCGCTCCCATCGGGCACAGCACACGACAGAAAAAGCGTTCCTGAAATGCCATACCGACCAGGATCAGCACCAAAAGTACCAGCCCTACGATATAGCCGCCCAGTTTGAAATTACCGGCATGCAGCATGGAAAATACATCCCATGGGCTCATGCCCCGCGTCTTACTGTATACTCCGGTATAACAGCTTACTACCAGAAGCACCAGCACAACATACTTCACTGCCTGCAGATATTTTACCACCGATGCTTTCATCGTCACCGGTTTCTTTTTCCGTTTCTTGCAGATAAACACATAAAATGCGCGCACTGCATCCCCAAGACTTCCGAAGGCACAGGCAAACCCGCAGAAAAATCTGCCGAATACAACCGTAAACAGGCAGAGAGCGATCAGTGTAACCACAAAGGACGTCAGCTCCAGGTGGCTCTTTGCCCCCATCTGGGTAAAAATGTATTTTACACCGTTAAAAGCGGCTGTATAGGCAGACGGAATAAACAGAAAATACAGTAACTGTATCACTGCCCGCACCCACACATGCACTTTCTTCAGCGTCTTTTTATCCATCTGTTTCATTTATCTGGCACCGCCTTTCGCAAGAGCTTGTGCCGTTGCATTTTTGATTCCGGTGGAGCTGAAAGTCGCACCGCTGATGGTATCCACATCCGCGCTCTGTGCATCCAGAATCTCCGGAATGATATCGTTTGCCATCGTCAGATAGGCACTGTCTTCTTTTTCTGCAGACAGGATATCCACAGCGGCGATCCTGCCATCTGTAATGGTCACTTCCACTGTGATATCACCGCCAAAACCGGTGGCTGTGCCCTGATAGATTCCGTCTGTATAGGAACCGCCTGTCTCCCCGGCCTCTGCTGCAATTTCCGCATTTTTACGGTCTGCCTCGGCTTTGGCCGCGGCATCCGTCTGTTCATGAGCCAGTGTCACTTTACTATATCCGATCAATGCTGCCACAATGACGCATACATTGATCGTCCGTATCCAAAATTTTTTCATTCTGCGCTATCCTCTCTGTCTTTGTTCCGGGCAGACTCAGTCTCTGTCAGGAATTTTTCCCTTGCCTGACGCAATGCTTCACGGCAGGCTTCTTTGATGGATTTTGACGTACAGGTCGCACGGGAAACGGTATCCATCTCAGTCAGGTTCTGATCTACCTGCGCACCCGCATTTTCTCCACTCATATCTATCACTGCCATACCGATAATACGGGATACCATACCGGTCATGCCGGAAGTACCGCTCACCGCACGTTTGATGTAAGAATTGTTTCCGCTGTCTCCGTCTCCGGTCACATTATTGATTTCTGCCACCCGGTCGTTTTTGATCACAACGCTTGCGGACAGATGATACGGTTCAAAGTCCTCATCCTCATCCGGCTCACACAGAACCGTTACCGGATAGGTTCCATCTGCATAGTATACGGATTTTTTATCTGTATCAGATCCATCGTTTCCGTTATCGGTATTTCCATTATTATCATTGCCATTGTTTCCGCTATCACCTGCATTTCCATGGTCCGGGGTCACCGGCTGGGATGGATTTGCAGCTGATTTTGCAGCATCCAGTGCCGCCTGGATCGCATTGATGATACCTCTGGAACTGTATGTCGCTCCGGACACGGTATCTACCCCTGTTGTCTGCTGATTAACCACACGGTTTGCCACTACTTTTGCACGGTCAAAATATGCCGCATCATCCTCATTGGACAGAATCTCCACGGACTGAATGGTCTGATTTTGGATTACAACCGCTACGGTAATGTCACCCAGATATCCTTCGGCTGTTCCATAATAAGTGCCATCCGGATACGGGAATTTGCCGCTGACCATCGGAACTGCCGGGACATCCTCTGCTTTCTGCTCCGGCAATTCAGGCACGATCAGATCCTGCTGTCCGCCCTCACCCGGATTCACGGCAGCCTGTGCCAGTGCATTTCGTACCGCATTGATAATTCCCACGGAACTGTAGGTCGCTCCGGACACCGTGTCTACATTGGTACTCTGGGAAGCCACGATCTTTCCGGTAATGGAAGATGCTTTACTGATATAACTGCTTCCGTCGGAAGTCTCCACAATCTCAACAGACGCAATTTTCCCATCTGTGATCACGACTTTGACCTTGATCGGTCCCGCAAATCCGGTGGCACTTCCGTAATACACACCGTCTTTGTATGAACCTGCGTCCATGGATGCTGCCAGCGTGGTGGATCCCTGTCCCTGACTCGGATTTTCTGCGGTCTTTCCGCTGTCCTTTTCACCGGTCAGCGCATTTTTGACCGCACTGATGATACCTCTCGAACTGTAAGTCGCTCCGGAGACTACATCCACATCCAGATTCTGTGACTGGATGATCCGGTCAATCACCCCTTTGGCACGGTTGAAAAATGCCGCGTCATCTGCTTCTACATTTAAAATTGTAATCGCTACGATTTTTTTATCTTTGATTTCAACAGCTACTGTGATCTTTCCTGCAAATCCGGTACCTGTTCCTTCATAAATACCATCCGACAGATCAAATACCTGACCTTCCAGATTCATCTCCTCTGCGGTAGTATCTTCCACCGTATCGGACTCCGTGGCTTTTGGCGCTGCTTTCTGTACGGCATATACCTTTGGTGTATACGCTGCCACGGATGCTCCTGCGCAGGCAACTACCAGAATGGCAGATAATGCCGGAGCCATTGAACCAAGCTTTACGGATTTTTTTTCTTTCTGCCGGTCATTGTTTTTCACATCTGGCTCTGTCTTTTTATTTTCTTTCTTCATCATCGCTCTCCCGACCTTTCTAAAAAATATGCTGCCACACATTTTTTAATTTCCTCTCACAAAAAATGCCATCATAATATACATTAGGCTTTTCTAACGCACGTTATGATAGCATTACTTTTTTTCACAAGTCAAATATTTTTTTCTCATTTTCTCAATAAAGCGTCTTCTTGAGAAATAATGTGCAATATCTTTTCTTTTTTCTCAACTGAGCGCATGAAATAAGCCTTGCTTCGTGAAAATCCATAAAAAAAAATTTCACGCCTCGTTCTTTTTATGATATTGCAGATTTTTCCACGAATGGCTGTTTTACCCTCTAATGGGCGCTGTCAGCTGCATAAGCCCGTCTGACTGCCGGCAGAATGACTCTGGATACGATGCCGATCAGCAGACCGGTAACAAATCCGGAGATCAGCAGCACCGGAACATAAAAGATCAGTTTCAGATTTTCCACCACAAGGATCGCCACGATCAGCTGTCCGATATTGTGGCAGATTCCGCCAAGTACGCTGACTGCCAGAATGGACAGTTTATCTGTTTTTTTCAGAATAAGCATCACTGCCAGGCTCAACAGACCGCCTGCCAGACTGTACATGATAGAAGCCAGATTTCCAAACATAAATCCACTCAAAAAAATACGCACAACAGAAACCAGAAATGCCTCTTTGCCGCCGATCAGATAAAGTGCCGCCACAATCACCAGGTTTGCCAGGCCAAGCTTCACACCCGGAATCCCGAAATTGATCGGAATCAGTGTTTCCACATAACTGAACACCAGTGCCAGCGCAATCATCATCGCCAGAAGTGCCACTGTTTTTGCAGATATCTTTTGTTTTTTCATACTTCCTTACCGCCCTATGTCTACTTTGTCTTGATTTCCTGAATATTTGCCGTATTGTTCATATTGATAAAATCATCCATGATGCCATCGGTAATATACAGTTTTCCGTCCTCATCCTCCATAATTGCGTCAAATCCGTCTTCTGCACAATGTTCCTCGCAGTATGCAATGGCATCCTCCGTACCCAGTACAAACAGAGACGTGGACAGTCCATCCGCCAGTGTACTGTCAGCACTGACAATGGTGACTGAAATCAATCCGTTATTGGCTGAATATCCGGTCTTCGGGTCGATGATATGATGATATTTCACACCGGTTGCCTCATCTACAAAATAGCGCTCATAACCACCGGAAGTGATGATAGCTTTATCTCTGACACTGACGCCTCCCAGATAACCGTTCGTATCATTCGGATCCTGAATACCGACTTTCCATGCAGAACCATCTGGCTTGGAACCCAGCACATGCGCATTGCCCCCCAGATTGATCACGGCACTCTCAATACCATAACGTTTCATGACTTCCATAACTCTTCCGGATGTGTAGCCTTTGGCGATTCCACCCAGGTCAATTTCCATCCCTTCCGGAAGGGTAATGGATGATACACCGTTGTCCTCCGTCAGACTGATCCTGCCGGCATTCACCAGTGCAAGTTTTGCAGCCAGATCTTCCTTCGAAGGAACGGCAAAATCACCGGTAGTAAATCCCCAGAGCTGCATCACCGGATAAATACTGATATCAAAAGCACCCTGTGTACTCTGATAAATAGCGAGGGCACGTTTTACCAGATAGTCCGTATCCTCAGACAGTGTACCGCCCCCATTTTGATTGATCTGCGCCACTTCACTGTTCGCATCTCCGGTAGACAGCAGTGCATCCAGTCTCTGGATCTCCGCTATCCCGGCTTCCACCGCCTCTTTTGCATTCTCACCGTAAGCAGTCAATGTCATATAAGTATCCATGGCAAATACTTCACTGGTGTACTCCGCATTGCTGTTTTTTGTTGTTTTATGATCTGACGCCGCTTCACTCTGTACCGATCCTGCGTCCGCATCGGCCCGGTTTATACCGCAGCCTCCCAGCGGGAAACAGACCAGTGCACCGCACAGCAGCATCATCCAGATTTTTTTCTTCATCTGCGATTATCCTCCGTACTTTCAGATCTTTTATATTCTCCTTACCCACCGCTTAGTACTTTATGCACTTGATGCGGAGAGATGCTTATTCTGTGTTCGAATTAGCACAGGCTAACGTATATTCTATTACATCCACATTTGTTATGCAAGAACTTTTATTGAATATTTTTTATCATCAACTGCATACTGTAACAAAATATTATGCTCTCTCGCGCAATTTCGCAAGCAGTTTTTTCTCCCTTCTGGAAATCTGTACCTGTGTGGTACCCATGATTTTTGCCACCTCGGACTGCGTTTTTTCCTCCACATAACGCAGATAGATCAGCTGTTGCTCTTTCGCTTCCAGTGTATCCAGCAGCTGTTCCAGAAACAGATGGTCGGTACGTTCTTCAATCTCGTTATGCCGGTCACAAATCTGTTCTCCCAATGTGATTTCTTTCCCCTGATTGCCCGGAATCGACCGGTGCAGAGAGTCCACTTCTGTATTTGCTGCCAGCGACTGCACAATTTCTTCCTTCCGGATGCCTGTCTTTTCTGAGAGTTCTTCCAGTGTTGGCTCCCGCCCCACCGTATTCTGCCAGTCTGCTTCTGCCTTTCGAACTTTCCACGCAGTCTCCTTCAGAGAACGGCTGACTTTCAACATGCCATCATCCCGCAGATAACGGCGGATCTCACCGATGATGAGTGGTACGGCATAAGTGGAAAACTTCACTTCATATGCAGTATCGAACCGGTCAATGGCTTTCAGTAAGCCGATGCTTCCAATCTGAAACAGATCCTCCGGCTCATACCCCCGGTTGGAAAACCGACGCACAATGCTCCATACCAGTGGCATATTTTCCTGTACCAGCCTGTCTCTGGCTGCTTTATCTCCCTGGTGTGCCCGTTTAATTGTTTCCAACACCTGATCCATATGTAACTATCTGATCTCCTTTTTCATGACAACCCGTGTCCCTTTTCCTGGAGAAGATTCCACTTCCACAACATCCATAAAGGCTTCCATAAAAGAAAATCCCATGCCGGAACGTTCCAGATCCGGTCGTGTCGTAAACAATGGTTCCAGCGCCTGTTTGATGTCTCTGATTCCGCGTCCCTCGTCCGTAACCGCCACATACAACGTCCGTCCTGACAGGCTTGCCTCCAGCCAGATCGTGCCGCCTTTCAGATTGTAACCATGAATAATACAATTCGTCACTGCCTCAGACACAGCGGTTTTGATATCCGCCAGTTCATCGATGGTCGGATCCAGACAGCTGACAAATGCCGCCACTGCCGTGCGGGCAAATCCTTCATTTTCTGATTGTGCTGCAAACGCAATCTGCATCCAGTTTTCTCCCTGTTCCTGCGTTTCTGCCTGTGACTGTTTTTCTTTTTCCTGTATCATGCGCTTTATTCCTCCTCCATCAAGTGTTCCATGCCGGACATCGCAAATATTTTTTTCATCCGCTCATTTAAATGTACGGCATATACATGGCCACCGGACAGTTTCATGTTTTTATACCGCCCAAGAATGACACCGATGCCGGAACTGTCCATCCAGTCAGTGCCGGAAAAGTCAAATATAATCGTTCTGATAAAATGTGTCTCCACCATAAGATCTGCTTCTTCCCGTAGTCTGGCAGATACATGATGATCCAGCTCCTGCGGCAGAAAAATGCGCAGCGTGGTTCCTTTGATCTGATATTCACACTCCATGTTTTTGTCTCCTTTTTGGGTTTTATGTCTTTTATGACTTTTTATTTTTTATAAAGGCAGCTGGAGGAAGAAAATAAATAGAACAATTCGTATGGCATCTTTTGCCCCCAACATCTTCATATTTTTAGATACGAAAAAGACAGTATAGGAAAGATATCGTTACATCGAATTCATCTTCGATATATTGAATAAATATTTTTCGCATTAATATTTCGAAATATTCATTCACTTTATCTTTCGTATACTGTCTTCTACTTTCTAAAAATGCCTGCGGCATAATTCATTACTCGTTATCAGTATTGTTATCCGAGTTGTCCGCAGTTGTATTATCTGCCGCAGATCCGTCGGGAGTTCCGCCTGCCTGTGTACCGGTACTGCCGCTTGCATCCGGTACGGTAATACCGCGGGATTGCATATCATCGATCATTTCCTTACAGGTATTGCGCACGCTGGAGGAGTTTGTATGATTTTTTGCGATCTGGAACCATTTCAATGCATTGCTCTCATCTTTCTGATAGTTATAGGCAAAGGCCAGATAGTAGGCCGCTTTTCCTTCCTGATAACCTTCGTCAGTCTGTACGATGGATTCAAATTTTGTAATAGCTTCACTGTAATTGTTCTTTTCATACAGATCCAGTGCTTCATTCATATCTGCTTCCAGCATGGCACTTTTTACATCTGTCAGCATGTTATCATAAATCTGCTGTGCATTTTCACTGAGCAGATCACGGTTGACGTTTGCCAGGCTCTCGCCGGCTTTTACATTTTCTTTTGCCGCATAGGCCACGTAGGCGTTCAGCAGAGCTTCATAAGATGTGTTTTTCTCCCCGGCAGAACTTGTCTCTGTCTGTGCGTCCGCTACGGTCTGCTGCAGACTGGAAATTTCGTCCTCAAGGCTCTTTATGCTCTGCTCTCTGGTTGCAATGGTTTCATTTGCTTTGACCAGCTGGGATGCCGCGTTTGTATTGGCATTTTTCCGGATACCGGGTACGATCAGGAAACACACTACTGCGATTCCGATGGCGGCACCCACCAGCAGATTGACCACTGTCAGAACAGCGGTATTATCGGTAAACTTCGCCGGACGGATGATCAGATCATTGCCGCTCTGATAACTTACCGTATCTTTTTCCTTTGTTTTAACTTTTCCATTGGCTTTCAGATGTTCATGGCATTCCTTTTTGTAACGCATGGTATTCGCATCACCGACATCTATTTTTTCTGCATTTTTTAATGCACGCAGTGCAAGATCATAGCGTTCTTCTTTCATGTATAACAGTGCCAGCAGCTGATGACCTTTCACCAGCTTTGGATTCAATGCCAGTACTTTTTTCAGCTGGATCAGTGCCAGATCCGTATTGCCGTCTTTGCAGTAAGTCAATGACTGGTTAAATTTTTTGATGGTCTGGTTCAGGTTGTCCAGACGGGCAGAACTTTTCTGGATATCTGCCAGATAAGCGGTTGCCGGATTATCCTCTCCCTGCAGACTTTTACTGATGACCCACTCGCTCAGTGCTTTCACGGATTCACCCATCTCAAAGTAAACCAGTCCCAGCAGGTTACGGGCATTGGTGTTCATTTTGTTATAGCGGAGGCTCATTTTCAGATATTCAACGGCTCCGCTCAGATCACGAACCTGTGCGCGCTCCAGTCCGTCATTGTAAAGTTTGTTGGAAATACTGGCAATCTTTTTCCAGATTTTCACATCTGCTTCACAGTTCGGACAGGTATCCATAGAATCCAGGTACGCACCACAATAATAACAATTCATCTGTGCCCTCCTATCTTCTGCTCTCTTTCAACATTTCCTGTAAAATATCCATCATATCTGTCAGATCACGATTGTAGATCGCATCTTCTGCATCTTCCACTTCCATACTTGGTTCAAATTTCTTTAATTCTTCCTCGAAATCAATCATCACAGTTCTCCTTCCACGCTTCCATCAATGCACCGATAAAATAGAGGGAACCCGTACAGAATAACTTCTGTCCCGGCTTCTTCTTATTTTTCATTACCCGGAGTGCTTCCCGATAATCAGCAAAACCGATGATCGGATGCTCTGCATCAGACCGACATCCTGTTTTCGGATTCACTGTTTTCTCAGAAATATCGTCCGATGTCTGCTCCATCGCCTGTTCTTTTAACTTGTATTCAAATAGTTTCTGCAATTTTTCAAAAGATATGCCACGCTCATTCGGAATCGTTGTTACTGCCATCTCATCCCATACAATATCGCTGGTCAGCATATCGATCGACGTACTGTAATCCTTTTCTTTTACCATGGAAAACAGTAGCAGCGGACGATAACTGTCCGCAGCAGTCAGTCGCTTCACTGCTTCGGTAAACATACCGATGCCGGAGGTGTTATGCGCCCCGTCAAAATAAATCTCCGGTGCGATCTCCTGCATCCTTCCCGGCCAGAACGCTGCTTTCATGCCTGAATGAAGCTGCTGTTCAAAAGAATCACCGGAAAATGCTGACGGATACTGCTGCTGCAGAATGCGCATGGCAAGAATCGCCAGTGCCGCATTTTCCACCTGATAATCTGCTGCTCCCGGAATCGTCCATCTTGTTTCCTTATCATACGCAGTCGAAAGCGAAAAATCAATAAAATTATTCTTAAATTCCAACATCCGGTACATTTTCTTCTCAAGGGCTGTGCAGGGACTGTGTAATTCCCGCGCACGGTCTGCAATAACTGCTGCTGCCTCAGATTCATTAGCATCAAAGACAACCGGTACGCCCGTTTTGATAATTCCCGCTTTTTCCCCGGCAATCTGTGCAATGGTATCTCCCAGAATCTCCGTATGCTCCAGGCTGATAGACGTAATGATGCAAAGCACCGGATGTGCAACGCTGTTTGTGGCATCCAGTCTGCCGCCAAGTCCTGTCTCCAGTACGATATACTCCACTCCGGCCTCTTCAAAAATTACCATGCCCATGGCAAAAATAAACTCGAAAAATGTCGGATAGCCCAGACCTTTCCGTTCCAGTTCCTCTGCAGTCTTTTTTACCCGGGCATAGGCAGACAGAAACTGATCCTCACCGCATAAATCACCATTTAACTGAAAACGTTCCCGCACATCGATCAGATGCGGAGATGTGAACAGTCCTGCGGTTTTTCCCTCAGAAAGCAACATATGGTAAAGGAAGCAGCAGACGCTTCCTTTACCATTACTTCCTGCCACATGAATGACTTTGCAGCGATTACCAGGGTTGCCAAGCAGCTCCATGAAATGCTGTGTATGTGCAAGGCTGTGTTTTTTGGTAAACTTTGGAATTCCATACAAAAATTCCACCGCTTGTTTCATGTTTTCACTCATATTATTTTAACTGTGCCAGACGATTTTCCACGTCTTCCATCATCTGTTTATATTTTTCAAGTTTTGCTTTCTCCTCATCCACTTTTGCCTGAGGTGCTTTGCTTAAGAATTTCTCATTATTCAGCATACCGTTGGAACGAGCCAGCTCTTTTGCAAGTTTTGCTTTCTCTTTCTCCAGTCGTTCCCGTTCTTTTGCCATATCTACCAGCTTCTCTAACGGAATGTATACAACAGCATTCGGGATAACAACGGATACCGCATCCTCCGGAATTCCTGCTTTATCTGCCTGTACGTCGATCTCACTTGCAGAAATCAGCTGACTGTAAATATCTTTGTGGGAAGCAAACAGCTCACACAGGTCTGCATCCGAAGATACAATGAAGTATTTTGCTTTGCGGCTTGGTGGAACATTCATCTCGGAACGGATATTACGGATACCCTTAACCAGTACTTTGATGGTTTCCACATCTGCCTCTTCTTTTGCAAAATTCCACTCTTCGGTGTATTCCGGCCACGGAGCCAGCATAATGGTCTCTTCTTCCGGACAAAGCGTACAGAAGATTTCCTCTGTGATAAACGGCATATATGGATGCAGCATCTTTAATGCATTAGCCAGTACTGTTTTCAGAACCCACAGTGCCGCATTGGCAGCTTTTGGATCTTCTTCTTTCTTGTACAGACGCACTTTTGCGATCTCAATATACCAGTCACAGAACTCTTCCCAGATGAAATCATAGACTTTCTGAACTGCAATTCCCAGCTCGTATTTATCCATATTCTCTGTCACATCTTTTGCCAGTGTATTTACTTTCGATAAAATCCAGCGGTCAACCGGTAACAGATCTGCTGCTTCCGGTTTGGTCGGCTGCTCGTCACCCAGGTTCATCATAATGAATCGGGATGCATTCCATACTTTGTTTGCAAAGTTACGGCTGGACTCTACACGCTCCCAGTAGAAACGCATATCGTTTCCTGGCGCATTACCGGTGATCAGGGTCAGACGCAGGGCATCTGCACCATATTTATCAATAACCTCTAACGGATCGATACCGTTTCCAAGGGATTTACTCATCTTACGTCCCTGGGAATCACGAACCAGACCATGGATCAGTACCGTGTGGAACGGCTCTGTGCCGGTCTGCTCCAGAGCAGAGAATACCATACGGATAACCCAGAAGAAGATGATATCATATCCGGTGACAAGTACATCGGTCGGATAGAAATAATCCAGTTCTTCTGTCTTGTTCGGCCAGCCAAGTGTTGAGAATGGCCACAGGGCAGAGGAGAACCAGGTATCCAGTGTATCCTCATCCTGTTTTAAATGACTGCAGCCGCATTTCGGGCATTTCTCCGGCATATCACGGGAAACAACCATCTCACCACATTCTTCACAGTAATAAGCCGGGATTCTGTGTCCCCACCAGAGCTGTCTGGAAATACACCAGTCGCGGATGCCTTCCAGCCAATGCATATAAGTCTTTCCAAAGCTTTCCGGAACAAATTTTAATCTGCCGGACTGTAATGCATCAATGGCCGGTTTTGCCATTTCTTCCATTTTTACAAACCACTGCGGTTTGATCATCGGCTCTACGGTTGTCTTACATCTGTCGTGGGTACCTACGTTATGGACATGTTCAACTACTTTTACAAGTAAGCCAAGCTCATCTAATTTTGCAACGATGGCTTTTCTTGCTTCATAACGATCCATACCTTCGTAAATGCCACCATTTGCATTAATCGTTGCATCATCGTTTAAAATGTTGATTTCTGCCAGATTGTGGCGTTTTCCAACCTCGAAATCGTTCGGGTCATGTGCCGGTGTGATTTTTACACAGCCGGTTCCAAACTCTTTGTCTACATATGGATCCGCGATCACCGGGATTTCACGGTTTACGATCGGAAGCAGTAACTTCTTGCCGATAATATCTGTGTAGCGCTCATCATCCGGATTTACAGCCACGGCTGTATCACCCAGCATGGTTTCCGGACGGGTGGTTGCGATTTCTACAAATCTGCCTTCCTCACCGATGATCGGATATTTGATGTGCCAGAAATGACCTGTCTGCTCTACGTGCTCTACCTCTGCATCAGAAATAGAAGTCTTGCAGACCGGACACCAGTTGATGATACGGGATCCTTTGTAAATATATCCTTTGTCAAACAGGCGGATAAATACTTCTTTGACTGCCTCAGAACATCCCTCATCCATGGTAAAACGCTCTCTCTCCCAGTCAGCGGAAGATCCCATTTTCTTTAACTGTTTTACGATACGTCCACCGTATTCTTCTTTCCAGTCCCATGCATATTTCAGAAACTCGTCACGGGTTAAGTCTGCTTTATTGATTCCTTTTTCTTTCAGGCTGTTAATAACTTTAACTTCTGTTGCAATGGCTGCGTGGTCAGTACCCGGCTGCCATAATGCAGAATATCCCTGCATTCTTTTATAACGGATCAGAATATCCTGCATGGTGTTGTCCAACGCATGTCCCATGTGAAGCTGGCCGGTGATATTTGGCGGCGGCATAACAATCGTAAATGGTTTTTTACTTCTGTCTACTTCTGCATGAAAATATTTATTGTCTTCCCATTTCTGGTAAAGACGGTCTTCAATCCCTTTTGGATCATAGGTCTTTGCTAATTCTTTCATTTTATCTCCTTTCAAGTGCTTTGTTTTATAAGGATTTCAACCGAATTTCCTGTAAAACAAAAAACCCCTCACATACATAATCGCATGTGAAGGGCGAATCTACGCGGTACCACCTTCATTTTATCCCATCAACTCCCTGTACAAAAACAGCTTGTACCTCTCTTTCTTTTCCGGAAATTAATGGAATCTCTATGATTGATTAACGGGAATCACCCGGGATCTCCTACCCACCATACAACAAACATATCATCTGTTCTCTCAGAGCAACAAAACGTAAATTCACAACGATCGCTGCTTTTGTCCTATACATATGCTGCATTGGCTTCAGATATCCGGTTCCAAAGCTACCTTCCGCAAACTGCCTGTCAGACGGTCTTTCAGTCCATGGACCCTCTTCCCTGTCACCGCATCTTTTGCGTACTCCTCTTTGTCATTACCTTTTATAACTATAAAATTTTCAAAGTCATTAAACATGATAAACAACATTTTTTGCCTTGTCAAGTTTTTTATAATTGCGAATACCCAAATCCGTTTACCATAGCTTCAATCGCAAATCCTTTTTTGCAATACGGACATTCATCTCGGCCAAACGCCTGATAGCCCGGCACATCATCCGCATTGAATACAGAATGCACTTCCATGCCGCCAACTTTCTTCACGGTACTGAAGATGGAAGAAATGCCATGAACAGTTCCGCCATAATACTGCACGCACTCCAGACTGCGCCGCACAGTCAGTCCCGTCGTTGTAGTTGCCAGCAGCAAAATCACATTTTTTCCTTTGATGGCAGGAATCGTATTGTCACGGAAAATCAGCTGATTGTTCGCATTATACTCCGGTGTGACCACATAAATCGTATCATGCAGGTTCGTGTTGCGAAAACCGCGTTTTTCAAACTCCTGTGCCAGATAAGCACCAACAACTTCCGTGCCGTCCATGCAGACGATCGTATCCACCACAGTAGAGTTCACATAATCTCCTGCCAGACTTTTTGCAACTTCCTGTGCCTCATTGGCACGGGTTTTCAGGCTCGTCATATCAATATAAAAGTTGATATGTGAGTGGCTTGTAGCAAAATGTCCCGGAATGGCATGCAACGCTACGTGATTGTTGTTTCTTGCATACAGTTTTACCATTCTTGCTTCCATTGTTTCCATCGTAAAGTCCCCCTCTTACGCTATATTATTATGTCTGTCGTTATCGGGCAGGCAAAACACTCTGCTTCTTCATCATTTTTCATTATCTGATGATATGTCCAAGTACACCATAAGAAATCAGTGTCATGATCACGGCTGCAAGACAGATTCCAAGCAAAATCGCCTTGAAAGCTTTCTTGATATCCATATCGATCAGCGATGCCACCAGTGCGCCGGTCCATGCACCGGTTCCCGGAAGCGGAATGCCAACAAATAAAACCAGTCCCCAGAATTCATATTTTTCAATCTGGTCACGCTTTTTCATTGCTTTGTTTTCCATCTTCTCAACCAGTGGCCGCAACAACTTTGTTTTCTTCATTGCTGTAAATATTTTTTTGATAAAAAATAAAATAAACGGAATCGGAAGAATATTTCCTACCGCGCTGATCAGGATTCCTTTCCACATCGTAACATCAAGTAACGATGATGCCAGAATACCTCCTCGCAGTTCCAGAATCGGAAACAGTGAAATAATAAACACAATTGCTTCCCTTGAAATATGTGCACCTAAGGTACTTGTAAACCAGGTTACCAGACTTTCCATATAATCCTCCTAAAATCATTTTTTCTCTCAGTCAGAGTTGAGATTCCCATGTTTGCATCCTATGCACAATGCACTTATAATCTGCCGGATTCCTTCAGATAATTCTCTACTTCCGACAGGAACTCGTCCATCTCAGCATCTGTTCCGATTGTGATACGCAGATAATTATGAATACGCGGTTTATTAAAATAACGGACATAAATATCTTTTTCTTTTAATTTTTCAAATAATTCCTCTGCCGGACAGCTTTTGTGAGATGCAAAAATAAAATTGCTTCTGGAATCACGGAACGTAAATCCAAGTTCTGTCAACCGTAGTTTTACACGTTCCCTTGTCTGAATGATCTTATGTAAAGTTTCCTCAAAATATGCCTGATCTTCGATGGATGCCACACCGAGATCCAATGCCGTCTGATCCATTGTATAGGAATTGAAGGAATATTTTACATCATTCAGATATTTGATCAGTTCCGGTGATGCCATGGCATATCCAATGCGCATTCCCGCCATGGAACGTGATTTTGAAAATGTCTGCACTACGATCAGATTATCATATTTTTCAAGTAACGGCTGGGCTGTCCTGGCCCCAAAATCCACATATGCCTCATCAATGATCACGATAACATCCTGATTGTGCTGCAAAATATCCTCAATCATCTCCTGGGATGCTTCCACCCCAGTCGGTGCGTTCGGATTTGGAAAAATCACACCACCGTTTTCTTTATAATAATCCTCTTTTCGGATATTGAAATCATCATCCAGCGGCTGTGTCTCATACGGAATACGAAATTCCTCCGCCCAAACATCGTAAAAAGAATAGGTAATATCCGGAAACAGGATTGGTTTTTCACTATTAAAAAAGGTCATAAAACACATGGCGAGAACATCATCGGAACCAACACCGACAAATATCTGCTCCGGTTTTAAACCTTTCTGCTTTGCAATCGCATCCACCAGGCGGGTACAGGCCGGATCCGGATACAGTCTCAGACGGTCAGGATCCAGATTTTTTAAAGCTTCTGCCACGCCGGGAGCCGGTGGATATGGATTTTCATTTGTATTTAATTTAATCATACGCTCCTTATTTGGCTGTTCGCCAGGAACATACGGAACGACTTTGCGAATATTCTTTTCCCATGCTTTCATCATCACTTTTTACTTCCTTTTACAGTTTTATACACTGTATCACACTAAAGTGTTGCTTGTAAAGACTTTTTAAGGATATAAAGCCAAATGAAGTTTTTTATGCATGTAACAGCAGCAACGCATGTTCCGGTATTGTAATGCGTAATTGTTCATGCTGTGCAAACTGTTCTGCCTTTTCTTTATCCATCAGGATTCGCAATGACATCGTCTCTGTGCTGTATTTCAGTACCAGTTCTGACTCAAACTGCTGCTCCAGCAGACGATCGGTCTGCATGACAGAACTGTTCTTTGCTTCTGCCAGATCCGTAGACACGTCGATATAATGTGCGCGCACGCCCACAAATGTCGTATTTTCCGGAATTTCTTTTTCCAGTTCAAAGCAGATTCCCCAATCCGGAACATCCAATTGATGCTCTGACAGCCGTTTTGCCGGTACGATATTGCGGCAGCCGGAAATACGGGCAGCTGCCCTGGTCACCGGATTTGCAAAAAACTCTTTCTTCTCCTGCACAGTCTCAATATGTCCCTTATCCAGCACGCAGATGCGATCACAGAGATGATACACCTCATCACGGCTGTGTGACACAAAAAGTACAGTTTTCCCAATCTCGGAAAGCAGATCCTGCAGTTCCTCTTCCACCTGCCATTTCAGAAAACTGTCCAATGCCGACAATGGTTCATCCAACAGCAGAATCTCCGGCTGTGATGCCATCATACGGGCCAGCGCCACACGCTGTTTCTGGCCCCCGGAAAGCTGCCGCGGAAGATGATGCTCCAGTCCTTCCAAACGGAAACGGCGGATATAATCCTGCACGATTTCCTTTTGCGGTTTTCTTCCCATGCCCGCCATGATATTTTTCTCAACGGTCATATTAGGAAACAGGGCATAATCCTGAAACATATATCCAACCTTTCTTTTCTGCGGAATCAAATTGATTTTTTTCTCAGAATCGAATAATGTGCGACCATTTAATATAATTTTCCCCTCATCCGGGGTCTCAATTCCGGCAATGCATTTCAATGTCATACTTTTGCCACATCCGGAAGCACCAAGCAGAGCAAACATTTCCTCGCCTGCCGAAAACGCAACATCCAGACAAAAATTGCCGATTTTCTTTTTGATTGCTACTTCTATTGCCATAATATTCCTTTTCCCACACACATATTGAGTAAAGCGGACATTCGCAATCCGCTTTTCTTCTATGTTTAAGTCGAACTCACGTGAGTACCCTACCAGCTCTGCGTATTCTTCATATTTTTACCTGCCACCAGGTTCATTGCCACGATGATGCAGAAAGCAATTGCAAGAATGATGATAACCCACACACCTGCTGTCAGATAGTCACCATCCTGAATAACCATGGCGATTTTCTGCGAAATCGTCGATGTCTTACCGGGGATATTACCTGCCAGCATAGAAGTCGCACCATACTCTCCAAGAGCCCGCGCAAAGGTCAGTATTGTTCCTGCGATGATACCGGGACCCGCATTCGGCACTGCAATCTTCCAGAAGATCTGCATTTCAGACATTCCAAGCGTCCTGGCCGCATAGATCAGGTTTGCGTCCAGCTGTTCAAAGGACGCCCGCGCATTCCGGTACATCAGCGGGAAAGAGATCACCGTTGCCGCAATGATACATCCAAGCCAGGTCTGTACCACCTTAATGCCGAACTGCTCAAACAAAAACATACCGATCGGGCGGCGCTTACTGAATAATAAAAGCAGAAAAAATCCGGCAACCGTCGGCGGCAGCACCATCGGCAATGTCAGGAAGCCATCCGCAATAGCTTTGACACGTTCTCCCGCATGTATCACTTTTCGTGCTGCAAATAATCCCAGGAAAAAGGAAATAACCGTTGCTACAATTCCTGTCTTAAAGGAAATGAACAACGGTGTCCAATCCAGATTCTTCACAATTTCCATAATTGTATCCATATACAAATTCTCCCAGTCCTTCCTTCCACATCCATATAAATCCACATTCTTTTACCTGGTATCTATCCAGATGTTACAGATAAAACCCGGACATACTCTGTCCAGGTTTCATCTGAACTTCTATGAATTTTGAAATTATACCGAAAAAATACTGATGGTAATCAATATCATTTCCAGGAAGTATCATAGTTTATCGGCTTAGTCTTCTACGTTTGTATCAAAATAGTAGCTGTCAAAAATAGCTTTTGCCGCATCAGATTTTACGAAGTTTACAAAATCCAGGGCTGCTTTCTGTTCTAACTCATCAGCCTCGTCATTCTTAACCTGAGCGATCGGATAAATAACATTACCTGTCAGATCATAGCTGATGACCTGAAGGATGTCCAGCTTATCTTCCAGTCCGTATGTATCAGAATAATATACTGTACCTACTTCGTTAGATCCTTCTGCCACCTGAGTCTTAACAACACTTACGTTACCGCACTCATTGATTTCAACTCCGTCCAAAGCCTGGGAGATCACATCTGTCGGTATTGTAGATACATCATCTACCGCATCCAGCATTCCGGCATTTACCATGGCCTGACGTGTGTATTTACCAACCGGAACACTTCCGTCTGCCATTGCGATGCTCTTCGCATCTTTCAGGTTCTCAAGACCTGTAACTGCTGTGCCGCTTCCTTTGTATGTGATTACTACAACCTGGTTGTTTACTACGTTATGACGGGTTCCGTCCACTACCAGCTGATCATCGTTCTGTAACGTATCCATCTGCTTCTGGGCTGCAGAGAAGAATACATCACAAGCTGCACCTTCCTCAATCTGTGCAAGCAATGTTCCTGAACTGTCATAACTCGGTATGATTGTTACGTTCGGCTGAGTCTCATTGTATTTTTTAATCACTTCGTTTAAAGCATTCTCCAGACTTGCTGCTGCAAATACCGTAATCTGTGTGCTTTCAAGCTCCTCTGAATCAGAATTCTCCTTAGCTGCCTCGGAGCTGTCGCTCTGCTCTGCTTTCGCAGATGTGTCATTTGCTGCTCCCTGATCTGTGTTCTGACTACCGCATGCTGTCATGGAAAGAACCATAACACCTGCCAGTATTAAGCTTAGCACTTTCTTTTTCATTTCACTTTTCTCCTGTTTCTTTTCATTTTTGTCATGTTTTGTCATGTTTTATATATTTTTGTTATACTATAATTCATTTTGTTTGTCAAGTATATTATTGGTATTTATGTGGTATACCATTGCATTTTCACAAGAACGTAATTTTCTATCAAATAAAAAACAGCCCTATCTAGTAGAGCTGTTTTCCCATATCACTGATATCATAGCCAGACATCATTTCTGCTTCTTTCTGAAACTCCTCTGATCCGATGATATTCAGGAGATTTTGAAATTCTTTTCGTTTCAAATCCTTTTTCCGAAATACGATATCATAACTCTCCTGCTTCAATGGAAGAAATTGGATGCCTTCCATCTGCCGGGCTGATTTTTCGTTTCCGATCGCCACATCTGCCGTTCCCCGCAGCACATTGGTAGCTGCGATCAGATGAGAAGATGCAATATCTTCATATCCGTGAATACGATCCGGATCAATATCCAGCTTTTTGCACATTTCATCAATAAAGATACGGATCCCACTTCCCTTTTCCCGGTTGATCATCCGCACATCCTCTCTGAGCAGATCCTCAAATTTCTGAATATTTTTCGGATTTCCTTCCTTTACATAAAATCCCTGCCAGCGTTTCAACAAATGAAACACTGCCACCTGTTCTCCCGGCAGCATCCGCTCTATATACGGCAGATTATAGGTATCTGTCGCCCCGTCCCACATATGGCAGGTAGCCACATAATTTTCATTCTGATACATCCGGTACAGACCGCTGTAACTTCCCATCGGAGAACGGTACACCTGCGTATGTCCGTCACTTTGACTGTTATACAGAGCACAGAGCACATCCAACAGCTGATCCTGTCCGCAGATTACGATATTCTCCGGAGACTCCGTTTCCGGCATCACTCCCATATATTCATAGACATCCTTCCGTGCGATCCGGAACTGTTTTCCCATTTTCGTAGCTTTCAGATCCCCACGCTTGATCATTTCATAAACGGTATTCTTCTTTACCTGTAAAATTTCCGCCACTTTCAGCGGAGATAAAAACTGTTCATCCATGCAATTTCCTCCCCAGTACCTGTATCGTTATGATAATGCAAAAGACTTACCTGCTTTCCCATCTTTTTTCCGTTAAAACCACGTGTATATGCCATATATACATCTCTTTGTGTATACACTAAGTATAACTTCTGAAAAAAAGCTTTGCAAGCATATCTTTTTTATGATAAAATAATTTTTACAGTTTGCTCACAAGGTTTTTAGCCCTGTGAAAAAATAATGTCGGGGTGTGGCTTAGTCTGGTAAAGCGCTCGTCTGGGGGGCGAGAGATCGCAAGTTCAAATCTTGTCACTCCGATACTCAAAAAATGCGGCATGTTCCCAAAGCACATGCCGCATTTTTTCTATATATTTTTAACCAATATTATGAACTGTTTTTTATACCTGAAAAAGCATCATATTTCTCATACAGTTGTATTCTATGCTGTCACAATCTCAATTCCTGTTACTTTTCCAAACTTCTTCAGGTCTTCGATATAATCACCATACACCAGAGTCAGATGACAACCAAATTCGCACTGTTTATAGAACAGATCTTTGTTATCTGCTACCCGGAAGAATAAGCCTTGTCCACAGCTCTTTCCATCATATCCGGCCGAAGCAACAATGGTTCCTTTTGCAGCCAGCATCTTTGTACCTGTCGGATCAATTCTGCATACTGTGATTTCCTGTCCTTCATCCTGCATAAAATCATAACGTACTGTCGCACCAAATCCACTGTATGCAAAAGAATCTACAGAATATTTCTTCAACGGCTGTTCAAATCCATCAAATTTTCGTGTTGGTGTTGCATGGAAAATACTGTACAGATTCGTTTTATCATCCAAATGATCAATATGAGCATCATCAAAATCACCGAAAATCGTCGGCAATTTTCCATCTTCTAAAGAACAGACATTGGCATTTCCCATATAAACGGATTTTCCACTCAGATTCTCCAATACCGCCTGCGTAAGCAGTGAATTAAAATCCAGATCACAGGCAGAAGGAATTCCATTTTCAATATTTAAAGAATGCGTCAGACAGAATGTTACCCGTTCCTCAGAAAGTCTTCTGGTGGAACACAAATCCGGACATGGTGCCGTAAATGCATTACACTCATAATGATCCATCAGTTTCTGAACCAGTACATATGCTTTAAATGTATCTATGATGGCTGCCCGATCCATTCTGACTTCATCCGCATTTGCAATAAATTCATCTGCCAGTTTTTCTGCCAGCGCTGTATCCTCAGCATTGATATTCTGACCTTTTCTGCCCGGAATCGTCGGATTACTATATGGGTCAACTTCATGCAGCTGATCCAGCAGCTCATGTACGCTGATATTACGGAATTTTACTCCAAGACGGTTTGTTATTTCTTCAAGATTTACAAAATTGTCGGTTCCGCCATAGGATTTGACAGAGCTGAATCTGGATGCAACCAGCACTCTTGTATTCTGCAACGCTTTTCGCGTTCTTAATGCTCTCAGATAGCCTTCATAATCTGCCCAGGAATAGAACGCATATGCCTCATGTCCTCTTGCATGCAAAGCCGCTGTATTCAGGGTTTCCTCACAGCAGGAATGCGGAATCATAGCAACAGGCTTATGAAATCTCTGTGCGAACTCTACATAGATAAACCCTCTTGCAATCTGAAAATTAAATACAAACAAATCAATTTTATCAATCTCTGCACTCAGTGTTTCATAAATTTTTTCAGAATTTACCCATTCATCCGTAGCTTCCAGATAAATCGGATCCATCATATTTATTCCAGCCGGAACATGAGAAAAAACATCCTGTTTGAATATTTCATAAGTTTCCCGGCTTACCATCTGATCATATTCTTTTTCCAGTGCATCGCCTTCCCCAAAACGGCACGGTCCCTCATAAGCATATTCATGTACCAAACCGATATAAATAGGGCGAACATTCAGTTTCACATCAATATTTTTTGCAATCATTTCGTTTTCCTCCTCAGACACAATACAAACTTCTCATCAAGCCGGCCAACTTAATATGTCTATATTGTAGCTGGTTTTCTGTCTTTTGAAAAACGAATATCTCGCATATGTAACGGACTTTTTCTCATATCCTAGTATTTCGATCGCTTCTGTTACAGCAAGTACGAAAAACTTCCTCTCCCTCTATTTTTTCTTATCTTTGTTCATCATTCCGAATCAGATTCAGGAATTCCCTCAGATACTGTTTATCATTTTTTCGCCATACCATAGCCACACCACTATGTGTATCTGCAATTGGTCTGCTTACAATATGCAGACAATCTGTATCTTTATGGTACCTGTCACAGATAAACACATCATTTTTTTCATGCAGATTATATACCAGAGACGAAGCATTATTCACATTGTATACAATATTGGGTAAAAAACCATGCATCCGGCAAAGATCCATAAGCATGCTCTGATAACTTGGCAGATGCAAGGCAGAAATAACTACCAGATTGCTCGTCTTCAGATCCTCAACAGTCCATACATCCTTATCCCGCAGCGGATGATCTGTTCGCATACATACAGTCAACGGTGTCTCTTTGATAAAAGCAACATGGTTTCCATCCAGGCCACTGCGTTCCATATCATATCGAACTGTAAAAATAACATCCAGTTCATTTTCCATCAGCTGTCTGTGTAATATTTCCGGACGTTCCGATTCAATATCCAGTCCTACACCCGGATATTGTTCTCTGAATTTTTCCATGTACTCCCAGAGATATGCCTCTGATTTATGAATATCTAAAACCCCTATGTTCAGTTTTTTTATATCACCTCCCATATGTCTGCGTGCCACTTCCACAGATTCCTGCATTGCGCTGATCACATCTTTCCATGAACGATACAGGCTTTTTCCGGCTTCCGTCGGAACCAGTATATTTTTTTCCCGCGCGAACAGTTGAACCTGCAGATTCTGTTCGATATTCTGGATTGTCTTACTGATGGCAGACTGTGTCACATTTAATTTCTGTGAAGCCTTTGAATAACTTCCAAGCTCCATCGCACAGATAAAATACCACATCTGATAAAAGCTCAGATTCATATATTCATTTTTCATAGCTGATCTCCTGCTAGCTTATCCTGTTTAACACTCAAATGGACTGTATATGCCGGATCACACTGTTCACACCGTTGAACCGATCTGTGCTGATCTGATTTTTCAAATCTGTATCCGCGATATACCACACCTTTGCACTGGCAATATCTTCCTTTTTCTGATCCTGAAACATAACAATGGCAACTGCAATGATTCCCTTGATGATCAGTGCCTCTGAATCACCCCATATATGCAGTCTTCCATCCTGCTCCTCACAGTGAATCCATACTTTTGACTGACAGCCCTGGATCAGATGATTGTCATCCCGCCATTTATCCGGATAGGGCTCCAGTTCTGCGCCCACCTGCAGTAAAAATTCATACTGCATCATCCAGTCATCAATCTCATTAAACGCTGTTACAAACTCTGTCTGAATTTCATCTATTGTCTTCATTTTTCTTCCTCCGGCATCCTTCCGTTCTGAATATTTTCCTGTTGTTCATGCTGTCTGCAGTTTCTCACTACATCAATGAACTGACAGAGATATTTTTTTCTTTCGTTCTTCCATACCATCACAACACCGCTCTTTGTATTTTTTATCGGGCGCGAGATTACATGAGATGAACCATAATCTTTGTGATATTTATCACAGATAAACACATCGTTTTCTTTCAACAGATTATATATCTGAGATGCTGCATTCTGCGCATTATAGACAATATTGGGAAAAAAGCCGTATTTCAGGCAAAGTTCCACAATCATACTGTTATAACTTGGCAGATGCAATGCTGAAATCATAACCAGATTACACTCTTTTAAATCTTTGACTTCCCACACCTGTTTGTCCACCAGCGGATTGTCCGCTCTCATACAGACGGTAAATGGTGTCTCTTTCACCAGTTCCATATGATGTCCGGTCCAGGAAATTGTTTCCATATCATAGCGCACGGTAAAAATAACATCCAGTTCATTTTCCATCAATTTTTTGTGCAATACTTCCGGCCGTTCTGACTCAACTGCCAGCGAAATATCCGGATACAGATCATGAAATGCTTCTACATACTCCCACAGATAAGATTCTGACTTGTGGGAATCCAGCACCCCTATTTTCAAACTCTCACTTCGTCCACCCATATAACGCCGTGCATCTTCCACAGCTTCCTGCATTTCCACAATCATCTTTTTCCACACCTGATAGAGATTTTTTGCAGCTTCTGTCGGTATCAGATTGTTTTTCTCCCTGATAAACAGTTCCATTTTCAGGTTCTGTTCTATGTTTTGAATACATTTGCTTAATGTCGACTGTGTTACGTTGAGATCCTGGGAAGCCCTGGAATAACTTCCAAGCTCAATGGTACGGATAAAGTACCACATCTGGTAAAAACTCAGGTTCATATAAGCATCTTTCATTACAGTTCCTCCCTTTTGTCTCTCTCATAATTTATGTTACCATTTTTTCAAAAACGAAATGATCTTCTCCATGCGGTCACCGATCACTTCGATTTCTTCTTTTGTATTATAAAATGCCGGCGAAAAACGGATCACCGAATCATAGCCCAGCCTGCGCAGCATCGGCTGTGCACAGTGATTGCCACTGCGTACCGCAATACCGTATTTATTCAGAAAACTTGCCATATCGTATGGATGAATGCCGTCGACCACCACAGAGATCACACTCTGTTTTTCCACATTTCCGCCCAGTACGTGCACATATTTCCGTTCGGAAAGTCTCTGTTCCAGCGTATCCGTCAGTTCTTTCTCCCATGCTGCAATCTCTTTTGTACCGATTTCCTGCAAATAATGCAGTGCCTGACCAAGCCCAATAGCTCCAGGATAATTCGGGGTACCGGCCTCCAGACGATATGGAATCGTGGTAAAACTTGTATCCTCGTTTCCTACTACATCCACCATACCACCGCCGTACCAGAGCGGTTCCATGACATCCAGTCGTTCCTTCTTTCCGTATAAAACACCGATCCCGGCAGGTCCCATGGTCTTGTGTCCGGAAAAGGCCAGAAAATCACAATCCAGTTCCCGCACATTCATCTGACCGTGCCGGATTGCCTGGGAAGCATCGACACACACCGGGACATTGTACTGATGTGCTTTCTGAATGATCTCACGCACCGGAAGTACCGTTCCTGTCACATTGGAGATTGCAGTCACCGAAACGATCACCACGGACTCGTCCAGTTCCCGTTCCAATGCTTCTATATCTAGTCTGCCATCTTCTCGCATCGGTATCACCACAAACTCTGCACCGGTCCGTTTCGCTGCCTGCTGCCACGGGACAAAATTGGAATGATGTTCGAACTCTGTCACGATCACCTTCCTGCCTTTTTGCATATACTGCGCCGCATAACCGAACGCCACCTGGTTCAGACTGTCCGTAGCTCCTCTGGTAAATATGATCTGCATCGGATCGTCACACCCGATAAAATCAGCCACTGTCTTTCTGGCATCTTCCATGGCACATGTGGACCTTTCACTTAGTGTATGGATTCCCCGGTGCACATTCGCATTATCCTGCATATAATGCCGGTTCAGGCATTCCAGAACACAGTTTGGCATCTGTGTGGTCGCTCCGTTGTCAAAATAAATCAGCGGATTATTATTTATCTTCTGTTCCAAGATTGGAAAATCATTTCTGATCTGTGCTTGCATCCTATCGACTCTTCCTTCTATATCTTTACCGTCCATTCTAGTTTTCCAGTTTTCCTATTTGTATAGTATTTTTTTCATTAAAAGCAAGCATGGAGGAGATCCTCTGATCTCCTCCACACATGTATGATCTTTACAAAATCTATTATACCATCCTGTTTCTTTTTTGCTACTAGTTTTTTTAATTCTGGTAGCTCATCTACAGTCGCTTTGCGTCCTGTTCGACTTGAATTTATCTTACAGACACAGTTTCTATGCTCTTACTACTTCCAGACCAAGCATTTCTGCCAGCATTTCCAGTTCTTCTGTATAATCACCGTATACAAGCGGCATATGGTTTCCACCGTAACGAACCTGTTTCTTAAAGAAATCTTTTTGATTGTCTACAGTAAAGATTACACTCAGGGAACAGTTCTGGCTGTCTACGCCGCCACCTCCTACAATCGTTCCTTTTGCAATCATCATATGGCTGCAATCCGGAGAGATACGTGCCATTGTAATTACCTGACCGGCATCTTTCGCAAAATCATATCGCAGGGTTGCACCCCATCCGCTGTATGCGAACGGCTGGATACCATACTCCTCATACGGCTGGTCAAAGCCTTTGAGTTTTCTGTTCGGTGTGGAATGGAAGGTGTAATACAGATTCGGTACATTTTTGATATCTTTCAGGTTCTCTGCTGTAATAACACGCTCCGGAATTGCATCTCCATTTTCATCATAGAAGATCGGGTTTGTATTTCCCATATAAGCTGCGGAATTGGATAAGTTGGACAGAATCATCATGACAACAACTGCTCCGATATCGTACTCACAAGCAGACGGGATACCCATCTCGTTGTTCAGGGAATGGCATAAACATGCGGTAAACTGCTCCTGATTCAGACGTCTGGTTGCACAGGCATCCGGACATGGCATACTGAACGCGTTGCAGTCATACAATTTCATCTGTTTCTGCGCATTGTACCATAATTTTACGGATTTGATGATCATATCACGTTCCATGCCGACTTTATTTGCACCGGCGATCAGCTCATCTGTGATACGCTCGATTTCTACCATATCTGCCTCATCCAGGTTGTTGATATTTCTGCCGGGAACCGTACTATTCGTGGTCGGATCCACGACATGTGTGGTCTCGATAAATTCATGTACGTTCAACACACGGAATTTGATGCCGAATTTATCAGTAACCTGTGCCAGTGAGTTAAAGCTGGACTCAGAAGAGAAAGATTTATTCGCATTATATCTCGGTGTTACCAGCACATTCATGTTTCTCAGCACTTTGCGTACACGCATGGCACGCATAGTCTTGTTTGCATCATCCCAGTCATAAAAACCATATGCCTCCAGACCTCTTGCGATCAGCGGCGGTACACAGTCTGCCAGACAGCAGCAATTGTACGGCATAATAGCGATTGGTTTTTTATAACGCTGTGCAAATTCTGTCGTAATATCGGTACGTCCGATTTCTGTATTAAACAAATACAGATCTACCTCGTCATTATCCACGGTCATAGCTTCAAACATGGATTCCGGACTCATGAAATCCTCATGACGTTCTATGTAAATGCACTCCATTACGTTGATCTGCGGATCTGTGATATATTTTTTCAGGTCTTTTTTGTACTGTTCAAATAACTCTGCCTCTACCATCTGGTCGTAAGCCATTTCCAGTTCCTCATCATGTCCGAAACGACATGGACCCTCAAATACGGTCTGGTGTACCAGTGAAAGGAAAATCGGTCTTACATTTAATTTAATATCAATACCACGTTTCATGAAAAAATCCTCCTGTTTCTTATTAGTGTAGTTTTTTATTAGTGTAGTTTCTTATTAGTGTAGAGTGCAGTGATTCTGAGAAGAATATGTCAGCTTTCGCTGACCAGAATCACACACCAAGTCTCACGTGCGTTCGACTTGAAATCTACTATTCTGTTTGTTCTATTTGTATTTCCTATATCATTTGCTGTTTTTCGTAGTTCTGCTACACCGGGGTTACTGCTCTTCCCTGTTTTTCTTTCCCATCTGATTCCACACAGCTGACAGGATCATCAGCAGAACCATAACTCCGACAAAACATAACATCCAGATCTGTGTTGTAGTCATTTTGTCTTCCCCCCTATTTGTCATCCAGGTTAACCAGTTCATCGCTGTCACCAAATTTGTTGAGTTTACCAATGGCAAAGCCGATACCGGTTATTGCAAATACCATTATGGCAGTATACAGAATTGTTGTCACACACATATGCATAATATCTTCCTCCTTTATGCGCGTTTACCGGCAAACAATCCTTTTTTGCCCGGTAATACGGCGGTTGAGATCACACCAACGATCAGAGCAACGATCAGTGAGATGTAGTTTACATGGAAGTTGGCCCATCCGAGTGCATTCTGTAATCCGAAGGTGGACCAGATACATACAACGATCCATGTGATGATAAATGTAATGACAGAAGCCTTTGTGCTTCGTTTCCACCAAAGTCCGATCACGCCCATGATAAATACCGGGATTCCGAAGGAGAAGCACCAGTTTACCATGTCTACAACTGCCGGCTGGAAGTTACAGATGGCAATACTTACGATACCGATGATGATGATGATCACGCGTGATAAGGTGAATTTCTGTTTTTCTGTTGCATTTGGTTTGTACAGTGTGTACATATCATGTGAGATCAGGGTAGCCGGTGCCAGTGCCATAACAGCGAAGGAAGAAAGGTCTACACCCAAAAATCCTGCAGCCAGTAATGCGATGACCGGCTTCGGCAGCAGATCCAGCAGCATGGCCGGTGTCATCATCATGGAACCTGCGTTTCTGTATGCCAGGATAGAGAAAGCAGCTACACCGATGAGAGCCGGGATGATACAGAATAAACCGTTGATCGGGCCTGCAAACCAGAGGGATTTTTTTACTTCATGATTGTTTTTTGCGGTTGCTACCGGCTGATAACCGGTCTGTGCCATACCATGGAACATGGTAGCACCAAGTGCGGACGGAATTGCAAATCCGATGATCAGTGCTTTGTTTCCGAAGATGCTTGTCATCCAGGATGTGTCAGCACTTGCTGTCATGGTTGCTTCTACCTGATCCCAGCCACCCGGGAGTTTGAAGCACAGACAGATGAATACGACGATCAGAGCTGCGTACATTAAAATGGCATTTAACAGGTTCAGCCAAGCAATCTCTTTCATACCTGCCAGTAATACATAGAGCATGGCCAGGATACCGCCGACGATGGCACTGATCATATAAGACCATCCTGTCAGGAAGGAAAGTGTGATGGCGATGGTCTCGACTTCCAGACAGACCATTGCGATACTTAATGCTGCGTTTACACAGGAAATCATCGTTCCAGGTACTTTACCAAATACTTTGTTCAGAAAATCACCGATGGTTTTCGCTCCGGTTCTGCGAATCCATGGACCGGTGATCTGTGTGATGACTACCATCATAATTACACATGCGATACCAAACCATGCAGCGATAACTCCCATAGATGCTGCATTCTGACAGGTTCCCCAGTTGTGTGCGGAACCGAGCAGCGTCAGGGCAAGTGTGATACCTACCAGAGAAGCCGGAAGGCCGCCACCGGCAAATGCAAAGCTTCCGCTTTCCGCACCGCCGCTTTTCTTATTTTTGTATGCCATAAAGGCACCGATACCAACGATGGATACCACTTCATAAATCAGTACTGCGATCAGTACACCCCAATTCATAACCAATTCCTCCTATTTTTCTTCCATTGTACTGTCCGATACAATGGTCCATCATTTCAGGTTTCTTTTTCTATCCCGATCAGTCAGCCATTTTTCCATTCAGCTGCCGGTATACAACAGAGGTAAGTTTTTTTGTATCCTTGATCTGGACGACCTCATCCAAGGGAAACTTAATATTCAATTCTTTCTGGATTGCCATCAGCAATAATACTTTTTTATTCATTGCTGAAGTGGCACCGTCACAGGACGCCTTATTATCATAGGCTATGGCCTGTTCCTTACTGAGTTTGATTGCTTTTGCAACACTCAGTTCTGCCAGATCGTCCAATACATAAACATCCGCCACTTCACCAAACAGATTATATTTATACAGGACATAATCATAAATATAGGTATGTAATTCGTCTTCCTCCATATGACGATGCGCCTTGATATAATCTATCTGGTGCTGCGCATGTTCTCTGTGACTGATCAGATGATTCTTTATCTGTGAAAAATCCAAGATTGTCTCCTTCTACTTTTATGCAATAACTGCTTCAATGCCAAGTGCTTCTGCAAGCATTTTCAGTTCTTCCACATAATCACCATATGCAAGTACCGTATGGTTTCCAAAATACTGCTGTTTGTGGTAGAAATCTACCTTATCAGCTACATTGAAAAATACACCCTGATCACAATTCTTCATCTCATATCCAGCTCCGCCTGAGATAGTTCCCTTTGCAATAAAAATCTTCGTCGCATCCGGTGAAATACGGATCATAGTGATCACCTGTCCGATATCCTGTGCAAAATCATAACGGATGGTTGCGCCAAATCCGCTGTATGCAAACGGTGCCAGACGATATCTCTCTTTCTCTGCTTTCAGACCTTTCAGATTTCTGTTCGGTGTAGAGTGGAACGTCATATAAAGGTTTGTCTTATCTGCAATATCTTCAATGGTATTGTCATTGAACTTGTGGAATGGAATCATATGGCCTTCTTTATCAAAAACAATCGCATTTGTATTTCCCATATATGGTGCTTTTCCGGAAAGATTTGTCATAATAACTTTTCCGATCACGGAATTGATATCATATTCACAGGCTGAAGAAATACCATTTTCATCATTCAGGGAATGTGTCATACATAACGTGAATTTTTCTTCAGAGAATCTGCGTGTGGAGCACAAATCAGGACATGGTGCCGTAAATGCATTACAGTCATACGCATCCAGCAGTTTCTGTACCGTATAGTATGCCTGAATCGTCTTTTTAACCATATCCGGCTCCATCGTACAGGCTTCTGCATTTGCAATCAGTTCGTCTGTGATCTTCTCAATTTCCTTCATATCTTCATCGTTGATATTCAATGCCTTCCTGCCCGGTGTGGACGGGTTTGTGGTCGGATCTACCGGATGTGTCTGATCCAACAGTTCATGAACATTTACATGACGGAACTGAATGCCCCATTTATTCGTTACATCACTCTGATTAATAAAGTTATCATAAGAACTGTAAGAACGGTTGGAATCCCATCTTACTGCCAGAAGGACACGGGTGTTTTTCAGGCATTTACGAACACGCAGAACTCTCATCCATGTATCAAACTCATCCCATGACATAAATGCATACGCTTCAAGTCCTCTGTTCTTTACCGCTGCCGTATTTCCGATTCCATCACAGCACAGTCCCGGTGCAGCACCTACCGGTTTTTTATAACGCTCTGCAAACTCAAGATAAATATCACCACGTCCGATACCAAAATGAAACAGATAAAAATCAACTTTATCAATATCTTCTGCCATCTTCTCATACATTGCTTCCGGGCTTCTGAACCAGTCATCACGCTCTACATAGATCGGATCCATAATATGAACACCTTCCGTCTCATGTTGTACTACTTCATTTACATATGCGGCATTCATTTCCTGATTCATCATAGCATCATATTCCGGCATCAGCTCATCGCCTTCCCCAAAGCGACATGGTCCCTCATAAAAATATAAGTGCTGGATTCCCACAAAAATTGGACGAACATTCAATACTGTGTCAATTGTCTTCTTAATCATCTTGTCTTCTCCTTTTGATTATCTGATTGATTCGTGATTGTTCCTATATTTCCGTTGGCCAACTGGATTGATTCTATTGTAACGTGAATGTTTCTATTTGAAAAACGGATTAATTTCTCATTATCGTGAAAGACTTTCATACCATACAATTCCTATCATTTTCATAGTAACTATTCTCTTTGTTATCCACTATTTCCCTGTTTTCGGAGCACATCGCTGAAATCTTTCCTTATTTTGATTTTTTTACACAAATTTAAGATTTTTCCACGTTGTTTTTTTTAACCTGTGGTGCTACACTCTTCTAGAAACAAAAAAGAAACTGTGTAAGAAACACACAGTTTTGAGAGCATAAAAATTATACTTACATCGGAGCACTATTGCGTATGAAAAAAATTTTTGAATATCTCAGACACAACACCCACCTTTTTCTGTTACTATACGCGTTGATCTATATTCCGTGGTTCTGCTGGCTTGAGGAAAAAGTAAACATCAATTCAAATTTCCATGTCATTCACATGGCACTGGATGACTACATTCCATTTTGCGAGTTTTTTGTCATTCCTTACTACCTGTGGTTTATCTACATGGCAGCTGGCATTATCTTTATCGCATTTACAGATGGAAAACTGTGCTGGCGGCTCGGTATCTTCCTGATCACCGGTATGACCGTATTTCTCTTTATCTCAACGGTATATCCAAACGGACAACTGCTCCGCCCGGATACATTCGCAAGAGATAACATTTTTGTACACATCGTACAACGACTGTATGCATCGGATACACCGACAAACCTGTTTCCAAGCATCCATGTATACAATTCCCTTGCCATTTATTTTGGATTGGCACACAGTCAAAAGCTGCAAAATAAAAAATGGATAAAAAACGCAGCACTGGTTCTCACCGTCTGCATTATTTTATCCACTATGTTCTTAAAACAGCACTCTGTCTTTGATGTGCTGACAGCCTTTGCACTGGCTGCTTTTATGTATTCCGTGTGCTATGGTTCTATCGCCGTGGCTTTTGAACGGCGGCGGCAGAAACGGATTCCGGCTGGACAAATATAAATATTTCAATGTAAAAAAGATGTGCCATTTTCTTACTTCCATATGAATGAAAGAAGAAAATGACACACCTTTTTTAACTACATATTTTCAATTTTCTTTACTGCATCTTCCAGATATGGATTATCTGCTTTATAGAATAATCCCGCATCTGCCAGTTCTGCATAAGCCGGATCCAACGGCATTTTGCCAAGAACCTGCATTGCCAGCTCAGAAGCTGCTTCATCAATGTGGCTTTCACCGAACAGCTTGATTTCTTTTCCGCAATCCGGACATTTCAGATAACTGTAATTCTCTACTACGCCAAGAACCGGAATATCCATCATGCCAGCCATATTATAAGCCTTCTTTACGATCATCTGTACCAGTTCCTGTGGAGATGTCACGATCACGATACCATCTACCGGAAGAGACTGGAAGACTGTCAGCGGAACGTCACCGGTTCCAGGTGGCATGTCCACGAATAAATAATCCAGATCACCCCAGACAACATCGCTCCAGAACTGTTTTACAGTTCCTGCGATAACCGGTCCTCTCCAGATAACCGGTGCTTCCTCATCCTCCATTAACAAATTGATGGACAT
This sequence comes from Eubacterium ramulus, assembly GCF_045002895.1. Taxonomy (NCBI): domain Bacteria; kingdom Bacillati; phylum Bacillota; class Clostridia; order Eubacteriales; family Eubacteriaceae; genus Eubacterium; species Eubacterium ramulus. The sequence continues at coordinate 497,582 of NZ_CP173382.1, read as the reverse complement.
AATCTTTGTGCCATCCTCTGCTGCAATCGGCAGGATTCCCATCTCGCTGCCCATAGCCGGTCCGTGTACGCCGAACATTTTCGGAATAGACGGTCCGGTAATATCTGCATCCAGAATACCTACTTCATATCCTTTTTTACGCATTGCAGTTGCTAAAGATGCTGTTACGAAAGATTTACCTACGCCACCTTTACCACTGACAACACCGATTACTTTTTTAACAGATGAATACTCATTTAATTTTTCCTGAAAGCTCTGCGGCTGCTTGCTGCTCGGACATCCTTCACAACTCTCGGAAGAACAGCTTCCTGCACTGCTGCAGCTGCTACATGCACTGTCTGCCATAATTATACCTCCTGTGGATTCTCACTAATCATTAGAATGATCCAGCACAAAGCGCTGCTTTATACAAAGTAATCTTCTTTCCTGAAAACTTGACTCTGCTGAACCATTACTGCTTATTATACCCCACTTTCAGAGAAAAGTGAAGCGTTTATTTTCCTATATTTCACTAGGATTACAGGTTTTTATAAAATTGTTCCTGTTATTTATTCTTCTGAGCTGCCTCTTTTTTTGCAAAAATTTCTTTGAAAGATTCTGTATATGGAGGACGTGCGATACCAAACTCGGTCACGATACCTGCGATCAGCTCATGATCTGTCACGTCAAACGCCGGATTAAATACTTTTACACCTTCCGGAGCCATGCGCTCTTTATACCACATCTCTGTCACTTCTTCCGGTTTTCTCTGCTCGATTTTAATCTGATCACCGGTCGGAGTGTTCATATCAATGGTAGAGGTCGGTGCTGCAATATACATCGGCACATTGTACTGTTTTGCAACTGCTGCAACTACGGAAGTACCGATTTTATTTGCAGTATCTCCGTTTGCTGCCACACGGTCACAACCCACAAAAATTGCATCTACCCAACCGTTTTTCATAACAGTTGCAGACATATTATCACAGATCAGAGTTACATCAACACCGGAAGACTGAAGCTCAAAAGCAGTCAAACGTGCTCCCTGAAGCAGTGGTCTGGTCTCATCTGCAAAGACACGGAAATTGTAACCGCGCTCCTGTCCCAGATAAATCGGAGCCGTTGCTGTGCCGTATTTGCTTGTTGCAAGTTTTCCGGCGTTGCAGTGTGTCAAAATACCGTCACCCGGTTTTACCAACGTCAGACCATATTCACCGATGGCTTTGCACACGCGGATATCCTCGTCCTGGATCTCAACAGACTCCTCTTTCAGAAGCTGTTTGATCTCGGCAACGGACTTGTCCGCATTGTTTAATACAACCTGCTCCATGCGGTTTAACGCCCAGGAAAGGTTGACTGCTGTCGGGCGGGAAGAATCCAGGTATTCTTTCTGTTTTTTGAATTCTGCATAAAATGCATCATAATTGTCTGTATCAATTCCTTTTGCCAGTACATAAATACCGTAAGCTGCTGCCACGCCGATGGCCGGAGCACCACGTACCTGAAGCAGATAAATTGCATCCCAGATTTCCTGTGCGGTCTTTAATGCAATGATCTCTGTGGTTCCCGGTAATTTTGTCTGATCGATAATAACTACGGCACTGTTTTCATCATCTAAAGAAACCGTATCATAATCCATAATGTTTTTTTTCTCTTCCATCATTTATCCTCTCATCTTTCTATATTTTCTGCCATTTATGCCCTATTCTACATGAAATTAAAGAAAAATGCCAGAGTAATTATGATTTCTCCGGCATTTTATCTCATCTTACGTTACTGTTTACATGCGCCAAGTCTCACGTGCGTTCGACTTGAATTGCAGTTAATTCAGCTCCGCGATCCGTGTCACCCCCACATAAATCTGTGAAATTTTATACCAGGTCGGGAAATCCACCACACCACTCACCGGCAGATCAAAGATCCGCTGAAATGCTTCTACGGCTTCCCGGGTACGTTCCCCGAATATCCCGTCCGCCGCAATGGTCGGGATCGCCGGATATGCCTGGGAAATCCGGGCTAACTGCTGCTGGATCTGCCGCACCTTTGTACCGGAGGATCCCACTGTAAGATCTGCACCCGGCCAGGAAGATGGAATTCCGGCAATCTCCTCTGCAGAATTAATGTAAATACTGCTGCCATAATAATAACGCAGAATTTCGATGGGGCTGTACCCCTGCTCTCCCAGATAACGAGATCCCCACTGTGTCATCCAACCACTGCAGGTTACATTTTTCCCATCACAATACTGCGTCAGAATCGGCTGCTGTACATTCGGTCTGGACAGATAATGATTGAAAATCTCATCCACGATCCGGGAAATATTGCTGAAAATCGTGCGCCCGAAAGACCATTTCTGATCATAAGCAGTAGATGATGTAATGGTAAAGTCATATCCTTTTCCTCTGTACCACTCCGTGTATACGCGGTTTAAGGAAAAAGACATAATCGCCAGAATATTAGCCCGCAGCGTTGCCTCCGGCCAGGTGGAATAGATCTCGCTGGATGCCACATTTTTGATATAATCCCGGTAGCGAACATAGTAATCCTGTGCCCTGGTATCTGTCGGCGGTCCATCGTGGACGATCACATACTCCGGAATAACCACGCGGCTCAGCACGATTTCTCCGGATTCATTCACTGGTTTGACCTCATCTTCCGGAATCTTTGGTGGAAAATCTCCCCACAGAGTATTTGGTGGAACAACGATATTTTCTGTTCCCTCTTTCTGTGAGATATCCAACGGCTCCATCCGTATCTCCTGCAAAGCTGTCACATTTGCAAACACATCAATCGCAGATACTTCCACACTTCGGTAGCCTTCTGCCTGCACGGTCACCGTATATTCTGAAAAAGGCTGCGGCCGATCCGGTTCCTGGGAATACTCTACCGGCGGTGCGTCCAGCGTCACAGCCTCCGTCTGACCTGATGAATCTGTCTGCAATTCTTCCAACAGACGCTGGCTTTCTCCTGTGTATGCAATGCCCACCCGTGCATTCACAACAGGCTGCAGACCCAATGTTGATGTCACATTGACCTGCAGCCTTCCTCTGTCCACATTTTCATTTTGTTGTACGTGTAACCCTTTGTCCGGCATAAAACCCTCACAAAATAATGTTTACACTAAATCTATGCGATAATACCTGAAAAATGTCCTGGAATAATTGCATACTTTTACAAATTCCATATATTATTTCTGTATATCACTCTGCTGAAATAAGATTGCAAATGTTTTCGCCGTTGTGATAACGTTACTTTGATTTCTGGAAGTTTCTACACTGGAAAACTCTCCACCCTGAGTCACATCTGCATTCTCAAGGGTAAAACTTAACGTTCCTGTCACACTAATGCGAAATCCTCTCTCTTCCTGATAAATATTCGGATCTGATATTTGCGCTGTCGCACCCGGAACCTCCGGAAGATATATTTTTGCGTCCGCCAAATTATCAATCGCTGTGATCTCACCATCTGGCTTCCGGTAAATATAACGGATATCTGCTGAAAATGCTGTCTTTACATTGCAGCCGCTTCCATTTGAAACTGATCCGCATTCTTTATCCACTGTCGCATATCCAATCGCTTCCTCTTCACTCAGTGCAATCTTGTCAGTTTCCAAGCGTTCCTGACTTTCTGCTTCCACATAAGACAGGCCCTTCTCCTGCGCCCATACGGCAAGATAATGATCTCTGGTACCAATTTCATAATCTGCAGGATCTGTACTTTTTTCCACATCCTTTGCCTCTGTTTCACCGCTCAAGACACTACCTTCATCGTTCCTTACTGCACTTTCCTTATCCTGTCCGCATGCTGCCATAAACATATATCCCGCCACGCAAAGCAACACCAGGCCAATATACTTTATACTTCTTCGTTTCATAAAAGCCCCCTCTCATTATACGGCAACTATTTTTTTCGTCCATATATAGTATATCATACACTTCCACTATCCATCAACCCCATTTTCTGCTTGGCAACAATATCTCGTTTGTCTTGTTGTTGGCTGAAATTTAATTTTTAATACGAAAACGAAGCATCCTGTCAGGACGCTAGACGCTCACTACCCTCGTTTCACGTCGTTTTCATCGCGCTCGTTCCCACGCCTGAAAAAGAGGTCGTTCCCACTCGCGCAAAAACTCGTGAAACTCGGTCGTTTGCTTAATCGCTTTCCCTGACAGGATGCTTCATTTTCTGTATTTACACAGTGAAATAATCAGCCATTCACACGACGCACTGCGTGCGCAACAAAAAGTTGAATTACTGTTAGATTATATGCGCACGTGGCATAAGGTGCCATCAAGTAAATTGGGCAAATCTGGGAGCAAAATCCGAGACAAGACGGTAGGTTGATTTTCGTCACCGTAGCGAGCATAGCCCGCCTCCGTAAGTGTGTCTGAGCACGCTGTTTCTGCGTGCGAGTTCGCGGGAGGAGGCGGAGATAAGCGGCGCAACGGAGGTAGAAAATCATCCGTGTCTGTCTGGATTTCTGCTTCAGATTTGCCCTTTACACAGACAAACAAAAATTTAGATTCCCCACTCGATAGCCATGGTTCCCCATGTCAGTCCGGAACCAAATCCGGCCAGCATCAGCTTATCACCTTTTTTCAGCATACCTTTACGGTTGACCTCATCCAGAAGAATTGCCACACTGGCAGCGGATGTATTTCCACATTTATCCACATTCATCGGAATCTTCTCATCCGGCACTTTCAGACGTTTTGCAATCGTTGCCGTGATTCTCGCATTCGCCTGATGGAACAGATACCAGTCAATGTCCTCTGTGGTCAGATTTGCCGCTTCCAGTGTCTGCAGAATGGACTGCGGCACTTTTTTTACCGCAAACTTAAATACTTCTCCACCGTCCATATACAGATAATCCATTGGCTTCTGCTCTGGTACAAACGGATTGTAATTTTCTCTGTTTTTCACATAGATCGCACCGCCGCGGGTTCCGTCGCTTCCCTGTGTGGATGCGATCACACCGCGCTCTGCTGCACGGACAACTGCGGCACCGGCTCCGTCAGCAAACAACACACAGGTGGAGCGATCACTCCAGTCCACAATGCGGGATAATGTCTCTGCACCAATGACCAGAGCAGTTTTATGTACACCGGCCTGCATATAAGCATCCACCAGGTTCAGCGCAAATACAAATCCGGAGCATGCTGCACTGATATCAAAAGCAACCGCGTTCACAGCCCCCAGTTCGCTCTGCACCAGACATGCTGTGTTTGGAACCAGTGTATCCGGCGTACAGGTTGCCACAATGATCAGATCCAGTTCTTCTGCCTTTACACCTGCGGACTCCAATGCTCTTCGTCCAGCCTCTGTTGACATGGATGCCGTCGTCTCTTCTACTGCAATATGACGCTGACGGATACCGGTTCTGCTACTGATCCACTCATCGCTGGTATCCACGATGGTGGAAAGAAAATCATTTGTTACTATCTTTTCCGGCAGGCAACTGCCGGTTCCTATAATCTGTGCTCTCATCTATCCCTCCATTTAGTTTGATTATCAAAACATTCTATTTTCAAAGTATACAGAAAAACATACTTATTGTCAACACTGAACCATTTCTATTTTTATTCTTCTGAACCTCGCTGCAGTCCACCAGAGACTCTATCAGATGCGAGATATCACATTGGATGTACTATTTTGAAAATAGCATCATATATTACTTACATGTAGCGACTCAGTGTACCAAAAATCTTATGATGCTCATGCTGACCAGAATCACGCACCAAGTCTCACGTGCGTTCGACTTGAATACTGGTACATCTGATGTCCTTGAAGCTTGTCATTTATCACATATCTGTGAATTATTTTTTAGGGGGAATATTTATGGACGTAGATATCATTCTGGATGCCGGTCACGGCGGTTTTGACAACGGTGCATCCTACATGGGACGCGCAGAAAAAGATGATGTACTCCGGCTGACACTGGCTGTCGGAGCAAAGCTAAAAGAAGCAGGTTATCATGTCTACTACACTCGAACTATGGATATCTATAACTCACCAACGGAAAAAGCAGCCCTTGCCAATCTCTCCGGTGGAAAATATTTTATTTCCTTTCACCGAAATTCCGGCATGGAAGACAATCTGTACAACGGTGTGCAGACCCTTGTCTATCAGCATGATCCAACGGTTGATACGCTGGCTGAAAATATTAACCGGCACTTGGAGCAGGTCGGTTTCAAAAATCTCGGTGTGGAGGAAGTTCCGGGACTGATCGTCCTTCGAAAAACAGAAATGCCCGCAGTACTGGTAGAAACCGGATTCTTAAACAGCGACATTGACAATCAGCTCTTTGATGAAAAATTTGATGCCATTGTTGATGCTATTGTCGCCGGTATCGAGGAAAGCATTCCACTCTCCGCCCAGGAAATCCCGGAACAATATTATGTACAAACCGGCCTGTTCAAATATGACGTCAATGCTGCCTATCAGCTCGAACGTCTGCAAATTCTTGGTTTCGACGGCACCATCCACTATGAAGAACCTTACTACGGTGTCTGGATCGGCAAACCGAAAAATCTGGATGAAGCAGTTCTCCTGCAGGATGAACTCCGCCAGAAAGGATATAGCACCCTAATTGTGTCAATGTAAATCCAGCTTTTTTCAATTATCAAAAGTAACTTTTCAACTGTAGAACCATTATAGCAGGTCAAAAACAATCCGTACAACGACGCAATACTGCAATCAATACAATGACAGAAATTGAGGAATCTTTTTTCTGGAAGCGATTAAGTGAGTGACCGATTTTCACAAGGTTTTGCGCGAATGGGAACGACCTCTTTTTCAGGCGTGGGAATGAGCGCGATGAAACCGCGTGAAATGAGGGTAACGAACGTCTAGCGTGAGAAAAAAGATTCCTCAATTTCGTCAATTTTATACGCAAAAAAATTCTTTACAACAATGCCCCCATTCCGTATAATGAAGATGTCTTTATTCTTTCTTTTTCAAATACATATCATGGATAAATCTTACATCATCGCTTTCTGGAGCCCCATTCAAACCCTTCACCCACAGTTTTGTCTGGACTATTTTATTCCGCTTTTGCGAAAATTTGGTGATATTCAATGCATTGATTTTCAGTCCCGCCGGGATCCACGTACCATGCACATGCTACAACAGGCAGACCTTGTTGTAATCGGTCTGCCTGCTGATTCTGCTTATTTTTATTCTTTTTTCTGTGAACACTGGATTTCCTTTTCCAATGTATGCTACGCAATCCTGGACTATTTTCCATCTTTGCAGCAAGAAACCGATCACTTGTGTCGTCAATACCGCATTCCGGAACAGTCTGTTCTGAGATTCCCATACAATGCTCATTTTCTGGAAACACTGCGGCGCGGAAAGTCTTTTTTCCGGCATTGTCAGCCAAAGTCAACTTCTCTTTCCTCAACGGAAAACCAGCGTCTTTTTCTCACAGAACTAGCCTGCGCTGCCCGGCGCATCCTGAATACACTGGATGAGACGCTTCTGCTACAAACCCCGGACATTATCCAATCATTCCGGTAGGTAAAGCGAACATTCGCAATCTGCTTTCGCTACTTGCCCTTCAAGTCGAACGCACGTGAGACTTACTCTCCGGCTTTCATCCGAGCTGCAAATTCTTCCCAGCTTCCACCCAGAATCCCCTGTGACTTTGACTGTTCCTCATCATCAAGATGCTCCAGTTCCTCCATCCAGATACGGGCACTGGCATCGGACGGCATACGCAAATCGCCACGCGGAGATACCGCTACCGTACCTACCTTCGGTCCATCCGGCAGGCAGGAACGTTTGAACTGCTGACTGAAAAATCTGCGATAAAAAGTTTTCAGCCATTTCTGAATGGTTTCTGTATCATAAGTTCCGGCAAAAGCATAGTTTGCCAGACGATAAATCTTTTTCGGGGTACATCCAAAACGCAAAATGTAATACAGGAAGAAATCATGCAATTCATACGGTCCCACAATATCCTCTGTCTTCTGTGAAATCTTCCCATCCTCCGGCGGAAGAAGTTCCGGGCTGACCGGTGTATCCAATACATCATACAACACCTTCTGTAGCGTCTCATCTGCGCAGGTATCCGCATAATAACATACCAGATGACGCACCAGTGTCTTCGGCACTGAAGCATTCACGCCGTACATAGACATGTGATCGCCGTTATAAGTCGCCCATCCCAGGGCAAGCTCAGACATATCACCGGTTCCTATGACCATACCGCCGCTTTTGTTTGCGATATCCATCAGAATCTGGGTACGTTCTCTGGCCTGACCGTTTTCATAAGTCACATCATGCACAGCCTCATCCTGTCCGATATCCTTGAAATGTACACGGACAGAATCTACAATGCTGACTTCCCGGAACGTAGCACCCAGAGATTTGATCAGACTTACTGCATTGTCGTAAGTACGATCTGTAGTTCCAAAACCAGGCATTGTCACAGCTACAATGTCTTTGTGATCCTTTCCGATCAGATCAAACGCTTTTACCATAACAAGCAGGGCAAGCGTAGAATCCAGTCCGCCGGAAATACCAACCACCGCTGTGGCCGCATGGGTATGTTCCAGACGCTTTTTCAGTCCCATGGCCTGGATCATAAAAATCTCCTCGCAGCGTTTTTCACGGTCTGCCTTGTTTCCCGGCACGAAAGGCGCCGGATCCACAAAACGGGTCAGTTCTGTTTTTTCTTCTTTCAAACTGAATTCAACGTTAATGTAAGACTCATCGGAAGTCATGAAGGTACTCATCCGACGGCGTTCCTCATTCAGACGTACCATATCAAGTTCTGTATATATGCTTTCGTTGCAGAAACGTCTGGACTCTGCCAACAGCGTTCCGTTCTCTGCGATCAGATTATGACCGGAATATACCACATCCTGGGTGGATTCCCCGTCTCCGGCACTGCAATATACATAACCACAGATCAGACGGCCGGACTGCCCGGTCACCAGGCTCTTGCGGTACATATCTTTTCCGGTTGTCTCATCACTGGCAGAAAGATTGACCAGCAGTGTCGCACCTGCCAGAGCATGATCTACGCCCGGTGGATTCGGAGCCCACACATCCTCACAGATTTCCGCTCCGATCTTCAATTCCGGCATCTGTCTGCACTGGAATAACACTCTGGTTCCCATAGGCACGACCGTATCTTCATCCAATGCTACCGGAACCGGCTGTTTCATACCCGGTGCAAAATGTCTGCGCTCATAAAACTCATTATAATTTGGAATGTGAGTCTTTGGCACCAGCCCAAGCACTTTTCCCTGTGTCACAGCTGCCGCAACATTATACAGTTTGCCGTTATATTCCAGCGGAAGTCCCACAAAAGCCAGATAGTCCTTGCGCTGCGTATATTTTGCAATCGCAAGCAGTTCCTTTTTTGCCTCCCGGAGAAGCACCTGCTGATAAAACAGATCCCCACAGGTATAACCGGTAATACACAGTTCCGGAAATACCAGTATCTTGGCACCCTTTGCTTCTGCTTCATCCATCAGGCGGCAGATTTCTTTCCGGTTCGCCTGCGTATCCGCCACAGTAACCTTCGGTGTCAGAGCCGCTACTTTGATAAATCCCTGTCTCATTTCTTCACGATCTCCTTTAATTCTTCGATACTAAATGTATATGCGGTATTACAGAAGTGACACTTTACCTCGATGGGTTTGCCTTCTGTAATCATTTCATTCAGATCTTTCTTTCCAATGCTGATGATTGCTTTTTTCACACGGTCCTTAGAACAGTTGCAATAGAAAGAAGCCGGAATTTTATCTGTGATCTCCACGCCGAAATCTCCCAGAATATACTCCAGCATGCGTTCCGGTGTATATCCCTGCTCCAGCAGGTTCGTGACAGATGTAATCTCAGACAGTTTTTTCTCCAGCGCATCAATGATCTTCTCATCCGTAAACGGCATCAGCTGGATGATAAATCCACCGGCCTGGCGCACTGTATTGTCCTTATTCATCAGAACACCGAGTCCCACAGAAGACGGTACCTGTTCAGAAGTTGCGAAATAATAGGTCAGATCTTCTGCAATCTCACTGGTCTGCAGCACAGTGGTTCCCACATACGGCTCTTTCAATCCCATATCTTTGATGACACGCATCATACCGACACCTACAGCTCCGCCCACATCCAGCTTGTGCTGTTTGTTTGGTGGCAGCATAACATCCGCAACCACCGGATATCCTTTCACATGTCCCTGGGAATCCGCGGTCACTGTCATTCCTTTCATCGGTCCGCCGGACTGGATCTGTACCGTCAGCAGATCTTTGTCGCCCTTCATCATCACACCCATCATAGCGCCTCCGGTAAGCAGACGACCAAGTGCCGCAGTGACTACCGGACTGGTATTATGACGCTGCCGCGCTTCCTCCACAATTCCTTTTGAAGTCATGGCAAATGCGCGAATCGAACTGTTCGCAGCAGTTGCACGTACAATATAATCTTCCATTATTCTCATTCCTTTACTAACTTTTAGTCAAGCGGATATTCGCAATCCGCTTCGCTACTTGCTTGATTCGGTTAAAATACGTGTGGCTGGGTTCTCACTGCCACAAAATAAGCCCGCTCACAATTTTCATCCGCAGGATCCGTAGTTCCCTCCGCACAGACTGCTTTCAGCGTCAGTCCCGCCTGTTCGAGAAGTGCCGCCACCCGCTGCAATTCATAGGCTCTCTGATAGTGAAACTCTTCAAACCGGGCAAACAGACCGTTTTCCTGTTTCACAAACAGTGTCAGTACATATTCATTGATGCTGCTTTCCTCATCAAAATAATTTTCCCAGATAAAGCTTCCTTCTTCCCGGTTTTCGCAAATTGTGGCATCTCCGATCAGATCACGGTATTTGTGAATGGTATTCATGTCAAAAATGAACACACCGTTTTGATCCAGATAGTTGTGCACCAGGGAAAATACCTCCGCCAGATCTTCCTCCTCCAACAGATAATTCAGAGAATCGCAGACACACACCACCGCTGCCACGGTTCCGTACAGCTCGAACTCCCGCATATCCTGCTGCAGATACAAAATCCCTTCATCCGGATGGTTTCTGGCAATCTCCAGCATTTCCGCTGAAGCATCCACACCGATCATATCATAGCCTTTCTGACGCAGCAGCCGTGTCATCGTTCCGGTGCCGCAGCCCAGATCCAGTACGAGTCCCTCTGAGATACCATGCTCTGTCAAAATTTTACTGATACCTTCACACCATGCTTCGTAAGGCACATTGTCCATGAAACGATCGTATACCTGTGCAAATTCTGTATATGCTTCCATGTTTCCTCCATTAACGGTTAAACAGGCTCTTGATAAATGCAATCAGTTTTGCAAAAAAACCCTGTGCCTGCTGGGTCAGTGCTGATGTATCAACCTTCAGACCCATATCCTTTAATTTTCCATATAAATTTTCCGCCTGATCCCGGATATTATTCCAGTTCAGATCCAGTCCCTGCAGTTTTTTCAGCAGTTCCTTCAGCTGATCGATCTGATCCTGGGTCAGACTTACATTAAATTTTTCCGATGCCTGGTCAATCGCATCCGCCAGTTCGCTGTCAGAGAGATTTTTGCCGCCCACCTGATCCTTCAGATAAGCTATCATACCGGCAATTTCATCCGTCTTGCCGGTCTCATCTCCGATTTCACCGGTTACCACCATCTCATTGATGGCACCGTCGATAACATCCGTATCCACTGCTTCACCGGTCATTCCGGAGTAAGCCTTCACTGCGCCGATCAATGCCGCCGTACCGGACATATCAAAAGGTCCGACCACAACCACATTGGCATCCTTTACACCGGCTGTTGCCAGTGCATTCTCATACATGCTGGTGGTGCAGTAGTTGATATTTTTTGTGGTTACTGTGATACCGCTGCCTTTCTTCGCTTTCATTACAGCCACAGAAGATAAGGCACGGCTGCCGATGTGGTCATTTGTGATATAAGCATCCAGATACTGATGTTCCTCTGCATTGGTCACAGTATTCACATTACATTTTTCCAGGTCTGCTTCCGTCAGCCCAAATAATTCCAATACCTTTGCTTTTTCGTCTGCACGCAGATCCGCACCAAATGAAATGTATGGTGTATCTCCGTCTGCGATGGTAACCTGTGTCGCATTCCCGCCGTCCGCGGCAAATGCGCTGACACTCATGCCCATCACCATCACTGCTGCCAGTAATAATACCATCCCTCTTCGAAAAAATCCCTTTTTCATGATTTACTCCTTTCGAGCTCGCTTTCTTTTCAGTATGCCTTCAGACAGATACCCCTGTCAACCGTAATTTTATCCGGGGTGTTTCATAATAATGATCCATTTCCGGATAATAAGTAAAATGCAGGGCCGCTTCGTGGACACATCTGCCTGCCAGAGTATCCTGTGCCACTACTTTACCATATTTTTCCGTCAGTGGTAACAACAAATCTTCCACATCGCCAAAGTACACTGCATCCATAGACACACCTGCCGCATTTCTGACTTTCATCTGAAATACCCGGCCTTCTTTTCCGCAGATGCGCAGGCGCTCGATCACCAGATTCCGGTCTGCAAATACCGGTTTTTCGTTTCCTTTTCCAAAAGGTTCCAGACAACCCAGCTGGTTCACCAGACGTTCTGTAATATAGCTGATCGGCATCGGCACATCAATCACTACCTTTGGTCGGAGTTCTTCTTCGGTCAGTGTGCACACTGCATTTAATTTCCGCCGGAAGGCATCAATATCCGCTTCCTTTAGTGAAAAACCCGCTGCCATCGGATGTCCGCCAAACTGTGTCAGATATTCTTCGCATTTGCACAGTTCCTCATACATGGAATAGCCTTCAATGGAACGGCCGGACCCCTTTGCACCGTGTTCACTCCGTGTGACCACCAGTGTCGGCCGGTAATAAGCTTCCCGGATCCGTCCGGCCACGATACCAGCCAGACTTTCGTGACAGTCCGGAAGAAAAATTACCAGCACCCGGTCATTGACATATTCTTCCTGCTGCGCAATCTCTTTTGCCTGTTCCACCGCATGCATGGTCAGCAGCTTCCGGCTCTCATTCAATTCCACGATTTCTTCTGCCAGAACTGCCGCCTCCGTTTCGGATTCGCACAGCAGCAGCTTTAAGGAAAGCCGTGCCGTGTCTAATCTGCCGCTGGCATTCAGACAGGGACCGATACGAAATCCGATATCATGGGACTTGATCGCACCCATCGTTAACTTGTTTTGCAAAATCAGCGCTTTCATTCCGATATTCGTGGTACGGTTCAGCATCTCAAGTCCCAGTTTTACCAGAATCCGGTTTTCGCCCTGCAGATCCATGACATCACCCACCGTAGCAAAACCGGCATTTTCGATAAAGCAGTCTGCCTCGGACACCTCCAGTCCAAATACTTCGTAAAGCACCTGCACCAGCTTGAAAGCAACCGCCGCTCCGCATAGTTTCTTAAACGGATAATGACATGCCTGCTGCTTCGGATTCACCACTGCATCTGCCTCACACACTTTTTCCCTGCGTACGCCATCCACCTCTGTGAACGGTACTTCATGATGATCTGTAACCACTACGGTCATTCCCAGTGACTTAGCCAGATGAATCTGATCAATGGCAGAGATTCCGTTATCGCAGGTCAGGATCGTATCTATACCATCCTGACTGGCCCGGGTCACCAGATGTTCATTCAGCCCATATCCATCCAGAATCCGGTCCGGAATCACAAAATCTGCGTCTGCCCCCAGTCGCCTCAGGGCACAGTACAAAATGTAGGTGGATTGGATTCCGTCAATATCATAATCTCCAATGATCCGGATCCGTTTCTTTTCTTTTATTTTTTCTCTCAGAATCTGCGCCGCCAGATCTGCATCTTTCAACAGATGCGGATCGTTCAGGTCTGCTCTCGTCCCATGAAGATACAGATTCATTTCCTGCAGATCGGTCAGACCCCGGTTCCGCATGATCCTGGCTAATACCGGGTCGATGCCGAAACGCTGCCCGATTGCCTGAAAATCAGCTTTTTTTGCTGAAACTACCCATTTTTCTTTCACGTAGTCACTCCTGTTTCCATTTTTTCATCAGGTTAATATATTACTTCCCATAAAGTCAGTCCCTGCGCCGGCATTGTTGGACCTGCCTCCGCCCGGACCTTGGATGCCAGAATTTCTGCCACCCGTTCCGGCGGATAGACACCGCATCCCACATCGACCAGGGTTCCGGTCAGGATACGGATCATATTCTGTAAAAATCCATTCCCGGTATATGTAAAACGGATTTCTTCACCGATCCGTCTGATGTCAATTTCATGTATGGTACGCACTGTGGATTTTTTCATTTTTGCATTTCCGCAGAATGCCGCAAAATCATGCTTTCCCAACAGATACTGTGCTGCCTGCCGCATGGCTTCCACATCCATTGGCCGATTATCGTGCAACATATACTTCCGTTCAAACACATTCGGATAATCCGCATTCCAGATGCGGTACACATATGTCTTTTTCACCACATTCAGACGGCTATGAAATCGTTCGGACGCTGCCCGCACCTCTGTCACGGCAATATCTTCCGGCAGATACTGTACAAAAATCTGTCTCAGTTCCTCACAGAGTTCCTCCGGTGTCTTACCCGCACAGCAGGCATCCGGAAGGCGGAAATTTGCCACCTGTCCATGCGCATGCACACCGGCATCGGTGCGCCCGGAACCGTCAATCTCTATAGTACGTCCATACTGTCTGCTTAAAATTGCTTCAATTTTCCCCTGAATGGTCTGATCCGTAGTCTTCTGACGCTGCCAGCCTTTGTAGCGGGTTCCATCGTATTGAATAATTATTTTATAATTTGCCATAAAAATATTCCTGTTTGCTAAAGGGGAAGTTCGGTACAGACCAAACCTCCCCTTTTATTTGTTTACATTTCAAGAATGCCCTCGACATTTTTTACATCTATACATTCTTTTTACACGGATTGCTGCATGCTTCGCATTCCCGCAATCCTGCTCGCACTTCGGAAATCGCAAGACTTCGTCTTCCTTTTTTCCTCAGTGCGAGGACGTGCCCTGAATTACATGTGTCCTTTACATGCAAGCATGACATGCCACATGTATTCCGGCACTGTAAAAAGAATTACAATTCACAGTTATTTACTGTTCTTGGGAACGGAATTACGTCACGGATATTTCCCATACCTGTCAGATACATAACGCAACGCTCAAATCCCAGACCAAATCCTGCATGTCTTGCAGAACCGTATTTTCTCAGATCCAGATAGAAGTCATAATCTTCTGCTTTCAGTCCGAGTTCTTTCATTCTTTCCAGAAGCTTGTCGTAGTCATCCTCACGCTGGCTTCCACCGATGATCTCACCGATACCCGGAACCAGACAGTCCATAGCAGCTACTGTCTTGCCATCCTCGTTGAGTTTCATGTAGAAGGCTTTGATCTCCTTCGGATAATCCGTTACGAATACCGGACGTTTGAAGATTTCTTCTGTCAGATAACGCTCATGCTCTGTCTGCAGGTCTGCACCCCAGAATACTTTATAATCAAACTTGTCATTGTTTTTCTCAAGGATCTCGATCGCTTCCGTATAGGTAACATGTCCGAAATCAGAATTTAATACATGATTCAGACGATCCAGTAATCCCTTATCTACAAATTTGTTGAAGAATTCCATTTCTTCCGGTGCATGCTCCAGCACATAGCGGATAACATATTTCAGCATGCTCTCTGCAAGAACCATATCATCTTTCAGATCTGCGAAAGCAATCTCCGGCTCGATCATCCAGAACTCTGCTGCATGACGTGTCGTATTGGAGTTTTCTGCACGGAAGGTCGGTCCAAAGGTGTAGATATTCTTGAATGCCATCGCATAAGTCTCACCGTTTAACTGTCCGCTTACGGTCAGGTTGGTCGGTTTTCCGAAGAAATCCTGTGTGAAATCAACGCTTCCGTCGTCTGTTTTTGGTACATTGTTCAGATCCATGGTGGTAACCTGGAACATCTCACCGGCTCCCTCACAGTCACTGCCTGTAATCAGTGGTGTGTGTACATAGACGAAATCGCGTTCCTGGAAAAATTTATGGATTGCATATGCGATCAGTGAACGTACTCGGAACACTGCCTCAAACGTATTGGTACGCGGGCGTAAATGAGAAATTGTTCTCAGATACTCAAAACTGTGACGTTTTTTCTGCAACGGATAATCCGGTGCGGATGCACCCTCGATCTCCACTTTGTCTGCCTGGATCTCAAACGGCTGTTTTGCATCCGGTGTAGCTACCAGCTTACCAGTTACAATGATTGCAGCACCTACGTTTAATTTTGAAATTTCTGCAAAATTCTCCAGATGATCGCCGTAAACGACCTGTAACGGTTCAAAAAAGGTACCATCATTTACTACGATAAATCCAAATGTCTTGGATCCACGAACGGAACGAACCCATCCACCGACGGATATCTCTTTGTCAAGATACATTTCTTTGTCCCGGAATAAATCCCGGATGTTTGTCAACTCCATGTGATTGCCTCCCAAATCTCAGCCCCTCAGCTGTTTTTACATCAAAATAAAATCACTTTATAAATATCACGTTTTTATACTTCAGCTTTACAGTCCCTAGTTCATGCGCTGATTATTCCGCATCTGCAGAACTGTCTGCATCATCAGAAGCATCTGTATTGTCAGCAACTTTTGTCTTTACACTCTCCATGATCTTGGATAATGCCTGATTTTCTGCGTAACTCAGTCTTATATAATCCTCTCCGCCGTACTCCTTATAGAATGTATCACGGTCTGCGATATTATAGCTGGATACATAGCTGTCCACAAACTCCTCAAAGTTTTTCTGGGACACAGACAGATTCATATCTTTTACAACAGCCTCAAGGATCAGCTCCTGTTTCAGGCTTTCTTCGATGTAATCACTTACCTGATTGTTGAAGTCATCCTCTGACATACCCATATAATCTTCAAAGCTCTTTCCGCTTTTCTCTACAGCGTTATTCACGCGCTCTTTGTACTCTGTAATTCTCTGATCCAGTAATCCATCCGGAAGTGTCACTTCACACTCATCGAGCAGTTTCTGAAGAACGCCGCTCTGGATCTCTGTCATTTTGCTGGAGTGATTACGATTCTCCAGTACGCTGCTTACCTGTGATTTCAGATCATCCACTGTTGAAATTCCCTTGTTGCCGAAATTCTCACTGACATACTCATCGGTCAGATCATCGTATACCATTTCTTTTTCTGTATCAATACTGTTGATGGTTACCGTAAATACGACAGCTTTACCGGCCAGATCTGTATTGTTGCTATAATCCTCCGGGAAAGTCAGATTCAGTTCTACCGTCTCGCCCACATTTTTACCGATCAGCCCATCCTCAAATCCATCGATGAAAGAACCGGATCCAATCTTCAGATGCTGTCCTGTGGCACTTCCGCCGGAGAACTCCTCTCCATCAATTTTTCCCACATAGTCAATATTAACAACGTCACCGCTCTCTACGGTCTTCTTGTCACTGACTTCATAGGACGGATACATAGACATCAGATACTCAATATAAGACTGGATATCTGCATCACTGACTGTATAATCCTTGGAAAGTTCTACGGTCATATTCATGTAGTCATTTAATTTTACATATTTTTCTACTTTATAATCGGTAGCCTTTAATAATTCTTTGGCAGGGATCTCCACATCTTTTTCTTCTTCTGCAGATACGCTGCTGTCTGTGGTGGCACCTTTCTGACCACAGCCACCCAGTGCTGCTGTCGCAACCATCACTGCCATTAATACCATTACGAGTTTCTTTTTCATTTTCTTATTGTTCCTTTCTTTGAATGAATCTTTCCCCAAAAATTCATCCCCTTGTCTGCGCTTCTCTCAAAAGGCATCACTGTCTTTAAAGATACCATATTTTCCTATAAATGAAAAGGTGATTCTTCTATTTTTTTCTTGAGTTTTCACCTGATCAATGATACAATATCACCTAGACTTAGTTTTACTATGAACAAAATACCGATAAAGGAGGAAATATATCCGTGTCACCACAGATCATTACACTTATCATTGTTCTTGCTATTTGTGTTGCCGCTTTTATCCTGCTCTATTTCCAGGGAAAACGAAATATGAAAAAACGGGATGAACAGCAGGCAGCCATTGATCAGGCAGCACAGTGGGTCAATATGCTGATCATTGACAAGAAAAAACTTCGCATGAAACAGTCCGGTCTGCCACAACAGGTCATTGACCAGACACCGAAGTTTGCAAGACTGGCAAAAGTACCGGTTGTCAAAGCAAAAGTCGGACCGCAGATCATGGTTCTGATCGCCGATAACCAGATCTACGATCAGATCCCGGTAAAAAAAGAAGTAAAAGCTTCTGTCAGCGGTCTTTTCATTTCTGATGTTCGCGGTCTCCGTGGACCATTGGAAAAACCGGAGAAAAAGAAACCCGGTTTCTTTGCACGCCTTACCGGTCAGAAATAATTATCCGAATATGCACGAAAAAACGAGCGTGATGAACATCAGTCATCACGCTCGTTTTTATCTCAGTCGAGAAGACTCCCACTTCTGCAAGTGGTGAGTAATAACAAGTCTTTCTCAGTGGGAGTACAATCTCCGACTGAGATAAACGCTCCGCGAGGATGTGCAGTGATTCTGAGAAGAATATGTCAGCTTACGCTGACCAGAATCACGCACCAAGTCTCACGTGCGTTCGACTTGAACTCAGTCAAAGATCGTTCAATAATCCTCGATATGGATCAGCTGTGTGGTGTCCACACCGTATGGCAAAATGGAGTTCGCAAAATTTTTAAACTTATTTGCCGCATCACTGACATAGAACTCATGCATTGCACCTTCATAGTTCTGTTTTCCGTCGTTGTTCAGTCCATCCCGCTCCAGCAGGGATTTCAATTCCCTGGCGGTCTCATAGGCCGGATTTACCAGATTTACTTTTTCTCCCATGATCTGACGCAGAGTAGAACGTAACAGCGGATAATGGGTACAGCCCATGATCAGAGTATCGATACCGGATTCCAGCAACGGCTCCAGATAACGGTTTGCTACTTCCACCGTCACCGGATCCTTCAGCCATCCTTCTTCCACCAGTGGCACAAACAGCGGACATGGTTTGCCCAGCACCTGTGCATTCGGCTTATGTGAATGAATTTCTTTTGTATACAACTGACTCTCTATTGTACTTTCTGTGGCAATCACACCGATTTTTCCATTTTTCGTGACTTTCGCCGCTTCCTTCGCTCCTGCTTTGACCACACCCAGAATCGGGATGTCAAATTCCGGTTGTACGGTTTCCAGTGCCAGTGCACTGGCAGTATTACAGGCGATAACGATCGCCTTAACACCTTTTGACTGTAAAAAGCGGATGATCTGCCTTGAAAAACGAATGATGGTTTCCTTGGATTTGCTGCCGTATGGTACTCTGGCGGTATCACCAAAATAGATGATCCGTTCCTTTGGAATCTGACGCATGATCTCTCTTGCAACCGTCAGACCTCCCACGCCGGAATCAAATACACCAATAGGTGCATAACGAAACTCTTCTTTTTCTTTTAATTTATCTGTCATTCCCCTCTATTCCTTTCGTTCCTTTGGATCTGACTTTCATAGTCAGTGTGCATTCCGCCAGATGTTCCTCTTCTACTTCCATATCATACTCCAGTTTCAAATGCAGCATATCCTCGGTCTCCATCAGCCGGATTGTCCGGGAATCAAAACCAAGCATCATGCTTCCATACGGTGTCTGATAAGAAGTACGGGTCTTTTTATCTTTCTGAAAACTCATATGTACCCCGGCATTTCCCTTTTTGGAGAGATCTACCGCATCTTCTCCGATCTTGATCATACATTTGGTCACACCCGGCACACCTTCCTGTACTTCATCATATAAAATGTAATGCTTGCCGTTGCGGAAATAATATTCTCCCGGTGTGACAGTCTCAATCGGGTCATTCACTTCGCCGTCTATCGTCTGTATGCCGCTGATGGTGATCAACACATCTTTTGTCATATTAGGTCCTCTCATCTTCTTTTATAATACCCACACATTGTAAAGGTTTTTCCTCAATTATTCAAGCACCTGATTCAGCAAATCGAGTAATTTGAAACGCACCTGATAATTTCCCTTCTGCAAAACAGAAGCATACTCCTTCGGATCCAGCACTTCCCGCAGTTTTTCCCCGGATCCTGCATCCACCTCATACATACTGTTGGCAAAGCAGAGATTCGGATACATGACGCACCACCAGTTGTGTCCCTCGCCGGATCCGATCACCACACGCAAAGCCTCATATACTCCTCCCGGAAAGGTATAGGTCCCATAAGTTTTCTCCGGAAAGGTACAATTTTCCAGTGCCGCGGATACCGGATACGCATAACCTTCCGCAGAGATGACATCCGCAGCGCAGTTCTCGATAAGATTCAGATTTGCTTTTACGATCCGTTCACTCTCCTCCAGGGAATCTGCATCCTTTAACTTTTCTGCCATCAGCGTTCCCACCTGATCACGCACTTTCAGCTTCAATGCCTGATCTTCCCGGCTGTCACTGTTTGCCAGCACATGGAAACGCAATACTTTCTGTGCCATATTCCGCTGCATACTCTTTGTCTGTATTGTTGTGGAAAGCAGTACGCAGGCTGCCGCCGCCAGGCATACCGCCAAAATTTTCTTTTTCATCGCCATACTCCTCCTGTTTTCTCCCGGATGCCTGACCGTTCCCGTTCTTACCAGATTCTGTTCACACTTGGTCAAAATCCTGTTTTCTGTATTCAGAGTATTTCCTTTTTTTCCCACATTATACAGCGATATAGATCCCTGTCTTGTAAAGCGGACATTCGAAATGCCCTAATCCTTTCTTTTTTATCTTACCTGCACTTCATAAATCAGATCTTCCACATACTGTGTTTCATCATCCCGATATTGATGCCACAGCGCCCGGTCGCTTCCCGGAAGCAATGCATAAGAATCTGTCACATCGGTCCCGGCTTTCCGCCAATGTTCGGCAAACTCCTGCAGCCGTTCTTCCAGTTCCTGCTTTGCTGCGGCTTCCAGCTGTTGTCTCTCTGTGCTCCCTTCCAGACGATTTGTGATACCAACTCTTCCATTTACAATAATCTGTACCACCGGGCGCATCTCGCCTGCTGTTTCACCTTCGTTTATGCCTTCGGACAGCACAAAACACTCTACACCATCCGACAAATAGGAGGGTTCTGACCTATTCAATCGTTCCTTCCTCTGTTCTGGCACAATACCTCGCTGCACCCGAAGCTGTTCTAACGTAACTCCGGTTCCGTCTGCCATGGAAAACGCATATTTTTTCAGATTATTTTGCAGCAAAAGTGCCTCATATCCCTCTTCCAGTGACAGATTTCCTGCAAGATGCAGCTGTTCCAGTATCGCAAATCCTCCGATCGCCAGCTTTTCTTCCTGACGGACAACCTTTGGAATACACACGGTTCCCTTCCGCTCATAAAACTGCTGCATCAGTGTACCCACTGTCACAAAAGAATTGTGCTTCACATGTTCCCACTCTTCCAGCAGATCTTCCAGATAGATTCCCATACATTCCGGCAACTGCAGTTTCTCTGTGAAAATTTCCTGCATCGGCTCCTCCGTCAGCAATACATAAGTATTCCAGGCAGCATCCGTCTTTTTTTTAAAAAAAGAAAGCAGCGCTTCCATAGCCGCATCAGATGCAAACACCTGCGGATTCAGCAGCAACACTTTCAAATGATTGAGATCCGGATTTTTGCTGCTGTTTTCCGACATCTGACGCATTCCTTCAAAGAGATCCGTCACCGTTCCCTCCCAGTAGGCATCCGAAGCCAGTGCATGTTCCGAAGCTTTTTCATTCAGCAGATCCGGATAGGCCAGGTAGAGCTGGAAGCTTTCGTTTTCCCGTGCTTCCACACCCATCACCAGCGGAAATGCCTGATTTTCCAGTTCATTGACACCGCATCCACTCAGAAAACTCAGAAAAAACACGATACAGAACGTAATTCCAATCAGCATAATATTTCGCTTTCTCCGATATAAGTTTTCTTCTTTCTCCTCCATCACACATCCCTGCCTTTCAAAAATTTCTCTGCCTGCGGCTATGATCCATTTCCGCTATCGCCTCTGACTCGCTCCTATTTTGCTTTCTGCCTCCGCAAAAGACCGGAAGAATCAACAACAACGGCAGTACACCATACAAATAAGCGTGAAATATCCGCTGGGCAGCAGCTTCCCTGTGCAGCAGAAAACTTCCGATGCATCCCGCTGCACACACCAGTACTGCCGTGAGCACGATTTTTTTCGTATTGGTTTTATTTTCCGCTGTCATTTCTACCTGTTCCGTTCTCGGTCCGATCCCGCTTTCTGCCTTTTCTTCTTTTGCCTGTATCGATCGGTTACTCTGAAAACAAAGGATTCCCGCAAAAAAATCCACCGCATAATACAGCATGGAATCCAGGAATGCAAACAAACAGAAAAACCAGATTCCCACCATCAGTGCATCCTGCCGTTCCAGAAAGTTTCCCGGCAGTTTCACCACTGCCATGAGATCGATGACCGGCCATCTGCGGTGCGCCAGCAGTTCTGTGCGGAATACGCCGAGCAGGATCAGATAGATTACCAGATTCAGACCCAGTACCACAAGCAGTGCATGCCGTGTGCCAGCATATGCCTGTTCTTTTTTCTGACAGCTTTTCAGAAACAGCACATATAAGGATGCTCCGGAGAAAAACAAAAAACTCACATAACTGCTTTTTATAAAATTCGGAAGTGTTGATGCTGCCACTGGTGTCCATGCATTTGGTTCTATGCCGGCACAGGCAATCACTAGGATCACCAGCAATGGAATCAGCAGAAACCAGTACAGCACTTCATATACTCTCACCCGGTTTTCCAGTCCGCGCACCAGTCCGAAAAATGCCGCTGCCGCCAGCGTCAGCAGAATCATTGGCTCCCAGTCATTTCCCAATAGCTGCTGTTCCATCAGCGTAGCCATGACGTAAAACACAAAGCCCGCCAGTCCCAGAAATCCCATACCATAAATCACCTGTATACATACGCGTACACAACCTGACATCTGTTCTAATCGCTGTGAAAAATCCTGCTGTCTGAAATGCTTCTGCCAGAATTTCAGCAGCAGCCATGCACCGCCACCGCCCGCTGTCAGTGCAAAAAAGCCATCCACGCCACTGTCTGTCGCCACAAGCGAAGGAAGCAGCAACGTACTGATGCCAAGCAGTTCCAGCGTCAATGTCCGTTTTACCTGCCGGGCAGATATTTTCTGATTATTCATAAAATACGGTTCCTGCATCCGCCCATTCCTTTCTATCTATATCTTCATTTTTATTACTTCTGTGCATCTGTTCCAGTCAGACGGAAAAGGATATTCGTATCATATCCCTTCCCATGCTACACTTCTCAGTTTATCATCTGTTTTTATATTTCATCCGCAACCGTACACGATTCTTTGGATTCGCATAAAAGGGTCTGTGTGTCAGTGCCTGCAGCGGAGGTCGCACCAAAGAGTCCCGTTCATCCCGGTAATCATTCAGATCAGCCCCCACAAACGGCATCAGATACGGCATGCCAAAACTTTCCAGCTGTGCCAGATGAATCAGCAGAATGAGCAGCCCGAGCAGAAATCCGTAAAAACCAAGTGCTGCCGATAATCCGATAAAGACAAACTTCAACAGGCGGAATGCCGTAGCAAAATCCTCATTTGGGATAGCAAAAGAACACAGTGCTGTAAATGCCACCACGATCACTACCATAGGACTGACGATATTGGCATCTACCGCCGCCTGTCCGATGATCAGTCCGCCCACGATTCCAATGGTATTTCCCATGGCTCCGGGCAGCCGCACCCCGGCCTCCCGCAGCAGTTCAAACGACAGCTCCATCAGCAGCACCTCCACCACTCCCGGAAAAGGTACCCCCTGTCTGGCTGCAGCAAAGGAAAGAAGTAACTTGGTTGGCAGAAGCTGCGTATGAAAATTTGTCATCGCCAGATATAACCCAGGCAGGATCATAGACAGAAATGCTGCCACATACCGCAGCGTTCTGGTAAATGTTGCAATCTCCCATCTCGTATAATAGTCATCCGTCGTCTTAATAAAAGAATTGTAATCGGTTGGAAAAATCAGCACCTCGGGAGAGTTATCCGCCAGCAGTACGGCTCTTCCCTCCAGCAATGCCATCACGGCCCGATCCGGTCTCCGCGTGGTCTGATACTGCGGAAATGGTGAAAACCACTGCGTTTCCGTCAGCTGTTCGATGACACCGCTGTCCCCGATACCATCTATCTCAAATGCTGCCAGCCGCTGCTGCATCTGCGTCACAATTTCAGGCCGGACAATTCCGTCAAGATACATAATATCCACATTCGTACCGGTGCGTCTGCCACACTTGCACTCTGCCACTTTCAGATCCACAGAGCGCAGTCGTTTCCGGATCAGTGCTGTATTCTGCTTGATGGAATCGCCAAACCCTTCATTACTGCCACGGATGGCTTTTTCCGACTCGGTCTTCTGCAAAGACATGCCGGGGTACCCCTTGTCCGGAATCTTCAGTGCCCGGTCAAATCCATCCACAAACAGAATCGAATCACCGGTCAGCATCCCGCCTGCCGCTTCCGACATCTGTGCAAAAGGTGTGACATCCGAAACTCCCAGTCCGTTTTCCTGCAGTACTGCATACACCTGCTGCGGTTCCATAACATTCAGCCGGTTCAGCATTTTGCCAAGCACCGAATCTTCCATCATGTTTTTCCCGCCGGTAACTTCAATATAACTTAAAAATGCACGGATACTCATATCCCTGCCCAGACACATAGGACGCATCTTGATATCCGCACAATCGGAAAACTGCTGTTTCCACCATGCAATATTTTCATCTAACTGTTTTGAAACTGCCTGTTCCTGCATACCACTACCTCATTTATTTTATGGATTACAAAATCAAAAGGGCAGACCCTCGTCTGCCCTTTACTATACACATATTTTTGATTTTTATTCCTACTCCTGCTCACGGATGATTTTTTTCACCGCTTCTGCCTGATTATGCAAATGGCGCTCCACATAAGATTCCGCCAGCTTGGAATCCTTGGATTTCAACGCATCATACATTTTCTGATGCTCCTCGATCAATCTTGGATAAATAGAATCATCTTTCAGATATTCCACGCGATAACGATACATCTGCTCTCTCAGATTGTTCAGCAGCTGCTGCAATTTCGGATTATTGGATGCTTTATACAAAATCTCATGAAACTTCACATCAGCTTTTGCCATCTCTACGAACTGGCCACTTCTTGTTTTTGCTTCAAAATCTTCCATGGCTACTTTCAGTTCCTGCAATGCTGCCGGTGTGATCTTTTCACAGGAAAGACGGACTGCCAGTCCTTCCAGTGAAAGACGGATCTCCAGTACGTCTTCCATATCTTTTTCTGTCATCTTAGCCACTTCCGCACCTTTTCTCGGAATGGTAACAGCCAGGCCTTCCTGCTCCAGCATGCGGATAGCCTCACGGATCGGTGTTCGGCTTACGCCCAGTTTGGATGCAAGCTGTAATTCCATCAGACGCTCGCCCGGTTTGAGATCACCTTTCAAAATCGCTCCGCGCAATGTCTGGAACACGACATCACGAAGCGGCAGATAAGCATCCATCTGTAATTCCAAATTATCTGTCATAGTCTGTTTCCCCCTCTTTCCCGTGTTTATCTTCGGTTATTATGAATGTCTGATGTATATACATTTTTTGCCAGACCGGACTGCTTTAATGCATCATATGCCCGGCGGATTTCCTTCTCATTTGGGAATAAACCGAATACGGTCGGTCCGCTTCCGCTCATCATGGCATTCAGTGCACCGTTGTCCATCATCAGTTTCTTGATATCTTTGATCACCGGATACATCGGAATGGTCACGGTCTCAAGAATATTACCCATGTGGGAAGCTACGCCCTTTAAATCTTTCTGCTGAATGCTCTCCATAACACCGTCGATGTCCGGATGCTCCATACCGTCATACAATTTCAACCCCTCATAAACAGTCTTGGTAGATACAGAGATCGCCGGTTTTGCGATCAGTACCGGGCACTTTGGCATCGGCGGCAATGCGGTCAGTTTTTCACCGATTCCTTCTGCCAGTGCCGTGCCGCGCATGATACAGAACGGTACATCTGCTCCAATCTTCAGTCCGAGCTCCATCAGTTTATTCTGCTTCAATCCCAGATTAAAAATGCGGTTCATACCTACCAGTACAGCTGCCGCATCGGAACTTCCACCGGCCAGACCGGCTGCCACCGGAATAAACTTCTGCAGTACGATGCGGACACCTTCCTTGATTTGAAATTCGTCCTTCATCAGTTTTGCCGCACGGTATACCAGGTTGTCCTCATTTACCGGAAGATAATACAGATTTGTCTCCACATGGATATGCGGAGAACGTGTCTTTTTAATCTCTACACGGTCATACAGGTGAATGGTCTGCATGATCATACGCACATCATGATATCCATCCTCACGTTTTCCAAGCACATCCAGTCCCAGGTTAATTTTGGCAAGCGCTTTCAAACTTATTTCGTCCATTTTTTATCCCTCGTTTCTCTATATATTTATAATGAACTTTTTATACCTCATATATATCGTATTTTGTATACATTCTTATGTATTATTTTATATACAATTTGTTTTTCTGTCAATGGATTTTTCATATCAAGATTTTTTTAGGGGGTGACACCCTGGTCTTATCAAAAAAACTCCCGCATTGAAAAATCCAATGCGGGAGCATCATCCCATAAAAATCAGCGTATGATTTTTTTCTTTATGTATTTAGATAATTTCCATTGCTGCGGTCCAGCCTTCTCTTACCGCATCACCGATCTGACGCGCACGGACACAGTCACCGATCTTCCATACCGGAATACCAGCTTCTTTGATAGCTGTCTCAAGTGCTTCTGTCGCATGCGCACGGCGTCCCATTGCATTGACAACAGAATCTGCTTTGATGGTAATCTCTTTCCCATCTTGTTCCGCTACCACAAAATCTTTGCCAACTTTGACAACTTTTGCATTTACTTCGTATTTGCCGCCGTTTTTGTCGATGAAATCATGTACAGCTGTACGGTACAGACCGGTTGTCTCCGGCATCAGCGCACCTTTCATTTCAACAATCGTTGTCTCTACACCGTGATCAATATAATCTGCGGCTGCCTCACAGCCAACCAGACCGCCACCGAGTACGATGGTGCTCTTTCCAAGACCTGCAAAGTCATTGCTGTATACGTCCATTGCTGTTACCGCATTTTCAATTCCCTCGATTGGAAGGATCAGATCATCGGATCCGACGGCCAGTACAACTGCTTCCGGAGCAATTTCTCTGATGAGTTCCGGTGTTACTTCACAGTTTAATCTTACTTCGATCGGACGTTTCTCCACATCGCGGATCAGCAGATCTTTGAAGTTTCTGATATCTACTTTATGATCCGTATGATCCGTAAAATTGATCAGACCGCCTAATACTCCGGATTTTTCGCACAGGATTACCTGATGACCTCTGTCTGATGCTGTGATCGCTGTCTGCAGACCGCCACAGCCGCCGCCTACTACCAATACCTTACGGCTTGCTTCCGGTTTCGGCATGCGGTCCGGAAGGACTTTATGATGAGATGCCGGCCATACATCATATGGATTGATGGTACAGGAATCCAGTGGTGGGAATTTCACCGTCCAGATCTCTGTTTCATGCTCGCCGGACGGACCCGGATAGCATCTTCCGCAGCGCAGACAGCGACGGATCTCATCTGCATGCCCTTCTTTTGCCTTGTTTGGAAATGCCGGATCTGCAAAGAACTGACGTCCCATGGATACCATATCGATTTTTCCTGACGCGATTGCCTCTTCCGCCTGTTCCGGAGAATTGATGCCGCCGACTGCCGCAACCGGAATGGATACGTTCTGTTTGATAACAGCTGCCGGTTCAATATTCGGACCATGCGGTGCATAAGCAGTTGTGAACTCCCAACTTCTGGAAGAACTCAGGTAATGACCACAGGAGACATGGATCATATCAATGTATGGCTCACACAGTTTACAATAATTTACAGCATCTTCCAGCTCTAATCCGCCCGGTAAATGCTCAGAGCTGCTGACACGGATCTCGATCACGAAGTCCGGTCCCATAGCTTCACGAACAGTTTTTAACAGATCAACAGTAAATCTTGCTCTGTTTTCAAAAGATCCACCATACTCATCGGTACGTTTATTGTATTGCGGAGACAGGAACTGTGCCGGAAGCCAGCCATGTCCGCAGTGGATCATAATGCCTTCCCAGCCTGCTGCCTGAAACCATTTACATGCAGTTACATAATCCTGATAGCAGCTTAAAATCTCTTCTTTTGTAAACGCCTCCACATGAGAGCCATCCGGAAGATCTTTCTCAGATGGTCCCTTCGGATTGATACCATCTCCGATATTTGTCTTGATTTCACCGCAGGAAAGCAGCTCGCCCATCGGAAATGCCCCATAGCTTTTGATCATCTCCGCAGTTTCCTTCATAATTTCAAACTGCTTATCTGATCTGGATGTAAAATCAAGATACGGTTCAAACGGAAACCGTTTGTCATACTCATGATTCGGGCTTAACTCACCCAGACATACAATTCCTGCCCCTCCTTTTGCCTTTGCCTCCAGCATACGGAACGCACGCTCCGGAACCGGTGTGGTATAGCCAAACGGATCCGGATTCAGTTCGATATAATGCTCGAATGCAAATAAAGCCGGCGCTGCCTCAATACGGTTCTTAATTGTCTTTGAACCAACTTTTAACGGCTCAAACAAATGTGGAAAATACTGATTTTTTTCTGCCATAATCTCTTACCTTGTCCTTTCTCAAATATCTGATGTAAGTACCAAATAATATGTCCTGCCTGTGTTCATGCTCATAACAATCTTTTCTGAGTGATTTTTTCTATGAACAGGAAGCTCTTTCTGTTATCTAAACTGTATCAGAATCCGCCCATATTCTTCAAACACCAGCTTATTTTTCACTGTTTTATATTGCGATATTTAAAGCATTTTTGTCGCATTGCATCTGGATAAATACAAAAAATCATGCTATGATTCTATTATAGCAATGTACGCCCGGCATTTTTCAAGATAAAACACTGAACGTACATGAATAAAATAATGGGGGAAACATTATGGATCATCGCGCAGAACGAATGAAATCACTGATTATCCAGACTTTTTTTGAATGTCTGAAAACAGAGGACTTCTCTCAGCTAACCGTAGGGCAGATTGCGGAACATGCACGGATCAACCGTTCTACCTTTTATCGCTATTTTTCTGACAAATACACACTGAGAGATGAAATTGTGGACGATATTGTTCAGGATTTTGCGGAACATATGGAAGTGGATTTTCTCCACATGAATATTGAGGATGAGGTGCATACACGGTCCCTGCAGGATGGACTGATCCGCCTGTCCTCACAAAAGTGCCGACTGGAAATTCTGTGGAATCAAAACCTGCTTGGAAGAAATGTCTTTGATGAAATGATGAACGCCGGTGCCCGCAAAGTAGAAGCTGAAATTCTGAATCATCCGACCATCTCAGCAGAACGAAAGCAGCTTGCCGACTGGTATGCAAAATTGCTGGTAAATAATTTTCTCGTCACCGTCCGCTGGTGGTTTTCTCACAGTGACACTGTTTCAGCAAGTCAGATCACAACCATGATGAAACGCCATATGCTGTATGGAACGATTCCGACATTAAAAGAAAGCCGCTGAGACAGTGGTTTTTCTTTTAATATTTTTTCATCTGTTCAAGAATGCCTATCTTTCACTACACTGCAATAATAATCTACAAACTGGAGCGTTCCCAGATCCACTCTGTCTTTGCGCCAGAACAATCCACTGCAAAATACCGGTGCGTTGACCAGAGGCACTGTCACAAGTCCCGTCATATGATCCATTGGCGCCAGGTCGGATAAAATCGTAATACCAAATCCGCTTTTTACCATCATCAGCACCATCCCCACATGATCAAAACATTCAACGATATTCGGTTCAAATCCACAGCGCTGGCACCATTCCCGTGTATTGTTATATTCACTGGAAGAACTGTTTTTTCCCAAAAATACAAATTTTTCACCTGCCAATTCTGACATATGTAATTCTTTTCTCTCTGCAAATGGATGATTTTCATTCATGATCACAGCTAAATGTGATTCCTCCAAAATGCGATAGTCCAGTTCAGGAATCACATCCTCCAATGTAAATAATTTCAGACCAACATCAATCTTTCCTGCCATCAGATCTGCCGTCAGCGTTGTCCGTTCAATATATGATTTTGCTTTCAGATGTACATTTGGGTACTCTTTTTCAAATCCTGAAAACACTTCCTGCATCTCATAGATTTCTTTATAAATCATATACCCAAATCGCAGCGTTTTCTGCGTATCATCCTGAAACTGCCGCATCTGATGCAGCAGATGCTCTTCCCCGGAAAAAATCCGCACACATTCCCTGCGCAATGTTTCCCCGGCAGGCGTCAACATCAAATTCCGTTTCTCACGATCAAAAAGTGAGACCCCAAAAAATGCTTCCAGATCCTTGACTGACTTACTGAGCGCAGGCTGACTGATGTATAACTGCTGCGCTGCCTGATTCATGCTGCCACGCAATGTAATAATATAAAAATAGTACAATTTATTATAATTCACCATAACTGTCTCTCCCCTTTATAACTTTAAGTTATAGATTACTTTTATGATATTCTAATATTTTCATTTGTCAAGTTATGCTATAGTAAATTTATAATGATGTCAGGGTCAAAAGCCTGAAACCACGATGTGCTTGCATAGGAGTGGTTTTATGGCTTAATACCGCTATGTCCACTGCCATCATTCGAAACAATACAAATATGTGCTGTTTCCTGATTCTGGATGAAGATAATCTTCCGATCCAGGGACTTTATGGCGCCGGTGATATGGCTGTCGGAAGTCTGTACGGAGATCCATCCAATGCAGGCGGTAATGTACACGGTTCCATGCCATCCGGTCTCTTAGCCGGTGATTCTGCTGCCGCATACGTCAAAGGAGGTTGTAAAAATTGAAAATTGAAATTGCTGATTACTGTATCCGATGTGGAATCTGCGAAGACCTCTATCCGGATCTTTTTAACAAAAGTTAGCAAGGATTCTCCTCTACAGGTGGGAGATGAATTGCAGAAAAAGAAAGCAGAACACTTGTTCTACAGTGCGAAGTGTGGTATACTATAATCAGTCGAAATGATAGAAAGGACTGATTATATGGACAAAATGGATCATAATGCACATTCAGTATATTTGATGTATTATCATCTGATCATGGTTGTAAAATACCGAAGAAACGTAATAGATGATCCGATTTCGGAACGTGCAAAAGAGATCTGGGAACGTATTGCACCTGATTATGGAATCACACTGGAAGAATGGAATCATGATGTTGATCATGTGCATGTTATGTTTCGGGCACAGCCAAAATCAGAACTCAGCAAATTTATCAATGCGTATAAAAGTGCAAGCAGCCGGTTGTTAAAAAAGGAATATCCACAGATCAGGGAAAGACTTTGGAAGGAAGCATTCTGGAGCCAGAGTTTTTGCCTGTTGACAGCGGGTGGGGCACCGATTGATGTTATCCGTAATTATATCGAGACGCAGGGAGAGAAAAAAAGATGAATATAGCTTACCGTTTTCGGATATACCCAAACAGAGAACAGGAAGTTCTGCTCGCAAAAACATTTGGCTGCTGTCGTTTTTTATATAATCAGATGTTGAATGATAAGATACGGGAATATGAAGCATCGAAAAAAATGCTGCGAAATACACCGGCGATGTATAAAAAAGCATATCCGTTTTTGAAAGAAGTGGATTCCCTGGCACTTGCAAATGTACAGCTGCATCTGGAAAAGGCATATAAGAATTTTTTCAGGGATCCGAAGATTGGCTTTCCAAAATTCAAATCAAAGCACAAAAGCAGAAAGAGCTATACGACAAATGTGGTCAATGGAAATATTCAGGCAGAGGATCATCGGATAAAACTTCCAAAATTGAAATGGATCCGTATGAAAAAACATCGGGACATTCCGGCAGAATATTGCCTGAAATCCGTAACAATAAGTATGGAACCGTCCGGAAAGTATTATGCAAGCCTATTATATGAAAAATCTGACTGTGAAAACCAAGCAGAAGAATTTGATTATGAAAATGCAAAGATACTTGGGATTGACTATGCAATGCATGGGATGGCTGTGTTTTCTGAAGATATACAGAAGGAAAATGAAGGATACTTCAGAAAAAGTGAGGAGCGGCTGGCAAGGGAACAGAGAAAGTTATCCCATTGCGTGAAAGGAAGCAATAATTATTACCGACAGAAAAAACGTGTTGCATTATGTCATGAAAAAGTCCGAAGCCAGAGGAAAGATTTCCTGCATAAACTGAGTCATGAAATAGCAGAGGCATATGATGTTGTTGCAGTAGAAGAT
This sequence comes from Eubacterium ramulus, assembly GCF_045002895.1. Taxonomy (NCBI): domain Bacteria; kingdom Bacillati; phylum Bacillota; class Clostridia; order Eubacteriales; family Eubacteriaceae; genus Eubacterium; species Eubacterium ramulus. Next base: position 465,110 of record NZ_CP173382.1, on the reverse strand, counting down.
ATTGATATGAAAGCAATGAGCCAGTGTATGCATTTTGGAAAAAGTGTCATGGATAACGGTTACGGAAAGTTTCGGGAATTGCTGGAATATAAGCTGACATGGAGAGGAAAGAAATTGGTACGTGTAGACCGTTTTTTTCCTTCCAGTAAAAAATGCTGTAAATGTGGCCATATAAAGAAAGAACTGAAACTTTCGGACAGAGTATATCTTTGTACATGTGGAAATCGGATAGATCGGGATCTGAATGCGGCAATCAATATACGTGAAGAAGCACGTCGTATGTTGTTAGCAGGATAAATGGGAAGTGTCTGTATCCAGACAATGAAAATATCCCATAACTGGGTAAAATGAATCGCGGGGCACGCGAGGATAGCTTGTAGATACTTGGCTCAGTAGAGCCATTGAGCAAGAAGCCCTCACTTCAAAATCTGTGATTTAAGTGGTGGGAGCATGTCACAAGAAATTACAAGGATCACTGCATCGATATCCTGATGGATGAAATTCCCGATACAATGGCTGACCGTATCCGTCAGGCTTCTGATGACTGTGCGGTAGCTGCGATCCGGATCAAAAAATAGAATGCCTGTTCTTATGTATCTTATTGTGACATTATGAAAGCGAAATCGAAAACTCCTTCTGTGAACACTAGTCGTGCACAGAAGGAGTTCTTGATTTCGCTATTTCAGTTATTTTGCAAGTTTGTTGTTTGCTTTTGTCTGGAATTTCTCGTTCTGTACGATGAACCGCTCATGTGTGCCTTCACCGATCAGACCAGCTTCATCATAAGCCGCTACTTTAAATACAAGACGGCGACCGTCTACTTCTGTAAGCTCTGTCTCGCAACGAACAGTCATTCCAATCGGAGTTGCCGCTACATGGCTGATAGTTACCTGTGTACCAACGCTGCCGCAGCCTTCTTCCAGATAGGGAGCTACGCTCTCGCTTGCTGTTTTTTCCATTAATGCAAGCATGCATGGTGTTCCGAATACTTCCAGTACGCCGCTTCCTACTGCTGTTGCGGTATTCTCATATACAACCTCTACGCTCTGTTCCCCTTTGATTCCTGCTTTTAACATTTTATGTCCTCCTCTAAAATTCATCATTACGGAGTAAGTATATCATAACTTTTCTTATGCTTCCAGAAGTTTCTCCACGCTTGCAAGTTTTGCACAAACGATAAATACCTCGCATGCCTCTTTCAGTTCTTCCATCGGCGGAAGTGTCGGAGCAATACGGATCACGGAATCCTTCGGATCCTTTTTGTATGGGTATGGTGCGCCTGCACCTGTCAGTACAACACCGGCCTCTTTTGCTTTTGCAACAATGTTCTTTGCACATCCTTCATTTGCCTTGAAGGTGATGAAATATCCACCATTCGGACGGATCCAGCTTCCTGCGCCAAGACCTTTCAGTTCTTCCTCAAAACGATCCAGGATCATCTCAAATTTCGGACGGATGATTGCTGCATGTTTTGCCATATGTGCTTTTACGCCATCGATATCCTTTAAGAATTTCACATGACGCAGCTGATTAATCTTGTCAAATCCGATGGTCTGAATGGTCAGACGTTTCAGGATATCTGCTTTGTTCTCAAGACTTGTGATCAGGCCGGATACACCTGCACCGGAAAATGTGATCTTGGATGTGGAGCAGAACTCGATCGGAAGGTTCGGGTTTCCGGCTTTCTCGCACTCACCGAGGATCTCAAGGATCTGATCTGCTTTGTCCTCATACAAATCATGTACACAGTAAGCGTTATCCCAGTAAATACGGAAGTCTTCTGCTGCCGGTTTTAAGCGGGCCAGTCTGCGGACAGTCTCGTCAGAGTAGGAAGTTCCCATCGGATTGGAATATTTCGGCACACACCAGATACCTTTGATGCTGTCATCTTCGCTGACTAATTTTTCTACCATATCCATATCCGGACCGTCTTCGTAAAGCGGTACGTTGATCATCTCGATGCCAAAGCACTCTGTGATGGCAAAGTGACGGTCATATCCCGGAACCGGGCAGAGCCATTTTACTTTGTCAAGTTTGCACCATGGTGTGCTTCCGTTTACACCAAACATCATGGATCGAGAAATGCAGTCATACATGATATTCAGACTTGCATTTCCGTAAACAATGACATTATCATATGCTTCCGGACCGAGTCCGACTAAGCTTGCGATGAATTCCTGTCCCTCGGTGATACCATCGATCACACCATAGTTACGGATATCTGTACCGGCTCTGCTGACTAGCGGAGTCTCACTGGTCAGAACGTCCATCATCGGCATGGACAGCTCAAGCTGCTCTTTGGATGGTTTACCTCTGGACATGTCCAGTTTCAAGCCTTTTTTGCAGATTTCTTTGTACTGCTGTTCCAGGCTTTCTTTCTCTCTTAATAATTCCTCTCTGCTCATTTCCTGATAAGACTGCATTGATTTTTCCTCCTGTTGTGTATTGTTAAATCATTTTTTACAACTTCTTTTTATTTTATATTCAAAAGGAGATTTGACAAAAATTTACTCCTGTTTGATTTTTTTAAAATATTCCCGTATGGTCTGTTCGTAACCATTTTCTGTCGGCTCATAGAATTTCATATCTTTGTATGCATCCGGCAGATACTGCTGTTCCACATAATGATTCGGATAATCGTGGGCATATTTATATCCGATGCCTCGTCCAAGCTTCCCAGCACCTTTGTAATGGGCATCGCAGAGATACGTTGGAACCGGTGCGGTTCTCGACTCTCTGACAACGGAAAGTGCTTTGTCCACTGCCAGGTAGGCCGCATTGCTCTTTGGTGCGCTCGCCACATAAGTGACGGCCTGTGCCAGCACGATCCGCGCCTCCGGCATTCCAAGACGCTCCACTGCCTGGGCTGCGCTGACTGCCACGGTCAGGGCGTTCGGATCTGCATTTCCCACATCTTCCGATGCACAGATCATAATTCTCCGGGCAATAAATGTCACATCTTCCCCGGCGTACAGCATTTTTGCCAGATAGTAGACCGCTGCGTCCGGATCAGACCCCCGCATACTTTTGATAAATGCGGAAATGTTATCATAATGGCTGTCACCATTTTTATCATACTTGATCACGCGCTTCTGGATACATTCGGAAGCCACATCCAGCGTGATATGGATGAGCCCGTCTGCACTGCGTTCTGTGGTAAGGATTCCCAGTTCAATAGCATTTAATGCGCTGCGGGCATCCCCGTTTGATACATCAGCAAGAAACTCCAGTGCCTCTTCATCCGCCACTGCACGATAGGCTCCCATACCTTTTTCCATATCCTCTAAGGCACGATGCAGCAACGTCTTGATATCTTCTTTCTCCAACGGTTTTAATTCAAAAATAATGGATCGGGAGATCAGCGCTCCGTTTACCTCAAAATACGGATTCTCCGTAGTGGCACCGATCAGTGTCACGGTACCGTCCTCCACAAACGGAAGCAGATAATCCTGCTGGCCTTTGTTAAAACGGTGAATCTCATCGATAAACAGAATCGTACGTTTTCCGTACATCCCCTGCAGCTGTTTTGCCTTTTCAATCACTGCTTCCATGTCCTTCTTGCCGGCAGAAGTCGCATTGATCTGCATAAATTCTGCACTGGTGGTCTGTGCGATCACCTTTGCCAGTGTCGTTTTTCCGGTTCCCGGAGGTCCATAGAAAATAACTGACTGCAGCTTATCCGCTTTGATGGCACGGTATAGCAATTTATCTTTGCCGATGATGTGCTGCTGTCCCACTACTTCTTCCAGTTTCGTCGGACGAAGTCTGGATGCCAGTGGCGATTCTTTTTCCTTATTTTGTTCTCTCATGTAATCAAATAAATCCATTTTATATGCTCCATTTCACGTTTCATCCTTTAAAAATGAATCTTTTTCACGATATAAAATTCATTTTCAACTGCTTTCATCCTGTAAAATGCATGGATTTTAAATATTTTTGCATGATACCAATACGATATCTTTCATATCCATGCTATACAATACCTTAATTTTACCGCTCTGACAAGTTATTTTTTTGACAAAGTTCCATTTTCTCCGATTTTCCCATAATTAGGAAGATTCCCAACTATGTTTTCTACATTGTGCCGAAAACAGTTCTCTTATCACATGTATTCTGGATAACGATCATGCTTGCATGAGGAGTTATCCAAATACATTGTGATAAAGGAAGCGCCATATCATGAGCCAAAATAGCAGCATCGCTACGGAGAAGCCCTGAAAGGGCGTTTGGCGAATGGCGCGAGTGAACTGTTCATAATTGCTCACTCTTCTGCCAGTTCTCTCACTGCCTCGATCGCTGTCTCTACTTCCTGTTCGGTATTATAATGGGAAAAGCTGAACCGCACAGCGCCCTGTTCCACTGTCCCAAGTGCCTCATGCATCAACGGTGCACAATGTCCCCCCGGTCTGGTGGAAATCTCCCATCCTTCATAAAGTTCATCGCTGACCTCTGCGGAATCATAATCCCCGATATTAAAGGATACAATGGGACACCGGTTTTTCTGTGAAAAATCACCATAAATCTTTACACCTGAAATGTCTCGGATACCTTCATAAAACTGCCACATCAGCGTCTGTTCTTTTTCACGGATTTCGTCCATTCCTGTCTGCTTCAGGTAATCCAGGGCCGCATCCAGCCCTGCAATGCCATGTCCGTTTAACGTCCCTGCTTCCAGCGCCGTCGGCATCTGCTGCGGATGCTTTTTGCTGTACGTCTGCACGCCGCTGCCTCCGCTCTTTAACGGTCGAAGCTGCAGACCGGTTCTGACATAGAGCCCGCCGGTTCCCTGGGGGCCAAGCAGGCTTTTGTGCCCGGTAAAGCACAAAATATCAATATGCATCGCCTGCACATCAATAGGAAATACGCCTGCTGTCTGTGACGCATCCACCACAAAAAGAATTCCATACTTTTGCGTCATTGCTCCGATTGCCGCAATATTCACCAGATTTCCGGTGACATTCGATCCGTGCGTACAAATAATGGCTTTTGTCTCCGGTCGGATTGCTGCCTCCATATCCGCTATTGAACATCTGCCCTGCACATCCGCTTTTACAATGGTCAGATCCACTCCCTTTTCTTCCATTTCATAGAGCGGACGGAGCACGGAATTATGCTCCAGCTGTGTGGTGATCACATGGTCTCCCGGATTTAATAATCCCTTGATGGCTATATTCAGACTCTCTGTCGCGTTGCCGGTAAACACCATACGCTCCGGGCTTTCCGCATGGAAAAATTCTGCCAGTTTCCGTCTTGTATCGTAAATCGTGCGGGAAGCCTGCAATGTCGCCTCGTGTGCCCCTCTTCCTGCATTTCCAAGCAAGCAGAGTGCCTCCGTAACTGCCTGTACAACTTCATTCGGTTTCTGTCTGGTCGTTGCTGCATTATCAAAATATATCATGGAAAAATCCCCTTTTGTCATACACATTATATGATGATGCCAGGGTCAAAAGCCTGAAACCACGATGTGCTTGCACAGGAGTGGTTTTATGGCTTAATGACCCGCCCCGATATGAGCATAAAAGTGGAGCGTCAGCTTCACGATATGCGAATATTGGGTAGAATTGTGGGAGTACGAAGTACGGAACAATTCGTACGGCATCTTTTGACCCCAAATCTTGATTATACGGAATATATTTTATCATAAAAAGGAGTCCTCGCCAATCTGCGAGAACTCCTTCTTATTAGTCTGACATTCCGTCAGGCATTTATTTTTCCGTTTTTTTCTCTTTCGGCAGCACCAGATTCAAAAATACTGCAGTTACGGTTGCAATAACAACCGGTGTCTTACCAAATACGGTTGTCACCCATGCCGGAAACATTCCGAGGGATGCAGAAGCCTGGGTCACACCAACACCAAGTGCCACAGACAATCCCACGATAGAGGTATTGCGATAACTCATCGGCTGACTTGTGATCAGCTTGATACCTGTCATTGCGATAGATGCAAACACAGAAATAGTTGCTCCACCAAGGACACACTGCGGAATTGTTGTCAACAACGCGGAAAACTTCGGCACCAGACCGGCAATCAACAGAATACCTGCAGACATTCCCAGAACAGAACGGTTGATAACCTTTGTAGTTGTAACGATACCTACATTCTGACTATAGGAAGCCGTCGGAAGACCACCCAGGAAAGCTCCAATGATATTGGTGCATCCATATCCAACGATAGCACCCTTTAATTCTTTATCTGTCGGCTCACGGTCCATACCACCAGTTGTTGTTGCCGTAAAATCGCCGATGGCCTGAATCGCATTGATGGCAAATAATAATCCAATGGCAATGCAGGAGGACGGATCAAACTGAATACCAAAATGCATGATCTGCGGCATCTGAAAAACGCTTGCCTGTGCCACTGCAGTCAGATCTACCATACCAAAACATGCTGCAATGATATAACCGCAGATGATACCAATCAGAATAGACGCAAGTTTTACAAATCCTTTGGTAAAATGATTCAAAAATGTAACGATAGCCAGTGTGATAATTGCTACCAGCCAGTTGGTCCAATGTCCGTAATTTCCACTGGATGCACCGCCTGCCATATAGTTAACAGCAGTCGGATATAAAGAAAGTCCGATGGTAAATACAACAGTTCCTGTTACCAGCGGCGGAAACACCTTGCGGATTTTATCAATAAAAAATCCGATGATCATCGCGATGATACCGCCGATGATCTGTGCTCCGAATATCGCTGCAATGCCTACATCTGCCGCAATAGCCTGCATACTTGCCACATAAGCAAAACTGGTTCCCATGATGACCGGTAATCCGGCCCCCAGGCGGAATCCCTTTTTAGATCCGATTGGGAACAGCTGTAAAAATGTGGAAAGTGCAGAAACTACCAGTGCCGACTGAATCAGCATAACACGGTTTGTACCCTCTAGTTCTGCCACTCCTGCCACAATAATAGCCGGGGTCACGCATCCAACGATCATAGCCACCACATGCTGCAAAGCCAGCGGAAGTGCTTTGCTTAACTGCGGAATACCATTTAACTCGAAAATAGACGCATTTGTTCCTTTTGTCTTTTTCATGTACTAAAATCCTCCATCTTTTATGTTACAGGTAAAGCGGACATTCGCAATCCGCTTTCGCTACTTGCTCATGAACGCAGTCGCTTTGCGACCTGCGTTCACATTCCATTTTTTTCTCAGATATTATAACGCAGACAATTTACGTTTTACAACCGCTCCACTTATGAATTGTATTTATGGTATTCGTTAGCACTGCTAATAAAAAGTTTTCTTTTTTCGGGATTCCTTTTCCTTCCCACTTGATTTTTGCGGCCACCTCTACCGCATCCATGATTTTTTTATATCCGGTACAGCGACAGATATGATATAGTAAGACATAGTTTTGACTGATTATTCAATCAAACAGAAGTGTACAGAAAAGCTTTTCGTATCCACATAGTAAAGTTCCTGTAAAAATTGGATTAAAATTCCCCTTCTTTTTTCTCCATTGCAATTCTGATCTGCTCAAGCACCATTTCTTCTGCATATGCAAAATAACTATCTGCGTCAAAACCTTTTCCATCCACCAGCACCTGGATCGAAGCCCCCTCAAGCAACGATACTGCCATGTACGGAATCAGTTCTTTGTCTGTCTCGTCCATATTCGGGCAAAAACGAATAATGATCTCCCGGATATTATCTCTCCAAACCGCATATGCTTCCTGAAAACGTGCTCTGATGTCTGCGTCAATCCTTGTCTGAACAAGAAAATCAATTTCTGCAAAATCATATTCTTTCTTCTTTGTCAGCAGTATTTTTTTCTGCTGAAAGAAAATATGTAACTGATCTTCCAGTGTATCTTTGCTTGATTTCTTGCTCACTTGCTGCATATCGTAGCATTCTTCTAAAATCCACTCCTGCAGCCCCTTTAACAGTTCCTGCTTTGTTTTATAATAATAGTGAACATTTGACTGGACCATGTCTGCCTTTTCTGCAATCAGATGCATTCTGGTTCCACTGATCGTAACATCATTTACAACTTTCAGTGCCGCATTCAGAATCCTTTCTTCTGTTTCTGTAACATGTAATGTTTCTGTTTTCAAATTCTTGCCTCCTGCCTATAAGATTACCCTAACATTCGGTTTTTATTTTATTTTTTCTTACAGGCAGTGTCAAGAATTAGCTAAAACTTATTTTGGTTTAACCCGTCGTCCTTGTATACATTCCTGTATTTCTTACTTTTCAACAGCAATTGCTTCAATCTCTACCAGAGCTGCTTTCGGGAGGTTTGCTACCTCTACGCAGGAGCGGGCCGGTACTTCATTTGCAAAATATTTTGCATAGATCTCATTTACTTTACCGAAATCAGCGATGTCAGCTAAAAAGATTGTTGTTTTTACAACGTGATCAAAATCAGATCCTGTGCCTTCCAGAATTGTTTTCACATTCTCAAGACTCTGAATTGTCTGTGCCTCAATACCTTCCGGAAGTGTACCGTCTGCCGGATTTAACCCTAACTGACCGGAGATGAAGATCATGTTTCCTGTTTTTACAGCATGTACATATGGACCTACTGCTGCCGGTGCTCCGTTTACGTTGATTGACTGTTTCATAATCATATCCTTCTTTCTTTTTAAATTGTGAAATAAACTATTTCATCTTTTTTATTATAATGCAGTACATTACTGCTTTACAAGCAAACTTTTGAATACAGATTTTCAGTATCCGTTTGTTACAGCTGACGCGCTGTTCTGTGAATGTATTTTCCTTTTTACTCGGTATGAACCTTGCCATACTCTGCCACCGGGCATCCTCTTAAGCCGTCCGGAATTCTGGTAAAATCATCTTTACCACGCGTCTTCTGATCTTTCATATTGAAACTGCAGTGGTCAGTGCCAAGCATATCAACTTCGCCCTTTGCAACAGCTTCCCGGAGTGCCTCCCGGTCTTCTTTTTTTCGAAGCGGCGGTGCACATACGAAAGCAGCTCCTGAAAATCCCGGACGGTTGTATTCTTTCTCATCCAGTATCAGATACTGCGGACAGGTCTCTACAAATACCTGCTGACCTTCTTTTCTGGCTCTCTGAACTACTTTCAATCCCTGTCTGGAACTTCAATGTACGATATTCACTGGTGTACCTGCCAGTTTTGCAATCGTCAGCAACCGGTTGACGGCCTCGGCTTCCGCCTCTGCCAGACGGCTCTTCGGATGCAGGCGTATGCTGTTGCGTTCCTCTGCTTTGAGTTTTTCTGTCACCGCCTTGATGATGTCACCGTTTTCACAATGGACACCTGCGATGCCGTGTTCTTCCTCGATTGCTGACAAAATCTCAAATAATTCTTTGTCATTTACTCTGAGATTATCATACGCCATATATAATTTATAAGAAGTGACCCCCTGACGGGTCATTTCTTTGATTTCCTTTTTTGCCTCATCATTCCAGTCTGTGATCGACATATGAAAACCGTAATCACAGGAGCTTTTTCCATCTGCCATTTTGTGCCAGACATCCAGTACTTCGGTTAAGGTCTGCCCTTTTTCCTGCGTGGTAAAATCAAGGATTGATGTGGTTCCTCCTGCTATCGCAGCTTTTGTTCCTGTATAAAAATCATCTGCGGTATGAAAATCTCCCGCATCCAGATCGAAATGATCAACAATGCAATGGCAGCATATTCCAAAACAGAACTTTCTCATCCGGCAATCACACCGCTCTCCGTCTGTGTTGCCATGAGTCAGGCATATATTGGTTACGATCTTCAGAATGCATTAAAAGAGGAATTATTAAACCGCGGCATCAAGAAAAATGTTGCCACCGTGATCACACAGGTTCGTGTGGACGAAAATGATCCTGCATTCGAGCATCCAACCAAACCAATCGGTCAGTTTATGACCAAAGAAGAAGCCGATGCTGCTGTAGCCAGCAGCGGTATTCAGGTCATGGAAGATGCAGGACGCGGCTATCGTCGTGTCGTTGCTTCTCCGAAACCGGCAGAAATCATTGAAATCGACACAAAGATCTCTTAGAAGCAGGCGAAGTCGTCATCGCCAGCGGTGGCGGTGGTATTCCTGTAATCCGCCGCGGAAACCATTTAAAAGGTGTTGGAGCAGTTATCGACAAAGACTTTGCAAGCTGTCTCCTTGCACAGCAGTTAAATGCAGATTTCCTGATCATTCTGACTGCAGTTGAGAAAGTAGCACTCCGCTTCGGTACTCCGGAAGAGACATGGCTCAATGACATCTCTGTCGAAGAGGCAAAACAGTACATGGAAGAAGGACATTTTGCTCCAGGTTCCATGCTTCCGAAAGTACAGGCAGCTGTAGAATTTGCCGAATCAGGCGAGGGACGTACCGCCCTCATCACCCTTTTACAGAAAGCAAAAGACGGTGTAAACGGTACAACAGGAACACGAATCATCAAAAAATAATTATTTTATCTTGTTTTTTGATTGATTATTCGATAAAACTTTTTTAACATTTTCCCTCTATTTTACAATATACAAAGCAAAGAAAGAGCCCCGATCCTAACCAAATCGGGGCTCTTTCATGTGGTGCATCTTTTATATTACGGAAATTTATGAAAGCGGGCACAGATTATTTTGTCTTTCGAGCTAACAATCGCTTCTCAAGAAAAAATAATCTGTGCCCGCTATTTACAATGTGTATCTTTTCGCACTAAGTAAGAAAAGATGTTTGTAAATTACATGATCTTGCGGAAAAGTTCTTTCAGATCTTCTACACTTGCATCTTTCGGATTGCCCGGTGCACATGCATCTGCATGAGCAGATTCAGCTAAGAACTGAAGATTTTCTTCTTTGATCGCATCCAGTTTTGTCGGGATTCCAACATCAGCAGAAAGTTTCTTAACCGCCTCAATAGCTGCTTTTCTGTACTCTTCCTGAGACATTGCATCTACACTCTGTACACCCATTGCTCTTGCAATTTCACGATATTTTTCACCGGTGCACTCCTGGTTATACTCCATAACGATCGGAAGCATCATTGCACATGCTACACCGTGCGGTGTGTCATAAACAGCGCCAAGTGTATGAGCCATGGAATGTGCGATTCCAAGTCCTACATTGGAAAATCCCATACCGGCAATATACTGACCGAGGGCCATTCCTTCACGTCCCTCTTTTGTATTATCAACGGCTCCGCGAAGAGATTTGGAAATCAGTTCAATAGCTTTCAGATGGAACATATCTGTCATTTCCCATGCAGCTTTTGTCGTATATCCCTCAATTGCATGTGTCAATGCATCCATACCGGTAGATGCAGTCAGTCCTTTTGGCATGGAAGACATCATTTCCGGATCGATAATCGCAATGATCGGCATATCATGCGGATCTACGCATACAAATTTACGTTTTCTCTCTACGTCTGTGATAACGTAATTGATCGTAACCTCCGCCGCTGTACCTGCTGTCGTCGGAACTGCGATGATCGGTACACAAGGGTTCTTTGTCGGTGCCACACCTTCGAGACTTCTCACATCCTCAAATTCCGGATTTGCGATAATAATGCCGATCGCTTTGGAAGTATCCATAGAAGAACCGCCTCCAATTGCGATCAGATAATCTGCGCCGGAATTTTTAAACGCCTGAACACCATGCTGTACATTTTCGATGGTCGGATTTGGTTTAATATCTGAGTATACCTCATATTCCAGACCATTTTTATCAAGAATATCAGTAACTTTGCTTGTTACATGAAATTTGATAAGATCCGGATCTGAGCAGACAAATGCCTTGTTAAATCCATGTGCTTTTGCTTCATTTGCAATCTCTTCGATTGCTCCTGCTCCATGATAAGATGTCTGGTTCAAGTTGATTCGGTTTGCCATAGTGTTTCTCATCCTTTCTCTTTCTAAAATAATTGCCATTTTTATAGGCATTTTTCCAACACGTTTTCTGATTCCAAACCAGTTTTTTATAAGTATCTTATTTCTCGTATAAGAATTCTTCCGGAAGCGTTACGTTAAAATCTTTTGCAAGATGGCGGAAATCATCCGGTGTGATAGTCTGAAGCTTATCCGGTCTCATGGATAACATTTTCACCAGGATTTCTGCTGATTTCTCTGCTGTGTGCATCAGTCCGAATGTCAGGTCAAAATCAAATCCTGCTGCAAACATTCCATGATGTGCCCAGATCGCCAGATCATATTTTTTCATTAATTCACTTGTGGCAACGGCGATTTCTCTTCCGCCCGGAACCATCCACGGAACGACACCGATACCATCCGGGAATACAACCGGACACTCGGTAGCCATTTCCCACAACTCTCTTGTAAATACACGATCCTCTAACGGAAGCACGAATGTCAGAGCAATAATATTTGTTGTATGTGCATGATATACCACACGATATCTCTCATCCTGCAGTTTCTTTACTTCCAGGTTCATCAGATGGCTTGGAAGCTCAGAAGTCGGTCTGCCGCCGTTTACAAGTCCCCAGACGATGCGGTAATTCTCACCTTTTTCATCCAGTTCGATCATGCAGATGCTGTCTTCCGGTTTGATGCTGACGTTACGGAAATATTTTCCACTGCCGGTTACAAGAAAATACTCGCCTGCGAGGTTTGGTACGCTTGTGCCGATCGGCTGCCACTCTTTTGCTTCAAAGTTTTCTTTTACATTCTCTACTTCTTCCGGTTTCACACGGTAGGAAAGGTTTCCGCCGTTTCTCTCATGCCAACCCTGATTCCAGCCGTCATCTGCCATTCTGATAAATCCCTGTACAAATTCTGCATCTAAAAATTTCATAATTTCTCCAATCTGCTGCACACACAGCCACTTCTTTTTTTATCTATTGCTATCCTTGTTTATTTCATTCAAGAATGCCCTCTCCATTCTTGCTGCGAGATGCACATCATGCAATGCATGACATATTTTTCTGTGTATCTCTGTTATCTGCAAATGATATCAACAGGTACATTCAATATTTTTGCAACTTTCAGAATCGTATCAATATGTCTTCCCACTGCTGCTGCCATATGATGAGTCGGACCTGCCTCGCTCCATCTGTTGCAAAATTCTCTTGCACCGATGGAAAATCTGGTTCTCATATTGGTATCACCGAAAGTAAAGATCGGTCCGTCCTCGTTTACGCCTTCTGCCACAACAAATTTGAAATGTCCGTCTTTATCCTGTGTGATTCCGAGGTAAGTCACATCTCCTGTCGGCGGATAGAACTGGGTCAGATAACCGCCGCCTGTTTTTCCATGAAAGACATCAACAATCTTCATCGACGGTTTGCGTGCCTGTGAAATATCCGCATCGCCGGATCCGGAATGTCCGATAATGCAGATGTCTTTGTTGAAATCGATGGAGTACATCTCAGAGAGCTGACCGGTTCCGGAAATTGTTTTCAGGATGCTCATGGCCATAGCTACTTTCATATCTCCTTCTACGGCACAGGCGGTACCCTGTTTGATCAGCATGGAAAATGCCGGAATCAGCATACTGTCCAATTTTCCTGCAATACCTTGTGCAAATCCATCATAATGGGATGCTACAAGTGCAATGTCTTCTGTTTTTACCCATTCTTCGAAAGCAACCACGTATCTTGCCATATCCCAGACAGTCTCGACAGTGGCTCCGCCTTCGATATCAAAAGTATCAAGAATTTCTTCTGCTTTTGCACGGATGGCTGCCTCATCAGTGATATGATCTGCGATGGCCCACATTTTCTCCCAGTCAAACTGCTTGGTATACAGACCCATACGGTTGTAAAGATTGGTCTCATCAATGTAGAGATCCATCATGCCCGGATACGGTCTGCCGATCTGTGCAATATTGGTATAACGGAATCTTCTTCTTACCTGCGCTGCACGACACCACTCATCAATCTCCTGTGCCACATATGCATCGCCGCCTTCTACCACGCCTGTAATAACAGCATGTCTCTTTCCGGCACGCTCCAGATCTGCTACCATCTCACCAACTGCACCACATGCATATAATTCGCCCAGCCAGGTAGCTGTATCTGTATGTTCATAATCCGGCGCTTTTTTCTTCTGTACATTTACCAGAACCACCGGCACGTTCAGATCACGGATCGCTGGAAGCATGTTATAACTTGTTGCGTAAGTAAGCAGCTGTAAAATAACCAAATCTACATCTGCCGCACGGAATTTATCACCTGCTGCCATAGATAACTCTTTTGTTGTAACAATTCCTCCGTCCACAATTTCTACCGTGTCCGGAATTGTCTTTTTGAACGCTTCATACTGCTGCTCAAATTCCGGCACCAGAGACGGGAACTGTGGCAGATATGCGCCCAGTGCGATAGAAAAAACACCAATTTTTGCCTTTGTTTCTACTAACATATGACTCCTCTCCATACTTCGTAGTATATTTATTGTTTCCATATTTCTTATTTCTCTTCTATAAAAACAGATTGATATCTGCTCTATGCTTCATATTCAGCGATGTCAAAAGAATGATAAATACATTCTCTCGCAGTTTTTAAATTTTCCAGTTCACCGGCAGCGATCATCTGCGCGGAAATATTTCCGATAGCGGTTGCCTCGATCGGTCCCGCACAGACTTTTTTCTGACATGCTTTTGCAGTCAGCCGGTTCAGATAATCCGCATTTGCTCCTCCGCCAATGATATAGATGCAGTCATACGATACACCTGTCATTTTTTCAACTTCATGAGCTGTCTGCGCATAACATTCTGCCAGACTGTTGTAAATCACTGCCGCTGTTTCCCAGATGCCCTTCGGAACCTGTTGACCACTCTCAGCGCAGGCGTTCTGTACTTCCTTCGTCATGCTCTCCGGTGCAAGGAAGCAGTCAGAGTTCGCATCTACGATGGAAGAAATGCTCTGCTTTGCCGCACCTTCGCAAATGTCAGAAAAGCTCATATCCGGTGCCAGCTCTTTTCGTGCGGAATTGATCATCCACATTCCCATAATATTTTTCAGATAACGGAACCGGTAATCATATCCACCCTCATTGGTAAAATTGTACCTCTGGCTCTCTGCGGTACAGATAGCCTCTTTCACTTCGGTTCCCATCAGAGACCATGTGCCGGAACTGATATACAGCACTTGATCATCTGCTGCCGGGACAGCCATAACTGCTGCTCCTGTATCATGTGTTGCCGGAACGACTACCGCACAGTTAAATCCAACCTCTGCGGCGATCCCCGGTGTCAGACTTCCAAGATTTGTACCCGGAAGACAAATTTTCCGGAACAGTTCTCTCTTATAGCCCAACCGATCAATGAGATCCCAGTCCCAGTCCTTTGTCTGCGGATCCAAAAGCTGTGTGGTGGAAGCGTTGGTATATTCCGTCACTTTCTGTCCACTCAGCAGGAAATGCAGATAATCCGGTATCATCAGAAGCGTTTCTGCCTGCTCCATCTGTTCCGGTGTCTGCTCTTTTACAGCCATCAGCTGATAAATCGTATTGAATGGCTGCTTCTGAATGCCGGTGCGCAGATAAAGTTTCTCCTCACCGATCACTTCATAAACTTTCTGATCCATCCCCTGTGTTCTGTGATCACGGTATCCGACTGCATCACCAATCCGCTGATCCTGTGCATCCAGAAGCACAAAATCTACCGCCCAGGTGTCTACGCCGATACTCTCCGGAAATTTTCCGAGTTCCGCACATTTTTTCATTCCGGTAATAATCTCAGCAAACAGCTGATCCACATCCCAGGTAAGATGCCCGTTTTGCATTTCCATTCCGTTTCCGAAACGGTGTACTTCTTCCAGAATCATTTTTCCCTCTTCCCGGTGTCCCAGGATCAGTCTTCCGCTGGAAGCCCCGATATCCACTGCAAGATAATATTTCATGCAATTCTCCCTTCTGCTATTTTCCTATTCTGCTAATCTATCCAAATTGATCTTCATATTTTCAATTAAAATTCAAAAAATATCCCTTAGAAAAACCATTCCATCAATTCTTCCATTGCATTTTCATGGGATTATTTTATAATGATATCAGATAGATTTTTAGGCTTTTATTTTCAAAAAAACAGGACTTTATTTGCAGATACGGAATTCCATTTTTACGATGTCTGAAAATCCGGATGCAAACTCAGTTCAGACTCACACAGATAGAAAAGGGGAAAGACATGCAGGAGGAATTACTGAACAAACTCAGACAGGTCACAGAAGAGGAAAGGCTCATTCTTCAGGGTGCTTCTCAGATTCAGTCGAATCTCTATACCACGCAGTTTGCAAAGCCATCTGATTTCACCATTGACAGCAAAAAACTGCTGGAAAAAGGATGTCTGATCGAAGTTCGTCCTCATACGAGATTTGTACATTTTCCACGACACCGGCATAACTATGTGGAACTGATTTATATGTGCAGCGGAACGACCACACACATTCTAAACGGTACAGACAAGCTGGTTTTGCAGGAAGGTGATCTTCTGTTTCTGAACCAGAATGCCTCCCATGAGATATTACCGGCCGGGGAAAACGATATTGCTGTGAATTTCATCATTCTTCCGGAATTTTTTGACCGTTCAGTCTCCATGATCGAGCAGGAAAACATTTTACGAGATTTTCTGCTGAGTGCTTTATCCGGCAGCACTTCCCTCTACAGTTATCTGCATTTTTCCGCAAAGGATATTCCTCCGGTGCTGAATCTTTTGGAAAACATGATATGGACAATTTTCTGGAATAAACAGAACACAAATACCATCAACCAGACGACCATGGGACTGGTTCTGATGAACCTCTCCGTATTTGCAGAAAAATTAAACTGCCCGGTGCCGGAACAGTACGAACAGACACAGATTTTTACGATTTTGCAATATATTGAGACGCATTATAAATCAGGGACACTTGCGGAGATTTCCGCACAGATCAGACAGCCCACCTATTATGTGAGCCGTCTGTTAAAAAAGCATTTACAGAAAAATTTCAAGCAGCTTCTACAGGAACGTAAATTGCAACAGGCTGCTTATCTGTTGAGCCAGAGTTCCCTGAGCGTAGAGCAGATCATGGAAGCCATCGGCTACAGCAACAGCAGCTATTTCTATAACAGTTTTAAGGTGAAATACAACGATACACCAAGAGATTACCGGAAAAAATGCGGCTTAAAAAAAGAGACTTAGCCCAATTATTACAACTAAGCTAAGTCTCCTACTTTTTACGCAGTATCTTTTCTCTTCATTTATTATTTGGTATCATTACATATAGGAGGTGGTTAATTTGGAAACATTTTTGACCATGCTTGTACTCAATTTTCACACTCCTCAGCAAGCCCCAAAGGTTCCTAATCCTAAATTGAGGAAGCTTACCGCAATATAAGTCTTTGTGCAATAATAAAATTGAGGCAAAATTAGGATGGTACTTGAATAATTGCACATTCAAGTACCAATTTTTATTTCTCTAAAATCAATCTTTTTTCGGAATATACTTTTCTATCTCTGAAAACATTTCGTTGTCCCAGATCAGCCATCTTTTAAATGCAGTAAATTCAGAACTATTATTGAGTTCTCTTTTCAAGAGTTCTCCTATATCGTCTTTTTCCACCGCATCTTCCGCTTCCTGATACTCTCTTACATACTCTTTGAATTTTGAGAGATTCTTTCGCAAATTTTTTCGTATGATCTGCGCCTCTATCTTTTTCTGCGGTGTCGTTCCATAATATACATCTTCAAGCAGAGAAACCGTCTGTTCCACTTCCTCATCATCAGAAACCAATGGCGTAAATTCCAGTTTTTCCTCTGCACCAAAATAGCCTTTTTTACGAAATGCAATTAATTGTTCCACTGAACGCTTTGTACAATCTAAAATCGGCTCATACTTGTCAGATTTTATATTATTACAATGCGCACACGCCCAAAACAAATTGTTCCAGTCATATTTCAACCGTGCATTGCCATGATGCGGTATTAAATGTTCAATCTGATACGATGTAGCGTGTTTATTTTCACAGATGTAACATTTTCCATAAAATACTGCTTTTAACGCACGATTTACATTTTCTGTATTATAAGAATTTCCACGCTGACTTGCTTCCTCTAAATCCTTAATTGCAAGCTGTGTCTGTGCGGTATCTTTTCTTTTAATTCTGATCATTTAATTTTCTTCTCCGCTCAATATCCTCAAACTTCTCTTTTGCTGTTCCTGAAAGTTCCGAAGACATATTTTTCAATTTGATTCTGAGTTCTGCCCGCTCTGCTCGTTCCTCCTCTGTCACTTCATCACTGAAGCAAAGGATTTCATACCTTGCCAATTGTTTTTTTAATTCATCAGAATATTCATCCGCTTCAAAATATCCTTCTGCAAGATCATCGGAAGAAAATGCCGATAAATTATCCAATGCAACATGTCTCTCCAAATCATAAGCCCTTGCATTTGAAATAGAATTCAAAATATAAGGAGAATGTGTTGTCACAATGAATTGGATTTTGGGGAAAAATTCTGTTAAAAACGGAAGGATCTTTTTCTGTAATTCAATATGAAGATGTGTCTCCAACTCATCAATCAGAACAATTCCCTGATAATTATACTGACTCAGTTCATCCCCTAACAGCCAATTCTTATCCATTCGCAGAATTAAATCCGAAACCATATAAATAATGGAAGAATATCCATCCGATAATTCATTAAAACCAAATGGTTCTCGTCCATTCTGACAAATTTTAAAATTATAGCGCTTATAGTCGTATTCTAGATGGACAGACTGCTCATCCAGTAAAATTCTCAATGCTGATTCAAATCTGTCAAACCACTTCTGAATCATTTGCGCAACAGATTCATCGCCTGCATTTTGTGCATAAGATTGCTGCGTTTTCAAATGTACCATATATTTAAGCAAAACTGCTCCTGCACTATTATCTATTCTGTATGCTTTGGACAATTCAATATTTTCTACCCCATTCGGTACATCAAATTGTGCTTTTCGTTCAGATGGAAAATATGCCATTATAAATTTTCCATCTTGGTATGCCTTTTCTATGCCATCGCATTCATTCAGGGTAATTCGAACACCATCGCTATATTTTGCAATTTCATCTGCATAAATTCTATACCGCTTTTCAGCTTCATATTTATCGTTCTCACTGGCTGCAGATTCTATATTAACCTTGGCTCTATTTAATGCATCTTTATAAAACCCTCTCAACTTAGAAAATTTTTCATCATTTATGGCCTTCAAAAATTTTTCTATCTCTAACAACAACGATGTCTTTCCTGAACCATTTTTTCCTGTCAGCAGAAGATGCTGGCGTTTCGTCGAATCCAGTTGTATTTTTATATCCGACAAATGATACAATTTGTCTATATCAATCTCACTGATAAAATATTCTTTCACGTTAAATCCTCCATTTTCCACACATCTCCTCTATTACTATTAGGTCAAACTAATTTCGTTTATTGTATTCTTCTTTAAAAATTCTATTCCAGATAAAAACAACTCCGTCACAATGATATTTTATTGTATCATGCCATGAAGTTATTGTAAATCGAACATTCGCAATCCACTTCCGTTACTTGCTCATAAACACATTCTCTTTGCGGTTTGCGTTCAAAGTGATCATTCCAAAATCTGAGAGAAAAGAGACTCAGCCCAGTCATTACACTAAGCTAAGCCTCTTAATTATTCTATTCTTGTATTATTTTACTCTTGCAGTATTTAAAAATGTTTTTTGATAAACTCCAGACACTCCTGTGAAGCCTGTGCGATTTTTCCGTTTCGGATCATCTCTTTGACATCATCCCCAAGGAAATCCATCTCTCCCTCACTGATTTTTCCAAAACCACTCTCATAAAAACCATGCGGCATTCCTATCGTCACCATATCATCCACACCGACACCTACATTTCGCAGCATCTCCGCATATTTCTGTCCTTCTGCTTTCAGATTGTCCTGATCCGCATAACAAATGATGGTTTTCGGAAGTCCTTCTAATTCTTTTTTTTCAGCAAAAACAGGGGAGACTAGCGGAACTTTGGCTTCCTCCGGTTTACGATGCAATTCATTAAATACATACTTGATCGGTCCTTCCAGGCTTCCTTTTCCTTTGCTGTCAGGATCTGTCGCAGAATCCAGAAACGGATACATAAGAATCTGTCTCTGAAAAAGATGATTCTTTTGTTGATTTGCATACAGGCAGACAGATGCTGCCAGATTTGCTCCGGCGCTGCATCCCATCACAGAGATATCATTTTTATTGATACCATATTCTTCTGCGTTATTCTGAAAATAAACAGCTGCATCATAGGCATCCGCAAGGGCCTCTCTCCACTGGTAATCCGGACTCTTTCGGTATTCAACAGATGCCACGGCAGCTCCAAGCTGTGCCCCCGTCTCGCTCCACATAGCATCATTCATAGCACATCCTCCAAACAGAAATCCACCGCCGTGGAAACCAAGAATCAACGGTGCATGTTCTTTCTCTGATGGATAAAAAACCACGTCGATCTGTCGATCCGGCTGTGTAATCTGCAGTCGTTTACCAGTCACCGGAACGATTTTGTTGATCCGGCGCATCTCTGCCGCTTCTTTGCAAACTGCTTCTTTTACCTGTTCGATCACTTCTCTTGGATATCCCATAATTTCCCCTTTCCAATAATGCAGAGCACAACTCATGCCCTACATTACTTATCCACTATTATTTACATGCTATTTTTCAATATTGTACACATAACCGATAAATTTGAATATGTTCATGACTTCATATTTACAGAAGATGCCAGGGTCAAAAGCCTGAAACCACGATGTGCTTGCACAGGAGTGGTTTTATGGCTTAATGACCCGCCCCGATATGAGCATAAAAGTGGATCGTCAGCTTCACGATATGCGAATATTGGGTAGAATTGTGGGAGTACGAAGTACGGAACAATTCGTAAGGCATCTTTTGACCCCAACATCTTACAGAATCGTATACTCAATATTTTCCGGAACATCAGCTTCCACTTTTACTTCACCATTTTCCCGTGTCACATGCACCGTAATTTTTCCTTTTACGGAGTTATAGCTGCAGGTAAATTCATTCATACTCTCCGGCAGATACGGTGCGATTTCGATTCTGCCAAATCCCGGCTCCAGCGAACGGATACCAGCCAGTCCATTGTAATACCACTCGATGATGTGTCCCATCATATCATGGCAGTGGCTTCTCGGATTCTGCTCCCAGTATTCACCCAGTGTTGTCTCACCATCCAGTACAAATGCGTAGTAGCTCGGATGCTGGGTTCTGGTGATAAACTGACAGATCAGATCGTTCATACCATATTTTCTCGCAGTCTGAATAATATATGGCAGTCCGACCTCCCCGCTGATGAACACACCTTTTTCTTCCAGTGTCTGACGGAAGGTACGTACCACATCTTCCACCTTATCTTCCGGAACCATGCCCCAATACAACGGCAATGCCTCTGCGGCCTGCGTCATGCAAATCTCATCTTTGTGATCCCATGCCTGATAATACCAGTATCCATCCTGCGGGTGCTGCACCAGTAGTTTTTCATTATAATTTGCTTTGATTTCTTCTGCCAGTTCTGTAAATTCTGCCTGCTCCTCCGTTTTTCCGAGAATGCCTGCAAAGTATGCCATTGTCTTGCTGTCTGCATACAAAAATGCAGTCTCAACATTCTCGCGCAGCAATGCGTGTTCCGGATTTCCCCAGTCACCGAGACCGTGATGGATAAATCCTTCTTCATCGCGAAGAGCCGCTTCATGACCCAGATATTTTTTTCCTGCCTCATAGTTATCACGAATGATCTGCTCATCTCCATAAAACATATAATGCCAGTAGGTTCCAAGGATGCTTGTACTGCCCCACGGAATAATATCATAAAAACTTCCCATTCCCGGTACCGGAAGTACATTCGGGATATAGCATGGACTCTGAGATGGCATCAGTCCATCCCCCGGATAAAACCGTCCGCCCTGCCCGTCAGAAAAGCTGTCCTCTGCCGTATGCTGATCCATGCGAAGATCCGTCAGAAATTTGTTCCAAAGACGATCAGAACGCTTCATATACATAATTGACGGTGCCATCAGATGGTTTGGCTCCTGCCATGCAAACCGCTCAATGGTCGGACAGTCCGTATGTACACTGAGCATATTTGCTTCCACAGCTTTCTCCACCAAGTCATAAATCTGATTGTAACGCTCATCATCACAGTGAAAACTTCCATCCCTCTGCCATGCACTGGAAATCGCATCTCCATACATATTGCGAAGTTCTGTATGTTCATCCAGTCCTTCCACCCCAAAGTAACGTCCCGCAAAATAAGTGAATTTCATACGGAATGTTTCCCAGATATCATCCTGTCCAATGACATAGGTAATACAGTTGTCGATCAGGACCCAGTTTTTCGCCATCTGATCCACATCACCGTTTTTATCCAGTTTTTCTGCCACATAAAAACGCAGTTTCGTTCCTTTTTTGCCTTTTACATCAAACTGCAGCATACCGGAAATATTTTGTCCCAGATCGTAAATATCGCGATGAATACTGCCGGTTTTCTGATCCTCTGCTGCAACATTCTCTGCATCTATATCAGATTCCTGCTGTTCTGTCATATCCAGAGATTTATCCGCTTCCACGCTGTGAATATATTTTGCCTCGTAGCGCCTGATCACTTTGATAGCCGGCTGATCCTGCTCTACAAGTGTTCCAGTCGGTGCCTGCACCTCTGCCACCTGCTGTGCAGCTGCCCAGCCACTGTCATCAAAGCCGGCAATGTCCCAGCCTGCAGGATAAGCCGCTCCATCGGCTGTCTCAGAACCATACACATTGCTCATAGTAATCTCATGCGGTTTTACCTTAAAAGAATCATCCGCATAAACTGTCTCACTGGTTCCATCCGCATATTCCACCGTCAGTTCCAGTGCCAGTACAAGGCTCTCGCCAAACGCCTCATACGGATTCGGATTTGGCGGCATAAAAGGTGGAAAATGGAAACTGTAATGCTCGTTCTGCATCAGAAACCAGCCGTTTCCGACTTCCGCTCCGATCACATTTTTCCCTTTTTTCAGATCATCCGTCACATCAAATGTTACATACTGGATTCGTTTTTTATAATTTGTCCAGCCCGGATCCAGCTCGTGATCTCCTACCTTCTGCCCGTTGATATGAAAAATGAATTGTCCCAGACCGCAGACTGCTGCCCTGGCCTTACAGATTTCCTTTGTCAGATGAATTTCTTTTCTTGCATAAAACGGTTTTCCGCTTCCATCTGTAATCCATTGATTTTTCATTGATTTTAATACACCTTTCTTTTCTACTACGCTTTCTTCAACCACCAAAAGGGCATGTACAAATGCCCCTTTGATTTGTATGTATTCACGGAATCTTATAAATGAAATTCTCCAGGAATACATTTTTTATTTGGTTTATGGTTTTAGTTAGCTTTCTCACTATTCGCAGTAAGTTCCTGCATCTTTTTCTCCGGATAGAACTGGATGAAAATAATATACAGAACGGATGCTGCCAGTGGAACGAGGAAACGAACGGAATTAATACCGATCAGAACTGCTTCCGGCTCCTGCCCGATAGCATTTGCGATATAACCGGTTGCTGCCAGAACACCTGCAAGGATCGCATTGGAAATAGCTGTTCCACATTTGTAGGAGAAACCACCAATAGCAGAAATCGTACCATTCAGCTGTTCACCGGTTGTTTTGTATACATAATCTGTCATTCCGAAAACAGTCATCGGACGAAATGCATTTGTCATGGTAGAGAACATACATGCAATAAATGTCAGGATATACAGTGCCGGAATGGATTTTCCACCAACAAAGAACAGAATCAGATAACATACGCAGGCAATAACCTGTGTAAATGTAACTGCTTTTTTCATACTTCCTTTTACTTTTCTAAGGAGAATCGGCATCAGCACCATAACACCTACCATACCACTGATGGAGATCACTAACATGTAAGTAGCGATCAGGCCAGGATTCATCAGATAGTACATGCAATAAAAAACAGAAGATGACATGATAATCTGAAACAGGATACATCCTACACACCAGAATGCGATCATCGGATACATCTCTTTTACTTTCAGAAGCTTTCCTGCACTTTTAAATACATGCTCTTCGTGTGTCATATCAACCGTATGACGTTCCTTACATTTTGCAAATGCGATCCAGCTTGTAATACACATCAAAATCGCACCGATGGCTACTAATACCATATATCCTTTTGCCGGATTATCTCCACCGATCACATTTACAAAATTTGTTGTAAAAGATGTTACAATAAGGATCATGATGGATGCGATAAACGTTGCCAGAGAAATGACATCATTTCGCTCCATCTCATTTCTGGACATCGTTGGAAGGATTGCATAATATGGAATCTCGATGGCTGTTACAAGCATTCCATAACAGATATAAAGTACCGCTGCATAAACAATTTTTCCGGTAGTGCTCAGATCCGGTGCTGCAAACAACAGAACGGATACGATGGATAATGGCAGCGGAATCAGTAACAGATACGGACGGTAAGTACCCCAGCGGCTCTTTGTACGGTCTGCCAGTCCACCCATGATTGGATCATTGATAGCATCCCAGACAGTTGCGGCTGTCATAATGACACCTGCTGCTGCGGCCGGTACTCCAAATACATCTGTCATAAAGATCAAAATGTATGTACTTACCAGCGCCGTGATAAACTGACGGCCGGTAGCCTGTCCAAGTGCCCAGCTGATTCGTTCAGACATAGACAATTCTTTTTTCTCATTCATTTACTCATACCTCTCTTTCGGTTTTTTGCTAAACCTGTGTGCTCGTTTCTATGTCCATAATCTTACGGATTTTTTCCGGTTTTGGCTTGTCCAAACAGAACTTTTTTCTGGCTTTTTTCAGTTGTTTTATTCTACTCTGTTTTTTTAACCTTATATTTCTACCCTTATTTATGCATTTTATATTATTTTTCTTCCATTTATGTTATACTATTTTCTATTATCATTTCAAAAACTTACATTATAAAAGGAGATTTTATCATGCCTGTCCTGCCTTTTTACCAGTTTGAACTGAAAGACAAACTGAATAGCAAACCACAATGTTTTGACAGTTTCAACTTTCTGTTTCTGCTGCAGGGAACCGGAACCATCCGGTGCCGCAATCAGCTGATTCATCTAAAGCCCCATGATTTTACATTTTTTAATATGTACGAAATCCATCAGTTCCTGACTTTCTCACCGGATGCCCGGGTTCTGAGTGTTCTCATCCATAAATCCTACATACAGTCTGCAGTTCCGGAGCTTACTGACATGACACTCAACACCCACACCGTCACACCGGAATCCGAACCGGAACGCTATGAATTTTTCTGTCAGGAATTCGGAAAATTTATTTATTATCATACCGTACATTCCCCGGGGGCTCAACTGCATGCACTGTCCCATCTCGGAAATTTGCTGTCCTACATCCTGAACCAGCTGTCCACTTCTTCTGCATCTGCGCTTCATGGAACTCAGACACGGGATGACCGGCTTTTCCATGCCCTGACTTACATCACAGAACACTATACAAAAGATCTGTCATTGCCGGAAGTGGCAGCGCAGATCGGACTGCATCCGCAGTATTTTTCAAAATATTTCCGGGAACATATGGGACTGACACTGACGGAATACATCAACCAGCTGCGCATTGTCAATTCCCTGCCGCTTATTATGAATACGGACCACTCTCTGCTGGATATCGCCCTTTCCTGTGGATTCAACAGTTACAAAACATATAATACTGCATTTAAAAAACTGTTTCACACTACACCTTATGCCTGGCAGAAGGAGCAGAAACTTCTGCACAGCCGTCAGCACACGCCGGAAGAAACTTCCTCCACCTTTTCCTTTTTCCGGGATTACTGGACAGAAAAAACAGAACGATCTCTGCCGGACACAGACAAAAATGACCGTATCACCCTGGAGTTAAATGGACGAAAACAAGATCCTTCCCTGGCTCACTGCAAACTTCCGGAATTATGTTATTCCATCGGTCGTGCCGCTGACCTTCTCCGGGGAGATATCCAGCAGCAGCTACGCAATGTCGCCGGGGAATTATCCATCCGTCACCTGCGGCTGCGCAATGTATTTTCCGATGATCTCTTTGTCTACTATGAGACACCGGACAAAGTTCCGGTATACAACTGGCAATATATTGATATGATCTATGATTTTCTGTGTGAACTTCATATCAAACCTTACACAGAACTTGGATTTATGCCGCGTATGCTTGCTTCCAGGCAACAGTTTGCCAACTGGCAGCACCGGCCAAATGTCAGTTTTCCCCGCTCCCTGAAAAACTGGAGCCGTCTTGTGGAACATTTTATGGAACACCTGATCCATCGTTATGGAAGAAAAGAAGTGCTGACCTGGAAGTTCAATATGTGGACCTCCCCTGATCTGGAAATGAAAGGTGGCTACTGGCACGAATCGATGGAAAACTTTTTCCTGTTTTACCGTGTTACCTACAATGCGATAAAAACGGTGGACGAAGCGCTGCAATTCGCCGGACCTGACTTTTCCATTCCAAATGGTTTTTCCTGGTATCAGGCATTTTTTGACTATTGCCGGACTTACGAACTGCACCCGGACTTTCTGACCGTGCATCTGTATGCCTCCAATTTCAATACTTCCGACCGGATGATACAGAACCGCTATCTCGCTGATACGACAGAACATTCCTATCGAAGTGCTTCCGGACTCTACCAGAGTTTCTTTGATTTTCTGCATCTGGTTCACCAGGATCCGACCTTTACTGACTATCCCGTGATCATTTCTGACTGGAACAATACCTACCATCCAAAAGATTATGCCCGGGATACCTGCTTTATGAGTTCCTTTATTGCATATACTGTGCAGATGTTGATCGGCACTCAGGTACAGATGCTGGGATTTCGTTCCCTTTGTGATGTAAATGAAGATTTCTTTCCGGAAAACCGGTTGTTCGGTGGTGGTCCCGGTCTGCTGGATATCCACGGATTGAAAAAGGCATCTTACTATACATTTGTGCAATTAAATCAGTTGAGTAACTCGATTCTATCCAAAGGCGAACATTATATTCTCACAAAAAATGGCTCACATTACCAGCTTCTGCTGTTTCACACTGCATTTCCGCTGGATTATGATGAACACCTGCCCTCCATTCTGTCCTATGAACAGCGTTATGATTGCTATGGTAATATCCCCACCCTTTCCATGTGCATCATATTAAATCTCCCCTCCGGACATTACCTTATGCGCCAGACAGAAGTCAGCCGCACTTCCGGCTCCGCTTATGATCTCTGGCTGAAAATGGGAGCCCCCCAGTACGATTCTGTTGAAATTTTAGATCATATCCAGCAGAAATCAAGCCCGGATACCATCTACCGGGAAGCAACTGTAACTGATCATCTGATCATTGATGTTACACTGCCCGTCCACAGTGTTATCCTGATTGAGATTGCGGAAGAACCAAATATCATGAACAATACCTGATATTTTCTGACTTTTACTTGTAAAAGCGGGCACCGATTATTTACATTTTGATTGATAGAAAAAGAGACTCAGCCCAGTCATTACAACTAAGCTAAGTCTCTTTTTTCTATATCTGATCTAGGTGTCAAAACACCCAAATCTTGATTACACGGATTACTCCGTGCTTTGCACTCCCATAATCCTTATATTATTTTACCCTTGCCGTCAGATGATCTCCATCCACATCAATGAGGATGACATCATTTGCATGTACTTCATCGGCAAGGATCAGTTTTGCTGATAAAGTCTCCACATGTTTCTGCAGGAATCGTTTCAGAGGTCTTGCACCGTAGATTGGGTCATACCCATGCTCTACGATAAAGTTCTCTGCTGCCGGTGTAAGTTCTACGGAAATCTCGCGGTCTTCCAGACGTTTGTTCAGCTGATTCATCAGCAGATGAATGATATTTCCGATGTTATCCTTGGTCAGCGGCTTAAACATAATGATCTCATCCAGACGGTTTAAGAACTCCGGTCTGAAGTTGCCGCGCAGCTCGTTCATAACCAGTTCTTCTGCTTCCGGATTGATATCACCGTTTTCATCAATACCTTCCAGCAGATGCGCAGATCCAAGGTTGGAGGTCATAATGATGATGGTATTTTTAAAATCTACGGTACGACCCTGGGAATCCGTAATACGACCGTCATCCAGAACCTGTAACAATACGTTAAAGACATCCGGATGTGCTTTCTCTACCTCATCAAACAGAACGACGGAATATGGTTTTCTACGAACAGCTTCGGTCAGCTGACCACCTTCATCGTAACCTACATATCCTGGAGGTGCTCCGATCAGTCTGGATACGGAGTATTTCTCCATGTATTCACTCATATCAAGTCGAACCATGTTGGATTCATCGTCAAACAGGCTTGCAGCCAGAGCTTTTGCCAGCTCGGTTTTACCAACACCGGTAGGTCCAAGGAAGAGGAATGAACCAATCGGCTTACTCGGATCTTTGATTCCGGCTTTGGAACGGATGATCGCTTCGGTTACTTTTGTAACACCCTCATCCTGTCCGATGACACGTTTGTGCAGTTCTTCGTCCAGATGTAAGGTTTTGTTACGTTCACTCTCGGTCAGTTTTGCAACCGGGATTCCTGTCCAGCGGGAAATGATTCTTGCGATTTCGTCTTCGCTGACACTCTCATGCACCAGTGACATATCTTTATTTTTCACGATTTCTTCTTCGTGCGCCAGTTCTTTCTCCAGTTGTGGTTTCTTTCCATATTGCAGTTCTGCTGCCTTTTCCAAATCATAATTCTGCTGTGCGGTCTGGATTTCTTTGTTCAGTGCTTCCAGTTCCTCACGCAGCTTCTGTACACGCTCAACGGCTTTCTTCTCGTTGTCCCACTGTGCTTTCTTTGTCTGGAATTCACTGCGCAGCTCTGCCAGCTCTTTCTGAAGATTCTCCAGACGCTCTTTGCTCAGATTGTCTTCTTCTTTCTTCAAAGCGGTTTCTTCAATCTCCAGCTGCATTACTTTACGGTTCAGTTCATCCAGCTCTGTCGGCATGGAATCCAGCTCTGTCTTGATCAGTGCACAGGCCTCGTCCACAAGGTCGATGGCTTTATCCGGCAGGAAACGGTCAGAAATGTAACGGTTAGATAATACAGCTGCTGAAACCAGCGCACCATCTGTAATTTTTACACCATGGAATACTTCATAACGCTCTTTCAGACCACGCAGAATGGAAATAGTATCTTCCACCGTCGGCTCATCTACCATAACCGGCTGGAAACGACGCTCCAGTGCAGCGTCTTTTTCGATATATTCACGGTACTCATCCAGTGTAGTAGCACCGATACAATGCAATTCACCTCTTGCCAACATTGGTTTTAACATGTTGCCGGCATCCATGGCTCCGTCCGACTTTCCTGCACCAACGATCGTATGCAGCTCATCGATAAAGAGAATGATCTTGCCCTCGCTCTTCTTTACTTCATCCAAAACAGCTTTCAGACGTTCCTCAAATTCGCCTCTGTATTTTGCACCTGCAACCAGTGCACCCATATCAAGGGCAAATAATTTCTTGTCTTTTAATCCTTCCGGAACATCTCCGCGAACGATACGCTGTGCCAGTCCTTCAACAACGGCAGTCTTACCAACACCAGGCTCACCGATCAGAACCGGGTTATTCTTTGTCTTTCTGGAAAGGATACGGATAACGTTTCGGATCTCACTGTCACGTCCGATGACCGGATCCAGTTTCTGATCTCTTGCACGTTCTACCATATCGTAACCATATTTTTCCAATGTATCATAAGTAGCTTCCGGATTGTCGCTTACAACTCTCTGGTTGCCACGGACAGTGGATAATACCTGGAGGAATCTGTCTCTTGTGATTCCATATTCACGGAAAATCTCTTTGATCGCCGGGTTCGGATAACGGATCATACTCAAAAACAGATGCTCTACAGATACATACTCATCGCCCATCTGCTTTGCTTCGTCCTCGGCGCTGATCAATACTTTGTTCAGCTGCTGACCGACATAAACCTGTCCGCCGGAAACTTTCACTCTCTTTGCCAGATGATCTTCCGCATTGTTCATGAAATGCTGTTTGTTGATCTCCATCTTTTCAATCAGCATCGGGATCAGACCATCTTCCTGACGCATCAGGGCTACCAGCAGATGCTCCTGCTCGATTTCCTGATTACCATATTCATAAGCTAATTTCTCGCAATCCTGGATTGCCTGCATAGATTTCTGTGTAAATTTCTGGATATTCATAAAAACCCCTCCTTTCCGGGTGTTTCTACTATTTTCATACTTTTGTTCTATTTGTTGTATAACGCTTTTCTTTGCGTTAAGTATGTTATACCATATGTTATTAGCCGAGTCAAGAGGTGAGTGCTAATTATTTTGTGAAAAATTTGTGTCCCTCTTTTGCAAAAGAAAAAGCACTGTAAAACCAATAATTCAACAGTTTTCAGTGCTTTTTTCATGTTTTTCCTATGAAATTTTCCTCAGACACCTATATAAGCGAAACTTAAATTAAATCTCTTTCAGACAATTCAATTTGGATATTCACCAACTGTGGATTATTTCTCAGTGCACCAGTTTCCAACTTACCGCCTGCTGCCTTGCATCCACAAATCTCTTATAAATACCTTCCTGCTTCATTAGTTGCTCATGTGTTCCCTGCTGTGCAATTCTTCCTTTTTCAACAACCACAATCTGATCTGCATGTCTGACCGTTTTTAATCTGTGGGCAATCATAATAATCGTTTTTTCCTTTGTAAGTGCATCTACTGCATTCATCAGATCCTTTTCATTCTCAGGATCAACATTGGCCGTTGCCTCATCTAATATAACGATTGGTGCATCCTTCATGATTGCTCTGGCTATCGAGATCCGCTGTTTCTCACCGCCGGAAAGTGTGGCTCCGCCTTCTCCGATCACTGTGTCATATCCATTCGGAAGTTTGCTGATGAAATCGTGACAGCACGCTTTCTTTGCCGCTTCCACCACTTCCTCATGGCTTGCATCCTGACGTCCGAATTTAATATTATTCTCAATGGTATCTGCAAACAAATACACAGACTGAAATACAAATGAAAAATTACTCATTAAACTATTCATGCTATAGTCTTTTACATTCACGCCTCCAAGCATCACTTCTCCGGAATCCACATCCCAGAACCTGGCAATCAGATTGCAAAGTGTTGATTTTCCTCCACCAGATGGTCCAACGATTGCTGTCGTCGTTTTCTGCGGAATAGAGAGCGATATATCATCAATGATCTTCCGTTTGTCATAAGAAAACGAAACATTAGAAAGTCTGATATCGTAATTTTCCGGCTGTATTTCTTTACCGTCAATATCCATGGTATCCAGTTCCAGTATTGCATTTGCTTTATCTACACATACACTTACCACATGTAAAAGGGATGAATAATTTCCTGCACATTCCAGACTGGCATAAAGCATAAATGCTGAAATTGTCATACCGATCGCATAGACCGCACTCATAGTTCCATTAATATAAAAATATGCACTGCATGCTACAATCACTGCACCTGTGATTTTTGTTATCACACTTTGCAGAAAATGATAGGGAACAAACAACATCTCCATCTTTGTATTGATCTTTTCACATGCTTCATTTGCATCATTTAATCTCTTTGCCTTTTTTCCAAGCAGATTGTATGATTTTACTTCTGATATTCCCTGCAGATACTCCATGATCTGGTTTACAAGCTCTGTATCGCATACCACTTTTTGCTCTGAATCTTTTTTCCCTGTATTCTGCATCACAGAATTGACTCCAAAGAAAATAAGTACTCCTGCTACGGCGATCAATCCGATTCTCCAGTCAAAAAGAAACAACATCAGAATGATCATGGATGTTTCCAGAATTCCCTGCATGGTCAGCATGACCACTCTCGCAGCCACATCGCCAAGTATTTCCATTGTATTGGTTGTAATGGAAGAAATTTCCCCGATACTATTGGAATTGAAATACCCCATCGGCAGATATCGCAGATGTTCTGCAATCTTGATTCTCATAAAAGCACTTGCATTATATCCTCCCTCTGTCTGAAGCACTGTAGAGTATCTCTTGCAGATTACGTCGACTACAATTGCAAGAACCATAATCGCAACGGAGCCTCCAATATATTTTCCTGTCGATTTCCCACTCAGCAGACCAATCAGTATGTACATAATAGCCGGAATCTTCATTGCTGAGGCAAGAGCCTCTATGAGTCCGATCACTATCGACAGTTTAAATTTATTGCCATTTTCCCTGCCTGAAAAATGAAAGAATTTTGCCAGAATCCCAAACATATCATTCTCCCTCCTTCACCGTATCTTTTACAGAAATATGGGCATTCCACATTTCCTTATAAAGCGGGCATGACACCAGAAGTTCCTCATGTGTGCCATGTGCTGTTACATTTCCATCATTTACAACAAAGATCTGGTCACTGTCCTTAACAGTAGAAAGTCTGTGTGCGATTACGATCAGTGTCTTCCCTGCTACCAGTTTTGCGATAGAATTCTGCAGAATTGCCTCATTTTCCGGATCTGTGTAGGCAGTTGCCTCATCAAGGATCACGATCGAAGCATCCTTTAACATTGCTCTTGCAATGGAGATACGCTGCCTCTCGCCACCTGACAGATGTCCTCCTGCACCTCCTACAACCGTATCAAATCCATTCTCCAACTGCATGATAAATTCATAGCATCCACTTTTCTTTGTCACCTCGATGATCTGTTCATCTGTAGCATCCGTATTTCCCTGTCTGATATTTTCACGGACTGTTTCATTAAACAGATAATTGTCCTGTGCAACATATGCAATTTTCCGATTAAAATCTGCAAATGCCAGTTCTTTGACATCAACTCCACCGATTTTGATGCTTCCGGAATCCACATCCCACAGGGACGCAATCAGCTTTGCGATGGTCGACTTGCCGCTTCCGGAAGGTCCTACGATTGCATTTACCGTTCCTGCTTTCAGCTCCATAGTTACTCCGTGCAGGATTTCTTTGTCGTGATAACCAAATCTGACATCTTCAAGAGTAACGGAGTTATCTTTTGGAACACATTTACTTTTCTCTGGACGTTCCAGTTCCGGTTGTTCCAGAATTCCTGCCACTTCACCAACAATCACTCCGATCTTGCCAAGATCATCTGTATAGGAACCCACTGTGATCAACGGTCCAACGATTCCAAGTGATAAAATAATGCAGATGACAAAATCTGAAATCGCAAGTGTTCCATTGGCTACATAATGTGCCCCAAACGGCAATACCGTAAGAAGCGTATAAGGTGTGACCACCATCATCAGTCCATGAAAGATCGAGCACCGTTTCATCCAGGAAATAAAGGAATCTGCATAAGCCATAGCCGCCTTTGTAAATTTTGCATAAGAACTTTCTGTCTTTCCAAATGCCTTGATCACTTCGATTCCGTCAATATATTCCACTGCCGCATCATTCAGATCTTTTGTTGTCTGAACCGTTCTCTCGAAGCTTGGTTTATAATCCAGCATCATTCCAAAATAGGAAAGAAATCCCACTATAACCGGCACCAATGACCAGAGTGCCAATCTCCAGTCTGTCAGGAAGAAATAAATCAAAATCACAATCGGTGCCAGCAGATTGGACGTGAATTCCGGGACAATATGCGCCAGTGTTGTCTCGATACTGTCGATTCTTTCCACCATAATATTTTTAAATGTACCGGAAGGTGTGTCTTTCACATAGCCAAGAGGTACCCGCGCCAGCTTGTCACAGCAGGATTTTCTTATATTTGCAAGTACTGCAAACGTTGCTTTATGTGACAATGCTGTCGAAAGTGAATGAAGCAGTTCTGCAATGATAAACGATAATGCAATCAGAACCGCTTTTGCAAGATATATTTCAAACTCCTTTTCACCATTTAAAAACAGCTTTACTACATCTGCAATAATAAAATACGGCAAAATCTTAAAAATCACATTTCCTATTGCAAATAACACACTCCACACATAGGCAATTCTTTTTTGTCCGGCCCACGTCAGGATCCAGCTGACTGCCGACTTCTTTTTTTCTTTCACATCTTTTCACTCCTTACGTTCGTTTTATTATTTTACCTTCTATTAGTTCGCACTAACCAGTATATAATAAAATAGGTGGTCTACTGGCATCAACCACCTGATATTATTATCCTGTCTGAACTTTATTCAGAATTCCAGAACCTGCAACACACATAACCTATTCAGAATTCCTGCATCAGTTATACTGGAAATTCAATATTCCACAATCGTTCCCAGCCACCTGTATTAAATTCTTTCAGTTGATGTACATTTTTCTTTGCAGTCTCCCTGTCTATATCATGCTCAATGATTTGAAATACTGATGAAAAAAATCCCGTATAGATCATATGCATAAGGCTTTCCTCTACAATCGGTATTTTCACACCGTTCTCTTTCATCTTTTCCATATAATTCAAGCTGGACTTCATTTCCCGCTCTACCATATTGTGTATGAATAATTCAAATTTTCCACTGTCTCCGCATTTCAACAATAATCTGAAATTATCATAATGATCATAGATATAATCAACCATCTGCTCCATCCCATCACTGGATGTATCCGACATATTCCTTGTCTGATCACTGGCAGAAAGCTTTTCAAACTCCTCAACGATCTGGTCATAAATCTGATAAATATGTTCCATATAAGGATCCGTCAGTGCATCAAAAAGTGCCTCTTTCGTCGGATAATATTTGTAAAATGCGCCAGTAGTAAGCCCTGCATCTTTTACAATATTTCTTAAAGATGCTCCTGTCAAACCATCTTTCAGAAAATGTTTTCTGGCTGTATCTAATATGTTTTTCTGTGTATCTTCTGCTTTCGTCGACATTCTTTTCGTATCCTCTAAACTTCTTTTCAAAATATAACAGCGTTATATAACACTGTTATATTTTAACTCATTACAGGAATTTGTCAAGTCTTGGTGTTTCAATTTTTTTCCTCGTGTATTCAGTTTCCACTCCGCAGATGCTTTCTGCAGTTTTACAAGTCTGTTCTATTCAGACAGATTTTCTTTTGCAAGCTGATGTACCATATAACTCAATACTGGCAAAAGAATCTGATGATTTTAATTCTATATTCTTATCGGGTTTGGACTTCAATATATTTTCAGCAAGCTCATAAGCATTTTTCATAACTATTTTCCTCTATACCACATCGTAAATGCCAATTCCGGTAATCGGTCAGTCTCAATAATTGTTTCGAGCATTCTGGCAAATCCCTCCGGATTTTGAATTTGATACTGCATATGGTTGAATCCCTCAAAAACCGGAAAGTTACCGTATATATAAGTCTGCATCACTGCATTTCTGTATTTAAAATGTTCTTCTATACTTCCAAATTCCCAGAATGTATGTTTCTGCAATTCTTCTGATAGTTCTGAAAATGGCTTATCTTCCAAACTGTCTGTCAGCTGTCTTCTCAGATTTCCATACGTCAAGTTCTTTCCTGCCTCTATAAAATAAGGTTTAATTTTATCATCGTCACACCACATGATTCTCTTTAGTGTCTTTCCTTTTGACCAATATAAACTTTTCATTGCTATATATAAGAACGGAACCATGATTCTGCGTGTTGCCTTTCCAATCTGTGCAAACTGCCCGCCATCAAAAAAAACATGCTTTACCGGTATTTTTATCTCTGTCAGGAATGCCATGGCGAGATCTGCTCCAATCGAAGATGCAACTGCAAGTTCTATCTCTTTGATTCCATGATTTTCCAGAAATCGTACAATTTGCTGTATTTCATCTCTTTTACTTTGATATCTCTGCCCAGAGCAATACACGGTTGATGTTGGCATAATACAGTAATATTTTTCTTTCATTTTCTCTGCAACCGGCATACTACTTTCCCCAATTACTTCCATTGCATGGAAAAACAAGATAACTGGATTTGATTTATTTCCTATTGTTTTAAATACCATACTTATACCTTCTATCTATTTTAATCTATCTTTCTGTACTCTTCCATTCAGCAACAGCATTTCTCACCCGCTGGTCAATATCCATCCGTGCACTCTGACATTCTTTCGGATACTTTCTTGCCGCCTGAAATGCCAGTTTCATAAAGATTCCAGAACCAATTGGCAGCATCGTCTTTAACATACTCTCCGGAAAAACGAAATGGGTTCCATGCTCATAAATGACATAATCCAATCTGCATGTGTGTGAATGTTCTTTCATACGCTGCTTCATACGGCGCATATATTTTGCAGTATCCCACAACACATCATCTTCAGCACCAATTAACAATACTGTTCCATGGATTTTTTCAATCTTGATCATCTCGTCTTCTGTGATTGGGTGAGCCTTTTCAGAATCATCAAATAGTTTTCTTGAATTGATCATATCACCGGTTCGTTTTGTTTCTTTTTCAATCGGATGCCCCGACAATTCCTATCCTCTGATTACCATGTGTTTTTAACCAACTGATTGCTTTCTCTATACGTTCCAGTGGATAATTATGATGTCCATAATCCTTTTTTGCCGGTGACATCGTCATCACATTCACACCAAATTTATGTAACCATTTTACGGATGTTCGTGCCAGATAATCTTCCGAATCATCTCCGATCATTGCAATCATTGCACAGTCTGAATCGGTTTTACATTTCCAATATGCACCATAAAGTCCATCTGTTTCCATTTCAAAATGTCTTTTCTGCATCTGCATCATCTCCTTAATATCGGCCACGTTTCTCCAAAACTATTATTTTATTTGAGATATTCCGAACAGCCGGAATCTTACCTATTACACAATAAACAGGCATAACCAGTTTCTGCAAATAAGACCGCATACAAGGATCCAATCACACCTGCACCATAAATCAATATTTTCATAGAAATCCGTCCTCTTTTTCATTTTTAAAAAAACTGCCAGTGTTCATGTTAGCAATATCTAACTCTCATTTTCTAAAAAACCGTGTGAAAACAAAACTGTAATTCCACACGGTTTCTTTTCTTATGCATTCAGTATATCACTTTTACCTGGTTAATCAACCAAATTTTGTTTTCATAATATTTAAAATTTTATGTTCATGCGCATTATATTCACTGCACTTGGAATGCAATTTATCCCCTCATCTGGTCATTAAAATAATAATTTACATACAATCAAACTTCTTCCGAAGATATATTCTAATCAGTATGATTCCCATATTGACAAACACAAATACTCTGCATTTAAGCCGATACGTTCTGTAATCACTTCTTCGTTCAACGGAAAAGAGAACCAGTCCCCGACCAGTTCTCCCTCATTGTATTTGCCAAGATTGGCTATATAGACTTGCATATCATCAATCATAAGCGCTTCTCTTCCTTTCGGTTGTAATCATAAAATCTGCCATAAGGACTACCACCATCAGAGCTTGAACATACCGTTGTTGCAGACAGCATAACGTCCTTTTTCTTCCAGCTCATGGGCGTAGGCTTCCAGATTAAAGTATTTCTTTCTTTTTTCAGAAAGAGCAGAAAATTCAATGTTATGCTCCAAGCGGTAATGAGCAACGTCCATGATGTTGTGGCACTCTGGATAAAACAGAAATTCTTCGGATTTCTGCAATAAATCCTTTATACCGCCACAATAGGGAATATCCTTTATTGCTTTGTATGGAGATTTAACTGATTGTCTATGTCCCGTCCGGCATACATTACTCTAAGTATTGTTACAACTTTTTTATCGCTGTCTGGAATATAAAGTACCACATAATTGTCTACTGGTAATACACGAAGTCCACGGCTTTTCCACGGTTCTTTTTCATATTTTCGATAACGCTCCGGCATCGTATCCAGACTTAATATCTGTTCTTCCAGACGGTCAAGCTGTCCGCTTGCATTTTCCGGCGATTGCAATTCAAAAGCAATATATTCAAAAATCCCTCTCAAATCACTGTCAGCCTGTTCGGATAATTCTACTTCATATATCATAGGCCATAATCCTTGCGAATGTCAGCAAATGCTTTCTTCGCATTTTTTGTCCGTCCAGCCTGCATATCCGCATATCCTTTCTCCAATTCTTCATTGAACTCTACTTCTGATAATGTGCTGATATCAACAGGTCTGGCAGATGGTATTTTTACTTCAAACGGCAGTCCTCTCTGTAAGATAATCTGTTTATAAAACATATTGATAGCACTGGAAGCAGGGATACCAAGTGCAGACAGGATACTTTCTGCTTTTTCTTTGACATCTGGTTCAATCCTTGCATATAAATTTGCTGATTTTGTAGCCATATAAAACATCTCCTTTCGTGAGTAGTATTTCCATCTATCTTTATTATATGCAAATGTCCGCACAATAGCAATACTAATTTTATGTTCCAATAATCTTATTGAATAACTGTAACAATACATCTTTTACGCCGGACGCATTGAATACAAGACCAACGGCTACTAAGGCAACTACCAAGAATCCGATGCGTTTGGAAAACTCACGCTTGAATCCCAAGTAGATACCGATAACAACAATCGCCATCAGGCCGAGAAATATTTCTCATTCCGCCTACTGCTATTTCATGTTCACATATAATAATGAGGTCGCATTCCACGACCTCATCACCTTCCTTTAAATATAAATAACTCCCTTTCGTTTTACTGTTATTTTTCTTCAGAATTAAACAGTTCACTTAAGGTTTCCGCATCTTCCTGGACCTGCATTTTGTCCGGATTCTCCTTTTGCATATCGTCCTTCCAGAAATGCCTGAGCTTTCTCTTCTGTTGTCATCTGTGACACATTCTCATCACTCAGTACATTTCCATCACTGTCAAACCATGTCCAACCATCTGCATAATCCATCTGAAATTTCAGTATCCTCTGATCCTATGGTCCCTGAATAAGTTCCATCTTCATTTTGATAGATTCCTACTGCCCCTGCTTCTACTTCATATGGGAAATAATCTGTATTGTCAGAAGTTGCTGCTACCATTGCCGCATTGCCAGAAGAGGCCTTTTGATTTTCCTGTGCACCGTACCCTGCTGCTCCTGGATTTATAATAACCGGTGCTGTAGATGCAGTATAGGTCTGTCCGTTTGCATTCGTAATTTTGGCACTATCGTCAATCACGAGCTGTCCATTTACTTCTTGTCCAAAATTGGACTATCCGCTCTTAGGCACTTCTATTCTCCACTTAATCATTTTCTTCTCCTAATGGAACTTCCCGGATAATATATTCGGTATCGCCATAAAAGCCATACTCATTACGCAATCTATGACGTTCCACATATCCATGATGCTCTAATTCCTTAATTGCAGAACGAACAGAATCAATCCCATGAGTGCTAATTATTTTGTGAACACTACAAGCCATGCAAAATGGTGAAAAAAGACACCCTGCAAATTACTTGCAAAGGCGTCCATTTTCATTAGTTATCTGCCAGATCGTTTACTGAAATTCTGACTACTCTATCACTGTTATTCTGGAAAAAGGCGGATTGCCAACAGATTCTCAATTTCATCTCTGGTTGGCATTACACGCAGTGCCCCTTTTCTTGTTGTAATCACAGATGCAGCCGCATTTGCAAAAGTCAGCATTTCCCTCAGGTTTTCTTCTTCTAAACTTTCCATTCCGTGTTCACAGATATAATGTAATACACAACCACAAAATGTATCTCCTGCTCCTGTCGTCTCAATTGTATTTTTCTGAAGGAACGATTTTACTTCTACCATCATTTCGTTATAATATGCACGGCTTCCTTCTTTACCCATAGATACAAGGATCAGCGGAATCTGATATCTTTCTCTGATCCAGTTTACCCCCGCAGTATAGTCTTCTTCTCCTGTCAGCCACTGGATTTCATTGTCTGAAATTTTCAGGATCTGACAATGTGCTAATCCATATAATACCTGTTCCTTCGCCTCATCCAAAGAATTCCACAGTGGAGGTCGTAAATTAGGATCGAAAGAAACAATCGCACCGGATTCTTCTGCAATACGGATTGCTTCTTTTGTTGCTTCGCGCACTTCTTCATGAGTCATAGACAATGTTCCGAAATGGAAGATTTTCGTTTCTTTAATAATGTCTTCACAAATTTCTTCTTTGTTCAGCTTCATATCCGCTCCCGGGTTACGATAAAACGAAAAATCTCTGTCTCCATCCGGATAAGTATGTACCATAGCAAGTGTCGTATGGATTTCCTTATCTGTACATAATCCATCTGCATTAATCCCTACTTCTGTTATCGCATCTTTCAGCTGTTCTCCGAAAAAATCTTCTCCTACTTTTCCGATAAATGCCGTTTTATGTCCGAGTTTCGTCAGCATTGCAAGTACATTGCATGGTGCTCCTCCCGGATTTGCCTCAAAAAGCGGATTTCCCTGATTACTTTTTCCATTTTCTGTGAAATCAATTAACAATTCTCCAAGTGCCACTACATCATATTTTTTCATAAAATTCTCCATTCTGCCTTCAAAAATGACATTGATTTTTTCATAAAATTCCTATTTTTTCACACACCATCTATACTGATAAGGATTCATCCATACCGAATTCATCTCCAGTTTTTCTCCTGTAAATAAATCCTCATATTCACCTTCCAGACAATTCAGCCATGCATTTTGTCCATATTCTGAAAAATTAGCCAGACAGATTAATTCTTCATAACATTGTTCATTATAATATAACTGCAAATATTTTTCATGCAGTTCCTTCTCATATCTTTTTCTTCTTTCCTCTATCATCAATACCCTATGCCCCTATACTGCAAAGAGGGATTCCCGTTTTAGGAATCCCCCTATCTTTATCCATGCGTCGTAAAGCGGACATTCGCAATCCGCTTTCGCTACTTGTTCATGAACGCAGTCGCTTTGCGACCTGTCAGTGGGCGCTTTTAACTCCCACTGACATAAGCATCCCATTACCCACCGCTTAATGCTCTATGCACTTGAAGCGGGGAAATGCTTATTCTGCGTTCAAACTCCATGCAAGTTTTATCATGTATTTCCTAAACCAGATCGTATTTCACTACATCTATTTTAGCTGCACCTTCAGCAGAAAATGAAATTCCTTTTGCCTCTTGTTCTGTAAATAAAACAGCCGACATAACCTGCTCGCCATCATTAATAAATATCTCTACGCTAAATCTATCCAAAATTACACGAAGCTTTAATTCATTGGCATCTCCATGTATCAGACATCTTCTCTGATGAACCAATGCTCGTTCAGTTCCTGAAAATTTTCTGTCAATTTTCAGGACAGACTCATCCGGGCGGAAGCACAATTCTGTATGAAACCTCTGATTCTGTGCAAAACGTAATGCGAATTTCTTATAGGCATTTTCCTTATCCTTCGGACGTATCACAAGTTCCATATCTATGGTTCGTCCTTCGATTTTGTCTAATGTGATCACATCATTATCTATTACTATATCATTGTACTCAACTCTGTCTTTACGCATTGCATCGAGTTCTCTAATCGGAGTCTGATAAAGTCTTCCGTTTTTCACAGACAATTCTCTCGGCAGGCTCATTTGTGCAAACCATTTTGAATCGCTACAACGATGAGCAATCGTATCCCAGTTCTGCATCCAGGCAATCATAATTCTACGGCCATCCGGTGCAAGCAACGTCTGCATTGCATAATAATCTATTCCATAATCGACACTTTGTACTGTTTCTTCTTTTAAGGTATATGTCTCCGGATCCATCTCTCCGATGATACATAATGTCCCATTTCCATTATGGAACTCCAGTCCTTCCGGCAACATGTCCTGTGGACTTGTCAGAAGAACATGTTTTCCACCTAATTCGAAAAAGTCCGGGCACTCCCACATCTTTCCATAACGTTTTTTATTTTCTGCCAGAACACTGACAAATTCCCATTCGAATCCATCTGCACTTCTGTAAAGAAGAATCTGTCCGCTTCCATCTGCCGGACGGCTTCCAATTACGCAATAAAAATACCCATCTTTTTCTTTCCAGATCTTGGGATCCCGGAAATCCACTTTACTTGCACCTTCCGGAAGATCTTTGGCTGTCAGAACCGGATTCTTCTCATATTTCTTATAATCTTTTCCATCGCCAACAGCCACTGCCTGTGTCTGAATATCCCTTACAGTTCCATCTTCCATTTTCTCCTGATCCACTGCAGTATAGATGAGCAACTGTCTGCCGTCTCCTAACTCTGTTGCACTTCCCGAAAAGCATCCAATTTTATCATAATCTTCATCCGGTGCCAAAGCTGCCGGAAGATATTTCCAGTGAAGCAG
The DNA here is from genome assembly GCF_045002895.1 of Eubacterium ramulus. Classification (NCBI taxonomy): domain Bacteria; kingdom Bacillati; phylum Bacillota; class Clostridia; order Eubacteriales; family Eubacteriaceae; genus Eubacterium; species Eubacterium ramulus. Next base: position 422,973 of record NZ_CP173382.1, on the reverse strand, counting down.
ATCTTTACTAACCACATGACCCCAATGCATACTGTTCCAGTGTGTATCGTATGGATAATACTGATAAAAAAGATGGTACTCTCCCTGATAGTATGAAAAACCATTCGGATCATTCATCCATCCGACATATGGGCTCACATGAAAAGCCGGTCTGTCTTCTGCTTTTATCTGCTTTCCCTGTTCATCTTCATATTTTCTAGCCTTTTCTAACATTTCACTCATGCAAATTCTCCTGTTGTTCGTATCGTTATTTTTCTTCACTCAATGACTCCTGATACTGATCAAAGTATTTCTGTTTAATTGAAAGATAATTAGAAAGTCCATACTGTTCCATTTTCTTCAAATAGGAATCCCACTCTTTTTCAATTCCGCCATGCAGAATCCCGTCTGCTTTCTTCTGCTCTGCATATTTTTTAATATCTGTATCATACTGAGATACTTTATTGGTATCATCAATGCTCATAAAAACGTTTGGATAAACATACTTGCTGTTCATATCCTGTAGATAAGTTTCATGCATATTGTCTAAACGCCATTTTGCATCTTCTGGCTGTATATACAGTGATAACTCCTTATATTTTCGGAAATCGGAAAATAAAACTCGTTCCGATACCTTCGATACTTTCGACGTGAATGGTTCCATTGTGGAGGTTTACAATCCAGCGCACCATAGAAAGGCCGAGACCGGTACCGCCATTTTCTCTGGAACGGCTTTTGTCTATGCGATAGAAACGCTCCCAGATTTTGTCCAGGTGTTCCACACTTATTCCAATACCATCATCTTTCACTTCACCGACAATCTGGTCATTTTCGACCTTCAGGATAACATGAATATGTCCATTTGTTTTTCCGTAATTGATGGCATTGGTTATTAAATTCATCATCATACGCAAAATCAATGTCTGGTCGCCGTTCATAAATAAGTCGTCCTGCTTTTGCAGGATAATCTCAATATTTTTTTCCTGTGCTTTTGTCTGCAGTTCTTCTATTACAAGTTCGCTTAATAATCCAAAATCCAGTTTTTCCATCAGATGCTGCTCACCCTGTTCGTTTCTGGCGATCATTAACATTTCGCTTGTCAGCTTTGACATTCGTTTTGCCTGCCTTAAGATAACTGCAATCTCTTCCTTATCTTCCGCAGATAAGTTTTCATTTTCCAATAAGTACTCACACTGGGAAATGATAACAGCAACGGGAGTACGCAGTTCATGGGATACGTCTGATGTGAATTGACGCTCCTTCTCAAACGAAAGTTCCAATCGCTCGAACATTTCGTTAAATTTCTCCGACAATTCGTATAATTCATCTTTTGCTTTTGGCAGAGACAATCGTTTGGAAAGATCTTTTCCATTGCTGATGTTTTCAACTTCATCGCAGATAAGATCCACCTGTCTCAATGCCCGCTTGATCATAAAATATCCGATGACCCCGATCAGAATAATAAGTACTGGAAATACAATCAACAGCATTTTCTTGGATGTCTGCATGAAAAGTTCTATAGAATGTACAGAGGTAATTCCTCGTACCCATATTTCGTCATCATCACCGTAAGTGTAAACGCTGTCATATATCATCCATTTTCGATTTGATTCGCTTATCGTTCGCGGTGTATTCGACATGAGGATAGTTTCTTCTGGAAATTGGGCTGGAATCGTTCCATAAAGTAATCGTCCGTTTTTGTCATAAATACAAAACATAATACCGTTATCGTAAAATTTAGTATCCACGTCAAGATAAAAGGAATCATCCTGAAAATTAATATTTGAAGAGAATCCGGTCACTGCGGCACTGATTTCTTCTTCTGTTGCAGAAATTCCAACCCTATCCACAAAAAGAAGGATGAGAACTAGAATAGTCCCAAGAACTACGACGATGATTCCGGTGTACCATAGCGTAATTTTTTTCTTGATCGTCATCTGTTTCATTCGTTTTCCCTCATTACATATCCGACACCGCGAACAGTGTGGATGAGTTTTTGTTCATATTGTGCATCGATTTTTTTTCGCAAATAGCGAATGTATACGTCGATCACATTGGAACCGCCTTCAAAATCAAAGTTCCACGCATTCTGTTCAATCTGCAGTCTTGTCATTACGATATTTTTGTTACGCATAAGACATTCCAGAACCATAAATTCTTTTGCAGAAAGATCAATTTCATTTCCGGCTCTTGTAACCTTTCTTGTATCACGATCCAGAATAAGATCTGCTATTTTTAGTTGATTTGATGTAAATTGTGGCTTTCTACGCATCATGACACGGATTCTTGCAAGCAGTTCTTCAAATGCAAATGGTTTGATCAGGTAATCATCGGCACCAAGATCCAGTCCTTTGACGCGGTCTTCAATGCTGTCTTTTGCTGTCAGTAACAGAACCGGTGTATCATCTTCTCGTCGCCTTAATTCTCTTAAGATTTCATATCCATCCTTTCCCGGCAACATGATATCAAGAATAATACCATCGTAGGAAGTCATATCGATATGATCCATCGCTTCCAGACCATCCCCACAGGCATCTACACTGTAATGTTCCTTGACCAGCCTTTTTTTGACAATGTTTCTTAAATCATTCTCGTCTTCTACAATCAGTAATCTCATAATGTAATTATTATAATACCAATCGTTTTCGGTTGCTAGAATCCTTTTTTTGAAATTATTGTTTGTTTTAATCTTTTTTTAATCTTCCCCCTATATGATACATATAACAGCAAAAACAAAACACTCAAGAGCCGAAAGGAGAACATGTTATGAAAAAATTATTAGTAGTTTTATTATCCCTCACATTAATATTTGCTTTTACAGGATGCACCTCATCCAATAATGAAGCTGCAGAAGATATAGAAATTAAGACACAGGAAGTTGTAACATCAAATACAGATGACGATGATGATAACATCAGTAACACAGAAAACGCAGTAGAGAATGTGAACGAAAAGGATTATGATTTCTCTTCTTATGAAAACAATATCCGTAATATAACAAAAAGTGTAAACAATGCAAAAACATCTACAAATGCATCTGAGAATCACGAACAATTCTACGCTTTGAAAAAACAGATAGACGCAGTTGATGACGAACTGGATAAACTTGATGATGAATTTGAGTATGCTTACCAGATGAAAGAGATTAGCTTCGAGATATACAAAGCGAGGGAACGCGCGATTGAAAAACTGGAAGATGAACTGGAATTAGCAGAAGAAGCGCTGGAAAACAAATACGGCATTGATGATTAATTCCATCTGGGCTACAAGAATTCTATCTATTCTCCGCTTCCGGGTATTGTGGAAAACAGTTTTCGTTAAAGCAACAAAAAATCAATAGTTTTTGGATTATAGGCCTAAAACTATTGATTTTTTTGCTTTTATGGGAACAAAAGTTAACTTACTAACTGTTTCTGCGTGAATCAATATTGGTAGTGTAAATTATTCTGTGTAAACCTCTCAGATTGATGATAAAATCATAGGTTTATAGAATACAAAAATATAATGTAATGGGCTGAATGGCATACTTTGCTGTTCAGCCTGTTGTTTATTTAGTAGCATGGATTCTATGGCATGTCAAGGGCGCCCGAGAAAATCGGGCGTTTATTTACCCTTGATATGCGATTGAATCTGTGCTTAATCGATATCCTCTGGCTGGATCCGATCCCCAAAATAGATGCATAACTGATCCAGTGTCAGACCCCAGTCCCAAGCCTTTCCGGTCCATTTTTTTGTGGCATCCATCATTGCCAGATAGAGCATCTTGAAAAGTGCATCATCGGTCGGAAAAATAGTCTTGGATTTCGTAACCTTGCGTAGCTGGCGGTTAAAATTTTCGATGGAATTTGTAGTGTATATTAATTTACGTATCTCAGATGGATATTTAAAATATGTGGATAATTGTGTCCAGTTATTTCTCCAGGATCCAATGGAAGCAGGGTATTTTTTGCCCCATTTTTCTTCCAGATCTTCCAAGGCTGTGAGTGCAAGATCTTCTGTATCAGCTTTGTAAACCAGCTTTAAATCCGCCATAAATGGTTTTAAATCTTTGTAAGAGATAAATTTTGTAGAATAACGAATCTGATGCACAATACACCTTTGGATCTCCGCCTGTGGGAATACTGCATGAATCGCATCCCCGAATCCGGTCAATCCATCCACAGATACGATCATGATATCCTCTACACCTCGGTTTTTTATCTCGTTGAGGACGGACAACCAGTATTTTGCACTTTCATTTCCTCCTACCCACATGCCGAGGACCTCACGTTTTCCGTTCAGTTTAACACCTATAGCAACGTAAACTGCCTTTTTTACCGTTCGATTGTCCTCCCGAACATGGAAATGTACCGCATCCATAAAAACAATGGCATATTTTCTTTCCAGCGGCCGGTTTTGCCATTCTTTTGCGATAGGAAGGATTCGATCTGTCATATGTGATATCATTTCTGCGGATGCATCCACACCATAAACATCTTTGAGATGAGCGGAGATATCTCTTGTCGTCATTCCTTTTGCATACATAGAAAGTACCTGATCTTCAATGTTTGAGATATCTGTCTGATTCTTTTTCACAATCTGCGGTTCAAAATCTCCCTTTCGATCTCGTGGTATATCCAGATCGATCGTTCCCATTGAAGAGGTGACAGTTTTAGGACTATAACCATTGCGGCTATCGTCTGTCTCTTTGTTCTTGTAGTCATACTTGGAATATCCAAGGTGATCATCCATTTCAGCTTCTAACATACCTTGCAGCGTTTCGCCTAACAGGTCTTTCAGCATGTCCTGGATATCCTGAGCATCCTTTGGTTGATAGTGTTCCAACAAGCTGTTGATGAACGCTTTGCGTTCTGGATCCATTTTTCTTCTTCGTGCCATAAAAAAATCCTCCTGAATTGATATTTATTTTAACATCAATCCAAGAGGATATATAGCTCTTTTAGAGTTTACACAGAATTAATTACAGTCTCTCAATATTTTTTCTGAATCCGTTGCTATTTGTAGAGAATCACTCTTGTCTCGTATGGCTGCAAAGCTCCTGCTACATGGTTTTTGTAGTTTGTGATCAACTCTTCGCCTTCGTTTTCTTCGAACAGTTCGCATGAGACTTCCTTATTTGTAAAGTTGCATGCTACCACCAGTTTTTCGTTTCCAAGCGTTCTCTCATATGCATAGATATCATCATTATCTTCCAGCAGTCCGTGGAATACTCCTTCCACGATCACTTCATACTGGTGACGCAGCCGGATCAGTTTCTGATAGTAGTAGAATACACTATCCTTGTCTTCCAGTGCTGCTTTTGCATTAATCTGTGTATAATTTTTGTTTACACTGATCCAGGGGGTTCCCGTAGTAAATCCTGCATTTGCGCTGTCATCCCACTGCATTGGTGTTCTGGCATTGTCACGGCTGATCATCTTCAGGCAGTTCAACATTTCTTCTTCTGTCATCAGCCCGCTTTCTGTATACTCTTTGTACGCATTGATCGCTTCGATGTCTCTGTAATCACTGATCGATTTGAAATATGCATTTGTCATACCTATTTCTTCTCCCTGATAAATATATGGAGATCCTTTTAACATATGCAGACAAGTTGCGATCATCTTTGCAGATATTTCCCGGTACATCGGACTGTCATCACCAAATCGGGATACCGCACGGGGCTGATCGTGATTATCCCAATACAAACTGTTCCATGCTTTTCCTTCCAGTTCAGTCTGCCATTTGTTCATGACAGCACGCACTTTTTTCATCTCCGGTTTTCTGGTTGTCCATTTACCATATTTGCCGTCTGTGGTTCCCATATGTTCAAACTGAAACACCATGTTCAGTTCGCTTCCATCCAGATTCGCATATTTCTTTGCTTCTTCCGTTGTAACACCCGGCGTTTCACCAACAGTGATCAGATCAAATCTGGAAAGTACACGTTTGTTCATTTCCTGCAGATATTCATGTACATGGGGACCGTTACATACATATGGAGACATATCACCATGCAGACCATCCTTGATTTCTCCGTCCGGATATGCAGGGTCTTTGGAAATCATACTGATAACATCCATGCGGAATCCGTCTACTCCTTTTTCACACCACCAGGTCATCATGCGAAATACTTCGTCACGTACTGCCGGGTTCTCCCAGTTAAGATCCGGCTGCTTTTTGGAGAAACAATGCAGATAGTACATGCCGGTTGTCTCATCAAACTGCCATGCGGAACCACCAAAACATGCTCCCCAGTTTGTCGGCTCTTTGCCGTCTTTCGGATCTTTCCAGATATAATAATCGCGGTATGGATTATCTTTCGATTTTTTACTTTCCAGAAACCATCTGTGCTCATCGGAGCTGTGATTTACTACCAGATCCATCACCAGTTTGATACCGCGTTTATGCATCTCTGTGATCATCCGGTCAAAATCTTCCATTGTTCCGAAATCAGTCATGATATCCTGATAATCAGAAATATCATATCCATTATCATCGTTCGGTGATTTATAAATCGGGGACAGCCAGATTACATCCACACCCAGTTTCTTCAGATAATCCAGATGTTCCGTAATACCGTTCAGATCACCGATGCCGTCTCCGTTACTATCCGCAAAACTTCTTGGATAGATCTGATAAATCACACTGCTTTTCCACCATGCTTTACTCATCTTAGTTCCTTCCTCTCTTATGCTCAATTTTCTTGTTGCCTTATCATTTCTGCTAATATCGACAGCAGCTTATCAACCTGGATCGGCTTTGCGATATGCCCATTCATTCCGGCTGCAATAGCAGCCCGCTTATCTTCTTCGAATGCATTTGCTGTCATTGCAATGATCGGTATGCATGCTTTCTCCTGATCTGACAGGTTCCTGATCGTCTGTGTAGCTTTGTAACCGTCCATTTTTGGCATCTGGATATCCATGAGGATGATATCATAGGTTCCCGCCGGCATTTCCGTTATCCTGCTTATACACTGAAGACCATCCTCCACACGTTCGACCTTAAGACCGGCACGCTCAAGTATTACCGCTGCAATCTCTGCATTCAGATCATTGTCCTCTGCCAAAAGAATACTCCTGTCTTTAAGGATTTCTCTGCTTATCCCAGACTCTTCAAGATGCTTTTTCACATAATAGCTTTCATCCGCTATTTTGTGTTTCAGTGTTACCGTAAAGGTACTGCCTTTTCCAAGCTCACTCTCTACCTCTATTGTTCCACCGAGCAGATCTACATATTTCTTTACAATCGACATTCCCAGTCCGGTTCCCGCGATTTTGCTCTTTGTGGTATTCTGCTCACGCGTGAACGCTTCGAAAATCTCTGTCAGGAAATCTTCACTCATGCCTATTCCGGTATCGCTTACTCTGTTTCTCACTATTATATACCCAGGCTCGTTGCATGGCAATTCCTCTACACTCATTATAACAGAACCACCGGGTGGCGTATATTTTATGGCATTGCCCAGAATATTGACAAATATTTCTTTTACTTTGGTCGTATCTGTCAATATATGCTCATGTTCTACATTTATCGTGTAATGAAGTGCAAGATTCTTTTTCTTTGCTTCATCTTCAAATATTTCAAACAAAGACTGCCGGATAGCTCCAAGCCTGCCATAATTCTCATTGATCTCCATCTTTCCGCTCTCAATCTTGGCCATATCAAGTACATTATTTATAATTGACAGAAGAAGATTGCCGGACTGCTTCAGTTTTTCCAAGTGTTCTGAAGTTTCAGGCATATCCTTTCCTTTTAGTTCATCCTCCATAAGCTGTGCATAACCCAGAATCACATTCATAGGAGTACGGATGTCATGTGACATATTGTTAAGAAAACGGGTCTTTGCAAGACTGGCATCCTCCGCTTTTTTCAGAGCGATTTCCAGTTTGTCATTCAGTTTTTGTGTATCATTTGCCGCAAGCTTTGCGGCAGCTTCTGCCTTCCTTGCCTTCCGTAAAAATACGAGGATTATAGCAATGATGCTTAGTCCAAAAAATCCTGCCGTGGCAAAAAAAGCAAGCATGTTGTCTTTTACAAAATCATAAAAAGTCACCTTATCTGCCGTACTGTCATAGATAGCAAGTGTACTTGTAAGCATATCAGAAGGCATCGTCTTCAAAGTTTTATTCAGTATCGACAAAAGGGTTCCCTCTCCACCTCTTACTGCAAAGCATGCTTCCATTGTTTTTGTAAGTGGAATACTCTTGAAATCTCGATTGTTATCATATTTCAGCGCCTGACTGGTTCCCATAAGAAAACAGTCTGCTTTTTGATGAAGAACCATATCTGTCGCATCAGCAAGCGAATCGCAATCTATCAGTTTCCAGTTGGGATAACTGAACGCAATATGCTGTTTTAAAGCTTCGTGTTCCTTTACCACAGCTACCGAATACGCCTCGTTCTCATTGAAATATTTTTCATCCGTTACCGCCATCAGGCTGTAGGTCCAGGCTGTGTTTGTAAGTGTATAACCTTTTTTTTCTGCAAGATCAGGATTTCTGCCAACATAAAAAATCATGTCAATTTCATGATCCTGCAGTGCCCGAAGCATTTCGTTGTAATCATCATATTCCTGTATACCAAATTTCAGTCTCTGATTACCCAGACAGTCTTTTGCATACGAGATATATTCTGCCAGCATACCGTTAAGTTTTCCAGTCTCTTCATCCATGGAAAAGATTGCCGGATCATTGTTCAAAAAACCGATCCGAATACTGCCATGTTCTTCCAGCCATAATTTTTCTTCACCGGTAAGACTCTGATTATAAGCAAGCGTAAAATACTTCTTATACAGGTCTGCCTTAAAAAAAGGACTATCCTGTTCCAGCTGGCGCATCGCATAATCCAGTTCCGTCTTGATATCGCTGCGCTCTTTATTTATTGCAAAATAGATGCCTGACTTGCCAATCGTAGTAACAGATGATATTCCCTGTTCAGACCAAAGGGATTCCTCCAGAGATACAAAACAATCGATCTCATGATTCGCTAATTTTTTTTCAACATCATCATCATTATTCACATTTACATGTTCTGTATGTATGCCATTCTTATTTTCCCATTCTGTCAGCATGATTTCAGGTTCTGTATCCATAAGTACACCGACACGTTTCCCATCCATAAACTTGAAATCATACGTTCCAATATCCAGATTCGATAAATCAGCATAAAGGATATACTTTTCCTCACCCATCGGTTCCTCCGGAAAAAGCATCTTTTGTGCACGTTCATCGGTATAAGAGATATCCCCCATGATATCAATCTCACCGTTTTCAAGCTTATCAAAACAGTTGGACCAGTCACATTTCACATACTCAAATTTCCATCCGGTATAGCCTGCCAGAGCCTGCATGAGCTCGTACCCATATCCTTGTCTGACACCGTTTTTACCGACATAATTAAAAGTATCCTCAAATGAACCGACACGAATGGTCTGTGGCTGTTTTTCATCCTTATTCGTTTCAGCAGCCTGGCAGTATACTGATAACATCATCCACATTCCCAGGATCACAAATATACATGCAAATAGTACAGCTGATGTTTTTCTACTTTTATTCATTCTTCTTTCCTGATTTTTTTGTATTTTTCCTGACAGACTGACCCTATTCCACCAATTTGCAAATTACTTTTACCAGTAATCTCACATCAACAGGCTTGGAGATATGTTCATTCATTCCTGCTTCTTTTGCTCTCAGTCTGTCCTCCGTGAACGCATTTGCTGTCATTGCAATAATTGGTATTGCCTTAGCATCCTCTCTGTCCAGAGACCGGATCATCTTCGTTGCTTCATAACCATTCATGACCGGCATCATAATATCCATAAGAATGACGTCAAATTCACCAGGTTCACTATTTCTGAACAGCTCAACAGCCTCCTGACCATTCCAGGCTTTTGTCACATCGGCACCTTCATTCTGAAGCATAAATTCTGCGATTTCCATATTCAGCTCATTGTCTTCTGCCAGAAGAATATGCAGTCCCTTTATAGATTTTTCGGATACATCCTTCTGTTCTTCCCGTTTATCCGCATACAGATTTATTTTGAATGGAAGCCGGATCACAAATGTCGTCCCGACGCCTTCTTTACTTTCAAAAGTAATCGTTCCCCCCATTTTCTCGACCAGATTCTTTGCAATCGGCATTCCCAGACCTGTTCCTGCAAATTTTGTGCGGCTTCCTGTGTGTTCCTGTGCAAATGGTTCAAACACACATTTCTGGAACTCCGCAGTCATTCCGATTCCTGTATCCCTGCAGACAAATTCCATTGTCGTCATTTCCGGCTGTTCGGATGGGATTTCCATGCAGCTGATATAAATCTGTCCGTTTTCTCTGTTATATTTCACTGCATTCGACAGAATATTCATCATCACACGTTTCACATACCCCGGGCTTCCAATAAAATCCCGATGTGTGATTTCTTTTTTCTCCCACATGATCCGGATATTCTGTTCTGCAGCCATCTGCTCGATCACAATAAATACTTCCCTGGAAATACTGCTCAGATTAAATGGAATCTCTTCCAGAACGATTTCACCTGATTCAAGCTTACTCATATCCAGAACATCATTTACCAGTTCCAGCAACAGAGTGGATGCCTCTTTTACCTTTGTCCTGTATTCCGTCTGTTTCTCCACATTATCGGCATAATGGTCTGCCACATTGACCAGGCCGCAGATTCCATTGATCGGCGTCCGGATATCATGGCTCATCCGCTGGAGAAACTCTGTTTTTGCCTCATTGGCAGCCTCTGCCTTTTTTGCGGCAATCAGAAGTTCTGCTTTATATTTTTCGTCTTTTTCCTGTTCCATTTTCTGATGCGTCAGATTCGTTCTGTATGCCCAGAACCAAAATATACTGAATATCAGGAAATAAAGAAATATAACACTTGCTACACTTAATGGAAGGTTATGGAACACTTCCGTATCCGGAAGATATGCATAGATATAATAATCCCGCTGCTTCAGCATGATTCCGTAACATCCGGTTCCTTCATTTTTCAAATGAAAAATGTGCTGACTGTCTGTATGCTTTTTCATTGCCTGAACAACTTCGTTGTCGGTTGTACTCTGCCCCAGCAGTTTTTCATCATTACTGGCTACAACTACTCCATTATCTGCAACAATAATCGTTCCATCTTTCTGCGTACTATAGCCATTTAAAAGACTTTGTATCGTCAAAGTATAATTTCTCGTAAATTCAGGAGATGTATAATAGTAGATTGCAACGATACCCGGCGCATCTTTTCTAGCACAGGCTGCAATGTCAATATGTGATCCGTCTTTCCTGGTAAACCGTTCCGAATAGCTTCTTTCTTCATATCCGGCAAAATCCATGATAATATCTTTTTGCAGATACTCCGTAAGCTCATTAGTCAGAGATTCATCCGTGCTGTATTCACAGTCCGTCTTTCCATCTGCATCCAGTACAATGATACCATCCACCCAGAGAGTCTGCAGATTTCCTCGCAGGAACTCCCGGCTCAGCTGACCGCCGTTTTCTGTTTCCATGCTAATATTTGTACTCATCTGTCTGGCACTTTCAATGGCACGGAGGAGACTTTTGGATTCCGAAGATTCATTATAATGGGTGTAGGTGGAGCACTGCACTTTGACATAGTTTACAATCTCTACCATTCTTTTCTCGGCTTCCACTTTTTCTGCGTGGAAGAAATAAAACAGAGAGCCTACCGCCACACAGATTCCAACCAGGCCACCGAGCAGCTGGATCTGTTTTTCTTTTTTCTTTCTCTTAATATCCAAGAGCATCCACCTCCAGATACTTCTCCGGATCATCCAGGTATTTTTCAATGATTTTCAGGGATGTGCCATCCTGACGCATTTCTTCCAGCGTCTGGTCCATCTGCTCACAGATTCCCCGATCGTCATCTTTTGCAAAAGCAACACCTATCCCGGTGATCATCAGAGGCTCTTCCAGGATACGGAAGCTTGCGTCATAATCCTTCCTATACTGAACAATAGATTCCTCATGTGCGGCGACTGCATCTACATAACCTTTTCCCAGAAATGTATAGATCAGTTCCCTGTGTCCAAGACTGATCAGATTGCCCAGCTTTGGGATTCTCGCATCCGTCCGGTTCAGAAAAATGCCTTCCGGTTTGGTTGTGGACTGAACAGCCAGGTTTTTACCCTCCAGGTCACTCAGTTTATAGATATCACTGTTCTCATTTACAGCGACCACCTGACGACTTGCTATATACGGTCCTGCCCAACGGTAATCATCAAGACGCCCTTCCATAGAAAAACAGCCCATGATACAGTCAATCTCTCCGCTCTCCACCAGTTCTTTTTTCTTCTCCCAGTTGATCTGCACAACCTCCACCTGATATCCCATTCTTTTGAACGCTTCCGTAGCCAGTTCTACATCGATACCCGTCGGTATACCATCCTCATTCAGATAATTGTATGGTGGATAGTTGTCGCTTCCGAGGGTAATAACAGGCTTTTCTGTTTCTTCTTTCGTGTTATCTGTGTTTTTACACCCTACCATGGTGACTGCTAAAATTCCCGCAAGCAGAATGCCTGCAATCACTCTTTTTCCTTTCATTTATCTTCCATCCCCGCTAATAAAATCATTATAATTACGTCTATGAAATAACGCCGTAAAAACACTGTCAAACAGACAGTACACCTTATTTTATACAACTGGCTGCCATTTACCGGATTATGGCACTGCCAGGACTTCTAATCCTGCAAATTGTTTTGCAAGGTAGTAATCAATTCCTCTATCACGATAGGCTTGGATAAAAATCCATCCATACCGCATTCCAGTGCCTTCTTTCGGTCTTCGTCAAAAGCATTTGCAGTCATTGCAAGGATGGTAATTCCTGCCAGTGCCGGATTATCCAGGGCACGAATCTGCTTCGTGGCCTCATATCCGTTCATTACCGGCATCTGCACATCCATAAGCACCAGATCATAGTCTCCCGGCGATGATTTTTTCATTTTCTCCACTGCTACGGCTCCATTTTCTGCGGTATCCACCAGAAAGCCATATTCATTCAGTATTTCCATTGCAATTTCCCTGTTCAGTTCATTATCTTCCACAAGCAATATACACCGATCTTTGAAATTTGAACCTGCTGCCGGAAGAATCGAATCCTCTGTCTCGGCCTGCTTCTGACCAATCGCAGCCAGCAGCGTCTCTCTGATATCTGACATAAACAAAGGTTTTGCACAGAATGCAGTTACCCCTGCTGCCCTGGCTTCCACTTCAATATCTGACCAGTCATAAGCAGTCAGGATAATGATCGGCGTATCATCACCAAGACTGCGGATCTGCCGGGTGACTTCAATACCATTCATATCCGGCAAACGCCAGTCGATGATATACGCATGGAATGCATCACCTAATTCCATAGACTGCCGTGCACGGAGAACCGCTTCCTTGCCGGAAAGGGTCCATTCCGAACGCATGCCAACCTTTACGAGCATTTTTGTTACACTGTCACAGGTATTAAAATCGTCGTCTACAACCAATGCCTTAAGACCTTCCAGCTCTGCGATCTTCTCGGTACGATGATGCTCAGGCTGGATCCGGAATGGCAGGCGGACAATAAATTCCGTTCCTTTTCCCTGTTCTGTCTGAACCTCAATGGTTCCGCCCATCATATCCACAATGTTCTTGGTGATGGCCATGCCAAGCCCTGTACCCTGGGTTCTGCTGACTGTGGAAGTCCGCTCCCGTTCAAAAGGAGAAAAAATCTTCTGTACAAATTCCGGACTCATACCGATTCCATTATCCTTTACCCGGATTTCGTATAGTTCACTTCCTTTTGCTATCCCCGGGAACTGTTTCAGCCGGACAGAAACGGTTCCACCTGCAGGCGTAAACTTAACCGCATTAGACAAAAGATTCAGCAGCACCTGGTTCAGCCGCGTTTTATCACAATAGACATCTTCATTTGTCACATCCATGGCATCCATATAAAGCTCCAGCTGCTTTGCATGGATCTGTCCACTGATGATCGTCTTCAGATCATGAAGCACATCCGACAGACTGACCTCTGTTTCTTCCAGCTGGATCTTTCCACTCTCAATCCGGCTCATATCCAGTATATCATTGATCAGCGAGAGCAGATGGTTACTGGATGAAAGGATCTTGCCCAGATAATCCCTGACCTTTTTTCTGTCCTCAATGCTGCTTGCAGCCAGCGTCGCAAAACCGATAATCGCATTCATTGGTGTCCGGATATCATGAGACATGTTGGAAAGGAATGTACTCTTTGCCCGGTTTGCATTTTCCGCAGCACGGACAGCCTCGGAAAGTGCCTGGTTCATTTTTTTATCAGAAGTACGATCCGACATAACAAGGATATATTTCTTTTTTCCATTTACCACACTGCCTATGGCGACAATATGAAACCAGCGGTGTTCCCCTGTTTTCTGATGCAGAGATTCAAAATCCCATTCTTTCTGTTCCTGATTCCGGATTTCCTCCAGATAATTCTTCTTTGTATCTTCTGTCTCTTTCGGATAAAGTTTTCCCAGAACACAAATATCTTCACGGATCTGTTCTACGGTAATTCCCAGTAGTTTTTCCGCATTAGGGCTGACGTAATCTACCTGATATGTCTGTGCATCCAACATCAGAAAAACATCATCTACATTCATTGACAGCTTTTGAAACAACTCATCCCTGTACAGGATCTCCGTATCCTTTTTTTTAAGCCTGCTCCTGTTTTTTTGAATCATAAGGCCGATAAAAAAGGAGGCAATACAGAGCACGACCACAACCACAAGAATCAGCGTACTAAGCTGCAAACTGTTCATGCCGGCATTGACGATATCCTCATTTACAAGTCCCAGAAATATCCAGTCCTGAACATCCGATTTTTCATAAACCAGATAATAGTTCTTTCCATCCAGATTCACCAGCATCGCATCTGCCTGTCCCGCTTTAAAGTTCTCCGAAAGAGCAAGCGTCTCTTTTTCAGTCATATCCGAATGCTCGCTCAGAACACCAAAGAAATTGTACACATTTCCCCACGACCCGGAAGAATGATCGACCACAACACGGCCATCCGGATGAACAACAAAACTCTGGGCATTTCCGTTGAACGCAGAAATGTCCAGTACCTTTACGATATCAGCGTTTTCATAAGCAATGGCAATCGCATCATATTCAAATCCCTGATAACTTCCATGAACATTTGGAGTGGCAAAAACAAGCAGCTGGGATTTTCCGGGAACTGCTGCATTCGCTATGACATCATTTCCCTTCCGGATCTCCTCTTCCATATTTTCCTGTAATCCAAGGTACCCTGTTTCACCGGTTACTGTCTTATAGTCCCCGTCAGCTGACAAAAAATAGAACTCCAAAAAGCCGGCATCTTCCTGCGCTTTCTCTATATAATCACGGATTTCATTTTCACCGGAAGTATGTTGAAGATTCTCGCCCCACATATGAAGATACGTCAGATTCTTATTTGTCAGTTCCCGCAACATATTATCCGACTGGTGAAAAACCTCTGTCAGATGAGAAACACTTTCCTCATAGACCGTTTCTGATACAAACTTAAAATATTGGGAAACCGTCACGGCGATTCCGATAAAGAGAACCGCAAAAACAGCTATCCTTAACGGCTTTTTCCTGACACGTTTTTTTCTTTTTATATTATAATTTTTACTGTTCATTTTTCTCATCTCACATTAATGTAATCTTCCGGCTCTGCCAGAATGGCATTGCCATCTGAAACATATGCTGTCCAGGTGTCTTTCACAGAGGTTTCCCCTCCAGCAAATACCATATTTTGATCCGCCGGATACGCTTCCATGTGTTGCGGAGTTGCAAGGCAAGTTACCGTGAATGTATCATTGTCCTGCACTTTTTTCCCATCCTTTGTTACTTTGCGCACTGTATAACCATCCTCCGTTTCCATGAGTTCCACAGAAATCCCACTGAACACAGGCAGAGACCCCCGGTTAAACGGAAGGAAGCCGCCCGGATAGCCTTCTACAAAATTTCTGACTGTTTCTTTCAGTTCAGCCCCACTCATCTTGCAGCTGTAAGCAGAAAGACCATTTGGCATGATCATGTCGCCTGCCATTTTTTCTGTATAGCCGGCTTTCAGCACATTTCCCGTAAAACTGTTTCCGGTTGCGATCAGTACATCCGTCCCGTAAATGCCACGCAACGTGTTTGCCATAACCGAATATGCCTCATTTCCTCCGCTGCTATGAAAGCGGTTTGAATAAGACTTTTCTGAATTCAATACTACTTTCTCAGAAGTTGTTTTTTCGTCAAGGAGCTGCGTCTGAAATGACTGATAGGCCTGTCCTGCATCGTATTCTCCGGAAATCATCTTAGATACCACATCCTTGGAAACAGAGAAAAAATCATTTGATGCAATCCGGATATACATATGGTTTTCTTCAATCACAGATTTCACATCTTTCAGATATTCCGTAAGATGGATATCGACATCCTGACTGTAGCTTAACAGATCCTGTCCATCACTGATGATCCGGTTCTGTGCATCCTCGGAAAGCATGGTACTCAGTACCTTCATTGCTTTCGTCCGGCGTGTTTCATCCTGTGTCAGGTCACGGTTTAAAGCCACCTGGAAATACGGTGTCGTCATCAGCCATTTTTCGCCGTTCTCCTGAAAGAACGGAAGAAATGTAGTGTTAATGCCCTGATCCTGAAACATTTTTACACCGGCAGAGGTTCCAAAGTACATGGCAAGCTTACCACTTTGATACAATTCAACAATATCATCGTAATTCATCTCCAGATCATCCCGGCTCAATCCTGTATCCCGGATAAACCGCTCCATACGTTCAAAAGCCTCCGGCCAGACAGTACTGTCCAGACCTTCACGCGTTGTATTACCCGGATCACTGTAGGAAGTACGCCACTTGCGTCCGTCTACGGAAGACAGCTCAGATGCGGATAAGCCCTGCAAAGTTTCCATACAGGTATAATCATAAAAATAGTCTGCCGTAAATCCACGGATTCCTGCTTTTTCAAATGCCTGGCAGGCAGAAACAAAGCTTTCATAATCGGTCGGAAGCGGAATATCATACGTTTCAAAAAGATCCTTGTTCACGACAAATCCATGGGCATCCGCACACACCGGAAGCCAGTTTACGCTTCCGTCTTCATTCATAAAATTGTTCAGGTATGTATTATAGACTGCACCGGCCACATTGGTTGTGGAAAGATCCATCAGACTGTCTTTGAGCGGACTTGCATCATGCAGCGAAAAACGACAGCAGGTTATAATATCCGGCAATCCACCATTTTTCTCAAGAAACCTGTAAAAATCCAGATCATTATTGCCTACTACAAATTCAATATTGATATCCGGAAGCTGTTCCTGGATGTATGGTGCATATGCTTCATACAGGCTTGTGCTCCATAAATACACGGTAATTGTTTCCGCGTCTTCTTTTTCTGCACGCTTTCCGCCACAGCCTGCCAGAAGTGACAGAACTGTCGCCATCACTAGAAATACCGCAAGTAACTTATTCCATTTTTCCTTTTTCATTACAACTCTCCCCACTTGTTTTCCACTCTTTGTTATCACGGTCTTTATATCGTATCAAAATATCCGATAATCCCTATATATTCGTCTTTCTTTAACGAAGACCACAATGTGTGCAGTTTCAACTTATACATCTGCCTCTTATTTTCCACCTTCGCTTTTATCTGCACCGAAAATTCTTTATTTTGTACAGATGTCTGATGTAACAGAACCTGAATCTGCTGACTATCTTCTTCACTTACTCCGAATTCTCTGAACAAATCAAACTTTGAAGCATTTCTCTGACATAAGATCTGCTGTTTTTCATTCAGTATCATTAATTGACCTGACATTGCATTGTAATCAATCGAATTCATTCCACTGTTTGTTTTAAAGAAATCAATCTTTTCCTGCAGGATTTTAATAACACTCTGTGAATAGTTTCGATTCGGTAAGGATTTATCACTGAGTATTTCATTCGAAAGACTCTGTACTTCATGATAATATTTATTATCATTCATCTCGGTACTAAGCATTTTTGAAAATGGAAGGCTCAGTTCTCAGTTCTCTCAAGCATTTCAGCAGAATCGGATTAAACTGTCCGCATTGTCCATCCAGGATCATGTTCATTGCCGTATCATGATCAAATGCTTTCTTATAACATCTTTCACTGGTAAGTGCATCATATACATCGACAATCGATACCACCTGTGCGGAGATTGGTATTTCTTCGCCTTTCAGTCCATCCGGATAACCGCCTCCATCCCATCTTTCATGATGCCATCTGCAGATTTCCCACGCAGTATGTACCAGCGGATGATTTTGAGGGAAGCGCATATCCCGAATGATAGATGCTCCCAGTTCACTATGCGTTTTCATGATCTTAAATTCTTCATCAGACAGTTTTCCCGGTTTGTTCAATATTTCTTCCGGAATATGGATCTTACCGATGTCATGAAGAGAAGATGCCGTTGTGATCAAAGCAATGTCTGCCTCTGTCAAATGATAGGTATCCGATATTTTTATCAGTTTTCTCAGCATCAATTCTGTTGCTGTCCGGATATGCAGGATATGTTCGCTGCTCTCACTGTTACGGGATCCCAGTACATTACTCAGAATCCGGATCATAATATTATTATTTTCTGCTTTTTCGTAAACCTGATCAACAACTACATTGATCAGGCGTTTTTGGTTTACATAAAGATCCAATGTATTTTGCACTCTTTTTTTTACAATAACAGTGTCAAACGGCCGTGTAATATAATCTGTAATTCCCATTTCATATGCTTTGCGCATCATAGTAACAGATTCTTCCGAAGAGATCATAATTACAGGTGTTTCATTGATACATTGACTTTTGTTCATCATTTCCAGAACTTCAAAACCATCCATCTGTGGCATATGGATATCCAAAAGTATCAGATCGATTCCCAGATTATCTCCTACCAGCTGAATGGCCTGATTTCCGTTTTCCGCTTCCAGATAATGATACGTTTCTCCGAGAATCTCCTTTAATATATCCCTGTTAAATTTCGAATCATCTACAATAAGTATTGTTTGCTTTTCATTCATATTCATCTTATCTCATATTTCTTTTCTTCTTTTTCAGTAAAACGTGTGCCATAAAGCAGAAGAAGTTCCATGTAAATAAAAATTTACAGGAACTTTATCCAAATACCCACTTAACACTTACCTTTTATTTTCATTGAGGTATGATGCAACCGGCTAGCATGATCAGATTTCTATCTGACTTTAGCTCCTTCTGGCTTTGCGTCCCGGCTTTTCAACCGGTTTGCTCTTCAAGTCGAACGCTTGTGAGACTTGGTGCGTGATTCCGGTCAGCGTAAACTGACATATTCTTCTCAGAATCACGGCACATCGTACACTCTCGCATATAAATCATCTACATTATATATTTCCTATTGAACAATGCTTTTTTTAAGTATATCACGCAGGTTTCCTCATGTCCACAAGAAAGTGCTTTTGTTGACAGGAACTTCTCGTAATTCATCGTACTTTCCTGTCAAACGAAAAAGCAGTCAATCAACTGAAAGACTGCTTTAAATCGTTTTTTTTGCTATTCTGTTTTTCTCATCCTATGCACCGGTTGTATGGAACACACCAGAAGCATTACTGTCTACGTCTGTTTGCGCATACGATCGTTGTCCATGCACCTCCTGCAAGTGCGATCATTACAAACCAGAGAATCATTCCATTGCTGTCTGCTGTCTTCGGTACCGCAGATGCAGCAGCTGTGTTAGTGGCTGCATCGGATGTCTGGGTTCCATTTACGGTCTGATCTGCATTTGTTGTACCAGAAGTAATCATTCCAGCATTGCTTCCGTTGTTCGAAACGTTATTACCGGAACCGGCGTTTGCTCCATTGCTGTTTGCATTATTGCCGAAGCTGTTATTTAATCCACTATCTGTTCCGTTATTGTCCAAAGTATTGTCATTGGAACCATTGTTGTTTCCATTGTCACTGCCGTTATTCTTATCAGATCCGTTGTTATTGGAATCATCCTGTTTCGGCTCAATGGTAAATGTCTTTGCCACGATTCCATAGTAGTCCCCGATTCCAGTTACTGTTACGTCATAAGTACCAGCCGCTGAAAAACCATTTCCTGCTGCTCTCTCTGCCGGAGCTTCATAACGGATAAAGTAATCTTTACCTTCTTCCAGTACTTTTGTCTCATCGTCTTTATCAGTTACTTTGACTACCGGTGTCAGTTTTTTTCCGGTATAAGTCTGATTCTCAATATCAGCCACTGAAATTCCTTTTGTCACTTTCTCCGTCACAAACTGATCCAGTGGTGCTTCTGCATCAATCCCCGTCTTCCAGTAAAGACTCGCCAGCGGGTCATCCCCATTGTCAATAACAGTACCGTTTGCCATGTGGCGGTTTGGGCCTGTCACATATACCGTTCCGTCAATGGCCTGTCCCGGTGCTGCATGCCTGGATGAACTTGCAGTTGCCCCCTGTAAAAATGCAGCGTTTGCAGTGATCACACCGTTTCCGGATACTGCATTTCCACCATTTCCCCAGAGAACATCTCCTCCGATAGCGGTAACCTGACCGTTTCCTTCGATTACTGCGTCATCCAGTTCAATTGCTGTACCACCATCCGTATACAGTAAGGTCTTGCCGCTTCCGCCGTAAGCAACCAGCTGTGCATCATCTTCCAGATGCAATGTTCCATTTGACACACGCAAAGCCGTCTGTCCGATCTCACTTCCGGCATCGTCACCCGCAATATATACGTTGCCTTTGATGGTTACATTTCCTGTTGCAGTTACTACCGGCTCAGAAGTTGTACGATCTGTCAGATTTCCGTTTGCCAGATAGTTTGCATGGGAATAAATGGCCGCGTTTTCCAATACAGCACCATCCTCCAGCCGAAGCTGTCCGCAGATGGAAGCACCTGTTGTAAACTCCTCATTAAATGCGTCATAATTCATGGAAAATGTTCCACCGGCTTTTACATCAATCATTCCCTGTACCACAGAGTCATTCAGCGTCAGTTTGCCACCTTTTTCTACTACAATGCGGACACTGCTGAGCACTTTCATGTTTGTAAGTGTCAGATCACAGCCGTCGGGGATGTACAAGGTCTGTGGAATAGTTCCTTTTTCTACCTCTTTCCATGCCAGATCATAACCGAGGTATCCATAAAGTCCGCTGCTCTTGGAGCCAAACCATGCCGCCAGCTCCTTCGGTACACGAACGCTCTCTTTTTCCCCTTCGACATTGCTGCCAAAGTTTTTGATTGCCCATGGCTCCATAATATTCCATGCATATTTTCCGCCGGCATAGTGTTTCAGATTTTCTGTAACCAGTTCTTCTGCCAGTGTCTCTTCCCCGGTGTATACATGAAATGGAAGCGTGTTGCTGACTGCCGTACGACCCTGCATATCTTCGATTGATACGGAAACAAGATAATTTCCTGCATCCTTCGGTATTCCACTCAGAGTCACTCCACTGCTGATGGTCATATAGACCCCTTGCATACCGCTGTCACAATCTGCTGATGTACCATTTGCGGTATCCGGAATGATGCTGACACTGCATTTTTTGCCGTTCAGGTTGATTTTTGACAGGTTATCCAGTTCTTCCCAGTCACTGGCTTTCGGTTCTTCTCCTTTTTTCACCAATGCACCGTATACGGTAACATCACTGTTTTTGTTGGAGTTTGCCCCGCCGGTACTTGCACCGGATACCGTATCATAATTTTTCTGTCCTGTGATCGCACTGTCAAAAGTTCCTTTGATTTTTACAAACAGCTGGTAGGGATCACCCTGACCGTCATCTTCTGTCAGAGATGCTTTTCCGTCGGTATCAATGACAAGTTTCATGGTCAGATCTTCATATCCCTTAGCACTTACCGTGATCACGTCACCGCTTTTCAATACCGGAATAACCGGTGTAGTGCTGTAATCTTTTGCTGCAAATACCAGTTTGTTGTCAGATGTATTCACATAATATTTTCCACCTGCAGACGGGCTGTAAGCAGTTTTCTCCCAGTCTGTTCCGTTGACTTTCACACCTGTGACAGCTGCTGCATAACTGTCGGCATTTTTAAATGAGACCTCCCAGGCATTTCCAAAATAATCAGTGGCAATCTTTACATCACTGAGTTCGATTTTCTTCGGTGCAGCCTCTTTAAATGCAGCTTTTACACTCACATTTTCTGCCGGCATAGTAAACGTATATACCGTTTCAGACTCTTTTTCCAGCGCAACGGCTGTGCCATTCTCACCTGTCACCCGGATTGTATCCAGTTCATAACCATCATCCGGTGTCAATGTTACCGTCACAGTTGTGCCTTCTTTCAGATCTTTGACAGCACTTAACGCTACGACTCCATGTGCACTTGCTTCTGCCTCTGCTGTATAAGTTTTCTCAGCAGGCTGTTTATTTGCTACGACCGAAGCAGTGTAATCATATCCGTTTTTTTCTACTTTTACGGTCAGATCTTTGTATCCGTCTGCTGTAATCGCCATTGTCAGCGGATATGTGATACCTGATGGACTGGCGATCTGAAGTGCTTTGAAAGAATCATAAGCTCCGGCTGCCGTTCCGATACCCCATACGTTGGTATCACTGCTAAAGGAATTAATCGTTCCTTTTGTATATGCAGTACCATTGACAGTCACGCTGTTTACTGCATTCAGCCAGGCTGTATCTTCGAATCGGAGATTGATATTGTCTGTCCAGAAACCATTATGTACACATTCTTTTACCTCCGATGGTGCGTCTTTCGCTGCATCCTTTGCCTCTGCTGCCATAACCGGTGTCACCACCATAGACAGCATGAGCAACAATGACAAGAACAGCGATGTTATTTTTTTCCAGGTCTTTTTCATATGCTCCTCCTTTTTATTGTTGCTAACACTTGTTCTTTTTACATAACGTGTGTTTCTTGTGCATAATTTTTGTTTGTGCTAACTAACATTTTGCAATTTTAGCAGACCGAAGAATCGCTGTCAATTTGAAATCCTGATTTTTCCGCCAGTTGAATATTTTTCTCATAAAGATGCGTTTCCGCACAAAAAAAGAAAGAAAGAAGCATTTCCTCAGAAAACACTTCTTTCTTTTTTCAACATTTTTTATTAGCAGGCTTTCGCAAACTCTCTCAGTTTTTCCTTCGCTGTCTCATTCAGATTCTTCGGTACCTGAATCTGGACAACTGCATATTCATCCCCATGGATATTCTTATCTTTCATCGATACAATGCCTTTGCCCCTCAGACGGATCTTACTTCCGGACTGTGTACCCGGACGGATACTGCAGACCACGTTTCCGGTTAATGTCGGCACAACGGCCTCACCACCAAGAACTGCTGTGGTAAACGGAATTGTGATATTTGTATACACATCCATGCCTTTCCGTTCAAATCCGGCTCTGTCGCCAACCGTCACCTTCAGCAGCAGATCACCGGCTTCGCCACCGTTAAATCCCGGATTTCCCTTGCCTTTCAGACGCACGGTTTTACCGGTATCGATACCTGCCGGGATATTGACTTTCAGGGACTGTATCTGACCGTTTCCATCCTGCAGATGAATCATTTTCTCACATCCAAACGCAGCATCATCAAAACTTACGGTGACATCTGCATGAATGTCGCTTCCTTTCTGCCGGAACTGACCTCTGCCAAAACCGCCGCTGCTGCCAAAGTCTCCAAAATGGCCATCCTGTCCGAATCCGCCGGCACCCGATCCGTTGCTGTAATACTGATGAAATCCACCATTTCCATCACTGTGGAAACTGTAACTTCTTCCACCACCGTTGGATCTTCCATGGAACATATCCCCGAAGATATCACCGAACATGTCACCCATATCTGCACCGTTAAAATGAAATTCCTGATAACCGCCATTCTGACCGGCACCGGCTCCACTGTATTGATAAGCACCGCCCTCCGGCATACTGCCGTCAAAGGCTGCATGGCCAAACTGATCGTACAGTTTCCGTTTCTCCGGATCACTCAGGATCGTATAAGCCTCTGTCACATCCTTGAACTTCTGCTCCGCAGCCGGATCTCCGGCGTTGGTATCCGGATGATACTTCTTTGCAAGTTTTCGATATGCTTTTTTTATCGCCGTGGCGTCTGCATTTTTTGCAACGCCGAGTAATTCATAATAATCCTGTTTTGCTGCCATACAAATCACCATCCATTTCTTACTGTATATACGATATGTAGCATGCAATGTTTTGCCTCTTTCCTCATAAAGCAGACATGCGCCATTGCCTTCACTGTTAAAACACTGCATTTTTCGATAGTATAAATCCCCGGGAAATTCCCGGGGATTCCTTTTATTTGTTACACTAGTAATATAACACATGGTTTTTCATATGTCAACAGACAGATTTTAATTATTAGATTGTTGCAGTTCACATGATGAGTGAACTGTACTCATAAAATCCGCTCCGGATGAGAATAGATATTAAAGGTTTCATCTCTTGCAAAACCGATCAATGTGATCCCAAGCTGCTGTGCCAGCCGGCAGGAATAATTTGTCGGTGCCGACTTTGCAATCAACACAGAACAGCCCATGGCTCCCACTTTTTGCAGGATTTCCACCGGAACACGTCCGGAAAAGACCAGAATTCCATCCTTCATCGGAATTTTTCGAAGCAGGCAGTCACCAACCACCTTGTCTACAGCCACATGCCGGCTGATATCTTCTTTGTAAGATAAAAAGGTTCCATGATGGACTAATGCTGCACAATGCACACCACCGGTACGATGAAACAGTACCGAACGCTCCTCCAATTCTCTGGAATAAGTAAGCACTTCACTGACGGAAAGCCTTACATCATCCCGTTTTGGGATGACTCCCTGTTCGTTCAGCAGCACTTCATCTTCCGACAGAAGGTTTTCCATATCAGTGACGTTGGTCAGATATTCACGGATCGTGATATTTGCCATTCCATGTTCCTCATCCACATCGATGGTGCGGACATCTCCTGCACCGGAAATATAACCACGCAGGTAAAGATACCCCAGAAATGCTTCCTTTTTGTCCCATGGGGAACAGGTTATCTCACCTGCCCCCTTGCCATTTACAACTAACTGATAACATTCTTCCACTACCAGATCTTTTTCCCCTGAAACCAGTGCACTTCCATTGTAAGTGACCACCTCGCGGGTTACGAAATATTCATCACTGATATGTTCTGTCATAAGCTTCTTCCTTATCTATTACTTCGTATTTTCTATCTTAACCGCACAAACTTTGTACTCCGGTGTACTGGAGATAGAATCCAGCGCGTCGGATGTCAGCCAGTTTGCACCGCCATCCAGGAAGTGGAACGGCATCCAGCACTCACCCGGATTCGTCTTTCCGGATACATTTGCTGTCGTCTCGATACTTCCTCGACGGGAAGATACTTTTACTCTGTCGCCGTCTTTGATACCGATACGCTCTGCATCCTCGGTATTTATCTCAATGAAGGAATGTCCGGAAATCTCGTTCAGTCCCTCGGTCTTGTCAGTCATGGCGCATGCATTGTAATGATACAGGACACGGCCTGTCATCATCTTCATCGGATACGCTTCATCCGGAAGTTCCATGGACGGAATGTACTCGATTGGGTTGCAGAGACCAAGTCCCCGGGAGAACTTTCCAACATGCATGATCGGTGTGCCCGGATGATCCTTAGCGGTACAAGGCCACTGCAGACCTCTTCCTGCTACTTCCTCGCTGTCCAGACGTGCATGGCTGATGCCTGCGAAGGAAGGTGTCACTGAAGCGACCTCGTCCATAACCTGTGCAGAGGTCAGATGCGGCTGCGGATAACCCATACGGTTCATGATCTCGGTAAAGATCCAGATATCTTCTCTGGTCTCGCCTTCGATTTCAACTGCTTTGCGGATACGCTGTACACGACGCTCTGTATTGGAGAACGTTCCTTCTTTCTCCGCATAGGAACGACCCGGAAGGACAACATCTGCCATTTTTGCAGTCTCTGTCAGGAATAATTCATCCATAACAAGGAAATCCAGATTCTTTAATGCTTTGATCACATGTGCGGTATCCGGATCCGTGCGGACCGGATCCTCACCGAAGATAAACAGACCGCGGATCTCTTTGGTCAGCATCTTTCCGAAGCACTCCGTTGCCTTTGTTCCTTCTTTCGGGTTCAGTTTTGTGCCCCATGCTTTTTCAAATTTCTCCAGGACACCCGGTGCACTCAGGTTCTGATAACCCGGGAACTGATCCGGAGAAGCACCCATATCGCAGGCACCCTGTACGTTGTTCTGACCACGGATCGGGTTGACCCCACATCCCGGGCGTCCGAAGTTTCCGGTGATCATTGCCAGATTGGAGAGAGACATAACGCCCTCTGTACCGGTATGATGCTCTGTAACACCCAGACAGTAGATAATGGCTGCATTTTTTGCGCTTGCATACATCTTGGCAGCCTCGATCAGTTTGTCCACATCAACGTGACAGATCTCTGCTACTTTCTCTGCCGGATATTTGTCGATGACTTTCTTCATCTCCTCAAAGTTCTCCGTACGCTCATCGATAAACTTACGATCCTCGAGTCCTTCTGAAAGAATGATATTCATCATACCGTTTGCAAATGCTACATTTGTACCCGGTGTCAGTTTCAGATGTACATCGGCTCGGTGTGCCAGATCGATATCACGCGGATCTACAACGATCAGTTTCGTACCTTTATGTACGGCACGACGAATCTGCATACCAAGTACCGGATGTGCATGCTCCGGGTTGGAACCAACAAGCATGATCAGATCTGAATCCTGTGTAATATCCGCAATCGTATTTGTCATAGCTCCGGAACCAAGTGTGGTTGCCAGTCCGGCTACGGTCGGTGCATGGCAGACACGGGCACAGTTATCTGTATTGTTGGTATGGAACGCGGTTCTTACCATCTTCTGAAGCATGTAGATATCTTCGTTTGCGGAACGTGCACAGGCAAATCCTGCCAGAGAATCTCCACCGTAAGTATCTCTTAACTCAGTAAATTTCTTTGCCACATAATCCAGTGCTTCCTCCCAGGTCGCCTGCTCGAATTCACCGGTCTCTTTATTTTTAATCAGCGGATGACGTACTCTGTCCGGATGATCTACGAAATCAAAGGAACCACTGCGGCCTTTGACACAGACCATGTTGTGGTTGGACGGGCCGTCTGCACCCTCTACATCTACAATCTTGTTGTCTTTGACGATCAGGTCATACTGACATCCGGTTGCACAGTGCGGGCAGGTAGTACGCACACGTTTTACTTCCCACGCACGGTAATTTTTTCTTCTCTTGATGGTCAGGGCACCGGTCGGGCAGGCCTGTGCACAGTTACCGCAGGACTCACAGCGTGTCTCTTCCCAGTCCTCACCAAACGGTGCGTCAATGATTGTATATTTACCGGTTCTGCGCAGTTTGATCGCTCTTCTTCCGGTTGCAACCCGGCAAGTCTGTACGCAGCGCTGGCAGTAAATACATTTGGACGGATCATAGGACAGGAACGGATGTGCATCTTTTTTCGGAACATCACATTCCAGCAGGCTTCTGGATCCAATGTAAGGAGTTGTATCGATATCATATTCATTACAATATTTCTGAAGCTGGCAGTCACCGTTTTTCTCGCAGTTAAAGCAGTCAATATTATGATTGGAAAGAAGCAGTTTTAAAACCGTCTTTCTCGCATCGATTACTTTCCGGCTGGCGGTCTGCACAACCATACCTTCTTTTACTTTTGTGTTGCAGGCTGTGGCAAGTTCGTTTTTCCCCTCTACTTCTACTACACACAGGCGACAGGCTCCGATGTCACTGATGCCCTCTAAGTAGCAGAGTGTAGGGATTTCAATACCGGCAGTTTTTGCTGCTGCAAGAATTGTCATGCCCTCTGCTGCTTCCACGTTTCTTCCATCTATGGTTAAACGCATCTGTTATTACCTCCATATATAAACTTGAACATTTTCCGTATTATTTGTCGATGGCATCCTGAAGCTTACCGCATCCGAACACATCACATCTTAAGCATCTGCCGGACTCCTGCATCGCCTCTTCGTGCGTCATCGGGCATTCTACATGCTCAAAATCGTGTTTTCTCTCATAAGCCGGACGCTCGCCAATGTTGACACGGCCGGTAGGAACACGGTTGTTTTCTCTTGCTTCCGGTGCTTCCACACCACAGTTTAACGTATGGTGGTAACCAAGATATTCATCGATATTGTGTGCTGCTACTTTTCCGGCTGCGATCGCTTTGATTGCAGTTGCCGGTCCGGTCGCGCAGTCACCGCCGACAAATACACCCGGCATACCCTCTACCGCAGTATCAAGTCCTGCCTGGAATACATGCCATTCTGCCGGCATACCAAACGCTTCGAACGGTTCACTGATAATATCCTGTCCAACGGCGATCAGTACGACATCACACGGAACACGCAGTGGTTCTTTGGATGCGGAATCGACCGGTGACGGTCTTCCTCCGCGGTATGCACCGATCATCTGCGGCTGTACCCAGAGTGCACAGCAGTCGCCGTTTTCGTCCTTCTCAATGCTCTTTGGAGCCTGAAGGAGCATCAGCTCAATTCCTTCCATAACCGCGGATTCAATCTCTGTATCCAGAGCGGTCATATCTTCCTGACGTCTTCTGTATATGATACGGACATCTTTTGCTCCACAGCGCAGGGCACTTCTTGCCGCATCCATGGCTACGTTTCCGCCGCCGATTACGGCTACGGTCTTGCCGGTATAATCCGGACGGTGGCCATGTCCGATCTCATCCAGCATCTCTACGGCTGAGAACACGTTGTTTGCATCAATATTTTCCAGACGGAGTTTTTTACCCTTCTGTGCACCGATTGCAACAAACATGGCATCATGACTGTTTCTTACTTCCTCAACGGAAATATCCACACCTACATTTGTATTATATTTTACTTCAATATTTCCTGTGGAAAGGATGGCGTTCATATCCTCATCCATGCGGTCTTTCGGGAACCGGTAATTTGGGATTCCGTACATCAGCATACCACCGAGATGCTCTTTTGCTTCATAAACGGTTACTTTATGTCCCATCAGAGACAGAAAATATGCCG
The DNA here is from genome assembly GCF_045002895.1 of Eubacterium ramulus. Classification (NCBI taxonomy): domain Bacteria; kingdom Bacillati; phylum Bacillota; class Clostridia; order Eubacteriales; family Eubacteriaceae; genus Eubacterium; species Eubacterium ramulus. The sequence continues at coordinate 393,954 of NZ_CP173382.1, read as the reverse complement.
CAGTCATTCCGGCAGGGCCGCCACCGATGACGGCAACTTTTTTGCCGGTGGATACATTTGCTTTCGGAACTGCTACCTGATCCGCTGCGATCTGATCTACCGCATATTTTTTGATACCGCGGATGTTGATGGAATCATCAATCAGATTTCTGCGGCAGCGCTCCTCACACGGATGCTCACAGATCATGGCACAGGCAGTCGGTAATGGATTGTCCCGGCGGATCAGATTGATTGCATCTGCGTAGTTTCCTTCGTGTACATGTGCAATGTAGCCCGGAATATCGACATGGGCCGGACAGAGCGTTACACACGGCACTTTCTGTCCCACATTCTGCGGACATTCATGTGCCCTGATATGGCTTTCATACTCTGAGGCAAACGTTTCGAGTCCTTCTAGAACTTCAATGGCAGACTGGTAACCAATGGCACAGTCCGCACTGTCACGGATCATGATGGCGATTTCTTTCATTTTATCCAGCATTTCCATGCTTCCAACGCCATTTAATATTTTTTCCAGTAATTTTGCAAGCTGTGGAAGACCATCACGACATGGTACACATTTTCCACAGGTCTGATTCATGGAAGCGTGCAGCAGTGATAACTGTACGGTCAACGGACATGTTCCAGGCGGGTAGACTTCTACTTTTCTGGAGAATTTCTCTAACAGATCCCCGATGATCACATCACGGCTGTGCTTTCCGGCAAGATAAATCTTACTCATTTTTCTAATATCCCTCCTATCCAGTATCACAACAGGATACTGTAATGCATCTATTATAACGAAAAAATTGTGCTCTCAGCATATGACAAAAGCACAATTTTGTATCTGAATTTGTGCAATCCATACATTTTTGAGAAGCATTCTCACTGCTGCATGGATGTGCAGTGATTCGTTCTGTTCTTAAGCATCTGCCTTATTTTTTCTGAGTTCAAGTCGAACGCACGTGAGACTTGGTGCGTGATTCTGGTCAGCGTAAGCTGACATATTCTTCTCAGAATCACTGCACATCCTCGCGGAGCGTTTATCTCAGTCGGAGATTGTACTCCCACTGAGAAAGACTTGTTATTACTCACCACTTGCAGAAGTGGGAGTCTTCTCGACTGAGATAAATAAACCAGTACACACATCCGATACAGACTGCACCGCCTATGATATTTCCCAGGGAAACCGGCAGCAGATTTTTACCAAAGAAATTGCCCCAGGTCAGATTTGTCAGATCCACTCCTGCATCTGTGGCAGCCTGTACATAAGCTGCATTTGTTTTTGCAAAAAGGCCTGCACTGATGTAATACATATTTGCGATACTATGCTCAAATCCACAGAGCACAAACATCATAATCGGGAAAAACAGCCCCACGATCTTGCTGACTACTTCTTTTGCCGCAAAGGAAATCCATACAGCGGTACATACCAGAAAATTACAGAGAATGCCTTTGATAAATGCATCACTAAATGGCATCGAACATTTACTTACTGCCGTAGATAATACCGATACGGCCATTCCATTTCCAAACAGAGACGGCTGATGACTAAACGCAACGCCTGCACCTACCAGGATTCCGCCGATCAGGTTACCGATGTACACGATCACCCAGTTTTTCAGCATCTGGCTTACAGTGATCTCCTTCTCCAGAAGCGGGATCGTCAACAGACAGTTTCCGGTGAATAGTTCACTTCCAGCAATCAGAACCATCGTCAGTCCACCCGGGAATACACAGGCTCCGATGAATTTACCCAGAGACGGTTCTGTGATGGACACTGCCACGGTAGTTGCTCCGACACCTCCGAATCCGATAAATGCACCTGCCAGGATTGCAAGAATGATCATTTTCGGAATCGGTGTATTGACCTTACTTTTTCCGGTTGCAATGTAATTTTTGGCCACTTCGGCCGGTGTAAAAAAGTTCATGATTATACCTCCCATTTATATTCCTTATACTTTTGTATCCATATTAATACAATGCATCCTCTCTTTGTATGTCAAAAAAAACAAAAATGCACTTTGAAATTATGCTGTTCACACATTTACATATCGTGATATAATGAGTGCAAGTGTGTCAATATGCTTGCATAATTGACGAACGACGAATGTGGATCATGAACTGCTTTTGTTCATGATCTAATGAGCGCATATGCTTTTTACAAAGGAGAACCACGATGCGGATACCATTAAACGTACTTTTATATCAGCTTTCTGCCAACAGCATATATGAAAACCAGAATATTGATCTGACCTGCAGCTTTGACGGTGTACAGCTTTTTGACCAGACGCAGCTTGCCGGAACTTATGAAAATGAACTCTATCTGGTTGCGGATCAGGTGCTTTTAACTGCTTTAAGCAGAACTTCAGACCAGGATTTCCAGTCAAACTGTACGTTCCTGTGTATCTGTCAGGATGAAAAACTCCATGTATCAGATTTTCCATCCGGCCTTTCCATGGTTCTTTTATATACCGATGAGTCTTTTCCGCTTGTGTTCAATCGGATTTTGAAGATCTTTCATGATTTTGATGTCTGGGACAAAAACTTTCATCTGATGCTGATCCAGCAGAAATCCCTGCAGGATCTTTTGAATCTGTCCAGAGATTTTCTTGTTCACCCGATGGTGGTACTGGATCGCAATTACTCCATTCTTGGTTACCTCAAAAATCCGGAAGTCAGTGATCCGATCATGGAATCCATTCTGTCTGCCGGTTATGTGACACCACAGATCATGGAGTGCCTGCGTCAGAACGGACTCATCTCCACCTCAGAGCAGACGGAAAATCCGCTGATCAGCTGGTACAGCCTGACCACCCATGACTGCTACTACAGCATGATGTACCGCTTCAAAGCAAACAATCATACCGTTGGCTATGCACTGATTTTTCATTGTGCCGTTCATCCGAGAACAAATTACCTCTATCTGATGAATATCGTGACCGAAAACCTGCAGCTGTTTTTCCAGCAGAAACGTTTTACCAACCGGTCTTCTTCTGAGATTTATGAGCCGGTCTTCCACGATATTTTAGAGCACCCGGAGATTCCGCAACAGCAGATTGAAGATCAGCTTGGTTATATTCCCGATCTGACCATGAGTGGGCGCTTTATGCTCGCGGTCATCCGCTACAACGGAGAACAGGAGCTTCCATTTTCCTTTGTCAGCTGGAATCTGCGTACTTCGATCCCGCAGTTAAAACCGTTTGTCTATCAGAATACTTTATACATACTGAAAAATAACAGTGAGAATGAATCCTATGCCACTTTTCTTGCTCCGGAAGAACAGACGATTTTCCGCAAAAACTTCCGCAACCGGCAGTTTGAATGTGGCATCAGCAACACCTTTTTCTCTCTGATGGATCTGCCTACGGCTGCTGCACAGGCCCGGGAAGCCCTTGCGCTTGGCACCTCCGGAGAGGAAGCTCCTGCCCCGTCCTTCTATTCGTTCTCAGATTATTATGCCAAGTATCTGCTGCAGGAACTGAAAAAGACCGGTGTGGTAAAAATGGCTGCTTCCCCCTGTTACGAAGTACTCCGCCAGTATGATGAGACCCACAACGGCGATCTGTGTTATATTTTTATGCAATTTCTGAAAAACGGGCGAAATATCAACCAGACAGCCACCGCTATTTTCCAGCACCGCAATACGGTACTGAATAAAGTAAAAAAAGCGGTTTCCATTATGCAGAACGAATGTGAAGATTACCAGGCGCACATTGCTTTTATTCTTTCTTATATAAATGATCATGAAAATGGCTTTTAAAAATGCACCTGTGGTTTTTAACGATTGGGACAAAGAAATCCCCGCTGTTGCTTATATCTTTAAGTAACAACGGGGATTTTTTAATATTCAAGAATTTATTTTTCCGTAAATTTACATCCACTTGGAGCATTACATAAGTTTTGTCTCTTCCAGTTTTTCTGTAAAAGCATCATTTGCCTTGATGATCGGTTTGCGAAGCACCAGACCGACGATCAGGGAAATACCTAAGAATATTGCAAGTTTTCCAAGATCGATCCAGTAATTCATGCCATACATGCCTCCCACCGTCTCCCGCAGCGCAGCCATACTGTGTGTAAACGGAAGCAGCGGATAAACCGCACGGAAAAAGGACGGTGCTACCTCTATCGGGAAGGTTCCACCGGTTCCGGCTACCTGCACAACCAGCAGAATGACGCTGACCGCTTTTCCAATGTCTCCCAGAGACACCGTCAGCGTATAAATAATATTTACAAATACCAGGCTTGAGAACCAGCAGCCCAGCAGGAACAAAAACGGATGCTCACACTGAATCCCAAGATAGAGCAGATCACCTAATGCGATCAATGTACTCTGGAATAAACCAACGATCATAAATGTAATAAAACGCCCAAAATAAATCTGATGCAGCTCGACATTTTTTAATCCTTTCGTGCAATTCTCAGATACATTGACTTTCAGCATTGCCACCAGAACGATACCACCGATCCAGATCGACAATACGGAATAAAACGGAGCCATAGAAGAACCGTAATTAGCAATTTCATATATTTTGTGCGTATCCAGTGAGACAGGAGCTGCCAAAAATGTACTGATCGCAGATTTATCTCCGGAAATCAAAGCTTCCAGCTCGGAAAAATCTCCGCTCGTTTCCATCTTATCCAGCTTAGCTGTCGTATCTGCAATCCGGTCAGAAGCTTCCGCCAGCAGTTCACCGGAATCTCCCAGCACTTTCTGGATTTCTGACAGATCAGAATCTGCCGTATCCGTCAGTTTATAAATGCCGTTGGCACTCTGATCCAGCTGCGACAACAGACTGGAAATCTCCTGTTTGGAAGAAGTCAGGGACGCTGACAGTTGATTTAATGATTTCTGTACCGAAGATTTATAACTTGCAGACACACCGGACATATTTTCCCGGTTCTTTGCTGCCAGATTCTTTAACTCACTCCGGGCGGTGCCAAGATCGGTGGTGGCATCCCGCAGGCCTTTTGCACTGTCCTGTAATTTGCTTTGCAGATTTTTCTGCTGCTGAATGGAAGTATCCATCCGAACCACAATTGCATCAACAAGTGGGGATGTCTCCGGATATTTATCTGCGACTGCTGCTACAGAGTCCCGGACGGAAGTATAGGCAGTCACCACATTTCCAACCTGACCAGCAAGAGTATCCAGCGTGGATGCAATCTGCTGTGCATCCGCACTTTCATCAGAAAAGGCACCTGAAATGACCTGATCCATCTGATCATACACATTTTCTGCTGATTTCAGTGCTGTTCCGACACTGTCTGCGGCCGCATCCATGGAATCATCCAGACCGGAAAATGTTTTTGATGTCTCCTGAAATGTCTGCCTGCTCTCCTTCGTCTGCTGTTGTACGGTTTGTAGAAATTCCGTAGTAGAATTCAGCAGTTTCTGCGCGGAACCTGTCATATCCGAGAAAGATTCCAGCAAACCGGCAGAAGCTGTCAGATCTCCGGCAATCTGATTCAGATTTGTATTCAGATTACCCACGATCGTCTCCGCACCACTGGCCTGTGTCATATTGGAAACTGCCTGCAGTACCGTCAGTGTTGTATCTGAAACCGTCTCGATAAATACCTCATTTACCTGACGCTGCACTGCACCGGCTCCTTTATCTGTTACCTTCGGTGCAATCGCATTTTCCTTGGCATTGGAATAATAGGTAATCTCCGGTTTTTCTACCTTTTCAGAAAAAACACTCATCATCTTGTTACTGAAATCCTTCGGAATCACGATCGCTGCATAATATTTTCCGGATTTCACTCCGCTGGTAGCTTTTTCCTCTGTGGTAAACACCCACTCCATCTGAGTATTTTCCCGCAAAGCAGACAACACTTTATCACCGATATTGATTTCAATCGGGATCAGACTTCCCTCATATCCTTCATCCACGCTGGCCACAGCCACCTTAAGATTTCCGGTGTTGGAATACGGATCCCAGCTGGCTGCAATATTGAACCACGCATACAGGCAGGGAACGACACTGATACCAATAATGACAACCAGCGCAATGACATTATTGCGGACACGCATCATATCCCGCTGAAAGATTTTCCATACATTTTTCATCAGATGTCTCCCTCCTTAATCTTTTTTACCAGTTCTTCCGGTTCCAGTCCGCTCATCTCCAGCTGACGTACAATACGGTCATGCACATACTCCACACAGATCAGATAAACCACCAGTGCGATCAGGGAAATGATCCAGAGCACCAGAAATACAAATTTTGCCGGTAATACAAAGGATAAAATCAGAAATACAAGTGGAATCACGAGGATTCCTGCGAATCCAATGCGCACCATTTTCGGATATTTCAATTCAAACTTTCCGGATTTTTCCAAAAACCGGCGTTTTGTCAAATCATCCCGCATCAAGATTTCAAGCATCAGCTGCATCTGCGGAAGCTGTCTTTCACTGCCGGCAGTCTCACCGACCATCATTTCTGTCTCTTCCAGACGCCGGTCAAACAGATGATTCAGATTCATCAACAGCGGCCGAAGCACCAGACCAATAAAAAGTGCCAGTGCTAAAAATACAAACATCACTGCCATATTTTTCACATAAGTATTCTCGTAAAATCCTGCGATGCACTCACGCATGCCACGGATGGAATACGTGAACGGCAGGAACGGATTCAGTTTTTTGAAAAAGCCCGGCATCATCTCAATCGGATACGTACCAGAGGAACCCGGGATCTGCAAGATGATCAGGAATACACCCAATGCTTTTCCAATATGCTTGAAGGTAAGTGCCATTGCAAAAATAATATTTACATAGATAAAAGAACAGAACATGCCACTTGCCACAAACAGTACCGGGTGTACACACTGCACTTTCAACAATACAATATCACCGATGCAGACGATAAATCCCTGAATCACTGCAAGTAGAACAAACAACATCCATCTGCCGAAATATGCACTGGTATTGGAAAAATCAGATACTTCTGCATCCTTATCCACTTCCTGTTTCAGAATTGATACCAGAATAAGACCGCCTACCCAAAGTGCAAGGTTTGTATAAAACGGCGTCATACCGGTTCCATAATTTTTCACATCATACAACACTTCAGAATTAATAGACACCGGAGATGCCATAAACTCGGAAATAGCCTCGGCATCAATGCCTTCCAGTTCTAAAATTTCCTGATAAGCCTCAGAACTTTGCATTGCCTTAATATCCGTCTGTACCGTTTCCAGCTGCGCATCGACCTTCTCCAGTGCAGAACCGGTTTTGGTCAGCGCATTCACGCTGTCATCCAGACTGGTCTGCAGTTGCTGCAGCATCGTGCTCAGCTGATCCACCATCGGTGTGATTCCTGATAATGTTGCAGACATTTCTCCACTGACCGCTGCCAGTCCGTCCAGAGACTGACTAATCTTCGGAGCGGTAGACTGCGTCAGAGTACTACGGTAATTTTTCAGATCATCCCGGCTGTTTCCCATAATCTGTTCCAGATTCTGTCTGGTATTTTGCGAAGTAGTTACCATATCTGCGATGGCTGAATTGCTTTTATCCATGGAATCAAGCACCTGGCCAATCTCCTGATTCTGCTTTTGCAGATTTGCGATCTGCTCTGTGATCGCTGCAGAAATCTGTGAATCGTTTGCGATACTTTCCTGCAATTTTGCAAGTTCATCCAGAATCTGCTGATTTTTCTGATTTAAATCTGTCACTGAATCGAGGCCACCACCCACAGACGTATTCACCTGTGTCACTTTCGATTCCAGATTTCCCAGTTTGATCGATGCAGTAATATATGCATCATTCAAAAACAGATCCCCACTCGTCAGACTGTCAGAAAATACCGACGAAAAATCAGAAACTGCCTTACGACTCTCACTCAGCAGATCTGTGCTCTGATCCAGAGTATCAGATACAGATGCTGCTGATTTCTTCAGCTTTTCCAACGAAGACAGGGTATCCCGGATCAATACATCTGAACTTCCTACTGTTTCCCGGAAATGATCCAACACATTCTGATAACCGGCCAGATTCTCCCGCACAGCAGAAATAGAACTGAGCAATTCCGAATTGGTATTGTCCACATCCACTGTCAGGTTTCCGGCAGATGTACTGACCATCTCTGAAATCGCTTCAGAAGCCACGGACGAAAAAGTATCGTTGATCTGCTGCTGCAATGTCGTGGCACCCGTATCTGTGATTTTCGGTGCAATGGCATTTTTCTTTTCATTAATATAGTAATCCAGCTGCGGCTTCTTAACGTCTCCGGATAAAATACTCAGCAGTGAATCACTGAAATTCTCCGGAATGACAATGGCTGCATAGTAAACACCTGATTTTACTCCCTCAATGGCTTCCTCCTCATCCACAAAAGTCCAGCCAAGTTTCTTGTTTTCTTTCAGGTTATCCATGATGCTGGCTCCCGCATTCAACGACATCTGCGCGGTGTCGGCACCTTCATCACAATTTGCCACAGCAACCTTAATGCCTTGTGTATTTCCATAGGGATCCATATTTGCTGCAATATTAAACCATGCATACAACGACGGTAACAGACATACGCCGCCCAGTACCAGCACTGCCGCACGATTTCGGAGCAGCCGCTTCAAATCTCTTCGAAATATCTTCAGTACGTTTTTCATATTTGTTCTGCACACTCCTGTTTTATGCTCCATACGTTTTCAGTTAATTAATTTGTTTCGAATAATTATTATACGAAAGGAAAAAAACTGAGTCAACCACTCAAATTACGACTTTCGTCTAAAAAGCAACGATTCCGAAGAATCGTTGCTTTTTTATACTGTGCCGGTTACGATCAGCGTGCTGATGCCAGGATTTGTGATCCAGATGCCGGTGACCGGATTCTGGGCATATTCTGCCGCAGGCACGGTTACGTTTCCGGCGATGGTCGCAAAACTTCCGGTTGTCTCATCGTAGGTGTAATCCACGCCTTCTGTCCATGCGGTTCCATTGAAGGATACCGTCAGATTTTTCAGAATCGGATCGAAGTCATCCGTGATGACTGCTGCGGTTCCTGCTGCTGCCGCAGTATTTCCATTATTCTGGACTAAAAACGTATACGTCAATGTGCCATTTTCTGTTACCGGAACCGGGCTCACAGATTTTGTGATCGTCAGCACCGGTTCACTCAAAGCCTGAATGCTTTCTTTCACGTTCACAGGTGTAATGCCTCCACCTGAAATCGTCGCTGTATTTGTAATCTCTGACTCTTCTGCCATTGGTGCATATTCCGTCGGTTTTGTCTCATACACAAGTAATGCATTTCCGCCTGCCGGGATATTTAAACCGCTAACAGTCAGCGGTGCTCCTGCTGCCACCGTCGGTTTCGGCTGCAATACGCCATTGACATAGTAATTGATTGTATCTGCCACATAAGAAAGAGGCGTCAGCGTTGTCGTCGCAAAGGCATACATTCCAAGATCGTCCTCCAGTGTCAGACCATTCAGCGGTACGCTGCCGGAATTTACTACGCTGATCAGATATGTCACTGTATCGTCCTGTGCATACACTTTTCTGACAGCTGTCTTTGTCGCAGACAGCACTTCCAGAATTTCCCCTACTGCAATATTTGAATTTGCCACAGAATCTCCATAGCGCAATTGCGCCTGATTCGTAAATCTTGCCATATTATTACCTTCCTTTCTTCGGCACATCCACCGAAGGTTCTATCAGTTCAAGTCGAATGCATGTGAAACTTCATACAAGACTTGCAGATGATCTATTATGATTACATGGATTATTCCGTGCTTTTCACACTGTAATCATAGTATAAAATATGCAAAATTTACGGTTCTGGATAACGTAAATCAAAAAATCAGCTTTATTTTTTCTCAAGGAGCGATTGCTAGCGACTGAGACAAAATAAAGCTGATTTTTCTTCATTACCAATATTCACCACAAAAGAAACCAAGATGCCTAAAACGCACAGTCCCAGCCACGCTCAAGATCTGGCGCATCTACATTTTGTTCACGCATCATTTCACCGATGGTTCTCCAGTAATGGCCTTTGATGGCTTTACAGATTGCCTCACAATCTCCTGCCACACATGCATCATAAATAATCTTATGCGATGCATACTGCCGTTTTGCGATAGCTTCTTTGTCCTGCACCAGATCATATCCGGCGAAAAGATTACCGTAGTACTGCTCTTTCCACGCTTTCTGCACCCGTGGCATACCACACATTTTTACCAGTTCTTCATGAAATTCATTATCACATTCAAATACCTGGTCAAATTCCTCTGCCGTCAGATTTTTCATACGTTTCAGAATCTCTTCCAGATGCTGCATGGACTTCTCCGGGATCTTTCCCTGTAAAAATCTGACACTGACTACCTCATAATTGGTTCTCAGCAGATATACTTCGTAGGAGTCCTGAAAAGAAAGTTCTTTCACAGAACATCCTACATTTCTCGCATACACAATGATGCCTTCATTTTCCAGCTGTCGGAGTGCCTCGCGGATCGGCCCCCGGCTTGTATGAAATTCTTTCGCCAGTTCCAGCTCCACAATACGCTGTCCGGGCTTGATCTCATGGTTAAAGATCTTACTGCGGATGGCATCCACAATACTTTCTCTTAACGTCTGATACAATAATGCACCCATAAAATGTTCCTACTCTTTCCCACTGCTACATCTGGTGTGCGAACTGTGATATAATATTTTTTATAATTGCTGCAGACTTATCCATGCCTTCTGCAGTAATGTGCTCATACGCACCATGGAAGCCATAACCACCTGTTCCAAGGTTCGGACACGGAAGTCCGACAAAACTGAGACGTGCACCGTCTGTACCGCCGCGGATCGGTGCGATATCCGGCTCCACATCAGCATCTTTGCATGCCTGAACTGCAAAATCGATCAGCTGCATACAAGGCTCGATCATCTCACGCATGTTGCGGTAAGAATCTTCCAGTTTCAGTTCTACGGTTCCCTCTCCATATTTTGCATTTATTTTTGCAGTAATCTCCTGCATCAAAGCTTTACGTGCTTCGTATTTTTCTGCATCAAACTCACGGATCAGATAGCTCATGGTCGTCTCTTCCACACTTCCGTTCATTTCCATCAGGTGGAAAAATCCTTCATAACCTTCCGTGTGCTCCGGTGCTTCCTGCTCCGGCAGCATACCCTGTAACTCCATGGCAATTTTCATGGAATTAACCATAATATCCTTTGCCTCGCCCGGATGTACATTGACACCATGAATGACAAACTCCGCAGAAGCTGCATTAAAGTTTTCAAACTGGATTTCTCCTTCCGGACCACCGTCTACCGTATAGGCATACGGTGCCCCAAATCGTTCCAGATCCATGTGGCAGGCGCCACTTCCTACTTCCTCATCGGTTGTAAAAGCAAGGCACACGTTTCCATGCGGAATATCACCTTTTAATAACTCCTCGGCAACCGTCATGATCTCAGCAATACCTGCTTTGTCGTCTGCGCCAAGTAATGTGGTTCCGTCTGTGGTGATCAATGTTTTCCCTGTCATATTTTTTAATGAAGGAAAATCTTTTACCGTCAATGTTCTGCCGGAAGTGCCCAGAACCACATCTTTTCCGTCATAATTTTCAATAATCTGCGGATTCACATTCTCTCCACTGTAATCCGGTGCGGTATCCATATGTGCAAGGAAGCCGATGGCAGTACAATTCTCATAACCCGGAGTCGCCGGAATATGACCGTATACATATCCGTACTCGTCCATCATGGCATCTTCAATACCCATGCCTTTCATTTCTTCCACCAACTGCTTTGCCAGATCAAACTGACGTGCCGTAGTCGGAGAAGTGGTACTCTCCTCATCGCTCGTCGTCCAGACTTTTACATAATTTAATAATCTTTCATAAGCTCGCATACTGAATCCTCCTAAAGCAAATGCTCCTATGTATTTATATGTTTTTATAAAATTCCATTGAAAAAAACATGATCCCGTTGCTCATATGCTTTTCACTAAAATTTTACCATTCCATTTATTTCAAAAAAAGGAATCCTGCAAGCAGGATTCCTTTTCATGTCATTTACTACTTAGACTGTGTACAATATCCAAAGAAGAAGTATCCCAGTGGTGTGTAGTACATGCCTTCGATTCCATCACGCAGCATATATTTCTGTGTATAGAAGTACAGCGGATCAACTACGTAATCCTGACCTACTAAGATGTCCTCTGCCTGATGTAACAGTTTCATACGTGCAGCAGGATCAGATTCAGCTTTTGCCTGGTTGATCAGGTTATCGTAATCCGGGTTAGAGTACTGAGCGTCGTTATTTCCGCCGCCTGTTACCCACATATCAAGGAAGGAAACCGGATCATTGTAATCAGAAATCCATCCGTTACGTGCGATAGAGTAATCACCGTTTTTACGTGTCTGAAGGAAAGATGCCCATTCCTGGTTGTTCAGTGTAACAGTTACGCCAAGTTCCTGCTCCCACATATTCTGAAGTGCTTCAGCAACTGCTTTATGAGCATCACTTGTGTTGTACAGATATTCTACAACCGGGAATCCCTCACCGTTCGGGTAACCAGCCTCTGCAAGGAGCTGTCTTGCTTTCTCGCAGTTTGCTTCGTAAGCATCCTTAGTCGGATCATAGTAATCGCCACCAACTTTACGGAAGTCAGATCCTTCCTCAGCATCAGAGATACCGCTTGGTACATATGCACTAGCCTCAACCTGTCCGGACTGAGTTACTTTATCAACAATGTAGTTACGGTCAACAGCCAGTGTGAATGCCTCACGTACTTTCGGATTGTCGAACGGAGCTTTCTGTGTCTGGAAACATACATAATATGTTCCAAGGTAGTCTACGATCTTCATATCGCCGGAAGCGATCAGGTTCGGAAGTTCTGCCTGCGGAGCTTCCTGGATGTAATCAAGCTCGCCGGATTTGAAACCGGAAAGCATAGCGTTTGTATCATCCATCAGTTTGAAAGTCAGAGTATCCGGTCCAAGGTTCTCATAATCGTAGTAGTTCTCATCTTTTGCCATTACGATCTGTGAGTTATGTGTCCACTCTGTCAGTTTGTATGGACCATTGGAGATGTATGTAGAAGGATCAAATGTCCACTGATCTCCATTTGCCTCGATGATGTCCTGACGTACAGGCATCATAGCCGGGAATGCACACAGCTCGTCAAAATATGGAAGATCTGTTGTTAAAGTTACTTCAAATGTCTTGTCATCAACTGCTTTTACAGCTAACTCAGAAGGATCTTTCTCACCAGCCATAATCTCATTTGCATTTACAACACAATCAAGCATGTAGTTGTAATCTGCTGCTGTAGCCGGGTTAACCAGACGTTTCCAAGCATACTCAAAGTCGCCTGCTGTAACGTCTTTTCCGTCAGACCATTTGATGCCATCACGAAGGTGGAAGGTGTATGTTACAGTTCCATCATCATTTGCTGTTTTGTCATAGCTCTCAGCCTGACCGTAAGTAAGTTTTGCACTATCGCATGTTCCGTCAGAACCTTCAACTTCCTCACCTGTGCTCTCCCATTTCATCAGACCTTCGAATAAATGGTTTGCCATGATAGCTCCATCTACGGAGGAGTTCAGTGCCGGATCCATTGTCATCGGCTCGGATGCGAAGTTTACAGTAATGTTGAATCCATCACCACTGTTGGTTGCTGTCTGCTCTGCTTCTGCAGATGTTTTGTTGTTGTCTTTAGATGCGCTGTTGTCGCTTCCACAGCCCGCAAGCATGGAAAAAGCGAAAGCTGCAACTAATACAACTGATACCAATCTCTTTTTCATAGTACTCTCCTTTATAAATTTATTGATAAAACAGGACTACCCTGCATTACCCAATTTCAATTGCTCCCACAAAAAAGTGAGAACAGTCTCAAACAAGACAACGGCAGTATTCTACTGCTCTAACAGATGGCAGGCCACCCAGTGTCCCTTCTCATATTCCTTGAATTTCGGAACGCATTCTTTACATTTATCCATTGCATATGGACAACGTGTATGGAAACGGCATCCGCTTGGCGGATTCATCGGAGACGGAATATCTCCCTCCAGAACGATACGCTGTCTGCTTCTGCTCACTTCCGGATCCGGAACAGGTACTGCAGAAAGCAGTGTCTGTGTGTACGGATGCAGTGGATGGCGGTTCAGCTCATAGCTCTCAGCCAGCTCTACCATAGTTCCAAGATACATTACGCCGATACGGTGTGAAATATGACGAACAACGGAAAGATCATGTGCGATGAACAGATAGGTCAGTCCCATCTCTTCCTGCATATCTTCCAGCATATTTACTACCTGTGACTGAATGGAAACATCCAGTGCGGAAATCGGCTCATCACATACGATAAACTCAGGATTTACAGCCAGTGCACGGGCAATACCGACACGCTGCTGCTGTCCACCGGAAAACTCGTGCGGATAACGGTTTGCATGCTCTGTATTCAATCCTACTCTGCCAAGCAGCTCTTTGATACGATCCGTACGGTCCTGCTTATTCGGAAAAAGCTTATGAATATCAAGTGCCTCTCCGATAATCTCTCCGACTGTCATACGCGGATCCAGACTTGCGGAAGGATCCTGGAAAATAATCTGCATTTTCCGTCTGTATGGAAGCATATTCGCCTGTTTTGCTTTCGGGACTTTTGCATGATGTAACTGTCCTTCTGCATCTCTCTGCCACGGATCCTGTCCCTCGAAAATTGTCTCACCATCGTAAACAATTTTTCCGGAAGTCGGCTCGTGCAGCTGAAGGATCGTACGGCCCAGAGTGGTTTTACCACATCCGGACTCTCCTACGAGGCCAAGTGTCTCACCGCGGTTGATAAAGATAGAAATATCTTCTACCGCCTGTACACCAGGTCCTTTTAATCCCTTAACCGGGAAATATTTTTTCAGGTGATCAACCTGAACGAGTACATCATTCTTCTCACTCATGGCTATCTACCTCCGTTTTTTCAATATTCGCTGTCTCAGTATTACCTTTTTTTGCTTCTGCCAGACAATCATGTACACGCAGCCAACATGCTGCATGATGGTTTTCTCCCATCTCTACATATGGCGGCATCTTCTGCAGGCAGATCTTCATCGCATGTTCACAACGCGGCGCAAACGGACATCCTTCCGGCGGATTCAGCATATCGACCGGTGAACCCTCGATCGGGATCAGACGCTCATAGCTTTCTGCATCTACACGCGGCATAGAACGAAGCAGACCTTTTGTATAAGGATGACCCGGATTATAGAAAATATCATCCACCGGTCCCTGCTCTACCATTTTACCTGCATACATAACGGATACTTTGTCACAGACCTCAGCAACAACACCAAGGTTATGTGTGATAAAGATAATACCCATGTGATTCTGCTTCTGAAGTTTTTTCATCAGTTCGAGAATCTGTGCCTGGATGGTTACATCCAGAGCGGTTGTCGGCTCATCGGCGATCAGAAGCTTCGGATGGCAGATCAGACCCATTGCGATCATAACCCTCTGACGCATACCACCGGAAAGTTCATGCGGGTACTGTTTCATACGTTTTTCAACATTGTTGATACCTACTTCTTCCAGCATTTTCATTGCGTGCTTCTCAGCATCCTCTTTGCTGACACTTTTATCATGTGCTTTCAGAGCCTCAACCAGCTGATTTCCGATCGTATATACCGGATTCAGACAAGTCATCGGGTTCTGGAAGATCATTGCTACTTCTTTTCCACGAAATGCGATCATTTCGTCTTTTGTCTTGGAGAGCATATCCTGTCCTTCAAATGTAATAGATCCGCCTACTACTTTACCGGGATTCTGAAGTAATCCGATGATAGAATATGCTTCCACACTTTTACCGGAACCGGACTCACCTACGATACCCATAACCTCGTCGTAGTTTACGTCGTACGAAATTCCGTTTACTGCTTTGACTTCTCCTGCCGGAGTAAAGAAAGAGACCTGGAGATCTCTGACCTCTAACAGTTTATCTGTTTTATTTTCCTGTTCCATATCGTCTCCTCCTCTCCTTATTTCTTTAACTTCGGATCTAATGCATCGCGAAGTCCATCACCGAACAGGTTCAGAGCCAGAATCATAAGACTCAGGATGAATGCCGGGATAAATAATCTGTATGGATATGTGCTCAGACCACTCAGAGCCTCAGAACACATAGATCCCAAACTTGTCAGCGGAGCAGATACACCTACACCGATGAAAGAAAGGAAGGATTCCAGGAAGATTGCGGATGGAATCTGCAGGAATGTGGTTGTGATGATCTGTCCAATACAGTTCGGAAGCAGATGCTTGCTAATGATACGTCCGCCTTTTGCGCCAAGGGCACGGGCCGCTGTCACATACTCCTGCTGTTTTAACTGAAGGATCTGTCCACGGATGATTCGGCTCATGGTTACCCAGTATAATAAACCGAATGCGATAAACATGGAGATCAGGTTTGGTCCGAGAATCGTTACCAGATTCTGCATCGGGCCGTCACCGGAGTTCTGGAACTGCTCCAACGCCGGTTTTAATGTTGCGGAAAGCAACAGGATGATCAGCATCTCCGGAATGGAGTAGATGATCTCAACAATACGCTGCATTACCGTGTCGACTGCACCACCGCAGTAACCGGAAACGGATCCGTATAACGCACCGATGATCAATACGATAATTGCCGCACATACACCAACGATGATAGAAATTCTTGTTCCGACCATGACACGGACCATGATATCACGTCCCTGGTCATCGGTACCAAATACATGTGGGAATACTTTCTCCCCGTCTGCTTTTTTCTGAAGTTCCTGTGTGGAATAACCAAATACTTTATGCTTGATGCCCAGGGCTTTTGCAGCCTCGGCTTCCGTCACGTGCTCCTCACTCTCTTTTGACTGAGAAACATTTGCTTTCGCACGAATCTTGGATTCCTCAATACGGGATAACTCTTTGCCTTCTGCGGCCGCTTCTGCTCTGGCTTTCTCGACAGCCTCATCCGGTGTCAGGTTTGCAGTCTGATTTTTCTCTTCCATGTAATCATTGATCTTCTGCTGGTCTTCCAGTGTGTAATGCCATGGATGCAATGCCTCGGAACCACGCACCTGCTGTTTGTAAGTATATGGAACCAGGCTCGGTCCCACAAATCCGAAAATAACCAGGGCAATGATGATTGCCAGTGCAACCATTGCCACTTTATTTTTACGAAGACGACGCCATGCATCTGCCCAGTAGGAAACACTCTTACGATCTTTGATAAAATCTGCTTTTTCCTGTGAGCTTGCCGCATCAAATGCATCCTCCGGTAATTTGCTCCACTCTAAAATATCATCAATATTCGGTTGAAGAGAGCCTGGCTTTTGAAATCTTTTCTTTCCAGACATGCTTAGTTTCCTCCCTTCGACAGATTGATACGCGGGTCTACCAGTTTGTAACACAGGTCTACGATCAGGTTCATGATGATGATGAAGGAAGCCAGGAAAATAGTGGTTCCCATAATCAACGGATAATCACGGGTCTGGATAGCCTGGATAAAGTAACGGCCCAGTCCCGGAATAGAGAATACCTGCTCAACAACCATACCGCCGCACAGTGTAAATGCAATCTGCGGTCCCAGATAAGTAATAACCGGGATCAGTGCATTTCTCAGTGCATGTTTGAAAATAATCTTGCTGTTTTTCAGACCTTTTGCACGCGCAGTCTTGATATACTCCTGATTGATAGAATCAAGCATCGCTGTTCTGGTCTGTCTTGACAGATAACACATTGGGTAAAATCCCAGTGCCAGACATGGCAGGACATAACTCTTTGGTGTTCCGTCAAATAATGCCGGGAAAACTTTTACTCCCGGAATACCCCCACATAATGTATGCAACAGCATTGTTGCCACTACGAATCCAGGCATGGAGATACCGATTGTACAAACAACTCTAAGGAAGCTGTCTACCCATGTACCTCTTTTGTAAGCTGCCAGACATCCAAGCGGAAGTCCGACTGCAATTGCCCATAAAAGCGCAAATACGCCGATTTTTGCAGAAACCGGGAACATATCTTTGATGATGTCTAAAACCGCACGGTTTTTCTGCATTTTGATTGATGTACCGAAATCTCCGTGAAGAAGATTTCCGAGATATTTGCCCAACTGAACAATCAGGGGCTGGTCAAGTCCATATTTAGCATTTAAAGCGTCGATAGTGGCCTGTGTCGGAGTTTTCTCAGATAACCACGGATTTCCCGGGATTGCGTTCATCAAGAAAAACGTAACACATGCAACTACCAGCACCGTGACAATCGCCATTAAGACTCTTCGTGCTGTGTACTTTGCCATTTTTTACACCTTTCCTCTCTCATTCTCATACGTCACTTTGTCGCCAATTTTGTACAATTCTATAACACTTTACCATTGTAAATTGTCGACAATATTGTTTATTATAACTGTTTTTTACATAATGGTCAACCAAAACAGTTATTTTTTGTATTTATTTTTCGGACAGCTGTTTTCGATGCGCGTACACTCCTCCTCTTTTTGTCCTTATCTTACAGAATTATATTCAGAATAAGGTAAAAACACGCAAAAGTCCGTAGTGAAAAATACGGTTTTTTGTATAATTTTACTTTTCTGAAATGGAGGGCTGGCGGAGGACATGCACACGGACACGGACATTTGTGCATGTCCTCCTGCCAGCCTCCGCATTTCATTCACTACAAACGGTGCCACAGCTGACGCTGCCCTATTTTTGTACTGGAATATTTTTCTGTTTCGTTATAGAATAACAGAGTAAAATGATGTTGGGGGCAAAAGATGCCGTACGAATTGTTCCGTACTTCGTACTCCCACAATTCTACCCAATATTCGCATATCGTGAAGCTGACGCTCCACTTTTATGCTCATATCGGGGCGGGTCATTAAGCCATAAAACCACTCCTGTGCAAGCACATCGTGGTTTCAGGCTTTTGACCCTGGCATCATAAAATTAAAAGTATATAATTAAGGAGTTCGATTATGAAAAATTCAACGATTACTTTTATTACGGATCAGCTGAAAGCTCTGACCTCTATTCCAAGTCCGTCCGGCTTCACAAAAGAAGTGGCACAGTATCTGGTTTCCACCTTAGAAGAAATGGGATTTACACCGGAACGTTCCCGCAAGGGCAATGTCTGTGTAACAATCGGTGGTGAAGGAAGTCCGCTGATTCTGGCCGCTCATGTGGATACGTTAGGTGCCATGGTGCGTTCCATCAAGAGCAACGGCCGCCTGCGTCCGACGACACTGGGCGGACATCAGTGGTGCACGGCTGACGGTGAAAACTGCACCGTACATACAAGAGATGGAAAAGTATACACAGGTGTCGTATTAAACAAGGAACCGTCTGCACACGTAGCGGATCAGAAAGTAGAAGCGACAGAGGAAAATATGGAAATCCTGCTGGATGAGAATGTGAGTACAGAGAAAGATGTAAAAGTACTGGGCATACAGGTGGGTGATATCATTGCTATGGATTCCCGCACGGTTGTAACTCCAAGCGGTTACATAAAAAGTCGTTTTCTGGATGATAAACTTTCTGCTGCTATCCTGCTCGGTATTGCAAAAGAAGTGGCTGAGAAAACAATTACTTTGAATCGCAAAGTTTCCTTATTATTTACTGTTTATGAGGAAGTCGGACACGGCGGAAGTTCCATCCCGGCAGATACCGAAGAAATGATCTGCGTGGATATGGGCTGTGTCGGTGATGATCTGGGTTGTACCGAGCGCATGGTATCCATCTGTGCAAAGGATTCCGGTGGACCTTACAACTATGATCTGGTAACAGAGCTGTCCGAACTTGCAAAAGCAAACGGTCTTGACTATGCGATCGACGTATATCCGCATTATGGCTCTGACGTAGAAGCCAGCCTGCGCGGCGGCTTTGATATCCGCCACGGACTCATCGGACCGGGTGTCTATGCATCCCACAACTATGAGCGCTCTCATATAGACGGAGTCAGAAATACGATTGCACTGTTAAAGGCATATTTAGGTAAATAACCAGCTGACAGAAAAATAAAAAAGTCGCAGGGTGTTCAAGTCGAACGCACGTGAGACTTGGTGCGTGATTCTGGTCAGCGAAAGCTGACATATTCTTCTCAGAATCACTGCACATCCTCGCGGAGCGTTTATCTCAGCATCCTGCGGTTTTCTTTAATCCTGAAGTACACTTAAATCAAGTGTGTAGATATAATCCTCCGGAACCGTTCTCTTTTCCAAAAATCCTGCCATATAAATCGGACAGTAAAAAATCTGATCTTTCACTTCTATATTTTCATTACAAAATACAATGGCATTCTGAATATGATAATTTGGACTTTCCAACACATGATTTAATGCACGGTGTTTTGTATAATCCTTTCCGGATTTTACTTCAAGTGGCAATGCCTCCCCCTCAAACTCAATAACAAAATCCAGTTCCCCCTGTTTTTTGTTATTAAAGTAATATACCTCAAATCCATGTGCACACAGTTCCTGTGCAACTGCATTTTCATAAACCGATCCAAAATTAATATTGTTTTCTTTATTTAATATCCTGATCTGCAAACCATCTGCGTACATTGCTGCAAGCAGTCCCACATCAGAAAGGAATAATTTGAACAAATTTGTTGCTTTTGACAGAAGCAACGGAACCTGTGGCTCCTGAACACAATAAACCGGCAGTGCCACCCCGGCTTCTTTCAGCCAGATGAAGCTATGCTCATATCTTGAAAATTTGAAGTTCTCATTTAAGTTTTTTAAAATAAAGCGTTTGTTTTTACTGTTCAGTTCACTTGGAATCAGCTGGAAAATCTCCTCCAGATAGAGTTTATGCTCCGGATCATACCTGGCAATATCTTTTTTGTACAGCTGGATGATCCCTTTCTGAACCTGCATCACTTCATTCAGATTATTTGTATCCAGATATCGCTGTACAGCCGCCGGCATACCGCCAACGATCAGATACAATCGAAACAGATCCATCATTCTGTCATGAATCAGATCATCCACAGGGATCTTTTCTTCAAAACAGTTTTTTAATTTGTCCAGAACCTTTTCCGATACACGGTTTGCCTTGCAAAATTCAAAAAAATCCATGGGGAACATCTCATAAATCGACATGTAACCAACCGGAACCGATCGTATATCCTTTAATTCCACTCCAAGCAGCGACCCACTGAGAATATACCGATAACTGCCTTCTTCGACTAAAAATTTAATAGCAGTCACGATTTCCCTGCATTCCTGGACTTCATCAAAAAATATCATTGTCCGGTCTTTTTCCATGGGAATGTCTGTCAATGCGGAGATTCTCATTAATATATCATCACTTCCGGTAGCATTTTCAAACAAAGCAACCGCCTGTGGCATCTCAAGAAAATTAATCTCAATCACATATTTGAAATGCTGCTTTGCGTACTCCCGGATACAGTACGTTTTTCCTACCTGCCGGGCCCCTGTAACCATCAGAGCCGCTTTCTTTTCTTTTTCAAAAAATTGTTCGATTCGCTCTGTTATGCTTCGATACAGCATGTTACACCTCCTGCTTTTTACAGTTTTCCCTGTTATATCCTTAGTATGCCATGTTTTTTCTTATCCCGCAAGTACGTTTGTCCGTTTTTCCAACACTTTTTTGACTGTTTTTGTCCGTTTTTCCAATGCTTTTTCACCTACTTTTGTCCGTTTTTCCAATACTTTTTTACCTGCTTTTGTCCGTTTTTCCCGAAAAGTGAAAAAAATGTACCGAAACAGCGTATTGTATTGCTCTTTCGGTACACAGGTGTCTGATCCTTGATTATAATCCGCTATTCTTCATCTGCCATACTGACCCGCTCGATGTGCATAGCCAGATAGCCGATCTCCAATTCCTCGAGCGGCTTATGTAATGCATGGCTGAGATGATCACATACGGTGGTTGCCAGTTCAAAAGCATCCGGAAAATTGTGCTGTACATAGTCATTCATATTGACTTTCAGAGATTCCCCTTTCAATACACGGGCAACCATATATTTCACATGGTTCATCAGCCGGTTATAACTCAATGACATGACATTGATGCGGATGCCCCGCTGCTCTTCGATCACGGAAACGCAGTCCCGCACAGCCCGCGCCATCTGCATCGAGACAGATACGGATTCTTTTTCCAGTGCGGAATGAATATGCAGCGCCACATATCCGATCTCATCCTCGTCAATGTCGATCTGCTTTTCCTCTTTCAGAATCGTCTGTATCATAGAGGCCACCTTAAATTCTGAATGGAACAGCGTCTTGATATCTTCAGTCAGCGGATTGGAGATCTTTTCTCCCTTCTGCAGACGCTGGACGGCAAATGCGATATGATCTGCCATCGGAAACAAGATACTCCGGTCGATTTTTCCAAAATGCCGCTCCGCTTCATTCAAAATCCGATTCGCCATCTGAAAATATTCCGGCTGGATGGATTTGATCAATTCCGCCGCGTCTCCTCTTGAAGAGGTCTCCTGTAAAGAATACACCGTACAGTCTGCAGGCTGTTCAAAACGCTCCCCAGGCTTTTTTCCAAATCCGACGCCTTTTCCCAGCAGGACATATTCTTTGCTGTCATTCATATCAAGGGCAATCACCCCGTTATGGTTTAGTACTTTACATATACGATACACGATTCGCTTCCTTCTCCCACAATAAATAGTTTGTAATACAACTGTAATACTATTATTTTAACACAGAAATTTTCATTTTCATACCCATAAAAATCAATTCTGTGAAAACCAAAACTCAACTCTGCCAGGGAGCACACAACGGTGTATGTACACAACTATGTATGTATAGAACTATGTATGTATAGAAAAACAGACAGCCGCACATTCTTTTCGAATATACGGCTGCCCGTTTTCTATATTTCAGTCCAAAATCACTGTTCCATTCACTAATTTGCAGTATATTCCCGGATGTTTTTGCGAACTTTCAGCACCATGGATGGAGCTACAGAAAGTTCATCTACTCCCATCTCCATAAATGCATCTGTCAGTTCCAGATCTGCGCCAAGTTCTCCGCAGATACCGGCCCATTTTCCACATTTGTGTGCATTTTCCACAACCATACGGATCATGCGCAAAATCGCTTTGTGATGCGCGTTGTAAAAATCATCCAGTTTAGCATTCTGACGGTCAATCGCCAGTGTATACTGTGTCAGGTCGTTGGTTCCGATACTGAAGAAATCCACCATCTCTGCCAGTTCATCGCTGATCATCACAGCTGCCGGTGTCTCGATCATGACACCCTGCTCCGGCATTTTATACGGGATTTCCGCTGCTTCCAGCTCAGCCCGCACTTCTTCTACAATGGCAAAAATCTGCTCCACTTCCTCTGTGGAAGTGATCATCGGATACATCACAGACAGATTTCC
This sequence comes from Eubacterium ramulus, assembly GCF_045002895.1. Taxonomy (NCBI): domain Bacteria; kingdom Bacillati; phylum Bacillota; class Clostridia; order Eubacteriales; family Eubacteriaceae; genus Eubacterium; species Eubacterium ramulus. Next base: position 370,659 of record NZ_CP173382.1, on the reverse strand, counting down.
ATATACCGCTGCACGAAGTAACGCACGCAGCTGTGTCTTGAAAATCTCCGGCTGCTTCAGACAGATACGGATGGCACGATAGCCCATGGCCGGATTATCCTCCTGACCGAGGTTAAAAAAATCCACCTGTTTGTCTGCACCGATGTCCAGTGTCCGGATGATCACTTTTTTGCCTGCCATCAGCTGCAGCGCCTGTTTGTATGCATTGAACTGCTCTTCCTCTGTCGGAAAATCCGTTTTTCCAAGATACAGGAATTCGCTTCGGAACAGGCCAATACCTTCCGCATCATTATCCAGTACACTTGCGATGTCAGACACGCTGCCGATATTTGCATACAGATGCACCTGTCTGCCGTCCTTCGTCACCGTTTCCTGCCCTTTCATCTGCTGCAGCAGCTGCTGTTTCTCAGCCTCTTCTGCCATGCGGGCTTTTGTCTGTTCACACACTTCTTTGGAAGGCTCTACGACAAAAGTACCTGCAAACCCATCTACAACTGCCTGCATCCCATTCTGCAGGGCATCCAGTTCCACCGGCACGCCGATCAGAGCCGGAATGTTCATCATACGCGCAAGGATCGCCGTATGAGAATTGGTAGATCCGTGTACTGTGACAAAACCGAGGATCTTATCCTTGTCCATCTGAACAGTCTCACTCGGAGACAGATCATCCGCTACAATGATCGATGGCTCCATATCATTCATATCCACCGGTGCATGACCGGACAGATTCTGAACGAGACGGTTGGAAATATCACGGATATCTGCGGATCTCGCCTGCATATAATCATCATCCATGCTGGCAAACATCTCGGCAAAATTATCACCGGTCACTGCAACCGCATACTCTGCATTCACCATTTCATTGCGGATCATATTGCAGATGGCATCCTGATAATCCTCATCTTCCAACATCATCTGATGCACCTCAAAAATCGCTGCGCTGGCTTCACCAACTTCTTTCACTGCCTTATCATACAGTTTCTGCAGCTGTTCCTGCGATGCACTGACCGCATCCTGCATACGGGCGATCTCACCTTCTGCATCTGTGATTTTTTCCCGTTTTACCTGGACATCATTCTTTTGGAACACTACGACCGGTCCCAGTGCAATTCCCTTATAAACAGATTTTCCTTTGTATTCCTGTGTCATATTATGCTTCCTCTTCATATACATCTACTGCAAACAGCGGATCTCCGGCTTTTACCTCACCCTCTGCCAGCAATCTGACCTTCTGGTTATCCTCCAATTCGGTGCACAGAATCGGAGAACACAGTGACGGTGCATTGGCTGTCAGATAATCAATGTCGATCTCCAGCAGTTTGTCACCCTTCTTCACGCTCTGTCCGTTTTCCACAAAACAGGTAAAGCCTTTGCCTTCCAGATTAACTGTGTCGATACCGATGTGCAGCAGCATGGATAAACCGCTGTCTGTCAGAAATCCGATCGCATGTTTTGTATCAAATACGAAGATGACCTGTCCATCTTCCGGTGCTACGATGGTTGCTGCTGTCGGAGTCACGACTGCTCCGTCACCCATCATTCTGCCTGCAAACGCATCATCCGGTGCAGTTGCCAGATCTGCTGCGATACCTGTGATCGGGCTTGATACGATAATGGTCTCTTTTACCACTTCTTTTGCTTCCTGTGTTTCTGCGGCAGTCTCTGTCGGTACGGTATCTGCAGCATCAGAAGCTGTTTCGTCTGTATGAAGCTCCTCGTTCGGGGCTTTCTCCAGATAATCCTCAAAATTTGATTTAATAACGGTTACTTTCGGTCCGTAGATGATCTGAACACCGTTTCCTTTGTGAACCACACCAGAAGCGCCGGTTGCTTTCAGGAGCGCATCGTTGACCAGTTCCGGTTTGAATACCGTACAACGCAGTCTTGTGGCACAACAGTCCACATCAGAAATATTCTTCTTGCCGCCAAGGCCCTGTAAAATTCCCTCAGAAACAGGATCATCCCCTGCGGCACCATTTTCGCCTTCTTTTCTCGCATTGACATCTGCTCTTGTGTACAGTTTTACTTCTTCTGTGTCATCACGGCCCGGTGTCTTCAGGTTCAGTTTTTTGATCAGGAAGCTGAACAGGAAGTAATATACAATGAAGTAGATCACACCGATGATCACTACCCATACCCAGCTTGTTTTCTTGTTGCCCTGCATGATACCGAACAGGAACAGATCGATAAATCCGCCGGAGAATGTCATTCCGACACCTACATTACAGATATGCATCAGCATATAAGCCAGACCTGCAAATACGCAGTGGATACCGTACAGCAGCGGTGCCACAAACAGGAAAGTAAACTCCAGAGGCTCTGTGATACCTGTCAGCATGGAAGTCAGTGCTGCGGAAAGGAGCAGACCGCCGACAGCTTTTCTCTTTTCCGGTTTTGCTGTGCGGTACATTGCCAGTGCGGCTCCCGGAAGGCCAAAGATCATCAGCGGGAATTTACCGGACATAAATCTGGTTGCAGATACTGCAAAATGTTTTACTGTCGGATCAGACAGCTGTGCAAAGAAAATATTCTGTGCGCCTTCGATGAGTTTTCCACCGACTTCCAGTGTTCCGCCCACACCGGTCTGCCAGAACGGCAGATAAAATACGTGATGCAGACCAAACGGAAGCAGTAAACGCTCCAGAAATCCGTATACCCAGGTTCCTGCATAACCGGATTTCAGAACCAGATCACCAAGTGCGTAAATACCGGACTGGATCACCGGCCATACAAAGAACATCAGGATTCCGACACCCACAAACACGATACCGGAAATGATCGGTACAAAACGGGTTCCTCCGAAGAAGGATAATACCTGCGGAAGCTCAATCTTGTAAAAACGGTTGTGCAGTGCCGCAACACCAAGACCAACGATGATACCGCCAAATACACCCATCTGAAGGGATGTGATACCACATACATCTGTAACAGAACCGGACAGCATTGTGTCCGCACCGCCCTTGATGTTGATCAGTGCCCCAATTGAAGCATGCATGATGAAAAATGCAATAACAGCTGCCAGCGCTGCTACTTCTTTTTCCTTTTTCGCCATACCGATTGCTACACCCATTGCAAATATAATCGGCAGATTCGTAAAAATAATGTTACCGGCAGCGTTCATAACCTGCAGGATCTGATTCAGTACGGTTCCCGGTCCCATAACGCCCAGCAGACCGTAAGTTTCCAACATTGTTTCGTTCGTAAAAGATCCGCCGATTCCCAGCAGCAGACCTGCGACCGGCAGAATAGCGATCGGCAGCATAAAGGAACGGCCAACCCTCTGCAAAATTCCAAAAATTTTGTCTTTCATAGCTCTCCTCACTCTCTCTCGTAGACAGTATTTGTTATAGTGTACCCATTTTTTGAATTCACATAGCAGGAAGTAACTTTTTTCATGTCGGCCGAACCACAAAAAAAGGCACTAACCCTACATAAATATCAAAAAAATATCTATGCACGGTTAATGCCTGCGTAATCAGTAACACACCATGTATGTATTATTTATATCACATTGATACTTTTCTGTCAATGTGATCACACATCTGTTCTTGTTTCTTTTCCGATACAAAAAATTCAATCCGTATCCTCTGCTTCTCCATCCTCGTACTTCCGGTTCAGTACTGCTGCAAGAACCTGAAGCACGATTGCCAGCCCGATGACACATTTCAGCACCGTCTTTCCTGAGCCGACAGTGATCGTCTGGACAATGCCCCCCACTTTCGGTATGGAACGTACCATCTTTCCCACATACTGCTCATAAGTCACCGGATTCATATCATTTTCCGCGTTGGCATCACCTTTTGTGATAAACTCTCCCATCGCATTACTGTTAGATACCACGCGATGTGTGATGATGGATCCCTGGGCATCCGAGCCGTAAAAAGCGATAATATCGCCCGTCTCAATGTCTCCCGGTTTCACATATTTGATATATACCAGGCTTCCTGTGGGAACCGCCGGTTCCATACTGCCGCTGACGACAGTGTAAAGCTGATATCCCATCGTCTTCGGTACGATCAGCGGGACACATATCGCAATGATGGCAATCAGTAAAATGATGCCGACCGCCCGAAACACCGCCGCCAGTGGATTTTTTCTCCTTCTGTGTGATTGATCTGCTCTGCTCATTTGTTTTTCTCCTCTGTATCGCAATCTGTAACTTCCCAGTAACCGTTTTTAGGAGAACCATGTCGTATAAGAAAACCAAGCGTTTTCAACTTTTTAATATTTTTTTCTATACTTCGACTTCCTAATCCCAATTTTTCAGCTATTTTTTTTGCTGATAACTGTTTATCATAACAAAGAAGCTCCACAATTTTCTTTTGGGTATCCGTCAACTCATTCATCTGAGTCTTCTCCGAACTTTCTCCGAACCTTTTCCGAACTTTCTCCGAATCTTCTCCGTCCTTTTTCTCCGACATTGTCATTGAATTGATTCACCAGAAAATATTGTATTGTCCATGTTTCTCACTTTTCTATCTTTTAGATTACTCTGATTTCATTAATTATAGAATCAGTATATGTCAAATCGCTTAATTTTAACAGCCCCTTTCTGTATTTTCCACTTTTCATTTATCTTTTTCTTTCTTTGGGAAATACTCGATCATGAGCTTCCGAAATTCAGAAACCTGTCCGGTTTATTTAGAAACTTGTGCAATCACTTAGAAATGTGCTTGCGCGCTTTTACTATAGCATAGAGATTTCTTTTGTGCAAGAAGAAGCTGTACAGAAGAACGCTCTCAAATCTATGCGTAAAAAAGGTACAGCGGCTTTTGCCGCTGTACCTGCAACTTTTCACATTAACCTATGATTTTATTTTGTCTCTTTTTTCCGACGTTTCATTGCCACAAACAGAGCGATCAGTGCCACAACAGCAGCAATGATAATTGCGATACTTACACCCAGAGTCTTATTCTTTTCCTGAGTTTCCTTTCCGGCATCGATATTACCGGTCGGTGTATCCTCATCATCCAGATTGATCTGATCCTGCGGTGTCTGCTCATCCGGATTCTCTACTGTACCATTCTGGTCTGCATCCTGTCCGCCGTTGGCATCTGTTCCACCCGGAGTTGTCGTTCCGGTTCCATTTGTTCCGGTTCCGTTTGTTCCGGTAGTTCCATTCGCACCCGTACCGTTTGTTCCATTGGCTCCGGTTCCGTTTCCACCGGTGGTACCAGTGGTTCCTGCCGGAATGGTCACGGTGTTTGTGATGGTATTGCCCGGAATAACGACTGTGACGTGGTTGACCGTCTCCACAACACGATTGGTGGCTCCCGGTGCATATTTGAATGTAAAGACATTCTCTGCCTCGTTGTCACTCAATGTCTTGGTCAGCGCCAGCGCCTGCGGCACATAATTCTCGATATAGCGGTAAGCTACCACCGGTTTATCACCGACGTTTCCATAAAACGTCTGGCTTTCTGCCAGTTTATTGCCCTGCTCATCCTCATAGTTCACGGTATAAGCTACCATGTCACCCTTGATTCCGTAAGCAACCACATAATCTGCATCGCCGTTTACCCGGAATGCAGGTGCTGCCAGTGCTTCGGAATTATCACGTCCGCTGAGTCGGATTCCCTTGACATAATATTTTTCATCTGATACTTTGATGTCATTTATATCAAAAGAAACCGTAGATCCGGCTGCCAGATCAACTTCTTCGACCTTCTGCTGTCCGTTGATGGTTCCCTTATTTCCTGCTGATAACGTCACTTTGTATGTGTAAGGTGTCACAGTCTGTGCTGCCTTTACTGGTGCAGCTCCAAGCCCTGCGATTACGGATACACTCAGAAGAGATACGAATAATTTTTTCCATTTCAACATATTATTTCTCTCCTTTCCTCTGTGCCGTTTCCGCTTCTTTCTTTCTGCGATTCATAGTCACTACCGCCAGGATCAGACATACAACGCCGCTGGCCAGTGCGATCACACTGTATCTGAGCATCAGATTCGTATCGCCGGATTTTACACGTTTGGTAGTGGTGATGACTTTGTCCTCCCCGCGGACTTCTGTCTTCTCTGTCTTCTCGATGGTAGTAACCGTATCCTGTGCTACCTTCTCTGTTGCAAAATTCATACGAAGCTTTGCCAGTGTCAGCTGATAACCGTTACCCTGTGTCTCACCTTCGACACCTACCGTCAGATGAACCGTTCCGCTCTCCTGAGATGCCAGACGTCCCAGGTAAAAATATTCCTGTGTGGAGTTATCTACCTGTTTCAATCCTTCGCCGGCTTTGGAAGAACCCTCGCCGCCGACAGTTGTGCTGTCATACAGCACGGTTTCTTTCTTGTCGCTGCCTACATAAGTCAGACGGTAGCTGTATCCGCCGCCCGCCGCAGACTGCTGTGCATCCTCCAGTGTCTGGATGACTTCGTTGGTCATATACCAGTCAGTACTTCCACTGTCGGAATTCATTACGTTTACTTTCAGTTCGATGCTGTCACCCGGCTGGATATTTGCCATTTCGTCTGTCACATCATTATCCTGAAAATTACTGCTCATCTTGCTGCCGTCGAATGTTACCTGCCATCCGTCAGCTCCCTGATAATCTCTTGCAAATGCTGTTGTCGCTGCCCCGGCCGTCATTACGAGGGTCATTACGAGGCACAAAATCTTCTTCTTCATAGCTCTGTACCTCCTTACTGCAGACTCATAACAGTCTCATCATCGTTCACGCTGACATCCACACCCCAGGCACTCTTGATTGCTTCCTGTGCGTTATGCGTCTGGACTGCATCTACTTCCGCATCTACATGAAAACTGTAACCGTCATATTTATAAGTGTATCGAATGGTATTTCCATCTACCTGCTTTGTCACATCCTGTGCAATGGATTCATTGACACGGATCGTATCGGACAGTGCCGGTGTGGTCTCTCCCACTGGCAATGCCTTTGTATAATACAGAACCGTACGCTCCGGTGTGGACTGATCCTCTGCGATCACCCAGCCGTTATCAGTCAGATAATTCAATTCGATCAGATCCGGAGACAGCGATGTATTTTTCTTTCCCTCGGCATCCTGCCAGCTTCTGGTCAGAATGACACGAACGAACGTATCAATGTTTCCGCTGTTCTTCACGCTGATGGCTTCATTATAGCGTTTGCCCGGTGTAAACTTCTCATCCTCACCCAGCATATTTGCAAGCAGTGTACCCTCTGTGGTGCCTGACCACTCATTATCTGATACATAATCCCTGCTGCTGACTACCGCATCATTTTCTACCAGAGATACACCGATACTCTGCATATTCATCTGTGCGGAATAATTCTCACTGTAATACGTCAGTGCCGCTCTCGCACTTCCCACACCACTTCCTACCAGAAGCACTGCGGAGGCAGCCAGAAGCAGGACTGTGATCTTCGGAAATGATTTCTTTCTCTTCTTCATGTCAACCTACCTCCTACTCCTGTGTATCGCCACTGTCTGCTGTCACTGCATGATTCCAGTCAGCATAGGCATTTCCATTTTCATCGAACAGAACCGGTGTACATTCCTGAATGACTACGACATTGAATTCAGAAGCTTTTCCGTCACCTGACGGGAACTGATAAGAGATATTCAGCTCGTGCTTCGTCGTTTCACCTGCCGGAAGGACACTTTCATAATACCAGTATCCGTCATCACCAGCCTGCCATCCACCATCCGGTGCCAGATACGTCAGTGCCACCGGCGCAAATGCTTTGACTCTGACGAAACAATCATAATCACCTTTATTGATGATGGTGACATGTTTGCCTTTTTCATCGATCTTCTCATCCGGAACAGTGGTCGTGAATCCCATATTCATCTTGACACCACCGCCCGCTGTGGCATATGTCGTAAAATATGCCATGGCACTTCCCACGGTCAGGGAGCCGGTCAGAGCGATCGCTGCAGCCGCCAGAACCAGTGGTTTCTTATGTAGCTTTCTCATTTGGCATCCCTCCTTTTATCTCACTTCAGCAATATCATACAAGCCCTTATCATTTAATTCAAAATGGTTGATCACGCCGTAGCCGCCATTGGTACTGTCATTGACGTCATTGACAAAGGAAACCTCTGCCACCGGTGCATCCGCCTGGCTGTATTCATCATTTGCTTTGATCTCTGTCTCAACTCCGTTGTCAGATTTCAGGTCATAAGATGCCCCGCTGTATACCTCAGTCACTTTCACGACAGCCCCTGCCGGAAGTCCTGTGAGATGTACGGACTGATCACCAACATTATCAAAGGTCAGTGCCTCGACTTTGCTTTCTTTCTTATCACCATTTGTAATATCGATCTGGAAAACGAAGGTTGCCTTATCGCCAAAAGTAGTATTCTGATTTTTCAATGTCTTGTTGATGATCAGATCTCCGGTTCTCTGCTGCTGCTCCGGTTTCAGGCCGATGGCATTGTCACCGGTGAGATTATATACCCAGGCATCGCTGGTTCCCTCGCCGCTGTAATAGTTATTCGGCAGAGAAATCAGATACGGTGTAAATGTATAGACATAATTCGGTGTTACCAGCTGTTCTACCGATACGAGATAAAGTCCGGTCTCCAGATTTTTCACCGCAGCTTTTCCGTTTTTGATGGTAGGATCTGCTGCAACAGCGGTGTTGGCTGTCACCATATCCTCTGCAGCCTGTGCACGTTCCAACCATTTAGCTGCGGAATCCTTATTCTCCCGGCTCAGTGCACTCAGATCCAGTCCGGAAAAGTCACCCACCGGTGTATAAGCTCCGGCTTTATCCACAGAAGCGACCCGATACAGCTTTACCGACAGGTCATTCGTGTTCAGTTCCTCATACTCACCGCCCACGGAAAACTCCACCGAGCAGTCTTTTCTATCCACATCTATCGCACTCGCCGCCCATACACCAGGCAGAACGAATACCGACAATGCCACGGCCAATGCCAGTAAGATGGCACTTCCTTGTTTTACTCTTTTTTTCATCATCGCCTCGTCTCCTCCTTTAATGTCTTTCCTCTATGTATTGCGCTGTTTTCTTCCTGATGCGACTTTCATGATCACAATGATCAGAACCGTGATCGCAATTCCGAGAAGCAGATATAACATATAGTAGTTCTGGATCGCATGCAGCATCGTGTCTGCTACGGAACCTGTTACTTCCTCTTCTCCATTATATGGTACTCTCGTACCTCTGACAAGAAGTCTGTGGGAATTGACACCATACGGTGTACAGGTAAATAAGGTCACCTGATCCTTTCCATCCTCAATCTTCAATGCATTCTGCAACGTCTCATGATCATCCTTGTCCACCATCGGCAGAATCTGATCCACCTGATAGGCAAGTACCTCATCCAACACATGGATGTAAAATTTGTCACCGGCTTCCAGCTGATCGATATCGGTAAAAAGTCTGGCACTCGGCAGGCCTCTGTGTGCCGCCAGCACTGCATGATTGCTTTCTCCTCCAATCGGAAGCTTCGTACCGTTCAGATGTCCGACTCCGGTCTGGAGTACATCATCGCCGGTTCCATGATAAATTGCAAGTTTGATATTGATCTTCGGAATGGACAGATATCCCATCACTCCGTTGTCTTCTACATTCAGGACCTTCCAGTAATCTGTATTCTTCAGATCACCGTCATCTTCGCCAAACACATCTCCGTAGAGATCATTGTCGGTAATGGTCTGATTAAAGGCTTCCGCTTTCTGCCACTCATCGGTAAAATCAGTCGCATCCAGGGACTGTAAGTTATCTTCATAATTACTGATCAGCTGATTCTGTCGGTATGTATTCCACTGATTAGAGATCGTCGGATAAGCCAGGATGCCGAATCCAACGAGAAACAATAAGCCGAAAAGAACCGGAGCCAATCTCCTCTTTTTCTTTGCAGGTTTCTCCTGCGGTTCTACTTCTTTCATTCTTCTGTTTCCTTCTCCCGTGCTGCTTTCTTTCTGAATCGTTTCTCTCTGATAAACAGAATCAGGATAAACACCCCGGTAATCAAAATTCCTACGATTACCCAGAGCAGATAATTTGTATGAAGGCTGATGCCGCTGAGCGGTGTCTGCTCTGCTGCTACTTCATCTGCCACATAATCCACACGGTGTCCACGCACCAGAAGTCTCTGTGTATTCACACCATATGGGGTACAGGTCAGCAATGTCACCAGATCTTCTCCCTCTTCAACGGCCAGTGCATCGGTATCTTCCGGTTCAACCACCAGAATCTGATCCACTTCGTAACATAATGTGTTGTCCAGCACATGAATCAGGAAATGATCGCCGATCTTCATCTGATCCAGATCGGTAAAAAGTGAAGCACTCGGTAAACCGCGGTGTGCGGAAATAACTGCATGTGTGCTCTCACCGCCAATCGGAAGGGAACTTCCTTCCAGATGTCCTGCTGCCTGCTGCAGCACTTCATCACTTGTTCCGTGATAAATCGGAAGCTTGATGGCGATCTTTGGAATCTCTACGATTCCCATCATGCCGTCCCCGGTCAGGTTCAGGCAATTCATATAGGTACTGTCTTCTTCCTCTCTGGCATCCGCCACAGCAAAGGAATCCGGCAGGATACTCGGTACCAGTGCGTCGTTGTATGCCTGTGCTTTCTTCAGCTCCTTCGCATAATCAATATCTCCGGCTTCTGTCATCTGTGTGAGGTTATCTTCATAACTGCTGATGAGCTGTTTCTGTCGGTGATTATTCCACTGATTTGCTACGAAAGGATACAGCAATAAGGACAATCCGGCTAAAAATATAATGACTATAAAAAATTTACTTACTTTCTTTTTCATCCGGCCTCTCCTTGTTGTTGTATGTATCTCATTAATTTATGGTGGCATATCTATTATACCACATTTTTTATTAATCCGGGGCGGCTATCGCCCCGGATTACCTTTTTTATTCAGTAAAACTTACTGATTCGTTATTTATTTGTTTACTCTTTTGCGGCTAGCGAAGAAGAATCCTGCTGCTGCAACCATGATTGCACAACCTGCGATTGTGAAGAGTGTAGTACCCATACCACCGGTAGATGGAAGAGCGGAAAGTTTGGAGTCGTACATTTTGATAAGCTCTGGCTGTGTTGGAGCAACGCCTGTAACTACTCCAGTAGTCTCATCTGTTGTTTCTGCCATTGTAAATGCAATATCATTATTGTTAATGCTGTATCCATCCGGAGCAACTACCTCTTTGAAATAGTAATCACCAGCTTTAAGACCTTTTACAGTAACAGTTCCGTCATCAGCGGTAGTAAGTGTTGTTCCTAATCCAGCCGGAACTTCATCTTTTGTAGTTTCTGCAATCCACTGACCTGTAATCCAACCATTAGCATCAATTACAGCATACTCTTTTACGGCACCGTTCATTCTGTATACAACGAACTCTGCACCTTTTAATACATGTGTTGTATTAACTTCTAATTTTGTAATTTTTGCATTACCTGAATATGTTTTTGTAGTTGTACCTTTCGGATCCTGTGTAGAGGTAGCTTTGTTTGCAACAGTATTTGCTTTATCTACCAGAGCAGTATAAGTAATAACTACTTCCTGACCTGCATATGTGTTATCATCTTTTACAAGACCCATTAAATCAAGATTAAAAGAGCTCTGTCCATGTAAACTTTCATCCAGTTTTGCGAATCCTTCAACTGTTACTCCATTTACAGTAATTGTATTAACTGCAGCTGTTCCTTTTACAGGATCTCCTTTAAGGTAGAATGTAGCACCTGTTAAGTTATCAGATACCTTGAATTCAGTTACAAGTTTCTGACCATTCGGTTTTACTTCCTGATAAGGAACTGTTGTTTTTACTTTATATGTAACTAAATCTCCAACTTCAGCGTTTGTTTTATCTGCCTCTTTGCCTGTATGATATCCTTTTGCTTTTGCAACTACGGATGCATCTAATGGTGCAATCAGATTGTTTTTTTCATCATACTTATATGTTTTTGCTACCATTGTGCTGTATTCTGTTTTATTAACAGAATCTGTAACAATTACTAAATAAGCACCTGCCTGCAAGTTTTCAAAATTAACATTGCTAGCAAATTTTCCTGTTGAAATCTCTTTAGAATTTTTTGTAGCAGTAGCTGTTGTCTTCAGAGCTTCAGTTTTTAATTTTGAAATCACAGCTTCAGTATTTAATGTTTCCGGTGTCACACCTGTATCTTTTGTCCAATCTGCTGCTACCCAGCCATTATCATTGGCATCTAATCTGTAGATTTCATAAATATCTACTTTCTGTTCTGCATATGTTGCAAGACCTTTTACTTCAAGCGTTGCGCCTGTTTTTGCTGCGAAAGCGGTAATACTCATTCCGAGTACCATTGCCAGTGATAAAATCACTGCTAAGATTTTTTTCATCTTTTTCATCTCGTTTTCTCCTTTTCTTTTTGGGGTTTACCCATTTATCTTGTCCCGTTTCGGGAAGATAGTTAAATTGATTTGTTGTTGCCAGCGGCGGCAGGCCGCTGAAAAGTCGAGTTATAAAATCCTATCTTTTCAGCACCTCCCTGCGTTTGTTTTTATATAAGATCCATGCTGCGCCTCCCATAAGAAGCATTCCGCCGATCATATACAAGAAGATTCCAGGTCCGCCGGTATGAGGCAGTTCATAAAGCAAATTATTTGCTACCGTAATGATGTAGGTATTATTTTGTTTTTCAATCTTTACATTTGTATTTTCTGAAACTGTAATACCATCATCATTTACTGTTACAGTAATTGGATCTGCCAGTTTGGTATAACCTGATGGTGCTTTCACCTCGGTCAATATATATGTTCCATAAGTTATATCACCCTCTAATACTAGACCGTCTTCACCAGAAATATATGTTCCATTTGTATTTGTACCAATAGTCACTTGGTTTCCATTATTGTCTAGTAGCGTAAATTCTGCACCTTTCAGATAAATATCAGATGTACCTTCCGCATGTCTTGTCTTCAGGATTTTAATTTTCTGAGTGTTCTTGGTATTTGTAATGGTATAACTATTACCAGATGTACTATACGTTACTGTATATGTTGTTCCGCTGATGGTTGTTGTTCCATCTGGTGCTATCATACTGTATCTATGACCATTATAATTAATTGTTCCAGTGTCATCCAGCTTCAACTCACGAATACCGCCATAGTTATCTGATTCTTCTACAGTGAAAGAACCACTGTAATTTTTTCCAGGTAACAATTCAAGTATGCGTCCCGAAACTGGGTTTCCACTTTTATCAATTAACTGTACTAAAACGGTATCCTTTGGATCACTGATTCCCACCCAATTTTTGTTAACATTAATCTGTTCAACTTGAACAACTGGTTTTCTATAATTTTCTGTAACGTTGCTATCTTTCCACTTATAGGAAATCGTTGCTTGGCTGTTTGAATAGAAACCTGCCTGTTTTGATGATGTTCCATTTCCAACTGCAGAATAACCATTTAAAGATGCATCTGTGTAATCATCACCTTGGTTTGTATAACCATCGTTTTGATACTTATCAAATGCAGTCTGGTTTGGCACAACATTTGTGATGGACAGATAATAATAGTAATCTTTTTTGAAAGTATAATCATTTTCAAATTTTAGTGTTGCAGTTTTACTATCTTTATCATAACTTACCGTAGCAATTTTATCACTACCTTCGTAAACCTCACCACCAGTTAAAGAACCATCCGTTAATGTAAATTCACGTCCATTGCCTGGCACATCTGTGTAATTATTTGCGTTTTTCTGTGCGATATTTACTTTAATTTTTGTATTAGCTGTTGTATCAACATACTGGCTTAATGTATCAGTAATTGTAACCTCTGAGCATGCCAGAGTTAAGATGTCACCTGCAATACTAGTGAATTCTTTTGTAAGATCGGAAGGATCCGAATAATTAATAGCTCTTTTGGTACTTGCACTAACTGCTCCAGATAGCCTATTTAAAATATCTAAACCACTGATTTGCTCATAAATATCGTATCCATTAGAATAAGTTCCATTATCTGGACAAGTATAATAATGTCGCCATGTTTTATACTCATCATGTGTATAAATATTAATAGAAGGTGGAAGTCCAATTCCAACTGCATAAAACTTCTCGCAGCTAATCTTACCAGCAGATCTTACTGCAGCCTCAAGCGTTTTTTTGCTTGTCTCATTTCCATATCCATATGGTTTTGTTCCATAGTAAGTCGGTTTTCCATCTGTCAGGAAAATGACAATTTTCTTTGCATTTTCTCTACTACTGCTATTTATTGCGGTGGCAGCTTTTGTTAATCCCTGGTCGTAATTGGTTCCGCCATCTGCGGACAATTTTCCTGCTTCTTTCTTCAGGTTTATTCCATTAACCCAATCATCTGTTTTTGTTTTAGCTGATGAACTAAAGGTGACTAATTTGTATTTTGTATCTACTGTTTCCTTTTTTGCATCGAAGGCATCTACTAAGGCGTTAATTGCATTTTTTGTACTTGTTAAATTATCTCCTTCCATACTACCAGAAGTATCAACCACCAATACAATATCAACAAAAGCTTTTTTTACATCGGAGCCGATTGTTCCGGAAGCATTCAGCGTAATGTCATATGTACCATCAGTATTACGTTTGATGTACTTCTCATGTAACATTTTGCTTTCAACAGTTTCGCCGGAACCTCCATTCTGAGAATAGTTATTTTTAAATTCTACACTCCTGGAATTTCCAACTGCAATGTTCATATTTGTAGAAGTTATTCCGCTTCCGGCTACTGTACTGTCTACGAATATAGATGTATTTCTAGTATATCCCGATACATCTAATGTACCTGTTTCTTCGATATTGATGTCACCACATTTATCCTGTGGAATATTTACAATCGTACTTCCTCTGTAAACACCATTTTCATATGTCCAGGTCATATCATTATATGATAAGGTGCTTACATTTCCTACTTTAAATGAAAGCTTCTTAGCCAATGTTTCTGCATCTGCAGCGTTCAAACCGGTAATGGTTTTGGTTACAGTAATATTTGCTGTACCTGCTACAGGTGTCAATCTGTCTCGTGTAAATCTTACATTATCAATAAAGTTTCCGACTGTATCAATATTGGATGCTGTACTACCTGCAACGAAGAAGAAACGTGTAGAATACTGATTACTTGCTACAGTATAAGTTCCCTGATGAGTTGTCCAAGAACGATCTCCGTCTGTATAGGTAGCAACCATTGCTCCCGGATACTTTTCCTTATTATTGACAACGTCTAACACCTGAGCCTGAGTCGTAATATTTTTAGCCAGGTCACTGGACATTGCAACAACATACATTGTATCATTTTCTACCGCAGAGCTATCATTTCCGTTCGATCCTCGTGCTCTATGTGCCACCTGATAATTTAAAACTTCTCCAGGTGTCGTAAGGACATCCTGATATAATGCTCCGGCGGCTGCACAGTTAAGTCCTGCAAACTGATTTCCATCTGCTGCTATCTCATCTCCATGCCAATTATATCTCTGATCGTCGTACTCCTGAAATTTTAATGATGGTCCTAATGTCGTAACAATTTCGATATCCGCGCCATCCGGATCAGACCATCTGGGATCTTCTGCATCATGTGTACCTGTTGTCTGCCAAACACCGTCTAATCTTTTATAATTTTCATTTGAGAACTGCCAGTTGTTCGTATTATTTGAATGAAGTTTTGTAACAGAAGGTGTTTCAAAACTGCCATTCTGAACCTCATAATATCCAGTTACATTATACACGGAACTTGTTGCAAGTGCCGTTGTTCCTTCCTTTGGCAATCCGTACTCATTCAAATCATCTTTAGCATAAGCTTCTACTTTATAATTAACTGTTTCATTTCCGTTGTATTTAAGTGCTCCACCATTCAATGCAATGTAGAGGTCTTTTCCATCAGTGCTAATATCTTTTCCGAGATTTGTACCTGTCGTACTGTAATACTGCGTTGGAATCTGTTGTTCCTCAGTTGCACCATTTATGCTTCGATACCAGACATATCCAACTTCTACTGCTGTATCACTGTAATTAGCTGTCAGTTTTCCGTAATTTTCAATAATACTTACTGTTCCCTGTACATCAGCAACCTGAATATTATTACTTTCTTGTGTAATTGCTTCAACTCCTGTTGACGCTTTTGTATCTTCTGGTTTAGTACCATCTTCCACTTTTTCTTCTGCTGTCTTTTCAACTACATCAAAACAACCAACCACAACTGTCTCTGTTTCCAATTTTATATCCTCTTCGAATTGAAGAGTATCTTCTTTCAGCTCATATAAAGTAATTGTCTCATCAGAACTGTCATATACAAATCCCATTGCATGCGCTGTATCCAGGGATGTATTTTCAAACCGGAAATTAACTGCTTTTTCCGGAATCTGTGCTTTATCTTCTGTGCTGATCCGGAAGGAAACATCTCCCATAACTGCCTGATGAACAGTATATCCGGTATTGCCTGTATTCTCCAGTTCTGTCTGAACAGCTTCCAGTACCGTAGACTCTGATGTCTCTTCCTGCATATCCATCTGCAGCTCGGCATTGTCTGTACTTGACTTGAATGTGCCTCCCGGTACGGTCGCATATAAAGTTCCCTGCGATGCACCATCTTTCATTATTTCATGGGATAATTCCACGGTATCCTTCGGCACATAATAAAAGTTTCCATCAACAGCGAATGCTGTGATCGCTGTACTCAACACCAACACCATGCAAAGCACAAATGCCAGTAGTTTTTTCTTCTTTGTATGTTTCATGGCGTCCTCCTTCTATCTTTTATCACTGCATGTATCTTCGCTGTCATTCTTTGTTACCAGTGCTCCGTCTATCAGCTTGAGCAGCTCCAGAGCACTGCGAAAGTACTGTTCGCGTTGCTCGTCTACCCAGGTTACACTTCCCTGCCAGGTCGAATTCTGCTGATTCATGATTTTTATAATAAATGTCTCGGTTTTTTTCTGTCTTTCACTCATGTCAGTACCTTCTTTTTTATTCTTAACTCATTGCTTCGTTCTATGTTGGTATTCTATCTCATCTGACATTACAGGAAACATTACATTCCCTGTTACGATATTAACTTTTTTAACTTTTTCACGTTTTTCTGCAATCGTGTAATAATTTGTAATATTTTTCACGTTTTTATTAACAAAAAATCTCCATCACATCTTTTTTAATGATGTGATGGAGATCTCTGTTTTCGCTAATCCAAAGCGTTATTTAATATTTTGATAAATTCCAGTACACTGGCAAACTGCCAGGCTTCGTCTTCTTCCACCCATTGGAGAAATCCCTGCCAGGATGAATTCTGACGATATTTTACATTTAATAAAAAGGTTCCTTTCTGTCCCCGCATCTGTAATATCTGTTCCTGTTCCAGCTTCTTTTCCAGTTTCTGTCTCTGTACAGATTCTTTTCTGTGAAAAGAACGTGTCTGTGTAGCTGCCTGGGGAAATTGCAGACAATCAAAAAATTCTTCTACTGTCTCAATCATCCGGATGATATTGCTGAAAGCTATCGCTTCTTCGCTATAGCAATGATAGATTTTCCCCGTCATTTCTCCGTCTTCCACGCTGTCGATGCAGATATTAATGAGATTTGGAACATGCCAGGCAATCGGGTGCTTCTGTTCCATATATTCGTTCCCCCTCATATTCCGTCTGTTGTATCAACTGCTGCGCTGTCTCTTCCATCTTTTCCAGATGTTACTTCCAGCCGCTATCATCATTTCGGAACTGAATCGGGGTATCCAGGTTATCCACTTCTGCCACGGAAGATACATAGAATTCCACATATTTGTTCCAGCTTCTGTGCTCTCTGGCAAAATACTTCCGGATACGGTCAAATATCAGTCCACAATTCTCTTTGTTCGTTCCGATCAGAAGTACCAGATACTGTGACGGACTGTATTTGGTAAAGGAATCTCCTTTTCGCAGGCAATGCTGGATCGTATTCTGTAATTCTTCTGACAGGAGCTCCAGCTTCTCCGGTTTTTCCAGCGGATGTCCTTTGCCGTCTGTCAAGCTGCACAGCATCAGATATGCAGACTGACCGCTTCGCTCCAGCATACGTGTCACCAGACGGTAGCTGTCACGGAAGCTTGGAAGGCTGCAATAGTAAGCACCGCCCTGTCCTTTCTCTTCTTTCAGCCGCTGCTTGATATCCTGGATTTCTTTCGGTTTCACATGTTTCAGCTGGCTGCTCATCTGGTCGAACTGTTCCATCAGACGTTCGGAAGGGCTGATCCCCAGCTCCTCAAAGAACAATTTCGCCGTGTCGTCATACTCTTTCATCGCTTCTTTGTAACGTTTCATACCAAGGAAGCATTCGATCTTGATGCTCTGCCATTCATCGAACGGATACAGGCGGCATGCAGGCTCACAGAAGAGCAATGCCTCCTCGTAGTCGCATTTTTCGATCAGACCGTCGCACAGTTCTTTCAGTGCATTGCTGTACAGTTTCTTATACTGTACACTCTCCAGCAGTACCCACTCATCACCGGAGATCTCCGGCAGGAATTCTCCGCGGTACATGTCGCAGACCTGCTTGAGCAGTTCTTCCTTCTGTCTTGTGTCTGCGCAGTTCTGCGCTTCTTCATACATCTTCTGGAATTCTCTCGCATCCACAACGGTCGGAACCGGTGCATTCCATCTGTAAATACCTTTTTTGATGACGATATAGTCATGTTCCGGTAGTCCCGCATCTATGATCATTTTCTTCAGACGGTGTGCTGTCACACGCAGATTATTCGCCGCATCTGCCAGTTCTTCTCTCACATACAGTGCATTTAACAACTTTTCACGTGCAATGCCCTGCTCGCCATAATAAATAAGAATCTGGAGCAGTTTCATCGCTTTTGTCGTCGTGTTTTTTCCGAATGACACCTGGCGCCCCTCATATGTAATAGAAAAATCCCCAAGCATCCGAACATTCAGTATTGCTGTTTTTTCATTCATTCGTTTTTCCTCGTTTCCCTTTTAACGATTTCTCCTTGTCTGTTTTTATTTTAAAATCAGTCTAATAATTTGTCAATGACAATTTCCGTTCCGTTTCCTAAGGCATTTCCTGCGATTCGTTTTGCGTCTGCCCGTCAGATATGCTATACTTACAATTACACAACTCATTAAATGTAACAATTCAAGAATTCCTCGGCATTCTTGCTGCGAGGTGCGCGTCATGCAATTGCATGACATACTTCTACTGCGCACCTCTGCAATCCTGCCGGAGGCTATATCAGCTGGGGGATTGACTCCCAGCTGATATATTTTCTCAACCAACAGAGAGGGGGCATCTGATTTCGTGGACTTTTACAACTCTATATCGTATCGGCCAGACCGCTTTCTTCGGAACAGATTGCTTCTGTTGTTTCTGTGCATGCTGTGTATCTGCATCGCACTGACCGGCTGTTCTTCTCCGGATAGCCATGATTCTGATTCCGGTGCGGATGCTTCCGTACAGACCGCACAGGCGGACGGCACACGGGATGCCACGGCACAGGTGCTGGTTCCACAGGCGGACGGGATCGTGACTTACGGCAGTGACATCGTATCTGTGGATGCTTCGCACACCTCGGACGGCTATGTCATGCTGCGATACACCGGCAGTAATGAAAAGGTTAAGCTACAGGTGACGCTGCCGGATGGCACGGAATACACCTATCCGGTGACAGATTCTGATACGGATTCCGTCTATCCGCTGCCCGGCGGGAGCGGTTCTTACAAGATCACGCTGCTCGAATCTGTGTCTGTGGAGAACAACCTGTATGCGATTTCATTTACCCAGGATCTGGATGTGAGCATCCGCGATGAATTTTCCCCTTTCCTGTATCCGAATTTCTATGTGAACTTCACACAGGATTCGGCCTGCGTGGCAAAAGGCGAAGCGCTGGCGGAGGGATCTTCCTCGGATCTGGATGTTGTTACCAATATTTATAATTTTGTGATCAAGCATATTACTTACGACCAGGAGAAAGCGGACGCGGTTCCCTACGGATATGTCCCGGTACCGGATGATACTCTGGCCACCGGGAAAGGCATCTGCTTTGACTATGCCTCTCTGATGTCTGCCATGCTGCGTTCCCAGCGTATCCCCACCAAACTGGATGTCGGCTATTCCGGTGAGGTCTACCACGCATGGATCAGCTGCTATGTGGATGAAGTCGGCTGGGTGGACGGTATCATCAAGTTCGACGGCAGGCACTGGTCCCTGATGGATCCGACGCTGGCTGCCAGCAACAGTGCGGCAAATGTAAAGAAATATGTCGGCGATGGTTCCAACTATACGACAAAGTATACATACTGATCCCGGACACCGGTCCGTACACCTTTGCTGCATTTCAGATGCACTTATAAATACACTTATATATAATAAGGAAATTTCACAGTTATTCCATAGGAAAACCTTTTCATAAAAAAGCAGCTATGTATAACTTTTGATTTCAGAAACGATAAAAGAACGGAGGCACACAGAATGGAACATTTACAGCAAAAATCGCTGTCTTACCCGGAACTCGCATCCTTTTGCGGTGAGATGGGTATGATCCTGCGATCCGGCATTTCAGCTCTGGAGGGGCTGGAACTGCTGATGGAAGATACCCAAAACGATGCGGAAAAGACTCTGCTGGACACCATGTATCAGTCCATGCAATCCGGCGGCACCTTCGCAGATGCGCTGAGCCGGACAGGGGTATTTCCCTCTTATCTGATTCATATGACTGCCATCGGAGAAGAAACCGGGCGGCTTGACGATGTCATGGAATCTCTGTCCGCACACTATCAGCGGGAAGAAAGTCTGAGCCGGAGCATCCGCAGTTCCCTGTCCTACCCACTGATCATGATCATTCTGATGCTGGTAGTCATTGTAATCCTGATTACAAAAGTCATGCCGGTCTTTCAGCAGGTATTTGTACAGCTTGGCACCGAGATGACCGGTCTCTCCAAAGGGATCCTGCTGCTTGGCAGCGTTCTGTCACGCTATGCCCTGGTATTTGTCATCCTGATCGCAGCTGTAATTGCAGTCGGTATCGTGCTGACCCGTACCGAAAAAGGCCGTCATCTGGCCGGAAAACTTGGACACCGTTTCCGCCATTTCCGTGAGATCGCGGATTGTTCCGACAGCTGCCGCTTCGCCGGTGCCATGGCACTGGCTTTGAAAAGTGGACTGACACCGGAACGTGGTCTGGAATTTTCCAGAAATCTGATTGAGGATCCCTTCTACCTGGAACGGATCGATCAGTGCTGTGCCGAAATCGAACAGGGCACAGAGTTTTCCGGTGCACTTGTAAAAACAAAGGTTTTCACCGGTGTCTACGCCCGTATGACTGCCATCGCCGGGAAATCCGGCATGATGGATGAAGTGATGGAGCAGATTGCGGACCGCTGCGAGGAAGAACTGAGGGAACATATCACTTCTTTTCTCGCTGTCCTCGAACCGACACTGGTCATTATCCTGTCGGTGATCGTTGGCATCATTCTGCTCTCTGTCATGCTGCCGCTGCTTGGCATCATGGCAGGACTCTAGGAGGTGGCTGCGATGATACCTGTACCTGACAACCGGCGGTTTTACCACGGGAAGTCTCCGCACCCGTTCCGGAATCTCTGTCTCTCCCTGCTGATCTTCGTCGTTATCTGCGGACTGTTCTCCGTGGGAATCACACGGATTTCCAACCGCACACGGCAGGAACAGAAAAACAGCCTGGAGCATGCGCTCTGGCGGGGTGTTACCCAATATTATGCGCTGGAAGGGCGCTACCCGGAGACACTGCAGGACTTAAAGGATACCTGCGGCATCCGCTATGATACGGATCTGTTTTTTGTGGATTATCAGATCGGCGGTGCCAATCTGCTGCCGGATATTACAGTGATCGAACGATAGAAACGGAGGTATGACGATGTATCGAAAAGAATATACGGAACGAAAACATGTCATAGATTTTCTCTTTCCTCTGGCTCTGTTTTTTGCACTGGCTGCGTCTTCTGTGGCGTTGGTCGTTCTGGCTTCCGGCTCTTACAGCCGCCAGGTCCACACCTCAGAGGATTCTTATGCCAGCTGTACCGCGCTGTCTTATGTGACGGAAAAGCTGCATCAGGCAGATAGCAGTGACGCCATTGATGCAGGAACTTTCGACGGCCAGGATGCCATCCTGATCCGGCAGGAATACTCCGGACAGTCCTACGTGACATACCTCTACGCATACGACGGATATCTGCGGGAACTTTTTATCAAAGAAGGGGTAGCGGCTTCTGCCGGCGACGGACGGGAAATCCTCGCCACAGATGGATTTTCCTTTGAAGAATCCCGTGACGGGCTGTTCCATCTGTCCTGCACAGACAGTAATGGCAATCTGTCGGATACTTACGTCAGCATCAAGAGCAGCCGATGACCTACAGGAGTATATTATGAAACGAACACCAGCCAAGCGTTCCAGCCTGTTTCTGCTGGAACTTATCATTGCAATTTTATTTTTCAGTCTGACTTCTGCCGTCTGTGTACAGTTCTTTGCACGTGCACATCAGATCAGCCGTCAGACACAGGAATTGAATGCCGCTCTGGAAAAGGTATCCGGCTGTACGGAGATTTTTCTGAGCGGCGGGGACTTTACGGATATCTTTGGTGACCGGGTCAGCTGCACCCGGCAGCCGGACGGTTCCGCGGATTACACGCTCTGCTACGACAGTAGCTGGCAGCTTTGCACACATGTGGATGCTGCTTACACGCTGCAGATCCGGATACAGCCCTCCGGTCGTCTGCTGCATGGCTGTTTTACGGCTTCGCGCCTGAATGGCAACACTCCGGATGAGGATCCCGTGATCTATTCCACGGAAACAGACTATTGTCCGGTTCCCGGCAAAGGAGGTGCGTGACGATGCAACGCAAAAAACGTCCGGATTCCATGCCCGGATTTCAGATCGGTACGTCTTATCTGCTGGTCATTTTCATTATTTTATGTCTGGTTACCTTCGCCGCACTGACGCTCTCCAGTGCCCTGCGGGATCAGTCCTACAGTCAGGCGCTGGCAAAACACCAGACCGAATACGCTGCTGCCAGTACACAGGCTTCTGCCCTGCTGGCACAGATTGATGAGGCGCTGGAATCGGAGACACCGGAGCCGGCATTGGAAGCACTTGCAGGAACTGTACCTGCGATCTCCGTTTCTGTAGAACGGCAGGACGCAGAACGCCCGGTATTTGAAATCACTGCCCTGATCCCGGTAAGTGACAGCCAGAATCTGCAGCTGACCGTAAGTGCAGATGCCGCATCCCACACACGCCGGATCACCGCCTGGCGGGAAACCGCAGTCTCCGGCTGGGAAGAGCAAACAACGCTTCCGGTTCTTGGAAGTGACCGTACTGCAACTGATTAATATTTGAATACATATGATGAGTGAACTGTAACAATACATGAGGTGTTTCAGATGAATGTGATTGAATTATTGCAAAAAGCCGTCGTCGACCAGGCTTCGGATATTTTTATCATCGCCGGTCTGCCGGTATCCTACCGGGCCAACGGCCGGATTTTAAGAGAACAGGGGGAACGGCTCATGCCGCCGCAGACCAGTGAGTTTGTACAACAGCTTTATGAACTGGCGCAGGCCCGTGACCTTTCGCCGCTTCTGGAACGGGGAGATGATGACTTTTCATTTGCCATTCCGGGGCTCTCCCGTTTCCGTGTCAGTGCTTACAAGCAGCGTGGTGCACTCTCTGCGGTCATCCGTGTCATCACGTTTGAGCTGCCGCGCCCGGAAGACATCGGTATTCCTGCTCCGGTCATGAAATTCGCCGGTCTCTCCAAGGGCATGGTTCTGGTCACCGGTCCTGCCGGAAGCGGCAAATCCACCACGCTTGCGTGTCTGGTCAACCAGATCAACCACACGATGGAAAAGCATATTATCACGCTGGAGGATCCCATCGAATACCTGCACCGGCATGACAAAAGTATCGTCAGTCAGCGTGAGATCAGTATCGATACACTCAGCTATGTCAATGCGCTGCGTGCGTCCCTCCGCCAGAGCCCGGACGTTATTCTGCTGGGCGAAATGCGTGATTATGAAACGATGGATGTCGCCATGACTGCGGCAGAGACCGGTCATCTCGTTTTTTCCACGCTTCACACCATCGGTGCAGCCAATACCATTGACCGCATCATTGATGTATTTCCGGCAAACCAGCAGCGGCAGATCGCCGTACAGCTTTCCATGGTATTGCAGGCGGTGATCTCGCAGCAGCTTGTTCCTGCCCTGGACGGCACGCAGGTTCCTGCATTTGAGATCATGACGGTTACCCCTGCCATCCGGAATATGATCCGTGATAATAAGATCCCGCAGATTGACGGAACCGTCTACTCGGCGAATAAAGAAGACATGCATTCGATGGATTACAGCCTTCAGCTGCTGGTCAGAGAAGGCACAGTGGCTCCTGAGACCGCGCTTTCCTACGCTTCCAATCCGGAGATGCTGAAAAAGAAACTGTAAATTGAGCATGGAATTTTATAAGCTGTATTTCTGTATTGCATTACTGTTTCTAATGTATACATATAAATACTGTAATGATCGGAAATATTCGTATGATTTCGTAAAAAAGCTCTTTCTTTCTTCCCGGAAAAACGCTATAATGTGTGAGTTACTCATTTCATTTAACAAACTAAGGAGAGGGAAGT
Organism: Eubacterium ramulus; assembly: GCF_045002895.1. Taxonomy (NCBI): domain Bacteria; kingdom Bacillati; phylum Bacillota; class Clostridia; order Eubacteriales; family Eubacteriaceae; genus Eubacterium; species Eubacterium ramulus. The sequence goes on along the minus strand of NZ_CP173382.1, from coordinate 346,102 downwards.
TATGTTAGAAAAATTTTTCAAGCTCAAAGAAAACGGCACAAATGTCAAAACTGAGATTATTGCCGGAATCACAAGCTTCATGACCATGGCATACATTCTGGCAGTCAACCCAAGTATCATGTCTGCCGCCGGTATGGATCACGGAGCTGTCTTCACTGCAACCGCACTGGCTGCATTTATTGGTACACTCGCAATGGCGCTGTTTGCCAACTATCCGTTTGCCCTGGCACCGGGTATGGGACTGAATGCGTACTTCGCTTATACCGTCGTGCTCGGCATGGGATACAGCTGGCAGTATGCTCTGGCTGCTGTCTTCGCGGAAGGTATCATCTTCATCGTTCTGTCCCTGACAAACGTGCGTGAAGCTATCTTCAATGCGATCCCGCAGAATCTGAAATCTGCAGTCAGCGTTGGTATCGGTCTGTTTATCGCATTTATCGGCCTGCAGAACGCACATATCGTCATCGGCGGTTCCACACTGCTTCAGCTGTTCTCTGTCGATGGCTACAATGAGGTAAATGGCGTAAGCGCTACGTTCCATGATGTAGGAATCACAGTTCTGCTTGCCATCATCGGTATCATCATCACCGGTGCTCTGGTTATTAAAAATGTCAAAGGAAATATCCTCTGGGGAATCCTGATCACCTGGGCGCTGGGCCTGATCTGTCAGGGTGTCGGACTGTATGTTCCAAACCCGGATCTTGGCTTCTATACGCTGATCCCGGATTTCAGCAACGGTCTGTCCATTCCGAGTATTGCTCCGATCTTCTGTAAGATGGATTTCTCCGGTATCTTATCACTGAACTTTGTGGTTATCCTGTTTGCTTTCTTATTCGTAGATATGTTTGATACCATCGGAACTCTGATCGGTGTATCTACCAAAGCAGGCATGCTGGACAAAGACGGCAAGCTTCCGCGTATCAAAGGTGCGTTACTGGCTGACGCTGTTGGTACTACTGCAGGCGCTGTTCTCGGTGTTTCCACAACCACAACTTTCGTAGAGAGTGCTTCCGGTGTATCCGAAGGCGGCCGTACCGGTCTGACTTCCATTACAACCGCCGTACTGTTTGCACTGTCTCTGCTGTTATCCCCGATCTTCCTTGCCATCCCGTCCTTCGCGACAGCTCCGGCACTGGTAATCGTAGGATTCTACATGCTGACAAATGTGGCAAACATCAACTTTAATGATGTCATTGAGGCAATTCCATGTTATATCTGTATTCTGGCAATGCCGTTCTTCTACAGCATTTCCGAAGGTATCTCTATGGGCGTTATCTCTTATGTCGTATTAAACGTGATTACAGGTAATGCGAAAAAGAAGAAGATCAGCCTGCTCATGTATATTCTGGCAGTGCTGTTCATCCTGAAGTATATATTCCTGTAAAAAATCATTCTGTATTTCAAGTCGAACGCACGTGAGTCTTGGTGCGTGATTTTGGTCAGCGAAAGCTGACATATAAAAGTGAGAGTCTTCTCGACTGAGATAAAAAAGTTCCCGGGAGGTGGTTCCTCCCGGGAGCTTTTTTATCTCATTGTTTGCTTCACATTTACTATGCGGTTTCTCCTGCCTTTTGCAAGTTTTCCCCATTTCCTTCTCCGCCGGATTCCGACAGATTGGAAATAATTACGGCAATCAGGATAATGATACAGCCGACCACCATGCGTGGTGTGATCACTTCATGCAGAATGATAATGGAAAACATCGTTCCAAATACGGACTCCATACAAAGTATGATGGCTGCTTTTGTTTCTTCCACGTACTTCTGACAAGCGGTCTGAAGCAGATAACAGATGGTCGTACTGATCACAGCGAGATATAAGACGCTGAGCCATCCCTTGGTCGTAACCTGAAAATCAGTCTCTCCGAATACAAACATGCTGATCGTGGAAAGCACAAATGCGGTAAACATCTGAACGAGAGTGAACTACCCATTGTCTAAAGCCAATGGGCTTCCTGCTTCGCAGACCTCGTAACCTACTATCTCCACAGGCGTTAATTCGGGCAGTCCCTGCCCTATATTGTTATTTTTATGCTATTTGTCTTAATCCTTCTTCCAGTATATTTTTTGCTGCGTTGATATCCCTGTCATGATTTGTTCCACAGACAGGACATGTCCATTCCCTTACTGATAGATTTTTTGTCTCTGTATTTTGGTATCCACAGACTGAACACAGCTGGCTACTGGCATAGAATGTGTCTATTTTGACATATTTTCTGCCATTCCACTTTGCCTTATATTCTAACTGTCTTGTAAGCTCATACCATGATACATCACTTATAGACTTTGCCAAACGGTGATTTTTTACCATGTTTTTTATCTGCAAATCTTCCGAAACTATCACTTGGTTTTCGCTGATAATCTCATGGGACATCTTGTGCAGATAATCTTTTCTGGTATTTGTTATTTTTTCATGGCATAATGCTATCTTTTTCTTTGTTTTGTAGTAATTTTGACTTCTTTTCTCTTTATGGGCTAACTGCCTTTGCAGTTTTATCAGTTTCTTTTCGTATTTTCTGATGATTTTTGGATTTTCGTATTTCTTTCCAGCTGAAGTAATACATAACTCCTTAATACCTAAATCTATTCCTGTATTTTGATTTACATGTGGCAGTTCCACATGTTCTGTTTCCACTAAAATTGATACATAATATTTTCCACTCGGAATTTGTGATATCGTTGCCGATTTTATCTGCCCGCTAAAATTTCTGTGCAGTTTTGCTTTTACATTTTTTAATTTAGGCAGTTTTACTCTATTTTCCTCGAAATCTACTGCTATATTGCCATTCGTAAAATTTGTTGTATATGACTTATGATTATCGTGTTTACTCTTAAACTTCGGATAACCTGCATGTTCCTTAAAAAATTTCTGATATGCAGCATCCATGTTGTAAATCGCATTTGTCAGAGCAAATTTATCCACTTCTTTCAGCCATTCATATTCTTTCTTTAATTGTCTGTTGCAGTAATTGTTACAGTCAGTTTTACTAACTGATTTTTTCTCTTTCTCATATACTTCTTTCCGGTATGCCAGTGTCTGATTATATACAAAACGGCAACAGCCAAATGTTTTTGCAATTTGTATTTTCTGCTCATTATTAGGATATATTCTGTATTTATATGCCTTTAACATCCACTGTTACCCTCTTTCCCAACCTTGATTTTCTATATATCTTTTCAGCATTTCTTCCGATACATTTCCTACACTACAGGCAAAATATCCATCTGTCCAAAAGGTATGTTCTTTCCAAAATTGTTTTCGTAAATATTGGGGATATCTTTTCCATATATGGTATGTTGTATAGTTCTTCATCAGGTTTACAATCTTACTAATAAACATTGTTGGTCCTGTCTCTATCATGTAATGAATATGGTCTTTATCCGTTTCCATATATCTGATAATAACACTGTGCCTTTGACATATCTCATATGAATACTGCTTTATATCATCTGATATCTGTCTCGAAACCAGTAATTTCTTCCTATATTTGCAGACGAAAATAATGTGATATTGTAATAGGTATTTGTGTCTGTTTTTAGATTTCCATGTTTCCATGTCATGAGTATACAATAATTTCTGATTTTTAGCTACCTTAACCCACCGTCTAAAACCAGTGGGATTGCGGTAGCCTTATTTCAAGAATGCCCTCGGCATTCTTGCTGCGAGATGCACGTCATACAACGCATGACATACTTCTACTGCGCACCTCTGCAATCGTGCCGGAGGCTATATCAGCTGGGGGATTGACTCTCAGCTGATATACTGTTTTCTTGCTTCTCTGATCTCACTTCCGTCCGTTACCGTCTGAAGTGTAAATGCCAGTGCAAAATCCTGCAGCTTTACTTTATTTTCTTCCAGCTGTTCTTCTCCGCAGCTGTTGCTTCCAAGACCGGAATGCAGATAATCCAAATGAATGATCACATCGTCCGCTTTTTCAATTGCGAACGGATGTTGCGCCTGTTCCAGACTTTCATCCGTATAGTTGGCAAGATTCAGTCCGAGCGGCGCTTTCATCTGGCATAACAGTCCATCCCTGCCATCTCCGATACGGAACCATTTCACCTGTTCACGGTGTCCGTTTTCCTGTGGGAATACATAATTCGTCATCATTCCGTCTACGGTATTTTTATAAATGCCCATAATAGAAGCGGCTTTGCTGTCCACATAGCTCTCGCCCGGTCCCATGCCATACCACATGGTGTTCTGAAGCTTACGGTCTGCCCTCATCGTGATGCCGATACGCGGGAAAAATTCCGGCTCCAGTTTTCCTCTCTGCACCGCTTTTCCCTGAAGCTCTACACGCATTTGTCCACAGGAATAAATCTCATACGTGTAGTCACAGTTAAATCCCCAGGACTGATTGTAACAGCTGAAATATGTTCCGATCCGGACAATTATTCTGTCTGCTTCTTCCTCCCAGTTGACATACGCAGTCTCTTCTACCGGTTTCTGCAGAAAATATTTATTCATCCAGTCTTCTTTTTTATACATATCGTTATCGATGGTAGCACGATAGACATTCATTCTCGGTCCTTCGGTCAGATAGGCTCTGTCTTCCGTTCCAAATGAAAGCAGTTTTCCAAATACGGTACTGAATCTTGCTTTCACCAGGCTGTTTTCCACTGTAAGGATGCCTGCGCGATCTGACACCCGGAGCGGATCGGCTGCTTCCCGCACGGAAAATTCATCTCTGCGGATCTGCATCGGGATCTGTACTTTTTTGATCTCATGGCCGGCCGGCGCAAACAGGCTGTCCTCCTTCTGACATACGGTCAGATTGATATAATAATCTGTATTTGCCTGCAATTCAAACGGTGCGATCGGCAACGTAAGAACCGTGCTGTCATGCGGTGCCACAGCGAGATCTGTTATCCAGCCTTCCTGTATGGCAACATCTTCCGCAACAACCTCCCAATGAAGTGTCACAGCATCCAGATCCAGAAAATCATAATAGTTGGATATGCGGATTTTCCGCATACTTCCTTCCACACCGGTAATATCTACCGGCGCAATGATCTGCTTATACTCTTCCATTCCCGGAGAAGGGGTTCGGTCCGGCATCAGGATTCCATCAATACAAAAGTTTCCGTTCGTAGGAAAATCACCATAGTTTCCACCGTATTTGTAATAGATTTCTCCATCTTCCTCCGTATAGATTCCATGGTCATACCATTCCCAGAGAAATCCACCCTGCAGGCGTTTATACTTGCGATACATATCCTGATATGCTTTTAATCCGCCCGGACCATTTCCCATCGCATGCCCGTACTCGCACATCACATGCGGTTTGTTTCCTTTTACTTCGTATTCGGCAATTTCTTTCAGACCTTTTAACCGTGTATACATCGTAGAATATACATCGGTCACTTCTGCCTCAAAATCACCTTCATAATGGATCAGTCTGGTATCATCCAGTGTCCGGATCGCTTTCGCTGCACTTTTGAAATTACAGCCGAAGGCAGATTCATTTCCCATGGACCAGATAATAATGGATGGATGATTGCGGTCTCTTTGCACCATGCGGACGCTGCGGTCCACATACATGGCTTCCCATGCAGGATCATCTGTGATCCAGGTATAATTTTCTACCCACTCGAATCCATGACATTCCAGATCTGCTTCATTGATCACATAAAGACCATATGCATCACACAGATCATAAAAATATTCATTTGCAGGATAATGGGAGCAGCGTACCGCATTGATATTGTACTGTTTCATCAGACGGATATCCGCTTCCATCTGTTCCCTTGTGACAGTTCTTCCTTCCGTCGGATTATAATCATGATGATTCACTCCGTTCAGCAAAATCACCTGGCCATTGATGCGGAAATTGTCCTCTTTGATCTCAATTCTGCGAAAACCGCACCGCACCGTCACTTCCTGTGTCCCAGTACTGACGGTAAACTCGTATAATTCCGGTGTCTCAGCTGTCCATGGATGCACATCCCTAAGTTCCGCGTTCACACTGATCTGCGCCTCTTTTGCGGCAGCTTCTCCGGAAGCAACCACCTCGCTCCGGTAAGAAAGCTTCCATGCAGCCTGTTGTAGTGGCTGCTTCCCTGTGATTCTGGCTGTGAACAATCCTGTTTGATAGCTGTCATCCAGTGTTCCGTCCACCTGCACATCGAGGATTGCATTTTTTTCTTCATTGATCAGCTCGACATCCCGGAAAATACCGGACATCCACCACATATCCTGATCTTCCAGATAAGTACCATCGGACCATTTATATACACGTACTGTAAGGTCATTTACTCCGGCTTTTACCAGCTTTGTGATATCAAATTCAGACGGAAGACGGCTCACCTTACCAAAACCTGCATGCATTCCATTTACCCATACATCAAATGCACTGTCTACCCCATGGAATTTCAGGATCGTATCTTTTTCCAGCCATGCTTCATCCAGACAGATGGTTCTTTTATAAATTCCGGTTGGATTTTCATCCGGAACATAAGGCGGATTGATCGGAAACGGATACAATACATCGGTATAGTGCATCCGGTCATATCCACGCAGCTGCCACACGGACGGTACATCGATCTGATCCCAGCCTTCCTGCGGTCCCGGCTGTTCGAATCCTTCCGGCGAAAGTTCCGGTGCATCCAGATACAAAAACGCCCATTGTCCGTTCAAACTCATTCGTTTCTGGGAATCTTTGTAAAAAGAAGTTCTGGCATTTCTTCTGCCGATTCCGGTTATCTGATTGTCTTCCCATCTTTTCACTGCTTTTCTTACCATAGTATTCTCTCCTCTCTGCTTTATTTAACCCTTGCCAACACGTCAACTTACTTTATCCAGTAAAATCAATATACTATTTTATTGGTAAAATGTAAATATTTTTACCAGTAAAAATCAAAAAAAGAACCATAAAACATCCCACTTGCTCTACAGTTCTTTTCTTTTATTTGATTTTTTTCACACTGTCCCGGATACATAACTGCGTCGGAACAGATACTTTTACACAGATTTCCCGTCCATGTAAGATTCGTTCCTCCAATAATTTTACGGCATACTCTCCCATAAATTCCATGTACAGCCGGACCGTCGTAAGCGGCGGAATCATATATTTTGCAGCCGGAATATCATTAAACCCTATAATACTGATATCCTCCGGTATATGTAATCCAAGCTCATATGCTGCACGGTAGCTTCCGGCCGCCATCGAATCATTTGCCACAAACAGCGCCGTTGGCAGATTGCCTTCCTGATATAATTCTTTCAGGAGTTCATAACCATACATCGGATAGTAAGCACCGTATTTCGTATACTCCGGATGATACAGACCTTTCCGGGTTAATGCATCCTGAAAACAGTGTAAGCGGGTATCGAGCGATTCCACGCCTTGTGCATTCACCTCCCTGCATCCGATCATGCCGATTTTTGTATGACCACATGCCACCAGATACGAAACGATCTCCTCTACTGCCTGGCGGTAATCCGCCACAATACTGTCAAATTTCTCCGGATTCGGATTTGCGTCCACAAATACAACCGGACATTTCCACAATTCGATAACGGCGATCATATCACCGGTAAATGTTCCCGTACAGATCACACCGTCAAGCCCGCTCAGTGATTCTGCGGTATCTTCCATTTTTACTGTCTGTCTGAGATAGCCTTCTTCTTCGAGCTTTCGTTCTAAGGCTAGGCGGATACACAAGTAATACGGATCCTCCAGCTCTTCCTCCGGAGAATAGGAATAAAACACGCCGATCTTTAATTTTTTTCTGCGTTTTTTCTGTGCCCGTACTTTATATTCCAGTTCCTCTGCAATCTCAAAAATTCGCTTTTTTGTTTCTTCCTGTGCATTTAACGTCTCATCATGATTCAACACTCTGGACACCGTTGCAATTGAGACCCCCGCTTTTGCGGCAATGTCTTTGATTGTTGCCATTCACAAACACCCCGATTTTCTTCGTTTCTATGTAAGCGGATCCAGCAGATCTGCTTACACTATTATGGTAAATCATATCATCAATCCGGCTGCTGTTCAACCACAAAGACTATTCTTTTCTTTCTTCCCGGTATTTCTCGATTAAAACAAACACTTCCGGATGCCGCTCCTTCAGGTGCTCATCCAGGATATGTCTGCGTTCCCGGAACCGCTCAGCCAGCTCCGGATGCTCTCTGGCAATCCGTTCATGGATTTCCTGCCGGTGCTGTTCCATCTTCTGTGCCAATGCATGTTCATCTTTCCCGGAGATACGCACAATTTCTTTCAAATGTTCTTCCAGATGTTCCAGCCATTCATCCAGATCAAGTTCCTCCATATGAGACCAGCTTCCATGCAATAATTCTTCCACATTCTTCGTCTCTTTCAAATGTTCGATCTGACGCATGATCTGCTTCTCCATCTCGGTCTCTGCATCCGCTCCGAAGGCCCATACAAACTCCTGTACACGATTATCCGCACGTTTTAATGATGCACTGCGTTCCGCATTATCCACACCGCCTTCTAACGGATACGGACGCTTATAGCCAATGTCTTTCAACGCAATGTGGATCGTACGGCGGACATTTCCATTTTCAATCAAATGTCCAAGCCCCAGTTTCCGCATCTGCGTATTGAGTCCGGAAATGTGCTCTGTAATGTAAAAACGGATTTCTTTTTCCTTCAGGGATTCGCTCAACAGGTTCAGACGATCCGCTGCTGTAATATCCATACTTCCAATACCGCTTGCATCCAGGATTACTGCTCTCGTATTTTCCTTCAGTGCCGCCTCAATTTCCCGCTGTAACACGGAAATATTTGCAAAAAACAGATTGCTGCTGAAGCGGTAAATGATCACACCGGATATCGGATGGATCTGCTGTCCTTCTTTCAGATCTCTGAAATGCTTATGTCCCGGCTGGATTCCGAGAAAACAGGTCGCCGGTTTTGCTGTCCGTATGATCATCTCTGTAAAAGATAACATAATACCGATCAATACGCCGTTGATGGTTCCCAAAAACAGCACACCGAAAAATGCACCCAGAAAAATAAAACATTCCGTCCTGCTCACGTTCCACAGTCTTGCAGCCAGATCAAATTCTGTCGCACCGAGCAACGCGGAGATCACGATGGCTGTCAGGACCGGAATCGGCAGATATCCGATAAAGCCTGTACAAAACAGTAATAATATAATCATAGATCCGCCTGCCACAAGTCCGGTCAGCTGTGTCTTTGCCTGATACTGTTCTCCCATAGCCGTTCGTGATACGGAACCGTTGATCGGACAGCAGCCGGTAAATGCTGCTGCAAAATTTCCAAGTGAAAATGCGAGGATTTCCTGATTATCGTCAATCTGATACCGGTTTTTCTGTCCAAAACTATTCTCTGCCAGCAACGTTTCTGCCATGATAACGACTGCTACCGACAAACTGATCGTAACCGCTTCTTTTAATGGAACAGCCGAAAAATCCGGCGAACTCCATGTTGGAAGCCCCGGTTCTACCGCTGCCAGTGTCTGAATGCCCCAGTCCTGCAACGGGAGCACGTTTGTGAGTACGGCTCCTGCTGCCATCAGTACCACTGCCATCGGAAATTTTGGAATTATTTTTTTTGCGATCAATAATATGACAAGGGAAACCACACCGAGCATAACGGAAGGCAGATTCATTGTTTTTGCAGTTCCTGCGATGTGCTCTGCCAGCTCCGGAAATTCTCCGACGCCGGCTGTTCCTCCCATCAGTTTGGGCACCTGCATCAGAATGATTGTTGTGCAGATACCGGTGATAAATCCGCCCATGACCGGTGCGGAAATATAATTGACCAGTTTTCCGGCTTTTAATAAGGAAAATATCAGCAGCCACAATGCCACGAAAAAGGTCAGCATCGGAACTGCCGCCAGTGCTTCTGCCGATCCGGCTGTAATATTCAGTCCTGCCAGGGCAGAACCGATCAGTGCCGCCGGAGCCGCATCCACGCCAAAGATAAACTGCGGGGATGTGGAAAACAACGCAAAAAGCAGAATCGGAAAAACGGAACCATACAATCCATATACTGCAGGTAACCCCGCAATCTGTGCATATCCCATGGAAATCGGGATGGAGACTGCCATGATGATCAGTCCTGCTAAAATGTCCTTTCCCAGATTTTTCTTATCATAATTTCGAAGTGTATGTGCAAATTTCATAGGAATACCTCTTTTATAATATTCTGGTAACTGTTAAAAGTATAACACAAACGTTCCGAAATGATAACCTTGTTCTGGGTAATTGTATAAGGCTGAATTGAAGGTATTCAAGTCGAACGCACCCTAAATATAACGTTCCAACCGGCTACCCAGTCGACTTAAAATTTCATTCGTGATCGTTCCGGCCGCCTCTGCCATATCCGCTGCAGTAAGTGTCTCATTTCCATCCGTTCCGATCAAAGTTACAACATCACCTGTTTTCACTGCATCTTCTTCCAGCTCACTGATATCAACCAGCGCCTGATCCATACAGATTCGCCCTACAATCGGCACTTTTTTTCCTTGAACCAACACCTGGCCAACACCATTTGACAGGCAGCGCGGCAGTCCATCGGCATAACCAATGGTAATAACGGCGATCCGGCTCTGTTTTTCTGCCACAAACTGTCTGCCGTATCCGGCAGTTTCACCCGTTTTCAGATTTCGCACGGAAGCCACTCTTGCTTTCATGGAAAATACCGGCAATAATTCTTTTCCAATCGTTTTCGTATCCGCATCATTGCTGAGTGTTCCATATAGGGCAACACCCACACGGGCATAATCCCATGCATATTCCGGATAGGAAAAAATCCCATAACTTGCCAACAGATGTTTTTTTCCACAAGCATAACCTTTTTCTTCCAGATGCTGTACAATTTGCTGAAAACATTCTGCCTGCGCCCTTGTATACGCCTGATCCGAAGCATTCTGTCCATCCGATACGCACAGATGGGAAAATATTCCATCAACCACCAGCTGTTTCATCTGAAACATGGCACAAAGTTCCTCAAAATGTTCACTGCGCTCACCGATACGATGCATTCCAGTGTCTACTGCAATATGTACATGTAGTGGTTTTTCAGACTGATTCAACTGCTTTGCATAGGAAAAATCTACGACAGTCTGTGTCAACTGATAAGTATGTAACAGAGCAAACTGCTCCGGTGCGGTATAGCCAAGAATCAAGATTTCACCTGCAATTCCGTTCTTGCGTAGCTCCATTCCTTCCTCTGCACTTGCCACACAAAATGCCTGAATACCAAGGCGGTTCAATTCTTTTGCGATCAGAACTGCCCCCAATCCATATGCCTGCGCCTTCACTGCCGGCATAAGCTGACACGTATCTGGCAACAACCGTTGGAACAGACACACGTTATGCTCCAGTGCCTTACGATCAATTTCCAGCCATGCGCGATGCCCCGCTGATTCTGATTTCGATTTTGTCTGATTCATTTTTTCATAATTCCAGTCGGACGGGATCAGATATCCATATCGCAATTCTTTTCTTTGTATTGTATCTTTCTCAATTTGTTTCTGCTCTTTTTGCTTCAACATATTTTTTCCTTCTTAACTTTAATTCCAATCATTTATTTCTTCTGACATGCAAGTCAAATCCATGTGAGATCCGGTGCGTAACATACATTCCAAAGATGGATATGATACAGGTTCCAATTACTACTGCCACATAATTCAGCAGACTGTTTCCGGCAATTTCTTTTCCCAGACTGCCCGGCAATGCATGCACTACCACGATTACCGCCGGATGTAAAATATAGATCCACGTCGACAGGCTGCGCAGTTTTTTTGATGGTTCCTGTGGTTTGGCACAGATCCAGATGTACAAAAATATCATCACAATGGGAAGCATCACATACATGCTGTCATGCCGCTGCCAATCTGCCGCATGCAGTGCAAATCCCTCTACTGTCATGAGCACCAGACTAATGAGTAATCCGAGTCCCGCGCGCTTCCGATTCCAGCGTTTTGGTTCTGACATTTCCCAGTAACTATCATTTTGCACTGTATTTTCCCGTTCAACCTTTGCAAACCAGACACCGATCATCAGAAAGATCGGCACCAGGAAAATACCGTTTCTTGTATAAGAAAATACCTGAAACATTCCGTCATATATGGTCTTTAACACGGGAATCTGTGTTGTCAGTCCATAATAGCTGTCTCCCAGAAGACCTAATATATAGAGAATGATTACAATCACAAATGTAATTCGGAAACCTACCTCTGATATCTGAGCCAATATTTCTTCTTTCACATCATTTCTATTTGCATTATTCCTACTTACAAAAATCACATTATTTGCATCATTTCTGTCTTCGTTATTTTTAATTTCACGCTGATGATTTTTCCCAATTCTGCTACAGCCCCACACGATCACCATGCCCAGCATGCATGCCGGAAAATACCACAGATGATAAAAAGTTCCGTCAAATACCAGCATGCGAAAAATTCCTGTCACAGTGATTTGTTTGTAGTGACCTGCATACATTCCCACCGGAAAATACAGTACGACAGAAATACCATACAAAATCGCAATTTTTTTCAAAAAACTGAGTAACACTGCTGCGGAACTACCTTTCTCATCCGGATCATTTTCCCAGAATTTTGCTGCCACATAACGTCCTGTGATCATCAGAAACAGCGGAACTGCCATCCGGGCAAAAATCCGTGTCAGAAAAAAATCTGCATTTTCGTTCACAGACAACAGCGGTGACGTGTGAATCGCAATGACCAGAAATGCCGCAATCAGTCGGTAGCGGTCAAGACCGCCCTGTTTACCCACGACAAGTACTCCATTCCGTGATAACAAATCCATCTACGTTATTACCGGAAATCACTCGCGGTGTTTTGTGGTCTGCATCCAGACAGATCTGCTCTGACTGACCGGCATTCAGATAAGAAATCCATATTTCTTTTCCCTGACTGCAGTAACGGTATGGATTTTTTCCGTACTCATAACCACGCAGGAACTCCATATATTCTTCCAGAACCATGCCTTTTTCTGTCATGATTTCCGCATGCGGCATGCCCACATAACGGAAGTGCCATGGCTCCTGACCAATTCCGGTCACCTCTTCTTTCCCCTTTGGATAGCGCTCAATAAATCCGTATTTTGGTGCAAGCTGCCGGAATCGCTGGCAGATACCCTCATATGGAAATTCCGGTCGGATAAAATCAATGACATCCTGTTTTAATCCCAGATCAATGGCAAGCCCGGTTTCATGCTCACTGTGTCCCGGAACAGCTACATAGGTTTCCGTAAACTCCCGTCCACTCTCACGCATGGACGTATCCCAGATACTCTGCTGCTCTTTATGCGGTCTCCATGCGCTCACCGGAACGATATGCTCCCAACCATGCATTTTTTCCATCAGTTCGTTTAATAAAATGACGGCTCTGCGCTGCAATTTCATGTCATAAATATCCATGTTAAATTCTTCAGAATTCTGTTCCGATCGTTCAGCTATTTCCGGCAAGGCAGTTTCTATCCTTGTGGTATCTTTTGTGGAAAAATCTTTTTCCCGCTGCTTTAACACTGGCTGTAATATTTCGTCTAAATACTGCTTGTTTCCGGTATTTTCCAGATACGCATACGCCGCATTGACCAGAATCAGACTTCCATGATAAATATCTTCCTTTGAAAGCCAGATCTGCTGACCCTCATCTGCTTTTACTTTTAATTCCATGTTGCTGCTCCTTTCTACTCACATTTCACTTTTACATTTTTCTGCTCTCAAACTCACTTTATAAAATCACTTTTGTAACTATTTAGCACCCCATTCGCAAAATCGCTGCGATGCAGCTTTCATTACTCCATTGCCAGACGAATGATCCGTTCCAAAATCTCCGGGAACTCAAGTCCTGCTGCCTTCATCATACCCGGATAACGGCTGTGCTCCGTAAATCCCGGAATCGTGTTTACTTCGTTAAATACGATCTCGCCATCTGGTGTCAGGAACATGTCCACTCTGGCAAAACCACGACATCCAAGTGCCTGGTAAATTGTCTTTGCGGTCTGTTTGATTTCCTGCATTTTTCTTAATTCAATCCGCGCCGGAACATGAATCTCAGATGTTTTCAAAGTATATTTTTCGGTAAAATCAAAGAATCCACCGGAAAGCTGAATTTCATCTACTTCCCCTGTAATCAGGTTGCGATTGCCAAGAACAGCGCATCCAACTTCAAATCCATCGATGTTTTCTTCCATGATAACTTCATCGTCATACTGAAACGCCTTGATAATCGCAGACTGCAGTTCCACCGGTTTTTCCACTTTTGTCACACCGTAAGAAGAACCTGCTTTTACTGGTTTGACGTACACCGGATAGCCAGTTTTCAATGCAAAATCAACTGCCATCTTCCGGTCATCTCCCTGCGTCAGCACCATTGCTTTCGGTACACGGACACCAGCTGCCTCTGCCACCAGATGCGCACGGTCTTTGTCCATACACAGAGCAGATGCCAGAATACCACATCCTGCCAGCGGAATTCCCGCCATGGTAATCAGACCCTGAATGGTTCCATCCTCACCATTTTTTCCATGCATGACCGGAAACGCCACATCGATCGGCATTGTTTTTGCACCGTCTTCTCCAAGAAGCACCAGACCATGTGTATTTCGATCCGGTGAAATCATAGTCGGTGTGCAGTATTCGGACTGCTGCCAGGTATCATTTTCAATATTTTCCACTGGGCCTGTATAAGAAAACCACTGTCCTTCTTTTGTGATTCCAACCGGAAGCACTTCATATTTTTCCGGGTCCAAATTTTTTATCACAGCACTAGATGACTCCAGAGACACACTGTACTCGGAGGAATATCCTCCAAAAATAACTGCTACTTTCACTTTTTTTCTGTATTTTTCGCTCATTTTTTTATCCTCTTTTCTTTTTCGCTTTCTATTTTTCATATTATCCAATAAAAAAAGCCTTGCTTTGATACGCTTATCGTACCAAAACAAAGCTTTTCATACTTTTAGGTTTTCTTTCCTGCTTCTTGTGTTTTTCTCCCGAAATCCTTACGATTTTCTTACAGACAGAATGCAGGAACATAGTTTTCTTTTATTTGCAATTTTTATGCGTTCAATTTTGTTTTACCACAGATTCTCCGGAACACCCGGCAGCACTACCGTAAATCGAATACTCTCATTTTCACTTTCTGCCGTGATCGTTCCGTGATGCAATTCCACAATTTCCTTCGCAATAGCAAGTCCCAGACCGGAACCACCAGTGGAAGATCTTCGCGAACTGTCCAGACGGAAAAACTGTTCAAAGATTCGGTCCAATTTATCCGGTGAAATTGTTTTTCCATGATTTTCCACACATATTTTCACTTCATCTTTTATCGGCTCATAATCCATAGAAAGATAAATGGTCGTGCCCGCATAACTGTAATTCACCGCATTGCGCAACAGATTATCAAATACCCGTGCCAGTTTATCCGGATCGCACAGGATTTCCACATTCGGCTTGATCTCCGTTTCCAGTTTCAGATCTTTTTCTGCCAGAATCGGATGAAATTCAAACCCGATCTGCTCCAGCATACGACTGATATTGACGCGCTCCGGCTCCAGCTGAATATTGGTCAGATTAAATCGTGTAATATCAAAAAATTCATTGATCAGATCTTCCAGACGCTCTGCTTTATCCAGCGCAATCCCTGTATAACGACTTCGCATTTCCTCTGAAATCTGTGGTTCATCCCGCAATAATGTCAGATAACCGATCACACTGGTCAACGGAGTCTTCAGATCATGCGCCAGATAAACGATCAGATCATTTTTTCGCTGTTCTGCCTCTTTTGCCAGCATAGCATTTCGCAAAGCACCTTCCCGCACCAGATTCAGTTCATCTTCCACACTTTTCATTGCTCTGGATAACCGGATCGGTTCTTCTCCCGGATTGGCAAGTTTTTCCGATGCATCCACCAGTTCATCCAGATAACGCAGCGGGCGTGTCATAAACCGCAAAGTAATAACAATCCATCCGATCAGGATCAATATACTCATAATGGCAATGATCCATTCTTTTACCCACTGCAACAAATAATAAATGCTGCTCGGCTGCCATGAGATGTTGATGCTTACTGACCAACCGATTGCCAATATTGCGAATAGAGCTGACACATATATCACTAAAGCCAGGATATAGTTTCCAAACACCTGGCCTGTAAGCTGCGTGCGCAGATATTTTCTATTCGTATCACTCTTTTTCTGCTCCATATGCATCCCCTTACCTACTGCAACACACGAATTCATTCCTCATATTGCTACTATGTAAAAAACACTATTTTTTCTATTTCTGCAATATACCATCTTATTCGATCGTGTATCCCACGCCCCAGACCGTTTTTACATATTTCGGTTTTCGCGCCGGCTCCTGCATTTTTTCACGCAGACGGGCAATATGTGTCATAACCGTATTGTTGTTGTCCAGATATTTTTCCTTCCAGATTGCCTCAAACAGCTCCTCGGAAGATACTACCTTTCCCTGATGCTCACACAGATACCACAAAATATCAAACTCGATTGGTGTCAGGTTTAATTCCACCCCATTTAAGGTGCATTTATGTTTATTTTTACAGATTTGCAGACCGCGAATGTCGATCTCGTCTGCCGGCAATGTTTCTTCCGGTTCCATACTTCCGGGATTGTACCGGGTATAACGGCGCAGCTGTGTTTTTACCCGCGCCATCAACTCCAACGGATTAAAAGGCTTCGTGATATAGTCATCTGCACCAAGTGTCAGACCGGTAATTTTATCCATATCCTCAACCTTTGCTGTCAGCATGATAATTGGGAACAGGTATTTTTCACGGATTTTCTGGCAAAGTGTAAAGCCACTCATGTCCGGGAGCATTACATCCAAAAGTGCCAGATCCGGTTCCTGTTCTTCCATTACACAGTGCAGGGCATCGGTGGCATTATAAAATTTCAGCACCTCATAGCCGTCGTTTTTCAGGTACACTTCTACCAAATCTGCAATTTCTTTTTCATCGTCTACTACTAATACTTTTTTTCCCATATTGATGTCTTTCCTTTGTTATACTTTCGTGTAAAGCAGACACTTGCAATCGGCTGCTGCAACCGCTCACCAGAGTTTAACATACTTTTTCTGCTAACATCTGCTCCACTTCCTCTTTGGTCGGGATTGCCGGAATTCCACCACGTTTCTGCACACAGAGTGCTGCAGTTGCGTTTCCACATACGGCACAATGGTGAATTTCTTCCCATGTCAAAGATTCAATTGGTTTTTCCAATGATAAATATGCACTTAACGTACCGCCCCAGAAAGAATCACCTGCACCAGTTGTATCTACAGATTGTACAGAGAATCCTTTCATGCGCTCTTTTTTCTCTTTGGTCGCCATCAGTACACCTTCGCTGCCAAGAGTTACTGCAATGAGTTTCGGTCCCATCGCAAGCAGTTTGTCTGCTGCGGCTTCATAGGTTGTCTCCCCGGTAAGAAGCAGGCTTTCCTCATCGGATACTTTCATGACATCTGCATAAGAAATCATGGATTTCATATTTTCAGCTGCTTCTGCTTCGCTGCTCCACAGAGTTGCACGATAATTCGGATCATAAGAGATCAATGCACCTGCTTCTTTTGCACAGGTTACTGCCGCTACGGTCGCATCCTTTGCCGGCTGGTCTGTCAGGGACAGGGAACCAAAATGAAAAATTCTACAGTTTTGCAAAAGTTCTTTGTCCAGTTCATCCGCACGCAGTTGTGTGTCTGCACCCGGTTTTCTCGCAAAGGAAAATTCACGCTCACCATTTTCATCAATGGCTACAAATGCCAGTGTTGTGAAATAATGATCATCTTCAATCAGGTTAGAAACACCAATATTTTCTTTTTCCAGAGTCTTTTTCAAAAATGCACCATGCATATCTTTTCCAACTTTTCCGATAAATTCTGTCCGATAACCCATATGGCTGGCAACCGTCAGCAGATTTGCCGGAGCTCCACCTGGATTCTGTTCAAACAAACGCATACCATCTGCACCTGTTCCAGCTTCTGTAAAATCAATCAATAATTCGCCAAGTGCTGCAATATCAATGTTTTTTTCCATATTTCCAATCCTCCACATTCTACAATGATGCTGCGACGTTCTCGCTTATAATTTTCTTTATCATACCACACAGAAATTTCAAAGAAAACTGTTTCCGAAATTGCTATATAGAAATGCACGAATCCTCTTTTATGTGATTCTTGTTTTTTAGCGAAATTCTCCTTCCATGCGTTTTGTAAACAAGATATCATGATTCACCAACCGGTAAAAATCCCGCTTCATTTCCTCAAAGGTCTGATCTCCCATTCCCATGAGCCACATCATTTTTGTGATCGTTGCTTCCAGCGTCATATCGTAAGCTTCCAAAATTTTAAAATCCAGTTTTACTTTTTTTCCGACTTCGTACACCGTCATATTACTGCCCTCATTGGCCACCTGGGTCGTCATGACAAGGATTTTCCCCTTATCTTTCCACTTGTTCATCTGCGTATAAAATTCATCCAGCAGTGACTCCGGTATTCCACCCACACCAAAACTCTCTACCACCAGACAGTCATACCGTTCAAACAGATATGGCAAAATATCCGGCTGCATGCCCGGAATCAGCTTCAGCACATAGACGCTGTTTTTCATCTCATAGTAGAACCGCACCGGTCCGGTATATGGCATTTCTGTGATATAGCGCACGAGCATACCATCCTGGATCACCGCCTGATATGGGAAATTAATGCTGCAAAATGCATTGTAGCTTTTCGCCCGCTCTTTTCTGGCTCTTGTTCCGACAATGACTTTTCCGTCAAACACAATGTTGACATCCTGTGAATCGTTGTCAGATGCATAAATGAAACTGTCCAGCAGGTTTGTTTTTGCGTCTGTCACATCCATCTCAATCGGCTTTTGTGCCCCGGTAATAACAATCGGTTTCCTGGAATTCTGGATCATATAAGACAGCGCGGCTGCTGTGTATGCCAGCGTATCCGTACCATGACAGATGACAAATCCATCATATCTGTCATAATTTTCCTGCACGGTCTTTACCAGCAGCTTCCAGTGCTCCGGTGTCACATTCGTGCTGTCCAGATTGCATACTTGCAGGGAATCTACCTCACAGATTTTGCTGACTGCCGGAATATAATTTAAAATATCTTCTGCGGAAAGACCCGGCGCCAGTCCATATTCTGTCTGCTTGGAGGCAATGGTGCCTCCGGTTCCTATCATCAATATGTTTTTCATCGTTGCTCCTTTTTCTTCCCTTATTATGTATTTTTTTCTGACAACAGCTGACGGATCCTTTCACAGGCTTCCGGTATCTTTTCCAGATCTACACAGGAATAATTAATGATAAAATAATGCTCCCGGCTGTTTTCTGCTGTCAGGAAATATTCTGACAGCGGACGCATTTTTATTCCCTGCTGCTTTAATTGTTCCGAAAGGCACTGGTCTGACCATTCTGTCTGCAAATACAGCAGGAAATGTAATCCTGAATCATTTTCAATAATCCGACATTTTTCCTTCAGGGAGCTGTGTTCAATCGCCTCGATCAGCCTTTTGCGCTGTCTGCTGTAAAAAAGCCGCATCCGGTTGATATGTTTTTCAAAATACCCCTGATTAATAAAGGCTGCCAGCGTATACTGCTCAAAATTTGACACCGTACAGGAATAAAAAGAAAGCTGCCGGTAAAATTGATTTGCCAGATGTACCGGCAGGATCATGTAACTGATACGGATCGTCGGCGTCAATGATTTGGAAAATGTATTCATATAAATCACTTTTTCACAGGCATCCATACTGAAAAGTGTCGGCAAGGGCTTTCCATTTGGACGAAATTCACTGTCATAATCATCCTCAATGATATAACGCCCATTTTTTTCATTGGCCCAGGCCAAAACTTCATATCTTCGGTGCGCAGGCATGGTAATCCCACTTGGAAAATGATGCCCCGGACTGATATGTGCAATGTCAGCTCCTGATTTTCGCAGCCCTTCTACGGTAATCCCGTCCTCGTCCATGTCCGCATAGCGGCAAATGATCTGATGTTGCTGATAAATCTGTACCAGTTTTTTATATCCCGGATTTTCAATACAATATTCCCTGTCATTTCCAAGCAGCTGCACCAGCATACCATACAAATACTCGGTTCCGGCTCCCATGACGATCTGATTCGCATCCACCAGCATCCCGCGGAAGGACTTCAGATATTCTGCAATGGCTTTTCGCAGTTCATAAATTCCGCCTGTGGGAGAAACTTTCATCAGTTCCCTGCTGCGAGTGGACATTGCTTCCCTCAGTAGTTTCGCCCAGACAGAAAACGGAAACCGTTCCGAATCTACCTTATTTCCGGACAGATCAATGTCATATCTCACCGGTTCCGCCGGCACACGAATATCCAGTGAAATATGACTCTCTTTCGGAATCCGTTTTATCTCTTCGATATCCGACACATAATACCCTTTCTTTGGAATGGTATAAATATAGCCCTCACTGATCAACTGGTCATAAGCATTCTGGATCGTTATGGTACTAATGCCATTGTGGGTCGCAAAGGTCCGCTTGGATGGCAGTTTCTCCCCCGGCTGTAAAACCCCCGTTATAATATCGTGTTTCATACATTGATACACCTGCTCATAAAGCGGTACATCATTATGTTCAAAGACATACGTCAGCATAGCTTCTCCCCCTGTCTGACATCTGTTTTTTTATCAGTTTGATTATTTTTTTATAACCAGTTCCATTATATAATAGGCATCAGCAAATGGCAATCACAATGATTACAAATCACTTATACAGCATAGCGATCACAATCTGTGCGGATTGCAAAAACAAAAAAGAATTAAAATATATGGAGGATTTTACAAATGGACAAAAAACAATATGAATTAAACAAAGGCCTGGCTCAGATGTTAAAAGGCGGTGTCATCATGGATGTTACCACACCGGAGCAGGCAAAGATCGCAGAAGCAGCCGGTGCCTGCGCTGTCATGGCTCTGGAGCGTATCCCGGCAGATATCCGCGCCGCCGGTGGTGTTTCCCGCATGAGTGACCCGAAAATGATCAAAGGGATCCAGGAAGCAGTCAGCATTCCGGTCATGGCGAAATGCCGTATCGGACATTTCGTAGAGGCGCAGCTACTGCAGGCGATCGAGATTGATTATATTGATGAATCCGAAGTTCTGTCTCCGGCTGATGATGTATATCATATTGATAAGACACAGTTCCAGGTACCTTTTGTCTGTGGCGCGAGAGATCTCGGAGAAGCGCTCCGCCGCATCAATGAGGGTGCATCTATGATCCGTACCAAGGGAGAACCTGGTACCGGTGATGTCGTTCAGGCTGTCCGTCACATGCGGAAAATGAATGCGGATATCCGTCGCATCACTTCCATGCGTACAGATGAACTTTTCGAGGAGGCAAAACAGCTCCAGGTTCCATATGAGCTGGTACTGTATGTACACGAAAACGGCAAACTTCCGGTCGTAAACTTTGCAGCCGGCGGCGTAGCAACTCCGGCTGATGCAGCTCTGATGATGCAGCTTGGTGCAGAAGGTGTCTTTGTCGGCTCAGGAATCTTCAAATCCGGCAATCCTGCCAAACGTGCATCCGCCATCGTCCAGGCAGTTACCAACTATACGGATGCAAAACTCATTGCAGAACTGTCCGAAGATCTCGGTGAAGCGATGGTTGGTATTAATCCAAGTGAAATTCAGATCATTATGGAAGAGCGGGGTAAATAGAAATGACCATCGCCGTACTTGCCGTACAGGGTGCTTTCATCGAGCATGAACATATGCTGGAAAAGCTCGGGATCCCCTGTATCGAAATAAGAAAAAAAGCTGCTCTGTCCGGTATCGACGGTATCATTCTCCCCGGCGGCGAAAGCACCGTTCAGGGACAGCTGCTGGAGAAACTGGATATGAAGGAAGCGCTACGAGACATGATCAAAAATGGACTTCCGGTGCTGGCCACCTGCGCAGGTCTGATCCTGCTGGCGGAACATATCGGTGAAAAAGAAACGCCGCATCTTGGAACGATGCCGGTCACGGTCAGACGGAATGCCTACGGCAGACAGCTTTCCAGTTTTATGACCACGGCTGATGTCAAAGGTATCGGAGACTATCCGATGGTTTTTATCCGGGCACCGTATATTACGGATATGGCAGACACCGCAGACTCTGTTGACGACTGCAAATCTGTTCCTTCCTCTGTAACAAATGAGGAACATGAAAATCAGACTCATGATGTGATTATTCTGTCCGAAGTAGACGGACACATCGTAGCAGCCCAGTATCAGAATCAGATCGGGCTGGCATTTCACCCGGAGATGACGGATGATACCCGGATCCATCAGTATTTCATTGACCTTGTGAAAATGCATTGTTAAAATCCTATAAATTTTTCCATAATAAATTACTTTCCGATAAGGAAAAGCTCTTGTTGCCAGACATTCTCTGGCAGCAAGAGCTTTGCTTTTCTCAAATCATCCTGTTACAGATGCTTCTATTCTTTTTTACGGCTGTACCATACTCAAAGGATCTACATATTCTCCATTTACCTTAAAGCGGAAATCCAGATGATTGCCGGTGGAACTTCCTGTGGTTCCGACATACGCGATAACCTGTCCCTGCTCCACATGATCGCCTTCTTCGACAGCCAGTGCGGAACAATGCAGATACATCGTCTCTACACCGTTTCCATGATCGATGGTGATATTATTTCCAAAGCTTGAACTGTAAGTTGCTTTTGTAACAACACCGGAAGCGCTTGCCATAATATTTGTTCCTCCCGGTGCCGGAATATCAACTCCATCATGAAATTCTTTTCCGTGGAACGGGCAGATACGCTCGCCGAATGTATCACTTAATCTGGTGTAGCCGTCCAGTGGCCATATATACGCTTCCTGGGAAACCTGTCCGCCTTTTACCAGATACTGTTTTCCATCGATTTTTACATGACCGTTATAGGAAAAATCAATCTGACCGTTCCGTACATACCAGGTTCCGTTTTCATTGGATGCAAGTCCGGTATAGTCAAAATCTACTCTGCCCCCCTGCAGATACCACCAGCCATATTCATTGGCAGCCAGTCCGTTAAAATCAAAGTTTACTTTTCCGCTCTCAATACGGAACCAGCCATACTCATTCTGCTCCAGACCGAAATGGTCAAAATCTACCATTCCTTCATGAATATACCACCAGCCATACTCATTTGCAGCAAGACCTGTATAATCAAAATCTACTTTACCACCGTTTAATTTCCACCATCCATACGGATTTGCTTCCACACTCATGCTGTCAAAATTGACATCACCCTGCTCGATCCGCCACCATCCATAGATGTTCTGATCGATTCCGTAATAATCTTTGGCTATCTCGCCATCCACATACATGTGCCATTCACCGGTTTTGTCATCCAGCTGAAATCCATTCCTTGTTTCTTCCTTTTTCTCAGACTTCGCAGACTTTGTCGTTTTTGCTGTTTTTGCTGTTTTTGCTGTACCTGCATAAGCCGGTGACACCAGCATCCCTGCTACTACAATACCAGCCAGCGCAGATGCCATTACTTTCTTTCCTGAAAAATTCATCTTTGCGGTAACCCCTCATTTTTAAATATCTTTTTTATTCACATTAATAAATATTATATAATTTCTTATGAATTTTTTCAAGATTTTTTAATAATTTCGTAAAGATTTACGCATCCTGTTCCGGATAACAGCATAGTTTTTTTAAACCACGGCCCAGTGCCCCAAACAATGGTTTTCCAAGTTTTACCAGCAGGTGCAGAATCAATGCCGCCACAAATATAATCAGGAACATGTTCCATTTTTCTATCTCATATCCCCAGAAGCTGATGATCACCGCTTCATGGATACAGTAGATTGGAAGGCTGAGCGTCCCAAGCCATATCAGCGGCTGCAATTGGATCCTTGCTGTCAGTGATTTTCCGGACAGCATCAGACTCAGCAGAAGGATAAAGCAGCCAATGAGCAGACCATCCTGGGAAAATCCACTTGTGCATGCAAAACACAGCACAAATGCCAGCAGAGACAATTCTGCCAGTGTAAGTAATGCTGTTCCAACCGGTTTATAACGGTACCGTCTGATCCGTTCAGACAGAACGTAGATGAGTCCGCCTGCCAGCATGCCGGCAAGTGCACGCAGATCTACTGCCAGAAAAGCTCCATGATCCGCATGCCAGCCATTTACGGTACCATCACAGATAATCAGGTATCCATATAGCAGCATCGGCAGAAAACTGATAAGCCACGGACCAATCTTCTTTCCCAGGTACAGATACAGATACATCATCACTGGCATTGCCACAAACATCGCACAGATATACCACAGAGCACCACCCATGATATAAGAAGTCTGTACCGTGTCGGAAATAGGAACATCCGCCGGCATCATACCTGTTCCTGCCAGATAGAACAGATTTACCGGCAGATACAGGATCCATTTCACAAGTTCCATGCCTGTAAACTGATATTTCCAGGCAGAGATTATGCAGTCTGCCACAAATCCCACGGTCGTATACGGCAGTAAACGCTTGAATTTGTCGATCGTATACTGAATCGGATAGGTTGCCTTATTCTCAATCTTTCCTTCCATCCGCACCAGATGTTTGATGGCAAAATACCCGGACAGCATAAAGAAGAACTCCACAAAAATCCATCCGGTCGTAAATCTTCCGCCTGCATGATAGGAAAAAATGACATAACACGCTAGAAATCGGCACAACTCCACCATATTATTTTTCTTTTTCAAAACCTGTTTCTCCTCCGTCTCTTCTTTATTAACCCTTGTTATACTTCTGTCACTCTTACAGTATACGCAGAAATTGGGGTGAATTCAAGTCGAACGCACGTGAGACTTGGTGCGTGATTCTGGTCAGCGAAAGCTGACATATTCTTCTCAGAATCACTGCACATCCTCGCGGAGCGTTTATCTCAGTCGGAGATTGTACTCCCACTGAGAAAGACTTGTTATTACTCGCCACTTGCAGAAGTGGGAGTCTTCTCGACTGAGATAAACAGGAAAAGCACCGGTATTACATCCGATGCTTTTCATTTTCTTCACCTATATCCAATGATGCGACTGTCAGAAATAGATTTTGCCGCTCCTTGCTTAATAAATTCTGACTCTTGTTCCGTTTGGAATCGTATCATAGATCCATTTTGCTTCATTGATCGCAAGTCTGACACATCCGTGAGACAGTTTCATGCCGAGACGTCCGTCCTGGATACTGCTCATACTTCCATGATTATAAATAACAGAATGGAAGAGATAATCTCCGTAGAACTGTGTATAATACCAGCAGGTATATGTATCGGTACCGAAAGATTTTCCACGACCGGTTACTTTGAAGTCGCCGGTTACGGTTGGTGTGGAATTTTTACCCGGTGTACAGGACAGGTTCTTCACTGCTGTCCAACAGCCGTTCTGACCGTAAAATACAACAGTTCTGCAGGCGTTGGTATCTGTCACGATCAGCCAGTTTGTATCACTATTCGCAGAAGCTGCCCTGGAAGCAATGGCACCAGAAACGCCCACCGGTACTAATTTACCGCCGGAGATCGTGCAATTCAGTCCCATCCACTGCACGGTTCCACTGTAACCAAACTGAAGCTGTCCTCCGCGGAAATACCAGGAACCACTCTCATTCGGTGCGATTCCATTAAAAGTAAAATCAATTTTTCCACCGTTAAATTTCCACCAGCCCGCGGCATTGCCCGCCATGCCGTTAAATCCGAAATCCACCTGACCGTTGGTAAATTTCCACCAGCCTGCTTCGTTGGACCCGATTCCATTATAGTTAAAATCTACCAGTCCTCCGGCTACATACCACCAGCCGGCTTCGTTTTGTACCATTCCGGTATAGTTGAAGTCTACCATGCCTCCGGTGATTTTCCACCAGCCTGCTTCGTTTTGTGCCAGTCCATTGTAGCCGAAATCAATGCAGCCATTCTGTAAGTACCACCAGCCGACTTCATTATTTGTAATGCCATGGAACCCGAAATCGACCATTCCGTTGGTTACTTTCCACCAGCCTGCTTCATTCGGTACCAGACCACTGTAAGAAAAGTTTATTTTTCCGCCCTGGACATACCACCAGCCATTTTCATTTTCAGCCAATCCGGTGTAATCGAAGTTGATTCTGCCGCCCTGGACACACCACCAGCCATTTTCATTCGGAATGAGACCGTTTGCCTCAAAGTTGACTTTTCCGCCTTCAATGCGCCACCAGCCGGCTTCATTTGCCTGGAATCCGACATAATCAAATGCAACTCCGCCACCACGGACATACCACCAGCCGTTTTCGTTATTAGCAAGTCCGAAATAGTCAAAGTTTACCTGTCCGTTTTCTACATACCACCAGCCGTATGCGTTCTCTGCCAGACCGGTATAAGATTCATCTACATCACCTTCGGTGAGATACCACCAGATACCATCAATCTCTTTCAAACCGGTAAAAGCTTCATCCTCTTTGCCGTCATCTTTGCCCATATCGTCTTTGCCGGTATCTCCTTTACCGTCATCCTTGCCGGTATCTTCTTTTCCAGTATCTCCTTTACCGTCATCTTTTCCGGTGTCTTTGATTTCTCCCTGAATATCATCTGATGTTCCGGTTCCGGCAGTGCCATTTTCTGTTGCGGCAGCCTGTACCGTTACGGTTCCGTTCTGTACCGAAGCTGCATCTGTCACTTCTGATGCCATGGCCGGAGAAGCCAGTAATCCTGCTGTCAGAACAGCTGTCATAAGTCCGACACTGAGTTTTTTTAATTTCATGTTTTGTTCCTCCATTTACTTACATGTACACGCAAACTTTTTCTTTCACAATTCCGTGTACCTTTGCATTCCAATATCCCATTGCATCTGATCTCACACCTGATCAGGATGGAATCGCTTTCCTGATGACCGGAATCATCTGCAGGATTCTGACTGCCACAGCGGAGATCAGGAAGATTGCAATCGTTCCAAAGATCCGGTACTTGATGCTGGTGATTGGAAATATCTGATAGATTGCCACCATCTGTACTAAATAGAAGTGTACCAGATATATACCAAAAGTCAACGATGAAAATGGTGCGGTCAGTTTTGCAAGGCAGCCCAACGCTTTCTCATTTTTTATATTCTTAAAAAACAGAAATATTCCGGTAGAGTACAGAATACACGGAACATTCCGATACTCCTTAAATGTTGTATCCACGGTTCCGTTCTTCAGGGACAGAATCTGTGTTCCCACAAGCATCAAGAGGAAACCTCCCAAGGCAGCGGCGTAGATAACGCAACGCCATTTTTTCGACAGCTCATAATTATCGATCCAGTATCCCAGCAGCGTGTAGATCAGATATCCGCCCACAGCCGGCATTCCAAATCCCTCATTAAATTCAATATGCATTAGATTACATACAAGCGGTGCCAGTGCTTCCAGAACAAAATACACCAGGATCGCATAGCCAAAGATCCGCTTTCTGTACTTCTCCGGAATACAGGACAGGATCGGGATACACAGATATACGGAAAACAAAGCCGGGAAAAACCAGTAAATATCCACATATCTTGTATTCAGAATTCCATCCACCACTTCCCGGATGCCCTCCGGTCTTGCGTGATATACGATATAATACCAGATCGCAGAAATCACAGACCAAATCAGAAACGGAACAAGCGTTTTTCCAAATCTTTTTTTGAAAAATACCGCTGTGGTATAACGTTTTCTGTAATTCAGTAACGTTGCACCTGATATCATAAAGAAGATCGGCACTGCAAAATAGCAGATGCACTCTATAATATTTGCGGTGATCCAGTACCTGTCATAGCTGAACTGCCAGAAGCATCCGTTGACATGCATCGCCACTACAGCCAGACAGGCAATGACACCCAGTATCTGTATATATATTTTCTTTTTCATACGATTATCCTATCATGCACAGCTTTGTGCTTTTTTTGTCTGTATGGACCGCCGGATTTTTTTCCAGGCAGTCAGCACCAGCATCACTACCAGAAATACGATAATATCTGCCACACAGCGCCGCAGGGCCGTGTGGAACTGATGTCCTTCCACATGCCACACAGACTCCCAGTTGCCATCCAGAATGTGTACACACAGCAGATACAGAGAATTTCTGCCCAGGAACACGATTGGTTTTACCAGATGTTTTGCTTTGCAGAAAATAACACTGAGTTCGCTGATACACATCGTTCCTGCCACAGCTGTAATAAAACAGATTGGGAACAACGGATACCGGCGGTTTGCCAGCTCCAGATAAATCCGTATTTCCCAGTCCGGCACGGTAATCATCAATGTCACAATCCAGATCACACCCCAGATCAGTGCCTTTTTCAATGGAGACTTCGTCAGATCCATCCGTTTCATCCGATAACCCCAGTAGAAAAACGGCATGATCGCCAGTGCGATATCAAGAGAAAACGGCAGCTGCATCAGCATCCCCCAGATCATTCCAATGGCACCTACGATCATGGATACCACCAGAATCTGGGAATCTTCCTTCATACTCAGATGGATATAGTCAAAAATCGCTCTTCCGATAAACAGTGCAAAGAAAAACCAGGCAATTCCGAAAGCGGCTACAGAAATCCCACTGTACTCCACGGAGGTACCACTGCCGATGATAAACGTATACAGTTTTCCCTGCCAGTATTCAAACTGTGTCAGCAATGTCGTATCCTGCACACACTCAATCACTGTCGCGATGGCAAATACGACCACCGCCGGAACCAGCAGATGCTTTGCTGCCTTTTTCTGCTTCATTTTATACTCTTCCAAAGAGTTGGAGCAGCGATATGTCAGAATCGACAGGATAAAAAACAATGGCATGTGGAAGGAAAAAATCAATGCCCGCACATCGCTTCCTGTTTTTCCGACGTCCGCCGTATGCCCCAGTATCGTTGCCAGGATTGCAATTCCTTTTGCAAAATCGATCCATTGGACTCTTCCCGTTTTCACGGCTGTCTTTGGTTCGGTTTTATTCAAGTTTATGTCCCCTCTTTCTACACCGGGCAGATTCGGAATGCTTCTTTCATCGAAAGCATTCGGAACTGCCTTGCTATGCTCCTTTGACTTCAGAATCAGGACAGATACATTTTCTCAATTTCATCTGCCGTAAACTGTACATCGTATCCATGAGAACGGATCTGCTCCGATGCATCCTCACGTTCTTTTCCTTCATAGCTCAAAATTTTGTCTGCCCACTCGGATACATCTTCCTTCAGTTCCAGGAATGTCACAAGATCGGAGATTTCCAGTTCCTCAGATACGTTTACGGATGTAATGACCGGGAGACCTGCTGCCTGCGCCTCAACACCTACGATCGGCAAGCCCTCATAACGGGACGGCAATACAAAGACATCCATGGCCTGCATATAGTCGTTGACATTATTTACCAGACCACAGAAACGAACGCTGTCTGTCAGATGCAGCTCCTCGATCTGTTTTTTCACATCCGGCTTGTTCTCACCGTCACCGATGAGCATCAGCACTGCGTGCTCATTCCGTTTTCTCACTTCCGCAAAAATACGGATCAGATACTCATGATTTTTCTGATAACTGAAACGACCCACATGTCCCAATACAAAAGCATCTTCCGGAATCGCAAGCTTGTTTCGGATCTCACGCTTCGTCTCTTCATTAAATGCAAACTTCTCCAGATCCACACCGTTTTTCAGAACTTTCAGTTTATGATCTACGATTGCCTTCGGGTATTTCCACTCACCGGCTACCACAGAGCAGGCACAGTAGTCCGTCGGTGCACTCATGATATATGGGTAAGATGCCATCCTGGTCAGACGGTATTTTAATGTCTTGTGCTCCGCTGCACAGTGGGAATGTACAATGATCTTCTTCACATGGTTTTTCTTTGCAAAATGTGCCATAATGCATAGAATAGAAATACTTCCGCTGTGAATATGCACCACATCATAAGGATGCTCCTTGAAAAACGCATCAATTTTATCATTGATATTGAAACGGCTCTTACCCGGCTCAAAACTCAGCCCAAAGGTATAGATCGTTCCGCCGAAAGATTTTACGATATCCTCATAATAAGAGTTATCACAATAATAAGGGGTCAGCATATCGATGGCCAGATGCTCATGATTGATATGCTGCACAATGTTGATCACAAAAGATTCCTGACCGCCATTGGAGATTGGCTCTCCAAATACTTCCAGTACACGCACTTTCTTTTCCATAGTTGTCTGCTCCTTATCTCCCATCTGATATATATTCGATGGATGGATTAAATGTTTTGCCTTCTTTGGATGCGGACAGGATCAGTCTGATCTTTCTCTTCTTCTGGGAAGATTTCAAAAGAATCTTCGCAATATGATACCAGATCTTCAGCTGCTGATAAACTCTGCGCTTCCATCCTTCGTGCAATGCGATATACATCTCATTACGGTATGCATAACGATAACGGTCAATACGCTCATCATCGTACACGATGTTGGAACCCACATTATTCTTGGTATCATGCAGCACCTGGCTGTCTTCTACCAGGTAACTCGGTTCCCGCAGTGCGATCCTTCTCGTATATTCCACATCATCGCCCCAGATAAAGAATTCCTTGATCGGTAATCCGTAGGTTGCCACAGATTTGCGCGGAATAAACATAGATACAAAAGAAGACTGTACGATCTGTTTGTACTTGCCTTCTGCCATGCCGCCTTTATATTTAGGGGTATTCATCTCGCACCAGCTGCCGTCTTTCCACAGCACTTTTCCTGCCAGATAGCCATACATGCCGTTCAGGTCTTTGTCTGCCTGCAGGAACTTCTCCAGTGCATCCGGATGCGGATAAGTGTCATCGTCCATGATCCAGATCGCATCATAACCGGCCTCATAAGCACGTCGGATACCAAAGTTAAAGCCGCCGGCGCCTCCCAGGTTTTCTCCGGTATTTTCATAAAGGATCTGTCCTGCATCCATGTAATGACGAATAGTCTCTTCTGTACCGTCGGTACTTGCGTTGTCGATGATCAGGATATCCATCGGTGCATTGACCTGTGCCAGTAATGCTTCGATATTTTTTACTAAATATTCTTTTCGGTTAAATGTTACAACTACTGCTGCTATTTTCATATTGCTCCCAGTCCTTTCTTACCGCAGATGATATAACAGAACACGTTTGCAGGCGGTCAGGAAATTCTTGCCCGCAGACCAGTCTTCTTCTGTATTGACTACGCCAAGTTCACATACCTTCAGCTCATTCTGACGCACCCATACATTCAGCAGACGTTCGCTGATGAAACCGTAGATACGCTTCTGATAATCATTGTATTCTGACAGATCTACCATTGGCTCCAGTTCATCAAAAATAGAAAACAACCACTGACAGTATGCGTTAAACTTCTCTCTGCTGCAGATCATCATATTGAACAGATACGCTTCCGTATCTGTCATGACCGAGTCAAAGGATCTCAGATAATCCGGACACTGGCGCTCAATGATTCCGCGCACACGGTCCATATCTTTTTTCAGACCGGAAATCTGGCAGAACTGCTCCAGCACGTTCGGCTCCATCTTCTGTTTAAACGGTAAAATAATATCATATTTTCCAAGCAGTTTTCGGATATCTTTGTCCGAAAGTTTTTTGCTCTTACTGAAAGATCTGGAAAACAGTCTTCTGTAATGCACAATGCCTACATAATCATCTTTCTGCAGATTTTTCCAGAGCCAGTACACACCGGTCAGCTCACAATAGTTTGCATTTTTCTCTGAAATATTGTCACCGGCATCGTCAAAACAGTCTCCGTATACATGGCCGCGGTAAGCGCCAACCAATAAGACTTTATAATTTTCCTGAGGAATCATGTTAAATTTTTTATGCGTGATCACATATACTGACATTTGATTGCTCCTTTTTCTTTCTCTCACGGTCACATCTGTGTGGTCCGTGTCATTTAAAGTGTAAAAATGCACCCTCTGACCAAGACACAAAATCCCGGTCAGAAGCCGCATTCTTCCCATTTTTCTTACCTCATTCTGAGATCCAGGTCAAACACACACGAATCCGGTGCGTGATCCTAATGTTTTATTCGGTTACGATCGCACCTGCAATCTGAATGTTCTGTAACTGGCAGAAGCCCAGTTCCTGTTCAAGAGTGTCATATGCAGATCTGCGGACCTGTGCGATCAGGACAGCCACTTCATATCCGGCCGCTTTTTCTCTTGCAGCCGCGCTGGATAAGATGTCTGTCTCTACAGTGGCCTCCACACCGGCCTCTTTCAGTTTTTTCACCAGTGTATCGATCCATGCGGTCTCTGTCACTTCCTCACTGGAAAGTAATAACAGCTTCTGAATCTGATTTCTGTTGCAATAACCGGTCACATCTGCACATACGATTGCTTCTTCCACAGAAAAGTCCACCGGTTTCTTTCCCCGGAGGTTGTCATACAGACGAAGCAGCATACTTTTCTTGTTTTTACCTTTTAAAGTTCCCATCAGCTGTACGCCATACAAATAGGTCACATCTTTTTCGTTATTGATGGTTCCGCGCCAGATGTAAGTAATTACAATATAAAGGATTGCAAGAATAATTCCGATGCCCAGACCAAGCACTGCATATTTTTTACTGATATGCGCTTTTACAACTTCTTTTTTGGCAACATCTTTTTTATCTACTTTCTGCAGATTTTTTTCTACCAGTGCTACCTGATCTGCACTGAGTTTCTCTTTTAAAGAATCTACACGTTCCTTCATGGAAACAACACTATTGACACGGTCAATTTTATAAGTCCATAATCCCTGATCCACTACTTCCGCATAGCTCTGATCCACCAGGTTCAGCTTATGTGCACCGGTAGATTCCTGCAGTTTCTGCTCGAAATCACTCAGGCACTCCGGAATAACTGCTGCCAGTTCTTCGCAGGATTTCTGGTTTTTATGGATCACTCTGATTTCAAAGGTCAATGCCGGCGTATCTGTGATCACAGTACTGTCAGAATTTCCCTCATCTTTATCAGAATCTTTATCAGAATCTTTTTCAAAGTAAAGCAGCTCCGTCAGATACTGCAGATCCATATCTATACCGTGATTGATCATATCCTGTGCCAGACTGCCGTTTGTCACATAGTTATCATAGGCACTGAGCAGATCTTTGCTGAGCTGTTTGTCGCCGGTAATGATGCGGTACTGCAAAGTCACACGGCTCTCGTCATATGCATTGATCTGCATTAATACAGAATTGTCCAGATATGCCTGCTGCTCTTTCATATTGTCCTGAACAGCAATGACATTATTCACATCCGTCTGCTCTTTGTCGGTAAGTTTGATAGTCGTAGTCGTATCTTCACTGTTTGCAGCTTTCGCAGCTTTGCTGTCTTTGGCATATTTATAGCCACAGCATAACGCTGCAACAATGATACCAAGAATGATCACCAGTCCAATCCGGCGAAGGATTTCTTTCAACAGATCAGAAACGGTAACAATGCGTTCCTGATCCAGATTCGTATACTCTTTCTCTCTTTTCTCCATGTTTGCCTCCATCTTACTTTTTCAGGAATTTTTCTTTCATCTGACCAACCACTTCGTATACCAGCGGCTCTTTCATCAACAGAAGACCTCCGCCGTAAATGCCGAAAAACAGCAACGCGGTAATGACCAGAATCATAAAGCTGTTCGTTATCGGGAGCAGATGCACCAAAAGTGCCACAACCGTTCCAAGCACACAGGCCAGTACGATTTTTCCTGCTTTTATTTTTCTCATGATCTCCATCAGGAACTTCCACATTGCAATCGCCTGTACGATCAGTACCGCCAGTTCTGCAACCAGAGTTCCGATCGCTGCACCGGAACTTCCCATACTCGGGATCAGTACCAGGTTGATTGCAAAATCAACCACCGCTCCAACGATTTCCGAAATCAATACGACATTCTCCCTGCCCTGCGGAATCAGAATCTGAATACCGGTGATATTCGTGAAGCCGATCAGAAATACCGTCGGCATGATGAGCTGCATCGGGATAATGGCTGGTATATAGTCCGCACCGGACAGCACCAGAATTGCTTCCCTTGCATAGATGATAAAGTAAACCACCAGTGGCAATGCCATCATCACAACAAGCTCCATGGCTTTCGCTGTCACCTTGCGGAACTCATCGTGACGTTTCTGCTCAATATAATATGAAACTCTTGGCAAAAGCACCGTTCCGATGGATGTTACCACACCAACCAGCACCGTTTTTACTTTAACGGCAGCTGTATAGTAACCGGCAGCATCATTGCCCTGCATAAACTTCAGCATAACCGTATCCAGATTTGTATAGATCGTCGTCGCTACAGACATTCCAAAGAAGATCAGGATTGGTTTCATATGATGTTTGAAATCATAATTACGCAGCGGTTTCAGCGTAATGTATTTTCTTACGTTAATAAAGTTCATCACGTTGGATGCGGATGCGGCAAAAATTGTTGTCACTCCGTAAAACAAATAATCGTCCTTTGTATGAATGCACACAAAGGTCAGCACCAGCGCAATGAATTTAAAGAAAAGGGAACGTTTTGTAATGTAGCTGTATTCCTCCAGTGCCTTATACAGCCACTCCATTCCGATAAGATTGAACACAATTGTTGTACTGCAGATGAGATACAACGTCTTGTCCTCTGCCATTTCCGGGATAAAAAACAATGCCCCGAAAAATACTCCGTATACGATCACTGACATGATCATATTAATGATAAAGATCTCCTGTGCCGTCCGGGACAGTTTCTCCTTATCATCCCTGACGATCGCACATGCACGGATACCGTAGGTAGGGATACCAAGCTGTGCAACCATTGCGAAATATGTCACCAGCGCCACAGCAGAGGAAACCCGCCCGGTTCCTGTCGGTGTCAGGATTCGCGATACATACGGGAATGTGATCAGTGGAAAGATCACAGCAGAGAGATTGAGGATTGCATTCATAATAAAATTGACTTTTACTGATTTGTTGTTTTTACTCATTCTCGTTATTCCTGTATTCATTCATTGTTGTTACTTTCTTGCCTTCAGCCTCACATGTGTGGTACGAAACCGCACACGCCGGTTCAGACGGTGGCCTTCCCGGTGGAACAGCGCACTTCTGCCACGCAGGCTGATATAAGTGATGCCGAAAAACGGCAACGGATTGTATGCAAGATTCAGCAGACGAGGCTCTGTTATAGAAAATGCAGTAATCAGAAGCACTGCCGTCTGCAGATAAAAATCTTTTTCCTTTACGGCCATATACATAATATAAGTATATACAGCTATGATAATGACAAGCGGAATCAGACCGTTTTCCAACAAAATCTGCATGTAGGAACAATCTACATAATTATAAGCTCCTGCCGTTGCATTGTGGCTGAAACCGATCCACTCGATTTTTGTTCCGAGCAGAGAAAAGCCATAATCTCTCCATCCAAAGCATCCCAGTTCCAGTCGTCCGGAAAGCACACTGTTGATCTTCTGCCAACGTGCATCGGTCGGTATATAAAAAATCTGACATGCCACGGCAAGGATACAGAAAAATGCCGGTGCACCGATCAGAAGCCGGTTCTTGCGGATCCGATCCTTGCGGTTCTGCCAGTAGAAACGCATGACATAGACGTAAACCAGCAGCAATGTGGACAGATAAAAACTCATACGGGCATCGGTCAGTTTGTACAACCCGAAGTTTACTGCCTCCAGAATCACATACTCGATCAGGTGTGCACGCTCTTCTCGCAAATAAATATAAAGAACCATAAAGTAAAAATAAAGGATCGCACCTGTTGTCGTCCATAAAAATCCAAGTCCGTGCCGCTGACGGGTAGACGCATCAAAGATATAATCCGGTATGATACCGATCTGTGACATGACCACGATTGACAGCAGCATCGCTCCCTGTATGATGCAGGTCAGCTTTACGATGGTTCTGACATTGACTTCCTTTGCAGCAAGAATCATGATCAGGTATAAAATGAACGTACTGTTGCCGGAGCAGACTACGGTTCCCACCGTGAGTACACCAAGGATTGCCACGCCCCAGATCTGTTTTTCCCGGTAACTGTCCTGCAGAATAAGCAGCGCTGCCAGGAAATAGCACAGGTAACGGACATACTTAAAGATAGAAGATGCCGCACCCATTTCCTCAAACGCAGTCTGTGACAGGAGCAATACGATCATATATACGGTGTAGATTATCAGAAAGAAACTTTCTCTTTTTGTTGTCCTGTATTGCATAATCCTCCCCTAAAAACTTCCTTCGTATTTCTTTTTCCCGAATTTTGCTTTCAGGAAGGCCATTCCTTTTTTCTTCCAGTCGATTTCTTCCATATGAATATAAGGAATCTCTTTGATTTCTTCTTTCTGATTCATCAGCCATACATTAAAGATGATCTCGCTGACTCTTCCGTAAAATCTTCCCTGGAAAAAGGAATACTCTCTGTCTCCCACACGTTTTTCCAGTTCAAACAGAATGTCAAACAGCCAGCTGCAATATGCATCTGACAGAGATTTTTCCATTATATACATATTAAACATATATCCGCCGGTCTGCTTCATTACTTTGTCAAAGCTTTCCAGATAATCCGGATATTTTTCACTGATGATTTCTCTGGTAATATCAAGATGTTCCGCATAATGAGTATGCGCATAATGAGAATAAAGTGATTCGATATAGTAGTTCCGTCTCTTCGGAACAATGATCTTATACTTCGGAATCAGCTGTGCCAGCTCATCCCCGGTAAGTACACACTCCATCGGTGTATGACTTTTGCGGAAAGATCTGCTCTTCATAGAAAAGTGACGGCGGTAATGTGCCAGTCCAAGATAATCACAGTCCAGATTTTTCCACGCCCAGTACAGTCCGGTCAGCTCACAGTAGCTCGGATTTTTTGCGGAAATATTGTCTCCGGTATTATCCGGCTGATATGGCAATGCATCTTTTCCTTCCCTGCCGACATGTACCGGCAGATAAATGTCATCCTGAGGCATATCGTACATTTTATGTGTTGCAATAATTATTTTCGCATTCATCAGCATTTACTCCTTTTCCCGCCGGCTGCCTGCATCTGCCCTGCCGGCTATTCAAAATTCAGGTTCAGTCCACGACTGAGGTGAATGGAAACCAAATAGTCTGTTTTCCCACATGCAGATAAGCCATGGAACTCTTCCACAGCAATTTTTCTGTACGCAAACAGACTACTTTTTGTCAAATTGATTTTGGTGTCAAAAGACCCATATCCTGATTACATTTTATAGGTCTCATTCACTTTATCATCTTTCCTGTTAATTTACAAGAAATATTTCCTTAATAAATTATTTAGGATTGGTTGACATCCCAAAATCTGTGCTGTATGATACCAGCTGGACAATGTCAGCCCTGGAAGTATATCGGAATACTGTTATGCATTTTTAGCGCCTGCCACCGGCAGATATTTTTCTGATTTTCACTTCACAGGCATTTTTTATCAGGAGGAAAATAATTATGAACGCAAGTGTAGCGATTCAGGTACTGCCAACCGTAACAGATGAAAACGAAGTCATCCGTATCGTGGATGAAGTGATTGACTATATCAAATCCACCGGTCTGAACTATTATGTAGGACCATGCGAGACATCTATTGAAGGGGACTATGATGAGCTCATGGAAATTGTAAAAAACTGCCAGCTGGTTGCTGCAAAAGCAGGCTGCCCGGCAATGAATACTTATGTAAAAATTTCTTTTAAACCAGAGGGAGATGTACTGACCATTGACAAAAAAGTTACAAAGCATCACCAGTAAGTTTCCGGCCATCGCCGCACTGGCTCTGATCGTGCTCGCCTGGTATCTGCTCTGTGTATCTGGGCTGGTTCCGGCTTATATGCTGCCCTCCCCGGTCAATGTGGCAAAAGCACTGATCTCTGACATGCCGCTGATCCTGATGCACGCCAGATATACGTTGCAGGAAGCCTTCTACGGACTCTGCATCGGTATCCTGCTGGCCTTTGTCAGTGCCACCCTGATGGATCGCTTTCTCACCATCAATCGGGCATTTTATCCGCTGATGGTCATTACTCAGACGATTCCGACCATCGCCATTGCACCGGTTCTGGTACTCTGGATGGGCTTTGGCATGGCACCGAAGGTCGCCCTGGTGGTCATCACCACCTTTTTTCCGATTGCGATAGGTCTGCTGGACGGTTATAAAAGTGTCGATCCGGATGCAGTGAATCTGATGCGCGCCATGGGTGCCACCAAATTCCAGATTTTCCGGCATCTGAAATTTCCATCAGCCTTAAACCAGTTTTTTTCCGGTCTGAAGATTTCTGCTTCCTACGCCGTTGTCGGTGCTGTGGTTGCAGAGTGGCTGGGCGGATTTAACGGACTCGGTGTCTATATGACCCGTGTCAAAAAGGCATACTCCTTTGACAAGATGTTTGCCGTCATTATTTTTATCGTAATCATCAGTCTTCTGCTGATGCTCGCAGTCAACATTATCAGAAATCTATCCATGCCGTGGATAAGAACAGAAAAAGAGGGAAATGAAACATGAAAAAAGATTATTTAAAGAAACTTGCCGCTGTGTCTGTGGCTGCCGCTATGGTATTTTCCATGGCTGCCTGCGGAAACACCGACACAGGCAACCATGCAGGAAATGCTTCTGAAAGCTCTTCCGCTGCTGCGGAAAACACTTCCAAAAAGGATAACAAAGATCTGACAAAAATCACGTTCTGTCTGGACTGGACACCGAACACCAACCACACCGGTCTGTATGTGGCACAGCAGATGGGATATTATGAGCAGGAAGGTCTGGACGTTCAGATCGTACAACCGCCAGAGGACGGTGCTGCTCTGATGTGTTCCGCAGGTCAGGCTCAGTTTGCCATTGAGGCACAGGACACCATGGCAGCATCCCTGGACTCTGATGCCCCGCTTGATATCACAGCTGTTGCTGCTGTATTACAGCATAACACATCCGGTATCATGTCCCGTAAAGGTGACGGCATTGATACACCGGCCGGCATGACAGGCAAGACTTACTCCACCTGGGAATCTCCGATCGAGCTTGCTACTCTGGAGACAGTTGTCAGCGAGGATGGCGGTGATTTCAGCAAAGTAAAACTGATTCCGAACGACATCACAGACGAGCCGGCTGCACTGGCTGCTCATCAGACAGATGCCATCTGGGTATTCTACGGCTGGGGCGGCATCAACGCAAAACAGGAAAATACAGACTGTGATTTCTTCTTCTTTAAAGATATCAACCCGGTATTTGATTACTACACACCGGTGATCATTGCAAACAATACGTTCTTACAGGAGCATCCGGATATTGCAAAAAAATTCCTGGAAGCAACACAGAAAGGTTATGAATATGCAGTCCAGAATCCGGTAGATGCAGCAAACATGCTGATTGCAGGTGACAACACCGGTTCCCTGAAAGGTTCTGAAGAGCTGGTTCAGGCTTCCCAGCAGTATATTTCCGATCAGTATATTGCAGATGCAGCCAAATGGGGCTTCATTGATGCAGACCGCTGGAATGCATTTTACAGCTGGCTGGCAGAAAATAATCTGACATCCACAGATCTGACCGGCAAAGGATTCACAAACGACTATCTGGGAAATTAAAATGGCATTATTAAAAGCAGAACATATTACAAAAACATATGGTCAGCGCACGATCATCAAAGACATCAACATTGAACTGCATCAGGGCGAGCTGGTCTGTCTCCTGGGCGTCAGCGGTTCCGGAAAGACAACGTTATTCCACATTCTCTCCGGACTGACCACTCCTGATGAAGGGCATGTCTATCTCAATGACCGGGATATCACTTCCACGCCCGGCCAGATCAGTTACATGCTTCAGAAAGATCTGCTGCTGCCACACAAGAAAATCATTGATAATGTGTCACTTCCGCTTATTTTAAAAGGAATGAAGAAAGCAGACGCCCGGGCAAAAGCAGATCCGCTCTTCGCAGAATTCGGACTGGACGGTACCCAGTATCAGTACCCGAGCCAGCTCTCCGGCGGTATGCGCCAGCGTGCCGCACTGTTGCGGACCTATCTGTCGTCCAATGGTGTCGCACTGCTGGACGAACCATTTTCCGCGCTGGATACTATTACAAAATCCAACATCCACAAATGGTACCTGAACATCATGACGCATATCGACCTGTCCACGCTTTTTATCACCCATGATATCGATGAAGCAATTCTGCTCTCGGACCGTATCTATATACTGAACGGTACGCCGGGTGAAATCAAGGACGAGATCGTGATTCATGAGCAGAAACCGAGGCCTGATGATTTCTATCTGACGGAAACGTTTCTGAATTACAAACGCGACATTATCAGTCGACTTTAGTTTTTTTATCTTTTTATAAGAAAAAGTTGAAAACGGAAACCAACACAGACACGGAGCATTTTCCTATCGTCTGCGTTGGTTTCCGTTTTTTCATCGGCGTGAACATATATGTCAAAAGTTATAACATAACATCACTGTGTCCGTTTTCTTTTATTTCGTTCAGTTCCATTATATCCGTTTAGATGGCATCCAGAGCCTGTGCGAGATCTGCGATCAGGTCTTCCTTGTCTTCGAGACCACAGGACATCCGCACCAGTCCCGCCGGAATTCCGGCTGCCTCCAGCTGCTCATCTGTCATCTGGCGGTGTGTAGATGTCGCCGGATTCAGACAGCAGGTTCTTGCATCAGCCACATGTGTCTCGATGGCTGCCAGTTTCAGATGCTTCATAAATTTTTCTGCTGCTGCACGGCCGCCTTCCAGTTCAAAGGATACGACACCACAGCCACCCTTCGGCAGATATTTCTGTGCCAGTTCATAGTATTTGTCTCCCGGAAGTCCGCTGTATGTTACACGCACTACCTTTGGATGGT
Organism: Eubacterium ramulus; assembly: GCF_045002895.1. NCBI lineage: Bacteria > Bacillati > Bacillota > Clostridia > Eubacteriales > Eubacteriaceae > Eubacterium > Eubacterium ramulus. Next base: position 305,296 of record NZ_CP173382.1, on the reverse strand, counting down.
TTGCCAGAAATTCTGCCACAGCCTGTCCGTTTTCTACATGACGCGGCATACGCACATGCAGGGATTCCAGACCGAGATTCAGATAAAATGCATGCTGCGGAGACTGAATGCTTCCCAGGTCACGCATCAGCTGTGCCGTACATTTTGTGATAAACGCTCCAGCCTGTCCGAATTTTTCTGCATAAGTGATTCCATGATAAGATTCATCCGGTGTGCAAAGTCCCGGGAATTTGTCCGCATGTGCCATCCAGTCAAAATTACCGGAATCTACGATGGCTCCACCTACTGCAGCACCGTGCCCGTCCATATATTTTGTCGTGGAATGAGTTACGATATCTGCCCCCCATTTGAACGGATTACAGTTTACCGGTGTCGGGAACGTATTATCCACGATCAGCGGCACTCCATGTGCATGTGCTGCTTTTGCAAATTTTTCGATATCCAGAACTGTCAGTGCCGGGTTTGCAATCGTCTCACCAAATACAACTCTTGTATTATCCCGGAATGCTGCATTCAGTTCTTCTTCTGTGCAGTCTGGTGCTACGAATGTCGCTGTAATCCCCATTTTTTTCATTGTCACTTCGATCAGATTGAACGTTCCTCCATAAATAGCGGAAGACGCTACAATGTGGCTGCCACACTCGCACACATTAAATAGTGCGAAAAAGTTTGCTGCCTGTCCGGAAGATGTCAGCATTGCTGCGGTTCCACCTTCCATCTCTGCGATTTTTGCTGCTACCGTGTCATTGGTCGGATTCTGCAGACGGGTGTAAAAGTACCCGGTATCTTCCAGATCAAATAATCTGCCCATTGCCTCACTGGTTTCATAACGGAAGGTGGTGGACTGAACGATCGGAATCTGTCTCGGCTCACCGTTTCCCGGACGATATCCCCCCTGTACACAAGTTGTGTCTAATCTGTACTTACTCATTTTTTTGTTCTCCTTTTTCTATACTGTTTATTCGCTGCGTTTGTTCATCGTTAGGATCGGTACCAGATGATTGTATACCAAAAACGTAATGACCACGCTGATCATCGCCTTTACAAAAGTAAATGGCATATTGAAGACGATCAGACTTTGCAAGATGCTTTTTACTCCCGGAAAGATTGCCTGATAAGCGGCCAGGATCGTGTCTGCCGGCATGAAGTTATAATATACCGGATAAACCACAAAATAGTTCGATACCACACTGACCAAAGCCATTAAAATGGCACCCAGGACTGCTCCTCCACAGGCACTCTTTTTTGATTTCTTTTTCTTATATAATAATCCTGCCGGCAGGATAAATACTGCATTCAGAATAAAATTTGACAGTTCTCCGACTCCACCGGTAGATGTGACAGTCAGATGAAGCAGATTTTTGATCAGTGCGATGATAATACCACCTGCCGGACCAACTGCGAGACTTCCGATCAGTGCCGGGAAATCAGACAGATCCATTTTAATAAATACCGGCATCAGCGGAACACTGAATTCCATAAACATCAGTAAATAGGCGATTGCAGACAATACGCCCACGATCGCCATTTTCGCAATATTTGATTTTGCCGGTTTATTTGCTTTTGTTTTCATAACTTATAAATCTCTTTTCTCTCTATCGTTTTTTCTTTTTGGACCGAATATGACTGATAAACACCAGCGCAGTAAAAATAATGGCGAGGAAATAACCGATTGCGCCTAATGCCGGAATTCCCAGCAGTTTCGGTTCCATATTTGTGGTGCATATAATACTGGAACTGATCAGCAATGCCATAATCAGAAATCCCATAACCAGGCGCCGCACCAGTGCATTCAGCATCAGTGTCAAATCATCTGTGGCATGCAGATCCAGATTGATACTGGTCTGCCCATGCATATAACTGCGCAGCAGATCGGAAATATAGGACGGGATCTTAATCCCCTTCTGCAATGCCTGCCACACTTCCTTCGCACCAATGTGCAGTTCCTCTTTCATATTAGAAGTGGAAAACCGGTTTCCTGACATCCGTGCCGCCGCCACCTGCACCACATTGATATCCGGGGCGATTTCTGCAATGACACCCTCTATGGTTGTCAACCCGCGTACGAGCATGGTCAGACTGTGAGGCATGGATACTCTGTTTTCTTTCATAATATCCATCAGATCCTGCATCAGCGTTCCCATGTTCAGTCCGCCAAAATTTGCATTGCCATATTTGGTCAGCCAGTCTCCGATATCCGAATACAGCAGTTTCTGATCCGGCTTGTCATGAAAATCTCCCAGTGAAAGTACGGCTTCCACGATCAGACTCACATCATTCGTAGCCACTCCTTTGATCACTTTTCCTAACAACACCTGATCACGCTGAGAAAAACGTCCCATCATCCCCATGTCGATCCAGACAATTTTTCCGTCCCGGATACGCATGTTACCCGGATGTGGATCTGCATGGAAAAATCCGTCTTCCATTATCTGCTTCACATAGTTGTCTGCCATTTTAGATCCAATCTCATCCAGATCATAGCCCGCTTCCAGAAGTTTTTCTTTTTCATCTACTCCGATACCGTCAATGTACTCCATCACCAGCACCTGGGTGGTCGTATATTCCCGATACAGCATCGGGCTTGTGACAAATGCCACATTTTTGTTCAGTCGCGCAAACTCTTCCATGTTCGCAGCTTCTGCCAGGAAGTTCATCTCATCCTGTGCTACTACCCACATTTCATCCAGCACCTGATTCATATCCACCAGACCGGCCATATTGATTGGCGGCATCAGTTTGACAGCCCGATGCAAAAATGCGATGTCCCGGGACATGGTCTCGTAAATGCCCTTGCGTTGCACTTTTACTACTACTGTCTCACCGCTTTTCAACTTTGCTTTATGCACCTGTGCAATGGATGCCGAACCGATAGGAGTTTCCTGAATTTCTTCAAACACGTCCTCCAGCTTCGTACCGTAAGCATGCTCAATGACCTCACGGACTTCTGAAAATGGCATCGGTGTCACTTCCGATCTCAGACGCATAAATTCGTCACAGATTTTTTTCGGAAAAATATCAGAGCGCATGGACATAATCTGGCCCAGCTTAATATAAGTTGGGCCAAGATCCTCCAGGATAAGGCGCAGCTTTTCCGGCGTTACCCCCCTGGCAATTTGATGTTTGTGTATGACTGAAATTATTTCCCGTAAACGGGTTCCGTTTGATTCTTTTTCACTCATATTTTCCTATTATTTATTCCGGTAAAGCTGTCAAAAACACTCTCTACGCTTCGTCCGGTGCTTCCTCTTCATCATCCTGCGCTGCATCCGCAGCTTCTTTCTGGGCAATTGCTTCTTTCAGAGCTGCGATCTGCTCCGGGGACATTCCTTTTAATACATCAGCCGGATCTTTCTCTTCATCTTTTTTGAATGTCTGTTTTACATTATGCTTTAACTCCTCATTGAGCACTTTTCCCTGCTCAACCGTCAGTTCGCCTTTTTTAACCAGATCATCCAGAATTTCTTTGGATTTTTCTGCAGTTGTAGCTGCTGCGCCAATACCTGCCAATAAGATTTTTTTCATGCTGTCACTAATTTTTTCCATAATGAAATTCTCCTTTCTATCATACCTGCGGAACATCCCGCAACGTATCTTTTGATCCTAGAATAAAAGTATACACCAGATACTGTTATTTTGCACCTGTTTTATCTTATTTTTTTGTGATGGGTCAGCCCTGTTACTGTTCTCACGTAACACTGCAACGTTACTTCTGCATCTCGTATCCATAATGTTCAAAATAAAATCCGAGTTTTGCATTGATCTTATCCCGCAGCCGCGGTGTCAGTTCAAATTTGTTCTTTTTGTAATTCTTCTGACTCTCCAGATATGCGTCAAAGTAAGGTTTTGCCTCCTCAAATCCGTCAATCCCCAGATGTTCATAGATCAGCTTTACATATCCCTTCGGATCCTTGCAGAAATCCTCATATTTGATATCGATATGATCCTCCGGCGGCATTTCTTCCAGTTCCCGGAATGCTTTCTTATAAATGCGTTCGAACAGATCAATCGTCACGTCCTCGATCACTTCATATGGTGCCGGATCATTCAAGCAGAACAGCCCCATCTCCTTGGTAAACATATTGATGGTGGACATGACAACAGTGTACGGATTTCGGTAAATATTGATGAATTTTGCACCCGGATAGCAGCGCTTCAGGGCACCGATCCTGCAGGTATTCTCCGGGCTTTTCAGTAAAAGCTGTCTGCCGCCATACAGATATGTGACCTTCTTCAGAATGTAATCATAGGCTTTACGCCATTCCTGCTGCCGCTTTTCATCCTGTTCATCAATAAAAGCTGTTTCAATGTATTTGACACCATTGCCGCCATCCGGGAATACCAGCATATGGCTGATGGCCTGCGTAGAAATCGTTGCCTGGGCAAATACTTCCTCCATCGGAAGATCCAGTGTATATTCCAAATTATCCATCGGCCGCGCTCCCTGCAGCAGTTTTTTCTGAGCTTTTGCAAGGATTCCTTTCATGAAAATACAATTGCTGAACGTCACGGTACGCACCGGATCAAACCATCCAAACTGTGGATCCCTGGTCAGCAGATTCTGTAAAAATGTCGTTCCGGAACGCCAGTAACCAACGATATATACCGGATCTTTTTTTATCTTTGTCCGCTTGATCGGAACATAAAACACCAGCCATTCCAGAAATGCGGGAATTGCCAGAATGGAAGAAACCGCCGTGATCAGCCGCACCTGGCCTTTATTTTCCTCTGTGATCGGATTGCTTCGCTTCAGGCGGATCCAGTTGTCCAACCGGCAGCCCATCAGATTGTGTGATAGATTGATCTTTTTTCCCATAGTATCTTGCACTTCCTTTTTCTAATAATCATATACAATGAAAAGAACACAGCCCTCGATATCTTCCATATAATGAAAACTCTGAAGTCCCGGACAGTATTTTGCGATTCCGTATTCTTCCACAAAATACTGCATGGCCTGTTCATACAGATCTACACTGGCAAATTTTACCTGCATCATTTCTTCTCTGTTATTATATGCAGTTCCAAACAAAGCCCCGATAACATCCTGATTCCATTCGGTAATATAACGGCCTTCGTGCACATAATAATTATCTTTTACCGCTGTACATTCCGGCAGCGGAATCCTGCTGTCCGGTGTATGGGACTGCATAATATCTGCTGTGGCAGCCCCGAAATAATTGTAGTCCACATATTTGGAAAGCACAGATTCTTTCTGTTCCGACTGCCGGGACAGATACTGGGAATTGCCCCAGGTAGTATCCATATAATAATATGCTCCGTCCAGCTGCACCAGATTCCATGCATGCGGTCCGTCACTGACATTTCCGATGACTGTCGTACAGGAAACCCCCAGTTTTTCCAGCAGATACTGCGTCGCATAGGCATATCCCTGACAGATGGTTTCATGATTCAGAAAAGCACTGATGATGTTCTGGTTATCTGCGGAATCTTCCACATAATCCACTTCGTCGATGAGTTTTTTAAACACATACAGCGCTTTTTCATAATCACTGCCCTCTTTCGGTGCATCCGCCAGCATCCGGTCCGCTTCCTTATCAATCGCCTTCTGTGTCTTTTTCTGTTCTGCCGCTGTCATGCTGTATTCCGGTGTGATTTCAATGGCTGTGATCTCATCGTCCCTGCTGTATGTCACATAGGAAAACTGCTTCAGCCAGAACAGATCACAGTAATCATACCGCACCGCCAGATATGCAAGCTCCATCTGCTCCACATCTGTGGTAGCAATCTGTACTTCCTTTTTTCGATGTACGATCGCATATAAGATTTCGTCATATACAAGTTTCGTCGCATCATCCAATGTGTTGTACGCATATTTGTCCTGCGAAACCGTCTTTACCTGCAACGGATTGTTCCCGGTAACCATTTTTTCCACCCGGTCTGCCACTTCCGTCATATCCGTTTTTTTGCCTCCGCAGCTTCCAAGCACCAGTACCATACAGCTGATGAGCAGCACAATGCCCATCCGTCTGTAAACACACATTTTTTTCTTTCTCACTCAGTTGTCCCCGTTCTTTCTATCATAGACAGCACAGACACTCACGATGTTCACACGCACCATGAGTGAACTGTAACCCATCTTTGTTATTGCTTTTTTTTCTGTTCACTTTTATAATAGATCTTAAATGGTTATCATACCACAATCATACATTTTTGTGAACAGGAGATTCCGCATGATTGCATTGAAACTCACCGAGATCGGTACTTTTATCAATAAACTGTTAAAGGACGGCATGTGTGACCATTTTCTGCTTCAGGAAGCAGTGATCACCCAGGCTGCCACTTATACCATCGATGGCTCGTTCCATCCGGATTACTATGAACCGGAAGAACTGGACACGCTGCATCTGCAGGATCTGTCCTACCTTCCGTTTTCCCTGCTGCGGCCGAGCTGCCTGAAAATAATGCAGGGCAAAAAGAAACCCTTGTTTTTTAAGTTCGTATTTCTGCTTTCCCCGAAAAACCAGGAAAAGACTATCACACGTTCCGGCACCGATTTTACATCCAAAGATATCAGCGGTATGTATGTGCATTTCACTTATAAAAATGAAGTGCTGACCTGTACCACAGGTATATCCTACCGGCTGTTTTCCCTGGACAAGTCTTTGGAACAGGAATGGGACCGGCTCGTTCAGGTATTTCTGCGTCAGAATGGCATCGCTGCGGAAGCGGTCAGCTGACCGCTTCTGCCAGCTCCCGGAAAAATAAGACTGCTGTTCCGGCAAAGATACACAGATCCGCGACGTTATAGATAAGTTTTCTCAAACAGGCCAGCGGCACACGAAACTGCAGGTAATCTGTCACATATCCATGTACAAACCGCTCCAGCAGATTAGCCAGTCCACCGCCAAGAATCAGGGCAAGACCCCATTTTCCTGCCTTTTCTCCTTTCAATGTCAGCAGGAACAAAAATACCACCGCAAGAAAACTCACCACCACAACGCCAATGATTTTTACCAGCATCGGACGTTTTCTTAACGTATCATTTGCCATACCATAATTGTGATATTTTCGCAGACGGACACCACATTTTCCCCATTTCTGTCCATCTTCTTCCACATTTTGATTGATGTACCGGCGGATCAACAGCTCCGCCAGACAGATTGCCACAATCACAGCTACATAGATCATGTCGTCTCTTCTCCTTTTTCATTCTTTCCGGATAGTTCCAGTTCTATACTGCGATATACGTCACGGAATGGCAGTCCGGTGCTTCGTGCAATCGCTGCCACACTGTCATATTCCAGTGTCAGCACCTTTCCCTGCTCTTTCTGCAGACGTTTTACTGCCACTTTGCCAAAGGAACTTTTTTTCTGGTCAGTCTCCCGGTGCAGGATGCTCCGCTGCATAATTGCATGTCGGATTCCGATAGCTGTCGTTTCCGCAAAAATGATCTGCTCCATCCGTTCCTGGTCATCCGGATGGCACAATACCGTCAGCAGATACGCCGGCCGGTTTTTCTTCATATAAATTGGCATATAGCTGACATCCCGTGCCCCTTCCCGCATGAGACGTTCCATCGTATAACCAAGCACTTCTCCGCTGCAGTCATCAAGATTGCATTCCAGTTTGCAGATCTCATCTGCGGAAGTCCATGCAGATACATCCATTCTTCTGTACCTGTCAGCGTCTGTACACACTGCTCCCTCAGAATATACCGCAAAATCTTCTGATACTGTTTTTACCTGTCCTGTTTCATGATCCGGCTGTCCTGATTTCACAGCTTTTCCGGGTACATTTTGATCTGATCCTGGTTCTGATCTTTGTTCTTCCTTTTCCACAGATTTGAGTGGTATGAATTTGGGCTCTGCCGAATCCGGCGTCAGTAATTCCAGTTCCGCCCTCTTTGGTGTCAGAACCTCCGGTCTCATCTGTCTGGCCACAGAATTTCTGCGGAGCAGGACGACACGAAGGCGGGCCGGCTCTCCTTCCGAAGATACACCGTTTCCGACTCCCTGACTGATCATCTGATACTGTTTCGGCAGATGACGTACAATTTTACACGCTGCCAGCAGTGCCGCTGCTTCCGGTGTTACCCAGGCTCCATCCCGCTCCATCCGTTGCAATGCAATACCTGTATCCATCAGAATGTACAGTGTCTCCGGCAGCGGCACCTGTTTTTTGCCATCCTGCGTTGTGATACATTCAAATCCTTCATATAATACCGGGCAGATCACCTCACCGATCTGCAACTGTTCCATTCCGATTGCTGTGGTCATCATCGCGATCACACCGTCAAAATCTCTTTTGGAAAAACGAAGTTCTTCCGGTTCCACATGTTCCACCGTTGCTTTTGCATTCAGCCAGATCCCGTATGCACGGGCAAATAGTCGTTCCGCATCCGCAGGCAGGGCAAACTCATGGATCCGTTCCTGCATATTGTGAAGCATCTCCTGTCTTGCTGCTTCGGAGCAGGACAGTTTCCGCAGTCCGACCACCAGTTTTCTCGCAGCTTTTCCCTCCGGCATCAAATCCAGCAATGCTTCTGTCAGCATCCGGGCACTCAGCCCCTCATAACATTCTATATAAATACTCTGTTTCATTTGTATAACCTCGCTTCCACCATTTATTTCCGGTTTCTTATGCTGCTTTTAGTATAAGATAAAATGTAAAAAAACGCTAACATTTTTTGTACACCGGCACAATACCCAAGCAAAATTGTATGATTACCTTTTGGTGATGGATAAATTGCATAATTTCGCAAGAAAAATTTATGAATCATTGTGAACACTTATGCACGCACATTTGCTATTATAATAACTCTAAAAACCCCCAATACATTATAAGTTTTTTGCTACCCCCATAGTAAAAAATACCTTCTCCTTAAAAGACAGCCGTTCGGATTTGGCTGTCTTTTTTTTGTATTTTTTCAGAGTTCTCTCAACCGCAACAGTGCATCATACACGTTCAAGGTACCATATCCATACACGGGGCTTGGATAAACACGTTCCTCGTCCCGTCCGGCACCACGGATCAGCAGGTTTTTCAATTCTGTCGTATTCAGATAGCGCATATTATTTTCCACGATCCCCCACTGAAACATCTGAGCACAGGCTCCTGCCGTCAACGCTGCACTGATGCTTGTTCCGCTGCGCAGTTCATACTGATCTGGCAGCACCGGACCGGTCACATTTACACCGGGAGCGATCAGATCCGGTTTTACGGCATTCAAACCGGAAAATCCCCGTCCGGAATCCGGATAAATACTCCCGCCCACTGCCTGATAAGCCCCTGCTGTAATCGCTACCCGGGACATGCCTGGCATCGTGATCGTTGTATCCGGACTGGAGCGCAGGAAAAATACCTCACCACTTAAAAATGCAGACAGAGGCAGCCAGCAGCATATGTTTCCGCTGAGTACCAGATCCCCCTGTACTTCCACACTCCAGATTCCGGCAAGTGGGTTTTCAAATCGCAAACTGATCAGCTGCATGCTGTTTCGTGTTCCAACGATGGCATATTCCACCGTCAGCCGTGTCTGTTCAAATAAAAATGTATACGCTTGCCTGCTTCCGGGGTACACCACAGTCTTCGGAAACCGTTCTCCCGTAGGTGAAATGACGGAAACCTGATAAATCTCAGGAACCGTGCTCCACATTTCCATCTGAAACCCGCGCACCCGTTCTTCCACAGACAACTCAATGATTTCTGATCCGCCCTGTATCACATTCCGCTTTTCATGGTGTCTCTGGTTTGCCTCATTCCCAGCTGCAACCACCACCGCCCTCTGCCGTCTGCGTCCCAGTTCATCGCACTGTACCGACAATGGCTCCTCTCCCGTATGATTTCCAAGACTGCCACCCATTCCGATACAGACCACCAGCGGAAGCTGTCGTTCATAAGCAAAACGATTCAGCCAGGCGAGTCCCAGCATCAGATCATTTTCCTGATAGCATTCCACGCCATCTGCTATAAAATAGTAGTCCCGCAGATACTTTTTTGCCTGCTTGCACTTTACAACTGCGATGTGTGCCAGCGGCGCCGCTCCGGAAAACTCTGCCCCTGCATCCGCACTTCCACAGGCAACCCCTGCCAGAAAAGTTCCATGCCCACTTTCGTCCCGCTCCGGTACAATGCTCTGCGGCTGTTCCGCCTGCAGCGCGGCATTGATCTCCTCTTCCCCATAAAAAGCACCATACACCATTCCATTTGGCGGAGGACCTTCCATCTGTGTCTGATCCCAGATACCAAGGATTCGTGTACTTCCATCCACATTTCGAAAAGCCGGGTGTTCATAATTGATCCCGGTATCCACAAACCCGACCAACACACCCTGTCCCTGCAAATCCAATGCTGCCGGATTCTGCAACCGTATCATCCCACTGACTTCCAACGCAGTCATATCCATAGGTGTCAGGCAGTGCGGTATCGTCAGATACGGATAATCCTGCAGATTCAGCTCCGGTGCCCGTTCCCTTCTGTAAAAGCCAATATCATAAGTGTCATCCACTTGTTGGATACACTCCGGGGCTCCCATAGAATAACCGCCGATATAATCCAGGATCAGATCATAATACTCATTTGAATAGACTGCTTTTTTACAAAGTTCCTCGTCCAACCTGTGTCTCCCGAAAACTTAATTGCTTATTTTTAATAAAATATGCAATGCCAGTGAAAACGTTTCTCTCAAAATCCTATCAAATGAAAAAGAACGTACCAAGGGAAAATTAGTTACTTTTCCTGGTACGTTCTTTTGAAGATTTTACCTTTATATATTCAAATGGATTCCTTCCCGGCAGATCACTCCACAACCGCCAACCCATATGGTTGGTTTTCCATCTGCCATCCGCACTTTCGTATAGACTTTTGACGGACGATGCATGTGCTCTCCCTGAAGGAAACAATTCATCTGATTTACCTGAATCATTCCTTTTTGATACAGATAATAGGTCAATCCACCGTTCGATGTTCCGGTCGCACATTCCTCCGGAATATCATACAACGGTGCATAATTACTGCAATATGCTGTAATTTGTTCTGTTTTCGGCAGATTCAGACAGGACATATGTACCCCTACCACATCCAGTTCTTCTGAAATTCTGCTGATTTCTTCTTCATGCTGCACAGCCTGCAGCAGGTCATCCCTGCTTTTGACGCACACATGAATATCTCGCAAACCTGATTTCACGATACGGACTTCCATCGTTTCATCCAGAGCTGTTACGTCAAGCTCATACGCATCACAGATACGTTGCACCATCTTTGGTTCCAGCTTCTGCTGAAGCTCCGGTGCATCCATTTCCATCCAGATGATTCCCTCCGAAACTTCCACCGTCAGCTGCGCTTCGGTTGTGACCAGCTCATACACACCATCTCCAATCACACCTTTCTGATACAGATACGAAAAAGATGCGATTGTTGCATGACCACACAACGGAACCTCCGCTGCCGGAGTAAAATACCGAATGGCAAAACTTCTGTCATTCAGACGAGTGATAAATGCGGTTTCAGAGAAATGCAGCCTGGCTGCGGCCTGTTGCATCTGTTCATCAGTCAAATGCTCCGGCTTTTCCCCGTCGTAATCCTGATGCCGGTTCTGTTCTTTTAAACAGAGCTCTTCATTCAAATATACGACACCTGCGGGATTTCCTCCCTCCGGATGTTCCGAAAATCCATTGACTACATTTACTCTCATGGTTTCCTTTTATCTTCCCTTTCCATTCTTTTCTTCCGGAGTTCTCACCTTTTTTTGCTTCCCCTGCTGGCAAAAAACTCGGAAATAATCGAAGAAGCTACAATCACTGAACCACCGACAACCAATTGCCAGTATAATGGATCTCCCAACATAAGCACTGCCAGCAATGTGGCGAATACACTCTCAAAGGATAATAATATACCGCTTGTTGTGGTAGATACCCGCTTCATACCGTACAGACACAGGAAATATGGAATGATAGAGCAGAAAATTGCCAGGAAGAAAAATGCACCAAATGGCAATGCTATGGTACCGATCACCTTAAAGCTTCCGCTGAACAGTGTTGCAATCCAGGCAAGTACTGCCACCGTTCCCATCTGTGTCAGATTCAACAGCCAACCATCATACTGTTTACTGAATTTCGACGAGTATACAATATGTACGGCATAGGAAAGTGCACATCCGGCACTGAGCAGATCACCTTTATTAAAGGAATCCAACCCATTTGCCAAGAGAAGACAGATTCCAACCATACAGATTACAGATGCAAGTACATCGCTGCCTGTCGGTTTTTTTCTTCTTATAATAAGATACACGATCGGAAGTATTATAATATAAGAAGCTATAATAAACGATGACTTGGAAGCCGATGTATACTGAAGTGCAACTGTAAATAAAAAGAATTCAAAAAACATTGCGGTTCCCATTTTCATTCCTGAAAACAGGAGATCTTTTGTGTAATGTTTGAATTTAGGTATACATATTACTGCAAGTATGATTGCAGCAAATGAAAATCGAAATGCAAGTAATACAGAAGGTGGCACTTCGGCCACCAACTGTTTTACGGCTATGTAAGCGGTGGCCCACAGAAATGCAGAGGCCACGAGGGCCAAGCACCCTATGAGACGACCTTTTTTCATGATTTATTTAAATCCTCTCTTAACCATGTCTGTTACTGCAAATGTTGCAACATCATCTGCATATTTACCAGCACCAAAACCGGCATCATAACCAAGTTCTTTTGCAAGTTCATGTGTAATACGTGCACCACCACAGCAAACGATATATTTATCACGAAGTCCCTCAGCCTCAAGAAGCTCGATCAGATTTGTTAAGTTCTGAATATGAACATCTTTCTGAGTAACAGTCTGAGATACCAGCAGTACATCTGCATGTAACTCTTTTGCTTTCTCGATAAATTCTTCGTTTGGAATCTGAGATCCAAGGTTATATGCCTCGATCATCTCATAACGCTCCAGACCATAATGTCCGGCAAATCCTTTTCGGTTCATAACTGCATCGATACCTACGGTATGAGCATCTGTACCTGTGGAAGCACCTACTACTACGATCTTTCTGCCGAAGTGCTCTTTGATATATTCATTCACTTCATCCATAGACATTGTCTCTTCTTCTACTGTCTGTACATGGATATCCGTGTAGTTTACTGTGTGAACGCAGCTGCCGTAGCAAACGTAGAATGTAAATTCTGTATCCAGAGCATGGTGATATGCTACGTTGACATCTTCCAGTCCCATCAGTTTGCAAAGCTGTCTTGCTGCTTCTTCTCCGCGCTCATCATCTTTGATCGGTAATGTAAAGCTTAACTGCATTTTACCATCATTCATGGTGTCGCCATACGGTTTGATTTTGGTCAGATCCAGAGTTGTATCGAAATCTGCCTTGCTCATATTGTAAAGTCCACTCATCGCTTAGACCTCCTTTTTCATCAGAGTAATAAACGGGTTGAAGTAATTATCATCTTTTACTACAACGCCATCCAGACCTTTTCCGCCATCTTTCGGACGTTTAATGTCTGCGAAAATACCCTGTTCCAGTGTTGCAAACAGACCCTGATGCTCAATCTCTACAAGCAGGTCAGTTGCTTTCTGAAGTACTTCATTAGCACGTGACTGAATGATTCCGCCCTCTTTGAATTCAAGCTCTGAGCCGAAATCTTTCATTGTACGGAAAATATACTGTGCATTCTCGATAGCCAGTGCACGGTCTGACATAAACGGTGTATGGATTGCTTCTGTCATCATACCAAGTAAGTGAAGTCTCTGTCCTGTCATAATGGTTACTGCATTAAATAATGCATCCTGTACATGACCACGGAAAATATTACCTGTCATAAACTTTGTAGGCGGCATGTATTTTAACGGTGCTTTCGGGAAGATCTCTCTAGCCATCTGCGCCTGTGCTAACTCATACAGGAATCCATTCTCTACATCCGGTGAAATCTCGAATGCATGTCCAAGACCCTGCTGTTCTTCCGGCAGACCAGCCATTAATGCAAACTGCTCATTCAGGAACTGAGAAGCAAGTACAGTATGTGCTTCTTCTACAGCATCAGCAGTTGTCAGGTAGTTATCCTCACCTGTGTTAATGATAACGCCGGCAAAACCATTGATGATACGTGAGAAATACTGGTCAACCAGTGTTCTCTGCATGTTGATATCACGGAACAGGATACCATATAAAGCATCGTTCAGCATAACATCCAGACGCTCTAAAGCTCCCATTGCTGCGATCTCCGGCATACATAATCCGGAACAGTAGTTACAGAGACGGATATATCTGTTTTCTTCCTCTCCTACTTTATCAAGGGCTGCTCTCATGAGACGGAAGTTCTCCTGTGTCGCATAAGTACCACCAAAACCTTCTGTAGTTGCACCATATGGTACATAATCCAGTAAGGACTGTCCGGTTGTACGGATAACTGCGATGATGTCAGCTCCCTGTTTTGCGGCTGCAACAGCCTGTGTAATATCTTCATAAATGTTACCTGTAGCAACGATCAGATAAAGGAACGGACCCTCTTTATCTCCACCGAAGGACTCCAGATACTCATTTCTTTTTGCTACATTTCCTGATACTCTCTCTGTGGTAGCTTCTGCGATCGGCCAGATAGCCGCTTTGATTTCGTCTAAGGAAGCAACCGGAAGTTTTGTCAGATCTACTTCTCCGCTGCTTACTTTTTCAGCGATTTCCTGTGGTCCTACACCAAGTGCAACCATTGCATTTCCTACATAAAATGCAACACCACCGGAAAGCACTCCTTTTTCTTTCAGATGATCCACTACTACGTTTGGAAGTGGAACCTCTACTTCATTAACACCGTCAATTCCTAACAGACGGCAAACAGCTCTTTCAACTGTAACTGTTGTATGTTCATCGATAAAAGCCTGAACATCTGCAGCAACCTTATGTGCACTTGCTCTTGCTTTTGCGATTAATTCCTGGTTTAATCCAAGTTTGCTCATACTTGAAAAACTCCTTTCATCTCGGTATTAAGTATCATGTCAGGCTATTTTTCACGCCATCTGTACTTAGGGTGAAAAGCAGGGAAACCCGAAGGTCTCCCGCTCTTCCATTGTTTTATGGTTTTATTATTCTATGAATGCTTAGTGATGATCACTGTGACGACGAACACGTGCCAAATCAGCCGGTTCAATTGTCATCTGCAGACCCTGCTCAAGTGCTGCTACACCAACAACGTTTGCTTTTCTCTTTCCGGTACATACATCACATGTGCAATGTGGCTCATAATGTGCCGGCTCTGTATATGTTGTAATAACACCTTCGTAGTTACGAAGAATAACTTTACCAGGTGTCTGAGAAATAACGTAGTTCGGCATAACTGGTGTTTTTCCACCACCGCCCGGTGCATCAACAACGAATGTCGGTACTGCATATCCGGATGTATGACCACGAAGTCCCTCAATGATCTCGATACCTTTGGAAACCGGAGTACGGAAGTGCTCTAATCCAAGAGAAAGGTCACACTGGTAAATGTAGTAAGGACGTACACGAATCTGTACTAATTTACGAACCAGGTCTTTCATTACATGTACACAATCATTGATGCCTGCTAATAATACAGTCTGGTTTCCTAACGGGATACCTGCGTCAGCAAGTCTTGCACATGCAGCTGCAGACTCTTCTGTAATTTCGTTTGGATGATTGAAGTGTGTGTTTAACCAGATTGGATGATATTTTTTCAGCATGTTGCACAGTTCCGGAGTGATACGCTGTGGCATAACAACCGGTGTTCTGGAGCCGATACGGATAATCTCAACATGAGGAATCGCACGTAACTGGGAGATGATATACTCAAGTCTCTCATCACTGATCAGTAATGCGTCACCACCGGATAACAGTACATCACGTACTTCCGGATGATTACGGATATACTCTAAGCACTGCTCTACCTGATCAGTCGGTACGGAACCATCTTTCTGTCCTGCGAAACGTCTTCTTGTACAATGACGGCAGTACATGGAGCACTGATCTGTTACAAGGAACAGAACACGGTCCGGATAACGGTGTGTCAGTCCCGGTGCCGGAGAATCTGTATCCTCATGCAGCGGATCTTCCAGATCTGCAGCAGAACGATGAAGCTCTTTCTCTGTCGGGATTGCCTGTTTACGAACCGGATCTTCCGGATCAGTCGGATCGATCAGAGATAAGTAATACGGTGTAACAGCCATACGAAGTGTGCTTAAGCATTTTGCAACGCCTTCTTCTTCTTCAGCTGTCAGTGTCATGTATTTTTTCAGGTCTTCCACAGTCTCTACTCTGTTTTTTACCTGCCAGTGCCAATCATTCCATAATTCGTCTGGAACATCTTTGAATAATCCGAATTCTCTGCTTTTTCTCATGGTTTTATATCTCCTCTTGATATTTACAATATAGTTTTTGTTTCCCCAATTTTTTTATTTTCTTTAAATTATACATATTTCTGATCGAACAAGTTGCGGATTGCTTCGTTCTCTCTTAACTCCTGAAGTGTGATCTCTGCATGGCCTTTTGTATATCCATTACCGATGATCATATCAACGTCTTTTCCAACACCCTCTGCACCAAGAGCTGCTTTTGTAAAGCTTGTAGCCATGGAGAAGAAGTATACAATACCACCGTCATGAACCGGAAGGATTGCGGACATCTCGCAGTTATTTACGTTTACACAGCAGATAGATACATCATACTCTTTGCCGTCATTTGCTGCTAAAGCTTTCTCTAATACGTCTACCGGAAGTGCTGCACTTGCCTGGAATGCTTTGTGGCAAACACCGAGTTTTAATAACTCATCTACACCATCCTGGCTGTAATCCATAGCTACAACACGGCCTGTCGGTCCAACACGTTTCATAGCTTCGTAGCAAACCAGTGTACCGGATTTTCCAGCACCACCAAGAACCAGAACGCTCTGACCCGGTTTTACTAATTTAGCTGTCTGAGCAGGTGCTCCAGCTACGTCTAATGCTGCCAGTGCAAGCGGCTCGCTGATGTCATCCGGAAGTTTTGCATATAATGCGCTCTCGAATAATACAGCCTGGCCTTTAATATCAACACGATCGATTTCCGGATGGATCTCGATGATCTCATCAATTTTCAGTGGTGTCATGGATAAAGATACTAAGGAAGCAATTTTATCGCCAACTTTGATATCCAGATCTAAGTCTTCACCGATATAAGCAACTTTACCGATGAACATTCCGCCGGATCCTGTTACCGGATTCTGCATTTTACCACGCTCGTTAACGATTCCCAGAATCATCTCTTTGATTTTCTCTATATCACCACCACATGCCTCTTCGATCTGTGTGAAGGAAGCAGAGTCGATATTTAAAGAAATAACATCACAGATAATCTCGTTAGAGTATTTTTTTGTCATGTCGTTATCAATTTTCAGAGCTGCCTGTGTCAGAACGCCCTGCGGCTCAATTACACGATGAATTCCGTATTTGTCACCTACTAATTTTCCCATTGTTTTCTCCTCCTAAAAATCATTCTTTCCTTATTATAATGTTACATGAAAAACAATTTCCCCAAACTGTTTTTCAGTTTGAATCACGTTTTGTTTATCTGTAAAAGGATCCAGTTGCTTTGCAATCGTATGTCAGGGTTTTTAACATTTTCATAACCGAATCCCTTTTACATTCCTTCTAACATGAATTCCCGGATATATACCGGTCTTTTTCATTCCTCTCAGATTATTTCAAACCTAAGATTTCTCTTGCTTCTGCCGGAGTTGCTACCGGTCTGCCAAGCTCTTTTGCAAGTCTTACTACTTTCTCAACCATCTCTCCGTTGGAAGCTGCAAGTTTGCCTTTTTCAATATAAACATTATCTTCGAAGCCGACTCTTACATGTCCGCCCATCAGAATTCCCATTGTTACCATCGGATACTCAAATCTGCCGACACCGGATACAGTCCATGTGGAACCTGCCGGAATACTGTTTGCCATAAAAAGCAGATCTCTTGGTTCTCCGGAGATACCTCCGTTTACGCCCATTACAAAATCAAAATGCATTGGTGCTTTGATGTATCCTTTTTTATGAAGACGGATTGCCATGTCAACCATGCCTTTGTCGAATACTTCGATTTCAGGTTTGATTCCGTACTCGTTCATTGTATTTGCAAAATCAATGATCATATTTTCAGTATTTACGAAAATCTCATCACCGCCGAAGTTACATGTTCCGCAGTCAAGTGTTGCCATCTCCGGTCTTAAAGTTGTCGGAGCCAGACGTTCTTCGTTACTCATACCAACTGCGCCCCCAGTAGATGGCTGAATGATCACATCCGGACAAACTTCCTTAATTGCATTGATGCAAGCTTCGAAACGTTCCTTGCTCTGTGTCGGTGTTCCATCATCTTCTCTTACATGAAGATGAATAATGGAAGCTCCCGCATCGTAAGCGCTTTTTGCTTCTTTTGCAATTTCCTCTACTGTATATGGAACTGCCGGGTTATGCTCTTTTGTAACCTCAGCGCCACAGATACAAGCAGTGATAATTAATTTTTCCATAGCGTTTACCTCTCCTCTTCTTTTTCCCAATACATTATATAAAACATAAAGGGCGCTATTCACCGAAGTGCTTTTAACTGACTTCTGATGAATAGCGCCCCACGTTTTCACATGACAGTGCAAAAGCTGTCCGCCTTTGCCCCAAGTCCTTCTCCCATTACAGATCCGGTCTTTCGGCGATCCACCCCTTCACAGACAACCTTGGAAATAATGTTCCTTATCATTTGCTGCTACCCGGTAAACCGCGCCTCTATTTGATATTATGTAATTTTTGATATTATGCTGAAATACTGATTTTTTCTGATTAAAAGTTCTTCTGTAAATTACTTACGCTGTTTGTCTTTCGGAACAACACATGTTCCGCTTGCGCGGCATACAACGATCGGCTCTTCCAGAACGTCACATGCGGAATCATTGATGTCAGGTCTCGGAGCGATCACTTTACGTGCCTCGAATACCATTTTTCTAGATGTGTTTCCAACAGATACGATCTCACCGACAGCCTCGATATAATCGCCTGCAAATACAGGTGCCATGAACTCTACTTCATCGTAAGCTTTGAACAGTCCCTCATCTCCATCATTTAAGATAAGAAGTTCTGTAGCTACATCTCCGAATAAACCAAGCATTCTTGCTCCGTCTACCAGGTTTCCGCCGTAGTGTGCATCATGTGCGCTCATTCTCAGTCTGATTACTGATTTCATGTTTTCCATTTTTCTTCCTCCTATAATACCTTCTGATGTGTGTTTTATGTTTCTTGCGAAACCGTCAACCATTAATAAGTACCTGCTGCAAATGCAGCTAATACATATTGTATAGCGCTCCACGCATCATGGATATTTAGAAAAAAGAGTGGTTTTAGGTAAAAAAATACTATTAACAAATCAATTTCCGCTTTTAAATTAGGTGCTCCGATTTGCTAATAGTGCTCCATGATATCATGACAGTACAGAAACTGTACGTCTCTGTCCCAAGCAAAGACTCAATCACGAATCATTGCTTTCGGCAACTTACTCCTTCATCTACATCATTGGAAGTGATCTTCCTTGGCATCTGCGATTACCCAATAAGCTGCGCCTCTATTGTCTGCAATATGTTGTTGTTTGTTGATATATGCATGTTACCACCTGGTAACCCCTCCTGTCAACTAGTAGTTTTGCACAAAATCAGACTTTTCCCTTTGTTTCTTTTGTATATTTCGCCGTTTTTTGTATGTCTACAACGAACAGTCTTCTTTCTTGCAAAGACTTTACCTGGTTAGTTATTCATATTAGACAGTATGAACCGGTGACTTTTTGGTAACCTTTCCCAGTTTTTTTTTTACGCTTTACAAGCAGTTTTTTTTATGATACAAAGATATTAGCAATCGTAATGTCAGGCAAATATAATACGTAGGAGGTATTTTATTATGGTAGATGCGGGGTTTCTATCTATTATTCCACCGATTGTAGCAATTGTACTTGCCTTAGTTACTAAAGAGGTTATTTTCTCTCTTTTATTAGGTGTATTCTCTGGTACGATCATTTATTCAGCACTTGCAGGACTTGGTCCTTTCGGTGTCCTTTCTACCACAGTAGAAATCATGATTGACAAATTTGGAGCAAATGCGGACATGATCCTGTTCCTTTGCTTCTTAGGTATTCTCGTAATTCTTATTACAAAAGCCGGCGGAGCCAGAGCTTATGGTGAATGGGCTTCCAGTAAGCTGAAAAACAGACGAAGCGTTCTGTTCGCAACAGCATTACTTGGTATCTTCTTCGCTATTGATGATTATTTCCACTGCCTGGCAGTTGGAACAATCATGAGACCTGTAACAGACAGAACAAAAATCTCTCGTGAGAAACTGGCTTACCAGATCGACGCTATCGGCGCTCCTCTCTGTGTAATCATGCCAATCTCTTCCTGGGCTGCTTCCGTTATTTCTTATTTCCCGGAAGACGGTTCTGTATCAGGTATGGAGACATTTATTCAGGCTATTCCGCTGAATCTGTATGCAATGTTATCCATCTTCATGGTTCTTTTCTTAACACTTAAGAAAAAATCTGAATTTGGTCCGATGCTCGTAGCTGATAGACTGGCTGAGCAGGGAGTATTCTCTTCTCCGGAAGGTGATGTAACAGAAGACAACTTATCTGACTTCGAAAAAGAAAACCAGAGCGGACGTGTATGTGACCTTGTTATTCCGATCGTTGTACTGGTTATCTCCAGTGTACTCTGCATGTTATATGTAGGTGGTTTGTTCTCAGGCGAAGGTCTTTCCATCATGGAAGCATTTGGTAACACATCTGCTGCTACTGCTCTTGCACTTGGTGGTTTCTGTACATTAGTATTTACATTTATTTATTACATGTGCCGTCGCGTTCTTACTTTCAAAGAATTATTCGGCAGCATTGGTCAGGGTATCTTCACAATGATCCCGGCATGTACGATCCTGACATTCGCATGGACAATCTCCAGCGTATGCCGTGATTACCTTGGAACAGGCGAATTCGTAGCAGATGCTGTTGCTAACTCCGGTATTCCGATTATGACACTTGCTCCAATCATTTTCATCATTGCAGCATTACTTTCATTTGCAACCGGTACAGCTTGGGGTACATTCGGTATCCTTATTCCGATCGTAATCTCCATCTGTTCTGTAGCAGCTCCAAGCTTTACAATTACATGTCTGTCTGCAACATTAGCTGGTTCCGTATTCGGAGATCACTGCTCACCGATTTCTGATACCACGATCCTGTCCTCTACAGGTTCTCAGTGTAACCACTTGAAACACGTTGGTACTCAGATTCCATACGCAGTTATCGTAGCTGTATGTTGTGCAATCGGTTATGTAGTTGCCGGTGTAACAAACAGCCTGGGTCAGGGCGTAAGTACTGTTATTTCCTTAGCAGTAGCTATTGTACTCCTGACTATCGTTCTTCTGGTTGCTCCGAAGGTTTGGAAATATACACCTGAGCAGAAGGAAATCATCAACGCTGCAAAGGAATAATGTTTATAAACGAACACTTCAAATTCTCTTAACAAAGCAAAAAGAAAGAACCGATGTAGAAATACATCGGTTCTTTCTTTTTCGGAGATTGAACTCTCACTGAGAATATTTGCTATTACTCTCCACTTGCAGAAGTGGGAGTCTCAACTCAGACTGAGATCAATCCTGTTCATCCAGTAAATTCATCACATCGCTTTGCAATCCCAGTAAGCGACAGATTCGGAACGCATCCCTCGGACAATTTCCCTCATTCTCAACACGATACAGGCCATAATTCATATGGGACGCGATTACCGCTACTCCCTTTTGCACACCTGCATTCTGAATCTCATTTTCAACCCTGGATTCATCCATATCTTTCAGTCCTACAACCTGATAATGCGCTTTTCCATACTCAGCCACATGATCAAAATGTGTAACCAGAAGTGCCACTACATGCTTATGATTCAGATATTTTGTCACTGCACGCACCAGCGCAGCTCCCTCATGCGGATTGGTACCTCTGGAAAACTCGTCCAGCACTACAAAACAGAATTCTTTTTCGACATTTTCAATCACATCCTTCATCTGGATAATCTCTGCACCAAAACTGGAGAGTCCTTTCTGTACGGACT
This sequence comes from Eubacterium ramulus, assembly GCF_045002895.1. Lineage (NCBI taxonomy): Bacteria > Bacillati > Bacillota > Clostridia > Eubacteriales > Eubacteriaceae > Eubacterium > Eubacterium ramulus. The sequence continues at coordinate 283,222 of NZ_CP173382.1, read as the reverse complement.
GCAGTTCCTCGGAAATCATCTGGATATTCTCAAAAAATGGAATCTCTGCATAATCTGCATATACATAAAAACCACACATAGCAAGCACTACATTTAGCACAATGGTCTTCAGGGAAATACTCTTTCCACCCATATTTGCACCGGTGATCACCGTAGCTCCCTGTGTCAGTTCAATGGACAATGGCGTAAACTCCAATCCACGGTTCTTTAACACAGAAGCAACCCACGGATTCGTCACATTTTCCAATTTAAATGAAATGTCAGAAGCTGTATTTGCTTTTTCATTTTCTGTATTTTTATACATATTTTCAGCATTTATACCTGTCATTCCGCTGAACACCGGTTTCACTGCTTTTCCGAAATAAGTAGCGGTCAGCTTCTCCAGCAGCAAGTCCAGACGCCCTGTTACATTGGCATTATAGAGCATGGCATCCAGATACGGCTGCAGGCGCTTTGTGAGCTGTTCCCGGATGATCTGTTCTTCTTCTTCCTCTTCCAGAACAACCTGATGCCGCAGATTCTGATACTCTTTCTTTGTCTCTTCCGCCGCAATCTCCATGGATTTTTCCAGTTCCCGCTTGCGTTTCCGGATATCATCCAATTTCTCCGAATATGCTTCATAAATATAAAAACTTGGAATCCGGCGTCCGTCCGGATCCAGAATATCCAGGGCTGCTTCCAGATCCATATAGCCAAGACCCGTCATCTTTGTCTGCCCATTTACATAATTTGCTTCACTTCTGGCCTGCTCCGAATAAATCAGAAAATTCTTCATTTCAAACAGTTCAATGTCATTCAGACACATTTCCCGTGCCTTTTTTATCGTTGGCCGTACATCCTTCATCTGCATAAATATACGACGCAAATGATTGATTTCCTGCTTCAGATCCTCCTTTTTATTCATCAGCTTCTCCAGGTTGGAGAGTTCCTCCATCAGAAGATCTTTTTCTTCTGATGTATACGGTGTCATCCGACGCACCCGTTCCTGTCCGTAAGGTGACGATGGATTCAACCGGTCCAATATATATTGCAGTCCGATACTGTTTTTCTGTTCATATGTCAACTGAATCATGCTAATTCCCCCATACTTTTTCTGTACTCGTCCCTGACATTATAGACAGGCACATCAATCGCTGCAGACATCTTCTGCATAAATTCATCCTTGTCAAAATGAAATCCATAGGCCGAAAACGGATTGATCGTAACTCCCAGCAATTGCAGCGCATCCGCTACTTCAAAACGCAGCCCCTTGATCTGCAGTTTCTCATACATATCGCTGGAAAGAAGTATTTTGCTGCCATCCAGCAGCACCATCTTTTTCCCTTTCAGATCTGTATTTGACATGATGAGTGTCTTTACCATGGCATCTGTCAGTCCGCCCTGGACTACCATATATTCCGGCGGGTTTTCTGCCCCTCTCCGCCATACCTTCTCCGGTGTTATCCGCTCCTGTGGCAACACAATGTGCTCCGGATCCGTCACCGGTATATATTTCATATCATTCTGATTCCACAGTTCCTCCGGTACTTCAAACGGTGCCTGAGGCAGCTGCAGGATTTCACAGGTATATGCGGTATCCCGCACTACCGTAGCCATACTCTTGTGATAAGATGCACCGGTACACAGAATCGTACTCTGGCTGACTTTTCTGGAACAAAGACTTTTTCGTCCAAGTGCCCCGTCGATCAGAATCTTGTCCACACCATAAGGGCGGATCAACTCCGATACTTCCGCCAGCTGACTGGTCATGGATGGTCCGGCAATCTGCACAAACCCGTCTGTCCGGGCCCGGAAGATAATAATCTCTCCCATCGGTGTATAAATCCCGGTAGAACATAAAATCTCCCGCGTCGTATCACAATATTTCAATAAATCTGCTGCCGTTGCAACAATCGTTCCCTTATAAACAAAAATGCCCGGTTTCACCGTATTGGTAACCAGATCTGTGCTTTCTCCATCTCTTCCTACTGATGTAGCACCAAAAGAAACCCCGTTGCGTTTCAGCTCAGCGATCAGCTGATTCAACGTGGTTGTCTTTCCGGCATTTTTACACATTCCGATCAGGGAAACAGAATCGTAAGGTGCTACCAGTTCGTATAATGATTTCATACTTTCCTCCATAACAACTACATTTCAATCCCTTTTCTTGCCGGTACCCCTTTTTCAAATGGATGCTTCACTGCATTCATATTTGTAATATAGTCTGCCAGTTCTACCAGTTCCGGTTTCGGATTACGTCCTGTCATAACGACTTCCAGCTGCTCCGGTCGGTTTTTCAGAAAATCAACCACCATGGCCGTATCAATCAATTCTGCATTACACAGATCCAGCATCTCATCCATAACCAGCAATCTTGCATTCTGCTCCACCGCTGCCGCTTTCACCTTCTCAAACAACGCCGTATAAGCAGCCTTTGCCTCCACTTTTTCTTCCGGTGTCATCAGAAAAGAAAATCCAAAATGATGTTCTTCCACCAGTACTGTAATATTCGGAATCTTCCGTAAAATATTCATCTCACCGGTTGTACCATCCTTCAAAAACTGAGAATACACCACCGGAAATCCATTTCCTGCACAGCGGATTGTAAGACCGACCCCCGCCGTTGACTTTCCTTTGCCTGTTCCTTCATAAATGTGAACAAGTCCCTTCATGTTTCTGCTTCCTCCTTATATACCTTTCTTTCTGTGTTTTCACACAAAGACTCCTCTAAAACCTTCTCTTTTTACTACCTCAATGATAGCATGACCACACCTGTTTTACAAGGAGTATCATCTCGAAAAGAATCTGTTATGTTACAGTTCACTCATCATATGTATTCAAATATTGATCATGCTTGCATGAGGAAATATTTGGATACATAATGATGAAGGGAGCGCCTTTTTATGAGCAAAAGTAGTAGCGTAGCTACGGAGAAGTCCTGAAAGGACGTTTTGCGAATGGCGCGTGTGAACAGTAACTCTGTTATCATGCAGATTTACAAGACATTTTTCAGTGATTACTTTTTGGTCTTATAAAAATTGTACAATTTTCGAATGATTTTTTATGAATGATTGTGAACACTTATGAATGAATATTTGCTATTATAATAACTGTAAAAACCCCCAATACATTATAAGTTTTTTGCTACCCCCATAGTAAAAAATACCTTCTCCTTAGAAAAGACAGCCGTTCGGATTTGGCTGTCTTTTCATTTTTCTTATTATTTTAATCTTCATTCTTTTCAGAACCGGCTATATCCGATCCTGTCCATTTTTTTCAGATATTCTTGAGCTATTCATTCTTTATTGCTTTTTCTATTGCAGTCTTCTTAATATGTTTTCCAATAATCTCAGACACATCACTAACGGTAATAAATGCAGAAATATCCACTTCTTTGATACAAAGAAAAACAGGGAACTTATTTCATTGGTCTAAAAATGGCAGGGGAAATAAGCACCTTTGCTTTTTCTCCTGCCTTGTTTCCTCCCTACTTGCAATGGAAGCTGGAAGCTTTCTTAATTTGTTCCGGATTTATCCTCCAGTTCCGGCGTTCCACGCATCTGAATCAGCGGGCCGCCTGTTTTTTCGATATAAGCCTCTGTAATGGTAACCGCACCAATATTGTCATCCTTCGGAATCTCATACATGATATCCAGCATGAATTCCTCAATGATGGAACGAAGTGCACGGGCTCCTACGTTTTTCTCTTTGGCACGTTTTGCAATGGCACGCAGTGCACCATCATCAAATTCAAGTTTTACTTCATCCATAGCCAGTAATTTCTGATACTGCTTGATGATCGCATTTTTCGGCTCTTTCAGAATCTGTACCAGCATATCCTCGGACAATGCATCCAGTGAAAACAGGATTGGCAGACGACCGATAAACTCCGGAATCATACCAAATTTGCGGATATCCTCTGTAGTCACCTGACGGAGCAGATTCTCTTCCTTGTCATATTTATCTTTCAGATCTGCCTGGAAACCGATGGAAGCATGCTCATTCAAACGTTCTTTGATGATATCTTCCAGTCCCGGAAACGCACCACCGCAGATAAATAAAATATTGGATGTATCAATCGTTGTCATCGGAACCATCGCATTTTTACTGGTCGCACCGATCGGTACTTCCACTTCCGCACCTTCCAGCAGCTTCAACATACCCTGCTGTACGGACTCACCGCTGACATCACGCTGTGTCGCATTTTTCTTCTTTGCAAGTTTGTCGATCTCATCAATAAATACAATACCGCGTTCTGCTTTTTCTACATCATTATCTGCTGCGGTCAGAAGCTTGGACAGCACACTTTCAATGTCATCGCCTATGTAACCGGCTTCGGTCAGAGAGGTCGCATCAGCGATGGCAAGCGGCACATCCAGAAGTTTTGCCAGGGTCTTAACCAGATACGTCTTACCACAGCCTGTCGGACCAACCATCAGCATGTTGGATTTCTCGATCTCTACTCCATCTGCATTTGCCTCAGTACCTGCTGCCACACGTTTGTAATGGTTGTAAACAGCCACAGACATAACCTTTTTCGCGTAATCCTGTCCGACTACATAGTCATCCAGACTTGCTTTGATCTTATGCGGTGCCGGAATCTTGCGGATATCCAGAATCGGCTCCTCTTTCTTTTTCTCTTTTGGTTTTTTCTTCTTTACTTTCTGCTGGTTGCCAAATGGCAGATCGGACATGTTTACAAACTGGATATTCGGCATCTTTCCACTTGACAGCATATCTCCGATATTGATATCTCCCAGACCCGGGATTCCAGGCATCTGCCCCATGGTATCAAAGGTCTTCTGCATGCAGTCCTGACAGATTGCCATATTCGGAGCCACATGGATCAGCTTGCCTGCCTTGCTGGCCGGACGTCTGCACATTGCACAGAACTCATCAAAATCATCTGTTTTTTCATTGTCCTCTGTGGAATCGTCCGTCACTACCTCACCGGTCTCCACCGGAGTCCCTTCCTTTGTTTCTTCTACATCGGATACATTTTTTTCATCTGTATCCACTTCTCTGTAATCGTTATCTATCATAAAAAAATCTCCATTCGTCTTTCATGTACGTTCGGAATCATTCAAAACAAATCATTCCGATCCTACATTTTATTTTCCTCAAAAATGCCGTTGAGACTTTTCTATCTTACCATAGATTGAAGGCTATTTTCAACTGTACGACTCGCATTTAATAAAAGGTTTATGCTTTTTTCGAGAAAAACATCCTCATACAAGGCGTCTCAGCCTGCATGAGGATGTTTTTTCAAACGTATTCAATAACCTGGCAGAACGCCCGGCCACACGACCTAAAATGCCGCCACTCTAAGCAAGAAGTTCCTGGAGAATTGCATTTACCATAGCCGGATTTGCTTTTCCTTTCATAGCCTTCATCGTCTGGCCAACCAAAAATCCCATGGCTTTCTTTTTACCATTATGGTAATCTTCCACAGACTGCGGATTGTCTGCAATAACTTTTTCAATGGTCTCGCGCAGTGCACCTTCGTCATTGACCACTTTCAGTCCTTTTTCTTCCACATATTTCTCCGGATCAATGTCTGACCGAAACATCTCTTCAAAAACTTCTTTTGCCACGGAACCATTGATGGTGCCTGCATCTACCAGTTCGATCAGAGCAGCCAGATGCTCCGGTGCAAAGCAGATTTCCTCTGCTTCCATACTGTTCTCTTTTAAGAGACGCATGGTTTCGCCCATGAGCCAGTTGGATACTTTTTTCGGTTTGTCACAGATTTTCGTGGTTTCCTCGAAAAGATCTGCCATATGTTTTGTTCCGGTAATGATCTGTGCATCATACTCCGGAATATCGTACTCTCTGCGGTAACGCTCCAGCTTCTGCGGACGCAGTTCCGGCTGGCGACTGCGGATCTCATTGATCCACTCCTCCGAGATAACGATCGGTGCCAGATCCGGTTCCGGGAAGTAACGATAATCCTGTGCATCCTCTTTGGAACGCATTGCATGAGAAGATTCTTTGTTGTCATCCCAGCGACGGGTTTCCTGCACAACTTTTCTTCCCATCTCAAGAAGCTCGATCTGACGCTCCCGCTCTCCTTCGATGGCATGTGCGATCGCCTTGAACGAGTTCAGGTTTTTCATCTCAGTACGGGTTCCAAACTTCGGTGAACCAACCTCACGGACGGACAGGTTGACATCGGCACGCATGGAACCTTCGTTTAGTTTACAATCGGATGCTCCCAGATACTGAATCGTCTGACGCAGTGTCTCGAGGTAAGCGATCACTTCATCGGCAGAACGCATATCCGGCTCGGATACAATCTCGATCAGCGGCACACCGGAACGGTTGTAGTCCACGATGGATACGTCCTCCCATTCATCATGTACCAGTTTACCGGCATCTTCCTCCATATGGATTTCATGGATGCGCACCTGTTTTTTGCCTGCCGGAGTCTCAATTTCCACATATCCGTTGCGGCAGATTGGCAGATACAGCTGTGAGATCTGATAGTTCTGCGGATTATCCGGGTAAAAATAGTTTTTCCGGTCAAATTTACTGTATCGGGTAATGCTGCAGTTTGTAGCCAGACCAACGGCCATGGCATATTCCACTACCTGTTTGTTCAACACCGGAAGGGAACCCGGCATACCGGTACAAACCGGGCAGGTGTGTGTATTTGGTTTTCCTCCGAACTCCGTGGAACAGGAGCAGAAGATTTTTGTTTTGGTTGCAAGCTCTACATGCACTTCCAGTCCGATGACTGTTTCATAATTCTTACTCATCTCTTCTTCTCCTTCCTACGCCTGACTCAGCGGGCTGTGCTGATATGGACGTGTCTGTTCAAAACTGTATGCTGCCTGAATGATCTTTTTCTCCTGAAAACAGTCTCCGATCAGCTGCAAACCGATCGGCAATCCCTGACGGTCCGTACCGCACGGAAGGGAAATTCCGGGAAGTCCCGCAAGGTTCACGGAAATTGTATAAATATCGCCCAGATACATGCTGATCGGATCCTGCAGGCTCTCGCCAAGCTTCGGTGCTGTGGTCGGTGCTGCCGGTCCAAGGATCATGTCATATGTTGCAAATGCATCGTCAAATGCTTTTTTTATCAATGCTTTGACGCGCAATGCTTTCAGATAATAGGCATCATAATATCCGGAACTTAAAACGAAAGATCCAAGCATGATTCTTCGTTTTACCTCAGGACCAAATCCTTCGGAACGGGATTTTTTATACATATTATGAAGGCCTTCATATTCTTTCGTACGGTAGCCGTATTTGACACCGTCAAAACGTGCCAGGTTGGAGCTTGCCTCCGCGCAGGCAATGACATAATAGGCCGGGATCGCATATTTTACGAGACCAAGGTCGAATTCTTCCACGATAGCACCTTTTTCTTCCAGTACCTTTGCTGCTGCAAGTACCGCTTCCTTTACTTCCGGATTTAACCCTTCTCCGAAATAATCTTTTGGGATACCGATGCGCATGCCTTTGACATCGTCTACCAGGGCAGACGTAAAATCGGTGTCTTCTCTTTTTACGGATGTCGAATCCTTTTTGTCATAGGAAGTAATTGCTTCCAGGATCGTTGCGCAGTCTGTCACATCTTTTGCTACCGGTCCGATCTGATCCAGCGAAGAACCGTATGCGATCAGTCCGTAACGGGAAACGGTTCCGTACGTCGGTTTGATACCGGTTACTCCACAGAAAGAACTCGGCTGACGGATGGATCCGCCGGTATCAGAACCAAGGGCAAAAGAACACTCCTCTGCTGCCACAGCTGCGCAGGAACCGCCGGAAGATCCTCCCGGAACGTGCGCGGTATTCCATGGATTTTTTGTCTCGCCGTAAGCAGAAGTCTCTGTCGTACTTCCCATGGCAAATTCATCCATATTTGTCTTTCCGATAATGACTGCTCCGGCTTCTTCCAGTTTTTTCACTGCTTCTGCCGTATAAGTCGGTATAAAGTTATATAAAATCTTTGAAGAACAGGTCGTCAGCAGTCCTTCGGTACACATATTGTCCTTGATGGCCACCGGAACACCTGCTAACGGACCTGTCAGCTCTCCGGCATCAATTTGTGCCTGTACTTCTTTTGCGCGGGCCAGCGCACCTTCCTCATCGACTGTCACAAAACTGTGCACCTGCTCTTCTTTTGCGCGTACCGCATCCAAAGCTTCCCGAACGGCTGCTTCCACGGTCACTTCTTTTGCTTTTATCTTTTTTCCCAGCTCTACCGCTGTCAAACTCATCAAACTCATTTCCATGTCCTCCGTTCTTATTCGCCGATTGTCTTCGGTACTTTGAATCCGCCATCTTTCTGCTCCGGAGCATTCTTCAATGTATCTGCACTGCCATCTCCGTTTGTCACAACATCCTCGCGGAATACATTTTCAATCGGGAATACATGGGACATCGGCTCGATGCCTGTCGTATCAAGCTCGTTTAAGAGATCGATGTAATCCAGCATATCTTCCATATCTTTTTTCGCTGCTTCTGCTTCTTCCGGACTCAGTTCCAGTTTTGCCAGAATGCCGACATATTCCATGGTGTCATCGGAAATGACATTTTTCATAGTTCCGTCCTCTGCCATTACTTTTGTGACGGATGCGCCGCTGGTCTGTTCTTCTGCTTCCGGCTCTTCCTCAAATGCCACATGGCTGATTTTGGCATAAACAGCAGCATCCACGATCCCCTGATTATTTCTTGTGGACTGACGCAAGGTTCCTTCATAATCCATACCGGCTTTTTTCATCACTTCACCGGAATTTGGATTTGCCACATCATGCTGTGCCCAGACACGTCCTGCACCGACTTCTGCCATCAGGAAACGGATGACTGCCTCCACAGCCTCTGTGGTGTAACCCTGATGCCACCAGGATTTTCCGATGCAGTAACCAAGTTCTGCACTCTGGACATCTTCATTCAGTGATACCACGCTGATACTTCCGATTGGCTGCTCGATGTCATTTAACTCGATGGCCCACTGATAAAACTCATTTTTGCTGTAACCTGCTTCCCACTGCTGCAGAATCTCTGCGGTCTCTTCCACACTTTTGTGCGGCTGCCAGGTCAGGTATCTGGTCACTTCCGGGTCGCTCGCCCAGTTGTAATACATATTTTCTGCATCTTCTATGGTAAAACGCCGTAATGTCAGGCGTTCTGTTGCGATTGTCTGTGTTCCTGTATGTCTCACGTTTCTCTCCTCCTACATCTGGATCGCACTTTGTAACGGTTTCGGGGTCTGCCATAATCTGTTACGGCTCTAATCTGCTCAGATCTCGCGGGAACAAGGTCGCTTCACGGACGTTATCTTCTCCGATCAGCTGCATGGTCAGACGTTCCATTCCGATACCAAGTCCACCATGTGGCGGCATGCCGTATTTGAATGCGGACAGGTAATGCTCCATGCCTTCGGTTTCCATGCCCCGCTGCGCGATCTTTTCCATTAATTTATCATACTGATGGATACGCTGTCCACCGGTTGTGATCTCCAGACCTTTGTAAAGCAGATCAAAGCTTAAGGTATAGGTCGGGTCTGCCGGATCATCCATGGCATAAAACGGACGTTTCTTGGATGGATAATGTGTGACAAACACAAAATCACTGCCGAATTCTTCTTTTGCATACTGACCGATCAAATGCTCCTCCTCCGGCTCCAAATCGTATGGATTGCGAAACTGTCTGTCGTATTTTTCAGCCACGCGCTGTTTTGCTTCATCAAAACGGATGGCCGGGATCCGGCTCACATCCGGAAGTTCGATCTGTAAAATATCTAACTCTTTCACATAGTCTTTTTTCAGTAACTCCATGGTATACTGCAAAAATCCGGTTTCCATAGCCATGATATCTTCGAATCCGTCAATATAACCCATTTCGAAATCAAGGCTGTTATATTCGTTTAAATGGCGTTTTGTGTTATGTTTTTCCGCACGAAAAACCGGTGCTGTCTCAAAGACTCTGTCAAACACGCCCACCATCATCTGTTTGTAAAACTGCGGACTCTGCTGTAAGATCGCAGGTCTGTGGAAATACTCCAGTTTAAACAGGTTGGCACCGCCCTCAGCACTTTTTGCACCAAGTTTTGGTGTATGGATCTCTGTAAATCCCTGGCTGTAAAGGAAATCGCGAAAGCCTCTCACAATGCCTTCCTGAATCCGGAAGGTTGCACGCTCCCTGATGTTTCTTAACGCTACTGCACGGTGGTTTAATCTGGCTTCCAGGGAAGTTTTCATCTTCCACTTTGCGATTGGAAGCGGCAGACTCTCTGCAGGCTCGGAAAGAATCTTGACCTCTTTCATGCGGATCTCGAATCCTCCCGGCGCACGCTCTTCCTTATTTAATACACCGCTCACCTCAATGGCTGCGCCTTCCTTGAGTTCCTTCAGATCAATAGCGGTCACACCTTCTTCATACACGCACTGCAGGAGACCTTCTCTCTTTCGCAGGACCACAAAGGCTACCTCACCCATGTCACGCACCGTATGGACGGCTCCATTCACGCTGATCATCTGACCATACAGGTCAGAGGCAAGGATTTCACTGATTTCCATCGTCTCTTTTGGTATTACACCAGTCATCATTTTCATTGTTTCGTACACTCCTTTTGCATAAAATGTTGTAAGGTGCGGGACGGAATTATTCTTATTTTTGTCTTTTTCAGAGCCATCTCGATTACGCTACGCTCCATCTCGATGTGGCTTCTCGCCAAAGAAATTCTTAAAAATATATTCATTCATGCAAGCATGATTCGCATATTTTTTCGAATTGCCTTGGCTCTGAAAAAGACAAAAAAACGCCCTAAGGATACTTCTTTGTATCCCAGGACGAAATAATGTTCTTTTATTATTCCGCGGTACCACCCGCATTGAGAAAAACAATACTACAAAACACTCATGATCTGTGTCTTTCCCCACTCAGGCACGTAACGTGTGCGAACCGTACAGACCTACTGAAATCTATTTCCGATTTCCCATTCAATCTGTCTGCTCCAGAGTGTTCCCTTCCTCTCCTCCGCCAAACAGCGCTCTCAGTCGGTGACGCCGTATTCCTGTCAGTTTCTGAAGATAAGAGTCTCCTTCTACGCATTTACTCATGATTTTGTATCTTAGCACAACGTTTTTCGCTTTGCAAGTCTTAATTGACCGACATATTAAGAAATTATTTCCTTTTTCTTTCAAAAATTTCCTTATTATATGATTTATGATATGAATCATGATTTTTGATACAGTTTCCTACGCATTCTGCAAGTTCCTCATTCAGGCATGATTGCTTTTTAAAACGTATGTAATGTGTGAACTGTAACGCTGTAATATTCACAAAAGGAAACGGCAATATGAATTTTTTTTGTTCATATCGTGTATTTTATACTTTTTTAATTGACTTTTTGTAAATTTAGGTCTAATATCTGTACGGTTATGTAAAATTCTTTTAACTTAATAGTAAAGTTTGCACTTTCGACACCACGTTTTGAGAGAAGGAGTTTATATGAAATCATTTAGAAAAAATGGGAAAGAAAAACCGATCATCATCGGTGATAATATCAAAAGAAAACGACATGGTTTTTTCCGTTTTCTGAAAAACTTTAAATTTCCGGATCTGTCTGACAATCCAAAAGTACAGTTTATGAATAAATTTTCACTGCTGTTCCACGGACTGCTGGCCTGCATCCTGGTCTTTACAATTGAATGTGTATCCAGACATTCCTTTACATCAGCAGTAAGTTTCTGTATCAGCTCACCGCTGACATTCCTTTATAATGCACTGCTGATTTTTGCAACGTTGCTCATCGTATATCTGTTCAAGCATCGTGCACTGGTCCGCATTGTGATATCCATATTCTGGATGCTGCTTGGTGTTATCAACGGATGCGTACTTGCCTCCCGTGTTACACCGTTTAACTTTGCAGACCTGAAGCTGATCGGAGACCTGCTCTCCATGAAAAACAGCAAATATCTGTCTGCAGGACAGGAGATCGCAGTGGTCATTCTGCTGATCGCACTTGCAACTTTCCTGATTCTTTTTGCATTCAAGGGACCGAAATTCAAAGGAAGAGTTCATCTGTTCCGCAACCTTGGTTTACTGGTACTGTGCGTAGCAAGTATTCCTTTTATCACAAAGGCAGCGATCCACTCCGATATCCTTTCCGGATACTTCGGAAACCTGGCACAGGGATATAAGGATTACGGTTTTGTATACAGTTTTTCTGCCAGTGTGGTAGATACCGGCATGAGCAAACCTGCCAATTATACGGAAGAAACCATTGACACGATCAATGACAATGTAACGACAGAGCCGACAACGGTTGATTCTTCTGATATGCCGAATATCATTTTCATGCAGCTTGAGACATTTATCGATCCGTATGAATTAAACTTTTTGAGCTACTCCGAAGATCCGATCCCGAACTTCCATAAATTAATGGAGAATTATACATCCGGATACCTTACTGTTCCGGTTGTCGGAGCCGGAACCGCAAATACGGAATTTGAAGTTCTGACCGGTATGGGCATCCGTTTCTTCGGTCTGGGTGAGTACCCATACAAAACCGTTTTAAAAAATACTACCTGTGAAAGTGCAGCTGATGACCTTGGTAATATCGGTTATGCCACTCATGCCCTGCACAACAACGGTGGTAACTTCTACGGACGTGCAAAAGTATTCTCCCAGATGGGATTTGATACATTTACCAGCAAAGAGCTGATGAATATCACAGAATATAATGAAATTGCTTCCTGGCCGACAGACAACATTCTGATTGATGAGACAACCAAGACACTGGATTCTACTCCGGATCAGTCTGATTTCCTCTACACCATTACGGTACAGAGTCACGGAAGCTACCCGGATTACAAAGTATTTGATAACCCTGAAATTCAGGTAACCGGAGGAGATACCGAAGCTGAGCATTATCAGTGGGAGTACTACATCAACGAACTTCACGAAGTTGACAAATTCATCGGAAACCTGATCGATACCTTATCCAAACGTAACGAGAAAACAATCGTTGTCATGTACGGCGATCACCTTCCGACCCTTGGACTGGAAGAATCCGATATGAATACCGGAAACCTGTATGACACTACATACGTTACATGGAATAACTTTGGTCTTGAGAAACAGGATAAAGATGTGGCTGCTTACCAGCTGATGTCTTACATCACAGATCAGCTTGGTATTCACGAAGGAACGATGTTCCGTTATCACCAGTCTGAAATGAACGCAGACGTATCTGCTGACGATGCTTCTTACATTACAAACTGGGAATTACTGCAGTACGATCTGCTTTACGGAAACCGCTATTCCTATCATGGGGTAGACAAATATCCGGCTTCCAACCTTGTAATGGGTGTTCAGGATGTTGTAATTGACCATACATCCATGAGCGCGGATAAGACAAAGCTGACCATCTTCGGTGAGAATTTCACTCCTTGGAGTAAGGTTTATGTCGATGGCGAGAAAGTTTCCACAGAATATATTTCCGGAAACTGCCTTGAGATTTCTATGGCAAACCTGTCTGATGGTTCTGAGCTGGTGGTAAATCAGGTTGGCTCAAGCAATACGATCTTCCGCAGTTCCAACACGGTTACCTTCCATGCACCGGCTGATTTTGATGAGCATGAAGCAGATAACGTAGAAGTTCCGGATACATCCGGAGATGACATGGGTGTGCCGGTAGTAATTCCGCCTGAGGAACAGACCACGGATGATGCGGCAGCTACAACTACCGCACAGTAATAACTTGTCTGGTGGCTTAACATTCAGAAAGTAAAGCGGACATTCGCAATCCGCTTTCGCTACTTGCTCATGAACGCAGTCGCTTTGCGACCTGTCAGTGGGAGCTTTTAACTCCCACTGACATAAGCATTCCCCCGCTTAGTGCTCTACGCACTTGAAGCGGGGGAATGCTTATTCTGCGATCAAAAAGTGACAGAAGTTTTTGACCTCTGTCACTTTTTTCATTGTTACATCCTGTTTTTAACTGCTTTACTTCTACAATTATCTGTTCCGGATTTCTCCTTATTAATTTGCGATCTTAAAATTCTGTTCATCTGCCAGCTGATGCTTCATTTCATTGAATACTTCTGTGTCTGAATTATAATTTCCATGTTCAGATATTACATTTACCCCCTGCTGAAGTGAAGACACATAATTCTGAATCGGCAAATCAACACGATATACTTCATACTCATATGCCCAATATGCTTCCTCTGAATCAAAACCATCCAAAGCCGCCTGATATACACCTGTTGTATCGTTCTCCAACATTGTGCGAAGTTCCGTCAACCATTCCTGAATTTCTTCATCGGTAACACTAAATCCATTCTGAATAGCTGCAACATATAAAGCATTTCGTTCCATGGCATCTTTTACTGCCAGCTGATGAGCATTGGCTTCACTTTCACCATCATGCAAATAGAAATCAGTATACTGCTGAACTTCTTCTTTTGAAATAACGATATTATTTCCTACAGCATATACATCATCTCTATTCAAATATTCTTTTTTCTGGTTGTCAGAAAGGCCATCTACAGATAATGTTTCGATGTAATAGTCGTTCACAGACTGATAGTTATCTGCTAACATTTTACTATATCCAGATACTTTTCCGTAGTCATTCAAACCAGCCTCTGCTGTGTTTCCCCCAAACATTGAACCCGCAAATAACACTGCACCCAAACAGGAAACGCCTATTATTGATAATGCCTTCTTATTCATCATCAAGATCTCCTCTCTATACCAAACATACTTAAATATCCACCACATAGACCAGCATCCGTCCCCCGCACACCATGCCCTGGTCCGCTGCTACTTCGTTACTCATATCGAGTGAAAAGACCTTTTCCTCTCCGGTGCCGATCATACGGAAAGCTTCCCGCAAAACTTCATTTTCGGTACAGCCTCCGCCAATCGTTCCTGCGGTCTGTAGATTGCTGTTTACCGTCATCAGAGCACCTGATTTTACCGGTGTGGAACCGCTGGTGTCATATACCAGCAGCATGGCTTTTCCAACATTTGGATCCCCCAGCATTTCAATCACGCGGGGATCTGTATCCGTACAGGTCAGCAGCTGACTGTGGGAACGGCGCGGTGTTCCTTTCCGGCGTTCCTCGATAAGTTCTGCCACAATGGAAATTGCAATCTCCGGAACGGTGAGTGCACCGATATTTAATCCAATTGGCATATGGATCTGAGCTACTGTTTCCCCGGAATTTCCCTCTTTCTGCAGCAGATCAACAATTCCTGCCACCCGGCGTTTGGATCCCATCATTCCCAAATAACGTGGAAAAATACCACTCAATACTTTTCTCAGACAGGTCAGATCAAACCGATGTCCTCTTGTTACAACAGTGACATAATCATTGCCACCAATCTGAATCTGATCGATCGCTTTTTCAAATTCCTCACAATAAATTTCTTCCGCATCCGGAAAATAAGTGCGGTTTGCAAAAGAAGGTCTGTCATCCACTTCAATGACGTAAAAACCAGCCGCAGACGCAAATTTGCTGATTGCCTGCCCCACATGACCTCCACCGAGAATGATCAGTCGTTCCGGTCTGTAAAATCTCCGCTCA
The DNA here is from genome assembly GCF_045002895.1 of Eubacterium ramulus. NCBI lineage: Bacteria > Bacillati > Bacillota > Clostridia > Eubacteriales > Eubacteriaceae > Eubacterium > Eubacterium ramulus. The sequence goes on along the minus strand of NZ_CP173382.1, from coordinate 267,692 downwards.
TATACGATATTTTCTATTTTTAATTCAAGAGATCCCTCTCCGGTCTGTTTTATATCTTCTAACAGTTTTTTTATTTCCTGCATGTTTCTGCTCCCAATATACTTGTTATTATTCGCCACTTATAGAAGTGGGAGTCTCAACTCAGACTGAGATCAATATCTCATGTAGTTTTCTGCTTCCTGTAATTGTTCTTTTGTATCCGTATCCATAATGCAGCCACGATCATCCACCGGAAGTTCCATCATGGCGTCGCCTAGCTGCTTCCAAAACCCCCGCAGACCACCACCGCCGGCACTCCCTTCATAAGCGAGAATGTCTGCCAGCAAATCCATCCGGATCAATGCCGGGTGTCCACGGCGTCCGTTCACCGTTGGAAGGACTGCTTTTTTCCCATTCACAAGCATCGCTTCCAATAGTTTTTGATAAGTTTCCGACATGATACAGGGCAAATCTACCAGCTGGATAAAAACCAATTCATAATCCGTCAGTTCCGCCAAACCTGTTTTGATAGAGGTCAGAATACTTCCATTTCCGTAATTTGGGTTCCAGATCGTATGAATGTGGTCTGACGAATAATTGTCCTGTAAATAAGCTTCAACCCGTTCATGTTCGAACCCTGTTACAATCTGTATATTATCTATCCCGGCTTCCTGCATCGTTTTTATTGTCTGGTCAATCAATTTTTTATCCAGAAACTTTGTCAGGGGTTTGGACTGTCCCATGCGGGTGGACAATCCTGCTGCCAGGATCAGTCCGCCCACACTACTTTCATCGTTATTTATTCTGCTATACATCTGTCTTTTATGCCTTTGTATCTTTTATCATGCATCGAATCGCATCCACTGCCGTTTTGATCGCTGCCTGAGTGTCATGTGCCACCGGATTTTCCAGCTGCAGTTTTTCCCTCTCCTGATTAGCTACCACAAGGAAAACAGAACCGATTCTTACATGCAGATAACTCGCCACCACGAACAATGCTGCCGATTCCATCTCGGAAGCCAGGCATCCCAGCCGTTTCCATGCCTCCCATTTCTGTGTCAGTTCATAACTTACCGGCATTTTTTCCGGCTCATGCTGACCGTAAAAGGAATCCTTGCACTGAACGACACCGATATGGCAGGGATATCCGTTTGCTTTCGCTGCCATTTCCAGTTTCTGCACGATATGATAATCGGCTACCGCCGGAAATTCAATCGGTGCATACTCCCGGCTCGTTCCTTCCATGCGGATCGCTCCCGTGGCGATCACCAGATCCCCGCTTTTGACATCTGTCTGGATGCCACCGCATGTTCCGACACGGATAAATACTTCCGCACCGCAGCGTACCAGTTCTTCCATTGCAATGGCCGCAGAAGGCCCTCCAATGCCCGTAGAAGTCACGCTGACCTTCTCCCCGTCCAAATATCCGGTATAGGTCGTAAACTCCCTGTGATCGGCCACCAGACGCGCGTCATCAAAAAGTGCCGCGATCTTTGCACACCGCTTCGGATCCCCCGGCAAAATGACATATTTTCCAACGTCTCCCTGTTTTAAACCGATATGATACTGAATTCCATTTTCTGTATACTTCATTATGCTTCCTCCCACAAATTGCCAATGCCAATCATCTGATATAATCTTATTGCTCACCACCTAAAATGGTGGGAGTGATCTCACATCTGATGTAATGCTCTCCTCTGTGTGTTCACATTATAGCAGAATTTCCTTTGTTTGAAAACACGATTTCCCTTTCCACCGATGCAGGTAAAAAGCTCACTTTTTTCACATCCTCTGCCAACACTATACTCCCCGAGAAGTATAATACAAATCAAAGAAAAAATCGCCTCGATGTGGTATGTGTCCAGGATTCTGGGGACCTATCACTTCGAGGCGATTTTTAAACAAGTATTTTTTTAATCACAGTAAGGAAATTTATTTCTGTGAGTGGCATCCGCCACCGCAGGATGAGCAATTGCAACCGCAACCGCCCTTATGGTGTTTTTTATCATAAATGCCTTTACCGATAATCAGACCAACCAGTCCAAATACAATGATTGCTACAATTACAGTTGCCATTAGAACTCCTCCCTTAAATTTTTAATAAATATGATATTAACTATTTTAGTACTATATTAGCACATATTTCGACTTATGCGATAGATTTTTTTGCCATACCGGTTGCTTCATCAACATACGGATTTTTGCGAGCAAGCATATAAATGATAAATACTAACTCGATAATAGCAACGATCAGTCCTACCGGATGAACGTTTCCTGTGAACAGGGAACCAAACTGGTAGATCATCATAGATACGATATATGCAAGACCACACATATATCCGATTGCTGCCCAGAACCATTTCTGATTGTTCATTTCTCGTTTGATCGCACCCATAGCTGCGAAGCACGGAGCACACAGAAGGTTAAATACCATAAAGCTGTAAGCGGTTAACTGTGTATAATGAAGTGCTACCTGGCCCCATACTTCATCGCCGTTTTCTGCTACTTCGGAGAAACCACCGAAGAGGACACCAAATGTAGATACAACGTTCTCTTTTGCGATCAGACCAGTGATTGTTGCAACTGTTGACTGCCAGTCACCGAAACCAAGCGGTGCGAAGATCCAGCAGATTGCTCCACCGATCGTTGCCAGTAAACTGGAGTTATTGTCTTCCACCATGCCAAATGCACCATCGACGAAACCAAATCCCTGTAAGAACCAGAGAACTACGGAAGAAGCTACGATAACAGTACCTGCACGTTTGATGAAGGACCATCCACGCTCCCATGTAGCACGTAAAACGGAACCTGCAGTTGGAATATGGTAAGCCGGAAGCTCCATAACGAATGGTGCTACTTCGCCGGCAAATGGTTTTGTCTTTTTCAGCATGATACCGGAGATAACGATTGCTGCTACACCGATGAAGTAAGCGGAAACTGCAACCAGTCCGGAGCCACCGAATAATGCTCCTGCGAAGAGACCGATGATCGGCATTTTTGCTCCACAAGGAATAAAGCAGGTGGTCATAATTGTCATATGACGATCTCTCTCATTCTCAATGGTACGGCTTGCCATAACACCTGGAACACCACAACCGGAACCGATCAGCATCGGGATAAAGCTTTTTCCGGAAAGACCAAATCTGCGGAAGATACGGTCAAGGATAAATGCAACACGAGCCATGTATCCGATCTGCTCCAGAATGGAAAGCATGAAGAACAGTACTAACATCTGCGGTACGAAACCGAGTACGGCACCGACACCACCGACAATACCATCATTGATCAGACCAACTAACCAGTCAGCACATCCAATGCTCTCAAGCGCCGGTCCTAAGTTTCCACAGATCCACTCACCAAAGAGTGTATCATTTGTAAAGTCAGTAACAATTCCACCGATGGTTGTTACAGAAATCCAGTAAATCAGGAACATGATACCTGCAAAGATTGGTAACGCGAGAATACGGTTTGTTACGATACGGTCAATCTTGTCAGAGATTGTCAGGTTGTGTACTTCTGCTTTTTTGCTTACAGACTGATCACACACTTTGCTGATGTAAGCATATCTCTGGTTTGTGATAATACTCTCTGCATCATCATCCATCTCATTTTCACAGTCAACAATGTGCTGCTCGATATGTGCTTTTACATCTGCCGGAATATTTAAGTCTTTGACTGCTTCCTCATCACGCTCAAAGAGTTTCATTGCAAACCAGCGAAGATATCTGTGGTCTACCGTCATCTCGATGGACTCCTCGATATGTGCGATGGCATGCTCGACACTTCCGGTAAATACGTGAAGCGGAGTTGCATCCTGTTTTTTCTCTGCTGCATCTACAGCTTTCTGTGCTGCCTCAAATCCGCCCTCACCTTTCAATGCACTGATTTCAATAATCTCACATCCAAGTGTCTCAGACAGTTTCTTAACGTTGATCTTGTCACCGTTTTTACGAACGATATCCATCATGTTGATTGCAATCACAACCGGGATACCAAGCTCAAGGAGCTGTGTTGTCAGATACAGGTTACGCTCAATGTTTGTACCGTCTACAATGTTTAAAATTGCATCCGGACGTTCATTTACCAGATAACCTCTGGCAACTACTTCCTCCAGTGTATATGGGGAAAGGGAGTAAATACCAGGTAAATCCTGAATGATCACATCTTTATGTCCCTTTAATTTTCCTTCTTTTTTCTCAACAGTTACACCCGGCCAGTTACCTACGTACTGAGAACTACCGGTCAATTGGTTAAACAATGTTGTTTTTCCACAGTTGGGGTTGCCCGCAAGTGCGATTTTGATACTCATTTATATCTCCTCTCTACTTTTATTTTCTATAGTTTTTCATAACCATTATTAGAGTCTTCTAATCCATGTACAAAAAAATTTTTACTCTACTTCAATCATCTCTGCATCAGCTTTACGAACACTCAGTTCGTAACCGCGGACGTTCAATTCGATTGGATCACCAAGTGGTGCAACCTTACGAACTTTGATCTGTACTCCTTTTGTGATTCCCATGTCCATGATACGACGTTTGATCGGGCCTTCACCATGCAGACGTTTTACAACTACTACATCATCAACTTTTGCGTCTTTTAATGTTTTCATAAAACTCTTCCTTTCTTGTCTTCTATGCTTAAACCATAATTCTGGTTGCCATACTTCGATCCAGCGCAATCCGGCTGTCCTTTACCTGAAGGATGATGTTTCCTCCCAGTTCACTGACAACTGTCACAGATTCATCCACTACCAGTCCCAGTTCAGCAAGATGCTGACGTATAGAATCTTTTCCGGTAATTTTCCTGATCACTACTGTTTCTCCACTTTTCGCCATCGCTAAAGGCATCATCACATATCCCTCCTGTGTCAGTAGATTTGATTCTCTTTGGTATTAGTAAAACATAACAACATACATAGCTATGTATCTTTAGAAGCATTCACCATATAATAATCAAAACCACTTTTATTAACATCGATTAATTACAGGTGTACATGGCTATATATCATTAGTATATAGCAATCTTTACTACTCGTGGCTACATTTTATTAGTAGATAACAATTTATGCTACTTGTGGCTACATTTTGTTAGATTTTCCTAACATCAGCATACGAAGTTTACCACCGCTAACGTTCATTGTCAACCCCTTTTTGGAAAAAGTTATCAAAAAGATTAAAGAAAAGATTTGAAAAGAAAAAAATATTGCGATCATGGAATGGATTTTGCTGTATTCCTTCCAGATCACAATATTTTTATCCGAAATTCTATCTTTGATTTTTACTGTAATTCTTCTGATTCTACCAAAGTAATCGTACCATTGTCCAGACACTCCACAAACTTGTAAACCAGATCCGGATCAAACTGCTTTCCGGCGTCTAAAAGGAGCTTTTCTCTCGCCACCTCCAGCGGAAATGCCTTCTTGTAGCATCGTCTGGATGTCATAGCGTCAAAAGAATCTGCCACGCATAAAATACGCGCCGTCAGTGGAATATCTTCGCCTGCGATTCGCCTTGGATATCCTTTTCCATCATACCTCTCATGATGACCGATGACCGCAGGGATAACATAATCCAGCGACGGAAGATGGCGGATAATGTCAATGGATGCTTCCACATGCCCTTTGATGACCTCATATTCCTCATCTGTCAGACGTCCCGGTTTATTCAATATATATTCCGGAATTCCGATTTTTCCAACGTCATGAAGCAAAGCTGCCTGGCGGATGATCTCGATCATATCCTCATTCATGCCAAGTGCTGCTGCCAGAGCGGTCGCATAATAGAGCACGTTATTAGAATGACTGAACGTATAATGATCTTTCACATCGATGGCTGCAGTCAATGCATAAATCGTCGTTTCATATTCCCGGTAAATATGTGCACGGTCTTTGGTATACCCCTGCTGGTTCGTATTGCGGAACATCGTATCAAACACCTGGATTCCGTTCTTTCCGCTATGCTTCACATGGTAAACAGCAAGATCCACATTCTCCATCAATTCCTTGACAGTTCTGGCTGCATATGGTGCTGCACTGATTCCGGCACTGACTGTCACCGCCTTCAGCTTCATATCCGTCCGTCGGTTATTCATCACAAAAATCTGCTTTGCGATCGACTCTACCAGATTTCTGGCTGAAAACAGATCATATTTTGGAAGCAGGACTGCAAATTCTTTTCCTCCGTGGCGGGCTATATATCCACTGTCACCCACACTGCTGCGAATGATCGCGGCAATATGCTGCAGGCAAACATCTCCTTCCTTGATTCCGTACAACTGATTATATAACTTAAAGTCATCCACATTAATGATGGCAAGTGCCAGGGAAGAATCTTTATTTTTTTCAAACTCTTCATTCAAAACTTCATAAAAATACTTCCGGTTCAACAGTCCGGTCATTTCATCCGTCCGTGCCTCAATGCAGGCTTTTTCATACATTCTCGCATTTTTAATAGCAATGGACGCTACGGATGTAACAGAAGCGATCAACTGCGCCTCATCATACACAAGCCCCTTTTTTGAAGAAGGTGATGTGATCAGAAGCACTCCCGCCAGACAATCCCCGTCTTTTAATCCCGCACAATAGCGAATACGCTTTTTATCCAACTGATGCTTTTCGCTTTCCCACATGGATTTGTATTCCACTGTATAACGAAATTCCCGGTAGATCAGTGGCTCCTCATGAACTGACAGCCACTGAATCATCGGATTTTCCTCCTCCAGAGAAAAAGCCAGGTCGTTTAATGGCTGATCACTGGCAAATCCGCGATAAGGCTGACCCGGTGCATCCTGCATACAGATATAGATATTTCCCACATCCATCAATTCTTTCAACACATGAATGGTTTCATTCAGAATTTTCTGCAGATCCAATGTCTTAGAAATTGCTGAACTAAATTCTTTGATTTTTTCCGCTTGATGAATTTCTTCCTTTACAAACACATTTCTCACCAATAATTTCCATAAGAATGTAAACAGTGCATAAATAACAAGAAATGCCACTGCAAATACAAGTGCATATATTGTCATATTTGTATCCATCTGCAAATGAAGCATTTTCTGCAGATATGGAACAACATTAAAAAATACAATCACAGAAAACAGGAATCCGACGCCATAGCATAAGCTGGAAGAGGCCAGCATCTGCAACTGAAATAATCGTCTGCGGGTCAGCGCATAAAATAATAGAAATACATTAACGACACCACTCAGAACATCGATCGGAAATCCGGAAAGCAACGGCAGACTGATCAGAACGTTTCCGGCAAAAAGTACCACAACGCCAATCATTACCGGATCATATTGTGCTTTCATATTCGGATTTGCTTTGCAGATATGCACCAGGATTACAAACAAGTGTAACAGAAAGGCTCCAACAAGAAAGAATAATACCAGAATCGTCGGTTTAATATCGTATACAAAGGTTGGTGTTCCATTTTTTTCCACCAATTCCGGGCACGCCAGAAAAAAACCATTCCATATATTTGCCACGAGACAGGTCAGGATGACTGCCAGATAGAGTTTACCTACCATACCTTCCCTGACACCGCCAAAAGCCAGAATAAAACGGTAATATGCGTACGGAAGCAGTAAGATTCCAAATAACGAAACCTGATACCAGAATGCGTACTGCGGCCAAAGCTGCGCACGCATAAAGGCAGAACCACCGGTCCATAAGAGCAGTCCGGTCAACACTACCAGAAAACTGTTTACAATTTTATTTCTCTTTGCTGCCAGAAACATCAGCAACATAAATGCATAGCACACCATGGCTATAATTGAAATATATCCGTAGGTTCCCATATATCCCTCTTATCTCACTCTGTTCATACTCGCCTGCACCTCAAGAAGCCCCATAAGATCATAGTGCGAAGGGCTCATATGGTACAGTTTTTTTCCTGTCCGTTTCTCATAAGTTTCAAATGTTCCGCAAGTAAGAATCGTCACCTGCAGAGGATCCATTCCCAGAATCTTTTTCAGATCACGGTAATCCTGATCAATATATTTAAAATAGGTACTGAGCAGATCTTTCAGAATTGTTGCACTCATAGCATTGTTCAGCAGTGCATCACGCTCCAGTTCCACGTACATGTGCAGATATGGCCGGTTCTGCTCATTATATTCCTTCGTTGCCACCCAGTTTGTGATTGGAAGTTTGGAAAGACCAATGACATTTTGGATTCCATTTTCCGAAATTCGAGTAAATCCGGCGATGTCAATGATCCAGGGCACACGATCCACATATTCAAACCGTGGGATCCGCGTCTCATCTTCCCGGTTTTCCAGTCCAACGCAACGGTACATATCACCACAGCGATATCGTGCAAACGCTCCGCCTTTCAAAATGGTAAATACCAGTTCATATTTTTCCCCCGGCCGCACTTCATCCATGAGATATGTCGGCGGAATATAGGACGGATCCGCATGATTTTTCAGCATATCTTCCTCTGTAATAAACTCATAAAATGCGTTATCCGGAAAGAAATACATGCCTTTACGCGTCCATGTCTCTGTTCCCATCATAGAAGGCTCCGTACCGGCAAACAACTCCATCGGCCGGATTCCCCAGAGTTCTTCCAGATCATCCTTATAACACAGATTGTCTGTGCCGGCTACCATAAACCCTTTCAGATGGAACAGATCCTTTGGCAGCAGCTGCCGCTGTTCTTTCTTGCACCGGTATTTTGCTTTCAAAAGCCGTATGATCATCTGCGGTTTACATTTTAGCAAGCTGGACAACTTTATTCCACCACCGGAACTGGTCAGAGATGAGAGACTCAGACTGACTGCATAAGCAACGCTTCCCAGACCGAAGAAAAATCCCAGATCCTTTTGCATCGCCATCTTAAATCCGAGTTTGTTCCGCTCACTGAAACTCATATTCACGGCGTCTTTGATCGCCGGTAAAAACTCAATATCGATTTCTTCTCCCAATGCCAGCGGAAACAATCCCGTAGCATAGGGCAACGGTGCCAGCGCATATAAAAATTTATCCGTAGAAGCCACATCAAAAGAACCTTTTTCACGGCTTGTAGACAAAATCAGGCAGGCCATAACATTATTTCGATAGGTATCCAGCATGCTTCTGGTATACGGTGCTACCTTGATCGGGTGCTTGCCACCCTCCCAGGTCGTCTGGATCCAGATTACAGGATTTCCCGGGAGCATATCCGGCTGCTTGGTCAACAGAATATCCGCATAATCTTCATACTCTGTCAACGGTACCATTTTCCGGAATTCCTCCAGATTTTTCGGATGCTTTCCCTTCAGAATGGACTGCCCCAGTCCGCAGTTGCTCCAGAGCTGGATCTGCTCTTCCATCAACCGCCGCTGAATCTTCATGTATCCTTCCATGGACAGATCCAGGAATCCGCAATACTGCTGCCAGATTTCATTATATTGATGTTTTTTCAATTTTTCTTTTAGACTCATAGGTTGTCCGCTCCAGATTGATTGCTACGTTTTCTTATACTTTTCATACACACCCGGATGCTTTTTCCATTCGGAATTAAAAACGGCGTACTTTGTTGATATTCCCTGTAATTAAAAAATGTCCGTGGAAATGTCCACAGATCCTGAAAAATGATATACAGATAATTCCAGAAAATCATAAGTCCAAAATAGATTCCCGGTCTCCATCCGCCCAGCATTCCCCACATGCATAAAAAGGCACCTGCAAACCACAATACACCCGGATGACGGCACAGACCGTACACTCCTTCTGTGTATGCAGCACGCAGTTTATTTTCTTCACAATAGGTTTCTTCAAAGGGAAGGGCAAAAAACAAGGTATATATAAGCAGACCAAGAAAAAACAATGCTCCGATTCCAAATCCGATCACTGCTTCCACGCTCCGATGACCTTGTCCCCACGCAGAACAGAACTCTGCTACGACAGACGCCACGACAAGAATACTCCCCCATGCAAAAAATTTCTGCAAACATACATTCTTACTTAAAACACTGTTGATATCATATACAAAATACAGGACAAATCCTGCAGTTCCCAAAATCAGCTGCCACATCTTCATTCTCCTGCTTCCTGCTATAAAAATCCACAAAAAAAATATCTATGTATACATCATTCAAGAATGCCCTCGGCATTCTTGTTGCGAAATGCACATCATGCCATGCATGACATATTCTTCTGTGCATCTCTGCAAGTCTACACTGCCTTGAACAGGCAACCTAAATTATAATAAAGTTCTAGCTAAAATGCAAGGAAAAAAACACCGCCGGTCGGCCGACCGGCGGTATCATTATTCTTTTATTATCTTTTTTCGATAATATGTATTTTTTAATGTTTTAGTCTTCCCATGGACGGATGCGGTAAACAGCTCCGACTTCCTCACAAATTTTACTGCACTGTGCTTCTTCTTCTTTTGTGATCGTGGTAGCTACCGTAGTCATGACAACTTTAGGAACATGCTGCGTACACTTTTTGGCAAAACTGATCATTGCATCAAAAGACTGATCTCCGAATTTGCTGCGCACCAGTTCATGATAACGCTCTGCATTCGGTGTATTCAGGCTGATGGATACTGTATCGATCAAACCTTCAAATTCCGGTGTAATATCGCGGTTCCAGATCAGGTTTCCCATACCATTCGTATTGATACGCACTGGTTTTGAGAATGTCTCTTTTACATAGGCTGCCACTTTCAACAGTACAGGCAATGCCTCTGTCGGCTCACCGAATCCACAAAATACGACTTCCTCAAATTCATTCATATCAAACTTTGCAAATTCTGCGATTACTTCCTCTGCAGAAGGCTCACGCTCCAGCCACAGACTGTGAGCTTCCCCCACATGATCCATCGTCTGACGCAGGCAGAATGTACAGGCACATGGACATTTGTTTGTCAGGTTTACATATAACCCATGATGTACTTTGTATAAAATTTCCATTTTTCATTCCTTCTTTCTATTTATAATCCACTCTTTTTAATATTAATATAAGTTCTCCTTCACGCACTTTCGATGACTCTGCTTACCAGATATCTTTTTTAAGTAAATCATAAAGCAACATTATCTCGCCAGACTTCCAAGATGCTCCTCGAAGCAGACACCGTCCGTCAGCGGAATCTCCCGCTCGATGGAACTTAAAATGCACTTTTTGATAAATCCGGATGCCTTCTTTACAGACTCTTCAAAAGACACTCCGTTCACCGCATCTGCTGCCAGTATTGCCGAAAAAATATCCCCGGTTCCGGATCGGGAGGTACCAATTCTATGAGTGCGCAGTACCTTGCATTCCTTTTCTTTCTCATAACAGAGATTTGCCACAAAACTGCCCTGTGGAATTCCGGTGATCACTACTTTTCCCGGACCCATCCGGCTTAAAACTTCTGCCATCTGTTCAATCTCTGCCACCCGCCATTTTTCCTTATAAGGTGTGTCTGTCAGAATGCATGCCTCCGTCAGATTCGGTGTCAGAATGTCTGCATAATGCACCAGTTTTTTCATTTCCAGACACATTTCCATAGTATAAGTCGGATACGGCTTTCCATAATCTCCCATAACCGGATCGATCAATACGATCGTCCCCTCTCCGCCAAACTCCTGAAGGAAATCTCCTACAATCCCAATTTGTGCCTCTGATCCAAGAAATCCGGTACAGATTCCATTAAAATGCAGATCCAGTTTCCGCCATTCTGCAATATACGGACGCATTTTATTGGTATAGTCTTCAAAAAAATAGCTGTCAAACCCTGTATGATTGGAAAAAATCGATGTTGGTACCGGACAGCACTGTATCTTCATTGCTGATATGATTGGCAGTGAAACTGCAATCGAGCATCGTCCAAAGCCTGAAAAATCATTTATCACAGCAATCTTCTTCTGATTGTTATGTGAAACTATCATAAAACTTTCCATTCCCCATCTTTCTCTTACGTTTCTTATACATAACAAAAAAACTGACCTTTTTCAAGAGCCAGTTTTTTTCGTTATATCCATGCCAGTTTCTATACCACTCTGCACATTTACAATCGTGAAATCAAATGAATAACGCCTGAACTTGCCAGCATCACGATCATCCCCGCCACAGCATTTCCGCACATTACACAAAAAATGGTAATGCCCGGTCTCATGTTCAGCACCCCGGCAATGATGCTTCCGGTCCATGTTCCGGTTCCCGGAATCGGCACTGCCACATAGGCAAAAATTGCCAGTGGACCGTACTTGTGAATTTTATCTTTATTCTTCGTCACTATTTTATCGATCCATCCGATAAACCGTTTTAAAAATCCATGCTTTTTACATTCCACATAAAACCAATGTGTAAAAAAAGCCAGGAAACAAACCACAAAAAAACTCCCGCATAATGCCATCAGATACGCCTGCCACGGTGCAAGCTGCAGTGCCATACCAAAAGGAATGGCACCTTTTACCTCGACGGCCGGAATCATTGCTACGAAAAATGTATAAATCAACTTTGGAAAAATCACCTATTCTACCTCCAGACAATCTTTGTCGTACATTCAACTGCAGTTCACACGCGCAATTCACAAAACGCCCCTCAGGCTTCTGTGTAACTTTTCTACTGTTTTTGCTCATTTACACGCTTCACCTGCTATAAGTTAAGTTGTACCAAGATTTTCGTCCTCTGTAAATAGGATTCAGAAATTCTTAAAATTTATTCAAAAATCAACAAGAATATCGTTCTGTTTGATTATGATACGGATATATTCGTTCTGCTATTCTTTTTCCGTTTGATCCGGCGCTTCAAAAGTCCACGCCAACTCGGTGGATACAAAAGGATCAGTACCGGGAATATTTCCAAACGTCCTGCCAGCATATCAAAAATGTACACACATTTACTGAAAGTTGACGCAGCACCGAAATTGCAGGCCGGTCCGTATTTTGCAAGACCCGGTCCGATATTGTTAAAAGTGCCAAGCACGGAAGAAAATCCACTGACCAGATCGGTTCCATCTATGCACACCAGAAACGTAGACAATATAACAAGAAGCATATATGCCGTAAAATATACGTTGATACCACGGATTGCCTCTTCATCTACCGTCTTTCCATCCATCTTGATCTTTTTTATACTCTTCGGAAACAGATAGGAATTTAATTCCCGCAGAGCTGATTTCACGGATAACAGGAATCGGCTGACTTTCATACCGCCGCCGGTACTTCCGGCACAAGCGCCGATCATCATCAGAAACAGCATGACATATCTTGACAGAGAAGGCCACTGGTCAAAATCCACGGTCATGAAACCGGTAGTTGTAATGATCGAGCCAACCTGGAACGATGTGTTTCTGAGATTTTCCATCACATTACCGACCCAGCCATATGTATTTGTCATAATGATCAGGATTGCTGCCACAATAACGCCGAAATATGCCCAGACTTCTTCCATGTGAAAAAGCTGTTTCCATTTTCGCAGTAACAAAAAATAAAAGGCATTAAAATTAACACCAAACAAAATCATAAAGATTGTTACAATCCACTGAATGTAGGGGGAACAACTTGCCAGACTGTCGTTTCGAATGCCAAAACCTCCGGTTCCTGCCGTAGAAAATGCAGTCGTCAGTGATTCAAATACCGACATTTTCCCACACACCAGTAACACAAAAAGAATCACTGTCATTCCAAGGTAGATCACATATAAAATTCTTGCTGTATGCATCATTCTTGGCACCAGTTTTCCGACCGCCGGTCCCGGACTTTCTGCACGCAGCAGATTCATGTTGGAACCACCTGTCATCTGAATAACCGCAAGTAAAAATACAAGTACTCCCATACCTCCGATCCAATGTGTAAAACTACGCCAGAACAACATACAATAAGACAGACTTTCCACATCACTCAAAATCGTGGATCCCGTTGTCGTAAATCCGGACACAGTTTCAAACAATGCATCTGTAAAAGACGGAATTTCCCCACTCAGGAAAAATGGCAGACAGCCGATCACACTCATGATAAACCAGCTCATTGCCGTGGCGATACAACCCTCTCTCATGTAAAACACATTACTTTCCGGTTTTTTATGCGTAACAACTGCTCCAAATACCAGTGCACAGACTGCCACGATGGCAAACCACACGCCATTGTGTTCCCGATAGATCAATGCCACCAGAACCGGAATCAGCATAAAAAGCCCTTCCAACTTCATAATCCAGCCCAATATATAGGCTATCATCGACTTATTCATCTAATGTGACCTCCACCTACCGTAAAATATCTTCTATATCATGAAATCCGGTATTTGTTGTAACAATAATTACCGTGTCTCCCCCCTGGATTTTATCATTTCCACCCGGGATAATGATTTTTCCATCACGATTGATACATGCTACCAGGAGATTTTTTTTCAGTTTCAGCTGTGCCAGCGGCAGATTAACAATCGGAGACTGATCACCCACAACAAACTCAATCGCTTCCACACGTTCATCAAACAGATGGATCATGGTTTCGATATTGTTATTCATTGTCGCTGTCTTGGAACGTACAAAAGCAATGATTGCCTCAGATGTAATATATTTTGGGTATACCACACTGCCCAGATCCAACTGATCGATCACTCCGGTATACGTGATACGATTGATCTTGGTAACAACCTTGGCATTGGATACTTCCTTTGCATACAAAGTCAGCATGATATTTTCCTCGTCGATTCCGGTCAGTGGAACAAGAGACTCTGTCGTTGTAATACCAATCTCATTAAGCAGTTCCTCGCTGGTACCGTCTCCGTTTACGATAATTGCCTGCGGAAGCAACACACTCAGCTCCTCACAGCGTTCTTTCTTATTTTCAACAATCTGTACAGAAATTCCGAGTTCGATCAGACGTTTTGCCAGATAATAAGCCGCACGCCCCCCACCTACGATGATACAGCTTTTTGCCTGATGTGTCTGAAATCCGTTTTTCTTCAAAAATTTTCGTCCGTCGCGCACCGGCGCAATAAAACTGATGACATCTCCGGCTGCCAGTTCAAAATCACCACCCGGAATGTATACTTTTCCGCTTCGCTCAACAGCACAGATCAGAACTGCTCCGGAAAGTTCCTTCACCAGATCTGCGATTTTCTTTCCTGTCAGTACGTTTCCCTGCGGCAGTTTGATACGAACCATTTCCGCATGACCTCTGGCAAAAGGGGCTACCTCCAATGCCGTCGGCATATATAAAATACGAGAAATTGCATTTGCAGCTTCCTGCTCCGGATTGATCATCATGGCCAGTCCGAGTTTTTCCTTCAGATATGCTTTTTCCTCACTATAATCCGGCGTACGCACTCTGGCAATGACCTCGCAGTGTCCGGAACGTTTTGCAACCAGACAGCAAAGCAGATTCAACTCATCTGAATCTGTCACCGAAATCAGGATATCTGTGTTTTCAATTCCTGCTTCCTTTAATACAGTAAAGCTTGCTCCGTTGCCAACTACCCCATATACATCATGCATATGGGTCACACTCTGCAGACGGGCAGCATTTTTGTCAACGACAGAAATGTCATGCCCCTCTTTACTGAGACGGTCTACCAAAGTCATACCAACTTTTCCACACCCAACAATCATAATGTTTAATCCCCCACTGTGAGGATTCTTTTTTCCCTTTTGAAACATAATACCCCCTCTTCATCTTATGTGAATTACGAATTATTTTTTCCCATGCTCAAACATTTATACTATATCTATAGCGAAAAAGCAAGGGAAACGCCACATTTACAAAAAAAAGAACAGCCGGTCGATCAGCTGCTCTTTCAAGAGAAGGTATTTTTTACTATGGGGGTAGCAAAAAACTATATAATGTATTGGGGGTTTTTACAGTTATTATAATAGCAAAACCTTCCGTGTAAGTGTGCACAAACTTGTTTTTCTATTTCAATATTTTTTGTTCAATCCTCACATTACTTTTTTGTAACTAACTCTTTGCCAGTATAAAAACTGTCGCAATGATGAATCCAAAACCAATAATATCCATTGGAAGGAACACAGTATCCAGAAAAACAGCTGAGCATACCGTTGCCATCAGCGGCTCCACACAACCAAGCATATTTCCGCGAGCCGGACCAACCAGACTGGTTCCCTTCAGAAACATAGTAAACGCCAACACCGTACCAACCATTACGATCAGCACCGTAATTACCACCGTTGTAAGATCGAGCTTCACAGATATTTTCCAAACCCGCATGATAAAGAAAAATGCGATTCCTCCGGTCAACATACCGATTCCGGTTGGGATGATGCTTCCCCAGTCTGCCAGAAGCTGCTGTGGTATTAAAATGTAGAGTGTTGCTGCCACTGCAGCCAAAAATCCCCAGAATAATCCTTGCTTAGATATATATAATGAAGTAAAACTTCCATGCGTCGCTACTAAAAATGTACCTACGAGACAGGAAACGATTGCAATATTTTCCCGCAAAACAGGTAATTTTCTCTTTCGCAGACAGACAATCAGCAAAACAAAGATTGCCGATAGATACTGTAGCACGGTTGCTGTTCCCGCATTTGTTTTCGCTATGGCTGTCAAATATGCGTACTGCGTAAACATCAAACCGCCTATTCCAAATACGATACAATGCAATACCGCATTCGGCGTTTTCAAAAACAGTTTCACATTCGGGCGATATCGCCAAAACATGAACAGACACAAAACCAGACCCGCCCCAAGCAGTCTGATATCTGTTAAAAGTCTGGTATCCATTCCTTTGAACGTACACAGATATTCTCCACACGTTCCGGAAATTCCCCAACATGCACCGCCAATAATTGTATAAATCACACCTTTTTTATACTGGTTCATAATATTGCTTTCTCCTAAAGTAATTTATTCATTCCTATCTCCAAGATGTACTGCGATATAGTCATGATGCACTGCATTCAGGTATGTAGTAAAAACATCTCTTGTCCGCAATTTCAGACTGGATGTATTGATACATGGATGGCATCCAAGGTATTCTCCCTCCAGTACATCCGCATCCACCAGAAGTTGCACCTGATTTTCTGTATCATTCATCAGACCCATTACACTGACAGAACCAGGGGTAATATCCAGAAATTTCTCCATATATTCCTCCGGAGCAAAAGACAGGCGTGCACTCTGGATCTGTGCAGACAATTCTTTTGTCTTAAACGCCTTATCTCCCGGCATCATGAGAAGATAAAATTTTGTTTTCTGACGATTACATAAAAACAAATTTTTACAGATGACAGCATCAAGAATTCGATCTACTTCCTCACAATCCTCCATAGTCTGTGCTACTTCATGATCTATCCGCCAATATTCAATGTCAAGTTCATCCAGAAGATCATATACACGGACCTCTTTTTTCAGACGTTCTTTCACATTCAATGGTCTTCCTTTTACTATTTCCATTCAAAACTCCTTCTTTCCTGTCTTTTATGCATGTGTTTATTTTTTCTTTATACTTTTAATATGATTCTTTTAGAATTGATTCTGTTTCTTTTAGAATTTTGACATATTTTGCTCACATTTATTGAGTATCATAATACTTGTCAAAAGGAAATCTACTTTATTTTTGATAAACATTTTCATAACTCAATCTCCCTATGTGGAAAACAGCAGTCGCATGGCTGCTGTTTTTCTGTGTCTGCAATGTAGTTATTATCTACTTCTTTACCATGCTAAAATAATTTCATACATATCAAAAAGGATGTTCCTGACCAGGAACACCCATTTTGATTATATTTATTTATATACCTTCAAAACTTCATACAGGTGAGATCTTAGCTTCTTTTATTCAATCTCGTGTTCTTGGTCAAGCCCTCAAACGATTAGTAACAGTCAGCTCCATGTGTTGCCACACTTCCACCTCTGCCCTATCTACCTCGTACTCTTCAAGGGTTTTTACTCCTTTATAAGGATGGGATATCTCATCTTGGGGGGGACTTCACGCTTAGATGCCTTCAGCGTTTATTCCTTCCGGACTTGGCTACCCGGCGATGCCATTGGCATGACAGCCGGTACACCAGTGGTCCGTCCAGCCCGGTCCTCTCGTACTAAGGCCAGCTCCCCTCAGATATCCTACGCCCGCGCCGGATAGGGACCGAACTGTCTCACGACGTTCTGAACCCAGCTCGCGTACCGCTTTAATGGGCGAACAGCCCAACCCTTGGGACCTGCTACAGCCCCAGGATGCGATGAGCCGACATCGAGGTGCCAAACCACTCCGTCGATGTGAACTCTTGGGAGTGATAAGCCTGTTATCCCCAGGGTAGCTTTTATCCGTTGAGCGATGGCAATCCCACTTTATGCCACCGGATCACTAAGTCCTACTTTCGTACCTGCTCCACCCGTCGGTGTCGCAGTCAGCCTCCCTTCTGCCTTTGCACTCTTCTAATGGTTTCCGACCATTATGAGGGAAACTTTGAGCGCCTCCGATACCCTTTCGGAGGCGACCGCCCCAGTCAAACTCCCCGCCTGGCATTGTCCCACCGCCGGATCACGGCGGCTGGTTAGAAACCCGATATTGCAAGGGTGGTATCCCAACAGCGCCTCCTCAGAGACTGGCGTCCCTGATTCATAAGCTCCCACCTATCCTGTACATGCAATACCAAGCTCCAGTACCAAACTGGAGTAAAGCTCCATGGGGTCTTTCCGTCCTGGCGCGGGTAACCAGCATCTTCACTGGTACTTCAATTTCACCGGGTGCATTGTCGAGACAGCGCTCAAATCATTACGCCTTTCGTGCGGGTCGGAACTTACCCGACAAGGAATTTCGCTACCTTAGGACCGTTATAGTTACGGCCGCCGTTTACTGGGGCTTGGATTCAAAGCTTCGCCGAAGCTAACCTCTCCTCTTAACCTTCCAGCACCGGGCAGGCGTCAGCCCATATACATCACCTTACGGTTTCGCATAGACCTGTGTTTTTGCTAAACAGTTGCTTGAGCCTATTCTCTGCGGCCCACTTGCGTGGGCACCCCTTCTCCCGAAGTTACGGGGTCATTTTGCCGAGTTCCTTGACAATGCTTCTCCCGCCGGCCTTAGGATTCTCTCCTCATCCACCTGTGTCGGTTTACGGTACGGGCGCATGGCAAACAATAGCGGCTTTTCTCGACAGGAGAGGGCACATGCTTCACTACTTTAGTTCGCTCCACATCACGGCTTCGTCTCATGCACAGCGGATTTGCCTGCTGTGCGACTACCCCGTTTGTACCGGACTTTCCATTTCCGGCCCATGTTTCCCTCCCGTGTCCCCACAGTTCTGTTACCATGCGGTACAGGAATATCAACCTGTTGTCCATCGGCTACGCTTTTCAGCCTCACCTTAGGTCCCGACTTTCCCAGGGCAGATCAGCTTTACCCTGGAGACCTTGGATATTCGGCCACAAGGATTCTCACCTTGTTCTCGCTACTCATTCCGGCATTCTCTCTTCTTAGCACTCCACAGCTCCTTCCGGTACTGCTTCTTCGCGTTAAGAATGCTCCTCTACCAATGACTATGTCATTCCCAAGCTTCGGTGGCATGTTTTAGCCCCGGACATTTTCGGCGCAGGACCTCTCGACTAGTGAGCTGTTACGCACTCTTTGAATGAATGGCTGCTTCTGAGCCAACATCCTAGTTGTCTTAGAGATCCCACATCCTTTTCCACTTAACATGCACTTTGGGACCTTAGCTGCGGGTCTGGGCTCTTTCCCTTTTGACTATCCAACTTATCTCGTATAGTCTGACTCCCGTTCATCATCTGTATGGCATTCGGAGTTTGATATCCCTTAGTAAGCTTTGACGCCCCCTTGGGAATTCAGTGCTCTACCTCCACCAGACTAAAACGAGGCTAGCCCTAAAGCTATTTCGAGGAGAACCAGCTATCTCCGGGTTCGATTGGAATTTCTCCGCTATCCACACCTCATCGCCACCCTTTTCAACGGATGTGCGTTCGGTCCTCCATTGCCTTTTACGGCAACTTCAACCTGGACATGGATAGGTCACCCGGTTTCGGGTCTGCACACACTGACTATCTCGCCCTCTTAAGGCTTGGTTTCCCTGCGGCTCCGGGACTTTATCCCTTAACCTTGCCAGTATGCACAACTCGCCGGACCGTTCTACAAAAAGTACGCCGTCGGGCATATAAAGCCCTCCGACAGTTTGTAAACACAGGGTTTCAGGTTCTCTTTCACTCCCCTCCCGGGGTCCTTTTCACCTTTCCTTCACAGTACTATGCGCTATCGGTCACTAAGTAGTATTTAGCCTTACGGGGTGGTCCCCGCTCCTTCCATCAAGGTTCCACGTGTCTCG
>NZ_CP173382.1:237500-242500 GCF_045002895.1 Eubacterium ramulus | reverse complement strand
CCGCGTCCAGAAGTTTGTATACACCATCTGTAATTACAGGTACTTCATGGCACAGCTGCACTAACTTCTTATAATAAGAAAAAACGAATTTTGGAGCTTTGACAGATGCCTCTGCATTGATTGTTTTGTAGTTGTCATTTACCGCGATCCACGGCTCTGCTTCAGAGAATCCGGCATTTTTTTCCGTACTCCACTGCATCGGAGTTCTTGCATTATCACGGGATTTCAGACGCAGAAGTTCCAATGTGTCTTTTGTAGAAAAACCTTTTCTTCCGGTGCAGTAGGCAATGCCGCGTTTTTCCTTGCTTAACAGATATTCCGTTGCTTTATAAAAGCCTTCATACTGCTTTGCCCGAATCATGGAAACACTCTGATCTTCATTATACTCATTGCATGCGATCAACCTACCATAGCTTAAATAGGATTTTAACATTTTCCATTCATTTTCAATCGAACAAAGAATGATTCCATCTGCATGGTGCATGCTAAGACATGAGGCTTATTATTAATGACCCTTGAAACAGTAGAAGCAGACATTCCGGCAAGCTTTGCTACATCTGATATCGTTGCCAATTTTTCACATAATTTTTATTGACATGCTAGATATTTCCGCGATAGAATAAATAGTAACTATAAGCAGTGCCAGTTACATAAAATTCAAAGTGAAACTCTATTTTCACTCTTGTCTTTGTTGTAGTATGTAGCACTGCATTTTTTGTCTCAGTTGGAATTTCATATCCAACTGAGATAAGCGCTTTGCAGGATGTGCAGTGATTCTGAATGGAATATATCAGCTTACGCTAATCAGAATCACGCACCAAGTCTCACATGCGTTCAACTTGAAATTTTACTATTGGAGGTTATTTCACTATGAAATATGATGTTGTGATCATTGGTGCCGGTCCTGGCGGTATTTTTTCCGCTTATGAACTGATTCACCAGAATAAAAATTTAAAGATTGCTGTTTTCGAGGAAGGCTACCCGTTAGAAAAACGTCATTGCCCGATTGACGGCAAAAAAGTTCCATCCTGTATCAAATGTCCTACTTGTGCGATCATGAGCGGATTCGGCGGTGCCGGAGCATTTTCTGATGGAAAATACAATATTACCAATGACTTTGGCGGCACATTATACGAATATATCGGAAAAGAAGAAGCCCTGGATCTGATGCGTTATGTAGATGAGATCAACATGACACATGGCGGTGCTGAAACGAAACTGTACTCTACTGCAGGAACACATTTCAAAAAGATCTGCATGCAGAATAAATTAAAACTTCTGGATGCATCTGTTCGTCATCTGGGTACCGATATCAATTATGTTGTTTTAGAAAATCTGTATAATGAGTTAAAAGATCAGATTGATTTTTACTTCCAGACACCGGTAACCAAAATTGAACGTCTGGGAGATAATAACTATCGTATCCACTATCATGATACATTTGCTGACTGTACTAAGTGTGTTGTTTCTGTCGGACGCATCGGCAGCAAATGGATGGAGAGCATCTGTAAGGATCTTGAGATCCCGACAAATTCAAACCGCGTAGACCTTGGTGTACGCGTAGAACTTCCGGCTGTTATTTTCTCTGATCTGACAGATGAGTTGTATGAAAGCAAAATTGTATATCGTACAGAAAAATTCGAGGATAACGTGCGTACCTTCTGCATGAATCCATATGGAATTGTTGTAAATGAGAATACAAACGGTATCGTTACTGTAAATGGACACAGCTACGAAGATCCGGCACAGCAGACTGAAAATACAAACTTTGCTCTTCTGGTTGCAAAACACTTCTCTGAACCGTTCAAAGACAGTAACGGATACGGTGAGAGCATTGCAAGACTGTCCAACATGTTGGGTGGCGGTGTCATTGTACAGCGTTTTGGTGACTTAGTCCGCGGACGACGCAGTACTGTAAAACGTATTGAAGAAGGTCTGGTTCGTCCTACCCTCTCCGCTACACCGGGTGACTTAAGTCTGGTACTTCCGAAACGTATTTTGGATGGTATTATCGAAATGATCTATGCATTGGATAAAATTGCTCCGGGTACTGCAAATGATGATACTTTGCTGTACGGCGTTGAGGTAAAATTCTACAATATGGAAGTGGAACTGGATGAAAATCTGGAAAGCTGCCACAAAGGACTCTACATCATCGGTGACGGCAGCGGTGTGACACATTCCCTGTCTCATGCATCTGCCAGCGGTGTATATGTTGCCAGACATATCTGCGAACAGTTGTAGAATAAATAGAATTAAGAATAAAAAAGATAAAAAGCGCTGTATGAGAAACTCAACATACAACGCTTTTTCATTGTCATTCTATCAATCCAATTCTCTTTTTCTTTATTATCAATCTATCAGAACATTTTTCCAAAAGAAAATCAATAGTGATGAATCGTTTTTGGGCAACCTCAGCTTCCAAAAATTTTGCATTATACCAATTTGGTAGCACAAAAAATGCTGTATTGACCAAATTATCAATACAGCATTTTTTATTTATATGATATATACCTTCAAAACTTCATACAGAACCAGTGTCTTTCCATCACTATTCAATTTCTCATTTTTGGTCAAGTCCTCAAACGATTAGTAACAGTCAGCTCCATGTGTTGCCACACTTCCACCTCTGCCCTATCTACCTCGTACTCTTCAAGGGTTTTTACTCCTTTATAAGGATGGGATATCTCATCTTGGGGGGGACTTCACGCTTAGATGCCTTCAGCGTTTATTCCTTCCGGACTTGGCTACCCGGCGATGCCATTGGCATGACAGCCGGTACACCAGTGGTCCGTCCAGCCCGGTCCTCTCGTACTAAGGCCAGCTCCCCTCAGATATCCTACGCCCGCGCCGGATAGGGACCGAACTGTCTCACGACGTTCTGAACCCAGCTCGCGTACCGCTTTAATGGGCGAACAGCCCAACCCTTGGGACCTGCTACAGCCCCAGGATGCGATGAGCCGACATCGAGGTGCCAAACCACTCCGTCGATGTGAACTCTTGGGAGTGATAAGCCTGTTATCCCCAGGGTAGCTTTTATCCGTTGAGCGATGGCAATCCCACTTTATGCCACCGGATCACTAAGTCCTACTTTCGTACCTGCTCCACCCGTCGGTGTCGCAGTCAGCCTCCCTTCTGCCTTTGCACTCTTCTAATGGTTTCCGACCATTATGAGGGAAACTTTGAGCGCCTCCGATACCCTTTCGGAGGCGACCGCCCCAGTCAAACTCCCCGCCTGGCATTGTCCCACCGCCGGATCACGGCGGCTGGTTAGAAACCCGATATTGCAAGGGTGGTATCCCAACAGCGCCTCCTCAGAGACTGGCGTCCCTGATTCATAAGCTCCCACCTATCCTGTACATGCAATACCAAGCTCCAGTACCAAACTGGAGTAAAGCTCCATGGGGTCTTTCCGTCCTGGCGCGGGTAACCAGCATCTTCACTGGTACTTCAATTTCACCGGGTGCATTGTCGAGACAGCGCTCAAATCATTACGCCTTTCGTGCGGGTCGGAACTTACCCGACAAGGAATTTCGCTACCTTAGGACCGTTATAGTTACGGCCGCCGTTTACTGGGGCTTGGATTCAAAGCTTCGCCGAAGCTAACCTCTCCTCTTAACCTTCCAGCACCGGGCAGGCGTCAGCCCATATACATCACCTTACGGTTTCGCATAGACCTGTGTTTTTGCTAAACAGTTGCTTGAGCCTATTCTCTGCGGCCCACTTGCGTGGGCACCCCTTCTCCCGAAGTTACGGGGTCATTTTGCCGAGTTCCTTGACAATGCTTCTCCCGCCGGCCTTAGGATTCTCTCCTCATCCACCTGTGTCGGTTTACGGTACGGGCGCATGGCAAACAATAGCGGCTTTTCTCGACAGGAGGGGGCACATGCTTCACTACTTTAGTTCGCTCCACATCACGGCTTCGTCTCATGCACAGCGGATTTGCCTGCTGTGCGACTACCCCGTTTGTACCGGACTTTCCATTTCCGGCCCATGTTTCCCTCCCGTGTCCCCACAGTTCTGTTACCATGCGGTACAGGAATATCAACCTGTTGTCCATCGGCTACGCTTTTCAGCCTCACCTTAGGTCCCGACTTTCCCAGGGCAGATCAGCTTTACCCTGGAGACCTTGGATATTCGGCCACAAGGATTCTCACCTTGTTCTCGCTACTCATTCCGGCATTCTCTCTTCTTAGCACTCCACAGCTCCTTCCGGTACTGCTTCTTCGCGTTAAGAATGCTCCTCTACCAATGACTATGTCATTCCCAAGCTTCGGTGGCATGTTTTAGCCCCGGACATTTTCGGCGCAGGACCTCTCGACTAGTGAGCTGTTACGCACTCTTTGAATGAATGGCTGCTTCTGAGCCAACATCCTAGTTGTCTTAGAGATCCCACATCCTTTTCCACTTAACATGCACTTTGGGACCTTAGCTGCGGGTCTGGGCTCTTTCCCTTTTGACTATCCAACTTATCTCGTATAGTCTGACTCCCGTTCATCATCTGTATGGCATTCGGAGTTTGATATCCCTTAGTAAGCTTTGACGCCCCCTTGGGAATTCAGTGCTCTACCTCCACCAGACTAAAACGAGGCTAGCCCTAAAGCTATTTCGAGGAGAACCAGCTATCTCCGGGTTCGATTGGAATTTCTCCGCTATCCACACCTCATCGCCACCCTTTTCAACGGATGTGCGTTCGGTCCTCCATTGCCTTTTACGGCAACTTCAACCTGGACATGGATAGGTCACCCGGTTTCGGGTCTGCACACACTGACTATCGCGCCCTCTTAAGGCTTGGTTTCCCTGCGGCTCCGGGACTTTATCCCTTAACCTTGCCAGTATGCACAACTCGCCGGACCGTTCTACAAAAAGTACGCCGTCGGGCATATAAAGCCCTCCGACAGTTTGTAAACACAGGGTTTCAGGTTCTCTTTCACTCCCCTCCCGGGGTCCTTTTCACCTTTCCTTCACAGTACTATGCGCTATCGGTCACTAAGTAGTAT
>NZ_CP173382.1:0-232500 GCF_045002895.1 Eubacterium ramulus | reverse complement strand
GGCCCGGATGAGCGTGGATTTACCTGCACCGTTTTTCCCGATCACCGCCGCCAGGGTGCCACAGTGGATATGCAGATTCACATGCTGCAAGATGTTTTGTTCCCCAATGGTCACACCGATATCCTGCATTTTGATACAGTGCAAACCACAGGGCTGCATAATTTTTTTCATCATTGGAATGCCTCTTTCAACTGTTCAATATTGTTTTTCATGCCTTCCAGATAACTGTCTGCCGAATAATCTCCCCTGGTCAGTGTATCCAGATAAATAACTTTGACGCCGCTTTGTTTTGCTACCATTTCTCCCATGTCTGTGCCATACAGTTTTTCTGCAAGCACAACAGAAACATGGTTCTCTTCTATTGCATGCAAAATATCTGCCACTTCACCGGCACTAACCTGGCGTTCTTCGTCCAGATTCATCTCACCGGCCAGTGTCAGTCCATATTCCTGTACGATATATTCATATGCTTCATGAAAAACCACCACCGGCTGTGCAGCAATCTGCGACGAAAGTTCTGCTGCCTCCTGCTGTAATTCCCGCACTTTCCCCTGATAGGTCTGTGCATGTTTTGCATATTGCTCTGCATGGACACTGTCAGCTTCGGAAAGCCCCTCACAAATGTTCTGGACCTGAATCTGATAATCCGCCAGATTCATCCATGCATGAGCATTTTCATCCCCATGTGAATGCTCAGAATGATCGTGATCTGCATGATCGGCCTCTTCGTCATGAACATCACTTTCCGCCTTCGTATCTGCTGTTTCCGTCTCATGCAGGTGTTCTTCTGATTCCGCTTCATCCGAATCGACATCTTCCGTTCCTTCTGCCGCCTGTAATAGCTCAATTCCATCGCAGGCCTGAATAATCTTCAGATTCGGATAAGATTCTGCCACATCAGACAAAAAGGACTCAATACCGCCGCCATTTACGATAAACACATCTGCTTTGGACAGCAGTTTCATGTCTGCCGCTGTCAGCTGATAATCATGCAGACAACCGGTCTGAGGCTCACTTAAGTTCTCCAGTGTCACGCCTTCCACATCACCGATAACATTTTCTGCAGCAACATACATCGGATAAAAAGATGTCACTACCAGCAGATTGCCTTCTTTCAACTGTTCGCGGCTCTGCTCTGTTCTGACATATGCCATGGTCAGCATGTTTCCCACAAACAGGATTACTGCCAGCAGCACTGCGGTAAATACATATTTATTCTTCATCTGTCTCTCCTGATGATGCTAAAATCTGATCCACCAGATTCCAGATTTCTTCTCTTCCCTGTTTTGTTTCAGCGGAAAACGGGATCAAAATGGCTCCTTTTTCCGTATTCAACCCCAGACGAATCACTTTTAACTGTTTCTGAAGCTGACTGCGCTTGACCTTATCTGCCTTTGTAGCAATAATAATCGGATGAAAGCCCTGATATACCATCCACTCGTACATTATTTTGTCGTTCGCAGATGGCTCATGACGGATATCCACCAACAGAAATACTGCCCGCAGCTGTTCGGAACTATTCAGATAATTCTCGATCATAGTTCCCCATTTTTCTTTTTCCTTCTGAGATACTTTTGCAAAACCATACCCCGGAAGATCCGTCAGGTACAGTTCATCGTTGATATTATAAAAATTGATGGTCTGTGTCTTGCCCGGCTGACCGGAAGTGCGGGCAAGTGCCTTGCGGTTCATCAGGGCGTTGATCAGAGATGATTTTCCCACATTTGATTTTCCGGCAAATGCGATCTCCGGCTTTGTATTTTTCGGTAATTTACTGGTGTAGCCACACACCGTTTCCAGTGAAGCATTTTTAATGATCATTGGTTCCTCCATTCATTGCGATTTTCAGCACTTCTTCCATTTTTTTAACGTAACAGATCTGAAGACCTTCCCGGATTTCTTCAGAAATCTCTGCTATATCCGCTTCATTCTGGGCCGGAACGCATACGGTACGGATACCTGCAGTCTTTGCTGCCAGCAATTTTTCTTTCAAACCGCCGATTGGCAGCACGCGACCACGCAATGTGATCTCACCGGTCATTGCCACATCCGCACGCACCGGTTTCTTTGTAATAGCAGACAGCATTGCCGTCGCCATGGTAATACCGGCAGATGGACCATCCTTCGGCACAGCCCCCTCCGGAATATGGATATGGATATCGTGTTTTGTAAAAAAGTCTTCCGGAATATCATAAGACGCACCGATAGAACGGATATAACTGATGCCTGCCTGTGCAGACTCTTTCATCACGTCTCCCAGCTGACCTGTCAGTTTAAATTCGCCTTTGCCCGGCATCACATTAACTTCGATCTGCAGCGTATCACCCCCCACACTGGTCCATGCCAGGCCACGCACGATACCGATCTCGTCCTGTTCATTGATCCGGTCCACATGAAACCGTTCTTTGCCGAGATACTGTTCCAGCTGTTTTTCATCTACAAACACGGATTCACAGATTCCTTCGTAAATCTCTCTAGCTGCTTTTCTGCAGATTTCGCCTATTTTACGCTCCAGGTTACGCACACCTGCTTCTCTGGTATATCCGCTGATGATCTGATGCATCGCCTCATCGGTAATTGTCAACTGTTCCGGCTTCAGTCCATTTTTTCCAACCTGCTTGCCCAGCAAATGTTCCTTTGCGATATGCATCTTTTCGTTTTCCGTATAGCTGGATACCTCGATCAGTTCCATACGATCCAATAACGGACGTGGAATCGTATGTACATCGTTGGCCGTTGCGATAAACAGCACCTCAGATAAATCCACCGGCATATCTACATAGTGATCGATAAACTTGGCATTCTGTTCAGAATCCAACACTTCCAGCATAGCGGAAGATGGATCTCCCTTGTAATCACTGCTCATTTTATCAATTTCATCCAACAGCATCAGTGGATTCTTCACTCCGGCCTGCCGGATGCCCTGGATCAGACGTCCCGGCATAGCCCCAACATAAGTCCGGCGATGACCACGAATCTCTGCCTCATCTTTCACACCTCCCAGGCAGATGCGGACATACTTTTTATCCAGTGCCCTGGCAACAGAACGGGCAATACTTGTCTTACCGGTTCCGGGAGGTCCCACCAGACAGATGATCGGGCTTTCGCCTCCTTTTGTCAGTCCGCGGACAGCCAAAAACTCCAGCACACGTTCTTTTACTTTTTCCAGGCCATAGTGATCATCATTCAGAATCTGCTCTGCATTTTTCAGATCTGTATTGTCCACAGATTTCTTATTCCATGGCAGATCCAGTAATGTCTCAATATAGCCGCGCACTACACTGCCTTCCGACGGGCTGTTTGCCACATTTTTAAACCGGACAATTTCTTTTTTGATCCGCTCTTTGACTGTGTCATCAGCCTCCAGTTTCTCCAGTGATTCCTCAAATTGCCTGATATCAGAAGTGGTATTATCTTCTCCCAGTTCCTCCCGGATGACTTTCATCTCTTCCCGGAGAATATATTCTCTCTGATTCTGATCTATCCTCTCTTTTACCTTTTCCTGCAGTTCGTTCTTAATCTGCTGGATATTTGTTTCGTAAAGCAGAATCTTCATCAGGATCTCATACTGTGCAGTGAGTGAATCTGCTTCCAGAAGTTCCTGACGTTTTTCATAACCAAGAGGCAGTGTACCGCCCACTACCTGAATGAAACTTTTCAGCTTGTTGAGCCCCTCTGCCTGCTTCTTTAATTCTTTCCCGATTTTTGGATTAGAAGTACAGTAAGACAACAGTTTTTCCTGCAGACTGCGCAGCATCGCTTCCTCCACTTCCGGTGGCAGCTGCTCCTGCACGCTCTCTTCCTCTTCCAGCACAACCTGTGCTTTTAGGAATTCTTCTTTCTCTATAAAATATGCCAGTTCCGCCTTTTGTTTCGATTCCACAATTACCCGGACTACATGATTCTGCATTTTCACAATCTGCTTGATCTCCGCAACCACACCGGTAGCATAGACATCTTCCTGTTTGGCATGCTCGGTCTGCATATCCTTCTGTGTCACCAGAAAAATGTGATTGTCGTCATTCATCGCCGCTTCCACGGCATGAATGGATCGCTGAGTGCTGATATCAAAATGCGACACCACACCCGGGAGCAGTACGGACCCACGCAGGATCACCGCAGGTAATTCTTTCAAAATTTCACCCATATTGTTCCTTTCTCTCTTAACAAATGGGCGGTGTCATATCTGACCCCGCCCCTGCAAAACAGGAAACACTTTTTAGCCGTATTTCCCTCTCTTTTAATTCTCAGTTTCAATTGCACCATTGCGGTACTCAAGAACCGCTTCATCAGTTCCTTCCACCATTGCTTTTGTAATCGTGCACTTTTTGATATTTTTGTCAGACGGAATCCGATACATCAGATCCATCATGACATTTTCCATGATGGCACGCAAACCACGCGCCCCTGTTTTTCTGTTGATTGTCAGATCTGCCACTGCCTCCAGGGCATCATCTTCAAAAACAAGTTCCACTTCATCCAGTGAAAACAGCTTCTGATACTGCTTCAACAGAGAATTTTTCGGTTCTTTCAGGATGCGGATCAAATCTTCCCGCTCCAGAGCTTCCAGAGATACTGTAATTGGCACACGACCCATGAACTCCGGAATCATACCAAATTTAACAAAATCCTGCGGAAGTGCATCTTTCAGCAATTCGCTGATATTTTTATCATTCGTTCCTGCCAATTCCGCATTAAAGCCAATGGAACCTCGATCCATACGATTTTCAATGATTCGATCAATGCCTTCAAAAGCACCACCACAGATAAACAAAATATTTGTGGTATCAATCGGAATCAGTTCCTGCTGCGGATGCTTTCTGCCACCCTGTGGCGGAACAGACGCAACAGTTCCTTCCAGAATTTTCAATAAGGCCTGCTGTACTCCCTCACCGGAAACATCTCTTGTGATAGATGCATTCTCTGACTTACGGGTGATTTTATCAATCTCATCAATATAAATAATGCCGTACTCTGCTTTGGACACATCATAGTCTGCTGCCTGAATGATCTTCAGCAAAATATTTTCCACATCTTCACCAACATATCCGGCTTCCGTTAATGTCGTCGCATCTGCGATTGCAAACGGTACGTTCAGAATTTTTGCCAGTGTCTGTGCTAACAAAGTCTTACCGGAACCGGTTGGACCCAGCATCAGAATATTACTTTTCTGCAGTTCCACATCCAGATCCGGCTCAGCCAGAATACGTTTGTAATGATTGTAAACTGCTACGGATAATACTTTCTTTGCCTCATCCTGTCCAATAACATAGTCATCCAGAAATCCTTTGATTTCTTCCGGTGTCAACAGGTTGATATCCATGCTGTCATTATCCTCGTAATCCTGCATCTCTTCCTCAAGGATGTCATTGCAGGTCTCAATGCACTCATCACAGATAAAGATGCCTGCCGGTCCAGCGATCAGTTTGTGTACCTGATCCTGGGTTTTATTACAAAAAGAGCAACGGATTTTATCGCTCTGATTTATTCTTCCTGCCATTCAATCTTACTCCCACGCTACCTTTACTGTCTGTTTGTAATTACGGCATCAATAAGACCGTATGCTTTTGCTTCTTCAGCTGTCATATAATTGTCACGCTCAGTATCTGCAGCTACAACTTCATAAGGCTGACCGGTATTCTCAGATAAAATACGATTCAAGCGTTCTTTTGTCTTCAATATATTCTCCGCTACAATCTGAATATCTGTAGCCTGTCCTTTTGCTCCGCCGGACGGCTGATGGATCATGATCTCTGCATTTGGTAATGCATAACGTTTTCCTTTTGTTCCACCCGCAAGCAGAAACGCGCCCATACTTGCTGCCATACCGATACAAATGGTAGAAACATCACACTTAATATACTGCATTGTATCATAAATTGCCAGACCGCAGGAAACTACTCCACCCGGGGAATTGATATACAACTGGATATCTTTACCCGGATCCTCAGACTCCAGGAACAGTAACTGTGCCACAATCAGACTTGCTGTGGTCTCATTTACCTCTTCTCCCAGGAAAATGATTCTGTCTTTTAACAGACGGGAATAAATATCATAATTCCGCTCGCCTCTGCTTGTCTGTTCAACAACGTAAGGTACTAAACTCATATTGCTACCTCCTAAACATGAAAAGCAGACCGGCCTCGCCGGCACGATCTGCTTTCGTATCTTTACTTTGTCATGCAGGATATCTGATTCCTGCTGCTCTTTGAGAATTATTCAGCTGCTTCTGTCTCAGCTTCTGCTTCTTTCTCTTTTTTTGTTTTTGCTTTTGCACGAGGTTTTACAGACTCAGTGATCAGTTCAACTGCTTTCTGTACAGCCAGATCCTGTTTCATGTTCTCTTTCTCATCCTCGCCCATGTACTCTTTGAGTTTGTCAGCTTCCATGTTGTACATGGTTGCCATTTTCTCAATCTCAGCATCTACATCTGCATCTGTGATCTCAATGTTCTCTTCTTTTGCAATCTGCTCAAGAACAAGGCTGCTCTTGATACGTGTGATTGCATCCGGGCGAACCTGCTCTTTTAACTGATCCAGTGTCAGTCCGGAGAACTGAAGGTACTGATCCATAGACAGACCCTGCTGTGCCATCTGCTGTGCGAACTGGTTGATCATATTCTCGCACTGTGTATCGATCATTGCATCCGGGAGTTCCATTGTAGATTTATCAACGATCTTATCGATTGCTTCATCCTGGTATGCACGTTTAATCTCGTTCTGTTTCTGCTCTTCTAATTTTGCTTTTACACTGTCTTTGTACTCAGCAACGGTATCGAATTCGGATACATCCTGAACAAACTCATCATCCAGCTCCGGAATCTCTTTCGCTTTGATCTCATGAATTTTAACTTTGAATGTAGCTTCTTTTCCAGCGAGATCTTCTGCATGATACTCATCCGGGAATGTAACGTTTACGTCTACGTCATCACCAGCGTTTTTGCCGATCAGCTGATCTTCAAATCCCGGGATGAAGCTTCCGGAACCAATTTCTAAAGAGTGGTTCTCACCTTTGCCGCCATCAAATGCAACACCGTCTACGAATCCTTCAAAATCAATCACTGCTGTATCACCGTTCTCGATGGCACGATCCTCAACGTTGATTGTTCTTGCATTTTTCTCACGCTCTTTGTCGATTGCTGCTGTTACGTCCTCATCTGTTACAGTTCCGTCTACTTTTGTAACTGTTACACCGATGTATTTACCAAGTGTTACTTCCGGTTTTGTAGCAACTTCTGCTGTGAAGATGAACGGTTTGCCTTTCTCGATCTGAGTGATATCAACAACCGGTCTGGATACGATATCCTCTCCACACTCTTTTGCTGCATCAGCATATGCCTGCGGGATCAGTGCGTTTGCTGCGTCTTCGTAGAATACGCCTGCACCGTACATTTTCTCAACCATAGCTCTCGGAACTTTTCCTTTACGGAATCCCGGCATGCTGATATTTTTCTTCTGTCTGTTATATGCTTCCTGAAGTGCTTTCTCCAGCTCTTCAGCCGGAACTTCAATGGTAAGCTTTACTGTATTTTTTTCTAACTTTTCCACCTGTACGCTCATTGACAATTTCCTCCTTTATATCTATGTAGTCATTGTATTTTCTTAGAAAAAGGTATACTTCTACTACTTACAGTCATTTTTGGATTATAACACACAGATTTTATAATTGCAAGCAATAATCCCCCCCAGAATTATAACCTGGCTTTTCAGGCGCAGGCAACGATAAAAATTATGAAAAAGAATCTTTTTTCCTGTTGATTTTTCCTGTTCTCCGTGATAATCTGTTGTCACACTCGAACACATGTTCTTTTTTTCAACAGAGGTATCATTTATGGAACTTTATCATACAACACTTTCCTTACAGGAAAAACTGGAAATATTATCCGATGCGGCAAAATACGATGTATCCTGTACTTCCAGCGGTGTAGACCGCCGCGGAAAAAAGGGCTCTCTTGGCAATTCCTGTGCCGCCGGCATCTGCCACAGTTTTGCCGGGGACGGCAGATGTATCTCCCTGCTGAAGATCCTGCTGAGTAACGACTGTATCTATAACTGTCGCTACTGCCAGAGCCGCGCCGACAACGACTGCCGACGTGCCACATTTACCCCGGATGAGATCTGTCAGCTGGTAATCGAATTTTACAGACGCAACTATATCGAAGGCCTGTTTCTGAGTTCCGGTGTGTATAAGAATCCGACACACACAATGGAACTGATGTATCAGACACTGTTTCTGCTGCGCACCCGCTACCATTTCAACGGCTACATCCATGTCAAAGCCATCCCCTATGCTCCGGATGATCTGCTGGAACAGGTGGGCTATCTGGCTGACCGCATGAGTGTCAATCTGGAACTTCCCACGGCGGAAGGACTGGCCACGCTTGCGCCACAGAAAACCCGTGCATCCATTCTGACTCCCATGCGCCGCATGCAGCAGCGGATCAGCGGATATCGCCTTGCCATTGGAAAAAGTGCCTTTATGGAGCGCAGTACCGGCAACCAATACCTGGAACACAGCATTTTTTCAGAAACACAGCCATTGGATGGTTTATCGGACGGAATTTTTACACCGAATACCCTGACGCCGGAGATTCTGCATGTATCCGAAAAACCTGATCATAAAATTCATACATTGTCACCATCTGCCTTAGCAACTGAACCCAGACACTTACACTCTGCCTCACCGGAACTTTCCCAACAGTATACTCCTCACTCTGTGTGCAAAGACTCCGTTCCGTCAGCTGCTATTTCCGGTCACCCGGATCGTCCCTTTGCCCCCGCCGGCCAAAGTACCCAGATGATCATCGGTGCCACTGGTGAAACGGATTTTGAGATTCTGTCTACTACTCAGGCACTCTATCAGAATTTTGATCTGAAACGTGTATTCTATTCCGCCTACATCCCGCTGAATGACGACTCCGCCCTTCCTGCCATCGGCACACCACCACCGCTGTTGCGGGAACACCGGCTCTACCAGGCAGACTGGTTGCTGCGCTATTACGGATTCCATGCTTCTGAGCTGCTGACTCCGGATCGTCCAAATTTCAATCTCGCTCTGGATCCGAAATGTGACTGGGTGCTGCGGCATCTGGAACAGTTTCCGATTGAAGTTGCCACTGCGGACTATGCCACCCTGATGCGTGTTCCGGGCATTGGCAGTAAATCTGCCCTGCGTATTCTGAAAGCCCGCCGTATGGCTCCTCTCTCCTTTGACAGTATCCGGAAAATGGGTGTTGTCTTAAAACGGGCACAATATTTTATTACCTGTAATGGCAAAATGCATGTGCCGATCCGGCTGGAAGAATCCTTTATTACCCGCCAGCTTACCGGACTGGATACCCGCACGGGGTATGTCATCGCCTACCCGGATACACGCTATGAACAGTTATCTCTGTTTGATTTTATGAACGCAGAATAAGCATTCCCCCACGTCAAGTGTGCAGAGTACTAAGCAGTGGATAGGGGGATGCCTTATGTCTGCTTTACATAACAAAAAATGAAACAAGAAGGAGAACTGATCTTATGATTGTCTATACATGTGAAGATACCTTTGAAGCCATGATGACCTGTATCTATGACGCCTGGGCTTCCAAAGAAGGACACCAGAACATCCGACTGAAGACAGAGCCCCTAGGAACCATGGAACTCTTCTGTGAGTACCGCACCGTCACCTCTGATCCTGTAAAAGCCCGGAAAGTCGTCCGTTCCATCCAGCAGAAAATTTCTTCCACTGCCTACCTTATGGTTTATCGCTGCGCCTTGTCGGACCATCCGGATAAGCTGGACCGTATCTACCGGTTTCTGCTACTTGGATTCGCCTATCCGGCACAACTTACCGATATGCTGCAGCATCCTTACGTCAATGCGGTCTTTGAACTGAACCGCAAAGTTATGAATGAAGCTCATCTCTTCCGGGAATGTGTGCGCTTTCAGGCACTTCCGGGCGGTGTACTGCTGGCTCATATAAAACCAAAATCCGATATTCTGACACTACTCTATCCAGCCTTCGATGACCGTATGCCATCAGAAAACTGGATGATCATCGATGCCACCCGGAGAACCGCTGCCATCCATCCGGCAGATGCGCCGACTTATCTGACCACATTGTCCAAGGAAGAATTTCACCGGCTCAGCCTTGTTGAAAATCAGGTGGATCCATTTACAGATCTGTGGAAGTCTTTTTTCCATCAGATTGAGATTACACAACGCCACAACCCAAACTGCCAACGTACTCATCTGCCAATCTGGTACCGTAAACATATGACAGAGTTTAGGTAAAAAAGAACCTCCGGCGGAATGGGAAGCCGAAGGTTCTTTTCGAGAAAATTATTATCCAAAGAAAGTAAATAATCGCTTTACTGAGCCGGAAGAAGAATCACAAGCATAATGGCAGTCTCTACCCCAACGTTTGTCACGCATTTCGGAGAATTTGCTGCAATATGAACACTGTCACCTTCCTCAAGCAAGGTTTCCTGACCATCCTCGCCTTTGAAGAGCAGTTTTCCTTTTGCCACATAATAAATAGACTCTGCTGCATTGGTACTGAAATCAGTGCCGCCGCCAGCCGGCAGGAAATGTGAGCGGGATAAGATCAATTTACCACCTTCTACATCTGCCGGATCATGCAATCTCGTCAGTTTACACTCATTATGTGCCGGAAGTTCATATGTATAATATTCATCTGTTTTTGTAATTTTATATTTAGCCATGTCTGCCTCCTCTGGGTCGTCACATACTTGTTATATACATAGCACATACTTGTTATATACTCATGGTATACCAATTATGTCAAAAAATAATATATGATTTTACCACATGGTCCATCCGCCATCGATCACCAGTGTCTGTCCTGTAATCATAGCAGCTTCATCAGATGCCAGATAGTTGAATGCAGCCCCTACTTCAGACGGTTCTACCACACGGCCTACCGGAATCATACCAAGCACCATATCACGATATTCCGGATCTTCCAGTCTTGCTTTTGTCAAAGCTGTCATAGCAAAACACGGTGCCACTGCATTTACAGTAATACCAAATGGAGCGAGATCATAAGCAAGTGCACGGGTCATCGCATTGATACCACCTTTGCTTGCACAATATGGCTGCTGATTTTCACGTGCAACTAATCCTGCCTGGCTACTTGTGAAAATGATACGTCCTTTTCCCTGCGCTTTCATAACCGGAGCCACTGCCTGAGCCATGAAGAATGCACCACGTAAGTTTACATTCATAACTGAATCCCACACTTCCGGTGTAACCTGATCTAACGGCATCGGACGGTTTAATCCTGCGTTGCTTGCCAGAATATCAATACTTCCGTATTTTTCCTTTACATCTGCGATTGCTTTTGCGATGGAATCCTGGTCTGTAACATCCAGATCATGTGTATATACTTCCTCTACGCCTGCTTTCTTGCACATCTCAATGGTCTCATCCATAGAAACTCCCGGACGGTCAGTTGGAACTACTTTTGCTCCCTGTTTTGCGAATGTAGCTGCTATAGCCTGTCCTAGTCCGGCTGCCGCACCTGTTACGATTGCTACTTTTCCTGTTAATTCGTACATTTTTTCTCCTTTCAATATCTTTCTCTTCCTTACAATCATGAGTACGATCACTCATGATCGTAATCTGCCAAATAATTTTACCTTATCTCAGGTCGTTTCAATTACATCATACTGTTCGGAATTACCATAACAATATCCGGAATATATGTAATCAGGAACAACATTGCAATACTTACCAGAATGTATGCCACGGTATGTTTATTTACAACAACTTCCACACGGTCTTTTGTAAGTCCGGCTGCTACATACAGATTCAGTCCTAATGGCGGTGTTGCACATCCGATTGCCAGGTTGATACACATAATAACACCAAAGTGTACCGGGTTGATACCAAACGTACCAAGTACCGGAGCCAGGATTGGCGCCAGGATAAGAATCGCTGCTGTTGTCTCCATAAAACATCCTACCACAAGCAGTAATATATTAACAAGTAATAAGAATAAATATTTATTTCCGCAAACGGCAATAATGAAGTTTGCAATGGAATTGGTCAACTGGTAACGTGTCATAATGTATCCGAACATTGCTGCTGCAGCCATGATAAATAATACCATACCTGTTGTAGATCCGGAGCCAACAAACGCTTTCTTCAGTTCCTTCGGATTTAACTCACGATATATAAAAATACCAACAATCAGTCCATATGCACAGGCAACACCTGCTGCCTCAGTCGGAGTAAAAATTCCTCCGTAAATACCGCCGAGGATAATAACCGGAACTAATAACGCACCAATTGCTTTTACAAATTTCTGCAGTAAATTTTTCAGTGAAAACGGAGTACGTTTTACATCTTTATGTGAAATACCATATTTTACTGCAACGATCATCATGGCAACTCCCATCAGGATACCTGGCAAGATACCGCCCATGAACATGCTTCCTACGGATGCGTCTGTAACAGATGAGTAGGAAATCATAACGGTTGATGGAGGAATAATACAGCCCAATACACCTGGGACTGCTACGGATGCCAGTGCAAACCGTTTGTCATATCCGGCTTCAATCATCGCCGGCACCATAATACTTCCGATTGCAGCACAGGTTGCTGTCGGAGAACCTGATAATGCTCCAAAAATCATACAGGACAGAATCGATACAACACCTAATCCACCCGGCATCCATCCAAGAATAGCATCACAGAAATCTGTCAGTCTTTTGGAGATACCTCCGGAAGACATCAGATTGCCTGCCAGCATAAATAATGGAATGGCCATAATGGTGAAACTGTCCAGTGAGCCGAACATTCGCTGTCCAAGTACGATCGGACTCACATCTCCGGTTGTAAAAACAACCAGTAATGCTGCTGCACCAAGACACAATGCGATAGGAGCACCGATTACAAGTAAAACTAAAAATGTAACGAATAAAATTGTTCCTATCATAATTCCGCGCCCTCACTTTCTGCTGTTTCCGTTTTTGCCGGAGCTAAATCTTCCTTGATATCAACGATCGTATGTACGATTGCCAGTGCCATAGAAATCGGAATAATTGAATATACAACTGCCGTCGGAATGTGAGTAGCTGTTGTCAGCTTACCACTATCCATATACTGCATCAGGCAATTGCAACTTACAAGAAACAGGATTGCTACAATTGCGGTACTGATTATGTGTCTGATTTTGATAATAACCGGCTGCCAGGATTTTGGAAATTTTTCAGCAAACACAACTACACCTACATGAGCATGTGTGCGGAATCCCATGGCCGCTCCTGCATAACCACACCAGATCATCAGATAACGGGCAATTTCTTCGCCCGGCACGAACTGAACTTTGAATACATAACGGCATAATACGATTGCCATTGTAACTACTACCATTGCTGTAAACAGTACAATTACCATCCAATCTTCAATCCCACCGATTATCTTTCCTGCTTTTTTTAATCCTTTCGACATATAAACTCCTTTAATTACTGATATACAAAGTTATCCAAATACCTCTCACATGTATACCATCAAGAATGCCAGAGGCGTTCTGATCTTATTTCAGATACTGCTTTTCAGATTCCTGAATCTTATCAATCATATCCTGCTCGATACCCTTGGTACCTACCCATTTATCATATGTAGAATGCATCGCATCTGCCCACTCGTCTGCATCGATCTCAACAATCTCTGTACCACTGTCTTCAATTTCTGCAACTGCTTTCTCTACATAGGAAGCTGCCTGCTCACGCTGATAAGAAATAGAGTCATTAAATGCTTTCTGAACAATTTCCTGATCTTCAGAAGATAAAGAGTTCCATAAATCCTCGTTCATAACAACCGGTGCCGGAATAAAATGATGTTTTGTCATTGTGATGTAATCACACTGCTCATAGAATTTACCGCCATACATATTTGTAAGGGTTGTTCCTGATACACCATCAATGGTTCCCTGCTGTAAGGAAGTATAAATGTCGCCCCATGCAACGCTTAACGGATTTGCGCCAATGGAAGAAAGTGAGTCACACTGTAACTGTGAAGAATGTGCACGGATACGCAGCCCCTTTGCGTCTTCCGGATGAACAAGCTTCTTATTGGAACCGATCATATACTCACCATTATCATAGAATCCAAGTCCTTTGAATCCGGAACCTTCCAGTGCCTCACAACGATCCTGTCCCAGCCATTCATCCATAACGGACCATGCAGAATCCGTAGCTTTGAATAAGTACGGTAAATCAAAGTAGTTCATGCAATCGGTAAATCCAGATAAAGAAGGGGTAGATGCGATAGACATATCAAGTGTTCCCATCTGAACAGCCTCAAGCATCTCAATCTCAGATCCTAATGTACCACCACTCTGTACAGTAGCTGTAATTCTGCCATCAGAATACTCTGACAGTAATTCTGCAAATTTATTCAGTCCGAGATCCCACGGCTGATCAGCTGATAAAACGTTACCAATCTGCCAATTGTAAGTCTCCCCGCCGGATGCTTCCTTCTTTGCAGAACCATCATCT
This sequence comes from Eubacterium ramulus, assembly GCF_045002895.1. NCBI lineage: Bacteria > Bacillati > Bacillota > Clostridia > Eubacteriales > Eubacteriaceae > Eubacterium > Eubacterium ramulus. The sequence continues at coordinate 217,991 of NZ_CP173382.1, read as the reverse complement.
GTTTTTGCACTTCCACCATTGTCTTTGCTTCCGCAAGCTCCCAGTGATAATGCCATAATACCGCATAATACAACAGCTAAAATTTTCTTACGGGCAATTGTAACAGGAAACTTTGTTGACATTTCATTTTTCATCACGTATAGTGTGATAGGTAATAGAAAGACATGATATGTACTCCCGGAATCTTTCAAAACACGTCGTTTTGGGCATGATTCTGTGCGTACATTAAATAACAACAGGAGGAATTCAATATGATTTCAACACCTTCCGCATGTATTGTCGCAGAAAAAGAAAAGGTGGCAAAAGTGGTTCTGATGCCGGGCGATCCTCTGCGTGCAAAATATATTGCAGAAAAATATCTGGAAAATCCGGAATTATTTAACACCGTTCGTAATATGTACGGTTACACAGGTACTTACAAAGGAAAACGCATCTCCGTAATGGGCAGCGGCATGGGAATCCCATCTATGACATTATATGCTCATGAACTCTACAATTTCTTTGATGTAGATTCCATTATCCGTGTAGGTTCTGCCGGAGCACTTCGCGATGACATGAAAGTACGCGATGTCGTAATCGCCATGAGTGCTTCCACAAATTCAAAATTTGATGTACAGTATGGTTTCCCGGGAACACTCGCGCCGACTGCTGATTTTGATCTGCTGAATGATGCAGTATCTGTCTGCAAAGAGAGAGAAGCAAGTGTCAAAGTCGGAAACGTATTCACAACCGATGTATTCTACAACGCAGACTCCAATATCCCGTCCCTGTGCCGTGATCTCGGAATGCTCTGTGTAGAGATGGAAACAGCAGGTATCTACTGGGAAGCAGTTGCTTCTCATAAAAAAGCATTAAGTATCCTGTCCATCTCTGATCACATGTTCCGTCATGAAGAACTGACTGCTCTTGAGCGTCAGGAATCCTTTGACGAAATGATCGAGATTGCACTTGAGACTGCATGGAGAAGCCTGTAAGTTTTGTGGCTTGCGTAGATGTGCAGTGATTCTGAGAAGAATATGTCAGCTTTCGCTGACCAGAATCATGCACCAAGTCTCACGTGCGTTCGACTTAAATATTAAATAAAAAAGGGAATTCTTACCTCTGCAGCGACAATCGCTTGCCAAGGAAAGAGTTCCCTTTTTCTCTATTTACATTTCTCCGAAACTTTGATCTATTACATTTTGCACTACATTCCGTTGGGCAGGAGCGCGAGACGGCGCTATTGGTCTGGGAGACCAATGGTTAGCGCCGACCGAGGAGGACTTTATGTCCTCCGAGACCTCGAACAGGATTCTGTGAATCCTGTTCTGAGCCCGTCAGGGCTCATTTCATGCAAAAAGGGATATCCTATCGGATATCCCTTTGCATGAAAAGAGCGCGAGACGGGACTCGAACCCGCGGCCTCGACCTTGGCAAGGTCGCGCTCCACCAACTGAGCCACTCGCGCATTTCTTATTGTTTTGTGCTCTTGCTGAACACAAGACATAATATACAGGATAACCCTCTTTCTGTCAATCATTTTTACGCAAAAAATAAAGTTCGAAATTATACTGTATTTTCAGAAAATTCATTCAATTATCCACTCAAAGTATACGCTCGAACAAACCGCCCCGGAACCTTCCGCTTTAAACATCTGGATCCGGGGCAATTCTCTATCACTATAAAACTTCTTTTATTATCTTTTTTGCATCTCCGACAAAAGAAATATGTTTTTATTCTACCGTTACAGATTTTGCAAGGTTTCTCGGCTTATCCACATCAAGGCCTTTTGCAACACTGACATAATATCCCAACAGCTGCAGCGGAATAATCGCCAGACTGGTGGCAAAATGCGGATTTGTCTTCGGTACATAGACGGAAAAGTCTGCGGTATCCTCAATACTGTAATTTCCGTATGTGGTCAGTCCCATCAGATATGCACCACGGCTCTTCACTTCTACCATATTGCTGACCGTCTTTTCATACAAATTGCTCTGGGTCAGGATACCAACTACCAGTGTATTATCCTCTATCAGGCTGATGGTTCCGTGTTTTAACTCTCCGGCTGCATAAGCCTCGGAATGAATGTAACTGATTTCTTTCATTTTCAGACTGCCTTCCAGACTGATGGCGTAATCCAGTCCACGTCCAAGGAAGAACATGTCTTTTGCATTTGCATATTTACTTGCAAACCACTGAATCCGCTCTTTGTCATCCAGGATTTTCTGGATTTTTTTCGGAAGTGTCTGCAGTTCTGCGATCATTTTTTCACAGTCTTCATCACTGAGCAGCCCTCTGATCTGTGCAGTACGCATTGCTACCAGATACATAGCCACCAGCTGTGTACTGTATGCTTTTGTAGTGGCAACGGAAATCTCCGGACCAGCATATGTATACAGTGTATAATCGCTCTCACGGGCAATGCTTGAACCAACGACATTGACAATGCCCAGAACTGCTGCTCCTTTTTCCTTTGCCAGACGCAGGGCTGCCAGACTGTCTGCTGTCTCTCCGGACTGAGAAATGATCACTACCAGTGAATTTTTCACTAGGATTGGATTACGATACCGGAACTCAGACGCGATATCGATTTCTACCGGAATCTGAGTCATATCTTCCAACACATATTTTGCTGCCATCGCAACATGATATGCCGATCCGCAGCCTATGATGTAAAAACGCTCGATAGAAGCCAGTTCTTCATCCTCCAGACCAATCTCTGAAAAATCTATCTGATTTCCTTTCAAATAAGCACCAATGGTATCCTGAACGGCTTTTGGCTGTTCATGGATCTCTTTTAACATAAAATGCTCATAACCGCCTTTTTCTGCTGCCTCAGCATCCCATTTGATCTCTACCATCTCTTTTTCGATTTCTTCTTCATCTGTATTGAAAAAATGGATTTCATCTCTGGTCAGCTCTGCAATCTCCAGATTATCAATGTAATATACGTTACGTGTCTGATCCAGAATTGCAGGAACATCAGATGCGATCAGAGATGCACCTGCTGTTTTTCCAATGATCAGCGGACTGTCTTTTCTTGCCGCAAATAATTTGTCCGGATAGTCTTTGAACAGCACGCCAAAAGCGTAAGAACCTCTGATGTGCAGCATTGCTGTGGCAATGGCAGACACCGGTGATGCTGTTTTCTTATAATAGTAATCAATCAGTTTTACGGCAACTTCTGTATCCGTTTCGGAATAAAATGTATAACCACGTTTTACTAATTTTTCTTTTAATTCCTGGAAATTCTCAATAATTCCATTGTGTACCAGCACGACATTTTTCCCTTCGGAACAATGCGGATGCGCATTTGTCTCAGATGGCTCACCGTGTGTTGCCCAGCGGGTATGACCGATACCACAGCTGCCATATACCGAATGACCTTCATCAGTCTTTTCAATCAGAGTTTTCAGACGTCCTTTTGCTTTTACAACTTCAATCTCACCATTAGTTTCATTACGGACTGAAATTCCGGCTGAATCATATCCTCGATATTCCAGTTTTGCCAGACCGGCAAGCAATATTGGAGCAGCCTGCTGATCACCAATATATCCTACAATTCCACACATGATAATTTCTCCTTTCACCTTTCCACTTCATGCTTTGCGTTTCACTCATCTTCAAGTCGAACGCTGCATCTGTATATTTCCCTTTTTTCTTTTGTTTCAACAGTTATATTTTTCTTTCAAAAAGAAAACTACAACTTGCATAATAACATACTATTTTTACTGTTGCAATACTTCCAACGCTTTCTGGATCTGATTATCATATTCTACGCTGTATCCGGCACCTTCCGGACCGGTAAATTCATACTCCAGTTCTTCGTCCGGGGTGATTCCGATTCCCTGAATACAAGTTCCGCTCGGTGTAAAGTAGCGGTTTGTTGTGATTTTGAAAGCACTTCCATCCTTCAGAGTCAGAATGGACTGAACCACACCTTTTCCATATGTGGTAGTTCCAATGATGGTTCCTGCTTTTCGATCCTGAATCGCACCTGCAAAAATCTCAGAAGCACTGGCACTGTAACCGTTTACCAGAACCGCCAGCGGCAGATCCAGTGTTTTCTCATCCGTAGAAGTATAGTCTACTCGTTTTCCACTTCTGTCTTCGGTATAAACCAACAACCCTTTCGGCAAAATATCATCCAGCATATCGCAGACAGATGTCAGCATACCACCCGGATTAGAACGCAGATCCACAATCAACGCAGTCATTCCGTCTCCCTGCAGACTGTCCAGTGCTTCCTCAAACTGCTCTGCCGTGTGCTCGGTAAATTCTGTCACCTGTATGTAACCGGTATGATTCTCCAGCATCTGTGAAGAAACTGTCGGTAATACAAGATTTTTTCTCGTAATATCAAATTCCAGATTTTCAGCTTCCCCGCTCCGGGCAATTACGAGATGTACCTGGGAACCTTCCTCGCCGCGGATATGATTCACAAATTCTGTCAGATCCATGGATGCTGCCTCATAGGAATCTGCTGAAATGATCACATCGCCTTCCTGCAGTCCACTCTCCTGCGCCGGTGATCCATCGTATACATGAAGGATTGTCACTGCTTTGCTGTCATCGTCCTGCTGCAGGCTGGCACCGATGCCACAGTAAGTACCCGACACACTGGTATCAAAAAGTTCCTTCGCCTCCTCTGCTGTATAATACTGGGAATATACATCCAGATTATCAAACAGACCGGCATAAAGTCCTTCCTCCAATGTCTCCGTATCCACATCCTCATAATAATTGGACTGAATATAAGAAGCCAGCGACTCAATCTTCTGCTCCGTATCACGGTTGAGCAAATCACCGGAGCTTCCGGCAGACAAAAGTCCCAGCCCGCTTGTTGCCCAGAACATGACACCGCACACCACTGCCATAGTCACTGCACCTACGGCAAATCCTTTTCCAAATCCACTTTTTTTCTTTTTTTGCTTTTTCCTTTTTCCATCCTGTCCCGTCGGTACAGCTTCATATTCGGAACTCTGCTCCGCTGTACTTACCTGTATTTCCTGTTCATCCTGATTCATTCTGATCTTCTAACTCCTTTTTACCCTTTGAGATAATTACCCGGATCCACATACTTTCCATTTAATTGAACGCCAAAATGCAGATGCGGTCCGGTAGAAACACCGGTACTTCCTACTTTTGCAATCGTCGAACCACGACTCACACTCTGTCCCCGGGATACAAGGACTGCCGAGCAGTGCTCATAAATTGTAAACAGACCACCACCATGACTTAAGATCACATAATTCCCAAGTACACTGCTGTATCCGGTAGATGTCACCACACCATCTGCAGCTGCCACAATAGCCGCTCCCGCAGACGCTCCGATATCATATCCCTGATGATAACTTGTCGCTCCGGCTGTCGGTTTATCACGATATCCGAATCCACTGGTAATTTTATGGCTGGAGGGACACGGCCAGGTAAACACACCACCTTCATAAACGTCATTCGTATTCACATTTGAATCAGCGGAAGCATTGTTTTTCTGAACTTCCTGCTGTTTCTGTTGCTCTTCTGCCGCTTTTTTCGCTGCTGCTTCTGCCGCCAGCATCTCCTGGATCAGCTGATTTTCTGCCTCAATCTCCTGCTGATACTGCTGAGCATTCTGTTCCGCCTCAGAGATTCCCTGACGCACACCAGACAGCTGAGTCTCTTTTTCCTGCATCAGAAGATTAACTGCCTGCTGCTCCTCTTCCAACTGTGCCTGCAAGGCTTCCAGATCCGCCTTATCTTTCCGGATCGTCTCTTCCGCATTCTGGATCAATACCTGGGTCTGCTGATATTCTTCCAGTTTTGCCCGGTCATACTGCATCATGGTGGACATATAATCCACCTGCTTGAGCATTTTCGCAAAACTTCCGGATTCCAGCAAAGCTTCCAGATAACCGATACCGGAGTTCTGATACATATATCGTATGCGGACTTTCATGCTTTCATACTGCTCGGATTCATCTGTTCTGGCTGCCTCCAGCTGATTTTGTGTATCCAGCAATTCTTTATTTTTTTGTCTCGTCTGTGCTTTAAGAGTATCGATATTTCCGGAAATCACGTTCAGTCTGTCATCCAGTTCCCTGACTGCCTCCTGAATATCTCCCTCCTGATCCTGTAACTGTTCAATCAATGCCTGGGCATCATTCAGGTCGTTTTCCAATTGTGTCTTCCGCTTCTGCGCCTCAGAAATACTCCCAGAAGCAGCAGAAGCGCCGGCACTTCCTGCTATCGTTGCAAGAAATACCGCCGCCATAACAACTCCTATGATTTGTCTGATGTTTCTTTTTACCATCAAATCAATCTCCTATATTCTATGTTCTTCTGCCGTCTGCCATTCTGCCTGAAACATCACAACGCTATCATCTATCCACTATTCTACTTGAAAACAGCATTGTATTTTTCTGAAGTCTGACCTCTTATACATTAATATGTTTGTGAACCGTTGCTTTACTTCCGATATATCCAATACCAACACCGAGAATCAGACCTACCGGAACCAGAATCTCGAATACCGTCTGCACCGGAAGGAACGTCAGCAGATTATTCAGGAAACCAAAACGGCTTGCCACATAAGTAATAATTTTTCCATACATAGCATACAGAATGCACAATGGAATGACCGCTCCGATCAGTCCGATCAGAATACCTTCCACAATGAATGGTGCACGCACGAAGAAATCTGTCGCTCCGATCATCTTCATAATGCCGATTTCTTCCCTGCGGACTGCAATACCGGTACGAACGGTGTTGCTGATCAGGAATACTGCCACACAGATCAGGATTACAATAATAACAGCCGATACGATACTTACCAGACGATTAAAATCGGTCAGCGTATTTGCCACCATCTCAGACTGTCTTACTTTGCTGATATGATCCTGGCCTTCCAGGTAAGATACCAGACTGCTCTGCTGGGAAATATCTTCCATGTAAATCTCATAGTTTGCTTTGTCAGACAGAGGGTTGTCAGATCCGAAGCTTGCTGCTGCCGCTTCATCTCCATCAAAATACTCAAGCTTATATTCCGCCCATGCCTCATCCGCAGACACGAAATTAAAACTGGATACTTCCGGTCTCATTGCGATTTTCTGGCCGATCTCATCAATCTCATCCTGTGTCGTTCCCTCATCGAAAAATACTGTGATCGCCACACTGGATTCCACGTCTTTTACAACATGCTGAAAGTTCGCCACAATGGCATAAAACATACCAAACATAAAGATACATGCTGCCATGGTTGCAATGGAAGCAATGGAAAACATCTTATTTGTCCAGATATTCTTGATACCCTGTTTGATGGTATATCCAAATGTACTAATTTTCATCTTCATCACCGCCCATCTTTACGTCACTTACTACATGACCCTGCTGCAAGGTAATGACACGTTTTTTCATTGCCTCTACAATTTCCATGTTATGACTTACCACAAGCACTGTCGTGCCTCGTTTGTTAATCTCATCCAGGAGCTTCATGATCTCCCACGCATTGTTCGAATCCAGGTTACCGGTAGGCTCATCTGCCAGCAGGATCTTCGGTTCATTGATCAATGCTCTGGCAATAGCCACACGCTGCTGCTCTCCACCGGATAACTGATTCGGTTTTGATTTATATTTTGCCGCAAGCCCTACCAAAGATAATATTTTTGGCACTTTTTCCTTAATGGCACGGTTCGGTGCTGAGATAACACGCTGTGCAAATGCTACGTTTTCATAGACATTTCGATCCTTTAACAGACGGAAATCCTGGAACACACAGCCCACATTCCTTCGGAACCGTGGAATCTGACGACGCGGGATCTGTGACAGGATCTTGTCATTGATCACAATGGTCCCTGAAGTCGGCTCCAACTCCTTAAGCAGCAGTTTAATCAGCGTAGATTTGCCGGAACCACTGTCTCCCACTACAAATACAAACTCGCCTTCATCTATCTGAATATTAATATCAGACAGTGCCGGTGCGCCTTCTGTATATGACTTACTTACATCTTTTAACGTAATCATACTTATCCTTGTCCTCCTTCATTCAACTCTTCTGTATCAGCATAAAATGGGGGCACGAAAAACTGTTCTTTTGTGCCCCCAAACACTTAGCAATTAATAATCTAATGTTTCCATATATTTCATATATTTTACTACCATCAGCGCAATTTTAAATGTGATGGCGTCTTCGAATACTCGCAGATCCAGTCCGGTGCTCTTCTGAAGCTTATCCAGACGGTATACAAGTGTATTTCTGTGAATATACAGCTGACGGGATGTCTCTGAAACATTCAGACTGTTCTCAAAAAACTTGTTGATAGTGGTCAGCGTCTCCTCATCAAAATCATCCGGTGATTTACCGCCGAAGATTTCTTTGATAAACATTTTACATAATGGTAGCGGCAGCTGATAGATCAGTCGGCCGATACCGAGTGCGGAATATGCAATGATATTGCGCTCCTCAAAGAAAATCTTGCCTACATCCAGTGCCATCCGTGCCTCCTTGTAGGAACGTGACACTTCTTTTATCTCGCCTACCACAGTGCCGTAAGCGATGTGGATATCAGAATCTCCCTTAAACAGTCCGAGAATCACTTCTGCGGTCTTGTTCAGATCTGCTCCGCTGTCAGAATCATCCACTTCTTTTACTACAATGATATTCTTCTCATCCACGGCAGTTACAAAATCTTTATTTTTTCCTTCAAAAATACTACGTACCTTTTCCAGCTCATTGCCTTCTTTATCCCGGTTCGTCTCTATAATATATACAACTCTCCGGACATCAGTTTCAATATGCAGCTTTTTGGCACGATTGTAAATATCTACCAGCAAGAGATTGTCCAGCAGAAGATTCTTGATAAAATTGTCCTTATCAAAACGTTCCTTGTATGCAACCAGAAGATTCTGGATCTGAAAACTTGCGATTTTTCCAATCATATAGACATCATCGCTATCTCCATTTGCAAGCAGCACATATTCCAGTTGATGTTCATCAAATACTTTAAAGAAATGACATCCTGATACTACCTGGCTGTCCGCCGGAGATTCTACCAATGCCATCGCCGGGCTGACATAGCGATCTGCTTCCGCAAATGTAGTCGCCAGAATTTTGCCTTCCGTATCAATGATACACAAATCTATCCTTGTAATATTTTTTAATCCATCAATCGTATTTTGCAATATCTGATTTGAAATCATAATGAAAAGCCCCCCTGCATATTTTATACAACATTCACAATAACCAATTCTATTTTTTTCATATATTTTTATTATGCAGTTCTATTTTAAGACAAAAGCCCCAAAAAAGTAAAGAGGAAATGCAATTTTTTTTATGCATTTCCCCAACTTTTAGATTTTGTTCACATTTTCTCGGAGTAAGACTGGAATCCTTCTCCCCAGACCTCCCTCGCATCACAGATAATAAGGAATGCTTTTGGGTCTGTTTTCATGACGATTTCCTTCAGCCAGACAATCTCTTTTCTTGATACCACACACAGGAGCATACATTTTTCCTGCCGGGTATACATGCCTTTTGCATGCAGACCGGTCATACCACGGTCCAGTTCCATCATAGTAGCCTGTGCAATCTCCTCGCTCTTCTCTGACAAAATATACACTGCTTTGGACATTTTGAATCCTTCTACTGTTAGATCCGACACTTTTGTCGTAATCACGATGGCTATGATCGCATAAAGTCCGCTCTTCAATCCAAACAGTGATAATCCCGCCAGCACGATCACTGCATCGATGACCTGCATGATACGCACAATCGAATACTGTTGAAATTTCATGTGGAGCAACGCCGCCAGCATATCGGTTCCGCCGGTAGTACTCCGGGTGCGCAGCACCAGACCGATACCAAATCCCATGATACCGCCACCAAAGGCACAACCGATGACCATGTCATCCCCTGCCAGATTCCATGCCGGCAGGATAGACAGCCAAAGTGACAACAGGATCATCGCAGCAAAAGACTTTCCGGCAAATGTCTTTCCTTTCTTCCAAAATGCCCACAGAAATACCGGTATATTCAGCAGCAATGACGATACTCCCAGCGGGATACCGCCCGGTACCATATGTTCTGTAACCGCTTTGATCAGAATTGCAAGACCTGAAAATCCTCCGGTAACCATATCCAACGGTTCATAAATACATTTTACCGCAAAAGCAAGCAGCAATGTTCCTGCCAGAAGCAGAAGCAAATCCAGCAGGCCTTTTTTTGTTCTGTCTTTCATAACTGTAAATCCCCTCTATCCCCATTCTGTAACCATCACCGTTCAGTGGCGTCCTTGCAGAAGTGGGAGTCTTATCTCAGGCTGAGATGATCAGTTTACTTTTTCTTCTCCCTCTGCTTCATAAGATTGTATCTGGCGCTTCATTTTACGCCGCGCCAGCAGTCTCTTGCAGAGACCTGCCGTTTTTTTCTTTTTTTCTGTAAATGTATTCTCTGTACCGACACCGAACCAAAGCCGTACATTCAGCATTTTTCTGTGCTGTGCCAGAAAAATCTCCTGCTGCGGTGTCGGAAGCATAACCAACAGCAGATGTGGTGCTACTGCATTGATTTCATTTACAATTTGTTCTGTATCCTCTTCACATTCTTCCCAGACTGCATCTCCACAGATTCTTGCCACATCGCCATAGGTATGATCCAGAAAGGAACACAGTTCATTCATCTGCGCTCTCGTATCTGTCAGCAGATAAATGCTATGACGATCTCTGGCAATATTACGCAGTGCCTCACTGGCAAATCGGTGTTCCCTTGCTTCCTCCAGCCATTTGTGAGATGTTACTCCCAATTCCATCAAAATCTCCTTATCTGATGGAATAACCAGATCTATATCCTCCAGACACTGACGGACTTCTTCCTCTTCCCCTGCCGTCACAACCGTTTTCATAGATACTGCCTCCACTGCATGCAGACCGTCTTCCTGTATATAATGTTCTATTTTATGAAGTGCTTCCCGCAGGCTGCAAATATCAATACGCACACCTGCCAGTTCTTTTCTACTACTCATTTTGTTCCATTTCTTCCAATATTATTTCAGGAATTATTCTCCATTGAACCTTTATACAATAATTGGTCTCATACGTCAAGTAATTTCCCTCTTTATTCAAAAAATGTGGACATTCATTGCCTTTTTTCGCACTTATGCACAAAGTTATGCACAATATCAACAAGAAAGTGTGCTATCACAAACTTATCATTTCAGTTTCAGTTTGTAAACAGCACACACTTCTATTTTCTGATCTGATTATCTCAGCTTTCGCTGACCAGAATCCCGCACCAAGTCTCACCTGCGTTCGACTTGAATTTGGAAATACTACATCACTCTGCGGACTGCAAGAATTTTTTTATAAGTCGCAGTAGATACTTTGATACCATCTTTTGGATTGCTTGCGTGAACGATCTTACCGCCGCCAAGATAAATTGCCACATGACCGCTATAACAGATGATATCTCCCGGCTGTGCCTCGGAATAACTTACTCCACGACCGACTCCACGCAGTGCAGAAGAAGAATGTGGAAGGGAAATTCCATAATGTGCATATACCTGCATAACAAATCCGGAACAATCCACACCTTTTGTCAGGCTTGTACCACCCCACACATACGGATTACCAAGAAACTGTAATGCATAGGAAGTAACAGAACCACCGGAGGAACTTTCCTTCTGTTCAGATACCTGTGGTTTTTCTGCATACTGATACATATCTGCCACAGAAGCGAATTCCGTGGAAATATAACCTTCGCCATCTGCTGTCTCAACTTTTACCCATCCCGGAATCTGCTCATCCAAAACTTTCAACTGCTGATCCTGACCTACTAATGTCACAACTGCTGCCTCTGTAGATGCCTCACTGCGGACTTTTAATGTTTCTGTATTAACCTGTGCCATTCTTGTTTTTACGGAATTTAGTAAATCCTGATTTCCAACTGCCAGATACTCTGCCTTAACATAACCACTGACTGATCCGGATGTGATCTGGTACCAGCCATCCACAGCACCTGTGATTTCAGCCACTGCGTTATTTTTCATAATTCCGACTACCTCACTGTCTGTGGACGCTTCACTGCGGACATTCAGATAATTATCAATCTGAGCGACCCCCATATTCTGTACCAATGCAGCCTGCTCTGCTGCTGTCTGTGTATTTGCCTGTGCCACTGCCAGGGATACACCGGAAATCGGTGCTGCCGCCACGTTGCCCACAATGTTCAGATCTGCTGCCGGTGCAGCCTGTACTCCAGTCGCTCCGCAGGTAAAAATCAAGGTTGTTACGATTAAGGTTGCGATTGCCTTTTTATTTCTGTATTTCATCCGTTCTGTTACTCCTTCAAGTCAAACTCTTTATAAATATTACTTTTATTTTTAAATTGTTACATTTTTGTTACACCAACGAAATTCATTATAGCAACGGAACCGCAATATGTCAATGTTTCACACAAGATTTTGGGCAAAAAAAAGAAACAGAATTGTAACAATTCTGTTTCTTTTGTAAAGCGGACACTCGCAATCTGCTTTCGCTGCCTGCTCTTGAACGCATTCAAATTATTTTATTGTCCGGTATGGTTGTTTTCCGGAGTCAGTGCCTGAATGAGCTGGTTCAGCCACCCCTCACCAGTATGCACATTGCACACCTCTGTCGGCATCTTATCTTCACCGGATCCTTTTTTCATAAATGTCTTTGTCTCTTTGCTGCTCTCCGGACAATATTCCCCGGCAAGCAGGCCGGAATCTTTGCAGATCACTGCCGTCTGATGCAGATCACATTTTTCCGAAGATTCTGTACCTTCTGCAAAATACTCTGTCTCTGTCTCCGGACATACACCGGCAATGGCAATCTTACCGGAAGTCTTGCAAACGCTGCTTACTTCCACATCTTCAGGCATCTCGAATTCCTTATATGCAAGACCTTCATGAAGCTGTTTCATAATATGATTCCACAGTATCTTGGGATAGCGGCTGGATTCCAATCTGGAGTAATCATCGTATCCCCCCCAGACCACACAGGTATAATACGGCGTATATCCTGCAAACCACGCATCTCTGGCAGCCTCAGATGTTCCTGCGGTTCCGGTCTTTCCTGCAATTGGCATTGTACCGAAATCTGCCAGTTTACCGGTTCCGTAAAGCACAACATCCTGCATGGCTGAAGTCAGTAAAAACGCCGTACTGTCATTGATAACCCGGTGTTTCTTCGGTTTCTTCTCCAGCAGCACATTACCATCCTGATCAAGAATTTTTGTGTACATCACCGGCTCTTTGTATACTCCCTGATTCGGCATAACTTCAAATGCGGCTGCCAGCTCCAGGTTTGTCACACCTCCGACACCAAGCGGAAGTGATTCCACAATATCATCCTTCGTCAGTGTCGAAATACCGAATTTTTTTGCCATCTCATATCCTGCCTGCGGTGTAATATCCTGTACTGTCTTCACCGCCACTACATTCACAGAATCCTGTATTGCTTCCCGGATGCTGGTATAACCACGGTATTTTCCATCCGCATTATGAATTTCCTGGCCGGAACTGTATGTGATCGGCTCGTCCAGCACCGTCGTTGCCAATGTATAGGAACCGCTGTCCAGAGCCGGTGCATAAGCTGTCAGGATCTTAAATGTAGAACCCGGCTGTCTCGTCACATCTGCGGCACGGTTTAATGTCTTGCTGGCGGTTTTTTCTCCACGGCCCCCCACCAGTGCCTTCACCTGTCCGGTACTCTGATCAATAATGGTTACGGAAGCCTGAGGCTGAATCGTAAAGGTTACAGACTCGCCCACTACAACTCCTCCATCGGAAACCATTGCTTCCCGATATGCATCGATAGCAGCCTGTGCTGCAGCTTCATTTTTATAATTCAGATTATAACCCGCATTGTTTCTTTTATAATAGGAAAGAAGACTCTGTTCGCTATAATGGTTTACGGAACCATCCGGCTGTTGTACGGACAGTGCATAGGAAAAAGAGATTTTCTTTTCTATATTATAATTGTTGTCGTCATTCACCTGTGTATCACAGATTTCCTGGATCTGCGGATCCTGGGTGGAATAAATCGTCAGCCCGCCGCTGTACAGTGCCTTATAAGCCTGTGCTTCTGAATAATCCAGTTCCTTCTGCAGATCATCAATGATTTCTTCCGTCAGTGCATCTACAAAATAAGAGGTCGCATTGCTGTCGCTGCTCTGCCACTTGGTATTTGTCTCCTGGATCCGGTCATATACATTATCCTGCATGGCTGCTTCATACTGCACATCATCGATATAACCCTGATCCCGCATATTCGTCAATACTTTCTCTCTCCGGACTGCGTTGTCCTCCGGATGGGAAATTGGATTATATTTGGACGGATTTTGCGTGATTCCTGCAATCACAGCACATTCAGAGAGATTGAGTTCTGATACATCCTTGCCAAAATAACGTCTGGAGGCCGCCTGGACACCCAGCGTATTCTGTCCCAGATTGATGGTATTCAGATAATTCTCCATGATCCAGTCTTTGGAAACCTTTTTTTCCAGCTGTAATGCCAGATATTGTTCCTGCAGTTTTCGTTTGACACGCTGAGAGGAATTCTCCGTTGTCCATCCGTCAAACACATTATTTTTCAGAAGCTGCTGCGTAATGGTACTTGCACCTTCGCTGAAATGCCCGGTAGTCACTCCTTTGATCCCTGCCCGGACAATCCCCCGCAGATCAATGCCATTGTGATCGTAAAACCGTTCATCTTCAATTGCCACAAAAGCTTTCTGAAGTTCCTCCGGAATCTCATCCAAAGTAACATAGACCCTGTTAGAACCGGTTCCCACCAGCTGTGCCGTCACATTTCCTTTTGCATCCAGCACGGTAGACATATACCCGGAAGGCGTCGCATCAATCTCATTGATATCCGGTGCTTCCGCGATTATCTGTTCCACATACTGATATCCGCGGTAACCGCCATAGCCAAGCACAAGCACAAAACATAACAATATGATCAGCAACGTCAGTGATTTTACCTTCCGCCGCATTACGGTTCCCCGGGAAGTCAGCTGCCATTTTATTTTTGCAGCATTCTTTTTACCATAATTCATAA
Organism: Eubacterium ramulus; assembly: GCF_045002895.1. NCBI lineage: Bacteria > Bacillati > Bacillota > Clostridia > Eubacteriales > Eubacteriaceae > Eubacterium > Eubacterium ramulus. The sequence continues at coordinate 202,958 of NZ_CP173382.1, read as the reverse complement.
AAAACCTCCAAATTGAGTTCCTATATTGCCTATCTTACCATTAATGCGATATACTGTCTATATTCAGAACCAGGCTCATTTATAAAAGATGTATAAAACACACATGAGACTTGTTCAAAAAAGCCCTGCGAAAAGGAGTCATTATGAGTTATAAAGTACTTTATCAGGCCGGCGAAGATGAAATTGAAGAGAAAAAATCCCGTTTCATTGCCCATACGCTTCCGGTCAATTCCGAGGACGAAGCGGTTGCCTTCTTAAATAAGATCAAAAAAGAATACTGGGATGCACGACACAACTGCTACGCATACACCATCGGACGCAACAATGAATGTACCCGCTGCAGCGATGACGGAGAACCATCCGGCACTGCCGGCCGTCCAATCCTGGACGTACTGCTCCGGGAAGAAATCCACAACTGCATCGTGGTTGTCACACGTTATTTCGGCGGTACCCTGCTCGGCACCGGAGGTCTCGTCCGTGCATATCAGGCTGCCACACAGGCCGGGCTCGCTGCCAGCTCCATCATAGAAAAACAGTTTGGGAAAAAGCTGCACCTTACCACAGACTATACCGGCATCGGAAAATTGCAATATCTGATCGCCCAAAACCAGGTTTTCACGCTGGACACCCGTTATACTGACTCCGTTACCATTGATCTGATGGTTCCGGAAGAGAAATTTGCAGATTTCTGTGCACAGGTCACGGAAGCAACCAGCGGGCAGGCACAAATGGATTCTGAAGATTTGGAGGAATTCGGCGTTGTGAATGGCGAAATTATTTTTTAATTGTTATTTACAGTTTTTTGCTGCATATACATTAATTATCTGAATTTTAAGCAAAAACAGCCAAAAATTCAAACGCAGTTTTTTCAAAAAAGGGGTTGCAATCTTTGGAACATTGCCCTATAATAACACTTGTCGACAGGCACTGAGGAAAACACCTCAACAAAGAGCTTCGACGATAAGTAATGGCCCATCGCCAAATGGTAAGGCAACGGACTCTGACTCCGTCATTTCAAGGTTCGAATCCTTGTGGGCCAGTTTTTTAGAAAGCACCATGCAAATGGTGCTTTTTTGTTACACAGGAAATTACGTAATCCCAGTATTTTTAAGGAGGACGATGATATGTATCAATTTAAAAGCCGTGTCAGATTCAGCGAAGTGGACAGTCAGCTTCATATGACCCTTCCTTCCATCATCAATTATTTTCAGGACTGCAGCACCTTCCACTCTGATTCCATTGGATATGGGATAGAAGTTATGATGGAACAGGGATATGCCTGGATCCTCTCTTCCTGGCAAATCATCATCAACCGTTATCCAAAGTTCGGGGAAGAAATCACAGTCAGCACTTGGGCACACGGTTGGAAGGCATTTTTCGGCTATCGTAATTTTAAACTGGAAGACACAGAAGGTAATCTTCTGGCCTATGCAAATACAAACTGGATCTATATGAATATCCGAACCGGACATCCGGAGCGGATTCCGAAAGAAATATGCGATCTTTATAAATGTGAACCTGCGCTTCCTATGGAGGAATCCTCCCGCAAGATCACACCACCGGCAAAAGGCACAGGCATTACGCCGATTCAGGTACACCGCTATGATATCGACTCCAACAACCATGTCAATAACGAACGCTATGTACCTATGGCCATGGAATGTCTGCCGGAAGGAGCACAGATTCGTCAGCTGCGGGTAGAATACCGCAATTCTGCCGTATACGGCGACACGATCTATCCGGTATACCATCGGGAAGAAGATCTATTGAAAGTGTCTCTGAACGACAGTGACGGAAAACCATATGCTATTGTTGAATTTCAGCTTGCACCGCTTTCGGATCAGGCTGATTAAAAAAAACACAAAACAAGAAAGGACGGAAACACAAATGAAATTAGGAGAAAAGCAAACACTTACCGTAGTAAAACAGGTAGACTTCGGTGTCTATCTTGCAGAACAACCGGAGGATGAAACACGTGTCCTGCTCCCGGCGAAACAGGTTCCGGAAGGAACAAAACTGCACGACAAGTTGGAAGTCTTCTTATATAAGGATTCCAAGGATCGTCTGATCGCCACCACAAACGAACCAAAACTGACGCTTGGCGGCTTCGCAGTACTAAAAGTGCTACAGGTCACCAAAATCGGTGCATTCCTGGACTGGGGACTGGAAAAAGATCTGCTGCTTCCTTTTAAAGAACAGCTCCGCAAAGTACATGAGGGGGATGAAGTATTAGTTACACTGTATATTGACAAGAGCAACCGTCTCTGTGCCACCATGGAAGGCATTTACCATCTGCTTTCTACAGACTCTCCTTACAAAAAGGGAGATACCGTAACCGGTCGTGTTTACGAATTCAGCGAGAACTTTGGTACTTTTGTTGCCGTAGACGACAAATATTCTGCCCGTATCCCGGGATTCGAAAATACAACGACATTAAAGATAGGCGATATCATTGAAGCAAATGTCACAAACCGCAAACCGGATGGAAAACTCGATCTGACTATCCGCGCCAAAGCCTATGTCCAGATGAATGCAGACGCAGAAGAAGTGTTACGGATCATCGATGAATACGGCGGAGTGCTTCCGTTTAATGACAAAGCTTCCCCGGATATTATCAAACGTGAGGCTCATATGAGTAAAAATGCTTTCAAACGTGCTGTAGGCCATCTCTACAAAGAACGCCTGATCGAATTCACGGACAGAGGCATTCGCCGGATATAATTTCAATCCTGCGGCGATTGGATTTCCAGAATGATTACTTTCGCACATTTATAACGTGAAAAAGAACCGGATTTTCTTCCGGTTCTTTTTCTTTTTTGATGTATATACTAACTAAGGGGATTAGATAATACCGTTTTTTAAACCTCAAAGATGAGATCGCCGTAAGATGGCATCGGCCATACTTTCTTATCTACAATAATCTCAAGTTTATCGATCGGTGCTCGAAGTTCAGCCATAGCAGTTGTCACTTCATCACGATAGTAAGCAGCACGCGCAGCACCGTCACCCATGGTCAGACCTTTGTCTGTTACCTCTTCCAGTTTTGCCAGAGCAACCTTCGCATCAGATAACAGTGCGGATGACTCCTGCAGTAACTCTGTCTGTACACTTACGTCACAATCGCAGGCAGCTTTCACAGCATTGATAGACTGTGCCAAAGCAGTAATATCTTTGATTACAGCCGGAATCAATGTCTTGTTTGTGATATTGATCATGGCTCTTGCTTCGATATTGATCTCTTTTGCATAAATCTCGTACTGAATCTCTTCGCGGGACTCTAATTCAGCTTTTGTAAATACGCCGAATTTTTCAAACATAGCGATTGCTTTATCAGTAGTCAGTGCCGGAATTGCGTCTACCATAGATCTGATATTCGGTAACCCTCTGCGTTCTGCCTCTTCTACCCATGCATCTGAATATCCGTCACCATTGAAGATAATTCTCTGATGCTCAGTCAGATATTTTTTAATCAGATCATGTGCTTTTTCATTTATATCTTCTGCTTTCTCCAGCTCATCGCATGCTTCCTCAAAAGCTTCTGCAACGATTGTATTTAATACAACATTTGGTGCAGAAATGGAATCCTGGGAACCAACCATACGGAACTCGAATTTATTTCCGGTAAATGCAAACGGTGATGTTCTGTTTCGGTCTGTTGCATCTTTTGCCAGATCCGGAAGAGAAGCCACACCTGTCTGTAATACACCACCCTTTAAGGAATGTGTTGCAGAACCTGTGCTGATCAGCTGTGTAATCACATCATCAAGCTGCTCACCAAGGAATACGGAGATGATTGCCGGCGGTGCTTCATTTGCGCCCAGTCTGTGATCATTTCCGACATCAGCTGCGGACCAGCGGAGAAGATCTGCATGATCATCTACTGCTTTCAGGATGCAGGCCAGTACCAGAAGGAACTGAATATTTTCATGCGGTGTTTTGCCCGGTTCTAACAGATTGATACCGTCATCGGTTGTGATGGACCAGTTGTCATGTTTACCGGAACCATTGACACCGTCAAATGGTTTCTCATGAAGCAGACACTGCAGTCCATGCTCGTTTGCTTTCTTTTTCAGAACTTCCATAACCAGATGGTTGTGATCCAGTGCCAGGTTACATGTCTCATAGATTGGAGCCAGCTCATGCTGTGCCGGAGCTACCTCATTGTGCTGTGTCTTTGCCGGAACTCCCAGTTTCCACAGTTCTTCATTGACATCTTTCATAAATGCAGCAATACGTGGACGGATGCTTCCGAAGTAATGATCATCCATTTCCTGTCCTTTTGCAGGCATAGAGCCGAATAATGTACGTCCGGTATAGATCAGATCTTTTCTCTTTAAATATTTTTCTTTATCTACTAGGAAATATTCCTGCTCGGAACCTACAGATGGAGTGACTTTTCTGGAAGTTGTGTTTCCAAATAATCTTAACAGACGCAGTGCCTGTGTATCGATTGCCTGCATGGAACGAAGCAGCGGTGTCTTCTGATCCAGTGCTTCACCTTTATAAGAACAGAATGCTGTTGGGATACAAAGCGTTGCACCTGCTGCGTCATGTCTTACAAAAGCGTAAGAAGTACAATCCCATGCTGTATATCCTCTTGCCTCACAGGTTGCACGAAGTCCGCCTGACGGGAAAGAAGATGCATCCGGTTCACCTTTGATCAATTCTTTGCCGGAGAAACTCATCAGTACTTTTCCCTGCTCATTCGGAGCAGTGATAAAGGAATCATGTTTTTCAGCTGTCACGCCGGTCAGCGGCTGGAACCAGTGGGTATAGTGGGTCGCACCCTGCTCAATTGCCCATTCCTTCATCTCATGTGCAATGATATCTGCTGTTGCAAGATCCAGATCTGTTCCCTCTTTGATGGTCTCCTGCAATTTCTGATATACTTTTTTCGGAAGTCTTTCCTTCATCACAGTATCATTGAATACATATTCGCCAAAAATATCAACGACTTTGAAATATTCACTCATCTTCTTGATTCCTCTCTTTTCTCAAATTTTTACAGTCCCCTGAGTATATACTGATCTGCTTCCTTCTTCATTTTTCTATGTATCCGGAGCAATTCTGCCATATCCTAGCAAATATTTGATTAACCGATCAAGGTTATCTCTTTATAGCAGAAAAGGGTATTCCACCTTTTGTTGGAACACCCTTGTTCAGCATGTATTCATGTCTTGCAATTAACATAGTACAAATTTCTGAAAATTGCAAGAGGTCGAAAACATTTTTGTCTATTTCAACAATTCTGAGTTGTAAAAAGTTACATTTTCGTGATTTTTCACAAATTCTCAGGCTTTGTCAATAGAACCGAAAATTTCCATTTTCTCTTTTACTTTTGCTTTGATTGCTTCAAAACCAGGAGCAAGTAATTTTCTAGGATCGAATCCCTTACCTGCCAGGTCTTTGCCCTCTTCGATATATTTTCTTGTAGCTTCAGCAAATACAAGCTGACACTCTGTATTTACGTTGATTTTTGCAACACCGAGAGAGATTGCTTTCTTGATCATATCATCCGGAATACCTGTACCACCGTGAAGAACTAATGGCATATCACCGGTCTTCTGCTGGATCGCATCCAGAGTTTCAAAGCTTAATCCTGCCCAGTTTTCCGGATATTTACCATGAATATTACCGATACCAGCTGCAAGCATTGTTACTCCAAGATCAGCGATAGATTTACACTCATCCGGATCTGCACATTCGCCCATTCCGACAACGCCGTCTTCCTCACCGCCGATGGAACCAACTTCTGCCTCAAGAGATAATCCTTTCTCTTTGCATACAGCAACAAGTTCTTTTGTTTTTGCAACATTCTCTTCGATCGGATAATGAGAACCATCAAACATTACAGAAGAAAAACCAGCTTCGATACATTTGTAGCAGGCATCATAGCTGCCGTGATCCAGATGTAATGCAACCGGAACAGTGATATTTAACTCTTCCAGCATACCATTTACCATACCAACAACCGTTTTGTAACCAGTCATGTATTTGCCGGCACCTTCGGAAACACCAAGAATAACCGGGGAATTATTCTCCTGAGCGGTTAACAGGATTGCTTTTGTCCACTCAAGGTTATTGATATTGAACTGACCAACTGCATAGTGACCTGCTTTTGCTTTTTCAAGCATTTCTTTTGCTGAAACTAACATAATGAGATCCTCCATTTGTTTTAAAAATATTGTTAATATAATAACATTATAACCGTATCTTTCCAAAAAAGAAAGTATTATTTTTCAACCATGAAACTTATTCGCCTGCAGCGATTATAAATTTCCACGTTTTTATGCTCTCCACCGAACTCTCCATCCAGTGTCCATGGTACATAATCATCGCAGTGGATACGGATGTGATCCGTCTTAAACGTATAGATATACGGCGTTTCGATATCCTTTGGCATCACCAGATTTGTCAGAATCTCGTTTAACTGAATTGGATTCTGCGGCATCTTGATCAATGTCACTTCAAATTCCCCGTCATCCAGCTTCACATTGCTGCCGGTCATGTTTTTCATACCGCCTACAGAAACCGAGTTTGTGATCATGCCATAGATAAATTCGTCCCGGATCGTCTTGCCATTCACTTCCACTTCCAGATAATAGGATGGAATATCATACAACCTTTTTGCACTTTCCAGAATATATGCCACATGGCCAAAAATATTCTTCAGCTTCTGGTTTGTCATATAAGATACATCTGTAAAGAGACCGAAAGCTGCAATATATACAAAATAATCTTCATTAAACACACCCACATCACATGGAAATGCCTGTCCGTTCACAGCCACATCGGCCGCTTGCAGCATATTTTTCGGTATTTTCAGCGACTGTGCAAAGTCATTGGTACTGCCTGCCGGAATATATCCGATCGGAACGATACCGTCACACTGCATCATACCGGTTACCACCTCATCCAGCGTACCGTCTCCGCCACTGCACACAACCAGATCATATTCATCTGCTGCCTCTGCTACTTTCCGGACAGCATCTGCTTTTGCCTGTGTCGGGTAAATTGTCACTTCATATCCACTTTTAACGAAAGTATCCACAATTGCCAGCAGCTGATTTCGAATCTGACCCTTTCCGGATTTTGGATTAAAGATAAATAATAACTTTTTCTTATCCATTTTTATTTCTCCTTCCCGGCTCTCAAGCTTTCTGCTATTTCTTTCAACTTCCTTAGTCTGTGATTCACACCGGATTTTCCAACCGGCGGATCCAGATATGTTCCCAGTTCCTGCAGTGATACATCCGGATTTTCCAGCCGCACCTGCGCCATCTCCCGCAGCTGCGGCGGCAGCTGTTCAAATCCGAAATGTTCTTCTATGTATCGGATATCATCCACCTGTCTGGCTGCTGTCCGAACCATTTTGTTAATATTAGCAGAATCACAGTTTGACTGCCGGTTTGCGCTGTTTCTCATATCCTTGATGATACGGATATTCTCCAGTTCCATCAGAGATCTGTGCGCCTCCATGACATTCAGGATCTGGATGATCTCCTCACTGTCCTTCAGATACACGATATACCGCTGTTTGCGCAAAATCACCTTCGCATGCACAAAAAATCCTGCCATCAGTTCCTTTAAAATCTGTGCCGTCTGTTCATCCTCGCATACCATCTCAAAATGATAGGATTTTCCCGGATCACTCATGGATCCGGTACACAGAAACGCCCCCCGGATATAGGCACGCATACTTCCCGGCGTCTTTAAGAATCCCCGGGGATCAGCCTGGGCACTCCACATACAGATAGCCTGCAATGCCTGCTGCAGTTTCTGTCGTTCCGGCCGTTCTTCCGAATACAGCATGTCCTCCGGCCGTTCTGACAGCAGAATAAAATACTGATTGTATTTTCCGGTTCCATGCCGCCGGATCTCCAACTGTACCTGAAGATCAAATGCTCTTTTTATTAATTTGACATACGTCTTTGCCAGCACGACATTCTCTGTTTCCATGAAAACTGCCACGCTCTCTTCCTGCCTGAGGATTCTTCCGCAGAAGCGGATGATCGCCATCAGTTCTGCCCGGACCTCTTCTTCCTTTTCCGGGATCAGGCGGGCAATTTCTTCTTTCATTTCACCTGAAAAAGACATACTGTTTCCTCAACTACTTTCCACGTTTTGCATCTTTATCAATATCCCGGTGCTCCACACGCAGACCATATTTCTGATTTTTCTTCAATCTCTGATAGATTGCATTGGTCAATGTGACCGACCGGTGTTTGCCGCCGGTGCATCCGATGGCAATGACAAGCTGGTTCTTGCCCTCCCGGATATAATTCGGAATCAGAAACCGGATCATGTCTTCCAGTTTATCCAGAAAGATATTTGCCTCCGGCGCTTTCAGCACAAACTGCTGAATCTCCGGATCATTTCCGGTTTTCGGCCGCAACGCTTCCAGATAATAAGGATTGGGCAGAAAACGAACATCAAATACCAGATCTGCATCTGACGGAATGCCATATTTGAATCCAAATGACAGTACCGTCACATAGATATTGTCATACTCCTGTTTTCCCAGAAAAATATTACCCAGTGCGGCATGCAGTTCCCTGGTCAGAAGCTGGCTTGTATCAATGATATAATCAGCCATCTCTTTCAGAAAAGAAATCTGTCTGCGTTCCTGCTCAATGCCTTTTTCCACGCGATCTGTTCCGGCCAGTGGATGTGCACGCCTCGTTTCTTTGTACCGTTTTACCAGCACCTGATCGGAAGCATCCATAAACAGAATTCGGATCATATGTCCATTCATCCTTAGATTTGTAATGATCTGATCCAGATATTTCAAGGATTCACCACTGCGGATATCAAGACCGAACGCAATCTTCTGATACTGAGTTTCACCGGAATCCGCAAACTCCACAAATTTTTCCAGCAGCGGAATCGGGAAATTATCGACACAAAAATATCCGATATCCTCCATGATTTTTAACGCTGTTGATTTGCCCGCTCCTGACATTCCTGTTACGATCACATATTCCATTCCGTCACCCACTCCTGCTAAAACTCGCCAATTTTCTTTACTTCCGGCTCCAGCCGGACACCAAATTTTTCATATACGATTTCAGATACTTGTTGCATCAGCTGACAGATATCAGTGGACGTTGCCTGGTCACGATTGATGATAAATCCACAATGTTTTTCCGACACCTGTGCCCCGCCTACCCGGAATCCACGCAAACCGGCATCCTGAATCAATTTTCCGGCAAAATAACCCTCCGGACGTTTGAACGTACTTCCGGCACTTGGATATTCCAATGGCTGTTTACTCACACGTTTTTCTTTCAGGTCGTCCATAATGCTCTGTATTTCATCTGCGTTGCCCGGCTGCAGCTTCAATACTGCGCTGATTACCAGATATCCTTTCTCCGGGATGATACTGTGACGATAGGACAATTCCAGTTCTTCCACAGAAAGTGTCTGCACGGTTCCATCCGGAGTCAGTACTGTCACTTTCTGCAAAATATCCTTCATCTCACCACCATAAGCACCGGCATTCATCACGACAGCTCCGCCGAGACTCCCCGGAATTCCGGAAGCGAATTCCATTCCTGTCAATTCTGCCGCAGCGGCTCTGGAAGCGATGCTGGAAAGCATCGCTCCTGCACCGGCTGTAATCACCGTTCCTTCTATTACAACGTCTGACATCTGTTTTCCAATTTCCAGGACAACACCGCGGATGCCGCCATCTCCCACCAACAGGTTACTGCCATTTCCGATGACGGTCCACGGAATCTCTTCATTGCGACATACTTCGAGAATCGGTGCGATCTGCTCTGCTTCCGGCTGCACCAGAAGGTCAGCCGGTCCACCGGTGCGAAACGTGGTATGTCTGCTCATTGGTTCCCGGACCAGCACATGCGCTGCACCACAGATGCCGCATAATGTCTCATATATCTGCTTCATATTCTGCTCCACTCTATTATGCATCCTTCAAAAATGCTTTATATCCGCATTTTGCTTCATACAGATCTGCTTTACTGATGATCTCCCACGGTGCATGCATATTCAGCACTGCAACGCCGCTGTCGATAACCTGCATATTATAATTTCCAAGGATATAAGCGATGGTTCCGCCGCCTCCCTGGTCTACTTTACCAAGTTCTGCCGTCTGGAAATATACCTGATTATCATCCATGATTCTGCGGATTTCTGCCACATATTCTGCTCCGGCATCATTAGAACCTGATTTTCCTCTGGAACCGGTGTATTTATTGAATACAAGTCCCCGTCCAAAATATGCTGCATTTTTCTTCTCCATAACCCCTGGGTAATTCGGATCAAAAGCAGCACTTACATCAGAAGAAAGCACTTTGGAATTCTGCAGGGCACGACGCAATTTTAATTCATTGTAATCACCGCAGGCATTCATTACTTCTGCTGTCATGTTTTCAAAGAAACGGGACTCCATACCGGTTGCTCCCACACTACCGATTTCTTCTTTATCCACCAGAAGGCATACGCTGGTGCGCTCCGGTTTTTCCATCTCAACGATTGCTGAGAAAGAAGGATATGCACATACACGGTCGTCATGTCCGTAACCCATGATCATACTGCGGTCAAAACCGTAATCTCTAGCCGGTCCGGCCGGAACAATCTCGATTTCAGCGGACAGGAAATCTTCTTCCTCCACACCGTAAGCATCTTTTAAAATTTTCAGAACATTTGCCTGTACCAGTTCTTTTGTTTTCTTCTCTTCCTCTGTTTTGGCCTCTAACGGCATGCTGCCGACAAGAATATCCAGTGCCTCGCCCTCGATCACTTTTGCGGCCTTTTTCTCCAACTGATCAGCAGACAGATGGATCAGAAGATCGCTGACACCAAAAACCGGATCTTCCGGTTTTTCACCGATGTTGATAGTTACCACAGAACCATCTTTTTTCGCAATGACACCGTGCATAGCCAGTGGAAGTGTCACCCACTGATATTTCTTGACACCACCATAATAATGCGTATCAAGCAATGCCATATCCGTATCCTCATACAACGGATTCTGTTTCAGATCCAGACGCGGGGAATCGATATGTGCGCCGAGGATATTCATGCCATCTTCCATTGGTTTCTGACCGATGATATACATGGCAAAACTTTTCCCTTTGTTATCTGCAAATACGCGGTCACCGGCTTTCAACGTGATTCCTTTTGCGATCACTGCTTCCATATCCTGAAAACCGGCTGCTATTGCACGTTTCTTTAATTCTGTCACGCACTCGCGCTCTGTCTTACAGTCAGAAATAAACTGACGGTATTCATCGCCATAAGCGAATACGGCTGCTTTCTCTTCTTCTGTATACTTTTTCCATGCGTTTTTACGTTCCATAATATTCATTCTCCTCAATTTATTAAATTTCTGTGGAATTTCCATTCCTCAGATTATTTTCTACTCTGCGATACAACTCTTTCGCTGCGTTATAACCCATTTTCTTCTGCCGGTGGTTTGCTGCTGCCGCCTCACAGATAACAGCCAGATTTCGTCCCGGACGGATTGGGATGGAATGGCAGACAATATTATTGCCCAAAATTTCTGCATATTCTTCCTCCAGTCCCAGACGGTCATATTCCTTATCCTTCTTCCAGTCTTCCAGTTTGATGACAAGATCAATAGTCTGCTGCTCTTTGACACATTCTACACCGAACAGTGTCTTTACATCAATGATCCCGATACCACGCAGTTCAATAAAGTAACGGGTGATATCCGGCGAGGTACCAATAAGCGTATTGTTGTTGATCTTACGGATTTCCACCACATCATCTGTAACAAGACGATGTCCCCGACGGATCAGTTCCAGCGCAGCCTCACTCTTTCCAATACCGCTCTCACCCATGATCAATACACCTTCACCGTAGATATCTACCAGTACACCATGAATGGAAATGCACGGTGCCAGCTTGCCGGTCAGAAAATAGATTGCTTCCGCTGCCACATTGGATGTCGCATCCGGAGATCCAAGGATTGGGATACCACGCTCACCAGCGATACGCAACACTTCTTCATCCGGCTCATAGTCCCTGCACATAATGACACATGGCACGTTAAATCCAAGAAGCTTGCGGTAACGCTCTGTCCGCACCTCATCTTCCAGACTTTCCAGATAAGAATATTCCACCATACCGATAATCTGAATCCGTTCTTCTGCAAAATGTTCAAAATAGCCTGCCAGCTCCAAAGCCGGACGGTTGATTTCAGAAGAAACGATCATTCGTTTTGACATATCCACACACGGGGTGAAGCATTTAAATTTCATTCTCTCTGCTAACTGTTGTACACTGACTCCCTGCATTATCTTTTCTCCATTTCTGTAATATGTACACGCAGAATCCTTGATGGAAAAGACTCCGAACGTACATTATTTTTTTAAACAGCTACAGTATAGCACGTTTTTACTGCTTATGGAAGAACTCGTATACGGACCGTGCCGCTTTCTCATTCATCCCGTCTACTTCCCGCAGCTGTTCCACCGTTGCCTCCCGGATTTTCTCCAAAGACTGGAACTGACGCATCAGTGCTTTTCTCCTGGTCTGGCCGATATTCGGGATATCATCCAGCACAGAATGAACCTGCTGTTTGCTGCGCAGGGAACGATGATACTCGATAGCAAACCGATGTGCCTCGTCCTGGATCCGGGTGATCAGCCGGAAACCTTCGGAATGCCGGTCAATGGGAATTTCCTCATTATTAAAATACAATCCTCTGGTTCTATGATGATCATCCTTTACCATACCGCACACCGGAATCGCCAGTTTCAGTTCATCCAGCACTTCCAGTGCAATATTGACCTGCCCCTTTCCACCATCCATCAGGATCAGATCCGGAAACTTTGTAAAGCTGCCATACTCCGGGGCCAGATCTTTTTGCCGGTTCTGCACCCGCTCCTCCATTCCATGCGTAAACCGGCGGGTCAGCACTTCCCGCATGGAAGCATAATCGTCCGGTCCCGTCACCGTTTTTAACTTGAACTTGCGGTAATCACTCCTGCAGGGTTTTCCCCGTTCGTAAACCACCATGGAACCTACGGATTCAAAACCGTTGGTATTGGAAATATCATACGCTTCCATCCGCTTGACATAACCGATCTCCAGCAGATCTGCAATTTCTTTGACAGCTCCGATGGTACGTCCTTCCTCCCGACGGATTTTTTCCTTATCCTGTGTCAGCACCATGACGGCATTCTGTTCGGCAAGTTCCACCAATTTTTCCCGCTGTCCCTTTTTAGGCACACGGATATATACTTTCTGTCCTCGTTTTGCAGACAGCCACTGTGCCACTACATCTGCATCTTCGATTTCCATAGGGAGCATGATCTCCTTTGGGACAAACGGAGTTCCCGCATAATACTGACTGATAAAAGTAGACAGCACTTCTTTCTTCGTATCCTCTGCTCCGATAGTAACATGAAAATGTTCCCGTCCGATCAGCCTTCCCTCCCGGACAAAAAATACCTGCACTACCGCATCACGATCATCCATGGCAAGAGCCAGTATATCACGATCTTCTCCGTCAAAACTTGTGATTTTCTGCTTCTGCGCCACCTGACGCACACTGGTCAGCAGATCCCGGAACTCCATGGCTTTTTCAAACTCCAGTGCCTCGGAAGCCGCCTGCATCTTTTCCTCCAGATCCCGGATCACAGGATTAAAATTTCCGTTTAACAATTCCATTGCACTGCGGATCTGTGTCCGATAATCCTCTTTGGAAATATATCCCTGGCAGGGAGCCTGACACTGATGGATGTGATAATTCAGACATGGACGTTCTTTTCCGATATCCCGCGGCAGTGTCCGGTTACAGGTACGGATCTGAAACAGCTTCTGCACCAGTTCAATGGTATCTTTCACAGCTCCGGCACTGGTATAGGGACCATAATATTTTGATTTGTCCTTCTTCATCTGTCTGGAAAACAGCACCCGCGGATAGGCTTCCCCAAGAGTCACCTTGATATACGGATACGTCTTGTCATCTTTCAGCATCGTATTATATTTGGGCCGGTGTTCTTTGATCAGGTTACACTCCAGCACCAGTGCTTCCAGTTCAGAATCTGTCAGGATATATTCAAAATGATCAATATGCGTCACCATTTTTTCAATCTTTGGTCCCTTGTTCCGGCTGGTCTGAAAATACTGCCGCACCCGGTTTTTCAGGCTGATGGCCTTTCCGATATAAATAATTGCATCTCGGTCGTCATGCATAATATAAACTCCCGGATGGTCCGGAAGCTTCTTCAGTTCCTCCCGAATGTCAAATAGTTTTTCTGTTCCCATATATGTTTCGTAATCCTCTTGAAATCCCCAAACGGTCAGGGCAGAAAATTACTTCTCCACTCTGACCGTTTCTGTCTTGATTATACGGATTGCTCCGTGCTTTCTTATTCTTCAAAAGCTTCTTCCGGTGCAACCGGCTCATTTCCGGAAAGTTCTGTCTCATTCTCTGACAGCTCAGCAGTCTGTACCTCTGTCTGTACGGTAACATCTTCTGCGTCTACATCGATTGGCTGTTTCGCTTCTGCCATCTCATTGAAGATATCCATAAACTCTTTACCTGTGATGGTTTCATGTTCATACAGATACCCTGCAATACGTTCCAGCACATCGCGGTGAGTCAGCAACATCTCTTTTGCTGTATCGTATGCTTTCTGCAGCATTACTTTTACAACCTCATCGACTTTGGCAATGGTATCGTCACCACAATTTGTCACTGCACGTCCGTCCAGATATCTGTTCTCCACAGATTCTACGCCCATCAGACCAAATTCTTCTGACATACCAAACTGGGTAACCATGGCACGGGCAATTCTGGTAGCCATCTCGATATCATTGGATGCACCGGTTGTCACAGAATCGCACATGATCTCCTCTGCGGCACGACCTCCCATATAAGTAACCAGACGTGCTTCCAGCTCAGCTTTGGTCTCCAGATATTTCTCTTCCTCCGGCATCTGCAGAGTGTAACCCAGAGATCCCATGGTACGCGGTACGATTGTGATCTTCTGTACCGGCTCTGCATCTTTCTGTAATGCTGTAACCAGTGCATGACCAACTTCATGGTACGCCACCAGTCTTTTCTCTTTCGGTCCCATGATACGGTCTTTTTTCTCTTTACCCGCGATGACTACCTCTACGGATTCGAACAGATCTGCCTGTGTCACATACTGTCTGCCGTTCTTAACTGCATTGATAGCAGCCTCGTTGATCATATTTGCAAGATCAGATCCCACGCAGCCTGCGGTTGCAAGTGCGATTGCATCCAAATCAACGGAATCATCCATCTTGACATCTTTGGAATGTACACGCAGAGTCTCCACACGGCCTTTCAGATCCGGTTTGTCTACGATAATACGACGGTCAAAACGTCCCGGTCTCAATAATGCTTTATCCAGAACTTCCGGACGGTTGGTTGCTGCCAGGATCAGAAGTCCTTTGGATGTGTCAAAACCATCCATCTCTGCCAGCAGCTGGTTCAATGTCTGTTCACGCTCGTCGTTTCCGCCGCCATAATGGCTGTCACGGCTTTTTCCGATGGCGTCGATCTCATCAATAAAAATAATACACGGTGCCTGTTTCTGTGCTTCTTTGAACAGATCACGCACGCGGGATGCACCCACACCGACAAACATTTCTACAAAGTCAGAACCTGCCAGTGAGAAAAACGGTACTCCTGCCTCACCTGCAACCGCTTTTGCCAGTAACGTCTTACCCGTTCCCGGAGGGCCTACTAATAAGGCTCCTTTCGGAAGCTTCGCACCGATGGCAGTATATTTCTGTGGATTATGCAGGAAATCTACCACTTCCTGCAAAGATTCTTTTGCCTCATCCTGTCCGGCTACATCCTTAAAGGTAACACCGGTAGATTTCTCCACATACATCTTGGCATTGCTCTTGCCGACACCCATGACGCCGCCTCCGCCGCCCATCCGTTTCATGGCAGCACCAAGCAGGATCCACACGATGGCGATCGGGATTACAAAGCTAAGAATCTGATAAATCCATGCGGATGTAGTCTGGTTCTTTCCGGTATAATCTACATTGTACTGATCCAGCATTTCATACATACGGTCATCTTTCAGATTAACCGTATAATAGGTCACCTGATACAGGCTCTTTTTGTCCTCTACCGGCTGGATCTGAATCTCACTATTTGTGATGACAACACTTTTTACCTGATTATTCTTGACCATCTTCTGGAATTCGCTGTATGTGATCTCCTGATTGGTAAGGCTTCCTATTCCATTGGTAATCATTGTAACAAGCAACAGCACTACAACGGTTGCGATCACGAACCAGAGCATATTCTGTCCGTTCCTGCGTCCATTATTGTTATTGCCGCCCCTGTTGTTTCCTCTGTTTTCGTCCATACTAATCTCTCATTCCTGTGTATCACAGCAGTCAACCTATTCTTCGCTTTCCCCTTCACTGACTGTAACGACACACAATCCTTTCTCTTGGTTTCCCCTATGTCAGATCCAGCCATTCTGAAACTCATTTCATTCCGAACTCAATCTGCATTGTTTTATTATATGGTTATTTTGTATAGAAATCAATAATCTAATCGTGAACTTTTCCTGATTTTTATAAAATCTTTATAAAAGAACCCCCGGATATTTCTGTTTCATCCGAGGGTTCTTTTGATTTTTAATCACAGGATTTCTTCTTTTCCTGTTCGTTTTATTATTTATTTTTGTATTCGATGGCTGCCTCCACAAATCCTTTGAATAACGGATGTGGACGATTCGGTCTGGATTTCAATTCCGGATGTGCCTGGGTAGCCACAAACCACGGATGAGCCGGAATCTCGATCATCTCGATGATTCTTCCATCCGGAGAAAGTCCGCTGAGTTTCATGCCATTCTCTGTCAGGATTGCACGGTAATCATTATTTACCTCATACCGGTGACGATGACGCTCATGGATCGTCTCTGTGCCGTATAACTCATAGGCTTTGCTGTCTTTGGCAAGTACACAAGGATATGAACCGAGACGCAGGGTACCTCCGATATCCTCCACACCATTCTGATCCGGCATCAGAGCGATAACCGGCGCTGTTGTGTTCGGATCCAGCTCAATACTGTGTGCATCTTCCAGACCACAGATATGACGTGCATACTCAACGATGGAAAGCTGCATACCAAGGCAGAGGCCAAGGAACGGTACATTATTTTCACGTGCATATTTGATAGCTGTGATCTTGCCGTCGATTCCACGGTCACCGAATCCACCCGGAACAAGAATTCCCTGTACATCACCAAGCACTTCTGCTACGTTGTCCTCGTTCAATTCCTCAGAATCAACCCATTTGATATTTACAGTAGCATGCTGGAAGATTCCACCATGTTTTAAAGCCTCTACAACAGAGATATATGCATCATGAAGCTGGATATATTTTCCAACCAGTGCAATTTCTACTTCTTTATTCGGATTACGCAGTGCCTGTACCATATCGATCCAGTCTGTCAGATCCGGTTCCGGACAATCCAGTTTCAGGCATTCACATGCAACCTGGGCAAGATTTTCTTTTTCCATTGCAAGCGGTGCTTCATATAAGTATTCTACATCCAGGTTCTGCAGCACACATTTCTTCGGTACATTACAGAACAATGCAATCTTGTCACGGATCTGGCGGTCCAGTTCATGCTCGGTACGGCATACGATAATATCTGGCTGGATACCCATTCCCTGAAGTTCTTTTACGCTTGCCTGGGTAGGTTTTGTCTTCAATTCTCCGGAAGCAGACAGATATGGAATCAGTGTAACATGGATCAGGATTGCATTATCGTGTCCCACTTCATGCTGGAACTGACGGATTGCCTCCAGGAACGGCTGACTTTCGATATCACCAACAGTTCCACCCACTTCAATAATAGCGATCTGTGTCTCTTCTGTTGTAAAATCACGGAAGAAACGGCTCTTGATCTCATTTGTGATGTGCGGGATTACCTGCACAGTTCCTCCGCCATAATCACCGCGGCGCTCTTTCTGTAATACGGACCAGTACACCTTTCCGGTTGTCACATTTGAGCTCTTGCTCAGATTTTCATCGATAAAACGCTCATAGTGTCCCAGATCCAGATCTGTCTCAGCACCATCTTCTGTTACGAAGACCTCCCCATGCTGAATCGGGTTCATAGTTCCCGGGTCAATATTGATATAAGGGTCAAATTTCTGCATGGTCACTTTGTAGCCGCGTGCTTTCAGCAGACGTCCAAGTGATGCGGCAGTGATTCCCTTTCCAAGTCCGGATACTACTCCGCCGGTAACAAATACATATTTTACTGCCATTGTTTCTTCCTCCTGTGTTTATTTTTTATCCCCAGTGCGGGGTTTTATTCTACTGATATCATGGTGTTTTCGCAGCCCGGTCTTTCTCTTTTCCTTTTTAGGGAATAACATTTCCAAGCAGCGATAAATTTACATACAGATTTCATTATACAACCTCCGTGGAAAGAAATCTACTTTTTTTTCTTTCGACAGACATATTTTTTCTTCCGCATTGTTTCACGCAAATGCGATCATCATGATAAGAGGAACCGTGATCACACTAAACAACGTTGTCATAAACACCGATCGCCCCGCCGCTGCCGTATTGGTGCCATATTGTTCCGTAATCATGGACTGCGCGGAAGAAACCGGCAATGCTGCCGTCAGAATCAGCACATTTTTCAATGTCTCGTCCAGATTTATCGGAAGCAGTCGCAGAAATCCTATCATAAGCAATGGAAATATCAGCAGTCTGGTCAGCGTCAGAAACAGCATTTTCCAATCCTGAAAAACTGCTTTCACCGGAAGCCTTGAGATAGACAGCCCCACCACCAGCATGGATAATCCACTGGTAATATTGGACAGATACGCCAGCAGCTGTCCCAACACATCCGGAACAGGAATCTGCAGGATACAAACTACCAGCCCAAGCAATACAGCTATATTGATATTGTTCCATATCATTTTCCGGATATTCAGCTTCTCTTTCATCGGATATTTCCAGGTCAGAAGTTTAACTCCCACAGAGAAGATCAGAAAATTTCCTACCACATTGCCAAGAGCCATCAAAAACATGCCTTTGCCGCCAAATACGGACAATGCCAGCGGAATGCCCATAAATCCATTATTTGAAAACAGCATACTGTAGATCCAGACGCCCTGATCCAGATCCTGCACCTTTACCGCATGAATCAGAATCAGACCCACCAACAAAGCACACAAATGCAAAAGAATAATAAAAAGAAATGTCTGTACGCCATAAGATACCAGCTGTGAACGTTCCTGATCAATGATCGAGCAAAAAACAGTGACCGGCATAGTAACCTGCAATACCAATGCAGACAAGTCCGGTATACTTTCTTTATGAATGATATTTCTTTTTCCTAATATAAATCCCAGCACGATCAAAGCGAACAACAAAAATACACTTGTGGCCACAACAGACATAATGATTCCTCTTTTACTTATCTTGTGTCAATTTTTTTACTCTGTATCTACTCGTCAAACTCCACGATCACGTAGTAGCCTTTGGGTGTCTCTTTGACTTCCACGACAGTACCTTCCCGTGTTTTTAACCGCTCACGAAATTCGTAGTTGGCAGACATGGCATAGGCTTTTCCCAGTGTATAATACCACGAATTTGGCAGTTTGCTCTCGGTTACCGGAAGGACATCTCCCACTTCCAGCAGACCTGTCCGCTCCATTTTAAATTCCATTCTCCGCATAGTGCCTAATCTTCTTCCTTATAATCTACGTCAATGATATCATCTTCCGGGTTATGGCAGCTTTTATAGGCTCTTCCGGCACGGCCATTCAGCCATAGTCCGCTGATGCCATCATAGATCAGGATAAGTCCGACTGCCATCATACCGATTTCCAATGCCAGCCAGGTATGCAGCATCAGGATCACACCGATAATAATGGTTGCGATTGCCACCAGAAGTCCGATCCACCAACGCGGGCTGCTTGCTTTCTTCACTTCGAGACAGAACACCAGATCTTTAAATCCGTGATATGCCAGCATCACACCGATCAAAATCGGGATCAATGATACGAATACACCCGGACGTGCAAGGATCCAGATACCAATGACCACGCATACGACAGCCGGAAGCATACGCACGGACCGGCCCAGCATTTCCCGAATCCGAATTCCCTGAACCAACAGAACGATTCCTGCTGCCAGCAACACCAAACCGGCAATGCGGCACAACGTCACCAGAATGGTTCCCGGCCAGATGCAGAACATCACACCAAACACAATACAGATGATGGATGTGATCATAGACTCTTTTTTGATTTTTTGAAATAAATCAGACATTTTGTACTCCTTCCAGTCTAATGTACACTCAGATTTTTTAAACAAATGATTATTTCCGGCAATTTATTCTGCCTGAATATCAACCAGCTGCGCATTTGTCACAGCAACCAGATCCTGTGGTTTCATTTTTAAAGTAAGACCGATGCGACCGCCGCTCACATAGATTTCTGCAAAATTTTTCGCACTCTCGTCAATCACCGTCGGAAACATTTTTTTCATACCAAGCGGTGAACATCCGCCCCGGACATATCCGGTAATTTTTGTGATATCTTTCACATGGATCATTTCCACAGATTTTTCACCCACGGAGCGCGCCGCCTTTTTCAGATCCACCTCACACGCAATCGGAATTACAAACACATAGTATTGTTTGCTTTTTCCCTGCATGACCAGCGTCTTGTAAGAAGCATCCACCGGTGCACCGGTGAGCTCTGCGCAATGCATTCCATCAATAAAGGTATCCACTTCATAGGTCAGTGCTTCGTATGCAATTTTCTTTTTATCCAGCATACGCATAGCATTTGTTTTTGCTTCTTTTCCCAAACCAATTCCTTCTTTCTGTAAAAGATACAGAAGCATTCTGATATCTTGTTTTATTTTTTTAAACAATTTTGCTTATCATTTTTCATCCAGTAATTCTTCGTCACCGATCTCTACTGTTTTCACTTCCCTGCGGAACAGAATATCATAAAGTACCGGTACTACGAACAAGGTCATCAATGTTGCATACAGCAGACCGCCGATCACAACAATAGCCATCCCGCGACTCATCTCTGCTGCGGCATCTGTACTGAATACCATGGTACACATTGCCAGTACCGTTGTCAACATGGTCATCAGGATCGGGCGCATACGGGTTCTTCCGGTCTCCACTAGTGCCTCCTGTTTTTCCATACCGGCAAGCCGCAGCTGATTAGCGTAATCCACAAATACGATACCATTGTTTACGACAACACCCGCCAGCATCAAAAATCCCATCATGGCTGTCAATGAGATCTCCTGTCTTCCGATAAACAGTCCAAGCAGACCGCCGGTAAAAGCCAGCGGAATCGTAAAGATTACGATAAACGGAGACAGCAGACTCTGGAACTGCGCCACCATGATCAGATAGATAAAAGCAATGGCCAGACCGATCATCAGGAAAATATCACTCATGGCATTCATCACTTCCGTACTTTCGCCGGCAATCTCAAGGGTATAACCATCCGGCAGTTCATAACCATCCAATTTATCCTGAAGCGTGCGGGATAATAAAGTAGTATTATATCCGTCTTCTGTTTCCGCAGTCACACTGATATATGTTTTCTGATTTTCTCTTTTTATAGAAGCAAGACCGACACCTTCCTGCATAGTTGCAAACTCACTGAGTTTATGGATTTCTGTCTCTGTCGTGCCATCTGCTTTCTGTTTGTCTACGGAAAACTCGTAATCCATCAGAGCATCCACATCTACAGTATCATTCTCGTTTACAATTTTCACATCATACTGCTTACCATCCATCGTCAGTGTCGTTGCTGTCTTTTCTGTCGTGAGACTGCCTGCCAGCTCCTGATAGATCTGCGCCACTGTCAGCCCCTGTTCCATAGCTTTCTCCTTGTCAATGGTGAGCTGGATCGTCTTATCACCGCTCTCCTGTCCATTGGAAACTTTGGTAAATCCTTTCACATCAGAGACCATGTCCATGACATCATTGCTGATCTCCAGCAACTTGTCTGTATCGCTTCCATAGATATTCACAGTCAGACCGCTTGCCATATAAGAAGACAGGTCCATATTCGAAGTCGAAACACTGTAATCCTTGAACTTCAGCTCTTTGCAGATTTTTTCCAGCTGTTTTGCCACCGGGCCGTTATCCTTGGCTGTGTCTTCATCCAATAATATAAACACATTCAGATTATGTGTACCGCCGCTGCTCATCATCATGGAAGATGCGTTGCCGGAAGCACTGGAGGAACCGGAGATCATACCGACGTAAGTCACACCATCAATGGATGTCATTTTCTCCATTGCCTGATCTGCCAGTGCAAAGGTCTCCTCATCGGTTAATGTTTCATCTGCTTCCAGTGTCACGGACATCTGATCACCGCCCATCGTCGGAAACAGGATCATTCCGGTATTTACTGCCTTGTATGCACAGCCTGCCAACAGTCCAACTGCAATCAGCAGTGGTACAAATTTTTTCCGCAGACAGAAACGAAGCGCTGTTTCATATACCTTCAACACTTTATCCAGCAATTTTTGCGGTTTCGGCTCCGTATTACGCAACATGGTAGAACTCATCGCCGGAACTACAGTCAGCGCAATCAGAAGACTCGCGACCAGGCTATATGCAATGGTCAGTGCCAGATCCACAAACAGTTCCCGCACCATACCATTCACAAAGATAATCGGTAAAAATACACAGATGGTCGTCAATGTAGAAGATGCAATGGCACCAGCCACCTGTTTTGCTCCCATGACCGCCGCTCTCGCAGATGATACGCCCAATCCACGCAGACGGTAAATATTTTCGATCACAACAATGGAGTTATCCACCAGCATACCGATTCCAAGAGCCAGTCCGGACAATGAGATCAGATTCAGTGTCACACCACTGAAGTACATCAGTACGATTGCCACCAGAACACTCAGCGGAATGCTGAAAGCGACCACAATCGTCGGTTTGACGGAACGCAGAAAAATTGCAAGCACAATAATTGCCAGCACTGCACCCATGATCAGATTAGACAGTACATTATTCACGATCAGATCGATATAATCGCCCTGATCCATCAGGCTTGTAATATGCAGTCCGTCATAATCCTGTTCCAGCTGACGGATAGCTGCGCCACAGGTATCCGATACATCCGCAGTTCCCGCTGTACTGGATTTTGAAATAGAAAGAACGATTCCATCCCGTCCATTTACTTTTGCATAAGCATCTCCGGAATTATCGATCCAGGTCACATCTGCCACATCAGACACCCGGATATCTCCGATTCCATCGATATTGCATAATACCGAGGATTCCAGTTCTCCATCAGAAGCGTACTCATCACCGACTTTCAGCAGATACTGATCCTCTCCCTGATAAATATAGCCTGCCGGCATTGCAAAATTCTGCGCTGCCAGCAGTTGGGATAAGGTATCCAGACTCAGCAGTGTATCCAGATTTGCGTTTTTCAGTGCCGTATCTCTTCCCTGCTCATAGGAAGACTGAGCATCCGCCAGCTGTTCTTCACTGTTGCTGAGGGCCGCCTGACCATCCGCAATCTGTGCCGCGCCGGTACTGAAACCAACCGCAGCTGAAATCTTGCCGGATTCCAGTGCTTCGTAATTATCTGTAGCTGCTTTGACCTGTTCATTCACCTGATCCGCAATCGCCTGTGCCGCCTGGATCTCAACAGCCAGATTGGCAAGTTCTGTATCAATCTGCGGCAGCCGGGTATTCACGATCTGATCCAG
Organism: Eubacterium ramulus; assembly: GCF_045002895.1. Lineage (NCBI taxonomy): Bacteria > Bacillati > Bacillota > Clostridia > Eubacteriales > Eubacteriaceae > Eubacterium > Eubacterium ramulus. Next base: position 179,221 of record NZ_CP173382.1, on the reverse strand, counting down.
TTGTTTCAGGTTATCCGTGGTCAGTGATGCTGCTGCATCCGACTGACCGATCTGTTTCATAAATGCAGTCAGAGCTTCCAGTTTCTTTGGACTTTTCAAAGCATCCGAAATATCTGCCGGATAGGCAGAAGCATCCATGCCATAACCGGATGCCATATCTCGAACAGACGCAAAGCTTTTGTTGATCTGCTCATACTGTGCCTCAATCCCGGCATCGGTATACGCTTTTTTCTCTGTTTCCAGTGCCAGTTTGGATGCCTGAAGCCCTGCTAACTGTGCATTATATGCAGACTGTGTCGCTACGGCTGCATCCACCGCTTTGCTGGTCTGCGCCAGTTCACTGGCAGTAGAACTCTGCTGATCCTGCAACGCTTTTTGTGAACTCTCCAGCTGGGATTTTGCGCTGTTCAACTGACTCTTTGCATCATCAATCTGCGCTTTTGCATCTGCCAGCTGTTCATCCACATAGCCCGCCAGCCGGTCATTCACTGCATCGATTTTTTCCTGGTTCAACCGGATTTCTACTGTTTTTTCAATCGCACCTGTGGTATTGACACTTGCTACACCATTCTGGCGTTCCATCGTCGGCACAACCGTATTTTCCACAAAATCACTAAGCTCGTAGATATCTTTTCCTTCGTAATCCACGCTGGCATAAATCACCGGCATCATGTCCATGGATACTTCCATGATCATCGGTTTACCGGCACCATCCGGCAATGTGATCAGATCCAGTGCATTGGACAGTTTGACCATGGCACTATCCATGTTCGTCTCCTCTGCAAATTCCAGCATAACCGTACAGTAATTCTCATTAGAGGTACTGGTGACATTCTCCACACCATTGACTGTTCCAAGACCGGATTCCAGAGGTTCCGTCACAGTACTTTCCACCTTGTCCGGAGATGCTCCCGGATAAGTCGTTACTACTACCACATACGGCAAAGAAAATTCCGGCAGCAGATCTGTCGACATCCTGGTAAAACTTACTACCCCCAGAATCAGACAGATTACCACCGCAACGAACACTGTGTACGGTTTCTTAACACTAAATTTTGACATTTCTTTCCTTCTTTCCAGCTCTATCTTTCCGTTTTTCATGCAAAACCGTTCTGCAAAAAAATCATCACTGATTACCTGTTTTGATGAAAGATTCTCACAGAAACAGTTATCCATTCTAACAAAATATTTTACCGTAAACTCAATTTCAGCTCAACCGCTTTGCCGGAATTTATACTTTTTTTACAAAAGCCAGTTTCTATATTGCCCATGTGATCACCAGAAAGCCGACATGAGTAAAACGGACATTCGCAATCCGCTTTCGCTACTTGCTCATGAACGCAGTCGCTTTGCGACCTGTCAGTGGGAGCTTTTAACTCCCACTGACGTAAGCATCCCCCTTACCCACCGCTTAGTGCTCTACACACTTGAAGTGGGGGATTGCTTATTCTGCGTTCAAATAGCAAGCCGCAAAAATCATTCTTTTTTCAACAACAATTCCAATTTTTCAAATACATAATCTGCATACATCTGCTTAATCTCATGACGGTTCATTTCTGACACAACAGTCTCCAGTTCATATGTATGATTTTCCTTCCCCATCCGGATACAGAAATATACCTGTCCCTGTACACTGTCCGCATTGTTCGGATCCACATTCCCGGTCGTTCCGGTGATACCGATGGCAATGTCTGTGTGCAGTTTTTTCTGTGCAGTTTCTGCCATGGCATTCGCACATTCCCTGGAATACACACCATATTTTTCAATCACGTTTGCATCCACACCGTTCAGAATCTTTGTTTCATTCAGATAAGTAACGTATCCTCCCGGAAAAATCGCAGATGCACCTTCGGTGTCTGTGATCATGGATGCGATCAGACCGGAAGTACAACTCTCCATGGTGGAAATCGTTGTATGTGTGTCTATCAGTTTTTTTACAATATCATCTGCTCGTTTTCTTTCCTGCTCCATTTTTCTCTCCACATTTCCTTAAAAAATCTTTATTTATAAAAAATAGCATAGTTACATCGTATCTTTTTTCCTATGAATATGCAAGAAGCAAAAGCATGAAACCACTCCTGTGCAAGCACATCGTGGTTTCATGCTTTTGCCCCTGGCATCATTATATTTAAATGTTATACTCCGGTACCACGGTTTTCTCTTCGAAGAAATAATCAAAGATTTTCTTTTTGTAGTGGGCAAAGTCACTGCCACCACGGTCACGGTATGTTCCAAGTTCTACTTTGATGACATCTTTAATGCGTCCCGGTCTTGCAGACATAACCACAATACGGTCAGCCAGATATACTGCCTCTTCTATATCGTGTGTAACCATGAGCATGGTGTTATGAAACCGTTCCCGGATTTTCAGTAATTCTTCCTGTAACTCAATCTTGGTCAGTGCATCCAGTGCTCCGAATGGTTCATCCAGCAGCAGAACCTCCGGCTGACTCACCAACGATCTGGCAATGGCTGCACGCTGTGACATACCACCGGAAAGCTGACTTGGATATGCTTTTTTGAATTCACTCAATTTTACAAGCTCCAGATATTGATCCGAAAGTTTTGTTTTTTCTTCCTTGCTCAATCCCTTTAATCCAAGCTGTACATTTTTCTCAATGCTCATCCACGGAAACAGGCGGTGTTCCTGAAAAATCATGCCACGATCCATGCCTGGTCCGTTGACTTCTTTTCCATCCACAGTTACCAGACCCGTGTCGTTTTTTTCAAGTCCGGCAATGATTTTTAACAGGGTACTTTTTCCACAACCACTGTGACCGACAATGGCAATAAATTCACCTTTCTGAACCTCCAGGTTAATATCTTTTAATACATCCACTTTCTGTCCATCGACAGTAAAACTTTTATTTACGTTCTGAATTGATAATGTCTTTCCCATTTGTGCTTACCTGCCTTTTTCCCAAGGTGTGCATAATTTTCCAATCAGTGAAATGGCCAGATCCATGATCACACCGACGACTGCGATGGCAATGATTCCGGCAAATACAACCGGATACTGCATCAGGCTTCGTGCATCGTTGATACGAAAACCGATACCGGATGTGGCTGCGATCATCTCTGCACCGACCACTGCCATCCAGGATACACTCAGCCCCAATTTTAATCCGACGAAAATGGACGGAAGTGCAGATGGCAGATAGATTTTTGTAAACTGCTGCCAGCAGTTCAGATGATACATTTTTCCAACTTCGATGAGCTTTGGATCCGTGCGCTCAATACCGCTGACGGTGTTGACCAGAACCGGAAAATATGCTGCCAGAAAGATAACGGCTACTTTGGATTCCTCACCGATACCAAACCAGATGATCAGGATCGGAACCCATGCGATCATCGGAATCTGACGGATTGCGGTAAATGTCAGCATAAAAAAGCGGTTTGCAAATTTATTCATTCCCATGAGCACGCCAAGCAGGATACCTACCACCACTGCCAGTGCATATCCTTTTGCAATACGGCTCAAACTGATTCCAATATCTCCTGTCAGTGTACCGTTTCCAAGCTGCTCTTTTAAAGTTTCAAGGACGGTACTGATCTTGGGCAGGATCAGTGTGGACATTGCTCCGGTGGATGTGGCAAAATGCCACGCCAGCACAATGATAACCGGCAATATGATCATGTTGATGAAAATCAGCAGTTTTTGTATAAATACGTTATTTCCTTTGTACATGCTCACGTAGCCTCCTTACTGTGCGCTTTCCTGATACTCCTGCACTGCTTTTTCCAGATAGGAGGAATCAATCCAGGAATCAAAATCTACCTGATTGGTGATGATACCATTGTCAAGTTCAAACTGTTCAATGTTTTTCAAAGAAGATACATAGCGATCATCCAGACTGATGGAATAACCAAGCTGTACATCAGATACTGCTACGGATTTCACCTGCTCTAAGGTTCTTCCACTCTTCTCGGCAGACAGCTCATAAAATGCCTCCGGATCGGATATGATATCATTGGATGCTTTCAGCATTGCTTTGATGATTGCTACCGTCACATCCGAATTTGCACTGATATAATCACTTCTTCCAGTCAGGACATTTGGCTCATAGAACGTATCCGGATCTGCCTCTACACCTTTATGTAAAATGGTTGCTTTTCCCTGTTCCACCAGGCTGTCTGCCTGTCCGTATGTAACCACTGCCGCATCTACTGCTCCGGTAGAAAGACTGGACAATCCTTCCGGGATCGTGCTGTTGACAAGCTGTACGTCATCGGCAGTCAGCCCTGCTTCCTGCAACACTTTTAAAACATACATCTGCGGTGTTGCGCCACGCTGATAGGAAATGGTTTTTCCCTTTAAATCCTGCAAGGATGTGATACCGGAATCTGTGCTGACTGCCAGCTGCCATACCGAACCAAAGCTTGTCACGCTCAGCAGCTTCGTATCAATGCCGTTTGATTTTGCCATGATACCTGCAAACCCCGCATAATATGCGTAATCCAAATCTCCGGATACTAACGCCTCATGAATCGCCGGTGCTGCTCCTGTAAACGGAATCAGGTCTGCATCGTAACCCAGTGGATTCAGATATTCATCCAGATATCCTTTTTCCTCTGCCACTGCCAGTGCACCTTCTGCCCACTGATAGCCGGCACTTGGAAAACCAATGTTGACTACTTGATAACCGTCTTTTTTTGTCTCTGCTTTCGCACTTCCATCAGATGATGTGCCACTGTTTCCACAACCGCTGACCACCAGACCTAATGTAAGAACGATACCTAAAACTGCAGCAGTAATTTTTTTGCTTCTCATTTTTCTTCACTCCCTTTCCACGGAATTCTACTTTTTCAACTCTTCTCTGTTCTGCAGGCAGATTTCTTTCGATCCCTGTCTGCATTGCTTATCTATTGTTTCTACCTTATTTCTTTCTTCGTAAAACAGGTAACGCTCCTATTTCTTGATCAGATCACTTTTCTTTACGGTTGCGACGCAGAAGTTTATTTCCTCGTCCTCACCCTCGGACGCTCCACCGCCTGTCATCAGACGGGCATTCGGATCTACACCAGCAATGGTTGTCACTTTTCCAAGTCCGTTTCCTACCAAGGATCCCGGTACACGGAAGGTTTCTACATCGATTGGCTCCACGGAAATTTCTTCCGGTTTTTTCACCTGTGGAATCCACTCATACGGTACACGATAAGCGCGATATACCATGTTGTTGGTGAACTGACCGAGAATGGTATTGAAATACGGATTGATGTACTCCCATACGATCTCGTGATCCGGTGTCACCTCGATCAGGCGTCCGTCAGATCCCTCTGTGATCAGTGTATTTCCGTTTGGCAGTCTCTGTGCACTACTGATATAAGAGCTGTAAAATTTGGATGCATCTGTGAATAACAGGTTGCCTGCTTCCAATGGTGTGTACTGCCAGGTGATCTCCAGTGTGACCGGATTGAACTGTAACACTCTGGAATAATCTCTTCTCGCGTTGTTAACACCAGTCAGTGCACCAGGATTCGGGGTTCCGTAACCGCCTTCGCCACCGTTATCAAATACAAGCAGATCGCCTTCGCCCGGAAGTCCTTTCGGAATCATATGTAAATGATGCTGTCCGATGATCCAACCAAGTTTTTTGGTTGCTTCACTCTCGTTGAAATCCGGTCCCACACGCCATACAATATCGCCTGTCTCTTTGCTGATGATGGCAAGAATGTTGGAGTTACGTGCATCGATGATGACGTTGTCCGGATGGAAACGCTCATCTCCCTGATCGTACCATTTGTTCTCGCCTAACACAGACATGCTGTTGATGTGCATCCAGTCGCCACCGGCTTCGCCCTGCAGGCATGGATTACGGAACAGTGCGTTTTTTGCTGCCTCGTCAAATCCAAGCTGCTCAAAATGATCACTCGCCCGCCAGCTCCATAAAATGTTTCCTTCCCAGTCTACCTCAATGATCTTGTCATCGATCAGCCGTTTATCGGAAATGTCATGATTGTATAAATTTTCATGTGTCAGGATCAATGTATTTCCACTGTCTGTCTTCGGCTCCCCGCCCGGATAATAATATCCGACGGTAGATCCTTCTCGCTGGAAATCATGATGCTGTCTGGCCATATAAACCGGATCTTTGTCGCCGTCCGCGATCAGCTCTGTTTTATCAAACTTCCATACAATGTTGCCGTCCCAGTCTACCTGCACCAGATCGATCTGATCCTGATATGCTTTTTTACCGGGTCTGGTTCCTGTGGTTCCCATTACATATCCGCCCGGAAGTATTTTATTCGGAAATCCGCCAAGTCCTGCCCAGAGCTGAACTTCACGGCCGTTCATGTCGATGAGAAGTGCTCCTTTTGCGGATGGAAAAACGGTGTAGCCGTTGAATGTTTTGTCTTTATCATAAATTAATGTTCCTGTTGGAAAAATACTTGGATATCCCATGATGTTGTCTCCTGTTCTTATCTGAATTCTTTTAGTAAAGCGGACATTCGCAATCCGCTTTCGCTACTTGCTCATGAACGCAGTCGCTTTGCGACCTGTCAGTGGGAGTTTTTAACTCACACTGACATAAGCATCCCCCTTACCCACCGCTTAGTGCTCTACGCACTTGAAGCGGGGGAATGCTTATTCTGCGTTCAAATCAGTTCGGTCTATAACTTCTTAATATTCTCCGCAATGATTAATTTGTGTGTAAATCCTACGGATTTTTCTCTGATTTCTCCGTCCTTAAAATACAGCAATGTCGGTACGGAACTAATCTCATATTCCTCTGCCAGAGACAGCTGATCCGGAATCAATACTTTTCCGAAGTATACTTCATTTCCTGCTTCCTCGGAAAGTTCCGTAATGCCTGCCTCCAGCTTCTTACAGTGCTTACAGGTTGCAGAATAGAATTCTACAACGGCGATGCTGTGTTCTTTTATTGCTTTGTCAAAATTTTCTCTCGTCAGTTCGTTTACCATACGGTTGTTTCCTTTCTATTTCTCCACCCTATATTCGGACTGGGTTATTTTTACTTTCTGATGATATATTGTATTGCTGAATTCGCTGCATTTGCGCCGTCTGCTGCCGCTGTGATGATCTGTCTGAGTTCTTTTGTTCTCACATCACCTGCCACGAAAAATCCCGGAACCGATGTCACTCCGTCTTCGCCGGCTTTGATGTAACCACTCTCATCCAATGCCACCAGGTTTTTGACTGCTTCTGTCTGTGGGATCATTCCGATCGCCACGAAAACGCCCTGGATATTCAATGCAGTTCCCGTATCCAACAGAAGGATTTCTGCTTTTCCATTACCGGTGATCTCCTGCACCTTCGCATTTCGGATAATCTCCACATTTTCTTTCTGCTCCAGTTTTGCAAGTGTGGATGCATCCCCACGAAATTCTGCTCTGCGGTGGATCAGATATACTTTGTTACAGATTTCTGAAAGCAGTAACGCATCATCCAGTGCACTGTTGCCTCCACCGATCACTGCTACATCTTTGCCGTGATAAAAGGCTCCATCACAGGATGCACAGTAGGAAATTCCTCTGTTTTCGAATTTCTCACTTCCCGGAACTGCAAGTTTCCGATGAGCGGCTCCCGCAGTGTAGATCACTGTTTTGCTGCTTTGTACTTCACCGCTTTCCAATGTGATGTCAAAGCTTTCTTCCGTTTTCTGAATACCGGTCACTTCGGCTTCCAAAAATTTGATTCCAAGTGCTTCAGCATGTTCCCGGATCTTTTCCCCTAATTCATAACCGTTGATTCCGTAAAAACCGGGATAGTTGTCAATGCGGCTGCTCTCTGCCATCTGACCGGTTCCTTCATATTCTTTTTCCACGATCAGTACATTCAGATTTGCCCGTTTTGCATAAATCGCTGCGCTCATACCCGCCGGTCCACTTCCGATGATCAGAACATCTGTCATTTGTTTTTCCTCCCGTTTTTATATCTCCTATTATTCATACTCATTTAATAGGTTTTGCATGTCATTGATACTATCACATCAAATAGGGGCTGTCTAATACACAAAAAAAATAGCCAGCTATAGCTTTTGGCTATAACTGGTTTGAAGTAGCTTAAAATTATTCCAGGTACTGTCGCAGTGCTGTTACATATTCCTGACCAAGTTTGCTCAAAATCAGATTTTTTCTGGTCACATACCCAATCTCCATCTGATTTTCTTCCTGCGAATCGTCAAACTGTCCATCATTCCGAAACGGTACTGCACGATAATCACTGCCGTTTAATTCTTCACAGATCAGACCGGAACACAGCGTATATCCATTCAGTCCAATCATCAGATTCAGCATAGTTGCACGGTCATTTGCATGAATGATCTGACCGTATTCATTGGTAGGAAGCAATTCCTCCGCCAGATAAAAAGAACTGTTATCGCCCTGCTCAAAAGACAGGCAGGGATATTTTTCCAATTGCTCCATTGTCAAAAATGGTTCATCTGCCAACGGATGTCCTTTCCATAAATATACATAGGCTTTGCAGGAAATCAATGGATGAAACTCCAGATTTGCTGATTTAAACAGTTTTTCCATAGATTTCCGGTTAAATTCACTCAGATACAACACACCGATTTCACTTTTCATAGTGCTTACTTCCTGAATAACTTCCATTGTCTTTGTCTCGCGGATTGCCAGTTCATATTTTGACATATCCAGTTTTTTCGCCACATCAACAAATGCCTTTACTGCAAAAGAATAGTGCTGGGTGGATACCGCAAATTTCTTTTTATAAGAACCGCCCTCTCCATAACGCTGCAGCAGCTGTTCATACTCCCGGTAAAGTTCCCGGGCATACGTCAGAAATTCCACACCATCATTCGTCAATGTCACACCACGTCCGGTACGGAAGAAAATGGTAATTCCTACTTCTTTTTCCAGTTCTTTTAATGCATTGGTCAGCGATGGCTGTGAAACATACAACTGCTCTGCTGCCTTATTTAATGATTTTGTTTCCGCAATGGTCAATATATATTTTAATTGTACAAATGTCATGCTCATTCCCTCTTTTAAAAAATATCATCGCTTCCATATTGTGTAATACTCTTATGACGATGTTAAGGGTTAGTCTAGCACCTTTATATCATACTGTAAAGATAGGATTTTAGCATTACCTATGATGCCCATTTATCGCCCATATAATGTTGTCAACGCTCTGATCCGATCTGCTAATTCTTTTGTCAGACATCCCTGCTTCATCCGCCACCGCCAGTTATTCCCGAGCGTAGATGGTGTATTGATCCTTGCCTCACTTCCAAGCCCCAGATAATCCTGCAATGGAATAATGCACAGATCTGCCACACTCGCCAGAGCCAGACGGATAAAATCCCAGTGAATTTCCGATTTTGATGTATTTGCATTATTCATATATTTCTGAGATAATTTCAGATCTTCCGGATCTAAAACTTTATACCAGCCGCAAAGGGTATCATTATCATGCGTTCCTGTATACACTACACAGTTTTTCTCATAATTATGTGGCAGATAATCACTCTCTTCTCTGGAGTCAAAAGCAAACTGAATCACTTTCATTCCCGGAAAACCCGAATCATGCAATAGCCGGCGTACACTGTCTGTTAAAAATCCAAGGTCTTCTGCAATTACATTTACATTTCCCAGAGCATCTTTCAAAGCCTGCATCAGGCTCATGCCCGGTCCCGGCTCCCAGTGTCCGTGTTCTGCCGTCTCATCCCCCACCGGAATGCTGTAATATTCGTCAAATCCGCGAAAATGATCAATACGGATGCAGTCATACAAGTTCAGACACTGTGCGATTCTCCGAATCCACCACGCATAACCGGTCTGGCGATGATACTCCCAGCGGTACAACGGATTACCCCATAACTATCCGGTCGCAGAAAATGCATCCGGTGGGCATCCTGCCACTGCCACAGGATTTAACTCCTCATCAAATTGAAACAGCTGTGGTTCTGCCCAGGCATCTGCGCTGTCCAGAGCCACATAAATCGGAATGTCCCCGATAATCTGAATGCCCGCCTGCGCCGCATACGCATGCAATTTTTTCCATTGACAGAAAAACAGATACTGCTGAAACTGATAAAACTGTATTTCATCATGCTGCCCATGCCATACCTGGTCCAGAGCTGCAAAATCGCGTCTTTTATATTTTTCTTCCCATTGAAGCCAGCTTGCTCCTTTATGCATATTTTTTATTACCATAAACAATGCATAATTTCCAAGCCACCAGTCATTTTCCTGACAAAAAGCAAAAAAATCATCTGACGGTTGCTTTAGGAAACGATCACAGGCCATACGCAAAATTTTATATCGGTTCTGGTATAGCTTTGCATAATCAATGGATTCCGGATTCTTTCCAAAATCAAAACTGTCACACTCCGCTTTCGTCAGAAGCTGCTGCTCCACAAGCTGCTCCAGATCGATGAAATACGGATTTCCGGCAAAAGATGAAAAAGACTGATACGGGGAATCCCCATAACTTGTCTGTCCAAGGGGCAGTACCTGCCAGTTTTTTTGACCTGACTCTTTTAAAAAATCTACAAATTGATAAGCCTCTTTTGAAAAACATCCTATGCCATATTTGGATGGAAGAGAAAATACCGGCATCAGAATTCCACTTGTTCTCATAGTTTATATCCTCACATTCTACTCATTTATACTTATAAAAAGTCCTTTTTGCTGCACTGTTGTAACAAAAAGGACTTTTGAGCGTTTGTTAACCTTTGACTGCTCCTGCAGCTACGCCTTTGATAATATATTTCTGACAGGTCAGATAAAATACAATGATCGGTAAAATTGCAAGTACAAGCATTGCCATCATTGCGCCCATATCAATGGATCCATAGCCACCGCGCAGATACTGAACTGCCATTGGTATGGTCGGTTTCTCACTGTCAAGTACCAGTGTCGGAAGCAGGTAATCATTCCAGATCCACATTGCATTTAAGATCGCAACTGTGATCATGGTTGGACGGAGCATCGGAACTATTACTTTAAAATAAGTCTGAACCGGTGTACAACCATCGATCATTGCTGCTTCTTCCAGGGAAATCGGAATCGCCTTGATAAATCCACAGAACATAAATAGCGACAACCCGGCACCAAATCCCAGGTAAACCGGTATGATACCAAACATATTGCCAAGGTGAAGAAAATCTGTCACTTTAGACAGTGTAAACATAACCATCTGGAATGGAACGATCATTGCAAATACAAACAGATAATACAATACTGTGGATAATTTGCATGTAACTCTTGTGATCCACCATGCGGCCATGGATGTCAGCAGCACGATCACGATTACAGAGCAGATGGTAATAAAAGCAGATCTTCCGGCTGCTACCAGAAGTCCTGTTTTCTGAATACCATTCACATAATTGTACATTCCGGAAAAAGTATCCGAATTTGGCAATGCGAACGGTGCATCACTGATATAAAGTTTGTTTTTAAAAGAATTCATCAATACAAGGAAAATCGGGAACAGGAAAGCCACAGCTAAAAGTGTCATCACAATCGTGATCACAATACCGGTACCTTTTGATACTGCCGGATTTTCAATGATCTCATTTTTGTTTTGTTTTCTCTTTTTCAGCATTAGTTCTCAACCTCCTTACGTCTTGTAAAGTATAACTGTGTCAGTGAGATTGCTGCTACGATAATAAAGAAAATAACCGCTTTTGCCTGACCGACACCTTCCCAGCCGTTCCTGTTGTAGAATGTCGTATAAATATCGTATGCCAGCATTGCGGTTTTCTTTGCCGGTCCGCCTGCTGTTAATGCCAGGTTCTGATCGAACAGTTTGAAGCAGTTCGTAAGTGTCAGGAACAGACAGATGGTAACAGATGGCATTGTCATCGGAATAATAATCTTGTACAATGTCTGGAATTTATTGGCACCATCAATTTCAGCTGCCTCAATCAATTCTGTCGGTATATTTTGAATACCGGCAATGTAAATGATCATCATATATCCGATCAGCTGCCAGTTTGTCAGAATGACCATGCCCCAGAAACCATATTTCGGATCTGCTGTGATCGTTACATTAAAATGTGCCAGCACGCCGTTGATCAGTAATTGCCAGATATAGCCAAGTACAATTCCTCCGATAAGGTTTGGCATAAAGAAAATGGTTCGAAAAATATTGGTTCCTTTTAATCCCCGTGTCAGTCCATATGCCAGGGCAAAGGAAATCACATTAATTGTGATTACGGATACAACCGTAAATTTCACGGTAAATAACAGTGCATTCATAAAATCTTTGTTCGAAAATGCCTTTACATAGTTTGCAATTCCAACCCAGTGTGCATTTGTAACTGTCGTAAATTTACAGAATGAAAGCACGATTCCCATAATAAATGGGACAATAAAAAACAGGGTAAATGCAATCAATGTAGGTAATACAAAAAGAGCAAAATATTTTTTATATGTCTTTTGCATAAATCTCCCTCCCTACGGATACAAATGTTTTCTTCCTACAACAGAAGAGGAGACGGCCGATGACCGCCTCCTTCCCTTTGAGAATTCTATGTAATATGACTACTCAGCTGTTGCTTCTTTTTCAGATGCCCATTCAGCCACTGTATCGGATACTACAGCATCCCATTTTTTGTTACCGTTTGCATACTCAAGAAGAGATGCACCATAATCATCTTTGAATGTCTGGCTTGGGAATGTTGTAAAGTTCCACGGTACCGTTGTAAGGGAATCCTCCTTCATGTATCTTACTACTTCCTGTGCTAACGGGTCAGAAGAAATCTCATCATCGCCAAATGTGCTGAACGGTGTGATAAACTGAAGATTATTTGTTACCATCTCTTTTCCTTCATCAGAACTGAACACCCATTTCAGGAAATCCAGGGATGCTTTCTGATCTGCCTCAGATGCATTGCTGTTTACACACATGTAGTTTTCTGTACCGATGCACAGTCCCTGTGTCTCTTCGCCTTCTACGCCTGTATAGATCGGCATAAATTTCACGTTTTCTTCTTTTACTACGTTACCACTTACTTTGCTGATCTGAGACCATGCCCAGTTACCATTCTGAACCATAGCAGCTTTTCCTAATGCAAACTCTGCCATAGAATCATCTACTGTCTTGGAACCAACCATTGTAGGCTCAACCGTGGAGTTGTTCAGATACAGGTCAAAAATATTTTTAAAGTTCTCATTATATTTGAAAGAAATCTCGTCCTCATCTTTTACATCTGCATCTTTGTACTCATAGTAAATTGGAAGATTCATCAGATGTGTCTGCCATCTCCAGTCTTCACCTGGTGCAAAGGATGTGGAAGCAAATACACCATCAATGCCAAGATCAGCTTTGTGCGCTGTCATATCTTCTACAACAGCCTTTAATGTATCAAAGTTTTTGATATCATCCATGGATGTTGCTTTTGCGCCCGGAAGTGCAAAGTACTTATCCATGATTTCTTTGTTATAGATAATGCCGTAACCTTCTTCTGCAAACGGAATGCCGTATACGCCATCCCCTTCTGTGATCGCAAGGTCTTTATCTACCAGCATATTGTAAAATTCAGTATCTTTCAGATCTGCACAATACTCTTTCCAGGACTGATATCCAACCGGTCCGTTGATCTGGAATAACGTAGGTGCATCGCTTTTTGCCATCTCTGATTTCAATGTCTGCTCATACTGATTGGATGCTGCTGTCTTTACTTTTACCGGAATACCTGTCTCCTCCGTATATTTTGCTGCAATTTCTTCCCACTGATCTGCAATCTCCGGTTTGAAATTCAGATAATATACAGAACCTTCTGCACTGCTTCCTTCTTTCTCAGCTCCTGCGGAAGATGTATCTCCGCCTTTCGCTCCACCGCAGCCTGCTAACATACCGGTTACTGTCAATGCGGACAGACACACTGCTAAAAATTTTTTCATTTTCATAAAAAACCCCCTCTTTCTTTTTCATTATCGTATCAAGTGCGTACCTCTTTGATACTTATAATTTTATAGAAAGAGAGTCATATTTAATACAAAAGATTTTCCAGAATCATGTTCTTTTTCCACGATTCTGTAAAAATATCAAAATAAGAGGTTGGTTCTTCTCCTGTAATGATCTTCATAAAAGCCAGTGTCTCCATATCTGTCATATCCTGCGGTAACTCCCGATGTGAATACGGTACATAGTCTTCATTAACATAAGACACATCTGCCTCTTCAATCAGCCGTACTGCCTGAATCCGTGAAGCATAGGCAGCCCAGTAAACAGGATCTCTGTCTCCATCAAGGAATCTGCGGCAACTGTCATAATAAGCCGATTCCAGAGAATTCATGGAATCTGTCTGTCGCGGATAATGCAAAGCCAGCCAGATATGATCTGTTGTTGTAAACACAGCATTGCTGAAATCACAGTTTGCCACAAGCGGACGTGCCGTGATATCAACCCCACGTTTCTGGTACAGGTCAATTTCTTCGCTTCCATCGTGACGGTATCGCGCATTGTCAAAAAGTGCGGTCATAATCTTCATGACAATCTCTGGATGCTCATATCCTTTTCGCACCACGATACAGGGAGATGTTTTTCCATATATGTAAGAATGAACTTCTCCATACTCATCAGCGATCACATATGGTTTCCACTCTGCCCCCGGATTTGCCTCCACCGCTTCTATCAGCGGATTATTCGGTGCCCACCACCAGCCAAAAAAAGCTCCACAGCGGTTATCACGTATCAGTTCTCCGATTTCTCCCGGTGTCCGCATCATATAATCCTGATCCAGAATACCATTTTCATACCATCCATGAAGATATTCCAGTGCCTGCCTGGTCTCTTCCGTTAATGATCCATAGACATAACTGTCATCCCCATCCTGTAGCCATATACCCGGATATGCATGAAATGCGGCAAAAACAGGATCTACAGAAAAATTTGAAGAACCGTCTCCATACAGTGTTGCCGCACAGGGCAGCCCGATATTTCCATTTCCTCCCGGATCATTTTCCCGGAATGCCTGGATGATCTGCTCCACATCAGCAAGCGTCGAAGGTTCCGGAAGTCCCAATTCTTTCCGCCAGTCTTCCCTCACCCAGAACAGGTTGCATCCATAATAAACCTGCGTGGAAGGAAGTGCCATCAATTTTCCATCAATGGTCACAGATTCCAGTAATTCTTTTCCATAACTACTGTACATGGATTTGATCCTACTGGAAGTTGCCTCCTGATAGGAATCTGATAAATCTTCAATCATGCCATATTCTGCCAGTTCCTCTACCTCCTCCGGACCAGATACCAACATCACATCCGGCAGATTATTTTCAGCAATCATCCGCTGAATATACAGATAATAATTTTCATCCCCCGACACTTCCAGAACATCTTCATTTTGTACGTTAAGTGTTTTTTTCAAATATCGTGTATAGGCATTATCCTCATAAGTATCGCCATCCGGCATACCGGAATTGCCGGAAGCCGTCATTTTTGCCAGTGTATAGGTCACTGTCTCCGGATAGGGTATCAGTGGTGATCTCTCTGCCTTCTCCCAGGAGGTGGCTGCCTTTTCATTCGCTTCCTGTTCTGCCACACCACTGTCAATTTCAAATGATATCACACCGAGAAGTACACATATCATTCCGATGGCGATAGCCTGTGCTCCTCTTTTGCTATGACTCATTGCTTTCTCCCTTCTGTACCTTTGGGAAATGCAGTAATACCTCCGTACCTTTTCCCTGTTCACTTTTGATCTGAATGGTATAAGCTTCCCCGAAGCTCAGTTTCATTCTGTCGTTTACGTTTTTGACACCATATCCCGTCGCATGATATTCCAAAACATGTGCAAGCGTATCTGTATCCATTCCAACACCATTGTCACGGATACTGACATAAATCAGATCAGTCTGCGGATCCTCCCAGATACGGAACCAGATCTGATGATCCGGATCCTCCTTAATATCAAGGCCATGCTCTAACGCATTTTCTACGAACGGCTGGAAAATAAGTGAAGGAAGTTCATAATCCAGCAATTTTTCATCTACATCATAATGCACGTTAAAATCATTATCATGCATCCAGAGTTGCAGCTGTACATAAGCCTGAATATTCTGAAGTGCCAGCCGCAAACTGATCCAGGTTCTTCCTTTATTTAAAGTTGTCCGGTAAAATGCAGAAAGTGCAAGCGTCACCTGACTGATTTCCTCTTCGCCGGCTTCAATCGCTTTCCAGTTGATCATCGACAGGGAATTATACAGGAAATGTGGATTGATCTGAGCCTGCAGTGCTTTCATTTCAAATTCTTTCCGGGCAATCTGAGTTTCATAATTTTCCCGGATCAGTTCCTGGATCCGCCGCATCATATGATTATAGCTGTTGATCAGGATTCCCATCTCGTCCTCACGGTTGCTGTGAACCGTTGCCTGAATGTTCGTTTCATCCATAGACTGGATTTCTTCTGTCAGTTCTTCTAATGGTCTGGACAAATATTTTGCAAATCTTCTTCCCAGCAGAATAATGCAGATCAGACAGGCACTCACCTGCACAGCGATCATTAGAAATGCTCTTCCGGAAAATGGACTTATATTGGATTTCTTTTGAAAATAAATAACTGTCGCATCCATCTGATTCAGATCCTGCTGCACCCATAAATAATCCTTTTTATTCTCTCTAAAACTTACATACATTCCATTTTTATCTGTACATTTTTTCCCCGAAAAATTCCATATTTCATCGTTCTGCGTCTGCACATGAACACCATACTGTTCCACTGCAAGCTGGTTTAATGATTCAAATAATGTCGGAATATCCGTGCGTACTGCCACATAACTTTCAATTCCGGAATAACTTGGGATTTTGTATATTGAAATCAGGTCTAATGTGTTCTCGTCAAACACCCATTCCTTATCCCTGATTCCATCCCGATACCAGGACTCTTTATACAGATCCTTCAGCGGATGCGTTTCATTTCCGAAAGACTGCCGAATGCCCTCGGAGTAGATTGTAACAGATTCCATGATCAGATTCTGATACTTCAACGCGCCGATGGTATTAGATACTTCCTGATACAGTTCATAACGCTGTGTCTTCTTTGTCGGATCGCACTCCAGAAAATTGATGACATCCTGGTTGTATACAAAATAATTCATCATCTGCTGGCAGGTATACATCTGATAATCTACAATCCCACAAGCCTGCTGCAGTGTATTCATCATATCTTTTTCCCTGTACTTGAGCACGGTGCGATAGGAATTAATTCCAAGTGAAATGCCCAGTACCAAAACCGGGAGCATGCCGACCAGACACAGAATGGTCAGCATCTTTTTTCGAATGGATAGTTTATGAAAGAACTGTTTCAGTCTGCGCATCTGTCATTCCACCCTTTCGATACTGTTCCGGACTGCATCCACAATACTCACGGAAATTTTTACAAAAATAAGATACATTTGAAAAACCAGTTTCTTTACATATCTGCACAATCTTCATAGAGGTATCGGAAAGCAGTTTTTTTGCCTGTTCCATCCGGTAATTCCGAATAAAACGGCTGACCGTATCCCCGGTTTCTTTCTTAAATATATAACTGAAATATCCCGGTGACAAATACACCAGTTCGGATAATTTTTCTACACTGATATCCTCACTGTAATGTTCATAAATATAACTTTTTGCCTGTGCAACTTCATTTCTGGCACCATCCTTACTGGCTGCCAGACGTTCTTCCATATTCTGGATGAGTGTTTCCACAAGACTTATCACTTCCTGCACAGATTGCATTTCGTATACTTTCTGAACCGCTGTTTCCAGTTTTTTTCTATCCTGATGCTGATGCGTGAAAAATTCTTTTACCAGATTGGAAAACAAAAATCTCGTGTAAATCTGCGAATAGCTGCCCAGATCTCCCATACCATTTTTCAAAAGGTGAAAATGTTCCCACAGATGAGTCATATCATCCAGGCGGATATTTTCTATCATCCGGCTAATCGTTTCATCCAGGAACTGCTCACTCCCGGTATCTTCCGATACATGATCCGGTAAAAATACTCTTGTTTCCTTCTGATAAAATTTATTTTCTATCAGACTTTCAAGCATCTGAAAACGATCCGGCAGTTCACTTCGATCCGTAACCGGCTGACCGACTGCCACATAAAAACGATTTCCAAACGTGTGATTCATCCATTCAGCTAAATCTGTTGCAAAAACTTTCTGTTCACATACGCCAAAAAGGACACAGAGTTCCTGATTCTGTGCCAAATTTAAAAAAGATAATTTCTGCTTGCTATATTCTGTCAGTTTTTGAATAAAAACTTCTTCTGATTCTTCAAAAAAATTATCTTCACTCTCAATTAAAAACAAACCTCTGATCTGATCCCAACGGTCAATATTGATCTTTCCACTGATTTTATTTAACAGATCGGCATTTCCCTGACAAAGGTATCTGAAAAGAAAATAATTTTCCAGAGAATCCTGATTCCACTGACTGCGCTGCGCTTCGTTTCTCCGCTCGGTAATTTTCTCCACCAGAAGATTCAGTGTGTTTTCGAACTCGGCAGGATCCACCGGCTTCAGCACATAGTTTGAAACGCCGGAAGCCATTGCCTTTTTCGCATATTCAAATTCACCATATCCGGAAAAAATTACCATTTCCAGATCCGGCTGTAATTTGTGAGCCACAGAAACCAGCTCAATCCCATCCATAAACGGCATTTTTATATCTGTCAGCATAATATCCACTGTCCGATGCTGCAAAATTTCGCAGGCCGCCTTTCCGTTGGCGGCCTCCAAAATTTCCATCTCTTCACTGCGCCGGTTCAGCAGAAAACGAATCCCCTTCCGCTCCAGTTTTTCATCATCTACTACCAGAATTGTCAACATACATTAATCCCCCAATTTCC
Organism: Eubacterium ramulus; assembly: GCF_045002895.1. NCBI lineage: Bacteria > Bacillati > Bacillota > Clostridia > Eubacteriales > Eubacteriaceae > Eubacterium > Eubacterium ramulus. The sequence goes on along the minus strand of NZ_CP173382.1, from coordinate 160,441 downwards.
ATATATCCCGATTGTATTCCCGGATGGTACGATCAGAAGAAAAGAACCCCGCATTACTGATATTCGCCAGCATTTTCTTTGCCCATGTTTTTCGGTCTGTATAATCTTCCAGTGCCCGCTCTTTTGTTCGGATATAATCTTCCAGATCCAGGAATGTCATAAACCAATCTTTCTTTTTCAGTTCACTGCTTAAACGCTCTAAATTTTCTTTCTTTCCAATTTCCATCATCTGTGGACCGGTGATAAATTCCACAGCCTTTTGAATCATCGGATTTTTTGTATAATAATCGGATGGTCTGTAATCACTTTTTTCATAATGTGCAATTACTTCATCACTCTTTGCACCAAAGATATAGATATTGTCATCTCCGACAAACTGATGGATTTCCACATTTGCACCATCTTCTGTCCCAAGTGTCACTGCTCCGTTCAGCATAAATTTCATGTTTCCGGTTCCGCTTGCCTCTTTGGATGCAAGTGAAATCTGTTCTGAAATATCACATGCCGGGATTAGTTTTTCTGCTAATGTAACGTTATAATTTTCTACCATAATCACATTCAGATACGGGCTCACTTCCGGATCCTGATTGATCAGTTCCTGCAGACAGAGGATCAGATGAATGATATCTTTGGCGATCACATAAGCCGGTGCCGCTTTTGCGCCAAAAATCACCGTAATCGGAGTCTTGGGCAATTTTCCGCTTTTTATTTCCAGATATTTATAAATCACATACAAAGCGTTCATCTGCTGTCGTTTATACTCATGAAGCCGTTTGATCTGAATGTCAAACACTGAATTCTCATTCAGTTCTATTCCCTGTGTCCGTTTCAGATACTCTGACAATTGATGTTTATTTTCTTTTTTTATCTGTAAAAGATGCTGCAGTGATTGTTCATCCGATGCAAACTTCTCCAGCTTCTTTAACTCTGCTGCATCTTTTTTGTATCCATCACCAATCCACTCCGTGATCTGATCTGCAAGCAATGGATTACAATGGAGCAGCCAGCGGCGAAACGTAATTCCGTTTGTCTTATTATTAAATTTCTCCGGATAAAGCTGATAAAAATGATGAAGTTCTGTCTTTTTCAGTATTTCTGTATGCAAAGCTGCAACGCCATTTACGCTGAATCCGTAATGGATATCGATGTGTGCCATATGAACCACATCGTTACGGTCAATGACAGCCACAGTTTCATCCGCATATTTTCGTCGTACTTTATCATCTAAAATTTCAATAATCGGCACCAGCTGTGGTACGATTTCCTGCAAATAATGCAATGGCCATTTTTCCAATGCTTCCGCTAAAATTGTATGGTTGGTATATGCACAGGTGCGGCTTACCACATCAATCGCATCATCCACAGAAAGTCCCCGCGCAATTAATAAACGGATCAGCTCCGGGATGATCATCGTCGGATGTGTATCATTAATCTGGATGACCGCATAATCCGGCAAATCATAGAGGTTACATCCCCGCGCTTCACATTCTTTCAAAATCAGCTGTGCGCCATTACTTACCATGAAATACTGCTGATAAATACGAAGCTTGCGGCCATCTTCATCACTGTCATCCGGATAGAGGAATAAGGTCAGATTTTTGGCAATTTCTTTTTTATCGAAAGAAATCCCATCCTGTACAATGCTCTCATCCACAGAATCTATATCAAAAAGCTGTAATTTATTGGTACGGTTACCATATCCGGTTACCAGAATTTCGTACATGACAGACTGCAATGTCATATTTCCAAAAGACACCGGAAAACCGACATCCGTACGTTTTAACCAGCCACTCCGGTCCATCCACGGATTTTTTGTTTCTTTCTGCATGTGATCTGCAAATTTCTGCTGAAATAATCCAAGATGATAATTCAGTCCAATACCGGCTCCGTTATAACCAAGTGTTGCAATCGAATCCAAGAAACAGGCTGCCAGCCGGCCAAGTCCTCCGTTTCCAAGAGATGGCTCTGCCTCTATTTCCTCGATTTCACAGATATCTTTTCCATTTGCAGCAAGCATTTTGCGGACATCCTCATATATTCCGAGATTGATCATATTATTAGACAAAAGTTTTCCGATCAAAAACTCTGCAGATACATAATATACTTTCTTTTTCCCTGCATTAGATTCCTTCTGTTCTGCCATATCCTGCACAACAGCCATCAGTGCCTGGTAAATCTCCTGATTACTGCTTTCTGAAATTGCTTTTCCTAATTTTTCCGATACTAACATTTCCAGTTTCATAATAAAATTCCTTCCCGACCTTATAGTCTATTCTTTCAAAAAAATCTGATACGCAGGAACCATTTGATTCATTGTATCATATTTTTTCCTGTTCGTGCGTTTCTGCTTATATTTTATACGGCATTGTTATTTTTTTCTTGCAGCATAATATCCTTTTATAGTACAATTCTATCAAAAACAGAATGGAGTCCAGCATGAAACAGCCAAAACCAGAACAATACCACGAAAAAAAGCGTCATACGGAAGATCAATTTCCGTATAACACTTATCTGTGCACGATACCGGATGATTTTGCGGAAGTACCTGTTCACTGGCATGAAGAAGCAGAACTTATCGTCATTCAGAAGGGATCTGGCACAGTTCTTGTAGACCTGACGCACTATCATGTCACAGCCGGAGATATCATTATTGTTCTTCCGGAACACCTGCATGCCATCAGGGAAATTTCAGGTCAGAAAATGGAATATGAAAATATCATTTTTCGTCCGGAATTACTTTCCTCCGATAACCACGACGTCTGTTTTGAAAAATTTTTGTATCCATTGTTCTCAGGGCAAATTCACACAGTCGTCCACATTCATCCACGTCTGTCCTACTATCCGAAAATTCACGATCTGATCCGGACAATGGATCAATTATGCAGTAAAAAACCTGCCGGATATCAACTTGCGCTCAAAGGCTCTCTGTTTCTTTTCATCTTCCAGCTTCTTTCTCTGGACGAAAAAAAAGAATTATCCAACATACAGCAACGGTCACTGGACAAGTTGAAATTCATCATCACTTTCACGAATGAACACCTGGAAGAATCTATTTCCATTCGCCAGATTGCCTCTGCCTGTTATTTCAGTGAATCACACTTCATGAAATTTTTTAAGACACATATGGGCATCAGCTATATCCATTATCTGAATGATGTCCGACTGGCACATGCCAGAAATCTGCTGGTTTCAACAAATCTGTCTATTCTGGAAATCGCACAGAAATCCGGTTTTGAAAATGCTTCTTATTTCAATCGGAAGTTCAAAGACAAATATGGCATTACTCCACGCCAGGCAAGATAAAAAAAATCGCTTAAGCCTCACGGTCTAAGCGATTTTTCTGTCAGGAAAGTTTTTTTACATCCCCATCTTTATCTTCCAGTATTGATCTATACTCATATCGCGGAATAAAATTCCGCCTATCACATTTTTTATAATATTCCATAAAAATACGATCCATAACCATTGGAATCTGACTTTCATCCGGTTCAAACAAAACAATCAGATACTGCGTAGCACTGTATCTGGTACAGATATCCACTTTTCTGATTTTCTGCTGGATGGACTGTTCCATACACGCCAGAGCTTCTTCGATGCTTTCAATATGTATAGCACCCTCAGGTAGTATGTCCATAGTTATCATTACCAGATAGCACTGATAGTTGTGCCGTTCTCCCAGGCTGTTTATATATTCGTAGAGCATAGAAAATTCACGATAATTCAATGCCCCACTATGATTACCACTTTCTCGTAGAGCTTTTGCAATCATTCCCAGATCTTTTCCTGTACCGCACTCTGCAATAAGCTCTTTTTCTATCTGATCATAGAAGAATAAATCTCCCTTTCCGTTCTGTTTTACATAATACAGTGCCTTATCAGCCTTCGTATAAGACTCCTCAAAAGGAGCACCTTTAGCTGTTTCACAAATACCTGCTGAAATAGATGCATAACGGATTTCAGGATCTTTTTCTTTGTTTTCATTGAACTGTCTCAGAATTCCACTGACAATTTCTGTCAGTTCCTCCCGGCCGCATTCCGGCATAAACATCAGGAATTCATCTCCGCCCAGGCGACAGACCACTGCCTGATGCGTATATTCTGATAACAAGGTTCCAAGTAGTTTCAATGCCCGGTCACCGGCTTTATGCCCATAGATATCATTAATTTTTTTCAGGTTATCCATATCCAGAAATACCAGAAATCCACCGTAGCGCTGCATAAACTGTGCTGCCAGTTTTTCACCCCGGTTCCGCATCGGAAGACCTGTCAGGAAATCAAATCCTTCACTGTCTTCCAGCGTACACATGGTGCTTATGACATTCGTAATAAATTTTTCAATTTCTGTTTCTGCTTCCGTCAATCCATATTCCGCATTCGTACCGGCATACTCGTCCTCAATCACCAGGCGCCCTTCGTCCAGTAACCGCAAAAACGTATCCGTTATCTCCGGATCAAACTGAACACCTCGGTTTTTCTGAAACTGCTCATAAATCGCTTCCGGTTTCAGCATATTGCGATAAATGCGTCTTGACCGCATTGCATCATAACTGTCAGCGACAGCTATAATTCTTGCCTCTATTGGGATTTCCTCCCCTTTCCGTCCATCCGGATAGCCAGTTCCATCATAACATTCATGATGGGATCTGGCGACCTCCACCACATGTTTTACCAGCGTGATATTCTTCAAAATTTCCGCACCAATAATTGTATGCTCTTTGATTACTGCATATTCCTCATCCGTCAGTCTGGCCGGTTTGTTCAAAATTGCATCCGGAATACCTATGTTTCCAATATCATGCAAATGCGCAGCATTGCGAAGGTGGAAAATATCTTTCTGCTTCCATCCAAGCTCCTTTGCGATCAGTGCCGAATATTCCGCCACACGATGAGAATGTCCACGGGTGTATTCATCTTTCGCCTCAATGGTTGTTACCAGTGTCTGGATCATCTGCAGAGACATGGTTTCCATCTGCTTTCTGCGCTTTCTTATTTCCTGTTGCTGACGTGTGCGCTCCAAATCCCGGACCTGACTGATGGTTCTGACCAGATTTACAAAAAACAGCACCAGCACTCCAATTCCAATGAAAATTCCTGAAATGGAAACCACAAAATACACCGCTAACGATTCAACTACCACAGATGCGACTGCCACAAACAATCCGACCAGAATATAACGATTTTTTCTGATATAACCGTGATACAGGTCGTAACAGACAGTTCCCGTCACAAGAATCAGTATTGCTGCCAGAATTCCCTGCGACACCGGAAGTGTCTGTATAAAATCGGCCATACCGGTCAGATGCAACATACAACACACCACAAAATCCAGGATTGCCACACACTCCATCCAACGCAGCAGTTTCCAATGCCGTTTATTCTGTATACTATCAATATAGTAAATAATTGGCAGCGGTCCAAGCATGATCATAAGAAAGCACAGCTGTGACAATGCAGAAGCATTCGGAACCAAAAGCTGCCGCAGTTTGGACTCTCCCAGCATCCATGCCGCGGCCAGCAGAATACACCATCCCAAATATTCCATATCAAATTTCAAATGATACACGATTCCAAGTGCAATACTGAATATAACCGTCACTGCCCCGGCAAATAACAGAAAAAATGCAATTATCATTGTAATTCCATATTTTTCAAAAATGTTTTCCCAAAGTTCTGACTTATCGCCACAGTATATTTCATTCACAACACCGGCATATTTTCCGGTATGGGTTGTCAGTTCAATTCTGACTTCTTTTCCGGCATCAGCTGCTGATGTCGGACAAAATACATACTGACTGGCAGAATTTTTTCCGACTATCCGTGTATCGGATGTGTCATATTCTATCCGGAGTTTTCCATCCACATAAAACCGGATATCCTGAAGGGAAGAACGTATCATCAGGTTCTGTTCTCTGTAAGTTTCCGGAAGCTGCAAAGTAAGCACCATTGTCTCATTTTCTGCAACATCATACTTCCCCGGAACAGTAATCGGCTCACTGCTCCCATCCGGTTTTTCCCATAAAATTTGTCCCTGATACACATAATCCGCCCGAGACATTCCACTGCTTTGCTCGCTATTCCCCAGTAATTGCGCTGCAATAAACCAGAAAAAAACGATAAACATCAATATATAAAAAATACGCTTTCCACGTTTATCTGTTTTACCCGTATGTTTCACCAAATCTCTTCTCCCAATCACAAATTCATTAAAGCGGACATTCGCAATCCGCTTTCGCTATTTGCTCATGTTCCCGGATTACTCCTTTGCTGCACATTTGTGCAATCTTCGCATCATTATATCAATTTTTCGTCAAAAGTACGATATTTTCCGCATGCTTAGTGAACGGGAACATATCATAAGGATAAGCTCCCATCGCTTTATACCCATGCCTGGTCAGATATTTCAAATCCCTTGCCTGTGTCTGCGGATCACAGGAAATATATACAATCTTTTTGGGTGCCAGCGTCACAACAGATTTCATAAACTGCTCGGTGCTGCCACTTCTTGGCGGATCCATAAACACTACATCCGCTTTCTCTCCCAGGGCTGCCATTTTCTCCATAAAACGTCCGGCATCCTCCTGATAAAAACGGATATTTTTCATCTGATTATGCTTTGCATTTTTCACGGCATCCCGCACTGCATCCGGATTCAGCTCCACACCGATAACTTCTTTCGCGGATTTTGCGGCCACCATACCGATAGTACCGATCCCACAATATGCATCAATCACACGTTCTGTTCCGCTCAAACCCGCCAGTTCCATTGCTTTTCCATACAATTTCTCTGTCTGAACCGGATTGATCTGATAAAAAGATTTTGATGAAATACGGAATTTTAAACCACATAGCACATCTTCAATATATCCTTTTCCGTAAATTGTAGTCTCCCGATCTCCAAGCACCATACTGGTGCGTTTATCATTCACGTTCAGTATAACCGTTGTAATCTCTGGATGCAATTTGCGCAATGCCTTCACAAAATTATTTTTGGATGGCATCACCGGAGATCCCAACACAAGAACCACCATGATCTCACCTGTGGAAAATCCCCGCCGAATCAGCACATGACGCAACAGGCCATAACCGGTATCCTCATTGTAAATTTTTATTTTGAAAGACTTTAATAAGCCACGGATATCATTGATAATGGCATCTGCCTTTTCATCTTCAATCTGACAGGCTTCCACCGGAACCACCCGGTGCGTTCCCTCTTCATAAACTCCGGAAATGATGGTACCGTCCTTTTTCCGTGCAAACACGGCATGCACTTTGTTACGATAATGATACGGATCTTTCATGCCGGTAATCTCGGTAGTTTTACAAAATGACTGCATCAGCTGCCGGACTGCTTTTTGCTTATCCTGCAGCTGCTTTTCATAGGGAATACCCTGATACTGGCATCCTCCGCATTTCTTAGCAGCCTTACAGGCTGCGATTCTATTTTTCTTTTCTTCCTTCATAATACGCTACTTAAATTCTCCCTGTTTTCTGACGCACATCATATCAGAAATGTATCTCTTCTGCAAGTTTCTGCATCTGATAATCTGCATCTGCCATGATATCTGCACACTTTTTCAACCGTGCATGCATTTCCGGTGTGATCGCCTTGTCCTTTTTATAGCGTAGCTGATGCTCGGTACTTGCCCAGAAATTCATGGCAATGGTACGCATCTGCACTTCCACCGGAACCTGGCGCATTCCATCGGAAAAAAATACATTAATTTTTACAATCAGATGCAGACTGCGATAACCATTCTCCTTCGGTTCCCGGATATAATCTTTCACCTGCACCAGTTCCACATCTGTCTGACTGAGCAGCATCCGTGCCACTTCGTATACATCTGTAATAAATGGACAAATCACACGAATTCCTGCAATATCAAAAATATTGTTTGTCAGACAGCTTAATGTCATAGGAAGACCTTTCCGCTCCATCTTCTTTGCAATACTCTCCGCGGATTTGATGCGGCTTTTAATATTCTCAATGGGATTACGATCATTGCTCTGCTCAAACTCTCTATTCAGAATCTGTAATTTTGTGGTAAGCTGACGAATTCCGGCTTCATAGATCAGCATCATCTGCTTGTATTGTTTTGCCAGATCCAGCTGATCCGCTGCCAGCGGCAGACAACTCCCGGCAGCTTTACCCGTTTGTTCGTTTTCTTTTTCATGTACTGTTTCTTCTGTATTTGTTACATTCTCATCCATTTCTGAATAATTCTCCTTACCCTCTATTCCCATACTTAGAGTAAAGCGGACATTCGCAATCCGCTTTCACTACTTGCTCATGAATGCAGTCGCTTTGCGACCTGTCAGTGGGAGTTTTTAACTTCCACTAACATAAGCATTCCCCTTACCCACTGTTTAGTGCTCTACGCACTTGAGCGGAGGAATGCTTATTCTGCGTTCATTTATGGATATTGTATCATATACCCTTGTCTTTTCCATGAAAAAACTATAAAAACTTTCTAAAGCCCAGCAATACAAATAACATTTTCTGTAATGTCTTTGGTCTATGGAATTCATAAATCGCATTTCCATTATTCGGCAAATAACAAAGTGTTTTTTCTACCTTAATAACTCCATTCTCAAAATCAATGCAATCCCATGTCAATCCAAGGATTTCACCCATACGCATGTCAGTTCCAAGTGCAACAATAAAAAATGCATATGTCTGACCGCCTTTGGATGTTTCAAGAAGAATATCAATTTCCTTATTACTTAAAATTCTTTTCTCTTCTTTTTCCTCATTATCAATAATTGTATTAATTCCAAATGCAATATTTTTATTAAGCAGTTCGGTTTCCACCGCACGATTCAACATATCAACCAATAATGATTTGCAATCTGCCCGCATCGTATCAGTTGCTAATTGATTAAAAGCATCTTGCAGTATAACCAAATTTAACTGACTCAGTTTGCGTCATCCAAGTTCTTTTCCTTTTAAGGATTTTCCCACTATTATCTCCTTCCAGCAGATAATAGATAGTGTTCAGTTACTGACTTAATTATATCAAATTCTGAACCTATCTGCCACCGCCTTTCTCTATTTTCATATTCTTGTTTTTTCAATCCATCGATCCTGGTTCACAAATTCCAGGATCTCTGGATTTGTTATTCCTTTACTCTGAATCTCATGTTTTAATTGCCGGTAATCAGTATTGCTCCATGCAAATACTTTATATTCACGATTGCCGATCCACTCCAGCAAGTGTATCACTGCTTCTTCCAGCATCGGAGCATATTTAATCTGATCATTGGTGATACCTGTCATCTGAGAAATGAAATGATCTAAAACACCATATTTAGGCTGCACATACTGGCATATAGTAGCATGACTTCCTCCGGCATTCCAAAACCGGCTTTTTATACGTATCAGCTGTTGAAAAATATCAGCGGTGATCTGCTTTACCGTGAAAAAAACTATTTTGTTGTCAAAGATGACCGCACGTCATCCACGGTTTATACCATTGTTGTTATGAATTATAATGATGAAATTGAACATCTGTACACCCGCAGCGCAGATGTGTATAAGACCAATGAAACCATCAATGCTTTCATGGATGAATTGAACGTAGATTTTACCCTGCCGGTTTCCGCCGGTCATTATATGATCGCCAAATATGCATTTTCCAATCAGAACTCTGTCTTTATACATATGGCACATCTGCAGTTTCCTGACCTATGTCCGCTGCCGGAGCACTGGCTTCAGCTGCTGAATACCCTGCCCCAGACACAGGTCAGTATCGAACAGGCTGATACTGAATTGAATATCAGTGCCTCTATTCACGGGGCCGGGATAAATGTGATTGTAATAAAAGAAATTCTTGTTAGGGTGGCTTGGAACAAGTTGAAACGAACTCCAACAAGAACCTGAAAATTTTACAATGATTCTTTCGTTGGAGTTCGTTTCAGCTTTGTTCCCGAAGCCCTAAATCTGTTCCACCGTCAGCGCCCCCGCAAAACAGGTCCGCACACAGGCTGGTTCTCTGCCTTCTCGCAGACGCTCTATACAGCCGTCGCACTTTTCCATTTTTCCCTGCACATCAAACCGAATCATCTGCAATGGACAGGCATTCTCGCAGACATGACAGCCAACGCAGAGTTCTTTGTCTGTCAGAATCAGTCCGGTCTTTTCATCACGGTAAATGGCATGTACCGGACAGACTTCCATACATTTTCCGCAATGGGTACAGCCCGGACAGATATTTTTCTCGAATCCTTCTTTCTGAACTTTTCGAATGGCACGGAAGCTTTTCGCATCCGCCTCATCTACCTCATGATGTGCATCCAGACAGGCTATATGGCAGGCATAACACCCCACACACTTTTCCGCATTAAATTTTATCTTAATACTCATGCCCCAGCCACCACCTTTTCTACCTTGCAAAAATAGCTTTTGTATCCCGGAAATCCGGAAATCGGATCCAGATAATCCTTTGAGATCAGGTCATTTGCTTCCCCCTTTGGATTGCCATGATAAATATGTATCACACCCGGGCGTCCATTGCTGCATAATACCGCCGTTCCACACATGCTTCCAGCCGGTGAAGTCACTTTCACCTGTTCGCCTTCCTCAACGCCTAATGCAGCAGCATCTTCTGGATGCAGTTCCACCAGCGGCGCCTGCTCCAGATTTGCCAACCATGGCATACGATACGTTCTGGAATGGAAAAACTGCGGCTTTCTCGAACCGGTATTTAAAATGTATGGATATTCTATCTGATCCACACCAGACATTTGCCGATAATCCCGATACTCCGGCAGTCCACTGTATCCATGACTATCACGGTAACGTTCCAGCACCTGCGATACAAACTCCACTTTTCCGGACGGCGTAGCAAACCCATTCTTTTCATAGGTTTTAAATTCCGGCGGAATAATCACTTTTCCCTTTACTCCTTCCGGATGCTCCCGCAGTTCCTGAATCGTCAGACCGGATGGCTGCAAAATATAATCCATGTAGTGCTCATAGCCCTGACCAAGTGCCTCATCCGTCAGATGCATCGCATTCAGCATTCCAATCATGATCTCCACATCATTTTTTGCGTCTCCCAGCGGCGGAATTGCCTGCTCCGACAGGAAAAACATACCGCCACGGCCATTTACAACCACATCCCGCTCAAAGGTGGAGGCCGCAGGCAGCACCAGATCTGCCATCTTACTGGAATCTGACAAAAACAGATCCGTATTCACATAAAAATCAAGCGTTCCAAGTGCTTTTTGCAGGTGCTCCGGCTCCGGCCACATCCGGCAGTTTAATCCAAAACCAACCACTGCTTTGATCGGATACGGCTGTGCTTCCAGAATGTTATCCGCCAGTCGGCTGCACTGCGCTTCCTCGCAAGGCAGATCAAACCAGGCCGGAAACTCTTTTTCTCCAATTGCTTCTATCGCATTCAACCGTTTCACATTTCCCATGTACTCATTACACGGAGAAGCCGGTCCCGGTCGGGATGGATTTCCACCCGGAATATCATAATTTCCGGTCAATGCGATCAGACACATCACCGCACGATAATTTTGCATTCCATTGATATGATGCACCACCGGTGACGCGGAAAACATCACCGCCGCAGGGCTGTTTTTCGCGTAAATTCGTGCCGCCTGGCGAATCAGATCCGCATCCAAACCCGTAATCTCCGCCGCCTTTTCCGGTTTAAACTGCTGCACATACGCGCGATATTCCTCAAATCCATATACATATTTTTCTACAAATTCATGGTCATACAGATTCTCTTCAATGATCACCTGTCCCATGGACAATGCCAGCGCTCCGTCCGTACCAGGAATCAGTTTTAGGTGCAGATCAGCCGCCTGACTGGTCACCGTCTCCCGTGGATCCACGGAAATAATATTGACACCGCGCTCCTTCAGTGACTGATACATCGGCGCCATGGAAATATTAGAATAATACAGGTTGTTACTCCATACCAGAACCGTTTTCGCATGCATCATATCCGGAAAACAGATATTATTTCCATAAATTGACCGCCAGGCCATGGCAGCCGACTGAAAACAGGTGCTGGACTCCGTACAGTAATTCGGAGAACCATATGCATTTGCCAGACGCAGCAGCGCCGGACGGTACCACTTCGGATATCCCGCATAAAATACCGTCGATTGCGACCCATATTTTTCCCGGATGCGCAGTAAATTGTTTGCAATCATCGCGTACGCTTCCTCCCAGGAAATACGTTCAAACTCGCCGCTGCCTCTTTCGCCCACGCGTTTCATCGGATATAAAATCCGGTCTTTATTGTATACATACTGCCTGGATGCAGCTCCCTTGGAGCACAAACCGCCCTGCTGTCCCGGCCAGTCTCGGCTGCCTTCCACAGAAAGCAGTTTTCCGTCCTGCACGTAGGCATCGATGGGACATCCTGCGGAACAGATATTGCAGCGGACTTTTTTAATTTCAGTTTTTTTCGTCATACTATTATGTCTTCCTCCTTTAGTCCATATTTCTTATCTGTGACTTTCATTCTCTACAGAATCACTACATAGTTTTGTCTATAGCTTCTATACAATCAATCTTTTCACAGAATTAAATTCTTATCATTATATAGGCTATATTCTGCGCTCTTGAATTAATCCAAACCTTCCGCTGTCATCTCAGCCCGAATCTCATCTTCCGAAGCTGCCATTGCATGGATTGTCATTTCCAACAGTTTGTCCAGTTCCCAGCCAAGCTGCTCCGCTCCGCGGGCGATTACTTCTCGGGAACATCCAACTGCAAATCCTTTTGCTTTGTATTTTTTCTTGAGTGATTTCAGTTCCATATCTTTTGTACTTTTGGACGGACGCATTAATGCTGCTGCCCAGATCAGACCGGTAAGCTCATCTGCCGCAAAAAGTACTTTTTCCATTTCATGCTCTGGCTCCACATCGATCGTTGCACCACATTCCACCGTAATTCCATAGCCATGAGAACATACTGCATGAATGACATCCTCACCAACGCCTGCTTCCCTTAATAATTCCGGAGCTTTCAGGCAGTGCTCCGCCGGATACAGTTCAAAATCAATGTCATGCAGCAATCCTACGATGCCCCAGTACTCTGCATCTTCTCCGTTGCCAAGTTCGTTGGCGTACCATTTCATTACAGCTTCCACGGTCAGGGCATGCTGGATGTGAAAAGAATCCTTGTTGTATTTTTTTAACAGGTCGAAAGCCTGCTGATGGGTGATTGTTTGCATTACAAAATCCTCCTTTTACGTAACAATTCAAAATACGTTTTTTAGTATATTGGCATATCTTCTCTGATAATAATCCTATAAACAATATTCCACAACAGCTTTCACCTAATTTGCACATTCTTTCTGTTGACTTTTATGTGTAAATATTTTATCTCTCAAATTACATACTTAATTTATTTTCTTTTTACAATTTACTAGTAGATTTTTTCAAAAAAATGAGTATAATATAAATGAAAGTAAATATAAATTGCTCTTTCACACTTATAAACAAGTGTTTTTGGGTCGACGAGGCCACTAATGAAAAGATAATTTGACCGACGAGGTCTCTCTGGTTTACCAGAGTAGGGTATGGTTAGCGCCATACCCTTTTTATATATCACCAACCAAGGAGAATATGTTATTGAAAGAATACTACGAAAACTAACTTGATATATTGTCACCCACTTTTCTTTCTATCATATCTCCTCTGATAATAATCTAGCACACGGTACTCCACAACATCCCTCATCTGCTCTGCAAAAGCTTCTTTCTTAACCACATCCTTTAAATCATCATTCAATGCAATCGCATAACCTTCCTTTTTACAGAAAAATCCATCTCCGGATTTAATCAGAAAATTCACCGGCATCTGTATAATTTTCTTTAAATGTGCTTTGTCTGTGATATTCCTATATTTTTCATATGTCATGTCAGAATCAAAATCTCTCCAGTTTTCATTAGCATCAAAAAATGCTTTCCAGCAATCCACGATTTCTTCATTTGTCACTTCCATCCGAATATCGCTATCATTATAGATTGCCTGCAAAACCGGCATTTTGTAAACTTTCGTCATATTGGTATTTTCAATCAGTTTAATAAACTCATGGCACACAATGAAGATCTGGATTATTTCAGTTTATGCAGCACTCTGAATTCCACCCCGGAACTCATGAGCTTTAAATTATACAGTCTGACCAAGCGGGGACAGGCTTATCATATGCCTATGGAAATACAGAGTAATTTTCTTGCAAAATAAAAAACAATGCAGAGATGTATATTGCGATTAATATATACCTCTGCATTTGTATTTAAACACTGTTCTGTTGTAATCAAACTATTCTACTCATTTTCTTATTGCATCCCCATACCACAACTGATATAATCACAACATGAGTGCTGCCATAACGGTAGGCGGTTAGTCCTTCAACAGAGGGACTGCGACCCTCTGATTACATAGAAACCCGAAAGGGAATCCAATGGAAAGGAGGGCTAAGCCAGTGAGTATTATAGATTTCATTGCAGTAGTGAGCTTTGGCTTAACCTGCTTTAGTATCGGATACACATTCGGTAAGGATAATAATAAGACGCAAAAATAGCCGCCCAAGCCTAGTAAACTGAAGCGGCAATTTTTGACAATTCATATATTGGACTAACCGTCTATCGGTAGCACTCTTTTTGTATAATTATATTACCATGCATCCTCAAAAATGTCAAAAATATTCTTAACATATATTGCTATCACCTAATCCTCCAAACCGCTTCCCAGATTTGGGAAGCACTTTTGCAACTCTTAATTCAGTTTTTTATACAATCAATGTTTTCCTTTTCTTCGGTCTATTAGTTGTTGAATATAGCAGACTGTCACATCAATATACTTTATTTCCAAGACTATTTGTTTCTATTTTTTTACTATCCATTCTTCATCTCGAATGATGGTTCTCATACCTGGAGCGTAATCTACCATTTTACTCATTCCTCTTTCAATGCCTTTAATTTCTTTTTGTATTTCATTTTTTCTATTTGATGAACTAGCTTTCTTAAATCCTAATACCACTTTTATTTCCACAGCTTCCTATTGTTCTATAGCTTTTCATTGCTTTATTCGCATTATGAGTCATACTTGTATTGATTAATTATTCGATTAATTTCCTTTTTCATCTCATCTACCACTTCATCCGGTCCAACAATCTTTATATCCTCACCCAGTGAAAACACCCAACCAAGGAACTGCCTGCTGACATGCACATCTACATTCACTGTGAAATGTTCATCATCTGTCGGAATCAACATCACATTCTTTCCGAACCGATCAATGATAACACCTGCCAGACTGTTTTTTACCAGCAGCTTTACAGTCTGTTCTTTTCCACCAAACATTCCAAAACTTTTCTTCGCATAATCAGCCATATCCAGTTTTTTAAAGTGCTCTTTTCCGTCTCGGCTTTCATTTGATAATTTGATATGCAGCATCTTATCTACCCGGTAATGTTTAATCTGCTCTGCATCTGAATCATAACCTACCAGATAATAGTTTTCATCATCCCAAGACAATCCCCACGGACTGATGTGATACCATACCCCATTATGGCGAAGTTCCATTTCCTTCTTCACATTCCACTGATAATACTGGAATTTAATCTTCTTATTTTCCGAAATTGCTTTATGAATCGCATCCACAGTGTAATAGATGCTCTCATTCATTGTTTTAATTCTTCCAGAAACAAACACCTGCCGCTGCAATTTCTGTGCATCATATTTACTGACCAATGTTTCCAGCTTTTTAATCAGTGCATTTGATTTTTTCTCTGTAATAAATTTTGAAGACTGGATAGCATCTACCAAAAGTTTTAATTCCGGAAGTTCAAACGCGCGATTTACAACATGATAATGGTATCGATTCCCGACAGGTTCACCTTCTACATCTATTCCAAGAACACTCAAATCTCTCAGATCGTTATATACACTTTTCCGGTCTGCTGTTACGTCATATTTTGCCAAGCCGTCCATGATTTCTGGCATAGTGATATAATGCTCATCATCGGTTTGTTCCTGCATAATCTGAGCAAGCCGGTATAACTTGAACTTCTGATTACTTCCCTTCGGCACTTTTCCGGTCTCCTTTCACCAAATGATAACTCAAGTATACCATAGGCGGGAGACATATGGTGCATCTTTTCACACAAAACTTGTGTAAAGATTGTACATGTTGACGCCTTTATCTTCTTAAGTATCAGGCATCGTAATGGTTCCAGCCTCCTAATATTCCAGGATTGCTGTGACCGGTTTTATGTCCTTTGTCATCATAATGATTTGCTCCTGTCAGTGTGATAAATACTTTTGCCATTGTAAATGCTCCTTCCTTAGAAATCATATTCATCCGGATCAAGTCCGGCATCTTCCAGTGCTTCTCTTCGTTCATCTGCATCCATAAACTCCAACTCGTCCGGATCCAGTCCTGATAATTCCAACTCCGCCTGTACTTCAGAGTCGTCTTTCAACAGTTCATTTAGGAAGGTAAATTCCATTGCACTTTCCAGTGGACTGATATTTCCATTATGGTTCAGATCAAACATACTTTCGAATATTCCTTTCATCGCAGCTCCTCCTTTAATCGTTCATGTATTCATAGTAATCGGATTCGCTGGCAAACAAGATATATTTACCATTTACCAATCCCATGTAACCATCACCAGTGTTAAATCCTTTCATTGCCAGTTCCTCCATTTCTTTGAATTTTATGTTTTAATCTTCTTTGATGGTTACAGTGTATATCAATAGATGGGGTATAAAAATCCCTGCTCTTTTATACTTCTATGTCAGAAGGCTCAGAATAACTTTTTCTGAGCCTTTCCATCTTGTTGTTTTTAATTATAGGTAAATCTATTATGCAAGGCTTGCAGTTAATGATCCCTGTGCATCATTGTCAATGAGTGCAACCTTTTTGCCTTCTCTGGCTAATCCAATTCCAAGATTAACCGTTACATTTGTTTTCGCACATCCGCCTTTTTGGTTCGTAATCGCAATAACCTTACACATTTTTCCATCCTCTCTGTATCTCATTTTTCATAATTTATTGGCCACATAGTTAAGAACTCTTCTTTTAAAATCATGATATCTCAATAACATATAGCTTTGAACTCTGGATAAAAACAAAAACAGATTACTTTTAACTAATGAAGGTATAAAAAAAATCCGCTAAACCAGCGGATTTTTTTATTGAAATAACAAAATATCTGAACTAAGCACTATCTTTTTCTGCATAAAATCAGTGTCTCCACTACACCATTTACTACACCATTTTGATATCAAACTACACCATTTTGCGATAATTTACACCATTTTTGTCACTCTATATATCAGTGTCTAAAAGTGCCTCAACCCCAGTAAATACAAGGCTTTGCAGACTTTTTTCTCTACTATTTTTCATCCACAACCTGAAAAATGAAGAATTTCAGATAATAAGATTCCTCTGCTGCCCACAGAATCGGATGATCTGCCGCCTGTGTCCGAAATTCCACCTGACGCAGTCTCTTATGCGTAGCGCGCGCCGCCTCACGGATGGTCTTTGCCAATAATTCCTGTGTCATAAAATGAGAACAGGAACAGGTTGCCAGATAACCGCCGTCCTTCACAAGCTTCAGCCCTTTCATGTTAATCTCACGGTAGCCCTTGATCGCATTTTTTGTTGCCTGACGAGATTTTGTAAATGCCGGCGGATCCAGAATAACCACATCATATTTTTCTCCGGCTGCAGCCAGTTTCGGAAGTTCATCCAGTACATTTGCCGCACGGAATGTTACCGTATCACTCAGACTGTTACGTTTTGCATTTTCTGTCGCCTGTTCCACCGCAAATTCAGAAATATCCAAACCGGTCACTTCACTGGCTCCCGCTATTCCGGCATTCAATGCAAAAGTTCCCATATGAGTAAAGCAGTCCAACACACGTTTGCCCTTACACAATTTCTGAATCGCCAGACGATTGTATTTCTGATCCAGGAAAAATCCGGTTTTCTGGCCATTCACTACATCCACCATATAACGAACGCCATTTTCCGTAATTTCCACGTTTGTATCAAATTCTGCTCCAATGAAACCTTTTACCCTGCTCAGACCTTCTTTTTCCCGTTCCTTCGCATCACTACGCTCATAAACACCTCGAATCTGAATGCCATCTTTCTGCAAAATCTGCTTCATCAGATTAGCCAACTGTTCTTTATAACGCTCCATCCCAAGAGTCAGACATTCCATGACAAGCACATCTTCGTATTTGTCAATAACAATTCCCGGCAAAAAATCTGCTTCACCAAATACCAGACGGCAGGAAGAAGTATCCACCGTATCCTTTCGATAATTCCATGCATTCTGCAGACGCATCTGAAAAAATGACTCATCAATTTCCTGATTTACATGCCTCGTCAGAAGGCGCACACGAATTTTGGAATTCTGGTTGATATACCCTTTTCCCATCGGATAACCATCAAAATCATGTACGATCACAAGATCACCATTATGAAAACGTCCTGTGATCGTTTCGATCTCATTATTAAAAACCCAGGCTCCGCCTGCTTTAATCGTGCGCCCTTCTCCTTTTTTCAGTGTTACAATTGCCACATTCTCCTGTTTTATCATATTGCTTTCTATACTCCTGTTATTCTATTGCTTACCTTTTATCGCTTATTTTGTAAAGCGGACATTCGCACGAGAAGAAATGGTTGCTTCGCAATCGTGTTCGGTGCGTGCAAGAAAGCTGTGCTTTGGATAATTTTCTTCGTGTAAGTGTGCGATAGAAGACTTTCCTGCCCTCTCTCCTCACAGGCAGAGATGTCCATACTCAATCATATCCTGCTTAAATTTGCATATCATCTCATTCGTCAATGCAAAATTATCCGGGATTTCAAAAATTTCTTCCGGTGTCACCCATTTCGCCATGGCCAGCTCATCTTCCTGAATAATAATATCATCCGCTCCATCCAGCTCGCAGAAAAATCCAAACAGCAGACTCTCGGAATAAGGCCACGGCTGACTTTTGTAGTATCTCAGATTTTTCACATGCAGATGCGTCTCTTCATATACTTCCCGGGCAACAGTTTCCTCAATGGTTTCACCGATTTCTGCAAAACCTGCGATCAACGCATAATGATCTCGAAAACCGTTCTTATACCAGCTCACCAGAATCTTTCCCTCATGCATTACACCCACGATCACACAGGGGCAGATCTTTGGATATTCCATCTGACCACAGGCCGGACAACGCATCATCCGTTCCCGCCCATCCGGGATCATCCGGGTTCCGCAGCCACCACAAAACCGATGTGCCGCATACCATCCTGCCAGCTGGGCACCTACAAGTCCTGCATAGCACATATGCTGCGGAGCCGCCCCGCGCAGGTATCGCGTAGTTTCATAATGAAATACAATTTCTTCTTCCGAAAGCAATGTCTGCTCCGCTACAGAATTTTTTCTCTGATTTTCAACAGACCGACAAAGATGCATCAGATTCAATTCTTCCCGGTCTTTGTACTGATGCTGCTGATAGAGGAAAAAACGCTCCTCCCCAACAGCAAACAGATATACAAAACGATCTCCGTTCTGTACCTGCGATTTTATTTCCGCATATCGTGGAAAACAAATGGCATTCTGTACGCCACGCACCAATATTTTCCGTTCCTGCATACAGATCACCCAGTCATCCTTTTCCGGCTGTACATTATGCCACTCATTGTATAAATGCAATGGTGCGATATCCTGTATCATTTCTTTCGTTTACCTGCCTTGTTTTTCTTTTTGTCTGTTCTTATTTTACTTCTGTCTGTTTCTGATCAATATCCAAAGGTTCCTGCCAGAGATTCATCATCATCAATCCACTGCTGCACATGAATCATCCGGTATTCATCCTTAGAATCCCGGATATACACCCGGTCAATACCGGCATTAATGATCATACGCTTGCACATGGAACAACTGTTGGAATTTTTGACATATTCCCCCGTATCCACTTCTTTTCCAACCAGATATAACGTACTTCCGATCATTTTTCCTCTGGAAGCACTGATGATGGCATTCGCCTCTGCATGCACACTGCGGCAAAGTTCATAGCGTTCACCTCTTGGTACATTCATTTTCTGCCGGATACAGATGCCCAGATCAGAACAATTCTTTCTGCCTCTTGGTGCACCTACATAACCAGTAGAAATTACTTCATCATTTTTCACAATAACTGCGCCATAATGTCGACGCAGACAGGTTCCTCTCTGTCCGACAATCTCTGCCAGATCCAGATAATAATTAATTTTATCCCGACGTTCCAACACTTACTCCTCCTTCGTCCCCCTGCTGTTCTTCTGATTCTTCCCCTTCCGGTCTCTTATAGACTTATAGCAAATCACCTGAATACAAGTTCAGGTTTTGGTCATATCTTACAAATAGTTTGCAGCAACTGCATCAATCCCTTGCGGATTCTTCTCAGCCCATTTTTTATAATCCATGCCGGAAGCAGCCACCGTCTGTCCCAGTTCTACCAAAAACTGTGGTATCACCGCTTCTTCCATAGTTCCGATCTCACGACCCATCCGTTCCTCGCCCTGACGTTCCTCACCATTGGCGAACAGCACAAACGCATTTTTCATCTGATCATCCACACGCTTCACTGCTCCCCGAAAACCGATCACACCGGTCTGATGTGTACCACAGGAAGACGGACAGCCGGAAATGTGTATCTGCGGCAGCGCACCATTCGGAATCTCTGCTTTACGAACAGCTTGCACGCACGCATGCAGTAATGCCTGGGAATCACGCAGACCCACCTGACAGATGGACGCACCAATACAGCTGACACTTGTCTCAAAAACAGTCTCTGCACTGTCCGGTGTTGCTTCCAGCACTTTTTCAACTTCAGTTCCGGTCAGATTGATAATATATGCTGTTTCATCCGGCGCAAGACGGATCTCCACATCCTCCATATTCCGAATCACATCAGAGAGCGCACACAGTTCTTCTACGTTCGGCTGACCACCGATCGGATGCCAGATAACCGTATACAGAGCCTCGCTTTGCTTCTGTGGTAAAATACGCGCGCCGGAAATTCGGACACCATCGCCTTTTTTCATCACAGGTTCAGTTTTCACACAAATTTTCAGATCTTCTCCGGAAGCCAGCACCTCCTCCAGTTTTTTCTGATATGCTTTCACATAATTTTCTGCACCCCCACAGATTTCCTGCATATAACGGGTTCTTGCTTTTCCACGATTCTCATAATTTCCATATGCCCGGAAAGTCAGCCACATTGCCTTGATGTAATACAAGATCATTTCCGGTTCCACTGCTTCTGCTACCTTTACACCAAATCTCGCATGATTGCCAAGACCACCGGCACTGTACACATCAAACTTCCCTTCTTTTGTTGCCACAAAACCAAGATCACGGTACGTTGCATGTGGAATATTTTTCGGAGAATTAGAAAAACATACCTTTAATTTACGCGGCATTTTTTCTGCATTAATAAATGACATCAAATATTCTCCAGCTGCTTCTGCCCATGGACGCACATCAAAATACTCATCCGCTTCCACACCGGACAACGGAGAACACATCACATTTCGTGGAAAATCTCCACCGCCACCCATAGTCACAATTCCAACATCCAGTGCATCTTCCATAATCCGGCACAGTTCCTCCTGCTGCAGATCATGAAGCTGGATTGTCTCGCAAGTAGTAAAATGTGCTTTTTTCACATTGTACTTGCGAATTGCTTCTGCGATAAATGCCAGTTTTTCCTTCGTCACACGACCAGCCGGCATACGCAGACGCAGCATACTTGCTTTCCCATCTTTCTGAGCATAGCTTCCATATCGTCCGGAATAGCCCTTGTAATCTCCTTTGCTCATCTCACCATTGTAAAACGCTTTTGTTTTTTCCCTAAAATCCGGCATATCAGCCTTCCATGACTGTGCATCTATTTTATTCATAATATTACATTACCTCGCTTTCATTCATCTTCTCTGTAATCAATCCAATCTGACAGAAAACCGGATAGAGATAACTTGCCCCAAACGTTCCGATTTTCTTTGGTCCGCTGACCACCACACCCTCTGCCTGTTTCTCCAGGACGCGTCTGGCGGATAGCAGGATTGTCGCCTGCGTGATCGACTTTTCTTTGCGATTCACAAACATCTCATGCCCTTTTATAATATAGGTAAACGGTATTCCCTTTACCGTACAAAAATATGTCTGTTCCAGTTCGCATAAGACCTGCCACAGAAACTCTGAGGACAAATTTTCCGGGCAATGTCGTATCTCAGATAAATGCATGTTCCATGCATCCATTGCCTTATTCCCTTTTCCCAAATTCACTGTATCCTTGTTTTTCATATTTGGATATATTCCAGACCATATCTCTGCACTCATAGATTTCTCTTTTCCTTCGACGAATTCTAATTTTCTTTTTATTCTAACATGATTTACAAAGGTTGTAAAATCAGAGATACTAACGCAACAAAAATGCACCAAAGCACATTTTTCCATTTGCTTTGATGCATTTCATCTTAAATCAGATATGATGTTGATGAAGATATTTTTCTCTCGTCGCCATTCCCCCACGAATGTGACGCTCCGATTTGTTAACATCCAGAACCACTCTTGTCTTTACAGCAAGAGCCGGACTGATCTGTCTGAGGCGTTCGGTGATGTCTTTATGTACCGTCGACTTACTAATTCCATACTTTTTTGCCGCCTGACGCACCGTTGCATTATTGTCTATGATATATCGTGCAATTTCCATTGCCCGTTCCTCGATATAACCTTTCACGAAAACTCCCCACATAGTTTGCTTTTTTACAATCTATGCAGGGAGTTTTTGATGTATGTCTGTATCATTCTAGCAAACGATTATCTTCCACAACACTTTTTATATTTTTTACCGGAGCCACAGGGGCAGGGATCGTTTCTTCCGATTTTTGGCTCTGTCCCCACATATGGCGTCTGCATTTCCAGCCCATTCATATAATTCCAGGCATCTCCTTCCTCTGCTCCTACCAATATCTCCGAATCATCCGCAACATATTTTCTCTGCCAACGGGATTCATTGTATGAAGCTTAATTGGATAAAAACGTTCATTCTCCGCCAGCCAATCCAATAATTTAATCCCATCCCCACCATCATAAGCATAATCTCCTAAATCATGATCACAATCAATTAATAAAATGGGTTCCTCCGCTTATTCAATTGTTCTCTTTGCAATATTAACACTTTTGCACCATACATATCCTTCTGGAGCAGGTCGTATATCATCCAGCCATATCTTCATACATTTTCCTTTATACATAGTCATCTTTTTTCATCTGCTTTCCATTCTATATCCAAATATGATCTATAATGACTACTATTATCATAAATTATTTTTTCTACAGATTCCAGACCAAATTTCTTCATTATTTCATTAATGTATTCTTCACCTATATTTGGATTCATATATAGAATACACAGATTTTTTGAAGTAATTTCAACCCGACCACGAGGATAATAATTATATGGATACCGACATTTTTGAGGCTTTATTTTCTTCCAAATTTTTCTATGCACATAAGAATCTCCCGACTTTGAAATCCCATATTCATATTTTTGCTCATCAAATGGAACTGCCCAGATTTCTCCGTCTATTAGCCAGAACACTCCTTTATGTGGTCTTGCTAACATTTTCGTTTTCCTTTGACATAATCATCCCAATCCAATTCATCTTTTGAAACAATCTTTGCCTTATATAGCGGTGATAAATATTGATACACTTTTCTATGATTAAAGAAATAATCTCCATGTTTTAACGCACCAGTTTCAATCTCTCCTTCCGAATTCACATATTCACATTGTATTCCACAACAATCATCTCCTACTTCTTTGAGCCGACAATAAAAAGCACCCGGTGCATATGGTCTGCAGTCTATAACCAGGACATCACCTGGCTGATATGGAACAGGCAAGTTTAAATCGGGACATACCGAATGAAACTGTCCCTCTGCTATCCTTCCTAACGATCCTTTTAAATAATTTGACGATAACTTTTCATGAATAAAATATTGAATCTCTCCATCTTTATTCATGATGTATGCGTACATCGGTGATAAAAATTCGTTTTCCTTGCTCTCGTTCTTGCCACTAAAATATAATTCAACCCGCCAATATAAAGTTTCCCATGTAGAATCCGGATCATTCCAGTAATATTCCTGTACTGCCTTTTTCATGTCTTCAAAAGATGTCATAATATATGGGCCATCCATAATATCACTTTTATTATCATCATTATAACCCATCAACTGTATAAGAAAAATCTTTTCACTTTCCATCGTTAAATATTGCACTGCCTGATCCATACACTCGCAGCATAATTTCAGATAATCCATATCCTGTTGCTTTATGTCTGATGTTGCTCTCAGCTTATACAATAATCCCTGTTTTCTTTTTAAACCGACTGGTGCTCCGGCAATAATTGACACATAGTCTCTCAACTTCAGTCGTTCTGCATGTTCCATTAAATATACATGCAATTCCGGTGATTCAATTAAATCCAAAATCTCTTGTTTTAATTCTATCGTCATATAAATCTATTCACCACTTTCTCTTATCACATCATTTTCAATTCCATATCTCTCAAGTGCATCGTACACCTTGTGATACACCATCTGATTCGGATAATATCTATAATCAGCAAATATCTTGATACCGTCTTTATAGAAATATTCATGGATAGCCGCCGCACATCCTGAACTTCTGCTTTCGCCATATTCACATTGACAGATGATATCTTTTCCTTCTTTTTTTGCATTGAAAATAAATTCTGCAAGATCATCTACTTCTGGAAAATATGTCTCGTAAGTCAAATGATATTTCGGCAATACTGCCAGATCAATGTCATGCAGTGCTACCTGAAATACACAATTCGTTTTCGCCGAATAGTCTACCGGCCTGTATTCTGCATCACGGAATTTTCCTGGCGGATCATAGAAACTGATTACCACTGCATTTTCCGGGAAATCTTTTTCTAATAATTTTTCTATTGATTTTCTTGAATAAATGGATATTTTCAACTTGTTTCACTCCTATCTATGCTTGATAAGTAATAGGATATATTATTGTATGGGGCAAAAATGGCTCATTTCTGAGCATATAAAAAACAGTGCCAAAACACTGTTTTTACTTCGTATATTCTATAAGTAAATCATTTGCATATTAAAGGTCTGATTTCACTCAATCTATTTTCTAATGTCGTTTTCAAGTTAGGTATATCATATGGCTCTTGTTCTTCTGAATTTATAGCTTCTTTATTCTCTTTATCATCATCTTTAAAAGTCTTTATAAATGACTCTGCAGCCATAATTTTCTGCATTTTAGACCAAACAATAAAATCCAATTGTAATGGTGTAATTGAATTTTCCTTGCAATATTGCTTTATAACATGAGCATAAAATTCGTATGGATATTCTTCTTTTATACAACTTTTTTCCCACGTCCTTTGCATAGAACTCCACGATCCTATTGACTCCGCTTTTAACTTCTTCTTTTCACCTTTTGTAAATAAATTCTCTGGCAATTTTTTATAATTTTCAGGATAACTCTCGGCATTTGAAAAATCATCTTCCTTAAATTTCCTTTTGAACCATTCCAGACTAAAACTATCTAACGGCATATGACATTTATCAAATTTCTTTTTATATTTTTCTCCACCTCTACATCTATCGCATATGCAATATAAATATTTAAATGCCATATTTATTATTTTTTGCGCCTGACCATATGTAATTTCATCCACAAGATACTTCTTATAGGAATCTATTAACGCTTTACACCAACCTGAATATTTATCATCAAACTTTTCATCACCATCAAAATAATTGCAAAGTTCTTTTGCGACATCTGTTAACGGTTCTCTCATAGGATTTTCCTCTGTATTAGGTCTCTTTTTATCCCACACTTTTTTTCTTTTTAATAACTCATCTCCTTCTTCTCTTGCCTTAGTACTCCAATGAATTGTCCGACAAGCATCCAAGTACCCTTGATACAGAGCATCTTTATAAACTTTTTCACATTCCCAATCTGCTTCAGTCTTATCTGAAAAGTATTCACAGCACGGCTCTTTTTTTATTGTTCCAATAAAATCATCTACCGAATCTTTTATTTCTTTTTCAATCTCTTCTTTTATTTCTTCTTTAGTTTTCTCCATCTTCCGTATCTCCTTCCAAAACTCTCACAAGTTCTCCCCACACTTTCACCATCGCATAGGTATCCAGTTCGCAATATTTCAATAAATTATGCCTTGCCTTCTTCTGCTCCTCCGCTGGCATATCTTTTATCCTCGGAAATATCGTCATTGCCTCTGAGTCATTGTGTACACCTTCCAGATTATGATAATTCAATTCCGGATCATCCGGGAATATCGCCGGCATCTTCGGCTTTCTCTTCCAGCTTGTATTTATCCATCCACAACATCTTCGGACATTGCCACAATCTGCAATATTTCGACTTTGAAAAATGATTCTTCATCTCTTATGCCTTTTTTTAATCTTCATATGCTTCCCACGCTTTTTTCAAGTCATCCCTTAATTTATCTCTTAATCTCTTCGGCTGCAATATCACCACATCCGGCGCATAATTTTTTGCGAACTGCTCCGCTGCACGTTCATTTACATGCACGCTCACCGATACATGCGTATCCGTTTCTTCTGAAAAATTCACCCCTTTTCCAAATAAATCAATCACATCGGATATCATTGCTTTTACGATTCTAAATTTAACAAACACATTTTCACTGGAATACATATACACATGCTCTTTCATATATTCATTCAGATTCATTGGCTGATGTCCGGACCATTTCAAAGTTTCAAATGGCTTACCTTTTTCCTCAAGAATCTGTATGTTTCGAATCCTGTCTACACGGTAATTCGAGATATCATCATATTTATCATAGTTGCAGATCAGATAATACTTTCCCTCCTGCACAGCCATTTGATATGGCGTAATGATATATTCCCGTACACTACCATCTTCCCGTTTTTTCAAATGCATTTTCTTATCTGTATGGTATTCTGCATATTCAAATAAAACCTTCTTCTTTTTACGGATTGCATCGTCTAATATAGCAATATTGTAAAACACCTGTTTATTATCTGTCCGTTCAACCGGCAATGGATAAATATACTGCGAGCAAGATTTAAAATATATATTAGATAACGACTCTAATTTTTTAATCAGCTCTTTTGCCTGGCTATAAGGTATATGTTTTGAAAACAACATGCTGTCTATTAATAGGCGCAATTCTTCATTCGTGAATTTCTGCTTCAGGTAAAAATCCGTCCATAACAAATCGTCTTCCGAGATTTCTTTATCCGCAAAATCCGAGGTGCCTTTATATGATACAAAATCTTTTTTTCTGAAAATATCTTTCCGTGATACTTCTCGATATTCAATATTGCTTCCATATTCAATCAGATTTAAGAGATTTCTTTTCACGGCTTTCCTGTCAACCGTCATTTCATACTCTCTTCTCAAAATATCCTGTATCTCTTTCTGGCTCAGTCTATGTTCTTCATCCGTATATTTCTGCAAGATATCTAAAATATACAAAATCACCAATTTTTTTGGATGTATATCACTCATACTTTTTGCTCCCTGTTCTGTGCAGTTCATATAATATCATTGTATGCCTACACTTCACAGATTTCAATGGGCATAAAAAGACCGAACAGTAAAATATCATTCAACATCTCATCTCTTGTACATAATTTTCGACTCTATAATCTTGTATAATCCGGCATAACAGGAAATCCGTTTTTATCGTATTGAATTTTATTATTTTCTTCATAAGTATCTGTCCATACCTGAACAGCCACTTCATATCCTGTTGCTATTTTGATATTATTTTTATCAACAATTGATGTAGTCCAATGGTATTGACTTTCACTCGTCAGTATATAGATTAACTCTTCTTTTTGTTTTGTTGACAATCTTATAGGATTCTTTTCCGGAACATACTCCGGTTTATCCAATCGAATGAATGCACAATTTTTCAAATCCCACATATTATCTAAGAATACATGCAGATATGGTATTGTTGTCTCCGTATCATGTTGCTCTATCGCAACCTCAATACTTGATCTTTTGCATAATTCTGGATTTATAAGTGCCAGACAAAGATCGTCCTGTTCACTTTTCGTATTATTTCCCATGTATCATTCCTCCACTACAAATTTGTACTAACTTTATCTTAATGGTTCTGATGGGGCAAAAAAGGTACACAGATTGTTTATTACTTATTCCAAATTCCTTTTTCTTAATTACCCACATCAGCTTGTCTATATTTTGTTCTATGTTATTGCGTCCACATGTACCGTCGACTTACTAATTCCATACTTTTTTGCGCCTGCCGCACCGTTGCATTGTTGTCTATGATATATCGTGCAATTTCCATTGCCCGTTCCTCGATATAACCTTTCACAAAAACTCCCCGCACAGTTTGCTTTTTTACAATCTATGCGGGGAGATTTTTATGTATGTCTACATTGAAGGTTTCTTAATCAAACCTGGGCATTTGTGCCAATGTGTCTGTTATTTGTCGCAACTCATTTGTTCTTTTTTTGATAGCAACACCCAAACTGCAATTTATAAACGAACTCTCCTTGACCTCTTTTTCGTGCCAATCATCTCCAAACATTTTCATTTTTTCTATAAATTGATTTACTTCCAACTTTGTCATTTTTTCTTTTCTCCTTAACCGTTTTCCTGTCATAGTTTATCTTTTATATGGTTTACCAATATCATAAAATCACACTGCATCTTCAATACTTTGCTTATTATATTTCACACCCTTATATAAAATCGTCAATTCATCCAGGTAATCATAAAACGCATCACTTCCAACTTTCAGAGCACTTCCTTTGAACTCGACACCAGATAATGCCTCACAGTATGCAAATGCAACTGGTTCTGATACAGCATCTGTTTTCTTCAATTCAGCACTACTATTATTGTTTGTGGCAGATGTACTTTCATCTGCCACATTATTATCCTTCCCCGTTCCACACCCTATTGCCAGACACAGCATACATGCTGCCATACAGATAATGACTAATTTTCTTCTCATCGTATAAACCTCCATATTATCTTTTCGTATTCCGTTGACATTGTTTTTTAATACAGAAATATTTTCTTCAGTACCTATCCATGTTCAACTGGTATGTATCATTATATAGTTTTTGATAAATCCCTGTATTCACGATTCGTGATGTTCCTCCATCAATTCATCCAACAGCACATGATAATGTTGCGCTATTACATAAGCGGTCAACAAATCTGGTAAGCGATATCCGCTTTCATAATTTGCTACCGTAGTTGCTCCATATCCAAGGAATTCTCCCAACATTGCCTGCGTTTCATTATTCTCCTCGCGTAATCTGCGAATGTTCTCACCTACAATTTTGTTCCATGGGTTTGTCTGCTGTTTCATAAACAAGTCCTTTCTGCCGGTTTCGGCAATACCTTTTTATTTGTTTCATAAAAGGACTTGTAAATTTCGCGAATTTATTGCATAGAAAAAACCTTTGCATCATTTTTTGACGCAAAGGTTTTCATGCAACAATCTAAAATCATTATACTTATCCTAAAACTGTTCTATTTGCAAGAGCATATGCAATCGTTAAGATGAGATCATCGATTGGATTGCCTGGCATCAAATCAATTGGTGAAATCCAATAAATGATGAGACCAATCAAAAGAATTATCTTTATTTTCTTACTCATAGTTTTTATCTCCTTTCTGGTATTCATGTTTTTCAAATGCTAATCCATAAATTTAACTTCAACTTCCTTGTCGCCTACTACATCATCCAACAAGTTATGAATTAAAGTTTCTAAATTTTCATCTCCATTGGCAAACAAACCTTGCAGATCAATTGCTTCATTTTCTGCTATGTCATTCTCTGCTTCTTCAATTGCTTTTGCTACATCCTCCTTTGTGGTCCAATTAAAAATTGCTTTCTTCTCATCAACATATTTGATAGAACTTGGATCTACATGCGGAGTGTCCAACAGTTTTGTATGTGGGACAGAAACAATTACTTTATCATTTTTGATATCCACTTTTATCGCTTCTACATCTATACCTACTTTAATGGTTGCATTATACTCCATAACAAATCCTTTTTTTGTGATAAATGGAATACTTCCTTCTTCTAATGGTACCTTGCCTGAATATGTAAGTTTCTGTGTTGCTAATTCCCCAATATTCTCTAATTTTCCTGTAACATAACCGACGGAAACTTCTGGTTCTTTATGAGTTATGTTGTAAATTGCTGTATGTGTTGACCAACCAACAATGCATCCAATCACCAGTCCAATAACAATCCAAACACAAACATCTTTTGCTTTGCTACGTATTTTATTTAACTTGTTATTTGTTTTCATCTCAGATTCTCCTCTATATGTGTGCTAATTTCTTGCTTACTTTTTCCATTGATATTTTGATTTCTACAAATTTTCTTTCATGTTATTCGCATTCCTCCCTGACACCGCTTTCCTTTGCTCCATTTTCTAAGTTACAAATATTTTCTTTCATGATTGCCGTCACACCAATTTCTTCTAAAAATTTTGTATGTTCCTGCTTTTTTCCTATAAGTTTCAGTGAAATGATTCTTTCTTTAACATTCATCTGTTTTGTTTCCTCTCTTGTTTTTATGCTTAAATGATAACGAAATTTTCTCTTCAAAAACAGGAATGTTTCAGCATAATAAGCCCGTTATTTCACCAAAATGAGCAAAATAATAGCGCCTTTTCTTTTCCGAAAAAGACGCCATAACATTATATTATTTTCGATTTTTACTTGCCTCATATTTTTCCATATTAATAGTTCCATTTGCAACCATCTGCTCCGACCAAAGCTGCAATGCTTCCACTGTAATAGAAATTTTTTCCAACGCATTCTGGATATCCACAAAATCATTTATCTCTGAATCATCAATGGTCCCATCAGCAGTTATGCCTATTAATCTACGCTGATTATCTTGAACGGTGTTCAAAGAATCTACCAGACGCAATACAATTTGGGAAAGGTTCTGTATTTTAACTTCCGGAACATACTGTCGTCCAATTGGACATTGATTGGAACAATAATAATTACATAATTCCGGTGATTTGTATTTTTCAGACATTACTAACACTTCATCCGGATGTGGTTCGCATCTCTCATTTTCTATTTTTTCAATACGCTCAGGTGCAATTGTCTCCAGCAAATCACTTGCTGTTTCCCTTGTTAATCCTAATTTTTCCCTCTGTTTGAAATATATATTTTTATTTTCTTTTGAAGATACTCTTGGCACTATTCTAATCCTCCCCATATACCTTTTCAGACATTATCTTATCATTTTTCCACAGAAATAGCGATCCACAATCTTCCAAATTTAATTTTTAGTAAATTGCAAATATCTAACCCACTCCATACTCAAAAACAAAAGCAAGCCCATCACGAACATCTCCTCTGAGACATCCGTTCAAGCCTGCTTTCTTCCACACCTTATTTAATGAAATATATCACATTCACATTCCGTTCTATATTGTTACAACCGCATGTACCGTCGACTTACTAATTCCATATTTTTTTGCCGCCTGACGCACCGTTGCATTGTTGTCTATGATATATCGTGCAATTTCCATTGCCCGTTCCTCGATATAACCTTTCACGAAAACTCCCCACATAGTTTGCTTTTTTACAATCTATGCGGGGAGCTTTTGATGTATGTCTGCATTAAAGTTTTCTTAAACAGACTTTTCAACTCTCACATGTGTTCGGCTTGAATTATTTCTTCAGCTCAAAAATCACAATTTTCTCCCGCGGATCATTCCCCGGAAACAAATCTTTGCAATCAATTTCATCTACAAACATCAACTCATCCACTGTCATCATATAAGAAATGTATTCATCTGTCGGATAATAAAAAAACAGTTGCATCTCACGCAGATTTGCATAATAAGAATCAAGAATGCGACCCACTACGCGCTTCAGAAGTTCCAACGAAAATGGATTAAAAAAGTAACATCGGTCTACAGTTTCCGGCACTTTAAATGTTTCAGCATTTGCCTGCACAAAATCCACACGATCTGAAACTACCGAATCCGCTTTGTTTTCCATGGCTCGTCCAAAAATCCGTTCATCATACTCGACACCTATGGAATTACATCTGGTCTGATATGCCAGAAAAAAGTCCACACGACCTTTTCCACAGCCATAGTCAATCACTGTATTTCCTTTGCGGATACAACCGGAATTTGCCAGCCGCTCCAACACACAATACGGTGTCGGTTCATAAGGAAATCTATGTTCATCAGAGTGGGAATCATCCCGCCCCATTGTTCGAATATGTAATAGTTTGTCCCATCTTGTCTCGTTTTTATCTTCTCTCATGAGTTTTTCACCTTTTTTGCTTTGTCGTCTTATTCCACAAAATAAACGAACTCTGAAACTCTAAAAAATCTCCCAGAAACTGCATACCTTCCTGCCATATCTGCTCCGGGAGACTTTCTATTTTCTGAATGGAATTCATTTATCATATCCTGTCTCTTCTTTTAATTTACGAACTGCTGCCTGATCCGGTGTCTCTCCCGAATCAATCAGCCCACATGGAAGTTCTGTCTGCCAGGAACGGATTGAATAACAATACTCTCTTAAGGTAATAATATTTTCCCCATGAAACAGAAGTATACTGACTCTCTCAAGCATATCAAGGTAATCATACGGTCTTACATTTCCATTAACACGCACCTCATCCTATACGACATAGAAACATCCTAATTTTATCTTCTCTGACTTTATTGTCTCAACCGCAAATGCTTTCTTGTTATGCTGAGCTCGCTTCTTACCATCTTTTCCCACGCGTCCATAATCATAAACACAATAAATTACATTCGAATTCTGCTGGATTTCTGCAATCAGATTTCCTTTTCCGATAACATGGTTTGTTGCTGAATGAACTACCCATTGTCTAAAGCCAATGGGCTTCCTGCTTCGCAGACCTCGTAACCTACTATCTCCACAGGCGTTAATTCGGACAGTCCCTGTCCTATATTGTTATTCCTTTTATGCTATTTGTCTTAATCCTTCTTCCAGTATATTCTTTGCCGCATTGATATCTCTGTCATGATTTGTTCCACAGACAGGACATATCCATTCCCTTACTGATAGATTTTTCGTCTCTGTATTTTGGTATCCACAGGCTGAACACAGCTGACTACTAGCATAAAATGTATTTATCTTGATATATTTTCTGCCATTCCACTTTGCCTTATATTCTAACTGTCTTGTAAGCTCATACCATGATACATCACTTATAGACTTTGCCAAACGGTGATTTTTTACCATGTTTTTTATCTGCAAATCTTCCGAAACTATCACTTGGTTTTCGCTGATAATCTCATGGGACATCTTGTGCAGATAATCTTTTCTGGTATTTGTTATTTTTTCATGGCATAATGCTATCTTTTTCTTTGTTTTGTAGTAATTTTGACTTCTTTTCTCTTTATGGGCTAACTGCCTTTGCAGTTTTACCAGTTTCTTTTCGTATTTTCTGATGATTTTTGGATTTTCGTATTTCTTTCCAGCAGAAGTAATACATAACTCCTTAATACCTAAATCTATTCCTGTATTTTGATTTACATGTGGCAGTTCCACATGTTCTGTTTCCACTAAAATTGATACATAATATTTTCCACTCGGAATTTGTGATATCGTTGCCGATTTTATCTGCCCGCTAAAATTTCTATGCAGTTTTGCTTTTACATTTTTTAATTTAGGCAGTTTTACTCTATTTTCCTCGAAATCTACTGCTATATTGCCATTCGTAAAATTTGTTGTATATGACTTATGATTATCGTGTTTACTCTTAAACTTTGGATAACCTGCATGTTCCTTAAAAAATTTCTGATATGCAGCATCCATGTTGTAAATCGCATTTGTCAGAGCAAATTTATCCACTTCTTTCAGCCATTCATATTCTTTCTTTAATTGTCTGTTGCAGTAATTGTTACAGTCAGTTTTACTAACTGATTTTTTCTCTTTCTCATATACTTCTTTCCGGTATGCCAGTGTCTGATTATATACAAAACGGCAACAACCAAATGTTTTTGCAATTTGTATTTTCTGCTCATTATTAGGATATATTCTGTATTTATATCCCTTTAACATCCACTGTCACCCTCTTTCTCAACCTTGATTTTCTATATATCTTTTCAGCATTTCTTCCGATACCTTTCCTACACTACATGCAAAATATCCATCTGTCCAAAAGTCCACAGACTGTACTGAACGATGTTATCAATTTGTTATCATGATTGTGTTATCAATCAAAAACTCTCATAATATCCCGAAACCGATTAATCACACGATAAATCTCTACATACTCGTTTCCTACCTTGTAGATAATCACATAATCTTCCCATATCGCATATTTATAGTCCGTCCGAAAACTGACTCGCTTTGAAAGATCTGAACCCATTCCCGGAAACATCTGAAGGTTCTCAAATTTACCGTAAATTTCCTTTATAGTCTTTGCTGCATATTCTTCGTTATCTTCAGCAATATAATCCCGGATATTTTTCAAATCCTTTACAACAATCGGATTAATCCGCAATTTTAACATCTTATTCCCCCACAAGTGCTTTCAGTTCTTCCAGATCCAGCCACCCCTCACCATCTTTCACTGCTTCTTCGGCTTCCTGCAGCTTCAGCAGAAGCTTTTTCTCTGCACGATCGCGCTCATAGTCTTCAATATCCATAATTACAAAACGTCCTCTGCCATTCTTTGTCAGATATACTGGTTCTCCTTTATGACAGTTCTTCAGAACTTCATTATAATTTCTCAAATCAGACACTGGTAAAATATTTGCCATATTCTTTCAGCTCCTTTCCTTGATAAAACGGACATTCGCATTCGATTCTCGCTCATGAACACAACCTACTGTGCGGTCCATATTCATATTGTTTCTGTTACTTTTATTATATACAAAAAGCTGTAAAATTCAACGTAGATTTTTACAGCTTTTCTATCTCTATATATTTTTTTACTACCTATTTTAAGTATTCCTTAAAAATGGATTCTAGTTCTTTACTTAAACTCGCAAAGTCTGGTTTGATTTTGATTATTTCAGTGCAGTTATCTATACCGTTTTGTATTGATAACTCATACTTTTTCCACACGTTATTCTTCGTTTCACATATTTTTAGTACCAATCCAGTACCATTGCTATATTGTCATTATTGTGTGTAGTTCCGGTGGCTTGCAGGTTTGTTTACTATTCACAGAATAAATTTCTGTCGGTTTGCAAGTCCACCTATGGAAATTATAATCTCCAAGCGATATTTCTGCAAGGAAAAATTTTGTGGTACTAATCGTTAGTACCACGATTGTTTTCTATGTACTGAGCGAAATCAATTACCTTTGCTGGCTTTCTCTTAGCAGCAATCCCTAGTCGTTCCATGTCTAATTTAAAAAGTTCACTCGGATATCCATACGCATCAAATCCCTCTGGCTGGCAGATATCTCTGTTCAGATACTCACTAAATTCCCATTGATACTTTGCTTCTTTCTCCAGCTTCTTACCAAAATACTGTGCATCCATTACCATTCTGTTAATGCCACCAACCGATTTCCTACCATGAGTTTTTGTTACAGTTGTATCGCCTGACATTTTAAAATACTGCCCTATCTGTTCCTCGGAATATCCCATTTCCTGCATCACGACATGAATCACACTGCGGATATACATTGTATAGTAATTCCAGTTTCTTGGTTCAATATCTGTCATTGCTATTGTATAACGATTACTGGCATTCACAATAAACAAGACATTTCTTCCTTTTATTTTCGTCAAATGTGTGTCCCAGCAGAACACAAGTGAAGCACCTTTGCTTTCTTCAATCTTTGTTGTTTTTAGTCAATCTTGAACTGCTTTTGTTGCACCAATCTCCATATGTATCACCTGCTCATCTCAAGTATTCTTTTTACTTCATTCTGTAATTCATCACTAAAGTCTGATAAATCATTATATGTAATTACTTTCAGTCTAATAAGACGAACAATATCCCATATTACCTCTGATTTTTTCAGTTCCATGACAACTCCCGGATGACGTTTATCTTCTTTTATCCGTTTTTCAAGTTCCCAGAATTTCTCTGATACAGGCTTTTTATCATCATTCAGAAAATTTGCATACTCTTTAACAAGACCTTCCATTTAATTTTCCTGCCAGCCTGATAATCTTTCTCGAAATAGCTTCCAATCTTTTTTACTTATGTCCATGATTTTGAACCTCCTCAGTCTCATGTTAGTCTCAACAAACGATTTCAAAAATGAGACTGTCTTGAGACTACAACTTTATAATTTACCTGCAAATCCCGGTTTTATCACATTTTGATATATCATAGAGTCTCACTCAGTCTCAAATCTAGTGAGACTTCGTTGAGACTAACTTCGGAATATTCTTGAGTAAAAGTTTGGGTGTCACATTGAGTGCCATATTTACTGTCATTCACTTACTTAATTTTCCATTTACCACCATTATCTGGACCTTTTCGTTCTATGATACCTTTATCCTTTAATTCTGATATATATCGTAAGCGTCAAATAAAACAGTGTATAGAAAAATAACCGTCAGCCTTTTATACTAAAAGGTCAACGGTTATCGACAGAATTCTTTTACAAGAGGATTCCAAGGCAGATAATCATCCAGATATTCAGGATGTTCAAGAAAAGCACTCCCCGGCATGTCGGACAGGATATATTTTATATATTTCATCGGGGCAAGCCCATTCGCTTTCGCTGTCTCTACCAGTGTATAGATTCCTGCACTGGCTTCCGCCCCTTTCGGACTGCCGGAGAACAGCCAGTTCTTTCTGCCGATCACAAAGGGACGGATACAGTTTTCCGCAAGCGAATTACTGATGGAACAATTCCCGTCTTCCAGATAATTCCAAAAACCTTCACGGTTATTTAAGGCGTAATGAAAAGCTTTTGAAAGTTTGGATTTCGGCAGCTCTCCGATGGCACTTTTTTCTGCCCATGACCAAAAAGCCTCGAGAAGCGGTTTCTCGCGGATAAGACGTTCTTTTTTCTTCTGATCAGGAGGGAGCGCCTCCAACTCTGACTCTATGTTAAAGAGTTGATTCAGACGGAGGATTGCTTCCGCAGGTTTTGATGCTTCCGAATTATGGATGTCTTTTGGGAGCGCATCCACGAAAGCCCGGCGCAGATGCGTATAGCAAAGACATCTTTTTACTCCTGAAACTGCATTGTATCCGGAGTAAGCGTCTGTATGGATATAACCTTCATATTCCCTCAGAAACGCTTCCGGATATTTCCCGCTTCGTCCCGGCTGGTACTCGAAGTAGCGGATGGGATTTACAGCATCTCTGATGCTGCAGTAAACCCACATATAGGAATCGGACGTATTTTTCCGTCCCGGTTCTTTCAGCACCTGTACATGTGTTTCATCGATATGAAGGTATCTCTGTTTCAGAAGTTCCAGCTTCAGACGGTGGACGATGTGTACAAGCCAGTCCCGATAGACAACCAGAAGCCAGTTTGACATAGTCGCTCTGCTTAAACGTAATCCCAAAGCCTCCCATTCTTTTTCCTGTCTGTACAGCGGGATGCTTAATTCAAACTTCTGGTGGATGAGCCAGGTGATGGTAGATGCAGATGCCAGAGAATGCAGGACGGGAGGATATGGCACCGGAGCCTTCTCCATATAAGGAGTTCCGTTTTTCCGGCATGACCTGCATTCATACGTTTCCTGGTAATGGTCAATCACCTTGAGTTTTGCAGGGATAAACTGTACTTCTGTGCGGACGAATTCTTCCCCTACTTTCACCATCGTACTCCCGCAGTTATCGCATATCTGTTCCCTTTCATCTATGGTATGGAGTACTTTGCTGTGAGGGAGATTTTTTACCAGTTCTTCTCGCTGACCGGTGTACTTCCTTTTACGTAGGTGCTTCTCTATCTCAACAAGCTCCGGTTCGTGTGCATCAGGATCCGCACAGGTTTCGATTTCATTAAAAAGAGACATCTGCCCCTCGATTTCGAGAGTAGATGTCTTCTCGGATTTTGTTCCATAAAGTTTACGGGTCAGGAAATCAACCTGCTCTTTCAGGAGCCGGACCTGCTGTTCCAGTTCTTTGATATGATTTTTATACTCCTGTTCCGTAGCTGACATAACCTGAAAACCCTTTCGCTTCGATAGGATTATTATACCATAGAATCGTCAGATTTCACAGCATTTCTAAGGATTTTCAGTATTTTCAGATTTATGCGGGAGCCATTTCTGAACCGCCTTTGGCTGCTCCGGGTTCAAACCTTCCAGAAGCCAGCGCAGCTGCTGATCAGAAATCTGTTTTGCTTCTTCGCCGGTCCGCGGCCATTGGAGACGTCCGTTTTCGTACCGTTTGTATAAAAGGCAGAAACCGTCTCCCTCGTAATGGACTGCTTTGATCCGGTCAGCCCTCTTTCCACAGAACAGGAATAAGGAATTGCTGTAAGGATCCAGTTTGAAGTTGTACTGGATGATATCCAGCAAGCCATTGAGCTGCTTCCTCATATCGGTGTAGCCGCATCGGATATAGATTTTCTCCACATGGGAAAGATCTCCTAACATGACTGCACGGCTTTCAGAATGTTTTCCAGCATCTGGGCAGATGTGCCTTCATAAAGTTCCACTGTTATGGATCCGATATGAAGTATGGCTGCAGGAGTGGAACGGGAAATGTTTCTGTCCGGAAGTGAAAGCTCCGCAAACTCAGCCGGGGATTCCGTTAAAGCAGTTGACTGTTGGTCTGTACACATGTGGATGCCGTTTTTCTTGCGGGGCAGTTCTTCCAGGGCAAGCTTTCGAATTTTGGAAAGCCAGTAATAATAACTTTTCAAAGAGATATCGTGTTGTTCACACCAGATCTGATTTGTCAGTCCTGAGGCCCTGCATTGCCGTATTACATCCAGCCAGTATTGAAGTTTCACCTGTTTGTCTGGAGTCAAAGAAGAAAGATCCATAAGCCTGCTCCTTAGATTAGATTTAGAGTTTTTAGAGTCAACTCCCAAAACTCTAATCAATAGTTTACATGCAACAGCCAGAAATTTCGATACACCCTCTTATTGGACGCTTACTATATATCTAGCAATTGTTCTATCTGTGACATCTAAGGCTATTCTTAATTCATCAATAGAAATATTCGGATTTTCGGAAATCATTTTTAGGATCTCACATACTTTAGTAAGCTTCTTCTTAGAATACTCTGGCATTAACTGCTTCATTTTTTCTTCCGAAATTTCTATGACATTTTCTATGACATTTTCTATGACATTTTCTATGACATTTTCATTCACCTGTGTTGCATAATTAGTGCCATAATTCAGATTATACAAAGTCAATGTAAAATCATCATTATCTGCATCAAAGACTGGCATCTTGGTCTCATCAAATTCTACTTGTCCCTCATAATCTGCCAATATCTTCTTAAATCCTCTACCTCTACGCTCCATATATTTTAAACGGCTGAATATATCAGCTAATATCGGATTTCTTCGCTTTGACGGAATTTTCAATAGATTTTTCCCCTCAAGAGATATTCCACTTACCATTCCACCCGGTGAATATATTTCAATTCTATCATCGAACATATCTATATGGACTTCACTACCTATCTCCAGATAATTTCTATGAATCAATGCATTTACTACACCTTCAAGCACTGCTCTATCCGGATAATCAGGCATTTCAATTCTGCCGTCACCAACCTTACGCCATGCTTTCTTGGAATTATTTCTCACAAAATCAGTTCCTGCCTGCAACAATGTGACAAGACTGCCAGTATATTCCTTATCATCAAGTGCATCCACTATTCCTGATGCTTTAGTAAGTCCATTCCATCTTGTACAAAACAATCTGGAATGACGTACCGGTGATTCATCTGCCAAAAGTGCTCCAGCATTCGTTAGATTTCCTTTTTCATCAATCAGCCCAAAAGATTCATAATCTGTATCTTCAAATGTATTCCCCGTTCTCTGTTTATATACTGATTTTAATTTTGTAAAGGACATATTGTTAAAATCATATCTTGACTTCAGACTATCATAACTTTCACCACTTCCGCGAAGTACCAACTCTCTTAACTGCGAAGGTGTCGCCGGAACACTTTCATTTCCTATACGCATAAATGCAATAAGTTGCCCATCACCCTCATAATAGTATGGAGTCTGCTGCCCTTTCATAACTTCTACAATAACGAATGTCTTGTCATTATCTTTTTCAAATGAAAGCTTAAACTCTGGTATCAGATTAAGGTGTGTTTTAATTATCTCACTAATTTTTTCTGCATCTCCTTCAGCATCCGAAAGACCAACCAACGCATCATCATTTACATAATTTCCACTGGCTTTCTGATAAACTGTTGCCAGAATGTTGCCATGGGTTAAGTATATCATATAAAAATAAGAACGCAAATAATTGTTTTATAAATACAGAAACACACCATAGAAAAATACTTATGTTCTTGGTTATTTATCATTAAATGTAAGTGTTTTGTTAATGCAGGCAATATTATTTTCGACTAATGATAAAATAAGATTGTCTATATTAATATGCTTTTTATAGAATAAATCAACAAAAGTAGTGTACATGCCGCTACTAATAGGTAT
Organism: Eubacterium ramulus; assembly: GCF_045002895.1. Taxonomy (NCBI): domain Bacteria; kingdom Bacillati; phylum Bacillota; class Clostridia; order Eubacteriales; family Eubacteriaceae; genus Eubacterium; species Eubacterium ramulus. Next base: position 119,764 of record NZ_CP173382.1, on the reverse strand, counting down.
GTTTAAATTCATATCTCGTATGGTTGCTTCTAAAACAATAGGTTTATGTATAATGGAAAGGATTTGCTGGATGGAATCCGGAAATCGCACTAACAAATAGGAATGAATTTTTGGAATATATTAGTATTCTTTGTGAAGATAATAATAACGTTGTTTGTTTTATCAGTAGAGACAAGAATAAACTTAATTCTGGTAAGGAACATTTTGACAAGAGAGGTTACAACAAGTTCAAATACAAATTAAGGGATGATGCAAGAGAATATGTTATGCAGAATAGAAATAGAAACAATTATTTTGTTTTTATTGGCAATAAAGAAGTAGATTTTCGTCTGGCAGTTAATACAAAATCTTTATTTATTGTGCCTACATGGATTCCTATTGAAGAAAAGGCTGCTTATTATGGGGTTTGTGTAGACACTCCTACTCAGCTTTATAAATTCATTTTAACTTTAAATAACAATAATAATTGGTACTCTCAGTTACAAATTGATGACAGGTCTATCTGTATTTCATTAATGGATGCTAGAACTTACGCAGGTTCTCCTTCTTTGTCAGAAAAACAAATGCTTATTAATTTTCAGCAATTGCTTAAAAATGGACAAAGTAGAAGCTACTATGCGATATTGATGTATCATTTTTTAGCAAACATGACAAGTACGCCACTTTTTGATGATGTTGAATTATTTGGAATAATTCCAAGTTCTAATTGTTTCGTAAATGCAGACTTATTTAGGTTTATGGAACAAGTAAGATATATTAAAAACAAAAGGCTCCCACAATCAGTATACAGACAACCACTAGAAGAACAAAACCTATTAATTAGGCACACACCAAAACAACAAATGCATGGCGGAAGCCAAATTGGTAGATCTAGTATTGGTGGAACACTTGAATTTGCTTCATTATGTATAAATCCTGCATTTGAAGCAAAGATTAAAAATTTAAAGAGAGAACGTAAATTCAATGTAGTAATTTTTGATGATTACATGGATCATGGTAATGGATTTAATGCTGTTAGATGTTTATTAGAATCCTTGGGAGCTAATAAGATTATTTTTGTATCCATGGGTATTTTCAGAAAACAATTCCAGCGAAAAGATTATATTATTTCTGGAAATATATATGGTGCAGGATATACTTATACTCTTGAATCACAACAGGTATTAACAAATTATGTTATAAACGATTCAGCAAAAATGGAAGTAGAACATTTGTATGATATTTTCAACAAATAAAGAATAGAGGAATGATTTTGTGACTAGATATGTTATAGCCCTATCAGAATTAGGCATAAAAAATAACAATTTAATATCGCTGTTATTAGAACATTCTCTTGAAATTGAAGATATGTTTGATGAATCGAGACATGTGTTTGATAATAATCTTGATTTGATGATTTACTTTGATATGTTCAATAATGAAGCAAAGGTTTCTGAAGCACTGTCCAAAGCAGATACCATTCTTTATCGTAATAAGGAACTGGGGGTAAAAACTACTTATTACACAGCTTCAACTTATCCTATAGAATTAGCAAAAATAGATAATCCGCCAGCAATCATCTATTATAAAGGTGCTGAGTTTAATGAGATTTCTGATAAAACTATTGCTTGTGTAGGAACAAGAAAACCTACAAGGCTTTCTTATAATGCAGCTAATTATTTGATTCCTCAGTGGGTGAAAGAAGATTGTTCTATTATCTCTGGGCTTGCCTGTGGTGTAGATAAAATATCACATCAGGCATGTATAACTGCTGGTGGTAAAACTATTGCTGTATTAGCCCATGGACTTGATATGATTTATCCCAAAGAGAATCTTTCTTTAGCAGACAGAATTCTTGAATCAGGTGGTATTCTTATGTCAGAATATCCTGTCGGAACTAAGGTGGATAAATTTAGATTTGTTAACAGAAATCGTTTGATTGTGGGTATGTCTAGAGCGGTTGTTATCTATGAATGTGATGCTCAGGGGGGAACAGTACACAACGTAGAACATGCTATTAAACAACATAAGCCAATCTTCTGTCCTGCTCTTGGCGAAGAAATTACTGAAATCCAAACAGGAACAAAGCAGCTTATTGACGAGAAAATTGCTACTGTTATCAAACAAGGAAGAGATATTTCTGGTGTATTGGAAGCTGTGGGAACGTCAATCACTAAAGATAGAATGAGTAATCTACAAATAAAATTGAATTATTTACATTCTCTTCTTTTACTAATAAATCTAAGTTGCAAAATAATATCTTTTTCAATAAAGTTACCCCCTTTCCTTTTGTTATTTTCCATGTTTATTAATTTAGAAACATTATTTCTCCCAATAGTTCAAATAAACTATCGGTGTATATCCCAATATTCTAACTTCTTTTTTCCATGCATCTAGTCTATTTTTTAACATTATCATTTTCAAGCTAGATATATCTGGCTTACCATTTACATCTGGTAAATGTGTGCGGCGTTTTAAAACAATCCAAACAGCTACACTTTCTACCTTAGGCATATCAGGAAATAAATGATGTTTATACATTCTTGTAGAACTGATAGACTGCTCAACAACATAGCTCAATTTAGCAGATGAATTTCCAATCTTAACAGCATACATTGTTCCATCTTTATATAAATCCATTAATTCAATTTTTCCAGCACCTGTTTCATCATCATCTCTGTCATGATTCTCAAATCCAAACTGTTCTGATAATATATTATTAAATACACGTTCTGCATAATATTTATCTTTTATTTTTCTCTTTATTTCCTCAGTTGTTAACCCCTCATACTCCACACCATCTTTTTCTTCACGATATTTCCTATTTACATAATCAGATAATTTCTTATTTGAAAAATCATATTTTGGATCATAAATAACCTCTAATTCTGCTATTGAATCTTGTAAATATTGTACATAATCATCATTAAATGAATACCATTCACCTTTCAAAAGCAAACATCTCTTATCATCGTCAGTAAAATCTATCAGTCTCTTCATCACATCAGTGCATACGGGCTCTCCATTTTTATTACTCACGACTTTTAAATCCAAAAAATTATTTTTTATTTTCAAGCCATTTTCGTCCATAAACTTTAAGATATTATCTTTTGTTAATTCTTGTATGTCTTTATGCTTTTTTCCATATTTCAATGTAAAGGAAGCATCATTACTATTAAAAATTTCAGTTGCTCCAATAATATCCAATTCTGATATGTTAATACATTCAATATTCTCTTCAATTTTTTCAATCAATCGATGGTCTAATTCTTGAATGATTTTTTCATCTTTTATTTTGCTAAATACAGGAATTTTATGAAGTTCTTCTCTCGCTCTTACAGATTCAACATACTCTATGAATCTTAAAATACAATCAACACTATTTTCAGACAATTGAGTTTTTATAGAATGCCCTATTTCAACTAGCTCCCCGTGGAGAGTAAATTCCTTTTCGATGGTCATTTTTGCTTTTATTTTTGCATAAGACTCCCCACTATCAAAGGATAGCTCTCGATAATTAAGATATACATTAATCATTTTATTTCTTTGAGCATTCGGAGCCGTTAATGTCGTTGTTTTTATTTGTTTGAAGCTAATTCTTCTTGCAAAATCAAAAGCAAAATCAATATCACAGTATTTATCAACAGCAAAATAAGATAACCCATATGTCACTGCATATGTAACCGTCCCCCCTTCAATCACCAAAACTGCTCTCGGGGAAGCCATTACTCCCTCTATCTCATAATCATATTCATCCAATATCCATTGCCACTCGAGAGGTTTTCTTTCTTCTGGAATATTAACATATGTGCCTACAGTATAAACAATTTTTTCATTTTCCATTGAGTTATAATCTTGTTCTCCAATAAACTCAAATTTTTCAGTAAGTTTATTCAGAAAATCATCTTTTTTATTTTCGTCTATTTTATATAAATTTATTTGTCCCATGTTTGTACCTCATTTATTACCGTATGCTAATTGTCATATTCTTACACTATTATATCATTTTCTTTCACAAAGAAAATAGCTATATTTCATACCGCTTATTTTCAAAGTTAAAAAATATATAGAGTGACAAAAAATTTTCGTCTAAAAAAAGCAACAAAATTCCTTATTGTTTCCAATGTATTCTTCTGCTATAATCATCCCATGGTGCTACCATTCACGGTAGGTGGTTAGTCCTTCTCCAGAGGGACTGTGACCCTCTGTTTACATAGAAATCCCCAGACTATCTGCGGAAATCTTGCTAAAAGGAGGGGATGCTAATGTTGACTCTCGAAGGTCTGATTGCTGTTATCAGCTTATGCCTAACAGCCTTTGGACTTGGTTACGCAATAGGATGCAATCACACAAAAAAATAACCGCCCCAGCCTCGCAAACTGAACGGTTATTTTCTTAACTAATCATTATGTGGGCTAACCGTCTATCGGTAGCACCTTTTCTATGATTATATTAACATCAAATTTTCAATATGTCAAAATCTTTATTTAAAACAATCCCAAGTATCACATTTACTTCACTCTACTCTATCTCCACCCATTCTACTGTATACTCTTCTCCAATTTGTTCACCAACATTTTTTACATATCCTTCTATAAGATTCTTTGCTCGTTCCTTGGCTTGCACCAAAAGAGCACCATTCGCCTGAGCAGTCTCCTCCATATTGTCTTGTGCTTCTGCTAATGCAGCTGTTTCTTCTTCTTTTGTGATTTCAGTCATAAATCCGGTATCTGTTAATGGTTCACTCATAGACTCTTCATCCAAGTCAACATCCAGCATTTCCGCATCCGGAATCGTAATTTTCACTACCCCATCAGCATCTGGTTTTGAAATTGATACTTTGTTCACATCAATTCCCAACTCGACAATCCCGCTGTATTCTGTCCAAATTTTCTTATATCCTGTTCCAAGCCATTTAAATAATCCACTTATCAAGGAACGTTTAGGACATGAAAAAATACAGACAACACTCGGCACTTATGGTCATCTGTATCCAAATACGAATCTTGAAGTTGCTAAAAAGCTGACTGGAATATTACAAGTACAATCTGCTACTGAAAGCATTGCTAATTATACCAGCAATCAACATACAGCAATCTATCACAGAACAGTTGAAGAAAAATAATGCAATGAAAATGCAATCCTATAAAGGAAAAGCTGTAAAACCCTTGTAAACAAAGGCTTTACAGCTCAGCTTCAACTATTCAAACTCTACAATCACTAATCAATTTTGTTTAGTAATTATTAATTGCCATGTTTGCTTTTCTTTCGATTTTTTGATTTATCCATATTATCCTGCCTATATGGGCTAATGTTATCATTCTGTTATCGGTATTGATAACACTCGCTCCGTAACTGTGGATAATAGCAATATGTTCCGATTCAGATTATAAGCGGTTTTGCTTAGAAAAGCAACACAATATATAACAAAGCAAACGTATTCCGATTCATCTCTTTTCCTATTACCAACATATTGCGTTATCCCGCTTTTATTTCAATCGTTGTTTTAATACATCATAAAAATGTTCTGTCTTTTGCTGTTGACTTGCAAATTCGTAAATCGCATGATATTCTCTTTCTACGTCATTTCTTGCTGATACATATTCTCTAATATCCGTACTTTTCTTTAATCGAGGCCAATACTGTAAATAATCCGGCAAAGAAACATCTTCCTTCAAAAAAGTTGCCGTCGGCATATCCTTTTGTGCTGCCATACCAACTTCAAAGGGAACCCATTGCGAAAATTTTGTTATATTTGACATGACAACAATTATATCTGTACATTTATTCAAATTTGCACGTATATGATTAGTTAGCTCTTTACCATTCTCTGTTATAGAATTATCTAATACATCAAGATAGCAATCCACTTTGATTTCTTTTAATTCTTTCGCTATCAAATTCGCTGTCGCTGAATCTTGTAGCTTATGTGATATAAATATTTTCATTTTTTACCGCCTTATCTTCAATTACTACTACACATTCCGACGAATCCACTCCTCTAATGAGTCTCTTCTTTTAGCTACTACAGGAATATTTAAATTTGTAATATTTGAACTTGTACTATCAGTAATTTTAATAGCAACAACTGGTTTACCAATAGAAATAGCAAAACGTATCTCATCCATTGACATTCCATAATTATTAGCTGGTCGATTGGAACATACTACTACGCTTGCATATTTTATTTGTTTTTGAATTTGAGGGTCAACATTGTATCTTCTATCGATACTATCAAAAGGCGAACTACTCGGAACAGAATAGTCCCTCACATTAAATTTTGTCCTATCCAACAAAGCACTTATTTCTGAATAATCATTATTATTCCAACGATGCGGTATAAACACATTAATCATTTCAATTCCTCCTTTTTTACAAAATTCAACCTAAAAACGTCTATCTTTTGACAGTTTCCAATAATGCAACCCTAATGCAGTTAGTTTACATGACTTATTTTCCATTGCTGCAAAATACATATGTTCCGTTCCCACAGGTTCCACAAGTCCAACGCTTTCAAATAATTGCAATTCTTTAAATACATTAACATGTTCAGCATCGGCATATGGCTCTATCACCTGATGTTCAATATTCAGTGCATTCGTGTATTCATACGATGGATCTAACTTAAACTCATCTGTTGGATTTTCAAAATATGTACTTAATTTTCTAAGTATACTCTTAGGAACCTTCGCCTGTATAGTTCGCAATGGCAAAAACTGAGAAATATTTGTTTTGAAAACTGGACGTTGTTGCCATGCACCTAATGATTGATCCACGAACGAATATAAACTTGCAGGTGTAATATTGCCACCAATATCAGCAGCTCCTCCCTTTAATCCTTGTATAAGCAATTCAGTAAATATGCCATGTTGTAGAGAACGCTTTTCCTCAGAAGTCTGCCATGACTGACTTGCTGCTATTATTGTTACGCCTTCTCCCAAAACAGAATTATTATTAAGTAATATAGATTCACCCATTTTAGCTGCAAAGCAACAGTCTAAAATAATAACCTTATTCTTGCAACGAGATTTATTGGCCATTTCCAATACATCTGTCATTTTAACGCCATAATTACTTCCCGAGAAGTCTGTAGTACAAAGATATCCACCATCTATATCTGCACCATGTCCCGAAAAATATAAAAGAGCTATATCTGCATCATCAGCAAATAATTTTCCGATAGCCGATATCAAATTGTTTTTTGAACAATTATCAATAATTGGAACCACTTCAAAATTAGGAGATCCATCCCCATTAGATTCTATCAATTCTTTCATTGCAATCGCATCATTATTGCACCACTCTAATTCACGGCCCGGATAGTTATTTAAACCAACTATTAACGCTTTTTTCATTACCTGATTCATCTCCTTTCATAAACTTACTTTTATATAGCTACACCATATTGGTCAAAAATCCATGTTTGACCTGTCTCAATCATTTTAATCAAATATTTTGCCTTAACCTCTTCTAAAAACTCATTAATTGCATCTGGATGATTTTTTAAAAACCATTTTATATGATTTTCAATATAATCAATTCTAATCTTAGCATCATTCAAATCATTAGGACATCTTTTCATTTTTTCATCAATACTGTCAAATCCCGAAAATGGTTCATTTAGTCGTTCCTTAGTCATTTGAATATACTCAGGATTAATATCGATTCCTATACTTCTTCTATTCAGTTGTTGACAAACCCTCAAGCAAGTCCCCGATCCAACAAATGGATCTACAACCAAATCTCCCTCTTCGCTTGATGCTAAAATCATTCTTTCATATAATCCCTCCGGCTTTTGAGTTGGATGTTTTTTTCGATTTTTATTACAATAATGCATATGTGAAAACTCCCACACATTTCCCGGATTAGCTCCACGCATATTATTAACTGAGCGATAATATTTTTGCGGAACACGAATCGAATCTAAGTTAAATAAAAATTTCTTGGGATTTTTTGTAAACATTAATATATCATCATGTCTTGGACTAAATCCTTTAGTTTTTCCAATTCCTTGTGTATAAAACCATGTAATCCAACTATTAAATGTCATTCCCAATTCTTGTTCTAAAATTGTGTATATATATGAGATATATTTCATGCCCATAAAAACATATATTGTCCCATCTGGTTTTAAAACTCTTTTCGCTTCGTTTAGCCATATTCTACTAAACTCAATATAATCTTCAAATTCCAGCTTATCTTGACTTGTACCATAATCTTTATTTAAATTATACGGAGGATCTGTCACAATTAAATCCACACTATCATTCTCTAATTTGCAAAGTTCCTCAACAACATCTCCGCAAATCGCATTCAATTTTTTATCCATTTATTTTTTTTAGCCTCTCTATAAAAATCATCAATACTTCTTCTTGAACTATGTAAATACTTACTATCTAACAATTTACACATTTCCCAAGTTGTCCTATATTGATATGTGACATAATGTATATCTTTAATTTGAATTTGTCCCGTTCCTAATGCTGGATTATAATTAATGTCTGCATCACTAATATATTTTAAATCATATGCATTATAATCAACAATTTCCATTATTCCATCCATCAGTTTTGTACGTTCATTTCTTTGAACATATACTTTATGTTTAATTGACAAAATTATAAACATAAAATCCGGATCCTTAACATAAGCAGTTCTTATTCTGCTAAAACTCGTGATATTCGGACCTTTACCACTATTAGGAATATCATTTGCAGTCGCTTTTACATCTACATTTCCTGTTATTGATTTATCGTCTTTTTTAAATTGCAAGATTATATCTGCCATTCCAAGGCGTTCTTGAGCCTCTACATTTACAAGTCGATACGGATTATCCATATCATCCCTTATCCCTGCAAACACTTCTCCAGCCCAAGCTTCAATCATGGGGCCTGCAATTTTATTTATATTTTCTAATGGAAGTCCCATGCGTAAGTTAGTATTAATGACAATCTTATTGTCACCCATTTCTTTTTGTCTATCAAGAATTAAATTCATCTGTCTAATTACAAACTCACTATTTTCTTTATAATCAGGCGATTCTACCGGTACTTTAAAAATCATATCTTCATATTGCATTTTATTTTTTCCTTTCTCCATTCCGTTATAGATCATTTTATATTTAGCTTACAAATTCCATAATATCCCCAATATTGCAATTGAGAACCAAACATACCTTATATAGACTTTCTAAGGAAACATTTTCCCCTTTTCCCATTTTAGCTAATACATTAAAACTGATTCCAGCCATTTCTTTTAAATCTGTTCGATTCAATCCTTTATCAATTAATAGTTTCCATAATTTATCATAACATACCGACATATCATTTCTCCCAATGTGTTATTTCCTATGTTTATATTAGGATACCATATTTCACCTCATACCTCAAGATATTCTCCCGAAAAAATGAGATTTTACAGAACATACTTTCTGTCCATTATAACTTGTAAAGTAGAGAGCAAGCCATTTTCCGACTTGCTTCCCATCATGTTATTTTTACTGATAAATCATCTCTTTATCCACAATCTCCCTTGCACACACCTGTATGTTATTCATTCTACCTACCCATTCTAATGCGTTATCAACCTTTAACTGTTCGGTAATTCCTTGTGCCTGTTTCATCTGCTCTACAATCCTTTCAAAACGTTCCTGTGCCTGTTCCTCTATATCTGCCAGATAACTGTTCAATCCGCCATTCATCAGCAGATCCAGATATACAGTCCTGCGGTATTCCTTCAAATACTGTAAATGTCTTTGTCCCCATACTCCGACAAATCTCGGTTCTTCTTCCTCCGGCAAGGTAAGGTTGGGGATAAAGTAATCTCCACATCTTACATAAGTGCCGCCCATTTCTTCAAAAATTGTTTTCTTCATTTTCTGTTCCACCTTTCTCATCGTTCTCTGTCCATAGATTTCTTCTTTGCTGACTGTTTTGGCTGTTGTCTGATTTCCTGTTGGTAACGGTGCAATTTTTTCCGTATGCTTGCCTTTTTCGGCGGTTCTGATGAATGCCCTTCCTTCTGTTCTGTCTGATTTTCCCATTCCCACAGCTCCTCATTGTATTCCCGAATCAACTTTTCCGATTTCTGATATATCTTTGCGAATGACTGAACATCTGGATACCCTGCCTGTTTTACAGTCTGCTCCATATCTGTGTGGATACGTTTCTCCTGTTTCTCTGCCTGTTCAATTTTTCCCTCTATGGATTTTCGTGCTTTTCCTTTGAAAAATCCCGTTGTCTCGGAAAGCTGTTTCTTCAATGAGGAAATCTCCTGCTGTGCTGACTTCACCGCCTGTGACTGCTTCTGAAGTTTCTCCATCAGCTTCCGCATATCATTCCATTCCTGTAAATCAATCTTTGGCACTGGCTTCGGCGGCAGCTTAAATTTGAAAATCATTTCCTGTAAGAAGTCTTTTGCCCCTCGGATAATCTGCTGAAACATATCCGGTAGCCATCCATGTGTCCGTATAGATTGCATTGTTTTATTCGTGATTTTCTCCCGCTTGACAGCTAAAATATCTTCTTCGGGAACGCCCTCGACTAATGCTACATCTACCGTCCGATTCCATTCCTGCCTTGCCGCATTATCTGTCCGTATCTCTGCTTCTTTCGGATTGTTCTTCCCGATTTTCTTGGTTGCCAGATATACGCCACCCTGCTGAAATACAGACAGCTTTTCGGATTCTTCTTTCACATGACTGTTGATGATTTCCGTAAACATCTCCTTGACTTCTTTGGTAAAAGCATCGCTCTTAAACCATTCATCTTTCTTTGTAAAAATGTGGCTCTCATAAACTTCCCCTTTTGGAATAATGCTGCATCCTGCCCGAAGATTTCCCTGCTCATCCAAAATCTCTTTCTTCGTGCGTCTGTGCTTGCCCTGCTCATCATAAAACATATTTCTGGTAGCAATTTTCACTTCTGGATGTTCCAGCATTTTCCGTTCGCTGAATACGAGGTGGATATGGTAATTAGTCATTTTTTTGTTATGGTGAAGTGCCGCACTGCATTCCACACCGTATCTTTTATGAAAGCTGTCTGCAAAAAGCCTTACCACATCATCTGCCTTATACTCAACAAAACTTTCAGGAAGTGCAATGATAAACTCCCGTCCTTCAATACATTTCCCCAATGTTCCACTTGCCTTAAAATCCAACTGATTCTCTCTCGCAAGATTCTTCCAGAACTCCGGTGTTGCTCCCTCCGTCTGATAGGTCGCATAGAGATGTTCCTGTCTTTTCGGATTGGAAATATAATCAATTCTTCCTGCCACATCAGACAGCTTGTTTTGTCTGATAAATGAATGTCTGCCTATAAGCATTCTCCTTTCCCGGCTCTCGCCTGCTTTGCTGTGAGTAGGTGCATAGGCACCTGTTTACGAACTAATTGCCGTTTCCGGCACAGCTCCCGGCAGGGCGAAATACACAGAGCATAAACGAAGTTTGTGCGATGGGTGTATTTCGCTCTCAAACGCCGAGGGCTTTATAAGGTGCTACCTTTCTCTACCATGTTTCGGCTTATGCTTTTCATCTTGGGCGTATCCGCCCTTTCTATTTGCCCGTATCCGGGCTTATTTTTTTATCCCTGACAGCAAACCGATTCTTTATTTTCTGTCTGATTTATCCCGGTATCCTTGCCCGTACATATTCCAGATCGCCGCAATATGGCGTTCCTACCAGATACCATTCCATTGCAGGATTCATCTCCATCCTTGTCCGTACCCACTGGTCATCCACCAGAACTTCCATACACTCTCCGCAGTGAAATCCTGTATCAATCCATAAGTCCATTGACAGTAATCCATATCTGCCATTTTCACAGTTATAACCTAATCTTCCTTCTCTCATTGCATAATTCTCCTTTCCAAATTTCTCCTTGTCTATGATTAACAGGGGCGTGCCACGCTCCTGTTCTTATCATCAAGGAAGAATTACCATCGGAAACTCTCCGACACTCCACGTCTGTCCAGATATTCCTTTCTCGCCCGTTCTCGTTCTTCCTCTGTCGGGGCTGTTTTGAATTTTCCGTACAGATCACGCATGACCATTCTGTCTAATTTCTTCTCTAACCCCTGTTTAATTTCTTTCTCGCAGCTTTCATCCTCAACCAAATGAAAGCGGAGCAACTGCATAAACAATTCCTGTGATATTTGCACATTTCCCATCTCATCCATCCTTTCCGTGACAGTATGTGACGGTATGTGACAGTCGTGACGGTTATTTGGATACCGCCCCGCTGTCAAAAATACCGTCACAACCGTCACATACTGTCACGCATTCTCTGTATTGTCTTTCCAGAGCCTTAGTTTTCGTCCCTCATGGACACGCTCACTCCGAAAGAGAATCCCATGCTCTGCATACAATCTACCTGCAAGAACATTCAGCTTTCTTGTGATAACATGAGGTTGAATGTCCACATTTATCAGTGCAACAAGAGCTGTTGGCGAACCTTCCCAGTAAGGATTGTCCTTCATAACAAGCTCCGCAATCTCGTCCAGTAACGGCTCCGGCGGTTCTTTCCATAACTCCGTTTCTGCCTTTTGCAAATCCCACAACAAGGTTTCTGTATTGCGGATCAGATACAGCTTCTGGTCTTGCTGATCTCTGCCCGATACTTCCAGTGTTGCGGCATTGCCTGTCCGCTTTTCTTTCTGAAGAAGAAACGCTCCGTCTGCCGCCCCAAGCAGTCCGCTTGTCCCGGAAATCATGTCAAACTTATCATCCGCATTCTGCTTTCTTGTATGGTGTACGAGCAACAGACAAAGCCCATGAGCATCTGCAAAACTTTTCAGTCTTGCCATAATCTGATAGTCATTTGCGTAACTGTAATTATCCCCACCAACCTCACGCACTTTCTGAAGCGTATCAATGATAATCAGCTTCGTGTCCTTATGCTCTGCCACAAATCCTGCAAGCTGTTCATCCAGTCCATTTCCAAGCTGACTGGCGGAGACAGAGAAGTAAAGATTATCGGTGCTTTCTGTCCCGAACATCCGGTACAGACGTTCCTGCAAGCGGCGGTAATCGTCCTCAAGTGCCAGATACAGCACCGTTCCTTTTCGGGTGGGATAATTCCAAAGCGGTGTGCCTGTACTGATATGGTAGGCAAGCTGTGCCATCAGAAAACTCTTTCCCAGTTTGGGCGAACCTGCAAAGATATAAGTGCCGGGGTAGAGCAGTCCGTCAATCAACGGTTGCTTACTCCGATACTGTGTATCAAACAGTTCATTCATGGAAATAGTCTGGAGATAGGACGGGTCTGATCGCAACTGCATTTCTCTCTGCAATTCCTCAAAACTCTTGATATTTCCACCATTCTCGGATATACTACTTGTAGCGTTTTTTGAAATTGGCTGCTCCGTATCTGCGCCAACAGATACATCCGGGGCAGTCTTTTCTTTTTTATTTTCCATCCTCGTCCTCTCCTTTCAGACCGCCCAGAATAACAGCGATCAGTTCAATGACATTCAGCAGTTCCTCATCCACGCTGTTTCCTGCTTCAATCCGCTTTAATTCTGTAAGGACAGCGGCAAGTTCCGTTTTGAGCGCCTTGTATACTCTCGGATTGCCCTGTACCACTACATCCTGATTCAGACAGCGTCGGTAGCAGTATTCCTGCTTTGGCAGTCCCGATAAGGCAACTGCCTTGTTGATGAGTTCATTTTCTTCGGGCGATACCCGAAACCCTACTGTGATGTTTCTCCAACGTTTTTTGTTATCTCTGTTCTTAGCTGACATTTTCAATCTCTCCTTTCCCTAAATCGTCTAATCTATCTGCCATTTCCGTCTGCTTTGACGGGAACAGATGAGCATACTGATAAGTGATGTCAATGCTTTCATGCCCCACACGGTCTGCAATCGCCACCGCAGAAAATCCCATATCAATCAGCAGACTGATGTGGCTGTGCCGTAAATCATGGATACGGATACGCTTTACTCCTGCGGCTTTCGCACCTCTGTCCATCTCATGGTGAAGATAACTTTTGGTGACTGTAAAGATTCGGTCTTTTTTCTTCAATCCGTAAAGCATCTGCAAATACTCCTGCATTTCTTCACAGAGGAACTTCGGCATTTTGATGATGCGGTTACTTTTCTTTGTTTTTGGTGTGGTAATCACATCTTCTCCGTGTAATCGCTGATAGGACTTGTTGATTCTGACCGTTTCTTTCTCAAAATCAAAGTCAGCGGCGATCAGTGCCAGTAATTCTCCTTCTCGGATACCGCACCAGTAGAGCATTTCAAAAGCGTAAAAGGAAACTGGCTTGTCCATCATCTCAAATGAGAATTTCTTATATTCTTCTTTTGTCCAGAACAGCATTTCCTTGTGTTCCTCACTTCCCATATTTCCCGCTTTAGCGGCAGGGTTGGAACGCAGTTCATAATACCGCACAGCATGATTGAAAATAGCGGATAACTGATTGTGCAGTGTTTTCAGATAGGTCTGTGAGTATGGCTTTTTCTTCTCGTCCCGATAGGCAAGCATCTCATTCTGCCATGCGATAACCTCTTTCGTGGAAATTTCACTGATTTTCAGCTTGCCGAAATAAGGTAAGATCTTCGTACGGATGATATGCTCCTTTGTCAGCCATGTGTTCTCTTTCAGACGGCTTTTCATATCCCGGATATACAGTTCGGTAAAGGCTTCAAAACTCATATCCATATCCGAAGAGTTCTGCAACTGGAACATTCGCTCCCATTCCTGTGCTTCTTTCTTGGTCGCAAATCCACGCTTGCATTTCTGCTTGCGCTCGCCTTTCCAGTTTACATATCTCGCCATCACATACCATGTTCCATTGCCCTCGTTTTTGAATACCGGCATTATTCGTCCCCCTTTCCAGCTCCGTAGAGCCTTTCATAGAAATACTGGCGGTTTACCCGTCCTGAAATAGTGATAAAGCCTTTTTCTTTCAGTTCCTCATTTAACTGACGGATTAGCTTGTAAGCATACGGCTTTGATACGCTTAGTTCCTGTGCCACTTCTTCGGCACAAATAAATCTGTTTTTCATATAATCAGTCCTTTCTTTCATTTTTATCGCCGCTCTATCCGAATGAAGTTCCAGCAGGTATTCCCTGTTCGGCACTGTGCTGTCCCGATATATCGTAATATGTCAGGCGCTCACTTGCTGTCTGGCAAGGTCTTGGCGGTTTATACTGTTCGGACGGTCATTTTATTTTTATTAAACTTATTTGTTTAATTTCGAACTTATTATACTAAGCATATTTGCTTGTGTCAAGTGGCTTTTCGGAAAATATTAAACTTTTTTGTTTTGTATTATCTTGACTTCTCCTAAACATATCTGCTATACTCATTGTAAAATACATACAAGGAGTGGACACGTTATGGCGATTGGAGAGAGAATACATTTTTTCCGCATTCTGCGTGGGATGACACAAAAATATCTTGGTACGATTGTCGGCTTTCCTGAGCGAAGTGCCGATGTACGTTTAGCACAATACGAAACAGGAACAAGAAAACCGAAAGCGGAACTTACTGCTGCACTGGCTCAGGCTCTTGATGTTTCCCCTCATGCCCTTGATGTGCCTGACATTGACAGCTATATCGGGCTGATGCACACTTTGTTTACCCTTGAAGATTTGTACGGTCTGACTGTTAGTGAATCAGACGGAGAAATCTGTCTGAAAGTCGATACTTCCAAAGGCAAAGATGCTCACGAACTTCGGAAAATGCTGTATGCCTGGAAAGAGCAGGCTGACAAGCTATCTTCTGAGGAAATCAGTAAAGACAAATACGATGAGTGGCGTTACCACTACCCGGAGTTTGATACTACGCAAACATGGGCAAAAGTTCCGTCACAGGAACTTAGCGACGCTCTGGTCGAAATATTCCAAGACCGACTCAAACCAGATAAATAAAGACGACAAAAAGCCCTTAGCTATGAGTTTTATACCCACAGCTAAGGGCTTCGTTTATAATATGGATTTATTTGTTGCACAACCACCTGTCAATCATTCTCTAACCCTAAAACCACCAGATCACAAGAATAATGGCTCTCATGCAACCGTTATCAAATTGTTATCAAAAGACTTTTAAAAGTGCTGCAAACCCGCATAAACGCTGGATTTACTAAACATTTTTGTTTATTCAAACTCAATCGTTCCAGGTGGTTTACTCGTCAAATCATAGAATACACGATTTACACCTTTCACCTCGTTAATAATTCTGCTCATTACCTTATTTAACACCTCATAAGGGAGCTCTGCTGCTTCTGCAGTCATAAAGTCAATGGTCTTTACAGCGCGAAGTGCGACAGCATAATCATAAGTTCTCTCATCACCCATAACACCAACAGAACGCATATTGGTCAGTGCTGCAAAGTACTGGTTGATATCCTGATCCAGCCCAGCTTTTGCAATCTCTTCTCTGTAAATTGCATCTGCATCTTGGACGATACGAACCTTCTCCTCTGTAACTTCACCTATAATACGAATACCAAGTCCCGGTCCCGGAAACGGCTGACGGAATACCAGTCTCTCCGGAATTCCAAGCTCCAGTCCGGCTTTACGAACCTCATCTTTGAACAGGTCACGTAACGGCTCAATGATTTCTTTGAAATCTACATACTCCGGAAGTCCTCCTACGTTGTGGTGCGATTTGATAACTGCAGACTCGCCGCCTAAACCACTCTCTACAACGTCTGGGTAAATGGTTCCCTGTGCCAGGAAATCAACGGCACCAATTTTCTTTGCTTCCTCTTCAAAAATACGAATGAACTCTTCACCGATAATTTTACGTTTTGCTTCCGGTTCTGTTACGCCGGCAAGCTTGTCATAATATCTCTGTTGTGCATTAACACGGATGAAGTTCAAATCAAACTGTCCTTCTGGGCCGAATACAGCTTCTACCTCATCGCCTTCATCTTTACGAAGCAAACCGTGATCCACAAATACACAAGTCAGTTGTTTTCCAATTGCTCTGGAAAGAAGTCCTGCTGCAACAGAAGAATCTACACCACCGGATAATGCAAGCAGTACACGTCCATCGCCAACTTTTGCACGGATATCTTTAATGGTATTCTCTACGAATGCATCCATCTTCCAGTCACCGGCACATCCACATACTTCATATACAAAGTTAGACAACATTGTCTTACCTTCTACTGTATGGAGTACTTCCGGATGGAACTGAATGGCATACAGTTTTTTCTCCTCACACTCTGCTGCTGCCACTGGGCAGTCCGCTGTATGAGCAGTAATGGTAAATCCCGGAGCTGTTTTTGAAATATAATCAAAATGGCTCATCCAACAAATTGTTGATGGGGATACGTTGTGAAATAATTTGGAACTATTCTCCACAAACACCTCTGTTTTACCATACTCACGCACCTCGGCGCGTTCCACTTTCCCACCTAAAATATGTTGCATCAGCTGGGCACCATAGCAAAGACCAAGTACCGGGATTCCAAGTTCAAACAACTCTTTTGTATAAGTCGGTGAATCTGCTTCGTAGCAGCTGTTCGGTCCTCCGGTCAAAATGATTCCCTTTGGATTCATAGATTTGATCTTTTCGATATCAGTCTTATAGGAATAAATCTCGCAGTACACATTGCACTCACGGACACGACGTGCCACCAGCTGGTTGTACTGTCCGCCGAAATCAATCACTATGACAGTTTCTCTGTTCATTGGATCGTTTCCTCCTTCGCAATAAATTATTTACATCATATATCTGTCATGGCCGAATTCACTTTTTATATAAGATTATATATATTTTTTTGCTTTCCCATCAGGGAAAATAATCCGCCACCCTTTCTATTATATATTACTTTCACACCACTTTACAAGAGGAACAACTGAAAAAATATTTGCAAGCTGATTTTTTCATAGTATAATAAAAGATACACCACTTTACAATCTTTTCATTTTAAAATATGATACAGCACTTTCTGCTGCATCATAAGCTTGGTAAAATCATTCCAAATAGAAAGTTGTAAACCGGTGTAAGAGACAGTAAAACTATTTTTACGGATCTGCTGCAATGTCTTCTACATAGACATGCAAAAATTTTGTTATAGGAGGATGATACTATCATGGAAACATTCAAAACAATGACTTGTCGAAAATCTGTCAGAAGCTACAAGTCTACTTTATCAGATGCAAATTTACAAAAAATCCTGATGGCCGCACAGGCTGCTCCGATTGGAATGGGCAAATATGACACTATGCATATGACCGTTATCCGCAATACAGAATTATTACAGGAATTAGACCGCAATGCTGCTGAATTTTTCGGCGATCCATCCCGGACACCGCTTTACAATGCGCCTTGTCTCGTAGTAATTTCCACACCGATTGCAAATCCTGCAATGGCAAATGTACCGTATTCCAATGCAGCCATGATGGCAGAACATATGTGCCTGCTTGCAACTGATCTCGGTATCGGAAGCTGTAACATCTGGGGTGCGATTGCTGCATTAAATACCAAACCGGAACTTGTAGCAAAACTTGGACTTCCGGAAGGCCATGTACCATGCTGCGCCGTAACACTTGGTGATACAGATGATACCTTCGCAGAACGTGAGATTCCGGCTGATCGTATCGCAGTATCTTATATTAATTAATCATAATATTTCATCTCAGACTGAGATAAAATAATGAGCAGACTGGAAATCAAACATTTTCGCCTGCTCATTTATTTGCTTGTTTTTTATTTACACCAGTTTATATTTTTTCAGCTGCTGTCTGCGTTCCCTGTAATCCGGACAGTATTTCTCTACTTCAGCCCAGAACTCCTTCGAATGATCCATATACCGTCGGTGTGCAAGTTCATGAATTACAACATAATCTAACAATTCATCCGGCAAATAGTATAATTGATAGTTAAAATTTAGATTTCCTTTTGAGCTGCAGCTTCCCCATCTTGTTTTTTGATTTCGAATCGTAATCCACCTGATTGTCACTCCCATTGCTTTTTTATAAGCATTTACCCGGCTTTCAATCTTTTTCTTTATTTTTTCCAGTTCATCACGGGATAATTCTCCCACCGGAACAGCACCGGTCTCCTGCCGCTGTTCCATTCGCGTCTGCATCTGCTCCACTTTTTTCCAGATCCATGCATGTTCGCTGTCTAGAAACTTCTGTAACGCATCTGCCGATAATTGATTCGGAATCCGAAGCACTGCATCGCCATTTTCGCACACCTGGAGCCCGATCGTTTTCCTTGCAGATCTGACAACAGAAAGTACTAATGTCTGATTTTCTTTTTGCAATTCTATATTTCTATAAATATTCAAGCTCTTTCTACTCCAACATTTTTATTTCATCGAAAGACTTCTAGCTCAGTACTAATATCAATATTCCTTTTCCTAGATATACCCTTTTATTATTCCTTCAACAGGCAGTATATATTGAATTTGTCGCTTTATTTTATCTTTTTTACTGGTGCCATTCTACATTTGATATCCACACACAGTTAAAAAAGCCATACTCTTTCTCAGCCTTCAAGTGGCTGCAGAGAAAAAGCCTGCCTATGTTCCGCTGTGACCACCATATGGCAGTCTTGCTGAAAAGCCACCAACTGTTGGCAGACATCCGCTGCTCCCGTCAGAATACCTGACGGACTTATGACAGAGAAATAGTCCATTCCCTGTATCAGTCCGACACCTGTATATTTTACATAACTTTCTTTGTATGCCCATAGTTTGCAAAAATGCGAATATCCGTTTTTTTCCAGCCATGCTACTTCCAGTGGATGATAAAAACGTCTGGCCAGACGTTCCGCCCGGCAATGTCGTTCCTGCTGGATATCCAACCCGACTTCTTCAGTGCTGACGGCACAGCTCCACCAATCTCCGCTATGGGATATGGAAAAATGAATGCTTTCCGCATTTTGAAACCTGGGTTTTTTCTTCTGCTCTGCAGATGCCAGTATCAGTGTTTCCGGAAGCAGTAGTGCATTCTCCCGTGCGTACCGACGAACTGCCTGCTCTAGAAGTGTATGAGAATTTTTCTCCTTCGCATTCCACTTCTGATAATAAATCGCTATATCCATCTTTTATTTGCCCCGCTGTTTCTTTCTCTTATCAGAATACCTTCCGATGCACGCTGATATTGAAAAAACAATACTGTTCAGCTACCAGTCAGAAACTGGTTTTGTCTTCACCTTTCACCTTTATTTCTGGTATTTGTCATATAATTTTTTAAATGCCGGCACACTTCTTTTTGCAACATCAGCCGGTACACAATAAGAGACACGTACCCAGCCCGGTCCATAAAAAGCGGTACCCGGTGCCATAAGAATTTTTTCTTCTTTTGCACGCTCACAAAACTTCGTATCATCCTCTTCCAGTGCTTTTAGAAAAAGATAAAATGCTCCATCCGGATGAATACAAGTATATCCAATCTCGGTCAGTGCATGATACAGAATGTCCCTTGTTTCCTGATAAATGCTGATGTCCACGGATGCATCCACACATTTCAGCAGCATTTTCTGCTGAAGAGACGGTGCATTGACATAGCCAAGATAACGCATGGAGGCTGTCATTCCTGCAATCAGATCTTCATAATCCTGCACACAGGATTCCATTGCGATATAGCCGATACGTTCACCCGGAATAGACAATGCTTTGCTGTAAGAATATACCACGATGGTATTCTCGTAGTAATGAGTCAGATATGGCACTTCAATATCATATGCCAGCTTCCGGTACGGTTCATCGGAAACCAGATAGATTGGATGACCATACTCCTCCTGCTTTTTCTTCAGAATATCTGTTACCATACGGATAGACTCTTCTGTATATACTGCCCCTGTTGGATTATTCGGTGTATTAATCAGTACAAACCTGGTTTTTGGTGACAATGCAGCTTCAAAAGTTTCCGGGTCCGGCTGCAATGTCTCCATATTACATAATGCCGGCACAAGTTTACCATACAGCGTCTCCACATAGCTTTTATACTCCCAGAAATATGGTGCAAACGTAACCACCTCGTCTCCGTTATCCAGCAAAGAATTTGCAATAACTACAATCGCTGCTGCTGCGCCACTAGTCATGATAATTCCCTGCTCGGTATAGTGACAGTCATATTTTCCATTTAAATAATTTGCGATATGTCTGCGCACTTCCGGATGTCCCACATTTGCCGGATAACCATGCAGTGCCAGCGGTTTTTCTGTATCCAGAATTTCTTTCATCGCCTCATTCACTGCCGCCGGAGGCTCTACGCTCGGATTGCCAATGGTAAAATTAAATATATTCTCCGAGCCGTAAATCGCAGCCATTTTTTTACCTTCTTCAAAAATATCACGGATGCAAATAGATGAATCCAGTGATCCTCTTAATCTTTTTGATATCATAATCTATATCCTCCAAATCCCCTGTTCTTTTTCACGTCAACGCTTTAATTCGCCATACTTTTTATATCTTAGCACAATTTTTAATAAAAAAAAAGGTTTCTTTACATCCAATTCGTTTTTTGCTATACTTTTTACATAACAAAGCGATACACACCATTCGTATGCCACGGCATACCAGTGGTTATCAATCAGGATAAGATCTTTCCAGCATTTACAGAAAGGGATTATCAGGAATGCCCCAAACATTCTTAATTTTTTCAAAACAGGAGAAGGTAAATGTCAAATCAGGAAATCAGCAAATATGATGCACTCAATCAGCCTGCTGAAAATAAACAGCAGCAGGCTTATCAACAGATAAAACAGGACATACTGAATAATACATATCCGGAAGGAACCGTTATGGTGGAACGCAAATTATGCGATATTTACCATGTCAGCCGCTCTCCGATCCGCAACGCCCTTCAGCAACTGACACACGAAGGTCTGCTGTCTTTCGTTCCTGGCAAAGGAACCGTAGTGGCATCTTTTACTACGGAAGACATTCTGGAAGTGTATGATCTGATTGAACTGCTGCAGGTATATGCCGTAGCAGCATTTCTAAATAAGTACAATGATCTGGCAGTTGATGCCATGGAAATAGCACTCCGGAACATGGAAAAATCATTAAACGAACATGATATATTCCAATGTACCCGATGGGATCAGAAATTCCATGAACTTCTGATCGGTTATGCCGGAAACAAACGCCTGGAAACAATTTATGACCAGCTAGACTGTCAGCAGATGCTGTTCATCTCCACCATTCTGGATGACACAGAGCGTGCCAGCCAGTCTTTCGCAGAACACTCTGCGATTCTGGCAGCTATAAAAGAAAAAGATGTACAGATTGCCCAGGACTGTATCCGAAAGCATTATTACCATATCAAACAATACTACATCAACAAACTGCTTAGCAGAATCCATATTTAATTTCAGGAGGTACTATCATTATGGAATTACAGACATTACAAAAAGACATGATTGCAGCAATGAAGGCAAAAGACAAAGTCCGCAAAGATGCTATCTCTTCTCTTGTATCCGCAGTCAAAAAAGTGGCTATCGATGAAGGATGTCGGGATGATATCAAACCGGAACTGGTTGACCGTGTCATCTTAAAAGAATTAAAGAGTGTCAAAGAACAGGTAGACACCTGCCCGGCAGACCGGACAGATCTGAAAGATGAATATCAGGCACGCTATGACATCATCAATGAATATGCACCAAAGCTTCTGTCTGCAGAAGAAGTTAAAATAATTCTGACAGAACGTTTCGCTGATGTCCTTGCCACAAAAAACAAAGGTCAGATCATGAAAGCTGTCATGGCTGAATTAAAAGGAAAAGCAGACGGTAAAGTTATCAACCAGGTAGTTGCTGAACTTTGCAAATAAACTTTTTTAAAGATGTTTTAAAAAAATCCCGATGCACATTGTTATCTCAATGCGCATCGGGATTTTTGATTTTCATATTTCAATACTTAAACTAGAAAATTCTTCTTACTGTTAAGATTGTTTTGTAATGTACATTGCCGGAAATCTTAATACCGGTAGATGGGGAACTTGCATGAACAATCTGTCCACCACCCATGTAAATAGCAACGTGTCCACTGTAACATACGATATCACCCGGCTGCATGTCGGATACAGATACCTCACGTCCTACACCTCTCATTGCGGAAGAAGAATGCGGTAAGGACACACCAAAGTGTGCATATACACTCATAATAAATCCAGAACAGTCAGCACCATTTGTCAGACTGGTTCCACCCCATACATATGGATTTCCAACAAACTGACATGCATAATTTACAACTGCAGAACCGGATCCGGATCCTGTACTTGCACTTCCGGAATTAGAACTTGTTGTATTGTGCTTTTTGTTGCTTGATGCAGCAGAAGAATTATTTGACACACTGGATGCACCTGCAGTCACTCTGACAGTCTGTGCTGCTGCCAGTTCCTGTGCAATGATTGCATTCTGCTGGTCAATGGTCTGCTTATACTGTGCGGCCAGTGACTGTGCCTCTGCCAGCTTGCTGTCGAAATTGTCCATCTGGCTGCTCTTCTCAGCTTTCAGCGTCTCTAACTGCTGCTGCTGTTCCTGATATGTAGCCTGATTTTCTTCCAACTCCTGTTTCTCTTCTTCTACCTGAGCCACAAGATTAGCAACTTCTGTCTTGGTATTCTGATACTCAACCAGAAGGTTACGATCATAATCATATACTTTTGAGAAATTCTCTACTTTGTTCAATACATCTGCAAAGTTCTGTGCACCTACCAGTGCATCCAGGAAAGAACTGTCACCATTTTCATACATATAACGAATTCTTTCTTTCATGGAACCGTACTGCTCAGCTTCTTTTGCTTTTGCAGTTTCTAAATCTGCCTCTGCCTGTGCCAGTTCTACTTTCTTGTTCTCAATCTCGCCGGCTACAACATCTAAATCTACTAATACCTGTACCAGCTCAGAATCTACCTGATTAATCTGAGACTGCAGTGCTGACTGCTGGCTCTTAATGCTGTCAATCTGACTGTTTACAGAATTCAAATTACTCTGTGCCTGATTTTTCTGGTTTTTTGCCTTTGAAAGAGTGGTTGCACCTGCCATCTGTGTACCGGAAATCGCAAGAACAACAACCAATCCCATTGCAATTAATTTCTTCTTCATATATTGAAATACTCCTTCGTAAGTGTTCCTTTTTTCGTTTCCTTATGGATTATAACACCTCTCTGTCACAATTTCAACCGAAAGAACACCATTTTAGAAATATTTCATACTGTTTTGTAATATTTTTGTAATATTTATCCGTTATTTTTTCACAACCAAAAGTTTCATTCCATCTGTCCTTTTCTCTTCTGACAGTTCATTGACTGTTTTGATATCCTGTACCGTCGTATGGAATTTCTTGGCAATATTCCACAGATCATCCGGCTTCTGCAGTCTGATACCTGCGATACCGGGAATGTGATTCAGCCAGTTTATATCATACTCCCTATCCTCTGTTCCGGTGATCAGTTCAGACTGTTTTTCCTTTGTGATCAACGTCTCTATATCCACCACGGCCTGTACTTCCAGCTCCGTTCCACTCTTCATCAGAAATGACAGATGTGCAAGACCCGTCTGCAGTTCTATCTGATAAAAGGACTTCATCTCCGGTATCTCTACATCATACTGGAATGGCACCAGACCTTCCGCAGCTCCTACCGGAGCCGCATCTGAACTGGTCAGATACAGAATACTGACCCACACCGTTCCTTCCACATGAATGCCCTGCTCTGTAACTTCCCAGTGTTCCGCTTCCACAGTGCCGAAACCTGCACCAAGCTGCAGAATCTCTGCTTCCTGTTTTTCTATTTCAATACTGTCATTCACCCGGCACCTTGCACTATTCTTCATATAAAGCTGCGGAAATTTCACCTGCTTTGTCTGCAGCTGCAACTGTCTCTCCAGTGAATAGGCATCAACAAGCTGCTCCCGTTTCACTTCCCGGTAAAGCCGCAATTCCACAGGCGTATCTGCCTCCAGCAAAAGCATCCGTTCCTCCCCGTCTGTATCCTCCTGCACCCGGCAGATCATCACCGGTTCCTGCCCGGACACACAGGGAATCATATCGCTCTCTGCCTCTGCCACATCCAGCTCATACTGATAGGGAACCCTCAATTCCAGCCACTGCAGCCGGTCTTCTTCCATTCCAAGATAGAGCAAAAAAATCTGGATTTCTCCCTGCACCTGCACATTTCCCTGATTTACCCGTATTTCCCTGCCAAGCAGCTGATGCTGCTGCCAGAGCAACTGGCGGATATTTGGCTTGTTGGAAGGCAGTCGCACTTCCTCTTTCAGTTTCCACCTTTCCGTGCCCCGATAGCAGAGTTCCAGATATACTTCCGTATTATGTAATTCTTCCAGAGGATACTCGCTATCAATCGCCACCGGAATATTCAGTTCCACTCGTTCCCGCGCCCATACTTTTATCTCCACCAGTGCACGGATATTCAGTTTTCTTGCATTTATCATACGCACCGTCAGATCTTCCAGGATGGCTTCTGTCTGCGCCATGTCAAATTCCTTTGCTTCGTCCAGCGTCATCATCTCATGAAATGGAATTTCTCCCTCCAGACTACAGATATTCCATTCATTCTGCCCGGTTCGGTACAGCACCCGAAACTGCAGCGTCCCCTGTACCTGCACATGCCCCTGACTGCATTTTGTCTCATCCATACGAATCTGCCCCCGGCTCAGGATCACAGAGAAAAAATCCGGCAGATAGTCCGGCAGATGATACGTCTCATCAAACGTCAGCTGTGTTGTTGCCGGTCCTTTTTTCTCTTCTGTATAGACTTTTTCTGTTCTCAGCTCCATACTTACATCCACTCCCATTTCCTATTCGAATACTACATTTTCTGTCAGTCTCTCCGTCTTTACCACAATATACGGATAGCTGACACATTTTTCCACTTTGGCACCATTTTCCGGTCCGATAAGATCCGTCTCAAAATAAATTGCATTTTCTGCCAGATACAATGCCTGCACCTGTATGCTGTAACCTCCGGTCTCCTGCATTCCGAAACCATGCACGATATACAGCGCATCATCAAGCAGATATGTCATTTTAAAATCCTCTGCTTTTCGTGCCTCAATTTCTGTCTTCAGTTCCTCTGGCAATTCCGCTTCTCCCACCACGGTATAATCCAGATCCCGCAGTTTCTCTACTCCGGTCTTCTTCCATCCACATCCACCAATGCCTGTACTGACCAGACATATAAAAATTGCCGAAAAAAGCACAAATACACTCCATTTTCGTCGTTTTGCATCTAATTGCTCTGTATTTCCTTTTCTATACGCCACCATCCTCTTTTTTTTATTCATCTGCTGCCCCACATACGTTCTTAGTCTATTGTATTTATGAAAATAAAAAATATGCATGGATTTATGAAAAACTATCTGTTATACTAGATAAGTATTTTTGAATTTAACATCTGGAGGAAATATTATGTTACGAACAATTCTCGCCGTTTTGTTCGCTGTATGCTATCTGATTCTCGGTATTCCGGTTTTATTTGTGGAATGGCTGATTGGAAAAAAGAACCCGCATCTGCGTGATATCAGCAGTCTGCGGATGGTACAGTGGGCATTTCGGGTCATCTACCGGATCTGTGGCGTTAAACTGACTATTATCGGTCAGGAAAACGTTCCGAAAGATACACCGGTGCTGTATGTGGCAAACCACAACAGCTATTTTGACATCATTATTACGTATGCACTCTGCGAAAATCTGACAGGCTACATTGCCAAAGATTCACTGGAAAAAGTGCCGCTGCTGAACATCTGGATGAAACGACTTTACTGCTTGTTTCTGAAACGTGATGACATGAAAGCCAGCCTGAAAACCATTCTGCAGGCTATCGAATATGTCAAACAGGGCGTTTCCATCTGCATTTTACCGGAAGGCACCCGCGGAGACAGCGATGAAATGGCACCATTTAAAGAAGGCAGTCTGAAAATCGCTGAAAAGGCCGGATGTCCAATCATTCCAATGGCGATCACACACACACGTGACATCATTAAGGATCACATACCATTTGTAAAACCAACCCATGTCACGATTCAGTATGGTACGCCGGTTTATCCAAACGAACTGCCAAAAGAAGAAAAACGTGCTCTGGGACGTTATACACAGAATATCATTCAGGAAATGCTGGACCATGAAAAAGCCGGAAGCTTATAAGCTTCCGGCTCTTTTTTATCTTATTCCTCCCAGGCTTTACAAATTGCCTCCACTACCTTGGAAAATTCCATAAAGTGGGATGCTTTTACCAGAACGGTGTCTCCATTTCTCAGGTAAGGCACCAGTGCAAGCATCATCTTATCCAGCGTTTTGAAATACATGACCTGTGTATGTCCGCGCTGTGCCCCTTTTGCCAGTTCCTCGCTGAGTGTTCCGCAGCAGAATAAAACGTCAACCCCCTGATTTGCTGCATATTTTCCAACTTCATAGTGCATTTCACACTCATTTTCACCCAACTCACCCATATCTCCAAGGACCGCAATCTTACGACCGTCTGCCTGAGCCAGCACATCCAGAGATGCCTTCATGGATACCGGATTTGCATTATAGCAGTCATCAATAACCAGCAGTTCTCCCACCGTAATTAGATTTGTACGTCCGGCAATGGTTTTTGCATGACTGATACCCTCGCAGATTTCCTCATTTGTAAGTCCCATGATGCGTCCCACACAGGCTGCCGCACAGGCATTATATACATTGTGTACTCCAGGAATCGGTTCATGGATCTGACAATCTTCTTCCGGAAAATGCAATACTGCATTCAATCCACGCAATCCTTTGTTCTCGATTTCGTCAGCTGTCACTTCATATGTAATATCCGCTGCCGGTGCGGTTCCGTCTTCTACATGATAGAAAATCGGTTTCACACCATGTGCCTCGGAGACCGTAATGAGTTTATCGTCATTTCCGTTCAGCACGATATGTCCGTCCGGTTTCAGGAAATCAAAAATCTCTGATTTCGCCCGGAGCACACCGTCACGATCGATGAGATTTTCCAGATGACACTGACCGATATTTGTCATAACGCAGATGTCCGGTTTTGCTACTTTAGCGATCCGATGCATCTCGCCAAACTCGGAAATACCCATCTCAACAACAGCTGCTTCATGCTCTCTGCGGATGCGCAGAATTGTCAACGGCAGTCCGATTTCATTATTAAAGTTTCCTTCTGTCTTCAGGACATTATATTTCTGTTCCAAAACAGCAGAAATCATCTCTTTTGTACTTGTTTTTCCAACACTTCCCGTAATCCCGATAATTTTGATTGCAAGCGTGGAGCGATAAAATTCTGCAATATCCTTTAACGCCTGCTCGCTGGATGCTACCAGAATGTACGGTCCTGCCGGATTTTCCAACGGTTCCTCAGACAAAACTGCCAGCGCGCCTTTTTCAAATACATCAGGGATAAAACGGTGACCGTCCACACGCTCGCCGCGGATCGGGATATACAGATAGCCCGGTTCCACCTGACGACTGTCAATGACTGCGCCGGTGATTTCACTGCCACGCAGGGTATCCTCTCCCACATAAGTACCGCCGCATGCTCGTGCGATATTTTCCAGTGTCATCTGCTGTAATGTATGATTATTCATGTTTTCCTCCGTATTTTTCCTGTGAAATCTGAATCAATCGTTCGCACAGATCTTCATACTTGATGCCAATCACGGCTGCCTCCTGCGGAAGCAGGCTGGTAGCTGTCATCCCCGGCAGTGTGTTTGCTTCCAGGCAGAACATCTCATTGTTCTCATTCAACAGGAAATCCATCCGCGCATAGGAATCCAGACCAAGTTCACGGCAGACTGCCACTGCATGTTTCTGCATTTCCTTTGCTACTTCTTCCGGCAGATCTGCCGGACAGGTCTCTACCGCACTTCCTGCTTTGTATTTGTTTTTGAAATCATAAAAGCCTTCTACCGGAGCGATTTCAATAACCGGAAGTGCCTGCATATCGATGACACCTACGGAAAATTCACGTCCACAGATATAACTCTCGATCACGATATTGTCTTCATATTTAAAAGCCTCATCCAGTGCAGCTTCATATTCATCTGCAGTACGGACAATCGTAACACCGATACTGGAGCCGCCACAGCATGGTTTTACAACACACGGAAGTGTTAACCCGGTCTCTGAAAACGGAGTATGACGCTGTGTTTTACTCATTGCAATACCGTGCGGTGTCGGAATACCAGCTGCCTCAAACATTTTTTTTGAAATTCCTTTATCCATGGCAAGGGCACTTCCCAGATAACGGCTGCCTGTATACTGGATACCAAACAGATCAAAGGCTGCCTGTATCTTGCCGTTCTCTCCGTTTTCTCCATGCAGTGCCATAAATACAATATCTGCTGCCTGACAGATTTTAATTACATTCGGTCCGAAGAAACATGCTGACTGATCTTTTCGCATTGCTTTTACCTGTGCAATATCCGGTGCTTCACCCGGAATCTGCGCAACATCTGCACTTGCTTCTTCTGTATGATTAAAAATATCCGTGATATCTTCCTCTTCCTCATGATATCCCATAAAAACATCCAGCATGATAACGTTATGTCCTTTGGAACGCAATGCCTTACTTACCATTGTTCCTGTATTCAGTGAAACATCCCGCTCCGTGCTGAGTCCACCAGCTAAAACTACAATATTCATACTATATTAATCTCCTTAATATTATTTTTCTATATCTGAAGGCAACTGCCCAGAACCGTATCTGCGCCATTGCACTTCTTCTTAGTTTAGCACATTTTTTTTATTTGTGAATGCCGCAAATATAAAATATTATAATTTTTTCTGATTTTCCAGTTATGCTATGGAACATAACTACAAACTACTATAATATTCCTTCTATAAACTTCAGCAGACAGCTCTGTTCTGCTAACATTTTATCAATCACACAGGCAAAGGCTTTTGCCTCTCCTGCTCTTTTTGTATCCCCGCGTTTTGTCATGCCGGAGGCCAACAGGGACAGCAGCATTGGAGCATAACGAAATTCTCCCGTCTGCACACAAAGAATCAATGCATCCCTGCAATATCTGATAGAACCGGGGTATTCTCCGCTCAGGAAACTGAGATCCGCAAGCTGATAACAGACTGAAATATACGCCTGTTTCTGCCACCTCAGATTCAGATCAGCGGCAGTCAGATACTCCAACAGCCTGCGAAGCTGTAAGATATCTCCGTCAAACTCCCGCAGTCCGCTCCGACAGGCAACCAGAAGCTGCCGGATCAGTATCTCGCATGCTGTGTAGCTTCCGACTGCCTGACATCCGCTCTCCTCATCTGCCAACGGCATTCCGCTCATCTCCAATATGCGCTGCAACACTTGTTCAATATTAACAGCTTCCCCGCCAGACCACCAGTGAAGTACTGTTTCTCCCAGACTGAGCCACTGTTGTTCCTGCCGGTTATTATCCCCGGAAAGTTCCCGGTACAACTCCAGCTGCTGCACCAGATGCATACGATTCCCAAGCCGGATTGCCAGTGCAATTTCTTCCTGTATTCGCTGACGCTGCAATTCCTGTTCCCCCACAAGCAGAATACAACGCCCCGGAAGTTCTCCCATCCGCTCCATCAAAGCCTCAAAAGTTCCGATTTTCGGACTGCAAATACCTCGCTCAATCTTCGACAATGTACTCACTGCACAAATGCCAAAAGCCAGATCCTCCTGCGTCATTCCATGCCGAATCCGCGCAGATCGCACCACTGAACCTATTTCATAACACTCCATTACAAAATCCCCCTGTTTTTTGACTAATTATATCATTTTAACGTTTGCGCACCTACCGTTCACTTGCACATCATAACCTCTCATTTGTATTGATTCATTAATTATTTTCTAATGTCCACTGATACAGCTTTCACAGAATTGCAGAGATGCACAGTTTTTCATCCATGATTTTACATTCGACTGTTTCTATGATAAACTGGCATCAAAATCATAAAAAATCGATACGATTATTTTTTTAACAAAGGGGTTTTTATGAAAACAATATTGATCACCGGTGCTTCCCACGGAATCGGGAAAGCCATTGCCGAAAAACTTGCCGCCTGCGGTATGCGGCTCTTTTTAAACTGCCGCTCTTCTAAGGAAACCTTATATGAGTATGCGGTCAAACTGTCAGAAACATATCATGTTCCATGTACCCCGCTTTTTTATGATGTCTCAGATCATAAACAGGTACATGCCATGTTTGAAGAAATCTGTGCTCTGGGTGAAAGCATCGATATTCTGATCAACAACGCCGGTATTTCCCATATCGGCCTGCTCCAGGATATGAGCATCGAGGAATGGAATCAGGTACTGAACACCAATCTAACTTCGGCTTTTTCCTGCAGTAAATACGCAATCCCGGATATGATCACCCGCAAGCAGGGAAAGATCATCAATATTTCATCCATATGGGGATGCTCCGGTGCTTCCTGTGAAGTGGCTTACTCCGCCAGCAAAGGAGGACTGAACCTGTTCACACAGGCACTGGCCAAGGAACTTGCCCCAAGCAATATCCAGGTAAATGCCATCGCCTGCGGTGTCATCGATACCCGTATGAATGCCTGTTTCGATGCGGAAGAACGGTCAGAACTGGAAAATGAAATCCCTGCCGGAAGATTTGCGGCACCATCTGAGGTGGCAGACTTTGTGCAGCAGCTCATCGATGCTCCATCCTACCTCACCGGACAGATCATATCCTTCGATGGAGGATATCTGTAATTATACAAATTCAAGTCGAACGCACGTGAGACTTGGTGCGTGATTCTGGTCAGCGAAAGCTGACATATTCTTCTCAGAATCACTGCACATCCTCGCGGAGCGTTTATCTCAGTCGGAGATTGAACTCCCACTGAGAAAGATTTGTTATTACTCACCTTATAGAAGTGGGAGTCTCAACTCAGACTGAGATGAAATCGGAGAATTTCTCCACGATCACCGGATGTGGAAAAATTCTCCGATTTTGCTGCTACACTATTTTTCGTTTTAAGCAGAGTAAAATTATCTTTTCTAAACTGTACTTTCTTTTGTCCTAAAGTGTCGTTTCCCGGCTTTTTCCTTTCTTCTGGACAATTTCTCTTTTTGCTTTTTTTCTTTTCGACTCATCTGTCTGCTGCGGATTGCTTCATCCAGTTTCCGGAACCGCTCTTCTTCCTGCTCCTCCTGTTCCTGCATCAGATAATTCATCTCTTTGATCACTTTCTCTCCGACATGCTCAGATACAGCCTGTCCCAATGCCTGATTGTTTTCTGCGATGGCATTTCGCACGATATCGTTCATCATCAACTGAAACTGCTCCAGCTTTGTCAGCCCTGCCGGTGCCGCATTGGTATGTGAAACTGCAACATGCATCTGCTGTCCGTCCTTTTCCGGCTCAGATTCTGTCTCACCGGACATAGTAGTGGTGTGCTCCTGCTGTTTCGCTTCTTCCAGATTCGGATTTTCATTGTGAAGCATCATCTTAATGGCCTTCAGCTGATATCCTTCTTCCTTCCATTTCTTGATCTGTCTAAACTGCTGCATATTTTCTTCAGTATAGTAACGGTGTCCCATCTCATTGCGGGGGACATCCAGCTCCAGTTCCTCTTCCCAGTAACGTAACACATGCGACTCTACCTGCATCATATTCGCCGCATCTGAAATCATGTATCGTACTTTTTTCACGATAGAATCCTCCTTTATTACTGTTACAATGATTGTAGCACAATCATGACAGTTCTCAAGAAAATCTCATCGTAAAATTTCGACATAATTTCACAGAATAAGAAAGTCCCTATACGTTCCTTACATCCTGAACAGAAAATATGCAGGTCTTTCTATACGATGTTTGTTATACTTCTGTCTGTTTGTTCTTCGGTCCCGGCTCTGCTTTGCTGATCTTCTTAAATGTAATCGTTACTTTAAACAGATCCCCATCCAGGTACAGATCAAATGTTCCGTCCTGCATTACTGTCAGGTTACGGGCGATCTCAAGGCCCAGACCGCTGCCCTCGGTACTTCGTGAGACATCTCCCCGTACAAAACGCTCCAGCAGTTCATCTGCTTTGAAGTTTAACGGACTCTCGGACACATTTTTCATGGAAAATACAACGATATCGCCTTCCACACTTCCGGTTACATAAACTCTCGTTCCGGTCATCGCATATTTTGCTGCATTGTTGTAGAGATTTTCAATAACGCGGAACATCCGGCGGCCATCTGCCCGAATCAGCATCTGCTCCTCCGGCAGATCACAGATCAGATTCAGATTTTTTGCGGCAAATTTTTCTTCAAATTCACCGTTTGTCTGCTTGATCAGCTGCTTCAGGTTGATCTCCTGCATAGTCAGTGTAATGTTTCCGGAACTGATTTTAGAAGCCTCCACCAGATCTTCTGTCAACTGTTTCAGACGCAGTGCCTTTCTGTTTAAAATTTCAATGTAACCGGCAATCCGCTCATCCTGAATATTTTCTCTTTTCAAAATATCCACATAGTTGATAATGGAAGTTAACGGTGTCTTAATATCGTGAGACACGTTTGTGATCAAGTCTGTTTTCAGACGTTCACTCTTCATCTGATTATCCACAGCTTTCTCCACACCATCACGGACTTTGTTGATTTCTTCTGCCAGTTCCAGATTTTCTCCCGACATGTGCTCGGTATTGATACGGTAATCCAGATTACCTGCTGCCAGCTGTTGAATACCGTCCTTGATGGCTTCTTTTCCACTGGTGCTCTTCAACATTTTCAGATATACAAAAATATCAAACAATATCATCAGAAGGAAGAAGAAAAATGCCATTCCGCCTGCATAATGAAAACCGAATGCACAGATGATCCACATAAAAATCGTCTGCACGCCAAGCAATACTATATAGGCAATCAGAAGCTGTCTGTTTGCTTTCTGTGCACGATAAGAATTCTGAATGGTTTTTCTGGATGCATCCACAGTTCTTTTTATTGCATGCGCAATACTTGCAAAGATACTTCCGCCAAGTTTACGCTCTTTGATCCTTCGGCCGTAACTCTTCAGATTCCAGGCAAACAATGCGGTTGCCAGGACTCCGCAAATGGCACATCTTACCATAACATTTTCCGTTACCTGCGGCAGCATGCTGTAATAATAACTACTGTTACGGCTGACACAAGCAAATCCGGTTCCATATAAAACCACCAGTAATGTCCACAGAATGATATCCTTAAGCATCAAAAGTTCTATCGGAAATCTGTCCATAAGTACCGGATGAATCTTATCATCCTCCGGTTTCCGTCCGGTCTGCAGTGCAACCAGAACCAGCATCACAATTGCAAGGGCCAGGAACACCCACATAGCAACAAACACATTGATCTGCTTTTCTCCCGATGCACCATGAAATGTGAGTTGCTCGGAAGTATTTTTATAAAATGTATAAAACATGGAATCAAAATAAGACGGTGATGTCTTACAATGATAATTTGTATCCAGCCCTACAAAGATCTTCCAGTTACCGTCTCCCAGGACATCACTGACGATTTCTTTCATTTCTTCGTTCATATAATGCACCGGAGTAGAAACCTTTCCGGCTGCCTCATCGATCATCAAATAAAAGATCTGATCCGGTGCAGAATAATTTTCTGTCAGATACTGTTCTTCCACCTGGGTCAGAGACATTTCCTGCTCCGTTTTCCATGCCGGCACATTGGTAAATACGCTGCCATCTTCTTCATTTACCAAATATACATATACATTCGTATTTGCAAACTGTTTTTCAATATTTTGGCTTTGCTCTACCAGTGCATGCACCTGACGGGCTGCATCCAGCAGATTGTCGTAATAAGTCGAAAGCAGATTCATCTGATCACTTGTCCTGGCATACTCTGCCAGTGTCATTCCGTTGATATTCTTAATAAACTTCTGCTCTATCTCAAGTCCGTTTCCATACAACACATCCGGACCATTGTTATAACATTTCACCTGATAGGACTCATATGCTTCCGGATGTCTGTTATCAGCGGTACCGCCATCATCACTTTCACTGATCCAGTCACTGATATCCACTGTCTCTATATTAACCGGCTGTGAACCATCCACAGCAGATTCTGTTTGCGCTTCCGTTGCAGCCACAGATGATTCATCATCTTCGGAATCTACGACATCATTTTCCTCGTATTCATCATACACATACTCATCTTTCGTCTCGGTCAGCCAGCGAAGGAACGGATAACCATCCGAATTATAAAACGCATCCAGATCGGACAATTTGTATTCCAGATTCGGATCTTTAGTTTCTGCCTTCACGCCACCATCTAAATTTGAAATATCTACGGTCAGATCACCGTTATAGGCTATTCCATTCAAAATCTTATTTTCAGATGCAAAGTTGTCCAGCTGACTATATACTTCCTGTCGCACATAGCGTTGGGCCTGCTCGCTGTCCACATAAGAAACCGGATTCATAATTTCCTGCACATTCATGCCCTCATATAATCCCAGAACGGACCATCCGGCGCAGACAGCAGTCAGTCCACCAGCCACCAGCAGAATCGCCGTTGTCAGCGTCTTTGCCCACATGCTGTAAAAATGTTTTTTCTTCATAAGGATCTCCTGTTCTACTCGACTTTAATATCCTCCATCTTATAGCCGATTCCCCATACCACTTTCAGATAACGTGGTTCCTTAGGGTTAATTTCGATTTTTTCCCGGATATGCCGGATATGTACCGCCACTGTATTATCCGCATTGATAGCATCTTCATTCCAGATATTTTCATAAATCTGCTCAATAGAAAATACTCTTCCCTTATTTTTTGTCAGGAAAAGAAGGATATTATATTGAATTGGTGTTAATTTTTCTACAACTATGCCATCGACCGTCACCTGTTTCATATCATCATTGATCTCCAGACCACCCGTTTTATAAACATTCGACGTCGGTTCCTGCATCATTGTCCCCAACTTTGTATAACGACGCAGCTGTGATTTCACTCTTGCCACAAGCTCCAGTGAATTAAATGGTTTGGTCACATAATCATCGGCTCCTACATTCAATCCGAAAATCTTATCCGTATCCTCCGTCTTGGCTGAAAGGATTATAATCGGGATATTGGACTCTTCACGAATCTTTAAGGTTGCACGGATACCATCCATACGCGGCATCATCACATCCATGATCAAAAGCTGTATATCATTTTTCCGCATCATCTCGATTGCCTGAATACCATCATATGCTTTTAAGATCCGGTACCCTTCCGGAGCCAAATAGATTTCAATGGCATCTACGATATCTTTGTCATCATCACATACTAAAATATTTATCATAATTTTTCACCTCCCCGCCATTATACTCGATTTGCATGCATTCGAAAAGGAATGTTTCCCGCAATTCCTTTATGCTGACACTTTAACAGACAATTCTTTCCGGAAACCACGCCAAATTCTTAACGATTTATGAAGATAACCAAAAGGATAAAGTCTTTATATTTTCAACAGGGTTTCTTAATGATTTGTTAATGATTGCAATTATAAATCCTAACATTTGCCTGCTATATTAGGTACAACGAAAAAACGTACAGGGAGGAAACAATTATGCTGGTTACTATCACCCGTGTGATCAACTGGTCAATCTTATTTGCATTTATCGCATGTTTTTCTTATCAGATTGTCTACCTGATCGCACCTTATATTAAAAAAGAAAAAACACACAAGCCTTTGCAGATGCACCGTTACGCCGTACTGATTGCAGCAAGAAATGAAGAAAATGTCCTGGGTGGACTGCTTGACAGCATTCGCGCACAGAATTACCCGTCCGAACTGGTGGATATTTACGTCGTTGCGGACAACTGCACCGATACCACTGCTGAAATTGCTTATGCACACGGTGCCTATGTATATGAACGTTTTAACCGGGTCCAGATCGGAAAAGGATATGCCTTAAAGTACCTGCTGGACCAGATTTCCCTCAGTGATAATCTGGAAGATTACGACGGATTTTTTATCTTTGATGCAGATAATCTGCTGGATGAAAATTACATAAAAGAAATGAATATGACCTTCAATGACGGATATGATGCCGTCACCAGCTACCGTAATTCCAAAAACTTTGGTGATAACTGGATTTCCCATGGTTACGGTCTCTGGTTTTTACATGAAGCACAGTTTTTAAACCGCGGCAGAATGCGTATCGGCAACAGCTGTATGGTATCCGGCACCGGCTATATGATTTCCCGTGAACTCATTGAGAAAAATGATGGATGGAACTTCTTCCTGTTAACGGAAGATATTGAATTTACCGCTGACTGCATCGCAAACGGTGTAACGATTGGTTACTGTGAGCGCGCAGAATTCTATGATGAGCAGCCGACCAGACTTTCCGTATCCTGGCATCAGCGTATGCGCTGGGTAAAAGGTTATTTTCAGGTATATAAAAAGTATGGCCGACAGTTATTATCAAAGGTCGGCAAAAAAGGAGGCTTCTCCTGTTTTGACATGCTGATGTCCAATTTACCGGCCTTTATTCTGACTATGATAGCTACTTTTGCAGGACTTACCCTGACCATTCTGGCACTTTTAACCGCTCAGGATTTCACATCTGCCCTGCTCTGTGTCGGAAAATTCACGGTCAATACCTCTGCTGCAATGCTGGTACTTGGAATCTATACCACATTAACTGAGTGGAAACATATCCATATGGCATGGTACAGAAAAATCGGCTATATGTTCACATTTCCGATCTATATGCTGACTTATATTCCCATCGCTTTCATGGCAATGTTCAAGAAAGTAGAGTGGAAACCGATTGCGCACGGTTCCAGAGTGACAAAAACTCCGGTTCGCACAATTGCATCCTGATTGGTCACAATTCCCGGCAAGAAAGCGTGCCGCAATAAAAGAAGCCGCCGTGGCAACGGTATTATCTGTACTAATCAGATAACTACCATGCCACTGCGGCTCTATATACTTCAAGTCGAACACACGTGAGACTTGGTGCGTGATTCTGGTCAGCGAAAGCTGACATATTCTTCTCAGAATCACTGCACATCCTCGCGGAGCGTTTATCTCAGTCGGAGATTGAACTCCCACTGAGAAAGATTTGTTATTACGCACCACTTGCAGAAGTGGGAGTCTCAACTCAGACTGAGATAATACTCCCTTTTATTTACCTGAAAATGCAATCCATTTCCCGGTAAATAAAGCGGACATTCGCAATCCGCTTTCGCTACTTGCTCATGAACGTAGTCGCTTTGCGACCTGCGTTCAAATATGATATATGCAGACTATGATTACTCCGTTTTTACAAACTCATGTGCTTCTTCCTGTCCACGCAGCACACGAAGTCCGCCAAGTGCCAGAGATTCCATCTCGTTCTCGCCCGGATATACGATCACCGGTGCAATCCACTCTGCATTTTTCTTTACTTCACTTGTGAAATACTCAGAATAAGCAATTCCGCCTGTCAGGATGATTGCTTCCACATCACCTGCGACAGTGGCAGCTTCCTCACCGATCTTGCGGGCTACGTTTAATGCCATCGCATCATAGATCAGTTTTGCATGCTCATCACCATTCTCGATCATTTTCTCTACTTCACGACTGTCGTTAACACCAAGATGTGCTACAAGACCGCCACGGCTCTTCATTTTCTTGAGCATCTCTTTTGCAGTCATGCCACTCTGGCCGAAATATTTGATCAGATCCTGAGATGGAAGACCCCCTGCACGCTCCGGAGCAAATGGACCATCCTCATCATTGATAATATCGGCCACTTTTCCACCATACTGCAATGTTATAGAAATGCCACCACCGAGATGTACCACGATCAGCTTGCAGTCTTTATACTCTTTTCCATGCTCGCGGGCATATTTCATAGCTGCC
Source organism: Eubacterium ramulus (assembly GCF_045002895.1). Lineage (NCBI taxonomy): Bacteria > Bacillati > Bacillota > Clostridia > Eubacteriales > Eubacteriaceae > Eubacterium > Eubacterium ramulus. Next base: position 81,053 of record NZ_CP173382.1, on the reverse strand, counting down.
GCTCTTGTATTCAGGTTGTGTCCGATTCCCTTTCTGCTGAGTTCTTTCAAACCTGTGATCTTCAAAATCGGCATCATCTCATCAACGGTTACCCCATCATAAATGAAAGCCGGAATTCCCAGTGGTTTTGCGATTGCATCTGCAATAATAGCACCAAGGTTAGAAGCATGCTCCATCGCCGGTTTATTTTTCAGCTGCCATACCATATCGTCGTTTACACGGTAAGCACCTGCCTGAAGAGGCGGAAGTAAACCACCACGGGCAACGATTCCGGTCAGTTCCTCCAGTTTTACATTTTTCTCTTTCAGAACTTCCATGATCATATCTTTACGGAACTCATACTGATCAACGATCAGGTCATATTTTGCGATCTCATCTGCGGAATGGGAAATGCTCTCCACAAAAATCTGCTTCTCATCCTCATAATAAGCAATTTTGGTAGAAGTAGAACCCGGATTTAAAATTAATAATTTCTCCATTATCGTAATCCTCCTGCTTTTTTATTTTGTACTCTTATATGTCTTATATTACCATGCATCATATATCTTGCACAATATTTTTTTGAAGATTTTAAATTTCTTTTTTATGTACACGATAAGAAAAACTTATCAAAACAAAAAATCTTATCGAATACCTATTTTTCCTTCATGAAATGCTTTCCGTATATCCGATACAGGTAAATTGCAATGAAAATTGTCACAGCTTCCGACATCGGCATTGTCAGCCAGACACCGGACACACCGATCAGTTTTGGAAGAACCAGTATAAATATAACGACAAGGAACAACGAACGCAGCAATGAGATCACTGCCGAAATAAATCCATTTCCCAATGCAGTAAAATATCCGGAAAGAAATACATTCAGACCGATAAACACAAAAACCGTACTGAACAGCTTCAACCCATCCCAGGTCAGTGAGAACACATTTCCATCCCCGACAAATAAGTGAATGATATCTTTTCCATAAATGTAAGATACTGCCAGGATCAACACGGAGCTGATGGCAATCGTAATAAAACTGTAGCGCGTTGTTTCTTTAATTTTCCCGTAATTTTGAGCTCCATAATTGTAGCTGACGACCGGAGCTGTTGCAACGGCAATTCCCATATAAAAGGAAATAAAGAAATAATAAATGTACATGATGATCGTCACAGCCGCAACTCCGTCTTCCCCAAAGTATTTCATAATAATAATGTTAAATAAAAATGTAGTGATACCGGTAGACAATTCCGTCAGCATTTCACTGCTTCCGTTCGTGCAAGATTTCAAAAGAACTTTCCAATTTACGTTCGGCTTACAGAACCTGATCTGACTGTACTTCAGAAAATAAAGCAAACCAATTATCATGCTGACTGTAATGGAAAGAAATGTTCCCCACGCAGCTCCAAACGTCCCCATACGAAATACAACTACGAAAATATAGTCGAAAACAACATTCAGAGTAAGACCTGCCAAGGACATTACCATTCCAATCTGTGATCTCCCGTCTGTCCTCACAAGATATTCGAAAAACAGCTTAAATGACATCGGAACGGCTCCTAAAAATATCACAAATGCGTACGGAATTACATGTTCCATCAAACGTTCACTGCTTCCTAAGAAGATACAGATCGGTTTCAAAAACAGGATACCGCCGATTGTAAATACAAGGGAAAGTATGAGCAGTACAATCGCGATAAAAGTGAAAATCTCATTTGCCTCCTGCTCCCGTTTTTGCCCCATCTTCTCACCTATGATGGCGGCGGATCCCGTTGCAAACATGACTGCCGTTCCAAAAATAATACAGGTGATCGGAATCACAATATTAATCCCTGCGAGTGCATCCGAGCCGGCATAACGGGATACAAAAAATCCATCTATTGTTGTGTAAAAAGACAAAAAGATCATGGTCAGCACTGACGGGACAAGATATTTTAAAAATTGTGGATAAGACATTTTTTCTTCAAAACATTTCATTTCTATACGCCTCCTACTTGCTAATTTCTTTCTATGAATATACAATAAAGGATATAGTAACTATAGTGTCAAGACGAGGTTTATATGAAAGATATGTTTTCCATCGGTGAGCTTGCAAGATATCAGAATATCTCAAAGCAGACACTGATTTTCTATGATAAGATCGGACTGTTTCGTCCGGCATATGTGGATCCGGATAATAAATATCGCTATTATAAAGCGAGTCAGATCGACTATCTGGATACAATTTTAATTATGAAGGAAATGGGATTTTCACTTGGAGAGATCCAGGAACATATGAAAACGTATACGATCAATACGTCATTGATCGCATTGAGAAAACAATTGACCGTACTCGATCAGCAAATCAAACATTTACAATTGGTTCGAAATCGTCTTGCTCACAGATGCGAGCAAATGGAAACTGTAAAAGAAGTGCGCGACCGAAACCAGGAGGTTACGATCAAAGAGATAAATCGCAACTACCTTCTCTATGCGGAAGTAGATGCGCCACACTCTTTCAGCGAAATAAGCATCGCTACAAAGAAGTGCTTTTCTCAGGCGCTCAAAGATGCCCTTCCGATATTTTTTCAGACGGGCGTAATTGTTCCATATAAGCACATTTTAGAAGGCCGATATACCGAAGCAAACATTGCTTTTCTGCCAATTGAAAAGACAAAAAATGTGAAAAATATTATGATACTCCCAAAAGGACGTGCCGTAAGTATCTATCATTACGGCACGTATCAGTCTGTGGACTATTCTTATAAAAAACTGTTGGACTATTGCAAAGAACAGAATCTTAACATTATTTCCGACTCCTATGAATTTTGCATCAATGATTACATCTCCTCCGGAGATGAACGTGAGTATATTACAGAAATCTTTTTTTACGTGCGATAAGGAATTTCTACATGTTCACCCGATGCAGACAACACACCGCTTCTGTATGCACGGTATGGCAAAACTGATCCACCGCTCGTACACGTTTCAGTTCATACCCTTGCTCACACAGTATCTTCAGATCCCGGGCCAGCGTCGCGGAATCACAACTGACATAGACCACCCGGTCCGGTGCCATCTTCACAATAGTATCCAGTAATTTTTCATCGCATCCTTTTCTCGGCGGATCCACCACAATAACATCCGCATACGCCTTCCGTCCTGCTGCCGCTTCTTTTTCATAAAACTCCGGCAGCACTTCCTCTGATTTTCCGACGAAAAATTCTGCATTTTCGATGCCATTCTTTACAGCATTGCGCTTCGCATTTTCAATGGCCTGTGGAATAATCTCCACGCCATACACCTGTTTCGCTTTCTGAGCCAGGAACAGGGAGATTGTTCCGATACCGCAATACAGATCCCACACAGTCTCTTCCCCGTGCAGATCTGCATATTCCAGTGCCAGTCCGTACAACTTCTCCGTCTGCACCGGATTGACCTGATAAAAGGATACTGGTGAAATTTCATAAGAAATATCTCCAATCTGATCTGTGATATATTCCTGCCCCCAGAGCACGATGGTCCTGTGACCCAGAATCACATTGGTGCGCCCGGTATTGCAATTAAGGGAAATACTTGTCATACCATCAATTTTTCGCAATGCTTCCACCAGTTTTTCCCCGTGTGGCAGACTTTTTCCATTAATGATCAGGCAAACCATCTTTTCCTGACTGGAAAATCCACATCGGATCAGTACATGGCGCACCAGTCCTTTTCCGGTTTTCTCATCGTATGCGGAAATATGATATTTTTCCATAAAATCAATGACAATATCCAGAATTTCCCTGTTTACCGGAAGCCCGAGCGCACAGTCGCGATTTGGAATAATCGTATGCGTTCTTCCTGCATAAAAGCCGGTAACAATATGACCTTCTTTATCCGTTCCCACCGGAAATTGTGCTTTGTTTCGATAATGATACGGCTCATCCATACCAACGATCGGTTCCATCGGAATTTTCGTAAATCCACCGATGCGTTCCAGATTATTACGCACCTTATTTTCTTTGAATTCTAACTGTTTTTCGTAAGACAATGCTTGAATCTGACACCCGCCACACTGTCTGTAATACGGACAATTCGGTTCCACACGATCCGCCGATGCCTCCAACAGTTCCATCAGCCTGGCATAGCCATACGTCTTTTTTAACTTGATAATCTTCGCCCGCACCACATCACCGATAACAGCATCTTTGACAAAAAAAGTCATGCCGTCCGATTTTCCGATACCGGCACCGTCCACACCCATATCTTCTATTTTCAAAATCAATTCATCATTCTTCTGCATAATTACTTACCTGTTCTTCTGATGTTGGAATCCAGGAAGCGGTTGAAGCCCTGCCACTCCAGGCTGTTCTCCGGAATGTTGGAAAGTGCTTCCCGCATAGTTTCCAGTTTTGCATCGGAATTATCCGCAAAACTCAGTGCGATAGCCTCTGCCAAAGCCGGTTTTTTCGGTGAACCATATTCCAGTTCCCCATGATGCGCCAGGATACAATGTATCAGCTCAGATGCTGTCCGCTTGGGGAAACCTGCAATCTGATCGATATGTTTCTGAACTTCCATTGCTCCGATCATAATATGACCAAGTAACTGTCCGTCATCCGTGTAATCATTTGCTGGGAAAGTGGACAGTTCGGATAATTTTCCAACGTCATGGAACATGGCTGCGGTCAGCAGCAGATCACGGTTCAGCATAGGATACAGATTGCAGAAAAAATCACAGATCTGTGTCACATGCAATGTATGCTCCAACAGTCCGCCTACGAATCCATGGTGCACACTTTTTGCCGCGGAATGGAACTGAAAACGTTTTGCAAAGTCCGCATCCTTGAAAAATGATTCTGCCAGCTGCTTGAGATATGGATGTTTCATCTGATCGATATATGCCAAAAGTTTCTGATACATCTCCTCAATGTTGTACTCGCTGACCGGCAGATAATCTGCCGGATTCACATCACTTTCTGCCATTTTTTTTACTCGTTTCACATTCAGCTGCAGAGAACCCTGAAAACTGGTCACGTCGCCCATGACATAAATATAATCCAAAGAATCAAACTCCTCGATACCATTAGAAGATACATCCCAGATTTTTGCGTCCAGTGTACCTGTTTTATCCTGAAGTGTCAGCGAATCATACGGCTTTCCTGCTTTTGTCATAGCAGTCTGTTTGTGTCTGCACAAATATACCTCACTGATTCTCTCGCCTTCACGTAATGTTTCAATAAATCTCATTTTCCTCACAATCCCCACTATGGGTATCCTTTCTAACTAAAATCTATACGATTGCTATTTACTATTCCGTCTGCTAATTTTCCTGCAGCGTACCAAATACAACTTTGAAACGCAGATCCTGATATTTCCCATCTGCACCCATCCGTTTGACGGTGACGGTACTCTGCTGTCCGTCCTTTGCATTCATAATACAGTCCTCATACTGTTCTGCAGTCAGAATCTCCTTACTGTCAATCTTGGTCAGCACGTCTCCCACCTGAATGCCGGCCTGCATTGCCGGTGAATCAGGAGACACCTGTTTGATATATATGCCCTTCGGAAGTTCATTCGATTTTGCGATCTCCGCTGTCACCGTACAGATTTCCAACCCAAGATAAGCCGGTGATTCTCCGTTTGACATTTTTTCCAAAAGTTTGCTGATCTGAGAAATGCTGATAGCAGTCATCATACTCTGTGCCTCCCGCGTGCTGTAACTTTGCAGCATCAGTCCAACCACTTCACCCTTCAGATTGATCAGCGCACCGCTTCCTGCATCGCTGGCATTGATATCAGTGGAAATCACCTTATAGTTCGCGTCCACGGTGGACACCTCATAACTGCTGGATGTGACATTTCCGGTCAGAATGGAAAATGGTTCCCCCAGCGGACTGCCGATAGCGATCACAATGGTTCCCTGAGACAATGCAGAAAAACTGCTGAGTGTCGCAGCTGCCACCTGATCAGTGGTATCTGCTGACAGCTGCCGTTTTTCCACACACAACATGGCAATCCCTGTATTTTCGTCATAAGCCTGCAGTACCGCGGAAGCGGTATCGTTATTGTAAAAGGTCACCTCTACCTGACTGGCATCTGAGATCACTTTCTTCTCCGTCACCACCAGATACTCATCACCGGTGTCCGCTACAATAATGCCGGTTCCCTGACTCTCTGTTTCATAGGCATTATCAAACCAGTCTGTAGCCTCTCCGATTCCCCGGACTGCTACTACGGATTTATTCGCTTCCCGGCCAATGGCATATAATTTATTCTGCAACACCTGGTAATCCTCCGGTTCCATGAGCTGCGTTTCCGTAATATAGACCGGTGCGTTTTCTTCCGGTGTTTCTTCCGAAATTTCATCCTCTCCGGAAATCACCACAGTATTGTCCTTCCGGTAAAGCAGATTGTCAAATACTGGTCTGAGTGCTGCAAATACCGCTGCTGCCACCACGCCAAACAGAACGGCCAGTAAAATCGTTCCAAACAGCCGTGTACGCAGTTTTTTCCGGTCAATAGGTATTTTCTTAATATGCTCTTTTACAAAATGATATTCTTCCTGTTTCTTTTTATCCACTGCAAAGCACCTCTCCGCACCTGTTTCTTTTGGTAACTTCAAGTCAGATATTTCAAACTCGCCTGCACTTATTATACGTTTTCTGTAATTCTTATGCAACTGAAAAGTTTTAATAGAACTTTCACTTTTCACTTCTTTCATTATGCGTTAAAATGGAACTGTTCCGATACAGGAATATACCGTTATAACATGGAGGAGTTTATGAATCAAAAAGCTTTAAAAGTTTTAGAATATGACAAAATCATTCAGCTGCTTGCAGAGCAGGCGACTTCAGATGCCGGAAAAAAACGATGTCTGGAACTGGTTCCGATGACAGATAAGCAACTGATCACGGATGCGCAGGCTCAGACAGCAGATGCTCTGTCCCGCATTTACCGCAAAGGAAGTATTTCCTTCGGTGGATTAAAAGATCCGGGCTTTCAGATGAAACGACTGGAGATTGGCGGCTGTTTAAATGCAGCAGAACTACTCTCTATCTGTACCTTATTGGAGATCACCAGGCGTGCAAAAGCCTATTCCAGAGAAAACCGCGACGATCTGCCGGCTGACTCCCTGGATGTACTTTTTGCGGGACTGGAACCGCTGACACCGTTGCTTGAGGAAATCCGCCGCTGCATTCTGGCAGAGGATGAGATCAGTGACGATGCCAGCCCGGCACTTCACAGTGTCCGCCGCACCATCCGTAATATTAATGATAAAATCCATGGTGCCATGAATAACCTGTTAAACAGTTCCACCACACGGTCTTATTTGCAGGATGCAGTCATCACCATGCGAAACGGACGTTACTGTCTGCCGGTCAAGGCGGAATACAAAGGACAGGTTCCGGGTATGATCCACGATCAGTCCTCCACCGGTTCCACACTGTTTATCGAACCGATGTCTGTCGTAAAATTAAACAATGACCTGAAAGAGGCATTTTTAAAAGAACAGGAAGCCATTGAAGCAGTTCTGGCAGAACTCAGTAATCTGACTGCACAGTATGCCGCATACCTGTTGGATAATTACCGGATCCTCGCTGACCTTGATTTTATTTTTGCAAAAGCAAACCTGGCAAAAATCCAGAACGGTATGGCACCGATTTTTAATACAGAAGGACGCATCCGCATCCGGCAGGGACGTCACCCACTTCTGGATCCCAAAAAAGTCGTTCCCATTGATGTGCATCTGGGAGATACCTTCCACCTGCTGATCATCACCGGACCGAACACAGGTGGTAAGACGGTCTCCCTGAAAACGGTTGGCCTGTTCACCCTGATGGGACAGGCTGGTCTGCATATTCCGGCAAAAGATCGATCCGAACTGGCTATTTTTGATGATGTCTATGCGGACATCGGTGACGAGCAGAGTATCGAGCAGAGTCTCAGTACCTTCTCCTCCCATATGACCAACATCGTTTCCATTTTGAAACATGCGACGCCTCAGTCCCTGGTGCTCTTCGACGAGCTCTGTGCCGGAACGGATCCGGATGAAGGTGCTGCGCTGGCGATCTCGATCCTGGACCGGCTGCGTCAGGATGGTATCCGTACTATGGCTACTACCCATTACAGTGAAATTAAGCTATATGCCCTTTCCACAACCGGCGTAGAAAATGCCTGCTGCGAATTCAGCGTTCAGACTCTGAGCCCGACTTACCGGCTGCTCATTGGTATTCCCGGAAAAAGTAATGCCTTTGCAATTTCCAGCAAGATCGGTCTTCCGACAGATCTCATTGAAGATGCTAAGACCCGGATCACAAAAGAAAATGAAAACTTTGAGGATGTTATTGCTGATCTGGAACAGAGCCGTCTGACCATAGAGAAAGAGCAGGCAGAAATCAACCGTTATAAAGAAGAAGCTGCTTCCCTAAAGAAACAGTTAGAGGAAAAACAGGAGCGCTTAAACCGCAGCCGCGACCGTGTATTGCAGGAAGCCAACCAACAGGCCGCCGCTATTTTAAAAGAAGCCAAGGATCTGGCTGATGAAACCATCCGCAACTTCCACAAATACGGCAAAACCCATATGGATGCCTCCGCCATGGAAAAGGACCGCGAGAAAATCCGGAAAAAAATGGCAAAAGCCCAATCCAAGTCCTCTATCCAGAAGAAAGAACAGATCAACCATAATGTACCGAAAAAACTGCGTCTCGGAGATTCCGTCAAAATTCTCAGTATGAATCTGAAGGGTACCGTACACACACTTCCGGATGCAAAAGGAAACCTCTTTGTACAGGCCGGCATCCTGCGATACCAGACTAACATCCGTGACCTGATATTGGTAAATGATGATGCTACCCCGGCAGTGCACAACACCAAAACCGGTGCCGGCAAATTAAAGATGTCCAAATCTCTATCTGTCTCACCGGAAATCAATCTGATTGGCAAGACCGTGGACGAAGCACTGATGGAATTGGATAAATATCTGGATGATGCGTATCTCGCTCATCTGAAATCCGTGCGTATCGTACACGGAAAAGGAACCGGTGCTCTGCGCAAAGCTGTGCAGGGACACTTAAAACGCCAAAAATACGTCAAAGCATTCCACCTTGGAGAATTTGGTGAGGGGGATGCCGGTGTAACTATTGCAGAGTTTGAATAATTTCAGAGCCATGAAGATTGCAAGTATAAATACGAATCATGCCCGCATGATTCAAGTCGAACGCACGTGAGACTTGGTGCGTGATTCTGGTCAGCGAAAGCTGACATATTCTTCTCAGAATCACTGCACATCCTCGCGGAGCGTTTATCTCAGTCGGAGATTGAACTCCCACTGAGAAAGATTTGTTATTACTCACCACTTGCAGAAGTGGGAGTCTCAACTCAGACTGAGATGAATATTTATACTTGTAAGACTCTTTTGCGAGAAGCCACATCTCGATATTGTGTAACAATGTCGAGATGGCTCTGAAATTTTTAAGTATACTAAACACAGGAGGCCCCTATGGCAGTCAAACAAAAAATCCTCATCGTCGACGACGATGCCAATATTGCGGAACTGATCTCCCTCTATCTGCTAAAAGAATGCTATGATACAAAGATTGTGGAAGACGGAGAATCTGCCCTGCATGAATTTAAAACTTATCAGCCAAATCTGATTCTGCTTGATCTGATGCTTCCGGGCATCGATGGCTATCAGGTCTGCCGTGAAATCCGTACCCAATCCAACGTGCCTATCATCATGCTTTCCGCCAAAGGGGAAGTCTTTGATAAAGTGCTGGGACTGGAACTTGGTGCAGATGACTACATCATTAAACCATTTGATTCCAAAGAACTGGTCGCCCGGGTAAAAGCAGTGCTACGCCGCTACCAGGCTGTCAAACCAGAAAAAGAAGAACCGGATATCAAATGTGTCGAATACCCGGATCTGATCATCAATCTGACCAACTATTCCGTTATGTATTATGGGCAGATTATTGATATGCCGCCAAAAGAGCTGGAACTGCTGTATTTTCTCGCCTCTTCCCCGAATCAGGTATTCACCCGCGAACAGCTGTTAGACAACATCTGGGGATATGAATATCTGGGCGATACCAGGACGGTGGACGTACATGTCAAACGTCTCCGGGAAAAAATCAAAGATCACGAACATTGGGGGATTACCACTGTCTGGGGCATCGGCTATAAATTCGAACGCCGCTAGCCCCTGACCGGTAGCACTTACATATGAAACATAAGCTATTATTTAAAATGATCGGTTCCTATCTTATTTTTGCTGTGTTGGGATTTATCCTGATCTCGACCTTTACCGCACATTACAATCAGAATTATCTGGAGCAGTATTACGCTGCTGCCTTGCGCCGGGAAAGCAGCCAGATTGCAGATTCTTTCGGAAACAGCTACTATCGATCTGAGTTGACGCTGGAAGAATTTCAAAAACAGATTGCGGCTGTCAGCAGTTATCTGGATGCGGACATCTATATTGTCACCACTGGTGGTCGTGTCCTGATTACTTCTGAACAATATATCCGGCCGTCTGAAACAGAATCCATCAAAGATTTTGATATTCTGGATTTCAGTGGCAGTAATTATTCCATCGGAACTTTTTATGATCACTATGACGATGATGTACTGACGGTCTATACTCCCATTACCCGGAGTTACAAAGTAACCTGCTACGCTATCATCTGTCTTCCGCTGTCGCATATCACTACTTTACAGTATGATCTGCTAAACGGATTTTATCTGTCCTTGATTTTTCTGTTGCTTCTGGCACTGATCATTCTGCTGACATTTATTTTTGCATTCTATCGCCCACTGCAGGTAATCATCCGGGCCGCAAGGAACTATGCCGACGGTAATTTTGACACAGCATTGGAGATGGAACGCCAGGATGAGATCGGCACACTTGCCGATACCCTGCATTTTATGGCATTGGAACTGAATGCTCTGGAAAACGACCAACACAAGTTTGTTTCCAATGTTTCCCATGATTTTCGCTCACCGCTGACTTCCATCAAAGGTTATGCGCAGGCCATGGCCGACGGCACGATTCCACCGGAACTACAGGGAAAATATCTGGATGTTATTATATTCGAATCGGAACGTCTCGAGAAACTGACCCAGAGTCTGCTAGAACTAAACAAATATGGAACTAAGGGAACTTATCTGGATCTCTCTGTTTTTGACCTGAATGCATTGATCAAACGAACGCTTCTGATGTTTGAAGGACGCTGTAAAGAAAAAATGGTTTCCTTCCATCTGATTCTTACCGGAGAGGAACTTTATGTCAAAGCAGATAGTGCTAAAATTGACCAGGTCATGCACAATCTGGTAGATAATGCATTCAAATTCAGCCACAGCAATTCCGAGATTACCATTGAGACAACGCTGCGGAACGGAAAAGTATTTGTCTCAGTCAAAGATCAGGGAATCGGGATTCCAAAGGAAAGTATCGGACGTATCTGGGAACGTTTTTATAAAACGGATGCTTCCCGTGGGAAAGACAAAAAGGGAACCGGTCTTGGGCTGGCCATCGTTAAAGAAATCGTACATGCCCATCATGAAAATATCAATGTCATCAGCACAGAAGGTGTTGGTACAGAATTTATCTTTACGCTGCCTTATATCAACGTGGATACGGATTTTGTCAGCGTAGACAACTAATGAACGCAGTCGCTTTGCGACCTGCGGTAAAGCGGACATTCGCAATCCGCTTTCGCTACTTGCTCATGAACGCAGTCGCTTTGCGACCTGCGTTCAAAAAAAGATGTGCGCTCTGTGTCATCAGAACTCACATCTTTTTATATTTGATGAATTATCTAATCCATCGTTACCATTGCTTTTTCCCGCATGGTGCGTTTTTTCTTTTTCTCTGGTTTTGCAGCTGCCTTACGACTTCCTTTCTTATGATACCTGGAATCAAAAGAAATCTTTTCCAGCTGATATAAAATCCGCTGCTGCCCTTTCTTGGGCTTTGCCATATAGACCACCACAAGGATTGCAAGCAGTACCGTCGCCACAATGGATACCTCAATATCCTGCCGTGCAGTTGCACCAATAATGGCCGCTATACAAAGTGCTGCTCCCATCCCAAGAAATAAATTGGCTGAATGCTTTTTTCCAAACTTTCCTACGATCTTACAGCCCCGCTCATCATCCTCGATCCGGCCATTGAAATAAAGTCCCAGACTCATTCCCTTGATCTCGAATTCCTTATGATGACAGATTGTAAAATCCCTGTCATTTTTAAAATGCCCCCAGTAACAGTTTTGCTGCTGGTAGGCCCGCATATTCTGTTTGGTATCTTCCACCACTTTATCCTCCCAGGATTTTTTCCACTCCTGCGGAGTAAGGTGGCTGACAATCGTTACATTTTCCATACGTTTAAAAACAATCTTTCTAAATTTTTTTACATATTCAATTTTTCTAATCTACATTTAATTGTAGAACTATTTGTAAAACGGACATTCACAATCCGTTTTCGCTACATTCTGTGGTTATTGGTTTTACATTAATTACGTTCTATTTTATGCCAGCAACGGTACCAGGAACAGGAAACCAAGTGCTGTCACAATACCGGATGCAATCAATACAATCGCACAGTAACCCATGATATCTCTTGCTCCCAGGCCAGCGATACCAAGTGCCGGAAGCGCCCAGAACGGCTGCAGCATATTTGTCCATGCATCACCCCAGGCGATACCCATAGCAGTAACTGCCGGTGTAACACCAAGCTCCAGACCGGCAGGCATCATGATCGGACCCTGAACAGCCCACTGTCCACCGCCTGACGGCACGAAGAAGTTTACAATACCAGCTGCCAGATAGCACAGTACCGGGAACGTACGTGGTGTAGAAATATTTACAAATGCTGTACTGATAGCAGATGCAAGAGATACACCATTGGAACCTACCGTAACCATCATACCCTGGATACCAGCGTAGAATGGGAACTGTAAAATGATTCCTCCTGCACTTTCTGCAGACTCTGTAATCGCTCTGACATAACTGATCGGCGTCTTATGGAACGCAATACCAAGGATCAGGAAGATCAGATTTACGATATTCAGTGATAACGCATTCAGAATAGAACCTGCATTTACAAAATAATAAATCAGATAAATTGCACCGATGACTACAACGATATAAGAAAGAACCATACTGTTCTCCAGTTTTTCAGCCGGAGTCTGATCTTTTCTTGCTTTTACTTCTGTGTTATCCGGTGCATCCTCTAATAATTTCGGATCAATAGATACAACATCCTTTGGATCCGGATGCATTTTTGCATTTACAAAAGCAACGACTACAACCACTGCCAGAACCATGATCAGGTTCCATGCTGAGAAGATTGTCTGAGAGGTCGGTACGATTTCCGTAACAGCCCCAGCAGTGTTATCTACAACACCATCTGCGTTTAATGCTGTCATGCCAAGCGGAATAGATCCGGAAATACCTGCATGCCAGATAACGAATCCGGAATATGCAGCTGCAATAATCAGACGATAATCAAGTCCTTTGATCTTCTTTGCAACTTCTTTTGCAAGTAATGCACCGATGATCAGACCGAATCCCCAGTTGATAAAGCAGCAGATTGCGGAAATCACTGTAACAAAAGCCACCGCTCCTACCGGTTTTTTCGGTACTCCTGCGAGTTTGACAATAAGTTTCTTGATGGCTGGTGCATTCGCCAATGCACTACCAAGTACCAGTACAAGAGCCATCTGCATTGAGAATGCTAACAGACCCCATACACCGGAACCCCAGGCATTTGCCACCTCGATTGGGTTCATGCCGGCTACCGGCATTGCAGCGATAAATACGACGATTGTCAGAATAATACAGAAGACAAATGCGTCAGGCAGAAATCTCTGCACAAGTTTTACACAGCCATTTGTGAATTTTTTAAACATTTTCCCCACTCCTTTCAATTCACCTAACCACAAAGTATAGTATACTACTTTTTTACTCAGTTACCAATAGGTGTCTGTAATTTTTTTATAAATTATTTATAGATTTTTATTATATATTACATAATTTTCCATCTTTCTTTCTATTTTTTGCCAAATCAGGCTTTTCTTTCCTCAGACTTGTATTCATACTGTTTCTGAATTATAATTTACTGGAACTAATATGTACGGAATCTATCCGTATGACAATGTAAAAGGAGTAGCAAATCTATGTCTATTACAAAATCAGAATTAATGAAACTACAAAACGGCAGCGACGTCCGTGGTATTGCCTGCGAAGGAATTGAAGGAGAACATGTCACCCTGACTTCAGAAGCAGCATATCTCATCGGACGTGCCTTTGCCATCTGGCTGTTAAAGAAAAAAAATATTGCCCCGGAAGAATGTATTGTAGGTGTCGGCACTGATTCTCGAATCACCGGTCCTGAAATTAAAAAACAGGCAATCCGCGGCATGCTTGACGAAGGCATCTATGTGTCTGACTGCGGCATGGCCTCCACACCTGCCATGTTTATGTCTATTGTTTATCCGGAAACCAGATATGACGGAGCCTGCATGATCACAGCAAGTCATCTGCCATTTAACCGGAACGGTCTGAAATTTTTTGATCACGAAGGCGGTCTGGAACATGATGATATCACAGCAATTCTTGAAATTGCATCCACACTCTCTGACAGCATGGATCCTTCTGTACTGGAGGAGCCTCTGCCAACGGATAACAACCGTTTTACAGAATTTGAACTGATTTCCTTATACAGTGCAAATCTTTGCATGAAGATCTGTGATGGTGTAAATGCAGATAATTATGATGCGCCACTGAAAAATTTGAAAATTGTTGTAGATGCCGGAAATGGTGCCGGTGGTTTTTTTGTTAAAGAAGTACTGGATGAACTTGGTGCAGATACAACCGGAAGTAACTTCCTGGAGCCTGACGGTACATTCCCGAACCATATTCCAAACCCGGAAAACAAAGATGCCATGAAGGCAATCTGTGATGCAACAGTCGCTGCAGGTGCTGATCTGGGTCTGATCTTTGATACCGATGTAGACCGTATGTCTGCTGTCTTATCTGACGGTACACCGATCAACCGCGATTCCATCATTGCAATGATAGCAGCCATCCTGGCACCGGACTACCCCGGAAGTACCATCATTACAGATTCTGTTACTTCCGATCGTCTTACCGATTTTCTCGAAAACGATCTTGGGCTGAAGCATCTGTGCTATATGCGTGGCTATAAAAACGTCATCAACAAATGTAAAGAATTGAATGCCGAAGGCATCGTAAGCCCGCTGGCTATGGAAACTTCCGGACATGGTTGTCTCAAAGAAAATTATTATCTGGATGACGGCGCTTATCTGGCTGTTAAACTTGTTATCGCCGTTGCAAAAGCAAAACGTGAAGGCAAAACCATTGATCACTTCATTGCGAACCTCTGCACAGAATATGCAGATCGTGAAGTACGTTTCCCGATTCTGACCGATGATTTCCACGCCTATGGTACATCTGTACTGGAAACGTTCAAAAAGAGAGCCCTTCAGTCCGGTTTTGAGCTTCCAAAATCCTATGAAGGTATCCGTATTCGCTTTAGCGGTGTCTGCACCGGCTGGATGCTGTTGAGAGCGTCTCTGCATGATCCGGTAATGGTTCTAAACCTGGAGGGACATACACCAAGAGATCTTGAAATTATCACGGGAATCGCTCAGAGTCTTGTAGAAGGATTCGACAAACTGGATTTATCTGCATTGTAATAAGCACAAAAAAAGAAGCGGTCTTGCCGCTTCTTTTTTGTGCTTATACTTCGGACAAAGTATATAAAGAGTTAGGTTTTTCTCCCTGTGGCTTCCCTTCCACACGGATAAAGGTTTGGTATTTATGTTGGTATTTGAAAATTACTGATTTAGCAGCTACATACTAGCGATATGAAGTAGCATCAAAAGTTACATCTGTTGCTGTATAAATGGAAGCAACGGTTCCACAGTGTGGGCAACGCTGACCATAACTTTTTGTAAGGTGTCCACATAAGTTGCAACGATATTTGCTGTCTGCACCTACACCTGCAAATAATGATTTTTTGTTTTCTACATTTCTCATATGACTTCCCTCCAATTCTTCTTTTCAATTATTTTTCCCTGTTAATTATTTTGTACTTTCTCAAGTACATGCTTATAATATAACATATTTTTGCATCTTTCCAATAGAAAAATCATGCTTTTTAATAATATAAACTTATTAATGTGCGTTTTGTTAAGATATTACCGACTGGAAATGTGTAATGCGCATACTTTATCGAAGTATTTGAAAAGGCTTTCGTTGCATCTGCACAAGTATTATGGTTCATCAATCATTTTTAAACTATGATACTTGTGCAAATTATCCTGATAGCAATCTTTTTGCAAGTTATCCTGATTGGTCTGTTTTTTCAATAATCAAAAAAGAAGTCATACGAAAATTTCTTTTCGTATGACTTCATGAAGTACCTCTTTAAATCTTATACTAACTCAAGAACAACTTCCATTGCTCCGTCACCTTTACGAAGACCGATTTTAACGATTCTTGTATATCCACCGTTACGACCTTTGTATTTTGGTGCGATCTCTGTAAATAATTTATCTACTAAATCAACTTTCTGAGTATCTTTCTTTTTAGCACCTGTCTCTGTTACAGGGTAAAGAACTTTCAGCATCTCTCTTCTTGCATGAAGACGGGATGGCATATCTTTCTTGATTGTTTTCTCTACTTCATCATAAACAGTAACTTTTTTACCATCTACAACTTCTTTTACTCTCTTGCCTTCGCTGTCTTTACGAGCAACTTTTGCTTTAACTGTAACTTCTTCAAAGTTATCGCACTCTTTTACAGCAGCTGCGATCAGGCCTTCAGCGACTTTACGAACTTCTTTTGCTCTAGCCTCTGTTGTAATAATTCTTCCGTTGTGAAGTAATGCAGTTACCTGACTTCTGATCAATGCTTTTCTCTGGGAAGATGTTCTTCCTAATTTACGATATTTTGCCATTTTAATAGCCCTCCATTATTGTGGTTCATCCGGCAACGCACTTTGGTCTTAGATACCGAATGTGATGCGGGGAGACGTTTCGCCTGCCCTGTTGATATTCCTCCACTCATGAATGACGACAGATTAACGCACGTCGGTCTTATATCCTCTGCCGATTAATGAGTTATATTTAAGAAAGTGTAAAATCACACCATCTCAAAATCAAAATGATTTCCGATCAATTAAAAGAATTACTCTTCGCCCTGATTAAGCTGTAAGCCTAACTCTTTTAATTTTGCCAGTACTTCTTCTAAAGACTTGCGTCCAAGATTACGAACTTTCATCATGTCTTCCGGTGTTCTGTTTGTCAACTCTTCTACTGTATTGATTCCTGCTCTCTTCAGGCAGTTGTAAGAACGAACGGATAATTCAAGTTCATCGATATTCATTTCCAGAACTTTCTCTTTTGCGTTGTCTTCTTTCTCAATCATAACCTCTGCTGTCTTAGCGTTCTCAGACAGGTCAATGAAGAGATTCAGATGCTCGCTTAATACTTTTGCTGCAAGGCTGACAGCCTCATCCGGCTCAAGTGTTCCGTTTGTATGAACATCTAATGTAAGTTTATCGTAGTCAGTAATCTGACCTACTCGTGTATTCTGAATCGTCAGATTTACACGGTCAACCGGTGTATAAATAGCATCTACCGCGATCACGCCAATCGGTGTATCTTCGCTCTTATTTTTATCAGAACTTACATAACCACGACCTTTTGTAATTGTGAGTTCCATGTATAACTTGGAATCTACGCCACCGTTTAAGTGAGCGATTACAAGATCCGGGTTCATGATCTGGATGTCCGGATCAACCTGGATATCAGCTGCGGTAACAACGCCTTCACCTTCAAATTCAATGTAAGCAACTTTAGATTCATTTGTCGGACTGGTATTCTTTAAAGCCAAATTCTTGATGTTCATGATGATTTCAGTAACATCCTCTTTAACACCCGGGATTGAACTGAACTCATGTAAAACACCATCAATCTTTACCTGACTAACTGCTGCTCCCGGCAATGAAGAAAGCATGATTCTTCTCAGGGAATTACCAAGAGTAATGCCGTAACCTCTTTCGAGCGGCTCTACGACAAATTTGCCATACTTTTTGTCTTCTGAAATTTCAGCAATCTCAATTTTTGGTTTTTCGAAATCGAACACTGTGACGTCCCTCCTTAAATTTTATAAAATCAGTGCTTCTTTTTTAAGACACAAAAATCATCCGCCTGCATGATGCCATGAAGCGTCTGATTTTTGTGCAAATTCGGCACTGCTCGTTGCCTACATGATTATTTAGAATATAACTCGACGATAAGCATCTCGTCTACCGGTACGTCGATCATCTCGCGTGTCGGTAACTCTTTTACTTCGCCTTTCAGATTCTCCTGATCAACATCAAGCCATTCCGGAACAAGACGACCTGCTGTTACCTCAAGAATATCTTTATATCTCTGAGAGCTCTTAGCGTTCTCTTTGATTTCGATTGTGTCACCAGCTTTTACTAAGTAAGACGGGATATTTACACATTTGCCGTTTACTAATACATGCTTGTGATCAACGATCTGTCTAGCTTCTTTTCTTGTTCTAGCTAATCCAAGACGGAATACTACGTTATCAAGTCTGCTCTCAAGAATTGTCATGAGGTTTGTACCAGTCATGCCTTTCATTCTATCAGCTTTCTCATAGTAGTTGTGGAAAGGTTTCTCCAGAACTCCGTAGATGAATTTTGCTTTCTGTTTTTCTCTTAACTGAAGACCATACTCAGAAATCTTCTTGTTTGCTCTTTTTGACTGTCTATTTGATTTTTTATCAATTCCTAAATAAATCGGATCCATACCAAGGGATCTGCATCTTTTAAGAACAGGTACTCTATTTACTGCCATCTCAGACTACACCTCCTAATTAGACTCTTCTACGTTTTGGCGGACGACAACCGTTGTGAGGTACCGGAGTAACGTCTGTGATACTTGTTACTTCAAGGCCGCTTGCGGAAAGAGCACGGATAGCTGCTTCTCTTCCTGAACCCGGTCCTTTTACGAATACGTCTACTGTTTTAAGACCATGAATGAGCGCTGCTTTTGTAGCAGTCTCAGCTGCCATCTGTGCAGCATAAGGAGTAGATTTTCTTGAACCTCTAAATCCAAGACCACCGGCACTTGCCCATGATAAAGCATTGCCTTCAGCGTCTGTCAATGTAACGATTGTATTATTGAAAGAAGACTGAATATGTGCCTGTCCACGTTCAACGTTTTTCTTTACACGCTTTTTAGTCACTTTCTTTGCAACTTTTTTAGCCATAATTAAACTAACCTACTTTCTACAAATTTTTGTAATCAGTATGCATTGCGGTCTGTCCTATGACATCCCTCTCTATCTCAATGCATTATTTTTTCTTGTTTGCTACTGTTCTCTTCGGACCTTTTCTTGTTCTTGCATTGGTCTTTGTTTTCTGACCACGAACCGGAAGTCCTTTTCTGTGACGGATACCACGATAGCATCCAATCTCCTGAAGTCTCTTGATGTTCATAGCAACTTCTCTTCTTAAGTCACCTTCTACAGTCTGAGACGCATCGATTACTGCACTGATTCTCTTAACATCATCATCTGTTAAGTCTTTGCAGCGGATATTAGGATCAACTTTTGCTTCTGCAAGGATACGATTGGAACTTGCAACGCCAATACCATAAATATAAGTCAAGCCAATCTCTACACGTTTTTCTCTTGGTAAATCTACACCTGCGATACGAGCCATGTGTGTTTACACCTCCATAATGATTTCGTTTTCTTAGTTACATTCTGATACATTTTATGCAGCTCCGGATTACCCGGCCTGAAATGTGTGCACAACCTGCATCAGCTGTTCATTCATGCTTCTATTATTCAGCATAGAAGCATCACAGTGTCATTTTATCTTCCGCCATGAACAGCAAAATTCAGAGGGAATCTTGCTGCAGCCGCACATCCGGAAAATTTCAGGAGACGCTGTAATCCCTTCTGATTCAAACAGATCCTGTTCCAAATTGGTACTCTGTGGCAGAGCGCTCCATGGAGGAACGGATTAGCAGTTTCGCGTTGTCTCCAACCTGCTCTCATCATCTATCTAAAGAATGATTAACCCTGTCTCTGTTTGTGCTTCGGATTTTCACAGATAATTCTGATGCTTCCTTTTCTTTTAATTACTTTGCATTTTTCGCAAATAGGTTTAACTGATGATCTTACCTTCACAGCAAATCCTCCTTTCCTTAAACAAAAACACTCCATACTACAAAGCCTTTTCGTTTTGTGAATAGAAGCCAGGAAATACACATAATATTCCCTTGGTTTTCCAAAAGCGTCGATAGACATTATAGCATGGAGTATTTATGATTGCAACATTTTTTTCTGTTTTTTTTATGTTTTTTAGTTCCACACGCCATTCATCCTTATCCATGCAGATCATGCCTTATGCCTGCATGTTAATTACCTGAATACATATGACGAGTGAACCTGCAAAATTATTTATCTCTCCAGGTAATTCTGCCCTTTGTGAGATCATATGGGGAAAGTGCAACCTTCACCTGATCTCCCGGTAAAATACGGATAAAATTTGTCCGCAGTTTTCCGCTGATATGTGCAAGTACCTGATGACCGTTCTCTAATTCTACCTGAAACATAGCATTCGGAAGTTTCTCAACAACGGTTCCGGTCATTTCAATTACATCTGCTTTAGACATGCATTTGCCTCCTGTTATTTTTATTCTGTTCTGTGTAAATTTAACGTGTTCTTACTTTTCAACATGCTTTTTATACAATTTAATGGCACGTTTTATCACCACATCATCCATTTGGTTCTGCAAAAGTTCTGCCACATCTGCAGGCAATTTTCGAATCGGCTGAATATGTCTCCGGTTTTTCCTCTTTGGCCGTGCAAGCAGCTTCAATTCTCCGTCTGCCACATATACAGCCTCAGCTTCTTCGCCGACAACCACATAATAATGTCCTTTATCATGTCCTGCCAGTGACAATGCCAGTTCTACTCGCATCCCAGTCCTCCGTTCTGCATCAGAACCCGCTCATCCTCTGTCAGTGTCAGAATCTCCGGCTCGCCATCGGTGATCAGAATTGTATTCTCATAATGTGCAGACAGTGAGCCATCCTCTGTGATAACAGTCCAGTCATCATCGGTCCATTCCACATCATAACGGCCTGCATTGACCATTGGCTCAATAGCAAGCGTCATACCCGGACGCAGACGGATACCTCTGCTCTTCTGAATAAAATTCGGAATCTGCGGATCTTCATGCAGCTCACAGCCGACTCCGTGTCCCACCAGATCTCTTACTACACCATATCCAAATTTCTCACAATATGCACCGATGGCATTGGAAATCTGATGGAGATGATTTCCTGCTTTCGCATATTTGATTCCTTCGAAGAAACTTTGTCTGGTGCGCTCGATCAGTAATCTGGCTTCCTCGGAAACTTCACCGATTGCATGAGTTCTTGCTGCATCAGAATGATATCCTTTGTAAATGCATCCCATATCAAGACTTACGATATCACCTTCCTGGATTATTCGTTTGGCAGATGGAATTCCGTGTACCACTTCATTATTGATGGAGACACATACAGATCCCGGGAAACCACCATAATTCTTAAAGTTCGGCACGCATCCATAGCTTCGGATCATATCTTCTGCCAGACTGTCAACCTCCAGTGTAGACATACCAGCCTTCAGCTCTTTACCAAGATCCTGATGAATCTTGGCAATAATGTGGCAAGACTTGCGGATCAATTCTATTTCACGTTCAGATTTAATCGTTACTGACATCTTATCCTCCATTCTGGAGCTTTATGCTTCTATCATTTTTACAATTTCATCGAAAACAGTTTCCATCGGCAGGGTACCATCTACTGTTTTCAGAATTCCCTGATCGGCATAATAGTCGATCAGCGGTTTTGTCTGTGCATGGTATACATCCAGACGTTTTTTTACCGTCTCCGGTTTATCATCATCACGAAGAACTACCGGTTCACCGCAACGATCACAAATTCCGGGGGTCTTCGTTGGAATATTGACAATATGATATGTTGCACCACAATTTAAGCATGCTCGTCTGCCGGACATTCTGGAAATAATATTCTCATCCGGAACATCTACATTGACCGCATAGTCCATTTTCTCATTGCGCTCATTTAAGGCTTCTGTCAGACACTCTGCCTGCGGAATGGTTCTTGGAAATCCATCCAGAATAAATCCATTCTTACAGTCCTCCTCAGAAATACGGTCAACTACCAGATCACAGGTCAGTTCATCCGGAACTAACAGTCCCTGATCCATATATGTTTTGGCTTTCTTTCCAAGTTCTGTACCATTTTTGATATTGGCACGGAAAATATCTCCGGTAGAAATATGTGGGATTTCATATTTATCAGATATCTTCTTTGCCTGTGTTCCTTTTCCGGCACCTGGTGCCCCTAACATAATTATTTTCATTTCCTTATTTTCCTCCTCCGACTCTGAGCTCATTCCCTTATTGCTCTCTCTATTGTACAGGATTTGCTTTATTTTGAAAATATATAATTTATCTGAAGTATACAAATGGAGATACCTGTATTCCAAGTATCTCCAACTGTACATTAATCATTTAAAAAACCTTTATAATTACGAACTAACATCCGTGATTCGATCTGTTTTAAAGTTTCAATGATAACACCTACAATGATGATCAGAGAGGTACCACCGAATGAAATGGATGCATTGAATGCTCCCTCGAAGAAGATCGGAATAATCGCTACAATTACCAGGCCTACGGCACCGATAAAGATAATGTAGTTCAAGATTTTTGTCAGATATTCACTGGTCGGTTTACCTGGACGGATGCCCGGGATAAATCCACCCTGTTTTTTCATATTGTCTGCAATTTCCAATGGATTAAATGTGATTGATGTATAGAAATATGCAAATGCAATTACTAATACAATATATACAATTAATCCAATAGAGTAAATCGGCTCCTTGAAATCGCACCAGTTGGACTGATTTAACATTTTAAGAATCGTACCGCCAACTCCGTTTCCACCAGACTTACCAAGCAGCTGCATGATAATCAATGGGAACATGAATAAGGACTGAGCGAAGATAATCGGGATAACACCAGCTGTATTCACTTTTAAAGGAATATAGGAGGACTGTCCGCCAATCTGTTTTCTGCCCTGTACTTTTCTGGAATACTGAACCGGAATTCTGCGCTCAGCTCCCTGTAATGTTACAGTCAGTACAGTTACTGCAATAATGATTGCAATAATGATTGCAAGATTCAGTACCTGGAATGCAATTTCTTTTCCTTTTACAAACTGTTCAAATAACAATGTAAGATCCTGCGGAATTCTGGAGATAATATTGATCGTCAAGACAATAGAAATACCATTGCCGACACCGTTCTCCGTAATTCTCTCACCGATCCACATGATTACTGTGGAACCGGCTGTCAACGTTACGACTGCAGTAATAATATTTAATGCATTATACTCCAGAAGCAGTCCGCTTTTACCAAATCCGATAGCCATAGCCAGGGACTCCATTAAAGCAAGTGCAACTGTAAGATAACGTGTGATCGCAGTCATCTTTTTACGTCCTTCTTCACCATCTTTCTGGAGTTCTTCCAGTTTCGGAATTGCAATCGTCAGAAGCTGGATAATAATAGAAGACGTAATATATGGAGTGATATTTAATGCAAATACCGACATCTTCTCGAAAGAACCGCCGGTAATTGCATCAAAAAATCCGAAAGCGCTGCCTGAATTGCCTGAAAACCATTCCGAAAAATAGCTTCCATTTACTCCCGGAATCGGAAGCTGTGTACCGATTCGTACCACTACTAACATGAGCAGGGTATAAATAATACGGCTTCTGATTTCCTTGAGCTTAAATGCGTTACGGACTGTTTCGAACATTAGATCACCTCTGCATTTCCGCCAAGTGCCTCAATTTTCTCTTTTGCAGATGCACTGAAAGCGTTTGCCTGAACTGTAAGTTTCTTTGTCAGTTCACCGTTTCCAAGGATTTTAACACCATCTCTTGGGTTTTTAACGATTCCTGCCTCGATCAGAGTATCTACAGTAACAACTGTATCATTCTCAAATCTCTCAAGTGCAGAAACGTTTACAGAAACGATCTCTTTGGAGTTTCTGCAAGTGAATCCTCTTTTCGGGATTCGTCTGTATAATGGCATCTGACCACCTTCAAAGCCTGGTCTTGGAGCTCCGGAACGAGCTTTCTGTCCTTTATGGCCTTTACCTGCTGTCTTACCATTTCCTGAACCGTGTCCACGGCCTCTTCTGAAGTTATCGCTGTGTTTTGAACCTTCTGCCGGTCTTAAGTTTGATAAATCCATCGTGGCGCCTCCTTACTATTAGATTTCTTCTACTTTTACTAAATGTCTAACCTGCTGAATCATACCACGAACTGCTGCGTTATCCGGCATCTCTACAGTTTTGTTCACTTTCTTTAATCCTAAAGCTTCAACTGTTTTAACATGTTTCGGAACTGCACCGATTGTAGATTTCACAAGTGTGATTTTTAATTTATCTGCCATTTGATATCCCTCCTTAACCCAGGATCTCTTCTACGGATTTACCGCGAAGTCTAGCTACTTCTTCCGGGGATTTTAACTGGCTGAGCGCATTGATTGTAGCAAGTACAACGTTCTGCTTGTTATTGGATCCCAGAGATTTTGTACGGATGTTTTTGATACCAGCAAGCTCGCACACGTTACGTGCCGGGCCACCGGCGATAACTCCAGTACCTTCCGGAGATCTCTTTAATAATACAGATGCACCTGTATGTTTACCAGTTGTATCATGTGTAATACTGTTGTTCTCGTCTAATTTAACCTCAATGAGTTTCTTCATTGCATCTTCTTTTCCTTTGCGGATTGCTTCCGGAATTTCAGCTGCTTTTCCTAAACCTGCACCAACATGACCGTTGCCATCGCCAACTACGACTAAAGCTGTAAAACGCATGTTACGTCCACCTTTAACAACTTTGGTTACACGTTTAATTGATACCACTTTTTCATTTAATTCCAACTGGCTGGGATCAATGATTGTACGTTTCATGTATTGTTTCCTCCTTGTTAAAAGTTTAATCCAGCTTCACGTGCTGCGTCTGCTAATGCCTGAACTTTACCCTGATAAATGAAACCACCTCTGTCAAATACAACAGTTGTGATGCCTTTTTCCAGTGCCTTCTTAGCGATTGCTGTACCAACCTGAGCTGCTGCGTCTACATTGTTTGTTTTCTCACAAGCTGCTTTCACATCTTTGTCCATTGTAGAAGCTGCACACAGTGTGTTTCCAACTGTATCATCAATAATCTGGGCGTACATATGATTATTGCTTCTAAAAACAGCTAAACGTGGTCTTTCAGCAGTACCTGCTAAATGATTACGCACTCTTTTGTGCTTTTTAACGCGAACTTCTGTTCTTGATTTCTTACTAACCATTACCTGTCACACCTCCAATTATTTCTTACCAGTCTTACCAACTTTACGTCTGATAACTTCATCAGCATATTTGATACCTTTTCCTTTGTAAGGCTCAGGTCTTCTCTTATCTCTGATTTCTGCTGCGTACTGGCCAACTTTTTCTTTATCGATACCTTTTACAATGATTTTGTTTCCATCAACAACTGCCTCTAAGCCTTCCGGATCGCTCATCTCTACCGGATGAGAATATCCGAGGTTTAATGTCAGTTTGTTTCCAGATTTGGATGCTCTGTAACCAACACCGTTTACTTCCAGTGTTTTCTCGTAACCAGCTGTTACACCGACTACCATGTTGTGGATCAGAGTTCTTGTTAAACCATGTAAAGATTTCATTTTCTTTAAATCATTTGGTCTGGTTACAATGATCTCAGAACCTTCCTGTTTGATATCCATCTCTGCCGGTAACACTCTCTCAAGTGTTCCTTTAGGACCTTTTACAGTCACCTGATTATTTTCTGCGATTGTTACGGTTACTCCGTCCGGAATCGCGATTGGCATTCTTCCTATACGTGACATGCCCGTACCTCCTATATTCTGTATTGGTCGACATCTGCCGACATGCATTGTTACACAGTATGTTCCATCTTCTGATGGAATTATACTTTTGGATCGTTTTTATATCAGTACCACCTTACAGCATTGTCTGTAAAGCAGTCTCTTAGTTCCCCTTTCAGAGAGCTAAGGAAGTTCTGCAAGCCATTCTCTGGCTCCAGAACATTTCCACGGGTATCTTCTGTTCGCTAAGCTCAAGCGGTGCCTGTGGCTTGCTTTCGCCACTCTCACAGAAGGGCCTCGCACTAACCTCAATCTGCGCCTATGGCTTGATTTCGCTAAGTGGCTTCCGGCCTACCATACAAATGCTAATACTTCACCACCAACCTGAAGTTTTCTAGCTTCTTTGTCAGTGATAATGCCCCGGTTTGTAGAAAGGATCGCTGTTCCTAAACCACCCAGAACTTTCGGGATCTCGTTTTTGTTTGCATATACACGAAGACCCGGTTTGGAGATTCTCTTGATACCTGTGATGATTTTTTCATTTTTATCAGCACCGTATTTCAGTGTAACACGGATTGTTTTGAAATTACCATCTTCAATGATCTCGTATTTTGTAATATATCCTTCGTTGAATAAAATCTCAGCGATAGCATTTTTCATTTTGGATGAAGGAATATCTACTGTATCATGTTTAGCAGTATTTGCATTACGGATTCTTGTAAGCATATCTGCGATTGGATCACTCATTGTCATGTTGTGTTTCCTCCTGTATTTTTCACTCAGCTGCTTTCGGTCTACCAGCTTGCTTTCTTAACGCCCGGAATCTCACCTTTGTAAGCTAATTCACGGAAACATACTCTGCAGATACCATATTTCTTTAATACAGAATGCGGACGTCCACAGATTTTGCAGCGTGTATATGCTCTGGTAGAGAATTTCGGTGTACGCTGCTGTTTGATTTTCATTGATTTCTTAGCCATTAAAGTCTCCTCCTGTTATTTAGCGAATGGCATGTTGAACTGTGTCAGTAATTCGCGTGCTTCTTCATCTGTGTTAGCTGTTGTAACGAAGATGATATCCATACCTCTTACTTTGTCAACTTTATCATACTCAATTTCAGGGAAGATTAACTGCTCTTTGATACCAAGTGCATAGTTACCTCTGCCGTCAAATGCATTCGGGTTTACGCCACGGAAGTCACGTACACGCGGTAATGCAAGGTTTACCAGACGATCAAGGAACTCATACATTTTCTCGCCTCTTAAAGTAACTTTGCATCCAATCGGCATACCTTCTCTGATTTTGAAGTTAGCGATGGAATTTTTAGCTTTTGTTGTAATCGGTTTCTGTCCTGCAATGATCTCGAGATCTTTCATAGCAGATTCAAGAATCTTTGCGTTCTCTTTTGCCTCACCAACACCCATGTTGATAACAATTTTGTCAAGTTTCGGCACTTCCATGATATTTTTATATCCAAATTTTTTGATCATAGCGTCTACGATCTCATTCTGATATGTCTCTTTCAGTCTACTCAACTTGCTGGACCTCCTCTCTTTGATTAATCAATCACTTCGCCAGTAGATTTAGCGAAACGAACTTTTTTGTCGCCGTCCATTTTGAAGCCTACACGTGTAGCTGCTCCTTTATGAACATACATAACGTTAGAAACATCGATCGGTCCTTCCTGCTGAACGATACCGCCTGCCTGGTTAGCCATACTTGGTTTTGTATGTTTTGTAACCATGTTGATACCTTCAACAGTAACTGTGTTTTTCTTAGCGTTAACAGCGATTACTTTGCCTTCTTTGTCTTTATCTTTTCCAGCGATTACTTTAACTGTATCACCTTTTTTAATTTTCAGCATTAATCGGTACCTCCTATAATACTTCCGGAGCGAGGGAAACAATCTTCATGAACTGTTTCTCACGAAGTTCTCTTGCAACCGGTCCAAAAATACGAGTTCCTCTTGGAGTTTTGTCATCTTTGATGATAACAGCAGCGTTCTCATCAAATTTGATGTAGGAACCGTCTTTACGACGTGCGCCTCTTTTCGTACGAACAACTACAGCTTTTACAACGTCGCCTTTTTTAACAACTCCGCCTGGTGTTGCATCTTTAACTGTAGCTACAATAACATCACCAATGTTAGCATATCTTCTTGTAGAACCGCCCATAACACGGATGCAAAGTAACTCTTTTGCTCCAGTATTATCAGCTACTCTAAGTCTGCTTTCCTGTTGAATCATGCTGGCAGCCTCCTTCTTATTTTGCTTTCTCCATAATCTCTACAAGTCTCCATCTTTTATCTTTAGATAAAGGTCTTGTTTCCATAACTCTGACTGTATCACCGATACCACATTCATTGTTCTCGTCATGAGCTTTTAATTTATAAGTTTTTTTCACGATTTTGTTGTAAAGAGGATGTCTTACATTATCCTGGATAGCTACAACGATTGTTTTGTCCATCTTGTCGCTTACAACTTTACCAACACGTGTTTTTCTAAGATTTCTTTCTTCCACGATGCGTTCTCCTTTCATGGGTTACTCGCCAGGGGAATTACTCCGCTTTCTCAGTGATAACGGTCTGAATTCTGGCAATATTTTTTCTAACTTCTTTAATTCTTCCAGTATTGTCCAACTGATTTGTTGCGTTCTGGAATCTAAGATTGAAAAGTTCTTTTTTTGCAGCTACTAACTGTTCCTGTAACTGAGCAGCGCTCTGTGTTCTTAACTCTTTTAAATATTCACTAGATTTCATTCTTATTCACCGCCTTCTAAGTCTTCACGGGAAACGATTTTGCACTTGCATGGTAATTTGTGAGTTGCAAGTCTTAACGCTTCACGAGCGATTTCTTCAGACACACCGGAGATCTCGAATAATACACGACCCGGTTTAACTACAGCTACCCAATATTCCAAAGCACCTTTTCCGGAACCCATACGTGTCTCAGCCGGTTTAGCTGTTACTGGTTTGTCCGGGAAAATTTTGATCCAAACTTTACCACCACGTTTGATGTAACGTGTCATAGCAACACGGGCTGCCTCAATCTGGTTAGATTTGATCCAGCATGGCTCGAGAGCAACGATACCGTATTCACCGTTTGTAATCTTATTGCCTCTTAACGCTTTACCAGCCATTGTGCCACGGAACTGTTTACGTCTTTTAACTCTTTTTGGCATTAACATTATTTATCGCTCCCTTCCACTGCCTTTTTCGGAAGTACTTCACCTTTGTAGATCCATACTTTAACGCCTACTTTACCGTAGGTTGTATCTGCTTCTGCGAAACCGTAGTCGATATCAGCTCTCAGTGTCTGAAGCGGAATAGTACCTTCGCTGTAGAACTCTGTACGAGCCATATCTGCTCCACCAAGACGTCCGGAAACGGATGTTTTGATACCTTTAATGCCGGCTTTCATACTTCTTCCCATGCAGGATTTCATAGCACGACGGAAAGATACACGGTTCTCAAGCTGTGCTGCAATGTTCTCTGCAACGAGCTGAGCGTCTTTGTCCGGTCTCTTAACTTCTTTGATATCAACGATTAATTTTTTATCTGTATATTTCTGAAGCTCTTTTTTCACTTTCTCGATTTCAGCTCCGCCTTTACCGATTACAACACCCGGTTTAGCTGTGTAAACGATAACTTTTACGCGGTCAGAAGCTCTCTCGATCTCGATTTTAGCGATTCCTGCGCTGTATAATTTTTTCTTTAAAAATTTTCTGATATTGTAATCTTCAACTAAGAGATCTGCAAAATTGCCTTCTGCATACCATTTAGAACTCCAGTCTTTGATAACACCGACTCTCAAGCCATGAGGATTAACTTTCTGTCCCATGTTTTACCTCCTATCTTTCATTAAGCACGATTGTGATGTGGCTCATTCTCTTCTCGATTCTGTAAGCTCTACCCTGTGCTCTCGGATGAATTCTCTTCATTGTAGGTCCTTTATTTGCGTAGCACTCTTCTACATAAAGGTCATCAACTTTCATTCCGTTGTTGTTCTCAGCATTAGCAATTGCTGATTTTAATAATTTCTCAATAACACTTGATGCGTATCTCGGATTGTACATTACGATAGCTAAAGCTGTTTTTACATCTTTGCCACGGATTGCATCCAGTACGAAGCAAGCTTTCTGTACAGACATTCTAGCATATGATAATTTTGCTGAAGGTCTGGTATCTTTCTGTGCATTTCTCTCTCTTTTAATTTGGGATCTATGTCCTTTTGCCATGGATATAACCTCCTTCCAAAATTATCTTACTTTAGATTTCTTTTCGTCTTTTCCATGTCCTCTGTATGTTCTGGTTGCTACGAACTCACCGAGTTTGTGTCCAACCATATCTTCTGTAACATATACAGGTACATGTTTTCTTCCATCATGAACTGCGATTGTATGTCCAACCATCTGCGGGAAGATTGTGGAACGGCGGGACCAGGTTTTGATTACCTGTTTGTCACCTGCAGCGTTCATAGCATCAATCTTTTTCAGTAAGCTTTCATCAGCAAATGGTCCTTTTTTTAATGAACGAGCCATATTAAACCTCCTATTTGATTGCTTTACCGTCTCTTCTTCTTACGATAAGTTTATTAGACTGTTTGTTTTTCTTTCTTGTCTTTAAGCCAAGAGCAGGTTTGCCCCAAGGTGTACACGGACCTGGACGACCGATACCTGTCTTACCTTCACCACCACCGTGTGGATGGTCATTCGGGTTCATAACAGAACCACGTACAGTTGGGCGGATACCCATGTGACGTTTACGTCCTGCTTTACCGATGTTGATCAGGCTGTGGTCACCGTTTCCGATAACGCCTACGGTTGCACGGCAATTAATAGGAACCATTCTCATCTCTCCGGACGGAAGTCTTAAAGTAGCATATTTGCCCTCTTTAGCCATAAGCTGTGCGCTCATTCCTGCGGAACGAACCAGCTGTCCGCCTTTACCCGGATGTAACTCAATATTGTGAACCTGTGTACCAACTGGGATGTTTGCCAGCGGTAAGCAGTTACCTACGCGAACCTCAGCTTCCGGTCCGTTCATAACTTTCATACCATCTGTAAGTCCTGCCGGTGCAAGGATATATGCTTTCTGTCCATCAGCATAGCTGATCAGAGCGATATTAGCTGTTCTGTTCGGATCGTACTCAATACCGATAACAGTTGCCGGAATACCATCTTTATTTCTCTTGAAATCGATGATTCTGTATTTTTTCTTAGCTCCGCCTCCGCGGTGTCTAACAGTGATTTTACCCTGATTATTACGTCCAGAATTTTTGCTTAAGGAAACCAGTAAGGATTTCTCAGGAGTGCTCTTTGTGATCTCAGAGAAGTCAGAACCAGTCATGTTTCTTCTGGAAGGTGTATATGGGTTATATGTTTTGATTCCCATAATGAATCTCCTTTCAATACTGTGTTTTATTATCGCACTTTACTGTGCTTAACCAACTGCTAAGTTGCTTTCGGTCTACAGACCTGCGAAGATCTCGATATCTTTGCTATCCTCTGTTAACTGAACGATAGCTTTTTTTGTTTTAGCAGTTTTACCAAAAGTCATTCCACGTCTTTTTGTCTTGCCTTCGCAATTCATTGTGTTAACTTTTGCAACTTTAACGCCGTCGAACATTTTCTCAACAGCTTCTTTGATCATAGCTTTGTTTGCTTCCGGATGAACCAGGAAAGTATATTTTTTATCAGCCATGATATTCATGCTTTTCTCTGTAATAACCGGTTTGAGGATTACATCGTAGTACTGTACGTTTGCCATTATGCGTATACCTCCTCGATTTTCTCTACAGCTGCTTTTGTTGTGATCACGGTATCATATTTCAGGATATCGTATACATTTAACAGTGTAGCCTGTGTTGTTTTAACATCCGGTACGTTTGCTGCGGATTTCTCAATAACAACATCTTTGTCTCCCATAACAACCAGTGCTTTGGAAACGTTTAAGTTATTTAATACTTTAACAAAATCTTTTGTTTTGATTGCTTCTAATTTTAACTCATCTAAAACAACAAATTTCTGAGCCTCTACTCTGGATGTCAGAGCGGATTTTAAAGCTGCTCTTTTCTCTTTTTTGTTGATCTTGAAAGAGTAATCTCTCGGTACCGGAGCGAATACTACTCCACCACCTGTCCACTGCGGAGCTCTTGTTGAACCCTGTCTTGCATGACCGGTTCCTTTCTGTCTCCAAGGTTTTCTTCCACCGCCGCTAACTTCAGAACGTGTTTTTGCTTTCTGAGTTCCCTGACGATTATTTGCAAGCTGCTGTACAACTGCCATGTGTACTAAATGCTCGTTAACTTCTACACCGAAAACTGCGTCATTCAGTTCCATGGAGCCCACTTCGTTGCCTTCCATATTATAAACAGATACGTTAGCCATCTGTGTGTCCTCCTTTCCTAATCAAGTAAAACTTAAGCTTTTACTGTTTCCTTGATTGTTACTAAAGATTTCTTAGGTCCTGGTACGGAACCTTTCACTAAAAGTAAATTGTTCTCAGCATCTACACGAACAACTTCAAGGTTCTGAACTGTAACCTTTACGCTACCCATGTGTCCCGGCATTCCTTTTCCTTTGAATACTTTACTCGGAGAAGAACAAGCGCCGTTGGAACCCTGATGACGATGGAATTTAGAACCATGAGCCATAGGTCCTCTGTGCTGGCCAAATCTCTTAATTGCGCCCTGGAAACCTTTACCTTTGGAAATTGCTGTTGCATCGATCTTGTCGCCTTCTGCGAAGATATCAGCTTTAATTACATCTGCAAGGTTGTATTCCTCAGCATTGTCAAATTTGAACTCGCGAACGAATCTCTTACCGGATACGCCTGCTTTGTCAAAGTGACCTTTCTCTGCTTTGTTTACACCATGTCTGTTTCTGATTTCTTTTTTACCGTTGGCATCTTTGTTAACAACTTTCTCTTTTTTGTCAACGAAACCAACCTGTACAGCGCTGTATCCATCGTTATCAACAGTTTTGATCTGTGTAACGTAGCACGGACCAGCCTGTAATACAGTAACCGGAACTAAAACTCCGTCTGCGTTGAAGATTTGAGTCATTCCGACTTTTGTAGCTAAAATAGCTTTCTTCATCTCATTTACCTCCTGTTTACTCTACAGCGGAGCGCTTTATGCGCTCATCCTAGAACAGTGATATATAAGTGGAACATTGAATCCATTGTTGTTTTGCAACGTGGGTTAAAACGGATTCGAAGAATGCTGCTTCTATATATAACCCTTCAGGATTTTACCTTAATCATATTGCTTCCTATTATATAAGGAAGGCTTTTCATCAGATGAATTATTTGTTTTTCATCTTGATGTCGATGCTGACACCAGCCGGCATCTCTAATCTTGACAGTGCATCAACAGTTTTCTGTGTTGGTGCTACAATGTCGATCAGTCTTTTGTGTGTTCTCTGCTCGAACTGCTCTCTGGAATCTTTGTATTTGTGAACCGCTCTTAAGATTGTTACAACCTCTTTCTTAGTAGGAAGTGGTACCGGTCCGCTCACCTGTGATCCGTTTTTCTTTACAGTTTCGATAATTTTCTTTGCTGATGCATCCACCATCTCGTGGTCATAAGCCTTGAGAATGATTCTCATTACTTGACTTGCCATAAAAAAAGTCGCCTCCTTTTCGCACTTTTGATTAGTACGACAAGCGGTGACTGTACACTCTCCCGTGTGTATCATTCAATCTCACACACGTTGTTTTCAACCATTTCATGGTCTTCAGTTTCAGTACAGTGACTTGTCGTCAGTTTCCTAACTTGACATTCGCTCCACGGAAAACCTGCCACTCGGGCAGCAACCTCGCGCTTCATTGCTATCATGTCACAGCAGTTGTTAGTATAAGAGATTTTTTTCGGAATTGCAAGTAGTTTTTTCATTTTTTTTCAAAATATTCGTGTTTTTCTTGTACTTTTATAAATACATTGGATTTTTGGACTTTTTCAAGTGTTTTGATGACGGAAAGTTTGTTATATAGGCGGCAAGGAGAGAAACATGCGACCAGACACGGACAATTTTCTGTTTCCGCTACGCCGCTTATCTCCGCCTCCTCCCGCGAACTCGCCTCCAGCAAAACCAGCTATCGGCTCAGACACACTCCCGGAGGCGGGCTATGCTCGCTCCACCGACGAAAATTATCCTACCGTCTGTGTCGCATGTTTCTCTCCTTCGCCGCCATACTATTCTTCTCCCGCTGACATAAGCACCCCTCTTATCCACGCTTAGTGTTCTAGGCACTTGAACCTGAGAAATGTTTATTCTGCAGCAAAGCAAGTGATTACTAAATATGTTAAGCGCTATTCTCATTTATAGTTTCTTGACGAAAGACCAGGAAGCATCTATAATCATAGAGACATACCGTTATAAAAGAAAGTGTGCTATCACACACATACACGTTTAAAATTATCAATGGCACAGCTTTCTTGTTCGCGCCGAGCACCCTTGCAAAACAATAATTTCTTTTCGTGCGAATGCGCATCGTTTGCACAAAGCGCACAAGTATAACATTATAATAGGTAGAAACAGAATTCATATCATGCGAAAGTAGAGGAAAATAGACAATGTGGATAGCAAAAAACTGGAAAGATTATCAGGTTATTGATTGTTCTCAGGGCGAAAAGCTGGAGAGATGGGGGACGTATCTCCTGGTCCGTCCGGACCCGCAGGTAATCTGGGATACACCGAAAACAGAAAAAGGATGGCGCAAACACAATGCACATTATCACAGAAGTAAAAAAGGCGGCGGAGAATGGGAATTTTTTGATCTGCCGGAACAGTGGACCATTCATTATAATGATCTGACCTTCAACTTAAAACCATTTAGCTTCAAGCATACCGGATTATTTCCGGAGCAGGCTGCGAACTGGGACTGGTTCGGTGACAAGATCCGCAAAGCTGGCCGACCAATCAAAGTATTAAACCTGTTTGCCTATACCGGTGGTGCAACCCTTGCCGCTGCAGCTGCCGGCGCACAGGTCACACATGTGGATGCTTCCAAAGGAATGGTTCAGTGGGCAAAAGAAAATGCTGCATCTTCCGGACTCAGTGACAAGCCGATCCGCTGGCTGGTAGATGACTGCGTAAAATTCGTAGAGCGTGAAATCCGTCGTGGCAATCACTATGATGCCATTATCATGGACCCGCCATCCTACGGAAGAGGACCGAAAGGAGAAATCTGGAAAATTGAAGAATCCGTATACCCGTTAGTAAAACTGTGTACACAGATCCTTTCTGATGATCCACTGTTTTTCCTGATCAACTCCTATACAACAGGCCTTCAGCCTGCAGTGCTGGCTTACATGCTTGGTACTGTTATGAAAAAATATGACGGCATCGTAACTGCAGATGAAATCGGACTTCCTGTATCTTCCAACGGACTTGTACTTCCCTGCGGAGCCTCCGGCCGCTGGGAATCAAATTCAAGTCGAACGCACGTGAGACTTGGTGCGTGATTCTGGTCAGCGAAAGCTGACATATTCTTCTCAGAATCACTGCACATCCTCGCGGAGCGTTTATCTCAGTCGGAGATTGTACTCCCACTGAGAAAGACTTGTTATTACTCACCTTGCAGAAGTGGGAGTCCTCTCGACTGAGATAATTTTTTCATTCTGAGTTAATACGCTCACTTCTGCAAGACGAATAATAACAAATCATTCTTAAACAAAAAGATTTATCAATACCCATTTATTCTATAGGCCATTGATAAATCTTTTTTATCAAATATGCTTCTCTGCAATCCTGCCGGAAACTATATTAAACTTTTTCTATACTCCATCGGGCTCACATTATAAATCTGTTTAAATGCATCTACAAAACGACGAACATTATTATAACCAACCTTTTCTCCAATCTCATAGGTTTTGAGATCCGTGATCCGGAGCAGTTTGATAGCCTCTTCCATACGGATAGATGTCAGATATGCTTTATAATTCTGTCCGGTTTCCTTTTTAAACAATGCACTGAAATAATTCTGACTGACACAGGCTACATCCGCCAGTTCCTTAATGGACATATCCTCTGCATAATGTGCTTTGATATAATTTTTGACCTGTTCGATCATCACTTTATCCTTAGACTTTCCATTGTTATCCAATAAAATCCAGAGATTCTAATAGTAGTTCCGTATACATTCCCGCAACGCCCGGAAAGTCTTTCGTGATTCTGTGTCTTTCTGCAGTTTCTCCTGCATCTCATTATAATCACCTTCGATGAGCTGATACTGGAATAATTTCGTACCAATTTCAGCTACAAAATACAACACCCTGGAGAGTGCCGCATTTTTATTTCCATAATGAATTGCTTCTACCTTATCCATAATCTTGTCAATTTTTTCCAGATAAGATTCATCATGTGCAATGATTGCATGGTAAGCCTCATCCACACTCTTTGCATAGTCTTCAAAGGATACGGTGTAATCTTTATGGATATCTCTGAAATCAATCAGGTGTTTTTCCTCAAAATAATACAGTTCAAAAGCAAACTTTGCCGTTTTGTATGCATTTTTCAGTTGCTTTGCATCGGTAGAATACATACCGATCCCGACTGATAACTCTGTATGTACCTGCGCTGACACCTGCTGTACCACGGGCATGACGTAGGTTTCCACGAAAGTATCTTCCTCTCCACAGGGGAACACTCCCATAAGATGCAGTGCACAGTCGTCTTTGCGCAGGACAAAAGCTTTGCCACGCAGCTTTTGTGCAATCTGATTGTAAATAGAAAAACGAAGCAGATTGAACCGTTCAAAAGAATCCTTTATCATATCAGCTGCCAGATCCGGCCGGATGCCCACACAGATTCCCACAAAAAAATGACCTTCAAAATCGATTTCTTCTGCATCAAACAACTGATACAATTCATCATTTTCAAATCCCTGTCCATCATTAATTTCCCGGAATAGCTGATACATCTCATCATCTTCTTCTTTGAAGATTTCAATGGTATTCTGTTCTTCCAGTTTTTGAATTGCCTTGCGCACCGCATCCTCCAGATCCTTGCGCGCTACAGGTTTCAACAGATAATCAACGGCTCCGCTCTGCAGGGCTTCTTTTGCATAGGTAAATTCCTGATATCCACTGATAAAAATAAACTTTGCATGCATATCCGCTTCATTGCACCACCGAAGTATATCAAGTCCCGTTCGATAAGGCATCATAATATCGGTGATTACAATATCAGGATCAGTTTCTTCCATTACTTCTTTCAACTGTTGTCCATCCCGTGCTTCCCCCACAAGAAGGACATCCTTATTTGTCCAGTCTACCAGTTTCTTTAACCCCTGTAAAATAACTCCCTCGTCATCCGCGATCACTGCTTTCCACATTTTCAGGTTCCTCCCAGATCGGCAAACGATAGGTCACGATCGTTCCCACGCCCTGGAAACTCTCGATACCGAAACCATATTCTTTGCCGCAATTCAGCTTTATTCTGTCATAAACATTTTTCATTCCAACACTCAGGCGACCATTCGCATCTGTTTTTCCAATTTCCGGATTATCCAGTGTCTCCTGCATAATTCGGACCTGATCCTCCTCCATGCCGACACCGTCATCCATCACGACAATCTCCAGATAATCTTCTTTTCGTTCCACACGGATAGCAACCGTACCTTCTCCTTTTTTCTCCCGCAAACCATGACGGATCGCATTCTCTACCACCGGTTGAAGCAGCAGCTTTGGAATATACAGCTGTGCATCTTCATCAGACACCTGGATGCTTAGCCGAATCCTTCCTTCATAACGGACTTTCATAATAACGAAATATTCCCGCAGTGCCTGCAATTCATCCCGCAGCACGATACAGTCGGTATGTTCTCCCATCACATACCGAAGCTGATGTGCGAGACATTCCAGCAATTCTGCTGTCTTTTCATCATTTTTCTCCAGTGCTGTCATACGGATCACATCCAGCGTATTATATAGATAGTGTGGCTGGATCTGCATCTTCAAAGCATTCAGTTCTGCATCTTTCTGACAGATTCTTGCTACATATACCTGATTGATATAATCATTCAGACGTTCTACCATCTTGTTGAATCCGTCCGCAATAATCTCCATCTCATCATGGGTATTGATTTCCAGATGAACATCCATCCGGCCGCTCTCCACCTGCTTCATGGCCTCCTGCACTTTTTGGACAGGTTCACTCATCCTCTTTGAAAATATAATATATAAAAGAACCAGGAAGATACAGGAAAACAGTAAAATAACTGCCATCATGGTACGGTTGCTGAAATAATATCCCATAGCTTCCGCATCGTTCAATTTCAGTACCGCATACTCATCCGTATCCATGATTCTTGCATAAAAAATCCAGTTTCCATCAATCTTTTCATAACCCTCCGATCCTTTCAGCTGAGCCATCACCTTTTCTCCCAACGGATTTCTGCCATCCAGATAATCCTTTCGGTCCTGGCTGTATACATAATGTTTTTCTTTTGGATTACATATATAAAGACTTCCCTTTTCCAGACCAATCTTATCCACCAGATTCTCCAGCACATTCACATTGATATCCACGAACAATGTGCCAAGCGGGGTGTTATATGCACGGTTTATGGAGGTAGTATCCATATAATTGCGCACAAGTACAAAGATGAAATCATCCGAGTTGATACAGATATTACTTTCTTCCGTTGTCCTGAGTACACATAAATCGCGCATCTCATCCTGTGCGATAATTCTCATCTGCGTATAATA
Source organism: Eubacterium ramulus (assembly GCF_045002895.1). NCBI lineage: Bacteria > Bacillati > Bacillota > Clostridia > Eubacteriales > Eubacteriaceae > Eubacterium > Eubacterium ramulus. The sequence goes on along the minus strand of NZ_CP173382.1, from coordinate 42,363 downwards.
TTGTGCGTCATTTCGTAATGTTTTTTCCTGATTATAATATACACTGTATATTTTACCATTGATATCAACAAAACGGGTAGATGCAATATGTTTACTCTTGGCCATTACTTCTTTTAAAGCTTCATCCACTTCTAAAGAACGTTCCCCGTCTGTGAGATTACTGTTTTTCAACACGGCTGCAAGACTTTCCCCATCATCCGTCTCATAATTATACAGTTCCGCCATGGCTGCGTCTGCAGATTCCATAATATCTTGCACATTTCTGGCAAAATATCCGTTGATCTGTGCATAATTTCGAATCATGGTTTCCCTGATATTATCTGTAAATCTGGAAAAAAACAGCAGACTGATCAGGAACAATGGAATCACACCAAATAACAGGTATGCCACCGTCATTTTTCCAAAGGTCGTATCCGTTATCCTTCTTCTCATTGATTCGCCTCCTGACTGGCCTCACAGGAGTTCCACAGCTGCTGGATGTGCTGTGCCGTATCAGTTACGGACACTTCACCGTTCCATTCACTGCGTAACAGAAGCAACATGCCTTTTTCAAAATCTACCGGTGTATCTTCATTACCAATATAGGTTGCAATCTGCTTGTCACTACTTCGGAACGCACGCTCCGTTTCTTCCTGAAAAGGAACTCCGGCAGTAGCAATCCATTCTTTTGTCAAGGGAAAACTACAGATTGCCTCACAGGTCAGTGTATAATTCTGCTCGGAATAAAAATATTTCAGAAATGTCATTGCTGCATCATACTTATCCGGATCTTCCTCACATTCCTTTGTCACAGACCAGAACGTATCCAGATTATCACCGGCATAGGTCACACCTTTTACATCCGGCACATAAAACCAGCCTAATTCCATGGAAGGATTCAATTTCTGAATGGCAAAAGAAGTCCATGGACCGGTATACATCATGGCGATTTCTCCCTCCGCCATTTTATATGGCAGATTTCCATCTCTTGTCGTCTGCCAGTCATCGTTGACATATCCCGCATCAAACAGATTTTTCAGATCAGCAAGCATCTGTATCGCTTCCGCATCTGTCCAGGAAACCACTCCCTCCGAGCACTGTCTGATCCAGTCCGGATTCTTTGACAGCACATCCGTACGAAAGAAATGATTTACCCAATATTCCATATGCCACAGATCACTGCCGCCCACACCAATGGGAGTAATCCCCTTGCTTTTCAGTGTTTTACAGATATTCAAAAAGTCCTGATACGTCTGCGGAACACTCAGACCACATCGTTCAAAAATTTCTTTGTTATAAATAATTCCGGAGGTAGATTCCACCGCACCTACTCCGTAAGTTTTTCCGCCTACATCATAGGTATACGTAACCAGATTTTTCACCTCATCTGAGATTTCTCCCAATGTATCACTGTTAGCATAAGACTCCGGCGTCTTCAGCTGCACAATGTCTCCCAGTTCATTCCGCGCAATTTTTTTGATCAGGATATCCTCATAAACCTTGTCCTCATAGTTTACTTCATAGTTAACCTTGATATTCGGATACTTTTTCTCAAAATTTCGCACTGTCGCCTCAATGGCTGAATTCCACTGTGCATTCTGATAGGCATAAACCAGTTCAATCTCAACCTGGTTTTCATCCTTTCCGGCGGATTTTGTCCTTTCCTTGTTGCGAATGTTGTCATAGAACAGAGATCCACACAGAATCACAAGCAATGATACCAAGATGATGATACTGATGATCAATAATCCTCGTTTGCGTCTATTTATCATTTCTTTTCCTCAATCTCAACCTGTCACTTTATCCCATTTTACCACTTTTTCAGTACCTACAATACTACTTTTTGCCGATACATACGATGAAAAGCGGTTCCCCGCAGATTGCGGGGCACCGCTTAAATTTTACAACTCTCAAAAAACAAACTTCTACTGATTATTTACCCTGGATAAACTCAAGTAGAACACCATTGCAGTCACGTACAAACATAACCGCCTCGCCATCCATACGAACCTCATGTGCGATATCAACACCGTTCTCTACAAAACCTGCTTTCAGTGCATCCATGTCATCTGTTGCAAATGCAATATGTTTTGTTCCAACAGTCTGAAGATCTGTATTCGGTGTCAGACGATCTTCCGGGATTTTTTTCGGCTCATCATACTCGAATAATTCAATCTGGAATCCATCTTTCTCGATGAACACGATTTTTGCTTTCAGCGGCGGTACATATCCGTCATTTTTTACTACCTCAAAACCAAGATTCTTTTTGTACCACGCAAGAGACTCTTCCATATTGTAAACACTGATTCCTGCATGCAATACTTTTTTTACGTTTGTTGTCATTTCATCCACCTCATATTTTTTTCTAATGCTTCCGTACCCTCCACAAAACTTATCGGAGTGCAAAGCACGGAGCAATCCACGCAATCAGGATTTGGTTGTTTTAAGACCCAAATCATATAATTTTAGTATACTATATCTCTACTGGTTTGACCAGTATAAACACTATATTTTCTTATGCTGTGACAACTAACGTTCCGCCACCTGCCAGTGCAAATTCACCTGCCTGAGCACCTTTTGCTGTAATTGTCACACCGGTCGGTGCATCAATCTGTGCAGGCTCTACATCTGTCACAAACACGACATCAGAATCTGCTGTTGCAACCCATTTACTTCCTTTGTCAAATGCGACATTCGCATGCTGGATTGCACCTGTCAGCTGTGTGCTGTTGAGCATTACCCACATTTCTCTCGTGGTATCTTCGTGGAGCAGATCACCTTTGACATCCATGTCTGTCATAACAACATTTACACCAAATACATCTTTCGTAACTTTTGTTGCACATGGATCATCATTTACAATGGTGTGAACCAGAATACCTTTGTCGGAAGAAATATTTACATCACAAAGATCCAGCATCATGTTGTGGCTCTTAACCAGTACACACTCTTTCTTCGTGTGGATGTCTCCGCCTGTAACTGTGATATCCGCAACTTCTTCCTGCCACCCATTTACACAGTGAGTCAGTGCAAAGTAAGATCCACACTCTGCGGTACAGTCATTAAATGTCATATCGGAATTTCCTGCAACAATGGCTGCCATACAGGACATATCAAAGTTACAGTCATTGAAGTAATCGTGGCATCCCGGATCGGAGTATGCACCGTAACCGCTCTTGGTACAAACAATATCACAGTCATTTGCTTCCAGGTATACATAGCCTTCGGAAGACTCTGTGGACAGAGCTGCCCATCCATCACAGATGATTTTTGAATTGTAGAAGTAACTGGAGGAATTGGACATCGTACAGTGAGTACGTGTATTTCCATCCATCTCCAGTGCTGGTGGCGGAGTAGACATTAACGCATCCGGTCTCTCGATATCGTCACCATACGGAATGCCGTGTGCACAGATTACAGAATCATATACTTTCAATACAGAACCTTCCTCTGCTGCTGTTGCATAACGGGTTCTTCCATTTGTATCAATCACTGCATTTTTGATGGTCAGTTTTGCATTGTATTTTGCTGATGCACCACTGGCCGGTCCACCGATCCCCTGTCCGTCTCCGGCAAGGCTGATGTATGCGGTATCTACAGTCACGTCTGTACCTGCGCCCTCTGCATAGATAGCACCTTCCGTTCCTTCATAGGCTACAACTTTCAGATTCTCCACCTTGTTATCAGATACTTTTCCGCCATATACTACGGATGGATTGGAAGTAGCCTCGTCATATTTTCCATCTTTAATATGTACGGCTGCTACTGCGTCATCTGCCGGTGCAAACCAGTTGATCTTCGGTTTACCCGGATTTAATACAGCATTGACGCCCTCAATAATATCTGCCATGGTCAGCATGTTTTTGCATTCTTCCCGTGCCGGTTTATTTTTCTGCACGCCTTTGATTTTTACCAGTTCCATACCATTTCTCCTTTTCTTCCACATGAGTGGATAGTCATTTTATTTTCTGTTTCTAACATCAACTTGTTTTTCTTATTACTCTTTCCGATTCACGCACATTCCCAGTATCTTACTAGGTTTTTCCTGTTTTTGAAAAATGACCCCTGCACATACATGCAGAAGTCATTTTTCCATAGGTTCATAGGTTTAGGCAATATAGGTAATCATATATATTATTCTGTATGTCTAATATGTATGATTATAAATCGTTTTTATTATTTTTTACCATAATCACGGTCAGCTGCGTTGGCATCTTTCATGCCAAGCATTGTAAGTAATGTTACGATACCAACTGCAAGAATGATCAGCAACATAATGTACGCAGAAGCTGCCTGACCTTTTCCGATAAATCCAACCATAATCTGTGCTGCAACTGCTGACGGAATTAACTGGATTGCCATGATAATACGGTTTGCTGACTGATACTCTCTACGTCCATAAGCAAAGGCCATAATACACGGATGAAGTGTTGGTACACCACCTGTCATACAAGCTACACCAAAGCCCCACATAAGCATCAGTGGAACGCTGCCGCCTTCCGGCTGAAGCATTAATCCAAGAATTGGAAGTAATTCACATAAGCCAAGTACGATTGCTGCTTTTACAGTTCCTACTTTATCATCGATCAGACCGAATACATAAGACATCGGAATACCAAGAATTGCGCCAATTGCAAGATATTTTGTAGCTGTCGGCCATACTCCATCACCCAGTGTAAGGTAACGCATTGCCATGGAACCCATACAAGCATTGATGATAAATGTAAGTGCTCCAAAAGAAATAATAACCTGCCATCCTTTCTTTGTTGTAAGAATGTCTTTGATAGTCAGTTTAACTTCTTCTCCACCTGCCTCTGATTTTGGTGCATGATCTGCGCCATCCGGATAAAGTCCAGCTTCTTCCGGTGTGTCTTTGATTAAAAATCCAACGACAATCGCTACAATTACCAGTAATACAGCAATTCCGATATAAAATGGTCTGTAATCTCCACCGAAGTTTCCTCTGATCAAACCTGTCATTCCTGCAGTACCGATAACTGAGAACAATGGGCTACCTACTGTAACAATACCCATAATCTGTCCTCTGAAACGAACAAACCAGCTTGCTACTAATTGGAATCCAGCCATCTGGAGCATCATACAAGTACATCTGGTAATAAACAGCGAAACAAAGTACAGTGTATAGTTTCCTGCTCCATCATTACAAGAGAGTCCATTTGCTGCTGCAATTCCAAGACAACCTACCGCACAGATAATCATTGTCGGAATCAGGGATTTCTTTACTCCAAATTTGATAAACATGGTTCCGTAAAGGAATGTTAATACGATACAAACAAAGTTACCAACAGTCATCGGTGCCATAGTAGCGTCACCACTCCATGCACTGAACTCCTGAATAATGTTGATCTGGTCATTCTGAAGTCCTGAATACAGGAACATGAAAACGATACCCAGTACGGAAAGTAAGATTCCATATCCCAAGAATTTTTTGTTTTTAGCCATTTTTCAATTTTCCTCCTTTTATCACGATAAGTCCCATTTGCCTGAGCCACTCTTGATGCTTGTATTTTGCCACATCTCTGACCTGTCTTAAAGGCAACTTTTTGTGAAAAAAGTGCTGTTTTTTTAGATTTTATTTATAAAGTTTATACTTTTTTTATTCTTCCCAGCAGATCAGTCCGCCTGTCATATCCGGATTTACATGTGGGAATACATAATCAGCATATGCTTCCGGAATCTGTTTGTATGAAAACTCGTGGCTGATCAACGGAGTGATATCGAGTTTGCCATATTTGATCAAATTTAAGAATACCTGAATATCCTCATCACTCGTCCAGCAGTCAGAGTTCACATAACGATTCAGTTTTTTGCCCATTACCGGCGGCCAAGCGCCCTCGATCAACAGATCTGCTCTTCTTAATTTATATGGTTTGGAGTTTACATATGTACCGATCAGGCTTGCACCTTTCTGCATGATCGGATCATCGATCGGCGGCATAGCCTCGCCGTGTACCTGTGAAATCATAACGACACGTCCACGCTCGGAAACAAGTTCAGCTGCCTGCATTAACGGTCCTCTTGCGCCGGTTGCCTCGAAAATAACCGGAAGTCCGCCGCGGTTTAATTTTGCAACTTCACGTTCCAGTCCATCCGGATCTTCTTTTGAGTTGATGACAACATCTGCTCCCATTTTCTTTGCTGCTTCCAGGCGGTTGTTATCCAAATCAGTTACGATAACCGGAACAGCACCTGCAATTCTTGCACACTGTGCTGTGATCGCTCCTACAAATCCCTGTCCGAGAACTGCACACGGCTCACCAAGCTGTAAATTAGAACGGCGGAGTGCATACATTCCTGTATGGCCAAGGTTCCAGAATGCTGCCTGTTTTAAGTCAACGCCTTCCGGACAAAGTGTACAGTTTAATTCAGATGTTACGACATACTGCGCATGCTCTACGGTTGCTACTACATGATCGCCAACTTTTAAGTCCTCCACACCTTCACCAACCTCAATAACTTCTGCTGCCATCGCATATCCGATACTTGTTGGAAGCGGTACGATATGTTCACCAAGAAGTCCGTTCTCTGTTCCCGGACTCATTGCGCTGTATTTTGCTTTCAGTAATACCTCTCCTTTACCCGGTGCCGGAATCTCTTTCTCCTTTAAGACTACTTTCCCCGGCTGAGCCTCTGCATAGATAGTTTTCATATTAATTTTCCCCTCCTGTTTTTATGCGGACTATTTTTATGCCAGAAACGATATTTTCTGCATAAAAAAAGCCGCTGCCTATGAAATTTATTATCTTGATGCGATAATTATTTCATAAGCAACGACTTATCTCAATGTCGTTTTCTGTGAAAAACAGGACGTTTTTTGTGATATTAATTTCCAGTTTAATGATAGGTAAAATAGTGGTTTCTGGTGTTACAACATATTTTTCTTTCTTAAGATCAGCAGGATCAAAATACAGATTACCAGAGTTCCGATACAGATAATTCCGAATCCATAAGGAGTATCAGACAATGGCATCCATTTCCCACTGACGTTCATTCCGTACAATCCGGAAATAATCGTCGGAATCGCCATAACCAGAGTGATTGACGTCAGATATTTCATGACATTATTCAAGCGGTTATTGATAACTGAGGATACCAGTTCACGGGTACCATTGATGATATCACGATAGATCATTGTCATCTCAATCGCCTGCTTGTTCTCGATAATGACATCATCCAGCAGTTCCGTATCTTCCGGATACTGTTCCAGTCGTTTATATCTGGACAGACGTTCCAGCACAACACCATTTGCTCTTAAGGATGTGGCAAAATATACCAGGGTCGATTCCAGTTCATGCAAGTTTACAAGATCTTCATCCTCGGTATTTCCGCCGATATTTTCCTCAATATCCGTTCTCTTTTTATCAATGATACGCAGTGTACTCTGATACATTGCTGAAGTACGGAACAGAATCTGATATACAAAACGCATTTTTTTCTTTGTGGAAAATTCACGCACTCTGCGTTCAATAAAATGCTGCAGGATCGGTGTCTCCTCGGTGCACACTGTGATAATACATTCCTGTGTCAGAAGGATACCCAGCGGGATTGTGGTATAGTTCTTGGATTCATGACGGATCTCCATCGCCGGAATATCCACCAGAATCAGTGTATAACCATCCTCAAGTTCAATACGGGAACTCTCTTCCTCATCCAGTGCGGCACGGACATCTACCATATCAATATCATATTTTTCCGCGACTTCCTGACTCTCCTCCATGGTTGGATTTGTCATCATAATCCAGACTCCCGGATCCATCTCTTCTACTTCATGAAGGACACGGTTGTCCGTTTTATACACGGTCATCATATGTGCCACACCTGCCTCTCTGATATATTCAAGATTTGTCTGCAAATCTTGCTGCGAACTGAACATCTGCAAAACTGATATTTTCCGCTGTTCAGTTCTGCAATCCTTACGGAGTATTCTTTTGCTTTGAAGAAGTAAAAGAATGCCTTAAAACTTATTGTACCAAGTTTTAAGGCATTTTGGTAGTGCTGAACGTAATTTTTACCAGTCTTTTTCACATTCTTTTCCTTTTTTATAAGGAAATGCACTGATTTTTACTTCTTTTTTCTATTCTTCCGGTGTACCCATTGCAATTTTCTCCGGTGTGATCGGAAGTTCACGCACCCAGATACCTGTTGCATTGGCAACCGCATGTGCCAATGCCGGAGATGGTGTATTGATAACAATCTCTCCGATGGATTTTGCGCCAAACGGGCCGGACTGTTCATAACTGCTCTCGAACTCAACCCGGAGTCTGCACACATCCACACGAGCTGGAATCTTATACTGCATCAGGGAATTGTTCATCATTCTTCCGTAGTCCGTATACTGTACATTCTCATACAATGCCATGCCGATACCCTGTCCGAGACCGCCTTCTACCTGAACTCTTGCCAGATTCGGGTTCAGCGGAGTACCGCAGTCAACTACAGCCACATAATCGATCAGTTCCAGTTCACCGGTTTCTTTATCAATTTCCACTTCTGCCATTCCGACCATAAACGGTGGCGGAGAAACCGGAGAATAATGGCTCTCCGTTACCTGAAGTGCATGGTTATTGGCACACATGGAATGCACACCGATTTCCGCTGTTGTCACGGTTTTTCCTGTGGAAATACAGCTTACACGGTCTCCTTCAAAACGGGTATCGTCCACGTTGCACTCCAACATCTGAGCAGCTGTCTGCTTCATCTCTTCGATCAGATGAAGTGCTGTCTTTTCCACGGCTTTACCGGTAACGTATGCCGTACTGGATGCGTAAGATCCGGAATCGTAAGGTGAGGTATCGGTATCTGCACCGGATACTGCGATCCTGTCCGTATCACATTCCAGACATTCCGCTGCCACCTGCGCCAGTGTCGTATCACATCCGGTTCCCATATCAGCAGCAGCGATAGAGAGCAGATATGTTCCATCTTCGTTCAGCTTAATGGTCGCAGATCCTACATCCACATTGGAAATACCGGATCCCTGCATGGACATGGCCATACCGACGCCTCGCACTTTTCCGTTGCCCATATCCCGGCAAGGGAACTTCTCTTTCCACCCGATCATCTCTGCCGCGCGTTCCAGACAACGATCCAGCGCACAACTGTTGTTTGGCTCACCATAATAAGCAGGCATGATATCGCCTTCCCGCACCATATTTATCTCACGCAGCTTCACCGGATCCATATGCAGTTTCTGCGCCAGTTCGTTCACCGCTGATTCGAGTGCAAACTGACCTTGTGTCGCACCATATCCACGATATGCTCCTGCAGACATTACATTGGTATACACAACATCATAATCAAAACGGAATGCCTCTGCTTTTGCATAAAGCGGAATGGATTTGTGTCCGCTTAATCCTACCGTTGTCGGTCCATGCTCACCGTAAGCACCGGTATTTGACAGTGTATACATATCAATCGCACGGATGGTTCCGTCCTTCATTGCACCTACTTTTACATGTACTTCCATCTCATGCCGGGGAGAGGATGCAATCTGGGATTCCTCTCTGGTAAAAATGATTTTGGACGGTTTCTTTGTCATCCAGGTTACAAATGCCGGATACACTTCAGAAACTGCGGTCTGTTTTGCTCCAAACCCACCGCCCACACGCGGTTTTGACACACGGATCTGAGACTTCGGAATACCAAGAGCATTTGATACAATTCTTCGCACATGGAATACAATCTGTGTGGAACTGAAAATATTCAGTCTGCCATAGGCATCCACAGAACAGTAAGTACGGAATGTCTCCATCATCGCCTGCTGATCTGCGACAGTATGATAAGTATGCTCCACAATGGTATCACATTCTGCCATCACACCGTCCACATCGCCTTCTTCCGATCTGGCTGTGGCGCAGAGATTCCGTTTATTGTCCGCGCCAACCGGACAGAGTGATCTCCAGTTATCCTCCGGATGAATCAGGATTTCATTATCTTTTGCCACATGAAAATCCAGAATTGCCGGAAGCACTTCATATTTCACTTTGATCAGACGCATGGCTTTTTCCACGCAGGCTTCATCCTCACCGGCAATGATCGCCACCGGATCACCCACAAAACGTACATGCCGGTCCAGGATCAGACGATCATAAGGTGTCGCTTCCGGATAGGTCTGTCCCGCTGTGGTAAAACGCTGCTGCGGAACATCTTCCCAGGTATAGATTGCTTCAATTCCCGGTACTTTTTCCGCTGCAGTCTTATTGATTTCTTTTATGATTGCATTGGCATGGGGACTGCGCAGTAATTTGACGATCAGACAGTCCTTCGGAACCAGATCGTCCATAAAAACCGGTTTTCCTGTCACCAGCGCCATGGCATCTTTTTTTCGAATTGGCTGATTTACTGCTTTCATCTGCTGCCTCCATTCTTTTTGTATTCCAGAAAAGCTTTGATTCCACGCATCTGTCCTTCATATCCGGAACATCTGCAAAGATTTCCTGCTAAATATTCTTTGATTTCTTCATCAGAAGGATCCGGATTTTCCCGGAATAATGCAATGGCATTCATGATCATTCCCGGATTGCAGAACCCACACTGCTCTGCCCCCTGATCTGCAATAAATGCACCAAATTCTTCGGCCTCTTTCTGAAGTCCTTCTAAAGTATCTACTTTACATCCGTTTACCCGTGCCACCAGCATGGAACAGGAAAGTACCGGTTTATCATTTACAAATACAGTACAAAGTCCACAGTTAGATGTCTCACAGCCACGCTTTACACTGTAACAACCATGGTCACGCACAAAGTCAATAAGTAATGTATCCGGTTTTACAAGTGCTTCCACTTTTTTTCCATTTAATGTAATTGTCACAACCATCTTACTGCACCTCCTCTGTCACGGTCAGCAGCGCACGACGGATCAGCACCTTGGCAAGATGTGTCCGATATGCAGCACTGGCACGCATGTTATCCTGCGTTGGAATCTGAGCCGCAAATTCGTCTGCGATTTTTGCAGCTGCATCTGCACGATTCTGTGCAAGATCTGCATTCTGTGTCTCTGATAACGTCAGCAGCATCGCTTTCTGTGGTCTCGCACCTACAGCGACTCTGATTCCTCTTTCATCCCGACAGACAGCACAGGTTAATACTGGAAAATCTGTTTTTGTATTTCTCTGGGACAGATAAACACATTTACCCGGTGTCTTTTTTACGATCAGGCGGATCAGTACATCATTATCTCTTGGAAGATTCACAAAATCTGCCAGAGACAGAATTCCACTGTGATGCAGTTCCACATAGGTATCCATTGCCAGGAAGCAGGTCAGTACATCCGAAAAACCAAATCTTCCGAAAATACTTCCTCCCACAGTGGCCAGATTTCGAAACTGTACACCTACAATATGACGTACACTCTCGCGCACTGCTCCGTCGCTCCACTGATTCAGTCCTTCATGTAACTCCAGCTGTCGTAAGGATGTCATACACCCGATAGAAAACTGTGTCTCATCTTCCTCGATCGTATCAAGACCAAGACCCGACAGATCTATCGCAGTCTGTATTCTGTGATCTCCCATTTTCATCCAGAGCATTCCACCAATGATCTGATTGGTGCGCTTCTGATTCAGTTCAAATGCCTGTTCCAGACTTTCTGCCTTCACATACTCTTTGATTTCCAGCATTCATGTTCTCCTTTTTTTACAATGATTTCAAAGTTTTCTTTCATACAAAGCTTTATTCATCCCCTATTTTGCTGCAAATATAATCTTCGCTTTTACACAGGGATTTTTATCTCAGTCGAGAAGACTCCCACTTCTGCAAGTGGTGAGTAAAAACAAGTCTTTCTCAGTGGGAGTACAATCTCCGACTGAGATAAACGCTCCGCGTGGATGTGCAGTGATTCTGAAAAGAATATGTCAGCTTTCGCTGACCAGAATCACGCACCAAGTCTCACGTGCGTTCGACTTGAATTTATCGCATCTTAACAATATCACTAACATCAGATGCGTTTTTTACAGATATCATTCAGACAGCATTTATCGCAATACGGCTGTGTCCGTGCAGTACAGACTTCTCGCCCGTGCAATACAAGACGATGGCAGAAATCGCTGCCTTCCTCCGGTGGAATGATCTTCCACAATTCCATCTCAACTTTTTTCGGCTCCTTAATGCCATCCACCAATCCCATACGGTTCACCAGACGGATGCAGTGGGTATCTGTCACGATGGCAGGTTGCCCAAACACATCTCCCATGATCAGATTGGCACTTTTTCGTCCCACACCCGGAAGTTTCAGCAAGGCGTTAAAATCCTTCGGCACTTTTCCATCAAACTCGTCCCGGAGCATCTTCATGCAGGCACTGATATCTCTGGCTTTGCTCTTGCCAAGTCCACAGGGACGGACAATCTCCTCGATATCTGCCACATCAGCATCCGCCAGTGCTTCCACGCCTGGGTATTTTTCAAATAACGTCGGAACGATCATATTGACTCTCGCATCCGTACATTGCGCCGCCAGCCGGACACTGACCAACAGTTTCCAGGCCTGATCATAATCCAATGTACAGTCTGCATCCGGATATTCTGTTTTCAGACGATTGATGATTTCAAGCGCCCGTTGCTTTTTGGTCATATTTTTCCTCGCAATCTTTTCTATTTATCCGTCAAATAGCTGCATGATACTGCCTGCAAGCAGTCGTATCTTTTTCTGTTTCTACTTCTATAATAAATGCGGCTTCTACGTTCTTCGAACTCTCGAATCCGCAACACACATTCGCATTCCAGGCTATCTCCCTACATGCTCATGTGTGTTTATCCGTCAAATAGCTGCATGATACTGCCTGCAAGCAGTCGTATCATGCAGCTATTGACAGATTTATTATAGCATATATTTTCTCAATGCTGTTGTAATCTCTTCGATTCTCTGTTCTGCGATCTCGCGCACAGTCATTCCTTTTAAACTCTCGATATAGCCAAGTTCCTGACGATACAGCCAGTTTTTCTGTGCGTCGTTCAACTCCTGATAATGGTTTGCTTCCACCCAGTCATTGTATGCCAAAGGAGCCGGATAACCAAGTTTCTCATCCAGCAATTCCTTCAGATCGATCTCATCTGCACGCTCCAGCATGCCGTTCCAGAATTCCAGCACTTCCTCTACATGCTCATGGATTTCGTAACGACGTGCGCCACCATCATAGATGATACATTTCTCAAATAACGGATTGCACATAGAAAGTGTCTGACGTCTGAATTCCGGCGCAATGATACCACCTTTCCAGTAGAAATCGACATCCGGAAGGTTGATGCCGGATACACCTTTATCCTGGTAAGTTGCAAAAATACCTTCATAAAATACTGTAATAAATCCCTCAAAATCCGGCCAGTATTCACGGATTTCCTCGGTCAGGCGTTCTAAAATCTCAATGCCTTTTGTCCCACCGATCGTAAAGATGATAATATTGCGCAGTTTTGCTCCGTGTGCGCGGTAAAAATCAGTCACATATCGCAGACAATGGATCAATGTCTCTCCGGTAGCAATGATATCACCGATCAACAAGGTACTTCCAGGCACCATCGTCAGCTTGCTGTATTTAATCTCAAGACCGGCAATCTCATCTTCATGGAACACACGCTCACTGGACAGAAAACTGATGTCATGCACACGGATATGCTCACGATAGCAGCTCTCCTCCAGCGGATAGTTTAACGCACCACGCAGAATAGACAGAATGTTGGCGGTTGTCACCTTCTTCTGTTCTTTGAAATAATACAACATCTGGGAAGTGGACGGAATCAGACAATAATAAGTCTCATATCCAACGATCTCCGGATTATTTAATAATTTCCGTGTCTCCGCTTCTGATACAATATAATATTCATTTTTAAAGTCTCCGCCCTCCAGTTGATAGCAGGATACGCCCTGATCTACAAATGTTGGGACAATCTGTACATTCTTCCAGTTCATCCTTCGTCTCTCCTGTTTTTTGCATATAGATTTATTATACAATGATTCGACAAATCCTGCCATGAAATTTTTTACAGAATCTCGGCTTTATTCATATACAAAATGCACAACGAAGCCACCGGTTGCTTCTTATTCCCAACTATGGTTCTTCGCCGTGCATTCTGCTTTTTCATAAAAGTATCTTCCATGGACTGCAACATCTGAATGCATAAAGAAAAAGCCGGCAACTACAACAGAATTTCCTCTGTCGTAATTGTCGGCTTTTCACTGCATATTCCCGGTTTCTTATTTCTTTCCAAAATGGAAGAAACCTTTCTTTTCTTTTTTCTCATAAGGTTTCGATTCATAAGATAATACTTTATATCCAATATCTTTTACCTGTTTTTTCACCCATGGAATATCAAGTTCTGCATCGCTGATGATGACGGTCTCTCCGGCACTTGCTGAAGAAGAGACTTTATTTACTTTAAAATTGTTGCGGATGACTTCATTCATATGAGCTTCACACATGCTGCATGACATACCATCAATTTTTAATACAGTTTTTACCATACTGATTCCTTCTTTCTCAAATGATGATTTTTCAATCAACATCATTGTATACCCCTGTGGGGTACTCTGTCAATCACTTCAGTTAGCATACACTACTGCACTATTGATGTTTTTTTCTCAATATATTCTGCAACCATTTCGTAACAGCCTGTATCCTCTTCCTTCATGTATATGCAATGCGCAATAGATTTTTTATAACTTGGTAGTCCACTGGCTCATATTCCAGATTTCGTCTACCACATCCTGATAAAATTCCGGCTCATGGCAAATCAGCAGGATACTTCCGCGATACTCCTGCAATGCAGTCTTTAACGCATCCTTTGCATCCACATCTAAATGGTTGGTCGGCTCATCCAGAAGCAGGAAATTCGTATCACGATTCAGCAATTTGCACAGACGCACTTTCGCCTGCTCACCACCGCTTAACACACGCACCTGGCTTTCAATATGCTTCGTTGTCAGTCCACATTTTGCCAAAGCGGAACGCACTTCATACTGGGAAAATGATGGAAACTCTTCCCAGATTTCTTCGATACAGCTGTTGCGGTTATCCGGGCTTACTTCCTGTTCAAAATAACCAAGCTGCAGTTTTTCGCCCAGTTCACATTCACCGGAAATAGATGGTATCAATCCCAAAATACTCTTCAACAACGTTGTTTTTCCGATTCCGTTTGTACCGACCAGCGCGATCTTCTGACCACGCTCCATGGAGAAATTCAGCGGTTTGGACAACGGCTCATCATAACCGATCACCAGATCCTGTGTCTCAAACAGCATTTTTCCCGGTGTCTGTCCATACTGAAAATGGAATTCCGGCTTCGGCCGCTCTGCCGCCAGTTCGATGACATCCATTTTATCCAGTTTTTTCTGACGGGACATTGCCATATTTCTGGTAGAAACTCTGGCTTTATTTCTTGCCACAAAATCCTTTAACTCGCTGATTTCCTGCTGCTGTCTGCGGTATGCTGCCTCAAGCTGCGCTTTTTTCATGGCGTACACTTCCTGGAAATGCTCATAATCACCAACATAACGGTTCAGTTCCTGATTTTCCATATGATAAATAATGTTTACTACTTCATTCAGAAACGGAATATCATGAGAGATCAGAATAAATGCATTTTCATAATCCAGCAGATAACGTTTCAGCCATGCGATATGCTCTTCATCCAGATAGTTCGTCGGCTCGTCCAGCAATAAAATATCCGGTTTTTCAAGCAGTAATTTTGCCAGTAAAACTTTTGTTCTCTGACCACCACTTAAGTCCGTTACATCGCGATCCAGTCCAAGATCCAGCAGGCCTAATGCACGGGCAACTTCATCTACTTTCGCATCGATCATATAAAAATCATGCTGATCCAGCAATTCCTGATAAGTACCCGTCTCTTCCAGCAGACGTTCCATCTCCTCCGGTGTGGCCTCCGCCATCTGCTCAAACATCTGGTTCATCTCTGTCTCCATCTCAAACAGCCAGGAAAATGCAGAGCGCAGTACATCTCCGATGGTCATTCCTTCTTCCAGCACCGCATGCTGATCCAGATACCCAGCACGGACATTTTTTGCCCATTCGACTTTTCCTTCATCCGGCATCAGGCGTCCGGTTACAATACTCATAAATGTGGATTTTCCCTCACCGTTTGCACCGATCAGACCGATATGCTCGCCCTTCAGCAAACGAAAGGATACATCTTCAAAAATCGCACGGTCACCAAACCCATGCGTCAGGTGCTCTACATTTAAAATACTCATTTATCTATGTGTTCTCCTTTGTTTTATGATTCACTCAGTTTTTTCTGATAGCAAAATTTTTACACCATGCTATCATACCAGAATCTTTTCAAAAGTAAAAGCGAAATTTAGCGCCAGATTCCCCGCCGCTTTCGGATTGTATAATACATACTGTTTTCCATTGCCATAACTTTTTCCAACGGAACACTCTTGAATTGACGATCCAGTTTTTCTTCATCTGCATTACATTTAAGAAATGTTCTAATTCTCAAATTTTCATTTTCCCGTTTTTGTGCGTAAAGCGGACATTCGCAATCCGCTTTCGCTACTTGCTCATGAACGCAGTCGCTTTGCGACCTGTCAGTGGGAGCTTTTAACTCCCACTGACATAAGCATCCCCCGTACCCACCGCTTAGTGCTCTACGCACTTGAAGCTGGGGAATGCTTATTCTGCGTTCAAATTGGACTTTTCGTGGTGGTAACATATACTTTTCCTGCCTCTCATTATATGCTTTCCTAAAAAATCAATATTTTTAATCATGCGTTTTAATATTTATAAAATTCAACAACAGTGTAATGATACAAAACATAATTACTACTGCTGATAGCACATTAATTGTATCATAGATTGCTGACCAATTACCAGTATACGCCAGATTTTTTATATCCAAGAACTGTATCCATACAGACAAAAATGCGAATCCAACACCACGCTCCCAGCGGGATACTGCTTTATCTGTCACATGGATTTTCTCTGCCAGATTTGCCTGAGTCATACCAAGTTCTTTTCGACGTGCTGCAATGTAGTTTCCCAATATTTTTGCATCCATATCTGTTCTACCTCTCTGTTACCTTTGATTTTTCCAAAACTTAATCCTTTTTATATTTATCTATTCCGATCTTTGTTTTTTCTAAAGTAACATTTCTATGTAAAAATGGCAATCGACGTTACGTTTACCTCCCAAAAACGTTGACGTTCTTTATCGTTTTACTCTTACAGTCCCGAAAAACGTTCAACACCTTTTTTTCGCCACTTCTAACACATGAGTCGAGAAAAAAATTGCACCGCCCGTATCACAAACCTGCCGCATCATCTCTTTCAGCAAATGGGATGCCTTAGGATCAAGTCCCACAAAAGGCTCATCCATAAGGATCAGCTTCGACTGGTGCAGCCATGCAGAAATAATCGCCAATTTCTGCTTCATGCCGTGGGAATAGGCGGCGATAGGCTGCGCCAGGTCACCGGTCAGTTCAAAAAGGTATCCGTATTTACGGATGCGTGTCTGTCGGTCTGTGGCACTGACGCCAAAAATATCCGCAATGAAATTCAGATATTTGATTCCTGTCATGTAATCGTACAGGTCGGGATTATCAGGGATGTAGGCAAAGCTGCGCTTACACTCCAGCGGCTGTGTCCGGATGGATTTGCCGTCAATATAAATTTCTCCGGCGTCAAACTGCAAAATTCCTGCCGCAGATTTCGGGGTTGTCGTCTTGCCTGCAGCGTTATGACCGATAAAGCCATAGATTTCACCGGGGACAATGTGCAGATTTAAATCGTCTACAGCCTTTTTGTCCCCATAATTTTTTGACAAATGTTCTATTTTTAGCATATTTTTCCTCACGAAGCCAATTCTTGAGTACTGAATAGTCATCCTACAAGTGGTACATCTTCTCTGGAAATTGATGCCGATTATTTGCCTGAATTGTAAATGTCACCTTTAAGCCTGCATTTTTCCCTTCGGCATATAGCTTTTTTGCCAGTGGAAGACAATCTTCATCCTCAGAACCACAATAAATCCGAAGTTCAATATTCTTTTGCGAAATGGCACGAACAAGAGCTTCTGTATGTTCCTGCAGAACCGGAATCCACGGACTTTGCAAAATCAATAAATCACAACTCGCTGATGTAAATGCAATAGCGCGCAAAAGCATATCACACCCGGCAGAAAAACCACCACAGGCAATTTTGTGATATCCCTCCTTCTGCACCTTTTCCATGGAATGTGCCACCGGCAAATAGGAAGTCATATCATAGCTCCACCGGTAGGTGCCATATCCGTCTGGCTCAGCGCTTTGTACCGTTTCAATCTGCCACTCGGCACTTTTTCCAACGATGGGTTCCCAATCAGTTCGCGCAATTTGACCATTCTGTGTGTTGCCATGAATAGCCAGAAAAAGGTTATCCGCCGTTTTCTTTTTCCATGAAAACAGCACTTTTGATTTGGACGCAGCTTGCACATAGCGCTCATTCGAAATTGTTTTCAGCAAAAGAAACTCCTTATCATTTTTCAGTTCCGTAAGATCATCATCATCCAACACTTCCGGTCGGTACCACCATTTGTTATCACGGATTGCCTTGCGCAGCCATCCCAAAGCCTCCTCTGGCATATTGGCTCCACCTGACAGACAAGCAAGGAAATATAATGTTTGTGGTCCGTAATTCTGCGGGTTTTCCTGATAAGCATTCTGCAAAAAATGATATGCTTCCAGATATTGCCTTTCGGCAATGGCTAATGTGGTTTCTAAAATATCGCTTTCTTTATTCATATTCATTTATTTTCCTCATATTTGGTTTTATGTTTTGATTTAATTTAAGTAGTATTTGGATTTCAGTCAATACTTTATAATTTTGCAATTGACTAAATTGGAACACTTTATAGAATTCAGTCAGTAATTATCAAATTCTAATTGACTGAATTATAAATGCAAGAACTTTCGGTCATGTTTTGACCAAATAGAAGAAAATCCCGGAAGCAAAATACTTCCGGGATATAAATTCTTTTGAAAAATCTCTTCCGAGAAAATTATCTCTTTGAGAACTGTGGTGCACGACGAGCAGATTTGAGACCGTATTAAACATCTCTATGGTGCGTTTTTCCTTGATATTACGGGCTTTTTCGCATTTTCTGTTGTTGGTTGTCCTATTCCTTAACCATAGAAATCGGTGATTTTTCATCGAAATTCTCCTGGTTCAAAGCATCATTCACTACCTCGAAAAGTTCCTCTGGTTTATTATACTTGACCCTCGCGTAAATGTCCATAGTTGTCTTACTATTCTCATGCCCTGCCAGATACTGAACTGTCTTAGGGTCAACGCCCGCATAGAGCAGATTCGTGATGTAGGTATGCCGCAACAAGTGCGGTGTTACATCGAAATTCAGGGTATAGCGAATCTTGGGATTGTTCCTCTGCCTTGTTCCTAATGTCGGCTTGACGGTATATTTAATGCTCTGTCCATTCACATATTTATAGTAGGTTCTCTCTTTTGCAGAACGAACAACTACATACTGCCAAACTCTCGTAAACTGAGAATAGGAAAGCGGCTGTCCTTCACTGTCGGCAATCACATACTCCGATATGGAATTTGCTTTTGCTTCCCGCAGACAGTCCACCAGACACTTCGGAATGGGAATATCCCTTTTAGCTGCCTTTGTCTTTAGGACGGTGGAGATCACCGGCCTGTTATGCTCCGCGCGCCATGCCCGCCGCACAGAAATGTATGGTGTGGATTCATCCAGGAATACACAGTCCCATTGCAATGCAAGAATTTCTTCCCGACGCAAGCCGGAATACAAACCAATCATAATAAAAAGATATGGCGGAAGCTCTTTCACCGTATCCAGCAGAATTGCAACCTGTTGATCTGTTAAGGCGTCTTTCTTTTTCGATGCTTTTCCGCCCTTTGCTGAAATTCCTACACACGGATTATCGGTTATCAGCTGACTGCGCTCTGCCGAATAAAACACACACTTAATCAGCATATTTACCGTATCATACAGTCCTTTCGATTTTTGAGACAGCGGAACAAGCGCCAGACGAATATCATCCGCAGTCACTTCCTCCATATACATATCTCCCAGAGAGTTGATGACATAATTCTTCATATTCTGTCTGTATCCTTTTATAGTGGCCGTAGACACCTTTGCTGACTGCATCAGCAGCCATTTCTCACAATACTCGGCAACCGTCGGATGCTTCCGGCGAAAGATGATTTCCTCCACCTGTCTCCGGCCTTCCAACTGCTTTTCATATAATTCTTCACAGGTGGTCGCATATAAGCTGACCTGCTTTCCATCGGCATCTGTAATTCTGGTTCTGTAATACAGTGTTCCTTTTCTTGTAACCGTTCCGTACTCTGGAACGCTTTGTTTTTTCTTAGCCATACAAATCTTCCTTTCCTGATAATGAGTGTTCTTAAATTCACACCTTCTTTTTATCAGAAAGCACTAACTTAATCAAAGATACGGATTATGAAAAACAAAGAGCGAGACATCCTTGCCTCGCTCCTGCGTTGTTTCCTGCTTTTATAATATTATGCCTGTGCTGCATCCCACTGGGCAAATGCACCACCCATTGTTCTTACCAGCTCATCCGGTCTGTTGTATTTGACCTTTGCGTAAATGTCCATCGTAATTTTACTGCTCTCATGTCCCGCCAGGTATTGAACCGTTTTCGGGTCTACGGACGAATGAATCAGATTCGTAATGTATGTATGCCGCAGCTGGTGCGGCGTCACTTCAAAATCTAAGCTGTAAATCACTTTTCCGTTATGTGCTGCCTTTTCACCGAGGACCGGCGTAACCGTGTGCTTTACACGCTTTCCATCCTCGTAGCGATAATAGAAACGCTCCTTGACAGTTCGGGTCACAATATACTGCCAGAGCCGCTTGAACTGCGTATAGGATAACGGATCACCGTCTCTGTTCGACACTACATATTCTGACTGTGAATTAGCTTTTGTCTCTTTCAGACAGTCCGCCAGGCAAACCGGCAACGGAATATTTCGATGCGCGGCTTTCGTTTTCAGCTCATCCAGAATCACCGGTCTGTTATTTTCCGTGTGCCATGCCCTGCGTACCGTTAAATAAGGGCAATCCACATCCAGATATACAGAATCCCATTTTAGGGCAAGAATTTCTTCTCGCCGCAATCCTGCATACAGCCCTAACATGACAAATACATACGGCGGAAGTCCCTGAATGGCATCCAGCAGTCTGGCGGCCTGTTCATCCGTCAATGCAGCTTTGTCCTTCTGCGGAACGCCTCCACCTTTGGCTGTAAGGTAAATCGTTGGGTTGTTATCAATAATCTTACTTTCCTTTGCTGCACGGAAAATGGATTTATACAGGATAACCACTGACTTATATACCGAAGCGGACTTCTCGGAAACAGGAACAAGTGCAAGCTGAATGTCATCCAGTGTCACATCTGCCATCCGCATCTGTCCCAGTTCTTTTATAATGTGCCGTCTGACCTTTGAGGTATAATCTATCAGCGTGGTTGCCCTCACATGAACCGACTGCATCAAAAGCCATTTTTCACAGTAGTCTGCAACCGTCGGGGATTTCCGACAGAATGTATCGTTGTCGATCTGCTCTAATGCTCCCAACTCTTTATCATATAATTCTTCCGGTGTTCTCGCATAAAGGGCCACCAGTTTTCCATCTGCGTTCTGAACCCGCGTTCTATAATAATCTATGCCGTTAAGCGTAACTGTACCGTATTGTGGAATTGCTCTTTTTCTTTTTGCCAATTCCGCCACCTCCTAAGAATATACTCCAGCGCTGTATCTATGTTTTATCAGACCATTCCGTTTCCAGCAAGGATACGGATCGACTCACACTCCAGCTCTGCGAGGTCTACGATAAGTTGCGTTCTTTTCTGCTGGCTTTGCTCTGTGGGTGCATTTTGCGATATACTCCTGAAGGCCCGCTGAAGTAAAATACACACAGCCATTCTGCACATATTGCACATAAGAAATAAGACCGTTGTTACGGGCCGCGTCCAGGGTTGCAATGCTGATACCTAAAATTTCTGCTGCTTCTTTTCGTGTAATAAGTTTTTCCATAAAGCATATTTCCTCCAATCTGTCAAGTCTGTCATCGTGTTTGTTCAAAGCCACATGAATACGCTGGCAGCCGAAACTGCCAGCGCATGGTATCTGATTTTGAACAGGAAACTGCAAACGCTTCCTATTTATAAAACTCAGCTTTCGTCACATTTGCCACGCCCCCTGACGATGGGAACACAACAGGTCTCCGCTGGCGCGGCTGTCATAACTCCGCAGCATCGTTCGTATCGTGTGCCGCAGGGTTCCCCCCAAGTCTTTGGCGGGCCGTGAGGAAGTATCTTTAAGCCCCCATGCAGTCATCGCGCCGAATCTGCCACAATCCGTTTTATGAAATCGTAGATCGCTCCGAAGCAGTTCTTTCATCACCTCCCTGACTGCTCCATCTTCGCGGCGTTTCACATTCGCTCGTACATGAGTTATGTACCTGTTGTGCTGTCTATTCGATTGTCAATGTACGAATGAAGGAGGAAAACTTGTCCTTCTTATTAACACTGACAAAAAAGACAAAAAACAGGCGCATCAAATGAAATTTTATCAAAAATATTTTACAAGCTGCTTTAATCCACGGCGGATACTGTCTCGGACACGGCTTGGGTCTACACCTTCTACTTCGGCAATTTCATTTACCGTCATTCCCAGATAGTATCGGGCATAAATTCGCTTTGCCTGTTTCTCCGGCAGCTTCATCACAGCGGCATAGACCTGCTCCTGAAACTGTTTTTCCTCCAGAACTATCTCCGGCGTTTGCGGCTTCAACAGCACTGCATTTTCAATGCCATTCTCGCAATCCAGAGAATACTGGGCCTTGTAGCGATACATCTTTCGCTCATACGCAGCCTCCGCACGTTCAGCTGCTCGAATAGTCTCCATTACTTCCTCTGTCACATCTATAAAAAAGTCTGTTGTATAAACATCAGGATAAAGTTCCCGAAGGTTAATTTTCTTCATTATGTACCTCCATTTCGATTCACGGGTGATTGACGGGTGAATCGAATGGAGGCGGGGACCGACACCGGCAGACAATCGGATCATCTCCGAAAAAAAGGCAACAAAAAACGCCAGATTTCCGTAATGGAAAACTGGCGCACCAAGAACAGCCACGATTGTACTTAATTACATAGAACGATAATGCCGATGCAATGCTAAACTTACCCGGAGGAGGAGCAATGCTTTTTTTAACTGATATAGATCATGTGAGCTTTGAAAAAGCAAACGGGACACGGCAAAATAACCTCCAATCGGCTACCGTGTCCCTGCAAGTCGTCATTGGTTTGTGTAAACGCAAAGAAACGGCGGCTCTGATTTCTCAAAACCGCCGTTAGGGTAATAACTTAAATTGAGCGTGCAAAATCACCTGCCCCAGCCAGCGGTTTTTTTCTTTCCCCGTAGTCGGGGCAGGTTCATGCGCTATGCAATTATTCTTCTTTAGCTTCTATCAAGCCGATATTTTTTGCTCTGCGTTCCACATGGCCGCATACTTTCCGCCTTTCGCCAGCAATTCATCGTGAGTACCGGCTTCAGCAATCTTTCCGTCAGATACCACAAGGATCTGATCTGCATTTTTGACGATGGAAAGGGTATGAGCAATCATTACCACAGTCTTTTTCTCTTTCAGCAGATTGGCGATGGCCTGCTTTACTGCCAGCTCGTTCTCGATGTCAAGGGACGCCGTTGCTTCATCCAAAAGCAGGATCGGGCTGTTTTTCAGGATAGCGCGGGCTATTGAAATTCGCTGACGCTCACCGCCAGAGAGAAGATTTCCATTCTCGCCAGTCGGCGTATCGTATCCCTTTTCCATCTTACGGATGAAGCTGTCACAGTTAGCCTCCCGGCAGGCAGCCTCGATTTCCGTGTCCGTAGCATTAGGGCGAGCGTGGCGGATATTATCCCGGATGGTATCATCAAAAAGAAATACGTCCTGGTCTACCATAGAAACTTGTTCCAGTACACGCTCTGCGGCAATATGGTTAATGGGTTTACCGCCAATCGAAATCGTCCCGCTCGTTGCTTCATAATATTTTGCAATCAGGTTCAAAATAGTAGATTTGCCGGAGCCAGAGTCCCCGACAATGGCCGTGAGCTTTTGATCCGGCACCGTAAAAGTAGCGTGTTTCAGTACCGGCTCACCGGGCACATACGAAAAATCTACATTGTCAAAGGTGATTTCATGGGTAGCTGTGTGAAGCGGCTCCATGCTGCCAGTTTCCTCCGGCTCATTCATTACACCCCCAATTTTGTTTTTTGAGATCATCAGGTTCTTATAACTGGTGAGATCTACAAAAATCGAGTTAGCCAACTTTGCACAAAACAGGGGTAACATACAAATCAAAAGGTAGTCTACTGTGTTCAGTGTCCCTGCAATCCAAGGTGCATAGGACAACCAGATAACCAGCGGACAGGACAGCCAACTTAAAATGCCAAAGCCCGCACCAATTGGAAGCACCTTTGCTTCGTATACAAAGCTGATCCGGCAAAACTCCCGCATGGCGTTGATAACGGTTTTGTTCTTCATACCGCCTACACCATAAGCTCGGAAAGTCTGAATACCAGAAACATATTCAACAATGCTGCTGACATTCTCCGCACAAATATCGTTCTTTTCTTTTCCATATTTCCGTACCATGCGGAAAGAAAGCCACAGGCCGGGGATTAAAAGAAGGTCTGCTATCAGCAGGATAATTCCAGCCGGAACATAAAGCGTCATAACAAAGACAATCAACATCAATGACAGGGCAAAATTCTTTGCCAAATCTCCGACTTTATGGGTCAGGATTTTTTCGTAGTTGTTTACATCGCTTGTGATGGTGTTGATATAATCGCCGGTCTGCCCCTGTGTAAATCGGGACAGTGGGATGCGCTTCAAATGGTCACCCATAAAAAGCCGAATATTCTTACTAACCTCCGCACCGCCAATCTGCGCTTTAGTATAACCGTAGCTGTAAATCAGGATACGGAGAAGAAAAACCACTGCAATAATACCGGTCAGAGCCAGAACGCGGTTCATGTCAAATTGACCCGACCACAAAAACTGCATAACAGAGTAAAGCAGCATAAACAGGCTGCCGGAGAGAAGTCCTTCCAGAACGGTTCCGCCGACACCAATATAGAAATTGCGGTTTTTTTTCAATACATCATGCTCATTCATGCTGCTCGCCTCCCTCCAACTGATAAGTGATATTCCGGGCTGTCTCGTAGTCTTTCCACGCATTTCGATAGTAGGCGTTGTTCTTCCGAACTTCCTCATGGGTGCCAACGCTGGTAATTGTATGATTTTCCACCACAGCAACCCGGTTGCACATTTTCAAAGCACTCAAACGGTGTGCTACTACAATGACTGTTTTGCCTTTGCATAGATTTTGAATAGCTTTATCAATCTCCATCTGATTTTCCGGGTCAGAGGCACTTGTGGCCTCGTCCAAAATTAAGATAGGTGCATTTTTCAGAATTGCGCGGGCAATCGCAATCCGCTGTTTTTCACCGCCGGAGAAGCGAGAGCCAAAGCTGCCTACTTTCGTGTCATATCCATCTGGCAAGGACATGATAAAATCGTCAATCTGCGCCTCTTTTGCAGCAGCCCGCACTTCTTCCAGAGTGGCGTTGCTGCCCATTCGGATATTTTCTAAAACGCTGTCACGGGTCAGGAATGTCTTTTGAAATACGATGGCTACATTTTTCAGAATGGTATCGTAGTCAAGCTCCTTGACATTTTTTCCACCAATCAGCACTTCGCCCTCCTGCACATCATAGAAGCGGGAGATCAGTTCAATCACAGTGCTTTTGCCGGCACCAGACTGTCCCACAAGAGCCACGCGTTCCCCGTCATTGATTTTGAGGTTGACGCCTTGCAGTACATCGGTCTTGCCGTCATAGGAAAATCGGACATTGCGAAGTTCAATATCGTGATTTTGGGGAAAGTCCGTTCCACCCTCATAAATCGGAATATCCAGGATTTCTTTGGTCTTGGTAACAGCGTTCAGTACATTAGCAAAATTAGTCCCCAGTTCTTGCAGGGGGCGGATTTCCGTCAGATACATGGAACCTACATAGACGAACAGCAAAAATGCGCTGGCCGCCAGTGAGCCTTTGAGGAAAAACATTCCGCCGATTGGAACCATCAGCAACATCCCACATTCGATGATAACAACAAAGGCCGCATAAGGTGGCCCCATGCGCCGGGAAGTTTCATTCCACATGGCGTTTTCTTCCTGGATAGCGTCTGAAAACTTTTGAAACGATTTGCTCCCCATGTTATAGGCTTTAATCAATTTCATACCGCTGATGTACTCAATCATAACCGAGTTCAGTGTGGTAATGGAGCGATTGGCCCGTTCCATCAGGTCATCCGTGTTGCGGAACATCATCCCCATTACAACAACAGCAAGGATCAGCGGAACCAGGGAAATCAATGCCAGAGGAATATTGACGGTCATCAGGTAAATAAAGATGACTACCGGCCCAACCAGATAGCACACAAGGTCAGGAAGGTTATGAGCCAGGAACAACTCCAGCTTTTCAATATCTTCATTCAGAACCGTTTTTATATCCCCGGTGCGCCGTTCATTCAAGGCCCCCAAAGGCGCTCTGGCCATGTGTTCCGCAACCATGCAGCGCACTTTAAACAGTGCGCCGTATGCGCCTTTATGGGCTGCCACGCCGGAACAGCCGAATAATGCAAAACGCAGGGTAACAGCGGCGGCAATCATTGCCACAGTCTGTACCACAAGTTCTTTTGTGCAGGCATTGTTAAATGTGGCATCCATCAGCCTGTAAATCCAAATATACGGAACAATAATGCAAAGCCCACTGCACATGGACAGCAGGATTGCCAGGAACAGCCAGATTTTCTGGCCTCCGGCCCAATGGAGCAGCAGTGCTACTCTGTTTTCTTTTTTCTGCTTCATAGACTACCTCTCCTTTCCATCTGAAACAGAGAACAGCTCTTTCAATTTCGGGAGGGCATCCATTGTAACTGGTACATCATCGGGCATTTCTCCCTCGTCAAAATGCAGGACACGTGAGCAGGTACGGCAGACAAATTCAAAATCGTGTGTGACAATGAAAATGACTTTTCCCATATTGGATAATCGCCGGATCAATCCTGCAACCTGCGTCATACTGTCAAAGTCAAGGCCGCTGGTCGGTTCATCAAATACAAGCAAGTCTTTCCCACAAATCATGCTGACAGCTACAGCTACTCGTTGCTTTTGACCGCCGGAAAGCGTGTTTGGATGTTGTTCTCGATATGGGGAAAGTCCCAGTTCTTCCAAAGTTGCATTTACCAGCGTTTGGTCTGGATTTCGGATGCCAAAGGAACATTCTGCTTCTACGCTGTCAGCGAAAAGCTCATAGTTCACATCCTGCATGACCATATAAGAGCGTTGCAGCCTTTCCTTACGCTCAATCGGCTTGCTTTCCCACAAAAATTGTCCATCGCAGTCTTTGTGAAGCCCACAGAGAGCGCGAGAAAATGTAGTCTTTCCGGCTCCATTGTGGCCGACCACGCCAATCACTTCACCCTTTCCTGCGGATAAGCCAATATCATGCAAAATGGTTCGCTTCTTGTAACGGAGCGTCACATTCCGTAGCTCTAATACCGGGATAGGGGCAATCGAGTGGGGTTTAGGTGGGAACACCGCCCGAAGATCAACTGCCCTCAGGCCCATGCGTTCACGCTCCTGTTCCGACAGCTGTCGAAATTCTTCCGGGGTATAAATCCCTTTGATTTCTCCTTTTTCCAGATAAACAATTCGGTCGGCCAGTTCCATCAGGTAGTACAGCCGGTGTTCTGCTATCAAAACCGTTTTGCCCTGCTTTTTTATCAGCCGCAAATGCTCTCTCAACTCCTGAATGGAAGCCATATCCAAATTGGAGGACGGTTCATCCAGCAAATAAATCTGTGGGTTCATGGCATAAACAGAAGCGAAGGCGATTTTCTGCTTTTCACCGCCGGACAACTCAAAAATATTCCGGTTCCGCAGCTTTTGAATACGCAGATCGTCGGCTGTCTGTTCCACTCGCTCTATCAGCTCTTGTGGAGGACGAGCCTCGTTCTCAATGCCAAAGGCGATCTCGCTGTCTGTGTCCACATTGAAAAACTGTGTCCGTGGATTTTGGAAAACGGAGCCGACCTTAGCGGCAATCTGATACATAGGGATATTGCTGATTTCCTGACCATCTACCAGCACACGGCCATGAAGTTCCCCTTGATAAAATTGAGGAATTAAGCCGTTCACCAGCCGTGTGATCGTTGTCTTTCCGCACCCACTGCGGCCACAGAACAGGACACATTCTCCGTCCGAAATTTTCAAATTGATGTCATGCAGCCCGCCATGTTCCTGTCCTGTATAGGAAAACGATACATTTTCAAACTCAATCAACCGATCACACCTCCCCGCACACATAATTCAAAAATCAGATAAGCTACGGCAACGGCCATGACGCCCCAATCGGCAGCTCCGCATTTTATCTGGACAAGGCAGGTGCGTGGATTGGGATTTTCAATTCCACGGGTGACAGAAGCAACAGAAAGATCATCCGCTGCTTTTGAAGCTGCCATCAACAAAGGCACATAAATACACTCAACTGTCATGCCCGGATGTGCTAAAAAGCTCGCCAGAGAAGGTGAAACATCTCTCATCCGCATAGCGTCCTTGATATAGCGCCAGTCCTCTTGAATAGTTGGAATGTACCGTAGCATAACTGCCATAGGAATTACTAACTTTTTGGGTGCGTGGACACGGTTCATAGCAGACAGGAACTCATTGACTTTTGTAGTAGTCAGAACAATCCCGGCCAAGGTTCCGCACGCATATACCTTATGAAACAATCCTAAAAAGGCAATAAACATTGTCCGCAGCGTGCCTGTCATTTCTGCCATGATCCAAACTGTCAGGGCACAGATGACCGCATAAAAGCATACAGCCTTAATGACATATTTCCACTTTCCAAAGAAAGCCCCCAATACCGCAATCAGCATAACAAGGACAAATTGATATGCAAGTGAAGGAGCAAACATGGACGATAAAACACACATAAGAATAAGAAAGAGCTTGGCCCGTGGGTCGAGCCAAAGCCCTTTCTTATGGCGTTCACCGCTCATGCCGTGATACCCGCCTTTTCAAACTGCTTTTTCAGCATTTTGCAGCCTACAAAGGCGCTGATCGCAGATGTAATGATAGCAGCGGCAAACATGGCAATCAGAATGCCGGTGTTAGCGGTTGCCTGCATGGTGTCGATGTAGCTCTGTTCGGTTCCATTACCCAGCATTGTCTGCGCCCAGCCGTTGGGGTCAGCAAAGAAAACGATATACGATCCAGTGCCGCCGAGAGAGAACAGGATATAAGACAGGCTGTTGAGTTTTTTGCTTTTGTACTGCCCTGCACCAGCAACAAAGTCCGCGACAATCGCCATGATCAGATAGCCCAATGCAAAAGCCCAGTGCATACCGGTCACGAACCAAATAATACCCATGATAACGCCCATTATAGAAAGGCTCCAACGCTTATGTACTTTTGCAATCAGCAAAAGATAAATGGGGCCAGCAAGCAGCCCACCTCCTGCCGGCATGAAAAAAGTAAGTACAGGATTCGTTGCAAAAAAGACACCGCCCACCAATACAAAAACAAATAACAGTGCAGTAAAAATACCTGTTGTTACAAGGTCTTTCACTGTCAGACCTTTGTTCATAGAATTTACTTGATTACTCATTTTGACCTCCTACCTTTCATTGTCTTGACTCGACAAGTGGTTTGTGATATTCTTCGGTTAGATAGTTCTAACCACTGTCTAATACAATACGCATTTATCGAACAACATTCAATAGGTCCCGGCGATGTTCGTCTGTTCCTTTCAAAAGTTCGTCTAATCGTTGCAAAAAGGAGGCGGTCTGTTTTCATGTCTGAAATTATTGACCAGTTTTATACACCGTTGCTGATTGAACACGGTTTTATCCATGACCCAGACAACCAGCAATATGGGGCATTAGGTGACTGCTGGAAACTTTCTCCCGAAGTTGGAGAAGGCTCCTACTGGACTTATGGACAGAAAGACCTATATGATATTAAAATCCACAACTTTTCCTTCCACGAAGATTTCATGTTGGAATGTTCCCTGCCGGAATGTCTGAGTATCACTCGGTATGACTCTATTTCCGGGGAGGAATTATCTCCATACCGTAGGCTGTCTGCCGGTTGTATCAAAACATTTATTGGAGGCTACGCTCCATACAAGGCTTTGATACATAAAAATATTCCAATCCGTTCGGTTGGGATTGAGATTGCACCGGCATATTATGAGGACTACCTGAAAAAACTGTACCCAGAGGCACAGATCAATCCTGTGGATGCATTTCGGAAGATCGACCAAACTTCCGACTTTCCAGAAATGTCACGGTTACTCACAGAAATCAAAGACTATCGCGGGGAAGGGATTGCCGCAAAACTTTTTTATGAGGGTAAAGTCGCAGAAGCTGTTTCAATGGTGGTGGAATATCAGAAGAAGCATCCTGATAAACCAGCCCATAAGCTCTCTCAACAGGATATTGAAAATCTCCAAATAGTTGCCGCTTATCTTAGCGATCACTATGCTTTTGATATTCCTCTGGAACGGCTAACACAGATTGCCTGCATGGGAACAACAAAGCTCAAAAGCTGTTTTAAGAAATACTACGACTGCACCATCACGGAATATGTTCAACAGCGGCGCATGAGCCAAGCAGAATATCTGCTGGCATATACAGAGCTGACAGTCGGGCAAGTTGCCCAAACAGTAGGCTATTCCACTTCAAGCCGATTTGCAGAATTATTCCGAAAAAGCACGGGATTGTTGCCATTAGAGTACAGAAAAAACGCACAGCGAAAATAAAATGAGCGCCAGAGGGAACTCTGGCGCTCGTAATTTTTTTCAGCCACATCCTCGCCACATTTGATTAGGTAAAACATCTACGGAATGCGCCATCAAATATCTCCCTGCACTTTGCGTTTGTCACTAAGATAGTGTAACTTCATCTGAACAGGAGTTTTTCATCCACATAATAAGCATAATCATACCTCTTATGTACCTGTTGTGCTGTCTATTCGATTGTCAATGTACGAATGAAGGAGGAAAACTTCCATGCGACGAAACCCTGTGATTGCTGACCTGTTCCACCGCATGAAGTATATGGAACGCCGTGGAAGTGGCCTACGCAAAATCGTCAGTGAAACTGAAAAGCTGCCTGGATACACAGCGGCATATAAGCCTGAATTTTCCTCAACAGCGACAGATTTCAGAGTCATCTTGAAAAATGTAAACTACAACTTAGAGGATGACACCCACCAAGTTATCCACCAAGTTACCCACCAAGTTATTGAACTATCAACGGTATCCAAACAGATTTTGGCTTTTTGCACAACACCAAAATCCAAGAAAGAGCTTGCAGTATTTTGCGGCTTCAAAGATTTAAGAAACTTCACTTTGAAACATATCAATCCGCTTTTAGAATCCGGGCAATTAGAAATGACTATTCCCGATAAACCTAAAAGTCGCAATCAAAAATATATTACAGTTCGTTCCGAATAAACAGAGAAGCAGGGCATTGGGTCTCATCTCCCATTGTCCTGCTTCTTTTTCATTCCAAATTATATTCACATCATTTACCCATACACCCAATCCTGTATCGCAAATTTCAAACTCTGCACCTTTCCCAGCAGCCAGATCGCAGCCAGCGGCAGCCCCATCGGGCTAATCAAAAATGCCATAACCAGCAAAATCACACCATTCTGCGGGGAATAGGTAATCAGCACAGCCACGCCAAGCAGAGCAATTACCGTGCTTAGTAGACCAAGCACCAGACCGGATATGTAGATCAGCCCCGTGCAGAGCCAGACAAAAAGCGTCAACACCAAAATGACCGGTGCAGTTACGATCATCAGCAGACATTTCAAAATCTTCATTTCTGTTCCTCCTTCCAACGCTCCAGATACTGTTTGCATAGGGCATCCGCTTCTCTCTCATCATCTTCCGTCACTTCCCGTTTTCCTTTGGTCAGTTCAATCTCCAGATAAGTCCGGTAATCATCGGCTAAGAGGTCGAACAGTTCCTTGGGAGTATAGCACACCTCGCCAGAGCGATAGTGAAAATCTTGGTCAAATTCAACTCTTACACATCCATGGCGGCTGATATAAACTTCTATGGTCTCGTCTGCGGTTAGGTAATCCGCAAAAATCTCCAGCACCTTTTCAAAGGTCAGCATCTGTTTTCACTCCTTTGCTACGCTTCTTATTCTACTCATATTATCCGGTACGGACAGGCAAAAGACAAGGATACAGACAAAAAGAAAAAGCGGAGGAAGGTGCGGCGAAGAAACGCCGTTCCTCCCTCCGCAAATGGAGTATCTATCCCTGTTATGAAAGTTTGGAGAGTTGGGTAAGGATTTCCTTCACACCCTCCCACAGTTGTTCCTGCCGCTGGGATATATCCTCCAAGTCAGCATTATAAACCCGCCCGGTCTCATGCACTTTGCGGGTCAGCTGGTTCAAGTTGTTGCTGCTTCGGCGCATCAGGGAGACCAACTCCTTCATCTCTGGCAGTTCCAGCTTGACTACATAACCATCCAGCGCCATTTTCCGCAGATAAGCGCTCAAATTCTCTGTCCCGTATTGCTGCATCTTTTGATGGATCAGTTCCAGTTCTTCTGCGGACACCCAAAACAAAACCGGCACATCCCGCTTGCGCTTTGCCATGGTTATCGCTCCGGCTCCCGTTTTTTCGGGGCGGCAGACTTATGGGCGGGCAGCTCCTGTTTGAGCTTATCCCGTACTGAGGGACGGGACGGTTCCAGTTTTTCTCTCTGGGTACGGCTGCGCTGCTGTTCCTCACGCACCAGATCAATAAAACCATCCAGCACAGCAGGGTGGCTGTTTAAGGCATAACCACAACGGACGGTTTCGGGATTATCGTTGGGAATGGTCTTGGCCCATTCTTTGTTGCGTCGGGAGTAACGCCCATCCCAGTCCTGAAGCTGGACCGTGTTAGACAGAACCATGGACACACGCTCCATGCCATAGGTCTCGATCACACCCTTTGCCGCATCGTGGCTGAGATACATTCCGTCGAAGTGCTCCCGCACCGCCGCTTCAATAGACTCCTTGCATTGGCGATTTACATTGTTGGAAGCTCGGTACTGCTCCAGCTCCCCATGTTCTCTCGCATAGGCAGCTGAATGGGGATAGATCGGTGTTGTTCGCAGTTCCTCTTTAGCTCTGCACACATCGTCGGCACGGTTCTCAATACTGTCCCGGATCACATCCATATAGCCGGTCTCCAGCTTTTCAAAATAGCGGTACACATCCGCCAATGGAGATGGAGATTCCAAAAGTGCCTTGGCCTGGACGTCGGTCAGCTCCAGCTCCTCCAGCGCCATCACAATATCCTCACGGACAGTATATTCATAGGTGTGGTGCAGGATTTCTTCCGGGGGCTGGCTTTTCAGCCAGTCCCGGAACTTATCCTGTTCGGCAGCCATCTTTTCATAAAGGGCTGCATTCAGATCGTTAGTATTCATGTTATCGCACCTCCTCATGCTGTTTTGGTTTCTTGTCTGTACTGTGGGGTTGCACCGGGCGTTTTAGGTTATCCAGCACCGAAGGCCGTGTGCTTTTGGCAACAACAGCCTCGGTGTGTGCCTGCCCCTTTCCGTCGATGTTGAGCAGGGTATCCAACTCCACCAGACGGGCATTTTTGCTTCGCAGTTCTTCTTCATAAAGGAATGGCTTTCCGGCTTCCTCCTTTGCCGCAGCCTGCTGCTGATAGAGGTTATCCAGCTGGGCCTTTGCCGCCTCCAGACGCTGGGACATCTGGGCGAGGGCATTGTCGATACGGGTAAGATTTCCGCGAGGGTCTGTACCAAGGGTTGCCCGGTGGGTCATCTGTCCTTTCAGCAGGAGCGTATATTCCTGTTTCCATGCGGAAAATTCCACGGACATGGCATAACCCCGGTAGCTGCCGATCTGCACCGGATCGGAGGTTTTGACCTCCTTGCAGGCATCCAAAAGGGCTGCACCGGCGTTCTCCTTATCGGTCAGCAGGTCTCCACGAATCTCCATACCAGCAAAACCGTCCTCTGGGTGCGGGTGAGCTGCCAAAACCTCCAGGTCAGATTCAAAGCCCTTGATAAAGCCCTTGTGCTTTTCAACCTCCTCCGGGAAGTATTTGAGCAGCTGGTCCTCCAGACGATATTGCTTGCTCTGGTGGTCGGCTTTCATCAGTTTCAGGCGGGATACCTCCACATCCAAATCCATACGCTCCTTGATACGGGGGTCTCCGGCACACAAAGCCTTGATCTCGGCAAAGGAAAGCGCCGTTTCATCCACATCATCGCAGGAGCGCACCGGCGATTTAGAAGTCATGATCTGGGAAATGAATTTCTGCTTATTCTCCACCGTCTGCCAAAGGTATGCGTCAAAGGTTCCTTCGGTCACATAGCGGTACACATGAACAAGGGGGTTCTGGTTGCCCTGACGCTCGATACGCCCCTTGCGCTGGGCGAGGTCTCCGGGTCTCCACGGACAATCCAGATCATGAAGTGCCACCAGACGGTCCTGCACATTGGTGCCTGCGCCCATCTTGGCGGTGCTGCCCAAAAGGACACGAACCTGACCGGTACGGACTTTAGAGAACAGCTCCTTTTTCCGCACTTCGGTATTGGCTTCATGGATAAAAGCGATCTGGTCGGCAGGCATTCCCTGAGCAATGAGTTTCTGACGAATATCGTCATATACCGTAAAGACCGGTTCCTGCTCCGGCAGAGGCACAGCGTCTTCCAATGCGTGAAGCAGTGGATTATCCAGCGTTTTCGCCGCCTTGCTTGCAGGAGCTTTGGCCTGTGGTGTAGAAATGTCGCAGAACACCAGCTGGGTCAGCTTGTCAGCTTTGCCGTCCCGCCAGATCTGCATGATGTTGTCCACACACTGATTGACCTTTGTTCCGGGTTCATCCGGTAGCATCTGGTTGACGATTCTCTGGTCAAGCCCCAGCTTACGGCCATCCGAGGTAATCTTGAGCATATTGTCCTGGGACGGGTCAACGGTTCCGCTGTGTACCAGCGATGCGCGCTCGGAAAGAGCCTTGACCATTTCCTTCTGATGTCCGGTAGGCTGCGCCACGATATTGTGGTACTCCACTTCCGGGGTAGGAAGATTCAACTGGTCGGCAGTCTTGATGTCCGCCACTTCTTTGAACAGGTTCATCAGCTCCGGCAGGTTAAAGAACTTGCTGAATCTCGTTCTTGCCCGGTATCCGGTGCCCTCCGGTGCCAGCTCCAACGCTGTGACGGTCTCCCCAAATCGGGAAGCCCAGCAGTCGAAGTGGGTCATGTTCAGTTCTTGCAGGCGTTCATACTGAAGATAACGCTGCATGGTGTAAAGCTCGGTCATGGAGTTGCTGACCGGGGTGCCGGTGGCAAAAATCACGCCACGGTTTCCGGTGATCTCATCCATATAGCGGCACTTGGCAAACATATCGGAGGATTTCTGCGCGTCCGATGTGGAAAGACCAGCCACATTCCGCATTTTTGTGTATAGAAACAGGTTTTTATAGTTGTGAGCCTCGTCCACAAACAAACGGTCCACACCCAGCTGCTCGAAGGTTACCACATCGTCTTTTCGCCCTTCGGCTTGCAGCTTTTCCAGTCTGGCTTCTAGAGACTTTCTGGTACGCTCCAGCTGCTTGACGGTAAAACGCTCGCCGCCGCTGGCCTGTACCTCTGTAATCCCCTCGGTGATCTCGTCGATCTGCTCATAGAGAAGCCGTTCCTGACGCTCCCGGCTGATGGGGATACGCTCAAACTGACTGTGTCCCATGATAATGGCATCATAATCACCCGTCGCAATACGAGCGCAGAACTTTTTGCGGTTATGGGTCTCAAAGTCCTTTTTTGTGGTGACTAAGATATTGGCGGAGGGATAGAGACGCAGAAACTCCGATGCCCACTGCTCGGTCAGGTGATTTGGAACCACAAAGAGAGACTTCTGGCACAGTCCCAGGCGTTTGGCTTCCATCGAAGCAGCTACCATTTCAAAAGTTTTGCCTGCGCCTACTTCATGTGCCAACAGAGTATTTCCTCCATACAGCACATGGGCAATGGCGCTTTTCTGGTGTTCTCGCAGGGTAATGGCCGGGTTCATCCCTCCAAAAGTGATGTGGCTGCCATCATACTCGCGGGGACGGGCAGAGTTCATTTCTTCGTTGTACTGGCGCACCAAAGTCTGGCGGCGCTCCGGGTCTCTCCAGATCCAGTCCCTAAAGGCTTCCCGGATAGCTTGCTGTTTTTGGGCAGCCAGGGTGGTCTCCTTGGCGTTCAGCACGCGGCGCTCTTTTCCGTCTGCGTCCTCTATGGTGTCGTAGATACGGACATCCCGCAGGTTCAGGCTGTCCTCCAAAATCTTGTAGGCATTGGCACGGCTGGTTCCGTAGGTGGTGTAGGCTGCCACATCGTTGTAGGATACGGAAGATTTCCCCTTGATCTGCCATTCAGCGGTAAAGGACGAATAGTTGACCTCGATACTGCGTTGGAGATAAAACGGGGTATTAAAGGTCTCATACATAAACTGCTGGATATATTCCTTGTCAATCCAGGTAGCGCCCAGACGCACCTCGATCTCCGACGCATCTAGGTCTTTGGGCTGGGCGGCGGTAAGAGCTTCCACATTGACTGCATAAACCGGGTCCTGCTGTGCGGCCCGCTGCGCCTGACGCAGTTTGCGGCGTACATTGCCAGAGAGGTATTCATCAGCAGTCACATAATGGGGCGTTCCGTCCTGCTCCAACTGTCCCGGTACACGGAAAATTACGCCTTGCAGCTCTCCGGCCAGTTCTTCTTTTGTTTTTCCGGTAAGCTGGCTCATATAGTCCATATCCACGCAGGCTTTTTCCGAGATAGACACCGCCAGTGCTTCACTTGCCGTATCCACCACAGCCACCGCCTGATGGGGCTTGATGGTCCGTTTGGTGAACATATCTGCCTTACGTTCCAGTTTCCCATCCTCGTCGATGACTTCCAGCGCACAGAGCAGGTAATAGGAAGAATCGTCTGCATAGGCCAGTCGGTTTGCACGGTCATTGATGAGACCGTATTTTGCAGAAAAGCTGTCATAGAGGCTGTTCAGTTCCGCCTGCTTTTGGGTAATGGTGCTGTCCGGAACCGCTGCATCCATCTGAAGGTCGATCAGTTCCTGCACACAATCACGCAGTCCCACAAGACCTTTTACGCGGGCTTCGGCGGTGGCGTTGAGGTCAGGGCGCACCATACGGCTGTTTTCCCGGTAGTACACCTGCCCGTCTACAATGGCATAGGAATAGTTCTTCACATTGGGGTCGGCAGGAATGGAGGTGTCAATAGCTTCGCCTTCGCCCAGCTCCGGCAGCTCTGCCTCCTGATAAGTGCCATGAATATACTTCACCGCATCATGCAGCTGGTCGGAAAGCTCCAGTCCCTCGATAGGGTTCACGGTGTAGTCCATACCATGAGCAGTGCTTACCGGCTCCTGTCTGCCCAGCACCATTTCCGGGTGGTCGATAAAATACCGGTTGATGGCAAATCCGTCCTCCGTCTGTCCGGTTTGAGTCCATTCCGGCACGATGTCCAGCGGGCGGTCCCGCTTTTGGAGGAAGATGATGTCCGATACCACCTCGGCACCGGCATTTTTTTTGAACGCCTCATTAGGCAGACGGATAGCTCCCAGCAGCTCGGCACGCTGGGCAAGATAGCGGCGCACGGTGGAATCCTTGGCGTCCATCGTATAGCGGGAGGTTACAAAAGCCACCACGCCGCCGGGACGCACCTGGTCCAGTGCTTTGGCGAAAAAGTAGTTGTGAATACTGAAATTCAGCTTGTTGTAGGCTTTGTCATTGACCTGATACTGACCGAAAGGCACATTGCCGATGGCAAGGTCAAAAAAGTCACGCCTGTCGGTGGTCTCAAAGCCGCCTACTGTGATGTCCGCCTTGGGATAGAGCTGCTTTGCGATACGCCCGGAAACCGGGTCCAGCTCCACACCGTACAGACGGCTGTTTCTCATTTCCTCCGGCAGCATCCCGAAGAAGTTGCCCACACCCATAGACGGTTCCAGAATATTTCCGGTCTCAAAGCCCATGCGCCCCACCGCTTCATAGATGGCCTGGATAACCGTAGGGCTGGTGTAGTGGGCGTTCAGGGTGGAGCTTCTGGCGGCTGCATACTCCTCCGGGGTCAGCAGCTCTTTCAGCTGGGCATACTCGGAAGCCCATGCTGATTTCTCCGGGTCAAAGGCATCGGCAAGACCGCCCCAGCTCACATAGCGGGATAGGACTTCCTGCTGTTCAGGGCTTGCCTGCTGTCCGGCAGCTTCCAGATTTTTCAGCAAACGAATGGCATTGACATTTGCCTGGAACTTGGCTTTCGGACCGCCTTCACCCAAATGCTCATCGGTAATGCGGAAGTTTTTTGCATTGCGGCGCAGGTTAGCCTTGTATTCCTCATAGGAGGCTTCCTCGGCAGCTTTGGCATTGGGGAAGGTCTGCCACTGGCCATTAACCTGGATGGAAACCGGGTGTTCGTCCAGCACTTCCTCAAAGGTTTTCTCCGGCTCTGTCACAGGGGCTGGCGGCTCCGGCTCATTGGTTCGCAGGGTCTGGACAACCACATCATAGGGCAGATTGTTCTTATCGCCCGGATAAACGGCTACGGTCTCGGAATGGAAGGCCGGGGCTTCGGCAGCCGGTTCGGGCTGTTCCTGTCCAAAGCCATCCAGCTGACGGGCATACATCCCGCGCAGCAAAGGCGCAACCTCATCCCAGCGGAAATACAGCATAGCCAGACGCTTTTCCTCTGCATCCATGACTTCCAGTTCTATGCCCTGTGCCGTGGTACGGTAATCGGCAATATCGCCGGTCTCCAGATTCAGTGTCTCAATCTCACTGGAATAGGCTCTGCTCAGCCAGTAGGCGATCTCGCTGTTGCTCCTGCCGGATTGCAGCAGCGTGAAAATCTGCTTTTTATCCGCTTCATCCATCAGTCCATGAGCCAATACATCCCGCAAGTCCTGATCTGCCTTGTCCGGGTCAGTAGGAAGAAACTCGGTATAGTAAGCATTGCGGCGGTCTGCCCGAAGCAGCTGCTCGAACTGTTCTTTGCGCTCTGCCCGGTAGATGGGATATACCATCCCGGTGGGCAGAAGCTGTACGGTGTCCTCCCGCAGCTCGGTGATCTGATAGGCGTCATCCTCGATATACACGGTATCGCCCACGGCATAGACCGGGGCGGCAGGGTCATAAGAAGTTCTTTGCGGAGTTGGGCGGCGAACTGCATCATATTCCTCATCGGAAATGGAAACTTCGGAAGTCTGCTCTGTCTCGGCATCTGCGATCTGCTCTGCATCTGACATCACCTGTTGGATAAACGGGGCATTGTCCAGTTTTTCCGGGTCTGTCACCTGTCCGTTGACGATCCCTCTTTCTTCCAGAGCTTCCCGGATGGCGATTGGGTCGATGTCGTCAAAACGGTTCTGTTCTTCTTCGGTATAGAACCGGTCCTCCTGAATGAGCTGGGCAATCCGGCGCTGTACCTTCGGCCAGGGCAGCTGCGTTTCCTCCGGGCTGCCGGCACGGACAACAAACAGGCTGTTGCTGTTACTGCCGCCGTATTCCTGAGCCAGCCATGCGGCGGTATCTTTTTCTCTTGCATGGTCTTTCATATAGCGGATAACAGCGTGTTTACTCTCGATATTGCCGTTCCATGCACAAAGGGCAGTATCAATATCTTCCTGAGAAAGAGGGCGCAGAAGTTCATGGAGCTTTGGATAGGTCTCGTCGATCACTTCCCGGTGTAAACGCTGACGGAACTCCGGCACATCCGAATAGAGTCGGATCAGCTCCATATCCTTAGAACCAAGGACTGCACGGCGCACAGCGGCATTACCCTCGATGACAGCATTTTCACGGTCAGAATGCCCGCAGGCATTGCGGTATGCGGTATCCTCGGAAATGGCGGCAGTCACCACAGGCTTATACTGCTCAAACTGCTCCCCAAGGGTAGGCTTTGGTGTTTCTTCATCCACCTCCGGCTGCTGGG
The DNA here is from genome assembly GCF_045002895.1 of Eubacterium ramulus. Lineage (NCBI taxonomy): Bacteria > Bacillati > Bacillota > Clostridia > Eubacteriales > Eubacteriaceae > Eubacterium > Eubacterium ramulus. The sequence goes on along the minus strand of NZ_CP173382.1, from coordinate 2,248 downwards.
CTTGAATGGCATCTTCTTCGGCCAGTTCCTGTTCAGACTGGATTTTGTCATACTGCGCCTGTTCCTGTTCGGTAAGATAGCGGTCTTTCTGGACAAGTGAGGTAATGCGCTTGGCAACCTTTTCCCAGTTCAAATGAACATCCGGGCAGTCCTGCTTTTTATAGTGCAGTCCTTTCCCATCGTGATCTTCGCCGCTGTGTGTTGCGCCGGACAAGGCATGAGAGCGTCCGCCAATGCCATACTCGTCTTTGAGGAATCTTACTTTCTCCTTATCCGTATGGTTTTCCATGAAGAACGCATAGATACGACCTTTTCCTCCGGCGAAACTGCTTCCGCCGGTCATGGCGGCGTCGATCTCATCCTCGGTAATAAAGTGCTGGACGGTTGGCACTTGGGAAAGCTCTGAAGAAAAGGTCCTGCGGGGCAGGTCAAGGTCCTTCAGGTTCTCCCAGATTTCCCTCGGTCTATGATAGCGAAAACGCAACAGGTCACGGTCCTGCTGATAGGCAGTCCAGAAGGCGGCGTATTCTTCCTTGAGGGTCTGGCGGAAAGCCGGGTCACTCAGCTGCTCCGTCAGGCGGCGGGTCTCCTCTGGGAAACCATTGCCTTTGATCTCTGACAGGCAGGACAAATATCCGGCTTCTCTGGCTTCCTCGCTGAAATCGTGGTACAGATACCAGAGCTTTTCTGAAAGGAGGAAGCGTTCATAGCCTGCCGCTTCTGCAAGCTCCACATTGGAGGCAAACTGGCCGCTCTCCAAAAGCTCCCCGATACGCTCTGCGGCGCTCTCCCAGGAAATGACCTGGGCAGACCTGTCATAACGGACAGGCTTCCCGTGGGAAAGATGGATACCATCCTCGGCATACCATGCACTCACACTGCCAAGGCCGTTGCCACCGTGGTACAGCGTTTTCAGTATCTCGGCAATCTCAGCGGTGGTTTTCTGCTTTTCAAAGGCTGCAACCACACGCTCCCTTTGACGGTCTGTATTGCCGCCCAAACGCAGCACATGGTCGATGTCATTTTGGGCAAAAGAAAAAGCAGAGGATGTATGCGCTACATTCTCTGCCTCATCTATGGATTGGATCTGTTCCGCTTCGGAGAGGAACAGGTTTAGAGTCAGCTGTTGATAAGCTCCGCCATCAGGATTTCCTCGGCCTGGGCTTTGCAGGTGTTCATCAGCCCCACCCACTTCATGGGATCGCTGGCTTTCAGTTCCTCGGTGGCTCCCGCTTCCTTCGCCAGCTGGGGCATCATCTGCTCCAGTCTGCTCTGGGCGGTCTCGTCGATCTCCAGAAGGTGCGGGTACAACTTCTCGTTCAGCAACATCTGGTTGTAGAGGATGGGACGGTGTTCCTTCAGGTAGGTTTTCCTCATCCTTCCGTACTTGCCCAGGGGTTTCTCCGGCTGCTGGCTCAGCTTCAGGTCGGGAATCAGATAGTCTCCGTTCTGGATATAGGTCATTGGATTGTTCATCTTGTTTGCTCCTTTCTTGGTTGGCTTCGCGCTCTGCATTTCGGACGGTAACGCCGATCTGCCGCAGCACCTGCTGGTTGATCTGGCTGACCGCTGTTCCCAGCGCCCCGATGGTGGACGGGGTGTTGAAATCAAAGATTGCCATGAAATCTTCGTGGTCGAAGTAGCGTTCCGGCTCCAGTCCGCAGCGGGACATCAAAGCGTAAGTGATACTGACGGTGGCTGCTGCCTTGAACTGTACTCCGATGTTAAACTCATCATATTCCTCCAAAAAGGAACCGTCAACGATATAGAAGAAGTCCTGCTGATGCTCCGTCCAGTATTCCTCAGCCAGTTTTCCGGCTACCTCGGTGAGCTGTCCGGCAAGGTCATCACCGGAAACATCATAGGTGCGCTCAAGCATGGCCTGCACCGAATCCAAATGGCGCTCCTCCAGCTGCCACAGCCAGGGAGTGCGGGAATGTTCACGGGTTCCGGTGTCGGAAATATCAAAAACATAGCGCAGGCGAGGCCTGTCCCCGGAATCGTCCACCAGAGCAATCCCTTTGGACCCGCGCCTTACATACCGGCCCATCTTTTCATTCCACAAATCGTACTCCGCACAGGCGGTGGCGTCCGGTCGCTGGGCATAGATCATCAGCTGCTCATGGAACGGGTACTTGTAAAGGCGGGCTGCCGTAGTAAGGAACCCTGCCCATTCCTGCCAGCTTCCAGTGAGTTGCGTTGCCACTTTCTCCGCCATCTGTGCATATAGTTCAGCTTTGGTTGGCAT